>NZ_AP019711.1 GCF_010537335.1 Amedibacterium intestinale
TATGGAGATAATACAAGGGCAGCATTGATGACACGTGGATTAATGGAAATGACGCGTTTTGGTGTTGCTATGGGTGGAAAGAAAGAGACTTTCATGGGTATGACTGGAATTGGAGATTTAATTGTTACTTGTACAAGTCAGCATTCTCGTAATTTCCAGGCAGGTTATGAAATTGGAAAAGCA
Source organism: Amedibacterium intestinale (assembly GCF_010537335.1). NCBI lineage: Bacteria > Bacillati > Bacillota > Erysipelotrichia > Erysipelotrichales > Erysipelotrichaceae > Amedibacterium > Amedibacterium intestinale. Next base: position 184 of record NZ_AP019711.1, read on the forward strand.
GGTACTGCGAAAATTTTCTGGGAAACAAATACGAAAACGGTAGAAGGTGTTCGAACAGCGAAAGCAGTTCATGAAAAGGCAAGAGAACTTGGTATTGATATGCCAATCGTAAATGAGATTTATGCAGTGTTATTTGAAAATAAAAATGCAAGAGAATCTGCAAAACAATTGATGACTAGAGATTTAAAACCAGAAATGGTTTTCTAGTTTAAAAATAGGACATGTGGAGTAATATCCGCATGTTTTTTTATTTATAAAGATGATATTTATAATACATTAAGAAAGTGTTTATAATGCTTTATATATATTTAGATTTATGTATGTTTGGGTATGCTAGAATAAACACAGGTGATGAAAATGAAGAAAAGAAAGAATTTTATATTTGGAAAAATTGCAGTAATCACTATGTTGCTTGTTGTAGTTTTGACCTCATTTTATATATTTAAGTTATACTCAGATAAACAGATTGAATCCCAAACAAACTTACAAAAGATACGCTTAGAGAAGGAAAAGGTCGAGAATCAGCATTTAAAAATTGATGAAGAGAAAATATCTTCTATAGATAATGTGATGATCGTAGCTCATCCTGATGATGAAACTCTATGGGGAGGAGAACAGCTTTTAAAAGAAAATTATTTGGTTATTTGTATAACGAATGGAGATAATAAAATTAGAAAAAAAGAATTTGAAAAGGTAATGGAAGAAACAAAGGATTATGGAATTATTTTAAATTATCCAGACAATCCCAAAGGTGTAAAAAGTGATTGGAAAAAAGAAAAAGCAAGTATAAAGAAAGATATAGATTATATTTTAGGATATAAGAAATGGAATAAAATTGTTACACACAATCCAGAAGGGGAGTATGGGCATATACATCATAAAATGACAAACCAAATTGTAACAAAAGAATGCAAGAAAAAAGATTTAACAAAAAATTTATATTATTTTGCTCATTATTATAAAAAGGATGAATTGAAATCTAAGGGAATTGTAGAAACTTTAAATGAGCAGGAAATTAGAACAAAACAAAATATAATGGAGAACATGTACCCTTCACAAGCACGTGCATATCATCTATTTGAACATATGATTCCTTATGAAAAATTAATTACTTTTCAAGACTGGAATAGTAAGTGATGAAAAAGGAGAAAGAAAATGAAAATGAAGTATCTGAAGAAAGAATGGGTACAGCGTTTATTATTGATTCTTATACCGTTGAGTATTATATTATTTTTAATAATTTCTTTTGAGGTATATGGATCAAAAGTAGATTGGGTATCGCAGCATGTGGCATTTCCAGATTATTTCCGAAAATTGTTTTATGAAACTGGAAGTCTGTTTCCGGAATTTTCTATGAATCTTGGTGCTGGGCAAAATTTTGCACAGTTCACATATTATGGTGTAATGAGACCAGATGTATTGCTTTCTTATTTTTTACCAAATATTTCTATGGAATATTGTACAGTCTTTTTTTCCATAATATATGTGCTTTTATCCGTTCAATTATTTTATAGCTGGATGAAATCCAAAGTTTCATCTACGTGGATATTATTGTTTGTCTCTTGTTTATTTGTGTTAAGCAGCCCTATTATATTTCATAGTCATCGTCATATTATGTTTATGTGCTATTTCCCAGGGTTGCTTATGGGATTGATGGGAGTAGACAGTTATTTTGAAAAAAGAAAAACAGGATTGCTTGTTTTTGGCGTGTTTTTCATGATTTTGTGTTCTTATTTTTACAGTGTAGCAGGTTTGGCAGTTATTGCTGTATATGGAATTTATGTATGGATGAAAAACTTTCCAAAGAAAACATGGAAAGCGTTTATTATAGATTATTTTAAATTTCTTGGATGGTTGTTGCTGGGAATTGGATTGTCAGCTTTCTTTCTTATTCCTACTGCTTATGCAATGCTGTTACAAACCAGACCTTCTTTGCAGCATCCTTCTTATATCGATTTGTTTATTCCAAAAGAGGGCTTTTCTTCTGTTTTATATAGTAGCTATACACTTGGTTTAACATCTATTGGTTTACTTGGTGTCTTACAGGGAATCACAAAAAAAGAAAAAGCACAATGTGTGTTGGGATGGCTGTTGCTGATAATACTATGTGTGCCTTTGTTTCAGTATATATTAAATGGATTTCAATATATACGTGCAAAATCTTTAATACCATTTATTCCTTTGGTATGTCTCATGGTTGGAAATATGTTGCAGGCTTGGCAAGATAATAAAATACATATTTCTAGATGGAGTGTTGTCTTTTGTTTTTTACAAGTATTCTTTTTTAATAGGAAACTATATCAAATTGGATTTCTGATAGATTTTTTCTTTCTATTATTTCTTCTTTTTATCTTACGTAAAAAGAACTGGAAGCCTCTTTTATGCCTATATTTACTTGTTCCATTTATACTAAATGTAAACATAAATCTTCAAGAGGATTATGCAGATAAAGCACTGCTTTCAAGGGTACACCACAAAGAAAAAAGTGAACTAATACAGAATACTTTAGATTCTAACAATGAACTATATCGATTTGATGATGCGTTTACTCTTTATGGTGTAAATCGAGTCGAAGATTTACGTCAATGGAAAACCACACAGTATTCTTCTAACAGTAATCTTTTTTATCGTGATTTTTATTATAATATCATGAAGCAACCTATGAAAAGTGGAAATCATGTGATGATTCCAAGTGTATCAAATCCTTATTTTAATGGTTTTATGGGAATTCGTTATTTATATGATTATGGAAAAAACAAAGAGACGGAATATGGATATAAGAAAATAGCAAAAAAAGAAGATGGATTTATTGAAGAAAATAAAGAGGTATTGCCTATTGCATATGTTTCTTATGATATGCTTTCTAAAGAGCAGTTTGAAAATTTATCTTATCCTTATTCAATAGAAGCACTATATCAAAACACAATAGTAGAAGAAGCGATAGCAAATAAAAAACTGTCTTTATCTGTACAAAAGGTAAAACCACAATTTGATATCGTAGATAAAACAGAAACATTAAATATAACAAAAGAGCATAATGGGGTTCGTATTAATAATAAGAAAAATGGGAAAATGAAGTTAAGGCTTAAGAAGCCATTAGAAAAGAATCAGTTTTTTATCATAAGATTTGATGTAGAGGATATTGCCTTTGAAAATAAAAAACATACAGTAATTTCTATAAATGGGATTATGAATCGCATAAACTCGACTTCAGATATGTATCGAAGTGGAAAAGCAGATTTTGAATATGTCTTAAGTTCTAATAAAGAATTGAAGGATATAACGTTTTCTTTTTCTGAGGGAAACTATTCTTTAAGGAATATTAAATGTTATATTGCGGATGCAGGCGTATTAAAGAAAAGAAAGAAAAATATTGAACCTTTGCATAATGCTAAATGGGAACATAATGTATTGTCAGGAGATATACAAGTAAAAAAAGATGGATATTTTGTAACATCAATTCCTTTTCAAAAAGGATTTGAAATTTATATTGATAAGCAAAAAGTACAGGTAGAAAAGGTAAATATGGCTTTTTTAGGAGCTAAAATTACGAAAGGACATCATATGGTGGAAATACGATATCACTTGCCAGGGAAATGGGAAGGTATTGTGGTAAGTGGAGGAAGTGTTGTAATTCTTTTGTGTATATGGATTTTAAAAAAAGCAAGGAGGGAAAAACTATGAAGCTGTCTATGATAATACCTTGTTATAATGAAGAAAAAAATGTAGAGTTATTTTACGAGCGAGTAAAAGAAGTGTTTGCTGATCATAATTTTGAATATGAATACATTTTTATAAATGATGGAAGCAGTGATCAGACTTATGAGGTGTTGAAGCAGTTAGCACAATTACATAAAGAATCGAATATAACTGTTCTTAATTTTTCTCGTAATTTTGGAAAAGAGAGTGCTATGTATGCAGGATTAAAGGAATCTATTGGAGAGTATGCATTAATTATTGATGCTGATCTGCAGCAAGATCCTGCCTATGCTTTATCTATGATGGAAATATTGGATAAAAGCGAGGAGTGGGATAGTGTGGCAGCGTATCAAAAAGAACGCTTAGAAGGAAAAATATTACGTAGTTTTAAAAAGACATTTTATCATTTGATAAATAAAATCTCACAGGTAGAATTTGTAGATGGAGCAAGTGATTTTCGATTGTTGAGACGTTCTATGGTGGAAGCAATTCTTTCCTTGCCAGAAAATAATCGATTTTCAAAAGGTATTTTTTCATGGGTAGGATTTCATACTTACTATATGCCATATGATGTACATGATCGAGCAAATGGAAAATCAAGCTGGTCATTTTGGAAATTGATGAAATATGCAATTGAAGGATTTGTATCTTTTACAACTGCACCTTTACGTCTTGCAACGATGCTTGGAATTTTGTGCTCTTTTGTTTCATTTGTGTATCTATTTGTGGTAATTATGGAAAAGGTTTTGATGAAAATAGAAATACCTGGTTATGCAACGGTTATTTGTTTAATTCTATTGATTGGGGGTATACAGCTTTTTTGTGTAGGTATTATGGGAGAATACCTTGCAAGAACATATTTAGAGGCAAAACATCGTCCACTTTTTGTACAGAGAAATAAGATTGATTATAAAAATATGAAATGATGGAAGGTTATTAATCATTTTATAAGATATTAAATTAGATTATAAAGCAGCATTATTATATGAATTATTATTTACATATAATTTCATTATGTGATAGAATTACTCTGCTTTTTAAAAGGATGTGGTATAAGTGGAAAAAGAATTTGAATTGAAGAAAATGTTTATAAAATATAGGGAAATCATTGTATATCTAATTGTAGGAGGAATGACGACAGTTGTTAGTTTTCTAAGTTATTTTCTATTTTCTTATATATGCAGTATAAATTATTTAGTCAGTAACTTTTTATCATGGGTATGTGCAGTAGCATTTGCCTATATAACTAATAAAATATGGGTATTTCAAAATCATAATTTTCATTTTTCGTATATAAAAAAAGAATGTATATCATTTGTGGGTTCAAGAGTAGCCACTTTGTTGATTGATATGCTTATTATGTTTGTAATGGTATCCCTGCTTCATACAAATGATTTAATTGCCAAAGTTGTTGTTCAAGTTGTAGTAACTATATTGAATTATTTGTTTAGTAAATTTTTCGTATTTAAAAATGAGAAATAAAATTATGAATTGATATTTTGAGTCAAATAATCTGGAGGTCTTTATATAAGTATCTAACCAGTTTTTGACTTTTTATTTTATGTTTTGGTTTAAATAGTGTGTATATGGATTCTTAAAAAAAACTTAAAAATAAAAAAATATATAGTAATCTGGTCTTTTTGTTGTATAATACAATAGATATGTTATGTGGAAAAGGAGGTACTTATGTTTAAGAGTATCGCTTATGTATTGAGAGAAAATTTAACAAATGTATATAGAATTTTTTGTATTGCAAGATATGAACTTCTTGCGGATATGAGAGATTCAAAGTTTGGTCTTTTTTGGAACTTTGCATCTCCAGCTATACAAGTATTTACCTATTGGTTAATCTTTGGTATTGCATGGCATAAAAAACCAGTAGGAGGAATTGGCTATCTTCCATGGCTTGTTGTTGGTTATGCAGCATGGTGGTTTATTCAGCCTTGTATTCAAAATGGATGCAGTGCAATTTTTTCTAAGACGAATGTAATTACAAAAATGAAGTTTCCAGTAAGTGTATTACCAGCAACGATTTGTGTAAAAGAATTTTTTAATCATTTTTGTATGCTGATCATAACATTTGTAACTTTGGCTATATGTGGTTATTTTCCAAATATTTATTGGCTAGGCTTGATTTACTATTCTTTATGCGCTTTTGTTTTAGTAGAAGCTATATCATTAATTTTATCTGTTTTAACAATGCTTTGGAGAGATATAAGAAAACTAATTACTTCTTTAATGCGAATGTTAATGTATTTTTCTCCGGTTATTTGGGAATGTCATTTTGATAAAACAGTACCTTTTTATGAACTGTTAAATAAAGTGATTAAACTAAATCCTATATACTATATTGTAAATGGTTATAGAGAATCTGTTTTCTATGGAAAAACATTTCTAGATCATCCTGCACAAACTTTATATTTTTGGGTAGTTGTATTAATTTTATTTACGATTGGATGTATGTTAATGTACAAGTTTAAACGTAAGTTTATTGATTTGATTTAGGTTGGTGATGTAAATGTCAGAAAAGAGTCATATTGAATATGCTGTGGAAATGGAGCATGTGTCAAAAATTTATAAATTAAAGAAAAAAGATAATCAAAGCAAGCAGGGAGACGAACGTTTTTATGCTTTAAAAGATATTAATTTGAAAATAGAAAAAGGAGATGTTGTTGGTATTCTAGGAACGAATGGTTCAGGTAAATCAACGTTATCTGTTGTTTTGTCCGGAATATCTGATATAGATGAAGGAAATTTAACAATTCATGGAGAACAAGCTCTAATTTCTATTAATACAGGATTAAATCAGCAGTTGACAGGATTAGAAAATATTAATGTAAAAGGTGCTTTGATGGGATTAAGTAAGAAAAAAATCAAAGAAATTACAAATGATGTTATTGAATTTGCAGAGTTAGGGGATTTTCTGTATCAGCCGGTAAAGAAATATTCAAGTGGTATGAAATCACGATTAGGATTTTCTATTTCTTTAGCGCTTGATCCTGATATTTTTATTGTGGATGAAGCTTTATCTGTAGGAGATAAAGGTTTTGCGAAGAAATGTATGAATCGAATGAAAAAATTACGAGATGAAAAAAATAAGACGATTTTGTTTGTATCTCATTCTTTGCCTCAAGTTAGAGAGTTTTGTAAAACAGGACTTTGGATTGAAGGTGGAAAGCTAGTAGAAATGGGACCAGTTAATGAGGTATGTGATCATTATTCGGAATATGTTGATAAATTAAACTCTTTATCTGATAAGGAGAAGAAAAAATTGCTGGATGAAAAATTTAATAAAAGACTTCTTCCAAAAGAGGAAAAACAAGGTTTATGGAAGAAAGTAAAAAAGATAATTAAAGGATAGGTAGATATATGAAAACGGTTATTACATATGGAACTTTTGATTTATTTCATATTGGACATTTAAATCTTCTAAAAAGAGCAAAGGAACTTGGAGATTATTTGATTGTTGCGGTTTCAAGTGATGAATTTAATTTAGGAAAAGGGAAAGTTTGTAAAATTAAAGATACAGACAGAATGGCAATCGTAGAAGCTATAAAATATGTAGATAAAGTTATTTTAGAAACTAGCTGGGATCAGAAAATTGAAGATGTAAAAAAATATGATGTTGATGTTTTTGTCATGGGTGATGATTGGAAAGGTAAATTTGATTTCTTAAAAGAATACTGTGAGGTTGTATATTTACCTAGAACAGAAGGTATAAGTACAACACAGCTAAAAGAAGAATTAAAGAAATAACATGAGGTGTCAACATGGTAGCAAGTTATAAAGTTAGTGTAATTATTCCAATTTACAATGTAGCAGAATATTTAGAAGAATGTTTAGATTCCATGGTAAATCAGACAATTGACAGTCTTGAGGTTATCATGGTGGACGATGGATCAACAGATATTAGTGGAATCATTGCGAAACGGTATGCAGAAAAATATGATAATTTCTTTTATTATCTAAAAGAAAATGGTGGTTTAGGAAATGCAAGAAATTATGGTTTACAGTTTGTAAATGGAGAATACATCGTATTTCTTGATTCTGATGATGTCGTACCAAATGATGCATATGAAGCAATGTACAACAAAGCTGTTGAAACCGGAAACGATATGGTAGTTGGTGATGTAAAACGATTTAATTCTACAAGAGTGTATAACTCAGCATTACATCGTAAAGCGTTTTTAAATGCAAAAGATTTCACAACAATTTTAGAAACACCAGAACTTATTTATGATACAACTTCATGGAATAAATTAATTAAGTTTTCTTTTTGGAAAAAACATGATTTTAAGTTTCCAGAGAAAATTTTATATGAAGATATTCCAGTTACAATGCCATTACATTTTTATGCAAATTCTGTTTCTATAATTAATCAAGTTGTTTATTTGTGGAGAGCGCGAGATGGAGCAAATAAGTCTATTACACAAAATCGAAAAGAGTTAAGAAACTTTACAGATCGTATTAAAATCATGAAAATGGTTGATGCATTTTATCAAGAGCATGTAAATGATGAGCGCGCATTATACATGAAAGACTATAAATGGATGGAAGTAGATTTAAAACTTTACATTCAGGAGTTGATTGATGCAGATGAAGAATATATGGATAAATTGTTTGGTATAATTCAAGATTATTTTCCTTCTTTTAGAGAAGATTCATTTAAGGATTTACCAGCTATTGATCGTATGAAATATTATTTGATAATGCATAATCAAAAACAAAAGTTGATTGAACTATTGAAATACGAGAAAGAATGTTATCGCACTTTAAAAGTAAAAAAAGTGACAGAAAAACATGGAATTAAGTATATAGGTAATTTTCCATTTGATTACTTTCCAAAAGAGTACTATGATATGACACGTGAGTTTAACTTATGTAGAGAAACACGTGCTGTTCATAGTGCAAAGTGGGATGGCAAAGTATTGACAATAGAAGGTTTTAATTTCATTAATCGATTAACATGTCCAAAGCAAGAATCACAGAAACTTAGTGCTTCTTTAGTTAATATTAATACGAATGAAAAAATTCCTCTGCCTTTAAAAGTCAAAAAGGCAAAAGGTGTTCGTGGTAAATATGGATTTAAAGCTAGTCGAAAGAATAAAAAATTTGCTTTCTTCAACTATAATTGGTCAGGGTATCAAATAGAAATCGATTTTAATCGTTTGGAAATTTTAAAAATAGCCAATGGTCAGTTGAAAGTGGAATTGTTATATCAGCGTGATGAGCTTGAACGCGTATTTTATGTTGGCGGTCCTGTTGCGGGTGATGATCCAAGACCTTCATTTATAAACAATCAAGGGATAAATATATTGCCGTTTTATAATTTGGGTTATGACTTGTGTTTTGAATGTACGCATTTAGATGCTATTGCGGAAGAGTGTACGCTGCAGGATAATTTCTTGTTGTTAAAAGGAATGGCAAGAAAACAGGTGGCGATAAAAGCAGTTGGACAAAACAATGTCATTATTCCAGAGATAACTTATTCGAAAACAAATAAGAACTATGCTTATGACACAAATCAAAATTTATATCATTTTCATGCAAAATTTGATTTAAATGCTTTAGAATCATCTAATACATATTCTTTAGAATATGATGATAAGAATAATATGTTTATAGATTGCTTGCATACTTCTTACTATGAACAAATACCTGGCCGCCTTATGCGAATTTCTTATCGAGAAGGTACCATAATTGATTTTCCGACTTATAAAAGTGTATTAACAAATTACACTGTAAATAATTTGAAAGTTAATTTGAAAGTTACAGTATTTGGTATAAATCGTATGGAGGAAACTGTTTCTTTAGTCTTTAAATCACAAAACAATAAGTTAACTTCTCCTAAAGTTAATGTTGAGAATATTGAATTTAAAAACAATAAGGCTATTTGCAGTTTTACAATTGATTTTAAGGATGAAGCGTTTATCAAAAACTTAATGGCTGATAAATGGACGATGTATTTGATATATCATGAAGGAAATAATGAAATTGAAGAACCTGTTTATGGAGATTTTATTTCAAACGAAGAAACGATACAAGATAAGGCTTATTCTTATAAAATAAAGGCAGAAAAAAATGTTGATTCGAGTTATGCTTATTTATTAGTTAATCGAGTTTGGAAATGGTATGAGAGTAATAAATTAAGAAGAAAAGCTATTGTATTGTTTATATATCCATTGTTTAGATTACTGCCTATAAGAAAAAATACGATTGTATTTGAAGGATGGTGGGGACAAAAATATCATTGTAATCCACGAGCTTTCTATGAATATATGAATGAGCATCATCCAGAATATAAATGTATTTGGTCGCTTAATGATGAAAGGTTACCTATTGATGGAAATGCTAAAGTTGTAAGAAGAAATTCATTAGCTTATCATAAAGTAATGGCTCGTAGTCAATATTTCGTTAATAATGTTAATTTTGATGAATCTTATCGTAAACGAAAAGGACAAATTGAAATTCAAACTATGCATGGAACACCTTTAAAAACATTGGGATTGGATGTTCCTGGTGAATTGCCTACAGAAGAAGCTAGAAGAAAATTCATTGAAAAATGTGATCGTTGGAATTATTTAGTGGTTCAAAGCGATAAAGCATCAAAAATTACAGCAAGTTGCTATGCATTTAAAAAGCAGTTTTTGCGTACTGGTTATCCAAGAAATGATGTTTTATTTGCAAAAAATAACGAGAGTGATATTAATGCTATTAAATCTAAATTAGGTATACCTGCAAATAAAAAAGTTATTTTATATGCACCGACATGGCGTGTACGCAATCGATTTGATATGCAGATTGATGTTGATAAACTAAAGGAAAGTATTTCAGACGAATATGTGTTATTATTGCGTATTCATCCATTCGCAGTACGCGGCTTGGATGAAAGTTTAATTGATAATCAGTTTATTTTTAATGTTAGCACTTATCCTTATGTTGAAGAACTGTATTTAATTTCTGATATGGTAATAACAGACTATTCATCCGTTATGTTTGACTATGCTATTTTAAATCGTCCAATGTTATTCTTTACATATGATTTAGAGGATTACAGAGATACATTGCGTGGCTTTAATTTTGATTTTGTTGCGGAAGCACCAGGTCCTTTATTAAAAACTTCTGATGAAGTCATTGATGCTGTTGTTAACATAACAGAGGTATCAGAAAAATATGATGAGGCATTACAGAAATTCCGTAGAAAATTTTGTGAATATGAGCATGGAAATGCATCAGAACAAATATATAGTATCGTTATGAAAGGGAATGAATAAGCCATACAGTTTATGTATGGCTTTTCCCCTATGGAAAGGATGAGAAGATGAACACACCACTTGTAAGTGTAATTGTTCCCATTTATAATGTTGAACAATATTTACATCGATGTTTGAATTCATTGGCACATCAGACATTGAATGAAATTGAAATTATTGTTATTGATGATGGATCAACAGATAATAGCTTGAATATTGCTAAATCATTTGAAAAAAAATATCCAGATCAATTTATTGTTATCCAAAAAGATAATAGTGGAGTAGCTGATTCACGCAATATGGGGATTTTACAAGCTAAAGGGAAATATCTTGGCTTTGTCGATAGTGATGATTTTGTAGATGAAACAATGTATGAAAAGCTTTTTACGAAAGCAAATCAGCAAAATGCTGATATCTCAGTTTGTGCATATTATGGATTAAATGAGAAAAATGGAACATTTCGTCCTTTTCAATTTGGACGAATGGAATTCTTTAATAAAAGTATGAAAGAAGCACCAGAATTGCTTAGAGTAAACAGTTCCTATGTTTGGCATAAACTTTTTCGTCGAGAATTTATAATTGATAATTGTATAACTTTTCCAACAGGTGTTATTTTTGAAGATATGTATTTTGCCTGGATAGCAATTTCAAAGGCGAATAAGATTGTTAAAGTTGATGAAGCACTTTATTACCATGTTTTGAGTCGTCAAGGTTCATATATGTCATCATATTCAATGAAATTATTTCATTTATTTGATGTGTTAGAGATGATACAAAATGAGTTTTTGAATGATGAAGATATGAAAAAGCATATGGATATGCTGGAATTTGTTTCAATCAAACATAGTATTATGCGACTACAGGATCTTCCTAAATGTCCAAATCAAAAATTAAAAAAAGCAATGATTAAAAAAGTATTTGATTTCTTAGATGAGAAATATCCAAATTGGAGAACAAATAAAATTTTCTTTGAAGAACAATTTGGTAATAGGATAGGAAAAAATTTGATTAAATATAGAATGTTTTGGAATATATATCGATTTATCCCCTATAAAGGAATGCAGATAGGGAAAAAATGTATAATGTTTATAAGTAAAGCAAAGAATCTTATAAAAAAATGGGAACATATTTCAGAATTTTCATATGCCAGAATGTGTAAAACAAAACCTTTGATAGAAAATCGTGTACTTTTTGAATCATTTCATGGTACGACTGTTTCTGATTCTCCATTTGCAATGATGAAAGAACTGCAAGATACATCTTCGAATTATGAACTCATTATAGCAACAAAGAAAAATAAGATAAGTGAACATCAAAATCTATTAAATCATTATGGAATAAAAGCTAAGCTGGTTATTATTTACAGTAAAGATTATCAAGAAGCTTTAGCTACAAGTAAGTTTTTGGTTAATAATGTAAGTTGGCCTCCTTATTTTGCACTGCGTGAAGGACAAAAGTATATAAATACTTGGCATGGCACCCCAATGAAAACATTAGGTAAAAAAAGACAATTAGCTATTCAGGATATGAGCAATATGCAGCGTAATTTTCTTCATTCTACACATTTGTTGTTTCCCAATGAATATACTAAAAAAAGTATGTTTGAAGATTATAATTTAGAAAAACTGTATTGTGGAAATAGTATAGTTCAAGGATATCCTAGAAATACTATATTTTTTAATCAGAAATCTGCTCAGGAAATTCGAAAAAAATATAATTTTAACGATAAGCAGGCAATTGCATATATGCCTACATGGCAGGGGAGTGCGAGCTATGCTATTGATATGAAAAAAATAGAAGAAGATATGTTACATTATTTGAAACATATTGATGAATTATTAAGGGATAATCAAATTATGTTTATTCATTTACATTCTCTTTTAGAAGATAAAATTGAAATTAAAGGGTTTAAACATATTCAAAAATTTCCTGAACTAGAGGATAATAATTATTTTTTAAATGCATGTGATGCGCTCATTACAGATTACTCTAGTGTTTTATTTGATTATTCTTTAACGGGAAAGAAAATTTTATTAGACTTACATGATAAAGAAAAATATCAGAATGAAACAGGACTGCAAATTCAACCGGAAGATTTACCATTTGCGAAAGCTTATTCACTTTCAGATATTCAGTTGTTTTTAAATGATATTAATGCGTATCAGCCTGTTGATGTAGAAAAATTTAATAGCTATAAAGGAAAATTCTTAAAGTGGGATAGCAGTAACAATACAAAAATTATTAACGATTTATTTTTTAAAGAAGATTCAAAATGTCATTACGAAAAAGAACCAGTTCATTTGTATTTTATGAAAAAAATAATTGATGAAAGTGGATTGCCTGATCTTGATAGAGTAGCCAATGATCCTAAAGGAGTTGCTATATTTCATAGAAATGATTTTACACCAGTTTTGCAGCGTTACTTATTACGAAAATACAATGATAAGCTTTGCTTCTTAGTAAGTGATAAGCGCATGCAATTGACGCTAAAAGAAAAAGTTTGTAAAATCTTTGGCTTTAAGTTATCTGAAAAAGCATACCAGTTAGAAATGCATCGGATATTGCCTTTTGTAGAAATAAGTCAAATTACAGATTTTCAAAAATCAGCGTATACAAGAAATTTAATTAATGGTTTACACTTGAAAGAGGTGGAATGATGTCGATACAAAAAAAAATACTTTATTTTGTTTTAAAAATTTGTTCATTATTATTACCTTTTTTCCCAATAAAAAAGAATAAAGTTACTTTTGTTACTTTAACTTCAGATAATTTATGTTATGATTTTGCTCAAATAGATAAGGCTTTAAAGCATGAAGGCGGATATGATATTCATTATATCTTAACTACTATACATAAAACACTTTGGGGGCAATTCTCGTATTTTTTAAACTGTATTTATCAGCTATTTTCAATCAATACAAGTTCTGTGGTTATTATAAATGACAATAACTATGTGATTTCAAATTTTAAAAGAAGAGGTGTACATGTCATTCAGATATGGCATGCGTGTGGAGCTGTAAAAAAGTTTGGTAACCAAATATCTAGAGAATATCAAATAAAAGATTATGATACAATCTTGTGCACATCAGAAAAATGGAAACCTGTTTATGCAGAGGCATTTGGTGTTAATGAAAATCAAGTTAAAGTAACGGGTACACCACGCTCAGATTTATTATTTGATAAAAATTATTGTGAAAAATTAAGTCAGAAATTAGAATATCGATATCCTCAGCTAAAAGGGAAATATGTCGTTTTATATGCACCAACATTTCGTGGAAATTTAGTAAAAGGATTACGGTATGAAGAAATTGATATTGAGAAAATAGCAGCTCAACTTCCGGAAAATTTTATTATTTTATATAGAATGCATCCATTACTGAAAAATGTGATATTAGGAAAAGCAAACAATGTACTGAATGTAAGTGAAGATGATTTAAATGAACTTCTGGCAAGAGCGGATTGTTTTATATCAGATTATTCTTCTTTAATTTTTGATTATTCAATTCTAGAACGTAAGGAGATAATGTATGTACCTGATTTAGAACAATATCGAAAAACATTAGGTTTAAATATTGACTATAGTACAATTCCAGCACAGGTTTGTTTTACTGAAGATGAATTATTGAAGGCTATACTTGATGTTGATGGATGGGATAGAGAGATGGTTAGAGACTTCAAAAATGTTTATTTTAAATATCATGATTCTAAGAGTGTTGATCGTATTGTAGAATTGATACATGAATTTGTATATGGTACAAAGCAAAATTGATATGGAATCATAAATGTATTAGGAGAATTAAATATGAAAGAGAGAAACTATTATCTTGATAATTGTAAAGTGTTTCTAATTATTTTAGTTGTTATGACACACTTTACAGGTCCTTTTCAAAGAGTATCACAAAACTTTTTATCCTTTGCTGTTTTTACAAATGCTTTTTATATGGCAGCATTTGTATTGATTTCAGGATATTTTTCTAAAAGATATGATTTCATTAAATCAATTAAGACTTTATTGATTCCTTATTTAATAATGCAAGCTGTATGTATTTTTGTGGATATATTTATTACCCATTCATCTAATTCATTAAGTTTTATATACCCTAAATTCACGCTTTGGTATCTTTTGTGTTTGTTTGGCTGGAGAGTTTTAACAAATTATATTGGTAAAACTTCATGGCTCATTCCTATTTCTATTTTGATATCTTTAGGTATTGGATATGTTGATGGAATTAACAAAGCTTTCTCGTTATCGCGTTTTTTCTACTTTTATCCTTTTTTTCTAAGCGGCTATTTTTTAGAAGATATTAATCGTATTTTAAAATGGAAAAAACCAATTATTATTGTGGCTTCTTTCTTGATACTATGTACTATTTTCTTTTATATGCACCAGTATGGTACTTCCTCAATAAAAGGAATGTTAGAAGGAAGTGCACCTTATTCTAAATATGGAATAAATGCTTTATATCGTTTATTTGCATATGGATTAGCTTATCTTATGACTTTTTGTTTTGCTATGATAGTTCCTAGAAAAAAATGGTTTTTCAGCTACTTAGGTAAGAGAACGATGAGTATATATATTTTTCATGGTGTTATTTATCAAATTATAAGTAAAGCCACTCCACTTTATGATTATATAAATAAAAGATGGGAATTAATAATTTTTATGGTTTTCTTATTATTTCTTGTGTGGGTGCTAGGTACGAAACCATTTGTATGGTTAACTAATAAGATTTCATCTTTTCCAATAGAGCGTGTTTTTTTTAGGAAAGTAAGGGAGATAGGATAATGATGTTATATAAAGAAAAGTTTGTTCAATTTTGCAAGAAATTTGTACTAGGATTGACCGGAATAATTCTTATATTCCTAACATATTATAGCTTATTATCTACCAGTGTACTGGATCCTTTAAAAGTTGAAACTATTGTTTATGTAAAAGACAATATCCCATTATTAATTTTAGCTGCATTACTATTGGGAATTGGAATTATATGTCTTGGCTCTTTATTAAAGACATGGCAACCTAATGTAGTACGTTGGAGAATACTTGTTTCGATTTTTGTTTTTATATTAGGAATTGGGTGGATTTTTCTAAATAAGTCTCTTCCATTTGCAGATGGATTGATGATTGATCAAGCTATTGATGAATTTGCAGTTAACGATTATAGTCAACTTGCGCCAAATGGGTATTTTGGGAAATTTCCTTTTCAATTAAACTTTATGATGTTTTTACAATGTTTATATAGTTTTGTTGGAAATCATAATTACATTTTTTTACAGGCTCTAAATGTTGTATCATTGATAATTACAATATTACTTGTAGCGAATATTGCTGGAAGAGTATTTAAAAGTACTCATGTTGAAGTAATTACATTACTTCTTTCAGCGTTATTTCTTCCTTTGATTTTCTATTGTTCTTTTATATATAGTACTATTTATGGACTTTTATTTTCGACCATATCGCTTTATTTTATGATTCGTTATATGGAAACCCATAACATGAAGTATAGCTTTGGAATTATTTTGCCTTTACTTTTAGCTGTTACTCTTAAAAGCAATTATTTAATTATATTAATAGCTATTATATGTATGTTAGTCATGGATATGATTGCAAACAAAAAAATTGCACCAGTTGTTATTATAGTATTGTTATTAATTGGACAAATGATTCCAGGAAGACTTATTAAATCCTATTATCAAAATGCAACAGGAATGGAGATTTCAAAGGGAATTCCTAGTATCGCATGGGTGGCGATGGGAATGGAAAATGGTCCAAAAGCACCTGGATGGTATAATAAAACAATGTTTAAAAGCTATAAAAAAGCAAAGTATAACAGTGAAGAAACAGCAGAATTAAGTAAAAAAAATATTACACAGAGGCTAGACTATTTTAAAGACAATCCGAATAAAGCACTTGTGTTTTATCGAGATAAAACGATTTCGCAGTGGAATGAGCCAACGTTTGAGTCTTTATGGGTTACATATCATGGGCCTCACATGAAAAAAACACCGATTTCTTCATTTCAAAAAACGATTTTTTATGGGAAATTAAATAAAGTATATTTAATTTATACAAATTTTTACCATTTGATTATTCTGTTATTTGCGATTTTGGGTATTTATATATGTTGGAAGCGTCATACTTACGCAGTAATTTTATTTGCAGTTATTTTTTTAGGAGGATTTTTCTTTCATACGCTGTGGGAAGCAAATTCAAAATATACTATTACGTATTTTCTTATGTTAGTACCATATGCTGCATCAGGAATTTGCTTGTTACTGAATTTAACAAAGAAAGGGGAGGTAAAGTAGTATGAAAAAGATTTTTATTTTTGTAGTATCTGTATGTATGGGGTTGGGAGTATTGTTTTCTGAAAACATATTTCCAGATAAGGTACATGCTGAACAAGGGGATGGTAATTTTTCGATAAATGTCATCAGTGTCGGGAATGGGGAATCTATTCTGATACAATGCGGTGGTGAAAATATGCTGATAGATGCAGGATATTCCACTATAGAAGAAGAAAAAGGGAATGGTTCAGCAAATGCTTTAAGTAAATATTTAATGGAAAACGGTCAACTTAGTAACGATGAGCGTTCTCGTTTTGAAGAAGAGGTTAAACGATTAGCTGAAGAAAATCCTAACAATACCGTAACCAATTTTTTAGAAAATTTAGGTATTAAGGAAATAGACCATATGATTGCTACACATCCACATTATGATCATATTGGTGGATTTATTCAAGTTATCAAAAGATATGCAGGGGCAGATACTAAAGTTTGGTGGTCTCAGCCATTAAGTGATAATTCATATTTTGTCGCATATCAATCAATTTTAAGGGATATGTTGTTTGAAAAAGGTGCTATTGATCCATTTTATTCCTGCAACAATCCTCAACCGGGAGATTATATCATGCTGGGAAAAGGAAATGATAAAGCACGTGTTTTGTTTTTAACATCTTCAGAAAATGATGGAGCTAGAGGAACAGAAGAAATTAATAATGAATCTTTGGTAGTTCGTGTAGATTATAAAAATACTTCTTATTTATTTACAGGAGATTTACAAAGAGAAGGACAGCTTCGATTATTAAAGAACGCTCCAAATGTTCTTTCTGACCTACAGGAAAGAGCACTTAACGGTGATAATAATTTAAAGGATTTATTAAATGTAACAAATATTTTGGATGTTGATGTATTAAAACTACCTCATCATGGAATGTTAAATCTTGGAAATTTAGGCGGAAGTTCAAAAACTTCTGGAAATATTGAATTATTTAATGCCGCCCATCCATCAATTTCCTTAGTGTCTACGAATGGTGATTCAGGAATGAATAACTATTCTTTACCAGGAATTCGTACAAGAAGAGATTTGAGTTATTCAGATATTTATTCAACAGCTACGAATGGAAATTTAAAAGTTACTACAGATGGAACTTCTATTTTTGTGAATGGATCACCTTTGGAAAAGCACTATCACTTAGAAAAGCCACAGAACTTTTCTGCGGATATTGTGAGTAATGGGGTTGAATTAAAGTGGAGTCCTGTTGAAAATGCACAGCAGTATCGTGTTTATTATCAAGAATCTCCAAATGATGAATGGCATTGGATTAGCAATCTATCACCAGATACTACACACTACACATTTGATGATGGTATAAAAGGAAAAAAATATTGGTTTGTTGTTCGAGCTAGTTATTATACTGATGGTGCCTGGTATCACAGTGATGCTAATTTCTCTAATGAAATCACATATCCAGCTCCATCTAAAGAATTTTCTGGTTTTCATGCAGCTAGAGTATTCGAGAGTCCTAATGCTTCAAAATATTGGAGTTATGATCCCTATCGAGATGTATGGATGAATAGAATGACGAAGTATAATGGAAAAGCCTTATTGTTGACTAGACAAATGGTTAAAGATGGAAATACAACCTATTATTCTGCGTATTATAATGGGAAATGGGTTGGTTATGTAAATAGCTATGCATTAAAAAATACAGTAACTAAGGATACTTATCAGGGATGGGGAACTTATGAAGATACATTTAACACTCCAAATCCTGCCAAATATTGGAGATATGACCCGTATAAAAATAAAAAACTGGACATAAAACGTCAATTAGCAAAACCAGATGGAAGTATGTATTATTCAGCTTACTATAAAGGTAAATGGATAGGTTATGTGAATAGCTGGGGATTTCAATAAGAGGAGGAAATTATGAATACGGTTCTATATTTAGTTATACCTTGTTATAACGAAGAAGAAGTACTACATGAAACAGCACGCCAATTAAAAGAAAAAATTGAAATTATGATAAGTAAAGGAACGATTTCAAATCAAAGTCGAATTATGTTTGTTAATGATGGTTCTAAAGATAAAACTTGGAGTATCATAAAAGAATTACATAATAAAGACAGTTTGTTTTCTGGATTAAATTTATCACGTAATCGCGGGCATCAAAATGCACTTTTGGCTGGTTTGATGACAGCTAAAGATTTAAGTGATGTAACGATTTCATTAGATGCTGATTTACAAGACGATATTCATGTTATCGACCGTTTTATTGAAAAATATCACGATGGATATGATGTTGTATATGGAGTTCGCAGTTCGCGTGCTAAAGATACTTGGTTTAAAAGAAATACAGCATTGGCATTTTATAGATTTCAGGAGAAAATGGGAGTTAATTCCGTTTACAATCATGCAGATTACAGATTAATGAGCAAACGTGCTCTAGAAGCTTTATCACAATTTAAGGAAGTAAATTTATTTTTACGTGGGTTGGTACCGTTAGTTGGTTTTGATTCTTGTATCGTAGAATATGAAAGAAATGAGCGATTTGCTGGAGAATCAAAATATCCTTTAAAGAAAATGTTATCTTTTGCATGGGATGGAATCACATCATTCAGTATAAAGCCAATACGATTTGTAACTTTGATAGGAATTATAATATTCGTAGTTAGTATTTTAGTAACATTTTATTGTATCATTAGAAAATTGATGGGGGATACAGTAGATGGATGGACATTTTTATCTTGTTCAATATGGGTATTAGGAGGCATTCAGCTTTTATCTATTGGAATCGTTGGAGAATATATTGGAAAAATCTATAGTGAAACAAAAGCAAGACCTCGATATATAATAAAAGAAATATTAGATGAAAAAACCGTATAGTATGTATAAAAGACTATTGATAAAACACTTTTCATACCTTATCAGTAGTCTTTTTATCGTGAAAGACATGATGTATATGATGTGAATTAAAAAGGTGCTCCAAAAATAGTTGGGGTTAGCTGAATTTGATCTTCGAGATTACTTGGGGGCGGCATATACCCTATTTCGTTGAGAGGGTCTAAAGGGCTCATCACCTGTCCTAGGTGGTGGGCTCCTTTTTTTCGACCATCTTTACGCTTTTGTCTTTCTCGTCGATCGCAAATTCTATGCCTTTTTCAAGGACCAACATGCATCGGTTACGGAATCGTTCCCAATTGGTATATCCGTTGGCTGCCTTGGTAATCAGCTTGACGGTTCCGTTGAGTCGTTCCATCAGTGCGTTGTTGAGCCTTTTATATCCGACAGTGATTTGTCCTGTCTTTCTCGAGAGCTTGTATTCGGTTTTGGCTATGTAGAAAGAATTGATGATCTCGGTTTGCCAGTTGGCTAATGTGTAACTAAACTTGACCATTTCTTCTACATTGCTTTCTCTGAAATCGGTAATGACTTTTTTCAAAGCAGCAGGTGCCGTTTCAAGTGTGTTCGAGACATAGAAATCCGTAAGTTCATCCTTTAATTCCCAGGCCGTGTTTATATCCGGATGAATAGATACAAGCGCATTGGCATAATCGTATGGGTTCATATATCGTTTTAGAACCTTATTATATTCTTTTGGTCTTAAAATATCGAAAAGTGTGATGTTAGAATAAAAACTGGACAGTCCTAATAGAGAAACATGCATGTTTTTGATACAATTATAATACATGTAAAAGAAGTAACATAAGGAGTAAAAAATGGCAAAAAAGAAACCAGTATTTGATAACGATTTTAGAAGCAACGCTGTACGATATGTACAACAACATACAAACCTTACTATGAAAGAATGTGCTGCAAACTTAGGAGTAGGAAGAAGCACCTTATCCAGATGGATAAGCGAATCAAAAAAATCAGAAAACGGTTCTGTAGAAATGAGAGGAACGGGTAATTTCGAATCTGATGAAGCTAAGGAAATTGCACGCCTGAGACGTGAATTGCGTGATACGAAGGATGCCCTTGAAATCTTAAAAAAGGCAATAGGCATACTGGGAGATTAACCTCTGCTGTATATGAACAAGTGGAAGATGCCGCAGAAAAGCAAAGAGAATTTTCTGTTTCCGGTGTGCTTGAAAAATTAGGCATTTCAAAATCTGGATATTATGACTGGAAAAGACGAGATAAAAGCAAAACTGCAAAACGAAAGGAACGTGTTATAGAAAAGATAAAAGAAGTCCATAAAAAGTCATATGAAAATTATGGTGCACCTAAAATCACTCGTGAATTAAGAAAACAGGGAGAAGTGATTTCAGAGCGTACAGTAGGAAAATATATGCGCGAAAACGGCATTAAAGCCCAATATATCAAGCATCGAACAAAAACGACGAGAGACTGTGATTATTCAACGACTCTGGCCAATATACTAAAAAGAGATTTTCAACCAGATGAACCAAATGCAGCATGGTGTACTGATATCACATATATATGGACGCAGGAAGAAGGTTTTGTCTATTTGACAAGTATCATGGATCTGTATTCGCGTAAGATCATAAGCTGGAAACTGAGCAGGACGATGGAAGTAAAAGATGTGTTAGAGTGTTTGGAAAAAGCAAAAGAAAGAAGAAATATGGAAAAACCAGTTGTCATCCACAGTGACAGAGGAGTGCAGTTCGTTTCAAAATGGTATCAGGAATTGACGGCAGGAATGAAGCGCAGCTATTCAGCAAAGGGAAATCCATGGGACAATGCATGCATAGAATCGTTTCATTCTCTAATTAAAAGAGAGTGGCTGAATAGAAAAAAGATCATTGATTATCAAATGGCATACCAAATGGTATTTGAATATATCGAAACATTTTACAATACAGTTAGGATTCACAGTCATTGTGACTATGAATCTCCTAACAATTACGAACGAAGTTTTAAAAATAAAAAATGTATCAATTAAATGTGTCCGAATTCTTGACATAGTACCAGTGGTTTTCCATCGGCGCCTTTAGATCTTGTAAAGTGCTTGAACAGGAGTCCGTTCTTGTGTTTTAACAGATAATAGTTTTCTTCTTGTTCCTGGGTGCGTTTCGATGTGTTGATGCATCGCAGGGGGTTCATGATCCTTAAGCGAACCCTGTCCACTCTGCGGTGCAGTTCCTGTGAAACATGATAATGGTCGACCACATGAATCGCATTTTTGAAATGTTTTTTAATAATCCTGCGGTATGGTTCGTACATATCCGTAATCATGATATGGACCTGATCTATTTCATATTTTGGTATATTTGAGAAGTATTTATCTAAATATTCATATCGTCGACTAGGCAAGATATCGATTGGCTGCCCATTGGTCTGATCGATCAAAAGACAGATGTACTTACTGTTTTGTGTTTTGGAATGAAAGGCATAGTTTTCATCTGTGCACATGATTTCTGGCAGTTTTGCCCTTGGAATCGAAACAACCGAATCGAAGATCGATGAAACAGAAGTTGGAGAAATATGATATCTCTTAGCTGCGTGGGTAAAGGTTTCGCCAGGTTCTTGCAAGTCCTTGAGGATCTGAAGCATCAGATCTGAAGAAATCTTCATGTTCTGGAAGACGAAAGGATTGTATTCATAGAACGTTTTGTGGCATATTGGGCAGATATATCGCCTGGCATGGTATTGAAGAACACATTTTTTATCGGCCAGTAACGAGTGCTGGATTGTCTTGGTCACATATCCCTTGATCTTCGTGATGGGATTTCCACATTCAGGACAAGCTGGTCGAGAATCTAAAAGCTTTACATCGATGATCGTCTGTTCATTTCGTCTAATACAGGAACAGGATTCTAAAATCGATGAATCCAGATTGAAGATTGTGCAAATAGAAGCTTCGCAATTGATAAAGTCTTGCATATTGTGTCACCTCCTGATAAAGCAAGTCTTCGTACACCTTAACTATAAGCGAAGCAGGCATATCTGGATATACATATCGGGTTGGTCGCTGTTTTTATCGACTTAAAAATGCATAAGAACCGAATTTTCGAAAAAGCGAGCTCCGGCGTAAGAAGGCAAGATAATCCGAATCTTCTGAAGATTTTGGAAAAGGTGGGAAAAAACTTTTGATGAATCTGTAGAAATAAGAATCTTCTAATGATCGGTCAGGCTCTTTATTCAAAACCTTTCGGATGGATAAATAGACATGATTGAATCCTGGAACTACAAAAGAAGGAAGAATGATATGAATAGCACCACATTCTTTACACCGACATCGCTGGGCATTGATCAAAACAGTGCGAGTCACAAAGATAAATTTACGAACACGATGTCCATAAAAAATCAAAGAACCCTTCGCATGACAACGAGGACATTCCATGGTATGGATCGTAATATTAAATTTATTGATTAAATTGTCATATGAGCGTTGATTAAATTGTTCATTGTGATTACAATATAGATGTAACATGAGTGGTACCGAACAGGGCCACAGAAAAGCGGTTGCCGGGGTGAGAAAATATGGTAACTGCTTTTTTTAATGCCTGTTATTATCCTTTCGATCATAGTATAATACGAAACCCCAAAAAGTTTGGAACAAAAAAAGGGCAGGTAAGTTCCTTGCCCCAAGTAATCTTGGGTAAACCCCTAACCCTAACCATTCTTGGATAACCATTAAAAACAAAGCAACATAAGGAGCATATACTATATAAGATAGTTTATGAATTTAGTAAATGAATTTGCAAATGGTTATAAACAAGAGTAAAATGAAAGTGTTGCGATAGGAGGTAACATACCAATGGCAAATACATTAGAAATTAAAGAACAATTCAAAGAAGATTTTAAAAGAAGGATTGTTGAACGCTACGGTCGCCCTTTGGAACAGGCTCATATTACAGAAAAATATATGACATTAGGAGAAATGGTTAGAGATTATGCCAGTATAAACTGGAGTGATAGTAAAAATGCTGTTGCTGAATCAAAAAGTAAACAAATGTATTATTTCTCTATGGAATTCCTAATGGGACGACTATTAACAAATAATTTAATGAACTTAGGAGTTTATGATGTAGTGAAAGAAGGACTTGCTGAACTAGGTATTGATCTAAATGAATTGGAAGATTTAGAAAGTGATGCAGGACTTGGAAATGGAGGCTTAGGAAGATTGGCTGCTTGTTTCCTTGATTCGCTAGCTTCTTTAAATTTACCGGGAAATGGAAACTGTATTCGATATGAATATGGATTGTTTAAACAAAAAATTGTAAATAATGAACAGGTAGAAGTTCCTGATCAATGGCTATCTTTAGGGAATGTCTGGGAAGTTCGTAAACCTAAACATGCAGTCGATGTAAAATTTGGCGGACATGTAGATATGTGGATGGGGGAAGATGGAAAAGCTGTCGTTAATCACTATCCAATTCTTGTTGTTCGTGCAGTGCCTTATGATGTACCTATTGTTGGATATGATACAAAAGTTACAAATACGCTTCGTTTATGGAGTGCAGAGGTCGCAGATGATGCGTGTGATGCAGCAAGTTTAAACGAATATGTTAACGAAGTACGTGAAATATGTCGTAATGTATATCCCGACGATTCTACGGAACATGGAAAAAAATTACGTTTAAAACAAGAATACTTCTTTGTTGCGGCTGGATTAAACAATATTATAAAAACACATATGGAGACATATGGAACATTAAGCAATTTTGCAGAGAAAAATGCCATTCAGTTAAATGACACACATCCTGTATTATGTATTCCAGAATTAATGCGTATTTTACTAGATGAATACAAAATGGAATGGGATGAAGCTTGGAATATTACGAAGAAAACAATGGCATATACAAATCATACCGTATTAAGTGAAGCACTTGAAAAATGGCCAATTCAATATGTACAAGAATTATTGCCACGTGTGTATATGATCATAGAAGAAATAGATCGTCGCTTTAAATATGCATTGTCTCATGAATTTGGACGCACTGATTTAATAAATGAATGTGCCATTTTAAAAGACGGTCAAGTGCATATGGCGAATTTAGCAATCGTTGGTTCTCACAGTGTAAATGGAGTTGCGGCATTGCATACAGAAATTTTAAAGAATGATGTTTTAAAAAACTTCTATGAAATTTATCCATCTAAATTCAATAATAAAACAAATGGTATTACACATCGCAGATGGCTTTTATACTCTAATCCTCAGTTAACAAAATTGCTGGAAAAAACAATTGATTCTGACTTTAAAAAACATCCTGAAAAGTTAGAAAATTTAATGAAGTATGTAGATAATGAAGATTTACAGAAAGAATTTATGGAAGTGAAGATGGAACGTAAGAAAATTCTTGCGAAATATATTAAGGATACATTAAATATTGATATTGATGTTAATTCTATTTTTGATGTACAGGCAAAAAGACTTCATGCATATAAACGTCAATTATTAAATATTATGAATATTATGCATTTGTATTTCAAAATGAAAGAAGATCCATCTTATAGAATTTATCCAAGAACCTTCATCTTTGCGGCTAAAGCAGCGCCATCTTATACGTTTGCGAAAGAAGTTATTAAACTAATTCATTGTGTTGCAGATAAAGTTAATAACGATAGCGATGTTTCACCATTCATGAAAGTTGTCTTTATACCAAATTATGGTGTTTCTATTGCGGAAATTTTGATGAATGCGGCAGATGTTTCAGAACAGATTTCTACTGCAGGTAAAGAAGCAAGTGGAACTGGTAATATGAAATTTATGATGAATGGTGCGATTACTCTTGGTACAATGGATGGTGCCAATGTGGAAATCGTAGAACGTGTCGGTATGGAGAATGCGGAAATCTTTGGACTTCGTGCAGATGATGTAGCCTTGATACATCGTGAAAATTCATACGATGTATGGAAAAAATATCATCAGAATCCTGAAATCAAACGTGTGGTAAACAGTTTGATTGATAATACGTTCTCATCTGATCCAAAAGATTTTAAATTGATTTATAACGAACTAATGTTTAAAAATGATGAATATCTTCTGTTAGCTGATTTTGAAGCATATGTACATGCACAAAATCGTGTAGAAGAACGTTATAAAGATAGAAAAGGATGGGCTAGAATGTGCCTGGTAAATATTGCACAGTCAGGATATTTCTCAAGTGACCGTACGATTGAAGAATATGCAAAAGAGATTTGGAATATTGAATCTGTAAAAATGTAATAGATAATTTCAAGGCACGAATATTCGTGTCTTGAGGTTTTTTTATAAAGAAAGTTTGATATAATTAGACTAGGTGATGAAAGATGCGACAGCAAACATATTATGAAGCTTATCTTGACGATTTTGATAAAATTGTAGTGTATCTATCTAGAAACAGTTATGGTGGAAGCAGCAATCGCTTTTATGTAAAAGATGACGATGGAAATATATATAATCTTCTTATACAATCTGTAGAAACAACACAAAATAATTATACAAAGTATACTCTATTGTTAAATGAAGAATTGGAAATTGGAAAAGAATACTATGTTGTACATCAACATGCACGTGCTGTCATTTTACAATACAGCGCTATTGTGAAAACGCAGCGCTTTGATGACATGTTTTACTATGATGGTGCTGATTTAGGATACACTTATAACAACAAGTATACATCTTTTGCCTTATGGGCACCTTGTGCAAGTCGTGTAAAATTGGAAATTGCGAAAAACAATGTAACATATACGTATGAAATGCAAAGAACAGAAAAAGGAGTATTTCGCTATTCTGTATTAGAAAATCTGGAAA
Organism: Amedibacterium intestinale; assembly: GCF_010537335.1. Classification (NCBI taxonomy): domain Bacteria; kingdom Bacillati; phylum Bacillota; class Erysipelotrichia; order Erysipelotrichales; family Erysipelotrichaceae; genus Amedibacterium; species Amedibacterium intestinale. The sequence continues at coordinate 27,122 of NZ_AP019711.1, forward strand.
ATGCAACTTATGTATATTTTGTCAGAGTAAATGGAGAATGGAAAGAAACAATTGACCCTTATGGAAATGCATCAATAGAAAATTCTCGAAGATCAGCTGTAATTGATATGAGAAAAATAAAGGTAAAAGATTATCCTTTACCAGAAATGAAAACAGCATGTGATGCGATTATATATGAAGTCAGTGTACGTGATTTTACAAGTCAAAAGAGTACAGGAATACTACATAGAGGAACTTTTAATGGATTTGTAGAGGAAAATGAATATACAAAAGAGAAGTGTACAGGATTTTCATATTTAAAATCATTAGGCATTACACATGTGCAGCTGATGCCGGTTATGGATTTTGGTTCTGTGAATGAGATTTATCCAGAATTGCATTATAACTGGGGATATGATCCAATACAATATCGTGTACCGGAAGGAAGTTTTTCCATAGCTCCGCAAAATCCATATGATCGAATTTTTGGGCTGGTCAATCTTGTGGAGGAATGTCATAAAGCAGGAATTCGTGTAAATCTTGATGTTGTATTTAATCATGTATATGATAAGGAAACCCACTTTTTTGAAAATACAGTGCCTAATTATTATTTCCAAATGAATGAACAAGGGGATTTTTCTAATGGTACGTGGTGTGGAAATGATATAGACAGCAAACGTAAGATGTGTGCAAAATATATTGTGGATACTTGTATTTATCTAGTGAAAACCTATCATATTGATGGACTTCGCTTTGATTTGATGGGAATTCTAGATTATCATCTGATGAATGAAATACAACAAAAGTGCAAAGCTTTAAATCCGAATTTTATGGTTTATGGAGAAGGCTGGGATATGCCAAGTTTTTTAGATTACCGAGAAAGAGCAAGTATTGTAAACAGTTTTAAAATGAATGAGGTTGCTCATTTTTCTGATCGTTTTCGTGATGTTGTAAAGGGTAGAACCGGAGCACATGAAGTAAATGTAAAGGGATATTGCAGTGGGGCTGTTTATTTGATTGATATCATGAAAAATGTTATGAGTGGAAGCTGTACTCATGAAGGAATGGATCCTATGTTTGCCAATCCAAGAAATGCAGTTAATTATGTAGAATGCCATGATAATATGACAAGCTGGGATAAGCTGAAAGAATGTTGTAAAGAAGATAGCAAAGAAATACGCATTGCGCGTCATAAAATGATGATTGCAGCTGTAATGTTTGCGCAAGGAATTCCGTTTTTACATAGTGGTCAGGAATTTGCACGCAGCAAACATGGGTTGTCCAATACGTATGAGGAAAGTGACGATGTAAATAAGCTTGATTATGAAAGAAGAAATCAGTATCAGGATATTGTGGATTGTACAAAAGATTTAATAGAAATACGAAAGAATCATGCATGCTTACGTTATGCAGAAAAAGAAGAAGTTGAAGAAAATGTTCGTTTTTCCAGTATTGAACAGCAGGTATTGCTGTATCAATGTAAAGACAGTGAAGAAGTTTTAACAATTTTCTTTAACCCTACAAATGGGACTTTCCATTATGAATTCGATCAGGATCAAACATTGATTTATTATAATAAGAAAATTGAAGAATCTGGCTGCAGGCATTTAACGATCGCACCTTTTAGTGTTATTGTCGCATGCCATAAATACTCATAAAGAGTATAGATTAAACAAATATATTTGACATTCAAAGCATTTTTGATATAATGAACAAGAATCTTCTTCACAGAGCAATCTCTGTGCCAAAACAATAAGAAGGAGGAAAGATAATGAAAATTGCTGTTGTTACAGATAGTGGAAGTGGATATACTGCAAAAGAAGCACAAGAGAATGGGTTATTCTTTTTGCCTTTGCAGGTTATTGTGAAAGATAAGATGTATTTAGATGGAGTGGATCTTTATACAGAAGAATTATATGAAATGCTTAGAAATGGGGAAATGCCAACAACTTCTATGCCTCCTATGGGACGTATTGAAGAGTTGTTTGAGAAATTAAAAGAAGAAGGGTATGAAGCTGTTATTGCAGTTCCTTTAACTGCCGGATTATCATCCACAAGCAGTGTTATGCAGGCGGCGGCAAATCGTCATGATGTAGATTTGCGTATCATTAACTGTTACAGTACTTGTATGATTCAGCGTTATTTGGCAGATAGTGCAAAAGCATTAGCAGATAAGGGATATGATGCAGATGAAATCGTTCAGCGTTTAAATGTGTGTGTAGAGCATAGTGATACGCTAATTATTCCAGATGATCTTCAACATTTAAAACGTGGGGGAAGATTAACTCCTTTGGCTGCCGCTTTAGGTGGTTTATTGAAAATTAAACCTGTTTTAAAACTTAATGAAGACAGCGAAGGAAAAATTGATGTTTTTGATAAAGTAAGAACAATGTCTAAGGCAATGAGCAAAGCAGTTTCTACTTTTTCAGAAGCAAATCTGGATGAAAATTATCAGTTGTTTGTTTTGCATAGCGGCGTACCAGAAGAAGGAAACAAACTGAAAGAAATGCTGAAAGATAGTTTCGCAAATAATGATGTATACTGCGGCTTGATTAGTGCTGTTATATCATCACACACAGGTCTTGGATGTTTAGGTATTCAATATATCAAAAAAATAGAGATATAAAAATTTAAAAAGGGGATATAAGACATTGTGTTGTCTAACACTAGTGAAGAGTATCTCTTTTTTTCTTTTAGAATATGCGGTATAATATAAATGTAATATAGGAGGAAAAGTGTATGAAAGTAGCTTTTGTTACAGATAGTGGAACTGGAAAAACAGTATCTGAATTAAAACAGGATGGAATCTTCAGTGTACCTTTACAGGTAAGTTATGATAATACAAACTATCAGGATTTAGAAGAGTTAGGAATTGAAGAAATGTATAGACTGATGAGAGATGGAGTCATGCTTTCTACATCGCTTCCTTCTTTAGGAAAAATTGAAGCATTGTTTGAACATCTGAAAAATGAAGGATATGAACAAATTTTCGCAGTTCCTATTTGTACAGGATTAAGCGGCACAATTAATGCTATGCAAATGTGCGCGAAAACGGTAGGAATTCTTTTTGATTATGTAGATTGTAATGTGACGGCTGTTGTTCAGGATTATATGATTCATCTTGCGAAAGACTTGCATGAAAAAGGAAAATCAATTTCTGAAATAAAAGCAGTATTGGAATCTGTCGTTGATTCTACAAATACGTATTTGCTGCCAAATGATTTGCATCATTTAAAACGTGGTGGAAGGTTAACACCACTGGCAGCTACCTTGGGAGGATTATTAAAAATCAAACCGATTTTAATGATTAACAAAAATACTTCTGGAAAAATTGATGTTGCGGACAAGGTTCGTACAATGCATAAGGCTATGGATAAGGTCATTCAGCGAATGAAAGATGAACATGTCAATAAAGATTATATGATTACAGTAGCACATGCAGATGATATAGAAGAAGCATGTTATTATATGAGTAAAATAAAAGAAGCATTTCCTGACGCAAAACATCAGATTATTAAACTGGTAAGTGTTGTAGGAGTGCATACAGGTATTGGATGTCAGGCAGTTCAGTATTTTAAAATGGTAAAGTAAATAAAAACACTGCATAGAAAGATGTATGTTTGCATCTGTATGCAGTGTTTGTTTATAAAGGGATTTTTAGAAATATTTTACCTTTTTTGTACGGATTGCTGTTTGTGATGTTTTCCTTTCTGTTTTCCATGATGTTTTCCTTTTGAGGAAGTATCTTCATCATATAAGGCTAAAATATCGTATAGTTCTCTCATACTTTTACTTTTTAACTCTGTTTCACTGTAGGTGGAATCATACAGCAGAATTTCTTGTATAACACTGTATTTTCCAAAAGAGATTTTCTGTTCTCTAGAGCGTTCAAAAGTATCTTTATTTGGGCAGGAACAGTGATATTTTGAAGAAGAAAGTCGTTCTTCAAGAAAGTCATTGATCTGCTTTTCTAATTTGTTTTCCTGCTGTTTCTGTTCACTGTATATTCCAATTTCTAAAAAGCCTTCTTTCATATATTCTTGAAAAGCAGTATCCTGCATCATTAAATTCATACCTTCCATTAATGTTTTCCCTTTTAAAGATGTTACAAAAGATAAGTTTTTGACATCTTCATTATAGGATGTGACATCAATAATGATATTTTTTTCATTGACTGCCCACTCCATGCTGGGGTTAATGTCAACACTGATATAAGATATGGAATCTAAAGACGATACGGGATTGTTTTTAACAGACTGCCTTGTAAGAAAGGAAGGAAAGATAAATAGTAAAAGAAGACATGAAGTAATGAGAAGTGCAAGTGCTGGCTTTTGATAGGGGTGTTTTTTTTGTTTGCGCATAACATATGCCAATGTCTTATTTTTAGTTTCCTCACTGGCATGAATATCATTGAATTCATCGAAATGCATCAAGATCACCTCCTAATAAATCCTTAAGTTCATCTTTTGCACGTTTTAACCAGGTGTGGATGGTGTTTTCTTTTTTGTGAAGAATATCTGCAATTTCTTTTATTTTATATCCTTCATAATAGTGCAGATAAATTACCTTGCGGTAGTTTTCATTAAGTTTGTAGAGAGCATCAAGCATATAAGATGTGTTTTCCTGGGAAATGCCATAGGTTTCTATAACATCACTTAAAGAAGCATGCTTATGAAACCAGTCCCTGTATGTGCTTTTACAGGCATTCATGGTAACTTTTACAATCCATGCTTTTTCATGTTCTCTATCATTAAAATCTTTTGCCTGCGCATATTTTAAAAATACTGTCTGAAAAATATCGTCAATATCAGATTTTTGTTTTTTATGCAGACAGCAGATTTTTTGTACAAGATCGCCATATTGATGAATGGCATACGTCATTTCTTCTTCACTCTTCATACATCTTCCTCATAACTGCCTGTATTATACTATGATAGCTGTATACAAGACAATTTTTTTACATGTTCTTTCTTGGGCAATTTGGATTGTTGCCGCTGCCATCTTGTTTTCTTTGACGCATACCATTACCATTACCATTAGGATTATTGACAGTATTATTTCCATCTAGACAGGAACCATCTTTTTTTCTCAGACGATTACCATTTTGAGCAGTGTTAGTGTCTTTTGTGTTTTGAAAAGAATTTTGTTTACCCTGCTGCGTACCATCGCAGTTAGGATTGTTGGCAGTATTATTTCCATCTAGGCAGGAGCCATCTCTTTTTCTTAGACGATTGCCATTTTGAGCAGTGTTAGTGTCTGCTGCATTTTGATAAGAATATTGTTTGCCCTGCTGTGTACCATCACAGTTAGGATTGCTGGCAGTATTGTTTTCATCTAGGCAGGAGCCATCTCTTTTTCTTAGAAGATCACCGTTTTGTTTGGCAGTCGTGGTTGCAGCTGCTTCCTGCAGCGTTATGCCTGTATTTGCCTCTGATGTCTCTTCTTGTGCCTGCAAATTCCATAATTGGACACCTGTGAATAACATCCCTGCTGTTAATGCTGTGCTAAATAAAATTTTTGTTGCTTTTTTCATAGAAATCATCTCCTTTTCACTTATAACACGCAGCTAGAGGTAAAAACCTTTCAAAAAAAGAAAAAAATTTTTATGATGGGTAAAAAACAGACTTTTTAGGAATACTAATGTATAATATAGAAGAATGTTTTGGAGGTGTTATCATGAACCATGACTATATTGATATTAAAGGGGCACGAGAAAATAACCTGAAAAATATAGATTTAAAAATACCAAGAGATAAGTTTGTCATAATGACCGGGGTAAGCGGATCTGGGAAAACATCTCTTGCGTTTGATACGATATATGCAGAAGGACAGCGTCGCTACGTAGAATCTTTAAGTGCATATGCTCGTCAATTCTTAGGAAACAGTGAGAAACCAGATGTGGATTCTATTGAAGGATTATCTCCTGCAATTTCCATTGACCAGAAAACTACCAGCAACAATCCAAGGTCTACAGTAGGAACGGTAACGGAAATATATGATTATCTTCGTTTATTATATGCACGTATTGGAGTTCCTTATTGTCCAACACATAATGAACCGATTACTTCTCAAACCATTAAGCAGATGGTAGATCGAATTATGGAACTGGAAGATAAAACACGTTTAACGATTTTATCTCCTGTTATAAAAGCGAAAAAAGGAACGCATAAAGACTTTTTGGAAAAGCTAACCAAAGAAGGCTATATCCGTGTACGCATTGATGGAGAAATGCGTCTTTTGGAAGAAGTAGATGCATTAGAGAAAAACAAAAAACATGATATCGATGTGGTAGTGGATCGTATCGTTAAGGGAAATGATCGTTCCCGCTTGCACGACTCACTGGAAACGGCTTTAAAATTAAGTGATGGATTGGCAGTGGTTGCGTATAATGAGGAAGAAATTTTATTTTCCAGCAATTATTCTTGTAAATACTGCGGTTTTTCTGTTCCTAAATTAGAACCTAGACTGTTTTCTTTCAATGCTCCTTTTGGAGCGTGTGATGCATGTAAAGGATTAGGAATTACACAGAAAGTAGATGTGGATTATTTGATACCGGACAAAAGCAAATCTATTGCGGAAGGTGGTATTATATATTATAAAAATATATATGGTACAGAGAATCTGGAGTGGCAGAAGTTTGCGGCGTTACTAGATTATTATGATATTGATGTACATAAACCAATTAAAGATTTTACAAAAAAAGAACTGGAATATGTATTATACGGTTCTAAAGATATCATTGATTATAAACTGCATTCTCGAAGTGGAACGCAAATGAAAAAAAGTGAATTTATAGAAGGTGTTTGTACTTTAATTGAACGACGTTATATGGAAACAACTTCTTCCAGCGCAAGAGAATGGTATGGTACGTTTTTAGCGGAAGCACCATGTCCAAAATGTGGTGGAAAACGTTTGAATGAACAGGCTTTAAGTGTGCGTGTAGGAGGCTTGAATATTTATGAATGGACAACGATGTCTGTTAAGCAGGCCGTAGCCTTTATGCAGGAGTTAAAGCTTAGCAAGCAGGAAGAAGATATTGCTCGTTTGATTTTAAAAGAAATCCGTGAGCGTTTAAGTTTTCTGCATAATGTTGGTCTTGGGTATTTAACATTGGATCGTCTGGCAGGAACATTATCTGGTGGAGAGGCACAGCGTATACGTCTAGCTACACAGATTGGTTCTCATTTAAGTGGTGTTTTATATGTGTTGGATGAACCTAGTATTGGTCTTCATCAAAGAGATAATGATCGCTTGATTAAAACTTTGAAAGATATGCGTGATTTAGGAAATTCTTTGATTGTTGTAGAACATGATGAAGATACTATGCTGGCAAGCGATTATATTGTGGATATTGGTCCTGGGGCTGGTATTCATGGTGGAAATGTTGTGGCAGCAGGAACACCTGAAGAAGTTATGGCAAATCCAAATTCTTTAACAGGACAGTATTTAAGTGGAAAATTAAAAATTGAAGTTCCAAAGAAGAGAAGAAAAGGAAATGGAAAAAAACTGGAAGTTGTTGGGGCAAGTGAAAATAATCTAAAAAATGTCAGTGTGAAACTTCCATTAGGTACCTTTACGGTGGTTACCGGTGTCAGCGGTTCTGGAAAATCTTCTTTAGTGAATGAAGTCTTAAGCAAGGGAATCATGCATGCGCTAGGAAGAACTCGAATGAAACCTGGAAAATGCAAGAAAATTAAAGGCATTGAAAATATTGATAAAATTATTGATATTTCACAGGATCCAATTGGGCGTACCCCTCGAAGCAATCCTGCAACCTATACAGGTGTGTTTGATGATATACGAGAATTGTTTGCGCAGACACCAGAAGCAAAAATGCGTGGTTATGAAAAGGGACGTTTTTCTTTTAATGTAAAAGGAGGACGATGTGAAGCCTGTCAGGGAGATGGAATACTTCGTATTTCGATGCACTTTTTACCAGATGTATATGTACCTTGTGAAGAATGTGGTGGAAAACGTTATAATGATGAAACTCTGCAGGTTACCTATAAAGGGAAAAATATTTATGATGTTTTGGAAATGAGCGTGGAAGAGGCATTGGAATTCTTCTCTAGCTTGCACAAAATTAAACATAAGCTGCAGACGTTAAAAGATGTTGGACTGGATTATATAAAACTAGGACAAAGTGCTACCAGCCTTTCAGGTGGGGAAGCACAGCGTGTAAAATTAGCCAGTGAACTGCAAAGAAAAGCGACAGGAAAAACCCTGTTTGTACTTGATGAGCCAACAACAGGTTTACATACACATGACGTTAAAAAACTAATAGAGGTATTGCAGCGTATTGTGGATAATGGAGATAGCGTGCTTGTCATCGAGCATAATCTGGATGTTATTAAATGTGCAGATTATGTTATTGATATAGGAGCGGAAGGTGGAGATGAGGGTGGAAACATCATTGCATGTGGAACACCGGAGCAAATTGCACAGGTAGAGGAAAGCTATACCGGAAAATACTTGAAAAAAGTATTAGAGAAAGGGTGAAAATATGGAAGCAGAGCGTAGTGTTGCGGTTGAAAAACTGACAAAGGCTTTTGATATTGAACAAATAACAGGAGATAAAGAATCTTTAAAAAGACGTATTTCCATTGCGGATACAAATCGTCCTGGTTTAGAATTAGCTGGTTTTTTTGAAAGCAGTCAAAGAAAACGTCTAGTCATTTTAGGAGATAAAGAAATTGCGTATATTGAAACGATGAGCCAGGCAAAGCAAAGAAAGTCTTTTGATTTTTTGACTGGAGAAGAAACACCGGCAATTATTATTACAAAAGATCACAAATGTCCTGAAATTTTACGCAGAATTGCTAAACGTAAAAACTTTCCTGTTTTCTTATCCTCATCTCCAACTTATCGTTTAATTGTGAATATTGTGGCATTTTTAGATGAAGAGCTGGCAGAAAATGAAAGTCTTCATGGCGGACTTCTTTCTATTTATGGAAAAGGAGTTTTGATTCGTGGAGAAAGCGGTATGGGGAAAAGTGAAATAGCTTTAGAACTAATCAAAAGAGGACATTTGCTGGTGGCAGATGATCGTGTAGATTGTTATCGTATTCATAATAAAATTATTGGTAAGGCACCGGAATTGTTACGGGATATGCTGGAAATTCGCGGAATTGGTGTTATCAATGTTGCACGAATGTTTGGGGTATCTTCTGTGCTGTCAAAAGCGGAAATAAATTTTGAAGTCGTTTTGCAGGCATGGGATAAAGATAAGGATTATGATCGTGTAGGAATTGAAGAGAAAAAACATGAGAATATTTTAGGACTTGAGATACCTAAAATTATTCTTCCAGTTAGAGAAGGACGTTCTATGGCAGTTATCATTGAATCTGCAGTTACTAATTTTATGCTGAGTGAAATGGGCTTAGATAGTGCCAAAGAATTTGAACAGCGTGTATTAAGCTACATTGCGAAAAATCAGACAGAAAGTGAATAAGGAGGAATTCTATGCAGTTTTTTCCAGATATGAGCACATTTATCAAAATTGGAAACTTTCAAATCACATGGTATGCGATCATTATTTTGACAGGCGCATTTTTAGCTTATTATTTAACTCTTCGCCAAGTTAGAAAATGGGGATATAAAGATGAAATTTTTGAAAATTTCTTCTTATTGTTATTGCCAATTGGAATTCTTGGGGCAAGAATTTATTATGTAATCTTTGAGTGGGAACAATATGCGGCAGATCCTATTTCTATACTTTATATATGGAATGGGGGACTTGCGATTTATGGCGGTATTATTGCAGGTACGATTTTTGGAATCTTTTATTTCCGTCATTATCGTATTGATATCTTACGTATGGCAGATGCCATCTTTCCTAATTTGATGCTTGCACAGGCAATTGGAAGATGGGGAAATTTTATGAATCAGGAAGCATATGGCGGTATTGTTAGTGCTGATTATTATGCTCATTGGCCGGCTTTTATTCGAGATAATATGTACATTGATGGATATTTTCGTCAGCCTACCTTTTTATATGAAAGTATTGGAAACATCATAGGTTTTATTCTGATTACATTTGTATATAAAAAATATGGAAGAAAAAAACGTGGCGATTTGATGTTTGCATATTTATCATGGTATGGGATGGTACGTTTCTTTGTGGAAGGATTACGAAGTGATTCTTTAATGATTGGAAATATTCGTGTCTCACAAATGCTGTCACTGCTGCTTGTTTTAGCTGGTGTGCTTGGTATTTTGGGAGTATGGCATCGTTTGTTTAAAAATGTATGGCCGTTTAAAAAGCAGAAACCAGCCGTTATCTTTGACTTGGATGGAACACTTGTAGATACAAAAGAATTAATTTATAAATCATTTATTCATACTTTTGAAAAATATAAACCTGGTTATCATTTAAGTGAAGAAGAATTAAAATCTTTTTTGGGACCAAGTTTAAAAAATTCTTTTTTACGTTATTTTGATGAAAGTCAGATTGATGAAATAATTGCATATTATCGTGAATTTAACCATGCGCATCATGATGAATATATAAGAGAAGTACCTAATGTGGAACAAACGTTAAAGTATTTAAAAGAGAATGGCTATCCTTTAGCGGTTATGTCAAATAAGTTAAGTGATATTGTAAGAATGGGACTTCAATGTTTTAAACTTGAAGATTATTTTGAAGTTATTCTTGGAGGAGAAGAAATCAGTGAATCCAAGCCAAGTCCACAAGGAATTTTAGAGGCATGTGAAAAACTGCATGTTCCACATGATAATGTAATTTATGTTGGGGATTCTCCAACGGATATTCAGGCATGTAAAAATATGGCTGCTTTTTCCGTAGCGTTTGTATTAGAGGAAAGCCGAAAAGAAGAAATGGAAAAAGAAAAGCCATGTGCATTGATTCAAGATATGAAAGAGTTAATAACTCTTGTAAAGGAGGATAAAGAATGGAGCGACACTACGATTTAGTTATTATTGGAGCAGGGCCTGCAGGAATGACAGCAGCAATTTATGCAAGTCGAGCTGGACTTAAAACAGCAATGTTAGAAATGGGAGCACCTGGAGGGAAACTGATTAAAACATATGAAATCAGCAACTGGCCAGGAATTAAAGGTACCAATGGCGCAAAGCTTGCGAATGATATGTTTGAGCATTCTACTCACTTTGGTGCAGAATACTTGTATGGAAATGTTGTGAAAGTAGAAGATGGAGAAGAGTATAAAACAATTATTTGTGAGGATGGTACAGAGTATAAAGCGAAAGCAGTAATTGTAGCAACAGGTACAAAAGAGCGTATGATGAATATTCCAGGCGAAGAAGAGAATGTTGGACGCGGTGTTTCTTATTGTGCAGTATGTGATGGAGCATTCTTTAGAAATCAGGAAATTGTAGTCATTGGCGGAGGAAACTCCGCATTGGAAGAAGCCTTGTATTTAAGTGAAATTGCCAGCAAGGTATATGTTGTTATTCGACGTGATGTATTCAGAGCAGATGAAATTGTACAGAAAGCAGTAGAAGAAAATGAAAAGATTGAAGTTATTCGAAAACATGTACCACTTCGTGTAATAGATGATGGAAATCGTGTAACTGGAATTGTTCTTCAAAATGTTGATACAAAAGAAGAAATGACAGTAGAAACACATGGTATTTTCCCATATATAGGTTTAGATCCAGCAACTTCGTTCCTTGAAGGATTGGATGTTTTAGATACATATGGATATATGACAGTCGATGAAAACTGTGAAACAAAAGTAAAAGGTATTTATGGAGCAGGGGATGTCATTCATAAAAACCTGCGTCAGGTTGTTACCGCAACAAATGATGGGGCAATTGCAGCACAGCATGCATTTCATGAAATAAAAAAAATATAAGTAATAGAAAAGATTCTATACATATTGTGTATTCTTATACAGTGTATAGAACCTTTTTTACTTTGTCTTTTTTTGATGGTATAGACGATATTGATAAGGTGTTTGATTATAATATCCCTTGAAAGAGAAGATAAATGATTTCACACTGGAAAACCCATATGCATAGGCAATATCCTGCATGCTTTTTTTAGAATATACAACATCATTTATACTAGAATTTAAACGGTAATTGGTAAGATATGTTTTGAAATTAACACCAAAAAGTGATTTAAAAAGACGACTTACATATTCTGCATTTAAATGAAACCTTTCCGCAAAATCACAAAGAGATATATCATGTTTATAATTTGTTTCTATATAATCCAGCATATCACGCTGTAGTTTTTGATTGTTTATATAACTTTTATCAATATTTTCTATTTGATAACTTGTTACCAGAATATGAAGAAGCATATATACGTAGGCATCAATTTTTAACTTATCATATTTTTTTGGAGATGTAAGAGATTGATAAAAAAAGTTAAAAATCTCAAAAAACATGGGGTGATAAGGTTTATCGTAAATATCAAATACAAGAGAATCTATGGAAGGAATTGCTTTTTTTAAAAAGTCATAAGGGATAATGAGCAGCAATACCTCCGATGTAAGGTTATCAGATGCAATCTGATGAATTTGTGCACTGTTCACAAAAATAAAGTCCCCCTCATGTAACATACGAGTTTTGTTTTGAATCGTTAATTTCGCACTTCCTTTACGAATATAAGAAAATTCAATACTACGATGCCAATGAGGAGGGATACAAGTGGTGTCGATAGGAAAATTGGAAGCTTTTATTGTTTCGGCATTGATAAGATGAATCATGACATCCTGATCAGGATTTGGTTTTATAATTTCATAAGTTGATTTCATATATGAATCACTCACTTTCGTATTTTGGGAATTTAAAACAAATAAAAACGTTTTCAATACATTAATTATATCAAAAAAAGGGAATTTTTAAATCAAAATAAGGAAACAAATAGAAAAAAGAAAGATATATAATAGTTAGTGTAAACGGATACATTGTATAGTAAAGGAGAGATATATCATGGAAAGTGGTTTTCATAAAAGAAATGCGATTCTTATCGCAATCGTTTGTTTTGTCTGTATGCTGATAGGATCTTTTTATGATTATCAAATATCATCTGCAGTATTTAATACAGATAGCTGGTTTGGAATTCTTGGGGCAGCCTATGGACAAATGCCAGTATCTTTAGGACTTATTCTAAGCAGTGTGTTGCTTTTTTCCATAATGGAAAAAAGAATGTGTATAAAAAGTGTATTGCAGGGAATTGCCTGCGTACTTATGTGTCTTCTTGGAGCAATGCAGATGTGGATGGAACCCATGATGTATATACCAGATATGAACATGGTGTTCAATACGATCATAAATATTGTGATCATTGGGGGAAGCAGTTATTTGCTGCTGCGTTATACAAAAGGCAGAGATCAACGCGAAGTGATGAGAGTTGTTAAGTTTATTATATTCGTTATTTTTGCACAGTTAATTTTGATCAATATTATCAAACCTCTTGCGGCAAGACCTAGAATGCGAATGCTGGAGGTTACACCGCAGGCTCATTTTCAAAACTGGTGGGAATTTGGCACTGCACAAAAAACCCAGCTTATGGCAATGCTTGGCATAGCCAGTGAAGAATTTAAGTCTTTTCCAAGTGGACATACGGGAAGTGCAGCAGTGTTATTGGCATTCTCTGTCTTGCCTTTGTTACATCAGGATAGTAAAAAAGCAAAACAGTGGTTTTGGATTGCGGTTGTGGTAACCATTCTTGTTGCTTTTTCAAGAATTGTTATGGGAGCACATTTCTTAAGTGATGTTACGATGGGATTTAGTGTGTCTTTCCTATGCAGCTTTGTTGGTTATAGAATATTCTTTAAGGAAAGGAAGGTAAAATAAAATGAGTTATATTTTAGGATTGGATGTTGGAGGAAGTGCTATTAAATATGCACTTATGGATAAAGAGGCAAACTTTATAGAAAAGGGTACGATACCTACCCCATTAGATACAAAAGAACATTTCATAGAGGCGATTGTTTCTATTTACAATAAGTATGAAGATAAATTAGAAGGTCTTGCCCTTAGCATGCCGGGAAATATAAATAGTGATACAGGACATATTGATACACCAGGGGCATTAGAGTTTAATTATAATACCAATATTTTTGATTCTATTCATGAAAAAATTCCAAATATAAAGATTTCTGTACAAAATGATGGAAAGTGTGCAGCATTGGCAGAACTTTGGATGGGAAATTTAAAAGATGTAAAAAATGGTGCTGTATTAGTATTAGGATCTGGAATTGGCGGAGGTCTTATTGCGAACAGAGAATTGCTTACAGGAAGTCATTTCTTTGCGGGAGAGTTATCGTATTTGATCGAAAATCCTGAAAGTGTTGGCTTTGAAAATGTATTTGCTATGCATGGAGGTACCGGTGCTTTATGTATGAGAACAGCTGCTTTAAAAGGATTAAAAGCAGAAGATGTTGATGGAAAACAGGTGTTTGAATGGATCAAGCAGCAAGATAAAGATGCATTAGAAGCATTTGATCATATGACAACGCATTTGGCCACACAGATTTTTAATATTCAATGTTTTATTGATCCAGAAATTGTATGTATTGGTGGAGGCGTATCAAAACAGCCTTTGGTTGTGGAAAAAATTAATGAGAAACTGAATAAAATTTATGAAAAAATGCCATTTCCTACACCGCGAGTAAAAGTTACAACTTGTAAATACAACAATGATTCTAATTTAATTGGTGCACTTTATAATTATATTCAACATGACAAAGGGGAATAAGTTATGACAAGAAAATATGATATACGATTATTAGAAAAACTAAAAGAAAGAGAAGGAAAAGGAAACTATAAAGGACAGGAATTGATCATTAAGCGTTTGCCAGACTGTGATGAAGATGGGGCAATGGATCCTAGACTTTTTGAAGATCAAAAAAAGATGTTAAAGATGTTGAAAATCATGCCAATGTTTATGGTGAAGAAAATGATGAAAGTAGATCCAGAACATATTGATAATTTAAGAGAAATGTTCAATGGAATTAAATCTGTACCGGTAGTTACCAGAGAGATTACAACAAAAAAACATGAAGTAGAAACTGCCAAGGGAATCACATGTGATGTTTATCAGTATACAAATGAAAAAACAACAAAAGAATCACCTGTTTTATATTACATTCATGGTGGTGGATTTTTTGGAGGACATCATGGTGTTGTCGAAGAATCTTTGAAACTGATGGTAGAGAAATTTGGTTTTACGATTTTTTCGGTAGATTATCGTTTGGCTCCTGAACATCCTTATCCAAATGGACATGAAGATGTATATGCGGTATTAAAATGGATTTATCAAAACGGGGAAATGTTAAATATTAATCCTGAAAAAATTTGTGTAGCTGGAGATTCCGCAGGAGGAAATCTAACACAATATTGTTCAACAAAAGATAGAGAAGAAAAAACAAATATGGTAAAAGCACAGCTGTTATTATACCCAACACTAAATATGTGTGGAGTTGAGGATGAATTTTTCAAATGGGATATCTCTTTGTATCCTATGATACCATCACAGAAAAAAGGATTAAGCAAGATGTTAAAGATGTTTGGTGGAATGACAGGGGGATTGGAACCTTTATTAAAATGTAAGAAAGAAGATGTATGTGGTCCTTATTTAAACCCATATACAAGAAAAGATCCTGAAAACAATCCGCCAACATTTGTAACGGCTGGAGAACATGATTATCTTAAAGTAGAAACTTTGGCATGGGCTGCAAAGCTTCATAAAGCTGGAGTAGAAACAAAAGCCATCGTTTATAACGGTCTAGGGCATGCCTACTTTGATAACTGCGGAGTATTGCCGCAAACAGAAGACTGTATAGAAGAAATGGGAAAATTTATTATAGAACATACAAAATAGAAAGGAAGCAGATAGTATGACTGTTCGATTTGAATATGATGGATTACCAATTATTAAAACAACAAGCGGGGAGTTAAAGGGATACAAATATGATGGAATTTATACGTATAAAGGAATCCCTTATGCACATGCGAAAAGATGGCAAATGGCTGAATTATCTTCTTGGGATGGTGTATTTGATGCGACGAATTATGGACGTGTAGCACCTTTGATGATGCAGGATAATCCAAAAGGAGAAATGAAGTGTCCACATATGTACTGGCCACAAGATGAAGATTGTTTATCTTTAAATATATGGACAAAGGATGTAAATAAAAAGAAACCAGTTATGGTATGGATTCATGGAGGAGGTTATTTTGCGGGTTCCTCTATTGAACAGCTTGCATACGATGGGGCAAATATTGCAAAGGAAGATTGTGTTTGTGTATCTTTGAATCATCGTTTGAATATTCTTGGGTTTCTTGATTTAGAGCCATTTGGGGAAAAATACAAGAATTCTGCAAATGCAGGACTAGATGATATTGTTAAGGCACTCACATGGATTCATAACAATATTGAAGCCTTTGGCGGAGATCCGGATAATGTTACTTTATTTGGACAATCTGGTGGTGGAATGAAAATTAGTTTATTGATGCAGATTCCTGCAGCAGAAGGGTTATTCCACAAAGCTATCATGATGTCTGGAATTGGTGGAAACTTTATGCCTCCATGTCCAAGAGAAAATGGAGATGGAACCTTAATCGTTACCAAAATGCTGGAAAAACTTGGATTAAGCGTAAACGATATAGACAAGCTTGAAACAATGCCATATCAGCAGGTATTTATGGCTTATGGACAGGCTATGCCGGAAGTTGTGAAAATGGGAGGATATGTAGGAAACAATCCACGTATTGATGATTACTGTTTAGGGGAAGGAAATATGAGTGAATTTACGAATCAGTCAAAAAATACACCGGTAATCATTGGTTCTGTATTTGGGGAATTTGGTGGATTTATGCCTCTTCCATTCGCAAAACATGAAGTATCAGATGAAGTGGTAAAACATGCATTAGAAGAAAGATTTAAAGAAAATACAGACGAATTGATTTCTTTGTTTAAAGAAGCATATCCAAATAATGCGATTGCAGACTTACTTGTTATTGACACCTTATTTAGAACATTAAACAATCAATTTACAAAAGATAAAGCAGCTTTGCATCAAGCACCTGTATACAATTATTTATTTAATGTGGACTTCCCATTTGATGGAGGAAGTGCTGCATGGCATTGCAGTGATATTCCTTATTTCTTTGGAAATATTGAAAAAGCACCTTATACAAACAGCATTCCTTATGCAGAAAAACTGCAAAGTGAAATGTTTGGGGCATTTTTGGCATTTGCGAAAACAGGAGATCCAAATCATGATGGTATGAAGCACTGGGACCCATCTACAGAAACACAAATTCATACGATGCTGTTTGGTAAAGATACGCATCAGGAAATTAATCATGATGAAAAACTGATGGCAAAATTAAAAGAGGTATTACCTGAATTAACAGCGGACATGTTAATGACAATGATGGATGATATGAATATTCAGCATTAAGAAAGCAAGCAGAAGACGATAAGTGAGGTTCTTCTGCTTTTTTTTAAAATATTTTCACTTAATTTTGTATTCTTATGGATTCATTTCGTAATGAATTATGAAGAGGTGGAGAATATGGAGAAAAGCTATCAGGATATTGAAGAAATGATTTATTATTTAGGAAAACTGTGTAGGGAAAAAGCAATTTTAAAGTGTGGAGAAGAAGAACAGGTTTATGATGAGGGGACAAATTTGTCAAAAGAAATACGAGAAATTTTAGTAAACTTAACATTATTTCAATGTCAAATCCTTTTAAATGATTATTTCGTTCCTATTAATAAAAACTGGTGGAAAGGAATTTATGAGAAACCATATTATGAACAGCAGAAAAACATTGCGGTGCATGCATTCTATCGTTGCTTAAATACTTAAAAAATGATATTATAAAATATGTAGGATGTATATAGTAAGCGATTACTAAACCCTAATAAATACTTTTTAAATAGTATCATTAGCAAGAGGAGGATATACATATGTTGAAAGGTATTGCGGCATCTGCCGGTATTTCTATCGCAAAGGCTTATAAGCTGGAATCACCAAAAGTTGAAATTGTAAAAAAAGAAGGAGACCCAGCAAAAGAAGTTGAAAAGTTCAATGCAGCTTTGGAAAAAACAAAAACAGATATTGAAGGAGTAAAAGAAAGAGCTTCTGAAAGATTATCTGCTGAAGAACTAGCTGTATTTGATGCACATTTAATGATGGCAGGAGATCCTGAATTTGCTGCTCAGATCATTGCAATGATTGAAAATGATAAAGTAAATGCTGAATTTGCTGCTGATACAGTTGCATCTCAGATGGTAGCAATGTTTGAATCTATGGATAATGACTACTTTAGAGAACGTGCTGCAGATATTAAAGATGTTACCTATCGTTTAAAATGCAATCTTTTAGGATTGACAATTCCTGATTTAACAAGCATTAATGAGGATTCTATCATTGTTGCTTACGATTTGACTCCATCAGATACAGCACAGTTAAATCACTTTGTAAAAGGTTTTGCGACTTCTATTGGTGGAAAAACAAGTCACTCTGCAATTATGGCAAACTCTTTGGAAATTCCTGCAGTAGTAGGTTGTGGAGATATTATGTCAGCTGTAAATCATGGGGATACAATGATTTTGGATGCTGTAGAAGGAAATGTAATTATTAATCCAACAGAAGAAGAAATTAAAGAATATGAAGCAAAAGCAAAAGCATTTGCGGAAGAAAAAGAAGCATTAAAAGTATTGGTAAATGCAAAATCTGTTACAAAAGATGGACATGAAGTAGAACTTGCTGGAAACATTGGTGGATTTAAAGATGTTGAAGGTGTATTGAAAAATGGTGGAGAAGGAGTTGGATTGTTCCGTACAGAATTCTTGTATATGGATAATGATCACTTCCCAACAGAAGAAGAACAGTTTGAAGCTTATAAAGCAGTATTAGAAGGAATGGGTGGAAAACGTGTTGTTGTTCGTACACTAGATATTGGTGGAGACAAAAAATTAAAATACTTCACATTCCCAGAAGAAATGAATCCATTCTTAGGATATCGTGCAATCCGTTTATGTTTGGATAGAACAGATATTTTCCGTACACAGCTTCGTGCGTTGATTCGTGCTTCTGTATATGGTAAATTATGCATCATGTTCCCAATGATTGCGACAGTAAAAGAATTCTGTGATGCAAAAGCTATTTATGAAGAAGAAAAAGCGAAATTAATTGCAGAAGGTGTAAAAGTTGCTGATGATATTCAGGTAGGTATGATGGTTGAAATTCCAGCTGCTGCAGTAAATGCAGATAACTTTGCTAAACATGCGGATTTCTTCTCAATTGGAACAAATGACTTGATTCAGTATTCTATGGCAGCGGATCGTATGAGTGAAAATGTATCTTACTTATATCAGCCATATAACCCATCTGTACTTCGTCTAATTAAAATGACAATTGATGGTGCTCATAAAGAAGGTAAATGGGCTGGTATGTGTGGAGCAATGGCTGGAGAAGAAAATGCAGTTCCTATTTTATTAGGTTTAGGATTAGATGAATTCTCAATGTCAGCTACACAGATTTTAAATGCTCGTAAAATGGTAAATTCTTTAAGCAAAGCAGAAATGGAAAAACTTGCTGAAGAAGCTGTATCATTGTCTACTGCTGAAGAAGTTCTTGAATTAGTAAAAAACAGAGTTTCTAAATAGTAGAGAAAATTATAGAAATTAAGAAGGAGGAAGTTTGTATTCTTCCTTCTTTTATCATTTTTTGTATATAGTGGGTTAGATATGGTAAAATCTCGTCTTTGACAGTTAGAAAGCGAAAAAAGTGCATTAAAGACTTTAGAATTAAGCTTTTTTGCACTTTTTGTCTTTGTAACGAATTGTGCTATATATGATGTTCTTTTGTGTATTTGATAATATTTCTCATTGTGGATCGTTTTATTATTTCTCTGTCTGTTTCAAAACCAAACAACTCATGCAGTAAATCTGTTAAATCTGTTCGTGTGTAAGAAGGTATATATCCTAATCCTTCTTTTAATTTTGTTACGTTCATCTTTCTCAATGTATCTATTATTTGTTCAGATGTATATTTTTTCTCTAATTTATATTCTAATATTCGATATATCAGAAGGGACAAGAAACAAATCAGGAAATGCGCTTTGATCCTGTCTTCTCTTTGCAGATAGATTGGTCGTGCATCAAAATCCGTTTTCATTATTCTAAAGCACTCTTCGATCTGCCATCTGCGTTTGTTGATAGCGATGATCTCCGCTACATCACCTTCCATATCTGTGCTTACCGCATAGAAACCATCATACATTGCTTCTTTATCTATAGCCTCCTGATCGATTTCGTAGATTTCTTCTTCTGCTACTTCTCCATTCGCTGTGATGGAAGTCCTCTTTGTAAATCTGCTTGGATCATTCGGATTTTTTCTATTCTTTTTGATTTTTCCATTTTTACTTATCATGTTTTTTGCTCTGTCTATCTGCCCTTGTCTTATCTTTTCCTGATAAGCTTTATATTTTGGAGAATAGGTAACGATAAGAGTTTCCGATATCTTTTTAGATTCTATAGGTACTTCTTTATAATAGATGGATTCATATACCTCTGGGTCATTTTCATCAAGATCTTTCAAATCAATGAATGTGCTGCTTCCTACTTTTCGATATTGTTTCGTATTTAAAGCGATATCTCTATCTTCTTTCTTTAATTTTTTTAATGACTGTGTAATGACATAGGATCTTCCTCCTATATCATTGAACAGTTTGTTATTCTGTGATGCCAGTCCACTGTCTGAGCAGTAGATGAATTCGGAACAGTCGAAATCCTGAATAACTTTATGTTCTAATGGTTTCAAGGATTTCTGTTCGTTTTGATTTCCGGGAAAGATATCAAAAGCTAAAGGGAAACCATCTCCATCCATGAATAACCCCATGCCTACGATAGGATTTGGACGATGTTCTTTGCTTTTTCCGTATTTTTTAAGTTCATCTTCTTGTTCGATTTCAAAGTAATAGTTCGTACAGTCATAATAAAGAACTTTTGTGTTTCTTTTATGAAGAAAGTTAGAATTTCGATAAACTTCCGCCTGTATGTAATCAGATTCCTCGGCCAATATAGATAAGGAACGATAGATATCCTGTAATTTATACTTTGGCTGTTCCAGCAGAGAATGAGCGAAAGAGAAAGAAGAGCGTTTACTGGAAGGATATAGAACACGAGCGTAGACAAGATCGCAGAGGATGCGATGGATATCATATTCGAATTTATGATGATTCTTAATATTACGACAAATATTGTCAAAATGAAGATTGGAACAGATGGATTGAAGGAATAGGTAGCCAACATTAAATAACAAAACTTCATTTTTTTTGATTTTTTTGTCGCTAGAGAAAGGTATGAGAACAGGTGCAGTATCCTGTTGATGGGATAAAGTGTCCTTTTTAGCTTCAGAACGAGCCCATTCCAATAATTTTTCTTCATTATTATCAAATTGAGGAAGCAGGTCATTTAATCGACCAAGCTTTCTAAAAATGCGACTAGAAGTTTTACCATTGTTTTTGCGATAAGAACTCATAATATAAATGCTTTTGGAATTGCCAGTGCCATTGATTGCAACGTACATATTCATCACCCAATATAATAATAACACATATAGCACAATATAGCACATAATAGAACATAAAATTTGACAAAAAAAGTAAAAGAAAAGCGCCTGTTTAAAGCGCCATAGTAAATTTATGAAATTTTATATGTGTCAAACTCCCGAGTTTCTAAATAGTAGAGAAAATTATAGAAATTAAGAAGGAGGAAGTTTGTATTCTTCCTTCTTTTATCATTTTTTGTATATAGTGGATTAGATATGGTAAAATACAAGAAGGATAAAGAATGGAGAAATTATTATGGAATCTATGGAACAATTACAAAAAAGATTAAATTCCTCTAGTATGTATCTGCAAAGCAATGACATGAAAGTGGTAGAAGTAAAAGAAGGGTATGCAAAAGTAGAAATGCGTATAGATAAGCATATTTTGAATATACATGGGTTTGTTCATGGTGGGGCTTTATTCTCTTTGGCAGATACTGCAGCAGGAGCCGCAAGTTTTACAAGTGGAAGAGACAGTGTAACTTTATCTGGTACGATAAATTATATAAAGCCAGGAAAAGGTGGAAAACTTATCGGAATTGCACAGAAGATTTCTGCTGGAAGAACAACAGGTGTATATGAGGTATTTATCTTTAATGATGAAGATGTGTTATTGTCTAGGGCAACCTTTACGATGTTTTTTTTAGATGGAAATCGCTAGTTACTATTCACCGACAAGTAGAGATAAAATAGAATATAAATAAAAAGAAAGCTGGTAAATCACATGTACATTAAAAAGTCAGATTTCTTGAAAGATGATTTTGGAGATTATGATGATACAAACTACTTTAAATACGAATAACAGGGGGTGTTTCAACCATGTTAGATAACTCTAAAATAACTAATACAGATGAGCTGGAATTCGCTGTATTCTGTATCGAAAATATTGCCATTAGACTGGGAAAAAATGCCGAAGAAGTTTATCGGGCGTTGACTGAAAAAAGCGATATTTTACATAGCTATATCGTACCAGAGTATGAAATGCTTCATACCCAAAGCAAGGACTATATCATAGATGATATTATTGGTTTAATGGAAGAAAGGGGTATCCAATTATGATTTTATATCATGGCTCCTATGTGGATGTCCAAACTCCAGATTTATTACATTCCAGAAAAAATGTTGATTTTGGACGTGGTTTTTACACAACACCTATTTATGAACAGGCAGTAAAGTGGTGTGAAAAATTCAAGCGTCGTGGTAAAAAAGGAATTGTTTCTCGCTACAGTTTTGATGAAAATGCTTATCAGGAACTCCAGATTTTGAAATTTGAAAGCTATTCTGAAGAATGGCTCGACTTCATTTTGAAATGCAGAAGCGGAACTGATACAACTAATTATGATATAGTGATTGGCGGTGTCGCCAATGATAAGGTATTTAATACCGTTGAGCTTTATTTTGATAATCTAATTGGCAAAGGGGAAGCTATTCGCCGCCTGCGCTATGAAAAGCCAAACTTACAAATATGTTTTCGAACACAGAAAGCTCTTGATGAATATTTGCACTATGAGGGGAGTGAACAGCTTTGATTGCCAATCCTATTTTATTACAAAAAAAATATACTCGAATTATTGAGCGATTTTCGAAAAAAGAAAACTTATCCTTGGATGAGGCCTTAAGCTTTTTCTATCACTCAACCATTTATCGTCTAATCAGCGAAGGAGTATCGGATCTGCACTGTATGAGCGATGAGTATTTGACAGAGGAAATGATTTTAGAGTATAAAGAAAAATAGAACTATCTCAGTGCAAGCCAACTCTTTTCAATGATACATCACAATATTTCTGTTTGTATAATCTTTAATTTCAAAGGCATGACAAGGACTTTTGTCTGTCCTGTTTCAACAAGTCTCATATGATTTAGAGCAGCCAATGAATGCCTCTAAAGCTTGACTATAACCTTTCACAAGGCACTTTCCCCTCAATCAGCATTTAATGCTTTAAGTTTTGAAAAAAAGTTTTCCACATAGTAAAAAAACGTATGGCTGATGTCCTGAAAGTGCTTTTTTATCGTATTTATTTGAACGAAAATTTCGTCTAAAATACTATAATTTATTTGGGTAATCATTATCGCAATTTACAAAAAACTATAGACAAAAAAGACAATAAATAGTATCATATACTAGTATATGGTACTGCAGGAGTGGTGGAATGGCAGACACGCTGTCTTCAGGCGGCAGTGCGAGCAATCGCGTGAGAGTTCAAATCTCTTCTCCTGCACCAAATATGTATTATAACGGCTCTATATCGGCCGTTTTTTTTATTTATAAAGTATTCAAAATGTAACAATAAAGTGCATAGAAGAAAGTACGTTTAAATAGATTACTTGTGAAAAATGACACCGTTTTCATTAGTGAATCAAAAGTTTTTAAGCAAATCAATAGAAAATAAGGTAAAAAGATGGTATATTAAATTCTTTTTTATATGAAATTGGCTTATTTTTGTTATTTTTTTAACAAATTGAGGTAAAAATTTAAGAAGAGTATAGACAGCTTCACTTGTGAAATATATAATTAGTAATGTAAAGACGAGGAGGGAAGTAATGAATAAGAATATTGGAGAACTGATAAAACAAAAGCGTACGGAAAATAAGATGACACTTAAGGATATTAGTGAAGCAACCGATTTATCCATTGGCTTTTTATCACAGCTGGAACGAGGATTAACATCAATTGCTCAAGATACATTAAAAAAAGTCGCAAAGGCTTTAAATGTAGAAATGAGTTACTTCATGGATCAGCCAAAATCAAAAGAAAAAGTAGTGCTAAGAAGCTACGAAAAAGAAATTCTTAGAATTGAGGGTGGTTCCATCATTGAATATTTAATGACAAATATGGTTACCCAGGCTGAAATGTTACCAAAACTGGTAGAAATCCTTCCGCAGAAAGAAGTAGAAGAATCTTTAACATATTCTCATGAAGGAGAGGAATTCGTTTATGTTTTAGAGGGGATTTTAACTTTGAAGGTTGAAAACGAAGTTTATGATCTATATCCTGGCGATTGTGCACATTATCTTTCTACAAGAGCGCATAACTGGAGTAATCAGACAAACAAGGTTGTAAAATTCATTACGATTAATACCCCAAACCTTTTTAAAGAAACAGGAGAGACGATATGAAAGAGCCTACCATAGTGAATATTCAGAAATATTCTGTACATGACGGAGATGGCATTCGTACAACAGTTTTCTTCAAAGGGTGTTTGTTGAACTGCTGGTGGTGTCACAATCCAGAAAGTCAGAAATATACCCCTGAATTAATGTTTACAAAAGAAAAGTGTACGGGATGTGGATATTGCGAGAAAGCATGTACACATGATGCTATTACAGTGGAAAGTGATGGAATAGCCCACACAGATCCTTCAAAATGTGTATTGTGTGCAGATTGTTTAGATTATTGTGTTCAAAATAATCGTGAAATTGTAGGGAAAACTTACAGCATTAAAGAATTGATGAAAATCATCAATAAAGATGCTCACTTTTATGAAGAAAGTGGCGGTGGAGTAACTTTATCAGGTGGAGAAGTTATGACACAGGATATGGAATATCTGGAAGAATTATGCAAAGCATTAAAAGAAAAAGATTATAATATCGCAATTGATACCTGTGGTTATGCACCAAAAGAAAATTATGAGCGATTATTGCCATATGTTGATACATTCTTATATGATATCAAAACATTAGATGATGAAGTACATCAGAAGTATATGGGAAAATCAAATGATTTAATTTTACGTAATTTGGAATTTTTAGCTGATAACAATGCTAATATCAATATTCGAATTCCGGTTGTAGAACCTGTAAACAGTGATGAAGAAACAATGATGGATATTATCAAATATCTAAAAGAAAGAATCGGAATTGTAAAGGTAAATTTATTGCCATATCACAATACGGGAAGCAGTAAGTATGAAAAGCTGGGGCGTGAATATCCAGCAAAAGATTTAAAAGTGCCTAGCAAAGAGCATATGGAAAAGCTGAAAGTTCTATTTGAGGAACATGGTTTCAAACAGGTGAAGATAGGAGGATAAACAATGGAACTTAGAGGAATGAATGATCGTATCAAAAAGCTTAGACTTCAAAGTGAAGAAACTACACCACACATTTTTATGGAACGTGCAATGTTGATGACAGATGCTTATAAAAAATACGAAGGTGAAGTATCAATTCCAGAACTTCGTGCACTTTCTATGAAAGAAATTTTCTCACGTAAAACAATCACAATTGAAGATGGAGAATTGATTGTTGGGGATAAAGGGGCTGGTCCACAGTCTACACCAACATTCCCAGAGTTATGCTGTCATACTTTGGAAGATATGAAGGTTATGAATGATCGTGAACTAATTTGTTTTAAAGTTAGCGATCAGGATTTAAAACAGCAGGAAGAAGTTATTATTCCATTCTGGGAAAAACGCTCTATCCGTCATAAAATTATTAACTCTATGTCTCAGGAATGGAGAGATTGCTATGAAGCAGGTATCTTCACTGAATTTATGGAACAGCGTGGTCCAGGGCATACAGTAGGTTCTGAAAAAATTTATGCAAAAGGTTTCTTAGATTATCAAAATGATATCAAAAAAGCATTGGATTCTATTGATTATTTAAATGATCCAGAAGCAATCGAAAAAAGAGATGAACTTCGTGGTATGAGCATCATGTGTGATGCAATTATGATTCTTGGTGAACGTTATGCGAAATTAGCTAGAGAAATGGCTGAAAAAGAAACAGATTCAGCTCGTAAAGAAGAATTGTTACAGATTGCGGCAAACTGTGATGTAGTACCTGCACATAAACCACAGACATACTGGCAGGCTATTCAGATGTACTGGTTTGTACATTTAGGGGTTACAACAGAATTAAACCCATGGGATGCTTATTCTCCAGGACGTTTGGATCAGCATTTAAATCCATTCTATGAAGCAGATATCGAAGCTGGACGTTTGGATAAAACAAAAGCAAAAGAATTGTTAGAATGTCTATGGGTTAAATTTAACAACCAGCCAGCTCCTCCAAAAGTAGGTATCACTTTAAAAGAATCTTCAACATATACTGACTTTGCTAATATCAACACTGGTGGTATTACAGCAGATGGAGAAGATGGAGTTAACGATGTATCTTATTTGATTTTGGATGTAATGGATGAAATGAAGTTATTACAGCCATCAAGTAATGTACAGATTTCTAAGAAAACACCAATGAAGTTCTTAAAAAGAGCTTGTGAAATTAGCCGTAAAGGTTGGGGACAGCCTGCCTTCTATAACACAGAAGCAATTATTCAGGAATTATTGAACGCAGGAAAATCTATTGAAGATGCTCGTCGTGGTGGAACATCTGGATGTGTTGAAACAGGTGCATTTGGACGTGAAGCTTACATCCTTCAGGGATATTTCAACCTTCCAAAAATTTTGGAAATTACAATGCACAATGGATTTGATCCAGTTGGTGGAAAACAGTTAGGTCTAAAACTTGGTAATGCAGAAGATTTCAAAACATATGATGAATTATTTGATGCATATAAGAAACAGATTGAATATTTTGCAGATATAAAAGTAAAAGGTAGCAACATGATTACTCGTATTTATGCAAAATATATGCCAGCTCCATTCTTGTCAATTATTACTGATGATTGTATTTCAAGTGGAAAAGATTACAATGCTGGTGGTGCTAGATACAATACAAACTATTTACAGGGTGTTGGTATCGGTACAATTACAGACTCTCTTGCTGCAATTAAATATAATGTATATGATGAAAAGAAATTTACAATGGCAGAATTGATGCGTGCAATGGATGCTAACTTTGAAGGGGAAGAAAATGCATTGATTTATAACCTTGTATCTCGTAAAACTCCAAAATATGGAAACGATGATGACTATGCAGATTCTATTATGAAGGAAGTATTCACATTCTATAAAGATACAATTACAGGACGTCCGAACATGCGTAATGGACAGTGGAGAATCAATATGCTTCCAACTACATGTCATGTTTATTTCGGTGAAGTTATGCTTGCTTCTCCAAATGGACGTAAAGCACACAAACCAGTTAGTGAAGGTATTTCTCCAGAAAAAGCTGCAGACGTTCATGGACCAACTTCCGTTATCCGCTCAGCTAGTAAAATGGATCACCTTTCTACAGGTGGAACATTGTTGAACCAGAAATTTACTCCTGCTGTAGTTGCTGGAGAAGAAGGTTTAACAAATATGGCAAATCTAATTCGTTCTTACTTTAATATGGATGGACATCATATTCAGTTCAACGTTATCGATCGTGAAACATTAATTAAAGCACAGCAGAATCCTGCAGAATATCGTGATTTGATCGTACGTGTAGCTGGATATTCTGATCACTTCCGTAATTTAAGCAAAGAATTACAGGATGAAATTATTAACCGTACAGAACAAAGTTTTGACTAATTTGAAAGGAACATAGATTATGAGTAAAAAGATTGGGTTTATCGGTAGTGGAAATATGGGAGGTGCTATGATCGGTGGGATCATCAAAGCTTCCCTAACTGCTAAAGAAAATATTTATGTATCAGATATTAATGAAGCAAGTCTTAATAAAATGAAAGAAAGCTATGGGGTAAATACAACAACAGATAATGCTGAATTAGCTAAAGAATGTGATATTATCGTATTATCTGTAAAACCTTTCCTTTATCCAGTAGTTATCAATCAGATTAAGGATGTTGTAAAAGAAGATGTAATTATCGTTGTTATAGCGGCTGGACAGTCTTCAGCAGCAGTAGCAGAACTATTTGGAAAAGAAATTAAAGTTGTTAAAACAATGCCAAATACACCTGCACTAGTTGGAGAAGGTATGGCTGCAATCGCACCAGCTAAAAATGTATCAAAAGAAGAAACAGAAGAAATTGTCGCAATCTTCAACAGTTTTGGTAAATGCGAAATCGTACCTGAACATTTGATGGATGCAGTAACAGCTGTTAGTGGATCTTCACCTGCCTATGTATATATGCTGATTGAAGCTATGGCTGATGCAGCTGTAGTTGAAGGTATGCCTAGACCTCAGGCTTACAAATTTGCAGCACAGTCTGTACTAGGAAGTGCAAAAATGGTTCTTGAAACAGGAAAACATCCAGGGGAATTGAAAGATATGGTTTGTTCTCCAGGAGGAACTACAATTGCTGCAGTAGCAAAATTGGAAGAAACAGGTTTTCGTTCAAGCATTATGCAGGGAATGAAAGCTTGTGCTGATAAATCTAGAGAAATGTCTAAATAGAACTCATTTAATTTAAAAGAAGAATTTATTGAAAGATAGAGAGATGGTTATGAATATTACTACTATTATTATTACATTATTAGTTATTTTATTAGTTGGATATGCTGCATTCTTTGCATACGACTTATTTAAACATAAAGATGAATTTGAAAAAGAAACAAACTTCTGGATAACTGGTGTTATTGGGGCAATCGTTAACTTCTTTGATCCACTTGGAATTGGAGCATTTGCACCGCAGACAGCTTTATTGAAATTTACAAAACAAACAAGAGATAAACTGATTCCAGGAACAATGAATGTTGCCAATACAATTCCAGTATTATTACAGGCATTGATTTTCACAACTATTGTAAAAGTTGAAGCTTTAACATTGGTTGTTATGTTGGTAGCAGCTATGCTGGGAGCTATTTTGGGAGCTGGTGTAATTTCTCGCATGTCTGAAAAGAAAATTCGTTTGGTAATGGGATTTGCATTGGCTTGTACAGCTTTGATTATGTTAGCTAGTTTATTAGGATTATTCCCAATCGGTGGTACTGCTATTGGACTTTCTGGAGTTAAACTTGTATTTGCAGGAATCGTAAACTTTGTGTTAGGTGCTTTAATGACTGCTGGTGTTGGCTTATACAATCCATGTATGGTACTTGTTTATATGTTAGGTATGTCACCAGATGTAGCATTCCCTATCATGATGGGTTCATGTGCATTCTTGATGCCACCTGCTTCTGTAAAATTCATTAAAGAAGGAGCATATAACCGTAAATCTGCATTATCTATGTGTATTTTTGGTTCTATTGCGACTTTAGTAGCTTCTATTTTGATTAAATCACTTCCACTTGATGTATTGAAATGGATCGTTGTATGTGTTACAGTTTACACATCAACAGTAATGCTTCGTGCAGGTTTAGCGAAAGTAAAAGGGGCAAATAATTAAATTAAAGATAGAGATTAGAACATGATTGATTCTAATCTCTTTTTTTCAATTTTCTAACCTCATTGATTTTATTTATAGAAATGCAGAAGTAAATAAATTGACGTAAAAATATAGCATCATTATAATAATATGGAAATAGAAAGAGGGTATAACAGATGAAAAAAATATATACAGCATCGTTTATTTATTTTTTACTGGCGATGGCAGGAGGTGTTTTTTATAGAGAATTTACAAAGATATTTAACTTTACAGGAATAACAACATTATCTTATGTGCATGTACATTTCCTGGTATTAGGTACTTTCTTGTTTCTTTTGTTGTTAGTATTAACTAAAAACTTTTCTATACTAGACAGTAAATGGTTTTCACGTTTCTTTATAGTATATAATATTGGTCTTCCTGTAATGGTTGGTATGTTTATTTTAAGAGGAATCTTGCAAGTCACAGGAAGTGGAATAACAAGTGGAATGAATGGGATGATTGCAGGAATTGGCGGAGTTTCCCATATACTTTTATTTGTAGCATTGTGTATGATGTTTGCATCTATCAAACAGGCAATCAAAGAAGCAAAATAATTATGTTGGAAAAATAAAATATAGATCTACTAAATTCGTAGTATTTCAATAGCACCCATTTGGGTGCTTTATTTGTAGTAGATTTAACGAAAAAAATCAAGAGGTTATATATGAAATCTATTGTGTTCATTATGGGGAAATGGTATATATTAAGTAGAATGATACAAAAAGATGTTTACAAAAAAGTAAGAAACTAATATAGATTAAGGATTGTGGTAAAATAATCCTTAAACATAAATATAGCAGGAGATGATAACCATGGTTTTGTTTCTGTTATACGTTAAATCTTTCAGTGTTTAACAGTTATCTTTTCACATTAAAAAATAAAAGGAGTGAAAATCATGAATAAATAAAACCTAAGAAAGTTTAAAGAAAGTGGAGAAAAATATTCTATTTCAAAGAGTTTTGCACAGTCTTACAATAGAGGAAGATTATTAATTGCAGGAATTCTCGCCTTGCTTATTTTAATTTTGTGTCTATAATATGTAAAAAATTCTTTTTAAAAAATGGTTCCAAAATCACATGCTATTTTGGAGCCACTTTTTCTTGTGGTACGCTAAGCATGGCATACATCTAGGTGGTGAAAGTCCACTGTGGGGGCGTTCATCGCAACCGCCAACCACTAGCCAAAGTCAAGGGTGTCCATCGTGAGGTGGAATCTGAAGGAAGACAGAGGCAAAACTCCGGTCTGAGGAATACGAATCACATCAGGCATATCATGGGGATGAGTGTGCCAAACAACACAAAGTCCAAAAGAGTTGCGGATAAAACTGTGATATGTAAATGTGGCAGATATATGGAGGGAAAGAGGTATGACCTTATCTTGGGAGGTCTTGCAGAGGAAAAAAAACCTAGTAACAACGAACTGCAAGAAGTCAGCAGACGTCATAGTAGCGAGGAAATTCCTGTAATGGGAATGGAGTGAAGGACAGAACAGATTTAGCAGTTATTGAAAATGAAATTGAAGGTATGTACGAAACCACGAAACAGTGAACAGACTAGGACCATGAGTAGACAAAGAACGGATGAAAGTGGAAGTCAGTGCATACATAGCGAAGAAATGGAGATAACGGAATATGAAAACAGAGGAAAGATTATTGGAACAGATGTTACATTTTACAAATCTGCAAACTGCATATGAGCGTGTAGTAAAGAATAAAGGTGCAGTAGGAATAGATGGAGTGGAATATACAGAGCTGGGAGCGTATTTGGGGAAATACGGGAAGGAAATAAAAGAACAGATACGTAACAAAAAGTATAAACCACAACCAGTAAAACGAGTAGAGATTCCAAAAGCAGATGGAGGAGTAAGAAATCTAGGAATACCAACAGTAGTAGACAGATTTATCCAGCAAGCAATCCTGCAGGTGCTCACACCAATTTATGAACCTAAATTCCATGAACATAGCTATGGTTTTCGACCAAAGAAATGTTGCGAGATGGCAATTATCAAGGTGCTGGAGTATATGAACGATGGCTTTCACTGGATAGTAGACATAGATTTAGAGAAGTTCTTTGACAATGTAAATCATGACAAGCTGATTACGTTAATCATGAAAGATGTGAAGGATGGAGAAATCGTATCTCTGATTAGGAAATATCTAAAAAGTGGAATCATGATAAATGATGAATATCGAGAATCCGTCATAGGAACACCACAGGGAGGAAATCTGTCTCCGTTATTGAGTAATATTATGTTGAACGAGCTTGATAAAGAACTGGAGGCAAGAGGACTGAATTTTGTGAGGTATGCGGATGACTGCATTATCTTGGTAGGAAGTTCAAAGGCAGCAGATAGAGTCATGGAGAATGTGTTCAAATTTATAGAAAAGAAATTAGGATTAAAAGTAAACATGACTAAAAGCAAAGTATCAAAGCCGAATGAAATAAAATATCTGGGATTTGGATTCTATAAAGACCTAACAGATGGATTATGGAAAGCAAAGCCACATGAAAAGGCGATACAGAAGCTGAAAATGAAATTAAAAAAGCTGACACAGAGAAGCTGGTCAGTGGAAATGGACTACCGGTTAGGTAAGATAAAACAGTGTATCGTAGGATGGGTAAATTATTTTAGAATAGGAAACTTCAGAGAGATATGTCGAGAAATAGATAGAAACATACGGTTTCGTATCCGGATGTGCATATGGAAGCAATGGAAAAGAATAAGAACGAAACATCATGCATTAAAACGATTAGGAATAGAAGAATGGAAAAGCAGGTCATGGTCAAACAGCCGAAAGGGCTATGCAAGATGTGCAAGCACATTTTTAAAAGTGGCAATATCCAATAAGATACTAAAGAAAAGAGGTCTAACATCCATGTTAGACCAATATCAGAAAATACATATTCTAGTATAAATCTGAACCGCCGTGTGCCGAACGGCATGCACGGTGGTGTGAGAGGACAGTAATTGAACTAATCAATTACTTCCTACTCGATTATTTGTTAAATTTTTTATCTTTCAAAAAAAGTATTATCATGATCTTTTATACTTGCTTATTCTTTTTGATATGCCATAGATAAAAGATGGCTAAAAGAGCACAAAACAACTCACAAACAGGGAAAGCTAGCCATATACCTGTTATACCAAAACATATAGATAAAAGAAAGGCGCATAAAATAATTCCAAAAAATCCTCTAAATAAAGCTAAAATAGATGAGTATTTGCTTTTTTCAATGGCGGCTAGCCAGCTGATAGTAGAAATATTGATGCCTGTAAATAAGAAACCAAGAAAGTAAATACGTAATCCATCTGAAGCAAAATTAGCAAGAGTCTGATTGTTTTCACTGTTAAAAATCGCAATGATATCTCCTGTAAATAGATATACAAGAAGAATAAGAAGGATACTAACGATAAAAGATACTTTTAAAGATAATGTTAATAAATGATTGATATTATTTGTTTCTTTTTTACCATAACATCGACTGATCAAAGGTTGACAGCCCAGAGATATACCTGTAAATATCGCAATCGAAACCAAAGATAAATTGGCAATGATGCCATAAGCAGCAACTGCAATATTGCCAGCTTGTGCCAAGAGTAAAAAGTTAAAAACAATTAAAACGATTCCTGAAGAAAATTCATTTATAAAAGAAGAGAAGCCTAAGGTAAATATGGTTTTTAAATAAGAGATTTTCAAATCTTTTAAAACAAACTTTAAAGAATTTGTTTTTTTAAAAAAATGAATAGATAAAATACATAGACTGATGATAGGAGCTAATCCAGTCGCAAAAGCGGCACCAAAAATACCCCAGTTAAGTGGGTACATAAAAACATAATCCAAAATGATATTTGATAAACTTCCAATTAACATCCCGCTCATAGCTAGTTTCGGATCATTGTCATTTCTAAGATAAGCAATCATAATATTATTCAAGATGAAAAAAGGGGCAAAGCATAAAATGGTTTTTAAATATAAAGTAGTTGTTGGCAATATTTCTCCATTTGCACCTAATATAGATGCGATGTCTTCGCTAAAAAGAATACCTGTCATACATAATAAAATTCCAGAAAGTGTTCCAAAAAGAAATGTAAAGCTAAATAAAGAAGAAGCTTCTGCATTTCTTTTCTGACTATGTAAAATAGTAAATCGTGTGGCAGAACCAATCCCCAATAACAAGGCAAAGGCAGACATTAGATTATATACAGGTATTGCGATATTTAAGGAAGCTAGTCCATTGCTACCTAAACAGGCAGAGATAAAATACGTATCTGCGAGTACGTATAAGGAAATAGCGAGCATTCCTAATACATTGGAAGATACATATTTCATAAAATCGTTTCGTAATGTATTCATGTATTTCCTCCTAAGAATATGTATGAAATTATATCAAAAAAGAAAAAGAGAAATCTCTCTTTTTATAATTTTTTAGGATGCATCATATAAGAAACAATGCTTCCATATCCATTTTTAAATGTTTGCGTATATTCATCAAAAGATATATCACTGGAATAATACATGATTTCAAAATCCTGTGTAAAGGCATTCACACGTAAATGAGATCTTAAAAAACCATTTGTCATATAAAACTGCTTTCTTTTTTCACGTAGTTCTTTATGTTCTTTTAAGCATTCCATCGTATCTTCAATTTCCAGGAAAATTCTTTTACCTTCATATTTGTTCTTTAATAAGGTTAATGCAGTACTTCCATATCCTTTCCCTCTGCAGTTTTTATCAATGGCAAAATAATCAATAAATACCATGTCTTTATGTTCTACTGCAATAAAAAGTCCTACACAAACTTCATCATCTATTAAAGCATATAGTTTTACATGTTTTCTTCTGAATAGAAAAAATGGCTTTTTTTCAACAGCTGGGAAAGCTTCGTTGTAAATTTCTTTTATTTTCTTTTTATCTTCTGCATTTGCTAATCTAAGAATCATATACTTCCTCCTGTCTTATTATTATACAATAGAAACAACGATTCTGCCTAGCTATCTATTCGTGTTATAATACAGGAAAGGAAGGGATCATAATGGAACAGGAATCTTTATTTGAGGAAGTATCTTTTCAGCCTTTAGCAAGCAGAATGCGTCCTGCATCTCTTAGTGAATATGTAGGACAAAAACATTTGGTTGGGGAAGGAAAAGTTCTTTGGAAACTGATTGAAAAAGATCAAATCACAAGCATGATTTTCTGGGGACCTCCAGG
Source organism: Amedibacterium intestinale (assembly GCF_010537335.1). NCBI lineage: Bacteria > Bacillati > Bacillota > Erysipelotrichia > Erysipelotrichales > Erysipelotrichaceae > Amedibacterium > Amedibacterium intestinale. Next base: position 62,064 of record NZ_AP019711.1, read on the forward strand.
AGTAGGAAAAACCACATTGGCAAGAATTATTGCGCATCATACAAAGTCAAGATTTATTGATTTTTCTGCGGTTACAAGTGGAATAAGAGAAATACGACAAGTTATGAAAGAAGCACAGGACAGCATGGTATATGGACAAAGAACGATTTTATTTGTAGATGAAATACATCGTTTTAATAAAGCTCAGCAGGATGCTTTTCTTCCTTATGTAGAAAAAGGAAGTATTATTTTAATTGGTGCGACAACTGAAAATCCTTCCTTTGAAATCAATTCAGCATTATTGTCTCGCTGCAAGGTCTTTGTGTTAAAAGCTTTAGAAGATGAAGATATTTTGGAATTGTTGAAAACAACGCTGCATAGCCCAAAAGGACTTGGCAAGGAAAACATACAAATAGAAGAATCTATATTGAAACAATTGGCTGCATTTGCGAATGGGGATGCCAGAGTGGCGTTAAATACATTGGAAATGTGTGTGTTAAATGCAGAAAATACAGATGGTGTACAAATCGTAAATGAAGAGGTATTGGCACAATGTATTTCACAGAAATCTTTATTGTATGATAAAAAAGGAGAAGAACATTATAATTTGATTAGTGCCTTGCATAAATCAATGCGAAACAGCGATGTACAGGCATCTATTTACTGGCTGGCAAGAATGCTGGAAGCAGGAGAAGATCCGCTGTATATTGCCAGAAGACTTGTTCGTTTTGCTAGTGAAGATGTCGGTATGGCAGATAGCAGAGCATTGGAAATCTGTGTGTCTGTATATCAGGCATGTCATTTTATTGGAATGCCTGAGTGCAGTGTACATTTAACACATGCAATCACTTATTTATCCTTAGCTCCAAAAAGCAATGCATTGTATATGGCATATGAACATGCCAAAATCGATGCGATGAAAATGCGCAGTGAACCAGTGCCTTTGCATTTACGAAATGCAGTAACCAGTTTAATGAAAGAACTGCATTATGGAGAAGGATATCAGTATGCACATGATCATGAAGATAAATTAACCGCAATGAAATGTCTTCCTGACTCGTTACAAGGCAAGCTATATTATAAGCCAACAATCCAAGGCTCGGAACAAAAAGTAAAATTACGTATGGAACAGATTGAAAACTGGAAGAAAAACAATACATGATTCTTCTTGTATATACGTAAATAGAACTATAAAATAAATTAGAAAAGGAATATGGAAAGGGGCGTATTAAATGAGTGATACGATAGTAAAATGCAAAGCTGTTTTTTTTGATATTGATGGAACCTTTTATGATCATGTGACAAATCAAATCTTGCCATCTTCCATACAGGCAGTAAAAGAGCTAAAAGAAAAAGGGTATAAGGTTGCCTTGTGTTCTGGAAGACCTTTGCGTATGGCGAAAGAACTTCCTTTATTTGAAAATATTTCATGGGATGGTTTTGTTGGAAGTGCGGGAAATGTAGTCTATGATGAAAATTTAAATATATTAGTAAAAAAAGGATTTGCAGATGAAGAATTGCAAAACATATTTTCTATTGCGAAAGAAAAGGATATTGCCTGTTACGTAAATGGGGAAGATGTGTATTTAACAAAAGATGATGAAGAGGCAAAGAAAGTTTTAAAACAGTTTCATGTAGAAATACCAAAAGAAATAAGAGAGTATAAAACAGGAGATCAGGTAGAAATGATTAGTATGTTTAAAGGATATGATTATGATTATTCTGCTTTCTTAAAGGTAAAAGATTTGCGACTTCAAAAATCAAGTGGTGTCATTATGGATATTGTGAAAGATGGAGTAAACAAAGTACATGGCATTGATGCATTGATGGAATATTGGGGCTTAAAAGAGCATGGATATATAGCATTTGGAGATTCTATGAATGATAAAGAGATGCTGGAACATGCTAATATTGGAATTGCCATGGAAAATGGTGATGAGGCTTTATTTTCTTATGCAGATCATGTATGTGGACCCAGCCATAAAGACAGCATTTATCAAATGTTGAAAAAAATGCATGTTCTATGATTTTACAGTAAGGATATGGTATAATACGAATACCTAAAGGAGGTAATAATTATGAATGAAAAAAGAAAACTAGTCTTAGTAGGAACTGGCTTTGTAGGAATGAGCATGGCATATAGTTTCTTAAGTACCGGTGGAATAGATGAACTTGTTTTAATTGATGTAAATGAGGCAAAAGCAGAAGGAGAAGCAATGGATCTTCAACATGGTCTTCCTTATGCCAGAGGAAAAATGGTAGTAAAATCTGGAGGCTATGAAGAATGTAAAGATGCCAGTGTTGTTGTAATTACTGCAGGTGTTACAATGAAAGAAGGAGAAACTCGTTTAGATATTGCGGCTAAGGATACGATGATTATCAAAAGTGTAACGGAAAATATTATGAAATCCGGCTTTGATGGAATTATTGTTGTTGCCAGCAATCCAGTTGACAGTATGACATATGTTGCACAGAAAGTTAGTGGACTTCCAAAGGAAAGAGTTATCGGTTCTGGTACGATTTTAGATACTGCAAGACTTCGCTACTTAATGAGTGAATATCTAAATATCTCCAGCAATAATATTCATGCATATATTATGGGAGAACATGGAGATAGCAGTTTTGTTCCATGGACACATGCCTATGTAGGATGTAAGAATTTATTGGAACTGTTAGATGAAAAAGGAAAAGATTTATCTGATTTGCATGGTATTTATGAGCAGGTACAGCAGGCAGGATATGAGCTGATCAAGCGTAAGAAATCTACATATTATGGAATTGGTTTATCTTTAAATCGATTAGTACATGCAATCTTAGATGATGAGAATGTTATTTTAACGGTATCTTGTTATCAGGAAGGTGAATATGGACAGGAAGGTCTGTATATTGGAGTTCCTGCGGTTATCAATCGTCAGGGAATTCGTGAAATTGTAAAACTGGATTTAAATGAAGTAGATCAGGCAAAATTTGATGCAAGCTGCAAAGCGTTGAAAGAATTAAATACCGATGTAATTGATCCATTATTATAAGTAAAAAGTCATGTTCGCATGACTTTTTTAGAAAAGAGGGGAAATGTATGGAGTATACAATGATAGCGACATGGAAAATGTCTTATGATGGGATAGGTCTTGCGAAAGAGGCATTGGAAAAAGGGTGCAGTGTAAAAGAGGCGATTCGAATTGCCATTCAAAACGTAGAAGAACGAGAAGAATTTATTTCTGTAGGTCATGGTGGATTGCCCAATATAGATGGACATGTTCAGCTTGATGCGGCTTATATGGATGGGGATACCCTTGATTTTGGCGGTATAATCGAGGTAGAAGATATAAAAAGCCCAATTGCAGTTGCACAGGATTTATGTGGATTAAAATGTAACTGTCTTTTATCTGGAAAAGGTGCAGAGTCTTATGCGAAAAAGAAAGGTTTTCCATTTGAAAATCATCTTTGTGAGTCCTCGAAAAAAAGGTGGGAAGAAAAGAAAAAAGAAGATATAGAAGATATAGAAGAGCTTCAAGCATATGAAGGTCATGATACCGTATGTGTACTTGGTAAAGTTAAAAAACATCTGGGGGTAGGGGTATCTACAAGCGGACTGTTTATGAAGCAGGAAGGTCGTGTAGGAGACAGCCCTATTATTGGCTCAGGATTTTATGCAGATTCTTTGATAGGATGCGCTGCCGCAACAGGTCTTGGAGAAGATATTATGAGAGGCTGTTTGTCTTTACGTGTTGTGGATAAAATGGCAGAAGGAAAACATGTACAGGAAGCAGTAAATGAAGTTTTAGATGCACATATAAAACGCATGGCATTGATGAAAAAAGATTGTGATGCCATAAGTTTGATTGCGATGGATAAGGATGGAAATTGTGCAGCCTCTACCAATATTTGTGAGTTTCCATTTGTGGTTTTACAGGATAATGATATAAAACTGTTTGTCGCAACATATAAAGAAGGCATGCATAATGTATTTGAAGCTGATGAAACGTGGTTAAAACAGTATAAAGGAGATTAAAAAAACAGAAGATTTTTGTCTTCTGCTAATCAAAGTAAGTAACTTTCTGTGGATCGTAGCGATCCACTTTTTCTTTTGTTTCTGCAGGATAGCCAACAGCTATAACACCTACGGGTAATAGAGTATCTTCTAAGTGATAGTATTGTCTAAAATTATCAATTCTTTCCTGCTTTGGACCAACGGCACACCAGCAAGTTCCTAGTCCCAAATGCACGCCTTCAATGAGGATATTCTCAATCGCAGCAGCACAATCTACATAAGAATATTCTACACTATCGGTTTCTTTCGTATCACTCATTACAAGAATTGCACAAGCTGCTTCTTTCATCATTCCTGTATAAGGCTGCAGCTCTTGCATAGTATTTAGTGCTTCTTTGTTTCGAATAACTAGAAAACGCCAATCCTGTCGATTACGTGCTGTTGGGGCATTCATTGCGGCACGAAGCAGTTTTTCTATTTTCTCCTCTTCTACTTTTTGAGTTGTAAAATGCCGAATACTTTGTCGCTCATATAGTTCCTTTAACATAACGTTCACCTCTATCGTAAGTATACAACGAAAAAGAAAAAAACGATAGAGAAAATTTCTATCGCTATTTTAAAGTGGAAGGTTTTATTAAATTGGATTTCGGATTTAGAAGATACTCTGGATCTTCCTTGATGAGGGTATCGATTGTCACAAACTGATATCCTTTTGCGTCTAATTCTTTTAATAACTGCTTAATTCCTTTTACTGTATCTTCATGTATATCATGCATTAAGACAACTTCATAGCCAACTTCTGCATTCTTTTTCACGATCTTACTCATGATAGAGGCATTATGGTTTCTCCAGTCTTCAGAATCAATATCCCATAAAACCATATCCAAACCACATACATCTTTCATTGTTTGATTTATTGCCCCAAAAGGAGGACGGAAATATCTTGGTTCAAATCCACTGGCTTGAAAGATCGCATCATTTACTTTATAGATTTCTTCATTTACATCTTCTTTTTTCATATATGGAGGTTGTGCTGCTATATGTATGGAATGGTCCCAGGAATGGTTTGCGACTTCATGGCCTCTTTTATATACATCTTTAACGATGTCTGGATTTGCTTTTGCGTTTTGGCCAAGCATAAAGAAAGTAGCGCGTCCATTGTATTTTTCAAATTCTGCCATGATTTCTTTTGTGTTTTTGTAGTGAGGACCATCATCAAATGTAAATGCAATCAGTTTTTTTCCTTTTTCTACTTTAGGCTGAGGAGCTGGAGTAATTGGATCTTTCATATAATAAGATGGAATATTTTTGTTTGTTAAGGCTATGTATTTTTTGTTTTCTTTATAAGGAACAGAAATCTTTTGGTTTTTCTTTCCTTCTACATAGAAACTAAGTTCATTTTTACCAATCGTAAAAGAAGAAAGATTTTGTTTTTTTATGAGATTCTCTTTGATACCTGCATCTTTTGCTTTTGTTTTCATCATGGCTATATAATCTCTTCGAAGAACATCATCTACCTGCAAGAAACGATTTCTTTTTTTGTCGTAGTTGTAATATGTATCTTCCTGCTGAAGAACTTTATCTTCTTCATCTACTACTTTTTTATGAAATACAAGTGAAATATAAGTATCAAAGATTTCTTCAGTATCATAATCAATACTTACATAATGCATGCTGTTTTTATCTTTTAAAGGAACAGCCTGCTGTTTTCCATATTTTGTGATTTCTGAATCCAGATTTTTAATATCGAAAGCAGGGTAGTAATAAGATATGAAATATGCATCTTTTTCTTTTTGTGTCGTATGCTTCATTTCACCAGCAAGCTTTGTGTCTTCCTTGTACGTTTGATAAGCAGCATATGGATCATGAAACAGCCATGTAACTCCTTTAAAAAGCAGAAAACCAGCGATAAAAATACCGGCAAGCAAGATTGCCAGATGTGACCATTGTATACGTAAATGGGATAAATTTTTATTTAATTTTTTCATGTAATCCTCCTGATAGGCAAATGTTTCATATATATATATATAAAATCTTTAAGATTGATGATCTTTTTTGCCTTTATATTATGACATAAAAAAGAAGAGATAAACATGTAAAATTATTAAAAAAATCTAAATTTTTATTTATAAATAGAAAGATAACCTTCCTCTTTTAAACAGCGTATGATCATAATGATATTTGGAAGAAAAAGGAATCCTAAAAAGCCAAAAAGTTTACCTCCTATATACATGCATAGAAGCAAAATAAGAGGATGGATCCCCATTTGTTTTCCCATGATTTTTGGCTCTAATAGATTTTTCGTAAGCGTTGTAAGAAGATAACAAATAAGCAAGCCTACCGCAAGTTTTTTCTGTCCATTTAAAATACAAAATAAGATCCATGGAAGAAGTATCATTCCGCATCCAAAAACAGGCAAAGCATCAAATAAGCAAATAAAAAAAGCTAATAAAAAAATATTGTTTAAGTTGAGAAAATGAAAAATAAAAAGGAGTTCTATAAATACGATAAAAGAAAGAATGAGATTTGCTTTTATCATGTGCAGGATGCTTTTTTTTAAGAACGTGGAAGATGCCAGGACAACATTTCTTGTATTTTGTGGAATCTGCTTTATAAGAAAAGCAGTAATTCGTGGATAATCCATTTGAAATAAAAAACTGGAAAAGATCGTTATAAAAAAAGAGAGTAAAAACTTAGGCAGCTGAGAGAAAAAATTTTGTAAAAAGTTTAATATTGACTGTATAAGAGAGGATAGAAAAGAAGTAAAAGAAGAGTAAAATGCATTTTGTATCGCAGATAAAAATGTGGATAAATCAAAGGAAGATGAAAGAAGAGAAACGCTTTGTGTTGTGTGTTGTTCAAAGTAAGGAGCCAGTGTACTTTGATACCATTGACTAAATGGTTCTAAATATATTTTTATGTAGTGGTAAGCTTTCCATAAACATAAAAACAAAACGGTAAATAAAACAGTATAAAAGAATAGGATACAGAAGATAGATAATATTTTTTCATGGATGCCTAGAGACTGGTGAAGTTTACGTATAAGAGGACGCATCATATAGGCTATAAAAAAACCGGCAAAAACAGGGAAGAAAGCTGGTAATACATATTGGAAAAAAATATAAAAAAGAGAAAGTAGAATGGAGAAATAGATTATCTGAATGATAAAGGAACGTTGTTTTTCTGTATTCATGCGATCACCTTTTCAAGTATATGTTAATTTATATAAAGACATGAAAAAAACATCGCTATTTGCGATGTTCATCCAAGACTTGAGATATACGTTCAAATATTTCCTTTCTATTTTCTCTGTGATGAGGGAAGGCTTTCTTTAAACGTTTTACAGTATGTTTTTGGTGAGAGCGAAACAATTGAATTTTATTGCGTAATTCCTGGATATGAGCAAGTAAGATTTCATCTGCATCCGTACTGTCTAAAATTCTTTGTATGGTTTGTGAAAGTGGTTCTTCCTGTGGGAAAATGTTTGCTTGTTTAAATAAAGTACGAAGTGTATGAATGCTTGTCTCGACTGCTCTGAAATCGGCATTTTTTCGAAGAAGTGCAAATGTTGTTGTGACAAGGTCTGCAAGAAAACCAATACTTAACAAGCTGCCTATGATCCATTGCTGTGTATGTGTCAGTTTTTGTAGTAAATCTAATATAACAGGATGAATACCATAACATACCACAAGAGCCATGATACCGAATAAAATAGCATTTAATAAACAAACACGCCCATTAATGTTGAATCGAAAGTTTGAATAATCCCACCAGCGTGTATGAAACATAATCTCCATTAACCAGCTGGTAATATATTCCAGTGTTGTTACTAGTATGGTACCTGCAATAAATAACGTGACGGGATGTTGTTTATATGGCAACAACAAAGAAATAACCAATAAAGCTCCTACTCCATAAATAGGACAGTAAGGTCCTTCTAAAAATCCGCGGTTTATAAATTTTTTGGCAGGAATGGAACAGTAAACACATTCACAGCACCATCCTAAAAAGCTATAACAGAAAAAAAGTAATATTTGTATCATTATATAAACTCCTTATACAGACGTGAATCGCTATAATCTTGTATACACATTTTTAATGAAGAAGTTTCTTCGCTGCATACACCGATAACCTCTAATCCCGCACTATGTGCTGCCTGAATTCCATCTTTTGAATCTTCAAATACGATGCATTCATGTTTGGACAGCTGTATGGCTTTTAAAGCCTCTTCATATATTTGGGGATCAGGCTTGCTTCTTTCAACTTGCTGAGAAGTAATGACATAGGAAAACAGGTTTTCCATATGTTTTATCTCAAGTATATACTGTGCAATATCGCTTGCATTATTCGTGCATAAACAAAGAGTATAGCCTTTCTCTTTCACATGATGAAGAAATTTTAATGCATCTTTTTTGAGTTCTGCTTCTTTGTAATGCATACATAGATAAGCATGTATTTTTTGAATAAGATCTTCCCCTTCCTGTTTATTTGTACATTCTAAGCGTACCTTTTTCTCCATCTCGGCAAAACTGTGAATTCGTTTCTTTAAAATATCCAAAAGCAGATCGTTTTGTGCCTGATTTAACTCTTTGAAAATTAATGAATAGTCAAAATTATTATAAGTGTTGATCAGTGTTCCATCCAAATCAAATAGTATTCCTCTTTTTCTCATAATAACCACTCCTAACGAAACAGATATTTTTAATTTTATCACTTCCTTTGTGTATGTCAATGAAAGAAAAAGCATGTCAATGTGACATGCCCAGACTGTTGACAAAGGTGTCGACAGTCTATTTTTTATATGATAGAATAAAAGAGGCAAAAAGATTCCTATTTTACCCAAAAACATATGGTTCTTTTTGCCTTTTATAATGCTCAAAATGGTATAATAAAAGTGGGTAAAATAGGAGTGATTACATATGGCAATGACAAAAAGAAATGGAAAAAATGATACTATCATACTGAATACAATAGAAGAATTAGTACCACAGGATCATGATGTCAGAATGCTGGAAAGCTGTATCGACTGGAATTTTATCTACCCTCTTGTAGAAAATCTTTACAGTGATGTTGGAAGACCAAGCATAGATCCTGTGGTTCTTTTTAAAATGATCTTCATCAATATTATTTTCGGAATAGATTCAATGAGAAAGACTTGTAAAGAAATACAAGTAAATCTTGCATATCGCTGGTTTCTAGGAATCTCCATGGATGAAAGGGTGCCAAATTATTCTACCTGGAGTCAAAATTATATCCGAAGATATAGTAACAGCGAAGTATTTGAAAAAATATTTGATCAGATATTGAAACAGGCAATCTCTTATGGCTTTGTAGATATGGAAACTGTATATGGAGACTCCACACATCAAAAGGCAAATGCGAATAAAAACAAGTATACAGATGAAGAAGTTGAAATCATGAAGAAAATATATGAAAACGATCTGCTGGATGAGATAAACAAAGATCGCGAGGAACATGGGAAAAAGCCGATAAAATCAAATGAAAAGGAAGAACTGAATTTCGATGAGGAAACAGGAAAGCTGAAAAGGGACATACAAACAAAGCATATCAAAATCAGTAAAACAGATTCGGAGAGTGGCTGTTTCCATAAAGGTGAAAAAGAAAAATGTTTTGCTTATTCACATCAAACATTTTGCGATAGAAATGGATTTGTACTGGCAAGCGTATGTGTTGCGGGAAACGTACATGACAGCGTGTCTTTCTTTTCAGCGTATAAAGTATTAAACGATAAATATATGGATCAAATAAAAAATGTATGTCTGGATGCGGGCTATATAACACCGGCAATATGTAAGACGGTATTAGAAAATGGGCAAAAAATGTATGCGCCTTATAAAAGACCAATGACAAAGAAAGGATATTATAAGAAGTACGAGTATGTATATGATGAAGGATATGACTGTTATCTGTGTCCAAATAATAAGGTGCTTTCATACAGCACGACAAACAAGCTTGGATATAAAGAATACAAATCAAATCCAAAGGATTGTGAGAACTGTCCTTTAAGAGGAAGATGTACATCATCAAAGAACTTTCAGAAAGTAGTGACACGTCATGTATGGGAGGAATACCGGGAGGAGGTAATGGATGAGATAAGACATACACCGGAATGGAAAGAAATCTATCCAAGGCGTAAAGAAAGCATAGAGAGGGTGTTCGCAGACTGTAAAGAACATCACACGTTGAGATATACCAGGTTAAGAGGGCTACAAAAAAATCAGCATCAGTCGCTGATGATTTTTGCGTGTTATAATCTAAAAAGAATGTCCAGATGGAGGTGGAAAAACCTCTCTAAAACTGCACAAAATCTAATAAAAAGCACAATTTTAAATTATTTTAAGAAAAAAGAAAAGCGATACTTGTTTATAAGTACCACTTTGTCAACAATCTGAGCATGTCAATGTGACATGCCGATTTTTACTTTGTACGTTTAATATATGAATCAATGTGTCTTTCTACTACAGAAAATGGGGCAATTCCACTTTCCAGCAAAGCGGTATTAAAATCTTTTTCTTTAAATTTATTTCCCAGTTTATCCTGTGCGTTTTCTTTTAAATCTATAATTTCTTCATAACCCGCATAATAAGGCTGGAAAGCGGCAGGGTTTGCCCATAACTGATTGTATAAAGGTGCTGCCTCTTCTTTTGACAATGCAAATCCAAATTCACTCATATAATCTGTAAATTGTGTAAGATCCCATCCCTCATAATGAATTCCAATATCTGCGCCAATAACAAGACAGTAAGAGGCAAGCTCATTTTCTTTAAATAGCTGTAATATTTGCTGGTTCATATTATCTAAATACTTAAAACTTTCATATTGTGCATATACAGCGTATCCTTCTACATAGGCATTTTCATTAATCAGGGTTTTCGCAAAGTTGTTGTCGATGTTTTCATATAAATAGGCATATTGATACATATGACCAGGAAATCCTTCATGTGAAACGGTGGAATAAGTAGAAAGGGATTTGATATCACTGCTTTTTGGGTTAACACGAAGCTGTTTGACAGAATCTCCATCGATAGATGGAATATTGAAATAAGCCGCAACACCGGAATCAGATGCGATTTCTTCGTTGATGTCTTTTATGTTATATTTTAAATTTTTAACTTCTGGGAAATCTTGAAACATATCTTTTTTTATATCTTCCAGTATTTGTTCATAGCTGGTATATGATGTTTGCGGGAACTGGTTTGAAGACAGTGCTTTTAAAAGCTCTTCATCATCGGAAAGATTTGACACAATATCCTGTATGTTCGAAATATGTGCATAGAAAGCATCTTCCATCATTTTCTTTACTTCTTTTGGTGTCTTATCTGAACCAATGGATTGCTGGAGTAAAAGTTTATAATACTCTTTTCCATTTTCAAATGCAGATAAACTTTTCGCATTTTTTACACCTTGTTTTTTAAATGTATTCATAGTATCTAAAATATTTTGATAAGCAGGAAGGAAAGAAGCTGCAAATGCTTTTTTTACTTGCTGTTTATAATCGCTTGTTTTTGTATCAGAAAGATGTAAAGCATCAATAGAATCATATAAAGAAGTTAAAATAGAACTATTTTCTCCTTTTTTTACTATGTTTTCACAATAGCTGATGATAGAATCCAGATCCAGCATTAAAAGACCTTTTTCTGCCTGTATTTTTGTATATTCTATTGCGCTGTCTACATAATCATCAACATCTTCCAATAATAAAATCAAATCTTTTACATCTTGTTCATTTCTTAATTCCCAATCGGCAAACAAGGTAGGCAATTGATAATGAAGTCCACCCATACTTTCAAATGCAGAAGCATAATAGTCAAATTTATCATCGCTCATTTGTTCGTATAAAGAAGCGCTTCGCTCAATGCTGTCATAAATATCCTGCTGTGTATCTGTAAGTGCATTTCGTTTGAATTTTTTAAATTGTTCATATGTTTCTTTTGTTTTCTTTTCTTCTTCTTTTTGTTCCTGCATGTCCATGCGAGTGCCAAGATTAATTTCTATGTTTTCTTTGGAAACACCAAAATTTTCCGGTTTGTTTAAATATACATGAGAAGTTGTATAATCACTTTCCATTGTTTCAATAAATTCATTATTTAAAAAATCATTAAATTTTTTCTGTTCTTCACCAGGGTCAACTCGCTGACATCCAAAGCTGGATAACAATAATGCAGAAGCTAATAAGAATGCTGATAATCTTTTTGTTTTCATGATCGTTCCTCTCTTTTTATTGTAAAAAGTGAACCAGTATGCTTCTTGTTTATAACTTTGCTTTACCAGTTCTTTTTGTTATTTCTATTTTATCATATATTCCTGCTGGAGAAAAAAGAATATGTTATTTATATATCTTTTAGGGATATCTGTGTAATTGTTTATGCATGGTTTTCATTTACAATTTATCTTTCTGTTTTTATAATATTAACATTGAAGAGATGAGGGATGTCATGAAAAAAGCAGTGATAGGAATATTGGCACACGTAGATGCTGGAAAAACAACATTGTCAGAAAGTTTGTTGTATTTATCAGGCACGATAAGAAAAAAAGGACGTGTAGATCATGGGGATACTTTTTTAGATTATAATGTACAGGAAAAAGAAAGAGGAATTACGATTTTTTCTAAACAGGTTAGGTTTCAATGGGACGATTGTATTTATACTCTTGTAGATACACCGGGGCATGTTGATTTTTCATCAGAAATGGAAAGAGTCTTGCAGGTTTTGGATTATGCTGTTTTAGTTATTAATGGACTAGATGGTGTACAGGCACATAGTGAAACGATCGTAAAGCTTTTACATCATTATCAGATTCCTTATATTATATTTATCAATAAGATGGATTTATCGCATCATACAAAAGAAAAACTGATGAAAGATCTACAGGAACATTTGCATAGTGGCTGTGTAGATATTAGTGTTTCCAAAGAAGAGTGGATGGAAAATGCAGCTATGTGTGAAGATGCATTAATGGAAGAATATATCGAAACAAATATGCTTTCTGCAACATCCCTTCAAGATGCTTTTTCAAAGCAGAAATGGATTCCATGCTTCTTTGGTTCAGCATTAAAAATGCAGGGAGTAGAAGAAATGCTTCAGGGTTTAACTGCGTTGATCAAAGAAAAAACATATCCGCCTTCTTTTGGTGCTCGTGTATTTAAAATCACACATGATGAAAAAGGAAATCGCTTGAGTCATGTAAAAATTACAGGGGGAAGCTTAAAAGTAAAAACGAAGCTGAAGGAACAGGATAAAGTGGATCAGATTCGTATATATTCGGGGAATCGTTTTCAAGTGGTGGAGGAAGTACAGGCAGGGGATATCTGCTGTCTTCAAGGTCCAAAAACACTGTATGCAGGGGAAGGACTGGGAATAGAAAAAGAAGGAGAAGCTCCGCTATTAACATCGTATATGCGTTATCGCATGCTTCTTCCAAAAGGAAGCGATGTTCATAAAATACTATTACAGTTAAAAGAATTGGCACAGGAAGATCCACAGCTGCATGTTTCTTATAATGAACGATTTGAAGAAATCTATGTACAGCTTATGGGAGAAATACAAATTGAAGTGTTGAAATACCAGATGAAAGAGCGCTTTGACTGTGAAGTAGATTTTGATGAAGGAAGTGTTATGTATAAGGAAACCATAGAATCACCAGTTGTTGGTGTAGGACATTTTGAACCTCTTCGTCATTATGCAGAAGTACATCTTTTATTAGAACCACTTCCATCAGGAAGTGGAATACAGTTTGTAAATGACTGCTTTAAGGACTTAGGGGAAAACTGGCAGAAACTTATCATGACACATTTACAGGAAAAAGAACATATTGGGGTGTTAAGTGGATATCCGCTTTGTGATATGCGAATTCGTTTGATAGGTGGCAGAGCACATCAGAAACATACAGAAGGCGGAGACTTTCGCGAGGCAACTTATCGTGCAGTTCGCCAGGGCTTAAAATGTGCAAAAAGCATTCTTTTAGAACCCTATTATCAGTTTCGCATAGAGGTTCCCAGTGAATATGTAAGTCGTACGATTTATGATATTGAACAAAATGGTGGAACGTTTACGATGGATAGTAATGAATCTGACATGAGTATTCTTCAAGGAAAAGCACCGGTTTCAAAAATGCGCAATTATGCTTCTACGCTTCTTTCCTATACAAAAGGGAAAGGAAGAATGCGTGTGGCTTTAAAAGATTATGAACCTGTTTTGAACCAGGAAGAAATCTTAACTGAAATTGGATATGACAGTGAAAAAGATATGGAAAATCCAACAGGTTCTATATTCTGTTCACATGGTGCAGGTTTTTATGTTCCATGGAATGAAGTAAAAGATTATATGCATGTGAAAACAGAATACAGCAAGCAGGAAGAAAAGAAAATACATGTTTCTATATCGAAAGAGAAAACATCTTTTAAAGGGGAAGATGAGGAATTAGAAGCTATCTTTAAAAAAACTTATGGAGAAAAAAAAGAGAAAAGAATTTTGTCGAATAAAGAAACTTATGAAAAAGCTGTACATAAAGAAACAGTATATAAACCGATGGAACAATGTGTATTGATTGATGGGTATAATGTCATTCATGCTTCAAAGGAGCTGTCTTTATTGGCACAGACAAATCTTGATGGAGCCAGAAGTCAGCTTGTTCATATGGTATGCAACTATCAAGGGTATAAAAAGGGTGAAGTTATTCTTGTTTTTGATGCCTACAATATGGAAGAATACACAGAAAGAATTTATAAGCAGGATAATATTTATATCGTATATACAAAAAAAGCACAGACAGCAGATGCCTACATAGAAAGTGCAACTCATAAATTAGCTAACCAATATCGTGTAACAGTTGTTACTTCTGATGGCTTGGAACAATTGATTACCAGTGCACAGGGAGCCTATCGTATGTCAAGCAGACAGTTCTTGCAAGATTTGCAATCTCTTCAAAAAAAGGGACTGGAAAATGTTCATACCATGCAGAAGAAACATCGTACATATTTGCTGGAAGATATTCGAAAGTATGAAGAGAAGGAGTGAAGATAGCTATATAGAATTTTCAGAGAGTTTTATGCGTCATTTAATCTTCTGTTTTGGTTTTCTTTTCTAAAAAAATATGATACGATTATTAGTGACTCATAAAAGGAGTAGATTATAATGAAAGAAATATTAGGAAAAATTGATGCTTTTTGCGCTTATATAATCGCAATTGCCTTGATTTTGATTTTGTTGATAACAAGTATAGACATCAATAGTTTCAATAAGAATTTTTATGCGTCGGCATATAAAGAACTAGAAACAGCAGAGACTTTGGGGATGACAGAAAAAGATCTAAATCTTGCGACAAATACGTTGCTGGATTATCTTCAGGGAAAAAGAAACGATATTAAAGAAGAAGTTAGCGTACAAGGTGTAAAAATGATGGCTTTCAATAGTAAGGAAGAAGCGCATATGATCGATGTTCGTAATTTGTATCGTTTCGCATTGCATATAAGAAATATCAGTATCGTTTTACTTGTGGTATCTCTTGTGTATTTGCTAGTTCGCTTGCGAAAAGGAACATGGACTCTTTTAAGTATTCAGTATATGAAAACCGCGATTTTGGCAGCTGTCTTTTTTGCCATGCTGGCAGGATGGGCATTTGTAGATTTTGATGCTTTCTGGACGACATTCCATAAAATTTTTTTCTCAAATGATTTGTGGCTGTTAGATCCAGCAACGGATTTAATGATCAATTTGTTCCCGGCAGAATTCTTTTCTAAACTTGTGTTTCGCATCGTTGGTATGTTTGTAGCTAGTGGAGGAGCACTTTTCTTAGGGGGGTATTTCTATCTGCGTCATCAGTTAAATAAACTTAAGGGTAATGAAGATGCTGCATAGAAAGTTGATTTTAGCCAGTGCTTCACCAAGAAGAAAAGAATTGATGGAAGATATAGGGTTTCCATTTACAATTGCATGTGCTGAAATTGAAGAAGTACTTCAAAAGGATATTCCAGTAGAAAAAGCAATTGAGCAGATAGCTTTATCGAAAGCCCAAAATGTATTTCTGCGAAATCCAGAAGCTATGGTGCTTGGGTGTGATACTGTAGTATGTTATGGAAAAGAAGTACTTGGAAAACCCAAAGATAAAGATGATGCATACCGCATGTTAAAAATGTTAAGCGGGAAAACACACCGTGTGATAAGTGCAGTTGCTTTACTTCAGAAGGGGCATTGTGATGTGTTTCATGATGTAAGTGAAGTTACTTTTTATGATTTAGATGACGATTTGATTTCCTATTATTTGTCTTTGGATGAACCATATGATAAAGCAGGTTCTTATGGAATACAGGGAAAAGGAAAACTGCTTGTTAAAGAATTACGTGGAGATTATTTTAGTGTAATGGGATTACCTGTCGCAAAAGTATATAGACTTCTTAAAAAGTATGAAAAGTAATATTGAAAAAAAGAAGATGACCTATTATAATGTAATAGGTTTTATATGCCGGTATAGTATAGTGGTAATACAAAGCAATGGTAATGCTTAGCGCTCAGTTCAATTCTGGGTACCGGCACCATGTACGTCTGAAGCCTTTCGTTAGGAAGGGCTTTTTTTGTAAAGTAAATACCATGCGTGTGGTAATAGAGCTTTTAGTGTAAAAAAACCTCCTATGCAATATAATGAAATTGGCCGGGTAGCCAAAACGAAGGCATAGGAGGAATATGAAATGAATGACAAGAATAGTTTATCACACACATCATATAGGTGTAAATATCACATCATAATACTATCAAAATATAGAAGAATGGTAATATATAACAAATTAAGAAAAGATATAGGACAGATATTGACGATGCTGATATTCTATTTCAAAAAATATATGATTATATTTTTTTGTTATTATTACATATTGTCGTGTAGGTTAACAATATAGTGGTAATGATTGAAGAATCTGAAAAATATTACATGAAAAGTAAAATTAAAAGAATTAATGGGAGATGCAAGAAAAACAATATTTAGCATATATGCGCATTGGTTGAAAGAAAAAGATTAATACATATGTGAATTAAAATCTCTGCAAGAATTGTTGGATATAGGAGTGATTACTGAAGAAACATTTTCCATGAAGAAAAAACAATTATCAGGAATATGAAAGCTTAAAAATATTTATTTTTCAAAACATTAAATCATCATTAACTATATGATATGTATTTAACTAAATATTAAATAAATTTTACCTTCTTTTATATTTTCGTATTAAAAATGGTTGTTGTATTTTAGTTATATAAGAAGATAAATATTAGTCCTGAGGAAGTTTAGGGTAATCTTGCCAATCTTTTGGAAAACCTAAAGCATTTAAAATCAAATTATGATCGACAGTTTTAATCTTTTTTTTGAGTTGTACCATTCGGCTTCTTAAAGAATTGCTAGTTATCGCAAACTGATTTCTTGACATAAAAACTTGCATAACGATAAAAGTATTGTAGATATTTTGTCGTGATGAATTAGGTAAAATTCCATAATTTGAATGTAATTCATTTATGTATAGTGTATTTTTTCTACAAGTATAGTCTAAAAATTTATTTCCATGTGCAACAATATTCCTGATTTCGCGAATATTATCTAGAAAAGATATTATATGTTTGTAAGTTAATTTGATATTTTGATACTCAATGTTTTCTGATAAAAACCCAGAGAAGGTTTTTGCAATTTTATTTTTTTCGCTATCTTTCATATGTTTATAAAATGTTATTGTTTCTCCAAGAGTCATATAGTTTATAAGTACCCATAAAGGAACATTATTATGTTGGTTCATATAATGCTTAATAGAGTTTGGTGATTTCTCTTTCGCTTTTTTTGTTATTATTCTTGATAGTCCTGCAATAGTTTGTGTAACTTCAATAATATTATCATCTTTAAAGTTATTTGCAATTAAATATGAATAGTTTTCTCGATGATTTTCTGAAAAATAATAAGCTATCATAGACTTAAATTTTTTTTCAATCTCAAGAATTGCTTTAAAAAAGATTCCTTTTATTTCTTTGTCAAAATAATATATATGCGAAATTTCATCAAATGATGTACCATTTATATAGTGATCATTAGAATCCATAAAAAATTTACTATAATAATTTATTACATTATAGTAATTATTACATAATAAATATTTTTTGGCTGTTTCTTCGTTACTAAATGTTAACCCCCTAGATTTTAGAATAGCTATTTGTTCATCAATAGTTTTGAATGGTTTAGTCATAATTTATAATACACTCCTTAAACAAAAAGCCTCTCAATAGTGAGAGGCTTCTGCGCAGATAGGTTCACATAGAATTCTCTATCGCTTATCGTGTGAATATTATATTGCTTTTTTCAGTTGTTGTCAATAGAAAAAACAAAAACCTCTCACAATAATGAGAGGCTTCTGCGCAGATAGGTTCACATAGAATTCTCTACCGCTGCCTTTATTACTATATGCACTAAACATAAAAAAATACATGAAAAATATATTAAACATATAAAAATGTGGTTTGTTAAACTTTGATTTCTTTATTGATTATGGGTTTTCGTATTTAAAAAGAGGTTCTACAATCGTTAATTAATATTCTTGACTTGTTATTAGTTTGTATTATATCCTCGTTAACTTATTTATTATTTTGATAATTTCTTTTTCAGTTAGACATTATATAACTGAATCTCATTATTAGTTTCATTATCTCGATTAATTTTGAAACCTCTTTGTATTACAGATAAGAATTTTTACAATCTCTCTTTCTATATTCCATATTTTTGCTTTTATATATTTCATTAATGCCTACAAGATAATGCATTGTCTACATAAAATATAAGGAAACAGGATTAAGTGTTTAATGTCTTGGAAAGACTGTAAACTTAACCGGAAAGAGGAGATGTGTATGAAAATAAAAAAGTATGCATTTAAATCCTGGCTAAAAGCAGCATCCATAAGGGCATTAAAAACAATGGCACAATCGGCAATCGGTATGATTGGGGCATCCACTATGATTCAAGATGTAAATTGGATTATGATTGTATCAAGTGTTGTATTAGCGGGGGTTTTATCGGTTTTAACTTCTATAGCTGGTTTACCTGAAGTTCCAGAGCTTACGGAAGAATAAGAGACTATGAAAGGAGGAAAAATGTATGACATTAAAATTTATTGATGTTGCCAGCTATCAGGCTGGATTAGATTTATCAAAAATTCAAACGGATGGAGTTATGATAAAGGCTACCGAGGGAATAGGGTATGTAAATCCTTATTGTGATGAATTTTTTCAACAAGGCTTAAAGTTAGGGAAGCTGCTGGGGGTATATCATTTCGCAAGAAATGCCAGTGGAAATACGCCTCAAAAAGAAGCAGATTATTTTATTCAACATACAAAAGGATATATAGGAAAAGCGATTCCTGTATTGGATTGGGAAGATAAGAATACTGGTGAAGTTACATGGGCATTCCAGTGGCTGCAAATTGTGGAAAAAGCATATGGGTGCAAACCATGGATTTATATGAGTGAATATGTAGAGAATTCACATAACTGGAAGAAAGTGGCAGAAGCAGGTTATGGATTATGGATTGCGAAATATCGTGATAATGTAATTGATAAAAACTGGGATATGAAGAATGCAGGGCCAATTCCGACAGTGAAAGATTGGAAATTTTATGCGGCATGGCAGTGGACTTCTAGCCTTGTACTTGATGGTTGGAGTGGAAAACTTGATGGCAGCATCTTTTATGGGGATAAGAATGCATGGAGGAAATATATAAATAATGAAATAAAACCACTTCCGCCAAAACCAAATAGTACAAAATATAAAACTGGTGATATTGTTAATATTAATGGAATTTATATTTCAAAAGAAAAATTAAAACCGGCTATTACAAGTGGAACAATTACAAAGATTTATCCTGAAGCAAAGAATCAGTATTTAATTGGCAATGGTACAGGATTTGTAAATGATTCTTGTATTATAGGAATTCATTCTTCAAAAGTATTAAAGGTAGGGATGAAGGCAAAACCTAAAAAAGCTGTATCATATGATGGGATCAACCTTGATTCATCTGTAACTAAGAAAAGCTATAAAGTAATTGAGATAAAAGGGAAGCGTGTTGTACTTGGAGATGGATTGAATACGGCTTTTCATATAGATAACTTATCATATTAAATGTCTTTCTATAACAAAAAGGTGAGTAAAATACTTTGGTATGTAAGAAGTATGATTACTCACCTTTATGAAATTTATATGTTAAAATGATGGATAGTTTTTCTGTTTGTGAAATATAAAAAAACATCCTTTCGGATGTATCTTTTTAAATGGCGGAGTAGGAGAGATTTGAACTCTCGCGCCAGTTTCCCGACCTATACCCTTAGCAGGGGCACCTCTTCAGCCTCTTGAGTACTACTCCATATCTGAATCGCAACAATTTCGTTTGCCATGAAAGTATATCACAGGAGAAAATAAATGTCTATAGAAAAATTAAAAAAAAGATGACTTTTTATGAATCAAAAAGGACTTTTCAGAAAGTTTTTATATTATGAATTAAAAATAGATAGTTTGACAGACATTTTATAGTATGTTAAATTAATAAATAGGCGTTGAAATAAAGGAGGTATCCTTATGGAGATAAAATCAAAAAAGGAACTCATTGATTATATAAATAAGATTTCACAGAAATTATCAAAACAAGCTAAAAATCTAAAAAATAACTTACAGGAACTTGTTCTTAAACTAAAAGAGCATAAATTACCTGAATTAAAAAAAGTGAGAGATGAAAATCAGGTAAAAAAATATCGCATATTTTTTGTGTCTGACATGGATGAAGAAGAAGCGTTTCTACATGAAATGTCTATAAAAGGCATGCACTTTAAAGAAAAAAAGGGCATTCGTTATATTTTTGATAAAGGGGAGCCTAGCAATTCTTTCTATCATTTGGGATATTATGAAAAAGATAAGATGGATGGGGAACGATATTTAAAAAATTATGAAGAAGCAGGATGGAAGAGCGTATTCCATGAAAAAGCAGAATTTGATGGTACATGGCATTATTTTAGATTGGATCTTCCAGAAAACGAGGTAGCGCCTCAAATATTTAGTGATCGTATATCCAGAATGGCATTGTATCAGCGATTGCTGGCAAGCTGGCAGACTTTGATCGTTATGCTTGTTGTATGTCTTTTGATCATGAGTGGAATCTTTGTATTTACATTGATGAATCCATCAAATGCGCAGCGCATGATCTTAGTTTTGTGCTTATTGGTTATTTTATTAACTGCTGGTGCGGTTTTATTGTATTTATACATCTATTTAAAAGTACACGCTAAATATCAGGAATTTACATATAAATATGGAAAAAGACAGTTTGAATAAAGCTGTTTTTTTGTTATGTTTAATGATATAAAAAAACGTATCTGGGAAGATACATTTTTAGCGTATGTTAAGTTTTCGTTTCATTACTTCTGGATTTGTTGCATATAGAAGTGCTGTTTCCTGGGTAATATTTCCTTTTTTGTATAATTCATATAGACTATTTTCCATACTTGTCATTGTACTGTTTCCACTGGATGTAAGCATCGCATCAATTTGGTGTATTTTGTTTTCTCTGATAAGGTTTTTGATTGCCGGTGTTGTATTCATGATTTCAAAGACAGGAATCAGTTTTCCATCAGCAGAGGGTACTAATTGCTGCGATATAACAGTTTCTAATGACATGGCAAGCTGAAGTCTTACTTGATGCTGCTGATTGGCAGGGAAGACATCAATGATACGATCTATTGTAGTAGCTGCACCAAGTGTATGCAGGGTTGATATAACTGTATGCCCTGTTTCTGCAGCAGTTAAGGCGATGTTTATTGTTTCATAGTCTCTCATCTCTCCTAATAAAATAACATCAGGCGCTTGTCGCAAAGCAGCTCTCAATGCATTTACATAGGATTCACTGTCAATTGATATTTCTCGCTGTGACACAATACTTTTTTTATGGGAGTGCAAATGTTCAATTGGATCTTCCAGTGTGATAATATGTTTTGCATATGTTTTATTAATATAGTCGATCATACAAGCCTGTGTTGTACTTTTTCCCATTCCCGCAGGTCCTGTCACAAGAACAAGTCCTTTTTTAATATCTGCTAGTTTTATAATGTTTTGTGGGATTCCAATAGATTCAGGATCAGGAAGAGCAAAAGATATAACACGAATAACAGCCGCATAAGAACCGCGTTGTTTATAAGTGCTGACACGAAATCTTGATAATCCTGCTATAGAGAAAGAGAAGTCATCGTCTCCTTTTTCCTGCAGCTTGTCTTGACTTCTGTTGCTGGCAAATTCGTAAATTTGTGTAATTAAAATACGTGTATCATCAGGAAGAAGTCTTTTTTCTTCTAACGTATGCATTTGATGAAAGACTTTTATGGTAACGGGCTGTCCTGCGATAATAAAAATATCAGATGCATTTTGTTCTACTGAACGCTGTAAAAGTTCTTGAATGTTCATTGTCATTCCTCCTATAAAACTTGTAAACCATCATCTTTTTTCCACTCTGTATTTGGGGATGAAGCCCATGTTTGTACTTCATACAATTTATCACCTGGATAAAGGATGTTTAAAGTAACGTGCAGAGTAGTTGTATCATTTTTTACTTGAAAGTGAAACTGATGATCTTTATAAGTGCTTTGTGGTACTAGAGTGGTTAACTGCTTTGTTTTAGTGAAATATTCTTCTTTAGAGGAAGAAGATTGATAATAGGTATATAAAGCATCATCAATTTGTTTTAAGTATTCTTCTCCCTGAGAAGACAGAGCATAATATTGTTCTTTCTGCTGAATGCTTTTATTTGTTAATCGTGCATTGGATCTTGCACTAGATAAAGAAAGAAGTGCAAATACAACAATAGCTAAAATAATAAAGATACTCATAAAAGAGATAATGCCGATATTCATCGTTAGTTTATGTTCTTTCATAACGTTCATCTCCTTTATAGTTTTTTCTGCTGATGATGGTAATAGGAAATATTATATATTTCTCAGACTGTTGACAAAGGTGTCGACAGTCTATTTTTTATATGATAGAATAAAAGAGGCAAAAAGATTCCTATTTTACCCAAAAACATATGGTTCTTTTTGCCTTTTATAATGCTCAAAATGGTATAATAAAAGTGGGTAAAATAGGAGTGATTACATATGGCAATGACAAGAAGAAACAACAAAAACGATAGTATTATATTAAATACAATAGAAGAATTAGTACCGCAGGATCATGATGTCAGAATGCTGGAAAGCTGTATCGACTGGAATTTTATCTACCCTCTTGTAGAAAATCTTTACAGTGATGTTGGAAGACCAAGCATAGATCCTGTGGTTCTTTTTAAAATGATCTTCATCAATATTATTTTCGGAATAGGTTCAATGAGAAAGACCTGCAGAGAAATACATGTAAACCTTGCGTATCGCTGGTTTCTGGGAATCTCCATGATGAAAGGGTGCCAAATTATTCTACCTGGAGTCAAAACTATATCCGAAGATACGGTGACAGTGAAGTGTTTGAAGAGATCTTTGATCAGATTCTAAAACAGGCAATCTCTTATGGCTTTGTAGATATGGAAACTGTATATGGAGACTCCACACACCAAAAGGCAAATGCGAATAAAAACAAGTATACAGATGAAGAAGTTGAAATCATGAAGAAAATATATGAAAACGATCTGCTGGATGAGATAAACAGGGATCGTGAGGAACATGGGAAGAAACCAATTAAAAAAAACGAAAAAGAAGAATTAAATTTTGATGAAGAAACGGGAAAATTGAAAAGGGACATACAAACAAAGCATATCAAAATTAGTAAAACAGATTCAGAGAGTGGCTGTTTCCATAAAGGTGAAAAAGAAAAATGTTTTGCTTATTCACATCAAACATTTTGCGATAGAAATGGATTTGTACTGGCAAGCGTATGTGTTGCGGGAAACGTACATGACAGCGTGTCTTTCTTTTCAGCGTATAAAGTATTAAACGATAAATATATGGATCAAATAAAAAATGTATGTCTGGATGCGGGATATATAACACCAGCAATATGTAAGATGATATTAGAAAATGGGCAAAAAATGTATGCGCCTTATAAAAGACCAATGACAAAGAAAGGATATTATAAGAAGTACGAGTATGTATATGATGAAGGATATGACTGTTATCTGTGTCCAAATAATAAGGTGCTGTCATACAGCACGACAAACAAGCTTGGATATAAAGAATACAAATCAAATCCAAAGGATTGTGAGAACTGTCCTTTAAGAGGAAGATGTACATCATCAAAGAACTTTCAGAAAGTAGTGACACGTCATGTATGGGAGGAATACCGGGAGGAGGTAATGGATGAGATAAGACATACACCGGAATGGAAAGAAATCTATCCAAGGCGTAAAGAAAGCATAGAGAGGGTGTTCGCAGACTGTAAAGAACATCACACGTTGAGATATACCAGGTTAAGAGGGCTACAAAAAAATCAGCATCAGTCGCTGATGATTTTTGCGTGTTATAATCTAAAAAGAATGTCCAGATGGAGATGGAAAAGCATCTCTAAAACTGTACAAAATCTAATAAAAAGCACAATTTTAAATTATTTTAAGAAAAAAGAAAAGCGATACTTGTTTATAAGTACCACTTTGTCAACAATCTGGGAAATATTATATATTTCTTTTTCTTTATAATAAACATGAATTGCAAGGGATTGCTGCTTTTGATTTAAATGCACTTTATATGTACTTGAATCTTTTTCACATAAGTTTCCTTTTGTGTCAAAATAAAGCCAATCTTTCTCTATAGGACGATCATTTTTATACAGTTCTATTAAATTTCCTGCAATACTGGATGCTTCTTTTTTTCGTATGCTTTCCTCATTTATCGTATCTGCTTTCACAAACAATTGTACACAAATAGCACTAGCTAGTGAGAAAAACAGAAAAGCTACAATAAGCTCCATTAAGAAAAGTCCACTTTTACTGTGCTTCATGTTGTTTTCCTCCTAACAGAGATACATAATAAGTCTTTGTTTCTTTTTGATATGTGATATTGATCGTAAGAAGAGAATCTTTGATGGTAAAAGTTACATCATCAGCTTCCAGTATATTTTCTCCATCTTCAATTTCAAAGTCTTCTTCATCTGATATCAGCAGTTCTTTTACATATCCTTTATAAGCATATAAATAAGTCGTATATGGTTTTCCCTCATAAGAATCATGTAAGCATAAAATGTCATGTCCTTCTACCTGCATAGTATCTATGGCATCTATCGATAGATTTTGGTGTATTTTTTCCTGCAGATAGTCTGCCAAGGTCATTTGATTGAAATTGTATTCTAGTGTATCTGCAGTTTTCGCATATACATGGCTGCCAATATAAACAACGGCTAGAGAACTCATTGTGAATACACAAAATACAAGTAATACAAAAACAAAATCAATGGTATGTTTCTGTTTCTCTTTCATTTTATCATCCCCCTATTTTTTCTCTATCACTGTTACATTAGGCATGATATTGCTTGCGATAGCTTCATATTTTACTTCAAAAAGATTTTGATTATACACAATACCATAATTATCAAGAAGATGATGCAGTGTATCTGGATATCTTCCTTCTAATGCATAGCATTGAAGAATTCCTCTTTTTAAAGCTTTTTCCAAGCTTTCTTTCTGCTGGGATATATTGTTTTTACTTATGGAATAAAAGCCGGCAGATAACAAAGAAAAGAAAAGTACAAACGTAAGAATCATAATACGGTATTTTTTTAATATCTTCATTTTATAAAGTTGCCATGATTCCAATCAATGGCAGCATTACACTTAATAAGATGATTCCTACAAGAATAGATAAAACTGCTACCAGTGTTGGTTCAATAATACTAATAAAACGTGTGATTCCTTCGTTTGTTTCCTGATCATAGCGATCAGCAATTTCTTTCATAATTTGGTCTGTATGACCAGTTTTATTTCCTATTTTTAAAAGTCTAGCATACATTCCTGATACGATGTTTGTCTGAATCAGGGAAGTTGCTAAATCGTGATCTTCTAACATTTTTTCTGCTTCTGTTATCTTTGCCTTTAATTGTTTGTGATCAATGAGTTCTTTTGCCATTTCCATACTTTGTGAAACATCTAAACCACTGCTTAACGCAATCGACATTCCACTTGTAAATTTCGATAGGGCAAGTTTCCATGTAAGATTTTCGTAAAGCGAAGCTTTGTAAGAAAATCATAAAATTTCATTTTACCTTGCTCACTTTTTGTAAAATATACAAAGCAAAGCAGCAGAATAAGAAGAATTCCGATATAAATATAAGAATAGGTAGAAAATGATTTTCCTATATCTAATACAGTTTTAGAAAATCCGCTGATGGATGTTCCCAGCTGTTCAAATACCTGATTAAATATCGGAAGAACTTTTGTGATCAATACAAGGATGACAACAAACATCATCACAATCATGATCAAAGGATAGGAAACAGCACTTTTAATGCTTTCATTGTTTTCGTACTGTCTTTGATAATGGATACTTAGTGATCGCATAACTTCTTCCAGTCTTCCTGAAAGCTCTCCTATTTGAATCATATGCAAAGCATAAGCAGGAAAAGCATTTGTTTGCTGCAAAGATGTATACAAAGTTTCCCCCTGATTTAAAAGTTCTTCAATAGAAGATAAAAATTGTTTTGTTTTGTCATTGTCACTATCTTCCACCATGATACTAATTCCTTCATAAGGAGAAATACCTGCTTGTAAAATAAGTGCCATCTGGGAAGTGAAGTTTGCTAATTCGCTATTGGTTAATAGAGTCTTTTTCATAAAGCACCTCCTAATATACGTATTTTGTTGTGTAATTATTTTTGTCTTTTGTGAATTTTCGCATTTTTTTGCTGTTGTTGCTGTCAGAAATTAATGTAGGATCCATCATTGACCAGTTTTTTCCATCAAATTCAATCAAATCATCGATCCATCCAATATCTTTGATGTAAACACTAAGCCATGCATGATATACAGCTCCTTCTTCCATATTTGCATAGCCAATTTCCATTTTTGCTGGAATGTTTTGACTTCTTAACATGGTAGCCATAAGCGCAGCATAATCAAAACAGATTCCTTTTTGCTCTTGTAAAATGACATCTACATCAGGCAGATATCCAGCCAACTCTCCGTTTTTTGCTTTTTCTGCTTTTTCATCATCATAGTGCAGTGTATTTACTACATATTCATAAACATCTTTGACTGCATCTAAATCATTATTGGCTGATTTTACAATTTCAGAACTTAAAGATACAGCTTTGCTGTCTCTTTGAAAGTTGACATACTGATTTGGGTAAAGGTAGGTCGTATAGTCATTTTTAATATCTAATGTTTCACTTTGAGAAAACAACTGACTGTATTTTGTACCTGAGATATTTTCATAAGCGATAAATGTATATGTTCCATTCCCTCCAGTTAAAGGGAAAACATTATATTCTTTGGTAACATCATATGTATAGTAGTCTTTACTTCCTGGATTTTGTATTCGGATTTTAACTTTTGGATTATCTCCTGTATAAGAAGCCATGACATAACCCTCAGAAGCATTGGATAAATCAAAAGTAATTTTATCGTTTCCAATTTGCTTTTTTTCTTGCCATACAGGTTCTAAGACAACTGGTGTATTATCTCTGCTTCCTTTTGGCTTTTTTTCATCTGTAGAAGGACTGCTTTTTTTATCACAGCCTGCACATAAGCTCAAGGCAAGAAGACAGGAAAAAAAGATGTTGATTTTATGCTTCAAATGCTTCACCTCATTTCCTTTTTTATTATACTAGGAATTGGATAAAAGGGGAAATAAAAAAAGCATTTCAGCGGGGAAATGCTTTCTGTAATTTATTTTTCTTTTCCATCAAAACAATAGGTACAAAGCTTGCATTTTGGAAGTCCAATAGACTCTACCATATCGTCTAAACGATGAAATCTTAAACTTGTAAAGTTAGAACGACGTCTGATTTCTTCACACATTGCCGCATATTTTTCAGAATTTGGATCTGCATATTCCTTTAAAAGCTCTTCACTAATTTCATTTTCTTCCTCTAAATCCGCAATAACACGACGTGTTATCAAGTCCATTTCTGAACTGGAACGAGAAAAGTTCAAATATTTACAGCCAAACATGATTGGTGGACATGCTGGTCGAACATGTACTTCTTTTGCACCACTGTCATATAAAAACTGCGTTGTTTCTCCAAGCTGTGTTCCACGTACAATGGAGTCATCAATAAGTAATAAGCTTTTATCTTCAATTAATTCCTGTACTGGGATTAATTTCATTTTCGCAATCATATTACGCTGCTTCTGGCTTGCCGGCATAAAAGATCTTGGCCAGGTTGGTGTATATTTAATAAAAGGTCTTGAAAATGGAATTTTAGAACTATTGGAATATCCAACAGCATGGGCAATTCCAGAATCAGGAACTCCAGCCACACTGTCGATATGAATATCCTCATTCATATCATGTTTTGCAAGTAAATCACCGCAGCGATTACGCATGCATTCTACATTTACCCCTTCATAAGTAGAAGTAGGGTATCCATAATAAACCCACAGGAAAGAACAGATGTGCATTTCTTCTCCAGGTTTTTTAATGACTTCTACCCATTCTGGGGTAATAAAGTCAATTTCTCCAGGTCCTAAATCACGATAGTGATGATATCCCAGATTTAAGAAAGCACTGCTTTCAAATGTTGCACAGTATCCATCATCTTTTTGTCCGATGATAACAGGAGTTCGTCCTACTTTATCACGAGCAACATAAATACCGCCATTTGTTAAGATCATGATGCTCATAGAACCTTCAATGATATCCTGCACATAGGTTAATCCTTCTACAATGCTTTGCTTGTGATTGATCAAAGCCGCAACCAATTCAGTTGGGTTGATTTCACCACTGCTCATTTCAAGAAAATGCGATGTTCCTTTATTGAAACATAAAGCTTTTAAAGATTCTAAATTGTTGATACGACCTACCGTACTAATGGCAAAAGAACCTAAATGAGAATTTACCAGCAATGGTTGTGCTTCATTATCAGAAATACATCCAATTCCTAAGTTTCCTTCAAATTCTTCAATGTCATGTTCAAATTTTGTTCGAAATGGTGCATTTTGGATATTGTGAATTGCACGATTGAAACCATCTTTCCCATGCACTGCCATACCTGCACGACGTGTTCCTAAATGAGAATGATAATCAACTCCAAAAAACAAATCCAGCACACAATCCTTTCTGGAAGCTACTCCAAAAAAACCACTCATATACTCTTTCTCCTTCTACTGCAAATGGAAAACAAAAACAGAATCAGCAGATATGTTTTCTGTGATTCTTTTGTAATTATATATCCATATAAAGATATGCAGTTTGTCCTGTTCAAAGACATATTTATTGTAACATAAAAATAAGGATACAGAGAATAAAATATAAGATATTTAAAAGTGTTTTTCAGGATTTAGCGGTATATATTTATAAATTTATTCATATAAAGAAGAACAGGGGAGATCAAAAGAGGATGATGTATCCCATATTTGAACGATAAGTATATGTTGTTTTTTAACTTTTTTCTTTTTGAAAAGACTAGAATGAGAATTATTAAAAATATTATGAAATCGCTTGCAAAAAAATAAAAATGAGCTACAATAGTGGTATAAAGAAAGGGGCGATTACGATGGATAGAGTAGGAAAAGTTGTCGGCATTGTGGATATTGTCCCTGATCAGGTGCCTGTTTTACAGACACAGTTTCATTTGGTTTTTAAACGGATGTAAAGTTTTGCTTTGCGTCCGTTTTTTTAACAATAAAAAGATTCATTATAATAGAAAAACATAGCCAAAGGAGGAATTGAAATGGATCAGAGTTTTAACAAAGCATTTTGGGATGCATGTGCAAATGGAGATTTCACAACAGTTTGTACAGAAATTAAAAAAGGTGCAAATATCAATTATCAAAACGGGGATGGAAGAACTGGTTTGATGCGTGCCGCAAAACGTGATTATAAGGATATCGTGCGTGTATTGTTAGATAATGGGGCAGATGTAAATTTAGAAGATAATAAAGGAAGAACAGCCATCATGGGTGCTGCCAAAAAAGGAAATAAAACCATTTGTAAAAAATTACTGGAAGCAGGTGCTGATGTAAATAAAAAAGATGATCGAGGAAGAACGGCATTGATGCGTGCTGCTTTTTTAGGACATGATCGCTGTGTTGCGGTATTGTTAGATGCAGGTGCAGATATCAATGCGCAGGATGAAGTAGGAAGAACTGCGTTAATGGAGGCATGTGTAGCATTTAAAAAAGATGTTATTCGTCATTTGATTGAACGTGGTGCCGATGTTAATCTTTGTGATAATAATGGATGTACAGCATTAATGCGAGCAGCTTATGGCGGTTATGTATCTTTAGTAGAAGATTTACTGGCAAATGGTGCTGATAAAGAGCTGATTGATAAAGAAGGCAATAAAGCGATTCATTATGTACGGGAAGACTGTCTGGCACAGTTAAAACCGATCTTGAAATAGGAGGATTTTCTTATGAGAGATTATTTAAGTCATGAAGTCCGCAACGTTGTTGTTTTAGGACATACTGGTGTAGGAAAAACAGCTTTGATGGAAAGCATGTTATATTATACAAAAGCAAGTGATCGCTTTGGGGTAACAAGTGAAGGAAGTTCTTTAATTGATTATGATGCAGAGGAAATACGTCGTGGATTAAGTGTTTATACATCCATTGTACCGATTGAATGGAAAGACTGTAAGATTAATTTTTTAGATACGCCGGGTTATATTGATTTTATACGTGGTGAAGAAGAGGGAAGTGCAGTTGGTGATAGTGCTTTGATTGTTGTAGATGCAAAAGATGCTACACAGCCAGGAACACAGCGAGCATGGGAAATTGCACAAAAACATAATTTGCCAACAATTTTCTTTGTGAATAAACTTGATGAAGAAAATACGTCTTTTGATACTGCTTATCAAACACTTCGTGATACCTTTGGTAAAAGTGTCATCCCTTTTGAAGTGCCAATTATCGAAAATGGAAAAATCGTAGGTTCTGTAAATATTTTAAGAGATAAAGCGTGGTATTATGAAGGACCACATGCAGATGCAGATAAAGCACGGCCAGTACCTGAGGACATGGTAGATATGGTGAATACTTATAAAAAACAGATTGCAGAAGCTGTTGCCATGGGTGATGATGAATTGATGGAAAAATTCTTCAGTGGGGAAGAATTTAGTGAAGCTGAATTAACACGAGGTGTTCGATTAGGTGTAAGAAATGGAGAAATTCGTCCGGTATATAGTGGCAGTGCTACTCATAGTATCGGAATTGAACGTTTGATGGATTTGATCGTTAAATATTTCCCAACTTATGGAGAAAGCGGCTATATTGAAGTTAAAGATGCAGATACTAATGAAAAAGTTTTATTAGAAACAAATGAAAAAGAAAGTTTATGTGCACAGGTATTTAAAACAATCGTAGATCCTTTTGTTGGACGTATTTCTTATGTAAAGGTTTTATCTGGAGTTTTAAGCAGTGATACAAGCGTTTATAATACAAATAGAGAGAAAACAGAAAAAGTAAGCAGTGTATTTATTGTTAAGGGTAAACATCAAACTGCAGCAGGAAAACTATTTACGGGTGATATTGGGGCTATTGTAAAATTACAGGTTACACAAACAAACGATACTTTATGTGAAAAAGGAAAACAATATCTTGCAGAGCCTATTGTATTCTCTGAGCCAATGCTGGCAATGGCAGTATATCCAAATTCAAAAAATGATGAAGATAAGATGAGCAATGCTTTAGCAAGAATGTGTGAAGAAGATCCAACTCTTCGTTTAGTTAATGATTTGGAAACCAAACAAACGATTTTATATGGTGTAGGGGATCAGCATTTAGATGTTATCCTAAACAAATTAAAATCCAAATATAAAGTAGAAGTACGCTTAGAAACGCCAAGAGTTCCTTATCGTGAAACAATTCGTAAAACGGCCATTGGAGAAGGTAGACATAAAAAACAATCTGGTGGACATGGACAATTTGGTCATGTATTTATTGAATATGCACCAAATCCAGATGTAGAAGAAATGGTATTTGAAGAAAAAGTATTTGGTGGAGCTGTACCAAAACAATACTTCCCAGCAGTAGAAACAGGATTAAGAGAATGTATGCAGCATGGGGTATTGGCAGGATATAAGGTTGTAAATGTTAAAGCAACTTTATTAGATGGAAAATATCATGATGTCGATTCTAGTGAAATGGCATTTAAACTGGCTGCACGCTTATCTTATAAAGCAGGTATGATGGATGCTCATCCAATCTTATTGGAACCAATCGTAGATATTAGCGTACATGTACCAGATGAATTTACAGGAACGATTATTGGAGATTTCAATAAACGTCGCGGAGCTATCATGGGAATGGACTTAATTGATGGTTATCAGGAAATTAAAGCACAGGTACCACTTTCTGAAGTATTGAAATACCCTATTGATTTACGTGCCATGACACAGGGAAGAGGCTCTTATACACAAAAATTTAATCGCTATGATCCGGTTCCTTCTCAATTAGCACAGCCAATCATTGACAGACATAAAGTTGAAATGGAAGAAGAAAAATAGGAAAGCAGGAAGCATCTTTGTTAAAAAGGTGCTTTCTTTTCTATCTGCGTTTAGTATAATAAAAATGATGAAAAGAGGAGAAAGTATGTTAGAGATTAGGGATATAAAAGGGAAATGGAAAAAACAAACAATCGAAAACTGGGAACTATCTATACAAGAAGGTAAATGTGTACAGTTATATGGTGAAAATGTAGAAGTTTTATATCATATGCTTTTACAAAATACCCCTATACAGAAAGGAACAGTTTTCTGGAAAGAAAAGCCGTTCTTTTATCAAAAAGAAAAGATTGCATGGATATGTGAAAATGATACGGCTTTTCCTTATATGAGTGTAAAAAACTACCTTGCTGCACTATGTGATTTTTATGAGGAGTTTAATGAAGCATGGTGTTTAAAGCTAGCAGAACAAAAAGGAATTTTATATCAAAAAATAAAAGATTGCACGAAAGAAGAAAAACAGTATCTATTAGTTCTTTGTGCGCTTGCTAGAAATGCAGAACTTTTAATCAGTGATACAAGCTTTAAAGAATATGAGGATAAGCAGGATTGGAAAGAATTGTTTTCTAAATTGCATCGTACATGTACAGTGCTGCAGATTTCAAAAGAAAAGGAAACTTTCTGGTGGAGAAATGCAGATGTTTACTATCGTACACAATCCATGGGTCTAATAGAAGAAATCGCAGAAGAAAAATCAATAGAAAAAATACTGGAAAAATCCTATCCTGGTTTTGATGCGAAGGAAAATAAGGAAATTCATAAAGTAGAAAAATTGCAGGATTTATGGGGAGGTGAAGATGATGAACAATGGAAACGTCCAGAAGAATAAAGAAGTTCTCTCTTTTTTGATGGCAACACAGCTGCAGCGTCTATGGAAAGGATTCGCTGCTGCGGCAATATTATCGATTGTTCCTTTTCTGCTTCATCCACAATTTACAGAGTATTTGCTTCCTTATGAGATTCAGTTATATTTAAATCCATATTATCGCTATGGAGTATGGCTCATCTTTTTCGGACTAGCTTTCTTTTGCTTACATGATGTGTATTACTGGAGAGCCAATTTTCGTGTACTTACACCTTATCAGCAAATTCCTGTTTCTTCTTTTAAACAATATATCAGCTGGATTTTTAGTGTTACTTGTATTTTTGCACTTTACTTTTTGTGGCAAATTCTTTTGTTTATTGTATTTTATCAAATCACGATGCTAAAACAGCCAGATTTAGCGCTGACTAATGGTTTGTATTTTTCTGCACAAAATGCACTTTTTGCAAAGTTATATATCCCTGTTACTCTTAAAGAAGGGATTTTATGGATGATTCGTATGTTTGTATATGCTTTTCTTACTGTATTTTTTGGAAGTGGCTTACATATGATTCGTAAACATCGAATATTTTCTATCTTGTTTCTAATACTGCTTTTTAGTTATATCGGTATATGGTTTTTTCCCGTAAAAATACTTTATTTCATACCATTTGAGAATTTCACATGGATGACTTATTTTAGCCAAATTTGTTATATTTTCATGTATGGTTGTGAAGGGGTTTTCCTGTTTTGTGCACTTCTTCTAATTTTTAGAGAATATCGAAAGGAAAAGGGAATGCAATATGAAAAAATATCTTAAATATTTATGGATCGTTTGTTTATTGATCGGTGGTTTCTGCGCTGCATTTTTTTGGCTTCAAAAAGATAAAGTAGGACTTACATGGGAAGAATCAGATGCTTCCACAAAAGAAGCTTTTAAAGATATCTCTTTTGGATTTGATATTATGATGGGAAGAAACATGCTAACGGTAGAAGGGAAAAATGAAACTTTACAAGTTTCGTCAAAAAAAGAAGATGAGGAAATAACAAATTGGAGAGACTATAGGATTTCTTTTTATGCACATAAAGATGATGTTAGAAATGTGACAGACAGTGACAAAGTTTCACTGTATGATAGTGATGAAGGGAAAGGAAAAGAAGGAATTACCGATACAATATATGCGTCTTTGCAAATTCATGATTTTTCTGGTGAGAAAGAAAAAACTGTAGAAATAATTAGACAAAAAATAAAGCTAAAAAAAGATATCCGCATTTTCTTTGTTTTAGAAGATGATAGTTATGGAAGAATTGAATCCATCCTTTATGATGAAATGAATCATATTGAAAAAGAATATGCAGATAGTGAATATGAAGATGATATCCTAATACAGGATATTTTAGATACGATACAAGGAGAAGATTCATGGTATTATATATATGGTAAAAAGCAGGTTGAAAGTGCTTATAGCTCCATTCTGAAAAATGGAATCTGGTCAAATCGTGCATCTATTGAGGATGTTAAAATTACACCAACAATTTATCGAGAAGATAAACATGGAAAAATTACAAAATATGTAACACTGGATGAGAAGGAGGAAGCTATCTTTGGATGTGTTGATTCTTCATCTTTGATCTTGCTGATGAGAAAACAAATGCAAAATGAATTTCATTATGAACTTCGCCGATATGATGAAAATGGTACTCTTGTCAATGCGAAAGAAATTCCTATAAATAGAGCACCTTCCTTTATGATTTGCAAAGATAAAGCCTTACTATTGTATGATGGATTAGCATTAGATATTTATGATGCAAAAGATTTTGAATTTCTTAATCAAATAAAAGTAGATGCATCAGCAAGTTTAAGTGAATATACTATGTCTATGGATCATCGTTTTATTTCATATCAAAATAATCGTTTATATATTATTGAAGAAGGCAGTCGATACGATGGAAAACCGCGGATAAAATTATCTTGTTATGACACGAATGGAAATTTTTATACAAAGGATCTTAAAGTAGATTTACCTCCAGAATATCAATATCCAGAGGACTATTTCGAGGGAATAGAAATGTCTGAGTATTCAAATTCCGTTTTTTCTATACGTTTTGATATGTATACAAGAAGCAGTGCAGGGTTATTTGATTTTTGGATAGGGGAACAATAGTGTAAAAGTTCATGTATAAGATTTAAAGAAAAACTATAGAAATATGGTTTTTCTTTTTTTGAGTAAAAGTAATGGTTTTTCTTTTTTTGAGTAAAAGTGTTGCCTTTTTAGATGGAATCATATATAATCCTAACGACAATTAAATTAGCAAACCTGTTGAAAAGCAGAGTACGCAAAGCTAAAGGGCCTTCATCCAATTCATGGGATATGGCAGCCAGTTGCACCAAGGATTCTTTTTTATGCGTACTTTTTTTCATAAGTGCGCTTTTTTTATGTTTAGTAATACTTTGAAAGGAGAAACACAATGCGTAAATTTATAGTAAGTTTGCTTGCGGTATGTTTACTGATGAGTGCATTTGTACAACCAATTGGCAATATGCTTCATGCACAGGAAGTAAATGAAGAAACACAAGGAGAGGCTGTTTCTGCAAGTGGAAAAATAAAAGTAGAAATAATTTCTACGGAAACATTAGAAAAAGAAGAAAATTTTAAACTTCAATTAAGTAAGAATGGTTATGATTCAGAAAAAGCCATTTCATTAAAAGTAAATGAAGATGATAATTTGAATAGTGATGGAAGGGTTGAATTTTCTAATTTAGAAGATGGAAATTACACTTTGACAATTACTTCTGTTACAAATAAATATCAGGAATATAAACAGGATTTTGTTGTAGAGGGATTAGAATATGCCATTCAGCTATATGCTGGAGAGAAAGAAATTGATGAACAGCAGAAAGCTCATCCTGGAGTAATTCGTTATCGTACGTATGGAGATAAAGAGCTGGAAGATATACTACAAGAAATTGAAAAAAGAACGAATATTTCACATTATGATTTAAATAATGATAATGCAGTTGATTTAGTTGATTTACAGTTGTTCTCGACTTCTTATACTGCAAATCCGAAAGAAAATATTTTATCAACAATAGAAACAAGCATTCCTTCTTCTATTGTAAAACCAGAACATGCAGATAATGTAGAAGTTAAAAGCGGTTCTTTAGATCAATTGTTTAGTGAAGAAACACAAGAAAGTGTGCAGCTTGCAACAAAGGAACCAATTAGTGTAGAAAAGCCATTAGAAGTTTCTTTTACTTTAGGTAAAGACGATAAAACCGTTCCATTGGTGGGAGTAACGATTCAGCCAGGTGGCAGTGAAAATCAGATCAGTGGCGGAAGTATTCTTGTAGAAACACAAGATGGTGTGGAAGAAGAATATACAATTATTAGCGCAAAAGACAGAGCGGTTTTCGCAAGAACTGCAAAGACAGCAATTCTAAATGATGATGGTTCTATCAGTGTTGATTTTGGTGGACAGATTGCAGTTAAAAAAGTTACCATTAAAGTAACTTCTACGACTGCTCAAAGTGGAAACCTTGTAGAAATATCGAAAGTTGAATTTGTGAATGATATGGAAAATAAAATTCCTGAACCAGAATTAAATATACCATCTGCTTTACAGGCAAAAGCAGGTAATAAAGAATTTACGCTGAACTGGTCAAAAGAAAGTAACATCACTGGATATGAAGTAAGTGTGCGTACAGAAAGTGGAAAAGAAGATCCGCTTTATAAAACAACGAAAAATAGTATAACAATTTCACAGTACAACAATAACAAATTAAAGAATGGAGAAACGTATAAGGTAAAGGTTCGTTCTGTAAATGGTTCTTGGAAAAGCCCATTTAGTGAGGAAATAAGTGTTGTTCCTGTTACAGATAAAAAACCAGATGCACCTGATAATTTAGTCATAAAAGGTGCTTATAAAACATTGGAATTATCTTGGAAAAATATGGATGATACAGATTCTTATAATGTGTATTATAAGAAAGAAAGTGATGAGTCTTATCAGAAAATCAGTGGAATAACATCCAATTCTTATCAATTAACAAATCTAGAAGATCAAACAACATATCAGGTTTATGTAACAGGAGTAAACGAACTTGGTGAAGGTGAAAAATCATTAACAGCAAAAGCGACTACTAAGAGTCTAAAACCAGCAAATCTTCCTTTATACAAAGAAATAAATGCAAACAAAGGGGAAGGCAATGTAAGTGAACATGTTGTGTCTGCAACACATAGTCATGGGAATATGGTAGGAAGCAAATTAGATAATAGTTCTAAAAAAACTGCTCTAGGTTTATTTGACAATGATTTTTCTTCTTACTTGCAAGTAAATGACTGGGATAATGGAGGAAGTTATCCAGATAACAACAAAGGTGTGACTGTTACATTTGATGATACATATGAAATAGGAATGATTAGTTTTGCAGAAGTTGAGGATGTTGATGGCTGGTGGTACAGTGCATCGGATGTTCGTTACTGGGATGAAAATGGTAAAATTACCTCAGTGAATTCAACGATTACGCAGCTAAAATGTGAAAATGGAAGGTTTTACTATTTGATTAAATTAGAAAAACCTGTTCAAGCAAAGAAAATTAAGGTGGCTTTTGGTCATCCTTATGGAAATCAAAATCGAATCACAGTAGCGGAAATGAAGTTTCATAAGTGGGATTCATTAGAAACAGATATTACA
The DNA here is from genome assembly GCF_010537335.1 of Amedibacterium intestinale. Taxonomy (NCBI): domain Bacteria; kingdom Bacillati; phylum Bacillota; class Erysipelotrichia; order Erysipelotrichales; family Erysipelotrichaceae; genus Amedibacterium; species Amedibacterium intestinale. Next base: position 100,178 of record NZ_AP019711.1, read on the forward strand.
AGCCTTTATGAAGATAATCTGCATTTACAATTAAAAGATACTGTAGATGAAGAAACTTTTACTGCTTTACAGACACGCTTGGATACCAAAGACCATGATGAGTATCACCCAGATAAAGCAATGTTACAGAAAGAATTAAATGCCGCAAAAGCTTTATTTGAAGACTCTGAAAATTTATATAAAGTAACCAATGTAAATACGAATATTACCGCACAGAAAGACAAACATCTTGGTATTACTGGTTTAAATGCATGGCAGCCTTTAGGTGTTAGTGCAAAAGCGGAAGATACAGTTATTATTTATGTTGGAAATGAAGGTAAGAAAAGCGGAGAAAATACAAGCTTACAATTAGTAGCTACACAGCAGCATGCAGAAAGCAGTAATCTTTCTAAGGTAGTTACAACCTTGAAAACGGGACGTAATGAAGTTATAATTCCAAAGCTAACATCTACCGATGTAGAGCGTGGTGGAGCATTGTATGTACAATATACAGGTAATAATCCGAAGGAAAAATTAGCGCTGCGTGTAATGGGTGGTACAGAAATTCCAGTATTGAATTTATATGGAATTACGGATGAAAAACAACGTCAGGAAAAAGTCAATGCATATATGGATGAAATAAAGGCACATGTTGCACAGTTGAAAACTTTGCATCGTAAACAAAAAGGTTTCTCTTTATTCTCTATTTTCCAGCGTTATGATGAAAAGACATCAATTGTGAATACAACAGACATTATGTTAGATCAGATGATGCTTTCTATACCAGCTTCTCAGGTACTTGCGGGAACAAATGGAGATGCAAATAAACTGGCTGTTTCTTTAAATGCAATGGATGATATGATGCTTTTGTTTTACCAGCAAAAAGGATTAACAAATACATTTAGTGAAAAAGATGTAGCGAATAAGTTACATGAGAAAAACTCTTTACCATCACAGCATTTAAATATTCGTTATATGAAAATGTTTGCAGGTGCATTTATGTATGCTGCAGGAAACCATATAGGTGTTGAATGGGATCAGACAACTGGCCTGGTAAACACAAGTGCAGTAACAGCAGATGAACAGGGAAAATGGCAAAGTGGAGAATACTTTGGCTGGGGAATCGCGCATGAAATTGGGCATAATATCAACCAGGGACAGTATGCAGTTGCCGAAGTTACAAACAACTATTTCTCTTTGATCGCACAGGCAAATGATAGAAATGATGGTGTACGTTTTGATTATGATGTTATCTATGATCATGTTACATCCAATGGGACAGGCAGAAGCAGTGATGTATTTACACAGTTAGCTATGTACTGGCAGCTTCATCTGGCATATGATCGTTATTATAACTATAAAATGTTTGATACTTATGGACAAATGTTTGACAATGTATTCTATGCACGAGTAGACAGCTTTGCCAGAGATACTTCCAAAGCACCTGCACCAAATAAGATTGCGTTAACACTAGGAAATAATCCAGATCAAAACTTTATGCGTTTGGCAAGTGCTGCGGCACAAAAAGATTTAAGTGAATTCTTTATGCGCTGGGGATTACTTCCTGATGAAACAACAAAAGCGTATATTGAACAGTTTGAAAAAGAAACTCGTGCTATCTATTATGTAAATGATGAAGCAAGAGCTTATGAGATGGAACATGAAAATGCGGAAAGTTTCTTAAATAAAAATGTAGTATCCGCAAATATAAAAGGACAAGACCGAAATAAAGTAAGCCTTGCATTAGATGTTCACAATGTGGATCAAGAATCATTACTAGGTTATGAAATCACAAGAGTCTTAATGGAAAATGGAAAGTCAAAAGAAGAAGTTGTTGGATTTACTACAGAAGATACATTTGAAGATACGATCAATTCGATTAGTAATCGCAGTGTTTCTTATAAGGTAACTGCAATTGATAAAATGTTGAACCGTTCTGTTTCCTTAACTACAAAAACAATCAAAGTAGAGGGGGATGGAAGTTATACAAAAGAAAACTGGAGCATTGAAACAAATATGACTTCAACACAGGATCAGGAAAATCCAGCAGATCAAAATGATCCATGTGCTCCTGAAAAAGTTTCTGCATCTTATATGATGATGGATGATAAAGCAGATACGGTATATGTTGGTGAAACGAAAGAAACACCATATATTACACTTTCATTAGGTAAAGTAGAAACGCTAAATGCACTTCGTTTTGTAAATGCACAAGATGCAAAAGATGTGAAAGACTATACGATTGAAATAAGTAAGGACAATAAAACATATACAACATTAGAAAATAAAGAAGTTAAAGACGATAATGGTGTTGTGACAATGTATTTCAATAATGGAAACGATCCATGGGTTACAAGTTATGATGCTTCTTATATTCGTATTACATTGAATGGATATCGCAATAAAGAAGTACGTATTGGTGAAATTGATGTATTAGGGCCTACAGGGGATAATGTAGAACTTCATACAGCAAATGGAACCCCTGCAATCGGTATTTTAAGTAAAGATTTTGTATATCAGGAAGAAAGTGCAACACAAAAAGAAATGAAAATACCAGAAGGTTCTATCGTCTTTACAGGAAACTATAAAGGAAATCCAGCATATAATGTCGTTTTACTATATGATGAAAATGGACAGATTATCGGTGGAACTGATACAGAAGGAAATTTAAATGCAGAACAGATTATTTTAGCACCAGATCCAGGAAATGGATTGCTTGGTGAAACTGCAAGTGGAAGCTGGGTATACTGGATTGATGGACAATATGCTGCAAGTTTACCTAATAAAGTACGTGCAGAATTGTATCGTGTAGATAATGCCTTAACAAATGAAGGACAGCGTTTGGTAAGTGATACTTTATTTGTAGAAATTCCAGAAACATTACCTGAAATTGAACTAAATAAATAGAAAAAGAATAGAAAGGAGTGAATGTATGTTAAAAAGAATTGCGAAAGTACTATGCCTGCTTGTTGCTTTTATGCTGCTGTTGTCACAAACAATAGCAGCTAAGCAGACACAGCGAGAAGTTATCCTGGATGTAAATGATAATAAGGTGGATATCTATTTGGATATGAGTAATCTATCCTCTATCACATCTTTACAGCTTAGCTTAAAAGTAACATCAGAAAAAGGTGTTCTTGATACAAAGAATTTTATGTTTGATTTTGAAGATGCTATTGAAAACAAAATACAAAGATGGACATATCAGCCACAGACAGGTATGTTAAATATATATTTAGCAGACAATGAAGTTACGACCCTTTCCTCACAAACAAAACTTCATTTAGGTACGTTAAGCGTAAATGCGTCTAATCTAGAAGATATCTCTGTTTCTGTTTTAGAAGATGGATTACAGCTTGTAAATAAAAGCGGTGAGTTAAATACAGCTGAGAAAGTTGCCTCTTCTTCAATATCTTTAGGCAAAGATGATGCAGAAAACAATGGTGACAATTCACAGAATAATGGAGATACTTCTCAGGGTGGTGAAGATAACACGCAAAACAATGAAGATGAGCAGGGAAATACAGAAGAAGATACTTCTAAAGAAGAAACAGGACAAAAGGAAGAAAATAATTCTTCACTTCCTCAAGGAGAAAATGAAGCAGGCAATGCAGATACCAGTAACAATGTAAATGTGGAATCTTCTAAAAAGGATACAGAAAAAGAGACAATCAAAACTGGACAAACAGCTCCTGTCGTTTTGTATGCAGCAGGAATGTTAGGGGCATTGACATTAGGTGCGATTATCGTTGTTTTAAAAAAGAAACAAGATTTATTACATCGTTAAATAAAAGGCATTTCCTTGAAAAATAGGAAATGCTTTTTTACATTAGCGATTTATTAAAGTTTATTAAATAAATCTAAATAATTCTAAAATACATTGAATTCAATATAGAATCATGTCACAATTAAATCGGTGATAAAATGACTGACTTTTTTACATATTATACAGATATAAAAGATTTGCATATGCCTTTTCAAACGTTTGGCATTTATCATATTTTGTTTTTAGTTCTTACTTTTGGGGTTGTTTTTTTGTTATACAAGTATTACACAGGTATATCTTCTAAAAAACAAAACACGTTTTTAAAGGGACTTGGATGGTATTTTCTAATAGAAGAAAGCATTTATACCTTATGGCTATTGTGGAAGTGCCATGATCATTTAATACTTCAGTTACTGCCTTTAGAATTATGTTCGATTACGGTGTATATCAATGCGTTGGGAATTTTTACAAAGAAAGATTATTTTCGCTATTTTAGCTGTGTCATCGGTTTGTTTGCCGGTGGTATAGCAATGTTATATCCTGCAAATATCGATGGTCTTTATTCTGCATTTTCTTATCGTACGATTAATTTTTACATGCTGCATGGTTCCTTTGTCTTGTTGGCATTGCTGTATTTAAAAGATTTTTCTTTATTTACCAGAAAAGCAATGATAAGAAATATCTTTATCGTATGTTGTATGTTTACATTTGCTTATTTTGTGAATAAAGCATGTGGAACGCAGTACATGTTTGTAGGCAGTCCACCAAGTATTGGGGTTATTCGCAGTATATACGAGATCTCAGGTCCATTTTTTCTACTATGGGTATATGGTGCTATGGTCTTGCTACATGTATTGGAAGTTCCATTACTAAAAAAGTTGCAGAGCAAATTAAACAGCCGTTATGTGTGATTTTTGATACTAATTATGTATTACAGAAAAGATGTAAAATTTTGTGATAAAAAATCGGTCAAAACAATTTCTTTTTAAATTTTAGTAGTGTATAATGAGGATGTAAAAATTAATAGGAGGTAATGAATATGGCTAAATTTGTATGTCAGGTTTGCGGTTATGTTTACGAAGGAGATGCAGCTCCTGCAGAATGTCCACTATGTAAAGCACCTGCTTCTAAGTTCACAAAACAGGAAGAAGGAGAAATGACTTGGGCAGCTGAACACGTTGTTGGTGTTGCACAGGGTGCTCCAGAAGATATCATTAAAGATTTAAGAATGAACTTTGAAGGAGAATGCAGCGAAGTAGGAATGTACTTGGCTATGGCTCGTGTTGCTCATCGTGAAGGATATCCAGAAGTTGGATTATATTATGAAAAAGCTGCTTGGGAAGAAGCAGAACATGCAGCTAAATTTGCTGAATTGTTAGGAGAAGTTGTAACTACTTCAACTAAGAAAAACCTTGAAATGCGTGTAGATGCTGAAAACGGAGCTACAGCTGGTAAATTTGATCTTGCAAAACGTGCAAAAGAACACAATTTAGATGCAATCCATGATACAGTTCATGAAATGGCTCGTGATGAAGCTCGTCATGGTAAAGCATTCAAAGGTTTATTAGATCGTTATTTTAAATAAGAACATAATAATGAAGAAGGCAATGGCGTAAGCTGTTGCTTTTTCTTTTGAAAAAATCTTCAAAGCTTTATAAAGCTTTTGATTATTTTTATAAATAGATAACTTTAACTTTTTATTTATTGTGAATAAAATCTATTGACGCAATCTTTTAATTCCTGTATTATGCGAGTGTTAATAAATTTAGGAGGTTACGTAAATGGATAAGAATGAAATTGAAAAAGGAGTATCTAAAAATCCAAAAATGCATATCTTTTTTTATGTATTATCAATTTTGATGTTGTTTTATTTAGTTTTTACAGCTTATACTAGTTATCAAACATTTATTGATTATTGTAAGTCTTATAATTATCAAGCTAGTGATCAGTGGTTTTTGGGATTTCAATCTATTTTAGCATCAATAATACCATGTCTTGTATATGCATCAACATTATATGGATTAGGATATTTGATACAGAATAAAGGGAAAAGAGAATTATAAATGAATATTAAAGAAGTGTTAGTGTGATATTCTAATCATATTAATGCTTTTTTTTACAATTTGAAAATAACTAAAAAGTGCAAAAAGTATAATAAAAAAAATAAATACTTTTTTCTGATTTTTTTTGTTTAATACTTAATGTAAGGGTTTACTTTTTTGCTCTTGCTAATTTTCTGAATGTTGAATACATTGAAAACGAGTAAAAAAGTAACTTTCTAATGTCTATTTATAGGGCATTTTAAGGGGGAGATGGTGTCGAGAAATTATTATGATTGTCAGATTATTAAAATGAGTAAAATGATTAATCTTGGAAAGGAGAAAGCGATGTTTAAAAAAGTAGTATCTACTGGTTTAAGTGCTATGATGGTATTTGGACTTGTGTGTAATCAATCTACAGTTTTTGTAAATGCACAAGAAAAAGAAGTTTCTAGTGAAGCACTTAATGGTATTAAATCAGTAGAAGTTGATGCAAAAGACAAGAATATTGTATGGGTTACATTTGGAAATGGATATAAAGGAAAATTTACATTCTTAGATAATAATATCTTCCGCTATAATGTAGATCCATCAGGTGAATTTAGCGAATATGCAAAAGTGCGTGGAGGATATCCATCTGAAGGTAAAATTCAACAATACCCGGATACTTCAAAAGAATATAGCCATCCTAATGCAACTGTATCTAATGGAGCTAATGGAAGCTATGAGATAAAAGTAGGCGATGTAGTCGTAACATTCGATAAAGATGCAAAAATGAGCATTAAAGTGAATGGTAAAACTGTTATGGAAGAAAAAGAACCATTACAGGTAGGAAACTCTACTGTTCAAACATTGGTAGAACATTCAGAAACAAATTATAGTGAGAACTTGTCTGAACAATATTTTGGTGGAGGAACTCAAAATGGACGTATCATTCATACAGGTGAATCAATTAACATATCTAATGAAAGTGGTTGGAACGATGGACAAGTTTCTTCACCAAATCCGTTCTATTATACAAATAATGGCTATGGTGTATTGAGAAATACTTGGATGGATGGTACTTATGATTTTGGCGATTCTAATCAAGGTACGGTAACAACAACTCATAAAGAAAATGAATTTGATGCTTATTATTTCTTGTCTGATGGAACTACCGGTACAGAGGTTGCCCAAGATTTATTACAGGGCTATTTTAAGGTAACAGGAAATCCGGTTCTTTTACCAGAATATGGTTTTTATCTAGGGCATCTAAATGCCTATAATCGTGATGCTTGGTCGGATACTGAGGATATTGGTACTGATTGGGAAATCAAAGGAAGTAAATCTCACAAGGAAAGCGGAGAAAAAACTTATGAAGCAGGTGGAACAGGATATGAGATTAAGGCAAATCAAAATGCAGAAACACTGAATGGAACAGGGCCTACTGTTGCAACTGGTCAAGTGCCAAAAGGAGTAAATTATGATAAAAAATGGTCTGCACGAGCTGTTTTAGATGAATATCAGAAATATGATATGCCTTTAGGTTTCTTCTTGCCTAATGATGGATACGGAGCTGGTTATGGCCAAAATGGTTATAATATGACTGGTGGAGTAAATGAAGATGGCTCTAGCTCAGAAGAACGTTTAGCAGCTGTTGCAGCAAACGTAAAAAATCTAGAAGAGTTTAGAAAATATGCAACTGATAAGGGTGTTGCGACAGGGCTTTGGACACAAAGTAATTTAACTCCAGATTCAAATCCTAAAACATATTGGCATACATTACGCGATTTTAATGCAGAGACAAAAGCTGGTGTTACAACACTTAAAACTGATGTAGCATGGGTTGGTTATGGATATTCTTTCCAGTTAAGTGGTGTAAAAAATGCATATGATACAGTAATAGAAAATACAGGAGCTAGACCTAATATTATTTCATTGGATGGATGGGCAGGTTCTCAGCGATATAATTCTGTATGGACAGGGGATCAATCTGGTGGAAAATGGGAATATATTCGTTTCCACATCCCAACATTTATTGGACAGTCTTTAAGTGGAAACCCTAATATTGGTTCTGATATGGATGGAATTTGGGGTGGTGACCCTGTAATTGCAACACGTGATTATCAGTGGAAGAGCTTTGCACCTCAAATGCTAGATATGGATGGCTGGGGATCATATGCAAAAGGTCCTTATGTTCATGGTGATCCTTATACAGGTGTAAGCCGTATGTATTTAAAAATGAAAGGTAAATTAATGCCTTATATTTATACAAATGCATATGCAGCTGCAAATATGAATACAGGCAACAACGATACAGGACTTCCGATGGTACGTGCAATGTTCTTAGAATTCCCTAATGAACCTACTGCATATACAGATTTAGCAAAATATCAATACATGTGGGGAGAAAACTTATTAGTTGCTCCACTATATGAAGATGTACATGCTGATGAAGTTGGAAATGATGTACGTAATGGAATTTATTTACCAGGAGGAAGTAATCAAATCTGGATTGATTACTTTACAGGTAAACAATATAGAGGTGGACAAGTACTAAATAGTTTTGATGCTCCTATTTGGAAACTTCCTTTATTTGTTAAAAATGGTGCTATCATTCCGATGTATGAAGAACATAATTCAGCTTTACCAGGAACTGATGATAGTTTAGATAAATCAAAACGTATCGTTGAATTCTGGCCTGAAGGAGAAACGGATTTTACTTCAATTGAAGATGATGGATATTCCATGACAAATTCAACTTCTAATGAGGAAGGGTATGGTGTAATCGAAGATATTGATTATGGAAACCATGTTAGCACAAGATTTACATCTGTTGTAAAAGATGGAACTGCTACATTAACTGCGGAAAAAGCAAATGGTACATACACAGGATATACTGAAAATAAAAATACAACATTTGTAGTAAATGCTTCTAAAAAACCAGCATCATTAGAAGCTTATAATGGCTCTTCTAAGTTAAAAGAGGTTACAGTTGATTCAAAAGATGCTTTTGATAAAGCAACTGCAAACGATGGAGAATTTGTTGTATTCTATGATGAAAATCCAGCAATTGAAACTTTTGCACCAGCAGAAGAAACAGAAATTGCTGATTTAGTTAAGGATGTAAAAGTTTCTGGAAAATTATATGTAAAATTTGCAAAAACAAATACACAGGAAAATGAACAGAAATTGGTAATCAACGGTTTTGAGAATAAAGGTGATTTAGGACAAGACGTTGTAAATGAAAAATTAAGTGTTCCTGCAAACTTTAAAGCAAATGAAGAGGCTACAACTCCAACAAGTGTTACATTGAATTGGGATAAAGTAAATGATGCTACTTCTTACGAAGTATTAGTTGACGGAACAATCAATGGACAGGAAGTTACATCTGGATTGATTTATTCTGTAGAAAATGGCGAAGAATTTGTTCATACAGGATTAGAATACTTATCAACACATCATTATCGAGTACGTTCTGTAAATAAAGATGGACATTCTGAATGGAGTACAGAAATTTCAGCAAAATCTGCCGATGATCCATTCCGTTTGGCTCCAACACCGCAAAACCTTGATTGGGAAGGTGGATTATATGCGAGTCGTGGACCAGAACTTGCATTTGATGAAATCTTCCAAGAAGGAGATAGTGGATTCCACTCTGATGACACTGCCATTGGGAAAAAATTAACAGTAGATTATGGAAATGCTTATGTTCTTGATAAAGTTGAGTATTATCCTCGTGCAGATGCAGCGAATGGTACGGTTACAAAAATGCGTGTAGAAACAAGTTTAGATGGAAAACATTGGATTCAACATGGAAACAAAGAAGACCAATCAGGAAAATACTATGAATGGGAAAGAAGTGGAGAAGCCAAATTAATTGACTTATCTGATCCAAATATTGCAGATAGTAACTCTATAGGGGCAAGATATATTAGATTTACACCATTGGAATCAGTTGGAGATTTTTTTGCAGCTAGAGAAATCAAAGTTTATACAATTGAAAATGGTGCAGGAAATGTAGATAAACCATTTAGACCAGGAAATCTATCATCACAAGGCACAAGCCAGCCTACACTTGATTTGTTTAAAGCTTCTTATCAGAAAGAATCTTCTGCACATGGATCAATTAAAAATGGAAAATGGATAGCAGAAATTCAGAAACTATATGCAGATATCAACTTTAACAATATTTCCGATATCTATGATTATGCATTCTATGGTTCTCAAGTTGATGGTGGAACACAAAAAACAGGTTCTGTATCAGGATCCATAATTTTAGAACCTAGTGCTATGAAAGTGTCTGCAGGAGAAACATTTACAATTAATGTAACTGCAGTTGATGTGAAAAATCTAAATGCTTATGGAACAATTATTGATTATGATCCAGCTAAAGTAGAGTATGTCAATACATCCTATATTGGTACAGGTGCAATGTATACTACTGGTATGACTGGGGATATTCAGAATTCAGATGGTACAGCATATATTAATCATAATGCACTTAACATGGGCGATCAGCCATTGATTAATGGTTCAAAAGTGTTATCTACGATTACAATGAAGGCAAAAACTGATATTGACTTTACCGCTGAAAACCCTGCAATGGATTTATCTAAAGTTACGTTAGTTGGACCTGATTTAAGTGTAGTAGAAACAGATACTTCAAAAGATCCAGTTATTCCGGATATTCCAACAACAACTACGAAGGAATATGCGCAAAGTGATTTTACAATTACAATGACCAATGATGAGTTGCCAACAGATGATGGTACAAATGTTCAAAAATTAATTCAATCAAATTCTTATGATGGATTATTCAATGATAAAAAAGATCAGACAGCAGGATGTCGTGATTTTGAATTTAAATGGGACATTGATTCAAACTATGATCCGGAAACAGGTCAATTGCCTACTTATGTAACAACAGAAAATTTAAAAATGCATTTTACACCAGTAAAACCTATTCCGATGTCTGAGGTTGTTTTGTATAATGCAAATGAAGCTAATGGATATGTTTTAGGTGTTCAGATAGAAGTTACATATGATGATAATTCAGAACCAGTAGTGATGAGCATTAATGAAAAACATCCTATCTACCGCTTTGAATTAGATAATAGCAAAAATGTAAAAAACATTGATATTCATCCGGTAACAGAGCCTGCTAAGAACTTGACTATTGCTGAAATTGACTTCCTAAATACAGAAGGAAATCCAGCAAAAGGAATTGAGCCATCAAATGATAGTGCAAAAGAAGTTTATGTTGGTTATTTAGGAAATGTTGATGCTGTGATTACACCAGAAGATTGTCCTAACAAATACTTTATGGCAGAAAGTTTAGATCCAGAAATTGCAACAATCGTTACTTTGAGTGACGATAAAGGAAATCCAGTATATAAAGTACGTGGTGTTTCTGAAGGTGTTGCAAAAATTAAATTAACATCTGCTGCAGATGAAAATATTACATGTGTATATGAAGTAAAAGTTATTGCTGGAGTTGATAAGAGCAATTTACAAAAGGCAATTGATTCTTATAAAGATTTAACTAGTGAAATTTATACAGAAGAATCATATGCTAAATTTAAAGAAGCATTTGATAATGCAGTTGCAGTATATAATGATGAAAATGCAACAAGAACTCAGGTAGAACAGGCAATGAATGCTTTAGAAAATGCTGCTAATGAATTAGAGGTTGTATTATCAGAAAAAGAACTTGCAAGTGACATTGTAGGATCTAGTGATGCTTTATATAGCGAATCAAATACACCGGATAAAATGCTTGATGGGGATTTAGGAACGTACTGGGAATCACCATATAGCGGAGAAAATGCAAAACTTCCTCAAGATATTTTAATTGAATTAAATGATATCTATAATCTTGAACAAGTATCTTTCATTTCTCATACTATGCAAAATGGTGGTATTACAGATTATGAGGTTTCTGTAAGCTTAGATGGAAATGAATGGGTAAAAGTGGCTAATGGCACTGTGAATCCAAACGAATATAAGCAAGGAAATAATGTCACTGTTAATGCACGTTTTGCTTCTATTAATGCAAAATATATTAAAGTAACAGTAAAAGGTGCTGTAGGAAGAATTCCAGAAGAAAATAATAAATATGGCAGAATATCAGAAATGAAATTCTATGGTGAAGTATATTCGGTTAATAAAGATGCTTTACAGAGTTTAGTTGATGAATATAGTAAATTAGATGAAACAAAATATACAGAAGAAAGCTGGACTCCATTTAAGGAAGCGTTAGATGAAGCATCTGCATTATTGAAATCTTCTACAGCTAGCCAAACAGATATTGATAACATGGTTGAAAAATTAAAAGAACTGTATGCTAATCTTGTAGTTGATACTAGTGAAATTGATACATTAAAAGAAGAATTGAAAGCTAAACTAGAAGAGGCTAAAGCAATTGATGTTACTGACTATACTGAGGATTCAGTTGAAAAATTACGTAATGCAATGGATAATGCTTCTAAGCTACTAGAAGATGAATATGCTAGTGCAGTTCAGCTTCAAGATGCAATCACTAATTTACAGAAAGCAATTGAACAGTTAGAAAAACAAAGTTCTGTAAATAAAGACGCATTATATGAACTTCTTGAAAAATATGCAGGATATAGAAAATCTGATTATACAGAAGAAAGTTGGATTCCGTTTAAAAATGCATATGATAATGCATCCAAAGTTTATACAGATAAAACAGCTTCGCAGATGGATGTAGATAAAGCTACTGAAACATTAAAAGAATATGCTTCCAAACTTGTAAAAGCTGGAAATAACAACAGTGGATCTGATAATGGAGAAGGTTCAAATACAGGTAATAATGGAAATTCTTCAAATAATGATGAAGTAACCAATAAACCTGATGAAATTAAAACACCTGCAACTGGTGTTGAAAGTTCTCGTAATGCTATTATATTTACGCTTATCGTAAGTGGTGTAGCAATTGATGTTATACGTCGTAAAAAAGAAGCTTAATATTTTATGAGAATGAATATTTTTAGAAGAGGGTGAAAACTCTCTTCTTTTTGTGGCTTTGTAAAATTACGTGTGGTAAAACTAACAAAGGACAATAAAATAACTTGTGGGCATCAGTACCCCAAAGATGTTTATTGAAAACAAGATGTAAAGGATGAGAGAGCTGATCAGCTCTCTCGTTTTTAATATCAGAATGGAAGAATATTTTTGTTTTTTTCTTTTTCCAAAAGAAGTTTCAATCGTAGATTTTCTACTTCCAGCTCCAGCATCATAAGGCGCTGCTTTTTAATGTAAAGTTCTCTTTTGAGCCATCTTTCTTTACGTTGGTAATAAATTTTATTGTTCATTTTCATTTTCTCCTTCCTTAGGGTATAAGTGATAAGTGGTATCTTTATTCAGTACATAAAGCACTCTGTTTCGGAATCGTTTCCAATTGGTATATCCATTGGAATTGTGCTTGATACATTTGATCGTCCTGTTTCTGTTTTCTATGATCCCGCTGTTTATCTTTCTTCCATGTTCATTCGTGACGATAAAAGAATTTATTATTTCAGTCTTCCATCTGGTCATCGTATTCGCAAAGGATGATATTTCAGGTACTTTACAATCCCTGAAAGCACTGATCAGTTCATTGATATCTTTTCTTGCATTATCAAGATCACTGTTCTTATAGAAATATATCATCCTGTCTTTCAGATTCATGGCTTCTTCAAGTTCAGGGTTATACAAACACATATAATGCAGGATATCGTTATAGTTATAGTATCCCTGAAGTACTTTATTATATTTCTTTTCTCTATTTGGATCTGTATATGCAGGATCGTTTGTGAAGAGAAGCCAGTTGAATTTTTTATAAAGGTAATACTGTTTACGCATTCTTTCAGCTTTTTCTATCGAAGCTGCATCTGCATTTTTCAGATCCATGAGCTTATAGTTCTTTAACTGATTCATCGTACGCAGACGCACCTTGTCTACTCTTCTGTTCAGTTCCTGGATGAGATGGAATTTATCCGCAGCTATGGCGGCATTGGGGAACATCATCTTTGCGACGATCCTGTAGGTTTCCCATAAATCAATAGATACGGCCTTTACAGCACATCTTTCTTCTCGGGGAATGAAAGAAAAGTAATTGATGAGTTCGGACTTTTTCCTGCCTGGAAGAAGATCGATGACATTTTGGGAGTTGAAATCCAGAAGGACACATACATAGGAACTGTTTTCAGATTTGAAACTGTAGACTTCGTCGATATTCAGATATTCAGGAAGTTTTCTTCTGGATATCTGGACATGCCTGTCAAAGATGGACATGGCAGAAGTAGAGGATATATGATTTCTCTGTGCAACGCTTTTAAATGTATCGGCAGGGTTTTTCAGATCTCGAAGGACATTATATACGGTCAATAAAGAGATCTTCATTCCCTTGAAAGTAAAAGGATTGTCCTCATAGAAAGTCTTATTACATGCAGGGCAGATATAGCGTCTGGCCTGGTAATCGATATAGCAGGCTTCCGTATTCAGCATGGAATGTGTTATGCGTTTATGTACATAGCTTTTTACCTTGGAAGTGGGAAAGCCGCAGACAGGACATGAAGTAGTCTTTGGGGTAAGCTTGATCCTTACATGAACACCATCATCCTGATGATTTACCTGGAAAGAATCTATCTGTTCTTTCTGGAGATGAAAGAGATGAAGGATATAGTCGTCACTGATGGACGCAGAAGTAGTATCGTTTTTCATAAAAATCAAAAGAAAACATCAAGAACTGAAAATACAATGGATGTTTTCATCAACCTCCAGTCTATAATGATCATTACAGTGTCATTATGAAGGCAAAATGGAAGGCAGGAAAGGAATCCTATGTGGGAATGAAAAGAAAGCCGCGCAACTGAGCAAAATTTCTATGAAATCTATGAATATGAAAGACGAAAAAATCAGTAATTGAAGGGAAATAGGAAATATTCAGTAAAAAGGAATGATATCGATGAAAGATGGAGTAAAAGTAAACTGGATCAAGAAAAAGGTTAGAATGATCTTTATCAGTATCGTGATCGAGAATGATTTCTATTACATCAGAAGCCAGGAGTCTGGTGTAAGGAATTAAAGAAACAGGAAGGATGGCGTGAGTCTTGTGACAGTGAGGACAAATAATCCTGCATATCTTTAAGGTAATAATACCATTATGTGTAAGTAAAGATCTTTTATAATAAGCATGAAAATGAAATCCAAGATGAGAACAGCATGGACATGTGATGGAAGAAAGTTCGATCTTAGAAATATAGTCGTCATAAGATTTTTGAGATATGTACTTGAGAGAAAAGTTATTAAATGTTATCATAAAGATGCCTACTTTGGGTAAGTAAGAACCTAGGTCGCTAAACTTTGTGGTTCTTACTTTTTTTATATATTGATTTAAAGATATGATAACATAAATGATGATCGAAATAATGAGGAAATATCAGAAAAGGTACCCCAAAGATGATGAGAGCATGAAAAAAGCTGCAGTCACTAAGACCACAGCATAAAGTGTTGTCCTTTCAAACACCACGTAATTTTAGATTACCCTTTTTGTTATTTAGATTGTTAATAGATTATAAAAGTGATAAAATAAATCCCGTATTTTAGTATATAGAAAGAGGTATAGTATGCTGGAACTAAAGAACATAAAGAAAGATTATATCAGTGGAAATGAAACGGTACATGCCTTAAAAGGAATATCTTTATCGTTTCGTAAAAATGAATTTGTGTCCATCTTAGGACAAAGTGGCTGTGGAAAAACAACCATGTTAAACATTATTGGAGGACTTGATCATTATACAAGTGGAGATTTACTGATTGATCATCGTTCTACAAAAGATTTTAAAGATAAAGACTGGGACAGCTATCGCAATCATACGATAGGTTTTGTTTTTCAAAGTTATAACTTGATTCCACATCAAAGTGTTTTAGCAAATGTAGAACTTGCTTTAACATTATCTGGTGTCTCTCGCGATGAAAGAAGAAAAAGAGCGTTAGAAGCATTAGAAAAAGTGGGGTTAAAAGACCAGATTCATAAACGTCCTAACCAGATGAGTGGAGGGCAGATGCAGCGTGTTGCCATTGCTCGTGCTTTGGTAAATAATCCAGATATTTTACTGGCAGATGAGCCAACAGGTGCTTTGGATTCTGCGACAAGTGTTGCAATCATGGAAATCTTAAATGAGATTGCGAAAGAGAAACTGGTCATCATGGTTACACATAATCCAGAGCTTGCGCAAAAATATTCTACACGTATCATTCGTTTACTGGATGGGGAAGTTGTCGATGATAGTAATCCTTATACATTGGAAGAAGAAAAAACAAATGAAATCATGAAGCTAAAAAAGACATCGATGTCTTTTGTTACAGCTTTATCTTTAAGTTTAAATAATTTAATGACAAAAAAGGCTAGAACTTTTTTAACGGCATTTGCTGGAAGTATCGGTATTATTGGAATTGCGTTGATTTTATCTTTGTCAAATGGGGTACAAAGCTATATCAGTTCCGTAGAAAAAGAAACACTTTCCTCTTATCCAATTACCATTCAGGACAATTCGATGGATATGAGTGTCATGATGCAGACGATGATGGGAATGAATGCAGAAAGCAAGGAACATGCTGATGATAAAATATATTCAAAACAGATGATCAATGATATTATGGAAACAATGTCAGATCAAATGGATAAAAATAACCTGGCTGCATTTAAAGAGTATCTGGATAACGATTCTGCTTTCAAAGAACATACGAAAGCTATCGAGTATGGATATAATTTAAAATTGAATGTATTTAATGAACATGGGAAAAATGGTCTTGTTCAGGTGAGTCCTAATCAGGTAATGGAGAAACTGGGATTTGGCAATATGGCACAAATGCAGGAATCTTTTATGGGAGCACAGGCATCCAGTAATAATGAAGTTTGGAATAAGCTTCCAGAAAATAAAACATTAAGAGAAGAAGAGTATACTCTTTTAAAGGGAAATTGGCCAAAAAAATATCATGAAGTTGTTTTGGCAGTTGATGGTGATTCAGAAATTACAGATTATGCCCTATATTCTTTAGGACTATTAAATCAGGATGATTTATCAGATAATTTTGAAGCTTTGCAGAAAGGAAAAGAAATTAAAAAAGATGAGCAGGTATCCTATACCATCGATGAATTATTGGATATGGAGTTTAAACTTGTTTTAAATAGTGATTTATATAAGAATATGAATGGAATCTGGATCGATATGAGCGATGATGAAGCTTATGTTGAAAATGCTGTGAAAAATGGAGAAACCATGAAGGTTGTTGGAATCATTCAGCCAAAAGAAAAAGCTTTATCCAAAAGTGAAATGGGAGGCATTTACTATACAAATGCATTAGAAAAACATGTCGTAGAAGAAGTAGAAAAAAGTGATATTGTAAAAGAACAGAAAGAAAACAAAGACACCAATGTATTTACAGGTACACCTTTCTCTAAAAATGAAAAGTTTAGTTTATCTTCTTTAAGTGATGAGCAGAAAATGCAGATGGCAATGTTATCACAGGAAGATTTGGCTGCTTATATGTCTAGCTATAACGAAAATGTAAATGCAACCTATGAATCTAATTTGGAAAAACTTGGTGCTGTAGATATGAATTCTCCAAGTTACATTAATATTTATGCGAAAAGTTTTGATGACAAGGAAGCTGTCGCAGAGCTAATCAATACGTATAATGAAAAACAGGAAGCAGATGGCAAAGAAAGCAATGTTATCAGTTATAATGATATCGTTGGTACAATGATGGATTCTGTTACATCCATTATTGATATGATTAGTTATGTATTAATGGCTTTTGTAAGTGTATCATTAATTGTATCTAGTATCATGATTGGAATTATTACGTATATTTCTGTTTTGGAAAGAACAAAAGAAATTGGAATTTTGCGTGCAATCGGTGCCAGCAAAAAAGATATTTCTCGTGTATTTAACGCAGAAACCTTTATTATTGGTTTGATTTCCGGATTGATTGGAATTGGAATTACAGTAGCGTTAAATATTCCAATTAGTATGATCATAGAAGATATGAGCGGGGTAGCGAATGTTTCCAGTTTACCTGTTGCAGGTGGAATTGTTTTAGTTCTTATTTCTTTGGTATTAACGATTATTGCAGGATTGATACCATCTCGTATCGCATCGAAAAAAGATCCGGTAGAAGCTTTGCGCAGTGAGTAAAAGAAAGAATGAGCGATAGGTTTTATATCTATTGCTTTTTTCTTACATTTTTTATATAGGCATTGACGGTTTTGAGTAATTTTGATAGTTTAAAAGAAAAGGAGGGACACTATGCTGAAAATAGAACATGTTTGTGCAGAACCATATTTTCATGATATTAGTTTTACATTGGAAGATTGTGGAATAATAAGTATAAGTTCCTCTGACAGTGAAAGTGAAAAATTACTTGCAGATATTTTTTGTGGTATACAAAGCATACAAAAAGGCAAGTTTCAAATTGATGATTTTTCAGTTTGTAAAGAAACCCTTTTAGAATACAGAAAACACTATGTTTCTTCTCTGGTATCGGATTTTCAAATAATAAAAAATAAATGTGTGAAAGATGTTGTTTGTATGCATTTATCTTATGAAGAACAGGCATATTATGAAATCATGAATTTATGGGATTTATATACGATTGAAAAAGAAACTATGCAGGATCTTTCCTTTGAACAGTGTTTTCGTGTTTTGCTGGCACGCTGTATGTTGAAAGAAAGCAAGGTGTTAGTTTTTTATCCAGATAGTACACCTTTATCCTTAAAAGAAAGAGAATATGTGTATGAGTTATTACAAAAATGCAGTGAATATATGCTGGTAATTATTATAGGAGATAAAAAAGCATCTTATTATGCAGATCGCAGTATTGAATTTCATGATGGATATTTAGAAAGTGATGATCAAGGTATAATTTTGAAGAATAAAAAACAGATAAAACAGGGTAAAGTAAAACCTTACAGTTATCCTTCTTTTTTATCTTATCGATATCGTTATCGTTTTGTTTATCGTGCTTTACGTGTAGTTATGATTTTGATACTAGGATGTTTCAGTCTGTTCTTTTTATGTACAAATTTAAATGTTGTGGATATGCAGATGAAAATATTAGAAAAACATGGACAACAGCATTTTTTAATTGAAAAACATGTACAGGATTTCCTAGGAAATATATACCCAAGACAATATATGCAATTTCAAGATAAGGATATAAAAGAACTTGAAAAGAATATAAAAGGAAATGTAATGGTTTCTTATGCTCCTGTTGATTTTTATATGGCAAACGCCTACTTAAATGGTATTTATACAACAAATAATGTACCATTTGTATCTACAATGGGAGTTTATGAAGCAGAGAATATGGAAGATACAGGGATAAAACTAGTTTCTGGGTATTATCCAAAGGAGTATAATGAAGCAGCACTAACCTTGGATGCTGCACGCTATCTTATAAATGAGCAGGGTACATCTTTTGAAAATTATCTTGGAAAAGTTTTTTACTGGTATGGCATTCCTTTGCGAATAAGTGGAATTGTAGAAGAGATTTCTTATGAGCATGCAAAGGAAAAACAAATGCCTTATATGAATGATACATACCTGTTTGTAAAGAAAGGTTTTATCCAGCATCACCCTTTATCCAATATGCAAAGTTTTCCATTAAGCAGCAAGCGCATGTTAATAAACAATCGTTCCTATGAAATAAATCGTTTCTCTGAAAATCCGCATTATTTATATTATACAAATGGGAGTATGGTGTTAAATTCATTAGATACACTTAAAGAAAATGAAGTTGTACTGGATTTTCAAAGTGCTGTATTATTAGGCTTTCCATATCAGAGAATATTTTTTGATGAAAATAAAACATATGAAGAAAAGATATGGGAATATTTGGTTTATATAGAACAGTGGATAAATCAAAGTGTTCGTGTACAGGCATATACCATTTCTACGAATCCAGATGCCAGTGCATTTTTTCAAAAAGATTTTATTATCAAGGGATTTTTATTGCCAGATGACGATGAAATAGAACAGGGGTATATTGATGATAATGCCACTATTTACATGAAACAAAGTGTATTAGAACCTTATGTACAAAGTGGGGCAGGTATACAAAATGTTATGTATTATGGAAAGAAAGATCAGCTGGAAAGTACGTTACATTTCTTATATACAAACGATACGTATGATGCTGTATTGCCAAGTGATGATGTATTTCGTTTACTAGTACTTGATATACAAGATTTAAGTATATTTCTATTAGGTAGCAGTGTCTGTTTGCTGTTATTATATGGGATTGTTATGATGTGGCTGTTAAAAAGAACAATGAAGCATATGAAGGAAGAAATGAGTATATGGTATGCATATGGAAACAGCCGGAAAAGCATACAAAAGGAATACGAGAAAACATTTTTAAAATATATCAAAAAAGATGTATGGACAGGGTTATGTGTATCTTTGTTTTTCTCTTTTATATATCTGATACTTCTGGTTTGGAAACTAGAAGCGATGCCACAGCAGTTTTTGTATTTAGGGATGATTTTACTTGTGAGTATAAGTATTTATTTTTTGAAAAAAGGGGTACTTCTTTATGTTTTACATAAGGAAGCGGTGTTACCGGACTGGTATGCGAATGATTGAAAATATGATAAAATAACAAAGTTAGTATGAGATTAATCAGAATAAAAATATAGAAATTGATTGACTGAAAATCGTAAAAAAGGGTAAATTTTCCTCTTGCCCCCAAAAAGCAGGTGTTGTTAAACAGGGATTGTCTTAGCGTTTTGTTGGATAAAATCTTTTAAATCTTCAATCGTAAGTCCAATGCTTAATAATTGCCCAATGTCTGATTTTAGATTGCTTTTAAGATATTTTTTCCTTTGTTCTGTCAGTGTTTCGATATCGACCAAGTTGCTTGGATTCCATGTTTCTCCTGTAAGAAGCATGTGATTACTGCTACCAGTATCTTTCTGGCTATGGCTATATATGCCTGTCTCTTTCCTCTGTGTTTTGACAACTTATTAAACTTGTTGGCGTAGTAAGTATGCTCTTTATCCTTTAGCGCTGCATGCGCAATTTCAACCAGACAAGGTTTAAGATAAATTCCTGATCGAGAAATTTTAACGGACTTCTTCTTGTTTCTACTTTATCGGTGAATAGTAACTTTTATCATTTTTTTGTCTTTTTATAATATTTATGTATGGCTATAACCATGGTATAATTTCTGCAGGTGATATTCAATGAAAAAAACATATAAATCTGTTGATGAACAAATTGAATACTTAAAAGATAATAAAAAGATAATTGTAAAAAATGAACATAAACAGATTTTTGAAGAGAGAAGTTATTCTTCATTAATTAATCCTTATAAGGAGTTCTTTTCTAATGGTAGAGACGAGAAAGGGAATCATATTTATATAAATGAAATTGATTTTGAAGAGATTCTTAAAATTGTGAAAGTGGATGACAACTTTTGTACTGCTATGTATTCCTATATTGGTTCTTTTGAAAAGAAGTTTAAAACAGTTTTGTTTTCAGAAATCTGCAGCAAATATGTTAATAGTGAGAATGAAGATAAATATTGTACCTCTTATATAGAAGAAATTGATCGTTTTTTGGAAAGTGGTAATTTTGATGATTTGCCTAGATTTTGTGCGAATTATCCCTTCATTTTAACCAAGAATGGATATGTAGAAGATCAATATAATCTTGATTGTAAAAAAGATTTGTTAATTCATTTGAAAGAGATTGGAACAGGTATTTCTCGTGATGGAGGTACAATTGAAAAGTCAAATCAATTGATTAGCCATTATTTGAAAACTCAAGTAATTGCACCTCTGTGGGTATTACCAAATTCTTTAACTTTGGGAGAACTTAAAATCTTATTTTCAATGTTAGATAGTAATTCTCAAAAGAAAATTATTTCAAAGTTTTATGATATTGAAGACTATGGAAAGATTTCGCTAGCAAAGATTTTGAATTTTTCTGGAGCACTTGAAATTATTCGCCGTATTCGTAATGTAGTAAATCACTATGAACCAATATTTCCGTTGCTTGTATCTGAACTAAAACCAATGAAGAAAGTTAAAGAATCACAAATTTATGCAGTGTTTAAATTGTTATCCAATACTTTTGCATCTTCTTCATTTAATCATGTTACCTATGTTGATTTAAAATTAAAAGTAAATGATTTCAACTTGAAATACATTAAGATTTTTGAAGTAATGCAAGAATTTACACAGAAATAAAAATAAAAAGCAGACCATTGCTGATCCGCTAGTTTGAGAACCAAGTTCTCCTTCGTCACTATTATTATATGCTATTTTTTTAATAAATCAACAAAAATTTTTCAGTTAGAAATTAAATATTAAATAGAAATAAAAAAGACTTCGTCAAAGGCAATTATTCAATACTATGTATGCCTTGGAGCGAAGTGGAAAGGAATGGTTGGTTATTATGAAAGAATTGTTTTTAAAAAGAATGGAAGAGTATTTAAAGGAAGAATATCCGAAATATTTGGAAACATTGGAAGAAGATGCTTATCGTGGTCTTCGTGTTAATACATCAAAAATTAGTGTAGAAGAGTTTTTAAAGCTGGGAGTATGTTCTCTTAGGCCATCTTCGATATGCCCACAGTCTTTTTATCTTCCAAAGGAAGTAGAAGGATTAGGAAATCATCCGGCACACTTAGCTGGTTTGTTTTACATGCAGGAGCCTAGTGCATCCAGTGCAGTGGAAGTTTTAGGTGTAGAAGAGGGAGACTGGGTACTTGATATGTGTGCTGCACCTGGTGGGAAAAGCACACAGATTGCCGCAAAGTTAAATCATAGCGGTTTTCTTGTTAGTAATGAAATTGAGCCAAAACGTGCAATGGCTTTATTAAGCAATATGGAGCGTTTAGGATTTAGTGAATGTATGATTACCAATGCTCATCCAAAAGATTTGGAAAAAGAAATGCATGGCTGGTTTGATAAAGTGCTGGTAGATGCGCCTTGCAGCGGGGAAGGGATGTTTAAAAAACACAGCAAAGCAATGGAAGACTGGAGCGTAGAACATGTAGAAGCCTGTGCACAAAGACAGCTTCATATATTAGATAGTGCATATGAAACATTAAAAGAAGGCGGGATTCTGGTTTATTCCACATGCACCTATTCGATGGAGGAAAATGAACATGTCGTATATGAATTTTTGAAGAAGTATGCAGATATGGAGCTCATTGATAGTGGAGTTTCGTTTGGAAGATGTGGATTTGCGTATAAAGATCTGGAAGTAGAAAAAGTAAGAAGAATTTTTCCAATGGATGAAGGAGAAGGACATTTTGTGGCAAAATTTAAAAAGAATGGATCTTCCTCTTATGATCGAAGAAAAGAAGTTACTTCAAAAATTGATCCTTGTGCTGCATCTTTTTTGAAACAGCAGTTAACACTTCTTCCTTCCTATACGCTGCAAATTCAGGATA
This sequence comes from Amedibacterium intestinale, assembly GCF_010537335.1. Taxonomy (NCBI): domain Bacteria; kingdom Bacillati; phylum Bacillota; class Erysipelotrichia; order Erysipelotrichales; family Erysipelotrichaceae; genus Amedibacterium; species Amedibacterium intestinale. Next base: position 123,416 of record NZ_AP019711.1, read on the forward strand.
AAGTATATGCAAAGAATACCCCTTTTATAAAACTTAAAAATATTCATATTCTTCGCCAGGGTATTTTATGTGGGAATATTGTGAAAAATCGTTTTGAACCTCATCAGCATTTTTATAGTGCACAAGTACATCAGGGATGTTTTGTGCAGATTTATGATATGAATGAGGAAGAAACACAAAGGTATTTAAAGGGAAATTTACTTCCTGTAACAGGTTATAAAGGATATACAGCTCTTACATGGAAACATCATCCAATCGCTTTTGCGAAAGGGGATGGAAGTGTGTTAAAAAATAAGTATCCAAAAGGAATGAGACTTCGTTAAACAGCAGGATTCTGCTGTTTTGTTTTTATGTTTCATGTGATAAAATGAATAGCGTATAAAGACAAGGAGTGATGGTATGCTTTTGTCTGCAGAACATCTGACAAAACATCAAAATATAAAATGTATCGTAAAAGATGTAAGTTTTGCGATTGAAGATAAAGATAAGATAGCTTTGGTTGGCGTAAATGGAACTGGAAAAACAACTTTGCTTCGAATGATTGCAGGTGAGGAAAAATATGAAGAAGGTACGATGATAAGAAAAAATGGACTTCGTATTTCTTATTTGGCACAAGATCCTGTATTTAAGGAAGAGGATACGATTCTTCATCAGATATTATCTATGGATAAAGAAATAAAGGAATTTGAAGCAAAAGCCATCTTAGGAAAGCTTGGAATTTATAACGTAGATGAAAAAGTAGCACATTTAAGTGGAGGACAAAGAAAAAGAGTAGCTCTTGCCAGAGCTTTGTTGAAACCATGTGATTTACTGCTTTTGGATGAGCCTACCAACCATTTAGATAACCAGATGATTGAATGGCTGGAAAACTATTTACAAAGATTTAGTAAAGCTGTATTTATGGTAACGCATGATCGTTATTTTTTAGAAAGGGTATGTACAAAAATCATAGAAATTGATCGGACTTGTCTGTACACGTATGAGGCAAACTATTCTGAGTTTTTAGAGGCGAAAGAACAAAGAAAAGAAATGATGATGGTGCAGGATAGAAAACGTGCAAATCTTCTTAGAAAAGAGCTGGAATGGATGAGAGCCGGCGTACAGGCACGAGGAACAAAAAGCAGAGATCGAATTGAAAGATTTCATAAATTAAATGAGATAGAAGATTATAAAGAAAGCAGCAGCGTAAAACTGGATACACTAACTTCTCGATTAGGGAAAAAGACAATGGAATGGGAACATTTATCAAAAGCTTATAAAGATAAAGTCTTGTTTCATGATTTTTCCTACCATTTACAGCGAAATGATCGTATAGGAATTCTTGGGGTAAATGGGTGTGGTAAAAGCACTTTAATGCGTATCCTTGCGAAGGAAGAAATGCCGGATAGTGGAATCGTTGAACATGGAGAAACGGTTCGTATTGCATTTTTTAAACAAGGCTGTGAAGAGATGGATTTCTCGAAAACTGTTTTAGATTATATTAAAGATACCAGCAATGAAATTAAAACCATGGAAGGAAGCTTTAGCGCATCACAGATGCTGGAGAGATTTTTGTTTGATAAAAAAATGCAGTATACACCTATTGGAAGATTATCTGGTGGTGAAAGAAGACGTTTGTATTTGTTGAAAGTATTGATATCTGCACCAAATATCTTATTTCTTGATGAACCTACGAATGATTTAGATATTGAAACTTTACAGATTTTAGAAGATTACCTAGATAATTTTAATGGTGCTATTATTACGGTTTCACATGATCGTTATTTCTTGGATCGTATATGCGATAAGATGTTTGTTTTTGAAGGAAATGGTGTTATTCGTCAGTATACAGGAGGATATAGTGCTTTAAAGCTAGAACAATCTTATAGTAAGGAAAAAACGGAAAAAGAAAAAACTGTCCGTCAAAGTATTCCTAAAATGAGCACAAAAGAAAAACAGGAATTAGAAAGCATGGATCAAAAAATGGATGATATTCAAAACAAGATTCAATCCTTAGATGAGGAAATGGCTTTGGCAGGGGATGACTTTAAAAAGATCCAGCAGTTAAGCGATACACGAATGAATTTAGAAAATGAACTGGAAAAATTAATGGAGCGATGGGAAGAACTAAGTGAGAAAAAACAGATGATCGAAGATATGAAGAATAAATAGAAAAGGCATTTTTCTGCTTGTCATAGCAGAAAATGCCTTTTTTAACTTCTTTGTTTTTGTGCCTCATCCCATTCTTGAATAACTTGTTCTAAAACTTCAGCACTTATTGCCACAGTATTTTCACACTTTGTTTCTTTTGTGTGGAAAACAGGTTTTATTTGTGAACATAGACGAGAACCCATACGTTCTTGGAATGCAGATACAAGTTTTTGTGTAATTTCACGCATATCTTTATAATCATGTGCCTTGGTTTCTACATAACGGGAAGAAATCACACAGGCAGCTCCGGATAATGCTCCGCATATATCTCCAACCTGAAAACCTCCTCCAAATGCAGCCGCCATAATCATATCTTTTTCATGTAAACCTAAATGGTAATATTCATTTCCAGCCTGCAGAATACTTTCTGCACAGTTATAGCCATTTCTATAATATTTTACTGCAACATCTTTTAACATCTATTTTTCTCCTTTATCTTTCTTTAGTGTATCTGCCAGTCGATGAGTGGCAAATTGTGTTCTTTTAAAAACTGATTTGTTTTAGAAAAATGACGACATCCAAAAAATCCATAATCTGCGGAAAAAGGACTTGGATGGGAGCATTTTAAAATCAGGTGCTGAGGATTGCTTATCAAAGCAGCTTTGTTTTGCGCATGTTTCCCCCACAATAAAAATACGATGGGTTCTTCTCTGTTGTTTAATAAAGAAATGATTCTATCTGTTAATATCTCCCATCCTTTATTTGCATGCGAGTTTGCCTGTCCTTTTCGTACAGTTAAAACTGTATTCAGAAGCAATACCCCCTGTTTTGTCCATTGCGTAAGTTCTCCATGATCTGGAATCGTACAGCCTATATCTCTGTGCAATTCCAAAAAAATGTTTTGTAAGGATGGAGGAGGAGCAACTCCTTTTTTTACAGAGAAACATAGTCCATGAGCCTGATTAGGTCCATGATATGGATCTTGTCCTAAAATAACAGCGTGTACTTTTTCATATGGGGTGTATTTTAATGCGTTAAAGATATCATACATATCTGGATAAATTGTTTGTGTTTTATATTCATTTGCCAGAAATATACGAAGTTTTTGGTAGTATTCTTTCTGAAATTCATCTTTTAATAAGACATCCCAGCTGTTTCCTATATGTACCATAGCATTCCTTCTTTCCATCTGTATTTATTTTACAATAAATTGTATAAAATAAAAACAGTAAATAGACGATGTATTTACTGTTAATAATATGCTTAATCGCATGCATAGGCAGTTTGTTTTGCGATAGCTTTATTTGTTTCTTCCTGTTTTTCCTTTAGGAAAGTTTCATTTAATCTGGCATTGCTTAGCATTAGTTTTAAGCGGTTTTCCTGATTGACTTTCGTTGCGCTTGGATCATAATCTACAGCAACGATATTGGAATACGGGTATTTGTTTTTTAGCTTTCTCGCCATACCTTTTGCCACGATATGATTTGGCAAGCATCCAAATGGCTGACAGCAGACAATATTGTTTACACCATTTTTAATTAGGGTAACCATTTCACTTGTTAAAAGCCATCCTTCACCCATTTTTACACCGCGATCAATCATACCTTCGCTGTTTTCAATGACTTCCTGAAAACTGTCAGGTACATGGAAGATACCCTGCTGTTCAATTAGTTTGTTTCCTTTTTTCTGCAGGTTTTGAATATATGCTGATGCAAGGGAAACGATCGTATGTGATTTTTTATTGCGATTATAATATTCATAATCAATTTTTGCATTCTCCAGGCAGTATAGACCAAAATCAAGAACTCCGGAAACGACTGGTTCACAGCCTTCATGAATCAGGAATTCTTCTAAATCATTGTTTCCAAGAGGTGCATATTTCATATAGATTTCACCAACGATACCTACACGAATTTTCTTTTTTCCGCTTCTTGGAAGAGAAGCAAAATCTTCTAACATTTCTTTATAGTTTTTTTGAAGTCTTAAAAAAGATAAAGAATCAAATTCACGTGTAATTGTTTCTATCCAGGTTGTCACAAGGGCATCACTGGACCCTTTTTCCAGTTCATATGGCTTACATTGATTTTTTAACCACATTAGCATATCTCCGTATAAAAAGCCATATAATAAACGTAGAAGCATACTAGGAGTTAGTTTAAATCCACTGTTTTTTTCCAGTTTAGAGAAGTTTACAGAGATAACAGGAACATGGGCAAAACCTGCCTGTACAAGCGCTTTTCGAAGAAGGTGAATATAGTTGGAAGCACGACAGCCTCCTCCTGTTTGGGTAATTGCCAGAGCAACATGATCAGTATCGTATTTTCCACTCTTTAAGGCATCGATCATCTGTCCAATGACTAATAGGGCAGGATAACAAGTATCGTTGTGTACATTTTTTAATCCTTCATCAATAATGCTTTGTCCTTTTGTTTCTAATAGTTCAACATTATAACCTTCTTTATGAAAGATATTTTGCAGGAACTGAAAATGAATAGGCAGCATCATAGGTACAAGAATCTTATGTGTTTTTTTCATTTCTTTTGTAAATTCTACACGTTGCATAGTTATCCCTCTCTTTCTTCCATTGCGGCCTGTAAAGAACGACAGCGAATTTTTACAGCCCCTAAATTGTCAACTTCATCGATTTTTATCTGTGTATATAATTTGTTGTGTGAGCGAAGAATGTCTTTTACCTCATCTGTAGTAATCGCATCAATTCCACATCCAAAACTTACCAATTGAATCATTTCCATATTTTTTTGTGAACAGACAAATTGTGCAGCATTATACATGCGAGCATGGAATGTCCATTGGTTTAAAACATGGATGCTTGGTCTTTGCGGCTGTTTAGGAATACAGTCTTCACTAAGAACAACAAATCCTAAGTTGTTTAATAAACGATGAATTCCATGGTTGATTTGTGGATCCACATGGTATGGTCGTCCAGCCAGTACGATGCATTTACGTTGATGTTCTTTTGCGAATGCGATTGCTTCCTGTCCTTTTTTGTAAATCTGGTTTTTAAAGTTTTCATATTCTTCGTAAGCATGTTTGCTTGCCGCAAGAATTTCATCTTCATCAATTTTTATATTGTGAGCATGAAACACTTCTTTCATCTGTTTTATTAGAACAGCAGGATCTTCTAAATATATATATGGATATAAGAATGTTATATCTTCTAAATTCATATTTCCTTCTATAACTTCTGGATAATAGGCAACAACTGGACAATTAAAATGATTGTCGCTCATTTCTTCTTTTACGTTATATGTCATGCATGGGTAAAAGATCGTCTGCATACCTTTATCTATTAAAGATTGAATATGACCATGTACCAGTTTTGCCGGATAACAAACGGTATCACTTGGAATGGTATGCTGTCCTTTCGCATATAAAGCCTTTGTAGAATGATCACTTAATACAACTTCAAATCCAAGGTTTGTAAAGAAACTATGCCAGAAAGGTAAAGTATCATACATATTTAAAACAAGAGGAATTCCGATTTTGCCACGTTTTCCCGGAATACTTTTTAGATTGCGTAAACGTTCATATTTATCATCATATAAATTAGGAAGTTTTTCCTTGTTTACCTTACCGCTAACTGGACGCTCACATTTATTTCCGGCAATATGACGGCTTCCATCATCAAAGGTATTTACGGTTAAGTTACAGTGATTTGTACATAAACCACAGTTTATTGCTTTGGAAGTATGGGCAAAGGCTTGCAATTGCTGTTTTGTTAAAATAGAAGAAGATGTTTTGTTTTTATGTTTTGCGATAAGAGCAGCTCCATATGCTCCCATTAAATGTGCAATACCAGGTCGAATAACATTTCTTCCAAGTTCCATTTCAAAGCTTCTTAAAACTGTATCATTTAGAAAGGTTCCTCCCTGCACAACGATTTCTTTGCCAATCTCATCTGCATTTTTGGCACGAATTACTTTATATAATGCGTTTTTCACAACACTAATGCATAGTCCAGCTGAAATATCTTCAATACTTGCCCCATTTTTCTGTGCCTGTTTTACAGATGAATTCATAAATACGGTACATCTTGTACCTAAATCAACAGGATGTTTTGCGTTTAGTCCCATTTTCGCAAATTCTTTTACATCATATTCCATGCTTTTAGCGAAAGTTTCAATAAAACTTCCACATCCACTGGAACATGCTTCATTTAATAAAATATCATCAATGGAATTATCTTTGATACGGAAACACTTCATATCCTGTCCGCCAATATCAATGATAAAATCTACATTTGGATTAAAATGCTTGGCAGCTGTATAATGGGCGATGGTTTCTACAATTCCAACATCGAGATGAAAAGCGTGTTTCATTAATTCTTCCCCATAACCGGTAACCGCACTGTGAACGATATGAATACGATCTTCCATCAAATCATAAATTTTCAAGAGTTCCTTTTTGATGACGTCAATGGGATTTCCCTGATTGCTGGCATAACTTTCATATAAGATGTTATCGTGTTCATCAATAAGCGCAAGTTTTGTCGTTGTACTTCCAGAATCGATTCCTAAATAGGCATTTCCTTGATACGTATGAATATCACTTCGTGCAACTTTTGCATTTCCATGACGCTTTATAAATTCTTCATACTCTTTTTCATCTTTGAATAAAGGAGCTAATCCATCTGTTTTTACTTCGATATTTGCCATCTGCTCCATTTTATGTAAAGCTTCCTCATACGTATAGGTTTTTGTTTCTCCGCTTGCATAAACAGCACTGCCAAGGGCTACAAAGTAAGGAGCCAAAGCAGGGAAGTTTGCTTCTTCTTCACTTAAATGCAAGGTTTCTTTAAAGCGATTCTGCAATCCTTTTAAGAAGTGAAGCGGTCCTCCAAGAAACAAGACATTTCCTTCTATGTTTCTTCCCTGGGCAAGTCCTGCAATACTTTGATCGACAACAGCTTGAAATATACTGGCAGCTAAGTTGCTTTTTTCTACTCCCTGATTGATGAGGGGCTGCACATCACTTTTCGCAAATACTCCACATCGAGAAGCAATCGGATACAATGTTGTATATTGCAGGGAAAGCTTATCCATCGTTTCCAGATCTACATTTAATAAGGAAGCCATCTGGTCAATGAAAGCACCTGTACCACCTGCACAGGTAGAATTCATTCTTTCTTCTAAAGCCCCTTTTAAGAAAATGATTTTCGCATCCTCTCCTCCAAGCTCTACAACAACATCGGTTCTTGGATAATACTGGCGTACTGCCTGTGCGGTTGCGAAAACTTCCTGTACAAAAGGAAACTGCGCATCGTTTGCGATTCCAAGTCCTGCACTTCCTGTAATTGCCAAAGCAATATCATGTCCTTTTAAATAAGGTTCTAGTTCTTTTAGTTTCGCAACACTCATTTCTCTTACTTTTGATTTATGACGTTCATAACTTTTGTATATAATTTCGTCTACATCATTCAGCAAGACAGCTTTTAAAGTAGTAGAACCTACATCAATTCCTAGTTTATATGTCATATATATCTCTCTTTTCTTTTTGTATAATGCTATGCGTAACAAATAATTTTTGTTAACTCAGGAAGAATATTTTCAATTGTATCTGGATGCTGGTAAAACAAAGCGTTATAACATACAGTATTTGTTATTTCTAATAACAAAAGCACTCTTTTTAATGTTTGTTCTATATCCTCATTCTCTTTTTTAAACAAGGAAAGAAACTCAGAAAGAGAAGGCAGATACGAAAAAATCTGATTTCGCCTTTCTTTTGTTTTTATTAAGCATGAGGCATGATTGTGTACCATTTTTAAGATTTGTGGCTGCTGCTTGTAAAAATCTGCAAGCTTTTCTACAAATACAAGTTTCCAGGATCGCTTCTCATCCAGCGAAATTTGATGAGATTCCTGTAAAATCTCATTTAACATGGTTCCATACTTCTTACAAAGAATAATAAAAATCAGTTCATTTTTATCCTTATAATATGTATAAAACGTCCCCTTGGCTACCTGTGCATATTTCACAATATCATTTACACTGGTATCTTCAATACCATATTTTGAAAAAAGTGCGATGGCAGAGTGCAAGATTCTGCTTTGTTTACTTAATTCTTCCATGATGTCACATCCTTATACCATAGTAAGTTTACTCCTTTTGTGACCACCGGTCAATATATGGATTTTGTTATTTTTATGAATATTCTATATATGAAAAATTGAAATCGTTTACTTTATATTTTGATGAAAGTCAGCAGGAAATGGGTGTTTTTCATTTCTAGAAAATAGAAAATGTGTTTGAGAATATGGTATAATATAAAAGTTTTATAAAGGGGGATTTTATTGATGAAACAATTGAAAATGAAACAAGAAATTAGACAGTATTTTTGGGTCATTACAGGAGGAATCCTGTTTGCGGCAGCTGTTAATTTATTTATTGTACCCCTGGATTTGTATAGTTGTGGAGTTGTTGGGATTGCACAGGTCTTACGAACGATTTTGGTTGACTATATGCATATTCCATTCCCACATCAAATCGATATTGCAGGTATCTTAAATTTTTTGATCAATATTCCTTTATTTGTTCTGGCCTATCGAAGTATTTCTCATTCCTTTTTTGTAAAAACACTGGTAAATGTCATAGTTCAAACGGCAGCATTAACATTTATCATGGTTCCCAATACTCCTATCATTGAAGATGTGCTTACATCCTGTGTCGTAGCGGGAGTCATTGGCGGATTTGGTATCGGGATGGTTTTGCGCAGTTCTGGAAGTGGCGGTGGACTTGATATACTCGGTGTTTATATGACAAAAAAAAGTGAAAAGTTTTCTGTTGGAAAACTTTCTTTAATAATCAATGTGATCGTATATTTGTTTTGTGCAGTTTTATTTAATGTGCAAACGGCAGTTTACTCAATTATCTTTATGCTTTCTTTTTCTTTGATGCTTGATAAAATGCATTTTCAAAACATCAATATGACCGCAATGATCTTTACAAAAAATAAAGAAATACAAAAAGTTATCATGAAAGAAATGGGAAGAGGGGTAACGTATTGGAAAGGTGCAGGCGCTTATACAAATACAGATACTTATATATTGTTGACGGTAATCAATAAATATGAAGAAGATCAAATCAGAAGAATTGTGGAAGCTCAAGATCCGCATGCTTTTGTTATTTTAAGTGAAGGAATGCGTGTGAGCGGTAACTTTGAGAGAAGATTATAGATATAAGAAAAGGATTCCATGCGATCCTCTAGTGGAAAGCAGGAATCCTTTTTAGATATAATGAATATCTAATCCTGATGTTGTAAGACTGCCATGCAAGGTAACCGTAGCTTCAATAATGGTGGTTTCATTAGAGAAAAGCTCATCTTCATTGCAGCCAGACATAGACTGATTAAAATTTTTTTCTATTTTCCATGTTTTTGGGAAAAATAATTCGACACTGGATAATTCAATATCCAGATAAATATCGGCATGATTTCCCTGTATGTTTGCCTGATCAAAATAGATTTTCATAGAACCTAAGCGACATCGTATATCTGCTCCTTTAAAGTCATCGGTATGGATATAGCGGGTACTTGAATTAAGATTTGTATGCATCTTATAAAATCCATCATTAGATTGTTCATATTGCATATTGGTGTTTCCATATAAACTTTCTGCTTTCTTGCTGCAGTTTTTATAGATGTTTTTTTTAGGACGATATACCATACTAATACCAATGCTGATCAATAAAGTTGTCGCAAGAAGTGTCCATGGGGTAATGGCTTGTATACCTAAAGGTTTTGCGTAAATGATTGCCAGAAAGGCAAGGGAAAACAAGGTTCCAAATACATTTTTATGGAGAATGCTCTGGATTGTTGTTGCGACAAAGAAAATTGTAAAGAATAAACTCCATGCACTGATTTCTATAGGGATAAGATTTAATTTGCTGACGATAATTAATATACCGCTGAGGATAAAAAAGAATCCCCAGAACCATCTTTGTTTTTTCATATAATTTACCTCTTTTCTTCTAACCTGCTTTTTAGCGGTTTATAATAATATCTTGAAACATAGACTTGTTTATGTGTGTTTTGAAACTGTACACTGCAATTGGAAGGTAACGATCGTGTTAGGGAATAAATACGCTTTATGTTTAAAATCGTAGATTTTGATACCCGCATGAAATAGCCGGGAAGTATTTCTTCCAGTTCATATAAGCGATATTTAATGGTATACATCTGATCGATTGTATGCGCAAGGATTTCTTTCCCATCCGTTTCAAAAAATAAAATGTCTTCCAGTGGCAGATAATACGAGCGATCACCTTGATAAAATACGATTGTCTGCTGGTATTTTGATAGATCATACAGTGTCTTTTGAATATCCAAAACCTTTTGGTTTAAGGAGTTCGCACGTATAATGATTTCTCCTTCCTGCAATTGCTCATCAAGTTCAATTTTGATTTTCATAACGACTCCTTTCCCATGGCTATATCTAATCATATTTAAAACAGAATGTAAATTGCTTATACGCAAGTGGTAAAAAATACAGGGTAAGTGGTAAAAAACAGGAAGGGAAATGAAAAGAAAAAGAGAAAAAGCGATTGCCTTTTCCCATAAATTTATCTTGTTTGTTTAGATGATGAGATGTAGAAAGGAATAGCAGCAAGCTGGGCAAATACGGAAACAAAAATCATAGCATAGATGTTTACATCGTATAAAACACCTAACAGCCAGCTTCCTAAAAACCAGAAGATACCAAAGCTGCATTCAAAAATTCCATAACCGCTGGCACGACTTGTTTTAGGAACCATATTGGTAACAGCGGCTTTTAAAATAGATTCCTGTGCTCCCATGCCGATGCCCCATAACGCAATGCCAAACAAAAGGGAAGAAGTGGAATGGAAAGCAAAGATAAAAATAGCAAATGGTGCAGAAATCAAGGTGGATAATACTAAAATCTTTGTTCCTTTTTTATCGTATAAATAACCAAAGACAAGAGCTGCCACAGCATCTATGATCATGGCACCTGCATACAGCAATGGCAATGTTCCACTGTTTACAAGGGAAGTGGTTTCTGCTAGACCACTGGCAAGACTTCCAAATGTTTTTGATACATGCATAATAATGATAGAGTAATCAATAAATCCAAATGCAAACAAACTGATGCCTGCAATATAAAAGATGAATTCTTTCTTCATTTTGAAAGGAATATATTCTTTTGGCTCTGGTTCGAAATGTTCTGGGTTTGGAAATTTGTGTTTGGTAAAAAACAGCAAAAGAATGGTAAGAAATCCAGGAATCGCAAGAATCGCAAAACAGGTAGCATATTTTTCAAAAACAGTGCCTGTAGTTTTAAATAACATAACTAAGTACAATAATACCGGTCCTAAGAAAGCGCCAATTTGATCAAGTAATTCCTGAATACCAAAACTTTTTCCAGAACCTTCCTGTGATGCCGCAAAAGACATGATGGTATCTTTGGCTGGTTTTTTAATGGCTTTTCCCATTCTTTGAATAACAAGTAAAATAGAAGCCATGATCCACCCATGTTCCCCAACAAGTGCCAAAGCTGGTACCGCAAGAATATCCAATAGATATCCAAGAATGGTCATTGGCCAGTATTTTTTGGTTTTATCAGTAATTTTTCCAAAAATATAACGCATGGAATAACCAATAAGTTCACCGAAACCGGATATAAAACCAATCATGCCGGCAGATGCCCCAAGCAAAGAAAGATAGGCTCCGCGAATACTGGATGCACCTTCATGTGTCATATCAGAAAATAAGCTGACAATTCCAAACAGCAAAATAAACAGCATTGCTTTTGATAAGTGCGATGTTTTCTTTTCTTTCATGGTCTTACTCCTTTATTCTTTTTGATATTGTTTGAAAATCATTTTTGGATTCTTCTTTGCAACGCTGATATACAATATCCAGCAAAGATGCAAACTGTTTGTTTTCTTCTTCACTAAAGCCTTCACATAACCATTCATAAAATATGGTTTCGATGTGTGCTTTTGAGTTTTTTAAATGATTCGCTTTTTCGCTGGCATATAAAAGCTGACTTCGCTTATCTTGTGGATTTGGCTTTCGAATCAAATAGCCCTTTGTTTCAATATTGGAAACCAATCTTGCCCCGGCCCCTTTATCAATACCGAGTTTTCTACATACTTCCCCCTGCGTAATACCGGGATTTTTACGTACCATATGAATAAAATCCAGTTCAGAACTTCCGATTCCCTCACGTTTTAAAGTGCGTACCGTAAATTTATTTACTTCACGTGCTATCTTTGTTATCTTACGCTTTGTGTGATCCATATTTCCTCCTTAATGATTGATATATCAACTAATTAGATGATATATCAACTATTTGCTGCTGTCAATAGAAAAAGAGATACGCTTACGTTTACGTACCTCTTATTTGCTGGAATTGTATTTTTCGTAAATATGTTTTAAACCTTTAAATGTTAAATCACGATCATATACATCAATATAATCGGTATTTTTATAAATGATTTTTCCTAATCCGCCAGTCGCGATAACACGCATTTTTACATTTAATTCTTCCTGAAATTTACGAATGATGTATTCGCTTTGTCCAATATAGCCATACACAAGTCCTGCCTGCATACTGGTAGGGGTATTTTTTGTCAGAATGGTTTTTGGTTTTTTGATTTCGATTTCTGGAAGCTTGGCAGCCTGTGACCACATGGCCTGTGCTCCGGTTTCAATGCCAAGGGTAATCACTCCAAATTCAAAGTTGCCTTTTTCATCGACATAATCAAACGTTGTCATTGTGCCAAAGTCAACAACAAGGCAGGGACCTCCATATTCATAAAAGGCACCTGCCGCATCAACGATACGATCAGATCCTACAGCTTTTGGATTTTCTGCTTTAACAGAGATTCCAGTTTTAATACCGGGACCTACGACGATAGGTTCTTTATGCATGTATTTGCGAATCCCGTTTAAAAAGGAGTGCATGATTTTGGGAACGACACTGGAAATGATGACATCTTTGATTTGATCATAAGATACTTTGGAGGATGTCAAAAAGTTCATGATCATAAAGCCATATTCGTCACTTGTTCGCTTCATCTTGGTAGTCAGACGATAGTTTCCAATCAGTTTATCTCCTTTATAAATACCAACGGTGATATTTGTGTTTCCTATATCAATGACCATTAACATGAGACAGATGTTCCTTTCCTGTTTTCTTGTATTTCCAGCATTCTCAACAATATGGTTTTTCCAAGTTCATATTTGCTCATTAAACCAAGTTCTTCTGTTCCATTTTCCTGTAATAAAACAGCTACATTGGTATCGCCTTGAAAACCGGCACCTTCTGTTTTCAGGTTGTTGGCTACGATCATATCGCAGTTTTTCTTTTTCCGTTTTTCCTCTGCATTTTCTACTAGATTTTCGGTTTCCATCGCAAATCCGCATAATACCTGCTGTGGCTTTTTGTGGGCACCGATATAGGCAAGAATATCTTCGTTTTTATGCAATGTCAATTCTAAGATATCTCCCTGTTTTTTGATTTTTTCATTGGAAATATGTTCTACACGATAATCGCCAACGGCTGCGGCCTTAATAATAAAGTCTGCTTCTTCCATATGTTCTTTGATTGCCTGACTCATTTCATTTGCACTTGTGATAGAAATCTTGTTTACACCATAAGGGGTAGATAAAGAAACCGGACCACTTACCAGTGTGACTTCTGCGCCCATATTGGCAGCTGCTCTGGCAATCGCATATCCCATTTTCCCGGAAGAATGATTGGAGATAAAGCGAACCGGATCCATCGCTTCCTGTGTAGGTCCTGCACTGACAAGTACATGTTTTCCTTTTAATTCCGAAGATGCATGTAAAATATCTTCTATACGCTCTTCAATAAGCGCAATATCCTGCAGTTTTCCTTTTCCGCTGTCTCCACACGCTAAATATCCATCGGCAGAGTCGATAATTTCAAATCCAAACTCTTTGCATAACTTCAAATTGTTTTGCGTGATGGGGTTTTCATACATATTTGTATTCATTGCCGGACAGATGACTTTTGGGCATGTTGCCGCAAGGAAAGTTGTTGTTAACATATCATCCGCAAGCCCATGTACGATTTTTGCGATGACATTGGCTGTTGCCGGTACAATGACAAAAATATCTGCACGTTTGGCAATGGATACATGTTTTACACTTCGATCTGCCACTTTTTCAAAAGTAGAAACCATGACATTGTGTTTTGTAAGAGATTCAAATGTCAAAGGGGCAATGAATTCTGTTGCATTCTTTGTCATGATTACTTCTACGTCATATCCTTTTTTTATGAGGTTGCTGGTAAGCTGTGCAGCTTTAAATGCCGCAATGCCACCGGTAACACCCAATACAATTGTTTTTTTCATTTCCTGCACCTCTCATGTAGGATGTTTCCTAATATAATCTATATCATTATAACGCAATGTGAAAAACACGACAAGAAGTAGAATGTAAAAAATGAGAAAAAATTCACAAATAGAAAAGATATAAAAATTATGATTGTTTTGATTTATAATAAGGATAGAAAGAAGGTGTTTGCATGCAAATACTAGAAGAGCGTTTTATTTCAGAAATATTACCAAAAAGAAAAGAGGATTCTCATAAAGGGACTTATGGAAAATGTTTGATGATTGGAGGAAGCGCACGCATGCATGGGGCAATTACTTTATGTGCCAAAGCAGCGCTTCGAAGCGGTATTGGTACCTTGACTTTATTTGTACCTTCCTGCATACGTGAAATAATATCCATGAAGCTGGATGAGGCAATGCTGATTCCTGCTCCTTGTAATGAAGAAGGCTATTTTTCCCTTGAGGCTACATCTCTTTTAGAAAAGGAACTGTCACAGTTTGAGTTTGTAGTCATAGGAAATGGAATTGGAAGAGGTATCGGGGCAAGAAAACTGCTGGAAACCGTTCTTTTTAGTCATCTTCCCTGTATTATTGATGGTGATGCCTTATATCTTCTAAAAGATTATAAACATCTTTTACACAGAGATGCTGCAGTCCTGTTAACACCACATCCCAAAGAACTTTCCTATCTAAGTGCCTATCCATTAGAAGAAATAAAAATTCATCGTGAACAAATTCTTGCTGCTTTCTGTGAAACATATCCCAATGTATGTATCATCGCTAAAGATGCAAAGACCATGATTGCGTATCAGAAAGATTTCTTTCTTAATGTCATAGGCAATCATGGACTTGCGAAAGGGGGAAGTGGCGATGTGCTGTGTGGAATATGTGCAGGCTTATATGGACAAGGCAAAGATATGAAAACAAGTGCAATATGTGGGGTATATGTACATGCGAAAGCAGCAGATCTGTTAAAAGAAAGTATGTCTTGTACAAGCATGCTTCCAAGTGATGTTATCGAAAAGTTATCCGATGTATTTTGCTTATTAGAAAAGAGGGAAAACGTATGAAAATTAGACAGGAGAATAAAAACATAATTTTTCATTCAGAAAAGAAGTATCAAATTTATAAGGAACAGGATACACATCCATTGTTTGAAGGTAGCGGGCAATGGAGTATAGAGGATAACGATCGTTTTGTGTATCGTATAGAAGAAGATGGAAATACTCGATACTATGCAAATCCATTGCTGGAAAATACACATATTTTAAATTTTCGAGATATTGGGGGATATGAAACCCAAGATCATAAACAGGTACGATATAACTGCTTTTATCGAAGTGGGGCAATTGTCAGCGATGAAGAAGGGCTTTCCTATATAAAACAGTTAAATATTCAATCTGTACTGGATTTTAGAAGTCATGGGGAAATGGAACATTTAAAAGATGCACAGCTTGGATGGGAGTATTATCCAATTGGGGCAATCAAAGAAATCGGAGAGTTACAGGGTAATTTTGATTTTCAATCGCTTTTAGGACAAGTGAAACCAGAAGAATTAACATCCTATTTATTAAAAATCTATAAACAGCTTCCTTTTCATAATAATGCCTATAAGAAGATGTTTTCTTTGCTTCTGGAAGAAAAAGTGCCTTTGTTGTTTCATTGCAGTGCAGGAAAAGATCGAACAGGGGTGGCTTCTTATCTAATCTTAAAAACACTTGGGGTAGATGAGAAAACCATCATGCAGGATTATCTTGCCAGCAATTTTTATCGTGCGAAGGAAAATAAACAGATAGGTGTAAAAGCAGGTGCATTAAAAGAGCAGGTTTTATACTTGATGATGGTACATGAAGAATGTTTACAGGCTAGTATGGATGAAATTAAAAAAAGATATCCTGATTTTAATACCTACCTGTTTAAAGAGTATGGTATTGATCAGGATAAACTAGAGTTTTTAAGAAAACGTTATTTATATTGAGTTATTCGGGAAATACTTTTTGAATAAAATCTTTATATTTCTTATAGATACGATCATTGATATACAGGCAGATGGAGATTCCTTCCTCTTCCTGTTTTTCTTTTAGAATATGGGCATGTTCTTTTAAATAAGAATAGATGTTATATTGTGTATAAGGCAGAAACATTTCTACTTTTTTCTCAGGGAATAAGGTTTCTGTAATTTTTTGAATCAGGTAATCAACTTCTTTATCATCTTTTGCGCATAGATACAAATGATGATTCTGTATTTGCGGGTGTGTATACGAAGTTTTATCGCATTTGTTGTAGATAATAAGCATTGGAATATCAGCAGCACCAATTTGACGCAAAGTATCCATGGTAATGTCGATATGCTGATTGTGCTGTTTGCTGGAAGCATCCACTACCTGTAACAGCAAATCTGCATAGCGGACTTCTTCTAATGTGGAATGAAAGGCTTTGATCAATTCATGTGGCAAATGGGATATAAAGCCAACCGTATCACTTAGTAAAAAAGAATGTCCGTGAGGAAGCTGGATTTGACGAATAGAGGTATCCAATGTCGCAAACAGCATGTCTTTCTCTAATACCTTTTTTTCTTCTTTTCCTTTGCAGTGTGTAAGAACACGATTTAAAATCGTAGATTTTCCTGCATTTGTATATCCTACAAGAGCAACTAAAGGAAGTGCATTTTTCTCTCTTGCCTTGCGCTGTGTTTTTCGCTGTGTCGCAAGTTTTTTTAATTCTCTGTCCACTTCACTGATACGCGATTTAATTCTTCTTCGATCCAGTTCCAATTGCTTTTCTCCAGAACCTTTGTTGAAGCCGCTGCCTCCCTGTCTTGATAGCTGGGTATTAGAACCAATTAATCTAGGCAGCATCTTTTTTAGCTGTGCACTTTCAATTTGCAGTTTGGCAGCAGGGGATTTGGCACGTCTTGAAAATATCGCAAGAATCAATTCACTTCGATCCATGACAGGTACATGAAAGAGTGCTTCCAGATTGCGTATTTGTAAAGGTGTTAAGTCCTGATGAAAAATAATATATGATATATCGCTATCCTGTAAGGCTTCCTGTATTTCAAGACATTTTCCACTGCCGATATAGGTTTTTAATGTAATGGACTTTAAAAGCTGTGAGAAGATAGCTTCAATTTGAAAATCGCAGGCTTTTACAAGCTCTAGAAACTCTAGTTCTTCCTCTTCTTTTTTCTCTGTATCCGCAAAAACAACAAAAACTTTTTCCATTATTTATTCTCCTGATGCATGGTATATAACAAGCATTTTTTAGTATAACACAAATAAAATAAAGAATTACAGAAAATATTATTGACCAAATGGTCAATAAAGCATACAATGAAATAGACCAGTTGGTCAATAATTTAGAAGGTGGCTTATTTGGAAAGAAAAGAACAAACAAAGCGAATGAAAGAAAAGATTATTGAAAGTGCGATTTATGAGTTTAATGAACATGGATATGAAGAAGCATCGCTAAATCATGTTTGTAAGATAGGGAATATCTCGAAAGGGATTATTTATCATTATTTCAAAGATAAAGATGAATTATATCTATCTTGTGTAAAGGTATGTTACGATACGCTTCTGCAATACTATACAGATTATGTAAATACGCTGAAAAACGATATGGATATCAAAGGATTGATGGAAGTTCGAATGCAGTTTTTTAAAGAACATCCCAAGTTAAGAGGATTGTTTTTTCATTCAATTCTTCATACTCCCAATCATTTGCTTGAAAAAGTAAATGAAGTAAAAAAAGATTTGAATGCATTTAATGCGAAGGTATATTGGGAATACTTAAAACATCTGGAATTAAGAGTTTCCAAGGAGGATGCGCTTATGTATCTGGATGTTTGTCAGAGTGCATATAATGAGTATTTCAGAAAACATTCATCAAACTGTGATGATTTAGAAAACATTATAGAACAGCATGAAAGCATGATTCCGCAATGGATTGATTTCATGCTTTATGGAATAGCAAAGGAGAGATAGTGTATGATAGTGTCTTTATTACGGCTGTTGATTGCTATTGTTGTGGCGGTATTTGTTGGAAAACTTGTTTCTAAAGTAAAGCTTCCTTCTATTTTAGGATGGCTGATTGCAGGTATGCTTTTAGGTCCACATGCATTCGCATTGGTGAATCAGGATATTTTAGATGCGGCATGGTATGAGAACAGTGTCCATATTTTGGAATGTGGTGTAGGTTTGATGATTGGTACAGAACTTGTATGGAATAAGATAAAAAAATCAGGAAAATCAATTATCATTACAACTTTAACACAGTCTCTTGGTACTTTCTTGTTTGTATCTTTCGTGTTTGGTGTTGTCTTTTATATGTCTGATATTCCTTTCTATCTTGCTTTTGTCTTTGGTGGAATTGCTTTGGCTACAGCACCTGCCCCAGCTTTATCCATTGTGCGTGAATTTAAAACGGAAGGACCAGTAACAAATACGCTGATACCAATGGCTGCCCTGGACGATATTGTTGGCTGCATTGTATTCTTTACAACGATTGCCATTGTTGCGGGAAATTTATCTGCAGGAGATCTTCCAGCTTACATGATTGCGCTGGTTGTTATTTTACCTTTGGTGATTGGTGTTGTAGTTGGTTTGCTGGCAGGAATCGTATTAAAGAAAGAGAAAGATACAAAGGCAACCTTGATAACTTTGCTTATTATGATTCTTGTGGCATCTGCGGTTGGCTTTATCTTTAATAATTATGTTCTTCCAAAGCCAATTCTGAATTTCATGCTGATTGGTATGGCATTCTCTGCAACATTTGCAAATATGGTTTCCGAGAAACGCTTGGAACAAATTATGCATGGTTTTAATCCTGTTTTGGGTGTGGCAATGATTGTTGTCATCTTAAATCTTGGAGCGCCGTTAGACTATCATTTGATTGCAGGAGCAGGATTGTTTACCGCAATTTATATTATCGCAAGAGCTTGTGGGAAATATTTTGGTGCCTATTTTGGCTCTTCTATTACCAAGGCACCAGTAACCGTAAAAAAATATTTGGGATTTACATTGTTGCCGCATTCCGGAGTTTCTTTAGTGTTTACAGGAATTGCAGTTTCTGTTTTGGCAGCACCTGCCCCAGAATGTGCACAAATCGTACAGGGAACGATTGCGGCAGCAGCTGTCATTAATGAAATTATTGCGGTCATCATGGCGAAAAAAGGATTTGAATGGTCTGGGGAAATGCAGGGAGGAGAAATTGTTTCTGTTTCCGATACTGCCTATCCTGTGATTACAATTTCTCGACAACATGGCAGTGGAGGAAGACAAGTTGCCAGAAAACTTGCACAATCTTTAAATATTGAGTTTTATGATCATGAAATTATTGAAATGGCAGCATCATCAAGTGATATCGATAAAGAATTATTTGATCATGGAGACAATGAGGGATATGGCAGCTTGCAGTATGATTTAAGCAGTGGTGTTCAAAACTTCTCTTTAAATGATAAAATCTTTCTGCATCAGGCAAATGTGATACGAAATCTTGTGAAGAAAGGACCTTGTGTAATTGTTGGACGATGTGCTGACTTTGTGTTAAAGGGAAGAAAAAATGTAATCAAGGTCTTTATTTACGCCGATCTTGATGAGCGAAAACAGCGTATAGAACATGTGTATAAAGAAGCAAAAGGAAAAGCGTTGGATAAAATTGAGAAAACAGATAAACAGCGAGCTTCCTACTATGAACATTATACAGGTAAGAAATTTGGGGAAATGACAAATTATGATATGTGCTTAAATAGTTCTTTAATTGGTATAGATGGATGTGTAGATATCATCAAAACCTTATATATGGAAAAAACAAAATCATAGAAAATACTATAAAAAAAGTGCCATTTGGCACTTTTTAAATGTTTCTTAAGCTTTCTTTTCACTGAATTTTTTCAATAGCTGCAACCCATAAATAATAACTCCGCCAATGACAAACCATAGAATACTGAAAGTTTCAAAACTTAATGGATCTTTTGGCGTTTCTAATGTCATTGGTCCCATGATAATTGCATAGAAAGAACCAATCATCATACCGATAATCAAAAAAATCATAATAGGACGATGTTTATCCAATGCCCATTTGATGATGCGAACAACACTGGCAGCACCGGTTAAAATACCCAAAGCAAATACGATTAATATTGGTAAGTAAGCAAAATCAAAAGTAATTACACTTTTTACAGCACTGATAATAGGAACATATAATCCAAAAATCAAGAGTAAGGTAGAACCGCTGATACCTGGAAGTACCATGGCACTGATCGCAAACATTGCCGCAATAAATACATAGATAATCAAACCGATATTTAATACGGAAAGATTAATGGAAGTCCCTTGTCCACTCATAGGATTGAAATACGTAATTAGCGCAACAATCGCAACACCTGCAATACCTGCCGCAATTGTGGAAGGTTTAAAAATCATGCTTTTTTTCTCTTCCTTGATGACAAGAGGAATCGCAAATAGGATAAATCCCATAAACAAAGAGCTGATTTCATAAATTTTTGTATCAAAGATACTAGCCAGTACACTAACAGCACTCACAAATCCGATAACCCATCCAATACCAAGTTTCATCAGAAATATCAATGCTTCTTTCTTTTTCTGCATGTTTCCAGATATTAAATCATCGATGGAAGAAATAAATTTATCATAAAAACCAAGAAGAAATGCAACGGTTCCTCCAGATACACCGGGAACACTGTCCGCAAGTGCCATACAGAAACCACGAATAAGGTTCATGATCATATTCTTATACCGCCTTTCATAATAATCTTATTATACATAAAAAAAAGAATATGCCAATGCCTGATATGTTAAAAAACTGTAAATTTATGAAGAAAATTACATAGTATAAGAAGAAGGGGAGAGAAAATGGCAATAAAAATTTTTGTAGACCAGGGACATAATCCTGGAAATATCAATGCTGGGGCAAGTGCAAATGGATTAGTAGAAAGTGAAGTGACCTATTGGGCAGGTATTTATTTGGCAGGTTTTTTGCGCGTAGATCCGCGTTTTGAAGTTATGGTATCACGTCCCTATCCAGATACTGTATTAGGAAATGATACTCCAGGCAGTTTACGTGAAAGAGTAGAAATGGCGAATGAGTGGCCTGCGGACTATTTTATTAGCATACATGCAAATGCGAATGAAAATCCGCAAATCAATGGGAGTGAAGTCTATGTTTATGAAAGAGATAGTATTGCATATGATTTAGCACAAAAAGTTTTACGATCTATGGTAGAAGTGGCAGGGACAAAGGATAATCTTGTACGTGTTAATCCTTCTTTGTATGTGCTTAGAAGAACGCAAATGCCAGCGATTTTGGTGGAATTGGCATATCTTACCAATGTTGAAGATGCAGATAAATTAAAGTGCTGTCTGTATGGCTTTTCCTATGGAATTTATCTTGGAATATTAGATTATTTTGGTTTTCTATAGATGAAAAGTGCTATAATAAAACTAGATAAAACAGGAGGTATTCATCATGAAAGCGAAAGGAGAAAAAATATCCACCAATGCGAAACTTATTAAAAAGAATCAACAGACATTTGAGGATTTAGCTTCTGGAAAAGGTATTCCAATTCCTAAAGAATTATATGAACTTGTGTTTGAAACAAAGGATGGAACGATTTCTTTTACTGTAAGTGAATATGAATATCATGTAGTAAATGAAAAAGATGAAGCACAACTTACCTATATTCCTCATAAACATTATAATGAATTGATAAGCTTTGGTGATAAAATTAAAGAATTTACTATGTAAAACAGTTATGTCTATTTTCATGCACAAAAAAAGAGTCTTTATTTAAAGACTCTGATTTATTAAATGGCGCCTAAAACAGGACTCGAACCTGTGACCTGCCGGTTAACAGCCGGATGCTCTACCTACTGAGCTATTTAGGCAATGGTGACGCGTACGGGATTCGAACCCGTGAATGCATGCGTGAAAGGCATGTGAGTTAACCGTTTCTCCAACGCGCCACTTATTTATTTCACCAGCTTTTCGCTTGGTGCCTGTATATAATACCATCGACTTATCATACTGTCAACATATTTTTTAAAAAAATATAAAAAATTATTTTTTTTATTTTACGAATTCGTTATAATAGGAATACCTTATAAATGACAGGAGGCAAGTTATGAAAAAAATCTTATTTTTAACAACTGGAGGTACGATTGCCTCTAGTGAAAGTGAAGAGGGTTTGGTTCCTTCTTTGACAAGTTCAGAGTTATTAGGGTATTTGGGTACTCATCAGCAAGAGGCATTGGTTGAATGTGAAGATTTATTGCATTTAGACAGCAGCAATGTACAGCCTGAAGAATGGATCTTGATTGCGAGAAGAATTGCAAAAGCTATAAAAGATTATGATGGGATTGTCGTTACTCATGGAACAGATACATTGGCGTATACAGCAAGTGCTTTATCTTTTATGTTAGAGAACTTGCCTGTTCCAGTTATTATGACAGGATCTCAGCTTCCCCTTGAACATCCTTTAAGTGATGGAGTAGACAATATTCGCTGCTCTTTTGCAGCAGCACTTCAGGATGGCTTGAAAGGTGTATATGTATGTTTTAATCGTCAGTTAATATTAGGAACTAGAGCGGTAAAAGTGCGCACAATGAATTTAAATGCATTTGAAAGTGTAAATGTAGAACCTGCAGCTATTTTAAATGCGAAAGGTATGGAATTTCATGAAGATTTATTAATTCGTTCTAAAAAAGAGTTTCATTTAGCGGATACTTTATGTAAGAAAGTTTTCTTATTAAAGCTTACACCGGGATTAAATCCAGAAATCTTTGATATGCTTTCTTATATGGGATATAAAGGAATTGTTATTGAAGCATTTGGTGCTGGCGGCATGCATTTTGAAAGAAGAGATTTAGTATCAAAACTGGAAGAAATGGCAAAACAGGGAATCAGTGTTGTAGCATGCAGTCAATGTTTATATGAACACAGTGATTTTACGATTTATCAAACAGGACAGAAAGTTTTGCAGCAGGGCGTTATTCCGGCATGGGATATGACAAGTGAGGCAGCACTTGCAAAACTTATGTGGGCACTTGGTAAAACAACAGATAGAGAAGAAGTGAAAAAACTGTTTGAAACGAATTTTGTGAATGAAATTACACTGATATAAGGTTTCAAACAATAGGTATTAGGAAAGCAGGTGAAAATATGGATAAGAAAAGTATTTTTGAAGATTTCCATTGTCCGCGCTGGGAAGAACTTCCTCAAATGGATTTATATATGGATCAGCTAGTTACTTTGCTGAATGGATATCTTACCCCATTTACAACAGAGAAACAGGGAAAGAAGATTACAAGTACGATGATCAATAACTATGTAAAACATGGAATTGTACATGCGCCTGTGAGAAAGCGTTATACAAAAGAACATGTTGCCTATCTGATTGTGGTGTGTATTTTGAAGTCTGTATATTCATTAGAAGAAATCAGTACTCTGATACAAGTACAGATAGAAAAATGTCCACAGGAACTTGCGTATAATTATTTCTGTACAGAATTGGAAAATTGTTTGTCCTCTATTTTCAAGTGTGAAGAAATACAGCATATTCCAAGTGAAAATGTATCTGCATCAGAGGTCGTGCTAATATGTAATACATTACAATCTGTCGCATATACAGTTTATGTAAGAGAGGTTTTAAAATAAATTGGATATTAAGCAATGCAGGAACTCTAAATGCTGCATTGCTTTTTTCTAAGCAGTGAAAAAAACGCCATAATAGAAAGTGATGATTACATGATTCACTAGAAAAATAAGAATTGATAATATAAAAAGCAGCACTTGTCACTGGCTGCACTTCATAAGAAGCAAAATTCTGTGCTGCTTGTTTTTTACTATATAGTATGTGTTACACTTGGTTCATCGCTTTTGGACAATAATTTTTTATAAGCAATATCTATGCACAGTGCACCAAAAGGAGCTGTTATTAAAATTGCAGTTACTGCTACTGTTAATACTATATTTCCGCAAGATAACCCCATTGCCAGGGGGACACCTCCGATAGCTGCCTGTACAGTTGCTTTTGGGGTATAAGCAATCATGCAGAACATTCTTTCTTTTAATGTAAGTTTTGTTTTTAATAAGCATAAACATACGCCAAGCATTCGAAATACAAGGACACCTAAGATTAAAATGATCGATAAAACACCTGCACTTACGGCATATTTTATATCCAGCGTAGCGCCAACTAAGACAAACAATACGATTTCGGCAACAACCCATAGTTTGTTAAATTTCACAGACAATCGATGGGCTACGATATCACGTTTCTTTTGCAAAGCGATTCCGATTGCCATGATGGCAATCAAAGAAGCAAAGGGAATAATACTGGAAAATTTATCTTCAAATGTAACCAAAAGAAAAGATATGCATAAAAGGATGATTACTTTTGAAGTGTCTCTTATATGAATCTTTTTAAAATAAATTGCAAGAATTGTTCCAATAAGCAGCCCTATAAGAATTCCTGAAACAATCGAAAGAGGAATATTCACAAAACTTCTAATAGATATATCATTTCCCTGTGCCAATCCTGTAAATGCGCTAAACATTACGATGACAAATACATCATCAACAGAGGCACCAGCAAGTATGAGCTGTGGAATACTATGATTTACTCCATATCCTTCTTCCATGAGTTTCAACATTTTAGGGACAATGACTGCTGGAGAAACAGCCGCAACAACGGCTCCCATGATGGCTGCATCCAAAATCGAAATTCCTAATAATTTGGGTGCTAATAAAACCATTCCCAACATTTCAAAGCAGGCAGGAACAAAACACATGAGTATGGCAGGACGTCCTACTTTTTTTAAATCATTTACATCTAAAGAAAGACCTGCTCTTGTTAAAATGATGATGAGTGCGATGCGTCGCAAATCTGAAGATATGTTTAAAATAGAATCATCAATCATATTAAGAGAATATGGGCCAAGAATGATTCCTGTTAAAAGCATTCCCATTAAACTAGGCAAGTGGATCTTTTTACATATCCATCCCATAAACATTCCCATCAATAAAATCATCGAAATACTGATCAGCATAAAATTCATCCTCCTGTTTCATTGATTAAGACGCAAAAAAAGCTGATAATTTCTGCGTCAAAAAAAGGCAGAAGTCATCAGCTAACATTAGCGGTTTTAGTTTATACAACTAAGGGAGAACTTCATTCCCACTGCAAAATCATAACAAAAAGAATTATCATTTGTCAACGTTTTTTGAAATTCCCTTTTTATGCAAGTGTCTATAAAACTTATTTTTATATAGATAACCTGCAAAGATTTAATTGTCTTCTTCACTAGAATACTGTTTTAATAAAGTCTGAAAATCTTTGTTGTTTTTTAAAAAGGCAGTTTCTTCATCGTCTTTTATGGATTGCAGAATTGTTTTTTGCATTTTTTTTGCAAAAGTTGAATCCTGTTTTTTCACTTCTATCATACGATACAATGGAGAGGTGCTGATATCTTTAACATGTGTGAAAGATTTCAACATGGGAATTAAAACCTGCATACATTTCATAGGTTTTTTATAAGCGGTGTATAGCTGAAAGAGTGGAAGATAGGAAATATACTCCCATAAGTCCAGTACTTCTGCATTCTTTTTCGCAACCTCTGCGATATAAAAGCTATCTTCTTCCTGCTTTGTTTTAATGGCGATATCCAAAAGAGTTAACAGCGTAGTCTGTATTTCGTTTGCTTGCATTAATAAGTTTTCCTGTGTGATCTTCTGTGCTTTTTCATAGTTTCCTTTTGCCATGTATAATTGTATTTGTTTCTGTTTTTTATCTACAGGTTGTTTATCCGGAATCATTTGCAGCATTTGTTCTGCTTTTTCATAATCTTTCTGATTGATATATTTGGAAATTAGCATGGAGCGTGCCTGCTGCTGAATAGAAATGTTGCTGGAATGCAGTACACGTTCATATAAAGACTCGATTGTCTCTAGTATTTCTTTTTCTGGTTTTGGTTTCTCCATCATATACATGCCTTGTAAAAGTGTTGCGCAGGAAAGAATAAGAAGATCACAGGAAGGGAATTCTTTTACTTTCTTCATTGCACATGTATATGCATTATGAAAACCTTCATTATCATATAATTCAGATACATGATTCATGAAAAGGGCAACTTCCTGTTCGCTTAAATCCTCTTGAAACGATAATAACGTATTTAAATCGGTATCTAAAAGTCTTGCCAGAGGAGGAAGAAGGGTGATATCTGGAAATGAAGTTCCCTTTTCCCATTTGTTGACAGCAGGAGTACTAACTCCAAGAAATTGTGCTATTTGTTCCTGTGTGAGATTTTTTTCAAGTCTTCGCTTTTTTATGATTTCATGCATTTTCATATATCGTTCTCCTTTTTGTTTTCTATATTTATATTATAAAGGGTATGTGTAGATATACAATTGCATTATATTTAACTTTTCTTTTAGAAATTTAACGTATAGTAAATTTTCTCTATATTATATATAGATGACTTTGTATGCTTTTACACGAATAGAAAACGTGATAAAATAAAAAAGAACAAAAGGAGTAGAGAGATATGGACTATGCAAAAAAAGCAATGGAAATGCATGAACAGCTGAAAGGGAAACTGGAAGTTGTTTCAAAAGTAAAAATAGAAACAAGAGATGATTTAAGTACTGCTTATACACCGGGTGTTGCTGCACCATGTTTGGAAATTCAGAAAAATCCTAATAAGAGTTATGAGTTAACAGGAAGAGGGAATTGTGTTGCGGTAATTACCGATGGCAGTGCTGTATTAGGTTTAGGTGATATTGGACCAGAAGCTGGTATGCCCGTCATGGAAGGAAAATGTGTCTTATTCAAAGAATTTGGAGGAGTGGATGCAATTCCTTTATGTATTCGAAGCAAAGATGTTGGAGAAATTGTGAGAACGATTTCTTTGCTTGCGGGAAGTTTTGGCGGAATTAATTTGGAAGATATTGCAGCTCCACGCTGTTTTGAAATAGAGAAAAAATTAAAAGAAGTTTGTGATATTCCTGTATTTCATGATGATCAGCATGGTACAGCAATCGTAGTTGCTAGTGCATTGTTGAATGCATTAAAAGTTGTACATAAAGAAATGGGAACTGTGGATATTGTCATCAATGGAGCAGGAAGTGCTGGTGTAGCAATTGCCAAACTGCTGCTGGATATGAAGTTTGGAAATATCACACTGGTAGATAAAGCTGGTATTTTAAATATTCATAATAACAATCTGACAAGTGGGCAAAGAGAAATTGTGGATATTACTGGATGTGAAAAAGAAGGGACCTTGGCAGATGCTATGAAAGATGCGGATGTATTTATTGGGGTATCTGCACCTAATATTGTATCGGAAGAGATGGTAGCTTCTATGCATAAGGGAGCAATTGTATTTACGATGGCAAATCCTACACCGGAAATTATGCCAGATTTAGCGCTGCATGCAGGTGCCGTTGTTGTTGGTACAGGTAGAAGTGATTTCCCTAACCAGATTAATAATGTTTTGGCTTTCCCAGGTATTTTTAAAGGTGCTTTAGAAGTTCGTGCCAGTGATATCAATGAAGAGATGAAAATTGCTGCAGCGTATGGGATTGCTTCTTTGATTTCAGAAGATGAATTAAAAGCAGATTATATTATTCCAAGCGCATTGGATAAACGAGTGGCAAAAGCAGTTGCTGAAGCTGTAAAAGAAGCGGCAATAAAAAGTGGAGTAGCAAGAATATAATAAAAAGAGCTTTGGCTCTTTTTTGTTATACATGATTTTTGATAAGCAATTCTGCAATCTGTACAGCGTTTAATGCGGCACCTTTTCTAAGCTGATCGCCACAGCACCAAAGGTGTAACGCATGATTTTTGTTTTTCAAATCTTGTCGTATTCTTCCAACATAAACATCATCCTTTTCACTGGAATAAAGCGGCATTGGATATTGGGTGTTGTCATCAAGCAAGATTACACCTTTTGCATCTGCTAATAAATTTTTAGCAGTAGAAACATCAATTTCTTTTTCAAACTCTACGTAAATAGAAAGGCTATGCGAACGGTATACGGGAACTCGTACACACGTACAGCTTATAGATAAATCGTTTTGATGAAGAATTTTTCTGCCTTCGTTTTGCATTTTCATTTCTTCGCTGGTGTAATCGTTTTGTTCAAAATCTCCGATTTGCGGGATCAGGTTAAATGCGATTGGGTAGGGGAAAACCTGATGAGCAAAGCTGCCTTGTATCTGTTCTTTTAATTCGTTGATTCCTTTTTCCCCAGCACCGCTTACTGCCTGATAAGTGGATACGATCATACGCTTGATATGGGCATGTTGATGAAGAGGGTATAAAGCTGTTAAAGCAATGATGGTTGCACAATTTGGATTAGAGATAATTCCTTTATGAGTATAAATGTCTTGTGGATTTATTTCGGGTATCACAAGAGGAATCCCTTTTTCCATACGAAAAGCAGAACTGTTGTCAATAAGAATGGCTCCATCTTGCATGATTGCAGGAAGATAGGACTTCATGATTTTTGCATCTATAGCTCCTAAAACGATATCAATATCTTTAAAACTGCTGTTGTGAAGTTCCTTTATGATATAGCTTTTATCTTTGTAGGTGATCTTTTTGCCAGCACTTTTTTTGCTGGCGAAAAGATATAGATTTTTTATTGGAAAATTTCTGTCTATTAAAAGCTTTAACATTTCATATCCAACGGCACCACTGCCGCCTAAGATGGCAAGGTTATAAGTTTTCATACTAGACTCCTCTCTTTTCTATATAGTATATGAATATAGGATTGAAAAGGTGTTAAATGAAGAAAAAAACTTGAGTTTCTTTTAGGAAGATTGTATGATTAAAAATATATAAAGGGAGGAGAGAATATGCAGAAATTTTATATAGTAGACAGCAGCATTTTGCCGGAAGTTCTTGATAAAGTTATTGAAGCTAGAACACTTTTGTTAAATGGAGAAGTTCGACAGGTAAGTGAAGCTGTGAAAAAAGTTGGGATCAGCAGAGGAACGTACTATAAATATAAAGATTATGTCTTTCTCCCAGATAAGGGGTTAAATGCAAGAAAAGCGGTTATTTCTTTGATGCTGCACCATGATAAGGGGATCTTGTCTGAAGTTTTACAGATCATGTCTCAGGGAAATGCGAATATTCTAACGATTAATCAAAATATTCCAATTCATGATTGGGCAAGTGTTGTTATTTCATTTGATATTAGTGATATGAATATTTCTATTGATGAATTAATGGAAAAATTACGGATATGTCATGGTGTAAATAATCCACAGCTTTTAGCGGTTGAATAACATCTCTTAAATTTAGGGGGATGTTTTCTTTTTAGAATAGCAAATTTTGAAAAAAATATGATATGATTATAACGAGGTGTTTTTACATGAATGTATTGTTGATCATTGCAGAAGAAGAATATATAGATGAAGTTAAAGGAAGGCTTGCAAATGAAGGTTTTTTTGCTACAGAAGTTGGAAGCAATGGTGGATTTCTGGAATATGGAGAAGTTGTTCTTATTCTTGGGGTGGATCAGCATGATACGGAAAAAGTAATGCATCTACTAGAAAAAATTAATGTAATGTATTCATCATCTTTAGATGTGGAAGCTAAGATTCAGGTTTTTTCTATTCCTGCATCTCAATATATAAAGAAAAATGGTTAAATAATAAAGAAGAATAAGGATTGAAAACAATATGCTGAAACAATAAATAAAAAAATAAAAAAAATTATTGACACAAAAAATATCTGATGATATTATATATGGGCACTCAACAAGAGGGTGCTAAAAAAACTGGAGGTTTAGCTCAGTTGGGAGAGCATCTGCCTTACAAGCAGAGGGTCAGCGGTTCGAGCCCGTTAACCTCCACCATGAAATGCCGACTTAGCTCAATTGGTAGAGCAACTGACTTGTAATCAGTAGGTTGTGGGTTCAATTCCTATAGTCGGCACCATTAATGATGACCCGTTAGCTCAGTTGGTAGAGCATCTGACTTTTAATCAGAGGGTCGGGCGTTCGAATCGCCCACGGGTCACCATTTAAAAAATGCGGGTGTAGTTCAATGGTAGAACTTCAGCCTTCCAAGCTGACTACGTGAGTTCGATTCTCATCACCCGCTCCATCTTAAATAAAAAAAACTGGAGGTTTAGCTCAGTTGGGAGAGCATCTGCCTTACAAGCAGAGGGTCAGCGGTTCGAGCCCGTTAACCTCCACCATGAAATGCCGACTTAGCTCAATTGGTAGAGCAACTGACTTGTAATCAGTAGGTTGTGGGTTCAATTCCTATAGTCGGCACCATTTTAACGGAGAGGTAGCGAAGTGGCTAAACGCGGCTGACTGTAACTCAGTTCCTTTTGGTTCGGCGGTTCGAATCCGTCCCTCTCCACCATTAATGATGACCCGTTAGCTCAGTTGGTAGAGCATCTGACTTTTAATCAGAGGGTCGGGCGTTCGAATCGCCCACGGGTCACCATTTAAAAAATGCGGGTGTAGTTCAATGGTAGAACTTCAGCCTTCCAAGCTGACTACGTGAGTTCGATTCTCATCACCCGCTCCATTGGGATTGCCTATCCATACTTTGTATGGATATTTTTTTATATTTTTGATAATGAAAAAGGGGCTGTGACAGATAAATCAAAGCTCTAAGGTAAAAAAATACACCCAATCCTATAAGGAAAAAGGTGTATTTTTTTGGTATAATTTATGTATGACAATTACTCAAATTAACCAACCAAATTATACAGCATATCAGCCATATATGCTACTGGATTTTGAATTTTCTTTTCAAAACGATGTCCTTAAGGATGATTTGAGTATCACGATCCTGGAAGTCTTGAGGAGGATTGATCTGAGTAAGTTCATAGATTTCCATCATCTTGATTCTCGTTCTTATGATCCTGTCATGATGCTGACCGTCATTCTTATGGCCTTCGCTGAAGACGGCTACGCTTCTTTACGCAAGCTGGAAAAACTTTGCCGCTATGATGTCCGTTATCGCAGTATCACAAACGGCTTCATTCCCAGCTACAAGAGCTTTGAACGCTTCATCAATAACACACTGAAAGAATCGATAGAAACCATTGCGAAAGAAATCTATCTGTATGTACAAGATGAAAAGGCATTGGAAGAACAGATTCTTTATATTGACGGGACGAAATTTGAGGCCAATGCCAATAAGATGACTTTCTGCTGGAGAGGCTGGAGCAAGCGTTATCTTCCAAGACACTGGCAGAAATGCATGGAACTGTTGAGACAGGTAAACCGATACTTTAAGAAACATGAAATCGATATACATTATTCGATTCTGAAATATCCAAATATCGAATATATGATAAAAATAGATGAAGCACTTGAAAACTGGCTGAAGGAAAAAGAACATATCCGAAAAGGCAGAGGAAAACACGAGATCGCAAAATTGTGCGATGAACTGAAGAAAAGTGCAGTCAAGATGTGGCAGTATGCCATACAGGAAGATATACTTGGAGAAAGAAACAGTTTCTCCAAGACGGATCCGGATGCCACATTCATGCATATGAAATATGATTATTATAATCACACGAATGTGTTCAAGCCTGGATATAATGTACAGATAGGAGTAAACAATGGGTACATCGCTTATCAGTATATCAGCAGTGATGCCAACGACATGAGAACCCTGCAGCCATTTACAGAAGGATACAAAGAACTGTATGGGCAGTATCCAAAGATGGAAGTAACGGATGCAGGATATGGGAGCTATGAAAACTACAGCTACTGTAAAAGCAAGGGGATCAAAGGCATATTGAAATATAGCGGATATGAAAAGAAGAAAGAAAAAGTAACTGACAAGAACCGTTATCAGCTGCGGCATATGGAACGCATGGAGGATGGAACACCAGTTTGTCCTGCAGGACATGTGTTTGAAAAAGAGCGAATCGGAGTAAATCTCCAGGGACAGTATCCAAAAATGACAGTGTATTATAGAAATAAAAACTGTTGTGGGTGTGCACAAAGAAATAAATGCACGACTTCAAAAAATGGAAGAAGTGCAAGGATCGTACCGGCATTAGAGAAGATGCATACAGAAATAGATGAATATCTAAAGAGCGAAGAAGGAAAGATGTTGATGAGGAAACGCAGCGCACAGGCAGAGGGGGCATTTGCGGATATCAAGCAGGACTTTGAATATGTGCGACTTCATCGACGAGGGGAAAGCGGAGTAAAAGTAGAATTGATTCTGGTATGTATAGGATATAACCTAAGAAAGTACCATAATCGAAAAAAGGTGAAAAATATGAATTAGTTTTCCACAATGAGCAGGGGGAAGATTGAAAAGCAAAGGTAGAAAATAGCTATTTTAAGGATAGTTGTTTTTAAAATACCCAAAAGCAGGAAGAATTATTAAAAAAAGCTGTGATTTTCGGAGAAACTATAATTTCTCTTACTCGTCACAGCCCCTTATTTTTTTACCCAGCGTCCATAAATACCACATGGAAGAATGGTGTGACTTTTTGTAATAGGTAAACCAATTTCCCCTGTTTCTAAATATCCATTTGGGTGTTTTTTTAATACTGTGCTGTTTAGCAGATTATGTAATACAGTTGGTGGAAATCCTGTTGTATAAGAGTTGACTAAGAAGAATAAAGGATCTTCATCTAATATTTCCATACAAGCAGAGATTAAAGGATATAACTGCTCTTCTAATTTCCATACTTCTCCATTTGGTCCTCTGCCATAGCTTGGTGGATCCATAATGATCGCATGATATGTTCTTCCTCTTCGTTTTTCTCTTTGTACAAATTTTAATACATCATCCACAATAAAACGAATCTTTTTATCTTCTAAATGGGAAAGAACCATATTTTCTTTTGCCCAGGAAACCATTCCTTTGCTGGCATCAACATGTACAACTTCACTTGCTCCTGCAGCTGCACAAGCCATCGTAGCTCCTCCTGTATAAGCGAATAAATTTAATACTCGAATATCATCGCGTTTGCTGTCTTTGATTTTCTTCATCATAAAATCCCAGTTGGCAGCTTGTTCTGGAAATAATCCGGTATGTTTAAATCCGGTAGGTGAAACTTTGAAACGAAGTTCCTTAAATGAAATCGTCCAGCTTTCTTTAAACTTTTTCTTATACTCCCAATGGCCTCCGCCACTTTTACTTCTATGATAATGGGCATGAGGGTTTTTCCACAAGCTGTCTTCTGTATCAACAGGCCAGATAACCTGAGGATCAGGACGTCTTAGAATAATATCTTTCCATCTTTCCAGTTTTTCACCATTTCCAGCATCTATACATTCATAATCTAACCATTGATCTGCAACCTGATTCATAAAAATCCTCCCTGTCATTGTTTTCTGTATTATTATACATGATTTAAAGGGGATAGAAAAGAGATAAAAACATTCATCTTTTTTATGAGTTATAGTTTTATATGTTTTTAGAAAAGAATATCTATTTTTTTAAAAGAAGTGCTGCATATAGTTTTATGAAAATGCTTTCTTTTTGTGTAAGAAAAAGAAAAATGTGCTAAAATATAATAAAATTATGGATTAAAGGAGGTTTCGATCCTATGTTCAACAAATTGTATGATAATTGTTTTAAAACAGAGCTTCAAACAGAAGTTATTAAAGTTAAAGAAGATAAAGGAATGTACTGGCATGCTTTTAAGGATACCATATTCTATGTGGAAGGGGGAGGAATGGAAAGTGATATTGGTATGATTGATCGCCATATGGTCCATGGATTGAAGAAAGAAGATGGATATGTATGGCATCTGTTAGATGAAAAATTAGAAGGCAGTGTATTTATGAGCGTGAACCTTCATGAAAGGTTTCGTAAATGTCAGATTCATACGGCTCAGCATTTGATTAGTGCTGTTCTTCAAAATGTATATAATGTAAAAACATTATCACATCATGTAAGTGATGAGGTAAATGATGTAGAATTAAGTTTTGATAATTTTAATGAAAAAATGGCGATTGAACTGCAGGTTTTGTGCAATGGTTTGATTCGTGATGATTTGGCAGTTTCTATATTATATCCGACACATGCAGAGGCAAATGAATATTTAACTGATAAAGAAATCATGCGCTCAGATCTTCGTGTTGTAAGAATTGGTGTATTGGATTATACAATGTGTGGATGTATGCATGTGCCATCTTTACGTTATTTGCAAATGCTGTTTATTGAAGGATTTGAAAAGACGAAAAATGGTTATAAGATTCGTTATTTGGTTGGTGATCAGCTGCTTGACTGTATCAGACGCCGCTATCGTGTTTTAGATGAGGCAAGTGATACATTGGCAGTTTCTCATTTGTATCTTAATACAGGGGTCAGCCGTTTGTTAAGTGAAAACAAACAGCTTCGAAAACATGTGGATGAGTGGAAAGATAAATATATATCTTCCCTGGCTAGAGAACTTGGAAACAGCAAGGAAGAAGTTCTTGTGAGAACATTTGAAGATTTGGATTCAAAAGGAATGCATCGTTTGGCGCAAATGATTTGTGACAAATATCATAAGGCAGTTGTATTTTTAACTCGTGATTATGATAATGCGCATATTGTGATTGCTAAGCATGAACAAAGTAATTTTGATGTTAAGCATGTATTTGATCATTTTGTATCAGAATATCACATAAAAGGCTCTTGTAAAGGAAATACAGCACAAGGTGGAGGCCTTTATAGAGAAGAAATGGAAACGTATATGAAAACTTTGATCCTGTAAGATGTTTACAGGATTTTCTTAATCATGAAGAAATTCTTAAAATTGATAAGAGGATTCGTTTTTAAAGGAAATCTATGGTATACTTATAATCGCTTTATGGAGGTAAACTCATGAAACAAATAGTAAAAATGGTACTGCTTTCCTGCTGCATCTTTTCATTTCTGATGGTAAATGGCTGCAGTAAAAAGGAAGAGAACAAAAAAGAACAAATAACGGAAGAACCAAAGGAAAAAACACAACTGATTGAAAATCAGCAATATACTTCTCCTTTGAATCCTACAGAAAATCAGATACTTGCATATAATGATTTAAGTGCTGCAGTGGAAAAAGAAGATAATAAAGAAGAGGCAAAACAGGTTGCGATTAGTTTTGTTTATGATTTTTTCACATTGTCGAATAAAAAATCTGCTGAAGATATTGGCGGTCTGCAATTTATTCCAAGTAATAAGGTAGCTACTTTTATGCAGTATGCGAAATCTTATTATTACAGCAATTATTCTACAATTGTAAATGAATATGGAAAAGAAAATCTTCCAGAGGTAGATCAGGTTAGTGTCGAAAGCATGGAAGAGGCACAATTAGATTTTGGTAAATTTACAAATTCTGGATACATTATAAAACTAAAGGTAACTTATAAAGAAAATAAATTACCTCAAGAGGCATTAAAAACGAATATGACATTACGTATCAGCAATTTTGAAGACTTCTTATATGATCGAAGTGTTGATTATACAAAAGATCCTCTTGTTTTAAAACAGGAAACATATCAGATGTGCTGGAGAGTACTAGGGGTAGAGTAGGGAGTGAATCATCAGTCCTTTTTGAAAGGAGAAACTATGGCTATTGAAATTGTAGTAGAAAGTAAATTAGAAAAAGAAGAGGAACGTGAACAGTTTAGTTCTTATTTAAAACAGCTTTGTGAAAAGAAACAGTTAAAGATAGAAGATTATGATACAAGCGTTATTATTGAGGTGTGTCCTTATGGTTATATTGAGTGCAGTTATGAAGGACGTTTTGTATCGCTGGCAAGTGAAAGTGATGTAGCTGGTCCTGGTTTTCATGCTTATGTGTGCTCTTTTATTGATGAAGTTATTGCGGATAATAACAGTATGAAATGGGAAGTTAGTGATCCTGCAAAATATTATGAGGAAAGAAACTTTGAAAATTTAAAATATGGTACATTTTATCGCTGGCTAAGAGATATTCGTGAGTATGCGGGAAAAAATGAAATAAACGAGATTTGCTGGAATAATGATTTTTACAGACCATCTTCTCTAGAAAATCATCTTGTAACACCACTTGGATATATTTCCCTGGAAGATTTTTTAAATCGAGATATAGAGGATCTAGCTAATGATTTCTTTATTTGGAATACACAAGAACGTGATGCACGATTTTATCGCAATTGTGCTTTAGCGCTTCTATGTAAAGATGGATTCTTTTCTTATAGTGCTATGAATGAATTTACAGATAAAATGGCAAATACAATTATAGATTATTTAGAGGCAGCATATGAAAAGGATGATACGGAAGCATTGCCTATGAAGGAATATCGCTTATTATGTAATGCAATTTATCGACAGGAAGCTATCAAACATGCAAATTTACTTGAACTGCATAATGCAGGATATAGGAAGAATACAATCTATTATCCTTTTGGAAACTGGGATATCCCAATGGATGGATTTGCGGAAAAAAGTTTTGATAAAAGTACACAGACCATGCATTTTATGGCACCATACAAAAGTGCAGATACACCATGGGAATGGATGGTAAAAGTGAATGCCTATACTTTTGATGCGGAAGTTTCCAATTATGTGGAAGCTATAAAACATCCATCAAAAGAAACGATAGAAGAATTTTCTATATGCTCAGAAAACTGCGATGGAAAAGGAATCGTAGAAAATCTAGGAGAATATTTACGTATTCTTGTACAATTTAATCATGAACATGATATGTTGTTTATAGAAGGTTTTGCGAGTGATGAAGCATCAATACATAAATTAAAAACATATTGTGAACAGGTCGTACACCAGGTAAGGGAAGAAGAAACGATTAAAAATTAGAAGAGATGTAATATTTCTTCTTTTTTTATACAGAAATGGAATAAGTATAGAATGTGATTTTGTATAAATATACATATAAGCTCTTAAAAAGATACTATATAATTCTAAAATAAAGAAATAATTACATATTTTACTCTTTGTTTTTCTTAAATAGAGGAAAAAGATAAGAAGTATCCTATAATTAAAAAAACAAGAGGTGGAGTATGGCAACGTTAACAGAAATCAATCATATCGTTGGAAAAGCAATTCGAGAAGGTATGCAGAGAAAAAACATGACACAGCAGGAACTTGCAAATGCGGTGGGTTCTACACAACGTTCGATTTCGTCTTATGTTACAGGAAAAACACAACCTCCTTTGGATATTTTAAACAATATTTGTAAAGAATTGGAAATAAGTATGGATCAGATTCTGCTGCTTCCTGTGTATCATCATCCAAGCCGTATTGTGAGTGAGAAAGATGAAATTGAATATATAAGTCAGCTGGATGGTCTTTCCGCATTAAAGAAAAAAGAGTTTGTACAAATTGTTCGTCAAATGCGTAAATTAATTAAATAGCTGGAAATTTTTCCCAAAATAAGGAAAATACTCCAGTTTTTTTACTTTTATTTAAATATTTCTGATTTCTATACCACTTGCTATATAGACAAATTTCTGTATTCCTCTATACTATATATAAGAGGGTGACTATATATGGAAGAAAACATAAAAATGAATGTAACAAAAGAAGAATTAGAAATTATACAGTTTTATAGAAATCTTAGTGAAGAAAAGAAAGAAATATTTCAAGAGTTCATATGTTCTTTGAAAAATATGATGCAAGATTTTAATGATTAGTGTTTTTGTCTTCTCTTTTTTGATAAAATAAAAGAAAAGAAAGAGGAGAGAAATATGGAAGAAAAAGCAAAGGTTTACTGGTGTGATTTTCGTGCAGTTCCTGGAACGAATTTATTAGAAAAGCTAAAAAGACTTATGCGTCATGCAGGAATTGAAACAATTGATTTTGATAAGAAAATGGCTGCGATTAAAATTCATTTTGGTGAACCGGGAAATTTATCTTATCTGCGTCCGAATTACGCAAAAGCTGTTGCAGATGTGGTGAAAGAATTAGGAGGAATGCCTTTTTTAACCGACTGTAATACGCTGTATGTGGGAAGAAGAAAAAATGCACTTGATCATTTAGAAACAGCGTATGAAAATGGGTTTTCTCCATTTTCTACGGGGTGTCATGTATTGATTGGAGATGGATTAAAAGGAACAGATGATATAGAAGTCCCAGTTCGTAATGGAGAGCTTTGTAAAACTGCGAAAATAGGAAAGGCCATTATGGATGCAGATGTTTTTATTTCGCTAAGTCATTTTAAAGGACATGAATGTACTGGTTTTGGCGGAGCGTTAAAAAATATAGGTATGGGTTGTGGTTCCAGAGCGGGAAAAATGGAACAGCATAATTCAGGAAAGCCAAGTGTAGATACAAAGTTATGCAGGGGTTGTCATGTATGTGAGAAAAATTGTGCGCAGGATGCCATTTACTTTGATGAAAATCGTCATGCGCATATCGACCATGAACGTTGTGTAGGTTGCGGAAGATGTTTAGGTTCCTGTAATTTTGATGCGATTTATAACGAAAATTCCAGTGCAAATGATGATTTAAATCGAAAGATTGCGGAATACAGTATGGCAGTAGTAGATGGACGTGATAATTTCCATATAAATCTTGTTATGGATGTATCACCGTATTGCGATTGCCATCCAGAAAATGATTTGCCGATTATTCCTGATGTTGGAATGTTTGCATCCTTTGATCCAGTTGCGTTAGATCAGGCTTGTGCTGATATGTGCAATAAGATGGATGTAACAAATGGAAGTTTATTGGATGAACATATCCATGCACATGACTTTAAAGATCATCATGATCATTTTACAAATGTGAGTCCTCAAACAGATTGGAAAGTATGTCTGGAACATGCAGAAAAGATTGGGTTGGGGACAAGAAACTATGAGCTAATAAAGGTGCAGTAATTATGTCAAAAAAAGTATCGACTGAAATATGAAATGAACCCCGTTATTTGGACACCAAATAATGGAGGTTCATTTTTATTATGGCAAAACTGACAAGAGAACAAAAAATAGAATTATATAAAAAACGAAAACAAGGAGAAACTGTATCGTCTTTATCTAAAGAATATCAAATAAAATCTAGTAAGATTAATTATTTAGTTAGATTAATAGATAGACATGGATTTGATATTTTAAGATCTAACAAAAATAATTATTATTCACCAGAATTGAAATTAGAAATTATTAATAAAGTCCTTATTGACGGTCAATCATCAACGAGTACAGCTATTGAATTTGGTTTGACTAGTGATGGATTATTAAATAACTGGATTAACTCGTACAAAGAGAATGGATATGTTATAGTAGAAAAAAAGAAAGGAAGACCATCTACTATGAACAAAGAAAATCAATTCAATAAAAAATATGAAGATATGTCACCTGAAGAAAAAATAAAATATCTTGAAAATAAAAATCAGTATCTAGAAGCAGAGAATGAATACTTAAAAAAGCTGCGTGCTGCAGTTCAGAAAAGGAAAAATCAACAATCGAAGAAAAAGTAACGATTGTTTGTGAACTGCAGCTTAAATATTCATTAAAGATTCTTCTTAAAATATCAGGATTAAAACGTTCAACTTATTACTACACATTATCAAAGACTAACAAAGATATGAAAAATGATGAAATAATGAATATTATCATCCATATCTTTTATACACATAAGGAACGATATGGGTATCGTAGAATAACTTTGGAGCTAAGAAATATGGGTTATACGATCAATCATAAGAAAGTCAAACGATTAATGTCTATAATGGGATTATATGGACAAACACCAAAAGCAAGATATAAATCATATAAAGGCGATATGAATGGTACAACAAAAAATTTATTACTTAGTAAAGTAGTAGACGAAGAAAAACATAAAACATATTATGATAGAAACTTCAATACAACAAGATGCAATGAAATATGGTCTACAGATGTATCAGAGTTTCATATAGCAGCAGGCAAGCTTTATCTATCACCGATATTAGATTTGCATAATCGAGAAATAGTATCATTCAATATATCAAAAAGTCCAAATTTTGAACAAATAAAAGATATGCTTAAACAAGCATTTGATAAATATGACAATTTAGAAGGATTGAAATTTCATAGCGATCAGGGCTGGCAATATCAGATGCAGTCATATCATGAAATGCTTGAAGAAAAAAGAATTCAACAATCGATGTCAAGGAAAGGGAACTGTTTAGATAATTCACCAATGGAGAATTTTTTTGGAAGGATGAAGAATGAAATGTTTTATGGGTATGAATATAGTTTTAAAACATTAGATGATTTAAAGGTTGCGATGGAAGAATATATTGATTATTATAATACACAAAGAATAACAGCAAAATTAAAAGGACTAACTCCTGTCCAATACAGGAATCAATCCTTAATAACTGCTTAAAAACAAATTTAATTAAGTGTCCAACAAATTGGGTTCACTTCAATAAGCCGATACTTTTTTAATGAAACATATCTTTCTTTTTGAAAATCAATGTAGCAATAATACATGCGACTATCGCAATCAATGCTGGAATCCACCACATAGTGCCATCAAATCCATTTACGTTCATTCCATAGAAACTGAAAATGATGTTTGGAATTGCCATTACGATGGTGATAACCGTTAAAACCTTCATCACGATATTTAAGTTATTGGAAATAACAGAAGCAAAAGCATCCATTGTTCCAGATAAGATGTTGGAATAAATATTACACATTTCAATTGCCTGGTGAATTTCAATCAAAACATCTTCCAGTAAATCCTGATCTTCCTCATAAAGTTTGATTAACTTACCACGCATGATCTTATTTAAAGTAACCTCATCTGTTTTTAGTGAAGTAGAGAAATAAACAAGAGATTTCTCTAATCCAAGCATTTGAATAAGTTCCTGATTACGCATGGATTGATGCAGACGTTTTTCCGTACGTGAAGATACACGATCAATCTGACGCAAATAAATCAAGAAACGCTGTGCGATTTTTAATAACAGTAAAAGCAGGAATCGTGTTTTCATATCTGTATTCATGCCACGTATTCTTCCTTTTGCCATATCTTCGATATTTAAATTATCATATAAACAAATCGTTACAATATAACCCTTCATAATAACAACCCCTAATGGAAGTGTTGTATATAACAAGGTATTTTCATCCGCTGCATCATCTTCATCGGCATTTGGATAATCGACAATAACTAATGTTTGTGCTTCATCATCATCATAGTCAATATGTGAACTTTCTTCTTCATCTAAGGAAGCTTTTACGAATTCAGGCAAGACACCAATTTCATTAATCAGATAATCAATTTCCTGCTGTGTAGGAGCAATTGCGCTAATCCAGCATCCATGCTGCGGCGCATCTATTTTTTTTGTAATTCCATCTTCAAAAGTTTTGTAAAATTCTAACATAGTTTCCCTCCTCTTTTACAGGAGGATCGTGTAACATGCCTCC
The DNA here is from genome assembly GCF_010537335.1 of Amedibacterium intestinale. Lineage (NCBI taxonomy): Bacteria > Bacillati > Bacillota > Erysipelotrichia > Erysipelotrichales > Erysipelotrichaceae > Amedibacterium > Amedibacterium intestinale. The sequence goes on from NZ_AP019711.1 coordinate 165,234, forward strand.
TGCATATATATTATTTTATACGTATTCGAATAAGGACTTTCGGGTTCTGGAGACATGACATACACCTTCTTTCTCTAACTTTCTGTATTATAGCACAGAAAAACTGCTAAGATAACAAAAAAACCTCTAAAAGAGGATTTTTTGTTTCAGACTGTTGACAAAGGTGTCGACAGTCTATTTTTTATATGATAGAATAAAAAAGGCAAAAAGATTCCTATTTTACCCAAAAACATATGGTTCTTTTTGCCTTTTATAATGCTTAAAATGGTATAATAAAAGTGGGTAAAATAGGAGTGATTACATATGGCAATGACAAAAAGAAATGGAAAAAATGATACTATCATACTGAATACAATAGAAGAATTAATACCACAGGATCATGATGTTAGAATGTTAGACAACTGTATTGACTGGAGTTTTATCTACCCTCTTGTAGAAAATCTTTACAGTGATGTTGGAAGACCAAGCATAGACCCTGTGGTTCTTTTTAAAATGATCTTCATCAATATTATTTTCGGAATAGGTTCAATGAGAAAGACTTGTAAAGAAATACAAGTAAATCTTGCATATCGCTGGTTTCTGGGAATCTCCATGGATGAAAAGGTACCAAATTATTCTACCTGGAGTCAAAATTATATCCGAAGATATAGTAACAGCGAAGTATTTGAAAAAATATTTGATCAGATATTGAAACAGGCAATCTCTTATGGCTTTGTAGATATGGAAACTGTATATGGAGACTCCACACATCAAAAGGCAAATGCGAATAAAAACAAGTATACAGATGAAGAAGTTGAAATTATGAAGAAGATATATGAAAACGATCTGCTGGATGAGATAAACAGGGATCGTGAGGAACATGGGAAGAAACCAATTAAAAAAAACGAAAAAGAAGAATTAAATTTTGATGAAGAAACGGGAAAACTGAAAAGGGACATACAAACAAAGCATATCAAAATCAGTAAAACAGATTCGGAGAGTGGCTGTTTCCATAAAGGTGAAAAAGAAAAATGTTTTGCTTATTCACATCAAACATTTTGCGATAGAAATGGATTTGTACTGGCAAGCGTATGTGTTGCGGGAAACGTACATGACAGCGTGTCTTTCTTTTCAGCGTATAAAGTATTAAACGATAAATATATGGATCAAATAAAAAATGTATGTCTGGATGCGGGCTATATAACACCGGCAATTTGTAAGACGGTATTAGAAAATGGGCAAAAAATGTATGCGCCTTATAAAAGACCAATGACAAAGAAAGGATATTATAAGAAGTACGAGTATGTATATGATGAAGGATATGACTGTTATCTGTGTCCAAATAATAAGGTGCTGTCATACAGCACGACAAACAAGCTTGGATATAAAGAATACAAATCAAATCCAAAGGATTGTGAGAACTGTCCTTTAAGAGGAAGATGTACATCATCAAAGAACTTTCAGAAAGTAGTGACACGTCATGTATGGGAGGAATACCGAGAGGAGGTAATGGATGAGATACGACATACACCGGAATGGAAAGAAATCTATCCAAGGCGTAAAGAAAGCATAGAGAGGGTGTTCGCAGACTGTAAAGAACATCACACGTTGAGATATACCAGGTTAAGAGGACTACAAAAAAATCAGCATCAGTCGCTGATGATTTTTGCGTGTTATAATCTAAAAAGAATGTCCAGATGGAGGTGGAAAAACCTCTCTAAAACTGCACAAAATCTAATAAAAAGCACAATTTTAAATTATTTTAAGAAAAAAGAAAAGCGATACTTGTTTATAAGTACCACTTTGTCAACAATCTGTAACAAAAAAACCTCTAAAAGAGGATTTTTTGTTTAATAATAAATAGAAGTTTTGACTTCTTCACATTTTTCTTTTCCGATCAGCTTTTCCATAAAAGCGAAAGCAAAATCAATAGAGGCAGCAGCACTTCTTCCCGTAATTAAATTTCCATCGCTTACCGTATACTGATCTACATAAGTACCTCCAAAATCTTCATTCATAGAAGTAAAACATGTATAGTTTCTATCTTTTAAATATCCCTGTCTTCCTAAAATAGTAGGAGCAGCGCATATAGCCGCAACAATTTTATTGTTTTCCATAAAATATTTTAAAATAGACATTACATATTCATTTTGTTCCAGTTTCTGATAATGTGGACCTCCTGGGAAAAATAAAGCATCATAACTTTTATAATCAACATCATCAAGATTTTTGATATCTGAGAAAGTTAATTCAAATCTTCCACTCGCTTTTGTATCAGAAATGGCACACACATCAATTTGAATACCTGCTCTTCGAAATAATGCAATTGTACCTACTGCTTCTAATTCTTCAAATCCGTTTGTTAGTATACATAATACAGACATAAACATCCTCCTCGTTTTTTTATTCAAAAATATTATACACCATTTTTTTAAAAGCTTCTTCTTTTTATAAGAAGAGAAGAATATATTGGATAAAGGAGGGCGTTTTGTGAATGTTTTAAACATAATAGAAAATGTAATGCATCAACTTGTATGGGGAGATTTTATGGTTGTTTTTCTTTTAGGGTGTGGAATTCTGCTTATGGTTTCCTGTAAATTTCTTCCATTTACAAAAGCAGGCTTGATTTTTCGTAAAACACTAGGTTCTTTTGGAAAACAGGGAACAAATGGAATTACAGCTTTTCAGGCAGTTTCCACAGCATTGGCAGGGACGCTTGGAGTGGGAAGCATCGTAGGTGTATCAACGGCTATTTCCATGGGTGGTCCAGGTTCCTTGTTTTGGATGTGTGTTGGTGCAATACCTGGTATGATGAGCAAGTATGGAGAAGTTGTATTGGCTGTATATTATCGTGAATATCATCATCAAAAAGGATATTTGGGCGGGGCAATGACTACTTTAAAAAATGGATGTCATCTTCCAGTGCTGGGACTTCTTTTTTGTGCGTTTTGTATTCTTGCCTCTTTTGGGATTGGAAATCTAATACCATCACAAACCATTACCCAAACGATACAAGAATTTTTACCAGTTCCATCTTTGGCTGTAGGAGTGATACTGGCTTATCTTGTTTATAAAGTTCTTGTGGGAAAATCAAAAGGAATTATGAAATGGAATGAAAGAATTATCCCAATAGCTTCAATTTTCTATCTTGGTGCCTGCGTATATCTGATTGTACGTCATGCATCTTCTTTGCCATCTGTATGTTCTTTTATATGGAAGAATGCCTTCTCATTCCATAGCATTTGTGGAGGAGTGGCAGGAAAAGCAGTGCAGTATGGAATCAGTCGAGGTGTATTTTCAAATGAAGCAGGAATGGGAAGTTCTCCTTTATCTTATGCAAGTGTAGAAGATGCCAATCCTGTTGAACAGGGATTTTGGGGTATTTTTGAAGTGTTTTTTGATACTCTTGTTGTTTTATTAAGTGGATTTGTATTGTTGAGCAGTCCGGTATATGGAAGTGGGACAGAGGGAGTTGATTTACTGGTTGCCTGTTTTCGTGATGGCTTTGGTAATGCAGGAGGAATTTTGTTTGCGATATCTCTTTTGTTTTTTGCCTTTCCCTCTATTCTTGGATGGTATTATTATGCAAGTGTATGTATATCTTATGTAAGCAAGGGGGATTTCCTTTTAAAAATATATCGTTTTGTATTTCTTTTTCTGCTTATGTTTGGAGGTATGCTGGATGTAGGTTTCGTATGGGGATTAGCAGATGTGTTTAATGCATTGATGGCCTTTCCAAATCTAATTTCTCTAGTACTTTTATATAAAATTGTGGTAAAATTAACAAAAGAATATATGGAAAAAACAGGGAAGTGATGGAATGAAGGTAGTAATCGCCTGCGACTCTTATAAAGGCTGTATGACTTCTTCTAAGGTTGCACAGCATATTGAAAAGGGAATTCATAAAGTAAATCCAAGAATAGAAACAATTTCCTATGTCATTGGGGATGGCGGAGAAGGAACTGTGGATGCTTTTCATGAAACATGTGGCGGAGTAAAACAGAAAGTAAAAGCTAGCGATGCTTATGGAAAACCTATAGAAACAGAATATACGCTTATTGATGATGGACAAACAGCCGTTATTGAAGTAGCTAATATCATAGGGTTAAGTATGCATCCAAGAGAAAAGCGAGCACCTTTTTATGGAAGCAGTTATGGTGTGGGCAGTGTACTTTTGGATGCGGTAAACAAAGGGTGTAAAAAAATAATCATAGGACTTGGAGGAAGTGCTACAAACGATGGAGGAATGGGATTTCTTCAAAGTTTAGGTGCACGTTTTTATGACAGCAATCATAAATATCTTTCTCCTCAGGCCATGAATCTAGAGAAAGTTCGCTATATTGATTTTAATCGTTTTAATGATTTAAAGGATATCGAACTAATTGCGGCCTGCGATGTTAAAAATCATCTTCTTGGAGAAGAAGGGGCAACTTTTGTGTTTGGAAAACAGAAAGGATTGTTTCCCAATCAGATGAAGCGACTGGATCAGGGAATGGAAAATTTCCGCAACCAGATTCAACGTTATACACAGGTAGATATCAATTCTTTTGAAGGTGGAGGGGCAGCCGGCGGCATTGGTGCTGTTTTGATTGGAATCTTGCATGCGAAAATGATACCTGGTATTGAATTGCTGCTGTCTTACAGCGATTTTCATGAACAGGTGAAAACTTGTGATTTAGTTATAACAGGAGAAGGACAAAGCGATCGACAGACTGCTTTTGGAAAAGTTCCAGTAGGTATTCTTAAGGTGGCAAATACATATGATAAGCCTGTAATCTGTATAAGCGGTGCTTTGGGTATGGATTATATGGAATTGTACGATTTAGGTTTTATTGGAATTTACAGTATAGCAGATCGTGCAATGACATTTCAAAGTGCATTGGATAGTGCTCCTGAAAAACTGGAAGCTTGTACCTATACAATTATGAAAACCATACAGTATTATAAAAAGTAAGTCTCGAAAGAGACTTTTTTCTTTACAAGTACGAAAGCATGTTTTATAATACATATGAACAAATGTTCATATGTTGAAAGGAGAAGCTTATGAAAAAAGATATATTCGCTTGTGAAGAAATAAAAATTCATGAAGATTCTATAAAAAGAATACAGGAGAGCATGTTATCGCAGGAACAGTATCAGCAATTATCAACTTTGTTTAAAATGTTCTCTGATCCAACAAGATTAAAAATACTAAGTATTTTATTTAAAGAAGAAGCTTGTGTGTGTGATATTGCCTATTTGTTAGATATGACACATTCAGCAGTATCGCATCAGTTGTCTTTGTTAAGACAAAATCGCTTGATTCGTTATCGAAGAAGTGGAAAAAATGTATATTATTCGTTAGATGATGACCATATTCAAATGATTTATGATGCGGGATTATCTCATATTTTAGAAAAAGAGTAGAAAGGAGCTGTTATTATGGAAAAACATCTACATCAAGAATGTTCTCATGAGCATCACCATGAACATCATCATACATGCAGTTGTGAGCATAGTCATGAACACAAAGAGATTCAAGTTCATAAAAAAATGGAAAAATTATATATTACAGGATTAGACTGTGCGAATTGTGCCGCAAAAATTGAAGAACATGTAAAGCATATGGAAAATGTAAAAGAAGCAGTTCTTGATTTTTCGCAAGGAATTTTATTTGTAGAAGTAAAAGATGTTTCACACAAAGAAGAAACATTTCAAAATATCAAAGAAGCAGCAGAGAAAATGGAAGATGGAGTCAGTGTACAATTTGAAAAAACAGATGGTAAAGAAGAAAGTGTTTTATCTATCCAAAAAAACTGGAAATTGTTTTTAGGAATCATTTTGTTTGTGATTGCGGCTTTTACAAAAATAGAATGGCTTTTTATTTTGAGTTATCTTTTCGCAGGATGTCGTGTATTGTATACTGCTGTAAAAAATATTGGACGTAAAGAGCTGTTTGATGAAAACTTTTTAATGAGCATTGCGACTTTAGGAGCATTTTACTTAAGAGATTATGAAGAAGCTGTTGCGGTCATGATCTTTTATGAAGTTGGAGAAATGCTGCAGTCTTATGCAGTAAACAGTTCTAGAAAATCCATTTCTTCTTTAATGAATTTAAAAAGTGAATACGCTTGTATTGAAGATAATGGGAAAGAAATAACAGTAAAACCAGAAGAAGTAAAAGTTGGTTCTAAAATGCTGGTCAAAGCAGGAGAGCGTGTTGCTTTGGATGGTGTTGTTGTGGAAGGAAGTACAAGTTTAGATACCTCTGCATTAACGGGAGAATCACTGCCACAGGAAGTACATGCGGGGGATGAAGTGCTTGCAGGAAGTGTTAATTTGCGTGGTCTTTTGGTTTTAGAGGTAACACATGAATACAAAGATTCTACGGTTTCTCGTATTTTAGAACTTGTAGAAAATGCTTCCAGCAAAAAAGCGCCAATGGAAAAATTTATTACACGATTTGCGAAAATCTATACACCGATTGTTGTGTTTTTAGCACTTGCTTTGGCTATTGTTCCACCTTTGTTTATTGAGGGTGTAGAGTTTCATGCGATGCTTGAAAGTGCTTTAACATTTTTAGTTGTATCCTGTCCTTGTGCCCTTGTAATCTCCATTCCTTTAGGATTGTTTGCAGGGATTGGTGCTGCTGGTAAAAATGGTGTTTTAATCAAGGGAGGAAACTATCTGGAAGCTTTACAAAAGGTGGATTGTGTGGTCTTTGATAAAACAGGAACACTTACCAAAGGAAGTTTTCAAGTTGTTGAAATTCATGCAGAAGACAAAGAGGAATTGCTGCAGCTTGCAGCTTATGCAGAAGCATATTCCAATCATCCCATTGCGCAGTCTATAAGAAATGCTTATGGAAAACAGATAGATACCAAACGATTGAGCAAATATGAAGAATTTGCAGGAAATGGGGTTTGTGTATATTTCGATGAGGATGAACTTATGATAGGAAATCATCGATTTATGGAAACAAACAATATTAACTGTCCTGTTTTTGATCATACAGGAACGATCGTATATGTCTCTAAAAATAAAGTGTACCTAGGGTATCTGGTAATTGATGATGAAGTCAAAGAAACAAGCAAAGAGGCAATTGCACAATTAAAAAAACAAGGGGTTTCTCGTATTGTTATGCTAAGTGGAGATCATCAAAAAGCAGGAGAGGCTTTGGCTTCTAAATTAGAACTGGATGAAATTTATATGCAGATGCTTCCTGATGATAAAGTAAAGAAAGTAGAAGAACTTCTTGAAGAAGAAACAGAAAATGGAAAATTGGTGTTTGTAGGAGATGGAATCAACGATGCACCTGTGCTTGCCAGAGCGGATATTGGAGTTGCTATGGGAGGAATTGGAAGCGATGCCGCAATTGAGGCTGCTGATATTGTCTTGATGAAAGATGATCCAAATGCTCTTGCATATGCTATTCATCTTGCTAAGGAAACAATGAAAATTTTAAATCAAAACATTGCGTTTTCTTTAGGAATTAAAGTTTTAATAATGATACTTGCAGTAGCTGGTTATGCAAATATGTGGATGGGTGTATTTGCAGATGTTGGTGTTGCTTTATTAGCGGTATTAAATTCTATGCGTGTATTAAAGATTAAATAGATTTTATACAATTAAATATTATAAAAAGATGTAAAAAGGAGAACGACAGTGAAAAAAATAGGAATCATTTGTATGTTTATAAGCTGTTTGCTGCTAGGTGGATGTCAAAAGCAAAACAATGCTCAGATACAGGAAATAGGTGTAGAAGATGCGATTGTAAAATTTGAAGAAAAGCAAAGTTTTGTGCTTTTGGTGACAAGAAAAAAATGCGGATATTGTGAAGCTTTATTAGAATATTTGCATTCTACATTGGATGATCATGAAGTGGTAATTAATAATGCTGTGATGGATGATAGCAGTGTGGATAGTTTACAAAAAGATGTTGATGCATTATCAAAATATGTAAGCAGACCAGATCAGACGCCTCATTATTACTATATTGAAAATGGGGAAGTGAAAGATGGGGAAAAAGGATTTACCCCGGCACAGCCTGATCGTTTTTGGGATTGGATTGAAAGAAATAACTTGGAAGGATAGTTTTTAATCCTTCCCTTTTTCCTATTCTTACATTGAAAACAAGGTATAATGATGGTATGATAATGATAGAAATTGGAGGAATTAGGAAATGAAAGTAATTAAAGTAAAAAACTATGATGAAGTCAGTGCAGAGGCTTTTAAAGTGATGAAAGAAGTTGTTACTTCTAAAAAAGATGCAGTTCTTGGTCTTGCGACAGGTTCTAGTCCAATTGGATTATATGAAAATATGATTAAAGATCATAAAGAAAATGGTACAAGCTATGCACAGTGCCAGTCTTTTAACTTAGATGAATATGTGGGAATTGATCGTAACCACGAACAAAGCTACTGGACATTTATGCATGAAAATTTATTCCATGGAATTGATTTGCCGGAAGATAAAATTCATGTTCCATATGGAAATACAAAAGAAGATTGCCAAGCTTATGAAAAAGCAATGGAAAATGTACAGGTAGATATTCAGGTATTGGGAATTGGTGGAAATGGGCACATTGGTTTCAATGAACCTGGTACTCCATTTACAGAAGAAACTCATATTGTTGATTTAACTGAAAAAACACGTTCTGACAATGCTCGTTTCTTTGAAAATGATATTAATAAAGTACCTACACAGGCAATCACAATGGGTATTGCGACAATCATGAAAGCGAAAAAAATTCTATTGGTTGCTTCAGGTGCTAATAAAGCAGATGCAGTTGCAGCTATGGTAAATGGTCCTGTTGATCCTAATTGTCCTGCTTCTGTATTGCAAAATCATAACGATGTAGTTGTTATCGTAGATGAAGCTGCTGCAGCGAAACTATAAAAAAGTCTTTCAAAAAGACTTTTTTTATAGATGAGGAGGAAGAAATATGACAATCAAGCTGATTGCACTGGATTTAGATGGAACACTTTTGACAAGTGAAAAAACGATCGATCCTTTGACAAAAGAAAAGCTGCAGGAAGCTATGAAAATGGGAGTTCATATTGTTATTGCGACAGGAAGGGATAAAGGTGGAATTACCTTTGTAAGTGAACCATTGGGATTAGAAAATGGAAATCATTATGTTGCGGGAGTAAATGGACAAATCATTTATGATTTTAAAAGAAAAGAATATACGGTAGATGATGTGTTTGATGGAAATGATGCCCGTCATATCATGAAAGTAGCAAAAAAATATAATTTTGAAGCTATTAGCTGCTGCGGTTATGATCATTATGATTATATATCTCGTCGTTTACGTTTTATGAAGAAATTAAACAGTATGCTTCATGGAAAGCCAATGGATTATGGGTTTAATCAGGGGAAGAGAAGATTTATTACGATTCATGATGAAAATTTTGAAATCACACAAGATATCAATAAGTTTGTATTGATTCAAACTGCTTCTTTTTTCAAAAAGTATTTACCTGTAATAAAAGAAGAATTAGAGGACTATGATATCGTGAAGGTAGGGGAAGCATGGATTGAAGTTATGCCTAAAGGTGTAAGCAAGGGAAGTGCACTATCTAAAATAGGAGAAAAAGAAGGTATTTCCTCTGATGAGATGATGGCTTTTGGAGATGCGGAAAATGACCTTTCTATGTTTGCACATGTAAAATATGGCATTGCGATGGGCAATGCTATGGATTCTTTGAAGCAGATTGCCTATGATGTAACAGATACCAATGATAATATGGGGATTGCGAAAGCTCTTGATAAATATGTACTGCATAAATAAAACCAGCGATTGCTGGTTTTAGTCTTTTATGATATGGGCACATTGTGCATGAATAAGTTTCATAAGTTCTTTTGGATTCATGGCAATTTGATAGCCAATCTTGCCTGCTGAAAAAATAATTGTATCATGTTGCAGACAGCTTTCTTCAATAAAGGTAGTATATGCTTTTTTCATTCCAATAGGAGAACAGCCTCCGCGAATATAGCCGGTGATTTTATTAATATCTTTGACATGAATCATTTCTACTGATTTCACCCCTGCCGCTTTTGCACAGGCTTTTAAATTTAATTCATGGGCAACAGGTATTACAAAGACAAAATACTCCTTTGTGTTTGCTATCGTTACTAATGTTTTAAAAACCGTTTCTTCTTTTTGGTTTAATAATTTCGCAACACTGATGCCATCGACTGCACCATCTCCATGTTCATAAGTAAATACTTCATACGGCAGGCTGGCTTTATCTAAAATGCGCATAGCATTTGTTTTTTGTATTTTCATCCTACATCCCTCCAACAGTTAAAAGTATAGCATGTTTTTTATTTGCGTAAAGAGAAAAGGATTGTATAATAGCTTTGGAGGAAATAAATATGGATATTAAATTAATCGCAATGGATATGGACGGAACGCTTTTAAAAAGCAATAATCAAATATCTGAAAAAACAAAAGAAATACTTTTACGTGTACAGAAAAAAGGAATTCGTTTAGCTTTAGCAAGTGGAAGAAGCTATTGTAAACTTATGGAATATGCGAAAGAGTTGCAGATGGATATATATGGTGGATATTTAATTGAAGTAAATGGTATGGCGATTTATGATGTGAAAGAACAAAAACGTCATATTAGAAAAAGAATGCCAAAAGAAGATGCACAGCATATTTTTCGTTATTTTCAACAATTTAAAGTAGAAATAATTGGGCATTTGGATGATGGTATGTACGATTATAATCCAAAAGAAATATTAGAAGAAAAGAAACAGTACATAGCCAAACATCATCTTCCTAAAGATATACCGTATACTGGTGGAGCATTTGAATTTGTTTATGATAATCGAAAAGGTTATCCTAATATTTACTATATTGAAAGTGCACAAGAGATTACATGTGATTTAAACAAGGTTTCCATTACGTATCATCCAGAAGTAATGGATAAAGTAAGCAGGGAAGCTGCTAAGCATTTTAAAGATACATACTGGGTAGGTCGAACCACAAAGAAATGGCTGGAAATTATGATGAAAGATGTAACAAAGGCAAGTGGCTTGAAAGAGTTATGTGATAATCTTGGAATATCTTTCGATAATGTCATGGCATTTGGAGATGGAGAAAACGATATAGAAATGCTTAGAGAATGCGGGATAGGAATTGCAATGGCAAATGCACTTCCTAAAGTTAAAGAAGCAGCAGATGCTGTTACTTTAAGCAATGAAGAAGATGGGATTGCACAGGCAATCTTAAAATATTTGTTTTCTTAGGCATATGAATGCATGTTAAGAAAATAGTGTGCTATACTGTTAATAACGATGGAGGTGTCATTATGAAAATTATAAATGGAAATGAATTTGAAAGTACAATTTCTTCAGGTGTTGTTTTGGTTGATTTTTTTGCGACTTGGTGCGGGCCTTGTAAAATGCTAAGTCCAGTATTGGAACAGGTAAGTGAAGAATTGGCTGGCAAAGTGGAAATTGTAAAGGTGGATGTTGATCAGGATGGAGATTTGGCTGCACAGTTTGGCATTATGTCTGTTCCTACAATGATCGTATTTAAAGATGGACAGCCTGTAGGGAAAATGCAGGGATATGTTCCAGCACCACAATTAAAAGAAGCATTAGAAAAAATGTTATAAGAGATAATGAAAAGAAGCACATATGTGCTTCTTTTCATTATTAAGTTTAAAGGGAGTTGTATGAATATAATTTATAGAGGGGAAAATTATATTACAGATATTTTCTATCTGTACTTATAGTATAGTACTATCTTGTCACAAAAGTGTGTCCAAACTATGTTAAATTATGTGGGGGATAAAACAAAAGAAATGCACTTTTATTCGAAGTGCACTTCTTAATAATTATAAAGTTTATGAAAGGGAGAAAGTATGAATATTATTTATAGAGGGGAAAATAATCATACAGCAGATAACTATTATCTATCTGCTGACTATAGTATAGGATAAAGTTATCATATAAGTATGTTGAAACTATGTTAAATTATGTGTGTTCTGCATAAAAACACTCAAAATTATGTGATATGATATTTTCCTTAGAAGAAAAAGAGCTTACATGGTATAATCATAAAGAGGTGTAAGACATGCAGATTACAAATTTAAAGACAGAAGAAATTTTAGAATATGCACAAAAACAATTTCCAAATATGTATATAAGTTTAGATGAAACCGATTTTTATTTGCCATCCATAGAAAGTGGAGAAATATGTGTAGAAGGAATTGATCATCCTGTTTATGTGAGTACACACTACGCTTATGAAGATCATTTGGTAAATGGAAATCAAACGCGTTATAAAATACCGATTTCTATTTTTTATGTAAAAAAAGATGCATATGATGTTATTTATGATAACAGGGGATGCTGCTTTGTGCCATATATAGAAGATGGATGCATGCAGCATGTATCTTATCAAGAGTTTCTGGATATGATACCTACATTTGTAAATATCGTAAAAATTTAGAAATAAGTTCAATATTCGACATCTTTTTTAAATTCTATATTGTATTTTATAAGTGGCAGTAATCACTGCTATGTATACGTAAAGATCCCTTTTAAATATCCCTATTTGCGTATCATCATTCTATCCCCTATAATTCTTCGATAAGGTTCTGCATAAAGGCAGGACCTTATCCTTTTTTTATGCGTATTCGAATGTTTTTCTTTTACCTGCAAGAAAAATCATGTTATAGTATTACGCGAGGTGATACATGTGAAAATAGGTTTTATTTCTTTGGGGTGCAGTAAAAATTTAGTAGACAGTGAAAAAATGATGGGAATGCTGAAAAGTGGCAATCATGAACTTGTTCATAATGCAGATGAAGCAGAAGCCATTATTATCAATACATGCGGATTTATCAATTCCGCAAAAGAAGAAGCCATTCAGACTATTTTTAAAATGGCAGAATATAAAAAACATAACTGTAAACGTCTAATTGTTGTTGGATGTCTTGCACAGCGTTATAAAGAAGAACTGGAAAAGGAAATTCCAGAGATTGATGCAGTAATCAGTATCAAAGAATACCCGCATCTTCATGAAATCTTGGCACAGCTGTTAGATGGTAAAGATTTGGTTAGCTATAATAAATGTGAACGTCTGGTATCCAGTAAACCTTGGACTGCATATTTAAAGATTGCGGAAGGATGCTCCAATCGCTGTACATATTGTGCAATTCCTTTGATTCGTGGTGGAAATGTATCATTCCCTATTGAAAAGCTGGTAGAAGATGCAAAAGAGCTGGCAAATAAAGGAGTAAAAGAATTGGTTTTGATTGCACAGGATACAACAAAATATGGTGTAGACTTGTATGGAAAACGCAGTTTATTAGATTTGTTGAAAAAAGTGCATGAAATTGAAGGTTTCCATTGGATTCGTATTCTGTATATGTATCCAGATGAAATTGATGATGAATTAATTGAAGGAATGGCACAGCTTCCTAAAGTTGTTCCTTATTTTGATATTCCTATGCAGCATGCAAATAATCGTATGCTGGAATTGATGAATCGCAGAGGACATAAAGAGGATGTATTAGAACTTTGTAAAAAGATTCGCTCTACCTTTGCTTATCCAACATTGCGTACTACCTTTATTGTAGGATTCCCTACTGAAAGTGATGAAGATTTTGCAGATCTGATGCAGTTTGTAGAAGATGTGCACTGGGATCGTATGGGGGCATTTACATATTCTCCTGAAGAAGATACACCAGCATATTATATGTCAGGTGCAGTTGATGAAGATGTAAAACAGAAGCGTCTAGAAACTTTAATGGCACGTCAGGAAGAAATTTCATTAGAAAATCAGCGTAAGATGATTGGTGAAGTTGTAGAAGTTCTGGTAGAAGATCAGGAAGGATTAACTGGAAAATATCGAGGACGTGGAAAAAGCAGTGCACCAGATGAAGTTGATGGTATTGTCATTTTTACAAGTGATCGTTTTATTGAATTTGGCAGCTTTGTAAAGGTACGTATTACAGATGCACTTCCACATGATTTGATTGGAGTCGAAGAGTGTTAAAAGGTTTTGATCCTATCATATCCAAAGAGCCTAAAGTAATGATTCTAGGCTCTATGCCAAGTGCAGTATCACTTGAGAAACAGGAATACTATGGATATGCACATAATCGTTTCTGGAAAATTATGAGTGATGTATTCGAAATGCCGATTTCTACTTATGAAGAAAAGAAACAAATTATTTATTCTCATCATCTTCTGCTATGGGATGTGATTGGAGAATGTGAAAGGGAAGGAAGTTTAGATTCCAAGATACATAATGAAAAAGTAAACCCAATCCAAGAGTTACTGGAAAAATATCCTTCTATACAGTTTGTGATATGCAATGGAAGAAAAAGCTATGATTTGTATCAGAAACACTTTTCTCATCTTTCTCTTTCCTGTGTATATCTTCCAAGCACAAGCAATGCAAATCGTTCGATAAAAGAAGATGTTTTATTTGAAAAGTGGAGAGAAGTTTTAAAGAAACAAAATTTGTAAGAAACAGTATGGGGGTTTCGTGTCATAACAATGACAGAGGCAAATAGCCAAGTAGATACAAAGGTTTTTAGACTTCTACCAAAGATAAAAGCTGAAAAATCAAATAGTTGGTGTGCTGCTTTGAGCGACTATTGTATAATGGTTGTTGTAAACAGTACATCAACTCAAAGGGGGAACTATTTTGGAAAACGAAATTAAATTATTTGAAGGAAATCAAATACGTTCCGCTTGGGACAATGAAAAAGAAGAATGGTATTTCAGTGTAGTAGATGTGGTTGGAGTTCTTACAGAAAGCAAGAACCCACGAGATTATTGGTATAGGGTCAAAAAAAGAATGACAGATGAAGAGAAAAGTGAGTTGTCGACAATTTGTCGACAACTGAAATTAGAATCTTCTGATGGAAAAAAGTACAATACGGATGTTGCTGATATGCAAGGTATTTTTCGTATTATACAATCAATTCCATCGCCAAAAGCTGAACCATTTAAAATGTGGCTAGCCGAAGTCGGTAAGGAAAGAATTGATGAAATCATTGATCCAGAACTTACGATTGATAGAGCGTTAGAAACATATGCGAAAAAAGGATATTCAAAAGAATGGATCAATCAAAGATTACAAGCTATTCAAGTAAGAAAAGAATTAACTGATACTTGGAATGAACATGGTATTGAGCAAGGAAGAGAATATGCCATTTTAACCAATGAAATTTCAAAAGCTTGGTCAGGTATGACAACAAGATAGTACAAAGATTTAAAAGGACTTAAAAAGCAAAATTTAAGAGATAATATGTCGACTACAGAACTTATCCTTAATATGCTGGCAGAAACAGCTACAAAAGATATTGCAAATACTTCAAATCCTCAAGGGTTAGAAGAAAATAAGAAAGTTGCTAAAAGAGGTGGTAATGTAGCAAAGGTCGCAAGGGAAACCCTTGAAAAAGAAACAGGAGAACCAGTTATTACATCAAAAAATGCAATTGATTTTGGTAAACTGATTGGAGATGTGGCAAAAGAAATTCCAAATGATAAAGATGATGATAAGGAAGAATAAAATGAAACTGTTACTAAGAATCATCTTGTTTCCGATTATTCTTATTCTTTCATTACTGATTGCTTTTTCAAAGTTTATCGTAACGATTGGTGGAACAATTCTAGGATTATTCTCATTTCTAGTAATCCTTGGAGCGTTGGCTTGCATTATTCAAGGTGAAGTGAAACTTGGAATAGAAGCACTTATTATTGCGTTTTTAATAAGTCCTTATGGATTGCCTAAGATTGCAATGTGGATGGTGGCATATCTTGAATACGGAAAAGAGAAATTAAAAGAAATATAACATGGTAAAACGAAGACGATGGAATACAAACTATCGTCTTTTTCTTTACCCAAAATGAAAGGAGGGAGAAATTATGAGTATGTATTTGTTTGATGAACAACCGATACTTGCCAATAAAACACTTGCAAGAGAAATAGGTTTAAATGAAGCATTAGTTCTTCAGCTAATAAACTGCTGGATAAAGATCAATAAAAGGTCTGGAAATAATTATTTTGAAGGTATTAGTAAAAATCCAGAGCAGTTAATGGAAATATCAAAGAGCAAAGAAAATATTCTTGTACCAATAATTAAAGATCCATTTACCTTTGAATTTCTTGGACTCGATGCAAAGGAGAGTGTATCTGAAACCGACTTAGAACAAGCTTTAATGGATAACTTACAGGAATTCATGCTTGAATAAGGACAAGGGTTTTGCTTTGGAGCAAGACAAAAGAGAATCATCATTGATGACAAATACTATTTTGTAGATTTGGTTTTCTATAATAGAATATTGCATTGCAATGTTATTATTGAACTTAAAAATGATGAGTTCAGACATGAAGATTTAGGACAGTTAAATGCCTATGTCGGATACTATAAAAATACATGAAATGAATGATGGCGATAATCCACCAATAGGGATACTTCTTTGTACTGATAAAGGAAATGGAATGGTCGAGTACGCATTGTCTGGAATGGATAATCAACTCTTTGTTTCTACATATATGTTACATCTTCCAAATAAACAAAAGCTAAAAGAATTTATAGTCAACGAGATGAAAGAAATGTGCTAAAATGCTTATAGATAGTTTTATTGGTTAATTTTAGGAAAGCTTTTATCATACGTAGAATTATGTATAATTCCACTACACTCATAACTAAAAATAATGTTAAAAATTATAGTGTCAATACGTTGACACGAGAGGGTTATGTCTATACTGTTTTTTTTATCATAAGAATAAAAAAAGATTGCTTTTGCATAACGGCTGATGTATAATAATTAAGCAAGCAAATGACTCCTTAGCTCAGCTGGCAGAGCAACTGACTCTTAATCAGTGGGTCTAGGGTTCGATTCCCTAAGGAGTCACCAATATAATAAGACAACCCTTTAAATAGTAGTTATTTAAGGGGTTTTATTTTTTTTGTATGAAAGCTAATGGGATTTTCTCTTCTATTTCTAGAAAGATATAAAAGAATGATGTATAATTAAATAATAAAAAATCTTACAAGAAGTAGGTGATTGTATGTTTTTTAAGAAAAAAAGAAAAATGAAAGAAATTGCATCATCAAATAATGATGTTCAAAATGAAGGCCTTTTGGAGAATTTGGTTTCTATATGTGGGGATGGTGTTGTATTTCAAAATGCATTTATTTTAGAAGATGAAGATATTTATGTGTATGCGGATGTATTGTCTTTTCAGGATAATGTTGCACAAATTGTTTTTCAGCTTCATCATGAGTGGCTAGATGAACCAGTCAGCGAGGTTATCGCAGCTGTAGGGGATAGTAAAGATGAGGTATATTATTCAGCTTGTGAACAGTTTTATGAGCAGGTTTTGCAGGTTTACTTAAAGGTTTGTAATAAAGAGTCGTATATTGATACAGTTGAAATCTTTACACAGGAGATGCATCGTTTTCATGTATGGAAAAGTCCTCTTGGAGGAATTGGAAAAAAAGAAGGAATTGAAGAAAGTGATTATTGGAATCTGCTAAAAAACGATTTATCATTGCGCTTGGGAAATAGAAAAGTATATGCAGTGAAAGTGTTTGCTTCAAAACAGAAAAGAGAAGTAGAATGCGAGGTAATGTTTAATGGTAAAGAAAGCAGGGAAATGTCAAGAAAGCTTCTTTCTATTACAGGAGAGTGGGATTGTATAGGGGATGTTTGTACAGAGAGACAATGGATATTTCTGATGCAAGATGAAGATACGTATATTGAAAGTGATATTGACAATCAAACCATTAGTAAATTGACGTATGAAACGATTGCCTTGCTGGAGAATTGTGATAATAAAGAAGAATATCAAAAAATTCGACAAAAACTTTTAAAACGTTATAAAGATACATCTTTAGTGTATGAAGTCCTTTATTTTATACCTGAGTTATATACAAAAGCGTATTATATGGGTGTAGAATTTGGTGAGAAACTGTTTCTTATTCAAAAAGATCATAAAACAAGGGAGTTATATCAATCCCAGCTGCAGTCATTTCCGATAGTAGAGCGCTGTGTGGAACATCATTTACAAAAGGAAATCCTAGATGATCAAAAAATAAAGAAAGTCATGGAATTTAGTGTGAATGCGAAAGCTATTCAAAAAGCATTGGAAAATGGGGAAGTACAGCAGGGCTTACAGGTTTCTGGAATCGGTTATGTTGGAAAATCTGATTATATTTTAAGATAGTGCTTGACGTGAAGAAAGCTATGTGTTATGATAAGCAAGCAGAAAAGTTAGTGGAAAGTTAGAAGCACCCCTTCTCACCTGATGTCTTAAGACATAGGTAAATGCTACATCAATCGAAACGTAACGATGATTATTTTAGCGGGTGCATATGAGTACCCGCTTTTCTTATGGCAATTGGAGGTGTCTATTATAAATAAGAGAGTTATTCCTAACAATGTAAACGATGATCTGGTAAATGAAAAAATCAAGTTTAAAGAAGTTATGGTTATTGATGCAGACGGAGAAAAACTTGGTATTAAGATGCGTCGTGAAGCTTTGGAAATTGCATACAATCAGAATTTAGATTTACTGTGTGTAGCTCCAAAGGCTGTACCACCGGTATGTAAGGTGCTGGATTATGGAAAACATCGTTTTGAACAGCAAAAGAAAGCAAAAGAAGCGAAAAAGAAACAGCATGTTACTGAGGTAAAACCAATTCGTTTGTCACCAGTTATTGACAGACACGACTTTGAAACAAAAATGCGTCATGCACGTAAATGGATTGAAGGCGGAATGAAAGTCAAAGTAGATATGCGTTTTAGAGGACGCTTGATTACAAGACTTGATGTTGGTAAGAAAATTATGAATAGCTTCACAGAAGAAATTGGAGACATTGCGGTTGTAGAAAAGAAACCGGTTCTGGAAGGAAATACAATGTCTTGCGTTCTGGCACCAAAGAAGAAATAGTTATTAACAGGAGGTACTACTTATGCCAAAGATGAAATCACATAGAGGACTTGCAAAACGTGTTAAACAGACAGGTTCTGGAAAATTAAAAAGAAGTCACGCTTATACTTCTCACCGTTTCCATGGGAAAACACAGAAACAGAAACGTCATTTGAGAAAATCTGCTACTGTACACAACACAGATTTCAAACGTATTAAGCAGATGTTGGTTAAATAAGTAATAGGAGGAATATAACATGGCTAGAGTTAAAGGTGGATATACAACACGTCAGAGAAGAAAAAAGGTTTTAAAATTAGCAAAAGGTTACTATGGAGCTAAACACATTCTTTATAAAACAGCTCACGAACAGGTAATGCACTCTTTCAAATATGCATACAATGACCGTAAAGATTTAAAACGTGATATGCGTAAATTGTGGATTGCTCGTATCAATGCTGCAGCAAGAATGAACGATATTTCTTATTCAAGATTAATGCACGGATTGAAACTTGCAAATGTAACAATCAACCGTAAAATGCTGTCTGAAATTGCTATTCACGATGCAAAAGGATTTACAAAAATCGTAGATACAGCAAAAGCAGCTTTAGAAAAAGCTTAATTTGAGGTAATCGTATGGACGACACAAGACATACACTGAATGAATTGCTTGTATATTTATTTAATTATATTTTAGCAATTGAAGAGAAGAATCTTCGTGATCAGGGTGTCGATTTATCTATGACCGAAGTACATATCCTAGAAGCAATACAAAAAAGTGAATCGAATATGATGTCAGCACTTGCGAAACGTTTAATGGTTACACAGGGAACGCTTACTGTATCAACTTCTAAGTTAGTAAAAAAAGGATATGTAGAGCGTGTTAAGGATGAAAAAGATAAACGTATTGTGCGTCTGCATCTTACGGATAAAGCATCCGCTGTTCTTGAAGTACATGAACGTTTTCATGAAGAGATGATTGATAAAGCTCTAAATGAACTGGATGTAGATAAAGAACAAGAATTAATCCGTTCCTTAAAAAATATTATGAAATTTTTTAAAGAAAAATATTAGAATCTTCTTATTTCAAGGAGATTCTTTTTTCTATTTAGGATATACTAGAAATAGAGAATCCGGAGGAAAAGAAAATGAAAAGAGCGTTGGTTTTTGGCGGTGGAGGAAGTAAGGGTGCATATGAAATTGGTGTTTGGAAAGCACTGGATACTTTAGGGCAAACATTTGATATAGTGACGGGTACAAGTATTGGCTCTATGATTGGCGTTTTATATGTACAAAGACAATATGATAAAGTTATTGAATTGTGGGATAATCTTCATGTAGAGGATATTATGACAAATGGAGTGAATATCGATCTTGATATGGAACTTTTGATGTCGCAAAAAGAAAAATATCATGATTTTTTATCTAGTTATATACATAATAAAGGTGCAGATATTACTCCTTTCGAAGATTTATTAAGACGTTATTTTGATGCGGAACGTTTTTTCTCTAGTCCTATAGATTATGCGTGTATGACGGTGAATGTTACAAAGAAAAAGCCAAAAGTATTTTATAAGAAGGACATGACACCAGAAACGGTATTAGATTATATCATAGCTAGCGGTTCCTGTTTTCCTATGTTTCCTATGAAGGAAATCGATGGAGAAATGTATGTGGATGGAGGCTATTATGATAATGTACCAATCCATCTTGCGGAAAGTATGGGGGCTGAGGAAGTTGTTGCGGTTAATTTAAAAGCAGTTGGGATACTTAGAACAAATGATATCAAGGCAGATGTTATTTGCATAGAGCCACATGTTTCTTTAGGAAGTTTTCTACTCTTTGATAAAGAAGTTATTCATAGAAATATTCAGCTGGGATATCAGGATACTTTAAAAAAATTTAACTATTATATTGGCACGATTTATACATTTGATAAAAAGCAGAAAAAGGAAATAGAAGCTGTTGAGGATGTATTGAAATATGGAATGAAAACGATAGAAGAAACTTTACAAAGAGAAAAGATGAAGTTTCTTGTTGAAAAAATTGTATTTCATCAGGTGTTAGATGCGATTGATTCCTATATGTCTTTTCCATATCCTTATTTAGCAATTCTTGAATCATGTGCATTTAGTTTTCGATTTGATGATCTTAAAGTGTGGGATTTCAAACAATTTTTAACTGAACTTCTTCGCTTTGCAGATGAGCACGCACATATATCTTTTAATAAGAAGATTGATTTAAAAAATGTAAAGAAAGATGGCAGCATGGAAAGTGTTTGTCTGTTGTATCATTATCTTCTTAAAGAGGATGCCAATATATCTGCTCTTGGTTTTGGAAGTGTAGTATTTAATGACTCCTTTATAAAAGCGTATGCTTTATATTTATTAAAACAACATGGATAAAGAAAAAAGCCACATCGTGGCTTTTTGAGTGCTTATTTGAATAGTTCGTCCTGATGACTTGCGAATGTATATTCTTCAATTGTGTTGCAGATACGATCTTTGATCAATGCTTCTGGATCGTTTTCTAAGACACCTTCACGTACTTTTGTATATTGAATTGGCATAAACTGTGATAAAACAGCCAAGTTGATTCCTTCTTTTCTTAAGTTGGCAATCATTTTATCTTTTGCAGCAGCTACTTTTGGATTTGGCATGTAGTAACGGCTTCTATCAGAGAAACTGAATTTACGCTTGAACCATAATTCTGCATCATTTCCATGATAGTGCTTGCTCCAGTTTTTAGGTTCTTCCAACATTGCTTCTTCCAATACATCAATGAAATGTGATGTTTCTACATCTGTACCATGGAACATCATTTCTTCCATATATGCCAATGAGAATAATGCTTCACGCATTGCATAAGTCATACCTGGACCAACTTTTAAAATTCCCACACCATCTTCTACCAATTCACGCAATTTATATTTTGTCTGATAATCCGTAGAGTGCCCTTCAAATACAAGGTTAGGATACTCTTTGATGGATGCCATTAGATCAACGGCTTTGCTTCTGTCGTATTCTGTACATCCAGCATCTTTTTCTTCTACTCCAGGCTGTACAACAACTGCAATGACATCTTTCCAAGTTTCCTCTAATCCT
This sequence comes from Amedibacterium intestinale, assembly GCF_010537335.1. Lineage (NCBI taxonomy): Bacteria > Bacillati > Bacillota > Erysipelotrichia > Erysipelotrichales > Erysipelotrichaceae > Amedibacterium > Amedibacterium intestinale. The sequence continues at coordinate 187,211 of NZ_AP019711.1, forward strand.
TCTTTTGCGAAAGCTTCTTCAAATGCTTTTACAGTAGCTTTGAAATCTTCTACTTTTGTTACCTGCATACCTGCATTTTCTTCCTGTGCTCCTCCTGGAATTGGAACTTCACTTCCAACAATGTAAACAGGACGAATTGCATCAGGGTTTGTTTTTAATAATTCCTGATATGTATCTTCACAAACACGTGCAAGTTCAGCTCCACGACGAGAAATTGTTGCATCGCTTAAACGTTCATTTGGATCGTCATCAGCTACTTTCATACTTGTATCGATATGGATTTTTGTAAATCCAGCAGCTACATAGCAGCGAACAAGTTCACGTGCTTTTTCCATAGCTTCTTTTTCAGGAAGAGAAGCGAATGTTAATGGACCTAAGTGATCGCCGCCAAGGAAAACACGATCCATAGATAATCCAGCTTTTTCTGCTTTTTCTTTTACGAAAGCCATGAAGTCAGCAGGTGTCATTCCTGTATATCCACCATTTTGATCGACCTGGTTTGCTGTTGCTTCGATCAATACGCAGGAATTATCGCGTTTTGCTTTTTCCAGTGCAGCTTCAATAACATAATCATTTGCACTGCAGCAGGAATAGATTCCTACTGGTTCACCTTTTTTCTGTTTTATTACAATTTGTTTTAATGGGTTTGTATTTGGCATGATAAAAATCCTCCTTAATATCTAAGCAAATTATAGCACTTTTGTTAAGAAAGTAAACGAATACATTAGTTTGTGCAAGTTAATGATTGAAAAATGCAAAACAGCAGGAATGTTAACTTCCCTGCTGTATTACTTTTGTTATATCTGCTGGCATTGTACACTCGACACATAGTTCTTTTTGAAGAATAGGATGGTAAAACTTTAACCTAAATGCGTGTAATGCCAAACGCTGTATTCTTGTATCTTTTGTCCCATATAAAGGATCACTTAACAAGGGATGCTGAATTGAAGATAAATGGACACGAATCTGATGGGTTCTACCTGTATGCAGAATGCAATGCACCATACTAAAGTTTTTATATTTTTTTATGGTCATAACATCGGTACAGGCAGGCTTTCCAGTATTTGAAATCCGCATTTTTTTAGCGTTATGACGATCTCTTCCGATAGGTTTGTTGATTGTCATATGATTTCTAGGTAAATGTCCCTGTATGAGTGCTATATATTCTCTATGAATTTTTTTATCCTTTAACATAGTATCTAGCATAGGCTGAAAAAAAGGGATCTTGCAAAATAATACCAGACCGCTAGTTTCAATATCTAGACGATGAAGAGGGCGTACAGGAATTTGATATCCCTGCTGCATATAATATGCTTTTACTCGATTTGATAAGGTGTGAGCAGTATTTGTGCCATCGGAGTGAACAAGCAGAGTGCTAGGTTTATTGACTGCCAAAAAGATATCATCTTCATAACAAATATCAATAGGAGTAAAATCAGGTTCTATATCATCCTCCACTTCAGGAAGCTGTATGCATACTATATCACCTTTTTTTACAGCAGTGTTTTGTTTGATCGTTTCTTTACTTATTGAGATTTTTCCTTCCTGATATAAAAGATATCGATTCTTTTTGGATTGATATAACTGTTCTAAAATCATATCGGTTGTACAATCAGTATCTATGTTTATATACAGCTTTTTATATTTTAATGTAAGTTTCATTGTTTATGTTCCTTTTCTATATGGGTAGGATAGCATATTTCATAATATTGAGCAAATAGTTTTTAATTCATATATATTGGTGCTATAATATAAATGTATTCAAGGAATAAAAGAATTTTAGATTCTTAGGAGGAAAGAATATGAAATTATTAAAATGCCCAATTTGCGGTAACATTGTGGAAATGATTGAAGACAAAGGTGTTCCAGTAATGTGCTGCGGAAAACCAATGGTTGAATTAAATGCAAACACAACAGATGGTGCTGTAGAAAAACATGTACCAGTAGTCGAAATAAATGGTGATATCTTAACAGTAAAAGTTGGTTCTGTAGAACATCCAATGTTGGAAGAACACTATATTACAATGGTTTTAGTTGAATTTGATAATCGAGTTCTACGTGTAAACTTAAAACCAAATGAAAAACCAGAAGCAGTATTTGCTTTAAACGGATATAAAGGAAATGTTAACGTTTATGAATACTGCAACTTACATGGTTTGTGGAAAACAGAAGTTGAAGCATAAATAAAAAATGTCCAAGTACTGGACATTTTTATTTTACATTCTCATAATAATGAAGCAAAGCCTGTGTACCTTTGTTTCCTTCACCGTTTTTTTCTAATTCTTCATACATGGAACAAACAGAATTTAACATCTGCAATTCGTTTTTATCTTTCATTTCCTGCTGAACGATATGCATGTCTTTTACAAAATGCTTGATATAAAATCCTGGTTCAAAATCATTGTTTAAAACTCTTGGTGCTGTATGATCCATCTGCCAGCTTCCAGCCGCACCTTTTCGTATGGCATCTAGTACAGATTCTACTTCAAGTCCCTGTGCTTTTGCATAGACAATAGCTTCACTCATAGCGGCAACAGCACCGGCTACGGCAATCTGGTTACATGCTTTGCAGTGCTGTCCATTTCCAGCTTCTCCCATATAATGCAGGGATGTCCCCATACAGCTGAAAAGAGGAACGATTTTTTCATAGGTTTCTTTATCTCCACCTGCCATAATGCTTAAGGTGGCGTTTTTAGCTCCGCTATCTCCTCCAGATACAGGTGCATCCAACATAGACAAACCTAATTCTTTTGCTTTTTGATATAATTGTTTTGCCAATTGTGGAGAACTTGTCGTCATATCAACAAGAATAGCTCCTTTTGAGACATGAGTGAATATCTCCTGATAAACTTCTTCTACATCTTTTGGATATCCCACCATTGTAAAAATAACTTCTGCTTTCTGCACACACTCTTCTATAGTTTTACAAACATGTATTCCTTCCTTTTTTAAAGGTTCTGCTTTTTGATATGTTCGATTATATACAGATACATCATGACCTTTTTCATGTAAATGAAGAAGCATATGTTTTCCCATTACACCAGTTCCAATCCATGCGATTTTCATAATTATCACTCTCCTGTTTTCTATTATAACGCAAAACTTAGAATTAAAAAGAAAAGAAGAGAAAACAATGCCTGCAGAATACGAAAACATAGAAAGCGAGGATAGGATAGATGCGTATAGTTAAGGAAAGAAAAAATCTGCATGTGTACACAAAGTCCACCAAAACCTAAAAGCATGGAAATAAAACATTGTTTTAAAAAAGTATGGCAGGAAAGATTGGATATAATGTATACGCCACTGGAAAATTCCTGAATGATTTGTAGAGGAAGAGATACTGCTTCTGGCAGAAATTGAAAAAAGAGTGTACTGATACTCATAAATACCATAAGATATCCACCTATCATAAAAAGGGTTATTCCACTTTCCTTAATTGCATCGCTAAGCAGCGAAAAGGATAATTGTGTTTTGTTTGGATGTGGAAAAGTTGCATATACTGGAGTAGAACGTGTTATAAAAAGAAGGGTGAGTCCTGATAAAAGCTGTGCAGCATATAATAGAAAACCAATTTTAAGAGAATGAAACAATACTTCACCAATTGTTAAAACAACAAAGCCAATCGTAGGAAAACAGCAGGTATATAACAAACGTTTTCTTTGAGATTCTTCAATATGACACACATAGCATTGTTCATCTAAAAATCCTGATGAAGCAGGAAATCCTAAAAAGATACTGCATATAAGAAAAGCGAATACATCTTTCGATACACCAAAGCATTTACACAGCCATTTTGGAGTAAAGGCATATAAGAGATTTGTTTTATACAGCAAGCGAATAAGAACCATTGTGACAAACATAGAAGGTACTAGTTTTTCAAACCATAGAGTTAAAGCTTCTTTTGTAGAAGCGTAGGTTAAAGAACCAAATGCCAGAGATAAAAGAAAACAAAGAAATAGGCCATAAGGAATTATTTTTCGCATAGAATCACCTATACACTATATGAAAGATAAATACATAACATGTACAGGGGGGATTGCATAAAAAAGAGGTTGTCAGTTTTATAAAATATGGTAAACTATACATTTGTACAGATAAGGGTGATAGAAAATGATTTCGTTTTTAGCAAAAACATTTATTAAGGATTATCAAAATACAGAGGATGAAAATGTTCGCCATGCCTATGGCAATTTAACAAGCCTTGTAGGAATCGTAAACAACATTGTTTTGTTTATATTTAAGTTTATGGCGGGGACACTTGCAGGAAGTGTTTCCATTACTGCAGATGCAGTTAACAATCTTTCGGATGCGGGAAGTTCCATCATTTCTTTGATTAGCTTTCGCTTATCCTCACGCCCTGCGGATGAGGAGCATCCATTTGGTCATGCCAGATATGAATGTATCGCAAGTATGCTGGTTGCCTGTTTGATTCTTTTGCTGGGATTTGAATTGATTAAAACTAGTGCAGGAAAAATTCTTCATCCTGAAGAAGTGCTGTTTTCATGGGTAAGTGTGATTGTTTTAGTAGTTTCTATTGGTGTAAAACTTTGGATGTATATGTACAATCATCATTATGGAAAAGTATTATCTTCCAGTATCATGGAGGCAACAGCTGCGGATAGTATTAGTGATGTCATGGCTACCGGTGCAGTATTGTTATCTACGATTTTATCTCCAATTTTACATTTTAATTTAGATGGATATATGGGGGTTATCGTTGCCTGCCTGATTATTTATGCAGGTGGAGGAATCATTAAGTCTGCATTAGATGAACTGCTTGGAAAAGCTCCCAGCAAAGAACTTGTACAATCTTTAAAAGACAAAATTTATGAATATGATGGAGTTTTAGGGATTCATGATTTGATTATCCATGATTATGGGGTCAATCGTTTGTTTGCCAGTGTGCATGTTGAAGTGGATTATAAAGTAGATGTTATGAAATCTCATGATATGGTTGATAATATTGAAAGAGATGTAAAAAAATCTATGGGAATAGAATTGGTTATTCATATGGACCCAATTAAAAGAGATGATCCAGTTACAAATGAATTAAAAGAATTTATAAAAAAAGCATTAAAAGCAATTCATAAGGATCTAACCCTGCATGATTTCAGGGTAGTGTCAGGAGATACCCACATGAATGTTATTTTTGATGTTGTTGTACCATATCATTTAAAATTAGAAAATAATGAAATTTTACAAGAATTAAAGAAACAGGTCGATCAGAAGTATGATGCCTGCTATTTGGTTGTTACATTTGATAAAGATTATGCAGGATAAAAAAAGAAGCAGAGCTTAAGTTTCTGCTTTTTTATTTCAACATAATGTATGTCATATGTCTTCCACAGTTATGATCTCTTCGATAAGAGAAGAAAGCATCATTTTCCTGGAAGGTATCGTTTCGATCTATATGAATGTTTTCCGCTAAAACACCAGCATTTAAAAGCATTTGCATATTTAATCCTTTATTATCCATATATGCTTTATCTTCATTTTTTCTTATAAGATAAGAAGAGGTATCAAAGCTCATCGCCTGTACTTTTTCAATTACATCCATTCCAATTTCTAAACTGTTTTTTTCAATGGCACAACCGATGTAGGCTTGTAGATTTGCTGGATCAACGCCTTCTGTCTGTATGATATGAGATACTACTTTTGATGTGATTTCTTTCACTGTTCCCTGCCATCCACTGTGAATTGCCGCAACTAAAGAAGTTATAGGATCATATAAAAGCACAGGAACACAGTCTGCATGAAAAACACCTAAGACAATGCCTTTTTCTGTTGTGTACAAAGCATCACAATCCGCAATACCATCTTCATAATGTAAGCTACCTTTTCCTTTATCTTTGTTTTCCACTTTATAAAAATGATCGCTGTGTGTCTGACAGGCAAAAACACAATCGCTTAAATCTTTTCCTATTTCTTTTCCAAATGCTTTTCGATTTTCTAAAATATTGTCTTTATTTCCTGGAACGTGAAGTGCCATGTTGCCGTTTTCTTTTTCATGGGGATCACGCAATGTTGTGCCAGATAAAATATATGAATTATTCATCCATGGTTTTAATTTCATAAAGAAACCTCCTTCTGTGTATTGTATGTGTGCAGATGCAGTATATATGATAAAGAAAAGAAATGCAAATAGAAGAAACAAAAACCTGGTAAAAGCAGGGATACATCGTAATAAATAAAAATGATAGTGCTGTTTTCCTTTTGGGATATGAAAGGTAAAAACAGTACTTTTTTATTAGGGAGTATTTGTATCACAAATAATAATTGTTCTTATTAAGGGGAATACTATTGAAAGTCTTTCCTTTATTATAAAAAGAAAATGTAAAAAAACAAAAAAATTAGCACTATGTACTTGTTATTACAGCGTAGCTTTTGTCTTAGTTCATAGAGTGCCGTAAAGTGCCTATTTACAGGCTTTTCACGGGTTTTATGAATTTATCACATTTCATCAAAAATCGTCAATATACAAAAATTTGGTGTCAAAATTGGTGTCAAATAACCTTGATTTGAGATTTTGATGAGTAACACATCAGTAAAAAAATTGAATATTTTATAGACTATGGAACGCCTAAAATGACGTTCCTTTTCTATTTCCAGCCGTTCTTATTGGACGGCTATTTTATTACCCAAAATGAAAGGAGCATTAGATTTATGAAAAAGACATGGAAACGATTGTGTACGGGCTTCTTAGCTCTTGCAACTGTCGTTACTGCTTTACCGACTACACCCGTCCATGCAGAAAGCAAGCAATACTGGACGGAAAGTGCAGAGCGTGTCGGTATCATTGAAAAAGTAATGAATGACGGTTCTATCGGTTCGACATTCAATGAGGGCTATATGAAAGTCGAGGGAGAAACGGCATATTGTATTGATATTAACACAGATTTTAAGAATGGCTACAAGACCAGAGCTGACGCAAGCTCACGCATGAGTGCCGACCAGATTTCAGATGTGGCGTTATCCTTAGAGTATGTCAAACAGTATGGCGAAGCTCACAAGGAACTAAACTACAAGCAAATCTATCTGTTGGAACAATGTGTAGTCTGGCAGAGATTGAGCGTACATCTTGGCTGGCAATGTGATAACGTGCGAGCTTCTTATGATGAAATTCCAAAGGCTACGCAGGACGAAGTTTTCTCTGGTGCAAGAGCCTTTGTCAAAGAGAATAGAGGACGCTATGAATGTGGCGGTTATATCTACTCTGGCGAGGGGCAGGAATTGGGACAATTCTGGGCGAAGCTGAATGTTGGAAATGCAAAACTACAAAAGACTTCCAGTAATACCAGCATTACAAACGGTAACGGGAATTACTCTATTTCTGGTGCAACCTATGGTGTCTTTGCTGATAAGGACTGCACGAAACAGCTTGCCACCCTTATGACTGATGAAAACGGAAATACAGATATTGTAGAGGTAAAGGCTGGCACAGTCTATATCAAGGAATTATCCGCACCAGCAGGATATAAAGTGGATAAAACAATCTATCCATTAACAATCAAAGCTGGCGAAACAGTGACCTTGAAAGTATCAGATACACCAAAAGTAACAGACACTTTGATTGAGCTTTTCAAGATTGATATGGAAACACAGAAAGACAATCCGCAAGGGAACGCTTCTTTAGCAGGTGCGGAATTTACATGGAAGTATTATGCTGGCTTCTACAATAAAGGCAATCTCCCTGCCGAAGCTACTCGTACATGGGTTACAAAGACAATCGCTGAAACAGACAGCAAGGGGACAACTCATTACATCACAAAATTAGCGGACGCATACAAGGTATCTGGCGACAGCTTCTATATGCAGGACGGCAAAGCGGTTCTTCCACTTGGGACACTAACCGTTGAAGAAACAAAAGCTCCAAACGGCTACTTGTTAGAGGGTGCATATATGCAGGCTGGCGATAAGTCCGAACAGATAAAGGGCTTATATGTAACACAGATTACCGAGGACGGCGACCTTGCCGTACTATCTGGAGGTAACCAGTTTTCCGTATCAGACAAGGTTATTCGTGGCGGTGTCAAAATTCAGAAACGAGATTTAGAAACGGGCGATACGAAGCCACAAGGAAGTGCCACTTTAAAAGATACTGCCTTTGACATTATTTCCTTAAATGATAATGCGGTATTGGTTGAGGGCAAGCTATATAAGAAAAATGAAGTCGTAAAAACTATTCGTACAGATATTGAGGGTATCGCTTCTACTTCTTCTGACCTCTTACCTTATGGAAAATTCCGTATCGTTGAAAATGAAGCTCCAAACGGATATTTGACAGACGGTGCAAAACCGATTGATTTTACAATCACAGAAAATGGAAAAATCGTGGACTTAACCGATGAAGCCCATTCTATCTATAATCAGATTAAGCGTGGAGATATTGAGGGTGTAAAAATCGGTGCAGGTACACACAAGCATCTTGCTGATGTTCCGTTTCGGATCACAAGCAAGACGACGGGCGAAAATCATGTAGTGGTAACTGATGATAACGGGCAATTCTCCACTTCTGCTGAATGGGCTTCACATAAGCACAATACCAACGCAGGCAAGACCAGCGAGGACGGTGTGTGGTTTGGAACTTCTGAACCAGACGACAGCAAGGGTGCATTACCTTATGATACCTACATCATTGAAGAATTACGCTCTGATAGTAACAAAGGCTTTGAACTTATCCCACCTTTTGAAATCGTGGTATCAAGAAATAACCTTGTGATTGATTTGGGAACGCTGACTGATGAATACGAAAAAGAAATTTCTATCCATACCACAGCGACCAGCAAAGACGGCGAAAAGACTATCCTTGCAGGAAAAGAGATTACGATTGTTGATACTGTAAAATTGGACGGACTTACAAAAGGCACAAAATATCAGTTGAAAGGCTGGCAGATATTAAAGGAAGAAAACGCCGAGCTTATCATTGACGGGAAACGTGTGGAAAACGATTATACCTTTGTCGCTGATGATGAAGAAATGAAAGTGGAAATTTCCTATACATTCAATGCGTCTGCTTTAGGTGGCAAAAACCTTGTTACCTTTGAAGAATTGTATGATTTAAGCAATCCAGACGAACCCGTAAAAGTTGCGGAACACAAGGACATTGAGGATGACGGGCAGACGGTACTTATCACAGAGCGTATCATCAAAATTCATACGACTGCTACCGATAAGAACAGCAACAAAGAGCTTGAAGCAGGAAAAGACGTTACAATCATTGATACTGTAACCTTAGAGGGCTTAGAAATCGGTACACAGTACAAACTTGTGGGCTGGCAGATGTTGAAAGAAGAAAATGCAGAACTTCTTATCAATGAAAAACGTGTGGAAAGTGATTATACGTTTACTGCTGACAGCGAAACTATGAAAGTGGAAGTTGCCTTTACCTTTGACGCTACTTCTCTTGAGGGAAAACAGCTTGTAACTTTTGAAGAATTGTACGATTTGAGCAATCCAGACCAACCGAAGAAAGTTACCGAGCATAAGGATATTGAGGATAAGGGACAGACAATTACCTTTAAGGAAAAGCCAGAAGAACCAGAGAAGCCAGAAACACCACCGACACCAGAAAAGCCTAACAGACCTAGCGACAGTCCCAAAACGGGCGACAGTACAAATGTAATGGCATTTATTGTGATGTTGCTTGCGTCTGCTGGTGGACTGGCTGGAACATATCTTTACAAACGCCGTAAAATGAAGAAATCATAAGGCGGTAACGATATGAGGAAAGAAAAATCAAGCTCTCCGCCGAAGCTGTCAAACGGCAGACTTCCGCTTATTCTGGCTTGTCTGCCTACAACCTGCAAGAACACGGATAGTCAAGGGTGCGTAAGCATTGATTTTACCCTTTACTATCTGGGGGATTGCTGGTACTTCCCAAACCGCCAGAATAAGAAATCACAATCAAAAAACTTATCAAATATAGAAAGAAACGAGGTAAAACAATATGGAAATGAAATATGTCGTGCCAGATATGGCACAGTCTTTTGGAACTCTTGAATTTGCAGGCGAAAGCGAGCCTATCTTTGAAAGGGATAAAAACAACCGCAGGGTCATAGCCAGACGAAGCTATAACCTTTATTCTGACGTACAGAAAGGCGAAAATGTTGTGGTGGAAATTCCCGTGCAGGCTGGCGAAAAGCATTTCAAGTATGAACAGAAAGTAAAACTTGTCAATCCGAAGTTATACGGCAGAGGTTACGCAATCGGGGATATGGGACATACCGATTATGTGTTAGTTGCTGATGATATTGTAGCAGTTGAAGAAAAGTAAAGGAGTGAAGAATTTATGAGATTATCAAACGGGTTTATTATTGACAAAGAGAAAACATTTGGAGAATTAAAATTTACAGCGATGCGTGATGTATTCTTACAGAATGAGGACGGGACACCGAGTACCCAGCTTAAAAAGCGTATCTATGATTTGAAGTGCAGTCTGCATGGTGGAATTATCCCCGTGTCCGTACCGCCAGAAGTACCGTTAAGAGAATTTCCGTACAATGCAGTCGTGGAACTTGTCAATCCCGTAGCCGATACGGTATCAAGAAAGACCTATACGGGTGCAGATGTGGACTGGTATGTAAAAGCAGAGGATATTGTGTTGAAGAACAAAGGCAATCAGAACGTAGGCAATCCACAGAATAATAACACACAGGGACAGCCGAAAAAATAAAATTAGAGATTAGATATTTATTGTGAGGTAATTCGTTGAATGATATAATTAGGATAAATTGTGAGGTGCTTATCTATGAAAGTATTAGTTAGTTCATGTATCATGGGAAAAAACTGCAAATATAACGGTGGGAATAATCTCAATCCGAAAGTTGTAGAGTTTCTAAAAGACAAAGAAGTTATCGAAATTTGTCCAGAATTATTAGCGAATATGCCTACACCACGTCCTAGTGCGGAAATAGTAAATGGTATTGTCATGGATATAAATGGAAATATTGTTGATGAGGAATATCGTCATGCGGTACAGTTGGCTTTAAATGAAATAAGAAGTATGGAAATAGATTTAGTTATTCTGCAATCAAGAAGCCCAACTTGTGCAGTCAAGAATATTTATGATGGTAGTTTTACGGGGAAATTGATAAAAGGTCAAGGTCTATTTGCACAAGCGTTAATTGAGGCTGGATATAAAGTGTTGGACTCAGAAGATTTTTAATGAATGGTAATGAAAAAGCAGTTAGTCTTAGGATTGACTGCTTTTTTCGTACCTAGAAAGGAGTGATTGATTTATGCAAAAGATTTGGAACAAAGGACACCGTATCAGAGCCAGCGACAAGCACCTTGTCTATCACTTTTCCATAGGGACGCTTCTGTTTGTATTCGTGGCGGTTCTTTTGCTACTGAATATCAAACAGCTCATGCGTACCGATTGGGAGCATTTCAGCTTGTTAGAGAACGGCTTGACGCTTTCTCCTTATAACTTCATAACCATACTGATAGCGACTGGTGTTTGTGCATTGGTCGCTTTTCTATATTACCGCTTCTGTTACGACAGTTTCAAGAAGCTCCTGCACCGTCAAAAGCTGGCAAGAATGATACTGGAAAACAAGTGGTATGAAGCCGATACCGTACAAGACAGCGGTTTTTTTACTGACCTGCAAAGCAGATCAAGGGAAAAAATCGTCTGGTTTCCAAAGATTTATTATCAAATGGAAAAGGGACTGCTTCATATCCGCTGTGAAATTACACTGGGGAAATATCAAGACCAGCTTTTACGGTTAGAGGATAAATTGGAAAGTGGCTTATATTGCGAGCTGACCGACAAGACCCTGCATGACGGCTATATCGAATATACCCTGCTTTATGATATGATAGCGAACCGCATTACCATTGATGAAGTACGGGCAGAAAAAGGCTGTCTTAGACTGATGAAAAATCTTGTCTGGGAATATGACGCACTCCCTCACGCCTTGATTGCTGGTGGTACGGGTGGTGGTAAGACCTATTTTCTGCTGACACTCATTGAAGCCTTACTGCATACCAACGCTGTCCTTTATATCTTAGACCCGAAGAACGCTGACCTTGCAGACTTAGGGACAGTTATGGAAAATGTGTATCACACCAAAGAAGAAATGATTGATTGCGTCAATGCCTTTTATGAGGGCATGGTACAGCGAAGTGAGGAAATGAAGCAACACCCGAACTATAAGACGGGCGAAAACTATGCCTATCTGGGACTGCCACCCTGCTTTCTTATCTTTGATGAATATGTGGCATTTTTTGAAATACTGGGGACGAAAGAAAGCGTGGGCTTACTTAGCCAGTTAAAGAAAATCGTCATGTTAGGACGACAAGCAGGTTATTTCCTTATCGTTGCCTGCCAGCGTCCAGACGCAAAGTATTTCTCGGACGGTATCAGAGATAACTTCAATTTCCGTGTGGGACTTGGGCGTATCAGCGAATTAGGTTACGGTATGCTTTTTGGTTCAGATGTGAAAAAGCAGTTTTTCCAGAAACGTATCAAGGGGCGTGGCTATTGTGATGTGGGAACAAGCGTGATAAGCGAATTTTACACGCCTTTAGTCCCGAAAGGACATGATTTTTTGCAGACTATCGGCTCTCTTGCTCAAGCAAGGCAGGACGGGACGGCGACGTGCGAAGCGAAAGGCGACGGCACGGACTAGCCGTTGCTGGTGTGGCGTTAGCCACGCCAGCAGGTAAAACCCCTCGGTATCTAACAGAGGGGTACGTTTGCAAATAGACAATAGACAAAAAACATAGGAAACATAAGGCTTCTGGCATGGTTTCCTAGCAAAAATCGGCTGTGAAGTCGCCTAAAAAAACTTCACACTTTACAGATTGGGGGTATGGTTCTGAATGAAGAACAATGGATAAAAGAATTACGGGAGAAACGGATTGCTTACGGTATCTCACAAGGCAGGCTGGCGGTGGCTTCTGGTATCACAAGAGAATATCTCAATAAGATAGAAAGCGGAAAAATGAAGCCGTCAAAGGAGCTTTTGGAAACTCTGCATAAAGAACTGGCAAGGTTCAATCCAGAAGCACCGCTTACCATGCTGTTTGATTATGTGAAAATTCGTTTTCCCACGCTGGATATACAGCATATCATCAAAGACATATTAAAACTGAATATCAACTATATGCTCCATGAAGATTATGGACATTACAGTTATACGGAGCATTACTCTTTAGGGGACATCTTTATCTATACGTCGGCTGACGAAGAAAAAGGTGTCCTTTTAGAGTTAAAGGGGCGTGGTTGCAGGCAGTTTGAAAGTTACCTGCTGGCACAGCAAAGAAGCTGGTATGACTTTCTCATGGACGCACTCGTAGACGGTGGCGTGATGAAGCGTATCGACCTTGCTATCAACGACCATACGGGCATTTTGGATATTTCAGAGCTTGCGGAAAAATGCAGAAAACGGGAATATATCGGAAAGTCCAGAAGTTATAAGTTTTACCAGTCGGGCGAGCTTATCAAGCATAGAGAGGACGACAGAGAATATATGGGACGCACCCTTTATCTTGGTTCGCTGAAATCAGATGTGTATTTTTGTATCTATGAAAAGGACTATGAGCAGTACGTCAAGTTAGGGACACCGCTTGAAGAAGCCGACATTATCAACCGTTTTGAGATACGGCTTAGAAATGAACGTGCCTATTATGCAGTACGAGATTTGCTGACCTATTATGACGCAGAGCAGACCGCCTTTTCTATCATCAACCAGTATGTACGGTTTGTTGATGAAGAACCCGACAAGCGAAAAAATGAATGGAAACTCAATGACCGCTGGGCTTGGTTTATTGGCGATAACAGACAGAGCTTGAAGCTGACGACAAAGCCAGAGCCTTACACCTTAGACCGCACATTGCGTTGGGTACAAAGGCAGGTAGCACCAACCTTGAAAATGCTGAAAAAGATTGATAAAGGAAACGGTACAGACTACATGGAAACAATCGAACAGCAGGCAAAGCTCACAGAAAAGCATAAAATGATAATCAAACAGCAGACGACCCCTGCAAAAGATTTGGTGGAAAGTTAGGAGTGATAAAAAATGTGGGTATTATTAAAAGATTTCCTGCTGGTATCTATGGGAATGGGTATCGGCGTAGTCTTGATGTGTATTTTGAATGTCGGCAAAGAAGCTGACTATGAAATGAAACAATTAGAAGAAAGTGAGGACAATTAAATGAATTTCGGACAAAATTTGTATCAATGGTTTTTATCAAACGCACAGAGCTTAGTGCTTATGGCGATTGTGGTTATCGGTATCTACTTAGGGTTCAAGCGTGAGTTTTCAAAACTTATCGGCTTCTTGGTAGTTGCCTTGATTGCTGTCGGTTTGGTATTCAACGCTGGCGGTGTGAAAGATGTATTGTTAGAGCTGTTCAATAAGATTATCGGTGCATAAAATTTTATTGTGGTGCTGATATGCGAATGTTATAATGTGGATATGAAACACAGTATCTAGGAGTGATGGAATGAAATATATAATGCTTCACGGTTTGGGACAATCTTCTGAAAGTTGGAGTGATACCGTAAAAGTATTCAATGATGATTTTGAAGTTTTATGCCCTAATTTATCAGATTGGCTTTTTGGAAAAATACCATGTTATGATACATTGTATCGGACATTGGAAACATACTGTGAACAGTTTGAAGAACCGCTAAATATTTGTGGACTTTCTTTAGGTGGTATTCTTGCTATGCAGTATGCGATAGAACACCCAGAAAAAATGAACTCATTAGTGTTAATAGGCACACAATATGAAATGCCAAAGTATCTGTTAAAAATGCAAAATCTGATATTCCGTATTATGCCTTGTTCAGCATTTGAAAAAATGGGTTTTCAGAAAACAGATTTTATCAATCTATGCAAATCTATGACAGAACTTAATTTTAAACATGAACTGAAAAAAATATCATGTTCGGTACTTGTTGTCTGTGGCGATAAGGATAAGATAAATAAAAAAGCTTCTTTAGAATTGCAACAACAGATAGAAAACGCAGAAATAGCTATTATTGAAAATGCAGGACATGAAGTAAATACAGATAACCCAACACTACTAGGGCAAAAGTTAAATGCATTTTTCAAACAATATGTCTGATAAACAATTTCATGTCCATACACACAAAGCAGTTAGTCTTATGATTGACTGCTTTTTTCATACCTAAATTTCAGATTGGAGTGATGAAATGAACGATATTTTTAAGGATATGCAGGCAAAGGTCGGCTGTGATTATATTTCCGACCTGTCCTCTTACAAGCGTAAGGTGTGGCAGGAAATGAAACGACTGAACCCTGCCAACTATGAAGAAAGACAGTTAGAAGATTTTTCAAAGTATGTGTTTGGTATGTCGTACCAGACCATAAAAGATGTGATGAAACAACAGAAAGGACGTGAGGAACAATGCAGGAAACAAGGGTGCTGGTGGAAACGAAAGGAACAACTGGCGAAGAAACAATATCATACTGGTTCGACCTGCCGATAGATGTTGCCGAATTTGAAGAAAAGTTAGGTATCGGTGCAGAAAGTCAAGATTATTGTATTATCGAAAAGGTGTTGCCTTATGCTGATGAAGTTCACGAACATACAAGCGTGTACCAGCTCAACGAATTAGATTTTATGTACCGCCAGCTTTCAAGTGATATGCAAGAAGAATATACAGCACTTCTTACCGTGTATGAAAATTTAGAAGCACTTTATATTTGCAGAAATGTGATTACGGTTTATCCCGACTGCAAAAGCATGATAGATGTTGCAAGGCAAAAGCTGATGAATGACCCGACGTTCAAACATTTATCCGAGGACTGTCAAGAATATTACTTTGACTTTGAAGCCTACGCTTCTCACTTGCAGGAACACGGGAAATTTTTAGTAACAGAACACGGTATCTTTGAACTGCCAGAGTAGGAAATGAGGTGGTGCTTATGATTGATGATATGGCGGTTTATATTGCTAATCTTGGCAAATACAATGAGGGATATTTAGTCGGTGCTTGGTTCACGTTTCCTATTGACGAGGAAGATGTGAAAGAAAAAATCGGCTTGAATGAACAGTATGAGGAATACGCTATCCATGATACCGACAACTTCCCTATTGCGATTGGCGAGTATGTTTCCATTGAGGAACTCAATGATATGTATGAAATGATAGAGGAACTTCCCGATTATATCGTAGAGTGTCTGGACGAATTTATCAGCCACTACGGGACGCTGGAAGAAGTCGTGGAACACAAGGACGATATTTATTATTATCCCGACTGTGAAACCATGACAGACGTTGCCTACTACTATGTAGACGAATTGCAGGCACTAGGGGATATTCCACCCAGCTTACAGAACTACATTGACTATGAAGCCTACGGGCGAGATTTGGATATGGGCGGTTGCTTTATCGAAACAAGCCGAGGTATGTGCGAGATACCATACTAACGCTGGAAGATCAGCGACAAGCATTGTTGCTACTGACAGTGTATTTCTCTTTTAAGGGACAGTCTGAAACATGGCTGTCCTTTTCTATTTTGAAAGGAGCTGAAAGAACTTGAAAAAGATTAAATCTTATACGGGTATCTGGAACGTGGAAAAAGTCTTGTATGCAATCAATGACTTTAACTTACCCTTTCCCGTTACCTTTACACAGATTACATGGTTTGTGATTACGGAATTTATCATCATTCTGTTTGGGGATATTCCCCCACTTTCCATGATTGAGGGAGCATTTCTCAAATATTTTGGTATTCCCGTTGCTCTCACTTGGTTTATGTCGCAGAAAACTTTTGACGGAAAGAAGCCGTACAGCTTTTTGAAATCACAGATAACCTATGCCCTGCGACCTAAAATCACTTATGCAGGAAAAGCCGTAAAACTGCATAAGCAGACCTTGAATGAAACAATCACGGCAGTAAGGAGTGTGAACTATGTTCCCGATAAAATATATTGACAATAACCTTGTCTGGAACAAGGACAATGAGGTGTTCGCTTACTATGAGTTGATACCGTATAACTATTCTTTCCTATCCGCAGAGCAGAAATTTATCGTGCATGACAGCTTTCGCCAGCTTATCGCACAGTCCCGTGAGGGTAAAATTCATGCCTTGCAGATTGCCACAGAAAGCTCCATACGAAGTATGCAGGAACAGTCAAAGAAACTGGTAACTGGAAAATTAAAGGAAGTTGCCTATCAGAAGATAGACGAACAGACCGAAGCGTTAGTATCTATGATTGGGGACAATCAAGTGGACTACCGTTTTTTTCTTGGCTTTAAGCTCATGGTTACGGAAGAACAGCTCAATCTGAAGAACATCAAAAAATCGGCGTGGCTGACGTTTACGGAATTTCTCCATGAAGTGAACCACACGCTGATGAATGACTTTGTTTCCATGCCGAATGATGAAATCAACCGTTACATGAAAATGGAAAAGTTACTGGAAAATAAAATATCAAGGCGTTTTAAGGTGCGTCGCTTGGAAATCAATGATTTTGGGTATCTCATGGAACATCTTTACGGCAGGGACGGTATCGCCTATGAAGATTATGAGTACCAGCTACCAAAGAAAAAATTGAACAAAGAAACGCTGATAAAATACTACGACCTTATCCGTCCGACAAGGTGTGTGATTGAGGAAAGCCAGCGGTATTTACGATTGGAACATGAGGACAAGGAAAGTTATGTGTCCTACTTTACTGTCAATGCGATTGTCGGGGAGCTTGATTTTCCGTCGTCTGAAATCTTCTATTTCCAGCAACAGCAATTCACATTCCCCGTTGATACTTCTATGAATGTAGAAATCGTGGAGAACCGAAAAGCATTAACGACAGTAAGAAACAAGAAAAAGGAATTGAAAGACCTTGACAATCACGCTTATCAAGCAGGAAGTGAAACCAGCTCAAATGTGGTGGACGCCTTAGACAGCGTGGACGAGCTGGAAACAGACTTAGACCAGAGCAAAGAAAGTATGTATAAGTTAAGCTACGTGATACGGGTGTCTGCACCCGATCTTGACGAGCTGAAACGCCGTTGTGATGAAGTCAAGGACTTTTACGACGACCTCAATGTAAAGTTGGTGCGTCCTGCTGGGGATATGCTGGGGCTTCATTCTGAATTTCTTCCAGCCAGCAAGCGATATATCAATGACTATGTGCAGTATGTAAAATCAGATTTCTTGGCAGGGCTTGGTTTTGGTGCGACCCAGCAGTTAGGAGAAACTATGGGTATCTATATGGGCTATTCCGTTGATACGGGAAGAAATGTGTACCTGCAACCGTCCCTTGCCAGTCAAGGTGTGAAAGGTACAGTAACAAATGCCCTTGCTTCTGCTTTTGTCGGTTCGCTTGGCGGTGGGAAGTCGTTCTGCAACAATCTTCTGGTGTATTATGCTGTGCTGTTTGGCGGTCAAGCGGTTATCTTAGACCCTAAATCAGAGCGTGGCAACTGGAAAGAAACGCTCCCAGAGATAGCCCGTGAAATCAATATCGTAAACCTTACCAGCGACAAGGACAATGCAGGACTTCTTGACCCATTTGTGATTATGAAAGATAAAGAGGACGGAGCGACGCTGGCAAAAGAAATCTTAACATTTTTAACGGGTATCTCTACCCGTGACGGAGATAAATTCCCTGTGCTTATTAGTGCAATCAGCAAGGTATCTGAAAGCGAACACAGAGGACTGTTAAATGTTATCACAGAATTACGGCAAGAGAATACACCGATTGCGAACCATATCGCAAATCATATTGCCAGTTTTACAAATTATGATTTTGCACATCTGCTGTTTTCGGACGGGACAGTAGAAAATACAATCAGTCTGGATAACCAGCTCAATATCATTCAAGTAGCTGACCTTGTACTGCCAGATAAAGATACCACTTTTAACGAATACACGACCATTGAATTATTATCGGTGGCAATGCTGATTGTGATTAGTACCTTTGCCCTTGATTTTATCCATTCAGACAGAAGTATTTTTAAGATTGTAGACCTTGACGAAGCGTGGGCGTTCTTAAATGTGGCACAAGGCGAAACGCTATCAAATAAGCTGGTTCGTGCTGGACGAGCTATGCAGGCAGGCGTTTATTTCGTTACACAATCCTCTGGCGACGTGTCAAAGGAAAGTCTGAAAAACAATATCGGCTTAAAATTCGCTTTCCGTTCTACTGACATCAACGAGATAAAGCAGACCTTAGAATTTTTCGGTATCGACAAGGACGACGAGAACAACCAGAAACGCTTGCGTGATTTGGAGAACGGACAATGCTTATTGCAGGACTTATACGGACGTGTTGGTGTGGTGCAGATACACCCAGTCTTTGAAGAACTGCTACACGCCTTTGATACCAGACCGCCCATGCAGAGAAATGAGGTGGAGTGATGAAAGAAAGGATAAAAGGTGCGTTCACAAAAAAGAAGATTTTCCACTTTCTCAAAATGGCTCTGTTCGTGGTGGCACTCTCCCTTATCCTGCTTTCACTTCTGGGGACGGTAGCTCATGCGACAGGGCTTGTGGACGATACCATAAACGCAGAAAATCTATACTCAAAATATCCCCTTTCCAACTACCAGCTTGATTTTTATGTGGATAATAGCTGGTCGTGGCTTCCGTGGAACTGGCTGGACGGTATTGGAAAATCGGTGCAGTACGGGCTTTACTGCATTACCAACTTTGTCTGGACGATAAGCCTTTATTTAAGCAATGCAACGGGCTATGTGGTGCAGGAAGCCTATAAACTGGACTTCATCAACGATATGGCAGACAGTATCGGCAAAAGCATACAGACCCTTGCAGGTGTTACCGAGAATGGCTTCGGGAGTACGGGATTTTATGTAGGTTCTCTATTACTGATAATTTTAATCATTGGCATTTATGTTGCCTATACAGGACTGATAAAAAGAGAAACCAGCAAAGCGGTTCAAGCGGTTATCAATTTTCTTGTGGTGTTCGTGCTGTCGGCTTCGTTTATTGCCTATGCTCCCGACTACATCAAGAAGATAAATGAGTTTTCATCAGACATCAGTACCGCTTCACTTGACTTGGGAACAAAAATCATGCTCCCCAACTCTGAAAGCGAGGGTAAGGACAGCGTGGACTTGATACGGGACAGCCTATTTTCTATTCAAGTGGAACAGCCGTGGCTACTCTTGCAATTTGGGAACAGCAACGCAGAAGAAATCGGGACAGACCGTGTGGAAGCTCTGGTATCGGCAAGCCCAGAGGACGAGGACGGGAAAACCAGAGAAGAAGTCGTAAAAACGGAAATTGAGGACAATGACAACAACAATCTGACGATACCGCAGGTCGTGAACCGTTTAGGTATGGTGTTCTTCCTATTCATTTTTAATATAGGTATCACAATCTTTGTATTCTTACTGACGGGGATAATGATGTTAAGCCAGATACTTTTTATTATCTTTGCAATGTTTTTACCTATCAGTTTTCTTCTTTCCATGATACCTAGTCAACAAAATCTGGCAAAGCAGGCAATCGTGAGGGTGTTTAATACCATAATGACACGGGCAGGAATTACACTCATTGTAACGGTGGCGTTCAGTATTTCCAGTATGTTTTATAACATCTCCAAAGAGTACCCGTTTTTTATGGTGGCGTTCTTACAGATAGTGTGTTTTGCAGGTATCTTTATCAAGTTAGGCGACTTAATGAATATGTTCTCTTTGAACGCTGGCGACAGTCAAAACATGGGACGCAGGATATTCCGCAGACCGTATCTGTTTATGCGACATAGAGCTAGGCGTATGGAAAGACGGCTTGCTGGTGCGGTTACTGCTGGCGGTGTCGCTGGTGCGGTGGCAGGTAGCACGATTTCAAACAGAAAACCGACAAGGAACACAGCTACAAAAGACAGTCGGGGTAATACATCTTTCAGCATGGGACAACGTGCAGGTTCAAAGGTGGGTGCTGTCTTAGATACGAAAAATAAAGTAAAAGACAAGGCAAATGCTGTCAAAGAAAATATCAAGGATATGCCGACACAGACCGCTTATGCGGTGTATTCCGCAAAGGAAAAGGCAAAGTCCAGCGTGTCCGACTTCAAGCGTGGCATGGTGCAGGAACAGCAGTCCAGACAGACGGGACGATTGGAAAAGCAGGAACAGCATAGACAGAATATCGCTGACAAGCGTATGGAGCTTCAAAAGGCACAAGAAGCAAGGCAGGCACAGCGAAAGGCTGACGGATCAGCGACAACGGGAGCTACCCGTCCCCATGAGCGACCAGCCACAGCTTCAAAGACGAGTGCTGAAAAAATGCAGGAAGTGAAACGTCCTGCCACAGCGACCACTTCAAAAGCAAGTGAGCCAGTCAAGACAAATGTTATTAAAGAGCGTCCGTTATCTTCTGGTGTTTCTGATAGGAAAGCGACCCAGCCTGCACAGACAGTACATAGGCAGAATGTAGAAAAAGTGGTATCGCAGGAAACACGCCAGAATTACACCAAAGACCGTAGGACAAAGGTTCAGCAGACCACAGAGAAAACCCGTAACCTTGTAACGAAGAAAGGACAGAAGAAAAAATGAAACTGAAACATATCGCTCTCATTGGCAGTCTGTTTCCTATCCTCTTTTCTCTGGTGCTTTTCTTTGGGGTGTTGATTAGTGCGGACAGCGACGACGAGAACAGCAATTTTTCTTCTGGCATTACGGGTATGAACTTATCCGCAGAAGTCTTGAAACATCAGCCTATGGTAGAAAAATACGCCAGAGAATACGGTATCTCCGAGTATGTCAATGTGCTATTGGCTATCATTCAAGTAGAAAGTGGCGGTACGGCAGAAGATGTTATGCAGAGTTCAGAAAGTCTGGGACTACCGCCCAACTCTTTAGATACGGAAAGCTCAATCAAGCAGGGGTGTAAATATTTTGCGTCCCTGCTTTCTTCTTGCAAAAATCAAGGTATCGACGATTTGAATGTAGCGATACAGTCTTATAACTATGGTGGTGGCTATGTGGGATATGTGGCAGGAAAAGGAAAGAAGCACACTTTTAATCTTGCAGAGAGCTTCGCCCGTGAGAAATCGGGTGGAAAGAAAGTAACCTATACCAACCCGATAGCCGTTGCAAAGAATGGGGGCTGGCGGTATGGCTATGGAAATATGTTCTATGTGGAATTAGTCAATCAATATCTGACCGTGGCACACTTTGATAATGCGACGGCACAAGCGATTATGAATGAAGCGTTGAAATATCAAGGCTGGAAGTATGTGTATGGTGGCAGTAACCCGAACACTTCCTTTGACTGTAGCGGACTTGTGCAATGGTGTTATGGAAAAGCTGGTATCTCCTTACCGAGAACGGCACAAGCACAGTATGACGCTACCCAACATCTTCCACTCTCGCAGGCAAAGGCTGGGGACTTGGTGTTTTTCCATTCTACCTATAACGCTGGTTCGTATGTAACCCACGTCGGCATTTATGTAGGAAATAATCAGATGTATCATGCAGGCGACCCGATAGGATATGCAGACCTAAGTAGTAGTTACTGGCAACAGCACTTAATCGGTGCAGGACGAGTAAAACAATAGAAAGGACTTGAAAATATGTTTAAGAAAAATAAGAAACAGACAGAAACTGTCAAAGAACCAAAAGAAAAAAAGGTGCGTACTGTCAAGGTAGGCACACATAAGAAAACCATGATTGCGTTGTGGGTGGTGCTTATCGCAAGCGTGAGCTTTGGGGTGTATAAGAATTTTACCGCTATCGACCAGCACACGACCCATGAAAAAGAAATCATTGAACTTCGTTTGCAGGACACCAACGGGATAGAAAATTTCGTGAAGAACTTTGCGAAGTCTTATTACACATGGAGTAACAGCAAAGAAGCGATTGAAGCAAGGACGCAGGCAATCAGCGGTTATCTGACAAAGGAATTGCAAGACTTGAATGTTGATACAATCAGAACGGATATACCGACCAGCTCCACAGTTACAGATGTGATTGTGTGGCATATCGAGCAATCGGGAACGGACACTTTTTCTGCTACCTACGAAGTAGATCAGCAGATAAAAGAGGGAGAACAGACAAGCAATGTGAAAGCGACTTATACTGTAAAAGTCCATGTAGACGCTGACGGGGATATGGTAATCATTCAGAACCCTACTCTTGCACCAGCAATCGAAAAATCAGACTATGAGCCTAAGACACCAGAAGCAGACGCAAGCGTGGACGCTGATACGGTAAATGACGCTACCGCATTTCTGGAAACATTCTTTAAGCTCTATCCAACAGCCACAGAAAAAGAGCTTGCTTACTATGTATCTGGAAATGTGATTGAGCCTATCGGCAGGGACTACCTTTATTCTGAACTGGTAAACCCTATCTTTACAAAGGACGGGGATAATGTGAAAGTTAAAGTAGCTGTAAAATTCCTTGATAATCAGACAAAGGCGACACAAGTATCACAGTATGAGCTTGTGCTACATAAGGATAGCAACTGGAAGATTGTAGGATAAAAGAAAAAGGCTTGCAGTTCTGTATTGATTTGCAAGCCTAAATATATTATTTATACTTCTGGAAAATCCCGACTAATAAAGTATCTATCGCTTCAGCTAATTCAAATCTAACTTTATCTGAGGCAGAAAAAGCGTTTCCTAATTGCAAAGTTGTATAACCGTGAATTATTCCAGTAAGCATATTTAATATTTCAAGTGTTTTGTCTTTGTTAAGACTGCACGATTGGATAAGAGTAGTTAATAATGAAAGATAGTTGTTAAAAATGGTTGCTGTTTCCTCTGTTCCGTGCCACACAGCCCATTGAATTGTTTCATAAACTCCGGGGTGTTCAATCATATAGTTTAGGTATTCGATAGAAACTAACTTAATTGCTTCTTTCCCTATTTTTCCAACGGCAATTTTCATCATTCTTTCATTCATGTCACGCATACCATTATGAGCAACTTCTAAAAGAAGATTATCTAAACTTTCTATGTGATTATATAAAGATGGTGTACGAATGTTTAATTTTTGAGCAACAGCTTTTAACGAAACGTTATTTAATCCTTTTTCATCTGCTAAGTCTGATGTTGCTTTTATTACTGCTTCTTTAGTGGTTTTCATAGTTATGCACCTCATTCAAAATATCATACAAACACAATTCTAGCTAATTGAATTAGTGTAGTCAATAACACAATTAGAAAATTATGATTATTTATTGACTTTCTTACAAAAACATTTTAAAATACTAATTAGATTAGTTAAATGACTATTTGAAATAGTATTTTGAGGAGTGATTATATGTGTACAAGATTTGTTTACAATGGTATAGATAAAATTGTTGGTTTTAATTTTGATATTGACCTTTCTGTATGGGATCATACTGTAATTACCGAAGAAAATAGATTTTATATTGGTATTAAAATGCCTGACGGTCTGTATCATTCATTTCATGGGATAAATAAAAATGGTAATGTAGGAACACTTCTTTATGTTCATGGTAATGAAAATGCAAGGTATATAGAAAGCGAGGATTGTATTACAATATCTGAATTAACAGAAAAATTCATTAAGGCAGAGATTTCTTTTGATAAAGCCTTGGACATTGTTAAAAAGAAAAAAATTATTTATGCACCAGATGCTACTATGCAAGCTATGCTTTCTGATAAAAAAGGACGAGTTTTAATTATTGAACCTGGAATTGGGTATAGATATGAACAAGAAAATTTTTCACTTATTACAAATTATTCTATTCTAAAACCAGATATAACAAAGCCGTACATTGTTTCTGGGGATACAAGATACGAAGTGGCTAAAGAGTTATTGGCAGGATATGATAAAGATTTTTCAGTAAATGACGCATTTAAAGTATTAAAATCTGTTTCTCAAAAAGACTTGTGGGCAACTAGGGTTTCATTTGTATATTCTACAGAAAAAAATAAAGTTTATTATGTCTTGAACAATGATTTTAGTAATGTATTTGAATTTCAGTTTTAATACTAATGAATTTATAAATTTGCAATTATGATAAGAAAGGTTATT
Organism: Amedibacterium intestinale; assembly: GCF_010537335.1. NCBI lineage: Bacteria > Bacillati > Bacillota > Erysipelotrichia > Erysipelotrichales > Erysipelotrichaceae > Amedibacterium > Amedibacterium intestinale. The sequence goes on from NZ_AP019711.1 coordinate 212,165, forward strand.
ATGATAGGACTAAAAAAGCGAGATATAAAAAAAGCGTTGAAAGCTGGTGCAAAAGCTGGCGGTGTATCATTGGCTGATGTTCGGGCAGATATTGAAGCGACGATTGATGAAGCTATGAATAGCACCGCCCCAGAAGTGCAGGCAAATTTCAAAAAATATTTTGGTAATAAACGCCCTACCCCAGAAGAATATATTTACAAGATTACCAAAAAGACAAAGATTTGAAAAAAGGCTTGCTCCATACATAGTGTATGATCTGCAAGCCTTAATCTATTTCAGAGGAAATTTAACAGTAAAAGTAGCACCTCCACCAGCAGTATCATTGATAATGATAATACCGTTCAGCATTTGAGTTAATTCTTTGGCGATACTTAGTCCCAGTCCAAAATTCGATTTGTTCGTATGGGACTTGTCGCCACTATAAAATCGGTCAAAGATATACTGCTTATCTTCATCAGAAATGCCTTGCCCGTGGTCTACCACAGAAAAAGCAATATTTTTTTCGGTGGCGATTACTTCTATCTCTATTAAAGAATTATTCTTGGAATGTTGAATGGCATTATCCATAAAGACACACAAGATTTGAAATAATCGGTCTTTGTCGGTAAACATAGCAGGATAACTTTCCTCGGATAAATGCAGTTTTAGTTCTAAATTCTGCTTCATGCAGACGGGTTCGTAGGTTTCATATAACGTAATGAGCAAGGTATCTACATTGATTGTGCTTTTATGCAATGTCCATGTTTTAGCGTCGGAAGAAGCCAAAAGCAACATATCTTTGACTAAACGGGATAACCGCATACATTCAAAATCTATGGTCTGTACGGCTTGCTTTGCCTGCTCGTTTAAGGAAACATTATCAAGAAGCATATCCGTGTTGGAAATCATAACAGCAAGTGGAGATTTTAATTCATGGGACGCTGTTGCAACAAAATCTTTTTGGCTTTGCAGTATTCGTTCCGTTGGAGCAAACGACTTTTTCAGCAGATAACGGGTCAGCACGATAACAACGATACAAGCCAAAAACCAGATAAGAAGATATATAGGCAATGTTTTTTGTAAAATATCCGTCAAACTGGCTGTCTGATAAAGAAAGGTTGCATGATACACGGTATCATTTGCTGTCCTAATTGTAGCAGGAATAACAAAATAAGTATCGTGATGTGTTCCTCTTATTTCCAGAAAACCGCCTTGTGAAGTTGTGCTGTTTTCTATTTGTGATAATGGTTGTGTAGAAATCTGCTTTTCTACATCATGCAACAGATTGTCCGCAGAAGTTGGAAATGGGAAATCACTCTGATAAATGGTATTCCCCCTTGTATCAGTAATTAAAGAAAAAATATGATAACTCTCTTCGTAGGTTTTGAGTGCTTTGTCCATATCCGAAGAAGCACTTTCCACTTGATAAATCAGCAAGGTTGTCAATCTCTGAAATAAGGTGCTTTCGTTGATTTTCTCTGTATGAACTGTGTTCGCAACGACAAAGGAAATCACAAGGGTAATAATCAGCATAACAGAACTTGCAAACAGAATATGAAGTTTTCGGTATAAGTTATTTAACATGTTTCTTTCTCCAGTTTGTACCCTGCACCGTAGACCGTTGTTATTTTACAGGAACTTTTTAATTCTTTTAGGCGTTTTCGCAGAAAAGAAATGTAACTGTCTACATTGCCAGTTTCTACCTCGGAAGAACTGCCCCAGATTTTAAGGATTAGCTGTTCACGGGAAAATAGTGTTTCTGGGTTCTGCATAAATACAAAAGTCAACTCGGTTTCTTTTGAAGTTAATAAAAGAGAATTGACGGGTGTAGATAAGGTTCGGCTGTCTTTATCGAAAGTTAAATCTCCATATTCTAATTTGGAAGATAACTGGATATTGGCAGGGCGTCTTGTTAATGCCCGAACTCTTGCAAGCAATTCTTTGATATGAAATGGCTTTACTAAGTAATCATCAGCACCGCCGTCTAAACCCTCCACCCGATTGTCAAGGGTACTCATGGCAGTAATGATAAGGATAGGAATAGATATTCCTTTTCTACGCATAGATTTTATGATTGTTAAGCCGTCAATAATCGGTAGCATACGGTCTACAATGGCGAGGTCATAAGCATAGTCTGTATTTAAAGCGTACAGCATAGCGGTTTCCCCGTCATTGCAACAATCAACCATATAGTTTTCTTTTTCGAGAGAAATTTTTATATTTTTACATAACTCTAAATCATCTTCCAGAAGAAGTATTTTCATAATGTATCAATCCTTTTCTATATAAATTATAGACAGTATAACAGAAAAGTCTGTAAAAATCCTCTAAAAAATGATGATGATTTTCTTACTTTTTTACAGGATTTTTAGAATGGTTTGCTTTTACAATAGGGGCATATCGAACAAGAAAGGTGGAATACAAAAATGAAAAAAACAAACATCAGTAAATTTGTAGCAGTTGGATTATGTATCTGTGCATTGACGGGGTGTGGTGCAAGTCCAGATGAGAAACCAGATACGTCTAATCCTATTGTCAATTCTAATACGAATGAAGAAAATGCAAATGGTTCTTCAGAAAATAAAGGAAACGACATATTAGAGTCTGCTAATTTGATAGGAAGTGTTTTGGAATTTACAGACAATGGTTGTTCCGTAAGTCAAGCAAAAGAAACTGAGGGTGGAGCTAGCCTGCAAATCGAAGCGTCGGGATTGGAAAATAAAGACAATGCTGTTTCTGTAACCTATAACCCAGATTGTGAATTTGTTGTTGCGACACTAAATAAACAGTTGGGTTCTGTTACGAATATAACAACGGGGTCTATATCCGATGTAAAGAAACAATCAAATGTATATCTCTATGGAGAATTTTCAGACACACTTCATTTCAATGCAACAAAGGTTGTCATAGCCCGTTGGGAATAGAGGTGTGAAGTATGAAGTTTTATCAACTTGGTTTTCGCTATTTACAGCGAAAAAAAGGAAAAACCATTCTTCTGTTGATTGTTTTGATACTTGTAAACAGTATGATTTTAGGTACAAGCATGATTTTAAGGACTACAAATGAGTCCAAACAAGCCATGCAGGAAAAGACAAACTCTAAGATTGTGGCTGAAATTACAAGTAAGGACAGCAAGATAACAGAGAATGAAGTAAACAAGATTGAAACGCTGGAAGATGTTTCGTCTATCAACCGTATCGGCAGACAAGAGGTATTTCCGAATGATTTTGCTCCCGTTACGCTCAATACTTCTACGAATGAGGAAAATTTGAAAATAGCGTTGCTCTCCTATGATGATTTGGAAAAGGACAGCCCTTTTTCAGAAATGCAGTACCGCTTATCTTCTGGCGATTATATCAAACACGAGAAAAAAGGTGCTGTTATCAATGCGAACCTTGCAAATCAAAATGAGCTAAAAGTTGGAGATACGATTGAATTAAGTACAGAAAACGGAACAAAAGTATCTGTTCAAATTATTGGAATTTTCATGTCCGCAGGAAATGTGGAAAAAGACCAGCCAACAGAAACTACCGCAGTCAATCGAATAGAAAATCAAGTCTTTATTGACAACAGCACTTATAAAGAATTGTTCAAAGAAGCTGAATTTGAAAAACTCTGCGTTTATTCAAAAAGACCAGAAAAATTAGATGTGCTGGAAACCAGCTTGCAAAAAATATTCGGAAATGATGTAGAACTTAGCACTTCCGATACCCTTTATCAACAGATGTCTGCTCCATTAGAGCAAATCAGTAAGGTGGCAAATCTTATGCTGGTACTTACATTGGTAACTGGTACTGTTGTTGTTTCCCTGCTGTTATGTATGTGGATGCGGACAAGGCAAAAAGAGGTGGCAATCTTTATGAGCCTCGGCAAGACAAAAAGTGAAATTTTCCTGCAAACTTTATTAGAAGCAGGCAGTGTATTTACACTTTCGGTTTTAGGAGCAACAGCCATTGGTAAATTGTTCTCGGGCGTTTTGCAAAATGTCATTACTGGTTCAGAAACAGTAACAGAAAATCTGAAAGTGGTGTTGCAGATACAAGATATTGGAATGTTGTTCCTTTTAGGTGGTGCAGTTATTCTGGTGGCATTGTGCTGTTCCATTCTTCCGATATTACGAGCAAACCCAAAAGATATATTAGCGAAAATGGAGGGATAGTACATGAATTTTTTTGGATTGGCAAGGCGTTCTGTGTTCAGAAAGCCCATAAAAAGTATTCTCTTATTGTTGATTGTTTTTGCAATCAGTACCCTGCTTCTTGCAGGTGTGGCGAGCAAAAATGCCAGTATTGAGGTGCAGGACAAAACCAGACAAGCCATAGGTGCAGGCTTTCTTTTAGAAAGAAATGCAGAGTACCGAACAAAACGAGTTCGTGAATACTCAGAAAAGATTGGTAATGATAAGGAAGGTAGTTTTGGTGGCTACCATCAGGAAAAAGAGATTATCAATGGTGTGGAGACTTGGTCAGGCTGGACAACAAATGAATTTGAAAGCTTAGATATAAAAGACATTGAGAAACTGGCAAAAACAAAAGGAATTGCTGATTACAATATTACAACAGCAACAACTCCTGTAAACCCTGTAAATTTCAAAAGAATTGAAGATAAAGATGTAGACCAAAGTGTAGATGAGGGAGGTGTAAGCTTAATTGGAAACAAAGATATGAAACTTGACAGAAATGTTTTATCTGGAAACCTGCATATCAAAGAGGGACGAATGATAACCCCAGAGGATAAAGATATGTGTGTCATTTCAGAGGAACTTGCAAAGCAAAATAATCTGAAAATCGGCGATAAGATTTCTTTTAATGATTACCACGATACTGTAAATTCAAAGGTATCAGAAGCTGAGATTGTTGGAATTTATCAAGTGGATCAAAAGATGTCCCCACTTATGCAGGGAGATACTTACCGTTCGGAAAATGTAATATTTACAGATTTGAGATTTCCAGAAAAGGCAGAGGGTGAAACAAGTCCATTATATGAAAGAGCCTATTTCAAAGTAGAAGATGTGGAAGCTTACGACGAAGTAAAAGAAAATCTGCAAAAAGTAGACATCAACTGGGAGCAATATGATTTGATTGACAATAACGGAAATTCCGAAACCATGTCCTCAAACTTCAATGATTTAGCAAAAGTAAGCGAAATGATGATATTGGTAATCTCTGTTGCAAGTTTTGTTATCCTTGTTTTAGTATTTCTGTTCTGGCTGAAAAATCGAGTGCAGGAAGTCGGTATTTTCTTATCTCTCGGTGTTCCGAAATTTAGAATTATCGGACAAATTTGGAGCGAAGCGATTATGATTACTGTTCTTTCCCTTATGTTATCCTTTGCTGTCGCTCCTGCTGTTTCCAAAGTAACGGCAAATTATCTGGTATCACAGCAGGTTCAGCAAATGCAAGAGGAAGAAAAGAATAATGAGGGAAAAGTATCCACAGAATACGTTGCACCAAAGCAGGACGTGCAGAGTATCAGCGTAGAGGTTACACCAGAAATGTATCTGTTGGACGGTGTAAGTGTTCTTGTGTTGATAACGGCTTCTGTTCTGGTATCTGGAATTGTAATACTAAAGAGAAACCCGAAAGATATTTTATCGGAAATGAGTTAGGAGGACGACGAAAATGTTAGAAGTAAAGAATGTAAGCTATGCTTACAAAACAAAAAAAGATAAAACCATTTTGAATAATGTATCTGCTACTTTCGAGGAGGGTATCTTTTATACCATTATCGGTCCGAGTGGTGCAGGAAAAACAACACTCTTATCGTTGTTAGCAGGCTTAGATACAGCAGTAAAAGGGACTGTCCTTTGCAATGGCGAGGATATTACAAAAAAAGGGCTGAATTACCACAGAAAGCATAATATCTCATTGGTATTTCAAAATTATAATCTGATTGATTATTTGACAACGGTTGAAAATGTCAAATTAGGTGGTAGTGGAAATGCTGAAAAATTATTGGAAGAAGTCGGTATTGGAAAAGAATACTGGCAGAGAAATGTATTGCAACTATCTGGCGGACAGCAACAGCGTGTAGCGATTGCAAGAGCATTAGCCAGCGACGCTCATGTACTTTTGGCAGATGAACCGACGGGAAATCTTGATGAAACTACCGCTGATGAAATCATTGCTTTGCTGAAAAAGACTGCACATGAATTAGGAAAATGTGTTGTTGTGGTTACACACAGTAAGCATTTGGCAGAAGAAGCCGACGAAATCTTAGAAATTAAAAACGGTGCAATTTCTTTTCTGTCTGAATAAACAAGAATAGTGCCGTAAAGGAGCTGTCATTATGGAATATTTTAGATATACCTCGACACAATCAATTTGACCCTAACGGCATTGTTATAAGAACTAAATACAATACAGTTTCAAAGGCTCGTACAGACTATATGTTTTGTGCGGGCTTTTTTGTATCTGAAAGCTTTTTTGATTTTGAAATACTCTAAATTTATTTTCTGAACAAATTTCATATTTATTCCACATTCATTTTGTATAATATACGTTGAGGTGAGAATATGGCAAATTTATTAGTAGTTGAAGATGATTATGATACAAATGAAGCAATCAGCGAATATATGAAAATGGTCGGACATAGCACTCTATCTGCTTTTGACGGAGTGCAAGCAATAATTACGTTACAAGAAAATAATGTTGACCTAGTAATATTGGATATTATGCTACCTAAAAAAGACGGTATTAGTGTATTGAAAGAAATTCGGGAAAATAGCTCTATTCCCGTTCTTGTATTAACTGCAATCGAAAATGAACATACACAAGTTTCTTGTTTTGACGCAGAAGTAGACGACTATATTACAAAACCATTTTCTATGATTTTGCTTGAAAAAAGAGTAAAAGCGTTATTGCGTCGTAGTGGGAAAAATTGTGATGTGAAACAATTACAGATAAATGATATTGTGGTAGATTTTGCTGGATATACTGCAAAGAAAAAAGATAACGAGAAAATAGACCTTACTCCAAAAGAATTTGATTTGTTAAAATTGCTTGTAGAGCATAAAGGGCTTGTACTGACGAGAAATCAGATTATTGATGATTTATGGGGGTACGGCTATCCTATTGCAGACAGAATAATTGATACTTATATTAAGAACCTAAGAAAAAAACTTGATATAGATAATATTATTACTGTAAAGGGTGTAGGCTACAAATATGAGGAAATTATATGATTATGAAAAAATTGAAATTATTCCCTAAAATTTTTCTTTATACATTTTCTGTAATGCTATTTATCATTATTATTGCACATATAATGATTTATACTTTTGCTCCGCAAATGTTATCAAGTATAAACAGCATATCAGAAAATGGAATTATGATTGAAAATGCTCTAAATACAGAGAGGTTTGTTTCTGAAGCAATTTTACGGGCATTTCCGTTTTCTTTTATACTTAGCATAATAATCGCTTTCATTTGCTCTTTTTTATTTTCAAGAGTAATTACAACTCCGATTAAAGAAATTTCTGATACGACGGAAAAAATGGCAAAATTAAAGAAAGAGGTATCATGTCCTGTTTATTCATTTGATGAAATAGGTGTCTTGGCTACAAATGTAAATACATTATATAAAAATCTAATCACGACTATTAACAATTTAGAAGATGAAAAGATAAAGAGTAATGAAGCCGAACAATTAAAAGTTGATTTTCTGCGTTCTGCTTCACATGAATTGAAAACTCCCGTAACTGCTTTAAATGCGATTTTAGAAAATATGATTTTGGGAGTTGGAAAATATAAAAATAAAGATGTTTATTTGTTGGAGTGTAAAGAAATCGCAGATAGACTTTCTCACATGATTAAAGAAATTTTAGATACTTCCCGATTAGACTTTTTAGCTGGAAGTGAAAAAACCGAAGAATTTAATTTAGCGGAAATTCTAAATAAAATTTGTGAACCATACCAACTAATTTCACAGTCAAAAGGAATTGATTTTCAAGTAACTGTTCAAGATACTTGCCTTGTAAATACTTCAAAAAAGCACATGGAGAAACTACTCTCAAATGTATTATCAAATGCTGTTTCTTATACGGAATTGGGACATAGTGTTTCGGTAGTTTTGCAAAAAAACAAAATTATGGTTAAAAATGAATGTACACCTATTCCAGAGAGTATAATTCCGCATTTGTTTGAACCATTTTACCGTCCAGATTTTGCCAGAAATAGAAAAGACGGTGGAAATGGTCTTGGTTTATATATCGTTGATATGATAGCAAAGTCATTAAATCTGACATATACATTTAAGCAAATGAACGCTTTACAAGGTATGTGTTTTACATTGTATTTTTAGAAACCTCTCATTGTGGGAGGTTTTTTTGATTTTATCTGAAATTTCATATTGCTTCCATATTGAGATGTTATTTTATAGTTGTTGCAACAGATATTATGAAATTAGGAGGCATTTTTATGAATTGTATAAAGCGTGGCTGGCTATATACCACCAGAAAAAAAGGAAAAAGTTTTTTGCTATTTTGTATTCTTTTTCTTATTGCAGTATTTGTTTTAAGTGCGTTGGCTATTGATAAGGCTTCGTCATTAGCACAAGATAATTTACGCAAAAGTTTAGGGGGAGAATTTACAATCGGATATGATTATTCGGAAGCTAACCCTTATTTGAATGTAGAAGCGGTAGATGGTGGTACAATTATGTATTCTACCCAGCAAATTACTCCAGACTTGATTGAAGAAATAAGTAAAATAAAAGGCGTACAGTATTGTAGTGCAACAACAGAAACACTTACAGCATTTTCTACGATTGATTTCTTTAAGGGAAACATACCGATAGAAGAGGAATTTAGGAATACGACTAAGATTTTAGGTGTTTGGAAAAGCGAAGAAAATAAACATTTTACTTCTAAACAGATAAATTTAGTTGAGGGCAGGCATATTACCCCACAAGATAAAGGCAAAGTGATATTAAGCAAAGATTTAGCTGTAAAAAATCAAATACAAGTGAGAGATATTCTTAAAACAGATAAAGGAATTGACCTAGAAATTGTCGGTTTGTTTCAGCAAAATGAAACGGAAAGTATCAATGAACAAGTTACTTCTTATGACAAAATTCAGAATTTAATGATTGCTGATTTAGCTACACTCATTGCTTTAGAAAACAGTCCAGCTATTCAAGGTTTTAATGAAATGACAGTTTCTATTTCTGACCCTCAAAGTATGCAGAAAATTATTTCTACCATAAAAGACATAAAGACGGTTGATTGGAAAGGCTTTTCTATTATAGAAAATAATGAAAACTATGATAAGGCAACAAGCTCATTACAACAGATTTCTAATCTTGTATCCACATTTTTAGTTATTATTTTCATTGCAAGTGTTATTATTCTTTCTCTTATTTTAACAATGTGGTCAAGAACTCGTATTCACGAAACGGGAATTTTGCTTTCTGTCGGAATAAGGAAAACATCAATTATCAGTCAATATATTACAGAGGTACTTCTTATTGCAGTCATTGCGTTTTTCCTTTCCTACTTCCCTGCTACTGTTGTTGCAGATCAAGTAGGAAGTTATTTACAAAATGCACCAGAGCAAATTGAAATATCAGAAGATACCGAGGGATTGGTTGCCGATAATAGAAACGGTACAAGTGATGATGTGGCGAATACAAATATAACTATGCCAGATTTAGATATTCAAGTTCAATCAGAAGAAATGGTTATGTTATTTATTTTGGGAATTGGAATTGTTGTCATTTCAGCAGGTATATCTTCAATTTCAACCATGCGATTAAAGCCCCGTGAAATATTGACAAAAATGAGTTAATGAAAGGTAGTTTGTGATGAAGAAAATAGGAATAGTTCTATTGATATGCGTTTGTTCCGTAATGTTTTGTGGCTGTACTTTAGAAACTGAGGACACAACAAATAATACGGAAAATATAAATGAATATGATTGGGAATTAAAAGATAATGCAAATACGAATGACTTTATATTTGAATTTACACCGACAAAGTAGAAAGGAGACAATATGGGTGTTTTGGAAATACAAGATTTAAAATATTCTTATGATAACAAGAAAAATGTACTAAATGGTATCAATGCTCAAATGGAACTAGGAAAGATATATGTCATTTTGGGAACATCTGGTTGTGGGAAAACGACATTACTTTCTTTACTTGGTGGACTGGATAGTGCTTCAAAAGGTAAGATTTTATTTAATGGAAAAGATATTGCAGAAAAGGGATTGGAAAATCATCGTCGTAATCACGTTTCTTTTATCTTTCAAGCATATAATCTGATTGATTATATGACACCATTGGAAAATGTGAAGTTGACAAGTAAATTGCCACCCGAACCGATTTTAGAAAAAATGGGATTGACAAAAGAAGAAATGAAACGAAATGTGTTACAGCTTTCTGGCGGACAACAGCAACGTGTAGCGATTGCAAGAGCATTAGCCAGCGAAGCACCTATTATTTTGGCAGATGAACCTACTGGAAATCTTGATGAAGATACGGCAATGTCGATTATGAGAATTTTAGAAGAAAGTGTACATCATTTGAATAAATGTGCGATTATTGTTACACATTCTAATGAAGTTGCGAAACGTGCTGATGTAGTTTTTCAATTAAAACGAGGTACATTACAAATCATAGATACATTAGAAAGAATTTGATGTGAAAATTCATACGAAATATCAAATAAGCCGTAGTTGTATTTTTCGTTTATTGCGAGTTATACACTACGGCTAGATTAAAATATTTATTTTTAAATCTTTATATAATCTTCAAATTTGTTTTTTATGCTTTAATCAAACAAAAGGAAAGGATATGAACGATATGGAAGTAATTTTAAGAACAAATAATTTATGTAAAGATTTCAAAAATCAAAGGGCTGTAAACAATGTATCTATAACCGTCCGTGAAAATTCGATATATGGACTACTCGGTCCAAATGGTGCAGGAAAGTCTACACTTTTAAAAATGATATGTGGAATATTGAAACCTACATCTGGAAAAATTGAATTTTCTAATCACAAGTGGAGCAGAAATGATTTATCTTATATCGGTACTCTTATTGAAACACCACCATTGTATGAAAATTTGACAGCCTATGAAAATTTGAAAGTTCGTGCTGAATTACTGAAACTTTCAGATGAACGTATAAGAGAAGTGTTGGAAATTGTAGGATTGAAAAACACAGAAAAAAAACGAGCAGGTCAATTTTCATTAGGAATGAAACAACGCTTGGGAATTGCTCTTGCAATTCTTAATAAACCACGGCTATTGATATTAGATGAACCGACAAACGGACTAGACCCTGTGGGTATTGAGGAGTTGAGAGAGCTGATTTGCTCCTTTCCAGAACAAGGAATAACTGTTATCTTGTCTAGTCATATTTTGTCAGAGGTAGAACAAATTGCAGACGATATTGGCATTATCTCTAATGGAAAGTTGGGTTATGAGGGAAAACTTCATTCGGGAGAAAATTTGGAACAGTTGTTTATGCGTATTGTAAAAGAACACAGAAAGGAGTTTTAACAATGAATTACTTGAAAGCTGAAATGTTGAAGTATAAACGCTCATTTGCTAATAAGATTTTAGTTATTGCTCCGATTTGCACAGGTTTATTTGCTTGGGTGGTTGGTGGTTTTACAGGTTATCAATATATGACTTTGTACTGGTGGTATGCGTTTTTGTTACCGGGAACAATCGCTATTCTCTGTTATCTTGCAAATCAGAAAGAAGAACGAGCAGGCAAATATTTTTCTGTGTTTTCCATGTCTATTCATCTTAAAAAATTCTGGTTCTATAAGAATTTGATTTTGATTGAAAAAATATTGGTTGGAGCATTGATATTATCTTTAATTATTTGCATTTCTAATGTGATTGCCCCTGCCACAACGGTTTATACAACGTTGCAAGTGTTTGTCGGTAGTATTCTGATTAGTTATGCTTCTATTTGGCAACTGCCATTATGTTTATTCCTTGCAAAAAAGATTGGAATGTTCGGTACAATTTTCATCAATACACTTTTAGGAATATTCCTACCACCATTAGCAGGAAATACAGATATATGGTTTTTGTTCCCTCATTGCTGGTCAGCCAAATTGTCAGAGTCACTTATGGGAATTGAGATAAACGGGACGTTAATGCCACACATAAATATATCGTTAAATATTGTTTTTATTGTATTGGTTTTAACAAGCATACTCTTTATTGTATTATCTGCTTTTAGTGCAACATGGTTTTCTAAACAGGAGGGTTAGCATGAAAAATGTAATAAACTCTGAATTTATAAAAGTCAAACATACCTCATATTGGCAACTTCATATTATTTTGCCTGTGGTTGGTGCTTTGCTGTATATTGCATATTTTGCTATTTACTCAACTGTTCCTGCACTAAATAAAGAGAACTTTTTATTAGAATTAACAGCTACGGTTTTCCCGTTGGTCATCAGTATTGTTACTGGATTGAATAGTTCCCTAGAAGAAAGGGCTTCACACTTTCAATGTATTCTTTCATCAAAGGAACGTATTTCTATTTGGAATGGAAAACTAATATTTCTGATTTTAACAGGCTTATTTTCTATTCAACTTTTGATGATTACGTTTTGGTTGGGGGTAAAAATGCTGGCAATATCTGATATTTCATTATTTTTTTGTGTAAGTGCAGGGTTTATATTGTTTGCAGGTAATATCGTTATTTATATCTGGCATTTGTTTTTAAGTTATCGTTTTGGAATTGGTTTTTCTCTATTCTTTGGAGTATTTGAAAGTTTGCAGGTCATTTTATACAGCAATATTACTCTTGCTGGAGTATTCAGATTTATACCTTTCTCTTGGGGAATTGAGTTGTGCCATTCATTTATAAATTCAGATATAAATATACTGAACATTGCGATTGTAGGTTTATTAACAGGGATTACTCTATTTCTAACTTGTATATGGATAAATTGTTGGGAGGGAAGAAAAAAACATGAATAAGATATTTAAGCGAAGTTTCTGCTTGTTATTTCTATGTATAACTTTTCTTTGCTCTGGCTGTTCCTTGCTAGAAAATAATACAGAATATCAGAAAGAAAAAGAAAGATGTATCGTTAATAAAAACGATATTTCACGATTTAGTTATGGTGGAAATGAGTATGCTATACTTGATGATACTTATGAAAGTTCCGATATTGGCGAATGGGTCGGATATATTCGGAAATTGATTGTTATTGACGAACAAGGAAATGCTCTCGAACAGATAGATTATGATAGTGATACCCTAGAGGATATGGAAGTGATTTCACAAAAATATACAGAACCAGTTTATACTGTACCATATCTTAATGTTTACAAAATAAAAGACAGCAACGCCCCTATGATATTGACTGTTGATGTAAACGGTAATTTCCATAAGGCAATTTTATCTGATAAAATTTCAGAAAAAGATACACTTATTCAAATAGAGAAACCAAACGAAGATAATAACTTTACCATAAACAAGGAGAATTGTACACAGTTAATCAACGGTAATAAAATTTATCAAATTACAAATGAGATTGTGACTTCCGACCAAACAGAAAAATATTTAGGTATAATTGCCGAAACGGTTTTATTTGATATGAATACAAAATTACCTATTTCTAAATCAGAGCAGAACCAAATTGATTGGACTGGGGAAAAGAGCCAAAATGTCCAAAGAGTGAACTGGTTTTATCAATCCGTTTATACTATAAAAGGACAACAGACAGATACAGCTGTTGCTATCAAGATCAATAATGAATATCGTGTAGCAAAAGCTGTAACTTGTGAGTAGTTTAGTAGCATGGTATAATTATTCACGAATTTTATACGAAAGGAGCAGATAAATATGTCGAATATATTGGTAATTGATGATGAAGAAATGATTTTACAACTGATTAAAAATGGTTTGCAAAAAGACGGTCATACAGTATCAGTATATTCTTCAGCAATGCAGGTTTCATTAGATACATTAAGCCATTATGATTTGATTATCTTAGATGTGATGATGCCAGATATTGACGGTTTCTCTTACTGTAAGAAAATTCGTGATTTAATAGATTGTCCATTGCTGTTCTTAACGGCTAAAATAATGGAAAATGATATTACTTACGGGTTAGGATTAGGAGCAGATGATTATTTGACAAAGCCTTTTAGAATTGCTGAACTTCGTGCCCGTGTAAATGCACATTTACGACGTGAAAATAGAGAACGTCATAATACATTAAATTTTGACCGTATTAAAATTGACTTGTCAGAAAAAGAAATAAGGATTGACAATCAAACTGTTGTATTTACTAAAAGCGAATATTTAATTTGCGAATATCTCGCTAGAAACAAAGGACAAGTATTTTCAAAGGAGCAGATATATGAAGCTGTTTTTGGTTTTGACGGAGAAAGTGATAACTCAACAATTTCTACTCATATAAAAAATATCCGAGCCAAATTTGCAAAAGTAAATATTCAGCCGATTTTAACTGTATGGGGGATAGGATATAAATGGGATTGAAAAAAGATATATCATTAAAAAAAGCATTTTGGAAGTTTCTTTTTTGGTTATTGACTGGATTAGGTGTATCGGTTGCAATTCCGTTTCTTGTGTTTCTATTATTAGGAAGTTCGGGAATAGTGACGTATGCTGATAATTGTGAACAACAAACAAAAGCTCTTGTTCCTGTACTGACTGCAACACCCGATATTACAGATATTCGACTTCCATTAGGAACAAAGTATCTACTTTTAGATAAATCATATCAACTTATTGATACAAGCATGAATGATGATGAATATGAACAGGCTATGCTATTTGCTACAACGGGACAAACAACAGACAAAAAGACACAATTTCTTCTTGTCACTCGTGATGATGAATATATTGTTTTGCAATACTATGTGGGTTCTCAATTCATAGACCCGTGGTTAAATGAACATCTGCCCTCTCCAGAAATACTAATGATAGGTGTAATGATTTTTAACTGTTTAGTTGTATGCGTGTTTTTAACAACGCATTTTGCTAAGATATTAAGCAAAGAATTGTTCCCTATATTCAAAGCAACTAAGGAAATTGAAAATCAAAATTTAGATTTTGAAGTGGAACATTCTAAGATTAAAGAATTTGAAAATGTCTTACATTCTTTTGAGAAAATGAGAAGTAGTTTAAAAATATCTTTGGAAAAACAATGGAAAACCGAACAAATACAACGGGAACAGATTGCTTCACTTGCTCATGATTTAAAAACACCATTAACCGTTATGCAGGGAAATATCGACCTGTTAGACGAAACAAACCTTAATGAAGAACAAAAACTATATTTATCGTATGCAATGACCAGTTCAGAACAGATGAAACAGTATATAAAAACGCTGATTGATATATCCAGAGCGTCTGCTGGCTATCAATTACAACTAGAAGATATAAATTTTTTAGATTTTTGGAAACATATTTTATTGCAAACTGAAATTGTCTGTAAAGATAAAGGACTTGTTATTCAGCAGACACAACGCAATTTTCCGCAAAGTATAATTGGGGATAGAATGTTACTGGAACGAGCATTTATGAATTTAGTTTCAAATTCTTTAGAGTACTCGCCCGAAAATTCCACATTATATATAGACGTAGAGAGTAAGAACAATTATTTGAATATTTGTATTACCGACTGTGGTTGTGGTTTTTCAAAAGAGGCATTGGAACACGCAAAAGAACGTTTCTATATGGCAGACCAAAGTAGAAGTTCTAAACTGCATTATGGAATGGGGTTATATATTGTTGACAGCATTATAAAACAGCATAAAGGAAAACTTTTGTTAGATAATTCGATAGAAACCAAAGGAGCTAAAGTTACTATACAGTTACCATTATGAAATCTTCAAAATTAGGGGGGTATCCTTTAAGTGAAGATAAAGATTGTATTATAGAATTATGACATATATATCGGTAACTGACGTTAATATTAAAAAGGAGTATGAATATTATGATAGGTCTTAAAAAGCGAGATATAAAAAAAGCATTGAAAGCAGGTGCAAAAGCTGGCGGTATTTCATTGGCTGATGTACGAGCTGATATTGAAGCGACGATTGATGAAGCTATGAACAGTACCGACCCAGAGGTGCAGGCAAATTTCAGAAAGTATTTTGGGAATAAACGCCCTACACCCGAAGAATATATTTACAAGATTACAAAAAAGACAAAAGTTTAGTAAAGTTATTTGCTACCTGCGGAGCAGATCAGCAAATAGATAATGCAAAAAAGGAAAAACAAGAAGCTGATTACTTCTTGCTTTCCCTGCTATTCAAGATACCGTCAATCGTACCTTGAATGATTTTTAATTCGTTATCACTCAATAAATCAAGAGAGGTTTCTATTTGACGACGAGCTGTACTTTTTGCTACTTTCTCCGTTGGATAGAAATATTCATCAACTGATATATTGAACATGGTAACTAAATCATGGAATAATTGAAAACTAGGGTGTGAACCAACATTTTCAATATCTGCGATATGGCGTTCTCCATAGAACACTTTATCGCCTAAATCATTACGAGAAAGCCCTGCTCTCTCACGGGCTTCTCTGATTGCCAGTCCTAAAGGTCTGAAATCAAAAGTTTGTGTTTCTTTTGCTTTTCTCATTTTAAATCACCTAGCATGAGTTTATACTTCATGCTGTATATTTAGAATGTGTTAAAATTGCATATAGTATGCAGTAATAATTCAAAAGCTGTTATCGTGTGCGGTAAATAAAAAAAACCGTTCCTAGATAATATACTTTTGTGCGTCTTTAAAAATAAGAGGGCGGTTTTGGATAACCAGAACTGTCCTTTTTTTCTTGAGATATGAGGAATAGCTCTGGTTAAAGGGGGCTATACCATGACTGCATACAAAAGAACGCTTTGCCGTTCTCAACTGGATAAATATTTCAGTCCACTATTACAATCATTATACCCTTTATATGAGTTAAAAATTCATATCAATAGAATTTATAAAACAGTCCGTTTGTGTAATTACACATTATCGGGCTGTTTTTGTTTTTCAAAAAAATTTTTTTGAAAATCTTGGTAGCTTGCCACCTCTTTGGGTAGTTAGGGTGCGGAAAGGGGGAAATAAACAAAAGTTTATTTCAATCCAGCACGGAAAGGAGGTGAGCAAATGAAAACATCTTCTTTCAAACAAGCCATTGAAGCACAGTTTGATTGCCTTTCAAAAAAAGTAATTAAACGTGCAGTAAAGAAAGGCTACCGTGATATGAAAAGGCGTGAAAAACACGAATGTTTATTTTCGGATATTCCAGATTATGAACAATCACGTTTTGGAGAATTGGATAAATACGAAAGCGATTATACTGTATTCAATATCTTAGGCATTGAAGTCTGGGTTGAGGACGACCAGTTAAGCGAAGCCCTTAAAACATTGACAGAGAAGAAACGCAACATTATTTTGTTGTCCTACTTTATGGATATGTCGGATAGTGAAATCAGCGAATTTATTAAAATTCCCCGTTCTAACGTTCAGTATCACAGAACAAAAACACTTGAAGCAATGAGAAAAATTATGGAGGAACGCAAATGAAGAAATATGAACATCTGCCTTTTGAGGTTATTTTATCAGCAACAGAGGGCGACCCAGAAGCGATTGAAACTGTTATGAAATTTTATGACGGTTACATTTCTAAACTTTGCCTGCGTAAATTGTATGATGAATACGGTAACGTCTGCATGGTAGTTGACGCTGAATTAAAAAACAGAGTTCAGATAGCGTTACTTGATATGCTGATGAATTTTGAAATTGTAGTAATGTAGTACATACAAGTGAAGTCTGGCACGTCCCCCCCTTTCCTGCCACTTCACTTGTCATTCTATTAAAACCAAAATCTGAAAGTTGGTTTTAATGGGCTGGATAGCCGATAGTTCTTTGACAACTGAATAAAGCAGACAGATACGTTTGTGAGATAGCGAGCCACGGGGACTGTACGCCACGACCTTTTCAAAAGAAAGCGAGCGACCCACGCAGTGATCCGAGAGCGACTGTTGGAAAAGTCGTTTTGCCATGACCTATCTTCACAGAATAATGATACGTCCGCATGGTGCGGTTCTGCCCACAAGAATGGGAATAGTTGAGATACTAACGGAGCTTTCCAAAGCCGTCTGCCTGCTTATGTAACTTATAAAATAGACACACAGTAAAGGGGGTGTTACATTATGTTAAATACTGATGTGTTAAATGATGTGATGTTCCAGCGAGGTAAGGTGTTGGAATATGAATAAAACGAAGATAAGAGCAACGGAACAGCCGATTGCTGTTGATATAGAGGGACTGTCTGCTATGTTATCTTGTGGTCGTGCTACTGCAAGAAAGATTGGTGAGCAGGCAGGAGCAAAAATTGTGATAGGTCGCAGGGTTCTTTATTCCATAGAAAAAGTCAAGAAATACTTGTTATATTTGGAAGAATAGAGCGATTTTCTATTTATGTTCTCTGGCGTGTGTAGTATAATAAGAAAGGACAAAGCACGCTGTGAGAACAAGAAAAGAGGCTTTTTCAGAAAGGAATGGTTCTCATGGCAATTAGTAGAAAAGACCCAAAAGGAAGAAAATTAAGAGAGGGCGAAAACTGGCGTAATGATGGAAGATACAGTTATCGTTATACAGATGTAAGAACAGGCAAGAGATTGACAGTCTATGCACAAGATTTACCAGAGCTTCGAGAAAAAGAGAAGCAGATTGCAAAGGATATGGAAGATAACATATTGACAGACGGAGCAATCAAAAAAATGACGCTCAACACGTTATTTGAGCGTTATATGGCAACTCGTGAGTTGGCTGATACTACAAGAGTTAGTTATGTTCGTGCTTGGGAAAACAGAGTAAAAGGCGAGATTGGAAATATTAAAGTTGTTCAGCTTTTACCCTCACATATTAAAGCATATTATGCGAAACTTTCCAAAGCTGGATATGCTTATTCTACAATCAAGTATATTCACAACCTGCTTTATCCTGCGTTAGAAATGGCTGTTGATGATGATATTATCCGAAAGAACCCTGCAAAAAGTTCCATTAGCGATTATGGAAAACCAGCAGAGGAAAAAGAAGCCTTAACAGTTTCTCAACAAGAAAATTTTATGGAGTTTGTAAAACAGAGCAATGTCTATAACACATATTATCCTATGTTTACCATAATGATTGGTACAGGGTTAAGGTGTGGGGAGCTTATTGGTCTTACATGGAAAGATATAAACATCAAGGCAAAAACGGTTAATGTAGACCACCAGCTCATTTATAAGAATTTAGGCGACGGTTGCAAGTTCCATATCTCAACACCAAAAACGGAGTCGGGTATTCGTATTATACCTATGACACAAGAAGTTGCAAAAGCCTTTGAGGAACAAAGGAAAATCAATTTCATGCTTGCAAAGGATAAGAGCATTGAGGTGGACGGGTATTCGGGGTTTGTCTTTACAGCGAAATCGGGCAGACCGCTTATGCCGAATGGCGTAAATAGTGTTTTATATAACATTGTAGACGCATATAACAAAACCGAAGTAGAGAGAGCAAAAAAAGAGCATAGGAAAGCAGAGCTGTTACCAAAGTTTTCAGCTCATGTAATGCGTCACACAGCTTGTACCAGAATGGCAGAGTGCCGTATGGACGTAAAAGTTCTTCAATATATTATGGGACACGCTCATATAGATGTAACAATGGAAGTGTACAACCATATTGGAGAGCTGACAAGGATTGAAAATGAGATTGCAAGACTAGATAGTATGGTGTTAAATGCTTGACACCATAAAAAGAAAAATTGGTGTCAAATTGGTGTCAAAACAGAAAAAATCACAATTTCAAAAGAAATAAGATACTGCAAACCATTGATTTTAAAGGGTTTGCAAAAAAATAACAAAAATATTAGCACTCAGGTGTTGACAGTGCTAACGAATTGACGTATACTATTAGCAGACATAAGGTAGGAGTGCTAGAGGGAGTGAGAGAGATGCTGTTAACAAATAGACAGATTGCGATATTCAAAGCAATTGTGGATGAATTTACCAAAACAGCAGAGCCTGTCGGTTCCAAGCGTTTGATTGATCTCTTGGATTTCTCCTGTTCAAGTGCTACCATCCGAAATGAAATGGCAGCCTTAGAAGAAATGGGATTGTTAGAAAAAACACATACTTCCAGTGGAAGAATTCCCAGCAGCAAAGGATATCGTTTCTATGTTGAAAATCTAATGGAAAAGCAATTGGATGAAGGAATCAAAGATTCCCTGCAGGAAGTTTTTCGTCAAAGACATTTTTCCATGGATGAAGTTGTTAAGAAAAGCTGTGAAATCTTATCGCAGATGACATCGCTAACTTCTGTTGTGCTTGGACCGGAAAGCAGATATCAGACACTGCAGCATGTACAGCTGTTTCCATTAACAGAAAGAAGTGCTGTGGCAGTATTTATTACCGACCATGGACATACGGAGAATAAGACATTTCATTTTCAAGCGGATGTTAGCTTAGAGGATATTAAAACTTGCTGTAATATTTTAAATGATAAGCTAGTCGGAACGCCAATTTGCAATGTTGTTGAGAGAATGAAGGAAATTGAACCTTTGATAGCTTCTCATGTTGCCCGTCATGAAGTGCTGTTTGAAGCATTCGTTAGTGCATTTATGAAATTTGCAAGTGAACATGTGTACTGCAGTGGGCAATCTAATATGTTATATCAGCCGGAATTTGCGGATATTGAAAAACTGAAAGAATTGATGAAAATGCTGGAGGATAGCTCTTTATTTCGACAGATTGCAAATCATGAAGGAAATGTGGCGATTGAAATTGGCGGAGAAAACAATTTGATTCAAATGGACAATGTAGCAGTTGTTTCCAGCCGATTTAAAATGAATGACAAAGAAGAAGGAGAACTGATGATTGTTGGTCCAACAAGGATGCAGTACAATCGTGTAGTTGCCTTAATGGAATATATGAGTAAAGTGTTGGAAGATATGTATCGACAGGAAGAATAAGGAGGTCAGTATGCAGGAAGAAAAAAATGTACAGGAAGAAATTAAAGAAGAAGTAAAAGAAGAAACTGCACAGGCATCAAGTGAAGAAGTAGCAAAGGAAGATGCAAATGTAGAAGAAACAGAAAATGTAGAAACAAATAAAGAAGAAAAAAAATCATCCAAGCTTTTCAAGAAAAAAAGAATTGAAGAGCTGGAAGAAGAGGTTGCGAAACTGAAGGAAGAACTTGCAGCTAGTAAAAATGCCTACTTTAAGGCTTATGCCGATGCAGAAAATTTAAAGAAACGTTTACAGGCAGAGGCTGACAATGTACGAAAATATCGTATTCAGGGATTTGCGACAGAGGTGCTGCCAGTTATTGACAACTTGGAACGAGCATTGGCAACCAATGTGGAAGATCCAAATTTGAAGAATTATGTAAAAGGATTTGAAATGATTTATCAGCAGTTGATTCATATTTTGAATAACGAAGGTGTAAAAGAAATTGAAGCACAGGATAAACCATTTGATCCAAACTTCCATCAGGCATTGATGCAGGAAGCTGTAGAAGGTGTAGAGCCTGGAATGGTTGTGGAAGTGTTACAGAAAGGTTATATGTTAAAAGATCGTGTATTACGTGCTACCCTTGTTAAGGTAAGTGAATAAAGGAGGATATATATTATGAGTAAAATTATTGGTATTGACTTAGGAACAACAAATAGCTGTGTATCTGTTATGGATGGTGGGGAATGTAAAGTAATTACAAACCCAGAAGGAAATCGTACAACTCCATCTGTTGTAGCTTATAAAAATGGAGAACGTATCGTTGGTGATGCTGCAAAACGTCAGGTAGTTACTAACAAAAATACAATTAGTTCTGTAAAACGTTTGATGGGAACGAATGAAAAAGTAGAGTTGGAAGGAAAACAGTATACTCCACAGGAAATTTCAGCTATGATCCTTCAGTATCTGAAAGGATATGCAGAAGATTATTTAGGAGAAAAAGTTGATAAAGCCGTTATTACTGTTCCTGCATACTTTAATGATGCACAGCGTCAGGCAACAAAAGATGCTGGTAAAATTGCTGGATTGGAAGTAGAACGTATTATCAACGAACCAACGGCAGCAGCACTTGCTTATGGTATTGATAAAACAGATAAAGAACAGAAAGTTCTTGTATATGACTTAGGTGGAGGAACATTTGACGTTTCTATTTTGGAACTTGCAGACGGAACATTTGAAGTATTATCTACAAATGGAGATACACACTTAGGTGGAGATGACTTTGATAACGTTGTTGTTGACTGGATGGTAGATACATTCAAGAAAGAAAATGGTGTTGACTTGTCAAAAGATGCAATGGCAATGCAGCGTTTAAAAGAAGCTGGTGAAAAAGCGAAAAAAGATTTGAGTGGAATGGTACAGACACAGATTTCATTGCCATTTATCTCTGCTGGAGCTGATGGACCTCTTCACTTTGAAGCAACATTAACTCGTGCTAAATTTGATGAAATGACAAAACACTTGGTAGATCGTACAATGGAACCAGTTCGTAACGCACTTCGTGATGCTGGACTTACAAAAAATGATATTCACCAGGTATTGTTAGTAGGTGGATCTACTCGTATTCCAGCTGTTCAGGAAGCTGTTAAAAACGTATTAGGAAAAGAACCAAACCGTTCTGTAAACCCGGATGAAGTTGTAGCTATGGGTGCTGCTATTCAGGGTGGAGTTATCCAGGGTGATGTAAAAGATGTATTGTTGTTAGATGTTACACCATTAAGTTTAGGTATTGAAACAATGGGTGGAGTTATGACCGTTCTAATTCCTCGTAATACAACAATTCCTACAAGTAAATCACAGATTTTCTCAACTGCTGCAGATAACCAGCCAGCTGTAGATATTCGTGTACTTCAGGGTGAACGTCCAATGGCTAACGACAATAAAGAATTAGGTATGTTCAAACTTGATGGAATTGCTCCTGCTCGTCGTGGAGTTCCTCAGATTGAAGTTACTTTCGATATTGACGTTAATGGTATCGTACATGTATCTGCAAAAGATAAAGGTACTGGTAAAGAACAGTCTATCACAATTCAGAATACTTCTGGTTTAAGTGATGAAGAAATCGATCGTATGGTACGTGAAGCTGAAGAACACAAAGCAGAAGATGAAAAACGTAAAGAAGAAATCGATTTAAGAAACCGTGCAGAAGGATTCATCGCACAGATTGATGGAATGCTAGCTGATAATGGTGATAAGATTGATGCAAAACAGAAAGAAGAAACACAGAAACTTCGCGATGACTTGCAGAAATCATTAGATGAAAATGATATGGCTGCCGTAAAAGAAAAATTAGATGCATTGGAAAAAGCAGCACAGGCAGCAAGTGCACAGATGTATCAACAGCAGGCTGCTCAGGGAGCAGATGCAAATACAGGAACAAACAACGATGATAATGTTGTAGATGCTGAATTTGAAGAGAAAAAATAAATTAGCAATTCATCACATTGCCTAGTGCTTGCACTAGGTTTTGTGATGTTACTGCCTCAAGTCGGGTAGTAACGTTTTATAGGAAGAAAGTGGAGAATTTATCATCTGTAATAAACGACAAGAAAGATAAGATAACTCCATAGGAGGGTGATCCGAATGAGTAGTGAAAAAAGAGATTATTATGAAGTCCTTGGGCTTAGCAAAGGTGCAAGTGATGATGAGATAAAAAGAGCCTATCGTAAGATGGCGAAAAAATACCATCCGGATATAAACAAAGAACCGGATGCAGAGGCAAAATTTAAAGAAATTAATGAGGCTTATGAAGTTTTAAGTGATCCTCAAAAGAAAGCAACATACGATCAGTTTGGTTTTGCAGGTATGGATGGTGCACAGGGCTTTGGTGGACAAGGCTTTGGAGGATTTGAAGATTTTGGTGATATTTTTGGGTCTTTCTTTGGAGGAGGTTTTGGCGGTGGAAGTCGTCGAAGCAATACAGGACCTCGTAAAGGAAATGATCGTTTCATGCAGATGCGTATTGATTTCATGGACGCAATTTTTGGTAGAACTGAAACAATTACGCTGGAAGTTGATGAGCCTTGTGAAGAATGTTCTGGAACAGGGGCTAGATCAAAATCAGATATTACCTCATGTTCTCGCTGTGGAGGAAGTGGTACAGTAACGACACAGCAGCGTACACCATTTGGAGTGTTCCAGTCACAGTCTGTATGTCCTGACTGTAATGGAACCGGAAAGAAAATTTTGCATAAATGTTCAAAATGCGGTGGAAAAGGTTATGAACATAAACGTGTGAAATTGGATATCAAGATTCCTGCAGGTATTCAGTCTGGTCAGCAGGTACGTGTTCCAAATAAAGGAGAACGTGGAATTAATGGAGGTCCTAATGGGGACTTGTATATTGAAATCTTAGTTGGACGTCATAAACAATTTGTTCGTGATGGAAATGATATTCGAATTTCTATTCCTATTAGTGCTGTTGATGCTGTGTTAGGATGTAAAATTGATGTTCCAACTGTATATGGGGATGTAGAGCTTACCATTCCTGCAGGAACGCAATATGGACAGCAGTTCCGTTTAAAAGGAAAAGGTGTAAAATCTCCACGTGGACAGCAGGGAGATCAATATGTAGAAGTACGTGTTGAAATTCCAACAAAGATTACCAGAGAAGAAAAAGATTTATATGAAAAACTTCGTAGTAAAAAAGGGCATGAATCTCCTTTTGAGAAGTTTAAAAAAGCATTTAAGTAGAAAATCTTATATTTGTTTATTATTGGGGGATCATATCCCCCTTTTTTGTATAGTAAATCGTTAGTTTTGAAATCAGACAGTTAAATGTTGTTAAAACTAAGATATGTAAAATTGTATATCTGCGTCAAAAGGAATATAATAGATTTCAAAGAAAGAAGGGAATCTTATGTTAATTAAAAATGGTAAAATCTATACGATGGAAAACAGAGAAATTTTTATTGGGGATATTCGAATTTTAGATGGGCATATTAGTGAAATAGGTGCGCATTTGGAACAATTAGAAGATGAGGATGTTCTTGATGCGACTAATAAATATGTGTATCCTGGTCTTGTAGAGGCACATTGTCATTTAGGAATGGAAGAGTCGTCTATTCGCATGGAAGGAAATGATGTCAATGAAAGCAGTGATCCTGTTACACCTCATGTAAGAGCGATTGATGGCTGTAATCCAATGGATGAAACAATACGTCATGCATGTGAAGCAGGTGTTACTACAGTTGCTGCAGGACCTGGCAGTGCCAATGTCATTGGTGGAACTTTTATGGTTTATAAAACCTATGGAAACTGTATAGATGATATGGTTATTAAAAATCCAGTTGCCATGAAGTGTGCTTTTGGTGAAAATCCAAAACGTGTATATCAGGAATCTAAAATTAAGACTAGAATGAATATTGCGGCTCTTTTAAGGGAAACTTTATATAAAACAAAAGAATATATGGAAAAGAAAGAGAGTGCACGAAGAAATGCAGGAAATACACCTGCATATGATATGAGGTTAGAAGCAATGATTCCAGTATTAAAAAAAGAAATTCCTTTGAAATGTCATGCGCATCGTGCTGATGATATATTAACAATTATACGTATTGCGAAAGAATTTGACATTGATGTTACTTTGGATCATTGTACAGATGGAGAAGTGATTAAAGAGAAGATAAAAGAAAGTGGATATCCTGCAATTGTAGGTCCTGCCTTAACACATAAAAGTAAGTTTGAATTAGCAAACAAATCATTTACAACACCAAAAACATTGATGGATGAAGGCGTATTAGTGGCTATTACAACAGATTCTCCTGTAATTCCACAGGAATACTTATCTTTGTGTGCAGGATTAGCTATGAAAGCTGGGATGGAAGAAATAGAAGCTTTAGAGGCAATTACTATTAATCCAGCTAAAATTTTAGGGTTAGATAATCGTTTAGGAAGTTTAAAAGCAGGAAAAGATGCAGATATTGTCATTTGTGATGGATCTATTTTAGACTCATTAACAAAGGTAGATTATACGATCATTAATGGAAAAGTTGTATATCAAAGATAAATAAAAAAGAAACATAAGTTTCCTGTATTGCTTAACGCAGGAATTATGTTTCTTTTCTTTTACATAGATAAGAAATGATAAATATTGTATATATTGATAAATATAATAACGATCATTAAACCGATAAACAATTTATCAACCATGGCTTCATTGATTTTCTTGTTGATCTTACGTCCAAAGATACCACCCAGTATTCCACAGATAACCATTCCAGCAAGCAAGAAGATGCTTATCTGACTAAGGTTAGTTGTAAATAGACTTCTTAATGTACTTGTTCCCTGTGAAAATAAAATGATATATAAAGAATTTTGTGCAGCTTCTTTTGTACCCATCGTAAAGAAGAAGTATAAGACAACAAGATTAATAGGACCTCCTCCAATACCCAGGAAAGAGGAAATACATCCCAGTATGAAACCTATGATTAAACATAGGAATAAATTAGTTACTCGATGTGTATGAATAGAATCTTTTTTTATCGTATAAAGCAAAGTTCCTAATGTGATCAGCATTAAGATAAAAGCCTGTACAGCTCCTGCTGTATTTGGAGTTTCAAATAAAGAAGCTACATAAGTGAATAACTCTTTTCCTGCTAGTCCTCCGATGGCAGCACCGATTGCTAAAGGAGTTCCAAGTTTCATATTGATGGATGAATCTTTTGCGATAAGACTTTTACAAACGGAATATGTCGTCATTGATAAAACGGTACATCCAGATAAAAAATTAATAACAGATACATCTAATACACCAAAGGCATCCATGACAGGTTTAATGATGATTCCTCCACCAATGCCACAGATTGCACCTATGATAGAAGCAGAAAAACTAATGATAAAAAACAAGATATACATACAAACCTCCAAAACTTCTTTTTAACAACTTTTTAAGTATAGCACTTTTTCTTTAGGAAATGAAGAAGTCAGAAGATTTCAAATAAGAAATTAGAATTTCTTTCTTATTTCTTGCAGGGTCTTCCATTACGTACTTATAGAGAATATCTAGTTGTTCCTGTATTTGTTTTCCACTATATCCTAAACGGATAAGATCATTTCCATTTATGTCTAATTCTTTTTTGGTAACATAATCATGTTGCTGTTCCATTAGATGAAGCATGTTTTTGCCTTGTAGTATGATTACAATCTTTTCTTTTACTTTTTCTTGATTTTTGGCATGATCATCTGCCAGCTGTATGTCTAGTGCTTGTCTTGCAAAGGAAAAATCATAATTAAAATAGGAAAGAAATTTTCTTAAACATGCTTTATCCAGTGTGATGTAGGTATCATGATAACGAATAAGTGTACATACTTTTTGAATTGTTTTTTTATCATATTTTAAATCTTGCATATACTGTTTTGCTTTTTGTTCACTAATAAGGGCATGATGTTTATAGTGAGCAATTCCTTGTTTATCTATAATTTCGCACTCGATCTTTCCTAAATCATGAAAAACAATAGCGAGTTTGCTTTCGAGTGGATAACCAATTGTATGATTTAAAGCAATGTCTGTATGTGTAAATATATCATAACAATGCCATGGGGTAGGCTGTGTGTGATCATAAAGTGATTCGTAACCTGGAAGAATATAAGGTAAAACATAATTCTCTTTTAACATGTTTAATGTATTGCATAATTCTCCCATCAGCATTTTATTAAATTCATTTCGTATTCGCTCTTTTGAAATATAGGTTAACAAAGAAACGCTTTTTCGCAAAGCCTCTTCTGTCTTTTTTTCGATAGAGAAGTGCAGTGTGCAATGAAAACGTAAAGCTCTTAGAATACGTAAAGCATCTTCTTCAAAACGCTTGTGAGGATTTCCTACACATCGGATTTGTTTGTTTTTAATATCTTCTATACCTTGAAAAGGGTCAACAAATCCTTTTTCAGGATGCCAGGCAATCGCATTCATTGTAAAATCTCTTCGCTTCAGATCTTCTTCTAAAGAAGATGTATACGTTATGCTGCCGGGATAGCGATGGCTTTGATAATTTTGTTCTGTTCGATATGTCGTAATTTCTACAATTTTATTATTACAAAGAACACCTATGGTGCCATGTTTACTACCTGTTGTTATTGTTTTATATCCATGATTATGAAAAAGATATTGCATGATTTCAGGTGTTGCATTCGTTGTTAGATCATAATCATTGCAGGATTTGTTCATTAACATATCACGAACGCAGCCGCCAACCAGCCATATCTCATATTTGTTATTTTCTAAAATCTTCATTATAGAAGAAACATCATGTGGAATCGTGTTATTCATGGTTTTTACCTCATAATTATTATATAATGATGATGATAAAAATGAAAAGGAGATTCTATGAAAAAAATTGTAGAAATTACGCATGATATACTAAAAACGTATTTCATAGAAAATTGTGTATGTGTAGACTTTACAATGGGACAAGGATTTGATACGCTATTTTTAGCAAAACAAAAAGAAATTTCTCATGTATATGCATTTGATATTCAGCCACAGGCAAAGAAGATTACAGAAACCCTGCTGGCACAGGAAAATTGTCTTGAAAAAGTTGATTGTATTCTTGATGGGCATGAGCATTGTGATACATATGTCACATCTTATCAGGCAGGTATTTTTAATTTTGGATATTTTCCACAGGGAGACAAAAACATTACAACATTACTAGAAACAAGTAAAATAGCAGTAGAAAAAGCGTTAAAACTGTTGAATGTTCATGGAGCACTTGTGTTGACTTTATATCCAGGACATGAGGAAGGAAAAATGGAAAGCTGTTACTTTGATACATGGTGCAAAACTTTGCATTCTCGCTATTACAGTGTCATGAAGATATGTATGCAAAACAAAAAAGATGCACCATATGTATTAGTTATTGAAAAAATCAAGGAGGAAAGAAAATGATAAAAGCAGTTGTTTTTGACATGGATGGGGTTTTGGTAAACAGTGAACCGGAAAATTTACGTATCTTAAAAGAATTTATGATGGAAAATGAAGTGGAGCCAAGTGATGAATTTCTTGCATCTTTAATAGGTACTTCTTATGATGTAACTTGTGAAAAAAGTGCAGAACTGATGGGAAAAGACTGGACAATGGAGGCTTTTCGAGAGGGGTATGAAGCATATGATTTGCAGCATCCATATGATTATGGAAAAGTATTGAATCCACAGGTAAAGGAAACTTTAGATTGGTTAAAGGAACATGAATATCGTATCGCATTGGCAAGCAGCAGCCCAATAAGATTAATATATAAGATGCTGGAAGAGTGTGGTTTGGAAGAATATTTTGAAGTGATTACAAGCGGAGAGAATTTTGACGAAAGCAAACCAAATCCAGAAATTTATTTACATACGATTGAAAAATTAGGATTACAGCCTTCAGAATGTATGGCAGTAGAAGATTCCGTATATGGTATTGAAGCAGCTCTTCGTGCGGGCATGGAAGTTTGTGCATATCGTGATTATGAATATGATATTGATCAAAGTGCTGCTGATCATATCGTTGATCATATGCTGGATATAATAAAGTATTTATAATGTAAAAAGCAGAAATTCTCTGCTTTTTTTCTGCTCATAAGTTATTAGAATTGTTGTGTTTGCGGATTATAAAGTACATAAAAAACAGAATAAGGATGAGGCAGATTGTGAAAAATAGTAGAAGGAAATAAAAAAATATATTTTTTAGCACTCTTATATTGACAGTGCTAAAAGAAGTGTTATAATACAGTTAGCAATCAAAGTGATAGAGTGCTAAAAAGGAGTGTGATATCATGAATTTTGAAAAAATGAGTGAAAAACTGCAGGAAGTCATTATGCATGCTGTGGAAATCTGTAAAAGTTATCAGCATGCAAGTATCGATACGATACAAATGTTGAAAGCAATTTTTGAAAATGATGTATTGGATGGCTTGTTAAAACGTTTGCAGATTGATAAAACACGTGCTTTGCAGATGATTGATGAGGAAATGGGCAGAGTGGCACGAAGTTCTAATGTAAATCCTCAATTTACTAATGAAGTAGTGTCTTCTTTTACAAAGGCACAGCAGTGGAGCGATAGTGTACAGGAGACATATTTAAGTGTTGCCAGTGTATTTATCAGTCTTATGTTTAACAAATCTTATATCTCAAAGAAATTGGTAAAAGAGTTTCATTTGAAAGAAGATGTCTGTAAGGAAGAAGAGTTAAAACGTCGTGGGGGAAAGAAAATGGATTCTCCAAATGCAGAAAGCAATGTAGAGGCTTTAAGCAAATATGGAAGAGATTTAGTTGAAGATGTTAAAAATGGAAAAATTGATCCTATCATTGGACGTGATGATGAAATTCGAAGAGTGATTCAGATCTTATCTCGTAAAACCAAAAACAATCCGGTGCTGATTGGAGAGCCTGGTGTTGGGAAAACAGCTGTTGTAGAAGGAATTGCATGGCGTATCATGAAAGGTGATGTGCCTGGCAGCTTGAAAGATAAGAAACTGATGGAATTGGATATGGGTTCTTTGATTGCCGGTGCAAAATATCGAGGAGAATTTGAAGAACGTTTAAAAGCTATTTTGGAAGAAGTAAAAGCAGCACAGGGAAATATTATCTTGTTTATTGATGAAATCCATAATCTTGTTGGTGCTGGTAAAACAGAGGGCAGTATGGATGCTGGAAATATGCTGAAACCTATGCTGGCACGAGGAGAACTTCGCTGTATTGGTGCGACAACGTTTAATGAATATCGTCAATATATTGAAAAAGATGCAGCACTGGAGCGACGTTTCCAAAAAGTAATGGTACAGGAGCCAACGGTAGAAGATACCATTAGTATTCTTCGTGGACTAAAAGATCGCTTTGAATCTTATCATGGAGTAAAAATCTTAGATGAAGCTTTGATTGCGGCTGCGACTATGTCCAATCGCTATATAAGTGATCGTTTCTTGCCGGATAAAGCTATCGATTTAGTTGATGAAGCCTGTGCAATGCTTCGTGTAGAAATGGAATCTATGCCGCAGGAACTGGATGAATTGCAGCGTAAGATCATGCAGCTTCAGATTGAAGAGACAGCTTTAAAGAAAGAAGAAGATAAGAAATCCAAAGAGCGTTTGGAAGATATTCGCTCTGAGTTAAATGAACTTCGTGCAA
This sequence comes from Amedibacterium intestinale, assembly GCF_010537335.1. Lineage (NCBI taxonomy): Bacteria > Bacillati > Bacillota > Erysipelotrichia > Erysipelotrichales > Erysipelotrichaceae > Amedibacterium > Amedibacterium intestinale. The sequence goes on from NZ_AP019711.1 coordinate 243,248, forward strand.
AAAAAGATGTATTATATACAAAATGGGAAGATGAAAAAGCAGAATTAGAAGAAAGCAAAGATGCGAAAGTTCGTCTTGAAAAAGCTCGTTTAGAATTGGAACAGGCACAAAATGAAGCACGTTATGAAGATGCCGCAAAATTACAGTATGCGACAATACCGCATTTGGAACAGTTGATCAAGAAGCAGGCAGAAAAAACAAAAGATGAAAATGCTTTGATTCAGGAAACGGTTAATGAAGAATTGATTGCGAAAATTGTTTCCAGATGGACAGGAGTAGAAGTATCTCGATTGGTAGAAAGTGAACGTCAAAAACTGCTGCATCTAAAAGAAGCTTTACAAAAACGTGTCATTGGACAGGATACAGCACTAGAATTAGTCAGTGATGCGATTTTAAGAAGCAAGGCACAGATTCAAGATGAGAATCGACCTATTGGAAGTTTCTTGTTTTTAGGACCTACCGGTGTTGGTAAAACAGAGGTTGCGAAAGCTTTGGCAGAACAGCTGTTTGACAGTGAAAGTCATATCGTTCGTATTGATATGAGTGAATATATGGAGAAACACAGTGTATCTCGTTTAATTGGTGCTCCTCCAGGATATGTAGGATATGAAGAAGGTGGACAGTTAAGTGAGGCAGTACGTAGAAATCCATATTCTATTATCTTGTTTGATGAAGTGGAAAAAGCACATCCAGATGTCTTTAATGTATTGCTTCAGATTTTGGATGATGGACGTATTACCGACAGCAAGGGAGTTACGGTTGACTTTAAGAATACATTGCTGATCATGACAAGTAATTTAGGAAGTCAGTTTGCCTTTGATAAAGAAAACCAGCAGGAAAACTATATGAAAGAAGTAAAGAAATACTTCAAACCTGAATTTATTAACCGTATTGATGAAATCGTTGTATTTAATGCATTGAATGATGATATGCTAGGTAAGATTGCTCATAAATTTATGAACGAATTATCTCAGCGTTTGAAAAATAAAGATATCCAGCTGCATGTAAGTGATGCTGTATATTACAACATCGCGACACAGGGGGTAGATCCAGTATTTGGAGCTCGTCCTATGAAACGATATATTCAACGTAATATTGAAACTTTGATTGCGAAAAAGATGATTGAAGGAAATGCAGGAAAAGATGATATTGTGGATGTAGATGTAGTGGATGGAGAATATGTAGTAAATATTCGTCATATGGATGCATAAGGGATGGGGATTTCCCATCCTTTTTAAATGTGTTAAAACATGTTATTTAAAAGGGATATCTTGAATTTTAAAAAGGAAAAGGGTAAACTATACTGCAGATGTGCCAGAAAGGAAAGATGGTTTATGTTTGGGTATGTTGTTGTGAACAAGCCGGAATTAAAAATAAAAGATTTTGATACGTATCAGTCTTTTTACTGTGGCTTATGCCAGCAGTTAAAACAACGTTTTGGACAATTCTCACGACTCGCATTGAATTATGATATGACATTTCTGGCTATTCTGTTAAGTGGATTATATGAACCAAAGACAAAAGAAAGAAAGATTCGCTGTATACTACATCCTGCACATAAAAAAGATGTTTTAGAAAATACTTATATTACATATGCTGCAGATATGACGGTTTTGTTGACGTATTTAAAATGTCAGGATGATTGGGAAGATGAGCATTCTTATAAGGCAAAAGCATTTCAGAAAATTCTGCATCGGCAGTATCAAAAAGTCTATGAGAAGTATCCTGAAAAATGTGATATCGTAATACAGGCTTTAAAAGAAAGTTCCTCTTTGGAAAAAGAAAACTGTGATGATTTAGATAGGATGTGTGCGTTAAGCGGGAAGTTTATGGCAGAGATTTGCTGTTATAAAGAGGATGCATGGATGCCTTATCTTAAAAAGATGGGAGATTATCTAGGCAGGTTTATTTATTTGCTGGATGCATACGATGATGTAAAAAAAGATAAAGAAAAGAATTTGTATAATCCATTAAAAAATAAAGATGAAAAACAACTGGATACATGGATACAGCCTGTTTTAGAAATGCTGATTGCGGAAAGTGCAGATGCATTTGAAATGCTTCCTATTTTGAAATATGAGGATATTTTAAGAAATATATTGTATTCCGGTGTCTGGGCAAGGTATTATACGGTAAAAAAAGCAAGGGTAGGAGAAGAGAATGGATCCTTATAGAATATTAGGTGTTTCAAGAGATGCCAGTGAAGAAGATATTAAAAAAGCATATCGCCGTTTGGCAAAACAGTATCATCCGGATGTAAACAAGGAACCGGGTGCAGAGGAAAAATTTAAGCAGATTCAAAATGCCTATCAGCAGATCATGGATATGAAAAAACATGGTGGAAATGATTTCTGGCAGCAAAGTTATCAGCAAGGCTATGGAAATTATCAGCAGGGCTCTTATTCTAATGATTATCAAAGTGTTATCAGTTATTTGAATATGGGACAATATCAGGCTGCTTATAATATTCTTGTAAATATACAGGAAAGAGGGGCAGACTGGTATTATCTATTTGCAATTGCGAATTATGGAATGGGCAATAGCATTGCGGCCATGGAGGCAGCAGAAAAAGCTTGTGAAATGGATCCCTCTAATCCACAGTATCGCCAGTTATATGCACAGCTGCAGCAGGGACGTGCCCGCTATCAAAATATGCAGCAGCCATTTGGTTCTTTTAACTCTAACTGCTGCTGTCAGCTTCTTTTACTAAATATGTGCTGTGGTGGAGGATGTTATCCACTTTGCTGTTGTATTTAAGTACAGTGTTTTTACATTGTGCTTTTTTTATGAGGTAAGTTTTTTTTAGCTTTATTGACAAATGAGAAAATTCTGCTATACTTAGCCTGGGCTAACAGACAGAAAGAAGTTGATGTATATGACATCTTTAAATACAATTCAGCCAGGAAAATCTGGTATCATTAAAACCGTTGGTGGAGAAGGGGCTTTAAGAAGAAGACTTTTAGATATGGGACTTACACCTGGAACCCATGTAAAAGTAAATAAAATTGCTCCTATGGGAGATCCGATGGAATTATATTTACGTGGCTATGTTTTGACACTTCGTTTAGATGATGCTGCAAAAATTGAAGTAGCGGAGGTGGAATGATGGCAGATATTACAATCGCCTTAGCTGGTAATCAGAATTGCGGGAAAACGACTGTATTTAATCGCTTAACAGGAAGTAATCAGCATGTAGGTAATTTTCCCGGTGTTACAGTGGAACAAAAAACAGGAAAGATTCGTAATTTTTCTTCTGCTGTACTTGTTGATTTGCCAGGGATTTATTCGCTATCTCCTTATACAAGTGAAGAAGTTGTAACGAGGGATTTTATTGTCAAGCAGCATCCGCAATTGATTGTAAATGTTGTTGATGCGACAAATATTGAACGTAACTTATATTTATCTCTTCAGTTGATGGAACTGCAATGTCCTATGGTTATTGCGTTGAATATGATGGATGAAGTGGTAGAAAGCGGAAATAGTATTGATGTGGAAAAACTGTCTGCCTATTTAAAAGTTCCTGTGGTTCCGATTTCCGCAAGTAAAAATGAAGGAATTGATGATTTGATTTCTGTCATGAAAAAAGAAGTGCAGAAAAAAGAGATTCCAAATCCTGACTTTTGTAAAGGGGAAGTGCATCGTGCGATTCATGCGATTGCTCATATCATAGAAGATCATGCAAAGGAAGCAGGTTATCCTACTCGTTTTGCTTCTACGAAACTGGTAGAAGGGGATGAACCAATGCAGAAAGAGTTGTCTTTGCATAAAGATGATTTGGATATTATTGAAAAGATCGTTTCCAGCATGGAAGATGCCCTGCATACCGATCGAGAGGCTGCTTTAGCAGATATGCGCTATTCTTATATCGAAGAAGTCGTAGCAGTTTGTGTAAATAAAAAGAATAAAAGTTATGCACAGGAAAGAAGTGAAAAACTAGATCGTATCTTAACACATAAATATCTGGGGATTCCTTTGTTTCTTCTTATTATGCTATGTATTTTTTATTTAACATTTGGACCAATTGGTGGAAATTTGCAGGCTTTGCTGGAGCAGGGAATTGATTGGACGATTCCCTCATTTAATGATCTTCTTGTGTCATGGAATATTAGTGAATGGCTGCGTGCTCTTTTGATTGATGGAGTTTGTCAGGGGGTAGGAAGCGTATTGTCTTTCCTTCCTGTTATCGTCGTATTATTTTTCTTTTTATCTTTACTGGAAGATAGTGGCTATATGGCACGAGTTGCGTTTGTCATGGATAAAGCATTACGTAAAATTGGATTAAGCGGACGAAGTTTTGTGCCGATGTTAATTGGTTTTGGATGCAGTGTTCCTGCAATCATGTCCGCAAGAACGTTAAGCAGTGAAAGAGATCGTAAAATGACGATCGTTGTTACTCCATTTATGTCGTGCAGTGCAAAACTTCCTATTTATGGTATGATTACAGCTGCTTTTTTTCCAAACTATACAGCTCTTATTTTAATTAGTGTATATCTTATAGGAATTTTAGTGGCAATTCTTTCTGCCTTATTATTAAAATCTACCATATTTCAGGGAGATCCGGTTCCTTTTGTATTAGAACTTCCAGCGTATCGTATTCCACAGCCTAGAAGTGTATTCTTACATATATGGGAAAAAGCAAAAGATTTCCTTCGTAAAGCTTTTACCATTATTTTTATCGCATCCGTATTGATTTGGTTCTTACAAAGTTTTGATATGTCATTTAACTATGTTAGCGATTCATCACAAAGTATTCTGGCTACCATTGGTTCTGGGCTGGCACATATTTTTGCGCCGTTAGGTTTTGATGACTGGAGAGCATCGACTGCCTTGGTAACGGGTATTACTGCCAAAGAAAGTGTTGTATCAACGTTATCGGTATTAACCAATACAACAAGTGATGCAGGATTAAGTGCTGCGCTTCAACAAATATTTACCCCTGTATCTGCTTTTGCATTTTTGTGTTTTACGGTTTTGTACATGCCATGTGTGGCAGCATTTGCAGCTACCAGAAGAGAACTTGGTTCTTTGAAACAGGCAATCTTTACAGCATGTTATCAAACTGGAATCGCTTATATTACGGCATTTGTGATTTATCAGCTGGGAACACTTCTTTTGGGATGACAAAAGGATAAAACTTTCATATACTATAGTTAGGAAGTGATAAAATGAATCCTGCAGATATTATCGTCAGTATCGTAATTATCATCGCATTGGTGATTGCGTTTAAGGCAACACGATCTAAGAAAAGTAATTGTTCAGGATGCAGTTCTAATAGCTGCAGTTCTTGCGGCAGCTATTCTGATTTATATAAAGAATATAAAAAAGATCATCCAGATAAAAAGTAATTCTTATCTGGATTTTCTGCTTTTTGTGTGATTGTTAGAAAGTATACATATGTGTTATACTATTAGTATAGAAATTGTTGAAAATGAGGTGATGAAATGCATTCCATATATCCGCTTGTCGTATCTTTGCTGGCAAATGTAATAGCACAGGTTTTAAAGCCGATTGTTTTGTATATGCGAACACAGAAATTTGATGTGCATCAATGTATAGCAAGCGGCGGTTTTCCCAGCTCTCATAGTTCAACAGTAACAGCATTAAGTATTTCGATTGGCTTAAGTGAAGGATTTGATTCTGCTTTGTTTGCGATTACCTGCGTGTTTAGTTTTATTGTTGTATATGATGCAGCCAATGTGCGCTATTATGCTGGAAAAAATATTCAGCTTACAAAGCAGCTGATTAGTGATTTGGAAGAAATGAAAGGCTTAAAATTTTCAGATCCTATTTATCAGGAAAGATTGAAAAGTGTACTTGGACATAAATATGTAGAAGTTATTGGCGGTATAGTTTTAGGGGCTATTTTGCCATTGCTTCTATATCCGTTATTTTACAGTTAGTGAGGTTTATATGATGACAAAAGAAGAAGAAATTAAAAAAGTAATTGAAAAGATTCGCCCTTATATCCAAAGAGATGGTGGAGATGTGGAATTTGTGTCTTTTAAAGATGGAATCGTAGAAGTACGTATGCTTGGCGCATGTGTTGGCTGTATGTCTATTGGAGATACTTTAAAAGATGGTATTGAAGCGATTTTGATGGATGAAGTAGAGGGTATTGTTGAAGTTGTACTTGCACAGGATTGAAAAAGGGCGATTGCCCTTTTTTAATACCCTAAGTTTTCTTTTACTAAAATTACACGAAGACGATCTTCTTTATCGTAATTTATTTTTACATAACTGGAACATATACGATCTTCACTATAACACTGTGTACAGCTGCCTGTAAAACGACATGGTGTTTTTTTATTTAAACGCATACAGTTTGCAGGAGCAGCAATCGTACGTATCCGCTGTATAGCACTTTGTTCATCTTCTACGATTTTATTATATCCGGCAACAATAATGACTTGTTTAGGTCCAAAGATCATCGCACTCACACGATTTCCATGACCATCAACATTGATAAGTTCTCCTTTCATGGTAATCGCATTGGCACTGCATAGAAACGTATCTGCATAAAAAGCTTTTCGTGCCTCTTCATCACTTTCCTGTTTGCTCATTGCAGGATCGCTGTGAGAGTGGAAGGTTATGTTACGGTGATGTAAAGTTTCAATAATGCCACATTCCTGAAGACTCATAGAACCACCATCACAAACAAGGCTATGATCTTCAATTAAACTGTTTACCAGCTGATTGGCTTCTTCTTTGTTTTCTGTAATATATGTTTTGATATGCTGCTTTTCTAATGCTTCTTTGCATTTGTTTACACGTAAATTAATAAATTCTTGTTTTGGTTCTAACATTGTGTATCCTCCATTTCTTTGTATTCCTGTCCTAACTCTTTATAGTGTTTCGCATTGTGTAAAATGCTTTCTATCTGTTCTTGAGTGATTTCTTTTTTTATTTTTGCAGGACATCCCATAACAACACTGTTTTCAGGAATTATCATATTTTCAGGGACAAGCGCACCAGCCGCAATGATACTGTGTTTTCCAATATGTGCCCCATTTAAAATAATAGCTCCCATACCAATCAATACTTCATCTTCTATATGTGCCCCATGTACGATGGCCTGATGACCAATCGTTACACGATTTCCAATGTACAACGTATGATGTAAATCAGTATGTAAGGTACAGTTGTCTTGGATGTTTGTATCCTTTCCTATGTAAATTTCATCACTATCGCCGCGAATGACGCTGTGATACCATACACTGCTTCCTTCCTGTATCGTTGTCTTTCCAATAACGACAGCATTTTCTGCAACAAAGCAGGAATCATGAATAGTAGGATATGTTTCTTTATACTTTTTTATCATAATGACATCTCCTTTTCTAATTCTATTATAAATTGAAAATGGAAATAGAGATATATCTTTTTTGATAATTTGTCCTATGGTCTTTTTCTAATAAGGGATATCGTGGTATAATAAATAAGAATGAAGCGAGGTGGTCATATGCGCTACATGGTAGGAGAAATAGTGGAAGGTGTTATTACGGGTATCAAACCTTATGGGGCTTTTGTTTATTTGGACAGTCAACATAACGGATTGATTCATATTTCAGAAATTAGTGAGCGCTTTGTACGTGATGTACATACCTATGTAAAAATTAATCAGCGTGTTAGGGTTAAGATTCTGGATGTGGATGAAGACAATACACACTTTCGTTTATCTTTAAAAGCTGTAGCAAAAAAGAAACCGCGTTCGTTTGGAAAAAGCCGCATCATTCAAGAACTTCCGGAAATGAAAATAGGATTTTCATCTTTGGCAGAAAAGCTACCGGAGTGGATCAATGAAGCTGTTTCATAAAGTAAGGAGATTAAAATTATGATGAAATTAGACACAAAACATGCGTTTTTGAAAGAGGACATCTTATCTTATCAGGATAAAGTAAATGCTCATCATGAAGCATTGATGAACAAAACAGGAAAAGGAAATGATTTTGTTGGATGGGTAGAATGGCCAAACAATTATGATAAAGAAGAATTTGAAAAAATTAAAACAGTAGCTGCAGAAATTCGAAACAAATGTGAAGTATGTGTTGTATGTGGAATCGGTGGTTCTTATTTAGGAGCACGTGCTGCGATTGAAATGATCAATGGGCTTTACAGTAAAGATAAAGTAGAAATGATCTTTTTAGGAAATACATTCTCATCTTCTTATATTGCACAGGTATTGGATTATATCAAAGATAAAGAAGTGTGTGTTAACGTTATTTCTAAATCAGGAACAACAACAGAAACTTCTTTGGCATTTCGTTTCTTGAAACAGTTTATGGAAGAAAAATATGGAAAAGAAGAAGCTTGTAAACGTATTGTCGCAACAACAGATAAAGCAAGAGGAACTTTAAAAGCGATTGCGGATAAAGAAGGGTATGAAACATTTGTCATCCCTGATGATATTGGAGGACGCTTCTCTGTGATTACTCCAGTTGGTTTATTCCCAATTGCCGTAGCTGGAATTGATATTGATGCGATCATGAATGGATTGAAAAAAGCATATGATGATATGGCAGATCCAGATTTAACAAAAAATGATGCCTATGCATATGCCGTATGTCGTAGAATTTTAGAAAATCAAGGTAAAAATGTGGAAATGCTTGTAAGCTATGAAACACAGATGACCATGGTTGCGGAATGGTGGAAACAATTGTTTGGAGAAAGTGAAGGAAAAGAAGAAAAAGGAAATCTTCCTACAAGTGCAAATTTCTCAACAGATTTACACTCTTTGGGGCAGTTTATTCAGGAAGGTAAGAAAGTTTTATATGAAACTTTATTGTTAGTAGATAAACCTATGAAAGATTTAACTTTCCCAAGTGATCCTGAAAATGCAGATGGCATGAATTATTTAGCTGGAAAATCTGTTGACTGGGTAAATAAAATGGCTTGTCAGGGAACATTGGAAGCACACGAAGTAACTGGTGGAGTTCCAAATTTAATTCTTACAATGGACGATATGAGTGCAGAAAGCTTTGGATATATGTGCTATTTCTTCTTCAGAGCTTGTGCAATGACTTGTTATTTGTTAGATATTAATCCATTTAACCAGCCAGGTGTAGAAGTTTATAAGAAAAATATGTTCCGTTTATTAGGGAAAAACTAAGAAGTATATATATAACATAAAAGGTGCCTGAAAAGGCACTTTTTCTGTATAGATGTAATTCAGAATAAATTTTGGTATTTTATAAGAAAAGACGCTGATTTTCAAGCGTCTAGTTTATTGTTTTTTGTTTATTGGTGATAAATATAACCTAAGAATTTAGTGTTGCATTTCCTGAAATGTTGGTCGAATTCTCTTATCTTACACTTTGATGACAGTTTTAATTTAAATTGTCTATCTTTTATCAATAAATCTAATTCTATATCTAGATCAAAGGTTCCTTAATTTTCACTGCTCTACATATTAATCCATTTCTAGGGAAGAAAATAGCTTTCTTTTTATCTCTAAATGGTAGTTTTGTTGTTAAGCTTAGAAATAAAAATACCCTCATTATCTTAAAGATATTGAATCCTCATAAAGAGAATGATATATTGAAGAAAAGAAAGAATAGGAGGTACAGAAAAATGATTACAATATTTAATAGAAAAGAACTGATTTCTACGTATTCTATGGAACAACAGGCACAGATTCGAAGTCTGTTGGCAGCAAATAATATTCCTTATTATATAAAAACAGATACTGGTACAAATACCGTATTTGGTTCAGGACATGGAAATCCAACTGTCAGTTGTCAGTATCGAATATATGTACATAAAGATGATTATGATAGATCAGTAGGAATAATTAATTTACTAGGGGAAAACTAACTGCATGAATATAGCGGAAAAGTGCCTGAAAAGGCACTTTTCTTGTTTCTATAAAATTAGGATGCTATTTGTTTTACAAGATGATGAATGTCACAAAGAATCAATCAAAAGGGTACCACATCAATTGAACATTGCCTTTTTTAAAGATTTCTCCTTTTGGAATATCTTTTTCATCTTTTAAGAATTTAGACCATACCATCTGCTTATCAGCTTGTACTATCTCACTGCCTTCATAATCATAAAGAAGGTTGTTTTTTGTATCAAAGATATAATACATCGTATGCAATCTACTATCTGGAGAATCCCAATTAATCCATGTAATATATCTCTTGGAAACTGTTAAACCATCAGTTGAATTCATTGCGAAATATGGATCTATCTCATCTTTATCTGGGTAGTATTCAAAACAATATGTTTTACTATCTTCTCTGGTTACAAAGACATACAGCTTTTCCCCATCTGACTTTAATTCAGATATATATCCTTCTTTTAGATTCCCTTTAATTAAGATTTCTTTTTCTTTGCTGTCTGTATCAAATTGAACTAGTTCTGTAGTTAATTCTTCATTATCTATTTGCAGATAATATAGTTTATCATTCAAGAAACAAGGAAAACTAACGGATTCTTTATCTTCAAAGATATTCAGTTTTTTAGACTTGAAATCATATATATAACCATTGTAAGTGAATCCTTGTTCATCATTAGTCTTATCACATAGGAATAAGTATGCTTTATCATTGTCGATAACTGCTTCATCAAAAACTAAAGTACTTAATTCCTTGCTTTCTTTGATTAAAGTTGATTCTTTGTATTTAAAATCATATACATAATATTTGAAATTGTTTCCATTTACTATTTCACGAAAAATTAAATAGTCATCCGATACAGCTAATATTCCAATTGTATCCGTTTCAGACTGTTCTTTCATAGTGTATAATACTTCTTCTTTTTTATTCTTTATATCATAAGACTTAATGATTCTTTTTTCAGTTCCTATGAGTACATTATTATTAGTCAATTTTAAAGGAACCATCATACAGTCGATAGGTATAGAATTTTTTAATAAATCATTCTTATCCGCTTTTTTAAGTTCCTCAACTTTTGGCATAGAATAATCAAAATCTTTCGTATTTAGAATTATTTTATTATCTGAAAAACTACATGCTGTAAGTAAAAACACGCAGACACAAGTTAGAAAAAGACGTCTGCAACGTATGAAAGCATATTTCATCAAATTCTCATTCTTTACATGCCTTTGAAAAGGTAAAAACGAGATAAAAGTAAGAATAGAAAGAAGCAGTGTCGATATTTTTTTAAACATAATGATTTCTCCTTTATCTAATGATTATTACACATCTCTTTTCTAAATAAATAATAGCATCTATTGTTATTTATTACAATACTTGCTATTTTTTATTTTTGTCTTATAATAAAGTTAGAAGTTAAATAAAAAAATGGAGGTGTATACTATGGAAAGAAAAATTCTGTTTATCGTAATATGGTTCATTATTGCAGTATGTTTATTTCTAGGAGGTGGTTTATTTGAAACTTTGGTTGGTTCATTAAATGATTACACTGGACAAGCAGATAGATGGATCTATGGTGCAATCACTTTAAATACACTTGTTACTGCTTTCTTTGGTTTTCTCATTTGGAAAGAATTAGCAAAGCTAAATAAACAAAGATAGCCTTACTTCAATCTAACAATCTGTATTATTAATTTTAGAAAGTGTGGCTTTTTATTGAATATATGGAATTCTATGATAAAATAATGTGCTTTATTGGCTTTATAAAAATGCAGGGCTTTATGCCATACCTTATAGAGAAAGTGGGTTCAGAGATGTAATTATGGATAAAATTGATTTAACATATGAATCAGATTTTGACGAAAATGATTCAAACTATTTTTCAATGAGTGTAGGTAAAAGAGAAATTCACTACGCCACAATATGCGATGTAAATAAAAATCATCACGTCTTTGAGTTTTATGTAGACTATGATTATATAAAAAAAATCTTTTCCTATGAAATATGGGAATATGAATTAGATAAAAAGAAAACTTATTATAAAACAATTTTCGTAAGTTTATCTGAGTTCAAAGATAATTATGCGTATAACGATGATTCAACGCATGATGGAATTATATTAAATTTTTTACAAGAAGAAATAAAGACAAAATTTTGCAACTGGATGTATAAATAGCAGTTTTAATTATTACTGGATTGTTAAAAATAGCAATTAAAATAAAGCTATAGATTTTTTGGAAAATACGCAATAACTGTTACAAAATGGATAGGTAGTGATTATATTGAACAGAAAACAATTGACGAAAAGAGAGCAGCTGGTTATGGAGATATTATGGAACAGTGAAGTTGATTTATCTGCGAATGATATATGCATACTAGCTGGTAATGTAAGTATTTATACGATTCAGCAGGTTTTACAAAGACTTTTGAAAATGAATTATGTTGAAGTAAGTGGAATAGGATACAATAAAACTTCAATTACTCGAAAATATAAACCTGCATTTTCACAAGCTGATTATATTACAAAAAATATAAATGATCAGACCAGCTATCAGTTAGCATCAAATTATATAAGGTTTAGTGAAGACATATCATCTTTAGATGAACTGGAAGAATTAATAAAAGAAAAAAAGAAAGAACTAAAAGGATAAAAATATGATTACAGCATCATCACTGTTTATTACTTTAGTTATTTCTTCTGTTTTAATTTTATTATTTTATCTGATACTAACACGAAAGATGGGGTCTAAACTTTTTCGAATTGATTTTTTATCAGTCTTAGTATTTTTTATCCTGTTAAGAATATTTATTCCTATAGAAATTCCTTTTACAATAACAGTTCCTTTTCCTGTTGTAATGAATCCAATATGGGAATTACTAAATTATGAGATTATTTATCATATTAAGATCATGGATTTATTGATTATTGGCTGGTTATTAGGAGTGTTTATAGGTATCGTAATTTATGTTGGAAGGCTGAAAAAATTTAGATATCTGCACAATCTTATTTTGGAAAAATGTGAACAAAAAAAGATTTCGGACTTTTTAGATAGATATGATGGCAACGATTTTGCTGTTTACATTTCGCCCTACATATCTTCTCCAATGGTATTAGGCTTTAAAGAATCAATCTTACTACCGGATATTCCATTTTCAAAAAAGGAATTACGCAATATATTACTGCATGAAGCATATCATATTAAATCACACGATATTTATATAAAACAGGTTATTAAATTACTAACAATTATATACTGGTGGTTTCCTCCCATATATTTGTTACAGAATGAAATTGATTTGTTTTTGGAATTAAGAGCTGATTCAAAAGTTATAACATCTATCAGTCATTATGAGAGTTTGAGCTATGCTGAAACCTTGATATCAGTTCAGAGGAAAATTTCTAATGAATTAACTTCTTTAAAACTATTTTCAACTTGTCTGTTGAAAGAAAATAAGAAAACATTATCCTATAGAATTCATTATCTTTTAGAAGGAAACTTTCAAAAGAAAACGAGTAAGCTAGTTTTATTGATATTGCTGTTTGTACCAATACTTTCAAATTCAATTATTTTAGAGCCATATTATTCAAATTCACCTGTCATAAAGGGAACTATAGATGAAAGCGAATTTCAATATATCATTCATCATAAAGATGGAAGTTATTCTTTAGTAGTTGCTGGGCAAAAGGCTAAGATTGACAATATTTATGATTCAGCGCTTAGAGGGTTAAAGATTGTAGAAGAAGAGTAAAGAAAAAAATTATGATAGAAATCATCGCAACTTGTTCTTTGTACTTATACTTGATTTTAATAGAGAGAGTATAAAAATAAACATGATTTAAACAGAGCTGAAGAGGTCAAATCCCAGAAACAGGGAGGTAAGATACAAACTTTATTTAATTATTTTACTGCTTTTATAATAAAGCTGTTAGCTTTTTAAAAGAATGTTTTTATTGCTTCATGTTTGTTTCGCTTTTTCGCTCTTTTCTTTTGCTGATTATCTCTTTTCCATAAACAAGAAATGTTATTATCAAAATAAAACTAACAACAAACATTTTGATTGATATAGACCGGTCGAGATTCTAATTGAAGATTGCGATATGCGTAATAATTAAAAACAAGGCAACATAAAAAAGAGTTATTAATAAAAATATTATGGTATAAATAATTCTTTTTTTCTTTGAAATCTTTATACTTTGTGATTTATCAATCACAGCATCTAAGAACACTTCTCCTATATAGGCTATTACAGAATCTAACATTATACTTCCTGATATTATAAGCTGTTGTTTTTCATCATGTGTCTATAAAACAATCCACCAGATAGTGTAAAAATAGCTCCTATACCAATAAGAGTTGCCCGAAAAACAAAGGAATTAAAAAAGACATCTGGTAATTTCATATTAAATATCGTATTAAGTATGCTGGAAAGTATACTTGTAATATCACTACTAGCTATAGTCATTATGATAATTCCTGTTCCTATCAAAATAAAACACATCTTTTTTTTATTCATAATGGATTCTCCTTTTGTTTACTAGCTGATATTATAAAGAAATCATATAAAGAGTTTATGAAGAATATACAAATGAGTATAAAATAATCGTTTATCTTTTGTATAAAAGTAACAATAGATTCTATTTGTTACAAAGTATGTTTCATATTATTTTTAATGGAAGAATTTGTTATAATGTAAGAGGTAACAAAAAATATTAATAGTGTATCATCACATGATACAAGGAGGAAACAAAATGTTATACAAACAAATTGAAGGTACTGATTTAACGGTTTCAAGAATTGCGCTTGGATGCATGAGAATTGCCGATATGCAGGTAGATGCGTTAGAAACATTAGTGGATAAAGCACTTTCCCTTGGAATTAACTTTTTTGATCATGCAGATATTTATGGCGGTGGAAAAAGTGAAGAACTTTTTGGAGAAGTTTTAAAGAAACGTCCAGAATTAAGAGAGAAGATGATCATTCAAACAAAATGTGGTATTTGTAAAGGATATTATGACTTTAGTAAAGAACATATTTTAGAAAGTGTAGAAAACAGCTTAGAGCGTTTGCAATGTGGTTATATTGATGTATTGTTGTTGCATCGTCCAGATGCTTTGATGGATCCAAAAGAAGTGGCAGAGGCATTTCATGAATTGCAGGCTTCTGGTAAAGTGCGCTATTTTGGCGTATCGAATATGAATGCTTATCAAATCGAAAGACTGCAGAAATATTTTAAAGGAAAATTGTTGTTTAATCAGCTGCAGTTTAATGTTGTACATTCTGGTATGATCGATAGTGGTTTCCATGTAAATATGAAGGATCAGGAAGCTATTGATCGTGATGGCATGCTTTTAGATTATTGTCAGCTTCATGATATTACGATTCAGCCATGGTCTATTGTACAGGCATCATGGGAAGAAGGATGTTTCCTAGATCATCCAAATTATGTATCTTTAAATCAGAAGTTAGAAGAGCTTTCAAAAACATACGGTATCAGTAAAGCAGCTGTTTCTGTTGCCTGGATCTTGCGTCATCCTGCACAAATGCAGCCCATTGCAGGTACGACTTCCATCAAACACTTAGAGGATTTATGTACTGCCTGTGATGTTGAAATGCGTCGTGAAGACTGGTATGCATTGTATTTAAGCACTGAAAAGGTTTTGCCATAATAAAGTAGAATGAAAAGATTAAGATCCCCTTTGTTTGATATGGTTTACAAAGGGGATTTCTATTTGCATGTTGTATAGAAGAAGATGTATAATGCTTAAGGTAAGTTTAGAAAGCGGGGCTATGTTATGAAGTTTGCAGTTGTAGGGACGAACTTTCAATATGTACCTATAGCACAAAGAGAACTGGTATCTTTTTCTGATACAAAAAAATTAGAAATATATGCTTGTATGGAGAATATAGGAATCTTATATGGTGCGATTGTATCAACCTGCAATCGAAGTGAGATTTATTTTTTGTATGAGAAAGAAGAACAGCTTTGTAAGATGAAGGAGCTTTATTTAGATTTTTTTCATATGAAAGATAAGAATCTTAAAATCTTTCATAAACAGGAAACAGAGGCCCTTACGTATATGTTTGAGGTATGTGCAGGATTACAGTCTTTAGTAGTTGGAGAAGATCAAATATTAGGACAAATGGCAGAAAGTATTCAATTTGCTAAGGAACAGGGAAAATGCAATAAGGTGTTGCATAAGTTATTTCAAGAAGGAATTCGCTGTGCAAAAGCAATACATAGAGATTTTAAAATTAGTGAGCATCCATTAAGTATTGCCTATATTGGAATTTTACAGTTAATGGCACATGGTGGTATTGAAGGAAAAAAAGTCATGGTAATCGGTGCAGGAAATATGGCATCCTTAGCTATGCAGTATGTATTTGAACATCATCCTCTTAAAGTATATAACGTGAATCGTTCTATAAAAAATGCGATGCGTTTACAAGAGAAATTTAAAGATATTCAAATTATTTCCTTTGATAAACGATATGAAATACTTGAGGAATGTGATGTTTTAATATGTGCAACTTCATGTCCGCATGTACTTATTTGCAAAGAAAAACTGAAAACAAGAAGAAAGCCACTTCTTTGTCTTGATTTGGCATCTCCAAGAGATATCGATGAACAGTTAAAATATCATCCAGACATTACATTATTTGACATTGATTCTTTACAGGAAATTGCATGCGCAAATGTTAAAAAAAGAGAAGAGCTGGCAGAGGCATCAAGACATCACATCATACAAAGTGTACAGGACTGTGAAAAATGGATGGCATCTGTTCCTATGGATAAAACGATTGCAGGTTTACAGGAACGATGCGATGAAGTTATACAAAGTACCTATGATTTACTGGAAAGAAAACTGGAACTAACAAAAAGAGAAAAATATATTTTATATAAGACATTGCATGCTTCTATGTATCGATTAATGAAAGAGCCGATTCGAACATTAAAGCAGATAGAAGTGGATAAACAGGAACAATATAAAGAAATGGTAGAAAAACTGTTTGAGATGGAGGATGCAGGATGAAATATGTGATAGGTACAAGAGGATCAAAACTGGCTCTTGCACAGACGAACTGGGTAAAACAAAAATTGGAAAAAGCATATCCTTTGGATACTTTTGAAATTGCGGTTATTAAAACAAAAGGAGATCGTATACAAGATATCGCTTTAGATAAGATGAAGGATAAGGGCTTGTTTGTAAAAGAGATTGAACAGCAGCTTTTGGATAAACGTATTGATTTTGCGATACATAGCTTAAAAGATATGCCCAGTGAAATTCCTGAGGGGCTTTGTTTTTGTCATGCGTGGGAATGTGAAGATGCAAGAGATGCACTGATTTTAAGAGAAGCGACTTCTTTTGAAAAGTTAAAAAAGAATGCATGTATAGGAACGGGAAGCAAGCGAAGAGCTTTTCAGTTACAAAAGCTTCGTCCAGATATCCAGTGTGTGGGAATTCGTGGAAATGTGGATACAAGACTACAGAAAATGGAAATAGAACAGCTGGATGGGATTATCATGGCAGCTGCTGGATTCTCACGTTTAGGATTACAGGATCGTATTTCTTATATCTTTTCACCAGAAGAAATGGTGCCAGCATGTGGACAGGGAATTTTAGCAATTGAATGTCGAAAAAAGGATTCTGCACTTATTTCAAAAATCAATGCGTTAAGTGATAAAAAGGCAATGCTTCGATGGGAAATGGAAAGAGGTTTTTTAAAGGCCATGGAAGGAAGCTGTCATGTACCGATTGGTGCTTATCTTGAAGATAAAAACGATCATATTTCTTTTCATTGCGTATATGGCAATGAGGATGGAACCAATCTTAAGCAACTGCATTTAGAAGGCTCTCATCAAGAAAAACAGGGATTGTTAAAACAGGCTGTACATAATATGAAAGAACATGGAAAGGTGTACCTGGTTGGAGGGGGACCAGGAAGAAGTGATCTTTTGACGTTAAAGGGAAAAGCATTGCTGGAAAAAGCAGATTGTATCCTTTATGATCGCTTATTGGAAAATGATATGCTTTTGTTTGCGAAAGAGGATTGTGAGCTTATCTATGTTGGAAAACAAGCTGGAAATCATGCGATGAAACAAGAGGAAATCAATGAACTTTTGGTGAAAAAAGCGCATCAGTATGCCTGTGTCGTACGGTTAAAAGGAGGAGATCCTTATGTATTTGGAAGAGGTGGGGAAGAAGCTCTTTATCTTAAAAAACAGGGGATAGCATTTGAAGTAGTTCCTGGTGTATCCTCTGCTCTTGCCGGTCTTGCTTATGCAGGAATTCCGATTACGCACAGAGGAGTTGCCGGTGGTTTTCATGTGGTAAGTGCACACGATAAAAAAGATGCATTGGCAGATATCGATTTTTTATCGATTGCCAAAAGTAAGGATACCTGTGTATTTATGATGGGGTTAAGTAAACTAAATGAAATTGTAGATCGTCTGCTTGCTTGTGGGAAAGATGCTTTTACACCAATTGCGGTTATTTCCCATGCGACATGGACATCACAGAAAACAGTATATGGAACATTAAAAGATATTAAAGAAAAACTGATCATGACTCCTTTGGACTCTCCTGCTTTGATTGTGGTGGGAAATGTTGTTTCGTTACATGAAGAATTATCCTTTGTAGAGAAACAAATGCTTTATGGATGTCGCATTTTATATCCAAGACCACATACAACATCCTCTATGACATATAAACTAAAAGAAAAAGGAGCAGCTGTAACAGAATTATCAACAGGACAAATTCATTACTTTACGAAACGTTTGTCTGCACTGGATTATAAAAACTATAATGTTTTGGTTTGTACAAGTAAACATAGTGCATGGGCACTGTTTCAAAGCTTGAAAGAAAACAAGCAGGATATACGTGCTTTAGGAAATATGAAAATTTACTGTGTGGGAAGTGCTACTGCGAAAATATTTGAGGAGCATTTGATACAGGTGGAAGTACCAGAAGTATTTTGTGCTGATGCACTTTCGCTGTTTTTGAAACAAAAGCTTAAGAAAGAAGATTCCGTTTTATTTTTAAGTGGAAATATGTATAGTGAACATTTATATAGTGTATTGCTTCAAGGCAGTGCTTTGCATCATGTTATCGTATATGAAAATGAAGTATGCAGTGTAGATGAAGATATCTGTATAAAGGACTATGATATGCTGGTGTTTACTTGTTCTTCTGCGGTAAAGGCATGTGCTAAATTATTAAAACAGGAAGAAGTGCCTGTGATTATCTCGATTGGAGAAGCAACTACAAAAACTTTGAAAGAGGCAGGGATAACAAATATTTATACAGCACCTTACTCTACTTTTGATGGCTGTATAGAAAAAATTGAAGAAGTATGGAGGAAACAAAAAGATGTTTTATAGAGGAAGAAGACTTAGAAAAAATCATGTGATTCGCGGCTTAATGAGAGAACATGCACTTTCTGCCCAAGATCTTATTTATCCATTGTTTCTAATGGAAGGACTTTCTGGTAAACAGGAAGTTTCCAGTATGCCTGGTGTATATCAATATGGTTTAGATGCTTTAGAGGAAGTTGTAAAGGAATTAAAGGAAGCAGGAATCCGTGCTGTTATTTTATTTGGAATTCCACAGCATAAAGATTGTATGGGAACAAGTGCTTATCATGAACATGGCATTGTTCAGGAAGGAATCAAAAAACTAAAAGAACTAGATGAAGAATTATATCTTATTGGCGATGTATGCATGTGTGAATATACGGATCATGGACATTGCGGTATTTTAAATGAACAAGGTGTTGTACAAAATGATGTCACTTTAGAATACTTAAATAAAATAGCATTATCCTATGCAGAGGCAGGTATTGATATGATTGCCCCAAGTGATATGATGGATGGACATATCGCTTCTTTAAGAAATGCATTAGATGAGCATGGGTATTATGACTTGCCAATCATGGGATATTCTGCAAAATATGCATCCAATTATTATGGACCATTTCGTGAGGCTGCACATAGTGCGCCAGGATTTGGAGATCGTAAATCTTATCAAATGGACTATGGAAATGGGAAAGAAGCCTTAAGAGAAATAGAAGCAGATATTCAAGAAGGAGCAGATATTATCATGATAAAGCCAGCTCTTGCTTATATGGATGTCATTAAGGAAGCAAGTCAGCGTTTTGATTATCCTATCTGTGCTTACAATGTCAGTGGAGAATATAGTATGTTAAAACTTGCGGTAAAAAATGGTTTAATGAAAGAAGAAGTTATTTATGAAACACTGTTATCTTTAAAAAGAGCCGGTGCTGATTTGATCATTACGTATTTTGCATTGGAAATTGCGAAGAAATTATAAATGGAGGTGACTTATGAATACAAAGCGTTCAGAAGAAATGTTCGATAAAGCTTGCAGGTTGATTCCTGGAGGTGTCAATTCCCCTGTTCGATCTTTTGGAAATGTAGGAAGAAAACCAATTTTTATCGAAAAAGGAATAGGGTCTCATATCTTTGATGTGGATGGAAATGAATACATTGATTATATCAGTTCCTGGGGACCACTTATTTTAGGACATCAAAATCCTCTTGCTAAAAAAGCTTTGTTAGAGGCAATGGATAAAGGGTTTAGTTTTGGCTTGCCTACCCCAGTGGAAAGTGAAGTAGCACAGCTTATGCTGGAAGCTTATCCATGTATGGAAAGCGTACGTATGGTGAATTCTGGAACAGAAGCAACGATGAGTGCGCTTCGTGTTGCCAGAGGCTATACGGGAAGAAATAAAATCATAAAATTTGAAGGATGTTATCATGGGCATAATGATGCATTGCTGGTAAAATCTGGTTCAGGAGCCTTAACATTTGGAATGCCGACAAGTCCTGGCATACCAAAGGATATTACCAAAAATACCTTGGTATGTACATACAATGATATAACTTCTGTAAAAGCCTGTGTGGAAGCGAATAAGGGAGAGGTTGCGGCGATTATATTAGAGCCGATTGCGGCAAACATGGGGCTTGTACTTGCAGATAAAGATTTTTTATGCAGTTTACGCAAGATTTGTGACGAAGAAGGAATTGTTCTTATTTTTGATGAGGTCATTAGCGGTTTTCGAATTGGATTTGGTGGTGCATCTTCTTATTATGGAGTGTCCTGTGATATGGCATGCTTTGGAAAAATCATTGGCGGTGGACTTCCAGTAGGTGCTTATGGTGGTAAAAAAGAAATAATGGATTGTGTAACACCGAGTGGAAATGTATATCAGGCAGGAACATTAAGTGGAAATCCGTTAGCTATGCATGTAGGATTGGCACAGCTAACATATTTAAAACAACATCCAGAAGTATATGTAGAACTGGAAAAGAAAATAAAAAAACTTGCGCAGGGCTTTGATGCGATTCTTCGCAAATACAAGGTAGATGCCCAGGTGGTACAGATGGGATCTTTAATGACAATCTTTTTTACAAATCAAAAAATTAGAAATTATCAAGATGTATGTACATGCGATACAGAAGCATTTTCAAAGGTATTTATAAAAATGCTGGATAAGGGAATCATGATGAGTCCTTCACAGTTTGAGGTATTGTTTTTAAATACTTGTCACAGTGATGAAGATATTGAAAAAACCATCCAGGCTTTTCAGGAAAGTATCCAGGAGCTGTATGCATGAGTGTATGTGTAAATCTTCATCTTCGAAATAAAAAAGTTGTACTTGTAGGTGGAGGAAACGTTGCTTATCGAAAATGTAAACAGTTTTTAGAGAGTGGTGCAAATGTATATGTAGTAGCTTTCACTATTTGTGAGGAAATTAAAAAAAGCAAAGCAATCTGTTTCGAAGAAGAATTATCCCTTACTTTTTTAAACGATGCCTTTCTTGTATATGCAGCTACAAATGATGAAACATACAATCATGAAATCGTTATGTATTGTAAAAAGAACGGGATTTTATGTGGAAGTGCTGTAAGGGATGAAAATGTCAGTGTTTCTTCCATGATGCAAAGTGTACAGGAAAATTTTACGCTAGCACTAGATACCCATGGTTTAGCACCGGCACTTGGAAAAAAGATAGTACAGGAAGCAGTAGATGATATAAAAAATAAATATATTAAAATATTCACGCTGTTATCAATTATTTCTAATGGTGTAAACGAAGAAACATATAAAGCATTGCGACCTGTTATTAGTTTCTATCCGGAAAGTAAACTTGTAAGCATTGCGCATATGCTGGAAAAAAAGAAAGTTCGTATAGAAATCCTGCATGGCAGCAAAGATTCTGTGTTGCTGGAAAAAGAACTTCCCCGCTTTATCCAGCACATTCAAACAGAAGATGATCACATAGAGGCTTGTTTCTCCTCTTTGCCTATCTATGAAAAATGTAAAGAAGAATACCCGCATCTTTTTTCACTGGATGAAATTTTATTTCTTGCGAAACATTTAAAAGAAATACAATTTTGTTTTGACTTATTGTTTGTCAATAAAGGAACATGGTATCAAAATGTATATCATCAATGCCGTGTTTATGGAGAGATTCTTCCTTTTTGGATTTCTGCTTCGAAATGGAAAATATGGATACAGGAACTGGTAAAGAAACATTCTACAAAGCTGTGTATCTTTGTTATGCATGAAAAAAATCCTGAATTTCAATCACTTTGTAGACAATATGGTGCAGAAGCTGTATGGATGAAAGAGACAATGTACAGTTTTACAAAAAAAGAATTATGTGTGATTCCTTTATTTATTGGAAGAGGTTATCATTTTAAAAAAGATATCGTGCAAGGGAAAGACTCTTTTGTTAAACGACTTCTTGAACAAGGATATACGGTAGAAATGGAACCCTTCTCCTTGTTAGATAGACAAGTAAATGATGAAGTAAAATAAAAGAATATAAACACAATAAGACCAAAGAGAAAGCAAAACGACTTTTTCATTGGTCTTTTTCTTTTACTAAAGCCTTTTTAAAAGAAAAAATTATACTGTATAATATTTGTGGAAAATTAAAGATAAATGCAAGTTTAGATTAGAGATAAAAAGGTAGAGGAGCGAGCATGATTAGAGAATTTAAAGAACAAGATTTAGAAAAAGTAGCGAATATATGGCTTATTTCCAATATAGATGCACACTTTTTTATTCCAAAGGATTATTGGAAAGGTCATTTTGATGAGGTAAAAGAAATGTTTTTACAGGCAGAAATTTATGTTTATGAGAAAGATTGTGAAGTACAGGGATTTATAGGTTTAAATAAAGAATATATCGAAGGTATTTTTGTTTCAAAGGAGGTGCAGTCAAAAGGAATTGGAAAAGATTTACTGAACTTTGTAAAAGAGCGAAATGAGTTTTTATATTTAAGTGTATATCAGAGAAATGAAAGAGCCATTCATTTTTATCAAAGGGAAGGTTTTCAGATTAAATGTGCGAATATAGATGAGCAGACAGGGGAAAAAGAATATGAGATGATATGGTATAAAAACAAAGGAAACAAGAATAATGAGATGGTGAGAAAGGATCATTATGAATATGATAGAATGTGGTGTCGTACAGCTAGATGAAAAAGCAGTAAATGATTTTTTAAGTTTACGAATACAGTTATTTGAAGAATTAGATGAACTTCATGAGGATAACAATATTTTTGAACTAAAAGCAGCAACCAAGCAATACTATTTGGCACATATAAATAAAGATTTGCTAAGCTGGGGAATATACCAAAATGAAAAACTTGTTGCGCTAGGTTCTTTATGTCTTTTTACACGTATTCCACACAGTGAGAATTTGAGTGGATTAGAAGGTTATGTATTAAACATATATACTTATAAATTATATAGAAATCATGGTTTTGCGAATCAAATCTTAGATATTATGATTGCATATTGTAAAGTACATGGTATAAAAAGGCTGTGGCTTCATAATAGTGAAGAGGGAAAGCGTCTTTATGAGCAAAAGGGGTTTAAGAAAAAAGAAAATGAAATGGAGTTGTTTTTGTCCTTTTAAAATAACTATCTTATAGAAGAACTGAAGAATATACATAACTTGTGAAATTTATAAGTTTTATAGAAATACTAGGAAAATAAATAATTATCTGTTATAATGTGTTCATAGCAAATGTAAACGATTACATAATTCACAAGGAGGTATTCAAATGACGAAGAAATATGTCTATTTGTTTTCAGAAGGAAATGAAAATATGCGTGAATTGCTTGGGGGTAAAGGGGCAAATTTGGCTGAAATGATGAATTTAGGAATGCCTGTGCCTTATGGCTTTACGGTTACTACCGAAGCATGTAACCAGTATTATGCGGATAAGGAAACAATTAATGAATCTATCCGTAAAGAAATTTTTGATTATTTAATGAAATTGGAGGAACTGGCTGGGAAACAGTTTGGTGACCCTAGAAATCCTTTGTTGGTATCTGTAAGATCTGGAGCACGTGCGTCTATGCCTGGAATGATGGATACCATTTTAAATTTAGGTATGAATGATGAAGTAGTGGAAGGAATCGCAAAGCTTACAGATAATCCACGTTTTGCTTATGATTCTTATCGACGCTTTATTCAAATGTTTGCGGATGTTGTTATGGGGTTAAACAAAGCAAAATTCGAAGAAATCATTGATGAAATGAAAGCAGCAAAAGGAGTGAAAGAAGATACACAGCTTGATGCGGATGATATGAAACTCATGGTAAAACGATTTAAAAAGTTTTATGAAGAATCTTTGGAAGAAGAATTCCCATCCGATCCTAAAGAACAGTTATATCGTGCTGTAGAAGCAGTATTCCGTTCATGGAACAATCAGCGTGCTATTTTCTATCGAAAGATGAATGATATTCCATCCAGCTGGGGAACAGCAGTAAATGTACAGATGATGGTATTTGGAAATATGGGAAATGATTGTGGAACAGGGGTTGCCTTTACACGAAATCCAAGTACAGGAGAAAATAAGCTGTATGGAGAATTTTTGATGAATGCACAGGGAGAAGATGTAGTCGCTGGTATTCGTACACCGCAAACCATTGATCAGCTAAAAGAAGTATCTCCACAGGCATATCAGAAATTTAGTGAAATTAGTAAAGCTTTGGAAGCACATTATAAAAATATGCAGGATATGGAATTTACGATTGAAAAAGGAAAATTGTATATGCTGCAGACAAGAAATGGAAAACGTACAGCAGCGGCAGCATTAAAGATTGCCTGCGATATGGTAGATGAAGGTATGGTCACAAAAGAAGAAGCGTTGATGATGGTAGAACCGAAACAGCTAGATGCTTTGCTTCATCCACAGTTTGATGCAGAAGCATTAAAAGGTGCAAAACCAATCGCAAATGCATTACCGGCATCTCCTGGTGCAGCTTGTGGACAGATTGTATTTACTGCAGAACAGGCAATTGCGGAAGCAGCCTTAGGACATAAGGTAGTATTGGTACGTTTGGAAACTTCTCCAGAAGATATTGAAGGTATGCATGTATCCGAAGGAATTTTGACCGTACGTGGAGGAATGACTTCTCATGCAGCTGTAGTTGCGCGTGGAATGGGTGCATGCTGTGTATCTGGATGTGGAGATATTCACATCAATGAAGAAGAGGAATATTTTGAAGTTGGTGGAAAACAATATCATAAAGGGGATTATATTTCACTGGATGGCTCTAGCGGTAATGTATATGGAGAACCAATTAAAACGGTTCCTGCAGAAATTTCTGGTGATTTTGAACGTTTTATGACATGGGCAGATGAAACACGAAGATTAAAAGTACGTACAAATGCAGATACACCAAAAGATGCAGCACAGGCAGTAAAATTTGGTGCTGAGGGTATTGGGCTTGTTCGTACAGAACATATGTTCTTTGAAGGAGATCGTATTAAAGCCGTACGTGAAATGATTGTATCAAAAACAGAAATACAAAGAAGAAAGGCACTAGCAAAACTTCTTCCTATGCAAAGAGGAGATTTTGAAGGCATTTATGAGGCAATGCAAGGTATGCCGGTAACGATTCGTTATTTAGATCCACCTTTACATGAATTCTTGCCAACAAGTTCTTATGACATTGCACAGCTTGCGAAAGATATGAAAATTGATTTAGAAAGCTTACGCAGTGTAATTATGAGCCTTCATGAATTTAATCCTATGATGGGACATCGTGGATGTCGTTTGGCTATTTCTTATCCAGAAATTGCGGAAATGCAGACAACTGCAGTCATCGAAGCAGCGATTAATGTAAATCGAAGACATCCGGATTGGAAGATTGAACCGGAAATTATGATTCCTCTTGTTGGTGATAAGAATGAATTAAAATATGTAAAGGATGTTGTTGTACGCACAGCTGATGAAATATTAGAAAGAGAACATGTGGAAATGAAATACCATGTGGGAACGATGATCGAAATTCCACGTGCTGCTTTGTTGGCAGATGAAATTGCGGAAGAAGCGGAATTCTTTAGCTTTGGTACAAATGATTTAACTCAGATGACCTTTGGTTTCTCTCGTGATGATGCAGGTGGTTTTTTGGCAGATTATTATGAAAAGAAAATCTTTGAACAAGATCCATTTGCCAGAGTTGATCAAAAAGGTGTTGGAAAACTAATTGAGATGGCAGTATCTGGAGGCAGACAAACGCGCCCAGATATCAAACTTGGAATTTGTGGAGAGCATGGTGGAGATCCAAGCAGTATTGAATTCTGTCATCGCATGGGATTAACGTATGTATCTTGCAGTCCATATCGTGTACCGATTGCAAGACTTGCGGCTGCACAGGCATCTATTAAATATGGAAAATAGAAAGTTTAAAGGGGCTGTGACAGATAAATCAAAGCTCTAAGGTAAAAAAATACACCCAATCCTATAAGGAAAAAGGTGTATTTTTTTGGTATAATTTATGTATGACAATTACTCAAATTAACCAACCAAATTATACAGCATATCAGCCATATATGCTACTGGATTTTGAATTTTCTTTTCAAAACGATGTCCTTAAGGATGATTTGAGTATCACGATCCTGGAAGTCTTGAGGAGGATTGATCTGA
This sequence comes from Amedibacterium intestinale, assembly GCF_010537335.1. Classification (NCBI taxonomy): domain Bacteria; kingdom Bacillati; phylum Bacillota; class Erysipelotrichia; order Erysipelotrichales; family Erysipelotrichaceae; genus Amedibacterium; species Amedibacterium intestinale. Next base: position 270,057 of record NZ_AP019711.1, read on the forward strand.
GTAAGTTCATAGATTTCCATCATCTTGATTCTCGTTCTTATGATCCTGTCATGATGCTGACCGTCATTCTTATGGCCTTCGCTGAAGACGGCTACGCTTCTTTACGCAAGCTGGAAAAACTTTGCCGCTATGATGTCCGTTATCGCAGTATCACAAACGGCTTCATTCCCAGCTACAAGAGCTTTGAACGCTTCATCAATAACACACTGAAAGAATCGATAGAAACCATTGCGAAAGAAATCTATCTGTATGTACAAGATGAAAAGGCATTGGAAGAACAGATTCTTTATATTGACGGGACGAAATTTGAGGCCAATGCCAATAAGATGACTTTCTGCTGGAGAGGCTGGAGCAAGCGTTATCTTCCAAGACACTGGCAGAAATGCATGGAACTGTTGAGACAGGTAAACCGATACTTTAAGAAACATGAAATCGATATACATTATTCGATTCTGAAATATCCAAATATCGAATATATGATAAAAATAGATGAAGCACTTGAAAACTGGCTGAAGGAAAAAGAACATATCCGAAAAGGCAGAGGAAAACACGAGATCGCAAAATTGTGCGATGAACTGAAGAAAAGTGCAGTCAAGATGTGGCAGTATGCCATACAGGAAGATATACTTGGAGAAAGAAACAGTTTCTCCAAGACGGATCCGGATGCCACATTCATGCATATGAAATATGATTATTATAATCATACGAATGTGTTCAAGCCTGGATATAATGTACAGATAGGAGTAAACAATGGGTACATCGCTTATCAGTATATCAGCAGTGATGCCAACGACATGAGAACCCTGCAGCCATTTACAGAAGGATACAAAGAACTGTATGGGCAGTATCCAAAGATGGAAGTAACGGATGCAGGATATGGGAGCTATGAAAACTACAGCTACTGTAAAAGCAAGGGGATCAAAGGCATATTGAAATATAGCGGATATGAAAAGAAGAAAGAAAAAGTAACTGACAAGAACCGTTATCAGCTGCGGCATATGGAACGCATGGAGGATGGAACACCAGTTTGTCCTGCAGGACATGTGTTTGAAAAAGAGCGAATCGGAGTAAATCTCCAGGGACAGTATCCAAAAATGACAGTGTATTATAGAAATAAAAACTGTTGTGGGTGTGCACAAAGAAATAAATGCACGACTTCAAAAAATGGAAGAAGTGCAAGGATCGTACCGGCATTAGAGAAGATGCATACAGAAATAGATGAATATCTAAAGAGCGAAGAAGGAAAGATGTTGATGAGGAAACGCAGCGCACAGGCAGAGGGGGCATTTGCGGATATCAAGCAGGACTTTGAATATGTGCGACTTCATCGACGAGGGGAAAGCGGAGTAAAAGTAGAATTGATTCTGGTATGTATAGGATATAACCTAAGAAAGTACCATAATCGAAAAAAGGTGAAAAATATGAATTAGTTTTCCACAATGAGCAGGGGGAAGATTGAAAAGCAAAGGTAGAAAATAGCTATTTTAAGGATAGTTGTTTTTAAAATACCCAAAAGCAGGAAGAATTATTAAAAAAAGCTGTGATTTTCGGAGAAACTATAATTTCTCTTACTCGTCACAGCCCCTTTTGTCAATGTAGGAAGAAGGTGATAGAAAATGAAAATATGTATAAGCTATTCATCAATTTCCTGTATCTTACAATTATTAAGAAAGAAAAAAGATGGAAATTTAAAAATGAGAGATATTGAAAATGTATTGAGACATCCTGACTATCGTTTTGAATTTAGACGATATGGTCAAAGAGTTTCAGAATCGGCATTTATAATTTATTTTATGAATTTTGAAACTTTACAAGAAGAGGAAATAGAAAATTTTGATTTGCGTAATCACCATTCTTTTTGGTTAGACATATTTATGCATATAGACAATTATGAAAAACAAATTCAATCTTTCTTTGATAAACTTTCAAAAGAGGATATAGATAAAGCAATCTTGTTAGTTAAACAAAGCTTTCCAAGTTCATTTTCTCTTGTTGATAGTAAGCTTCTTTTCACCTGCGGAATTGGACAGTCTTTTGGTTATCCATATAGAAACTGTATTCATTTTGATATTTTACAGCTTATAAAAAATAAAGAATATCCTCATTTTTCATATTTACTGGCACATGAGCTCCATCATCTTGTATTTAAGAAAAATATAAGAAAAGAAGACAAACATCTAGAGGGTTATTTTGTACAATCGTTTGCCAGTGAAGGACTTGCGATAAAATTTACGAATAATGTGCAGGGTTTCCTTTCTAAAAAACGATTCTTAGATAGGAAAGAGAATGTTGGTTTAGATGAATTTTCTATTCAATATCTTAATAAAGAATTTGATAATACATGGAGAGAATTTAAAAGCGATATATATAAAATAAGACATGGAAAAATAAATACTTTACAAGAAGTAAATAAGCGAATTAGTTCTTATTGGCTGAATTGCTTTATTGAAGGGCAAGAGTATTTGGAGATACCTAAATTAAAACAATCACGTTATTATACATTTGGTAATGAAATATGGGGAACTATTTATGATGTGTATGGTATGGAAACACTTTACTATGTGGTGAATCATCCAGAAGAATGTATTGCTTATTTTAACAATGCTTTAAATTTTATACATAAGGAAGAATATGCTATTAGGTGAAAATTAAAATGCTATGTTTTTTTGACACAGCATTTTTTCTATTATCTTCTAAGTTTAAATGTTTTATAAGCCATTCGATAAACAAGAGTCATGGAAACAATTGTATATAAAATACAGAAGATTATCATGATTGTTCCAAAAATAAATGTATCCATTTTTAAATATATAAAGCCGAAACAGATTAGATATGTTAATGACATAACGATACTGTATAAACTGCTTTTGGTTTCTGTAGCTTCATTATATGGCTGAAGCAGGTAGTAACAAGTTAAAAAATGAATAGAGAAAAATGTACTGGTTGCGATGATACAAATGAAAATAATGAGGTATGTCAATGGATTGGAAGTTCCTCCACTTATATAAAGTAAGATTGGTAATCCAATCGCAATGATAGAAGCAGGCAGCAGATTAATACGAATGACATCAAATAAACGTAAGCGAAACAGGGATAAAATAACATCGGGTCTTCGATAAAAAGAATATGTCAACATACTGTGATCACAGTTTCGAAACATTGCCTGTACAACAGATTTGCCTGAATGACAGGAATAAATAATGAAAACAAAATAGGGAAGAAATACCAGAAGTAAATGATTGATTGGTTCTTTTGCTTGCGGTATTGTGATCAATGCAGCACATGCGATAACAAAAATCACAAACGTAATGACAGCTGTTTTCTTTGCGCTGTACCATAATAGTTTTTGATGACGTTTGATAAATAAATCATGGAAGTAGGCATATCCTTTTTTATCACTGGTAATACCCGTATCATTGCTGATGTTTTTTCGATACGTATCATTTGTAATATTTTGCATAGAAACATTGATTGCAGAAGTGCTTTGTGAAAGAAGCTGCTGATACATAGCGCGATACAAAGGAAATTTTCGCATATATGCATAGGCAAAAATACCAAGAATCATCATAAAAGTTCCTAATAGATAACTAAGGAATAAAGGAAGATATTGTTTTATAAAGATACCTGCATAGGCGAGTAAATAAGTAGCTGCAATTGTAAACCATACATATTTTACAGGATTGCTTTCATTGCGCAGGATATGTTTGGTTTCATATTGTCGCAAGGACCATGCACCAAAGACAGTTTTCCATGCGATAATCATAACAGGAATCCAGATGATGAAAATATAAGGCAAATGAAAAATAATACAAAGAGGAATTAGACAAAGAGCCATACCAGCAAATATCTTTGCCATTTCGTATACATAATTGACAAGGGTAAAATTTCTAGCATTCATACGCATTTGAATAATGGCATAGTATTTGTCTTTACTTGGAGAAAATATCGTGTTGTTAGAGAGGCTTCCTGCGATTGTTAAAAATAATAGAATATGCAGAAAAGCCTGTGGAATAAGATTTGCTGGTGTGTTTGTTAACAAAATGGGTAATAAAATCATAACAAACAGATACAGTCCTTTAAATAAAGGGATGGATATGATTTCCATGAGTATCGCAAGAAGCAAAGCAAATCGCTTTAATGTTTTACTGGCATATAAAGATGCAGGAAGCAGTTTTTTGATAAATGGAAGCTGCTTTAAAGAGTAAAGTATGGTATTTACACGATAAGAAATCTTTAAACGAAAAGAAATATAAAATATCTTAAACATGTTCTTCTTCCCTTAATGCTTCTAAAATCTTTTCTTTAAACGCATCTTCTTCCAAGGCATCCTGTTTTATTTCCTGTAAGACTCCATGGTTTAAAATAACGATTTCATCACATAAATCTAATGCCAGCTCCATAATATGTGTAGATAAGATCAGAATGTGGTCTTTTTTTAGTTCCTTTAAAATGTTTTTCATTTCTTCTGCGACAACAACATCTAAACTGGTTAAAGGTTCATCTAATAATAAAACTTTTGGTTTTGCGATGATGTTGATTAGCATCTGCATTTTGTTTTTCATTCCATGTGAAAAATCTTTTAATAAACGATCGCGGTCTTCCGCTTCTATATTCATATAATCAAAGTATTCATCAATCGTTTTTAAATTTTCTATTTGATGTTCATTGATTTCAATAAAAAATTTAAGAAATTCTCTGGCGGTTAAAAATTCAGGTACGGCAGGTGTTGATAACACATATCCAATATCTTCCATCTGCAGTGGATGCTCTTCCTCTTCCATCAGAGTAAAGGTTCCTTTGTCAATTGTAATATCTTGATTTAAACAGTTAAATAAAGTAGTTTTACCTGCTCCATTTCTTCCCAAAAGTCCATAGATTTTTCCTTTGGAAAAGGTATAGCTTATATCTTTTAAGACTTCTTTGTTTTCAAAACTTTTCTGTAGATGATTGATGATAAGTTCCATTATAAATTTCCTCCTTTGCAAGTATTTTAATGTTGTTTTTATCATAGCATATTTTGTTTTTGATATATATGAAAACTTTATAAAGGTTGTGATATGTTTATACGTTTGTTTCCAAGTTTTTAAAAAATTGGCACTTAGCTGTTGACAGTGCTAAAAGATTGTACTATACTGTTAGCAGACTTAGATATAGAGTGCTAACAGGAGGTAGGATGATGGCTAGTAAAAAACAATTTAAAGCAGAATCAAAAAGATTATTAGATTTGATGATTAATTCTATTTATACACATAAAGAAATCTTTTTAAGAGAATTAATTTCCAATGCAAGTGATGCAATCGATAAGTTGTATTACAAAGCTCTTAGTGAAAATTTAAGTGATGTAAATCGCGAGGATTTCAAAGTATATTTAGAAGTGAATAAAGATGCAAGAACACTAACAATTCGTGATAATGGTCTTGGTATGAATAAAGAAGAACTGGAAGAAAATCTTGGTACGATTGCGAAAAGTGGTTCTTTAGCATTTAAAAAAGAATTAGAAGAAAAGGAAAAGAAAGAAGAAGCAGATGATATCATTGGACAGTTTGGTGTTGGATTCTATTCTGCTTTCATGGTAGCGAAAAAAGTTGAAGTTGTTTCTAAGAAGTATGGAGAAGAAACAGCATATATTTGGACAAGTGATGCCATTGATGGTTATACAATTGAAGAAACAAGCAAGGATTCATGTGGTACAGAAATTACCTTATATCTAAAGGATAACGGGGATGAAGAAAACTATGATGAATATTTGCAGCAGTATGAAATTGAACGTTTAGTTCACAAATATTCTGATTATATTCGCTATCCAATTCAGATGATGGTGGAAGAACAGCGTCGTATTGAAAATGAAGATGCAAAAGAAGATGAAGAACCAAAATATGAAACGGTGAAAGAATTAAAGACCTTGAATTCTATGGTTCCATTATGGAAACGCAGCAAATCTGAAATTACAAAAGAAGAATATAATGAATTTTATAAGAATAAATTCAATGATTATACAGATCCACAAAAGGTCATTCACACAAGTGTAGAAGGAGCTGTTTCTTTTACAACACTTCTCTATATTCCATCAAAAACGCCATTTAATTATTATTCTCAGGATTATAAGAAAGGTTTACAGCTGTATAGTCGTGGAGTCTTCATTATGGATAATGCGGAAGAACTTCTTCCTGAACATTTCCGTTTTGTAAAAGGACTTGTAGATTCACAAGATTTATCCTTAAATATTTCTCGTGAAATGCTGCAGCATGATCGTCAGCTAAAAGTTATCGCAAACCGTATTGAAAAGAAAATTAAATCCGAATTGTTGTTGATGTTGAAAAACGATCGTGAAGAATATGAAAAATTCTGGAACAATTTTGGAGTACAAATCAAATTTGGTGTATATAATGAATTTGGTGCCCATAAAGAACTTCTTCAAGATTTATTGTTGTTCTACTCCAGCAAAGAAAGAAAACTGGTTACTCTTGATGAATATGTAAATCGAATGGAAGAAGGTCAAAAAGATATTTACTTTGTCAGTGGAGATAAAGTAGAGATGATGGATGAACTTCCAATCGTTAAAAAAGTAAAAGACAAAGGTTATGAAATTTTATATTTAACAGATAATGTGGATGAATTTGTATTACAGACACTAATGAACTATAAAGAGAAAAACTTTAAAAATATTTCTCAAGGGGATTTAGATTTAGATAGTGAAGAAGAAAAGAAAGAAAAAGAAAAGAAAGCAGAAGAAAATAAAGATCTGTTAAAAGATTTGAAAGAGGCTTTAGGAGAACAGGTAAAAGAAGTAAAAATCAGTTCTCGTCTGGTAGATGATCCTGTATGTTTATCAAGTGATGAAGGAATGTCTTTTGAAATGGAGAAAGTATTAAGCGCAATGCCAGAAGGAAATCCTTATGGTATGAAAGCGACTCGTATTTTGGAAATCAATCCAAATCATCCAATTTTTGAAGCTTTACAAAATGTCTATGAAAATGATAAAGATGGAATTAAAGAATATGCGGAATTACTATATAATCAGGCATTGCTGATTGAAGGTTTCCCAATTGAAAATCCGGTAGAATTTTCAAGAAAGATCTGTGATTTCATGGTAAAAGCAGCAAAATAAAAAATATGACCTTGTTTGTAGAGAAATCTATGAACAAGGTTTTTTCATTTGTTATAATAAGTTTGAAAGAAGGGATTGTTTATGAAAATCATTTTCTTAGATGTTGATGGTGTGCTGTATCCTTATCATGATAGAAAATTGCTTACAAAGAAACCTGAAAAAATTAAAAAGAAGCTTATCAGAAAAGATCGTATCTTTAAACAGGCAAATGCATTAGAATTACAGCTTGTATATGAAGGGTGGAATAAGCAGGCAGTTTCTTATGTAAAACGTTTAGTTGAAGAAACAGACGCAAAAATTGTAATCTCTTCATCATGGAAGTATTTACGTAGTTTAGAGGATATGAAACTCTTGTTTAAGATTTATGATTTAGATTCTTATGTAATTGGTTTAACGAAGGATACAGCTGATTTTTTAAAAGAAACACAAATAGAAGATTACTTGCAGCACCATAAAGAAATAGAGAAATATGTGGTTATAGATGATCTAGATTTAAGGGAAACCTTTCCTGAACATTGTGTTGTATGTCCAGATGTATTTACATTGGACTGTTATGAAGAAGCAGTAAAGATTCTAGGTAAAAAATAGGAAGTAATGTTTATTTTTATAGTATAATGGGAAGCGGTGATGTAGAGAATGATACGTAATGTAATTTTTGATATAGGAAATGTACTGGTTAGCTTTCATCCTGTAGAGTATTTTTATCCTGTATTTAAAGAAAAGACAGAAACACTTTGTACATATGTATTTGGTAGTAAAGAGTGGGCGTTATATGATCAGGGAATTCTTACAAAAGAAGAAGTAGAGAAGAATTTATTAGATACTTATCCTAAAGATAAGGATGCGATTTTATATATTCTTACGCATTGGAAAGAGTTTATGAAACCTATTATGCCAATGAAAAAATTGATAGAAGAACTGAAGGAAAAAGGGTATAAAATATTTCTTTTATCAAATATAAGTGAAGATAGTTATCTGTATTTAAAAAAGGAATACCCTTACTTTTTTGATGTGAATGGTGGAATGTATTCTTATCGAATAAAGAGGAATAAACCGGATAAAAAAATTTATGAAGAATTGTTAAGTGCATATGGTATTAATGCAAGTGAAAGTTTATTTTTAGATGATCGAAAAGAGAATGTTGATGCGGCGAAAGCTTTAGGCTTTCATGGTATGATAATAGAAGATGTAGATGTTACATGCGACAGGATAAGAAAACGATTGAAAGAGGAGTAAGAATGGTAAAAATCAAACAGATTATAGAAGGAAAGATTGCATCCTTAGATGAAGTTGGAAATGGGATTTTATACAGTGGAAAAGATCGTATATTTGTACGTCATGTAATTTTAAATGAAGTAGTACGTGTACGTGTCGTGAAAAAACTGCAGAAAGGATATGCAGGAGAATTGTTAGAAATCATAAAACCATCAGAAAATAGAGGAAAAGTAAACTGTGGTATTTATGATCGATGTGGAAGTTGTCAGCTTTTACATATGAAAGAGCAGGCACAGCATACATATAAGCTGGAATATCTTCAAAATTTATGTAAACAGGCAAAAGAACTATCTTTAAAATGTGAGGGTTTATTGTCTATGGAAGATCCATATCATTATCGAAATAAGATGATCATTGGATTTCAAAGAGATAAAAGAAAAAAGATTCGTGCTGGATTTTATGAAGAATTTTCGCATACGATCATTCCTTATCAAAATTGTTTGCTGCACCCAAAAGAATGTGATGAAATTGTACAAACGATTGTGAAATTGATGGAACAGATGCGAATTGAACCTTATGATGAAGATAGCAGAAGAGGTTTATTGCGTCATGTTATTTTGCGTTATGGTGAAGTAAGTAAGCAAATTATGGTAGTTCTTGTTGTTAATAGCGTACAATTTCCTGCAAGACGTAACTTTGTAAATGCTTTAGTAAAAGCACATCCACAAATCACAACTATTGTTCAAAATATCAATACTAGAAAAACAAGTATTGTACTGGGAAATGAGGAACGTGTATTATATGGAAAAGGTTATATCGAAGATACATTATGTGGATTGACCTTCCGTATTTCGGCGAAGTCTTTTTATCAAATTAATCATGCACAGACAGAAGTGTTGTATAAAAAGGCAATTGAAAAATTACAGTTAAAAGGGAATGAAAAAATTCTAGATGCGTATTGTGGGATTGGTACGATTGGTATGTATGCGGCTGGTTTTGTAAAAGAAGTAATGGGGGTAGAAATCAATAAAGATTCGATTAAGGATGCAAAAGATAATGCGTATCGAAATCATGTTAAGAATATCCGTTTTATTTGTGATGATGCAGGTAGCTTTATGCAGAAAATGGCACAGCAGAAGGAAAAGCTGGATGTTGTTATTATGGACCCACCTAGAAGTGGAAGTGATGAGTGTTTTATTCGAAGCGCTGTAGGCGTAAAACCTAAAAAAATCTTGTATATATCCTGTAATCCACAGACGCAGATTCGAGATTTAAAGCTGTTTAAAAAACTGGGATATGAAGGGAAAGAGGTTTTAGGTGTGGATTTATTTCCCCATACTTTTCATGTTGAGAGCGTAGTATTGTTGACCAAAATACGTAATTGAAATTGTGGAAGTGACAGCGGAAACTATCTAGAAGTCTTTAGGTGGTTACGAAAAAAATATAAATGTCGTTTTTTAAGCTTAAATTACATTTTTTAATCAAAAAAGTGGATTGATGAAGTCCACTTTTATAATATTTATTAAGGATTTTTGCTAGTGAAATATCTAGAATTATTTTTCATTAATGAAAATAATCATAAATGAGAAAATTCGAGATAGTAAGTGCTATTCTAAAATTCTACCATCCATTGATATTGTAACAACTTGCCAAGGTATGAATTTTCCGCTTGCCTGTAACGCTTTTTTTACTGCCATTTCTAATCCACCGCAACAAGGAACTTCCATTCGTACTATGGTTACTTTCTTAATATCATTGTTTTGAATGATTTGTGTCAGTTTTTCACTGTAGTCAATATTATCCAGCTTTGGACAGCCAATGATTGTAATATTTCCTCGCATAAATTTCTCGTGCATTCTGGCATATGCATATGCACTGCAATCTGCCGCAACCAATAAATTTGCACCATCAAAATATGGGGCGCTAACTGGTACCAATTTAATCTGACAAGGCCATTGTCCAAGCTGTGATACCGCTTCTTCGCATATTGGAGAAATAGTATTCTGTAAATGTTCTATACGATATGCTTGGCTTCCAGGACAGCCTGTTTGTGTGTTTAATGAGTTGTTTTTTCTGTTTTCCAAAACAGCTTTTTCATCATATGCAGCAGCTTCTCGTTCCACAAAGGAAATTGCCTCCGTAGGACATGTTGGCAAGCAGTCTCCCAAGCCATCACAATAATCATCTCTTAAAAGTTTCGCTTTTCCATTTACCATACCGATTGCCCCTTCATGACACGCTTCAGCGCATGCACCGCAGCCATTACATTTTTCTTCATCTATTTGTATAATTTTTCGAATCATTCTAAATCCATCCTTTCTCTTGTGTTTGTAGATTAAGCATACTATAATCAAAAATGAAATTCTGTTGTTTTAACAACAAAAGGAGAAAAAATATGAATTTGTCTAATACACAGTTGTTTCAAGGTTTACAAGAACAGGAAATAACACTGCTTTTGGATTGTCTTAATGCGGTAAAACGAAGTTATAAAAAAGGAGAAACAATTCTTTCTGAAGGCAATATTACAGAGAACATAGGTATTGTACTATCTGGCATGGTAATCATATCTTGTAATGATATTTGGGGAAATAACAGCGTCTTAGGAAATGTTTCTACTGGTTCTGTATTCGCTGAAGCATATGCTTGTATTCCAGGACAAGCGATGCTAGTTACAGTGTCTGCAATAGAAGATACGGAGATACTTTTTTTAAATGTAGGAAGAGTCTTTACTATCTGTTCCAACACCTGTTTTTTCCATACAAAACTTATCAAAAATTTATTAGGCATATTTGCACACAAAAACATTCAGCTTTCGCAAAGGATTCAACATACCAGTTCAAAATCTATCCGAGATAGATTAATGTCTTATTTTTCACAGTGTGCTAAATATTATGGAAACAATTCTTTTCTTATTCCATATAATCGACAGCAGTTAGCGGATTATTTGAATGTTGATCGTAGTTCTATGTGTAATGAACTTTCTAAAATGCAGAAAGATGGTTTAATTGATTATAAGAAAAATCATTTTATACTTAAAACTTAGTAATTGTTTAAAAATTAAAGAACAATTTTAATGAAATTAAATAAAAAGAAAGCAGTACCTATTTTTGATACTGCTTTGTGATTAGTTGAGATTCTATGATCGTGTAATCTCTATGTTATCATAAAGTTTTGTAAAATTGTTCTTTTTGTTTTTATATGATTCTGAATTATCGTTTATCCTTCATAGCTATCATATCACCGAAAACAGGTGTTGGCATTCCAAATCCACCAGAGACATCCATGATTTGTCCTGTAGTAAATGCAGATTCATCACTGGCAAAATATAAGACAGCTTTGGCAATTTCTTCTGGAGTTCCCATTCTTTTAATTGGTGTATGTTTTAGGAAAAATTCCTGAAAATCATCGCTAAGGTTTTGCATAACTGCATCGGTTGCGGTCATTCCTGGAAGAACAGCATTACAGCGAATGTTATCTCTGGCAGTCTGAACTGCAATTAGCTTTGTAAGGTAGTTAATGGATGCTTTGCTTGTACCATAGGAGATTTGAGATATATCAGGTCGAATACCTCCAATAGAAGAAATATTGATGATGCTTCCACCACCATTTTTTGCCATGTGTGGAATTACAGCTTGTGAGGCAATAAATACACTTCCAATATTTTGGTCTAATGTTTGAATGAAGTCTTCATACGTAGTAAGTTTGATATCCAGATCTTTTCTTGGATCTGAACCTCCATAGTTATTGACAAGAATATCAATTCTTCCTTCTTTCTGTGCTACTTCTTCAATCATAGTTTTATAAGTTTCCTGCTTCGTAGCATCATTATATACACAATATACCTGTCCACCTTCAGCATTTAGGCGTTCTGCCATTTCCTGTGCTTTTTCCAGATTGCGTACAGCCATATACACCTTTGCACCTTCTTTTGTGAATGTCTCAACGATTGCAGCACCGATACCACGTGTGGATGCGGTAACAACAGCAACTTTATTTTGTAGTCTCATAGAAAAACCTCCTTAATATACTATGTGATATGCTTATAGAATACGTATATTTTTTATTATGTGCAATCTATAATAAAAAATAAATTGGATTAAGTGATATCATCCAATGTATCCATTATAAAGGTTGTTGGAAAGTATGACAAGTATTGTACTACAATATAGCTAAATGGGTAAAAAGAAGCTAGTATTTCACAATTATATCATTGATTTAAGGGGATTTAAAAAGTAATCTATAAAGATTTATATAATTTGGTGGATATCTAATGTTATATGTGTTATGGTATATGTGAAAAGAGGGATGCTATATGGAAAATACCATGACAGACAAGTATCGCCGAGCTATCATTCAAAGAATTAAAGATTTAAGAAAAGAAAGAGGTATTACACAAATTCAGATGGCCGATAAAATCGGAGTTAAGCAATCCCATATTTCCAGAATGGAGAGTGGAAATCATCGTATCTCCATTGACTTTCTAATCGTTGTTATTACAGAAGGTTTAGAAATGAGTTTACATGAGTTCTTTAAAGAGGAACTGCATGTTAATTAACAATCTGAATACAAAAGTCTGAAAAGCAGCATACGAGGTTATGCTGCTTTTCGCATGTATTAGGAAAAGCGTTCATATACTTGTGATGAGGTGTATGTATGATTCGCTGGAAAGTAAAGAAAAGAATACAAGTTATTTTTTTATGCTGCGTGATGTTATTTGCCTGTATTTTAGGAAAACTAGGATATGAACAGCTTTTTCATCATGGAGAAATCATGGAAAAAGCGAAAGAGTCGTGGGAAAGAGATTTTACTGTGGCAGGACTTCGTGGAAGTATTTTAGATTCAAAAGGGGAGAAGCTGGCTTATGATGTACCAAGTACTTCTGTTATGGTGGTGCCTGCACAAATTAAAGATGCAGATACTACTGCAAAACAGCTGGCAGATATACTGGAAGCAGATGAAAAGAAAATAAAGTCAACCTTAACTAAGAAAGCAAGTACACAAAAAATTCAGCCAGAAGGGCGGCTTATTGATGACAAAAAAGCAAAGAAAATAGAAGAACTGGGCTTAGATGGGGTCTATTTAGTACAGGATTCTTTACGTTATTATCCAAATAATAATTATTTGGCACAGGTTTTAGGATTTACGGGTATTGATAATCAAGGGTTAGCAGGATTGGAACTGCAGTATGATAATATTTTGCGTGCACAAAATGGAGCATTAAAGATTCCTTTAGATGCGAAAGGACATAATGTAAAGATGTATAAGGAACGATACGAAGCTCCAGGTAGAGGGATGGATGTACAATTGACCATTGATTCTACGATACAGGGAATTGTGGAAAGAGAAGTAGATAATTTAGTAAAAAAATATCATCCCAAATCGGCTTTAGCACTGGCAATGAATCCAAAAACTGGAGAGATTCTCGCAATGGTTTCAAAACCTGATTTTGATCCTAATCATTATGAAGATTATGATTGTGATGTATATAATCGAAATCTTCCTATTTGGATGAGTTATGAACCAGGATCTACATTTAAATCGGTTATTTTCGCAAGTGCTTTAGATTTAAACCTATTTGATATGTTTAAGGATACGTATGATGACAAGGGGTATGAAATGGTAAATGGAGCACGCATTAAATCGTGGAAAGCCGGAGGACATGGACATCAGACATTTTTACAGGTATTGGAAAATTCCAGCAATCCAGGCTTTGTAGAAATATCAAGAAGATTGGGATTGGACAAAGAAGTAGAGTATGTTAAAAAATTTGGATTTGGAGAGAAAACAGGCATAGATTTGCCAGGAGAATCCAGTGGAATTATGTTTGATAAAAAAAAGATGAGTGAATTAGAACAGGCAACCGTTGCTTTTGGACAAGGAATCAGTGTAACTCCTATTCAGTTAGTAACAGCATTTAGTGCGATTATCAATGGAGGAACTTTGTATCAGCCCTATATTACGAAAAGTGTTTTAGATCCTATTACGCACGATCCACTTGTAGAATTTAAGCCTACTCCAAAAAGACAGGTAATTAAAGAAGAAACAAGTAAACAAATGCGTTATGCTTTGGAAAGTGTCGTTGCAAATGGAGGTGGAAAACCGGCTTATATGGAAGGTTATAAAATAGGGGGAAAAACAGGAACTGCACAAAAAGCAGAAAATGGAGTATATTCCACTTCTGATTATATATTGTCATTTTTATCTGCAGCACCAATGGATGATCCACAGATTGTTTTATATATCGCAGCAGATAGTCCTCAAAATGATGTTTTGTATGGAGGAACGGTCATTGCCCCTATTGCGAAATCTTGTTATGAAGATATTTTACCTTATCTTGGCGTTGAAAAGACAAAGAATCAAATTCCTAAAAAACTTGTTTGGCCGGAAACAGAAAATATAAAAGTGGAAAACTTTGTAGGGAAAAAGAAAAAAGAAGTGCAGCAGGAAGGAGTTACGTTTACCTTTATTGGCGAGGGAGATTATGTAATAGAACAAATGCCAGAGGAAGGAACGATGTTTTCTTCTGAAGGAGGGGAGGTATGGATTTATCTTGGAGACGATAAAGTTAAGTGATGTTTTAGCCTTGCTTCATAAAGAATGTGGCAAAGATTGTATACTTCAAGGAATTAGCGACGATAGTCGAAGAGTAGAGAAAAACTGGTTGTTTATAAGTCACAAAGATACGTATCTTCATCAAATGATGCATATCCAAGAAGCCTTATCAAAAGGTGCTGTTGTTTTTTGCGAGTATGCATTGGAATTTGAAAATGTTTATGTCATTTCTAATATTGAACAGGTACAAAAAGAAATATTAAAGTTTTATTATGGAGATCTTTGTGAAAATATAAAAGTAATTGGTATTAGTGGAACTAATGGGAAAACAACAACGGCCTGTTTTCTTACACAAATATTAAAAAAAGAAGGATATAAGGTATTGCGTATTGGAACGCATCTTGTAGATATGAATGGGGATAAACAAGAAATAAGAAATACGACTCCTGATATGTATATACTAGCAGAATTGTTTCATGAAGCATTACAAAAACAAATTACACATGTAGTTATGGAAGTGAGCTCTCATGCCATTGATCAAAAACGTATAGGTCTTTTGCGGTTTGATTTGATACTTTATACGAATATTTCCAGTGACCATTTAGATTATCATTTTACACAGGTGCATTATCGTTATACGAAATTTAAACTGCATCAGTATTTAAAAAAAGGTGGAAAAATTATCATCAACGATGATGGAGTTTATACAGATGAGTTACTGCATGTGAATCATAAAAACTGTATTATAGTTGGAAATCAATCTTGTCATGTGGTAATTGATCATCAAAAACATTCTAAAGAAGGTGTTTCTATGCAGGTGCAGGGAATTCCTTTTACAACTTCTCTTTTGGGGAAATGGAATGTATATAATGTAGCTTTATGTATTACATCATGTCGAATTTTAGGTATTTCCTATGAAAAACTGCAGGAAGATGTAAAGGAATTAAATAGTGAAAAGGGAAGAATGGAGGTAATTTGTCAAGAACCATGTACAGCGATTATTGATTATGCGCATACAGCTAGTTCTTTAAAAGAAGTTTTATCCTATTGTAAAGGAATATGTTCAGGGAAATTATATTGCATTATAGGATGTGGAGGAAATCGTGATAAGAAGAAAAGAAGCCATATGGCACAAATAGCTATGATATATAGCAATATAGCTTTTTTTACTGCAGATAATCCAAGAAATGAAAAAGTTAGTTCTATTTTGCTGGATATGCTGGAGGCTGGAGGAGAGAATTACATGGTTTTTGAAAATCGCAAGTATGCGATCAAACATTGTTTCAATATTGCTCAAAAAAATGATATAATAGTAATCGCTGGAAAAGGAGCAGAGTCTACACAGGAAATAGATGGTGTATTTTATCCCTATAATGATGAAGACTTTGTGAAAGAACTTTTTCATAAGGAGGAATGAAATTGGAAATAAAATATTTGCTTGCATTCGGAGCTGCACTGGTTTTGACATTGGTCGTAATGCCAGTTCTGATTCCGTTTCTACATAAAATTAAATTTGGACAAAGCATTCGAAAAGAAGGACCGAAAAGTCATATGGCAAAAACAGGAACACCAACTATGGGCGGGATTGTATTTGTACTTGTCCCAATACTGGTTATGCTGATATTAGATTATAAAGCTTTTGCTACACCGGAAATGCTGATTGTAGTGTTTGCTTATTTGGGATATGCTTTCATTGGCTTTTTAGATGATTTCTTAATTGTAGTGAAAAAGAATAATGATGGATTAAAACCATCTGTAAAATTCCTTTTACAATCTGTTTTAGCAGTTGTTTTCTATATTTGCTACACATATGTAGCAGATACAAGTATTGAAATACCTGTATTGCATCTTAGTTTAAATATAGGGATTTTATATTTCTTTTTGGTATTTATTATGTTTACAGCAGAAAGCAATGCGGTGAATTTGACAGATGGATTAGATGGATTGTGTGCAGGAACATCTTTAATAGCAATTGCGCCATTCATTATTTTTTCTTTGTTGAAAGGACAACATGATCTGGCAATGTTTTTATTGGCTGTAAGCGGGGCATTGCTTGGCTATCTTCGTTTTAATTTGCACCCTGCAAAAATCTTTATGGGAGATACAGGATCTTTGGCAATTGGAGGTTTGCTTGCGGCAACTGCCATGGTTTTAAAACAGGAACTTTTGTTAATTATAATTGGCGGTGTATTTTTAATGGAAGTCTTGTCTGTTATCATTCAAGTTACAAGTTTTAAATTAACAGGAAAAAGAGTTTTTAGAATGTCTCCTTTGCATCATCATTTTGAATTAGGCGGAATGAAAGAAACGCAGGTTGTGTTAATGTTTTGGTGTATCGCTCTTGTGTTTGCAGCTCTTGGTTTATGGTTGGGAGTGATATAAAATGAAAGAAAAAGTATTGGTAATTGGTGCAGCTAGAAGTGGAGTTGCAGTTTCTAAACTGCTGTCTTTGCATGATTATGAAGTGACAATTACAGATATGGCAGAAATTAAAGATAAGGAAGAATTAATTGCTTCTGGAATGCATGTGTTTGAATGTGGACATCCAGATCATTTACGTAATAAAGAATGGGCATTTGTGGTAAAAAATCCAGGAATAAAGTATACGGTTCCTTTTGTGAAATACTTTGTAGATGAAAATATTCCAATTTTTACAGAAGTGGAAATTGGTTATCGTTTTGCGAAAAAATTTCATTATGGAGCAGTGACTGGTACCAATGGAAAGACGACAATAACTACATTGCTTTATGAGATGTTAAAATCAAATGGAAAAGCTATCGTTGCCGGAAATATTGGTTTTCCATTAAGCGAGTTAGCATTGCAGCATGAACAGGAAGAAAAAGATGTGGCATTAGAACTGAGCAATTTTCAGCTTTTAGGTATTGATACATTTGCACCTGAAGTAAGTGTTGTATGTAATCTTGCTCCAGATCATTTGGATTATATGCCATCACTTGATTCCTATTATGTATCGAAAATGCGTATTTATGAGAACTGTAAAGAAAATGACTGGTTTTTACGTAATGTTGATGATGAAACTGTTATGCAATATGCAAAAAATATTCCATGTCGCTGTATAGATTACTCATTCACTCGACAAGATGTAGATTTATATCGTAAAGATAAAGCTGTCTGGTTATGGGATATTCCTCTTTTTAATGAAAGTGATGTAAAAATTGTGGGGGATTATAATTTGATGAATGCAATGGTTGCGGGATGTATGGCTTATAAATTAGGTGTATCACCGGAAAATATTGCACATACCCTTCAAAACTTCCATGGGGTAGAACATCGTTTAGAATATGTTGGAGAAAAAGATGGAGTACGTTTTTATAATGATTCCAAGGCAACCAATACACATGCTGTACAGGCGGCGTTAAATTCATTTGAAAAAAATATTATTTTGCTTGCAGGAGGACATGATAAAGGAATTCCATTTGATGAATTATCTGTTTTTGACAAGAAGATAAAATGTTGTATTTCTTTTGGAGAAACAAAAGAGAAATTTAAAGATATTTTTACAAACACGATTACAACAGAAACTATGAAAGAGGCTTTAAAAGAAGCAATTCAAATTGCACAGTCTGGTGATGTTGTGTTGTTATCTCCGGCTTGTAGTAGTTTTGACCAGTATAAAAACTATGAAGTTAGGGGAGAGACTTTTAAAGAATTTGTAAAGGAATATTTTAGAGAAGGAGAGTTGTAATGTATATTTTTGAAGTATTAAAAACAATTATTTATGGTATTGTTGAAGGAATTACGGAATGGCTTCCTATCAGTAGTACCGGGCATATGATTTTAATTGAAGAAATACCGTTTTTGAAATTACAGGTATCTGAAGAGTTTTGGAATGTTTTCTTGGTTGTTATTCAGTTAGGGGCAATCTTAGCAGTTGTTTTGTTATATTGGAATAAGATTTTTCCATTTAATTTGAAAAATAAAAATCGTCCATTTATTCGTTATGATATTATGAATCTTTGGTTTAAAATATTAGTAGCCTGTATTCCGGCAGCTATTGTTGGTATCTTGTTAGATGATTGGTTAGAAGCACATTTATATAATGGCTTTGTTGTAGCAGTCATGCTTGTACTTGTCGGTATTGCTTTTATTATTATTGAGAATGGTAACAAAAATAGACGTGCAAGAGTTACAAGTTTAGAGGATCTGTCTTATAAAGATGCGATGATTGTTGGTATTTTTCAGTTAATTGCGGCAATTTTCCCGGGAACTAGTAGAAGTGGAGCTACGATTGTTGGAGGATTGATGATTGGAATTAGTCGTACTGTTGCGGCAGAATTTACTTTCTTCCTTGCTATTCCTGTAATGTTTGGAGCTAGTTTATTAAAATTAGTAAAAGCTGGTTTAGTATTTTCTTTAGGTGAATGGGGACTTCTACTAATTGGAATGATTACTGCCTTCATTGTGTCTATTATAGTTATTCGATTCTTGATGACATATATTAAGAAACATGACTTTAAGGTGTTTGGATGGTATCGAATTGTACTTGGTATTTTGGTCTTAGGATATTTCATGTTTTTGAAATAAAAATATGAGTCTGATAATCTATACTGTTAGATAAAAAGGTGATATACAAAAATGGGTAGTTTATGATATCTACTCATTTTATCTTTTAGATAAAATAAAAAGCCAATGACATCATTTGATTTAATAACGAAAGTGTCAATGGCTTTTTTATATGTTTAATATGATTTAGAAGACTTCAAAACCAATTTTTCTTTTTACTTTAGAAAGTTTTTTTCTAGCAATGAAAGATGCTTTTTCATTTCCTTCCTTAATTACCTGCTCTGCCATACCACTGGCAATGATTTCATTATAGCGCTTCTGTAAATCAGCTAAAAAGTCAAATACCTGCTGTCCAACTTCTTTTTTGAATTCTCCATATCCTTTTCCTTCATATCTATTTACAATACTTTCAATGGATTCTCCATTTAAGGAAGAAAGAATTGTTAATAGATTGCTGATACCTGGCTGATTTTCCGGATCATATTGGATGATACCTAAGGAATCAGTTACGGCAGACATAACTTTCTTGCGAGCTAGACTTGGTTCATCTAGTAAATCAATTGTACCTTTTGGATTTTCTTCTGATTTAGACATTTTCTTAGTTGGATTTTGCAAAGAATAAATCTTAGCCCCAACTTTGGCAACTACTGGTTCTGGAATGACAAAGGTTTCGCCATAACGGTTATTAAATCTTTCAGCTAAATTTCTTGTTAATTCTACATGCTGTTTTTGATCTATTCCAACAGGTACATAATCTGCATCATATAAAAGGATGTCTGCGGCCATTAAAGATGGATAAGTAAACAGTCCAGCTGTTATCCCAGTTTCACCTTTTGCAGTTTTATCTTTATATTGTGTCATTCTTTGCAGTTCACCCATATAAGAATTACAAGTTAAAATCCAGCCAAGTTCAGCATGTTCATGTACATCGCTTTGTAAAAAGATAGTAACTTTTTTAGGATCAAGACCGCAAGCTAAATACAAAGCAATTAAATCCTTTGTATTTTTTTTCAACTCTGCTTTATCTTGTGCTACAGTAATAGCGTGTAGGTTCGCAATAAATACATATAATTCATACTCATCTTGATACTCTACGAATTTACGGATTGCACCTATATAGTTTCCAAGTGTCAAACGTCCGCTTGGCTTAATTCCACTCAACATTTTTTTCATTTATGACCCTCCCTAAAAATAAAAAAAGCACCATTATAAGGACGCTTTTATGCGTGGTACCACCTTAATTGCTTATTCAAGCCACTCATCGATAACGGCGACGACCGGTTCTATAGATAGAACATGCTCTAAAGGCCCAATTCAAATAACAGTTCCTATTGATTCTCACCAGCCATCAACTCTCTTTAAAGAAAATCTGTTTTTCTACTAATCCTTTTTCATCGCATAACAAATTGTACTTTAATCATACTATTAGTAATTATAAAACACAAGGGGAAAATAAATTAATTAAAGGTGGTTTACAAAATAAATGTATTCGCTATAATATATTTATCATAAAAAAGATGAATGAAAAGGAGGCGAAGAATGTATGATTATTCTTTATACTTCTCCAGGTTGTGCAAGTTGTAGAAAAGCTAAACAATGGTTAAAAGATAATGATATGAAATTCGTAGAAAAAAATATATTTACTACTCTTCTTAAAGAGGAAGAAATTAAATATTTACTTCAAAGAAGCGAAAATGGAACGGAAGATATTATTTCAACTAGGAGTAAAGCTTTTCAAAATCTTAATAGAGATTTAGAAGACATTTCTGTGAAAGAATTAATTGAAATCATTCGAGAAAATCCATCTATATTGAAAAGGCCAATAATGATTAATGAAAGCAGTTTTGTTGTAGGATATGATGATGATGAAATTACAGCATTAGTTCCTGCGAAATTACGTCTTGCTGCACAACGTGCCTGTAATCCGACTTGTCCGAATTTTTCGATTTGCGGATATCTTCGAGAAGAAGCTTGTAGTGCTGAGTAAAAAGAAAATCCTGTAAATGAAATTAATACAGGATTTTTTTATTTAATAGGACAAAAGTAATAATGGAAGATTAACGTAATAAAGAATAGTAATGGTAAAAGAAATGTGATTTTACGATTAGAGAAGAATTTTTTACTGGATATATAGTAAATATCAAATATTATATTATTACAAGAATTATACACTGATAAAAGTAACAAATATAAAGCATATTAAAAAACTCGAAAAAAAAGTAAAAAAAAGAGTAAAAAAATGTTGACAGAGGGAAGAGCGGGTGGTAATATATACGAGCACCAAGCGAGAGAGCTTGGCTCGGTCTTTGAAAACTAAACAGGAAACGTCAATTTCAAACAATGAAAAAGATAACAAAACAAAAGAAAAAACGTTAGCAGAAAACGTTTTGAGCTAAAATCAAATGGAGAGTTTGATCCTGGCTCAGGATGAACGCTGGCGGCATGCCTAATACATGCAAGTCGAACGGAGCGAATATGGAAGCTTGCTTCTGTAAGAGCTCAGTGGCGAACGGGTGAGTAACACGTAGGTAACCTGCCCATGTGCCCGGGATAACTGCTGGAAACGGTAGCTAAAACCGGATAGGTGAATAGGAGGCATCTCGTATTCATTAAAGGACCTGCAAAGGTGCGAACATGGATGGACCTGCGGCGCATTAGCTGGTTGGAGTGGTAACGGCACACCAAGGCGACGATGCGTAGCCGACCTGAGAGGGCGAACGGCCACATTGGGACTGAGACACGGCCCAAACTCCTACGGGAGGCAGCAGTAGGGAATTTTCGTCAATGGGGGGAACCCTGAACGAGCAATGCCGCGTGAGTGAAGAAGGTCTTCGGATCGTAAAGCTCTGTTGTAAGTGAAGAACGGTCAGTAGAGGAAATGATACTGAAGTGACGGTAGCTTACCAGAAAGCCACGGCTAACTACGTGCCAGCAGCCGCGGTAATACGTAGGTGGCGAGCGTTATCCGGAATCATTGGGCGTAAAGGGTGCGCAGGTGGTACATTAAGTCCGAAGTAAAAGGCAGCAGCTCAACTGCTGTTGGCTTTGGAAACTGGTGAACTGGAGTGCAGGAGAGGGCGATGGAATTCCATGTGTAGCGGTAAAATGCGTAGATATATGGAGGAACACCAGTGGCGAAGGCGGTCGCCTGGCCTGCAACTGACACTGAGGCACGAAAGCGTGGGGAGCAAATAGGATTAGATACCCTAGTAGTCCACGCCGTAAACGATGAGAACTAAGTGTTGGGGAGACTCAGTGCTGCAGTTAACGCAATAAGTTCTCCGCCTGGGGAGTATGCACGCAAGTGTGAAACTCAAAGGAATTGACGGGGGCCCGCACAAGCGGTGGAGTATGTGGTTTAATTCGAAGCAACGCGAAGAACCTTACCAGGCCTTGACATGGATGTAAATGCCCTAGAGATAGGGAGATAGCTATACATCACACAGGTGGTGCATGGTTGTCGTCAGCTCGTGTCGTGAGATGTTGGGTTAAGTCCCGCAACGAGCGCAACCCTTGTCGCATGTTACCAGTATTGAGTTAGGGACTCATGCGAGACTGCCGGTGACAAACCGGAGGAAGGTGGGGATGACGTCAAATCATCATGCCCCTTATGGCCTGGGCTACACACGTACTACAATGGCGGCTACAAAGAGAAGCGAACCTGCGAGGGGGAGCGGAACTCATAAAGGCCGTCTCAGTTCGGATTGGAGTCTGCAACTCGACTCCATGAAGTCGGAATCGCTAGTAATCGCAGATCAGCATGCTGCGGTGAATACGTTCTCGGGCCTTGTACACACCGCCCGTCAAACCATGGGAGTTGGTAATACCCGAAGCCGGTGGCATAACCGTGAGGAGTGAGCCGTCGAAGGTAGGACCGATGACTGGGGTTAAGTCGTAACAAGGTATCCCTACGGGAACGTGGGGATGGATCACCTCCTTTCTAAGGAGAAAGAGTGTAGAGAAAGATATTTCCTGTTTGGTTTTGGAAGGCTGAGAAGCATTCCGAATCGATCTTTGAAAACTGAATAACAGAAGACATAACAGAAGGTCTATAACGAAAAGTTGTAAGAAATTCACGAGTTGAAGTTAAACAAACAGAAAACTCAAAGCTAAGCTAATGGTGATTAAGTAAGAAAGGGCGTACGGTGGATGCCTAGGCACTTGAAACTGAAGAAGGACGCAACAAACGGCGAAACGCGGCGGGGAGCTGTACGTAAGCAAAGATCCGCCGGTATCCGAATGGGGGAACCCGGCATGCGTAATAGCATGTCATCCGCAGATGAACAAATAGTCTGCGAGAGAGGTACCCGGGGAACTGAAACATCTAAGTACCCGGAGGAAAAGAAAACAACAGTGATTCCCTGAGTAGCGGCGAGCGAAAGGGGAGGAGCCCAAACCAGACCGAGGTCTGGGGTTGAAGGACCGCGATACGGCAAGAATCATGGTAGGAGAACGGCATTGAAAGGCCGACCGGAGAGGGTGCAAGTCCCGTATCCGAAACCGTGAGGAAGCCCAGCGGGATCCTGAGTACGGCGAGACACGAGAAATCTTGTCGGAAGCAGGCGGGACCATCCGTCAAGGCTAAATATAAGCAAGTGACCGATAGTGAACCAGTACCGTGAGGGAAAGGTGAAAAGAACCGCGGGAGCGGAGTGAAACAGAACCTGAAACCGTATGCTTACAAGAAGTCAGAGCACGTTAAGGTGTGATGGCGTGCCTTTTGTAGAATGAACCGGCGAGTTATGTTATCGTGCGAGGTTAAGCAGGAGATGCGGAGCCGAAGCGAAAGCGAGTCTTAATAGGGCGGCAGTACGATGACATAGACCCGAAACCGTGTGATCTAGCCATGACCAGGTTGAAGTTCAGGTGAAACTGAATGGAGGACCGAACCGACCCCCGTTGAAAAGTTGGCGGATGAGTTGTGGCTAGGGGAGAAATTCCAATCGAACACGGATATAGCTGGTTCTCCCCGAAATAGCTTTAGGGCTAGCGTCGAGGATGAGTCTTGTGGAGGTAGAGCACTGAATGTACGATGGCCCCATCCCGGGGTACTGAGTATAATCAAACTCCGAATGCCATGAGATATTCCCGGCAGTCAGACCGTGGGTGATAAGGTCCATGGTCAAAAGGGAAACAGCCCAGACCGCCAGTTAAGGTCCCAAAATGTATGCTAAGTGGAAAAGGATGTGGGGATGCACAGACAACTAGGAGGTTGGCTCAGAAGCAGCCATCCTTCAAAGAGTGCGTAACAGCTCACTAGTCGAGTGACCCTGCGCCGAAAATGTACCGGGGCTAAGCATACTACCGAAGCTGCGGATTTGTAGTAATACAAGTGGTAGGGGAGCGTTCCATGCACGTGGAAGCCATACCGAAAGGAGTGGTGGAGAGCATGGAAGTGAGAATGCCGGTGTGAGTAGCGAGATGCAGGTGAGAATCCTGCACACCGATAGCCCAAGGATTCCAGGGGAAGGTTCGTCCGCCCTGGGTAAGTCGGGACCTAAGGCGAGGCCGAAAGGCGTAGTCGATGGAAAACAGGCAGATATTCCTGTACCCGCGATGGAAATGAAGGAATGACGGAGAAGGCTAGCATGAGCCACTTATTGGATTGTGGTCGAAGCGAATAGCAGGTGCATAGTAAAATGCGTGCACGGAATGTAAAACGTGATAGGTAAGCGAAACCTTTGGGGAGTAGCGAAGCATGCGAGGCCAGCTTCCAGGAAAAGTTTCTAGTGCTGATTCCATAGCGGCCCGTACCAAAACCGACACAGGTGGGCAAGGAGAGTATCCTGAGGTGAGCGAGAGAACTGTTGCCAAGGAACTCGGCAAAATGACTCCGTAAGTTAGCGAGAAGGAGTGCTTATGAAAGTAAGCCGCAGTGAAGAGGCCCAAGCGACTGTTTAACTAAAACACAGCTCTCTGCGAAGTCGCAAGACGAAGTATAGGGGGTGACGCCTGCCCGGTGCTGGAAGGTTAAGAGGATTTGTCAGTTTCGACGAAGCAATGAATTGAAGCCCCAGTGAACGGCGGCCGTAACTATAACGGTCCTAAGGTAGCGAAATTCCTTGTCAGGTAAGTTCTGACCCGCACGAAAGGCGTAACGATTTGGGCGCTGTCTCGGCAGCAGACTCGGTGAAATCTTAGTACCTGTGAAAATGCAGGTTACCCGCAACTAGACGGAAAGACCCCATGGAGCTTTACTGCAGCCTGATATTGGATTTTGATCAGAGATGTACAGGATAGGTGGGAGACGAAGAAGGATGCACGCCAGTGTATCTGGAGTCGACGTTGGGATACCACTCTTGTCTGATTGGAGTTCTAACCTGCGTCCATGAAGCTGGACGGGGGACCGTGTCAGGCAGGCAGTTTGACTGGGGCGGTCGCCTCCCAAAGAGTAACGGAGGCGCCCAAAGGTACGCTCAGATTGGACGGAAATCAATCGGCGAGTGCAAATGCAGAAGCGTGCTTGACTGTGAGACAGACAGGTCGAACAGGGACGAAAGTCGGGATTAGTGATCCGGCGGTGCCGAATGGAAGGGCCGTCGCTCAACGGATAAAAGCTACCCTGGGGATAACAGGCTGATCTCGCCCAAGAGTTCACATCGACGGCGAGGTTTGGCACCTCGATGTCGGCTCATCGCATCCTGGAGCTGAATTCGGTTCCAAGGGTTGGGCTGTCCGCCCATTAAAGCGGTACGCGAGCTGGGTTCAGAACGTCGTGAGACAGTTCGGTCCCTATCTGTTGTGGGCGTAGGAGATTTGAGGAGAGCTGTCCTTAGTACGAGAGGACCGGGATGGACCTACCGCTGGTGCACCGGTTGTTGTGCCAACAGCATAGCCGGGTAGCTAAGTAGGGAAGGGATAAGCGCTGAAAGCATCTAAGCGCGAAGCCTACTCCAAGATGAGATCTCCCATACGCAAGTAGTAAGACCCCTTGAAGACGACGAGGTAGATAGGTCAGGGATGGAAGCGCAGCGATGCGTGGAGTTGACTGATACTAATAGGTCGAGGACTTAATCAAATGTTGACTGTTGTTCAGTTTTGAAGGTTCGAACCTTCAGGGATCTGGTGATGATGGCGAAGTGGACACACCTGTTCTCATCCCGAACACAGAAGTTAAGCACTTCAGCGGCGACAATATCCAGACGTGCTCTGGTGAAGATAGCACGTCGCCAGTTCCTTTTTGAGCCTTGAGGCTCTTTTTTTGTTTATCCTTTTACCTTTTCTCTACTTCTATGTTATAATGTAGCGGCCTATATGAAAGGAGGCACTTTAATGAGAGAAATATTGCTTGATGCTTTTTTTGATACTATAACAATGTTACCTTTTTTATATTTAACATATTTGTTAATGGAGTATATCGAGCATAAAAGTACAAGTCATATGAAATACTTATTGGTTAAAGCTAGAAGTTTTGGACCTATTATTGGGGCTATTTTAGGAATTATACCACAATGCGGTTTTTCAGTAATTGCAAGTGGTTTATATGTTAATAAGACGATTACATTAGGTACTTTAATTTCGGTTTTTGTCGCAACTAGTGATGAAGCGATTCCAATTTTATTATCACAGCCTAATCAAGGTAAAACGCTATTTTCAATAGTTGTAATAAAGTTGATTATCGCTGCTTTATCTGGTTTTTTACTTGATATGATTTTAAAGAAAATGCATAATGAGAATTCATCTCCTTTGCATAATATACATGAACATTGTGAAGAAGAAAGTAAGACTCATTCTTCTATATTTTCTCTTGCTTTTATTCATGCATTTAAAGTTTTTTGTTTTATCTTTATTGTGAATTTGATTTTAACATTACTTATTTCTTATACTGGTGAATCTACGATATCAAAATTCTTGGCTTCTGGATCTTTCTTACAACCGTTACTAGCTGCTTTTGTTGGTTTTATACCTAACTGTGTAGCTAGTGTAATTCTTTCTCAGTTGTATGTTGATGGCATCATTACTTTTGGTTCATTGACTGCTGGATTAATTACAGGAGCTGGTTTGGGTTTACTAACTTTAGTTCGAATGTACGATAATAGGAAAGATTTAGTAAGAATTTTTGTTATATTATTTATCATAGGTGTTATTAGCGGAATGACACTTGATATTGTTCTTTAATTTGAAAGCAGGTGCTTGTTATGTGTGGAAGGTTTTATTTTCAATTTAAACAAGATAGTGTTTCTTTATATTTACAAGATCTTGTACAAAAGAATCATTTAGTAGAATTTGCATCAGATGAGATTTTTCCTTCTCAGGAAGTGTTAGTTTTGCTTCAAAATAAAGATAGTTATGACATTGATGTAATGAAATGGGGATTTGATGGTTATAAGGGATCCATTATTAATGCAAGAAGTGAAACTTTGCATATGAAGCAAATGTTTTGTAATATACAGGGGAATCGTTGTTTAGTTCCTTGTAATGGATTTTATGAATGGAGTACAAATGGACATTTAAAACAGAAAAAGTTTATATGTAAAAAAAAACAGTCAGTGATTTATATGGCCGCTATTTACAATGAGAGAAAAGAGTTTGTTATTTTAACGCAGGAAAGTAAGGGTGTTTTGAGAAGAATTCATCATCGAATGCCTATATTAGTTTTAGATGATGAAAAAGATGCTTATTTTAATGGTCAACTGGATTTTGAAAATCAGGAAGATAATTTATGTATAGAAAGTGAAGAGGTTAAAGCACCATGTTTCGATCAAGTAAAATTCGAATTTTAACTTCTTTCCTGGTTTTAATTCTTTTGTGGCAGTTAGCTGCTTTTACTATAGATAATGACTGGCTGCTTCCTTATCCAATACAAGTCTTTCATCGAATGATTGATTTTCTATTTTACCCCTCTTTCTATCAGGCTATAGGGGCTTCATTAAGGCGTATTTTGATTGGTCTAGGCTTTGCGTTTGTTTTAGCTTTTTTATGCGCTTATGCAAGCTTTAAAAGTAAATTATTTGAGGATATATTTACTCCAGTTTTAGTTCTTTCAAGGAGCATACCTAATATTTCTTATATATTAATTGTTTTGGTTTGGTTTAATTCGGAAATGAGTTCTGCTATCATTTGTTTTTTAATCTTATTTCCTACTATTTATAGCAGTCTGTATAACGGATGGAAAGATATAGATGATGAATTACTAAGTGTTATGCGTTTATATCAGACTTCATTTATTTACCGAGTTCGAAAAGTGTATTTTCCATTATTGAAAAGTTCAATTTACGCAAGTATTGCAAATGGGTTATCCCTTGCTTGTAAAGTAGGTATTATGGCAGAAATATTCTCTCAGGTACAAATAGGTATAGGAAGACAAATGAATCTATGTCGTTTAAATTTTGATATGATCGGTCTATTTGCATGGACTGGATGGATTGTTATATTGCTTGTTTTTTTAGAGAATATTATAAGAAAGATATTAAGAAAAGAATTAGATTAAAGAAAAGCAGCACTTAAAGATATGTAAAGTGCTGCTTTAAAACTAAATTTGATAATTTTAGTAAAGTGCAAATAGAAACAATAATTTTCTTTAATTCTTTTTTAAAAGTGGAGCTATTTTTTTATAAGAAAATAAAACTATTGTACTAACAAGGATTCCCTTTATTAAATTAAAAGGAATTACGCATAAAAGAATAACCATTGATAAACTATTTATTGATGGGAAAATCACTTGTCCCATAGAAATGATCTTATCTAATGTTATTGCCGGACTTAGAAAGAATGCATAAGCGGGAATCAATACAAAATAATTGATAAGAGCTGCAACCAGTGTCATACTTAGAACACCAATGAGAAGACCAAGTAAAGCCATTTTTCTAGTTTTATGTTTCTGATATAAAATTGTGGCAGGTAGTACAAGTGAACATCCTATAAGAAAATTAGCAAGTTCACCTATTCCCATTGTTATAGTTCCATTTAATAATAAATTTAACAATATCTTTAAACCTTCAATACAAACAGCAGCACCAGGGCCTAAAGCAAATCCTCCAATCAAAACAACAACTTCACTGAAATCTAATTCATAAAATGGGGGTGCGATAGGAATTGGAAATTCAAAAAGCATTAAAATACAGGATAGTGCACCTAATATGCTGATTTTCGCAATAAATGAAATGCTTGATTTTCTTTTTGTTGAAAACGTTGCTGACATAAAAAATCCTCCCTTTGTATAAGCCAGTCCTTTTATATAAAATAAAAAAGGTTTCCAACAAAACCTTTAGGGAATAATAGAAAAGAGTAGACATACTTCTTTCATCCAGACTATACTGTCGCCACCGGAATTTCACTCGGTTCATGCCTTTAGGCTCGCGGGGTTTACCGCCGGTTGGGAATTACACCCTACCCTGAAGTTTTTGTCAATCATATACTAACAATTATTTCTCACTTTGTCAAATCATATAATACTTTAAAACTATGTGAAAATATAGAATAAATTTCAAACTATAGCATCTGTACATATAAAGTGATATAATTCACTACATAGTGAAAGGAGTCTTATTATGAAGTGGTTACAGAATTTTATGAGAGGTCGTTATGGAGTAGATCAATTTGGAAATTTTTTATTAGGATTGTATCTTGCAATAGCGGTATTATCAGTTCTGTTAAGGTATAATATACTGTTTTTATTGTCTTTATTCGTATTAATTTACTGCTGGTTTCGTATTCTTAGCCGAAATACTTATAAACGTTCATCAGAAAATACACGCTATTTACAAAAAACATATAAATTACGTATGTGGATTTCGAATAAGAAGAAAAAATTTAAAGATAGAAAGGTATATCGTTATTTTACATGTCCTAATTGTAAACAAACATTACGAGTTCCTAAAGGAAAAGGTGCAATCACTATAACATGTCCAAAATGTAAAACAAAATTTGATAAAAGAACATAAGAAATATAAACTTATATATACAGCAAGCCTCTAAAGTTAAGCGAATGCTTTTGGAGGTTTTTTTTTATAGATAATGAGAAATAAACATATATTTTACTGTATTTGTAAAAATAGATGAAAAAAAAGGACTGTATCTGCACCATAGTTATTACAGATATAATCCTTTTATTTCTTTATCTTGTTACAGCATGAATTTAAAAGCTATCTAAGGTCTATTCTGCTGCAATTTTTTCACGATAGTATTGTCTACGTTCATGAGGTTTCAATCCTTTTTTACGCAAACGAATACAATCAGGTGTGATTTCAACTAGTTCATCATCATTGATCCATTCAAGTGCTTCTTCCAATGTCATTTCTTTTGGTGGTGTTAAACGCATAGCTTCATCATTTCCACTTGAACGAATTGCAGTTAGTTTCTTGTTCTTTAAAGGATTGACATCCATATCTACATTTCTTGCAGATTCTCCAACGATCATTCCTTCATAAACTTCTGTTTGAGGAGTAATGAATAAGGTACCTCTTTCCTGAAGATTCCATAATGCATATGTCATAGCACTACCAGTTTCAGTAGAAATCATAGCACCATTTGCACGTTGTGTGATCTCTCCTTTATATGGAGTGTAACCTTTAATTCGTCGAACAAGTGTACCTTCTCCACGCGTATCATTAATAAATTCACTGCGATATCCCAATAATCCACGAGTAGGGGCTTCATATGTGATTTTTACATATCCATTTTCTTCCTGCATATCGATCATCGTACCTTTTCTTAAGTTTAATTTATTAATAATTGTTCCACTGTATTCTTCTGGTGCGATTGCGACAACTTCTTCAACAGGTTCTACTGTTTTTCCATTTTCATCTTTATGCAAGATAACTTCCGGTTTACTTACAGCTACTTCATATCCTTCACGACGCATCTGTTCAAGCAGTACTGAAATATGTAGTTCTCCACGACCACTTACTTTGAAACAATCTCCACTTTCTGTTGGTTCAACTTTTAACCCTACATTAACTTCCAGTTCTTTTTCCAGACGTTCTTTTAAATTTCTTGAAGTAACAAACTTACCGCTTTTTCCCGCGAATGGAGACTTATTTACAATAAAGTTCATGCTTAAAGTCGGTTCTTCTACATGAATGCTTTCTAGTGGAAGAATATAATCTTTTTCACATAAAGTTTCTCCAATAGAAATATCAGAAATTCCTGCAACGACGACAATATCACCACTATGTGCTTCTTCTACAGAAACACGACTCAATCCACGATATACAAAAATCTGACTTGTTGAGTTTACTCTTTGGTTTCCAAAAGAATCACATACAACGATTTGCTGCTGAGGTTTTAAAATACCCTGATAGATTCGACCGATTCCAAGACGGCCAATATATTCATCGTAACCTAGAGCACTGATTTGCATTTGTAAAGGTTCATCATCCATATCTGGATATGTTTCACAGTGTTTTAAAATAGTTTTAAATAATGGCTCAATAGAATCACTAGGTGTATCTAAATCATATTGAACGATTCCCTGTTTTGCGATTCCATAAAGAATAGGGAAGTCTAACTGTTCATCATTTGCGTTAAGATCTAAGAATAGCTCATATACTTCATCTACAACTTCTTGAGGACGTGCATCCTTCTTATCAATCTTGTTGATTAAAAGAATAGGACGAAGTCCCATTTCTAAAGATTTGCTTAAAACAAAACGTGTCTGAGGCATAGGACCTTCACTAGAGTCAACTAATAAAATAACGGTATCTACAGTTTTGATAATTCGTTCCACTTCACTTGAAAAATCTGCGTGTCCTGGAGTATCTACAATATTGATTTTAACTCCATCATGTTTTACGGAACAGTTTTTGGAATAAATCGTAATACCTCTTTCTCTTTCAAGGTCATTACTATCCATTACACAATCTATAACTTCTTCATTGCTTCTAAAGACATCACTTTGACGAAGAAATGCATCTACAAGAGTAGATTTTCCTGCATCAACGTGAGCAATAACTGCGATATTAATAATCTTTTCTTTTTCATTCATATTAAATTCCACCTTTTTTACCACTTTATATCTTATACCTAAACATAAGGAATTACAAATAAAAATATGAAATTCTACATTGTAAAGGCTTTCTCTATTTCTCTTGTTTTTATTCTTTTTTACATATAACAAGTACGTATTAAAATGAAAAAGCCGGTTAAGGGGAGACCGGCTTTTTCTAAATAATTATGATTATTTAAGGGGATAGAAAATTGTATGAATTATCATTAGGGAGAATGATGAGTACATACAAGCAAGGTTACTTCCTTGCTCACTAATAGTATAGGATAAAAGTACGGTATTATAACGGTTTAATTAAGTGAAAATATGTGATGTTATATATATTTAAATATTGCATGCATTTTGGTATTCTGCTACGATACAATTAATAAAGAAATGGAGTAGATGAAAAATATGAATGTTAGAGAATACAGAGACCCTTTAAAATTGGCACAGGATATAAGCTTAAATAGAACAAAAGTTTTATTGTTGTGGGAAATGGAAAAGCGAAAACAAAATGATCAGGGATTAAGAAATGCAATTTCTAATGCGGATTGGAAAAAAGAACTGGAGGAACTTATTTCTTTGGGATTAGTTTCACGTATTGTACATGCAAAAAGAAAGCCAATGGAAATAGAATATGCTTTAACAAATCGTGGTGCAAAGTATTTAAGATGTATGCGTACGATGATGGATGTGGGTATTGAAATTATGATGGATTATCAAATGCATGAAGTATTGATACAGGAAGGCTATATCGAAAAAGTTAGTGAATGATAAAATAGGTTTACTGTATTAGGAGTGATAACAAAGATGAAAAAGAAAATGGGAACAGAAGAAAGTAAAAAAATATGGGAGAAGAATGCAAAATTTTGGGATAATGCAATGGGCAATCAGTCTAATGATTTTCATAGAAAAGTAGTTCGTCCTAAAGTAACAGAACTTTTATCTCCTAATTCTACAGATTACATCTTAGATGTTGCTTGTGGAAATGGAAATTATTCTTCGTATCTTGCGCAAATAGGAGCTGGGATTGTTGCTTTTGATTACAGTGAAAAAATGATAGAACTTGCGAAAAAGAGGCAATCTAAATATTTGAAACAAATCGAATTTTGTGTAGCAGATGCAGCCAGTAGGGAAAGCATCTTAACATTAAAAAGAAATCGTCTTTTTACAAAAGCGGTTTCCAATATGGCAATTATGGATATTACAGATATTGAACCACTTTTTATGGCTGTATATGAATTGCTGGATGAAAATGGTATTTTTGTTTTTGCCACGCAGCATCCTTGCTTTGTTACACTGACTGAAAAGTATATGACACCTCACAGTTATTATGGTATTGCGATTGAAGGCCAGCCTAAAAAACAGATTTATTATCATCGATCTATGCAAGATATTTTTAACCTTTGTTTTAGAGCGGGGTTTGTGATTGACGGATTTTATGAAGAGTGCTTTAAAAACAATAGAGAAATTCCTATGGTAATGATAGTAAGGCTAAAAAAGGTAAAGTGCAGCAGTTTAAGGTAAAAAAATAAATCATAGTTCATTTTATATCTATATTTTTTAGGTGGTTAGTCTATCAAGATTGACCGCTTTTTCTATAAAAAAACAGAAGTACATAACGATTTGTTATCACTTCTGCATAAGTTTTCACTATTTAATGTAATGAGGATACTGGATTCTTATATTTATTCCACTATTTTTATGATACATGAACTTGCTTTTAAAAACTCTTTTTGTTTCTCTTTGGAAAGTTTTCTAAAATCTTCTAACAGCTTCATTTCCAAATCACTTTGAATCAAGATATCACTATTTCCCTTTGCGTGGATTTCTAAGATGTCATTAATATCTATTTCAAGAATATTACATAATCTGGATAATGTGTCCAGGTTTGGAAAATTAATGTCATTACAATAATTAGAGATGGTGCGCTGATCCAGTTCCATCATATCTGCCAATTCTTTTTGTCGAATATCTTTTTCATGCATCTTAGCTTTTAGGATACCACCAATTTTTAACATATTAACACCTCTTTCTATTACATTTATTATAAATAAGTATAAAGGAATTTGAAGAGTCCTTGTTGCTATACCTTTAAAAATGGTAAAATATTATTTACCATAGAAAATAATTGCGGATATTGTTGGATTTTATCAATGAATTGAATTAAAGGGAGATTTTAATTTCTTTTATTTGAAAAGTAGAGAAAGTATGGAAATTATAAAATTTTCTACATCAAGTAGATTTGGATATGCTATAATAGTCTAGAATTGATTATTTGAGGAAGCTAAAAATTTAGGCTAAGTAAGAAAGGACGAAGCTTTATGATTATTCGCTCAATAGATGCTATTATTCGCATGCTTGATGCTGATTATATAGAAAATGGAAATATCGAAGAAAAAATTAAAGGAGTATGTATCGACTCTCGTAAAGTTGTAGAAGGGAATCTATATATTCCTATTCATGGTATTAACAACAATGGACATCTGTTTGTCCAACAGGCAATAGACAATGGGGCTAAAGCTGTTTTATGGGAAAGAAAAGAGGAAAATCCACCAGAAGATGTTGTAGTTATTTTAGTGGATGATACAACAAAAGCTCTGCAGGAGCTGGCAAAAGCTTATCGTAAACAATTACATATGAAGGTTGTTGGGGTTACAGGAAGTAATGGGAAGACAAGTACAAAAGATATTCTTGCTTCTGTTTTGAAAGAACATTACATCACACAGAAAACATTAGGAAACTATAATAATGAAATTGGTGTTCCTTTAACTTTGTTAAGTCTTAATGAAGATGTAGAAGTTGCTGTTGTAGAAATGGGAATGGAAAATCTTGGAGAATTATCTTTTTTGACTCACTTGGTAGAACCAGATATTGCAATCATATCAAATGTAGGAACAGCACATTTAGAAAATCTAGGCACAATGGAAAATATCGCAAAAGCAAAAGTTGAAATTGTGGAAGGACTAAATGAGAATGGATCGCTTATTTATAATGGTGATCAGGAGTTATTAAAAAATGCTGTACGAGAAAAAGAAATTCCTGGTTCTATTTCCATACGTACATTTGGAATGGACAAGCGAAATGATTACATCGTATCTGCAGTACGTCAGAAAAAAGAGGGAATATACTTTAGCGTTACACCTTCTGAACAATCATCTTATTTTTTAGATATGATTGGGAAACATCAGGCCATGAATGCGACGGCAGCTATGATTGCAGCGAAAGCATTGCATGTAAGTGATGAAGAAATTCAAAGAGGTTTTTCAAATATTGAAAAGACAGGCTTAAGAAATGAATTGGTTGACTGTGATCGCTGCTTGATTTTAAATGATTCTTATAAGTCTAATCCACAAAGTGCAATTGCTGCACTTGAAACTATGGAAGAGTTTGAAGTTCCATATAAGATTGCTGTTTTAGGAGATATGCTGGAACTTGGAGAAACAAGTGATCAGATTCATTATGATTTAGGAAAAGAAACAGCAAGATTTCATTTACAGGAAATTTTAACAATTGGGGATATGGCACGATATATTGCCCAGGGAGCTTTTAATCATAATACAGATGATGTGAAAGTTGTGCATTTTGAAAATAAAGAAGAACTTTCAGAATATCTTTTCCCATACATGCATAAAGACTGTATGCTTTTGGTAAAGGGTTCACGTGGCATGAAGCTAGATGAATTAGTAAATGTATTAATAGAAAAAAATAAGAAATAAAGAGGTAGGAATAAAATGGAAAAGTTACGTTTAGCAGTTGTTTTTGGAGGAAAATCAAGTGAATATCCTGTTTCACTTCATTCAGCAGGAAGTTTGATTCATTCCTTGCATAAAGAAAAATATGAACTTATTTTGATTGGAATTAGTGAAAATGGGGAATGGTATGCATATGATGGAGATATAGAAAGTATCGAACATGATCATTGGCTGCAGGAACAATACTGTACACCATGTGTACTTTCTTGCTCAACACATTTCAAAGGTTTCTTGAAATTAAAAGAGGATGGAAACTATGAGCAGATTCCTGTTGATTGTATCTTTCCAGTTCTACATGGAAAAAACGGGGAAGATGGTACAATTCAAGGGTTATTTGAATTAAGTGGCATACCATATGTTGGATGTGGTCATATGAGTAGTTCCGTATGTATGGATAAAGAAATGACACATATTATTCTTGAACATGCGAAAGTTCCATGTGCTCCATATATGTGCATTTATGAAGAAAAAGATATGGACTATAAAAAAATCTTTGAAAGTGCGAAAGAAACACTTGGTCTTCCTATTTTTATTAAACCGGCGAATGCAGGAAGTAGTTTTGGAATTCATAAAGTGGAAGATTTTTCTGAATTTGAAGAAAGCATGAAAGATGCTTTCTATCATGATGGAAAAGGAAAAGTGATTTTAGAAACAACTATTGAGGGATTTGAAATCGGTTGCGCTGTTATGGGAAACAAAGAATTGTTTGCCGGCAGCGTTGATGAAATTGAAACAGCAGCTCCATTCTTTGATTATGAGGGAAAATACCAAATGGTAGATTCTCATATTTATTGTCCTGCACGTATTTCAAAAGAATTGTTTGAAGAGGCAAGAAGTATGGCATTACAGGCATATCGTGCATTGAATTGTAAAGGAATGACACGTGTGGATATGTTTGTAACACCACAAAATACAATTGTATTAAATGAAGTAAATACAATTCCAGGCTTTACATCAACTTCTCGTTATCCTACAATGATGAAAGAGGCTGGTATTGAATTTGGAGATTTACTAGATAAATTAATTGCGTTGGCAATGGAATAAAAGAGGTGAAAACATGCTGGAAAGCAAAAGCAGAGCATGGGTAGAAATAGATCTTTCAAAAATTAAGCATAATGTAGAGGAAATACGTAAAATTCTTCCTTCTACGACAAAAATCATGGCAATTGTAAAAGCTAATGCTTATGGGCATGGGGATGTTGTGTGCTGTAAAGAGTTGGAAAAATGCGGTATTGATTTTTTTGGTGTAAGTAGTATTGATGAGGCTTTAACACTCAGAGAAAATGGTATTCAGGAAGAAATTTTGATTTTAGGGTATACACCTCCAGAACATTTTCATTATGTGATAGAAAAGAATCTAATTCAAACTTTTCTTTCTTTAGATTATGCGAAAAAGGCCGACAAATATTGCGAAGAGCATCATGTCATTATGAGAGGGCATATTAAGGTAGATACAGGTATGTCAAGACTTGGGATAATTTGTCAGGAACAGGAATACCATATTGAACAGATTGAAGAAATATATCGCATGAAACACATTAAAGCAGAAGGGATTTTCTCGCATTTTAGTGTAAGTGATGAATTGGATGCGGACAATAAGAAGTTCACATCGAAACAAATTGAATTATTCGAACGTGTTCTTTCTGATTTGAAAAAAGATGGAATAGATGCAGGAATTCGTCATTTACAAAACAGTTATGGGATATTAAACTATCCTGAGCTGCAGTATGATTATGTTAGACCTGGACTTTTATATTTAGGAGCAACTAGCAATGATCAGATTGAAACAGTGACGCATCCTGATTTCAAACCTATTATGGAATTGAAAGCAAATATTTCTTTGGTTAAGACCATTCAGCCAAATGTAAGTGTAAGTTATGGGCGTCACTTTATAAGTAAAGATGTACGAAAAATTGCGACAGTTTCTATTGGATATGCAGATGGATATCCAAGAAGTGTTTCTAATAAAGGAGCAGTCGTTCTTTTACATGGGAAACGTGTGCCAATCATTGGAAATATCTGTATGGATCAGTTAATGATTGATGTTACAGAAATAGAAGATGTAAAAGAAGGGGATGTCGTAACATTATTTGGGAAAGATGGGGATGAAGTTTTGCCAATTGATGAATTGACAAGACTAGCTCAAACGATTAATAATGAAACATTCTGCTGGATTACGGCAAGAGTTCCTAGAATATATAAATAGCCATCTTTATGGCTATTTTTTCAAAACAAGGAGGATTAGAGGATGGAAAGAAAGAATTATTATGCATTGGATGTGGCTAAATTTATTAGTGCTTTTTTGGTTATTTGTATACATACAGCGCTACTGGCTACGATATCTCCAGATGCTAATTTTATCTTAGTACAGATTATCGCAAGACTTGCAGTACCATTGTTTTTCATAATTTCCGGTTTTCTATTTTTTACAAAAATTAATACGAATAGGGAATGGAATGATGCTGAAAATCGTTATCAGCTAAAGCATTATTTATATCGAATCTTTAAAATTTATATTATATGGACGATTTTATATTTACCTTTCTCATACTTGTTGATAAGGGGACAAAATGATTTTGGAATGGCATTGGCACAGTACATAAAAGATTTTTTCTTTAATGGAAGTTATTATCATTTGTGGTTTTTACCAGCTTTATTATTTGGTATGTGTATTGTCTATTTTTTAAGAAGTCATTTTTCAATGCGTATGACAATAGGAATTTCCATGGTGTTATATTTAATTGGCATGGCAGGTAATATTTATCCAGACGTATTGGAATCTATACCAGGTATCAGCACTGTATATGATGCCTATACTTCCATATTCTCAACAACCCGTAATGGATTTTTCTTTGCGCCTGTTTTTCTTTCTTTAGGAGCCTATTATGCACAGCATAGAAGAAAAGTATCTCATAATTCTAAAATGATGCTTTTCGGTTTTATTGTTTCTTTTGTTGGGTTATGTATAGAGTGTTTTTATTTACGGAAAGCAGGATTTATGCATGATTTAGCAAGTATGTATTTATTTTTGATTCCTGCTGTTAGTTTCCTATTTGCATTTCTATTGCAGCTGGAATGGAGGGATAGACCGATTTATAAAATGTTGCGCATATTGTCTTTGCTTATTTATGTATCTCACATTATGTTTGTTGTTGTATTGTTTGCTTTATTGCCAAATGCAGGGAATTTGCTTATTTATGTATTATCCTGTATATTATCTCTTGTATTTTCTATTTGTGTTTATGGTTTTTCAAAAAAATGGAGGATATTCAAACATTTGTATTAGAAAGGAATTTTTCATATGTTACGAATTCAACAACTGCGTTTATCGTTAGATGAACCAAAGGAATGCTTGGAAGAAAAAATAATAAAAAAGCTGCATATTCATAAAGAAGATCTTTTAGAATGGCATTTACGAAAAGAAAGTATTGATGCCAGAAAACAAAATGATTTTCATTTTAATTGCTGTGTAGATTGTAAAGTAAAAAATGAGGATACTCTTTTAAAGAAAAAAATCAAAGATGTTACCAAAGCCCCTGATGAAAGTTATACAATTCCTGTGTGTGGAATGGTGGGATTATCTACACGACCAGTAGTTGTAGGGTTTGGACCAGCAGGCATGTTTGCATCTTTACTATTAGCACAGGCAGGCTTTCGTCCGATTGTGATAGAGCGAGGAGAATGTGTTGAAGAAAGAGTAAAAAGTGTTCAGGAATTTTGGGAAAAAGGAATTTTGAAAGAAAATAGCAACGTGCAGTTTGGAGAAGGGGGAGCAGGAACTTTCTCTGATGGAAAACTAACAACTCGTGTAAAAGATAAACGAATTTATAAAGTATTAGAAGAATTCGTGCGTTTTGGAGCACCTAAGCAGATTTTATATGAAGCACACCCTCATATTGGTACAGATTTATTACGTAATATCGTAAGAAATATACGTAAAGAAATTCAATCTTTAGGTGGAGAAATTTACTTCCAGTCACAGTTGGAAGATGTAGAAATCCAAAAAGGGAGATTAGAGGCAATCATTGTAAATGGAAAACGAATTCCTTGCGAACAAATGATTTTAGCAATCGGTCATAGTGCAAGAGATACCTTGCGCATGCTGATGAAAAGAGGTTTCTATATCGAACCTAAACCATTTGCGATTGGAGCTCGTATTGAACATCCGCAATCGATAATTGATAAAGCGCAATATAAATCATTCGCTGGACATCCCCGCTTAAAATCTGCAGAATATCGTTTAACATATCAGGCATCGAATGGAAGAGGTGTTTATACATTTTGTATGTGTCCAGGTGGATATGTTGTACCATCTGCTTCCATGCAAGGTGGTGTTGTGGTAAATGGAATGAGCGAGCATGCTCGTGATGGAGAGAATGCGAATAGTGCATTGTTAGTACAGATACGACCAGAGGATTATGGAAATACGCCAGAAAAAGCCATTGCATTTCAGGAAGATTTAGAAAGAAAAGCATTCTTAAAAGCTGGAAGCAATTATAAAGCACCCGCACAGCTGGTAAAAGACTTTTTAAAACATCGACCATCTACGGTCATGAAAAGTGTTACTCCTACCTATGCTTTAGGTGTAACTCCATGTGATCTTCATGATATTCTACCTTCCTATGTTTGTGAAGCTATGGAGGAAGGAATTAAAGGATTGGATCGTAAATTAAAAGGATTTGCTATGGATGATGCTGTTCTTACAGGAATAGAAACAAGAAGCAGTTCTCCTGTACGTATTACACGTGAAAAAGATTGTCTATGTGTAGGGATACAAGGATGCTATCCATGTGGAGAAGGTGCAGGTTATGCAGGAGGTATTGTATCTGCTGCTATTGATGGACTTCGCTGTGCAGAAAAAATTATTGAGATCTATCATTTGGAAGAGAGCTAAAAAGCTCTTTTTTTGTATATTTTCTTATCTGGAAGCATACACATACGTTGAGGTGAAGGTATGAGTAGGCGTTGCAAAGTTTATGTTTATACAGGGGTTTTTATAGTTGCAGTATTACTAATGGCACTTATTATTAAACTGTTTTTCTTTAGTGGATGGTTTACCCCTTTATTAAGTTTAAAAGGGGAGAAAGTCATGGAAGTACAGGTAAAGAAACCTTTTCAAGATCCAGGTGTAAAGGCAAGATATCATCTAAAAGACTTTCAAAATGATGTACGTACTACGAGTAATGTAAATAGGAATCGAATAGGAGAGTATACGATTGTATATGAATGGAAAAATAAAACAGTAGAGCGAATAGTCAAAGTAGTGGATAAAAAAGCTCCGAAATTAAAATTAAAAGGAGATAATCCATTGCGTATATTTGAAAATGAAACATATCAAGAAGCAGGATATACAGCAATTGATGATTATGATGGGGATCTTACAGCTAAGGTACAAATTAAAAATAATGTAAATACAAAAAAACAAGGAAACTATAAGATTATCTATTCTGTAAAGGATAAAAATGGCAATCAAAGCAGTGTAGAAAGACAAGTAGAGGTATGTCCTGATCCAACAAATCAAAAGTTGTATTATAATTATGATTCTTATGATAATAAGATGGAAGAATGGTGGTTTGAAAAAAGTAAAAATCATGAGAGAAATAAAGGAGCATTATCTTCCTCTTTGTTGAGTAAATATAATACCTGTTATTTAGGACCTGATGAGAAAGTAATATATTTAACATTTGATGAAGGTGGAAATGATATTACCTATATAAAAGAAATCGCTAATGTATTGAACAAACATAATGTAAAAGCTACATTTTTCTTAACGAGAAACTATATAAAAAATGAAGCTGATTTTATACGTGATTTAGTAAAACATGGACATGTTATTGGAAATCATACCTGGCATCATTATGATATGACAACATTGGCAAATGCTTCAAAAGTAGATGATTTTGTAAAAGAGATTACAGAAACATCAAAAACATATATGGAAGTGGTAGGAGAGCCGATGAAAAAAATCTTTCGATTCCCTAAAGGCGGTGCAAGTGAAAGAACTATGAAAATGGTATCCGATTTAGGATACAAAAGTTTTAACTGGAGTCATGCGTATTATGATTTTGCAAGTGATGTAAGCAAAGAGGAAGCGTTAAAGACTTTGATTGATCACTATCATAATGGTGCGATTTATTTACTTCATCCAAGCAATAAAGGAAATTATGAAGCCATGGATGAATTTTTGACACAAATGGAAAAGTTAGGTTATCGTTTTGATACGGTAGATCATATTCAAATTATCAAGTAGAAATTTATCTTTAAAAAAGATATAATGATACGCAGGATGTGATGAAATGAAAAAACGCATTGTGTATCTGTTTTTAAGTGTTTTATGGATGATCGTTATTTTTTC
Source organism: Amedibacterium intestinale (assembly GCF_010537335.1). Classification (NCBI taxonomy): domain Bacteria; kingdom Bacillati; phylum Bacillota; class Erysipelotrichia; order Erysipelotrichales; family Erysipelotrichaceae; genus Amedibacterium; species Amedibacterium intestinale. Next base: position 312,494 of record NZ_AP019711.1, read on the forward strand.
TTTTTCTATGCAAAATGGGGGAGAGTCTTCTGGGGTCAGTAATCAGGTGATTCTCTTCATAGAAAATATTACAGGTATTCAGCTAATGCATAATCAATGGATTTCTCTTGATACCATTCAATTTCTTATTAGGAAAGCTGCCCATATGAGTGAGTATGCGATTTTAGCAATGTTGCTTTATATGTTTGCTAGAGAAAGCAAGATTCAAAGCTCTTTTATATTTGCGTTGATTTTCAGTATGCTATATGCCTGTACAGATGAATTTCATCAGCTGTTTGTAAGTGGAAGATCTGGACAATGGCAAGATGTATTTATTGATACAAGTGGATCCTTTTTAGGGTTATGTGTGCAGCAGTTGTGGTTTGTTTTAAAGCATAAAATGCAAACTGGAAAAAGAAAAGTCAAAAAAAGCATTGACAAGATATAGTGTGAGGTGTATGATACAGACAACAAAAAAATCGTATAGAGGCAGCGATGCATCAGAGTAGAAGTGGGAGTTGGCAAACTATGAAAACTTCGAAAGGTAATCATCGCCGAAAACATAATTTTGGCAAAAATTTTGTTTGGGGTTGTGTGGAAATACCTACAACACTCCTTCATTCGTGAAGAGGAGCTATTAACACTCGTTTTAAATTATAGAGTCGTGTAATAGCACGACTTTTTTGTTAAGTAACTAGATAAAGAAAGACGAGGGAAAGAAAATGAAAAAATTATTATGTGCAGCATTTGCGATGACAATGGTATTAACAGGATGCGGGAGCTCAAATGATTCAGCTAAAACTTCTGAAAACACAGGAAAAGAATACTTTACAGTAGGTATGGAATGTAACTATGCTCCTTATAACTGGCAGACTACAGAACAGACTGAAACAAGTGTAAGTATTGGTGGTGCTGGATACTGTGATGGATATGATGTGCGAGTAGCACGAGCTATTGCAGAAGATTTAGGACGTGAAGTACAGGTAAAGAAAATCGCGTGGGAAGGTTTGCAGCCTGCACTTAATTCTGGTGAAATAGATGCGGTTATTGCAGGTATGACAGCAAATCCTGAACGTGAAAAAGGAATGGACTTTACAACTCCTTACTATGATTCTGAAATGGTCATGATTGTTCGTAAATCAGATAAAGATGTTGTAAAATACAACGATATTCAGCAGTTTAGTGGTAAGACGATCATTGGTCAGCTGTCAACAAATTACGACACGGTAATTGATCAAATTAAAGGAGTAAAACATGCTACTCCTAAGAAAACATATCCGGAAATGGTTGTAGCTTTACAAAACAAAGAAGTTGATGGAATTACAGCTGAACTTCCGGTTGCAGAAAGTGTTGTTTCAACGAATAAGGATTTAACGATTGTACATTTTGCAGAAGGAAAAGGTTTTAATATTGATAACAGTGTTTCTATCGGTATGAAAGAAGGATCTAGAGGTTCTGAATTCTTTGAAAGTGTACAGAAGTCTTTAGATAAAATTGATGCAGAAACAAGAACGAATTGGATGAAAGAGGCCAATAACAGCCAAAATACAAAATAAGGAGTTTATAAAAAATGGTTATCTTATTTAATATACCTGAAGGAACAGGGATGCTTGGTAAATCCTTGCTGATATTGCAAGAGTATTATCCATTGTTCTGGTATGGGGTTAAAATTACATTATTATTATCAATGCTAGGTACGATCTTTGGACTTGTTTTAGGACTTATCTTAGGCGGTGCCAGATCTGTTGTTATAGAAGAAAGAGATGCTCTTCCTGTAAAAATTATCAAAAAAATAATACATGGTTTTGTAGCACTTTATGTTTGGTTTTTTAGGGGTACGCCAATGATGGTGCAGGCAATGTTCTTTTATTACTCATTAAAACCAATCATCGGATGGACGCCATTAGTTGCTGGTGTAACTATTATTTCGGTAAACACTGGGGCATATATGGCAGAAATAATTCGATCTGGGATTCAGTCTGTTGATAAAGGACAGATTGAAGGAGCTAGAAGTTTAGGTATGACGAATACACAAACAATGATGAATATTGTTTTACCGCAGGCAATTCGTAATTCTTTCCCATCCATTGGTAATGAATTTATAGTTAATATTAAAGATAGCTCTATGTTAAATGTAATTAGTCTTTCAGATTTATATTTTCAATCAAGTTCTATAGCTGGAAGTGTTGGCTTATTCATGGAAACATTCTTGATTACTTGTGCAGTTTATTTGATTCTAACAAGTTTTGCTACAATGATTTTAAATTATGTCGAGAAAAAGATGAATACACAAAAAAATGGATTTGATCAGAAAGCGGGTGAAGCATAATGAATTCTACAAGTATTATTCAAATTAATCACTTGAAAAAAAGCTTTGGAGCTTTAAAAGTATTGAATGATGTTGAATTTCATTGTGATAGCGGGGAAGTTATTACGATTATTGGTTCCAGTGGTAGTGGGAAAAGTACATTGCTTCGCTGTATCAATCTGCTGGAGACACCAGATGGAGGAGAAATTCTTTATCATGGAAAAGATATTTTAAAAGGAGAAATTAATTTAAATACGCATCGTTCCAAGGTAGGGATGGTATTTCAGTCTTTCAATCTTTTCAATAATAAAACTGTTTTGGAAAATTGTATGATTGGACAGATTAAAGTTTTAAAAAGAAGTAAAGAAGAGGCAAAAGAAAAAGCCATGTATTACTTGAGAAAAGTAGGAATGGAAGCATTTGCTAATTCCAGCTCTACACAGCTTAGCGGAGGACAGAAACAGCGTGTTGCGATTGCCAGAGCATTGTGTATGGATCCTGAGGTTTTATTGTTTGATGAACCAACAAGTGCACTAGATCCAGAAATGGTTGGTGACGTTCTTGATGTAATGAAACAGCTTGCTGAAGAAGGTTTAACAATGATCGTTGTTACTCATGAAATGCAGTTTGCACATGATATCAGTTCCCGTGTAATCTTTATGGATAAAGGGATTATTGCGGAACAGGGAACTCCTCAGCAAATTTTTGAAAATCCACAACAGGAAAGAACGAAAGAGTTCTTGCAGCGTTATCGTATAAGCAGTCAAAAATAAGACTGCTTTTTCTATGTTATTATGAATTGGGAGATTTTAAATGAATAGAATTGATAAAGATAATATATTTTCACTTTTATTTAAAACTGCATTAAAATCCGGAGAAGTTGCTTTATCAATGCAGAAAACAATTGTGAATGAAAAAAAGCCAGTTGATGAAATTGAAAATGAAACATCCTGTCATAAAGCAATGAGAGAAGCTAAAACAAAGGCTGATGAAATCGTACAGGAAATGTTTTTGAATGCACTTCTTCCATATAAAGATATACTGACTTTAGATGTAGAAGAAGATACTTGTTCCACGTCTTTATATAATTTGAAAAATTATGAATGCACATTTATTTTAGATCCTATTGATGGCACGCTTCGCTATATTCAACAAGAAGATGGATGGTCAATATGTGCAGGTATTATAAAAGAAAATACATTTTTATGTGCTCTTGTTTATTTTCCTAAAAGAAAAATAATGTATGTGTGTGAAAAAGATAAAGGTGCATATGTATATCATAATCCAAAACATATAGATGACAGAAAGCGATTGGTTTTTCCATCCATGATAAACAAAGATAAAATATATTATAATTATCGTTTAGCAACTTCATTTGTTTCTTATTTACAGGAAAACGGCTTTGAAATGATAGAAGATACTAAGAATCAAATTGGATGTCCTGATGCGATTATTGAATGCATAAATGCAAAAGCTTGTGCATATATAGGTGCCGGAAGAAATTTGCGTGATATTTTATTAGCTGTTATTTTTTCTTTTATGCAGCAGGGAAAAGCTCTTGATTTCCAAGGTAATCCTATCGTATGGGAAACGCATGGAAGGCAAAAAGAACTTGTAATTACAATCAATGCTTATTTGATGCAAGTCTTGAGTAAATACAAAAAATAATGTATTTTTTATACTTGAATATATTTTTACAATATTTTTGTGACTTTTTCTACTTTATTTCGTATATAGATAAAAAAGGAGAAAAGAAGATGAAAGAAGAAAAAGAATATATTCATAAAGAAATGAAGAAAAAAATGAAACAGTTACAAAAGTATACAGCAACACTTCGTTTAAGGAGCATCTTATACGATGAATCAAATCGATCTCTTGAAGTAGAAGATGATCTTGTAGATTATTTAAATTATACGAAAAGTATTATTAACTGTTCATCAAGCAGAAAAACTTACTATAGCGGTGATCCTGTTTTGTCCGCAATGGAAAAAAGACATAAAAATCAGCAGGAAAGAAAAAAACAGGATGAAGATTTTTATGTTTTATTGCTTGCAATACAGCAATTGCCTGAATTAGAAAGAAATTTATTATTTGATTTATATGTAAGAAATCTTGATAAAAAGGTTATAGAACTTCGTCAGGGTGGAATAGTAGAGAGTACTTTGCATCGCCGTTTAAATAGAGCATTGGAACATTTATGGGAGTATTTGAAAGAAGTATAGGAAATTCATTGAAATGTGTTTGTTGTTTCTATAGTCCTAAACAATTCTATGATATAATAATCTAGAGAGGTTACTTTTATATTCAAATTTAGAAAATAAAAGGAGAAGCATCATGAAAAATTCAGTGAAAAGTTATGTCATTAATATCTTTATTGTGACTTCCTTAACGATTGTTGCTTTATGGTTTGCGTTAAAAGATAATTATCAGGAAGTCATCACAATGATTTCTGGAATGAAAAGTTACTGGCTTGTATTAATATTGTTTTGGGGAATCATGTATTCGTGTATTTCGGGATATGTATTAACAATTTTTACTAGAAAAAATAAAAAAGATTATCGGTTTCGTGAAGGCTTATCGAATTATCTTGTAGGTTTTTTCTTCAGCAGTATTACACCAAGTTCAACAGGTGGACAATTTGCACAAGCTTATATTTTTAAAAAGCAAAAAATAAAGCTTAGTGATGGAGCTAGTATTTTATGGGGTGATTTTATTATATTCCAAACGACATTAATGATTTATGTCACTATTTTGTTTTTTCTTCGCTATTCTTACTATGTGGAGATAATGGGAGGGATCTTGCTTGTTTTTATTTTAGCTGGATATGGAGTCAATCTTGCCATTATTGTAGTATTATGGACAATGGCCTTATTTCCCAAATTATATGTGAAATTGAGTGGAAATGTAGTTCGTATTCTTGCGAAATTTAAAATTGTAAAGGATAAGGAAAAAACACTTGTAACATGGAGTGAACAGGTAATGTCTTTTACAAAAGAAATTAAGCGTCTGCATCATGAAAAAATGTTGATTTTAAAAACAGCAGTTTTAAGTGTTTTGCGAATGAGCGTTCAATTCAGTTTGCCATGGGTAATTGCGAATGCTTTAGGACACCCACTGGGAATTGAGTACCTTTTAGATTGTTTGGCTTTGTCTAGTTTTGTTATGATGGCAAATGCATTTATTCCCATTCCTGGTTCAAGTGGTGGGACCGAATTTGTATTTACGATGCTGTATGGGTATTTATTACAAGATTCAGCGTTAGCTAGCAGTATTATGATCTTATGGCGGTTCTCTACATATCATTTCATCATGATAGCAGGGGCAATTACTTTTGTGATATTAAAACATAAATACACAAAAGAAAGAATTAAAGAAAGAGGTATATAGGGGAGGATTGTTCATTTTATGAGAATTGGACTTTTTACAGATACTTATACACCGGATATTAATGGGGTCGTATCTAGTATTGTAACATTACAAAAAGAATTGGAAAAAGATGGACATGAGGTCTTTGTAATTACTAATCACAAAGCTTCTCATACAAAAAGAGAAGGAAATATTCTGCGTCTTCCTGGATTAGAACTAAAATGGTTATATGGATATAAATTGTCTACACCTTATCATTTTAGTGCTAGGGATGAAATTGAGAAGATGCATTTGGATATCATACATGTTCATACAGAATTTGGAGTTGGTATGTTTGGAAGAATTGTTGCGAAATACTTAAATATTCCAGTAGTTACAACATATCATACAATGTATGAAGATTATACTCATTATGTAAATCGTTTTGATATTGAAGAGATTGAAAAAGTTTCTAAAAAAATAGTATCTAGTTTTTCTAAAGTTCTTTCTGATAGTGCACAGGCTGTGATTTCACCAAGTGAAAAAACAAAAGAAACTTTATTAAAATATGGTGTTAAGACACCTATCTATGTTATTCCTACAGGACTTTCTTTTGAAAAATTTAATCATGACACTATAGATAGTAAAGAAGTAGAAAAGATTAAAGAAATGTATGATCTTAAAGAAGAGGACAAAGTTGTTGTGTTTGTGGGAAGAATAGCTCCAGAAAAAAGTATAGATATTCCCATCGAAGGATTTCGTTACATTACTGATTCACATATTAAGCTTATGATTGTTGGAGATGGACCACAATTAGAAGATTTGAAAAAAATGGTAAAGAATTATGGGTTGATGGATAAAGTTATCTTTACTGGTAAAAAATCAAGTGATGAAGTTCCATTATACTATGCTTGCGCAGATTGCTTCGTATCTGCTTCTTTAACAGAAACACAAGGAATGACATATATTGAGGCTTTAGCTTGCGGTCTTCCTGTATTTGCCAGGTGGGATGATGTTTTGGAAAACTTAGTTGTTGAAGGAGAAAGTGGGTTTTTATTTGATGATGCGCAAATGTTTGCGGAAAAACTAACATCTTATTTCTCTTTGCCGAAAGAACAACGGCAAAATTTCCGTCAAAAAGCGATAAGCAAAGTAACGCAGTATGATGCAAAAGTCTTCTGTTCAAAAGTTTTAAGTGTTTATTATCAGGCGATTGATGATTATTCTCAGGCATATGAAGTTGTGAAAATCAAGACGTTTGATGATTGTGTACGTATTTATGTACAAAATGATTCTGAAGATCAGCCGCAGAAGATATTGATCAGTTTTGATGACTATTTTTCTTACAAAATTCGACTTCATACGATGCTTGATAGATTTACAGTTTCTGATTTTAAACAAAAGGAATTGAAATTAGAAGCATATAGAAATGCTGTTCGAAAATTGCGCGTAAAAGATTATACTCGAAAGGAAATGAAATTGTTCTTTCAAAGAAAAAATATCTTAAGTGATCAAATGATTGACGAAGTATTAGATGAATTAGAGGAAAAAGGGTATATCAATGATGAATTGTATATACAAAATAAAATTGAAAAATTACAGTATTCACTTGTTGGAAAAGGCAATATACGACATTCTCTCATTAATAAGGGAATAAATAGTGAAGATGTGGAAGAAGCTTTGAAAGGGTTAGATAATGAAGGGGAGCTTATCAAGGCAAAGAAGATGGCACAAAAATTGATGACTACTATGAAAGATACTTCCCGTAAAATGAAAAAACAAAAAATTATTAATAAATTGATATCGCTTGGGTTTGATGGTGATATTGCCAGACGTTCTGCTGAAGAATTGGATTATGAGCAAGAAGATGAAAGTCCAGCTTTGGAAAAAACGATTCAAAAAGCATTGCGTAGTTATGTAAGAAAGTATCAAGGAAAAGAACTACAGTCGAAAATTATGTTATATTGTATGAGAAAAGGATTTTCACGAAGTGATATACAATGTAAATTAGAAGAAATGGAGTGTTTGGATGAATAAAAGAATTGAAGACTTAGAAGATGGATTTCGTGGGACGATAACGGTCTTGCTTCTACAGGTAAATAAAGGTGTTACAGCAAAAGGAGCACCTTATCTATCTTTACAGTTTCAGGATAAAACTGGACGTATGGATGCGAAATACTGGAATGTTAATGAAGCGTTACTACATGCATTTGCACCAGGTATGATAGTAAATGTGCAGGGAGATGTCCTTTGTCATCAAAAACAATTACAGTTTCGTGTAAATAAAATGGAAGTTGTGGATAAAAATGAGATAGATATTAATGAATTTGTGAAATCAGGTTCAATAAGTAAAGAAGAATTAAAACAGCGTCTATATGAAAGAATCAGCGAGATTAAAAATCAGACAATTTATAAAATTGTTTTAGAAGTAGTCAATGACTATGAAAAAGATTTCTTTGATTATCCTGCTGCAACGAAAAACCATCATGATTTTTCGGGAGGATTGGCTACACATGTAGTTGGAATGCTGGATTTAGCAGATCATTTATGCAAGCAGTATCCGTTGTTAAATAAAGATGTATTATTTGGGGGAGTTATCCTTCATGATTTAGGAAAGCTAATAGAGCTGAGTGGAGCTTTAGTAAGTGAATACACAGTACAGGGAAAACTGCTTGGACATATTAGTATCATGCAGGCAATAGTATATGAAAAAGCAAAAGAACTTCACTTGGAAAAAGAGGAGGAAACAATGCTTTTAAGACATATGATTTTGTCACATCATGGACAGTATGAGTATGGTTCACCTGTACTCCCAATGCTTCCAGAAGCTGAGATGCTCTATTTGATTGATAACATCGATGCCCGCATGAATACTATAGAGAAAGCATTAAGTGGTGTACAGGAAGGTGAATTTACACCAAGAATTTTTGCTTTAGAAAATCGAAGCTTTTATAAACAAAAGATAAAATAAAAGAGGAACATTTGTTTATTCCTCTTATGAAAAAAAGCATTGTGAATTACTTTGAACTTCACAATGCTTTTTAAATTTTCCTTTTTAATTTTCGCTAATTAATTCCAGGTTATCTAGATATTCACTTTCAAATGCAAGTTTCTTTTCAGCATCACTTGTATATTTTTTTACAAGAGCACTTGATTTCATAACTGGCTGTAATGTTCCTGCTCCAGCAACACATCCACCAGGACATGCCATACCTTCTAACAGGTATCCATTACGTTTTCCAGCTTTTGCCATCATTAACATTGTACGACAGTTTTTCAATCCCTCTGCAGAATCAATCAACACTTCCATATCAGGGTGTTTTTCCTGAATGCATTGTTTTACTGCGTTTGCAACACCGCCACTAACGGCAAATCCACGACCATTTGCAGTTCCTTCGTTAAATGGTTCATCAACAGTAGCTTGTGCTAAATCGATACCTTTAGCTTCAAACATACCCATAACTTCTTCAAATGTAAGAACAAAGTCTACATCACTTCTTATACTTTTGCGACTTGCTTCAAGTTTTTTTGCAGCACATGGTCCGATGAAAACAACTTTTGCATCAGGTTTCTGTTTTTTAATTAAACGACCTGTTAAAACCATTGGTGTCAATGCCATAGAAATATATGGTTTGAAATCTGGGAATAATTTTTTAGCCATAACTGACCATGCAGGACAGCATGAAGTTGCCATAAATGGCTGTTCGTTTGGAACTTTGTTTAAGAAGTCTTCTGCTTCTTCAACTGTACATAAATCAGCTCCAATAGCTACTTCAACTACATCTGAGAACCCTAACTCTTTCAATGCACCTTTTACTTTTTCAGGTGTTACTGTTGGACCAAACTGTCCTACAAATGCTGGAGCAATGGCTGCAACAACTTCTTTGCCAGTTTTCATTGCATGAATCGTCTGGAAAATCTGTCCTTTATCAACAATTGCACCAAATGGACAGTTTACTAAACACATACCGCAAGATACACATTTATCATAATCAATTTCTGCACGACCAAATTCATCTGATTTGATTGCATCCATTCCACAGCTTTTTGCACATGGACGTTCAAGTTTGTTAATGGCTCCATAAGGGCATACGTCCATACAGCGGCCACATTTAATACATTTTTCCTGATCTATATAAGATTTTCCATTTACGATACTAACAGCATCTTTAGGACAAACTTCAACACAAGGGTGCGCTAAACATCCCTGGCATGTATCTGTGACAACAATCTGTTTTTCAGGGCATGCATTACATGCAAATTTAATGATGTTAATTAATGGATCATCATAATATTTTTCCGCAATAGCACTTTCTTCAATGCCTTCGCTAACAGGAGCATGTTCATCCATACGACGTAAAGGAAGTCCGATTCCTAAACGAAGACGTTCCCCAACGATAGCTCTTTCTAAGAAAATGCTTTCTCTATATTTCGCATGTTCTCCAGGAAGAATCTTGTAAGGAAGTTGTTCGATTTTAGTTGCGTAATCTCCTCCTTCATACGCAAGACGGGCAATTTCCGTAAATACTTTTCTACGAATATCTGTTACTGAATTGTAGATTCCTCTCATAAACTTGTTCACCTCATATTCATTATACTTGAAATAGTAAAATTTAAAAGAGAAAAATTAAAAAATTCACAAATAAAATTAGGAAAGGTCGCAAAATAAAATATACTTTTGATTAATTCTTTCTATACCATATATTTGCCTATCAAAAAATACATTATAAACATATAGTAAAGTGAGATGTAGTTATCTCACATAGACAAGGAGGAAACAAATATGTTTGATGAAAGATGGAATGATGGAAAAAATTATGGAAGATGCTGTGATGGTTTTAATGATGAAAGATGGAATAGGGGATGTGGCTGCAGTCAATATGATGGATGGAATAGAAGATGTGGATGCCAGCATATCTCAGTTCGTTCATGCAATCACTGCCAATATCGTGATTTTGATCGCTGCGGCTACAGGGGAAATCGCTGTTATGTCGATGGAAGACGTGATTGCAGAGACAATCGCTTTGAGGATAACGGGGATTTCTGTAATAACTGCAATGACTACTAACTATGAGAACTTTCTCATAGTTTACATACAAACCATTTGCGTTATTTCTATTTTAAGATATAATAGGTTGCATTAAGAGGTGAAAGAGTTATGATTAAGCATATTATATGGGATTGGAATGGAACGTTATTAGATGATTTAGATGTTAGTATGGAAGCATTAAATTATGTGTTGGAAAAAGAAAATCTTCCTTTGGTGCTAGATAAAGAAGAGTATCGGAAATATTTTCAATTTCCTGTTATTGAATATTATAAAAAAGTGGGCTTTGATTTTAATAAGACTCCTTTTTCAGTTCTGGCAAAACAATATATGGATTATTACCAGCCAAACTCTTTGTCTTGTTCTCTTCATAAAAATGTAGAAGAAACGTTGCAGAAAGTAAGATCTAAAGATGTTTCACAGTATTTATTAAGCGCAAGCAATTTGGATTTTTTACATGAGCAGCTTGCAGAATATGATATAAAAAAATATTTCTTAGATATCAAGGGACTGGATAATATACATGCACACTCAAAAGCAGAGCTGGCGAAATGTTTTGTGGAGGAAAGCGGATTTAACCCTGATGAAGTATTGTTTGTAGGAGATAGTGTTCATGATAGTGAAGTTGCGAAATATGCAAACTGTCATTGTGTCTTGATTGCAAATGGACATGAACATAAAAGTAAATTATTGAATACAGATTCCTATGTTGTGGATAATATGAAACAGTTTTATGATTTTATTGTTGAAAATATAAAATAAAACAACTAGATTTATATAATCTAGCTGTTCCAGAATGAAAGCAGCGAAAGGTATGCTTTCTGCGGCTCATTTATAATTTGATAATGTTGAAGATGATTTGGAAATAATCGCTTGTATGGTGGGGTAGTAAAACGTTCATCAATAAAAACAATAACACCTTTATCATGGACGCTGCGTATGACACGACCAGCTGCCTGTAATATTTTATTCATTCCCGGAAACTGGTATGCATAAGCATAACCCATCTTTTTTTCTTTTTGAAAATGTTCTTTTAATAATTCTTGCTGAGGATTGATTTGAGGGAGTCCAACACCTATTAAAATGGTTCCTATTAATAAATCACCTTTTAAGTCAATACCTTCTGAAAACATGCCGCCAAGTACACAGAAATATACATGTAGTTTCTGAGTGCTGGAAAACTGATTTAAAAACATCTTCTTTTCGTCCTCTGATAAATTTTCTTTTTGAATAGTAGTTTGGATGTCAGGGTATTCGTTTGTGAAAGCATCATGAATTTGTTCCATATACGCATAACTTGGACAAAAAACGATATAATTGCCTTTTTTTGATAAAATAACAGCATGTAAATAGGATATAAGGGAAGGAAGAGATAAACTTCGATTCTTATATTTTGTAGAAATAGCGTTGTTTATAAGAATCATCGATTGCTCTTTATGGAAAGGAGAGGGCAATGATAACCGATTTGTTTCATCTTCTCCTCCTAGTAAATCTAAATAATAATCAATAGGGGATAATGTAGCAGAGAATAAGACAGAGGTTCTTCCTTTCTCCATAATGGATTTTAAAGGAGTTCTAGGATTCATACAAAACTGTTTGATAGTTACATCTTTATTCTCTTTATGTATCCAGGTTACAAAGTTTTCATCATAGTAATCCGAAATACGTAAATAATTGACTGCATTAAAATAGATTACTTTAATATCTTCATCATATGTATCATCATGTTCACTTTGTAAATATCCATCACAGTGTTCAATAAAATGATCTATCTTTTCTAATATAGAAAGCTGTGGTTCATTGGAAGCATAAAATTCGTTATCTTCACATAGAGAAGATAACTTTTTAAAATCTGCAAGAACAGACTTGATAGAAGAATGCAGCTGTTTTTCTTCTTTTGGAATATATTTTGATAGCTGCTGGAAAGAACTTTTTGATAGAACAGCACTATACATTTCTCTAGCTCGATCAACAAGGTTATGCGCTTCATCTACAAGAAATATGTAATTTCCTTTTTCCATAAAGAAACGTTTTAAATATACTCTAGGGTCAAATACATAATTATAATCACAAACAATAAGATCTGCATATAAAGAAGCATCTAGACTTAATTCAAAAGGGCAGATAGAATGTTTTTTCGCATACTGAGATAAAATTTCTTTATCCATAAGATCTTCATTGGATAAAAGTTCATATAAAGCATCTTTATTGCGACTGTAATATCTTTTTGCATATGGACAAATATGTGGATCGCAATTTCTTTCTTCTAAAAAACAAATTTTATCTTTTGCAGTAATACCTACACTTTTGAAAGGAAGTTTTTGTTCATATAAAAGATTTAAGGTATTGTATACAACACTGGATGTGATATTTTTTGCGCATAAATAAAAGATTTTTTCCGCCTTGCCTTCTCCAATAGCTTTTAGTGATGGAAAAAGAGTAGAAATCGTTTTTCCGATTCCTGTAGGAGCTTGGGCAAATAAAGAACGTTTATCTAAGATAGTTTTATAAACACCACTGGCAAATTCTCTTTGTCCACTTCGATAATTTTCAAATGGAAATACAAGTGATTTCAAAGACAGAGCACTATTCATGCGAATCTTTTGTGTAAGTTTTGCCCAGCGAAGATAAAGGGATAAAGTTTGTGTGTAAAAGGAAAGAAGTTCTTCTTTTGTTTTGACCTGTCGAAATGTTTTGGTTTGTTTTGTTTCAATTTGGTAATAAGTTAGCTGTACAAGGATATTGTCTAACCCATTTTGCTGTACATATATGTGGGCATAACAATATGCCTGTGCAAAGTGCAGGAAATTGGAATCATCGATTTCATCATAAGGAATAGCAGTTGTTTTGATTTCTTCAAGAATAATGTTATCTTCTTCTTTGAAGATCCCATCTGCACGTCCGTCTATAATGAAATTGATGGTATCGAGTTCTGTTTCTAATTTTAAATAAACTTCACTTTGGTAGTTTCCTTTTCCTTGCGATTGTAGCAAACGATGGATTCTGCTGCCTAGATTTGCACGTTCTATTGAGGCTGGAGTATAAGAAAGATCCCCACTTTTATAAAGAAATTCAACAAGCTCTCTTACAGATAAACGACATTCCAAAAAAATCACTCCACTTTCGTATAGTTTATTGTATACATTTTTTAAGAAATTTACAATGTAGAATGCTTGATTGTCATGTATAATACTTATGTAAAAAAACTGGAGGTTTATAATGAAAGAATTTGTAATTCAAAAAGATGATGCCAATCAACGAGTGGATAAGTTTATCATGAAAACAATGAAGACGATGCCTAAGAGTCTTATGTATAAATATATTAGAAATAAAAAAATAAAAGTTAATCGCAAGCGCTGTGAGATTTCACAAAGATTGCAGGAAGGGGATACCGTACAGTGTTTTATAGCAGAGGAGTTTTTTGAAAATAAGAAAGAATTGAAGTTTCTTAAGGTTCCTTCGAAAGTAAACTGCTTGTATGAAGATAATAATATTATATTATTGTGTAAGCCATCAGGGCTGTTGGTGCATAGTGATACAAAAGAATTGCAGGATAATTTAGCGGATCGTTATTTACATTATTTATATGAAAAAAAAGAATATGATCCAGAAATTTCACAAAGCTTTACACCTGCTTTATGTCATCGTATAGATAGAAATACAGAAGGGATTGTTATCGCTGCAAAAAATGCAGAAGCATTGCGAGAGATGAATAACTGTATCAAGGAAAGAAAAGTTGATAAGTATTATTTATGTATTGTCGAAGGCAAGATGGAAACAAATAAAAGCATCATAGAAGTTTGGCATAAAAAGTTTGAAGATAATCATGTAGAAATTAGCAAGGATAAAAAAGATGGATATCAAAAAGTAGTAACAGGGTATAAGGTATTAAGTGAGAAAAATGGTTTCAGTCTTTTAGAAGTAGAACTTATTACAGGGAAAAGCCATCAAATTCGAGCAGTTATGTCTTTTTTAGGGCATCCTTTATATGGAGATATCAAGTATGGTGCTAAAAGAAATGGAAGACAAGATTATCAGGCACTTTGCGCTTATAAAGTGAATTTTCATACAGAAAATAATTCAATATTATCGTATTTAGATGGGAAAGAATTTATGCTGCAGGATACAGGTGTTGAAAAAATATATAAAAATCTATAAGTGTATTTAAAAGCTGGCAATGTCTCGTTTTTAACAAAAAAAGTAAAATAAGGGTTGCATAAAGTGAAGGAATCTGATATTATATTAGGGCACTGATGAAAAGAGTGTTAGATGTGCGCCCATAGCTCAACTGGATAGAGCGTTTGACTACGGATCAAAAGGTTGTGGGTTCGATTCCTGCTGGGCGCGCCATTTATTTTAAACGGGACGTAGCACAGCTTGGTAGTGCACTTGATTTGGGATCAAGGGGTCGCAGGTTCAAATCCTGTCGTCCCGACCATTAAAATTGGCTGGGTAGCTTAGTTGGCTAGAGCATCCGGTTCATACCCGGAAGGTCGCGAGTTCGAGTCTCGCCCCCGCCACCAATTAGCTAAAAGGACCCTTAGCTCAGTTGGTCAGAGCATCCGGCTCATAACCGGTGGGTCGTAGGTTCGAGTCCTACAGGGTCCACCAAAAAAGTAAAAAGATGGAGGAATACCCAAGTGGTTGAAGGGTCCGGTCTTGAAAACCGGTAGGTCGGGAAACTGGCGCCTGGGTTCGAATCCCAGTTCCTCCGCCATCGAATTAAATATCGCGGGGTAGAGCAGCCTGGTAGCTCGTCGGGCTCATAACCCGGAGGTCGTTGGTTCAAATCCTTCCCCCGCAACCAAATGGTCCCGTAGCTCAGTCGGTAGAGCAAAGGACTGAAAATCCTTGTGTCGTTGGTTCGATTCCGACCGGGACCACCATTTGGAAAATAGCGTTTCAGCTGATGAATAAAGGCTGAAACGTTTTTTTTGTATATGATGTATCTTGTGTAAATTTTACGTATTGTTGTTTCTTCGTTTCTATTGAAATAGTGGCTTTGTAAAATTACGTGTGGTAAAACTAACAAAGGACAATAAAATAACTTGTGGGCATCAGTACCCCAAAGATGTTTATTGAAAACAAGATGTAAAGGATGAGAGAGCTGATCAGCTCTCTCGTTTTTAATATCAGAATGGAAGAATATTTTTGTTTTTTTCTTTTTCCAAAAGAAGTTTCAATCGTAGATTTTCTACTTCCAGCTCCAGCATCATAAGGCGCTGCTTTTTAATGTAAAGTTCTCTTTTGAGCCATCTTTCTTTACGTTGGTAATAAATTTTATTGTTCATTTTCATTTTCTCCTTCCTTAGGGTATAAGTGATAAGTGGTATCTTTATTCAGTACATAAAGCACTCTGTTTCGGAATCGTTTCCAATTGGTATATCCATTGGAATTGTGCTTGATACATTTGATCGTCCTGTTTCTGTTTTCTATGATCCCGCTGTTTATCTTTCTTCCATGTTCATTCGTGACGATAAAAGAATTTATTATTTCAGTCTTCCATCTGGTCATCGTATTCGCAAAGGATGATATTTCAGGTACTTTACAATCCCTGAAAGCACTGATCAGTTCATTGATATCTTTTCTTGCATTATCAAGATCACTGTTCTTATAGAAATATATCATCCTGTCTTTCAGATTCATGGCTTCTTCAAGTTCAGGGTTATACAAACACATATAATGCAGGATATCGTTATAGTTATAGTATCCCTGAAGTACTTTATTATATTTCTTTTCTCTATTTGGATCTGTATATGCAGGATCGTTTGTGAAGAGAAGCCAGTTGAATTTTTTATAAAGGTAATACTGTTTACGCATTCTTTCAGCTTTTTCTATCGAAGCTGCATCTGCATTTTTCAGATCCATGAGCTTATAGTTCTTTAACTGATTCATCGTACGCAGACGCACCTTGTCTACTCTTCTGTTCAGTTCCTGGATGAGATGGAATTTATCCGCAGCTATGGCGGCATTGGGGAACATCATCTTTGCGACGATCCTGTAGGTTTCCCATAAATCAATAGATACGGCCTTTACAGCACATCTTTCTTCTCGGGGAATGAAAGAAAAGTAATTGATGAGTTCGGACTTTTTCCTGCCTGGAAGAAGATCGATGACATTTTGGGAGTTGAAATCCAGAAGGACACATACATAGGAACTGTTTTCAGATTTGAAACTGTAGACTTCGTCGATATTCAGATATTCAGGAAGTTTTCTTCTGGATATCTGGACATGCCTGTCAAAGATGGACATGGCAGAAGTAGAGGATATATGATTTCTCTGTGCAACGCTTTTAAATGTATCGGCAGGGTTTTTCAGATCTCGAAGGACATTATATACGGTCAATAAAGAGATCTTCATTCCCTTGAAAGTAAAAGGATTGTCCTCATAGAAAGTCTTATTACATGCAGGGCAGATATAGCGTCTGGCCTGGTAATCGATATAGCAGGCTTCCGTATTCAGCATGGAATGTGTTATGCGTTTATGTACATAGCTTTTTACCTTGGAAGTGGGAAAGCCGCAGACAGGACATGAAGTAGTCTTTGGGGTAAGCTTGATCCTTACATGAACACCATCATCCTGATGATTTACCTGGAAAGAATCTATCTGTTCTTTCTGGAGATGAAAGAGATGAAGGATATAGTCGTCACTGATGGACGCAGAAGTAGTATCGTTTTTCATAAAAATCAAAAGAAAACATCAAGAACTGAAAATACAATGGATGTTTTCATCAACCTCCAGTCTATAATGATCATTACAGTGTCATTATGAAGGCAAAATGGAAGGCAGGAAAGGAATCCTATGTGGGAATGAAAAGAAAGCCGCGCAACTGAGCAAAATTTCTATGAAATCTATGAATATGAAAGACGAAAAAATCAGTAATTGAAGGGAAATAGGAAATATTCAGTAAAAAGGAATGATATCGATGAAAGATGGAGTAAAAGTAAACTGGATCAAGAAAAAGGTTAGAATGATCTTTATCAGTATCGTGATCGAGAATGATTTCTATTACATCAGAAGCCAGGAGTCTGGTGTAAGGAATTAAAGAAACAGGAAGGATGGCGTGAGTCTTGTGACAGTGAGGACAAATAATCCTGCATATCTTTAAGGTAATAATACCATTATGTGTAAGTAAAGATCTTTTATAATAAGCATGAAAATGAAATCCAAGATGAGAACAGCATGGACATGTGATGGAAGAAAGTTCGATCTTAGAAATATAGTCGTCATAAGATTTTTGAGATATGTACTTGAGAGAAAAGTTATTAAATGTTATCATAAAGATGCCTACTTTGGGTAAGTAAGAACCTAGGTCGCTAAACTTTGTGGTTCTTACTTTTTTTATATATTGATTTAAAGATATGATAACATAAATGATGATCGAAATAATGAGGAAATATCAGAAAAGGTACCCCAAAGATGATGAGAGCATGAAAAAAGCTGCAGTCACTAAGACCACAGCATAAAGTGTTGTCCTTTCAAACACCACGTAATTTTAGATTACCGAAATAGTTTTATGAATTTACCTATATATCTATTCTATATGAAATATAAGAGGATATAGATTAAGAGGTTGTATACTTTAATAAAATAATCTTGAAATAGACGTTTAGATAAGTCTGGATGATGTTTTGTTAAAGGTTTTTATTGAAAACGTACAAAAAACATTTTAATTGTTATGATAGAAATTGATATGATATAGCTAGTGTTTTATGTGGTTCTAATCATTATATACTTATTCTTAAGTACATACTAAATAAAAATGTTTATATTGTATTTTTAGATAAATTATATCTTAATTATGATATATATAAATATCATAAAAAATTAAACGATTTGTAGAAGAAATGATATTTTTAACAAAAAAAGTAAAATAAGGGTTGCATAAAGTGAAGGAATCTGATATTATATTAGGGCACTGATGAAAAGAGTGTTAGATGTGCGCCCATAGCTCAACTGGATAGAGCGTTTGACTACGGATCAAAAGGTTGTGGGTTCGATTCCTGCTGGGCGCGCCATTTATTTTAAACGGGACGTAGCACAGCTTGGTAGTGCACTTGATTTGGGATCAAGGGGTCGCAGGTTCAAATCCTGTCGTCCCGACCATTAAAATTGGCTGGGTAGCTTAGTTGGCTAGAGCATCCGGTTCATACCCGGAAGGTCGCGAGTTCGAGTCTCGCCCCCGCCACCAATTAGCTAAAAGGACCCTTAGCTCAGTTGGTCAGAGCATCCGGCTCATAACCGGTGGGTCGTAGGTTCGAGTCCTACAGGGTCCACCAAAAAAGTAAAAAGATGGAGGAATACCCAAGTGGTTGAAGGGTCCGGTCTTGAAAACCGGTAGGTCGGGAAACTGGCGCCTGGGTTCGAATCCCAGTTCCTCCGCCATCGAATTAAATATCGCGGGGTAGAGCAGCCTGGTAGCTCGTCGGGCTCATAACCCGGAGGTCGTTGGTTCAAATCCTTCCCCCGCAACCAAATGGTCCCGTAGCTCAGTCGGTAGAGCAAAGGACTGAAAATCCTTGTGTCGTTGGTTCGATTCCGACCGGGACCACCATTTGGAAAATAGCGTTTCAGCTGATGAATAAAGGCTGAAACGTTTTTTTTGTATATATGATTTCATTTGTAAAATTGGTGTGAACAAGTGTGAATAAGTGCAAATAGAAGTAGTCAAATCGTAGTCAAAAAAAAACACCTTAATCTGATCTGGTCCCTGTCAAGTGGACACACTAAATAAGTAAAATTTATTACCCAATTGGCATCATGCTGATTGGGTTTTGTTTTTGAGTGACTCCTTATATTTTGCGATTCTTGGATTAAATGCGATTGGATAATGTTTTGGTTTTTCATTATTGATAGCTTCTATTCTTACTTCCATTGGTGCTTTTGAATCAAATCTCGTTTGATAACGTTGATGATTATAGAAATCGATGTATTTGCTA
This sequence comes from Amedibacterium intestinale, assembly GCF_010537335.1. Classification (NCBI taxonomy): domain Bacteria; kingdom Bacillati; phylum Bacillota; class Erysipelotrichia; order Erysipelotrichales; family Erysipelotrichaceae; genus Amedibacterium; species Amedibacterium intestinale. Next base: position 332,112 of record NZ_AP019711.1, read on the forward strand.
ATTGCTTCCACCAAGCTCTCTTTATTATGGATATCATATATCTTATACATTTCTGTTTTAATGATTCCCCATAGACCTTCTGTTGGACCATTATCCAGACAACACGCTACTCTTGACATGGACTGCGTCATTCCTTGTTCCTTCAGCTTGTGCTGGAATACCGGGCTTGTATATTGAAAACCCCGATCTGAATGAAATAGCGGGTGAGCATCTGGATTTAGCTTGATTGCTTGATTGAAGGTGTCTAACACAAGTGCATTATCATTTCGATTACTAATAGACCATGCGATAATAGAACGATCATACAGATCGAAAAATGCACTAAGATATAGTTTTTCTTGCGAATGTGGGACTTTGAACTCCGTTACATCGGTTGTCCATTTTTCATTTGGTCCAGATGCTTCAAATTCTCGGTGGAGTATATTCTCAGCTTTTTGATTCAGCTTGTTTGAAACCGTACAACAGGTTCTTTTTCCTCTGATTGCAGAATGAATCCCAAGAATCCTCATTATTCTACGAACACGTTTCGTATTATAGTGCTTATTATATTTACGATTGATGAAGATACGCATTCTGCGATAACCTAAAATCCCACCATATTTCTGATGATATTCCATGATGATTTCTGCTAGTTTCATATCTTCCTGTTCATTGGCTGTAATAGAGCGATTCAGCCATTTATAATAGGCTGAACGTTTAACACCTAATCGTTTGCACATCCAGCTGATACTATATTTCTTTGCTTCATGAAGTTCTCTGATAGCTAAGTATTTCGCTTCGTTTTTCGTTTTGGAGAATACCGCCTCCTTTCGATTTCCTGTACTTTTTTTAAGAGCTCATTCTCCATTTCCATTTCCTTAAGCTGATGCTCAAGAAGTTTTACCTTACGTTGCAGTTTCTCTGTTTCGCTTAGCTGTTCTTCAGTCTTGTGCTGTCCGCGACGATCGATAAGACCTTCCTCTCCAGCTGATAGATATTTTCTAACCCATTGATATATCTGCGTGTATGAAATATCAAATAGTTCAGCTGTCTCCTTATAATTCTTGTTGTGTTCCAAACAGTAATTTACGATTTTAATACGTTCTTCTTTTGCTGTTTTTCTGCTGCGATCTTTCATATAAACCTCCGGCTTAGGATCATAATCCTTAAGTTCTTCAAGGTTATTATACTTCTTAATCCAGCTTCTGACAGTACTGTATGAAGGAATTTCATATTTGATGGCAATATCTACGAGAGAACCTTCTCCTGCAAAATATGCTTGAACTACCTGTTGTTTGAACTCTTTAGTATATTTTGCATTATGTGTTTTATGGTTGAAACATCTAGGTCCCAATGACTGATACATCTTTATCCATGTACTTATTGTCTTCTTATCGATATTAAAATCATTGACAAGCTCTCTTACACTTTTCTCTCTGTTTAAATATTGTTCACAAATATATACTTTTTCTTTTGTTGATAACTTTGGCTTTCTTCCCATAGAAAAATCCCACCTCCATAGATACACGTTTGTTTATTTCGTGTGTCTACTTTAGTGGGATCATATCAATACATGATGTTTTTCACTTTGTATTAAGGTGTTTTTAGTTTTTATTCTAATATAGTTAAGCGTTTATTTATGTTGCAAGTATAGAAGAAATAAACTCATAATCAATGCAAAAGATGTTTCTAATAACGTGGAAACACCTCCATTTAAAATATATAAAAGTAATTCTAAAAAAATAAACACAAAATAAAATTTTAGATAACTTATGTTTATGTTAAAGGTATGTAACGTTTGATAACATAAAAAATGCAAGAATACTAGTATGTATATAACAGTAGCAAACATTGCAAGTCTTACATGCCATTTTGACAATAAAGGGAATTGAAAAGGTTTGTATGGGAGTAAAATACATACCACCATCAATATAGTACTAATATATAAGAATATTTTCCCCCATTTATTTGGATAATTATATGACTGCATTAGTTCTTTTGTATGAATTAAAAAGAATGTTGCTATGGATAATGACCATATAAATAAGTATAGCGGATGTTGAAATTTATTTCCTAAGCCAGACATATTTTCTGACAATGGCGGTATTAAAGTATAAACATATAGATTTAAGAAAATTATAGCACCTATATGTAACATTTCCAGAAGTGAAAGCTTTGAATAACGCATGATATCTCCTTTCGTAACGTGAATGATTATAGCATGAAAATTATGTGTAATTATGTGAAAATAATTTTTTTTTGTATTTTCTATTTTCCTGTACGTATAAAGTTATGTAGAAAGTTGAGGAGACATTATGATTGATAAGATAAAGAAAATAGAATTTAGAGAAGATGGATTTATAGAGGTTCATTTAAAGCGAATAAAAGATTTTGATGATTACCTTTATCAGCAAATTTTAAATGACGTCAACTGTCTACCTTGTATTCGTGATCCAAAGTATCGCTCTCGGTTATATTTTGATTCAAAAGGTTATGTTTCTTTAAAATCTTATTTAGGGGAACATGAGTTCACGCAGGAAGAGTTGCTTGATTTTCTCATTATTCTATTTGAACGATTTGTTAAAAACCGAATTACAAAACCAGCTATTACTTCTTTAGAATATGTTTATCTTTCTTCTGATACAAATGATTTCTGTTTTCTTGTTTTTCCTGTTGCTCATGAATATTGGAATCAAGAAAAAGAAATATATACATTATTTCTGCAAGAGTTGCTGAAAGAATTGCACGCAAAAGATTCTTATGAAGTATTTGGTTGTTTATTATGCTTTATGAAAGAAAAAGAAAGTTCTTTTCCAGTTTTAATATCTCGTTTACAGCAGATTAAAAACAAGCATAAGAAAAAAATAAAGTGGTATCAGAAATTTAAACATAGAGAAGAAACAAAGTTTCAAATTCGAGATATACCAAGAGCGCTTAGGTATCCAACGAATTTACAAGAAAGTCTTGTAGCAGAAAAAGAACAAACTTATATTGCATCATCTAACAGAAAGGAAAAAAACAATGAAACGATTGTCTTATTTCAGCCTCTTGATACAGAGGAATGTTATTTTGAAGATCAAGATAGTGGTGAAAAATATATTATTAAAGGTACAAATCTATCAATAGGCAGAAATCCAGATAATGAGATGTCGATAGATGATAAAAGTGTTTCTTCTTATCATGCGGTATACGATTCTAAAAAGAAAAGCATAAAAGATCTTCATTCTTTAAATGGAACTTACTGTAATGGAGAAAGAATTATTGAAAAGCAACTACAGGATAATGATGTTTTAACATTTGGAAACAGCACTTATGTTTTTCATGATAAGAGAAAGGGGTAGGTTATGAAAGAAATGCTTCTACATGGTCGTTATGAACAAAGAGAAGTAATAGGTAGAGGAGGGAGTTCAAGTGTTTATCGTGTTTGGGATCATTTATTAAATAAAGAGTGGGCAATGAAGGTTGTGGAAAAGAATGCACATCAGGTAATAAGAAATGCATTTAAAAAAGAGATATATGTATTAACAAAGCTTGCGTATAAAGGCATTCCATCGATTATAGATACATTTGAGGATGATACCAAGATGTATGCGGTTATGGAAATTGTTAAAGGGCAGTCAATGGATATCTATGTTAAAGAAAAAAAGATAGTACACATTCATCGATGTATGCATAACGTATTAGAAATCTTACAATATTTACATAAGCAATCAATTTTATATCTAGATTTAAAGCCACAGAATCTTATGGTTGATGAGCAAGGTAACGTTTGGCTGATTGATTTTGGAAGCTGCTGTTTCTATTTTGAACGACAAAATGTAATGACAGGAACTCCCAGGATTTGCTCCTAAAGAAATTATGGAGGAAGGTATTGCAGATTATACTAGTGATATTTATAGTTTTGGAAAAACATTTCAAACGCTTTTATCTTATACATCTGCTGAATCAAAAGAATATTCCATCTTTTTAAAAGTTTTAAACAAATGCTGTGCCGAAAAAAAAGAAGCAAGATATAAAAGTATCGAAGAAGTAAGTGAAGCATTAGACTTAAAAAAAAGCAATAGAAAAAAAAGAATACTCTATATCCTTGTTATTTTCAGTATCTGTATTTTTCTATCTTTTGCATTATTTAAGCATATAAAGAAAAAGAACGAAGCCAATTATATGAAATTTATGCAAAATACAAACTATCAGGAAGCTGTAAAAATATTTCCTGATAGAGAAGTAACGTATATAGAGGCATTTGATTTTTTTAGTAATAGTCAAAAAGATGCACTAAGTGAATTGGAACATTTAATTCAAATAAGTGATACAAAAAATATAGAAATCTATAAATTTCTCTTTTACAAATATTTAGAAAAGGATGAGATGCACTATTATCGAAAGGCGAAGCAGATTTTAATTAATCAATTAAAAGAGTGTAAAGAATATGTTCATTATGTAAGTGTTGTATCTATGCTTGCTTATCCATATCCACTTACAAAACAGGATACACAGAAAAGCATACAGGATTTAAAACAAATAGAAACAGATATTAATAATTTCGCAGATAAAAGATTACTGCAAGATCAATTATTATGGCTTTATCAAGTATATTACGCAAAAGAGGAAGTATTTCAGGAAGAAGCCTTTATACAGGAATTGCAAATAATTGAAAAGCTTAAAAATACACTATATGATAAAGGTTTAACAAAAACAGATATATTACAAATGAAAGCAGAAAGTCTTTATAGACAAGGACTATATTATCAACGTCAGGAGAATATACAAGATATGAAAAAAGCTTTCTATGAAACGTTAAAGATAGAAGATTCTTTAAGAAATGATGTTATTTTTAGAATAAAAGCTTCTATGTATTACATTTTGACAGGATATGAAAGTGATAAAAGTATTGATTATTTGAAACAATCTATTCGTTACCTAAGGCAAATAAAGCAGCTGACAAGACAAGATGAGATACTGGAAAAAGAAGTAAAAGAAAAGTTAGAGATATGGGGGATAACGTATGTGGGAAATAATTGAGGTTATAAGTTTATCGTGTGGGATGGTTTTAGGGAGTATAGGCATGATCTTCTTATATAAAGAAACAAAATTATATAAGTAATATGAATTTAAAAAACAGAGTCATCATTTTAATAAATAAGGAGGAGTCATATGAGAAAAAAGATATTTTTAATAGGAATAGTAGTTCTTCTATTGCTGAGTAGTTTTTCAACTTATATCTTTGCGGATGATGTAGAAGAAAAAACGATAGAATTTTTGATTAATGAAGAAGAGATTAAAGAAGGATATAACAATTTTGTAGAAATGAACATAGATATTCCAAGTGGTTTATTTGAGAAAGACATTGAACTTTATAAATTACAGAAAAAGCAGAAAAAGAAAGTAGAAACAGAGTGGGAACGGGTTGAAGATACTTATACAGCAACCATTCCATTTTCTGAAGATGGAAGATACAGAGTTGAAGTTGTTTTACCTGGAAAAGAAAAAACTTATTTATCCAGCGAATTTGTAATTGATCAACAAAAACCAACTCTCATCTTTAAGGCAGGTAATAAAGAATTTGAGAGTTTACCTGATTTTGTAAATAAGAAAGAGAAAATAGAAATATCTTTTCAAGATAAAAATTTAAAAAAGGAAACGACATCAATATCTATTAATAAAGATGGAGAAGTAATTTACAGTGAACAGGGAAAACGACATTATGACTATAACTTAAAAGAAGAAGGAACTTATGTTTTTCATGTTTATGGAGAGGATAAAGCAGGGAATTCAATTACCTATTCAAATGAGGACTTTCCTCTACATGTAGATTTTAAAAAGCCTGTCTATCGCTTTAGTGATGGTATAAACGTTATATCGAAAAATACAGTTTTTTATGCACAGCAGGATGTATATGTAGAAGTAGAAGATCTTAATTTTCAGAAAGACAAAAGTAAAGTATATGTAAATGAACAAGAATTAGCAGGAGAATGGATTAAAAAAGAAAATCTATGGGTAATGAAAATTCCATGTTCTACATCAGGTAAATATACATTGGGAGTATATCTTGAGGATCATGCAGGGAATGTTGTAGAGAATTTAAAGGCTTTACAATTTGAATTAGATACTTTATTTCCAGAAGTAGAAGTACGATTAAATGATACAAATATTGATCATGCGTCAAATTACTATAACGAAGAGCAGCGACTAAATTTTATTGTTAAAGAAAACCATCTAAATAAAGAAAAAAGTGCTGTTATGGTAAATGGGAAAAAACTGCCATGGAAAAAAACAGAAGGAGGTTATCAGGGGGAAATTGTTTTAAAAGATGGAACTTATGAAATAGCTTATGAGCTGCAGGATAAGGGTGGACATAAAATAGAAAATAAGTATCCATCATTTATTGTTGACAGTAGAAAACCTGAAGTTTTAGGTAGCAATAAAAAAATAAAAGATTTTGAGAATAAACCGTTTCATCTGCAGTATAAAATTAAAGAACCTAATATAGATATTGAAAAAAGCAAATTATATCGCTTGCAAAATAATGGAAAAGAAGAAATCCCTGTTAGATGGAAAGAAGATGTTTTTTGGTTTGCAGATATGAATTTTGTAGAAGATGGAACATATGATTTGGTTTTTGAAATATGGGATTTAGCAGGAAATAAAACGGTGATAAAACCGAAATATTTTGTTTTAGATACAGTTCCTTATAAGGTTTCTATGAAAGTAAATGATTTAGAAGTTGATACAAATCATACATATAGAACAAATCAAAAAGTGAATCTTTCTTTTTCATGGGAAGAGGCTTATCCAGATATAGAAGAACTTTGGTTAGTACATGATAAACAAAGGTTAAAACTACCATTAAGAAATGATGGTTTTGAATGGGAAGCAATGCCTTCTAAAGAAAAAGAAAGTTCGTATTCCTTTTATTTAACCTTGAAAGATAAAGCTGGAAATATAACGCATAAAGAGTTTCAAATTGTATTAGATTCTTTATTGGCTGATCCTCAAATTGGGAATGATGTATTTCATGGTACTCCATATTCTGGCAGCTGGAAACCAAAGTTGAAAGGGGAAGATAAAGATTTTAAAATATTAAATTACGTAATGTTGAGAAATCAAAAAGTTTATCCTTATGAATGGGGAAAAGAAATAAAAGAAGATGGATTTTATGAACTTCAGGTTTATGTACAGGATAATGCGCAAAATCAGAAAGGTTTTCTACAGCCATTTAGATTTGAAATTGATACAACAGCTCCTAAGTTGGCAATGATGGACGAGAATGGAAATATGATTGAGCAGAATGCGAAAATAAAAAAGAAAAATTTGCAGCTTTCGATTTTGATGGAAGAGGACAAAAATGATGAGAAACTTACTTCTCTTTATATAAATGGAATAAAACAAAAAGTAAATAATAATCAAAATTTTATTTTTCTACCAGAAACAGGATTGGTAAAAGTGGAAGCACAGGCAGAAGATGCCGCAGGAAATATAAGCACTTATACATGGCAGGGATATGTTTTAGAAAATACTATGAAAAAAAAGATACTATCCATTTTTAGAAGTAATGAAATGGGTATTATTGCAGGCGTTATAATCCTTTTCATTGTTTCCTGTGGATTCTGGATTTGGAAAAAACATGAAAAATGAAAAACTGATTCAGATTAGTGCTTATAGTGAAACATGTGTTGATTCTTATATTCTATCAGATAAGCAATCGTGTTATTGGCTGTTTCGCACAATAGAGAGGTCAAAAGAGCCTTTCGTTGAAGTTTATAAATCAAAAGGAAAATGGTGTATTCGAGAAAATAATACGTATCATCTTCTTTCAAAAGAGAATAAGTATCTGGAAATTAAAAAAGTCAATTACATCCAGAGTGCATCATCTTTAGTTTTGTTATATATGGAAGAGTTAGAAAAAAGTACATTTATTTCACAAAAAATTCCCGATAAAAAAAGTTTTCTATTGGGACGGGATGATGCTTGTGATATATGTATAAATCACCCATTTGTTTCTAAAATACATATACGATTCGAAAAGCAGGAACAAGATTTATATTTGTTTGATGAAGAAAGTAAAAATGGTGTATATGTAAATAACAAACGTGTAAAAGAGAAAAAATTACAAGATGGAGACAGTATCCAAATACCAGGAATTCAAATGTTATATGTGCATTCTTATTTTTTCATCTCTGAAAATATAGATACCTTTATACATATGAAGAAGAAGGAACATCAATATGTACAAAGAAAAGGAATCCCAGGTTTTCCAGCTGTTATTTACACAAAAGAGAAAATAAAACCAGTCTTTGCGGAAAGAGAAATTTCACTAGAATTAATACACATAAGTACGAAAGAAGAAATGCCATTTTGGTATACTTTAGGACCATCCTTTACGATGGGATCGGCTTCTTTATTAAGCGCGGTTTTTATGCTTCAACAAGCGATTTCTCAAAAAAGTTCACTACAGCAGATAATACCTTCAGTTACAATGGCTGTAAGTATGATGCTTACTACAATGTTTTGGCCATTGATTTCAAAATATTATGAAAAAATACGATTTAAAAAACAATACAACAGTCTTTTAAACGACTATCGCAGATATCTAAAAGTGAAAAATAATGAAGTTTATAAATACATTCAAGAAAAACAATGTTATGAAAGAAATAAAATAGAAGATTTCATTACTGTGAAAAAATATATTGAAACAAGAAGTCCGTGTTTGTGGAATAGAAAAAAAGAGAATGATGATTTTTTGTATCTTCACTGTGGATGGAAACTGAAAAAAATAAAAGCACCTATTTCTGATAAACAGGAAGTGTTTGATCTTCAGAAAAATGAAGTAAAAGAAGAATATTTGAAGTTTGTAAATAGTTCATATGAAATAAAATATCCTTTTCTTGTTGATTTAAAGAAGTATACGATAGGAGTCTATGGGGAAAAGGCATTGTATTATGGGAATATGTTTATTTTGTATATAGCAGCTCTTCATTCTAAAAAAGATGTAACTATACTGCTTGTTGGTGAGCAGGAATATTTATGGAAATCAAAAGCAAAATGGATTTCTCAAGTAGAGGAAAACAATATACGTCATGTATATAGTGATGAAAAAGATATACAAAAATTATTAGTGTATCTCAAACAAAAAAGAAGTGAGAATCGATTTTATATCATTGTCTTATTAAATATTTCAAAAAAACTGACACAGCAAATTTTAAATAGTGTTTATTTAATGAAAAACGTGAAATACATACAATGTTGTAAAGAAAAAGAAATGCTTTCTGATTCCGTAGATTTTATTTTCTCTACTGAAGATAAAAATGTGTTTTATAAAGAAAATAAAAAACAGGAAAACATTTTATTTGAAGTTGAAAAAAAGGAATCTACTGAAAATTTATTTCGAAAACTTATGCTTTTACAGGAATTTGAAGAGGATAAAAAAGATATTTATGAAAGTTTTGGAGTTCTTTCTCTATACTCTTGTACATGTTTGAACCAATTAAATATTCTAGAAAGGTGGAAAGAATCACAAAGCGAGGATTCTTTGCGTGTTCCCATTGGAATTGATGAGTTTAATGAATATATTTGGCTAGATGCACATGAGAATGCACATGGACCACATGGCTTGTTTGCTGGTACTACAGGTAGTGGGAAAAGTGAATGTATTTTGACATATATACTTTCTTTATCTATCCAATTTTCATATGAAGATGTTTGCTTTGTTATTATTGACTATAAAGGAGGAATGATGGCAAATGCATTACAGGGGCTTCCCCATGTTTCATGTATAATGACAAATTTATGTGAAGATGAAAGAAGACGAATGCATCTTTCTTTACAAAGTGAAGTCAATCGTCGTCAACAGATATTTGCGAATGATTCCTTAGGAAGCATGGATATTTATAAATATCAAAAACTTGTTCATGAACAAAAAAGAAAAGAACCTATTCCTCATATGTTCATAGTTATAGATGAGTTTGCACAATTAAAGCAACAATATCCAGACTTTTTAGATTTTTTAAAGCAGATTGCTAGAATTGGAAGAAGTTTAGGCATTCATCTTTTATTAGCTACACAAAAGCCATTTGGTGTAGTTGATGAAGAAATTTGGAGCAATTCTCATTTTCATTTATGTTTAAAAGTACAGGATCGACAAGATAGTATGGATATGTTGAAAAATGATGATGCAGTATATTTGAAAAATCCAGGAGAATTTTATCTTCAAGTTGGAAATAATGAAGTCTATGTGAAAGGAAAAAGTGCATGGACACAGCAGCCATATATAGATGAAAAAACAAAAAATGATAAAGAAGATAAAGTACTTCGAATCTTTAATCAGCAAAAAGAACTTTTAAAAGAAGTGAAGCCTAAAACCTATAGGGAACATACAGAATTGCAAATGATTGTTTTCTATCTGAAAAAAATTGCGAAAGGAAAATGTGCTAAACAATTGTTTTTTCCAAATTTAAAACCAGATTTAGAAAGAATAAAGAGTTCTTTACAAAATTGCTGGAATATGGGGATGGTAGATGATATTTCGAAACAAAGCCAATATCCATGGATACTTGATATTTCTCAATTCCATCATCTTTTACTCATCGACAGCAAAGAAAAGGCAAGTTTTCTTAATGTCTTCTTACAGGAAAATGAAAATTTATATCAGGATAACCCTGTTTATGTTTATATATTAGCGGTTCATCCAGGTTCAAAAGAGTCTTTATTACAGTATCCAAGCGTGCAGGAGGCAATTTCTGTTGAAGAATCTGAAAAAATAAAACATTTTCTTTCATATTTAAAAAATAGAATACGTAAACGAAAAAAGAATGAAGAAGAAAAGAATGATATTGTTATTGTATTGCAGGAATTTGAATATTTTAAAGAAACATTTCCTGAACTTATGGAAGATATTCTCTTTCTTTTAAGAGAGGGAGAAAAAACGAATATTCATTTCTTTGTTTTTGGAAGTGATTTACAGATGATTCCTTATCTGCTTTTTCCTTATTTTGATTTACGTATCATAGGAGAATTGCGTGAAGAAAGTAGTTATATAACATTGCTGGGAAACGAAAATTTAGAAAGGCCATTACATCAAAAGGGAAGTTATGTATGTGATGATGGCAGACAAGTAAAAATCGTACAGCTTCATAAAGAGATAAGAGTATCTTATAAGAAACATAAAAAGCCATGGGCCTTGCCTAGTATCTCGAAAGTTATCCCTTTTCCAAAGACGAGGAAAGGATATCTTTTTATCGGAATAGACAAGCAAAGTATGGAGGAATATCAGGTTAGTTTTGAAAAAGAGAAATTTATTGTTTTCTTGACAAATACTACTTTTCTAAATGGATTTGTAAAAGGAATAAAAAGACAGCTTCAAGATCATTGTGCTGCATATATAGAAAATAAAAAGGAAACGAAATCTTCTTTCTGTATATGGGATAAAGAGAATGTATCTCTATTACTAGATAATGAAGAAGGTGCAATTTCTTTGCTGGAACAAAATGATGTAAATCATGTGTTTTTTCTTGATATGTCTTGTTATCAGCAAATGAAAGAACTTGATGTTTTTATGGATCGTATGGAAGAAGGTTTAATGGTATGGGTGGGAAGAGGGTTGGCAGATGCATCTTATATGTTAGGGATGCAAGGTATTGCTTATGAAGAAAAACGAAGAAATGCCGTCATTTTAAATAGAAAGCATATATTGTTACAGATTGCACAGGAGATAGATATATGAAGAAAAGAATTCTTATAGAAGTTTTTATTCCTATTTTATCCTTACGCTTTCTTGTGGAAGTCTCACTTTCTTTAAAAATAGAAGAAATGAAAGAAATGATATATAGAAATTTAGAATATATTACTCAAAAAGATATTCCTATAAAGATGTTTATGTACGTATATAACGAAAGAAGTAAACAGATTATGCATCCTGAGCAGTATTTATATGAAAGTGATATTGCTTATGGTGATTGTCTGTTGCTTATATAAAAGAAAGGAGGAGAGTCTTATGGGAATTCAAATTCAAGTGGATCCATCGCGTTTGGAAAGCAGTGCGACAAGAATTGAACAGCAGGCACTTGCATATCAGAAGCATTACAATCAGCTTTTTCAGCAGGTTGATGCGATGTCAAGTGGATGGAGTGGAAAGGATAATCAGGCCTTTACACAGCAAATTAAAGGATTTGAGAAAGATTTTCGAGCAATGCATTTGCTTATGAAAGAGTATGCAAACTTCTTGAAAATCAGCGCCAAAGCATATCGCGATATGCAAAATGATAGAGTGGCACAGGCAAGGCGATTAGCAAACTAAGGAGGAATCACATGGAAATTCAAATTACGCTTGAACAATTACAACAAACAGCACAAGGTATTCGTATGCAGAACAAACAACTTTCCGGCTGTTTGAAAGAAATATCAGCGGTTATGATGCAATTGTCCAGTTACTGGCAAAGCCCATCTTCTGAAACATTAAAAAACAGGTTTCAGGCAATGCTTCCAGTTTTTGACAATTATGAAGTTATTGTTGAATCATACGCTAAATTTTTAGATCAGACAGCAGCAGCTTATCAGCAGATGGAACAACAGTTGAATAGCGGTGCAGATGCTTTCCGCTGAAATGTTGCATGTCATTAGACAATATGAGCAGGAATTAAATTTGATTGAAAAAAACCTGAGAAGCAGCTATTCCTATATATTTTCAGTGGTATTAAAAGAAGAACTCCCATATATGAAACAGCACTTACATAACATGCTGCAAATGATACAAAAACAAAGAACTATTTGTAATCAGCTAAAACAAAAATAAATATAAAGATTTAAAAACAACTGATTAAAACGGATACTGGAAAATTAACATATGCACTTCAAAAAGCGCAAAATATCTCATTTACAAAGCTATATGCTTTAACAAATCGTATTAAAATAAACTCTTATAAAGACAGTAAAAAGCAAATACAGGCACAGGAATTGTATTCTAATTTCATCCAGTTACAAAAAGCCCATCAATCTTTGTGTACATATTTAAGAAGAAGTATACAAGATACAGAAGAACTGGAAACTGCATTGTTGAAAAAAACAAGGGAAATAAACAGCTTGTCATCAATAGCACTTTTTCCTTTAAAAGGCAGTGCTGTAAAAGGAATACTTAAAAGTCCAATAAAAACAGAAATGATGAAAACTACCCATCGGTTTCATCATAGTTTATCCCCATCAAAAAATCTGTTTTCCTATTTAAAAAATGGTGTTTGTGCCGGTATATTTGCAGGATTTACTGCTTATAAAGCTTCACTTACTACATCGAAAAAGTATTTAAATGCTGGAACTTCCTTATCGTTAGGAAGTGCAGATCTTTCTATGGATGCGAAAGTAGTGCCAATGTTAAATGGAAAATTCGACCCCCATCTTGAATTGCGAGCAGAGGTACAGGCAGCTTTAGCAGAAGTGAAGGCGTTTGGAAGTATAGGAAATACATTCATACATGCAGATGCAGAAGGTAAGGTTGGAGTTGGAGTCGCAACAGGTGAAGCAAAAGCGGTGATTAATAAAGAAGAAATTTCTCTAAAAGCCGAAGGAAGTGTTGCGGCGCTTAGAGGTGAAGTAAAAGGTTCCTTTACGATTTTTGGAATTACGATTGAGGCAACTGGCAGCGGAGAAGTTGGTGCACTTGGCGGAGGCGTGGAATTTTCCAGTAAAAGCGGGGAGTTTACCATTGGAGGAAAAGCAAGTCTAGTGGCCGGTTTAGGATTTAAAATTAAGGTAAAATATAACTGATAAGCTAAGGAGTTTAACTAAGATGAAAAAAGAAACTTTAAAAAATTTATTACCATTAGGAAGTGTAGTTTCTTTAAAACAAGGAACAAAAAAAGTACTTATTGTAGGAAGAATACAAGAACATATTTCAAGTGGGAAATTGTATGATTACAGTGCAGTCTATTATCCTGAAGGTATGTTGGATCCACATGAATTGTTTTTATTTCAACAGGAGGATATTGATAAATTGTATCATGTTGGATTGCAGGATAATGATGAATTTGTTTTCCGTACTTTTTTAGAAGAAAAATTAAAAGAAAAGAACTTACTTGAATAAAACTATTTCTAATCCTTTGTTATCATTTTATAAATAACAAAGGATTTTTTTTGATGGTAATTCTTTTAAAAACATTAAAAATAAGATATGATTATACGGTCAAGGAGTGGATAAGATGGAATTTGAAAAAGTAATTGTCCATGTGTTAGATTGTGAGCATAACAATTGTATTACTTCTGTTTCCTGCATGGAAAATATGTCTGTGGAAACAGAAAAAATGTTATTGTCTAAAGCGGAGAAAGTTTTTCAAAATGCAGGCAGAAAGAAAGCGATATTTAAAGAAGAAAGCACGATGAAAAAAAGGCTGGCAGAGCTAAAAGAAGAAAAACTTTCATTTGAAGAATGCAGTGAACAAATTGCCAATATAATTTTTGAAAAGAAAATGCAGTATGCCTTGTATCAGTCAAGTGATTTGGTTATTGCGATCTTGAAAAAAGAAGGAAGACGATACTTTCTAGTATTAGATAATTCTTATATGGAAGGTATAACGCACAATTTACAAGTAAATGAAAATGGTTCTGTTAATGAAATTGTTCCCTGCTTTGGATTGTTAAGTGCAAATCTTGTAAAACAAGATCGTGCATTTTTAGTTGAGCTTTCTGATTTCAGTATTCATTGTGTTGAAAACAAAGTAGAAATTGAAGGAGAAAAAGTAAACTTCATGGCAGATATTATTTTACAAAGCAATGCCAATCCTTCTTATAAAGAAACTTTTAAATGCTTGTCAAAAGTAAGTGAAGCAGTGAGTGAAAAATATGATTTGGATGAAGTAGAAATTGTACCTAAAATGAAAAGTATGCTGGTAGATAGTGCTTCTATGCAGCAGTCTTTAAGTGTTGATGATGTTGCGCAGGTTTTATTTTCTTCTCCTTTAGCACAGGCAGATTTTAAAGAAGAAATAAAAAAACAGGGAATTCCAGAAAAAATAGAAATGGAGTATGTAAAGCCTGCAAAAGCAGAAAAAGTTCAAAAAATAAAAACAGATAAAGGAATTGAAATTATAATTCCAGTAGATTATATGAATTCTAAAGAATATGTAGAGTTTTGTAATCATCCAGATGGAACTATATCCATACAATTAAAAAATATAACATATATTACAAGCAAGTAAACAAAATAAAAAAGTTTCATATACTGTTAAAGAACACAAGGCATATAAGTTGTGTTTTCGCATGATTATGTCATAATAAGTTAAACTATGCGATAGGCATATAGGAGGTTAACGTATGAAACATACAATTGAATTGATTGGAAATACTCCTCTATATCAAATTGAGGATACAAATATTTATGTAAAATTAGAAAAATTTAACGTAGGTGGAAGTGTAAAGGATCGTGCAGTATTAGGAATGCTGCAAGATGCTATAAAAAAAGGAGTTCTTACTTCAGAAAGTGTATTAATCGAGGCAACAAGTGGAAATACGGGGATTGCCTTAGCTATGCTTGGTGCTGTATATAAAATTCCGGTCGTAATTATAATGCCGGAAACTATGAGTGTGGAAAGAAGACAGCTGGTTCGTGCATATGGTGCTAAACTTGTATTAACGCCTGGAAGTAAAGGTATGCAGGGGGCTATGGATAAAATGCAGGAAATGCTGAATGAAAATTCAAACTATGTATCTTTACAACAATTTTCTAATCCATCAAATCCTGCTATTCATTATGAAACAACAGGAAAAGAAATTATGGAACAATTGCCAGATGTAGATATTTTTGTAGCATGTGTTGGAAGCGGAGGAACATTCAGTGGTGTTTCAAAGCGTTTGAAAGAATATAATTCTTCTATTCGCTGTGTTGCTGGAGAACCAAGAACAAGTGCAGTTTTAAGTGGTCAAAAGGCAGGTCCTCACAAGATTCAGGGAATTGGAGCGAACTTTATTCCAGTAAATTTTGATAATACGTATTGTGATGATATCATGCTGGTAGATGAAGAAGAAGCCATTGCGGAAACAAAACGTTTCGCAAAAGAAACAGGAATTCTTGTCGGTATCAGCAGTGGTGCCAATATTGCGTTAGCTAGACGATTGGCACGCTATTATCCAAACAGCAAAATTGTAACCATTGCCCCAGATGGCGGAGAAAAATATTTATCGGTATTGGAGTTTGATTAATATGTTCAAATATCTAAAAGATTTAAATTACAATTTAAATCGGACGTTGGAAATGGATCCGGCAGCACATTCCAAAGCTGAAGTTCTTTTGTTGTATCCTCATATAAAAGCATTGATATTTCATCGGCTGGCACATTTCCTATATAAACATCATTTGTATTTTTTAGCACGTTTCGTTTCCAATATTGCTAGATTTTGGACAGGAATCGAAATTCATCCAGGCGCAAAAATTGGGAAAGGACTTTTGATTGATCATGGAATGGGAGTCGTTATTGGAGAAACAGCTGTAATCGGTAATGATTGTCAAATCTATCATGGCGTAACTTTAGGAGGAACGGGTCATGAACATGCGAAAAGACATCCAACTTTAGGAAATTATGTTATGGTCGGAGCAGGAGCAAAATGCTTAGGGAATATAACAATCGGAGATTATGCGAAAATCGGAGCCAATGCTGTAGTAATCAGTAATGTTCCAAGCAAAGCTACATTTATTGGTTTGGCGGCAAAAGATAAAAGAGAAAAACACCATTGTCATTTAATGGGAAGCATTGAGTAAAAGAGGAAGTTGTATATGAAAAAAGTTGTTGAAATTTGTGCAGGCAGTTATCAGGACTGTCTAGCTGCTCAGAAAATGGGGGCAAGTCGCGTAGAATTGAACAGTGCTTTAAGTGTTGGCGGTCTAACTCCTAGTGTAGCTGTTTTAAGACGCGTTAAAAAAGAGACACAATTACATGTAATCTGTATGGTTCGACCAAGAGGCGGTGGTTTTTGTTATGATGAACAAGATGTTTCCATCATGATGGATGAAGCAAAATTATTACTTGAAAATGGGGCAGATGGGATAGCTTTTGGTTTTTTGAAAGATGATGGAAGTATCGCAATCGAAGAAACAAAAGCTATGGTAGAACTTATCCATTCTTATAAAAAAGAAGCTGTTTTTCATCGTGCCTTTGATGTATGCAAAGATCCATTTATCGCCATCCAGACACTGATTGATTTGCATGTGGATCGTTTATTGACAAGTGGAATGAAAGATAAGGCAGTGCAGGGGAAAGAATTATTAAAACAGCTGCAGCTGCAGTTTAAAGATAAGATTGAAATTTTGGCTGGAAGTGGAATGAATGCACAAAATGCACTATCCTTTATGGAAGAAACAGGAATTTGTCAAATCCACTCTTCCTGCAAAGGATATAAAGAAGATCCAACAACTTCAAAAGGAGATGTAACTTATTCCTATCTGCCTTCACCACATCAAAATGATTATGATATAGTTGAAGAAGAAAAGGTTCATCAGCTCGTTTATAACGTAGAAAAAGGATAAAGGATATGTGTGTAAGCGATGAAGAATTTGAATTTATGTTGTTTTTTCACGAATTCTTGAAATATATGGAAAAAAAATAATGTATCTTCCTATAAAGAACTTCAAAGAATATATGGCAATGATTTGGAAGAAAAAATAAGAATATTGTATAAACAAGAAATTGTAGACTTTGATCAAATCAATGTATTTTTAAGAAAGACAGCAGGCTAATACTGCTGTTTTCTTTTCACATTTTAATTAAAAAATGCTATTATTAAAGACTGGAGGAGTGAAACATGAATCTGATTGTATGTATAGATGAAAGAAATGGTATGTTGTTTCATCAAAAAAGAGTAAGTCAAGATATCCTTCAAAGAAAAGATGTGTATGCATATATAAAAGAACAGCCTTTATATATAAAAAAGAAAAGCGAGGCTTTATATGAACATAAAAATATAGTTGTTATAGATGACTTTTATAAAATAGCACATATGGAAGGATATTGTATCGCAGAAGAAGAGCTAGAAGAAACACTTCTTC
The DNA here is from genome assembly GCF_010537335.1 of Amedibacterium intestinale. Taxonomy (NCBI): domain Bacteria; kingdom Bacillati; phylum Bacillota; class Erysipelotrichia; order Erysipelotrichales; family Erysipelotrichaceae; genus Amedibacterium; species Amedibacterium intestinale. Next base: position 350,110 of record NZ_AP019711.1, read on the forward strand.
AGAAAATGAATCATATTATTGTTTATTGCTGGAATCGTCATTATCCAGCAGATACCTATTTTAAAATTCCACAAAACTTTCAATGTGAACAAGTAAAAGAATTTCGTGGATATTCTCATGAGAAGATTACAAGAAAAGTTTATAGGAGAAATCATGATGCATAATATTATAAAAAAACTGCTTTTGACAGTTGCCCTAATGTGTACAATACTATTAACTGGCTGTACACAAAACAATATAAATAAAGAAAATACGGTTTCACTGGAAACAATTCCACAATTTGAAGGCAAAGCCTATGTTGAATTGAATGGAAATATTCCTTCTTTTCCAGAAGAAGATAAAACGAAACAGTCCTTTGAGCATTATGAAAAACTAGATGTGCTTGGAAGAGCACGGGGAGCTTATGCCAACATTGGGAAAGAAACAATGCCTAAAGAAAAAAGAGGAAGCATATCAAGTGTGCACCCAACAGGATGGAACAATACCCAATACAATTTTGTTGATGGAAAATATTTATATAATCGCTGCCATTTGATTGGTTATCAGCTTACAGCTGAAAATGCGAATGAGAGAAATCTAATTACAGGAACGCGTTATATGAATGTAGAAGGAATGCTGCCTTTTGAAAACATGGTAGCAGATTACATTAAGGAGACAGGAAACCATGTGTTATATCGTGTAACACCTATATATGAAGGGGATAATCTTGTGGCAAATGGAGTGGAAATGGAAGCGGAATCTATAGAAGACAATGGAGAAGGAATTCAGTTTCATGTATTTGTTTATAACGTGCAGCCATTAGTAGATATTGATTATCGTGATGGATCCAGTCAAAAAACAAAAATACAAAGTGATACGAATATGGAAATACGAGGAAATTCTCGATCAAAAATATATCATTGTCCTGGACAGAATGCTTATAAGGACATGAAAGATTCAAAAAATCTGGTAATATTTAGTAGCGAAGAAGAAGCAAAAGCTGCCGGCTATCGAAAAGCCAAACAGTAAATATTATATAGGAAGGTGAAACAGATGCCAAAAGTTGGAATGCGCATGGTAAAATCGGCAATTGCGGTTTTTCTATGCTTTGTAGTATTTATCATAAGGGGAAATAATGGAATCCCATTTTATTCTGCGATTGCGGCAGTATTGTGTATGCAGCCGGAAGTGTCGGATTCTATGTCAAAGGGAAAAAGCAGGATCATATCAACACTGATTGGTGGATGTTTAGGTATGGTTATGTTATATTTTTTTCAAACTTATTTTACATACCAGCAGGATTTTTTGAGATATACGATTATCTCTATTATGATTATTCCATTGTTGTATATTCCTGTTGCGTTACATCAACCTTCAAGTTCTTATTTAAGCTGTGTTGTATTTTTAAGTATTACAGTATCCCATATTGGGGATCAAAGTGCTTTTATTTTTGGATGTAATCGTATTTTAGACACCTTAATAGGAATCTTTCTTGCGATTTTTGTAAATGCTTTTCATCTTCCTCATAAAAAGCATACAGAACTTTTGATCGAAATGCCATTTTCTATGCTTTTGGAAGCAAATGGGAAAATGAATACGTATACAAAAATACATATCAATCAGTTTTTGGAAAATGGAATGAATCTGTTACTTACTTCCAGTAAAACACCAGATGAGGCCTTATCTTCTCTTATGGGACTTCGTGGAAAGTTAGGAATGATTTTGATGGATGGTGTAGTGGGCTTTGACTTAAAAAATAAAGATGCCTATGCAATTCACACATTAGAAAAAGAGGTATGGAAATCTCTGTATTTATCATTACGTGCAGAAAACTATCTTCCTTTTGTATATGAGGTAAGAGATATGTTGTTATATGCACATTATGAACATTTTCAAAATGAAGTGATGAAACAAATGTATATGTCAAAGCGCAAAAAAGATGGAATCGTTTATAATGCACATCAAAATTTAATATCAGAAGAATTAGATGTTTCTATTGTTGCCATGGAACTGTATCTTTGTAAGGAAGAAATGCAGCAAGTACATAAAATCTTATCGCAGTACCAAAAACAAATTACATGGGTACAATATCCATATGATGAACAATATGTAGTTTTACGAATTTATCCAAGTGAAATTGCAGAAAAAGACATCGTTTCTATGCTATGTAAAAAAAGAAAACTTTCTGATGTGTATCGTATCTCTAATGATAAAACTACAAGCAAAGAAGCAATTCGAGAACTAAAACATGTTTTTTATAAAGGTAAATAGAAAATATCAGATTTATTTTTGCTTTTCTTTATCAGCTGGATCATATATCTTTTATAATACGAAAAAAGTTCTATAAGTGATTCACATTAACAATCTTATAGAACTTTTTTATGGGAATTATGCATTCTGGATAAGTGCTGCATATGTTTCATAGATTAGATTCCATGTAACAGCTCCGACAAGACCATCGCTTGGAATTCCAAATTCCTGCTGAAAAGCCTTTATGGAACGTTCTAGTCCAGAACCAAAACGACTATCAACTTGTACAGCAGGAATAGATGGATAGGCATCTGCTACGATATTTAAAAAATACTGCAGCTGCTGCACTTCAATTCCAACATCTCCGCGCCGTAAGACTTTACCTGTAAAAAGACCTGTAAAATATCCTTCCAGTCTTCCTAGACTGCCTAGTTCTGCGAGTTTTCTAACTGCAACATAGATTCTGGAAATTTGATTCCAGGTTGCTGGCCCTACAATGCCATCGGCAGCTAAATTAAATTGCTTTTGGAAAGTAATAACTGCACTTTCTGTTAAGGATCCAAAAATCGCATCAGGAGGATAAATCAGAGGAATGTTAGGGTAGTTGACCGCAATCCCATTTAATAATTCCTGAATAATAAATACATATTGTCCTTGAGCTCCTAAGCGGATAGGATAACCTGGATAAGATGGAGTAATGTCCTGTACATTATCAGTATCATGGAGCTGCATGCTTTCACCATAATAATACCGTATAATCTCAATGGCTGAATTTCCGCGATTTGCTAAATCAAGGGTCCCCCATTGTTTTAGTCCGGGGCATGAGGCAATCCTGCCATCGCAATATTCAGCATAAAACGGTTCTCGATAATATGGCTTTTGCAGGAATTGACCGATTACTTCATCTGCTACTTCTGAAATCGTATCATAAATGACTCTTCCTTTTACAAAAGCCTGATCATATGCAGTAGAATTTGTAATATCAAAGGGATATCCTCTTCCACGATACCACTCTGTATATACACGATTTAATACCAGAGACATTTGAGCCCATATATTTGCTTTTAAAGCTTCATAGGGCCAGGTAGGGAAAATTTCTGAAGATGCTACATTTTTTACATAATACAGGAAATCTACCGTTAAGTTTTCAGCCGGAGAATCCGGTCTTCCTAAATGTACAGTAATTGTATTGGGAATAATAATTTCTTCAAGCATTGTTATCCTCCACAAAAAGATGATGGTGAGGGAATATAATTTCATCTTTACTTCCTTTATCATCTTTTTTCATATCAACACGTAAATAGGAATTTACTCCAGGAAAAATCTGTACATTTTTAAAACACGCACATGCATATCCTGTTTTTGAACATTCTATATGGAAAATTCCATAGGGGCATTGACCTTGTTGAAAAGATTTCTCTTTCTCAGGAGTTTGTAATTGTATTTTTTCCGTTTTTCCATCAACTCCTGTTTTGATATCAACGATAGGAACCATTTTTCTATCGTCCCTAATACAAATGTGTACATCAGAAATATTTCTATCTTTTTCAAAGCATTGGATTACTAAAGTTCCTTCAGCGATATAAACCACCTCCATTTTATCGTATGCAAAAGGAAACAAAAGATTGACGCAGCTTTTCATAATCCTGTTTCAAAGCAAAAAGGACTGTGTTGTAAAAGCAAGAAAGTTTTGAAATTATGACTGATACTGGACAAACAAAAACATATTTTTTAGAAATTATTAAGAATTCAATTTGTTGTCTATAAGATTTTTTATCTATAATGGTTATGTAAGGTGGGATATAAAATGTTAGCTTCTATCAATATAAGACAAAAGGATTACAAAAAAGATGCTTTCTAAACGGATGCTTATTTTATCCTTCACATTTATTTTGCTTGGATGCATACATATCATTGCAAATTTAATGAAGCAGAAAAATTTGATGGAATCTTGGATTGGAGGAGTTTCGTTGTTAATAGGAATATATTATTTGACAAATTCCTTTCGTAAAGAGTAGCTGATAGATTGCTTTCATTGTAAAATATAACAGAAATAAAAAAGGCAGGAGAAAATATGGAACATACAGTTTTAGTTGTAGAAGATGAAAAAGGAATTCGCGATGCAATTGCGATTTATTTAAAGAATCAGGGATATCAGGTTTGTTTAGCGTCAAATGGTAAAGAAGGTTTGGAGATGATTGCTGAAAATGAGATACATTTAGCTATTGTTGATATTATGATGCCAGTTATGGATGGCATTACCATGACATTAAAAGTGAGGGAAAAATATGATTTTCCTATTATCTTTTTAACCGCAAAATCAGAAGACATTGATAAGATTACAGGACTTAACATGGGGGCGGATGATTATGTAACAAAGCCGTTTGGCTCTATGGAACTTCTTGCACGTGTGTGTTCTCAACTAAGAAGATATGAACAAATTCTTTTACTAAAACAAGGTCTTAAAAGTGTAGAAGAAAGTGATGCACAGAGCTATGTTGTAGGGGGATTGGAATTAAATTATTATACAAAAGAAGTGAGTGTAGATAGAAAGCCGGTAAAACTTACACCAAAAGAATTTTCTATATTGGAAATGCTGATGAGTCATCCAGGGCGTGTGTATTCTGCTGCCCAGATTTATGAACATGTATGGCAGGAGAGTGCAATTAGTACAGAAACAATCATGGTCCATGTGCGAAAACTAAGAGAAAAAATTGAACAGGATCCTAAAAAACCCGCTTATTTAAAGGTAGTATGGGGTGTAGGATATAAAATAGAGAAAGTTTAGGTGAAATGCATGAAGAAAAAAACAATATTTGCAGGTGTATTTGCTGCCTTGCTTTTTGTCATGAGTTTTATGATCTGCAGTATTTATGATGAGGTTAAGCAAAATACAGCATACCTTGAAAGTAGTATAGATGATGAAGTACGCTCTTTTATAATAAAGGAATCAGAGAAACTGGATAAATCTTACGAGCCTTTGGTGTTTAAAGAAGGTTCTTCAGAGATGGGGAAAAAAGAAGTTGAACAAGCATTTTTAGATCAGATAGATTATCAAGGTTATCAGAATTTATATAATGATGAAAACTTTGATTACTGGATAAAAAATACAAAAACAGGGACAATTTCCACAAATCAATCTTCTAAAAACATTCCTGATTTTAAAAAAGATAGTTTGCTTTTTATGCATATTGTATTTGATGAAGATGGTAATTATTCAGTTAAAGATAGAATCAATATGGCAAATTTTGACTTTTTAAATGATAGTTATTACAATTTGCAAACTGATGTAACTCTAGATAATGGGACTGAGATTTTTGCAGAAGCCAATTTACAATGTCCTAAAAATATCGAGGTATACTTTAGAGTGCCTGAAAAACCGGTGTTAAATTCAGGCTATATTGCTTCACGATACTACAGTTATGAAGGGTCAGGAAACTTTGTTTTAGTGACATTACTAGTATCATCCGTAATACTGGCGCTTTTCCTTTTATGTTATCCAATTCAAATTGTAAAGGAAGTACAGCCATTTAAATCGACTTCTCATATAAAAGGTGAAATTGCTTTCTTCCTGTTCACTTTCGCAATCATGTTTGCTTCCGCCTGTGTTGTAATGGTAAGTGGCTATTCCATAAGTGGTGTATTAAGTATGTTTTTAGAAAAATATGGCTTTGGCTATAGACCAAATTTAGTCTTTATTATAAACATGCTAACATGGATACTAAATCTTGTTATTATCGCAATGACGCTGTTCTATATTAAATATATCTTTGCCTGCGGCTTTGTTCGCTATTTAAAAGAAGATACCCTTATAGGAATGCTGTTTATGAAGTTAAAGAATTCGGTTGATATGATATCAAATGTAGATATGAAAACACCGATGGATAAATGGTTTTTTAAGATTACTTTTGTGAATTTTATTGCGATTATAGTTTGCGCTGTTTTATGGGGAGCAGCTTTTATTCCTGCTTTAATTTACAGTATAGCGATTTTTATTTGGATGAAGAAGAAATATGAAGCGATTCAGGTGGATTATTTAAATTTACAGGGAGCCGCGCATTCCCTTGCAAATGGTAATTTTGATGTAGATAATGATCTTGATGTAGGAATCTTTAATTCTTTAAATGATGAATTCAAAAATATTCGCAGCGGTTTTGAAAAAGCAGTAAAAGAAGAAACAAAATCACAAAATATGAAAACAGAGCTGATTACAAATGTATCCCATGATTTAAAGACGCCTTTAACTGGAATACGTAATTATGTAGAATTATTACAACAGGAAAATTTAGATGAACCGACAAAAAAAGAATATGTTGGCATGCTGCAGCAGTATACGAATCGCTTAAGTACGTTGATTGAAGATTTATTTGAAGTAAGTAAAGTTAACAGTGGAAACATCCATTTAGATATCATGGAGTTGGATATGAATGCATTACTGGAACAGGCGCAGGCAGAATGCAGTGAGTGTTTAGATGAAAAACAGCTTACAATCCTTAAAAATTCGAGTGCACCCATTATGGTAGAACTGGATGGAGGACAAACATTTAGAATCTTTGAAAATCTATTTACCAATATTGCGAAATATGCAATGCCATCTACACGCGTATACGTTGATATTGTAGAAAAGGAAGAAAAAGTCGAAATTCAATTTAAAAATGTATCAGAAGAACAATTAAATTTTAATACAGAAGAAATTGTAGAGCGCTTTGTAAGAGGAGATAAATCTCGTCATACAAGTGGAAGTGGATTAGGACTGGCTATTGTAAAAAGCTTTACAGAAGCACAAAATGGAAACTTTAAAATTGAAACAGATGGGGATTTATTCAAGGCAATCGTAGTTCTTCCTAAACATGTAGAAAAAACAGAATAAATGAAAAAGAGGGCTCAAAGTTGAGTTCTTTTTCATTTTACAGTGTATCAATTGTTTATGAAGTACGTTATAATATTCGATATTAGTATACATATTATGGAGGAAATTAAATGAAATTTGGAATTTTGGGTTTTGGCAATATCGCAAGAAAATTTGTGAAAAGTATTACTTATAGTGATGGTGTAGTATATGCAATTGCTTCTAAAAGTATTCAGGATCATGATTCTTATGTACAAAAACATCCTTCAGTAAAAATTTATCATGACTATGAAAAGCTATTGGAAGATCCAAATGTTGAGGCTGTTTATATTGCACTTCCACATTTTGATCATAAGGAATGGATTATAAAGGCACTTCAACATCATAAAGCTGTACTGGCAGAAAAACCTATCGCATTGAGTAGTAAAGACATAGAAGATATCATAGAAGCTGTAAAACAATATGATGGCTATTGCATGGAAGCCTTGAAGACAAAACTTAATATTGGATATCAGTCACTAAAACAAGATATCAAATGCTTAGGAAAAGTGCATTCTATAAATGCAAATTTTTGTTCTGACAATCAAGATATTGATAAGCATTCCTATTTGTTTGATAAAAAGCAAGGAGGAGCTCTTAATGATATAGGAACTTATGTATTAGGGTTTCTTCTTGATTTGGCAAATAGTCCTATTAAGAAAGTTGAGTCAAACATCCAGATTGAAAATGGAATTGAAATGAATTTTTTTACGAAACTTTCTTTTGATAATGGAATTATCGCAACAGGTGAAGGGGCAATCGATAAGGAAAAAGAAAGATATGCGCTTATTAAAGGGGAAAAAGGGGAAATTTATATTCCAATGTATAATCGTATCTGTGAATATACAATTCGTTTAGAAAAGGAAACGATTGAAAGAAAGTATCCCTTTCATGGAGATGATATGACATTAGAAATTCAAACATTTATTGATGATGTAAAACAGCATTTGCATGAAAATGTGTATCACAGTTTACAAGATGCCAAATACATTCAAGAAGTAATTGAAATGATAAGAAAACATGCAGCATAAGAAGAATGATGTTTTTTCTTATGCATTTTTTTAGGATTATGTTATACTAAAATCCTAAATGAGGTGTTATATGAAAACATATGTGAATTTACTGGAAGGGAAAATATTACCTGCTTTGAGTGCATTGGCTCTGCCTATTATGGCAACCAGTTTCATTCAGATGGCATATAATCTTACAGATATGATATGGATTGGACGTATTGGGGCAAATGCGGTTGCTTCTGTAGGGGCTGCCGGTATGTTTATGTGGTTGTCAAATGGTTTGGCTACATTAGCAAAAATGGGTGGACAAATTAAAGTAGGGCAATCTTTGGGGGCACAAAAACATAAGGATGCTTCCATGTATGCACAAAGTGCGATTCAAATGGGAATCGCTTTCGCAATTATTTTTTCTTTTTTATCGATTGTCTTTTCTCATCAAATGATAGCTTTTTTTCATTTAAATAGTGCAAAAGTAATTGAGGATGCCCGTATTTATTTGATGATTACCTGCGGGCTTGTTATATTTTCTTTTATGAATCAGATTCTTACAGGAATCATGACAGCTATGGGAAATAGCCGTATTTCCTTTCAGGTTACTGCTATTGGTTTGGTGTTAAATATTGTTTTAGATCCTTTGTTTATTTTTGGATTTGGTTTTATTCCACCTATGGGTGTAAGCGGTGCTGCAATCGCAACAGTATTTGCACAGTTTATGGTATTTATATTGTTTCTTTTTTCTATTCGAAAAGATACACTTGTTTTTCATGAGGTACATGTATTCTCCAATTTTCATACGAAACAGGGAAAAGAAATCTTTATGATTGGACTTCCTACAGCTTTGCAAAGTATGCTGTTTTCCAGTATCTCTATGTTTATCGCAAGAATGATTGCCGGATGGGGAGATGGAGCTGTTGCGGTACAAAAAATTGGTTCGCAAATAGAATCTATTTCCTGGATGAGTGCAGAAGGATATGCAGCTGCTTTAAACAGTTTTGTGGCACAAAATTATGGTGCAGGGAAGTCTGAACGTATTAAACAAGGCTTTCATGTATCGGTAGGTGTTATGCTTGGCTGGGGTGTTTTTACAACGTGTCTGTTATTTTTCTTCCCGCAAGCTATTTTCCATATCTTTTTAAATGATGAACAGGTATTGCCATTAGGGGTGGATTATCTTCGTATACTTGCGATATCACAGGCATTTATGTGTCTGGAATATGCAGCGGCAGGTTGTTTTAATGGATTAGGAAAAACACTTCCTCCCTCTTTTGTAAGTGTTACATTAACCGCAATACGTATTCCATTGGCATATGTATTCAGCCAGTTTATTGGACTAAATGGAATCTGGTGGGCTATTACAGTGAGTTCAATTTTGAAAGGAATTGTTTTGTTTTTATGGTTTGTCATAAAGGCAAAAAATCCAGCATATTTAAAAAAACCAGTTGAGGCATAGCTGGTTTTTTATATTAAATGTATAAAGTTTATCAGGGTGTGAATACTAGTGATGTCAGGAGGAATTGATAATGAAAACTAGTAAACAAATGCTTGCGGCTGTTTTCCTTAGTTTAACATTTTTAGGTGGCTGCAGTATGAATGACAAAGGGACGACAGGAAATGATATGTCCAATTCAAATGTAGGAAAAGATATTCGTAATGCAGTAGAAGATAGTGGGCAAGCTGTACAGGATTCCATTGATAATGTGATGGATTTCTTCACACAGAAAAATATTAAATATGAAAATATGCAGACACTTGACAATATGGAGTTTGCGGCTCATGAAGGTCGTTCCTTTACCATCGATGGAAAAAATGCATATTTATATCGTGTAAAAGAAGACGATGAAAATATGAAAAAAATCATGGAACAAGCTAGAAATAATGGAAAAGTAAAAGTTAGTATTACAGGAAAAGAAATGGAATACAATGCAAGAGTAAATGGAAATTACTTATTCTTATATGATCCATCTGCGAAAATTGATGAAGCATTGAATGCTTTTGATGCTTATCGTTATGATGCTACCAATAACATGAGTGGAAACAATAATAACGATAATATGACAAATGATACGAATGGAAATACAGATTCTTCCATGGGTAATCGTTAGTTTTTGCCAGAGAGTATGTTTATCTCTGGCTTTTTCTATACAAAAATTAAAAAAAGATGTAAAATATTTATATTCTTACATAAATAATGTAAGAATACGTTTTATCATAGAGCTGTAAACAGAGAGGATGAGCTTTATGATGAGTGAAAGAAAATTGGCTACACAATTATTAAATGCAGTATGGAATGATGACCATAATCTGCTTGTAGAGGTTTTAAGGGAAGGAGCAGATCCCAATTGGATTTTTAATGGTTATCCTATTTTGCAGCATGCCATTTATATGCGAAATTTAGATACCGTTATGACATTGATCGAAGCAGGTGCTATAGGGCTGGAAGAAGCTCTTGGATTTGCTTTGGATCGCGGTATTGGAGAAATGGTTTTTCCATTGGCATATCTTGGAGTTGTTCCTAAAATGGAGAAGATTGATGGAAAATATGGATCCTATCCAAGTCGTTATTCTCCTTTAAAGACAAAAACTGTTTTAGCCTAGAAAGGAAAACTTATGGGAAAAAGTGCAAACTGTATTCGAATGCTTCTTCTGTTAAAGGCAAGAGGCTTTTTAACAAAAGAAGAACTTGCACAATTGTTAGAAACGAATATACGAAATATATCAGAATATAGGAAAGAACTGGAAGAAGCAGGATATCGTATTGAAAGTACGACAGGGAAATATGGCGGATATCGTTTGCTGCCTAATTCTCTTTTTCCAGTTGTTTCTTTGCGTAAAGATGAATTGCAGGCAGTAAAAGAAGCACAAAGTTACTTGAAAAGCCATGGTGATTTTCTTTTATATTCTGAATTTGAAAATGCCTGTGATAAGCTTTTGGCTTCCACTGCAATAAGTTCAAAGGAAAAAGGTTTTTATATGGAAACCAAAGGGGTTCATGTAAGCAAACATATAAAAGATATGATTCAGCGTATGGAAATGGCCAGAGATGATCATCGCGTGATTTCTATTCTTTATAAAAGTATGCATGCCAATAGCTTTTCATCTGTTCGTGTGCATCCATACGAATTGTTAAATGATAAGGGGAGTTATTATTGCCTGGGGTATTCTTTAAAAGCAAAAGATTTTCGTAAATTTAAGTTTAGTGAAGAACGTATGCAGGATTTAAGAATATTGGAAGCTTCTTTTCAAAGAGATCCTTCTTTTCATATAAAAGATCATATAGGACAAATGGGTCTTATGAAAAATGAATACTATAAGCTTGATTTGCATATTTATAAAGAAAGTGCCTTGCTTGTCAGTGAGAAACCTGCAGGTTATGATGTCGTTATGGAATGGATAGATGAAAATACTTTGCATTATCAGGCAATTATGGAAGGTAAAATCCCAACAATGCAGTTTTTACTGTCTTTAGGAAATCATGTACGAATTTTAAAACCAGCAGAATTAAAGAAAGAAATTTTAAAAATCGTACAAGATATGGCTGGAATGTATCAGAATGAAAATAGAAGTGTGCTATAATTGTCTTGTGAAAATAGAAAGTGTGGAGAAGAATATGTATCATATCAGTGATTTTAAAAAGCTGGAAAGATGTCCAAAACAATACTGGTTATCCAAACGAGTAGAGAAGGAATTTGTCCCCTATATTACATATAATGAAGATATTATTGCTTTATCCATAGAATTGTTAATGATACAAAATGTGTTTACAGGACAGCCTAATGATCCTAAAGAACTTGCGATAGAAGCTTTTAAAAATAAGAAAAATTTAGTCAATGCACGTTTTTCCTATGAAGACCTTCGTGTAAAAGTTCCTATTCTACTGCAGGAGGAAGAACGCGTACAAGTATATTTTCCTTTTGTAAACTGCTATCCAAAAGAAAGTGAAGCACAAATGATGGCGGATACGTTAAGCGTACTTGGAAAATGTGATATTAAAGTAGATGAAGTATATGCAATTCATTTAAATGCTGACTATATCCGTGAAGAAACTTTGGATGTAAGAAAATTACTAGTTGTGAATGATCATCTGTTTAATTCGAAGAATCATCCGCATGGATGCATTAAAGATTTGATTGCAGAATATACTAGAGATCTTTTACCATTGCTGGAAGCTTTGCGTAAACTTGATATACAGGAAAAGATTGAAACAAAAAGAACAGCTGTATGTACAAGAGGAGGAAAATGTGCATATTATGAACAATGTTTTCCAGAAACGTTGCCTTCTAATTCTATTATGCATTTGGTACAGTCTTCCCATAAGTTAGAAATGTTTGAGGAAGGAAGAACAAGATTACAAGATGCAGATGTTGATCGTATTGAGGGAACAAGATTTCAATTTGCACAAATCATGGCTGATAGGAATAATGGGCTTTTCATTGATAAAGGAGCAATTCGTATATGGATGAAGGAACATATTCACTATCCTATTTCTTATTTGGATTTTGAATGGGAAACTCTTGCCTATCCTCCTTATAAAGGAATGAAACCCTTTGATGTCTTAACATTTCAATATTCTTTGCATATAGAAAAAGAAAATGGGGATTTAGAACAGCGAGGTTTTATTGGTGAAAAAGATTGTCGAGAAGATTTTATTCGTCATTTGATTAACGACCTTCCAAAAGAAGGAAGTATTTTGGTTTATAATATGGAGGGGGCAGAAAAACTTCGCTTGATACAGCTTGCAAAACAATTTCCTCAATATAAAGATGAACTTCAACAAATATGGGAACGTATGGTTGACTTGTCTTTGCCTTTTTCTAGTGGGAATATTTACGATCTTCGTATGGAAGGGATGTATTCATTAAAAAAACTGGTTCCTATTTTTTCTGATTATACATATGAAAGCTTAAGTGTATCTCATGGTATGGAAGCTGTACAATGCTGGAGAGAATATGAAACGTCTCAAAAAGAAAGAAAAGAAGAACTTTATCAGGCATTATATGAGTATTGTGCTATGGATACTTATGCCGAATACATCATTTATCATGCTTTAAAAGATTTGGTAAAGTAAAGAAGGGAAAATATGATGTTTTATACAGCAAAAGATACTTGGATGCCTTGTGAATGGCAAAAGGATACAACAAATTTACTTGTTGGATTTTGTAAAAGTGAAGATCTTATATACATGCAGAAACAAATGCATTTGTTTTCAAAGAACACGATTAAGGAAGTACTGGGACAATCAGATGATAAAAAAGTAAATAAAGTAGATACTTATTATGGATATGTGTTTGGTATTTTGTATCTATTTACAAAATACAAACAAGATACTCCTAAGATAAGTTTTTATATTGTCTTGCATACGCTTCTTATTGTATGTGATGATGAAACATGTTTACAGGAACTTCAAAAAGAAATCCTTCAGCTGGATCCTGGTGTATGCACTCTAGAGAAAACACTGCGTGCGGTTTTAGAATATGTACTTTTTCATGTTGAGAGGCAACTGGATGAGGTTGAAAATGAAATGACAGCTTTTGATGAGAAGATAAGTTCCTTTGATCGTGGAATAGCAAGTGAATTTCGAGAATACAGGCGTCTTATGCTTCGTATGTCACATTTTATGGAACAGATTTTGGATGTATGTGAAAATTTGCTGGAGGATGAAAATACATTTTTTCACACAGAACATCTGCATCAGTTAAAAATCGCAAAGGATAAAGCTGTACGAATAGAAGAAAGAGTACGCATGATGGAGGAATATATTGAACAGTTAAAAGAAGAATTCCAGTTTCAGCAGGATTATAAATTAAATCAGACAATGTATGTTTTTACGGTTGTAACAGTTATCTTTTTGCCTTTGACATTAATTGTTGGATGGTATGGCATGAATTTTACCTCTATGCCGGAAGTAACATGGAAATATGGTTATCTCTTCGTTATTCTTTTATCTGTTAGTGTTGTAGGTTGTTTATTGTTGTACCTAAAAAGGAAAAAACTGTTATAAAGCTGTATAAAAAAATAAAACAAAAATGTTGACAAAGACTAACTTTTTGTATATACTATGTGTGAAGTTAGATAGTCCTAACAAAAGAAATGCATCTATGTATTTTCTTCTATTCTTTTACAACCATTATCATCTGACTTCCAGAGCCCTGTCAGGGTTCTTTTTTTATGAAAGTTTTTCTTTACATGAAAGAAAAGTATGGTACGATAATAGCACAAATAAAGGAGGACAAACGATGGCTTTTTTACCTACAACAAGAGAAGAAATGCTGGAACAGGGATTTGAACAAGTTGATTTTGTATATGTGAATGGAGATGCCTATGTGGATCATCCTTCTTTTGGATGTGCAATCATTACCAGAGTGCTGCAGGCATATGGATATAGCTGTGCGATACTGGCACAGCCAGACTGGCATAAGGATGAAGAATTTTTACAGTTTGGAGAACCTAGATTGGGGTTTTTAGTATCTGCTGGAAATATTGATTCTATGGTAAATCATTATTCTGTTAATAAAAGAAGAAGAGATCACGATGCATATAGCGATGAAGGAATCATGGGGAAAAGACCAGATCGTCCTACAACTGTATATACACAAATCTTAAAAAGATTATTTCCAAATAAACCTGTCTTAATTGGAGGGATTGAAGCTAGTTTACGACGTCTTTCTCATTATGATTATTGGGATGATAAAGTAAGACGAAGTATTTTGATGGATTCCCAGGCTGATTTGTTAATGTATGGGATGGGAGAAAACACCATTGTGGAAGTGGCAGATGCCTTAAACAGTGGTTTAGAGGCAAAAGATTTATGTTATATTCGTGGAACTGTGTGGAAAACAAAAAGTTTAGAATATTTAAGTGATTATATTATGCTTCCTTCGTTTGAAGAAGTTAAAAATGACAAGTATACTTATGCGAAAAGTTTTCATATACAACATGAAAATATTGATGCTATTGCGGCAAAAATATTGGTAGAACCATATGATGGATGGTATGTAGTTCAAAATCAGCCACCTTTGCCACTAACACAGGATGAAATGGATTTTACATACTCTTTACCATATGAGCGTACTTTCCATCCAAAATATAAATATATACCTGCGATAGAAGAGGTACAGTTTTCTATTGTATCAAATAGAGGATGTTTTGGTTCTTGTGCTTTTTGTGCTATTACACATCATCAGGGAAGAGTTATTTCATCAAGAAGTGTAGAAAGTGTTGTAGAAGAGGCAAAATCAATTACGAAACTGCCAAACTTTAAAGGGTACATTCATGATGTTGGAGGACCAAGTGCAAACTTTTCCAAAGAAGCCTGCAACAAGCAGCGTGAATTTGGTGCTTGTAAAAACAAAGAATGTTTACATCCAAAACCATGTAATAATTTAATCGTTGACCACAGTCACTATTTGGATATGCTTAGAGCTGTAAGAAGTCTTCCAAATATCAAAAAAGTATTTATCCGTTCAGGAATTCGATACGATTATTTAATGTATGATAAAAGTGATGAGTTTTTTGATGAACTTGTAAAATATCATATTAGTGGACAGCTAAAGGTTGCCCCAGAGCATATCAGTGCTGCTGTATTGGATAAAATGGGAAAACCTAGAAAAGAGCTGTATTTGAAATTTGTTGATAAATTTAAACAAAAAAATGAAGAATTTGGAATGAAACAGTTTATCGTTCCTTACTTGATGAGTTCTCATCCTGGAAGTGATTTAAATGCCGCAATCGAACTTGCGTGCTATTTGAAAAAAATTCATTATACGCCAAAACAGGTACAGGATTTTTACCCTACACCAGGTACACCGGCAACTTGTATGTATTACACAGGGCTAGATCCAAAAACAATGCGACCAGTATATGTTGCGAAAACATACGAAGAAAAAGCTATGCAAAGAGCTTTGATGCAGTTTACATATCCGAAAAATTACGATTTGGTATACAAAGCTTTGAAAAAAGCAGGACGTTTGGATTTGGTTGGAAACTCATCGAAATGTTTAATTCCTTATCGAAAAGGAAATGGATATTCTAAAAACAATTTCAATGGAAATAAAAAATCAGAGTACAAAAGAGGAAGAAAAGCATAATTATCTGCTTTCTTCCTCTTTTAATTCCCTTACCATTTCTTCTGTAAGATTCCAAATAGTTTCACTTAATATGCCATCTTCTTCTAAACCAAGAAGCTGTTCAAAAGAGATGATAGAATTTTTGGTGTTTGTTTTAAAAATACCATCATTTTTTACAGGCAGGATAGAAGGATAGTATGTTCTAAGAAAATTCAGTCTTTTTTGTAGTGTTAAGATTTTTTCTTTAATTTTATTATTTTCATATATCGTCTGATCATATAATGGCATAAATGTATATTTAGAATTTGTTGTGGGAGAAAGAGGTATCATTTCTACAGGGATATAAACATATTTGTTAGGTTGCAGATAAATTTTATCTATAAAAATAGTTTGATAATCTGGAAAAGATATTTGTGCCTGATAGTAGAATGTATGATTTTTTTCTTCTGGTGTATAAAGAGGAAATAAACTGCTTTTACCACAAGTATCGCTTACATCAAAATCTTCATATACAAGTATTTCTTTTTCTTTACGGAAAATACGTATACGAATATTTTCTAAATAGGATGGTTTTCCTTGCAGTAAGGTTATGAATTGAAGATAAGCGGTTGCGATTGTTGCCACCTCCCTATATTAAGTTATGAAAAAAATAAAAGAGGAACTGGTATAGTTGCCTATCTGTATAGAGATAATATAAAAAAAGTGCTATACTACTTGATAAAGAAGGAGTGAGGTTATATGCCAAATATCATTACTCATAAATTATTTGCGGAAGATGTGTATCATGCACTAAATGATACACAATTAAAGTGTATGATCAAACGTAATTTAGAACTATATTATATCGGTAGTCAAGGATCCGATTTTTTGTTTTTTTCACATTTGATGCCATGGGATGTATATAAAAGTCATGAGCTAAATCGTTTAGGCAGTCGTATGCATAATGAGCATATCAATGATTTTTATGAATGTGCTATGCACAGTATACAAAAGCAGACAAATAAAGAAATTCAGGAAAGAATGATCGTGTATTTGTTTGGACATCTATGTCATTGGGCCCTGGATAAAACAGCACACCCTTATATATATTATTTTACTGGAAAAGGAAAGAAAAAAAACTCTTCATTCCATCATCGTCTAGAATCTATTATTGACGCAAGATTACTGGAGAAAAAAAGAGATTTAACAATAAAAGAATATCCTTACTATAAACTTTGCGAATATGATGTAAATATGCTGCAGGCAATTGCCCGTATTTATGTAGCGGTATCTCGAGAAGTCTATCATGTAGATTTGAAAGTTCATGATATAAGAGAAACGCTTGATACATGGTATGAGGTTCAAAAATTTCTATATGATCCTGGCTGTATAAAATATGCCTGTATCCATGGAGTGGAAAAGATTTTGCATAAGGAATGGCAGCTTTCTGGTAATATTGTAAGAAATAAAGAAATAGATCAGCTGGATATTCTAAATGAAGAAAGAAAAGAGTGGAAACATCCCTGTGATGATAAAATCACAAGTACAGCATCGTTTTTGGATCTGTATGATGATGCGATTATTACGGCATCAAAGGTAATCAAAATGGCAAATTGGATCCTGCAGGGAAAAGCAGGAATTCATCATTTGCTGCATATTATTGATGATCAGACATATACAAGAGGTATGAAAGAAAATAAGGAAATGCGCTATTTTAATATCATTTTTGAGAAACAGCGGGAGGATACGAAATGAGGCTTTTTGATTTGCATGCAGATATAGGATATGACATTATTCAGAAAAAGAAACAAAAAATCACAAAAGATGTTATTAAGAATTATCATGTAGAAAAGTTTCATAAAGGAGAAATCGCTTTTATATGTATGGCAAGTTTTTTTGAAGGTAAAGAAACATGGGATGAAATGAAAGATATGATTTCTTCTACCAGAAAAGAAATTGATGACTGTGATGCTGTAGACCTTGTATTAACTAGAGAAGATTTAGAAAAAGATACAGGAAATGTGAAAGCTATTATGAGTGTAGAGGGAATGTGTGGAATTCACGATGAACCTAGAGAAAAGATTCGCTGGATGTATGCGCAGGGAGTTCGTCTTGCCTCTTTGTGCTGGAATGATGAAAATGATTTGGCTACAGGAGTCAAGGGAAATTTAGAACATGGACTGCATCCATTAGGTAGAGAAGTTGTTGAAGAAATGATTTCTTTAAATATGATCATCGATGTATCTCATACAAATGAAAAAACATTTTGGGATATTATGTCTTATAAAGATGCACATGTTATTGCGACACACTCTAATATTCGTGATTTATGCAATCATCCACGAAATTTATGGAAACAACAAGCAGAAGCTATTTTGGATAGAGGTGGATTAATAGGGATGAATAGTGCACCTGCATTTATTAGTGAACATGTAGAAGAAAGGGATTGTGAACACCTTGTGAATCATGTGAAATGGATAAAAGATTTTAGAGGAAATGTGGATGGTATTGCCTGCGGCTTTGATTTTATGGATTTTTATGATGAATATCATGGCTATTGTAAAGGGCTAAAAGATTGTACACAGGCACAGAATTTTGTAAAGGAGTTAGAACTTCACAAATTTAAGAAAGAAGAAATACAAGCAATAGCTTATGAAAATTCAGTTGCTTATTTTAATAGATATTTATAAATAAAAGGAAAATACAACTTTAATAAAAGTAGATAAATTTTAATATTTATAGAATAAGAAAACCCCTATCCTTTGCAGGCAGGGGATACATTATGGGAGATACACAGAGTTTTGTGTTATCTCCTATTTTGGTTTTAGTTTCATTTCAAAGCATAGCCTTATTTATCTTTTGCAGTTTTTACTTCAATATGTTTTATGAATGATGCAGGAACACCACCTACTATCGTGTTTTTTGCTACATCCTTATTTACAACTGCACCAGTAGCAATTGCGAGAAGGTGTTGGATGTGCGCTTGGTTTTGATAAGCTAATTGATACTGGAGATAACAGTACTTTATGTTTTCGACCAATTACACCTGTCATACAATCTTCTATGCGCATTATTTGGAAAGAACATAACGTTTTATCGAAACTACAGGAGTTATTCTTCAAAGAACTTGAAAAAAACATAGGATAAAAAATAGAAAAAGAATCACAGGGAGTGATCCTTAAGACAAATGTTCTAATTTTTCTTTTAGTATATGATAAGCTTCTTTCACGTTGTTACAATTCAATACAGCTTTTTCCATGATACACATACCATCTTTTTTACGATTGATGATATAAGGAACTTCTTTTTCGTAGGTTACAGGAATATTGTTTTGCTGAAGGAGTGATAAGGCAGGTGTAGAGATGAGTGGCGTATATATTTCTTTTACCTGTCCATAGACCATTAACATTGCAGCAGCTTTCCCGATAACTTTATCTACAACAAAGGCATTTTCTAAAATACCTTCTTCCAGAAATTCCATGATGGGTTTGATTCCACTTGTTTTTGCTGTGTATACTTGCTCTTTTTTATAAATGATACAGCTGAGTTTTTCATCTTGTAATAGTTTGTATTTTCTATCCATAATTTCTTGTTCCTCTTATAGAAAAAAGCGATGGATTTTCATCGCCCTTACACTATCCAGTTTATCACATATTGATACGAATTGATAGACTGTTTAATATAAAATTTTTGCGTATAATATAGGTATAGAAACAAACAAGGAGGGATTTTATATGAAAGTCCAGATCTACGGAAAAAATATTACAGTAACACCAGCGATTGCTGAAAAAATTGAGAAGAAGTTAAATCATCTTGAAAAGTATTTTATGATTGATGAAAACGTTATTGCCAATGTGGTTGTTAGAGTTTATCCAAACAAACAGAAAATAGAGGTTACGATTCCAACCAAATATGCGGTTCTTCGTACAGAAGTTGTGCATGATGACTTGTATGCAGCTATTGACTTGGCAATTGATAAATTAGAAGATCAGATTCGTCGTCAAAAAACACGTTTAACTAGAAAACACAAAGAAAAATTAGCTTATGCATTTATAGAAGAAGCAGAAGTGTTAGATAATGGTGATGAGGGAGATGAATTAGTTAAAACAAAATCTATTGTTGCAGATACGATGGAACTTGATGAAGCAATTATGCGTATGGAAATGCTAAATCATAATTTCTTTATCTATCGTGATGATGAAACAAAAGAAATCGCTGTTGTTTATAAACGTCATGATGGCGGTTATGGCTTGATTGAAACAGAATAATTTAAATTTAGGAAGGCTTCTAAAGAAAGTCTTCCTGCTTTTTTTGAAAAAAATATAAAATTAGAGTTGAAATTCTATAGAATATTTGTTATTATTATTTGGCACTAAGAAATGTGTTATGTCCACGTAGCTCAGTTGGATAGAGCATGCGCCTTCTAAGCGCACGGTCAGGGGTTCGAATCCCTTCGTGGACGCCATCTAATAAATCACCTGCAGATATGCGGGTTTTTTATTATTGCTTTTTAAAGAATACAAAAAAGATTGTGTGACAGGTTTATAAAATTTATAGAAAAGCTTTATATAAAGAGGTTTTAATTGATTATAAACAAAGAATATGCTATATTATTTTGTGTTTAATCGTAAAGGAGATACCATGGATACGTATTATGAGGATATTCTAAATAAAGTGGAGCAGCTAATCGCAGAAAATGATATTCAAAATGCTTTTTGTATTTTAGAAGAAGAACTTTCGATGCCCTATATTCCAAAAGCGTATGAAGATCGACTGATTTCCTTATATAATGATTGCCGCTCTCAAATAAATGAGAGCAGAAAAGCAAGAAGTTATGGAGAGGAAGAAATTGGAGAACTTCTTCATGGTTCTTTGGAAGAGCAGTTTCTTGCGGTTGAACAGTTAAAGAAAAGTAATATTCGTAACCATTTGGATGAGATTCGTTCTTATTTGAAAGGGAATACACATTATTTTGTACGATCCTGTTTGATTGAGGCGATGATGGAACAAAATATAAGTGAAGAGTTTACAACCGAGATGGATGGACTGGAAGTAACCTTTACTCCGTGTTTTGTTGAAATGCCGCAGGAAAGTGATGGAGTTGAAAAAGCTGTTTCTTATTTGCAGGAGTGGTTTGAAAGTGATAATCCAACTTTTACAATGATGTGTGTAGAGTCTTTGATCAAAGAAGCTTACCTTCGACTTCCATTTACAATTGAAGAAGATGAAGCATTTGATTTGGCAGTAGATATTGCCTGTTATGTATTTAAGGCAAATGAAGACAAAGAAGGTTTGATGGCGTTTCTAAATGAAAAAGGGCTTGCGCAAAGTTATGGTTATGAATTATTATTAAGTAAGCATGACGTTTAGGACATGTGATACGATACTTGGTATGTAGGAGGTATGAACATGAGTTCAACATGGGAATTAAAAGAAAAATCAACTGGTGAATTAACAACGACTGTAGAAGGTGAAACTTGGAAAAAAGCACAGGAAAAAACATTTAAAAAGCTTGCAAAAAATGTAAATTTACCTGGGTTCCGTAAAGGACATGCTCCTGAATCATTAGTTAGAAAACAAATCAGTACACAGCATATATTAATGGAAGCAATTGATGAAGTTGCTGGAGAAGCTTTGAGCGCTGGAGTTGAAGAGCACAATCTTCAGTTAGTTGCTCGTCCAGAACTTGGAATCGATAGCATTGATGAAGAAAAAGTTACTTTTAAATTTACTGTAACTGTAAAACCAGAAGTAAAACTGGGAGCTTATAAAGGGTTAGATATTAAAAAAGAAGAAGTAAATGTAACTGATGAAGATGTAAATGCTGAAATTTCTCGTTTACAGGATCGTTTCGCTGAACTTGTTGTAAAAGAAGAAGGATGCGTTGAAAACGGAGATACAGCAGTTATCGATTTTGAAGGATTTAAAGATGGTGTTGCTTTTGAAGGTGGAAAAGGTGAAGCTTATCCATTAGTTATCGGAAGTGGATCATTTATTCCTGGATTTGAAGAACAGCTTGTAGGAATGAAGAGCGAAGAAACAAAAGAAATCAATGTTACTTTCCCTGAAGAATATCAGGCAGAAGAATTGGCTGGACAGGAAGCAGTATTCAAAGTAACTGTACATGATATTAAAGCGAAAGTTCTTCCTGAAGCAAATGATGAATTGATCAAACAGGCAGAAATCAAAGATGTTGAAACTTTAGATGCTTATAAAGAATATGCACGTAAAAACTTGCAGGAAAGTAAAGAAAGAGCAGCACAGCAGAAATTTGAAAATGATGTATTAACTGCTGTTGTAGAAGCTTCTGAAGTAGAAATTCCTGAAGTTATGATCGAAGATGAAACAGATAATCTGGTACGTGAATTTGAACAGCGTATTCAGTCACAGGGATTCTCTTTGGATCAGTTCAAACAGATTACAGGACAAAACGATGAAATGATTCGTGGAGAAATGAGAAACGATGCTGAAAGCAGAGTAAAAGTTCGTTTAGTATTAGAAGCAGTCGCAGTTGAAGAAAAACTTGCAATTGAAGATGCGGATGTAGATGCTGAAGTGGAAAGAATTGCGAATATGTACAGCATGCCTGCTGAACAGGTAAAACAATTAATTTCACGTGATGCAATTGCTTACGATTTACGTATCCGTAAAGCATTGGAATTGATTGAAGAATCCGCAGGTAAGTAGTGTGGTCTTAAAAGACGCTAAGCGCGTCTTTTTTGGCTTATGAAAGGAGTGTAGTTAAACATGAGTGAAAAAGATGCAAATCCAATTGTACAACTTCCGTTAGTATGTACGCGTGGAGTTATCGTATTTCCGGATCAAGATGTAATTATTGATGTTGGAAGAGAAAAATCAACCCGTGCAGTTGATGAGGCGCAGGAGAAATTCGATAGTCAGGTGGTTCTGGTAGCACAGCGCGATTTGGCTGTAGAAGCACCGGAAATCAACGATTTATATTCCTTTGGAACTTTATGTCAAATTCGTCATATACGTCGTATGGATGGGTATCTGCGCGTAAAATTTAAAGGTTTGCAGCGTGTAAAACTGCATACGATAATTAATGATGATGAAATGATGAGTGTTACTGCAGAAGTTGTGCAGGATATAGAACAAGATCATTTAGAAGAGGTTGCTTTGGTACGTAAAATTGCCAGACAGTTTGAAGAAATTGAGGCAGTATCTCAAAATATTCCTAAAGAAATGATCAATGAACTTGCAAAAGGTGTGAGTGCAGCAAGATTGTCAGACCAGATTGCACAAATCTTTCCATTTTCAATTGAAAAACGTCAGACAATATTAGAAACATTTGGTGTTAATGATCGTTTGATTTTGATTTTACAGGAAATGGAAAGTGAAAAGGAACTTTCTGTTATTGAAAATAAAATTAACGATAAAGTAAAAAATCGTATTGAAGAAAACCAGAAAGAATATTATCTTCGTGAAAAAATGCGCGCTATTAAAGAAGAGCTTGGCGATGTTGCGGAAGCAGATAAGGATGCAGATGAAATACGTAAACGTTTAGATGAAAATCCTTATCCGGAAAATATCAAAAAGAAAGTTAAAGAAGAATTAAGTCGTTATGAAATGTTGCCAGCAGCAAGTGGAGAAACAGGAGTCATCAAAACTTATATTGACTGGGTAATGGATCTTCCTTGGTGGCAGGAAAGCAAAGATAATGAAAATCTTCAAGAAGCTAGTGATATTTTAGATGCTGATCATTATGGATTAGAAAAAGTAAAAGAACGTATTTTGGAATATCTTGCTGTTAAACAAATGACAAATTCTTTAAGAGCTCCTATTATTTGTTTGGTAGGTCCTCCAGGAGTAGGGAAAACCTCACTTGCAAAATCTGTTGCGAAAGCATTAAATCGCAAATTTGTTAAAATTTCATTAGGTGGGGTAAAAGATGAGTCTGAAATCCGAGGACATCGCAGAACCTATTTAGGAAGTATGCCAGGACGTTTCATTCAGGCTATGAAAAAAGCCGGTACGATAAATCCAGTATTTTTAATTGATGAAATTGATAAAATGGCAAGCGATTATAAAGGTGATCCTGCAAGTGCGATGCTGGAAGTATTAGATCCTGAACAAAATGCTATGTTCTCAGATCACTATATTGAAGAAACTTATGATTTAAGCAAGGTTATGTTTATTGCAACTGCAAACTATTTGGAGAACATTCCAAATGCATTGCGTGATCGTTTGGAAATCATCGAACTTTCCAGTTATACAGAACTTGAGAAAATTGAAATCGCAAAACGTCACTTAGTTCCTAAACAGATGAATGAAAATGGCTTAAAATCATCGCAGTTAAAAATAGAGGATGACATGATTAGCTATCTGATTCGCTACTATACAAGAGAAAGTGGTGTGCGTCAGTTAGAACGTGTGATCGCAACTGTTTGCAGAAAGAGCGTTTTAGCTATCTTAAAAGATGGAAAACGTTCTATAAAGGTAACGAAGAAATTGATAAATACATGGCTTGGACATGAAAAATTTGAATATGGAAAACGTGAAAAGAAAGATCAGGTAGGTACAGTAACAGGTCTTGCCTATACTTCTTTTGGTGGAGATGTTTTACAAATTGAAGTTACACAGTTTGAAGGTAAAGGAAAACTTGTAATTACTGGACAGCTTGGAGATGTGATGAAAGAATCTGCTTCCATAGCTTATGATTATGTTCGTGCAAATGCGAAAAAATTCAAGATAAAACCAGAGGTCTTTGATAAGACGGATGTGCATATTCATGTTCCTGAAGGGGCGGTGCCAAAAGATGGGCCAAGTGCTGGGGTTACTTTGACTACAGCTCTTGTATCTTTGTTTACAGGGACTCCTGTAAAAGCTGACTTGGCAATGACTGGAGAAGTAACATTACGTGGAAACGTGCTTCCAATTGGTGGCTTAAAAGAAAAATCAATGGCTGCACATCGCTGTGGTATTTCTACTATTGTGATTCCAAAAGCAAATGTGAAAGATCTTGATGATGTTCCACAGGCAGTAAAAGATGCTGTTACCTTTATACCGGCAGAGAAAATTTCTCAAGTACTGGATGCAGCATTAGTAAAATGATTACTTTTCAAAAAGCAGAGCTTGTAATTTCTGCACCTGATAAGAAAAGCTGGCCAGATACAGATCTGCCGGAAGTTGTATTGGCTGGTAGAAGTAATGTAGGTAAAAGCAGTTTTATCAATACGATGTGCGGAAGAAAGAAACTTGCATATGTAGGAAATTCTCCTGGGAAAACAAGACTGTTAAACTTTTTCAATTTAGATGATAAATATATGTTTGTTGATGTTCCAGGATATGGATACGCTAAAATATCAAAAACCCAGCTGTTGAAGTTTGGACAGATGATGGAAGACTATTTTTCACAGCGAAAACAAAAAAAAGGAATGGTTTTACTTGTGGATGCAAGACATAAGCCAACAGAAGATGATATAACCATGATGGAGTTTGCTCGTTATTATGAAATTCCTATTTGTGTAGTTGCGACAAAAATGGATAAAGTTAAACCATCACAGAAACATAAGCAGTTAAAAGAAATTAGAAGAGTCTTAGATATGAGAGAGGATGAACCATTGTTTCCTTTTTCCAGTGAGAGAAAAGAAGGAATGGAACCTATTTGGGATTATTTAATTCCTATCTTTGAATCTTAATATGAAAAAAGACAGATTTCAAATATTTGATCTGTCTTTTTTGGTTAATTTGCTGATTTATTATCAATTACCTCAATAAATTTGTTCATGTAAGGAAGTGATTTGATCCAGTCACATACAGTATGCCATTCATCTAGTTTGTGATGTCTTCTTGCAAAATAAATGTTTAATAATGTTTCGTAATTTAATGTACAAGTACGCATCTGATTATAACTGCTTGGAAGAAGTTGAATCATACTGTACCAGGTTTCTTTGTTCTTTGTTTCTAAATATTCCAAACGCAATTCTTCTAATACATATAATACATTTTCTAAACAAGCTAAGGCTTTCTGATTCATATGGTCATAAGAACAGTCATCTAGTTCAAATGGCTTGCTTGCAATCTTATGCATTGTACTTGTAGAGTTTGCAACGGTTGCGACTTTATAGGTATCATATTCTTTCCACCAGTATAGCGGTGCTGTAAAATCAACAGTTACAAATATTTGTCGAATAAATTTTCGATGATCTGTTCCAGCTCCTACTAAACGTAAGGCTAAATTTAAATCATTTTCTCCGAAGATGAAATTTCCATTTTCATCATAACTAGAATCCATGCGATTCCAGCTGTTCATTGGATTTCTAGCTCCACGAATCGCATTTTCAAAGTTCATTACACTTGTACGCTCGATTTTTATCATTGTATACTCCTCATTTCTATTTTTTCTCACTTATTCTATCATATTTACATATTTTTTGTCATATATATTGATACTGGGAGGATGGAACATGAAAACAATGATGATAGAAAAACAGTTTTTCTTTACACCAAAAATAAAACAACTCATCTCTATACAGGCGAATGAACAATTATCTTATATGCAGACAGAACAGGGGATTCGTGCGAAAGGCCCTATGTATGTAAGTGGAAATTATATAGATGCAGATGGAAATACGCAAGAGATTCATGAGACATTAGATATGGATGTACTGGCACCTTCTCATAAATTAAGTGGTGATATTGCATTTACTTTGCGAATACAAGAGGTAAAAGGTGAAGTACATGATGGAGCTCTTCTTTTGTATCTTACAATTATGGCAGAAGGGTTAAAAGAAGAAAAAACATGTGATGTTGATGAACCCCAAGAAGAAACAGAAGTTTTAGAAAATGAACATGATGAAGTGGCAGAATTTGAAGATTTATTTGAAGATGCAGATTGCACTTGTACTTCCTATCGCATGGTTGTGGCGAAAATCGATGACACATATGATACGATTGCACAACGTTATAATGTAGATGTTTCAAAATTAAGAACTTATAATCATGACAAAGAGATCGTTCCTAAGAGTTTGTTAATACTTCCATAACAGATATTTTGAAAGATCATTCTATAATATTACAAAGCACAGAGAAATCTGTGTTTTTAAGTTTCATCAAAAATAAATAGTTGAAAAGAAAAATAGTTTTGTTTATAATATACAGGTACATACGGTGAAGAGAAGGAGTACGTTTCTGAGTGAGCAAAGAGAACTTTCGGCTGGTGTAAGAAAGTATCACAGGAAATGGAAGGTAGTCTTGGAGTAGGTATTCTGAAAATAGTAGGAATATTCGCAGGCATCCAGCGTTAAGGATATAAGGCATGAAGTAGATTCATGTGAAATAAGGTGGTACCACGTTGATAACGTCCTTTACAGGACGTTTTTTTGTTAGGAGAGTCTTATGATTAAACAGATGCCTTTTGTTGAAACAGATCGTCTTTATTTAAGAGGGTTAGAGGAAGAAGATGTATGTGATATATATGCATACCTTTCCATGGAAGAAACAAGAGAATTTCTTGATTTAGAACAGCAGCAAAATATTGATCAGACATGGAATCTTTTATATGAAGAGTATCTTCCCTATATTGAAAAAAGTTTATTTCAATGCTGGGTCATGGAACAAAAACAAAGCGGCAAGGTAATTGGACATCTTCGTTTATATGAAGAACAACAATGCCTTTTTGTGGAAATGCTTCTTCATCCAGCTTACTGGAAACAAGGATATATGAAAGAGGCTTTGATGAAGATGCTGCAGCATGTCTATACCTTCTTAAAATATCAAAATGTGTATGTGAAAGTGAGAAAAGAAAATAAAAACTGCATATTTTTATTAGAATCTTTAGGGTTTCAGTACATTACATGTGTTAAAGAAATTCTATCAAATGGGAAAATGTACGATATGTGGATAGAACGATTAAGTGAAAAAGAATGGAGGAAACAAAATGAGAAAAACACTTGATGCGAAATATGATCACAATACAGTAGAGCAGGAACATTATAAAACCTGGGTTGAAAATGGTTATTTTACAGCAGGAGATAAAAGTAAAGATCCTTTTTGTGTTGTAATTCCACCACCAAATGTAACAGGGAAGTTGCACTTAGGACATGCATGGGATACGACTTTGCAGGATATCGTAGCTCGTTATAAACGTTTGCAGGGCTATGATATGTTATGGCTTCCGGGAATGGATCATGCAGGAATTGCGACACAGGCAAAAGTTGATGCACGTTTAAAAGAGCAGGGTGTTTCCCGTTATGATATCGGTCGTGAGAAATTTTTGGAAGCAGCTTGGGACTGGAAAGAAGAATATGCTTCTACCATTCGTAAACAATGGGCAAAAATGGGGTTGTCATTAGATTATACAAGAGAGCGTTTTACACTGGATGATGGTTTATCACATGCAGTTCGAAAAGTGTTTGTTGACTTATACAATGATGGTTTGATTTATCAGGGAGAACGCATCATTAACTGGGATCCTGAAGCCAAAACAGCTTTATCTAATATTGAAGTTATTCATAAAGAAATTGAAGGTGCAATGTATCACTTTAAATATAAAGTGGTAGAAACAGGACAGGAGCTTGTTGTTGCGACAACACGTCCAGAAACAATGTTTGCAGACCAGGCAATTTTCGTACATCCTGATGATGAACGATATAAAGATATTATAGGAATGCATGCGATTAATCCTGCCAATGGAGAAGAACTTCCTATTATGGCAGATGATTACATTGATATGGATTTTGGTACAGCAGTTATGAAGTGTACACCAGCACATGATCCTAACGATTTCATGTTGGCAAAAAAATACAATTTACCTATGCCGATTTGTATGCATCCAGATGGTACGATGAATGAAATGTGTGGAAAATATGAAGGAATGGATCGTTTCGCATGCCGTAAAGCTTTAGTAGAAGATTTTGAAAAAGCAGGTGTTGTCGATCATATTGAAAAACATATGCATCAGGTAGGACATTCGGAACGTACAGGAGTTATTGTAGAGCCTTATTTATCAAAACAATGGTTTGTAAAGATGAAACCACTGGCAGAAGAAGTGTTAAAAAATCAGGAAATTGAAGATCAG
The DNA here is from genome assembly GCF_010537335.1 of Amedibacterium intestinale. NCBI lineage: Bacteria > Bacillati > Bacillota > Erysipelotrichia > Erysipelotrichales > Erysipelotrichaceae > Amedibacterium > Amedibacterium intestinale. The sequence continues at coordinate 379,321 of NZ_AP019711.1, forward strand.
AAAATTAACTTCTATCCAAAACGTTTTGAAAAGACATTCCATCAGTGGCTAGACGTTATTGAAGACTGGTGTATTTCCCGTCAGCTTTGGTGGGGACATCGTATTCCTGCATGGTATCATAAAGAAACAGGTGAGATTTATGTAGGAATGGATGATCCAAAAGATATTGAAAACTGGATACAGGATGAAGATGTATTGGATACATGGTTCTCAAGTGCTTTATGGCCTTTTTCAACTTTAGGATGGCCGGAAAACAGTGAAGACTTACAGCGTTATTTCCCAAATGATTTGTTAGTTACAGGATATGACATTATCTTCTTCTGGGTAGCACGTATGGCATTCCAGACACGTTACTGTATGAAAAACCGTCCATTTAAAGATGTCTTGATTCATGGATTGGTACGTGATCCGCAAGGAAGAAAAATGAGTAAATCTTTAGGTAATGGAATTGACCCTATGGATGTTATCGATAAATATGGAGTAGATGCTTTGCGTTTCTTCTTGACAACAAACTCTACACCAGGACAGGATTTACGTTTCTCTGATGAAAAAGTGGAATCTAGCTGGAACTTCATAAATAAAATCTGGAATGCTTCTCGTTTTGCGCTAATGCAGTGTGGGGAAGATATGCAGGTTGATGATATCGATTTAAGTCATGCATCTATGATTGATAAATGGATTTTAGCTCGTTTCAATGAAGTGTTAAAAAATGTAACAGAAAACATGGAAAAATATGAATATGCATTAGTTGGTAATGAGTTGTATGGTTTTATTTGGGATGATTTCTGTTCCTGGTATATTGAATTAAGCAAAGCTGGTTTAAACAGCGAAGATGAAGTTGTTCGCAGTGCAGCAAAATCTACTTTGATTACAGTATTAAGTGGTATTGTACGTATGCTGCATCCATTTATGCCATTTGTAACAGAAGAATTGTATTTAAGCATTCCACATGAAAAAGACAGTATCAATTTAGAAACTTGGCCAACTGCTGCTCCTGTTGAGATGAGCGAAGAAGAAATGACTTCTGTAAAACAGCTGATTACAATGATCGAGGCAGTACGTGCTTTAAAAGTAGATTATAACTTAAAACCTAGTATGGATATTCAGGTCATCATCAAAAATGAAAAAGATGAACTTGTGCCATGTGATGAAAGTATTAATGCAATTCTTATGAAAATGTGCCATGCAAGCTGGGTAAGTGAAACAACAGAAGAAGAAATGGCAGTTCGTCCAATTTTAAATGGAACATTAAGTGTGCCATTAGCTTCCATTATTAATGTAGAAGAAGAAATAGAAAAACTTAGCAAAGAATTAAAACGTTTAACAGGAGAAATTAAACGTGGGGAAGGAATGCTAAGTAATCCTAACTTTGTAAATAAAGCCCCGGAAGCAAAAGTAAATGCAGAAAGAGAAAAATTAGAAGGCTATCGTTCGCAGTATGCAATTGTTGAAAAACAATTAGAAGATATGAAAAAGAAAGTATAAAACATGATAAAAAGGAAGATAAGATGCTGTTTGATTACATACATCTATCTTCCTTTTATGTTTTTGATTACATGTTATTTAACAATTTTTTCTTTTAAAGATGGGCTGTAGGAAATCGTATATTCCTGGTTTTTATAACTGTTTTCCAAATGTTTTGGAAGTGTGTTCTTGTCATATACCCATAAAGCTGAAGCGTGAATATCTTTTTCTTTGTTTATTTTATCAAGAAGTGCCTGACCATCTTCCTGTGACATGGTAAACAGTGCGGTTGATAAGATATCAGATGCTGTTCCATCATCACATACAATTGACACGCTTCTAGCATATCTTGCCGGCTGCAAAGTTTCTGGATCAATAATGTGATGCATGATGGTTCCATCATATACGTAGAATCGCTGGTAATCACCACTTGTAACAATAGAAGTGTTTCCAGGTAAAGATAATGATGAAATAGAGTCTGTAGCCTGCTGTGTCAAATCGGGAATCTGTACGCCTACAACCCAGTTTGAATCATCTGGTTTATTGCCAAGAAGACGAATATTGCCTCCTCCATTTAAAAATCCATGTTCAACGCCAAGTTCTTTTAAATGCTGAGATGTTTTATCAATCGCATATCCTTTCGCAATTGCCCCAACATCAAGCCTTGTTTTAGGATCTGTTAAATAAACTGTATTTTTTTCTTTATCGATCTGTACTTTATCCCAGCCGCTATGTTCTTTTGCATTTTCCAAGTCTTCCATGGAAGGAACAAAGGTGTTATCAGGATTCTTTTCTGCCTGTTCTCTAGCCTCTCGCCATAAATCCATAACACTACCTAAAGTAATATCAAACTTTCCATTGGTTAACTCTGCATATTCTTTTGAAATAGTTAGCAGGTCTATGATATCTTCGTTTACCTCAACTGGTTTTTTTCCGGCGTTGTCATTGATTGTTTTAATGTTGTTGATACCTTCATAAGAGTTATAGCGATCAAAGATTTTGTTGTAGTAGGAAATCTGTTTTGAAAGCTCATTTTCATATTTTTTAAATTCTTTCTCATTTTTTGTATAAGCAGTAAAAGAAATAACAGTATCAAATCCAAGATTGGTTGCTGTCATAGAATGTTTTTCTAAATTCTGCTTTTGTGTACATCCGCTGCTAATACATAAACTGCATATGAACAGAAGAAGTTTCCATTTTTTGTTTTTCATATTATCACCAGCAATCATTATAGACAAAAGTTAAAAAAAAATCTATGTAAGAATAGAAAAAAAGATAAAAAATTAAGTGAAATTCTTATCAAATTCTTTATTTTTTTCTTCAAGTGGAAAGATAAAAGTGTTATAATAGTTCCGGTATGTTTCTTGGATAAAAAAAGAAACTGCAGGAGTAAAATAGTGCTTATAAGAAAGGTAAGGTGAAAATGATGTCATTGTTTAAAGGACCAATGCGTCAGCACATACAAGGGCACAAAGAGCTCACAGAACACGTAGAAGCACAGGAGTTGAAAGCAGGGGAAAAAGTGTATATTCCTTTGTTTTGCGGAGCATCTACAAATCTGGAAGTTTTGGTACAGGAGGGAGATTCTGTTTGCATAGGAACAAAGATTGCCGAATGCAAAGAACGTTTTTTTGTGCCAATTTATGCGAGTGTTTCCGGAACAGTTGCTGGAATTGAAAAAAGAATGCACGCTTCTTTGAAGCCGGTTCCTCATCTTGTTATTATAAATGATGGGCAGTATAAAGAGGTTGCTTCTTTTGAACCGTTGAATTATGAAACAGCGGATAGGGAAACTTTGATTGATTTTATGATGAATGCGGGTATCATCGGTTTAGGTGGTGCTGGTTTCCCGGCTTTTGTTAAATATAAGTTTGCGAAAGACGTAGAAAAGCTTATTATTAACGCAGTAGAATGTGAGCCATTCATTACAGCAGATTACAAAACGATCTTTGCTCAGAAAGAAGAATTTGTAACAGGTTTAATGGCTATGAAAAAAATGGCAATGGCAAAAGAAGCTGTCATTGCGATTAAAAAAACACATCAGGATTTGATTTCTTTTGTTGAAGAAGCTGTAAAAGGACTGGATGGAGTTTCAATAGCAGCTGTACCAGATGTGTATCCAATGGGATGGGAACGTGTATTGGTGCGTGAAATCATGCATAAAGAATATGATCGTTTACCTGGAGAAGTAGGAGCAGTTGTAAATAATGCAACTACTGCAATTGCATTTGGGGATGCATTATTACATGGACGTGCTATCGTTAAGAAAACAGTAACGGTATCAGGAACTGCTGTGAAAGAACCAAAAAATGTAATTGTTCCTGTAGGTATGCCGGCAAGTGAAATTATTGCAGCTTGTGGTGGATATACAGAAGATTCTGTAAAATTGATTGCCGGTGGTCCTATGATGGGAAAAACAATTGTTAATGATGCATTTGTTATTGATCGCAATATGAATGCCTTAACGGTTTTGGCAAATAAGCCTTATGACAGTATTTCCTGCTTGCGCTGTGGAAAGTGCAGTGATCACTGTCCAGCAGGACTACAGCCAGTACGTATCGCACAGGCTGTAAAAGCCGCAGATAAAAAGACAATGGAAAAATTATGCGCTGTAGATTGTATTGAGTGTGGTTTATGTACCTATGTATGTCCATCACGTTTGGATGTTACAGAAAATGTACGTAAAGCAAAACGTCAGCTGCAGCTGGCTAAAAAGTAGGGAGGATAAAGAGAAATGAAGTTTGCATTTAACGTATCACCTAACTTGCGCCAGAAACAGAGTACAAAGCAAATCATGCTGGAGCTGATGATTGGTTTATTAGTAGTATTTGCTTTTTCTCTTTTCTATTATGGAACAGAATATGGCTCAAGTTATGTATTGCAGGCAATAAAACTATTGGCAGTATCTGTAATTGTTGCATTGCTTACTGAAATTGCATTTGCCTTTTTTACAAGAAAAGGACAAAAATTTGATTTTGCATATATTAAGAAATTTTTAAGTGGATCTTTTGGATGGATAACAGCTATCATTTTGACAATGATGTGTCCTATTAGTATTTCTTTTTATGCGCTTGGAGTAGCAACTTTCTTTGCCATCTTCTTTGCTAAATTGCTGTTTGGGGGATTTGGAAACAATATCTTTAACCCTGCAGCAGTAGGTAGAGCTGTAATCTTCGCTACATTTGTTGGGGCTTCTACTGATATTATCACAATGGCTACACCAACAACTGTAATAGCTTCCAGTTATAACTGGCTGGTTGTAGATCCTGAAATGATTACAACTATGATGGATGAAATTGGTGGATTGCCTACCTTATTTACAGGTATGTATCCTGGGGCAATTGGAGAAACAAGTGCTCTTGTTATTTTAATCGTTGGTATTATTTTATCTATTCGTAAAGTTATTGACTGGAGAATCCCAGTAGTATATTTAGGAAGTATCTTTGTGTTAGCAATGGGAATCGCTTTGTTTAAAGGAGTAGGTTCTTATGGAAGTCTTCCTGGATTTATCTGGTATCCATTGTTACATCTATTGACTGGTGGAGTTATGTTTGGAGCTGTCTTTATGTTAACAGATCCAGTTACTTCTCCAACAAGTGCACAGGGAAAATGTATCTTTGCTTTAGGAGCAGCAGTCTTGACTGTTTTGATTCGTATTAAAGCAAATCTTCCTGAAGGATGCTTATATTCTATTTTATTGATGAATATGCTAACTCCTATGATTGAACAGGCTTTGGCTGGAAAACAGCTGGCACTTCGTAAAAAAGCATCTATTATTTTTGGCAGTGTAGCTGTTGTTGGCATGGGATGTGTATTGCTTGCAGCAAATGTCATTGAACCAAAGGCAAAAGAAGTTGAAGAAGCACCTCAGCCTACTTTAGTTACATCAACAGATGAAGATATGCTAAGTATGGATGCAAGCATTACCGATACCAAAGAGAATGGAAATGAAGTTGTTTATACGGTAAAGGCACACGGTTATACAGCAAATGAAAATCCAGATGTTTATAACGTGTTTGAAATTACAGTAGATAAAACAAATAATCAAATTACAAAAATGAGTTTTGTTGAATGTAATGATTCTGATTTTATTAAGACAGCAGTTCAAAGCAATCCTGAACTAGTAAATGTTGTAAATACAGATTTAAGTAAAGAATTTGAGTATACAACCGAAGATGTTGTTTCAGGTGCTACTTTTACAACAAAATCTGCTATGCGTGCTATGATCGAAGTTCAGCGCGCATTAGGGCTGTAAGGAGGTTAGCGTATGAAAAAAATATTACATCTGACCATATTTCTAGCGTTAGTAGCAGCAATTGCCGGAGCAGCGCTTGGAATTGCAAACAGCTTAACTGCACCAGTTATTGCACGCAATGAACTGGAAGCAGAAAAGGATAATTTAAAAGTATTATATCCAGATGTACCTGATGAAGCATTTGAACAGGTAGAAAAGGATGTATCAGATACAATTCAAAAAATCTTCAAAGTTGAAGGAAAAAGCTATGTTTTTAAAATGAAGGTAACAGGGTATAAAGAAGGAACTACTTTCCTTGTTGCATTAGATGATAAAGGTACGGTTATCGATTATGTAGGTATTTCCAATGGAGATACACAAGGATTAGGTACACAGGTACTGGATGCACCTTTCCGTGAATCTTTAAAAGGAAAAGATGCTACATCAGATGAAATCTTAAATGATACAATTTCAGGTGCTACATTATCTAGTAAGCCAGTTCTTGAAGGTATTAAAGAAGCAGCTCAGTATCAAGCTGATAAATTAAAGTAGGAGGTGGAACAGAATGAATCGTAAAGAAAATTTTACTGCAGGATTCTTACGTGAAAACCCTGTATTCTCATTGTATTTGGGACTATGTTCCACATTGGCAATTACAACTACATTAAATAATGCGATTGGTATGGGTGTCGCTGTTATTGCAGTTTTAGTTATGTCAAATGTTATCATTTCTTTGATGCGTAATATTACACCATCTGAAATCCGTATTCCGGTTTATATTGTAATTATCGCATCTTTGGTTAAGGTTATTCAGATGTTAATCAAGGCTTATGCGCCAAGCTTAGATACAGCTTTGGGTGTATTTATTCCACTGATCGTTGTTAACTGTATCATTCTTGGACGTGCAGAAGCATTTGCAAGTAAAAACAAAGTGCTTGATTCTGCTTTGGATGGTCTTGGAATGGGACTTGGGTATACAGTTTCTATCGTTATTATGTCTGGTATTCGACAGTTGCTTGCAACAGGAGCTTTATCTTTTGATAATCCATTCAATGCAGCTCAGAATATTTTTACCTTAAAAATTATTCCAGATGATTTCACAATTAGTATGTTCTCACAGCCTGTAGGAGCATTCTGTACATTTGCATGTTTAGCTGCCGGACTTGCAGCATATAAGTCATATCAGACGAAAAAGGCAGCAGAAAAACAAAAGGAGGCGAAATAATTTATGAATTGGAGTAACTTATTTGTCATGCTGATTACTTTTGTTTTCATCAACAACGTTGTTTTGAACCAGTTTCTTGGTATGTGTCCTTTTATGGGGGTATCAAAGAAAAGTAGTTCAGCTTTAGGTATGGGGGCTGCGGTTACTTTTGTAATCGTTGCAGCATCTCTTGTAACATATGGATTGTATTATAAAGTCCTTGAACCACTTGGACTTGAATATATGGACTTAATTACATTTATTCTTGTGATTGCTGCGCTTGTACAGCTTGTAGAAATGATCATCAAGAAAACTAGTCCATCTTTATATAAAGCATTAGGTGTTTATTTGCCTTTAATTACAACAAACTGTGTTGTATTAAACGTTACATTAAATAATATTTCTTTCAAATATGATTTTGCAGAAATGTTAACATATTCTATTGCTATTCCTTTAGGATTTACAATGGTATTATATATCTTCTCTACGATTCGTGAGCGTCTGGATGCATGCGATACACCAGTTTCATGGAAAGGAAATCCAATTGCCCTGATTGTAGCAGCTATTATGGCTTTAGCATTTAGTGGATTAACTGGGCTGGTATAAGGTATGGTACAGGCAGTCATTTATTTAGGAATCCTTGGTGGTATATATGCATTAGTATTCTATCTAAATCATAAAACACCATTACCTAAAGGTTGCGAAAATTTAAAGGCAGAATGTGAGGGTTGTCATGACACTTCTTGTTGCAACAACCCTGCACATGATTTATAGAAAGGGGATTTGACACCATGTTAAATGCAGTATTAACAGCGCTTTTACTGATGCTTGTATTAGGTGCTATCCTTGGACTAGGTTTAGGAGTTGCAGATAAGTTTTTGAGTGTGGAAGTAGACGAACGTGTAGAAACTGTAGCTAGTATGCTTCCAAACTACAACTGCGGTGGCTGTGGTTATGCAGGCTGCAGTGGCTTAGCAGAAGCTTTGGTAAATGGGGAAGTTACTGTTGTAGGAACATGTAAACCTTGTAAACCAGATCAGAAAGCTGCAATTGCTGAATATTTGAATACGACACCTGGCCCTGATGGTACATGTCTAAAAGTTAAAGCATAAAAAAATGAGGTACACTTGCATTGTGTATCTCTTTTTTTTTAGGTATAATAACATACAAAGAGGTGAATGATATGGCGGTTAAAGATTTAATCATACCAAAAAATTATGAAAATAAGCTAGATGTTATATCTACAGAAGTCGCAATTAAATATGTAAAAGATTTATTTGAGAAACGATTGGCGCATCATTTAAATCTAATGCGTATTTCTGCACCATTATATGTAAGAAAAAGCAGTGGCTTAAATGATGATTTAAATGGAACAGAAAGACCTGTATCTTTTGATATCAAAGAGATTAGCAGTGAGGATATGCAAATTGTTCATTCCCTTGCCAAATGGAAGCGTATGGCTTTAAAACGCTATAATATTGGTGTGGGTAAAGGTATCTATACGGATATGAATGCTATACGTAGAGATGAAATTTTAGACAATCTTCATTCTGCTTATGTAGATCAATGGGATTGGGAAAAAATCATTGATAAAAATCAGCGTACATTGGAATATTTGAAGATTACAGTGCAGCATATTTTAAAAGCATTGAAAGAAACTGAGCGTGAACTGGATATCGTATTTGAAAATTTAGAACCTTTTGTTTATGAAGAAGTATTTTATATTACAACACAGGAGTTAGAGGATAAATATCCAGATAAATCACCAAAGGAAAGAGAATACTTAATTACAAAGGAACATAAGACAGTATGCCTAATGCAGATTGGTGATAAATTAAGGAGTGGAAAACCGCATGATGGACGTGCACCTGATTATGATGACTGGCATTTAAACGCAGATATTTTACTTTACTATCCAATTTTGGATTGTGTGGTTGAAATAAGCAGTATGGGGATTCGCGTTGATGCAAAGTCTTTAAAAGAACAATTAAAAAAAGCAGGATGTGAGGATCGCATCAAGCTTCCATTTCATCAAATGCTCTTGCAGCAGGAACTTCCATTAACTATCGGTGGTGGAATAGGACAGTCTCGCATCTGTTTAATTCTTTTAAATAAAGCACATATTGGAGAGGTTCAAGTTTCCCAATGGAGCGATGAGATGCGAAAGGCATGTGATGAAAACCACATTCATTTACTGTAAACAAGAGTTAAAAAAAGGAAGATCAAGATATGTAGACAAGTCCAAGATATCTTTCATCTTCCTTTTTTATTTATCTTATAATATTTTTATTTTGATGTACCTTCATCCTGACGTAATAATGCCTGAGAAGCACGTTCAAAGTCTTTAGCTTTTTCATAGCTGTTAACAAGTTCACTGTTTTCATAGTCAATAGAGTCATATTTAGAACTGTATACAACTTTCAACAGAATTGGCGTAATAACAGTTGTAACTACTACCATAAGAATAACAGGTGCTACAAATTGTTCATCCATCAATCCTAATGCGATTCCTTTCATTGCGATGATCAAGGCGACCTCACCACGAGAAATCATACCTACACCAACACGTAAGGCTCTTGTATTTGGACATCCGCATAGTTTAGCACCAAGTCCACAACCAATAACTTTAGATAAGATTGCAACAATACAAATGACAATCGTAAAGGAAACAATCATAAAGTTCATTTGTGGTAAAACAACCTTTAATCCGATGTTTGCAAAGAACAATGGTGATAATAGCATATATGACAAGATTCCAACACGAGAAGATACATAAGTTGCTCTTGTTGTATTGGAAATAATTAAACCAGCAAGGAAAGCACCTGTAATATCTGCTACACCGAAGAATTCTTCTGCAATAAATGAATAAAGCAAACAGAAAGCAAAAGAGAAAACAGCAAATCTTCTTAAATCGCGGTCATGACGCTGCATCCAAACCTGGAATCCTTTGTGAAGCATAATACCAAGAACACCGCTTAAAACGAAGAAAGCAACTATTTTTAATGCCATGATTGCGATATTGACATTAGGGTCTGCGAAGCTAGTGATAACTGTTAATAAAATAACACCTAAAATATCATCTATTAAGGCAGCTCCTAAAATAATGTTACCGGAACGAGTAGATAAACGCCCCATTTCCTTTAAAGTTTCAACAGAAATACTTACAGAAGTAGCTGTTAAGATAAGACCAATGAATACACTCTTCAATACATCTGCAGTACCTAATCCATAAGCCTGAGCAACTAGAAATCCTCCAACGAATGGAACGATAACACCTAATGCTGCAACAATAAATGAACTTTTACCTGATTTTTTCAATTCGTTGATGTCGGTTTCCAAACCTGCATCAAACATTAAGACGATAACACCAAGCTCAGCAACCTGATTGATAAACTCAGTTTCACGTAGAATACCTAAGCAGGCAGGACCAAGAATCAAACCAGCTAACAAGGCACCAACGACCTGTGGAAGTTTGACACGACGAGTTGCCATTCCAAGGATTTTGGTAGTAGCCAAAATTAAAGCCACATCAAAAATAAAACCATATTCCATTTTTGTTAACTCCTTTCAAACTGTGTTATTGTACTCTGCTTGTGAAAAAAACACAACCTTTTTTTAAAAAAAATTAAATTATTACCTGATTATTATTAGAAGTTTATTTACTTATTGACATATGAGCTATACAATGATAAAATCCTAATGCCCATTCATATACTGGAATATCTTTTAACAAGATTCCAGCAAGAATTAGAGTAAAGTTTGAATTAAGGAAAGGAAAAAGTATATTCCATTTTTCTTGATGAGAAATCGAATGTACCGGAAGAGAAATAATGAAAAAATTAGCAGCATTAGTATTATTATGTGGTGTAGTATTAGCAGGATGTAGTTCAGCAAAAGAAGGAAGCGCAAGCGTAACTGGAAGCAATGGTGATGTTACAACTGCTACTGTAAAAGTTGATGGAGATAAAATCACATCTGTATCTATCGATACAAAACAGAAAGACAGCGACAAAACTAAAAAAGAATTAAAAGAACAGTATAACATGAAAAAAGCTAGTCCTATCAAAAAAGAATGGTATGAACAGGTTCTAACTTTAGAAAACTATATTAAAGAAAACGGTGTTGATGCGATTAAGTTAAACAACGAAGGAAAAGCAACAAACGAAGACTTAGTAACTGGATGTACAATCAGCATTAGCGATATGGTAGATGCAGTTAAAGAAGCTCAGAAAAACGCTAAATAATTATTTTATAAATAAAAAGAGTTTTAATGTTATAGAGTGGGTATGAAAAAAAGAACAGGCATTTGGCCTGTTCTTTTATTTACCTTTTTTTTCATGATGATCAATCATTTCCTGTATGATGGAAACTTCTGGGTCTATGTAAATGGTTTTGTATGTAGATAAAGAAACAAAACTTCCTTTATTCCCAGGTATTCTTTTTAATTGTTTTACACTGCAGTAATTAACGGGAACACTTGAGGAATAGCGACCTTTTGAATACCATGCCGCAAGCATAGCACCTTGACGAAGTGCTTCTTCATGAGGATTTTCCAACGTAATGATAACATGCGCACCATGCAAATCTTTTGTATGCATCCATGTATCTGTTTTTCTAGCTAGTTTCCATGTGACATAATCATTTTGTAAATTATTTTTACCTACATAAATATTATAGTCATCAAAAACGAAGGTAGCATAATGAGGAAGTTCCTGCTTTTTCTTTTTACGAATACGAGTTTTTTGTGCTTTTACATATCCTTGACGAGACAATTCTTCACGAATTTCCATAGCATCTTGTATAGTGGCCTGTGATAACTGCATTTCCATAGAAGTAAAGTAAGTAATTTCTTTTTCACAAAGCTCTATTTGTTCTTGTAAAATAACTTGTGCTCTTTTAAATTTATGATATTTTTGATAATAACGATTTGCATTTCCTTTTATATCGAAACGCATATCGATAGGAATTTCTATATTTTCTCCTGTTTCAAAAGAGGGAAGCGTTACTATCGGCTGCTTAGAAATCTCATGTTCATAAGCAAACAGAAGATCTCCATATTCTCTATATTTATCACAATCCATTGCTTCTTCAAGACTTTGTTTCAATTTTGGAAGCTTCGACTCATTTTTATGAAGCTCTTTTCTTACTGCTTTAAACAAATCACCGCTTTGTTGCTTGATTCGCACCTTTTCTTCTTTCTGTGCAAACAAGATATCCATTCCTTCCATTAGTGGATAGGTTCTTGGTACGACTTGCAGATGTTTTAATGGAATACAGTGAAAATAAGTTTGTTCCTGTATATCACTAATATATACACAATCGGATTCATCAATCTGTCTCATAATATCATCAAAAGATGTATGTTCTTCCATCATGCGATACTGTACTTCTTTAGATAATAAGGGAGAAAATCCATGAAACTGTTTTGTGAAAGATTCATTTACATCAATGCTTTCGTAGTGATATGGATCTTGTTTATCTAGATGAGGTGCAGGAAGCTGAAACATTACATTTGGAAGGATGGTACGTTTGTTGTTTTCAAATGGGGGGATACGTTTTAAGGCATCAATAATTCTTCCATCCTCATCTACCAGAATTACATTGGCATATTTTCCCATCAGCTCTATATAAAGGTTCTTTTCATGAATATCACCCATTTCATTTCGAGCTTCAACTACCATATGTAAAATACGATCCAGTCCAATCTGTTCCATGCTTTTTATAATTCCGCCATCAATTTGCTTTCTTAAAAGCATAACAAAATTATTTGGTACTTCCATTGTGGTATAAGAAGCATTCGTATAATTTATACGATTATAAACACTATGTGTTGATATTAAAAGTTTTTTATTTCCTTTATTTGTGCGCAATGAAAATAATAATTCACTGTCACTGATCTGCTGGATTTTTAAAATCTTTGCAGGCAGTGTTTTATCTATTTGCTTAAACAGCTGTCGAAGCAACAATCCATCGATTGCCATTTTAATCACTCCTTCAATTTTCTATTATACCATATAAAACATTGTTTTATGGGACTGTATATACTTTTATTGGAAATAAAGGTTTGTAATGTTTTGTTATATGAATGTATTTAATGTTTATGTTAAAACATACTTGACATTCCCAGGTGCTGCGAGTAAAATTCTTGTAAAGAATTAGGAGGGGCTATGCTCGTGAAAAAGGGATTGTTAATTATTATCAGTGGACCAAGCGGTGTTGGCAAAGGTACGGTTCGTAATTATTTTATGAATGATGAGTCTTTGAAACTTGTATATTCTATTTCTATGACTACAAGATCTCCAAGAGCAGGAGAACAGGATGGGGTAGATTATATTTTTTCAACAAGAGAAGAATTTGAAAAGGCAATTCAAAATGGAGAACTTTTGGAATGGGCAGAGTTTGTAGGAAATTATTATGGTACACCAATCGCTCAGGTTGAAAAACTTCGTGAAGAAGGGAAAAATGTTCTTTTGGAAATCGAAGTGCAGGGTGCAACACAGGTTAGAGAAAAATGTCCGGATGCAGTATCAATTTTCATTATTCCACCAAGCATGGAAGAGTTGGAAAATCGCATTCGCGGTCGAAGAAGCGAACCGGAAGAAATTGTGCAGCAGCGTTTAGCAAAAGCAGAAAAAGAAATGAAGATGATGAATAACTATAAATATATCGTCTGCAACGATGATCCAAAATTGGCTGCAGATTTAATTAGTTCTATCATTAAACGAAATATGGAGAAATAAAAAGAAAGATGCTCTTGTCAGATATAGGATAAGAACATCTTTTTTTATAGTATTTTTTTGTGACGAATATTAAACAATTCCCTGATCAATCATTGCATCAGCGACTTTTATAAATCCGGCAATATTTGCACCTGCCATAAAGTTATCTTCCATGCCATATTCTTTGGCAGTAGCACTTACGGTTTTATAAATGTTTTCCATGATTTGTTTTAATTTAGAATCAACTTCTTCAAATGTCCATGATAAACGTGCAGAGTTTTGTGCCATTTCTAACCCACTTGTTGCAACACCGCCAGCATTGCTTGCTTTTCCTGGTGCATATAAAATATGATTTGCCTGTAATACTTCAATAGCATCTGGAGTTGTTGGCATATTAGCACCTTCCGCAACGGCAATGACACCATTTTTTACTAACATTTCAGCATCCTCTTTATGTAATTCGTTTTGTGTAGCACAAGGAAGGGCAACTTCACAAGGAACACTCCAAATACTTCCTTCCTTATGGAAAGATGCATGTTTTACAATATCTGTATATTCATGAATACGTCCACGACGAACTTCTTTGATTTCTTTCATAATCGATAAATCAATTCCATTTTCATCCACAACATATCCACTGGAATCACTCATGGCAATCACTTTGGCACCTAGCTGCATAGCTTTTTCAGCAGCATAGATGGCTACATTTCCACTTCCACTGATAACAACTCGTTTTCCTTTGAAGGTATCGTTTTTATCGTTTAACATTGCTTCTGTGAAATAACATAATCCATAACCAGTTGCCTGTGTACGAACTAAAGAACCTCCCCAGTTCAATCCTTTCCCAGTTAACACACCACTGAATTCATTGCGAATACGTTTGTATTGTCCAAACATATAACCGATTTCACGTCCGCCAACACCAATATCACCAGCAGGAACATCCGTATCTGCACCAATGTATTTACAAAGTTCTGTCATAAAGCTTTGACAGAAACGCATGATTTCTCCATCACTTTTTCCTTTTGGATCAAAGTCGCTTCCACCTTTTCCTCCACCCATAGGAAGTCCTGTCAAAGAGTTTTTGAAGATTTGTTCAAACCCTAGAAACTTAATAATAGAAATATTTACGCTTGGGTGAAAACGAAGTCCTCCTTTATATGGTCCAATCGCAGAATTAAACTCTACACGAAAACCGCGATTTACTTGTATTTTTCCTTGATCATCAACCCATGGAACACGGAAGATAATTTGCCTTTCAGGTTCAACAATACGTTCAAATACACCCTTTTCCAAATATTCCGGATGTTTTTCTACCACGCTTTCCAAAGACAATAATACTTCATCAACTGCCTGAATAAATTCCGCATCGTTTGGGTTGCGCATGACAACCGCTTTTTTAATAGCATCAAGTTTAGCCATAAGAAACTCCTCCTTCATTCTTTTTCATTATACTCGCTTTTGGATGAAATGAAAACAAAAAAGCGCATATTTTCAAATTATTGAAAATATATTCATGATCAAATAAAAAAAGAACCTTTTTTCATCAAAAGATTCCGACGATTTTTCAACTTCTGTTTTTATATACTTAAGTCGGTGATAAATATGAGAGCAGATCAGTTAAAAAAAGGAGAAATCGCTAGGATCATACATATTGATGTGGAACCATTCTTAAAAAAACGTCTATTTTTTATGGGCGTACATGAAGGAGGAAGAATACGCTATATTATGTCATCTCCTTTTTATGATCCATTGCTTTTTATGGCGGCAGGAAACTGGCTGCTGCTTCGAAAAGACATTGCGAAACAGATAGAAGTGGAGGTTGGACAATGAAAGAATATACGATTGCGTTTGCGGGAAATCCCAATACGGGGAAAAGTGCATGGATCAATGTGTTAAGTCATTCCAATTTTCAGGTAGGAAACTGGGCAGGGGTAACGGTAGAGAAAAAAGAGGCAACACTTATCTGGAAACAAAACATGTATCATCTTATTGATTTACCCGGATGTTATGCATTAGATGAAGGTTATAATGAAGAACGTATTACGACAACGTATTTAAAAGAAAATCATGTTGATGTTATTGTTAATGTAGTGGATGCGACCAATCTTGCGCGAAATCTGCTATTGACCTTATATTTACGAGAATTGCAGATTCCTATGGTAATGCTGCTGAATTTTATGGATGAAGCAGAAAAGCAGCATATCGTAATCGAAACACAAAAAATCGCAAGAAGATTGCAAATTCCGGTTCTGGCATGCAGTGCTTTTGATAAAAGCTGTTATGCACGTGTAAAAGAAAGCATTATGGCACAGGTAGGAAAAGATGTATTATATTATCCGCTTCTTGATGAAGATTTGGTAAAAGTGTACATACGGATATTAGAACTATTGGAGAAGGCAAAACCAGTATCTTTATCTTTTACGGAAAGACAGTTTCATCAATTGACATTATCTTTGATCTATCGAAAAAAAGAAGCCATCAGACAAGCAGATAGCTGGGGTATCCATAAAGAAACAATAGAAGAAATGCTGCAGGGATATCCAATTGAAACCATAGAAAATACACGTTTTCATGTGATTGACAGTTTATTAAAATATGTAAAACAAGATGTAGAGAAGCGCTATGAAAGAAGTATGAAAATCGATAAAATACTATTGCATCCCATCTTTGCATTGCCTATCTTTTTTTTGTTTATGCTTGTTTTTCTAGTTTGTATTTTTCATATCAGCAAGCCATGGACAAACTGGATCAATGACATGCTGCAGCTGTATGGAGGAGCGTTTTTTTCGTTTGTTCTGCAAGATTTTCCGCTCATTCGTCAATTATTTGTGGATGGTATACTGGCAGGATTATCCGGTGTATTAAGTTTTGTACCATTGATGGCATGTTTATATATAGCCCTTGGAATATTGGAAGAAAGTGGGTATATGGCGCGCATTGCCTTTTTGTTAGATCGTATCATGCGTCAGTTTCATTTAAGTGGAAAAAGCTTTGTGGCATTGCTGATGGGGTTTGGCTGTAATGTGCCAGCGATTTATGCCAGCAAGACACTGGATGGGGAAGGATTAAAAAAACGCTGTGCTCTTCTTGTACCATTTATGTCTTGTGGGGCAAGACTTCCAGTATACTCTTTATTTTGTGCAGCTTTTTTTCCAGATAAAGAAATATTTGTACTTGTTTGTTTATACGGTATAGGAATTCTAGTTGCACTTGTATTTGGTATTATTTTATATCATGGAGACAGAAAAAAAGAGAAAGATATCTTTGTATTGGAAGTTCCTCCTTATCGATTGCCGCGGTTGTCAATTATCTGGAAAAAAGCCAAAAAAGAAGTGCAGGCCTATGTAAAAAAAGCATGTGGCATCGTCCTTTTTGCCATGTGTATTTTATGGTGCTTTAGTTACAGCCCAACACAGCATATAGAAGATAGTTTGCTTGCGAAAGGGGCAAAACAGGTGTCGTTCCTTTTTGAACCGCTGGGCTTTGGCAATCGCTGGGAATGTGTGGCTTCGCTTCCTGGTGGTATTCTTGCGAAAGAAACAATTGTTGGTTATTTTTCTTCTTTGCAATCAACCCAGCAAAAACAAGAACATGTAAAACTTGGATGGGAAGATATTAAGGAACGAACAACCACCAGTATTTCTCAAACCCTGTTTTTATCAAAAGAAGAACCGCAGGAAAAAGATACATCTTATATTCAAAATCTGTGGCATGATGAAAGAAGAAATCTTCGAGCATTCAGTTTTCTTGTCTATATCTTATTAAGTGTGCCTTGCATTATGACACTACAGGCACTATATCATACGTATGGAAAAAAGGTCATGCTTACAAGTATTGTGGCAATGCTAGTAATTCCTTATATCGTATCTTTTTGTATCTTCCATTTTTTCTCTTTGTTTTATTGAATGTTCTTCTTTATATGTATTGGTTAAATAAACTATGGTTATGGATCGATTTAATCTAATCTATCATGTTAATTGGTACCAGTACTATGCTTGAAAAAAATGAGCTTTCAGGTTATATGAATAAGATAAAGTAAATAATGTAGGAAAACTTAAAAATAATTCTATTACACAAGTAAAAATTTGGGGGATGCATTGGTGTTTGGTGCATCTCTCATTTTTGTTTATACAGCCACTGTAAAAAATAAATCTTATATCTTATATAAAACTTTCATAAAAATATGTGTTTTCTGATTGTTTTTATTTTAAATCATAAAAAAAAAGTCTATAATAGAAGAAAATGTGTAGTACAGGGAGGTCATTGCATGGCAAGAACAAGTGATGCGTTTATACAAAAGTATACAAAGATGGATATTGCGCAGTTAAAAGATCCGATTATCTTTGTTGTTGATATGATCAATGGATTTGTTAAGGAAGGAGCTTTGCATGATGAAGCAATTTCGAAAACCATTCAGCCAATATGTGATTTACTAGATAAAGAAGTGGGAAGAGCAATCTTTGTGGCAGATGCCCATCCGCCAAAAACAAGAGAATTTCTATCCTATCCATCGCATTGTGTGATTGGAACCAGGGAAAGTGAAGTCGTAGAAGAACTTTATCCATATGTTCACGAGCTGTTTCATAAAAATAGTACGAATACATTTACAAGTGTCGATTTTCAGCAGTTCTTAAAAGAAAGAATGCCTATGTATCAGGATATTGTGATTTGCGGATGCTGCAGTGATATTTGTATTATGCAGTTTGCTTTATGTTTGAATGCATGGTTAAATGAGCATAATGAAACTAAGAAGCGTGTGATAATTCCTATGGACTGCATAGATACGTATCATATCGATGATGTACATGATGCAGTTGAATGGAATGAATTTTCTATTCGAAATATGGAAGCAAACGGAATTCAAGTCGTTGCTGGATTTAAAGGAGAAAATTGTTAATGGAAAGTTTGGATTATAAATTTGATTTTCGAGATGAAAGAAATCTAAGTCTTGTCATGGACTTTTATGAACTAACGATGAGCCAGTGCTATTTTAACAGTGATCACAAGGATCGCATTGTTACTTTTGACTTGTTTTATCGTAAAAATCCAGATAATGGAGGCTATGCAGTTTTTGCAGGTTTAGAGGAAATTATCGGCTATATTCAAAATCTGCACTTTGAAGATGAAGATATCGACTATCTTCGCTCTTTGCATAAGTTTTCAGAAGAATTCTTAGATTATCTTCGTCATTTCATTTTTACAGGAGATATTTATGCGATTAAAGAAGGAACGCCGGTTTTCCCAAATGAGCCATTGATTCGAGTACGTGCAAAAATTATTGAAGCACAGCTTTTAGAAACTGCAATGCTTCTTTGTGTAAATCATCAGACATTAATTGCGACCAAGGCAAGACGCATCGTAAAAGCAGCTGATGGACGTGCGATTATGGAATTTGGGGCACGTCGTGCACATAATTTTGACTCTGCTAACTATGGGGCAAGAGCGGCTTATATTGGTGGTGTTGCAGGGACTGCAACAACGTATGCCGGACAGAAGTTTGGGATGCCGGTTTTAGGAACGATGGCACATTCTTTTGTACAGTCTTTTGACAGTGAGTATGAAGCATTTTTAGCTTATGCGAAAACATATCCAGAGAGCTGTACGGTATTGCTGGATACGTATAATACATTAAAAAGTGGTTTGCCTAATGCCATTCGTGTCGCAAAAGAATATTTAGAGCCAAATGGCTATCGTATGCAGGGGGTACGTATTGATTCCGGTGATATGGCATATTTGTCCAAAAAAATACGAAAAGCATTAGATGAAGCTGGTATGGAAGATTGCAATATCGTTGTATCAAACTCTTTAGATGAATACCTAATTCAATCTTTGATTCAGCAAGGGGCAAAAATCAACAGTATGGGAGTTGGAGAAAACCTTGTCTGCAGTAAATCAACACCGGTTTTTGGCGGCGTTTATAAAATGAGTTCCATTTATGAAAATGGGGAAATGATTCCAAAAATCAAAGTTAGTGAAAATATTGAAAAAGTAACCAATCCAGCATATAAAGACTTGTATCGTATTTATGATAAAGAAAGTGGAAAAGCACTTGCGGATTTGATGACATTGCATGGAGAAGTGCTTGATCCAAATGAAGATTTGACAATTTATCATCAGATGAACAGCTGGAAAAATAAAACCATTGAGAAAGGAACCTATACAGTAAAAAACTTGTTGGAACCGATATTTGTAAATGGAGAACTTGTCTATGATGTACCAAATTTAAAAGATGTGCGTGCATACAGTGAACAGGAATTTACAACAATTTGGGATGAAATTCAGCGTTTTGAATATCCGCAGACATACTATGTTGATTTAAGTAAAAAGCTTCTGGATTTAAAATTAAAGATGCTGGAGAATGTAAAACATGTTGACAGTAAATAAAAAAGAAATATTTTTGAAAAGGTTTTTATATGTATGTGCTGTGATATATGTGCTAACTTTAGCAGCAGGATTTTATATGAATTTTGTAAAAAAGGATTATGAAGCTCTTGGCATGACATTGGTCGCATGTATAACACCATTAATCGTACCAATTGGATTTAAACTTTTAAAGTTGAAACCGGTTTATGAAATTTATATTATATCTACTATTTTTGTATACTTTGCTTCTTTAATTGGAAGTGGTTTTGGCTGGTATAGTTATTTTGGATTTGATAAGGTGCTGCATTTTACAAGTGGCTGGTTTGTTACAACACTTGCCGTTATTTTGTATTTTGCGATACGAAAAACAAATGCATTTGAAGAAAAGAAATATTTTACACTGTTTTTGGTATTTATCAATGCAGTTAATATCGCTGTTGCAGAGTTATGGGAATTTTATGAATATGCCATGCTGATTTTCTTTAATAATGACTGTATCAATCATTATTCTCAAGGGGTTCATGATACGATTACGGATTGTTTATGTGCAACATTCGCAGGTATTTTGTTGACGATCATGATCGTTCGCTATTATAAGAGTGGGAAAAGCAATTTCTTTGTGAATGTATATGAAAAGTTTTATGTACGAAATATTGAAAGAAAGGACGTGTAGTCCTTTTCAGGTTGTTGACAAACTATATATTTTGAAAATATATAAAACCAATTTAAAAAAAGTGGTAGAAAGATTCCTTTTACTAGGTGATTTTTGGTAAATGATAGCTTAAAATCACCTGTTTTTTATACAAAAGTGGGGATAAAAAAAGACCGAATGACAAAGTCTGCTCAAAGAGCGACTTTGTCAACGGTCTGGAAAGGACGTGTAGTCCTTTTTATGTGCAGTAACGAATAATTTTTCATAGCTTTTTTTACATATTTCGCTTATAATGTACAGCAGGTTTAGGTGATAAAATGAAAAAAGCAACATTGCTGATTCGAAATATCGAAAAGATTTATACAATGCAGAGGAAAAAAGGAGAAGATGTTATTTATACACATGGAGCCATTGCATTTCATCATGATGAAATCTTATATGTAGGAGAGGAAGATGGTTCTAGATACATTGACAGTGATACACGTATCATTGATGGCACAAATCAAATTGCTTTTCCTGCGTTTATAGAATGTAATATAGATGTTAACTATTCTTCTTTTGATGAAGAAAGAAAACTTCGCGAAAAATTATATCTGGCAAGTAAAAAAGGGGTATTAACTTATGGATGCAAACAACTGTCTTCTAATATCCAGGATGTTTACTGGAAACTTACTTCTTTACAAAATATGAAATATCCGCTATGCAGTGTAAAAGAGGTTGTTGTTTCATCAAAGAAATGGAAAAAGAAACGCTTTTGTATTAGCAGTGCCTCTTCTATCATGAAAGGAGAGGATCAGCTTTTAATGGCAAGATTATTACATCTGCATTCGCAAACAGATGCAATGACATTATTAAAAGCATTAACGCTATATCCTTCCAGATGTTTAAAAGGGGTAAATACCGGGGTTTTAGAAAAAGGAAGGCAAGGCGATGTTTTGCTTGTTTATGGAAATCATATAAATGAAGTCTTTTCCGTTATGGAGGAATGTCATTTTTCTCATATTATAAAAAGCGGAGTTCATATTTTTCCAAATCTAATCATTTAAGCATGTTTCGACATTTTTCCATTCCTTTATCATATAGTATGGTAAAGAGGTGATAGGTATGGAAATTCTTCAGCATAATTATGAACGTCAAAATATATTGTTAACGGAAGATTATAGTCCAAATCCTGCGATGATCAATGAATTTCAAACGCTTTTTTTTACATGTAAGCTTATGAAAATCGAATTGTGCGGGCAGGAATTAAATGATTTTGTCGTAGATGATGATGCACAGTTTTTAATGCTGCATCTATCTATTAAAAATATTACGAATGAAATCTTAATGATGTATAAAGATGATTTTATGATTACTTTTGATGAAGATGGACCGTTTGAAGCAGAAAATAATTTTGGGGTAAAGTATCAGTTGAAAGATGAGTATGCATTGAAACCGCAAGAAGAAATTCATGGTTGTCTGGTTTTTATCATTTCCTCTTCTGCAAAGAAAATCAAACTTAGCTATACTGAGTATTTTGATGATGAAAGTGAAGGGAAAACTTATAAATTGAAGTATAAAATTAAATAAATGAAAAAATCTATTGACGAATATATAAAAAAGGAGTAATATCTAAAGCAGATATAAAATGACGTTGAAAAGAAGAGTAGGCATTGGAACTTTTCTAGAGAGTTTCCGTTTGGTGAAAGGAAATAAAGGGAATTTGCTGAAAATGGTCTTGGAGTTGTGCAGTCGAATGAAATTCAGGAGGCTGCAACGTGTTCGCCCGTTATAGCGATAGAGTATCTTTTCATTAGAAAACGTACTTGAAGAGGTCTATATTGCGAGATATAGATAAAATTAGGTGGTAACACGAAGTCAGCTTTCGTCCTATGGGATGAAAGCTTTTTTTTATAGCTGATGCAGGAGGGAAACTATGATTAGTCTGGAACATGTTAGTAAGACATTTTCTTCAACAGCAGGGAATGTACATGCGGTTAAAGATGTTACATTGCATATTAAAGACGGAGAAATTTTTGGAATTATTGGTTTTAGCGGTGCAGGTAAATCAACATTAGTAAGATGTATCAATTTACTGGAAAGACCAACGGAAGGAAAAGTGCTGGTTGCAGATGATGACTTAATGTCATTAAGTGCGAAAGAACTAAGAGAGGTTCGAAAAAAAATCGGAATGATTTTTCAGCACTTTAATTTGATGAAAAGCAGAACAGTGTATCAAAACATTGCTTTTCCATTAAAAGACAGTAAACTTTCCAAAGAAGAAAAAGATAAAAAAATTCTATCATTACTGGAATTGGTGGATTTAAAAGAGAAAAAAGATGCTTATCCATCACAGTTAAGTGGAGGGCAAAAACAGCGTGTTGCGATTGCCAGAGCTTTGGCAAACAGTCCTAAAGTTCTTCTATGTGATGAAGCAACGAGTGCACTTGACCCACAAACTACAAAAAGTATTTTAAAGCTTTTAAAAAGAGTAAATGAAGAGCTTGGCATTACAATTGTCTTAATTACACATGAAATGGCAGTTATTAAAGAAATTTGTGATCGTGTTGCTGTGATGGAAAATGGACATGTAGTGGAAGAAGGAAATATCGTAGATATATTCACAAATCCCCATGCAGAAGTTACTAGAAATTTCATTGCATCGACTTCAAATTTAAGTCAGATTTATGAAATGGTAGAACAAGGTTCCGATCTAACACGTTTACAAAGTGGAGAAGTGCTGGTTCGTTTGCATTATGGAGGAACTGGAACAGGGAAACCTTTAATTAGTGAAATTTCCAGAAAATTTAATGTAAATACGAATATCATTTTTGGAAATGTGGAAGTACTTCATCACATCCCTTTAGGAGATTTGATTATGATTCTTGGTGGAGAACAGGTAGATGAGGCTTTGCATTATATGAAGGAACATGATGTTGATGTGGAGGTGATTAACAAATGCTAGAACAGTTATTTCCTAATTTGATTGAAAAAATGCCAGAATTTATTCAATCCATTATAGATACCTTTGTGATGCTTGGGGTTACTGGATTATTTTCTTTAATTTTTGGAACTTTCTTTGGTGTCATTCTCGTAATAACAAAAAAAGGGAATATTTTAGAAAATAAAATTGTTTATTCAATTTTAGGAACGATTATTGATTTATTTCGTGCCATTCCATTTGTTATCTTAATTGCCTTTTTAACTCCTGCAACAAGAGCTATCATGGGAACAAGCATTGGTGTAAGAGGTGCATTGTTTCCATTGATCGTTGGTTCTGTACCTTTCTTCGCACGTCAGGTAGAATCTGCTTTATCGGAAGTAGATGGAGGCTTGATTGAAGCTAGTCAGGCAATGGGATGTTCTCCTTTCGAAATTATTATTCGAGTATATTTAAAAGAAAGTATTCCATCATTAATACGTGCCACTACGATTACCTTAGTTGCGATTATTGGATATATCACTATGGTTGGTGCCATGGGTGGTGGCGGAGTTGGAGATTTCGCAATTCGTTATGGATATTATAGCTATGAAACAGATTCAACAATTGTTTGTGTCATCGTCTTGTTGATCATAACATCTTTGATTCAAGGTATTGGAAACTATTTAGAAAGAAAAACAACACATTAGGATGATGAAAAGAGGATAGAAGTATGAAACATCATTTTAAACAACATGCCCGTATTTGTCGAATGTGCAGCTTATATGCATATTTGAAAATATAGGATAAACAAAAAGACAAGAAAGAAGAGGGAATGAAAATGAAAAAATTATTTGTAACTTTATGTGCAGCAGTATTGCTTGCAGGATGTGCTTCAGGAACATCATCACAGTCTAAAGAAGATAAAACTTTGACAATTGGTGCCAGTGTAACACCGCATGCAGAAATTTTAAATCATATTAAACCAGTTTTAGAAGAAAAAGGATATAGCGTAGATATTAAACAGTTTACGGATTATAATCGTCCAAATGTAAGCTTAGCTGATGGAAGCTTAGATGCTAACTATTTCCAGCATAAACCATATCTTGAAGAATGGATGAGCGATGCGAAAAAAGAAGGAGAATTAACAAGTGTATTTGCTGTACACTTTGAACCATTAGGTATTTATTCTGTGAAACATAAAGATTTAAATGTAAAAGAAAAAGCAGTTATCGGTATTCCAAATGATCCAACAAATGGTGGTAGAGCTTTAAAACTTCTGGAAGCTAATGGAATCATTAAATTAACAGAGGGTAAAGGAATTGATGCTACAATTAATGATATCGTGGAAAACCCAAAAAACGTAGAAGTAAAACCAATGGTTGCGGAAAACTGCGCAAAAAATATTCAGGATTTGGATTATGCAGTTGTTAATGGAAATAATGCATTAAATGCCAAAATTTCTGATAAAGTATTAGCTACCGAAGATAAGACAAGTGAAGCTGCACAGAAATACGCAAATATCATTGCAGTACAGAAGGGACACGAAGATGATCAAAAAATCAAGGATTTGATTGATGCATTAAATAGTGAAGATGTTAAGAAATTCATTGAAGATGAATATGATGGAATTGTAGTTCCTTTAGTGCCAGCAAAATAAGAATATAGATGCTCTTTTCCTCTTTGTTTAGGGAAGGAGCTTTTTTCTTTTTGGATTTCCTATGTCAAGAGTGGTATTTCTTTAAAAAGATAGTATAATAAAAGAAAATAGGGAGGGATGTAATTGAAAGATTCCCGTAGTTTTTGGAAGAAAAATGGATTTTTTATTATCTTAATGAGCAGCTTAGTTTTGATATCTGTATCTTTATTTATGTATACATTTTTAAAGAATCGCTCTCCACAGCAAATGATTTCAAATCCAAATACACCAGTTCAGGAAGAAGAAAATCAGGATGCTGTTATTACTATGTTTGAAGGAAAATACAATAACATTACACAAAATATAAATTTTAACTGGAGTTATACGAGCAATCAGTCTGCAATCGAAAGTGTTAAATTATTTTTAGAAGATCGTGAACTATTAGATGTTACAAGCTATAGCTCTCAATCACTGTCTAGAGAGATGTATGGAATTCCTACTGGAAATAATACATTTACTTTAGTAATAACAGATGAAGAAGGAAAGCAGATAAAGAAGAGTACAAATGTGTTTGTAAATTATGTAACTTATATCCATCAGGATATAAAAACAAAACAAAATTCAATGGAAATAACATTGACGTATACCTATGAGAAAAAAAATCCGGTAAAAGAACCACAGATGCTGATTTTAGATGAAGAACTTCCTTTTAATTATCTGCAATATAATGGAACAACTAGAAAAGAAGAAAATGGAATCATAACCGCAAAAACGGTATATGAAATATTCTGGAATGAGGAGTCTGGAAGTTATAATACATTCTCTGTGAGATGGTCTTTTGGAGATTACAGCGAGAATAATCAGGATTTTACAATTGATAAAACACCGGTATCGACTCCAAAAGAAAGTGAAAATGATTAAAAGCAGATTGGCTCTGCTTTTTCTTTACCAGGAAAGGAGCATATTTTATGAAGATTTTACATACTGCCGACTGGCATTTGGGAATTGCATTGCATAAACAAAGTTTAATGGAAGATCAATATGATTTTATAAAACAGTTAAAACAAATTGTGATGGATGAAAACATCGATGTGATCATCATTGCAGGAGATATTTACGATACGACACTTGCCAGTAAAGAAGCCATCGAACTCTATGATAAGTGCATGCATATGCTTTGTATGGAGTTACAAAAACAGGTGATAGTCATTGCGGGAAATCATGATTCACCAGTACGTTTATCATCCTGTTCCGCTTTGCTGGCACCAATGGGTTTGCATGTATATGGAAAACTGGAAGAAAAAGTAAAACCTCTTATATTAGGAAATACATGGTTTTATCCTATCCCCTACTTTCATCCGCAGACAGTTGCGAATCTTTATGGCGTTGAAATCCAAGATGAAGAGGAAGCATTTTTATGTATCCAAAACGATTTAGAGGAGAAATTAAACAAGAAAGATGTCTGTCATATTGCGATTGCGCATACGTTTATGGCAAATGCCAGCGTGAGTGAAAGTGATCGTTTCGCAACGATAGGAGGGAGTGGGATGGTTTCTTCCACGGTATTTGATAAGTTTGACTATGTTGCCTTGGGGCATCTTCATCGTCATCAAAAAGCAGGACAGAACGCATATTACAGTGGTTCTCCGCTTCCTTACTCATTTTCAGAAGCTTCCTATGCGAAAAAAGTATTAATTTATGATACAGATAATGGTGAAATTCAAGAAAAATGTATACAGCCTCTTCATTCATTAAAAACATACAGTGGAAAATTAGAGGATGTCATCACACAATTAAAACAAGATAATGACACACAAAGCTATGTGAAAATAGAAATTGAAGATAAACAGACAACGATCGATATGATGGAATATTTTCAAGAACTTCACGAAGGGATTTTACAGTTAAGCGGCATACACGAGGAAACACAAAGTCGGATTGGTGTTGATTTACAGACAATGGAAACCATGCAGGATGACAGTATTGTGAAACAGTTTTTTAAGGATATGTTTCAAGAAGAACTAGATGAAGAAGAAATGCAGCTTTTTTATGAAGCACAGAAAGCGGTAAAGGAGGAAGAGTATGCTTCCTGAAAAATTAGTAATACAGGCGTTTGGACCTTATGTTGAAAAACAGGAAATTGATTTTTCCGATATTTCCAGCCATCATTTGTTTTTGATCCAGGGAGAAACAGGAAGTGGGAAAACGATGCTTTTAGATGCGATTACCTTTGCATTGTTTGGAAAAAGCAGTGGTGGACAAAGGGAAAGTATGGAAGCGATGCGCTCTCGCTTTGCAAGTGATGATATACATACATTTGTGGAATTTATATTTTCTTTAAAAGGGAAACGATATCGTTTTGTGCGAAAAGTAGAGGTAAAGACAAAGCGAAACAAAGAAAAAGTATGGAAAAGCAGTGTCGATGCCGGTGAAATTGTAAATGGAGAATTTCTTCCGTTTTTTGAGAATCCAAAACTAAAAAATGTGGAGGAAAAAGCAGAAGAACTGATTGGACTTCGCTATGAACAGTTTGTACAGGTCATGGTGCTTCCACAGGGGAAATTTGAACAGTTTCTGACAAGCAAAAGTGAAGAAAAGCAAGAAATATTAAAGACATTGTTTCAGATGGAACACTGGGAAAATATCAACGCGTGGCTGGTAGAATACATAAAACAAGAAAAACAGAAACTGGATGATCTGCAGGGAAAACAGCAAATCTATCTGGAAACGTTAAAAGAAGAATCTATTGAACAGGCAAAAGCAACTATGGATTCTTTGAAAACAGAGCTGGAAGAAAAGAAAAAGGAACTCATAAAACAAAATAAAAAGGTAGCGTGTTTGGAGAAAGAACTTGTAGAACAGAAACAAAGAAATGAAGATGAACAGGCATTTGAAACGTGCAGGAAAGAACTGGATACATTACAAGAAAAACAAGTTACCATCAATGCACAAAAAGAAAAGCTGGCTCATTATAAAAAACTGCAGGGTATTCTTCCTTATTATCATGCATATGATACAGCTGCAAAACAATATGAAAAAAGGATGCAGCAATCCCAGTTGGCATATGAAAAACTAAAAAAGATACAAGAGGAAAGTTCTTTAGAGAAAGAGAGAAAACAGCAGGTAGAAAGTTTACAGAAACATGAGGAAATATGCAGAAAAACATATCAATCTTTACAGGAAGATATGGTCCTTTTAAAAGAAATAGAGATACTAAACAAAACATGGGAAGAACATCAAAAACAGCAGAAAGAAATACTGGAAAAAGAAGAAAACGTTAGTAGGCTTTTGGAAGATACGCTAAGAAAAAAAGATGCAATGCAGAAGGATATACAAATATTAAAACAGGAATTACAGAGCAAAGAAGATATAGATAATAGACATCGAAAGCTGGAACAGGCAAAAATACTGGATGAAGAAAAACAAAGTATCAATATAGCATTAGAAAAAGAAATCCAGAACCAGCAGATGCAGGAAGAGAAGAGAAAATCCTATGAATTGGAAGTTGAAACTGCAGATGCAAAACATGAAAAAGTGTACCAGCAGTATTTACAAACAGCTGCGCTGCAGCTTTCCAAAGATTTAGAAGAAGGAAAACCTTGTCCGGTATGTGGTTCTTTGCATCATCCTTCCTATGCACATGTTTCTCATATGTATGTTGATTTACAGGAATTAAAAACATATAAAGAAAAACTGGAACAGGCGAAAGAACAGTATCAGAAACAAAAGGACTTACTAAAAGAAATCAACCTTTCTATACAAACGAAAAAACAGCGTTGTATACAGATTGATAAAGAAATTTTGCAGTTATTGGAGAAACCATTTACGAACGAAGAGTTTGAGACTGTGCAAAATAATCTTCAAATAATGCAGAAAAAAGAAAAACAGTGGCAAAACTTGCTGGTGGATGAGCAAAATATACAAAACGAAATCCAAAGACTGTATGTATTAAAAAGTGAATATCAAAACAAATCTATCACATATAAAGAAGAAAACAGCGCATATAGTGCTACTTTGAAACAGAAAACAAGTCAGCTGCATTCTCAGGATTCTATGGAAGTTATAAAGAAGCACTACCAGCAGACAGAACAAAAACAAAAGCAGTATGAAAAAGAAATAGAGATGTTACAGAAGCAAATTGAAGAAGTGAAATTACAGGAAGCTGCTGTGAAAGAAAATTATGCACATGCACAAGAGGAAGAAAAAAAGGCAAAAGAAGAAAAGAAACAGGCAGAAGATAGGTTTGTAAAACAATGTTTTACATATGGAGTAGAGAAAGAAGAAATTGTAGAAATACCAGAAGAAAACATACTTTTAAAAATGGAAGAGAGCATTCAAAGCTATGAACAAAATGTTGTGGAAGTAAGTGCACGAAAGGAAATGTTAGAAGCACGTTTACAAAAGATGGAAAGCAAGGATGTTCCTGCTTTGGAAGAAGAAAGTGAACAGGCAAGAAATGGATTAAAACAACTGCAGGAAGATACGGCAAAACAAAGAAGTCAATGGGAATTGTATCGAGCTACGTTAAAAAAAGCAGAGGATACACAACGTCTTATAGAAGTACAGATGCCGAAATTTTTAAAGAAACAGCACTTTGTAAAAGCAATGCGTGGCGATAATGGAGTGGGAATTGAACGTTATGTATTAGGTGTGCTTCTGCAAACAATTTTACAATATGCAAATCAGCTGTTGCGACAGGTTCATGATGGAAGATATCAGCTGTATCGAAGTGATGAAGCGATTGGAAGAGTGCGAAAAAGTGGATTAGAACTGGGAATTTATGATTCCTATTCCATGGGACAGCGAAGTGTGGTATCGTTAAGTGGAGGAGAAAAGTTTCTGGTATCACTTGCATTATCACTGGCAACCTCTTTTGTTGTGCAGTCAAAAAATGGGGGTATGCAGCTGGATGCGATGTTTATTGATGAAGGATTTGGTACATTGGATGAACATAGTATTGCGGATGCTTTGCATATCTTGCAGACAATGACAAAGCGAAAAGGAATGGTTGGAATTATTTCTCATGTAGAGATATTAAAGGAAAATATTGCAGATGGTATAGAAGTATGTAAAACAAGAAAAGGAAGTACAATTCGATTTAGAAAGGCGTGAGGAAGATGTATGAAGATTTAAAAAGAGTTTTACAGGAAAGCGAACATATTGTATTTTTTGGAGGTGCCGGGGTAAGTACGGAAAGCAACATTCCAGATTTTCGTTCGCAAAGTGGAATTTACAGTAAAAAAACATATCCATATCCGGCAGAAGTTATGATTTCTCATGATTTCTTTGTAACACATCCAAAAGAATTTTATGATTTTTATTTCAGTGAAATGGTATATGAAAATGCACAGCCCAATCCTGCTCATATCGCACTGGCAAAACTAGAAGAAATGGGAAAGTTAGATGCGATCGTTACGCAAAATATTGATGGACTGCATCAAAAAGCAGGAAGTAAACATGTTTTAGAACTGCATGGCAGCATTCATCGCAATCGATGCAGTGGATGTCATCGTTTTTATACATTGGAAGAAATGAAAGAAAATCGAAAAGAGGGAATTCCAGTATGCCCACATTGCGGAAAAATTTTAAAACCAGAAGTGGTGCTGTATGGAGAAGCGCTCGATAATGCAGTTGTAGAAGAAAGTATTCGCTGTATTGCTCAGGCGGATACACTGATTGTTGGAGGAACTTCTTTAGTTGTATATCCAGCAGCAGGATTGTTACAGTATTTTAAAGGAAAACATTTGATACTTATTAATAAAGATATGACTTCAATGGATCATAAAGCAGATATAATTATTCATGATCCAATTGGAGAAGTATTAAAAGAAGTTGTGTTAGATTAGTAAAAGTAAACCCAACAGTAGTAAATAGTCTTCTGTTGGGTTTATACATTTTTTTATTTTCGTTTTCTCTTTTCTAAAAGAACAGTTGCAAGCAGCCATAATCCTAAACCAATTGCGGTAATATAACCAATAAATCCTAAAGCAGGGATACCAAAAATCTTAGGTGTCATTTGTGTTGTGCACAGGATACTGCTTGCCATTAACAAACCTGCACTGACAACGCCAACAGTTAATTTGTTTACCATATGATTTACGGTTGTTAGAGGTACTGTGGAATCCATGATTTCCAGATTGATTTTTAATCGTCCTTTCATGATGGTAGAAAATACTTCAGATAGCTGGACGGGAATTCGAAGAGAATGGTTGGCGGCATCCCATACCTGTTTTCCACTTGTTGAAAGTTCTTTTTTAAAGTCTATTTTTTTTAGGATATGGGAACTGACATGGTTCGCTGCAATTTCCAGAATATTCGTAGATGGGTCAAGAAGTGTCATTGTGCTTTCCATGGTTACTAATCCACGGGCAAGCATGCTGATACCTTTTGGCATAGAAATACGATATCGATGGGCAATAGAGAAAATTTCCTGTACAGCATCACCGAGCTGGATATCCTGTAATTCCAGATGCAAGTATTTCTGCATAAAAGTTTCAATATCATCATATAAAAGAGAATGGTCAATTCGTCCGTTATGAACACCCAATGTTAAGATGACATCTACAAGTTTTTGCGTATCATTACTGGCAATTGCGATAACGGCGTTTTTCATTAAATCTTTATCCTGTTTGGATAACACTCCCATCATTCCAAAATCAATCCATACGATTTTTCCATCACGAATACGAATGTTACCAGGGTGTGGATCTGCATGAAAGAACCCATCATCTACGATTTGCTTAATATAGTTTTCTGCCAGTTTGACTGCGATTTCTTTACAGTCATAGCCATTATTTTCTAGCAGAGAAAAATCATCAATTTCAAAACCGTCAATATATTCCATCACAAGTACACGGCTGGTAGAAGCATCTATCATGACCTTTGGTGCAGAGATATAGCGAATATCTTCGTTCAAGCTTTCAAAACGCATGGCAAATTGTGCTTCATTTAAAAAATCCATTTCTTCCTTTGCTGTATGCCAGAACTCATCCAATACAATGTTGATATCGACAACGCTTCCAAGTATATCATTTAAGTGAAGCAGGTTGCCGGCTCTTCGAATAAGGGAAATGTCACGCTCCATAGTTTCATAGATGTGAGGACGCTGTATTTTTACGACGATATCTTTTCCATCCATTAATTTTGCTTTATGCACCTGTGCAATTGAAGCACTTCCAAGAGGAGTGGTTTCAAAAGATTGAAATACTTTGTCCATCTTCATACCATATTCATCCTCAATCACACCGATGACTGTTTCCATATCCATAGGAGCCACACTGTCACGAAGTTTGATAAGCTCTTTGCAGTATCGCTGGGAAAACATGTCTTGTCGAGCGGACATAATTTGTCCGATTTTTACAAATGTTGGACCTAGATCTTCTAGAATTTCACGAAACTTTACAGGATCGATCCCTTTGTTAATTTCATGCTTTTTTAGAATGCCGATGATTTGGGCAAGACGTTTTTTACTGCTTAGTGTAGAAGTAGCTTTATTCTTCATTGTCAGCCTTTTGCAGTTGTTCGATTTTTTCTTTTAGTTTTGCCAAATCTTCAACACTCATGGTATCCAGATTTTGTAAGATGGTTTCTGTGTCTGGTGCGGGTGTCAGTTTTTCTTTAATGGTGTGTTTTAATTCTTCATTCAACACCTTTCCCTGTTCAACGGTAAGTTCTCCTTTTTCTACAAGCTGGTCAATCATTTCTTTTGATTTTTCAGCGGTTACAGCGGCAGCACCAATACCTGCCAATATTAGTTTTTTTAAATCTTCTGTTAATGTAGTCATAAAACGACATCTCCTTTTCTTTACTTTAATTTTAACACTTTTCTGAAAAAAGAATACACTTTCATTCATTTTTAGAATGGATATTTTCATTTCTTTTATTCTTTGTTACAATAGATTTGGTGATATATATGAAATTTGTTTCCTTTGAAAAATATCTTCAACATGCGGGTATCTTATATAATAAAGTGCGATACAGCAAACAAGCGGAATATCAAAAACTGCTTTGGGAAGATCACAAATGTTTTTATCGTGTGTATTTGATTGGACATAATTATACTGGAGAGTATGAGGAAATGGAAGAGCGCTTAAAAAATGTAAAAAGAAAGGCGGTGTGATTTATGCGAAAACAATGGAAAATAGGAGTTGCTTTATGTCTTGTCATGGTTTTACTTTTCGGATGTAATGGAAATAAAGGAAAAGATGCAAGGATGGTTACAGATGCTTTTTTACAGGCTTTACAAAATCATAATGTTGCGGTTGCACAGGAGTATTCTTTATGGGAAAAAGAAGAACTGGAGCTTTATCAGGTTACAGAGGAAGATTATATAGCAGGTATAGATGAACAGCTGCAGGAAGAAGTTTTAAATAAAGTAATGCAATTCACTTATGTGATAGAGCAAGTTTATGAAAAAGAAGATAATGCTGCAGTTAGTATAGAATTGAATATGTATAGTTTTAAGGATGCATTGAAACAGGGAATAGAAGAAGCAGAGAAAAAATTGAAAAATGCAGGCAATAAGAACGAAGCTGAAAAAGCACAGCAAGAAGTTTTACAGATTTTGTTTGAAAAGATGCAAAAAAGTGAAGACAAGCATATTACTACTTTGAAAGTAAATTTAGTAAAACAAAATGGAGTATGGAAAGTTTCTGATAATAATGAAGAACTTCAAAAGGCATTAACAAAAAATATAGAAGATATTTTACAGTATACAAACATGGAATGAAATTACATTAAATAGGCAAGTGTGTATGTAAAGTATTATATAGGTGGGATGAGTTATACGAATCAGAGTTCTTAAGTAAAAAATACCAAAAAAACACCTGATTCCATAAGCGAAAGAGGTGTTTTTTTGTACTACATTCGTATGGCGAGTGCTTGAATCTATCAATCAAATTGTATCGCATATCGACCATATTGACAGCTGGATTTAATTTTTTCTTTTCAAAATCATATATTTTTGTATATATACTATAATTGTGAATTGTTATGTCTTCATAAAAATTACATCTTTTACAATATCTTTAAGAAATGAGGGGTCTATTTAATGTTAACAAAATCATTGATAGATATGTTATATACTATTTTAATTTATTTTGTAAATTCAATAAGTGTTATTGGGATAATGTGGGTTTATCAGAAAGTCAGAAATATAAAAATAAGTTTCATTAAATTTGCAGTGGCGATTCTTTTTTGTGTCATAACTTATATTTTTTGTTTTGAAATTCTATTAGCTCCAGTAACCCAATGGATTCTATATGATTGCAATAATGATATTTTGTCATGGGCATATGTTAATATAACCAATTATATTGTTTTAGTATCATCAATCTATTTATTTTTAGAAAAAGATATAAAAATAAATCTAATTCTTACTTCCATTTTATGGGCAATGTATACATTTTTATTATTTGGATTTAATAACTTTTTATATTTGATTTCATCATCTGGATCAATATATTATCTTCTGTTAGGAATACTGATGGCAATTATGATCGCACTTCTTCAAAATTTCTTAGCAAAAAAACTTCATTTAAATGAAATCATGATAGAGTTTGAAAAGAAAAATTATTCCTATTTATCTATCATCTGCATTTCTATTTTGATTATAATGGCTTTTGCCTGGACACAAATCATCATACCAAAAGGCAAAGCAGAATTTCGATTAGAGGAAGTTATGATAATTTTTCTGGTCATCACTTTTTCAATTGTTTTAGTTCAATATGCATATAATCTCTTAAAAATCAAGCAGGAGAATGAATATAACCAAATAGTATTACACCAGCAACAGCTGTATATTCAAGATTTAGAAGATATTCAGCAAAACATGCGAGCTTTTAAACATGACTATAAGAATATGATGTCTAGTCTTTATCTTGATTCAAAGGAAGGGAATATCAAAAAGGTTGAAAACTTAATTCAGGGTATGATTGACGATTTTGATGATACTATAGATTCAAAAATGGCATTAACAACGCAGCTTTCCAATATACGCGAAAGCGAAGTCAAAAGTTTACTATTTAAAAAGATTACGGATATCTATCATAAAAAAATAAGTTTTCATTTGGAAGTGTTGTACCCACTGCATAAAAACAAAATCCAAACAATTGATTTAGTAAGAATATTAGGGATTCTTATGGATAATGCAATAGAAGAAGTGGAACAAAATCATAATGATTTAACCTTGCTGATATTACAGGAAGAAAATTCTTTAACAATTGTTGTAGAGAATTATGTGGAAAAAGAAGTAAATATTAATGATATAAATAATAGTGGTTTTACAACCAAAAAAGACCATTCTGGAATTGGTCTTCAAAGTTTAGAAACGATTATAGAAAAATATCCAAATATTTCTTATAAAGTTAGCTGTCGTAATCATCGTTTCATACAGGAAATTATTATTTTTAACAGTTAGGGGAGATGTGTGTGTTACAGATTTATATTTGTGATGATGAAATCGAAATTTTAAACTTCATAAAAAAAGAAATTGATAATCAAGTTTTAATACAAGATTACGATATGATGGTTTGTTCTTGTTATACAAATCCTATTGATTTAATGAAGGATATCACAAACAGCAAAACAAGGCGAAACTTGTATTTTTTAGATGTTGAACTAAAAAATGAGAAATACGATGGTTTTCTTTTGGGAAAAGCGATTCGTAACATTGATCCGCATGCCACAATTGTCTATATCACAAGTTACAAGGATTTAGCATACAAAACGTTTCAGTACCATCTTGAAGCATTTGATTATATTGTCAAAGACAGTGAATTTAAATTAAGAGAATCTATTTGTAACTGTTTGAAATCTATTGTGTCACAGATAGCTCAGGAAAATATTGATCCTATAGAGTACTATACTTTTAAAACTGGTGAAAAGATACACCATATTCCTTTAAATGAAATCTTGTATATTGAAACTTCAATGAGATCTCATTTTGTGATTGTTCACGCATTACATGATCGAATCGAATGCATTGGCAGTCTATCCGATATAGAACAGCAACTCAAACCCAGATTTTTAAAAATACATCGCTCTTACATAGTCGCATTGGATAAAATTGATGAGCTTGATCTTAAAAATAATCGAGTATGGATACAGGGAAATATGTGTTTGGTATCTAGAAAAATGAAATCAAAACTTTTAGAAGCATTAAACAGGGTCTTATAGGGATCCTTTTTTATGCTGTTTAGGAAATAAATGAACCATTTAAGAAATAATCTGCTTTGTACTCTAGGAAACAATATAATGATTGTGAAAGGAGTTGAACAAGATGAAAAATGAATATATTCGTATACAACACATATCAAAGGAATTTCATTCAACAGTGGTACTGAAAGATTTAAATGCAGTTTTACATAAAGGAGAAATACTAGGTTTTTTAGGGCCAAGTGGTGCCGGAAAAACAACGACCATTAAGATTCTAACAGGCCAATTAAAATTAACAAAAGGGGATGCATATGTTTTAGATATTCATTGTGACAACATAGATGAAACGATTTATGAACAAATTGGTATTGTTACTGATAATAGTGGAATTTATGAAAGAATGAGTGTATATGATAATTTGAAGTATTTTTCTAAAATTTTGAATGTTTCAAAAGAAAGAATTGACGTATTACTAAAAAGAGTAGGATTGTTTGAGCATAAAATGAAGTTGGCAAGTCAATTATCAAAGGGACAAAAGCAGCGTTTGATCCTGGCTAGAGCAATCCTGCATACACCCAAAATACTGTTTCTTGATGAACCTACAAGTGGATTGGATCCATCAACGGCCTTAACGATTCATAATTTATTGCTGGAGCTTAAACATGAAGGAATGGCTATTTTCTTAACAACTCATAACATGGAAGAAGCAACAAAACTTTGTGACCATGTTGCTCTTCTTAATGAGGGTGTGATTGTTGAGTATGGAAGTCCAAAAGAATTATGTATCAAGCATAATCAGGAAAAAAAGTATAAAGTTATTTTAAACGATGACAGTGAGCATATTTTATCAAACAAGGCTAATGATATTGAAAAAATGAGGCAATGGCTGTTGGAAGATAAGGTTGAGGCACTTCATTCCTGTGAACCAACATTGGAAGATGTGTTTATACATGTTACTGGAAGGGGGTTAAACTAAATGATTTGTATAAGAAAAATATCGGCAATCATGGAAATGAAAGCCAAAGCGTTAATGAGTAAAAATTTTTTAATTATGATGTTATTTTCAATTGGGTATGGATATTTAATGAAAACAATCATAGGGGAAGTCAGTACGTATGCATTATCAATGGCTGTACTGTTTAATATCGCTATGGCATTGTATGTTACTGCTTTATTACTTGCCGAGGAAAAAGAAAAGAATACTCTGCGTGTACTTATGACATCTTCTGTTAGAGGCATTGAATATTTTTTAGGAACAGTATTTCCAATACTTATTGAAGTGGAAATTATCAATGTTATTCTTGCTTTGTTATTAGGTGTTACGATGAATCCTTATGTGTGGATGATCTATCTTTTAATGACTTCCTTGGCAACGCTATCATGTACTATGATAGGGATGATATTTGGAATTTTTGCAAAAAATCAAATGAATACGAGCTCAATTATCACACCAGCAGTTATTATTTTAATGTTGATTCCAATGTTTTCTGAATTACTTCCATTTATGAAAGTCATCTCTGAGTATTTATTTACTGGTATTGTGATGAACGTAATTAACAAATTATCTTATGCAAATATTTCCGTTTCGCTGATACAATGGTGCATATTATCTAGTGAATGTATTATTACTTTGCTGTTATTTCTGATTTTATACAAAAGAAATGGGTTTGAAGCCTAATTTCAAAAGTATCATATTCAGATAAAATAACCAAAACAGTAAATTGTCCTTATAAAAATCTAAGAAAAAAATAAAAGAAAAAGGTCGAATAGCCTAAGTGATAATTTTAAAAAATCACTTAACTGTTACGACCACTTTTTTTGACTTGAATAAAAAAATCTCCTACTGGAGATTTGCTTATCTATATGGGGCGGACGATGGGGATCGAACCCACGCATGACGGGACCACAACCCGCTGTGTTAACCACTTCACCACATCCGCCATGTATACTCATACAAAGAAATAATATATATGGGGCGGACGATGGGGATCGAACCCACGCATGACGGGACCACAACCCGCTGTGTTAACCACTTCACCACATCCGCCATATCTGACTTTGCTTGAGCGAGTCATATTATATCTTATCTCATTTTGTTTGTAAATACTTTTGTTGAATTTTTTTATAAAAATGATATAATTTCACCAAGGAGTGATTCCATGAAAAAAATAGCATTAATGTGTGATTCGAGTGCTGATATTACAGAAGAAGAAGCGAAGGCATTGGATATCCATGTTCTTCGAATGCCTATCACAATTGATGGCAAGGAATATATTGATAGTAAAACGATTTCTGATAACGATATTATAGAAGCCTTACGGGCAGAAAAGCAGGTAAAAACTGCACAGCCGGTTATTGGAGATATGGTGAATATGTGGATAGATTTATTAAAAGATTATGATGAAGTTTTTTATCTTCCACTTTCTAACAAATTAAGCGGAACTTGCCAAACTGCAATTGGTTTATCGAAAAAGTTTGAAGGAAGAGTACATGTAGTTGATAGTGAGCTGGTATGTTATCCGGTAGTATCTGTATTAAAAATGGCTAGAGAATTACTGGAAGAAGGATATAGCTGTGCACAGGTCAAGAAGAAGATTGAAGATGACGGAGAACTATATGCTGTTATTATTCCTGAAAATTTAACTGCATTAAAAAATGGTGGAAGAATTTCTCCTGCCGCTGCAGCATTGGCTGGTTTATTAAAAATTCAGCCATTATTAAGTGTGGAGCATGGTGCTATTGATTTAGTAGATAAAGTTCGTACCTTAAAAAAAGCATATCGAGAAGGTATTGAAAGAGTTACGAAAGATATTCATCCAGAAGATTACATTTGGATGATTA
The DNA here is from genome assembly GCF_010537335.1 of Amedibacterium intestinale. Lineage (NCBI taxonomy): Bacteria > Bacillati > Bacillota > Erysipelotrichia > Erysipelotrichales > Erysipelotrichaceae > Amedibacterium > Amedibacterium intestinale. The sequence continues at coordinate 418,493 of NZ_AP019711.1, forward strand.
TTGATGCGGATAATCGTGCGATGAGCGATGAATTAAAGCCAATTCTGGAAGAAGCATGTGGACAGCCGGTAGAACAGCGAACATTTAAAGCTGTCATTTTAACTCATACAGGACCTGGAACGATCGGATTTGGAAGAATTCGAAAATTAAAGTGAGGGATTGCTTATGATAGATGCACATATTGAATATCAAGGCGAGTATAGTTATGAGCATTTGATGGAGTATGTACAAGCAGCTATACATAATGGTATAGATGAAATAACGATTTTACAACCTACACACAAATTTAAAGAATGTTCCTTGTTATATAGAGAAATTTGTGCTTCTTATCCCTGTCAGAAAGAATGGTATGATCGTATAGAAAAAACCTCAATAGGATCCTATCAAGCCTTTATCAAAGATATGAAAAAACAGGAGTTTCCTATAAAGATAAATTTTGGATTGCATGTCTGCTATTTTACACAGCATGAACATTTTATATCGCAAATGTTAAATGCTTTTCCTTATGATGTAAAGGTAGGAAGTATTCAGTTTGTTGATAATCTGGCTTTTGACTGGAAAGAATCAAATAAAATGTTATGGAATAAGTATAATGCGGATTTTCTGCATCGAAGATATTATGAAATGATGAATGCGATGTTAACATCAAACTTGTTTGATGGCATCAGTGGATTTGATAATATTCGTACTGCTGGTGTGATGCCAAAATTCAGCCGTACACATACTTATCAAAAATTAGCAAAACTATTAATGCAGAATCAGATATATGTAGAAGATGATACAATGCTTCATCCTGATTTCTGCAGTCTTTGTACACATTACAGAGTGGTGTTAAAGCCTGTAAGCAGAAGTAAAAAACCTGATGATTTAGGAAAAGAAAATTATTAATATATTCGATTAACAGTGTTTTGTTTAGGAAACGCTGTTTTTTTTTCGTATAGTCTTAGGTCTTAAAAGTTAAAAATAAAGATCATACCTTTTTATGACGGGCTTTCTTTGAGTGTGGAAAAAATATAAAAAAAGCCTTTATTTAAAGGCTTAAATGACTATATGGCGGAGACTATGAGATTCGAACTCATGGTGGCGTTAACCACACGACGCTTCCAACATCGCACCTTAAACCACTCGGACAAGTCTCCAATTACTTCTCTTATTTTACTGATATTCTTTTAAATGTCAATAATAATTCTTTGAAAAAATTGTATTATGTTTTGTATTTTCTGTATTTTGTTTCGTATTAATATAAGGGAGAAATGGAGGGAATGAATTGTATGCTCTATACATAGAATGTATTGGGAGGTATTTATATGAATCGAAAACGTATTATTATCTTGCTTGCACTTTTCTTTTCCATACTTTTTTCTTCATTTTACTATATGTTGTTTTCAGTAATTGGAACATCTTCTTCACAAAAAACATTACATATGAATCAGGTAGGATTGTATAAAGAAGAAAAAAACTTAGAGGAAGCAAAGCAGAAATTGGAGGAGGATGGTTTTCACGTTTATCAAATGAAGCAGGGAGATGTTACAGCTTTGGTATGTGGTGTGAATGAGGATAAAAAGAAAACTGAAGAAGAACAAAAAGAATTAGCAGATAAAAACTACAGTTTTATAGAAAAAAGTGTGACAGTAAGCAGTGATGAAATTACAGACTTGATCAAACAGAAAAAATATAAGGAGGCTTTAGAAAAAATTGGGAATGAAAGTAAAACAGTTAAATGAAAAAGAAAGACCTAGAGAAAAGGCTTTATTAAATGGAATAAAAAGTTTAAGCAATAGAGAACTTATAGCGCTGCTGCTAAGAAGTGGGACAAGAGAAAAAAGTGCATTGGAGGTTGCGGATGAGCTGTTATGCACATTTGAGACGATGGGAGATTTGGGAAGTGCTTCTATACATGATGTAATGCATATCAAGGGTATTAAAGAAGCAAAGGCGGTAGAACTTCTTGCTGCTTTTGAGATAGGAAAGCGGATTGCTTTAGATGATATACAAGAGAAAGTACAAATAGGAAAACCGGAAGATGTCGTAGATTGGCTTCAACAGGAAATTGGCTTCTGTAATCAGGAATGTTTCTATGTGATTTTTTTAAATCAGAAAAATCAGATACAATCTTATAAGCAGATGTTTACAGGAACCTTAACGAATGCCAGTGTGCATCCTCGTGAAATTTTTAAAGAAGCTATGCGCTTGGGCTGTGCAAGAATTATGGTAGCTCATAATCATCCTTCAGGAGACCCCACACCATCAAATGCGGATATTGAGTTAACAAATCATATTGTAGAAAGTGGAAAGATGGTCGCAATCCCTTTGATGGATCATATTATTGTCGCAAGAAATGCATACATAAGTTTTCGACAAATGCGACTTATTGATTGAACTATTTTGGTTTAACAAGTATAATAGTAAAGAATTTAAGAGAGCGGTGAGTCGTTGTGAAGTTGAATCGATTACAGAAAATTATTTTAGGAGTTCTTGTTTTCTTTTTAATGATAGGACTTCTTTTACAAGGTATAAATGGAAATACTACAAGCAATCTGGGGTATGATGCATTTACGATGCTGAAATATTCTTTAATTGATCATCCAGTGGAAACAATAAAAGAATGGACACATGATTTTGCGAGTCTTTGGAGCGTTAAAAAAGAAAATGATATTTTGCGTTATGAATTGAGTCAGGCGCCTTCTTATCAGGCAAAATATGAAGATGCACAAAGAAGGATAACAGAGCTTGAAGAAGCCTTGGACCTGAAAGGGAAAGAACGCTATGAAAGTATTGCGGCAAATGTTGTTTCAAGAGATACATCTACATGGAATGATCGCATTACAATTGATAAAGGCAGCAAAGACGGTATTGTAGAAGGGATGGCTGTTGAATCTGTAAAAGGCATGATTGGAAAAGTTGAAAGTACATCTGATTATACAAGTGTTGTAAAGCTTCTTACAAGTGAAGATAAAAAAAGCAATGCATCGATTAAAATAAATATTGATGAAAAGCATAGCAGTGATGGAATATTGTATAGTTATGATGTGAAAAAGGGTGTCTATGTCGTATATTTATATGATGATACAGATAAAGTGAAAAAAGGAATGCAGGTTGTTACTAGCGGTAAAGGCGGTGTTTATCCTAGCGGGCTTCTTGTTGGAACCGTAGATTCTATACAATCTTTGAATAATCAAACCGGACAAACGATTTATGTTCGTCCAATTGATGATATGCAGGAATTTTCTATTGTACGTGTAATTGGAAGTAAGAAAGGGGAATAAGATATGGCGCATGTCGTTTTGTTTCTCGTATGTTCTTTATTTGATGAAATATTGAGTGTTTTGTTTCCAAATACATTTTTGGTGAATGATCTGCTGTTTATTCCAAATCTTGCATTTTGTATGATGATCTTAACGATTCGCAAGTTCTCATTAACAGATAAATGTTTGTTCGCTTTTGGATGTGGGATGTTTTATGATTTTTGTTTTGCCAATACGTTTTTGTTGTATGCCATCATTTATACACTTCTTGCCTGCATACTGCACTTATGGTCAAAACATTTAACAGAAACACTGATAGAATCGTTAATTCTATCAATTGTGACAATTTTCGTCAAAGACCTTTTGGTATATTTTGTAATGAGCTTTCAAGGCATTTCAGAGATTCCATTTCTTTTGTGGGCAGAACAGTTTGAATTATTAACATTGCTTGGAAATGCGGTTTTGGTATTGGGGATTGTTTTCCTTCAACGTAGCAAAGAGGATTATCTGGAAAAGAAAGCCAATAAAATACGAAGAGGGGAAAAAATACAATGGTTCAACTTAAAATCAAAGGAATAAATGGAAAATTTCATGTTTATATGACATCTTCTTACTTTGAAGAAGAATTAAATGAACTAAGCACAAGGCTGAAAATATTTACTTCTCAGCAAGAGAAGATGTTTTCTGCCTTTTTTCATTTGGAAAATGCAGCACAGAAACAAATCCAAACTTTATTTTCTTTTTGTCGTGAACATGAAATCTTGATAGAAGGAATAGATTTGGGGAATTGCAGAAATAGCAAAACATTAGATATACGAGAAGAAACGCTTTTAAATGGACAAAGTTATATTTTAAACGAAGATACTTTACTTTTAGGAAATATTGAGCCTCAGGCATATGTTTGTTGTAAAGGTAGTTTATATGTTTTGGGATGTGTAGAAGGAAATATAGATTTATATTATGAAGATAATATTCTTTGTGCATCAGCTTTATGTGCGAACGTTCGCATATGTGATTCGAAATTTCAAAATATGACATTTTTCTCTCCTGTGAAAGTATATTATGAAGAAGTACAATTAAAAACAAAGTCGTATAAGGAGGAGAAATTATGGGTGAGTCTATCGCAATAACGTCTGGTAAAGGCGGAGTAGGGAAAAGCAGTACGATTATTGGTATTGGAATGATATTGGCACAGATGGGGTATCGTGTCTGTATGATTGATATGGATCTGGGACTTAAAAATCTGGATGTTATGATGGGGCTGCAGCACCGCGTATTATATGATCTTAAAGATGTTATGGATGGCAAATGTACATTGTCACGTGCAATCTTACAAGATAAACAGCAGGATAATTTATATTTGATTCCAGCTTGTAAAACCATACATATTGCTTCTTTTCAGGGAGATCATTTTGAAGAAATCGTACAGTCTTTAAAACAAAGTTTTGATTATGTGCTGCTGGACACTCCTGCTGGAATGGAAAGTGGGTTTTTATACTCTATACGTTGTGTGAATAAGGCTGTGCTGGTAACAACACTGGATGTTACATCACTTCAAGATTGTGATCGAATTATTGGAATTTTGATGAAGGAAGGGATGGAAGAAATTTCTTTTGTTGTGAATCGCATGAATGTACATTTGATTGAAAAAGGAATCAGTGTTCCTTTGGAGGAAGCAAAAAAATGGCTGTCTGTTGAATTTTTGGGTTATGTTTTTGATGATGAGGAAGTTATGCGTTCGAATAATCATGGAACTCCAGTTGTTTTAAAAAGAGACACCTTACTGTATTCATGTTATTACAGTATTGTAAAAAATATGCTTGGTGAAAGGGTAGAACTTCCTAAATATAAAGAAAAGAGTCTTCTGCAAAAGCTGTTTGGATAAAAAGACATGTTTCTTTTCTATCTTGCATAAACTTGAGCAGGAGGGATGAAAATGGATGAATTAAGAGATGTACGAAAACGAATTTCTAAAAGACGAGGTGGTTATGGAGAAGAAAAACACAGACCCGTCTTTTTCTTTCGCTTTTTTTATCATGTTATCATGGCTGCTATGTGTATCTGTGTGCTTGTATTAGGGCTGCTTGTTTCAAATAAATTGGATCTGTTAGATCTTCCGGTATTAGAAAAAACATTACAGCTGGATGATCTTTCAAAGTGGATTCCTTTTGAAAAATGGTTTTCCTTAAAGGAAGAGGCAGTATCCACAACCCCTGTGTATACTCCGCTAGAAGAAAATCAGTATACAAATGGAACAAACATTGCCTATAATGTTTATCATGGGGTTGTGCTGCATGTACAAACAAATAAAGATAATAAACAAAGTGTTAGTATAAAGCAGGACAATGGAGTCGTTGCGACATATGGGAATTTGGATGAAGTGAAGGTAAAAAAAGGAGAGAGGATTTTAAAAGAAAAAATACTGGGTACATATACCTCCTATGTCACCATTGACTTTTTAAAAGATCAAAAACTAATAGCTTATGATGAAGCACTTAAAGAAAACTAAGATTCATATTTCTTGGCTGTGGGTTGTGTATTTGTTTCTTTTTTTAAACTATGCATATTTTTATTTAATGTTTTATATTTTTTTGATTTTAAGTATTCATGAAATGGCACATATTCTTATGGCGTGTGCTTTTCATTATCAATTTGAAAAAATTACCATTTATCCTTTTGGCTTATCGGCACAAATAAAAAATTTAGGTTATGGAAACTTGATACAGGAAATCTTAATTATATGCAGTGGACCACTAACACATGTTTGCATGCCTTTGCTGTTTGACTTTTTATGCAGTACAGGTATGATTTCAGAAATATTTTATGAATATTTATGTATGATCAATGCTTCTATTTTGCTTTTTAATCTTTTGCCCATCTACCCTTTGGATGGAGGAAGACTGGTACAAGTTTTTTTTCATTGTTTTTGCATATATAAAACAGCAGAAAAATGCACGTATTTGACAAGTTTTTTAGTCTTGTTGTTTTTTCTGTATAAAGGCTTATTTCAGGCTTATGCAGGATATATTGTCTTTATTTTTTTAGTTGTAGAATTATTTTTAGCTTGGAAAAGTCTTCCGTTACAAGCACTTCAATTTTATCGTTTCCGCTATCTTCATTCCTGCAAGGAAAAACCGTATCTGCACCATAAAAAGGACTTGTATAGAGGAAGGTATAACTTGTTTTATCGAAAGGGAGGCTGGATAGAAGAAACCTCATGGTTGTTAGAGAAGTTTGTGCCAAAGAATAGGCATTAAATAAGATTTATGATATAATCAATCCGTGAGGAGGCAGAGAGTATGAAAATAAAAATGTTTTTAATTTCTTTGCTTTGTTTTACTTTGCTGAGTGGTTGTAAAAAAGAACATTTTCAAGTAGCGACAACAGTGTATCCGATACAGTATCTGGTAGAACGTATTGCAGGAACTTATAGTAATCTTTCTGTTGAAACAATAAGTGAAAATTCTATGATTCAGCGTGCGCAGATCAAAGATAACTATACATCTATTTTAAAAAACAGTGATGCTTTGTTTTATATCGGAGGCTTGGAGCCCTATATGAATATGTATATGGAAGATATTCGTGAGAATGATATTGATATGGTAGATTTGGCTACGAAAAGTGCTATTTATAAATTTGAACGTTATACAAGTACCGTTGTAAACGGGCAGACAACAGGTGTGGAAACACCATATTATGATGGAGAGCTGTTCCAAACGATTGAGACATATGATTATGACCCTCTTTTATGGATGGATCCGGTTGCTATGACAAGTATGGCAAGTGATATCTTAGAATATCTGAATGCAAAATATCCACAGTATCGTTCCATTTTTGATGATAATTATAATAAGTTAGAATTGGACCTTGCACGTTTAGATGCAGATTTTCAAAAAATCTCTACAGCAAATGAGAACATCAGCTTTGTTTCTATGACACCAAGTTTTGGTAACTGGCAAAAATCGTATGGTATTGAGGTTTACCCTATTGTACTAAGCAAATATGGTGCTTTGCCTACAGCAGATCAGCTGGAAGTTATGAAGAAACGTATAAAAGATGATCATGTGCGTTATATAGCTATGGAAGATAATCTGCCTGAGGATATGGTGAAGTTAAGAAAAAAACTGATTGATGAATTAGGGCTTATTCCTGTGAATTTAAAAAATTTATCTTCGTTAAGTAAAGAAGATGAAGAAGCAGGAAAAGATTATTTATCTATCATGTATGAAAATTTAGAAACGCTGGAAGCTATCGCATCATAAGAAAGGTCTAAGGACCTTTCTTTGTGCGTTTTAAATAGCTGGGTATTAGGAGGAAGATTTATGAAAAAATTAATGTTAATAGATGGAAATTCGATGCTTTTTCGTGCATATTATGCCACATTATATGGAAGAATGATGAAAACCAGCAATGGGATTCCAACCAATGCAGTTTATGGCTTTATTACGATGATCAATAAGGCACTTTCTTTGATTGAACCAGATGCAGTTATGGTGGCATGGGATAGTGGAAAACCAACATTTCGTCATGAAAGCTATGATGCTTATAAAGGAACAAGAAAACAGCTCGATCAAGAGCTCATTGTACAGTTTCCAATCGCAAGAGAATATTTGGATGCATGCGGGATTGCACGTTATGAATGTGATGGTATAGAAGCAGATGATATCATTGGCTCCATTTCAAAGCAGCATCCTGATGTGCAAATACATATTTTATCAAGTGATCGAGATTTGCTGCAGCTGATTGATGATACAACAGATGTATACTTGATGAAAAAAGGGATTAGTGAGCTGGAAGTTATGGACAAAGCGAAACTGAAAGAAACTTTAGGTATTCTTCCTTCTCAAATCATTGATTTAAAAGCGTTGATGGGAGATACAGCCGATAATATTCCCGGCGTAAAAGGAATTGGTGAAAAAACAGCCTTAAAACTACTGGATACATATGAAACGGTGGATAATGTATATGCTCACATTGAAGAAATAAAAGGAAAGTTAAAAGAAAAACTGGAAAATGACAAAGAAAATGCTTTTATGTCAAAATTTTTGGCAACGATTCGCTGTGATGCGCAAATTCCTTTATCACTAGAAGATATGAAGATAAGCGAAAAGGAAGAATCTCTTCATGATTTCTTTGTGAAATATGAAATGAATACGTTTGCGAAACAAACAGCTAAAAAAGAAGAAAAGAAAGCAAAAAGAGAATATCGAGTTGTTCAGAAAATTGATGAAAGTTTATGTCAGAAACCAGGTTTTGTATATGCTGATTATGATAATGAGAACTATTATGATGCACAGTTATATGGTTTTGTATTATGCAATAAAGAGGATTGTGTTTATATAAAATTAGATGATGCGAAAAAGGATGAAACTTTTAAAGCGTATTTAAATCAGAAAGATGCACTAATGGTATATGATGCGAAAAACTTTTATCATGCATGTCATAAAAATGGATTGAAGTGTGGCGATGTAGTATTTGATTTGATGATTGCGGCATTTTTACTTGATGGAACAATTTCAGATTATGATAAGTTAAAAGAAAAATACGGATTTTATGAAACATTGAGCAAAGATGAAGTTTATGGTAAAAAAGGAAAGCCAAAACTTCCATCTTTTGAGGAACAGATAGAATATGCTTGTACACAGACAATGCAGATGTATGACTTAGTGGAAGATATCACAAAACAGCTGGAAGAAGCTAGTATGAAACAATTATTTGAAGAAATTGAAGTTCCTTTGACACGTGTGCTTTATGCTATGGAAAAAGAAGGTGTTGTTACAAGTTTATCTACACTGGATGAGATTGCGAAAGAAACAAATAGAAAAATAGAAGATTTAGCGAAACAAATCTATGATTTGGCAGGTATGGAATTTAATATCAATTCTCCAAAACAGCTTGCAGGGGTTTTGTATGATGAATTAGGGTTAAAAGCAGGAAAGAAAAGAAGTACAGCTGCAGATGTATTAGAAAAACTAATACATGTACATCCAATTATTCCTCTTCTTTTGGAACATCGTAAATACCAGAAGATTTATAGTACTTATGCAGTTGGATTAAGCCGTCATGTATTGTCAGATGGAAAAATTCATACGATTTTTAATCAGATACAAACCCAGACTGGCCGTTTATCTTCTTCTGAGCCAAATCTGCAAAATATATCTGTACGTGATGAAGAAGGCAAAGAAATAAGAAAGGCCTTTGTTGCGAGTGAACATCATGTTTTGATGTCTGCTGATTACTCACAGATTGAGCTGCGAATGTTAGCCCATATGGCAGATGAAAAGCAAATGATCGATGCATTTAATCACAACATTGATATTCATACCAAAACGGCAATGCAGATTTTTGATGTAGAGCAGGAAAATGTCGATGCGAATATGCGTCGAAGTGCAAAAACGGTAAACTTTGGGATTGTGTATGGACAAAGTGATTTTGGTCTAAGTGAACAGCTGGGAATTACTAGAAAAGAAGCCCATGATTTTATTGAAAAATACTTTATTTCATATCCTAATATCAAAACCTTTATGGATCAAACAATTGCTTTTTGTGAGGAACATGGATATGTGGAAACATTATTCCATCGCAGAAGATATATAAAAGAAATTAATGATAAAAATTATATGATGCGTGAATTTGGCAAAAGAGCAGCGATGAATGCACCAATTCAGGGAAGTGCTGCAGATTTAATTAAGCTTGCAATGATACAGATTTATAAGAAAATGCAGGAAGAAAATGTAACATCACGTATGATATTACAAATTCATGATGAGCTTATTTTTGATGTATGTGAAGAGGAAATTGATATTATGAAAAAAATTGTAGAGGAAGGAATGCAGAATGCGATGAAGTTAAAAGTTCCTTTGGTGGCAGAGGCTGCGATTGGAAAAACATGGTATGATGCAAAATAGGTGAATTATGCCAGAATTACCAGAAGTAGAAACAGTTGTAAGAACATTGGAACATCAGTTGCAGCATGTAAGTATTCTTGACTGTAAAGTATTATGGGATAATATCATTGCTTATCCGGATGTTTCAACATTTACAAAATTGATAAAAGGAAAAACCATACATTCTTATTCTCGTCATGGGAAATACCTTATGTTTGATTTAGGTGAATATATGTGGATCGTTCACTTGCGAATGGAAGGAAAATTTTATGTGATGCAGCAAAATACTCCAATAAACAAGCATACACATGTGGTATTTAGTTTGAATGATGGAAGAGAACTGCATTATAACGATACACGTAAATTTGGAAAAATGTATTTATATGAAAAACAAGAAACTATAGAAGAATATCCCTGTTTTAAAAAAATTGGCTATGATGTTTTTGATGAAAGATTAAATGCACAGTATCTATATCGCCTCTTGCATAAAAAGCCAAGTGTATTAAAGGCAGTGCTGCTGGATCAAAACATTATGGCTGGTATTGGAAATATCTATGCCGATGAAATATGTTTTGCGATGAAAATGCATCCAGAAACAAAAATTTCACATTTGCGAAAAAAAGATTTTGAAGAATTGTTATATCAGGCGAGAAGAATCTTGTCAGGTGCAATAGCTGCAGGGGGAACAACGATTCGCTCTTATACTTCCAGTCTGGGAGTTGATGGGAGATTTCAGTTAAAGTTAAAAGTACATGCGAAAAAAGGAGAGAAATGTTTGGTGTGTCAAAGTGAAATCAAGAAGATTGTTGTAGCAGGAAGAGGAACCTGTTATTGTCCGACATGCCAGCGAAAACGATGAAAAAAATAGGATTAACAGGAGTAATGGGAGCTGGAAAATCCAGTGTTATTGAAATCTTGAAACAAAAACAGATCCCTGTTTTGGATTGTGATGCAATCAATGCATCCTTGCTGGAAAAAGGAGAAGAGGGTTATACGCAAATTATAGCGCATTTTGGAAGTGGTTTATTAGATGATGATGGAAATATAAATAAACAAAAGATGAGCCATGAGATTTTTAAAAACCCTTTAAACAAAACACAGGCAGAAAAAATTCTGCACCCTTTGATTCAAAAAAGAATCATGCAAATTTTGAATGATTTAAAAAAGGAAAGAATTGTAGTTGTTGAAGTGCCCCTTTTATTTGAAGTGCATTGGGAAAGTTTTTTTGATGAAGTATGGGTTGTTGCGTGTGAAGAACAAGTATTATTAGAACGTCTTGTGAAATATCGTCATGTCGATAAAGAAGAGGCAAAGATAAGATTGTCTCATCAGTTATCGCAGGATGAAAAAATCAAGCGTGGAGATGTCATTTTATGGAATAATGGGAATAAAAACGACCTATACCAAAAGATATGTGCTATACTGGAGAAGTAAAGACGAGGAGGAAGTGTATGGCTGGAAAAGAAGATAAGTGCTGTATAGAAGTCATGGGTGAAATGACGATGGAGAGAAGTGCTGCTTTTTCTATGCTGTATTATCCTTTGATTGGAAAAGATGCCGCCGTTTTGTATCATACTTTAATGGCGATTGCGACAAGGTCAAGAAAAATAAAAAATCACTTATTAATTGAAAAAATCAGTGGATTATCTGCTGCATTGATAGAAAAAAACAGACATGTATTAGAACAATTTCTGTTGTTGAAAACATATTACAAAGCAGAAGAAAATCGATTTGTATATCAGTTGTTTGTGCCAAAAAATGGAAATGAGTTTTTAAGACACGAAGTATTTGGCAGATTGTATATGAAAAAAATGGGAAAGCAGGTTTATGAGTTTAATAAATTGTGTTTTGCCTTGAATGTAGAAGATAAAAGCGAATATTTGGAAATAACCGCTCCTTTTGAAAATCTTCTGGATGATGAATGGAAAGGAAAGGAAGAAGAAGCATTTCGAAAAAGCCGACCGAAAGAAGAAGGATTATACCAAAGTGAATTCGCATTGCGATTTAATTATGATCGCTTTTTACAAGGGTTATCTACATCGGTATTTCCTCAAATGGCACGTAATGAAAAAAATCTTCGCTGTATTGGTGAGCTGGCGACCATTCATGGAATTGATGAAATGTCCATGCGTAAGTTAGTGTCACAGAGCATGAATTTAAAAGATAATACTTTAAATTTAGAGGTTTTAAAAAGAAAGGCTAGAAGCTTTCAAGGGGAATGGAAACAGGAGGAAAAAGACATTTATAAACTTCCACCAGTTCGTTTCCTTCAAAACCTGCAAAGAGGAATTGCTGTCAGCAATACAGATAAGAAATTAATTGAATCACTTTTGCATGATTTTCAGATGCAGCCGGATGTTGTCAATGTTTTGATAGAATATGTATTAGAAAAGACAAATCAGAAACTTACAAAATCTTATGTAGAAAAAATTGCAGGAGAGTGGGTTCGCTTGCAAATTGATACTTCTCAAAAAGCTTTTGAACATATTGCAAATGATAAACAGAAAAAAGTTGATAAAGTTTCATCGAAAAAACTTCCTGAGTGGTATCATAATCAGGACCTTGTACAGTCTAATGATGTAAAAGTCGATGAGGAAGAATTAGAGCGTTTAATGAAACAGCTGGGAGGTGAATAACTTTGGAGAAAATGGAATTTAATTTTATGCTTAGCAAGGAGCAGCAAAGTGCAAAAGAAAAGCGAGTACAAAAATTATTACAAAACCCGTATTTGCTGGAATGGAGAAAAAAATACGCTGTGGATGATACGTTTGTGTATGATCATAGCGGACGTTTCCAAGATTATTGTGACAGCATGGAAAAATGTAAGCATTGTCAGGGGCTATGTTTTTGCAGACAGCCTTTGCATGGAAAATATATGGAGTTAAGAGTTGATGGTATTTTGGTTCAGGAACTTGTTAATTGTTCCTATCAGCTGCAAGAAAACAGCTTGTTTGCACATCAGAAAAAGTATCGTTTAATGGATATGCCTAAACAAAATCTTTTGGTAAATATTTCGAAGCTTGATCTTCGAAATGAAAGTATGGAATATAAACACGTTGTTATGCAGGTACTACAAAAACTGATGGATGAAGAAGATACAAAAGGGCTTTACTTCTGGGGAAAACCAGGTGTAGGGAAGAGTTATCTTGCGGCAGGGATGTGCAATTACTATGCAAAAAAAGGGTATGGAGTTGCCTTTGTGAATGTAGCAAGACTTATTGCAGATTTGAAAATGATGTTTCAAGATCCAGCTGCCATGGAGGAAAGAATTCGAATGATTCAGCATGTTGATGTTCTTGTGCTGGATGATATTGGAGGAGAAAGTGTTACTTCATGGAGCAGGGATGATATTTTATTGCCTTTGCTTGATGCAAGAATGGAAAACAAGAAAAGAACAATTTTTACAAGCAATTACAGCTTAGAAGAATTAAAAGATAAATTGGCTATGGCTGGAAGCAAAAAGCAGGAGCCGATGGCAGCTCAGCGTCTTCTTGAAAGAATATGTGCACTATCTTGTGAAATTTTTGTGAAAGGTTGTTCAAGAAGAAAATAAATGCTAGTAAAAATTGTCAGATAATGGTATCATATAGGACGTGAATGGAGGAATTTATATGGTAAAACGTATAGGAGTTCTAACATCTGGTGGAGATGCACCTGGGATGAATGCAGCCATTCGTGCTGTTACCAGGGTGGCGTTAAACAGTGGAATCGAAGTCTTCGGTATTTATGATGGATACAAAGGTATGGTAGAGGGATATATTGAACCTTTAACAAAAGCCAGTGTAGGGGAAATTATAGATCGCGGAGGAACGGTTTTGGGTTCTGCTCGACTTCCTGAATTCAAAGATGTTGAAGTTAGAAAAAAAGCAGTTCAGCAGCTAAAGAAAAGAGGAATAGAAGCAATTGTTGTTATTGGCGGTGATGGTTCTTATCGTGGTGCTTTAGCATTGACGGAGATGGGTATTAACTGTATCGGTTTACCTGGAACAATCGACAATGACATTAACTGTACTGATTTTACGATTGGATTTGATACTGCACTTACAACGATTGTAGAAGCAGTCGATAAACTGAGAGATACTTCCAGTTCACATCATCGCTGTTCTATTGTCGAAGTTATGGGAAATCGCTGCGGGGATTTGGCAATCTGGTCAGGTATTGCCTGTGGCGCTGAAATCGTTATAACTTCTCAAACAGGTTTTGAAGAAGGCGAAGTACTTGAAAGATTGCGCGATTTTGATTTGATTAAGAAAAAACGTCATGCAATCGTGGTAATTTCTGAAAAAATTACAGATGTACATCAATTTGCTAAAAAAGTTAGTCTAAATACTGGTTTTTCCGGTCGTGCAACCGTATTGGGTCATGTGCAGCGTGGAGGATCACCTACACCAACCGATCGAGTGCTTGCAAGTCGAATGGGAGAAAAAGCAGTGGACTTGTTAATGCAGGGGATTGGTGGACAATGCGTTAGTATTAAGGACAACCAGATTATATCTGTACCGATTGAAGAAGCCTTGAACACGCCAAGAGAGTCTCGTAAGAAATTACAAAATCTATTTGAACGTTTGGTATAAAAATCGGATAGTAGAAGTGAAATAGTTATTTGGAAAGGAAAGTATGTATGATTGAAAATAGAAAAACAAAAATTATTTGTACGATTGGTCCTGTTTCAGAAAGTAAAGAAATGATGACAAAGTTAGTAGAAAACGGAATGAATATTATTCGTTTGAACTTTTCTCATGGTGATTATGAAGAACATGGAAATCGTATTAACAATATTCGTGAAGTTGTTAAAGAAACTGGAAAAAATGTAGCTATTCTTCTAGATACAAAAGGTCCTGAAGTACGTTTAGGAGATTTCGAAAACAAACAGGAAACTTATGAAAAAGGTGATGAAGTTACAATTGTTCGCGAAAAAATCTTAGGAACTCATGAAAAATTCCATATTCAGTGTCCTGAAATTTTTAACGATGTTGAAGTTGGCGGAACAATTTTAATTGATGATGGGAAATGCCGTTTAACTATCCTTGAGAAGAAAGAAGGAGAGTTGCGTTGCCGTATCGAAAATCCACATACATTGAAAAGCAGAAAAGGATGTAATCTTCCTGGTGTTAAATTAAGCATGCCATTTGTTTCCGCAAAAGATGATGCGGATATCCGTTTTGGATGTAAAATGGGTGTAGATTACATTGCGGCATCTTTTACTCGTAGAAAAGAAGATGTATTGGCAATTCGTAAAATCTTGGAAGAAGAAGGAAGACCAGATATTCAGATCATTCCAAAAATTGAAAATCAGGAAGGATTTGACAATTTGCGTGAAATCCTAGAAGTGGCTGATGGTGTCATGGTAGCTCGTGGAGATTTAGGAGTCGATGTATCTTTTGAATTGGTACCTCTATATCAAAAACAGATTATCAAAACAGCGAATGAACTAGGAAAACCAGTTGTTACAGCTACACACATGCTGGAAACAATGCAGCAGAATCCTCGTCCAACTCGTGCAGAAGCAAGTGATGTTGCAAATGCTGTATTAGATGGAACAGATGCTATCATGCTGAGTGGAGAATCTGCAGCAGGTGATTATCCAGTAGAAGCAGTACAAACAATGGATCGCATTGCGAAAGCAATGGAACCAACACTTCCATATCATGAACGTTTGAAAAATGCTATGAAAACTAGCCAGAGAACAAAAAATGATGCAATTGCTATTTCTGTAGCAGATACTTCTATGACATTGGATGTTGCTGCTGTTATTGCGTTTACACAGAGTGGAAACACAGCACGCCGTATTTCTAAATACCGTCCAAAAGCACCAGTTATTGCTGTTACATTTGATGAAAGAACACAGCGTTCACTGGCTATGAACTGGGGAGTAACAACAGTATTGTCTGAAGTTGCAAACAACCAGAACAATGAATGTGAGTTAGCACGTACTATTGCAAAAGAACATGGAATCAAAGATGGAGAAACAATCATCTTGGTTGCAGGTTATCCAGTAGGATGCGGTGCTACTAATACAATGAAAATTATTGAAGTTTAATAATTTATGAAAATCCTGTTTTAAAACGGGATTTTTTCTATTATATGAATTTAGAAATGAAGGAAGTTGATATTGTAGTGAAAATCACATATGTGATAAAATAAGAAAAAAAGGAAGGAGCTTTCGATATGAAAGGTATGATTCAAAAATATGCAGAATTAGCAATTCGTAAAGGAGTTAATCTGCAAAAAGGACAAATTCTTATTATTAATGCTTCTGTCAATGCGGTTGAACTAACAAGAGCTTGTGTAGAAGAAGCTTATAAAGCAGGTGCGAAAAGGGTACAGGTATTTTATCAGGATGAATATATAAATAGAAGTAACTATTTCTATCAGAGTGATGAAGAACTTCAGCATATCTATCCCTGGGAAATTGATAGTCGCTTAGATTTGATGAAAGATGGTGCATGTATTCTTCATATCATTTCTGAAATTCCAGGTATTATGAACGGAGTTGATGCATCTAAAATCAGTAAAGCAAGAATGGCGAAAGCAATATTAAGTAAAGACTTACAGGAATACACCATGTTGAATAAAACACAGTGGTGTATTATTGCAGTTTCAAATAAGGAATGGGCAGATGTAGTATTCCCAGAATTTGAAGGAGAAATTGGTGCAGAAGAAGAACTTATGGATAGAATTCTTTCTAGTGTTCATGTAAGGGAAGATAATGATCCTATTGAAGAATGGACAAAATTAAATGCTTCTTTCCAGTCTAGAATTCAGAAACTTAATACGTATCATTTTGATTCTTTGCATTTCGTGAACTCTTTAGGAACGGATTTATATGTTGAACTTCCTAAAACTCATATTTGGGCAGGAGGAAGTGAAAAAACAGAAAGTGGTGTAGAATTTAATCCCAATATGCCTACAGAAGAAATCTTTTCTATGCCAAAACGTGATGGGGTAAATGGAATTGTATATGCTTCTCGTCCACTTCTTTATAATGGAACAATGATCAATGATTTCTGGATTCGTTTTAAAGATGGAAAAGCCGTTGAATTTGATGCTAAAGAAGGATTGGATGCACTAACAGAACTTATAAATTTTGATGAAGGAAGTTCATATCTTGGAGAAGTTGCACTAGTTCCATATCATTCACCAATTTCAGAAAGTGGTATATTATTTTACAATACCTTATTTGATGAAAATGCGTCTTGTCATTTAGCACTTGGTGATGCATATCCTATGAATATAGAAAATGGTACTAAAATGAGTGAAGAAGAATTGAAACAGGCGGGTGCGAATTCTTCTTTAACACATGTTGATTTTATGTTTGGTAATGAAGATATGTGTATTACAGGAAATAAGGATGGCAAAGAGATTCCTGTATTCAAAGATGGAGATTTTGTATTTTAAATATAGCATACAAATGCGATTCCTATTTTAAAATAGAAAGGTTACTAATTGACATTACTTCATATTTGTTGTATAAAGTATACAGATAAAGACAGTGAAAAGGACATGAAACAGATATTTTTGATGCAGAGAGAAAAGCGGCTGGTGAAAGCTTTTTGAAAAAATACTGATTTTACTACCTTGGAGTTGCCCCTGAAAAGGTGTGCCGTATACCTTGCGTTATAGGTTTTGAGAGTCTTATGAGTTTCATAAGGAAAAAAGGTGGTACCGCGTTTAGACTGACGTCCTTTGACGACAGTCTTTTTTTAGTTGTATGGGAGGTAAATTATGATTGATATTAGAGAAAATGAAGCATTAAGTGTTTTAAATCATTCTTGTGCTCATATGATGGCACAGGCAGTGAAACGATTGTATCCACAAGCTAAATTCTGGGTTGGACCAGTTGTTAGTGAAGGATTCTATTATGATATTGATTTAGGTGATGAAGTAATCAAAGATGAAGATCTTCCGAAAATCGAAAAAGAAATGAAAAAAATTGCGAAAGATGGAAAACGTATCGTTCGTAAAGAGATTTCTAAGGCAGAAGCTTTGGAAATGTTTAAGGATGATCCATATAAAATTGATTTGATTTCTGATTTAGAAGATGGAACAATTACATGTTATCAGCAGGGGGAATTTATTGACTTGTGCCGTGGACCTCATGTTGAAACTGTAAAACAGTTGAAAAACTTTAAACTTTTAAAACATTCTGGTGCATATTGGAAAGGCGATGCCAACAATAAAATGCTTCAGCGTATTTATGGTGTTTGTTTTGAAAGTGCAGAAGCTTTAGAAGAACATCTAGAAATGCTGGAAGAAGCAAAAAAACGTGATCACAAAAAAATTGGTAGAGAAATGGGATTGTTTATGATGAGCGAATACGCTGCTGGAATGCCTTTCTTCTTGCCTAATGGTATGATCTTACGTAATTTGTTAGAAAATTTCTGGTATGAAGAGCATACAAAAGAAAACTATCAGTTTATTAAAACTCCGATCATGATGAGTAAAGAATTATGGGAAACAAGTGGACACTGGGCAAATTATCGTGAAAATATGTATACAACATCGGTAGATGATAGAGAATTTGCGATTAAACCAATGAACTGTCCAGGCTCTATGCTTGTGTTTAAAAACGGCTTACATTCTTATAAGGATATGCCAATGCGTATTGGGGAACTTGGACAGGTACATCGTCATGAAGCAAGTGGTGCTTTGAATGGTTTGTTCCGTGTTCGTACATTTACACAGGATGATGCACATATCTTTATGCGTCCAGATCAGATTGAAAGCGAAGTTAAAGAACTCATTCGTTTTATTGATCGTGTATATTCTATTTTTGGTTTATCTTATCGTATTGAACTTTCTACACGTCCAGAAGAAAAATATATTGGTGATTTAGCAATCTGGGAAGAAAGTGAAAAAGCACTTGCGGCAGCATGTGTAAGTGCAGGGAAAGAATATAAAGTAAATCCAGGGGATGGAGCATTTTATGGTCCAAAACTTGATTTCCATATCAAAGATTCTTTAGGAAGAGAATGGCAATGTGGTACCATCCAGCTGGATATGAATCTTCCAGAACGTTTTGATTTAACTTATGTAGAAAAAGATGGTTCAAAAGTTCGTCCAGTTATGCTGCATCGTGTGATCTTTGGATCTATTGAACGTTTCATCGGTATTTTGATTGAACATTTTGCAGGACACTTCCCAACTTGGCTTGCTCCACAACAAGTAATGATCATTCCTGTACATTATGAAAAACACGCAGAATATGCAGAAAAATTAAATGAAAAATTGCTTGCCTTAGGATTTAGAAGCAAAGCAGATACTAGAAATGAAAAACTAGGATATCGTATTCGTGAAGCACAGCTTGCGAAAGTTCCTTACCAGCTGGTAATTGGAGATGGAGAAGTTGAAAATAATACGGTAACGATTCGTCGTGCACAAAGCAAAGATTCACAAACTGTAAATGTTGAAGAATTTATTGAAATGCTTACAAAAGAAGTGGAGAATAAACAGTTATGAGATTTTTAAAAGGTGTACTTGCAGCAGCTCTTGTATTGACTATGACTGCTTGCTCTTCTAAAGAACCTACAAAAGAAGATCCATTAAAAATCTTAGTTCCGCAAGGGGCGCCAGCTTTAGCATTGCTGCCTTTATATGGACAAGAAAATATAACGGTTGAAACTGTAGCGGGAAGTGATGCGCTGCTTGCTGCTTTATCAAAAAAAGACAGTGAATATGATGCAGTTGTAGCTCCTATCAATGTTGGTGCAACATTGATTGAAAAAGAAAAAACGGATTATGTATTAGATAGTGTAGTTACCTGGGGGAATTTGTATATTGTAGGAACAGATGAATCTGCGTTATCTGAAGAAGGTATGTTTGCAGCTTTTGGAGAGGCTGCAGTACCACAAAAAGTTTTGATGAGCAGTATGGATATGGATACGATTAAAGGTGAGATAAAATACTTTGGTTCTGCGAACGAAGTATCTGGAACTCTTCTTGCGAAAAAGGCAAATGCAGGTCTACTTGCAGAACCTGCAGTTACAGCTACAATTGCAAAGGCAAAACAGCAGGGGATAGAATTAAAAGTATTAAAAGATTTACAAAAAGAATATCAGCAAAAGAACAATACACCTTCATATGGTTATCCTCAAGCAGCCTTGTTTGTTAAAAAAGGAAGCGAAGAAAAATTATCTTCTGCTTATGATAAGATGGAAGAATTCGCAAATAAAACAAGTCTAGAGGATGAAAATGCAATTGTTGAAGCAGTACAAAAAGCAACGCCAGAGAAGTTAGGAATTCCAAATGCAGAAATTGCACAAAAATCATGGAAACGTCAAAATATACGTGTTGTTAAAGCGGTTGATGTAAAAGATGATATAAATACATTTTTGAAACAGTTTAATATTAATATTACGGATGATGCTTATACAAAATAAAGGAAGGTAATTAAATATGAAATATGCAATAACTTATATGAATAATATGGTATTTCAACATTTTGGAAAATGTCCGGAATTTTTATTAGTTGATATTGAAGATGGAAAACTGGTAAATAAAGAATTGCTGTCTTCCAATGGAAGTGGGCATGGTGCACTTGTTACACTGCTAAAAGAAGCAAATGTAGATATGCTGGTATGCGGTGGAATTGGACAAGGAGCTAGAGATGCACTTGCACAAAATAGTATTTCTTTGATTTCTGGGGCAAGTGGAAATGTAGATGAAATCATTGAACAATTAATAAAAGGAACTTTAAAAGACGATCAAAGTGGCATGTGCAACCATCATCATGATGGAACAGAACATAATTGCGGAGAACATAAGTGTTCAGATCATTAAGACATAAAGCAGCGGTTTTCCGCTGTTTTCCTTTTTTTATACAAAACTTATAGGATGTTGTGTGCGAAGTGTACAAATTATAGAAATAGTCTTTTTATAACGATAAAATTATGATAAAATATATTTAGTATATATAGGAGGTATGCCAAATGAGCATCGGTCAGAAATTTAAAGAATTTATAGCACCTATGGATGAAGATGAGGTATTGGAAGTAGAACAGGAAGAGGACACTCCTTCTATTTCTGCTTATGAACAGCCAAAATCGAAAGCAGTAAACCGTTTGCCAGGCGATACAAAAATGGTTTTATTTGAACCTAGATCTTTTGATGAAGCAGAAGAAGTGGCAAAACGCTTGAAAGAGAATAAAGCAGCTGTTATCAATTTACATAAACTTCAAAGAGATTATGCACAAAGAACAATTGATTTTTTAACTGGTGTAATTTTTGCATTAGATGGATCCATCCAGAAAATTGGACATAATGTTATTTTGTGTGCACCTAAAAATGTAGCCGTTCATGGGGAAATCAGTCTGGATGCAGATGAGGATTAATATCTGAAAAGATATCTGGAACATTTTCGGGGTAATGAGGAATTTGCCAAACGCGTTTACGACTTGTTGGAACAGTGTGAACGTAAGAAGCGAAGGATACTTACTCCCTTTTTTTCGCCAGATCAGATTTCTATTTGTGAACAGATTTTGGGAAAACAGGTGTATTATAAAATTGATGGAGGGTATGATGGAGCAGAACGCTGTCGTATAGCAATTTTACCTTATGAAGAAGATGCAGATATGAAAATTACATGTTTAAAAGCAACTTATTCTTCACAATTTGCAACTTTATCGCATCGTGATCTTCTAGGTGCCCTATTAAATCTTGGGTTAGAAAGAGAAACTCTAGGGGATTTACTGGTCAAGGATAATGCAATTTATATATTTGTTGATTCAGAAATAGAAAATTATATTGTTTGTAATTTAACAAAAATAAAACGATGCAGTGTGCATTTTCAGCCATATTATGAGAAAATTGAATATACGCAAAACATTATTTATAAAAATCTAATTGTATCGAGTTTGCGTCTTGATGTATTGGTTTCTGCTCTTGTTAATGTATCAAGGAAAAAAGCACAGGATTTTATTCGAGCAGGATATGTAAAAGTTAATCATATAGTTCTTGATGAAAGTTCATATTTATGCAATAATAATAGTGTTATTTCCATTCGTGGACATGGGCGTTTTCATTTTAAGGAAGTCATAAAGAGGACGAAGAAAGACCATTTAGTGATCGAAACGGGAAAATATCAGTAAGCAAGGGTGATGATATGGAAAAACGTGTATTTGACACAATGAAAAATGGATATAATCGTTATCAGGTAGATGACTATATACATTCTTTGGCAGAGGAAATTGAATCTTTGCGAAAAAAACTGGAATGTAACAACGTAATGATGGAACGTTTAAGTAAAGAAAAAGATGATTTGGAAAAAAAGTACAAAGAAGTAAGTGACAACCTGTATATTAAAGAGCAGGCTGCTGGAGAAATGGCACGAATGGCAATGAAGGAAGCCAATATGATTGTAGATACGGCAAATCAGAATGCGGAAACTATTATTAAAGAAGCGCTGATGATGGCAAGAGGAATTCTCTTGGATATTTCCAGATTAGGAAATGAAGCAAGAGATATGAAAGGAAATATGCAAGAGGAGTTAGAACGAATTAGGGAAGCTCTTGAAAATTTTGAGACTCCTGCAATACCGGATTTAAATCTATTGAAAAAAGAAGAATTGTAAAAGCTAGGAAGAAGACAAGTTTTTGTTTATGGATTTTAAGAGAGTAAACGGTTGGTGTAAGTTTATATGAAGTATACAAAAATATCACTTTGGAGCTGATTATCTGAACATAGTAAGATAGTTCGATACACTTATCGTTAAAAGTAGAGTGCTCTGTATAGAGAACTAAGGTGGTACCACGTTAAGCGTCCTTAGATGGATGCTTTTTTTATTTATAAGGAGGATGTTAAGTATGGAATATAAAGATACATTGTTGATGCCAAAGACAAGTTTTGAAATGCGTGGAAAGCTTCCAAGCAAAGAACCTGGATTTCAGAAACGTTGGAAAGAAATGAGCATTTATGAAAAAATGCTGGAAAAAAGAGAGGGATGTGAAGCATTTGTTTTGCATGATGGACCTCCTTATGCAAATGGTGATATTCATTTAGGACATGCATTAAATAAAGTTTTAAAAGATGTTATTTTAAGAAGTAAATTTATGGCAGGATATAAAGTGCCATATATTCCAGGATGGGATACACATGGACTTCCTATTGAAACAGCTATTCAAAAATTGGGTCATAACCGCAAAGAAATGGAATTATCTGATTTCCGTAAATTATGCTATAACTATGCATTGGAACAGGTAGAACGTCAAAAAGCTGGTTTCTTATCTTTAGGGGTAGTAGGAGATTATGATCATCCATATATTACATTGCAGAAGGAATTTGAAGCTCATCAAATTGATATTTTTGGTAAAATGGCAATGAATGGTTTGATTTATAAAGGATTAAAACCAGTATACTGGAGTCCATCTAGTGAGACAGCTTTAGCAGAAGCAGAAATTGAATATAAAGATATTAAATCACCTACAATTTTCGTTAAATTTGCTGTAAAAGATGGAAAAGGAGTTTTAGATACAGATACATCTTTTGTTATTTGGACTACAACACCTTGGACAATTCCTGCTAACTTGGCAATTTGTTTGAACAAAGATTATACATATGCACTTGTAGAAAGTGAAAAGGGAAAATTGATCGTTCTTGATGAATTAGTTGATTCTTTGTGGGAAAAATTTGGATTGACAGTAAAAAACAAAATTGCTACTTATAAAGGCAGTGAGTTGGAAATGATTACTTGCCAGCATCCTTTATATGATCGCGAATCTTTAGTGATTCTTGGAGATCATGTTACAGCTGACGCTGGTACTGGATGTGTTCACACAGCACCAGGATTTGGTGCAGATGACTTCTTTATTGGACAAAAATACGGTTTGCCAGCATATTGTAATGTTGATGAACATGGATGTATGATGGAAGAATGTGGAGAATGGTTAGCTGGTCAATATGTTGATGATGCGAATAAAACTGTTACACAGAAATTAGATGAACTTGGAGCATTATTAAAACTTGAATTTATTACCCATTCCTATCCACATGATTGGAGAACAAAAAAACCAATTATTTTCCGTGCAACAACACAGTGGTTTGCATCTATTGATAAAATTCGTACACAGTTGTTAGATGAAATCGCAAAAGTAGATTGGATTCCTAAATGGGGCGAACAGCGTATGCATAATATGATTGCAGATCGTGGAGACTGGTGTATTTCACGTCAGCGTGCATGGGGTGTGCCAATTCCAATTTTCTATGCTGAAGATGATACTCCAATTATGGATGAAAATGTATTTGCACATGTAGCTGCATTATTTAAAGAACATGGTTCTAACATCTGGTTTGAAAAAGAAGCAAATGAACTTCTTCCAGAAGGATATACACATCCTGGTTCACCAAATAACATTTTCCGTAAAGAAACAGATACAATGGATGTTTGGTTTGATTCAGGAAGTTCTCATACTGGTGCTATGATGGATAGAGGTTTAGGATATCCTGCTGATTTATATTTTGAAGGAAGCGACCAGTATAGAGGGTGGTTTAACTCTTCCTTGATTATTGGTACTGCAGTACATGGACATTCTCCATATAAACAAGTATTAAGCCATGGATTTGTTATGGATGGCAAAGGGGTTAAAATGTCGAAATCTCAGTGGAATGCAGTAGCACCTGGGGAAATCACAAAGAAATATGGGGCAGATATTCTTCGTTTGTGGGCAGCTAGTGTAGACTATCAGGCAGATTGCAGTATGTCTGATGAGATTATGAAACAGGTTAGTGAAAACTATCGTAAAGTACGTAATACATTTAGATTCCTGCTAGCAAACATCAATCCTGAAACAGATTTTACAAAAGAAGATTTAGTAGATGTAAAAGAGTTAAGTTTATTAGATAAATATATGCTGATTCGTTTATATGAAGTAAATGAAAAAGCTAAAAAAGCATATAAAGAATATCGTTTTGCAGATGTTACAAGTATGTTGACAACATTGATGACAAATGAATTTTCTTCTTATTATCTAGATTATACAAAAGATATTTTGTATATTGAAAAGAAAGATGATGTAAAACGTCGTCAGGTACAAACTGTTCTATATCATGCTTTAAATGTACTTGTCCGTTTATGGGCTCCAATTCTTGTTCACACTTGTGAAGAAGTAAATGATTTCTTCCACGCAGAAGATGAAAGTATTCACTTGGGAAGCTTCTTGGAATCTATTGATGTTGAGGAAAATGAAGAAATTAAAGCTGAGATGGAAAAATTAATGGCAGTACGTAGCGATGTCTTTAAGGCTTTGGAAGAAGCACGTGCGGATAAAATCATAGGTAAATCATTGGAAGCTTATGTGAAAGTGCATGTGAATGAAGAGCTATCTACTTTAATTAATAAGTATTGTGGTGCTCACTTTAACCAATGGCTAATTGTCTCTAAAGCTGAACTTTGCAATGAAGAATTAAAAACATATGATGTATGTCAGGTAAGTGTAGAAAAATGTAATGGTCATGTATGCCCACGCTGCTGGAATATCACAGACTCTACAGCAGAAGATGGATTGTGTGAACGTTGTGCATCTGTATTAAAATAAAGTATAAAAACAGTGAATAAAATAGATATTCACTGTTTTTAACATTCTCTCATATAAAAATTGAATATTTTTAAAAATTAAAGTACAATAGCTACGATAGAAAGAGGGAAGTTTATGAAAATAACATCTTTAACAAATGCCAAAGTAAAACAATGGTCAAAATATAAAGAAAAGAAATACAGGGAAATTGATAAAAAGTTTTTAATTGAAGGAGAACATCTTTTACAAGAAGCACATAAAGAAGGTTTGATTGAGTGTGTAATAAGTGTAGAAGAAAATACTTCGTGGGATATGTATGAACACTATGAAATTACTTCGGATATAATGAAGAAACTATCTTCTAGTGTTTCTGGAAGCAATATTATGGCATTATGTCATTACCCAGAACAAAAAGAAACGTATGGAAAGAAAATTATCATACTAGATGATGTACAAGATCCTGGTAATTTAGGCACAATCATACGAAGTGCGTTGTCTTTTGGATATGATAGTATTATCTTGTCAAAAGGATGTGCAGATGTATATAATGAAAAAGTTATTCGTTCTACACAAGGTGCATGTTTCCATATTCCGGTATTTCGAAAAGATTTACAGGAAGTTCTTACTGATTTTAAACAGCAGGGCATAGCAGTCTATGGAACTGCTTTAAAAAATGCAATAGATTTACAGGAACTTGAAGTTAAATCGCCATATGCCTTTGTTTTTGGCAATGAAGGACAGGGAGTAAGTCAAGGGATTTTAAATAGATGTGATAAACTTGTGAAAATTGAAATGGAAACTTTTGAATCTTTAAATGTAGCAGTTGCGGCAGGTATATGTATGTATACATGCAATCATTAACGATATAAAAATTGATATGAATCTATGTTTCGATAAAAAACAGATGATCAATGAGAACTAGTTCCATTACCATCTGTTTTTTTATATGGAATACAATAAAAAAACTGTGATTTATCAGAGAAGTAATTTTCTCTTATTCATCACAGTTTCTTTTTTATTAAGGACGTTTAACGATAACTGCTGTACCTTGACCTCCACCAATACATAGAGAAGCAAGTCCAAGTTTAACATCACGTTTAACCATTTCATGAATTAAAGATACTAGGATACGGTTACCTGAAGCCCCAACAGGGTGTCCTAAAGCGATAGCTCCACCGTTTACATTTGTTTTAGCCATGAATTCTTCACGGTCAATGCCATGTTCTTCAACTAATTCGTGGATAACTCCTAATGACTGAGCAGCAAATGCTTCGTTAAGTTCTACTAATTCAATATCTTGTAATTTTAAATCAGCATAGTTCAAAGCATTACGAATTGCTGGAGTAGGTCCTAATCCCATTGTTAATGGATCAACACCACCCTGTCCAATTCCAATAATTTCACAAATTGGAGTAAGATTATATTTTTCAACAGCTTCTTCGCTAGCTAATAAAACAAAGCTTGCACCATCATTGATACCAGAAGCATTACCTGCTGTTACTGTACCATCTTTAATGAATGCTGGACGAAGTTTAGCGAGTTTTTCTGGAGTAGATTTACGGTTAGGGTGTTCATCTGTATCAAAGATAACAGTTTCTTTTCTAAGTTTTACTTCCACTGGTACAATTTCATCTTTGAAACGTCCGCCATCTACTGCAGCGATAGCTTTCTGCTGAGAAGCATAAGCAAATTCATCTTGCATTTCACGAGTGATATTGTATTTTTTCGCAATATTTTCAGCAGTTACACCCATGTGGATTTTGTGTTTAGCATCTGTTAATGCATCATAAATCATGTGGTCTGTAACTTTGAAATCTCCCATTTTGTTTCCTGTACGAGTATTTGCAGGAATTAGGTAAGGAGCACCTGACATAGATTCAACACCACCGGCAATAACGATATCGTTAAAACCAGTTTGAATAGACATAACACCTTCCATTACTGTTCTTAAACCAGAACCACAAACCATATTTACAGAATGTGCACATACAGTTTCAGGAATACCAGCTTCCAATAAAATCTGACGAGCAATATTCTGTCCAAGTCCTGCACCTAAAACGTTACCGCAAATTAATTCGTCAACGTTTTCTGGAGCTACTTTGGCATCTTCCAATAAAGCTTTAACAACAGTTGTACCTAAATCAAGAGGAGATACAGTTGTTAAAGATCCTAGAAAGCTACCGATAGCGCTACGTTTAGCACTGATTACATAAGTTTTTTTCATATTCTTCTACCTGTCTTTCTTTTATGTGTACGTAGTTGTTACGTATTTCACACCATTATGATAGCGAAAAAAGATTTGTATGTCAACATCTTGTGAAAAAAATAATTAGTGAAATTCCATATATTTTCATTGTTATAAAAAAGTAGATTTCGTTATGTTTTATATTATAAATTATATAGAAAACAATAAGTACACGGTAAGAATTTAAAAAAATAAAAACTTGT
The DNA here is from genome assembly GCF_010537335.1 of Amedibacterium intestinale. NCBI lineage: Bacteria > Bacillati > Bacillota > Erysipelotrichia > Erysipelotrichales > Erysipelotrichaceae > Amedibacterium > Amedibacterium intestinale. The sequence continues at coordinate 446,579 of NZ_AP019711.1, forward strand.
TAAATTTTTAACAAATGTATTGACTACTGGCAGATAAAGGACTACAATGAGAAGTGGATTATGGGTTCCTTCCAGGAATTACATTTATAAATCCTATACTAGTTCAAGTAAATTCAAGGAGAGGAGAACACTTATGGACTTCATGTTAACAGAACAACAACAAATGATGAAGAAACTATTCGCTGAATTCGCTGAAAAAGATGTAAAACCTCTTGCAGCAGAAGTTGACGAAGATGAACGATTCCCACGTGAAAACGTAGAAACAATGAAAGCATGTAAAATGCTTGGTATTCCATACCCAAGAGAATACGGTGGTGCTGGAGCTGATTATTTAAGCTATATTCTTGCAGTAGAAGAATTAAGTAAAAAATGCGGTACAACAGGAGTTGTATTATCCGCACATACATCATTAGGTACTTGGCCAATTTTTGCATTCGGTACTGAAGAACAGAAACAGAAATATTTGCCAGACTTATGTACTGGTGAAAAATTAGCTGCTTTTGGATTGACAGAACCAAATGCTGGTACAGATGCTGCTGGTCAGCAGACAACTGCAGTGAAAGATGGAGAAGACTACATCTTAAACGGTACAAAGATTTTCATTACAAATGCTGGTGAAGCTGATGTATATATTATCTTTGCGATGACAGATAAAACGAAAGGTAACCATGGTATTTCTGCATTTATCGTAGAAAAAGGTATGCCAGGATTTACTGTTGGACAGCACGAAAAGAAATTAGGTATTCGTGGTAGTGCAACAAGTGAATTGATTTTCAACAATGTGCGTTTGAGTAAAGACCACCTGTTAGGTCAGGAAGGAAAAGGATTTAAAATTGCCATGATGACACTGGATGGTGGACGTATTGGTATCGCTGCTCAGGCATTAGGTATTGCACAGGGTGCGATTGATGAAGTTGTTCCTTATGTAAAATCTCGTAAACAGTTTGGACGTGCTATTTCAAAATTCCAAAATACACAGTTCCAGTTAGCTGATATGCAGACAAAAGTAGATGCTGCAAGATGGCTGGTTTATGATGCTGCATGTAAAAAACAGGAAGGAAAACCTTACTCTGTAGAAGCTGCAAAAGCAAAATTATTTGCAGCTGAAGTAGCTATGGAAGTTACAACAAAAGCTATCCAGTTAATGGGTGGATATGGTTATACTCGTGATTACCCAGTAGAAAGAATGTTCCGTGATGCAAAAATCACTGAAATCTATGAAGGTACATCTGAAGTACAGCGTATGGTTATCGCTGGAGCAATGTTGAAATAGTAGGAAAGGAATGAAGATCATGAAAATTATCGTTCTTGTAAAACAGGTACCGGATTCAACTGAAATCCGTGTTGATAAAGTAACTGGTACATTGATTCGTGCCGGTGTTCCAAGTATCATCAATCCAGATGATTTGGCAGGTGTTGAAGAAGCACTTAAAATTAAAGAAACAACAGGGGCAACTGTTACCGTAGTTTCTATGGGTCCACCTCAGGCTAGTGGAATGTTGAAAGAATTGTATGGTCGTGGAGTTGATGAATGTGTATTGATTACTGACCGTGCATTTGCTGGTGCAGATACTTGTGCTACTTCTAGTACACTTGCTGCTGCAATCGAAAAACTTGGTTATGACTTGATTATTGCAGGTCGTCAGGCAATCGATGGAGATACTGCACAGGTTGGTCCTCAGACTGCAGAACGTTTGGACATTCCTCAGGTAACTTATGTTGATAAAATCATTGATATCAATGATGAAAAAATTACAGTAAGAAAATCATTGGAAGAAAGTGAAGAAATCATTGAAGCTAAACTTCCATGTCTATTAACTACTTTAAGTGGAATGAACTCTCCTCGTTACATGAACTGTAATGACATCGTTGATTCTTTCTCCAAAGAAGTAAAAATCATGACATTCAATGATTTAGGTATCGCTGCAGAAAAAGTTGGTCTTGCAGGTTCTCCAACAAAAGTACATCACACATTTACAAAAGATGTAACTGCAGAAACTGAAACTTATGAACTGCCAGCTGCTGAAGCTGCAAAACTAATTGCGAAAACATTGAAAGAAAAACAGATTATTACAAAATAGGAGGAGAAGAACAATGGCTAAATTTGAAGGATACAAAGATATTTACGTATTCGTTGAACAAAGAAATGGCGTTATTGCCAATGTTGGATACGAATTGATTTCCGAAGCTAGAAAATTAGTGGCTTCCATTCCTCACATGGGATTTAAAGTTGTTGGTGTTTTACTTGGACATAACATCAAAGATCAGGCACAGACTGTTATCGCACATGGTGCTGATAAAGTTATCGTAGCTGATGATGCTATGCTGGAAGGATACTCTACACAGTTTTATACTGATACATTAACGCAGATTATCAATGAATTTAAACCAGATAGTTTCTTAACTGGTGCAACGGTATTAGGTCGTGATTTAGCACCACGTGTTGCTGCTCGTTTGAATGCTGGTTTAACTGCAGATGCTACAAAAATTGAAATGGACCCTGAAAAGAAAGATGAAGCTTTACTTTTGGTAACTCGTCCAACATTTGGTGGTAACTTATTTGGTACAATCATTTGTCCAGATACTCGTCCACAAATGGCTACGATTCGTCCAAACGTATTCTCTATGGATGCTCCAGATGCATCAAGAAGTGGAGAAGTTATTGAATTTACTCCAAAATTTGAAAATACAGATGCAAAAGTTGTTGTAAAAGAAGTTATCGCTAAAGTGGTAGAAGGTATTGATATTACAAAATGCGATATTCTTGTAGGTGCTGGTCGTGGTGCTGAAGACTGCTTAGATATGGTACAGGCTGTAGCTGATGAATTAGGTGGAGCTATGTGTGCTTCTCGTGCAGTAGTTGATGATGGATTTGCATCTAAAGATATTCAGGTAGGACAGACTGGTAAGACAGTACGTCCATCTCTATACATTGCTTGCGGTATTTCAGGTGCTTGTCAGCACGTAGCTGGTATGGAAAAATCTGATATGATCATCGCTATCAACCGTGATCCTCAGGCTGAAATTTTCTCTATTGCCAACATGGGATTTGTAGGTGATGTAAAAGAAATTCTTCCTTTATTGAAAGAAGAAATTATTGCTGCTAAAAAAGCATAACATTAGTTGAAACAGAAAGGGCAATGCCCTTTCTGTATAATAAAAAAAAGGAGATATGAACATGAAAAAAGTTGGTGTAATTGGTGCTGGAACAATGGGACAAGGTATCGCAAATGCATTTGCTACAAATGGTTATGATGTAACTGTATGCGATATTAAATTGGAATGGGCACAGAATGGTATTAATAAAATTGGTGCAAAACTTGACAAATTAGTTTCAAGAGAAAAAATGACTGCTGATAAAGCTGGTGAAATCAAAGGAAATCTAAAAGCTGGTGAATACAGTGATTTAGCTGACTGTGATTTAGTAGTTGAAGCTGTACTTGAAATTATGGAAACGAAAAAAGAACTGTTCTCTACTTTAGATGGTATCTGCAAAGATTCTTGTATCTTTGGTACAAACACTTCTTCTTTATCAGTTACTGAAATTGCTAAGGGAATTAAACACCCAGTTATCGGTATGCATTTCTTTAACCCAGCGGATCGTATGAAACTGGTTGAAGTTATTTCTGGAATTAACACTCCAGCAGAAACAAAAGAAGCAATCATTGAAATTTCTAAATCATTAGGAAAAACTCCAGTTGAAGTTGCAGAAGGTCCAGGATTTGTAGTAAACCGTATTCTGATCCCTATGATCAATGAAGCTGCTACTATTTTACAGGAAGGTATTGCTTCTATTGAAGATATCGATACTGCTATGAAACTTGGGGCTAATCATCCAATGGGACCATTGGCTTTAGGTGACTTGATTGGTCTTGATATTGTAGTTGCTATCATGGATGTTTTATATGCTGAAACTCACGACAGCAAATATCGTTGCTGTACATTATTAAGAAAAATGGTTCGTGGTGGAAAACTAGGTCAGAAAACTGGTGTAGGATTCTACGACTATTCTAAATAAGAAGTCTTTTAAGTAACGAAAGTGAATCTATAATTTCACATGACTACCATTGAAATTGTGGGTTCACTTTTTTAAAAATGTTTAAGGAAGGAAGATACACATGGAAACTATTTTAGTAAATGTAGAAGCTCATGTAGCTACGATTACAATTAACCGTCCAAAAGCTTTGAATGCTTTAAGTACACAGGTATTAACAGAATTAAATACTGCTTTGGATGAAGTAAATGAAAATAAAGATGTATATTGTGTGATTATCACAGGTGCAGGAGAAAAATCTTTTGTAGCTGGTGCTGATATTGCAGAAATGAAAGACAAATCAGTAGAAGAAGCTGCTGAATATGGAAGATTTGGAAATGCTGTATTCCGTAAAATCGAAACTTTCAGATGTCCAGTGATTGCCGCTGTTAATGGATTTGCATTAGGTGGTGGATGTGAACTTGCAATGAGTTGTGATATTCGATTAGCAAGTGAAAATGCTGTTTTTGGACAGCCAGAAGTTGGTTTAGGGATTACTCCAGGATTTGGAGGAACACAGCGTTTAGCTAGAACTGTTGGTGTAGGTATCGCTAAAGAAATGATTTATACTGCACGTAACATCAAAGCACCTAGAGCTTATGAAATTGGTTTAGTTAATAAAGTAGTACCTGCTGAAGAATTGATGGCAACTGCAGTGAAAATGGCAAATGGTATTGCAGCGAATGCACCAATCGCAGTAGCTTATTCTAAAAAAGCAATTAACAATGGTTTACAGACTGACATTGATAGTGGTATTGCCATTGAAGTAGAAGAATTCTCTAACTGTTTTGCTACGGAAGATCAGACATATGGAATGACTTGTTTCTTAGAAAAAGCAAAAGAAAAGACTTTCTCTAACAAATAGTATTTAATATAGATATACTTATACATTGTTAGGAGGTAATCATTTTGAGTAAAGTAATTAGCTTGGAGCAGGCTGTTTCTATGATTCCTGATGGAGCTACCTGTGGTATTGGTGGATTTATTGGTTCAGGACATCCTCAAGAATTTTCAGTAGGTATTGAAGAATCCTTTTTGAAGAGTGGACATCCCAATAATCTAACCATTATGTTTTCAGCCGGTATTGGAGATGGAACTGACAAACTTGGTCTAAATAAACTAGGGCATGAAGGTTTGTTAAAAAGAATTATCGGTGGACACTGGGGATTGATTCCTGCATTGCAGAAACTTGTATTTGAAAATAAAGTAGAAGGATATAATCTTCCACTTGGAACCATTTCCTTGTTGTTTAGAGATATTGCTGGACATCGTCCTGGAACAATTACAAAGATAGGGTTAAAAACATTCATTGATCCTCGCTTGGAAGGGGCAAAAATGAATGAAAGAACAAAAGAAGATTTAGTTGAACTTATGGAAATTGATGGGGAAGAATGGCTTCGTTATAAACCATTCCCTGTTAATGTTGCCTTGATTCGAGCAACATATTGTGATGAAGATGGAAATGCAACTATGGATAAAGAAGCTGCTACTTTGGATTCTTTGTCTATTGCACAGGCAGCTAAAAATTCAGGCGGTATTGTATTACTGCAGGTAGAAAAGGTAGTACAGAATGGTACATTAGACCCAAGAAAAGTAAAGATTCCTGGAATTTATGTAGATGGTATTGTTGTTTCTCGTCCTGAAAATCATTGGCAGACATATGCTGGACAATACAATCCTGCATTGTGTGGGGAAGTAAAAGTACCAGTAGATTCTATTGCACCTATGGCATTAAATGAAAGAAAGATCATTTGTCGTCGTGCCGCAATGGAATTAGATCCAGATGCAATCATTAATCTTGGTATTGGTATGCCAGAAGGAATTGCCAATGTTGCAAATGAAGAAGGACTTCCTGGTTTGAAACTTACAGTAGAAGCTGGTGGAATTGGCGGAGTGCCAATGGCTGGAACTGCATTCGGTACTTGTACGAACCCAGATGCTATTATTGATCAGCCATATCAGTTTGATTTCTATGATGGTGGAGGACTTGGACAGGCATTTTTAGGACTTGCAGAATGTGATCGTTTTGGTAACATCAATGTTTCTCGTTTCGGACCTAAGATTGCTGGATGTGGAGGATTCATTAACATCACACAAACAGCACCTGTTGTTGTTTACTGTGGAACATTTACTGCAGGTGGGTTAAAAATTTCTGTAGAAGATGGCAAACTGCATATTCTTCAGGAAGGTCGTGTAAAGAAATTTATTAATGATGTTGAACAAATTACGTTTGCGGCTGAATACGCAACACAAACAGGACAGAAAGTTATGTATATTACAGAACGTGCTGTATTTGAACTATTAAATGGAGTGTTGACGTTAACGGAAATAGCGCCAGGAATTGATCTTGAAAAAGATGTATTGGCGCATATGGAATTCAAACCTGTTATTGCAGAGGATTTGAAAGAAATGGACGCAAGATTGTTTGCTCCAGAAATTATGGGATTAAAAGAAAATTAGGTACAAAGACAGCGATAATGCTGTCTTTTCCATTTATTTACCAAAAAAGACAAATCTATTTTGTATTTTAGAGGAAATGTTATTATATAGATAAGATATGACATATGATGTCATATATGATGGAAAAAACAAGTGGAGATATAAAATCTGTGAGATTTGTTTTGGAAGTCAATCGTCTTTTGTATCTTGGAAAATAAATACTTCCCAATGCTTCACAAATTGCATGTGGAAACAAAAGACAAAGAAAAATACAGCTGTTGAAAAGAAAACGACAGTTGTATTTTTTTATGTATTTCACGTATAATATTACCTATAAAGGAGATGGAAATGATGTATAGTTTTAAAAATGATTATAGTGAAGGTGCACTGCCTGCTATTATGGAATTGTTAAATAAAAGCAATTGTGAACAGACAAATGGATATGGTGAAGATTATTTTTGTGAAGAAGCAAAAAAGAAAATAAAAGACAGATTGCAATATAAAGCTTGTGATGTACATTTTTTAGTAGGAGGAACACAGACAAATCTTACCGTTATAGCAAGTGCATTGCGTCCATATGAAGCTGTTATTGCAGCAGATACAGGACATATTAATGTGCATGAAACAGGAGCTATTGAAGCGAGTGGACATAAAGTTTTAACAGTAAAAGGTACAGATGGAAAAGTAACAAGTGAAGCAGTCAGAAAAGTTGTTTTAGATCATGAAGATGAACACATGGTGAAACCTACTATGGTCTATATATCAAATGCTACAGAAATAGGTACAATGTATTTAAAAGAGGAATTGCAGGAATTGTATGCTACCTGCAAAGAATTAGGTCTTTATTTGTTTATGGATGGAGCAAGACTTGGCAGTGCACTAATGGCACAGAATAATAATATCACATGGGAAGATCTTTGTTCATTATGTGATGTCTTCTATATTGGTGGAACAAAAAATGGAACACTTTTTGGAGAAGCACTTGTAATTGTAAATGAAGAATTGAAAAAAGACTTCCGCTATATGATCAAACAAAGAGGAGGACTTCTTGCAAAAGGAAGACTTTTAGGAATTCAATTTCTTGGCCTTTTTGAAAATGAAAATTTTGAAAAGGCTGCAAAGCATGCAAATAACATGGCTGGAAAGTTGCAAAATGCATTTATACAAAAAAAGATACCATTGTTTATATCTACGACAACAAATCAGATATTTCCTATTTTAACTAATATACAAATGGATATACTTTCAAAAAAATACGCATTTCAGATTTGGGAAAAGCTGGATAATGAACATACTGCAGTTCGTTTTGTGACTTCCTGGGCGACGAAAGAAGAAGCTGTTGAAGAATGTATACAAGATATTTTACGCCTGGAAGCTTAAAAAGCAAAAATCAAAAAAACACATCGGAATGATCTGGTCCCTGTCAAGTGGACACACTAAATAAGTAAAATTTATTACCCAATTGGCATCATGCTGATTGGGTTTTGTTTTTGAGTGACTCCTTATATTTTGCGATTCTTGGATTAAATGCGATTGGATAATGTTTTGGTTTTTCATTATTGATAGCTTCTATTCTTACTTCCATTGGTGCTTTTGAATCAAATCTCGTTTGATAACGTTGATGATTATAGAAATCGATGTATTTGCTAATTGCTTCCACCAAGCTCTCTTTATTATGGATATCATATATCTTATACATTTCTGTTTTAATGATTCCCCATAGACCTTCTGTTGGACCATTATCCAGACAACACGCTACTCTTGACATGGACTGCGTCATTCCTTGTTCCTTCAGCTTGTGCTGGAATACCGGGCTTGTATATTGAAAACCCCGATCTGAATGAAATAGCGGGTGAGCATCTGGATTTAGCTTGATTGCTTGATTGAAGGTGTCTAACACAAGTGCATTATCATTTCGATTACTAATAGACCATGCGATAATAGAACGATCATACAGATCGAAAAATGCACTAAGATATAGTTTTTCTTGCGAATGTGGGACTTTGAACTCCGTTACATCGGTTGTCCATTTTTCATTTGGTCCAGATGCTTCAAATTCTCGGTGGAGTATATTCTCAGCTTTTTGATTCAGCTTGTTTGAAACCGTACAACAGGTTCTTTTTCCTCTGATTGCAGAATGAATCCCAAGAATCCTCATTATTCTACGAACACGTTTCGTATTATAGTGCTTATTATATTTACGATTGATGAAGATACGCATTCTGCGATAACCTAAAATCCCACCATATTTCTGATGATATTCCATGATGATTTCTGCTAGTTTCATATCTTCCTGTTCATTGGCTGTAATAGAGCGATTCAGCCATTTATAATAGGCTGAACGTTTAACACCTAATCGTTTGCACATCCAGCTGATACTATATTTCTTTGCTTCATGAAGTTCTCTGATAGCTAAGTATTTCGCTTCGTTTTTCGTTTTGGAGAATACCGCCTCCTTTCGATTTCCTGTACTTTTTTTAAGAGCTCATTCTCCATTTCCATTTCCTTAAGCTGATGCTCAAGAAGTTTTACCTTACGTTGCAGTTTCTCTGTTTCGCTTAGCTGTTCTTCAGTCTTGTGCTGTCCGCGACGATCGATAAGACCTTCCTCTCCAGCTGATAGATATTTTCTAACCCATTGATATATCTGCGTGTATGAAATATCAAATAGTTCAGCTGTCTCCTTATAATTCTTGTTGTGTTCCAAACAGTAATTTACGATTTTAATACGTTCTTCTTTTGCTGTTTTTCTGCTGCGATCTTTCATATAAACCTCCGGCTTAGGATCATAATCCTTAAGTTCTTCAAGGTTATTATACTTCTTAATCCAGCTTCTGACAGTACTGTATGAAGGAATTTCATATTTGATGGCAATATCTACGAGAGAACCTTCTCCTGCAAAATATGCTTGAACTACCTGTTGTTTGAACTCTTTAGTATATTTTGCATTATGTGTTTTATGGTTGAAACATCTAGGTCCCAATGACTGATACATCTTTATCCATGTACTTATTGTCTTCTTATCGATATTAAAATCATTGACAAGCTCTCTTACACTTTTCTCTCTGTTTAAATATTGTTCACAAATATATACTTTTTCTTTTGTTGATAACTTTGGCTTTCTTCCCATAGAAAAATCCCACCTCCATAGATACACGTTTGTTTATTTCGTGTGTCTACTTTAGTGGGATCATATCAGAATTGAAAAGGATGTGTTTTTTTTAACTCTAGTTTATGTTGATATTTATATTTTTACTAATAGATTCTTTTGTGATGTTTTATAGATGAGCATTGTTGTTATTGTACAAAGGAAAATTAATAAGATAGTTAGAAGCAGCAGACTATTTAAAGGATAGACATATATAAAATAATATAGGGTGTTAGGAATGATATTCAAAAGTGCTTTGATAATCATCGTACCGATACTTGAAATGCAAATGTAATAGAAACCTTCATATAGTAACATTTTAAATAGTTGTTTGTTTGTCATTCCAATTGCCTGCAGGATTGCCAATTCTTTTTTACGTGTTTCTGCACTTGTGATGAATATATTGATAATTTTGAAATTAAAACTAGGGATTTTAATCAATAGATTCTGCTATTGAAACGTAAATGGTTTTACGTTGTAGTATGCCAATTTATAGTTTTAGAATACAGATAATGTCTTTGTTTGAAGAATAAGGTTAAATTTTTTTATTTATAGATAAAGAAAATAGACAAATAAGAGAAAAAGCAATAAAATATACATAAAAAAAGAGGTGCTTTATGAAAAAAAGAATAGTATTGATGATATTGTTATGTATATTAATTAGTGGTTGCTCTTCAAAAGGAAAAGATGAAGTTTCTAAAAACAATTATTGTGATGATAATGCAGGAATCTGTGGCTTTGAAAATAAAAATGACAATCTAGTGGATACGGATTTTATGATGAAAATTTCTATGGAAGAGGCGATTCATAAAATGTCTGAAAAAGAAACGGCTGTATTTTATTTTGGTTATCCAGATTGTCCATGGTGCAAAGAAGCAGTTCCAATCTTAAAGGAAGTTGCTAAACAATTTCATGATAAGATATACTATGTGCAAACAAGAGACAGTCAAAAAGAATTGTTATATACAGATGAAGAAAGAAAAGAGTTAAGCTTATATCTGAAAGATTATATGAAGGAAGATGAAAGTGGAGATTTGAAGTTATATGTGCCACTTGTTGTTCGTATTGAAAATGGAAAAGTGGTGGATGGTCATTTGGGGACAGTAGAGGGTCATGATGCTCATGAAAGAAAAATGAATGAGGAAGAGAAAGAAGAGGTTATGCAGATTTATAAAAAAATTGTATTAAAGGGGGATAAATAATGAATAACAGAGTAAGAAACTTAACATTAACAGCTTTATTTTTAGCTCTTGGTTTAATTTTGCCAAGTGCATTTCACATATTTGGTCCATCAGCCGGCTCTGTTTTTTTACCTATGCATATTCCTGTTTTGTTATGCGGCTTTATTTGTGGACCAACATATGGAGCTTTATTAGGAGTAATCACGCCTTTGATAAGTAGTTCTTTAACAGGAATGCCAGTTTTAATGCCTACTGGCGTTGCGATGATGTTTGAATTGATGACGTATGGTTTTATAAGTGGAATGCTCTTGAAAAAGATTAATATTTATATCGCATTACCAATAACAATGTTGTTGGGACGTGCTGTGAGCGGTATTGCAAACTTACTTTTATTAGATTATTTAGGGAAACCATATGCATTGGAAATATTTTTAACAACAGCTTTTGTAAAAGCGATACCAGATATTGTATTACAATTGATTTTAATACCAATGCTTGTTAAAGTTGTACAGCATTTACAAGTAAAGCATAACGATAATTAGTTGGATCTGTTCCAGATCCTTTTTATGTGTATAACACAAGTATTTTGTAAATAAAAAGGCCTAAAGGCCTGTGTAAAGGTTATAAAAGATATTAGGATTATTCACTTATAAATGTGATTTTACCATTATCTAAAGACTGAATGCGAGCTAGGGAATAAACACTATATCCGAGTTCTTCCACTTTTTTTCTTCCACTCTGAAATGCTTTTTCTATAATAATAGCAATACCGCACAATTCAGCTTGGGCTTCCTCTATAATTTTTATAGCTCCAATGCATGCTTCGCCATTCGCCATAAAATCATCTATAAATAAAACTTTGTCATCTTGGTGTAAATATTTTTTGCTGCATGTGACAGTATAGTCTTTGTTTTTTGTAAAGGAATGGACAAGTGTTTGATAACACTCATCAGTTGTTATTTTAGATGGATTTTTTTTCAAATAAACAACAGGAACATTAAGTAAATAACCTAAAAATAAACTTGGTGCAATTCCACTAGTTTCAATAGTTACAATTTTTGTGATAGTTTTATTTTGAAAGTGATTTTGTATGTCTTTAGCCAATTCCATCATTAGTTTTGGGTCTATTTGATGGTTGATAAAAGCATCTACTTTTAAAACATCTTTATTGATTGCTTCGCCATATGTTTGAATATAATTTTCTAACAGCTTCATACTTCTACTCCTTTTTTGTACAAAGAATATTATAACGCATATAAATACAGAAAATAAAGAACAAATTTATTAAAATCAATATTTGATTATATTTTTATAACAATATTGTGTTAATTGAAAAGAATACATTGAAACATGTAACTATACTTGATATCATATTACCCATGAGGTGGATATATGAAAAAAAGATATGCTAATTTATTGCTTATGGTGGTAACAATCATTTGGGGAGGAGGTTTTTTGGCCACGGATGGTGCTTTGGAAACGATTTCTCCTTTTTATGTAATGATGATACGATTTTTAGGTGCGTCTATCTTCCCTTTGGTTTTGGGCTGGAAGAAATTAAAGAAATTGTCTGCTTTACAAATTAAGCAAGGAGTTATAACGGGATTTTTTTTATTTTTCGCATTTGCATTTCAAACATTTGGGCTGGTGTATTCTACACCAGGTAAAAATGCATTTTTGACAGCAACAAATGTGGTGTTTGTGCCATATTTGTTATGGTTTATTTATCATAAAAAACCGACTAGAAAAGAAATCTTTGCGAGTATGATCTGTGTTATAGGAATTGCATTGTTAACATTGAAACCGAATGCTTTGTTTCTAGGGTTAGGAGATATTCTTTCTATAATATGTGCGGTGTTTTTCGCTTTGCATATTATTTCTCTTGAAAGATATGGAGCACATACGGATGCAATTTGTATGACAGCTCTTCAGATGATAACGGCTGGAATTATATCTAGTGTCTGTGCATTTTTATTTGAAACAGCTCCAAGTACGATTCCTTTACGTGCTATGGGTAATATTGCGTACTTGATTTTCGTATCTACATTGCTGGCATACTTATTGCAGACATATGCACAAAAATTTACAAGTGCAAACAGTGCATCGCTAATTCTTTCTATGGAAGCTTTGTTTGCATCATTATTTTCTTATTTGTTGTTACACGAAGTGATGACACCATTGATGATGTTAGGAGCAATTCTCATTTTCCTAAGTGTGATTTTTCTGGAATATAGACCTAAAAAAAATAAAAATATCAAAAACTGACATTTTTTTTGAGCGTTTTTTATTAGAATGAAAGTGGTGATTATATGTCTTATATTTATCCATTAAATCCCTGCTTTTATGAAGTGTTTGAAAAATATCCAATATTACTTAAGCAGATTATGGGGATGGAAAAGGAACAGAAGGAAATGATTTTGATGACTATAGATGCAAAATCATTTGTTAAATCTTTACAAAGTTTCTTATCTAATGAAATCATATGTTATGAAGATGATTGTATTTGTTTTGAAGATAGTATAGAGAAAAAAAGGTATTTTCTTTATATAAAAGAGGGGGTATTTTATACGGAGGATAATAATAATCCATGTATAGAGTGTATTAAAAGAAAGTATCCCTACTCTGTAATGGTGTAGTAAATTGTTTTTTTTATAAAACTATTGTAAATTTTCAATAAAAATAGTAAAATAGGTTTGCTGTTAGGAGGAATCATATCTATGGATTTTTTGACTTCAATAATGTTTACTTTAGTAGGTTTAGTTATAGGAGGCTTTCTTGGTTTCTATTTCACAAAGAAAAAATTTGAGAAAGAATTAAAAGAAAACCCACCAATTAATGAAAAAATGATTCGTGCAATGTTTTTACAGATGGGAAGAAAACCTTCTGAAGCACAAATTAAGCAAATAATGAAATCAGTTAATGCAAATAGATAATAAAAATACGGGAAACCGTATTTTTTGTTTACAAATTATAACAGTATTGTAAGATTGGTTAAAAATGATTATGTTATAATACACATGAGGTGTATTCTTTATGAAAGTATTAAAAAAGAGCTTAACATTTATTTTTGTGCTTTTGTTAATGTGTGGTGTTTTTATTTTGGGTGTTGGATATATGAATTATAGAAAGGTAATCAAAGAAACACCGATTAAAGAACAGGTAAGCGAAATAAGAAGTAATGAGAATTATGTAACATTAGAAGAAGTTAGTCCATATTTAATAAAAGCAACTGTTGCCATAGAGGATCATCGATTCTATGAACATGGAGGTGTTGATTACATTTCAATGTTACGAGCACTAGTTCAAAATGTTATATCTAAAGGTATTGTGGGAGGAGGAAGCACCATAACTCAGCAATTGGCAAAAAACATGTATTTTGATTACAGTGCGAATTACATACGGAAAGTTAGTGAATTGTTTGTTGCGTATGATTTAGAAAAACAGTTGTCAAAGGATGAAATTTTAGAGCTGTATCTAAATATTATAAATTATGGTGATAATCATATAGGGATACTGGAAGCAAGTCAGGGATACTTTTTAAAAAATCCAAGTAAATTAACATTGGATGAAGCAAGTCTATTGGCAGGATTGCCACAATCTCCAAGTAATTATCAATTAAGTAATCATTTGGATGCTGCACGAAATAGACAAAAATATGTATTAGAAGCAATGGTAGAATATGGTTATATTGATAAAAGTGAAGTCTATAGTTTAGAAAACGATTAAAACAAGAGCTAATAATTTTATATTTTGTTCTATGTAACTGCATATCGCTAAGTAGAGAAAAATAAAAAAATCCTGATGCTTTGTTTGAAGGAAGAGTGTTCCGTATTGAGTTTGATGCAGGAATTGATGATGTATTTATAATGTAGGAAAGAAAGATATTTGTTTTTTGTGATAGAGTAATAGTGTTCATAGAGGTTTCTTTTATAATGTGTGTAAACTTTATAATATGACATCTATGAACTTTTTTCATTTCTTAGAGAGGGTAGAGGAGCGCAGTGGTTAGGTATAAATGTTAGCTTTTATATCCCTAACTTAATTCCAGTTTTATTTTACAACCTTTGGCACGAAAAAAAGTATTAAAAAAATAAAAAAAGTATTGCATTTTATTTTGCGTTGATATATAATAACTGAGCAATGCCCGAGTGGTGAAACTGGTAGACGCAACGGACTCAAAATCCGTCGGTAGCGATACCGTGCCGGTTCGAGTCCGGCCTCGGGCACCATGTGATAATGAAAGCCTTGAATAAAGGCTTTTTTTGTGCCTGTATTTTGGTTTGGCAATAATTTATAATGAGTTTAATTTATCTACCATGTTTTGCTGCGATTCATTAAATCAATGTCCATAAACATTATTTAACATTTTAGAAAAAGAAGCCCTGTTTACTTTTTGATGATGAGTCAAACCTGTTATTAATTCTATTTTTAAAGTCAGGTGTTGAGAATGTAAAATGGCATGGCAGAAGGTATGATGTGATGTGGATTAATATTTTGATAATAGCATTTATTGTGTATGGTTTTGAAATCACCATAAAAGAAAGAGCAGAAAGACGTCTGGCGAAACAAGATGACAAAACAAACATCAATCGTGCAGAAGTAGCTCTTACAAAAGCAGTAAACCGAATCAAAGTGTATGAACATCACTAAAAGAAAAACTCCGCCATTGGATGAATGTCCAAATGCGGAGTTTTTGTATGAAAGATAAATTCATAAGAAGGCAGTTTAGAGCGCTGCAGGAAAAGAGAAAAGAAAAAAATCTCGAAAAAAATTAAAAAAAAGAGTAAAAAAATGTTGACATAGGGAAGAGCGGGTGGTAATATATACGAGCACCAAGCGAGAGAGCTTGGCTCGGTCTTTGAAAACTAAACAGGAAACGTCAATTTCAAACAATGAAAAAGATAACAAAACAAAAGAAAAAACGTTAGCAGAAAACGTTTTGAGCTAAAATCAAATGGAGAGTTTGATCCTGGCTCAGGATGAACGCTGGCGGCATGCCTAATACATGCAAGTCGAACGGAGCGAATATGGAAGCTTGCTTCTGTAAGAGCTCAGTGGCGAACGGGTGAGTAACACGTAGGTAACCTGCCCATGTGCCCGGGATAACTGCTGGAAACGGTAGCTAAAACCGGATAGGTGAATAGGAGGCATCTCGTATTCATTAAAGGACCTGCAAAGGTGCGAACATGGATGGACCTGCGGCGCATTAGCTGGTTGGAGTGGTAACGGCACACCAAGGCGACGATGCGTAGCCGACCTGAGAGGGCGAACGGCCACATTGGGACTGAGACACGGCCCAAACTCCTACGGGAGGCAGCAGTAGGGAATTTTCGTCAATGGGGGGAACCCTGAACGAGCAATGCCGCGTGAGTGAAGAAGGTCTTCGGATCGTAAAGCTCTGTTGTAAGTGAAGAACGGTCAGTAGAGGAAATGATACTGAAGTGACGGTAGCTTACCAGAAAGCCACGGCTAACTACGTGCCAGCAGCCGCGGTAATACGTAGGTGGCGAGCGTTATCCGGAATCATTGGGCGTAAAGGGTGCGCAGGTGGTACATTAAGTCCGAAGTAAAAGGCAGCAGCTCAACTGCTGTTGGCTTTGGAAACTGGTGAACTGGAGTGCAGGAGAGGGCGATGGAATTCCATGTGTAGCGGTAAAATGCGTAGATATATGGAGGAACACCAGTGGCGAAGGCGGTCGCCTGGCCTGCAACTGACACTGAGGCACGAAAGCGTGGGGAGCAAATAGGATTAGATACCCTAGTAGTCCACGCCGTAAACGATGAGAACTAAGTGTTGGGGAGACTCAGTGCTGCAGTTAACGCAATAAGTTCTCCGCCTGGGGAGTATGCACGCAAGTGTGAAACTCAAAGGAATTGACGGGGGCCCGCACAAGCGGTGGAGTATGTGGTTTAATTCGAAGCAACGCGAAGAACCTTACCAGGCCTTGACATGGATGTAAATGCCCTAGAGATAGGGAGATAGCTATACATCACACAGGTGGTGCATGGTTGTCGTCAGCTCGTGTCGTGAGATGTTGGGTTAAGTCCCGCAACGAGCGCAACCCTTGTCGCATGTTACCAGTATTGAGTTAGGGACTCATGCGAGACTGCCGGTGACAAACCGGAGGAAGGTGGGGATGACGTCAAATCATCATGCCCCTTATGGCCTGGGCTACACACGTACTACAATGGCGGCTACAAAGAGAAGCGAACCTGCGAGGGGGAGCGGAACTCATAAAGGCCGTCTCAGTTCGGATTGGAGTCTGCAACTCGACTCCATGAAGTCGGAATCGCTAGTAATCGCAGATCAGCATGCTGCGGTGAATACGTTCTCGGGCCTTGTACACACCGCCCGTCAAACCATGGGAGTTGGTAATACCCGAAGCCGGTGGCATAACCGTGAGGAGTGAGCCGTCGAAGGTAGGACCGATGACTGGGGTTAAGTCGTAACAAGGTATCCCTACGGGAACGTGGGGATGGATCACCTCCTTTCTAAGGAGAAAGAGTGTAGAGAAAGATATTTCCTGTTTGGTTTTGGAAGGCTGAGAAGCATTCCGAATCGATCTTTGAAAACTGAATAACAGAAGACATAACAGAAGGTCTATAACGAAAAGTTGTAAGAAATTCACGAGTTGAAGTTAAACAAACAGAAAACTCAAAGCTAAGCTAATGGTGATTAAGTAAGAAAGGGCGTACGGTGGATGCCTAGGCACTTGAAACTGAAGAAGGACGCAACAAACGGCGAAACGCGGCGGGGAGCTGTACGTAAGCAAAGATCCGCCGGTATCCGAATGGGGGAACCCGGCATGCGTAATAGCATGTCATCCGCAGATGAACAAATAGTCTGCGAGAGAGGTACCCGGGGAACTGAAACATCTAAGTACCCGGAGGAAAAGAAAACAACAGTGATTCCCTGAGTAGCGGCGAGCGAAAGGGGAGGAGCCCAAACCAGACCGAGGTCTGGGGTTGAAGGACCGCGATACGGCAAGAATCATGGTAGGAGAACGGCATTGAAAGGCCGACCGGAGAGGGTGCAAGTCCCGTATCCGAAACCGTGAGGAAGCCCAGCGGGATCCTGAGTACGGCGAGACACGAGAAATCTTGTCGGAAGCAGGCGGGACCATCCGTCAAGGCTAAATATAAGCAAGTGACCGATAGTGAACCAGTACCGTGAGGGAAAGGTGAAAAGAACCGCGGGAGCGGAGTGAAATAGAACCTGAAACCGTATGCTTACAAGAAGTCAGAGCACGTTAAGGTGTGATGGCGTGCCTTTTGTAGAATGAACCGGCGAGTTATGTTATCGTGCGAGGTTAAGCAGGAGATGCGGAGCCGAAGCGAAAGCGAGTCTTAATAGGGCGGCAGTACGATGACATAGACCCGAAACCGTGTGATCTAGCCATGACCAGGTTGAAGTTCAGGTGAAACTGAATGGAGGACCGAACCGACCCCCGTTGAAAAGTTGGCGGATGAGTTGTGGCTAGGGGAGAAATTCCAATCGAACACGGATATAGCTGGTTCTCCCCGAAATAGCTTTAGGGCTAGCGTCGAGGATGAGTCTTGTGGAGGTAGAGCACTGAATGTACGATGGCCCCATCCCGGGGTACTGAGTATAATCAAACTCCGAATGCCATGAGATATTCCCGGCAGTCAGACCGTGGGTGATAAGGTCCATGGTCAAAAGGGAAACAGCCCAGACCGCCAGTTAAGGTCCCAAAATGTATGCTAAGTGGAAAAGGATGTGGGGATGCACAGACAACTAGGAGGTTGGCTCAGAAGCAGCCATCCTTCAAAGAGTGCGTAACAGCTCACTAGTCGAGTGACCCTGCGCCGAAAATGTACCGGGGCTAAGCATACTACCGAAGCTGCGGATTTGTAGTAATACAAGTGGTAGGGGAGCGTTCCATGCACGTGGAAGCCATACCGAAAGGAGTGGTGGAGAGCATGGAAGTGAGAATGCCGGTGTGAGTAGCGAGATGCAGGTGAGAATCCTGCACACCGATAGCCCAAGGATTCCAGGGGAAGGTTCGTCCGCCCTGGGTAAGTCGGGACCTAAGGCGAGGCCGAAAGGCGTAGTCGATGGAAAACAGGCAGATATTCCTGTACCCGCGATGGAAATGAAGGAATGACGGAGAAGGCTAGCATGAGCCACTTATTGGATTGTGGTCGAAGCGAATAGCAGGTGCATAGTCAAATGCGTGCACGGAATGTAAAACGTGACAGGTAAGCGAAACCCCTGGGGAGTAGCGAAGCATGCGAGGCCAGCTTCCAGGAAAAGTTTCTAGTGCTGATTCCATAGCGGCCCGTACCAAAACCGACACAGGTGGGCAAGGAGAGTATCCTGAGGTGAGCGAGAGAACTGTTGCCAAGGAACTCGGCAAAATGACTCCGTAAGTTAGCGAGAAGGAGTGCTTATGAAAGTAAGCCGCAGTGAAGAGGCCCAAGCGACTGTTTAACTAAAACACAGCTCTCTGCGAAGTCGCAAGACGAAGTATAGGGGGTGACGCCTGCCCGGTGCTGGAAGGTTAAGAGGATTTGTCAGTTTCGACGAAGCAATGAATTGAAGCCCCAGTGAACGGCGGCCGTAACTATAACGGTCCTAAGGTAGCGAAATTCCTTGTCAGGTAAGTTCTGACCCGCACGAAAGGCGTAACGATTTGGGCGCTGTCTCGGCAGCAGACTCGGTGAAATCTTAGTACCTGTGAAAATGCAGGTTACCCGCAACTAGACGGAAAGACCCCATGGAGCTTTACTGCAGCCTGATATTGGATTTTGATCAGAGATGTACAGGATAGGTGGGAGACGAAGAAGGATGCACGCCAGTGTATCTGGAGTCGACGTTGGGATACCACTCTTGTCTGATTGGAGTTCTAACCTGCGTCCATGAAGCTGGACGGGGGACCGTGTCAGGCAGGCAGTTTGACTGGGGCGGTCGCCTCCCAAAGAGTAACGGAGGCGCCCAAAGGTACGCTCAGATTGGACGGAAATCAATCGGCGAGTGCAAATGCAGAAGCGTGCTTGACTGTGAGACAGACAGGTCGAACAGGGACGAAAGTCGGGATTAGTGATCCGGCGGTGCCGAATGGAAGGGCCGTCGCTCAACGGATAAAAGCTACCCTGGGGATAACAGGCTGATCTCGCCCAAGAGTTCACATCGACGGCGAGGTTTGGCACCTCGATGTCGGCTCATCGCATCCTGGAGCTGAATTCGGTTCCAAGGGTTGGGCTGTCCGCCCATTAAAGCGGTACGCGAGCTGGGTTCAGAACGTCGTGAGACAGTTCGGTCCCTATCTGTTGTGGGCGTAGGAGATTTGAGGAGAGCTGTCCTTAGTACGAGAGGACCGGGATGGACCTACCGCTGGTGCACCGGTTGTTGTGCCAACAGCATAGCCGGGTAGCTAAGTAGGGAAGGGATAAGCGCTGAAAGCATCTAAGCGCGAAGCCTACTCCAAGATGAGATCTCCCATACGCAAGTAGTAAGACCCCTTGAAGACGACGAGGTAGATAGGTCAGGGATGGAAGCGCAGCGATGCGTGGAGTTGACTGATACTAATAGGTCGAGGACTTAATCAAATGTTGACTGTTGTTCAGTTTTGAAGGTTCGAACCTTCAGGGATCTGGTGATGATGGCGAAGTGGACACACCTGTTCTCATCCCGAACACAGAAGTTAAGCACTTCAGCGGCGACAATATCCAGACGTGCTCTGGTGAAGATAGCACGTCGCCAGTTCCTTTTTGAGCCTTGCGGCTCTTTTTTTTAGGTTTTGATTCTATTTTTTTTGATAGTAATGTATAATAAGTAAAGCTAAGAGGTGGTAACATGAAGAAAAAAGTTTTAGTAGGTTTATCAGGTGGAGTTGATTCTGCTGTTGCTGCACACATTTTAAAGGAACAAGGTTATGATGTGACATGTGCGTTTATGCGAAATTGGGATTCTTTTGCTAATAACGATATTTTGGGAAATCCAACTATACAGGATGATGTATGTCCACAAGAGCAGGACTATGCGGATGCAAAAGCTGTTGCAGATAAATTAGGATTACCTTTATTGCGCGTGGATTTTGTGAAAGAATATTGGGATAATGTGTTTACCTACTTTTTAGAGGAGTATAAAAAGGGTCGAACGCCTAATCCAGACATTTTATGTAATAAATATATTAAATTTGATGCATTTATGAAATATGCAAATAAGTTAGGGTTTGACACTGTTGCGACAGGACATTATGCTCGCGTTGATAAAGGTGGCGCCTATACAAAAATGTTAAGAGGTGTAGATTCAAACAAAGATCAAACTTATTTTTTATGTCAGATATCTTCTGATGCATTATCAAACACATTATTTCCTATAGGGGATTTAGAAAAAAAAGAGGTACGACGCATAGCTGAAGAATTAGAACTTGAAAGTGTTATGAAAAAGAAAGATTCTACAGGAATTTGCTTTATTGGCGAAAGAAATTTTAAAGAATTTTTACAAAATTATCTTCCAAGTAAAGATGGAAAAATTGTTGATATAGAAACATTAGATGTTGTTGGTGATCATATCGGTGTTTTATATTATACGATTGGACAAAGAAAAGGCTTAGGAATTGGCGGAAATAAAGGTCCTTGGTTTGTTGTAGGTAAAGACGTTGAGAAAAATATTCTTTATGTTGCTAATGGTGATGAAAGCAATTGGCTACACACAACAAGTTGCATTGTATCTGGTGTAAACTGGCTTCGTCCAGAAAAGCTTAGTGAAGAATATCACTGTACTGCTAAATTTCGATATCGTCAAAAAGATAATGATGTAATTATACGTTTTATTGATGAAAAAACCGTTCTTGTTTCTTATCCACAAAGCGTATCCAGTGTTACCTGTGGGCAGGAAGCAGTATTCTATGATGGAGAGGAGTGTCTTGGAGGAGGCGTCATTGAAGAGGTGTTTATCCAGGGAGAAAGTTTACAGAATCGCATAAAACGGAGAACATCATATGGAAAATAGATTTCAATGGAAATGTGCGAATAAGTTCTCTTTGTTGTTTTTGATAGTTGTTTATTTTTTTGGATATATGTTTTTAGTTCCAGTTCTTGCAAGAAATTTGACTTTATTCTTAAATCCGAATGCTATTGTCATGAGTATACCAATTCTTACTATTCTATATGCAATTATTTTAGTTTTATCAGTTTTAATAACGAGGCCTTTGTGGCAAGAAGCATGGGATAGTTTTAAACAAAACATAGTTAGGAATCTTTTTGAAATTATAACAATGACTTTCTTTGTACTGGCACTTAATTTTGCTTTAAGTATGATTGTTTCTCTTATTTCTGGAACGCCAGAAAGTGTAAACCAAGAAAATATAAAGGTAAATACTACAATAGCTCCAATATTTATGTTATTCTCTTCTGTGATTTTTGCACCTATCGTAGAAGAAAGTGTTTTTCGTGGAGGAATTTTTTCATACTGTAGAAAATATATGGGATTTGTTCCTTCGGCAATTATTAGCGGATTCTTCTTTGGATGTATTCATGTGATGGGTTCTTTTATAACATTTCAATTTACAGATTTAGTTTATCTTGTGGTTTATGGTGGGTTAGGATTCTTTTTCTGTTATTGTTATGAAAAGAAAAATAGTATTGTTTCTTCTGCAGGAGTACATGCTTTAAATAATTTGATTTCTTTTATGCTTTTGGGGGTCTGAAAGGAGATATAAATGGAAGATATGATATTGCAGGCAAGATTACTGCATGTTGTATTTTATAATGCTGAAACTGGCTATTTTGTTGGTCGTTTTCAATTATGTAATGAAACAAAAAGTACATTTACTGCAACAGGTTTTTTTCATAGTACAGAAATCGATAGCGTATGGGATCTTCATGGGTCTTATAAAGAACATCCGCGCTATGGTTTACAGTTTAATATTACTAGTTATGAAAGAGTTCTGAAAAATGATATTACAAGTTTAATACAGTTTTTTTCTAGCTCTAGATTTCCAGGAATTGGAAAACAAAGTGCTAAAAAGATTGTTGATACATTAGGTCATGACTGTATAGAAAAAATACAAAAAGACCCAGCTGTATTATTAAGTATTCCGGATTTTCCTTTGAAAAAAGTAAAAATTATTGAAGAAGGTATTTTAGAAGAAAAGGAAGATGACATTTCGTACTTTTTTTCAAAATTCGGGATAGGTGTTCAAACAGCCAAAAAAATTGAAAATATTTATGGGAATAATACAATAGAAGTCATAAAACAAAATCCTTATCAATTGCTTGAAGAAGTTGATGGTGTGGGTTTTAAGACTGCTGATAAATTAGCAAGAGATTTATCTGTTTCTTTGGATGATCCACGTCGTATAAAAGCTATTATTGTTCAATTAGTCCAGCAATGGTGTAATTCTACTGGTGATACATATATAGAAATAGAAAAGCTTTATAAAAAAATTCAAAAAGAATTTCATGATTTAGATGTTGAAGCTTACTTACAGGAGATTTTAGATGAAGGAATCTTAATAAAAGAAGATAAAAACATTTATTATCATAAACAATTTGAAGCAGAAAAATATATATCTTCATTTTTATTTGATTTTCCTTATGTCGAACAGCCATTTTCGTATATAGAAACTTTGGGTGATGATATTGAAAATATAGAAGATGAATTGCATATCGAATATGAGAAAATTCAGAAACAAGCATTTCATAATTTTTTTCTACATCCTTTTTCTATCATTACAGGTGGACCTGGGACAGGAAAAACAACAATTGTACAAGGACTTATTTCGCTCTATAAAAAATACTATCCTTTAGATACGATAGCTTTATGTGCTCCAACTGGTCGTGCATCAAAACGATTAAGTGAAATTTGTCAAAATGTAAAAGTTTCTACTATACATTCTTTATTACATTGGGATTTAGAATCAAATACATTTTTGAAAAATGAAAAAGAATTATTGGATTGTGATCTTTTAGTTATTGATGAGTTTAGTATGGTTGATCAGCAACTTTTTCAAGCACTATTGAAATCAGCAAAACTTGTTAAAAAGATTTTATTAATTGGAGATGAAAATCAGTTAGCCAGTGTTGGATGTGGCAGTGTTTTAAAAGACTTGATTACATCCTCCTTATTCCCTTTGACACGTTTAGAAAAAATATTTCGCCAAAAAGAAGGCAGTGATGTAATCACACTTGCTCATGAAATAAATGAAGAGAATGTTACTGTGTTGGAACAGGGTAATGATATAGCATTTTTTTCCTGTGAAAACTATGAAGTAAAAGATATCTTGATTCCTATAGTGTCAAATGCATTGGAAAAGGGTTATTCTATAAAAGACATTCAAGTTTTGGCGCCTATGTATGGTGGTGTTGCAGGTATTGATGCATTAAATAATACTTTGCAAAAAGTACTGAATCCTCAAGATGGTTATAAAGATGAAATAAAAGTTGGATATCGCGTTTTTCGTGTTGGGGATAAAATCTTACAATTAAAAAATCAGCCAGATGAAAATGTATATAATGGTGATATTGGAGAAATAATTGCTATAGAATATGCAGATGAAAATGCATTATCTAAAAATGTAATTCTGGCAGATTTTGATGGCAATTTTGTAGAATACAGTGGAGAACAAATTTCTAATATTACACATGCATATTGTATATCTATCCACAAAGCTCAGGGAAGCGAGTATCCTATTGTGATTATGCCTGTTGTAAAAGATTATGCATTTATGTTAAGTAAACGTTTGCTTTATACTGGTGTAACACGTGCAAAAAAAAGTCTGGTATTGCTTGGGTCTAAAGAAGTGTTCTTAAAATATATTCATTTACAGGAAAGACATATTCGTAAGACAACTTTAAAAAAGCATATCTTAGAAAAATTTGAATAATTTATTCTTAATTACTCACACTAGTAGTACAACAGGAGGTAATTTAGATGAATAAATGTATGTTTGCGGCAATGACCGGACTTATTGTTGGAATGTATTTAGGTTATACAAAAGATGATGAAATTGAAGATTTTTGTCGTCAGTCTAAAAGAGCTAAGAGAAAAATGAAGAAGACTTACCATAAAACTATGGATAACCTAATGAATTACATGGAATTAGATTAAACCCTAACGGGTTTTTTCTTTATGAAAAATAAACTAAATATTGTATCTGATTTTTGTAAGAGTCTTCTTCCTATGGTTCTGTTTTTGCTGGTAATAGTGCTTTTATGCAAACAATTACATATATCAGAATCTCTACTCTCTTTATATAAAGCGATTTTGCCTATAGTTACTGGAATTGTAATATCATTTTTATTACAGCCATTCATTGACAAACTATCAAAATATATGAAGGTAAATAGAGCGGTCATGCTTGTCTATATGGGGGTATTTGTGCTCTTATGTATTTTTTTAATTATCCTTTTACCTCTTTTGTATCAACAAATTAGTGAATTATTATACTTATTACCTAAACTATTTACGAACATTCGTTCTTTTTTTGAACAATATCTAAGTAGTGTTGATGTACAGTCTTTTATAGATAAACAGGATATAAAAAAACTTTATGATGGTATTTTTTCTCAGATACAGGGCATGGTTTCAACAACTGTTTTTTTCTCTATAGCTTATGTAAGTGCTTTTTTTATTTCTATAGATCTTTCTTTTTGGAAAAAGGTAATTCATAAAACAATACCTGTCCATAAACGATATTATACTTTTTATCATACTTTTAGCAGTGTTGTCTTTCAGTATTTAACAGGAACCATCGTTGATATGCTATTTATTGCGATATCATCGTTTATTGTTTTATTCTTATTTCATTTTCCAAATGCATTTTTATATTCTGTGTTATTAGCATTTTTAAATTTATTTCCGTATATAGGAGCTACTATAGGAATTGTTTTAATTGGGATTATTGCTTTACTTGAATATAGTAGTTTTCCATGGGTGTTATTTATTGTTATTTTTATTTTACAACAGATAGAAGGTAATTTAGTGCAGCCAATGATTTTTCATAAGACAATGCATGTTCGACCTTTATTAACATTTGTGTTTCTTTTCATAATGGAGGCAATATTTGGAATATTTGGTGCTTTATTATCTCCTATTGCTGCTGCTATGACACAAATTGCAATTCGAAGCTGGATGCATTCTAAAACAAATGATTCAATTGGAAAATGGGAAGATATCTGGATTGATTTTGATGAGGCTGTCGCAAGTGAAAAAAGTAGATGATAGTTGCATGTAGAAAAAGAATTTGTTATAATATGCAAGTCAATAAGAAGATAATGAAAAAGAGGAGTACATGTAGATTCTGGCTTAGAGAGAAGACGGTTGGTGAAAGTCTTTGCATGAAGCTATGTGGAAGGCTGCTTTGGAGTCTTCACGTATCGTCGGCGTTAACGATTTGTAACAGAGGTGTGCTTTGCAGAAAGTGAACTAGGATGGTACCGCGTAATCTATTACGTTCCTGGAAAGGGACGTTTTTTTATGTTTAAGGAGGAAGTTATGAAACAATTAACTGGTAATGAAATTCGACAGATGTTCTTAGATTATTTTAAAAAGAACGGACATATGATTGAACCAGGCGCAAGCCTTGTTCCACATAACGATCCTACTTTGTTATGGATCAATGCAGGGGTAGCTGCTTTAAAAAAATATTTTGATGGTTCTGTAAAACCAGATAGTCCACGCATTGCGAATGCGCAAAAATCAATACGTACAAATGATATTGAAAATGTAGGAAAAACGGCACGTCATCATACATTCTTTGAAATGCTTGGAAATTTCTCTATTGGGGATTATTTTAAACCTGAAGCAATTCATTTTGCATGGGAATTTTTAACAAGTCCAGAGTATATTGGATTTGAAAAAGATAGACTGTATATTACGGTTTATAAAGATGATCAGGAAGCTTATGATATTTGGACAAAAGAATGTGGTGTTGATCCATCACACTTGCTGCGTACTGAAGGAAATTTCTGGCAGATTGGTGAAGGACCATGTGGACCAGATACAGAAATTTTTTACGATCGTGGAGAAAAATATGATCCAGAAGGGTTAGGAGAAAGAGCTTTCTTTGAAGAATTAGAAAATGATCGTTATATTGAAGTATGGAATGTTGTATTTTCACAGTTTGATGGAAAAGAAGGAGTCGATCGCAAAGATTATAAAGAACTTCCACAGAAAAATATAGATACTGGAATGGGATTGGAACGCTTGACTTGTCTTATTCAGGATGGAGAAACAAACTTTGATACAGATTTATTTTTGCCTTTGATTCATGCAACAGAAGCTTACACAAATTTGAAATATAGTGATCCAAAAAATAAAATGGCATATCGTGTAATTGCGGATCATATCCGTACAGTTACATTTGCTTTAGCGGATGGTGCTTTATTCTCAAATGAGGGAAGAGGTTATGTACTTCGTCGTGTACTGCGTAGAGCTGTTCGTTTTGGTAAAAAATTAAAAATTGAAGATTCTTTTATGTATAAACTGGTTCCTGTAGTTTATGAAATCATGAAAGATTTCTATCCTTATTTGGAAGAAAAACTGGATTATATCGCAAAACTTGTAAAAGTGGAAGAAGAACGTTTTCATACAACTTTAGCAGACGGTGAAAAACTGTTAATGGATGTGATGGAAGCTAATAAAGAATCAAAAATGATTGATGGAAAAACAGCTTTCAAACTTTATGATACATATGGATTCCCAATGGAGCTGACAATGGAAATTGCACAGGAAAGTGGGTATACTGTTGATAAAGCTGGTTTTGATGAAGAAATGAACAAACAAAGAGAACGTGCAAGAAATGCACGTGAAGATGCAGAATCTATGAGCAGTCAATCAGCTGATTTGATGAACTTTACAGAAGAAAGTACATTTGTTGGATATGATGAAAGAATGTGCAAAGCTCATGTTATTGGCTTGTTTAAAGATGGGCATAAAGTGGAAGAATTAAATGATGAGGGAGACGTAATTTTTGATACGACTGTTTTCTATGCAGAAAGTGGAGGACAGGTTGGAGATTGTGGACTTATCGAAGGAGGAGTAACTGCTAAGGTAGTTAATACAATCAAAGCACCTCATAAACAACATTTACACCATGTTGTAATTGAAAACGGAAGTCTTCATATAGGAAGTCAGGTTACATTGTCCGTAGATAATGCAAAACGTGATGTTATCACAAGAAATCACTCATGTACACATTTGCTGCAGAGTGCATTAAAAAATATCGTAGGTTCCCATATTCAGCAGGCAGGAAGCTATGTAAATCATGAATATTTACGTTTTGATTTTACACATTTTGAAAAAGTTGGTGAAGAGCAGTTAAAACAGATTGAAGAGCTTGTAAATCAGTATATTGCAGGACACTATGCTGTTACAAAAGTAGAAATGCCAATTGAAGAAGCGAAAAAAAGTGGAGCTACTGCATTGTTTGATGAAAAATATGGAGATATCGTTCGTGTAGTAACGATGGGAGATGTATCAAAAGAGTTTTGTGGAGGCTGCCATGTAAACAACACGCAGGAAATAGGTCTTTGTAAAATCATCAGTGAAGAAAGTATAGGTTCAGGAGTTCGTCGTATTACTGCAAAAACAGGATATGAAGCATATAGAGAATTCGCTGAAGAAGAAACTATGTTAAAAAACATTGCTTCAGATTTAAAATTAAAAGGAATTTCAAAAGTCGAAGAAAAAGTAGCTCAGGTGCTGAATGAAATGGCAACATTGAAAAAAGAACTTGCTGCTTTGCAAAATGAAATGTTTACACTGAAAGCTAAAGAATTAAAAGAAGAAATTAAAGAATGCAATGGAAAAAACATATTAGTAAAACGTCTTGATGGTGCAGATGCAAATGCATTGAAGGATATTGTTTCTTCTTTGAAAGCAGAAACAGAAAATATTGTAGTGTTCTTTGGCAGTGTTGTGAATGATAAAGTAGTATTTGTTGCTGGTGCAGATAAATTGGCAATTAGTACTGGTATTAAATGTGGAGACTTGGTAAAAGAAGCTGCTGCAGTCTGTGATGGAAAAGGTGGAGGAAGACCAGACCTTGCTCAATCAGGAGGAAAAGATATTACTCGTATTGATGAAGCATTGGAAATGATTAAAAATAAACTTTCTTAGGGTTTTCATTTAACATAAAGTACGATAAAATATAAGAAGATAAACGAAGGAGGTAATACGATGAAAGATGTTACAGAGACTATGGCATTTAAATCCGAAGATTTAAAACGTGATAATATCAAACATGTATTACAAGAAGTAAAAAGAGCACTTGACGAAAGAGGATATAATTCTGTAAATCAATTGGCAGGTTATTTGATTAGTAATGATCCTGCATATATATCTTCTCATAATAATGCTCGTACGATTATTCAAACGGTTGAACGTTATGAGATTATTGAAGAACTTGTTCGAAGTTATTTGGAAGAAGAGGGCGAATGAAAACATTAGGATTAGATTTAGGAAGTCGTACGTTGGGTGTTAGTGTAAGTGATGTTTTAGGGATGATAGCTCGTCCAGTAGAAACGATTCGATTTGCAGATGATGATTATGATTCTGCTTTTGAACAGGTAAAAAAATACATAAAAGAATTTCAAGTAAAGACCGTTGTCTTAGGATTACCAAAACATATGAATGGAGATATAGGGGAACGTGGAGAAATTTCGATTATGTTCAAAGAAAAACTGGAAACATTAGGATTAGAAGTTGTCTTATGGGATGAGAGATTAACCACAGTAGCTGCACAGAAAATATTAATCAGTGCAGATGTATCTAGAAAAAAAAGAAAAAAGATAATAGATCAGATGGCTGCTGTACAAATTTTGCAAAGTTATCTGGATAGTAAAAATTAGGGGCTATATGCCCCTTGCTTATAGGAGGTAAAATATGCTGGATTCAAATAGTCTTTATGTAACAGATGAAAATGGAAATGAGAAACGAATGGAAATTTTGTTTACGTTTGATGATGAAAGTCGTAATAAGCGATATGTTGTTTTTGCAGATCCGGAAGTAGAGAGTGATGAGGTGTTTGCTTCTGCTTATGATGATGATGGACATCTGCTTCCTGTAGAGACAGAGGAAGAATGGCAGATGATTGAAGAAGTAATCGGGGCTTTCCAGGATGATGAAGAGGAATAAAAAGCTATGGATCATTGCTGGTGCAATAGCGATTGTACTTGTAATTATAATAGGCGGAATTTTATACTATAATTCTCAATTAAAAGCAGTTTCTAAACAGAAAGATGAAGTTATATTCGAAATCAAGCAAGGAGAACCACAACCTGAAATTTTAAAATCTTTAGAAAAAGAAAATCTTATAAAAAATGCTGATATGGCAAAGATCTGTTTGAAATTGAATGGATTGAGTGATATGAAATATGGTATTTTTAAGCTGGATCGCTCATGGGATACAAAACAAATTTTGGAAACGCTAAATGATGCTACAAAAGCGAAGCAAAATGAAACAATGATTACTTTTAAAGAAGGCATGTGGGCAAAAGATGTTGCACTTACATTGGAAAAAGAATTAGGCGTTTCATCAAAAGAATTAATATCTTTATGGAATGATGATGCGTATCTGAATACTTTGATTCAGAAATATCCATTTTTGACAAAGGATATTTTGAATGAAAATGTTCGTGTAAAATTAGAAGGTTACTTGTTCCCTGAAACTTATGTTTTTAGTAAAAAGGCTACTACTGAACAGATTACAGAAACATTCCTTGATCATTTTTTAACAATTTATCAAAAATATGAGAAGGATATCAAAGAAAGTGGTCAAAGCATACATGATATTATAAAACTAGCAAGTATGGTTCAGTATGAGGCTAGTACGAAAAAGGATATGGAATTAGTTGCAGGTGTATTTTATAATCGTTTGAAAAAAGGTATGAAACTGGAGTCAAGTGTTACAGTTTGTTATGCTTTATATGATGATTTAACAAGTGGAGAAGATTGTGAAATTCAATATAATATCGATTCTCCATACAATACATATAAGAATGAAGGTCTTCCTGTTGGTCCTATTTTAAACCCAGGAGAAGATGCTATTGCGGCTGTTTTACATCCTGAAAAGAGTGATTATTTGTATTTTGTTGCAGATATCTATGGTGATGGAAAAGTTTATTATGCGAAAACATATGACGAACAGTTAAAGAATCAGGAAAAATTTAATTTAAATAAGTAGGTAGTGAATATGAAGAAACCATTGATTATAGGAATTGCCGGTGGAAGTGCTTCTGGTAAATCGTCTATCTCTGCACAATT
Source organism: Amedibacterium intestinale (assembly GCF_010537335.1). Classification (NCBI taxonomy): domain Bacteria; kingdom Bacillati; phylum Bacillota; class Erysipelotrichia; order Erysipelotrichales; family Erysipelotrichaceae; genus Amedibacterium; species Amedibacterium intestinale. The sequence goes on from NZ_AP019711.1 coordinate 477,612, forward strand.
AAAAGAACGTTATGAACAAAGTGGTTCGGTTGTTATCATTCGACAGGATGACTACTATAAAGATCAAAGTGAAAAAACGATGGAAGAACGAGTGAAAACAAATTACGATCATCCATTTGCGTTTGATAATGATTTATTAGTAGAGAATTTACAAAGCTTATTAAAGGGTGAAGAAATCAAAAAACCTATTTATGATTTTGTTAATCACACACGTTCTTCTAAAACAGAAGTAGTTAAACCAAGTGATGTTATTGTTTTAGAAGGTTTATTCATTTTAGAAGAAGAAAAATTAAGAAGTCTTTGTGATATGAAACTATTTGTAGATACAGATGCAGATGTTCGCTTTATTAGAAGACTCATACGTGATGTTAAAGAGCGAGGCAGGACACTTGATTCTGTTGTAGAACAATATCAGACAACCGTACGTGTAATGCACAATCTGTTTGTAGAGCCAAGTAAGCGTTATGCGGATGTTATCATACCGGAAGGCGGAAAAAATAGTGTTGCACTGGATTTACTGATAACGAAAATCAGTAGTATTATTAAAGAAAACATGGTATAATACCAGTCGTTAGGAGTGAAATTATGGCGGATGAAAAATTTTTTGTAACCAAGGAAGGTTTAGATGAACTTTTAAAAGAACAAGATAATCTGCTTCATGTTGTTCGTGACGAAGTTATTCGTGAACTTCAGGAAGCTCGTGCACAGGGGGACCTTAGTGAAAATGCGGATTATGATGCTGCTAGAGATCGTCAGGCTCGTGTAGAAGCACGTATTCGTGAACTGGAGGCTATGATCGCCAATGCGGAAATCATTGAAGAAGACAAATCAAAATCTACTGCAAAAAGTGTAGGATTAGGTTCTACTGTTACTATTTTAGACCTTTCTACAAATGAAGAAGAAACATATTCTATTGTAGGTTCTATTGAGGCCGATCCTTTAAATGGGAAACTTTCTAATATTACCCCACTTGCTGTATCTTTGATGGATCATAAAGTTGGAGATACTGTAGAAATTCAGGGTGTGGAAGAGCCATATTCAGTAAAAATTATTTCTTTAAAATAAAATTTGTATTTTTGACCTGTGACTTCGTATTTCTTTATGTAGGAGGGATTTTATGAAGTTTGCAGGTTTTTTTTGTGTTATAGCACTTATGGTTTTGTTTTATGCAAGAAATAATGCTATAGACATGACACAGTTTCAAACAGATACAAAAAAAGTAGAGATAAAGGGAGAAGTAAGATCTCCAGGAGTTTATGAAGTTGATTGGAATGCAACTGTGGCAGATGTTTTAAAAGAGGCAGGAGGAAGTTTAGAAAACGCAGATATATCTTCTATTAATTTAAGCAGAAATATAGAAAATGAAGCAGTTATTGTAGTAGATAAAAAACAAGAAGAAAAGAAAATTTCCATAAACAGTGCCACCGTTGAAGAATTAGATGAATTGCCTGGTATAGGGCCTTCAATTGCTCAAAGAATTGTAGAATATAGAAACCACCATTCTTTTCAAACGTTGGAAGATCTGAAAGAAGTAAAGGGTATCGGAGATAAGTTGTTTCAAAAAATAAAAGATAGGATTATGTTATGAAGGGATGCTGGCTCTTCTATGCTTGTTTAAGCATTTTGCTTTTGTGGGGCGATACCCCCTTTTATCAAATTTGTATATTATTTCTTATTTTTTTGACTTTTCATAAAAAAATAAGAGGTTGCAAAAAAGGTATTGTTATTGTTTTGCTTTTATTATGTCGCTGTTATATTCCTATACCAAAAGATAAGCCTAATCCAGGTTACTTTAAGATATTAGAAATCAAATCTAGTTATGTTGTAGCTTCAGATGGAAAGCATAAAGTTATTCTCTATGGGTTGGAGAATCCCAATTTTGATAATGTGTATCTTGTAAAAAAAGAATTTCGTGAAATTGATACGATTCATAATTTTTACGGTTTCTCCTTTGAAAACTGGTTAAAAAGAAAACATATCTTTTATGAAACACAACTTGATAATTCAAAATTGGTAAAGCAGGGGAACTCTGTTCGACATATGATCTACGAAATGATTTCTAATCGAAGTGAAGAAGAAACAACATTTCTTAAAGCTATGTTGTTTGGTGTAAATAAAGAAGATGCTTCTTTTCTTTTGTTATCAAGTGGTATGCATATTGGTTTCTTATTGATGCTGGAAAGAAAATTCTTAAAAAGGTTTATGAAAGAAGAAACAGGACAACTATTAATATTGTTACAGCTGTTAGTTTTAGCTGCATGTTTTACATTAAGCAATTCTGTTCTTCGCTTATTGTGCTTTTATACAGCGAATTTGTTTTTATTCAAAGAAAATAGAAAAGATCAATTAGGGTTAGGTATGTTTTTTATTATGTTTCTTGCACCTTACATGGTGTTTGAAATTTCCTTTATTCTTCCATGTATATTTCGCCTAGCTTATATGTTCAATGTGAAGAAGATGCCAAAATCATATGTAAGCATATCTGTACTGTTTCCTTTGCAACTATTCTATTATCATGAGGTAAATCCAATACAAATATTTTTATTTCGATTTTTAAGAATCGTATATGCTGTATTTTATTTTCTGGCACTTCTTACTTTATTGCCGTTTGTGCCTTATTTTTCTATATATCAAGATATTTTAAATACATTGTCTTCTATAGAAAAAATCGGATTTACAATTTTTGGTACCGCATCTATGTGGTGGATAGTTTTATGGTTTTATATTTTTTTACGCATTATTAGCTATAAAAAGAAAAAAGATTTGATAAGACAGGGATTTCTTTTGGCTTTCTTTTTTGCAATGCCGTATTTAAATCCCTTTGCACAAGTGTATATGCTTGATGTAGGACAAGGAGATTGCAGTGTTGTAATTCTTCCATATCGTTCAAAAGTCATTATGATAGATGTAATGGGACATTTAACAAAAAATATACCAGAAGATATTATCGTGCCTTTCCTTCATGCGAAAGGAATACGAAAGATTGATACTTTAGTTGTAACGCATGATGATTTGGATCATAGTGGAGGTAAAAAACAATTAGAAAAATTAATATCTGTTGATAATGTCGTAAATGTAAAAGAAAAAGCCAAAATATATGAAGAGGATTGGATGAAATTTTTACTTCTTGATTATAAAGGAGAAGATGCAAATGAAAACAGTATTGTTACCTATATGCAGTTTTATGATACATCCATCTTATTTATGGGGGATTTAGGAATCAAAGGAGAAAAAGAATTACTAAAGCAATATCCTAAGTTACAAGCTGATATACTGAACCCTTCGATTTTAAATTGATACGAGTTTGCACTATGGTATCAAAGCGTATCGGCAAATTAGTACAAAAAAACTTTGAGATTTTAATTTATAACTTGATTTTTCATCTTGATAGAGCAAACATAGACAAAAATCGAGGTGAAAGAAAATGTTAGAACAAATCATAAATATAATCCCAGCAAACAAAGTAGAAGAAAAAAATGAAAAGAAAGAAGTGCGTGTTGTAATCTATGTGAGAGTTTCCACGAGTAAAAAAGAGCAAGTTCGCTCATTCAATAATCAAATAGATTATTTCCGTAAAAAAATTGATAAAAGAGAAGATTGGAGACTAGTTAACATCTATGCTGATGAAGGAACGACCGGAACAAGCACGAAGAATCGTAGCCAATTTCTTCAAATGATAGAAGACGCAAAGAAAGGAGAGTTTGATTTAATCCTTACTAAATCAATTTCTAGGTTTGCAAGAAATACATTAGATACAATCAAATACACAAGGTTATTGAAATCTTTAAATGTAGGAGTTTACTTTGAAAAAGACAATCTATGGACATTGTCAGGCGATGGAGAGTTTATTCTCACAGTAATAGCAGCTGTTGCTCAAGAAGAATCTCGTTCTATTTCAGAAAATACTAAATGGGGAATGAGAAGAAAAATGTCTAAAGGCATAGGATGTGTACCTTTCTCTAATTTTTGGGGATATGATCGTGGAGAAGATGGAGGTTATCTAATTAATGAAAAACAAGCAGAAATTGTCAAAAGAATATACAACGATTTTTTGAATGGATACACATTAAAGGATATTACACTGCTATTGGAGAAAGATGATATTAAGACGGTTAAAGGAAAAGATAAATGGGGTACATCCACAATTTCATCTATTCTTCAGAATGAAAAATATAAAGGTGACTGTCTGTTGCAAAAGTATTATGTACTTGATCCGATTACTAAGAAATTGTTGAAAAATAATGGCGAAATCGATCAGATTTATGTGATAAATCATCATAAGGCAATAATAGATAATGACACATGGGAAAAAGTACAGTTTAGATTAACCAAGGCTGCCAACAAAACTCATGCTAGTGCTTTACTAAAAAGGAATTTTTTTATGGGAATGTTGTACTGTTCTATATGTGATAGAAGATGTTCAAAAATGATGTATACAAAAGTTGAACATTCAGGAACTAATTATGAAACTTGTAGTTATGTTAAAACTACTTGTGAACAAAAGGGTACTTCGCTAAAAATAAAAGAAAAAATCCTGATTTTAATAATATATGATTCAATTTTAGAATATCACGGGATAAAGAAGGAAGAAACGAAATCTCGGAAACCAATATTCGAAAATAAATACATCCAAGTAAGAACAGAAGAGAAAATAGAGATATCTTTACTACTTATACATAGGTTGATAGATAGGATTATTGTCTTACCCGATACAAAACTTCGGATAAATTATTATGATGGGAAGATAGATGTTGTAAATTATGCTGATTATGAATGTGACGAGAGGTTAAAACAGGCGAAAGATTTTATTTACACTCAAGATGAGATATAGGGAACTGGTACAGTTATTAGATGATTGAAGGGAGAATGTTTTATGCTAAAGAAAAGAGACTATAAACTATTTGATGATTCTTATTTTACGATTGTCAGAAAGGAAATAAACTTTGTTGAGTTGAAATCAAATGCCACAGGGCACTTTTGGAGCGTTTTCAGCAACCAATTTGATGAGGTTAATAGAATAACTGTTTATCATAAGAAAAGAGCACAAGAAACGAAATATCACGAATATAGCAAATGTGATTCTGTTGTTGAAGCAATAAGTCACATAAAAGAGTTTGATAAGCAATTTTTAGAACGACAAGAAAAGAAAAATACCACTTGCAAAGAGAGTAGAAACCTTAAGGTGTATGAAGGGAGTGGGTATAAATATAAATCGACACCTACCATCATTCTTAAAGGGGAATGGTTAAGAAAATATGGATTTGATATAGGAGAAGACATCAAAGTGAGATGTGATTGTTTAGGTGAGCTAATAATACATAAAGTGATTTAATATGATTTCTTTAAATTTACACTCAGTATTATCGACGAGTGTATTTTTTTTATTGAGCAACCTTGGTATAAATGATAAAATGTATGTAGTTATCTTATTTGTGAAACTTAGTAAAGGATGTAAGAGAATGTTAAAGAACAATATAGAAACTGATGTAAAAGAAAAATGTAATGAAGCGGATATGACTCAAGTGGAAATTGCTGAAGCAATTGGCACAACAAAATCTTATGTGAATCGAGTTATAAAAAAACAGGATGGAATTATTAATAAGACTTTTATTCGAATCATGGAACAACTTGGTTATGATATTGAGATAACTTATACAAAAAATAAAGCAGGAGGAAAAGAAAAATGGAAATAGTACGAATAATATTGGATAGCATACTAATATTGGGGATTATTGGTTTTGTGTTATTTATGAAATTTTCCTTCCCATCATACATGAAAGAGAAAGGGAAGAATTTGGCTACAAAAGAAGATATACAAGAAATTACTAGAATGACAGAAAGTGTTCAAAAAGAGTTTCGTGAAGGCTTTGAAGAGTTTTCTTCCGATCTTAATTTTAAATATGAATTCTATTATAAACGATATTCAGAATTATACTGTAAATTATATGCAATAATCATACAATCTGAATATGTAAGACACTTTATTAAATTAACAGATGGAAATGAATACTCTTTTGAGGAAATTCCTTTTCTGGAGGTTTCAGCTACACATAAAGTCACTCAAAAATTGGATTTCAAAGTGGGAGAACCAGTATCATTCGAAGAAACTGTTGAAGATATTGAAACACCCATATCTGAATTTAGAAAAGATAAAATGACTGATTATATTATTAAGAAAGGCGAGTTTGCATCACAAAAATTGTTGAAATTAGCTATTTCGTATAGATTTGCATTTGATCATAGTTCTGCTAAATCAAACGTTGATAGTGCTGACCGTGATGTGGCTAATGATGAAGAAATAAGACTAATTAAAGAAATTGTTAAATGTATTGTGATTGAATATAACGAATTAAGAAAATACCTCAAAATGGACTATATAGATTCAGAAATTCAAGATGGTATTTTGGAATTATAATATTTCATATATGAAAAGAAGAGAGGGATAAATCATTATGTTTGGAATGTCTAAAACATTGATTGTTGTATATAAAGATGAAATGGTTGTAAATCAACTTAAAAAGATGGTAGAAACTCACGATGATAAAGAAGAAGGTATAATTGGTACTCGTGATGACTCTGTTAATGTTGTTGCTTGGACTGAAAAGGTTTGGCTCAATAATAAGAAAGCAGGGAATATAACAGATAAAGTTTTGTTTTTGGGAGATATCAGTGGGACGGATAAGCTTATTCCTGTTCTTGATATTAAATTTAATCAGTTTGGTGTTCAATATGGATGGGCAGGGAATCAAGCAGTACTTTTTGTTGATTCTAAAGAAATGCATGATAAGGATATCTATCTTGATTTTATTGAACAGCTATCAAAACTTTCTGTTCCTGACATGATTAAGGAACCTATTAATACAAGATATGCTAATGGAGAACAGGAATCTACTCCTAATGAAACAGAGGATGATGAAAATAAAAACTCTAGAAAGAAAATAAATAAATTCCTTGGTAATGCTAAAAACACCTTGGATAAAGGTGTAAAAGCTCTTGATAAGGTACGTGTGAATGTAGCGAGTAAAACTGAAGACTTGTTAAGAGATAAAAAGAAAGTTACAAGACAACAGTTGTTCTATGGAGTTGTTAATTTATACAACAATGACTTAGATAATTTTATGAATGCGTAGGTGACTTGAAATGACTAATTTAGAGGAAGTCAAATATGGTTGGAATTTTATGGCTGATTTACTTGGAGCAGATGCGGGAAGTAAAATAGCTTTTTCTGATTATGTTCAAAATACTCTTCAGAATGAATCTATTGCAAAACAAAATATCAGAATACAAGAAATAAACGCAGCAATTGATCAACTTGCTGATAGTATTAATAATCATCCAAGTCTTAATTTGGATTCAGAACAACTAAAAGGGTTTATTGCAGAAGAATGGCACGCTGGAACTTTTAATATAGATGCTATTAGAAAAGGATCAGAGCATAGAGCAAGGACACTTCAAGAAACTGGATATGGCAGTGTTGATATTGATACCAATTTTGGTAAGCAATATAGCCTTAAATATGCTAATGTTGCAAAAGATGCAGAGAATTATCAAGCTGTTTTAAATAGAGATACAGGTGCTCCTAAATATGAAGGGCAAGAAAGATTAATAGCTGCAGAGCAGGTGGATGATGCTAAAGCTTGGGCACATCGCAGAGGATTGAAAGATATTGAAAACAGACCTGATGTTTCTCATTCTCATCTAGATACTGAGGAACATCTTGTTGGTAAGATTTCTGATAGAGAAGGTATAGAATCTAAAGAGTTATCCATTAAGGAATCAAAACAAATTGCTAAAGAAGCAAAAACGGATGGGTTTAATCCAGAAGAACATGGTTATACAAAAAATTCACTTTTGGATAAAGTAAGAATTGATTATGTGAATAGAGCAATGAAGGCAGGTTTAACTGCTGCAACTATTACGGCAATTACACAGCTTGTTCCAGAATTATATAAAACAATTGATTATTTGATTAAGCACGGAGAGATTGATTTAGATGCGTTAAAGAAATCAGGAAAGAAAGTTATATCTACAAGTGGAGAGGCTTTCTTGCGTGGATCTATTGCATATGGAGTAGAACTAGCACTACAGAATGGTTTTCTTGGCGAGAGTATGAGAACAGTTAACCCATCTGTTGTAGGTGTTGCTGTTGCAGTAATCATGGGTACTGTTAAGGATAGCATCATGGTTGCAGCAGGTAATATGACAGCTAAACAAATGGGAATGAGATTTGTTGATTCTGTTGTGGTTTCATCTGGATATTTGGCGAGTATGAAGATTGGTGGAACTATTGCTCAAGCATTATGTCCAGAGCTTCCAGTTGTTGGATATGCAATAGGGAGTTTGCTTGGATGTTCTGTAGCCGTAGTTTATAACATAGGGAAAAATAAATTAATTTCTTTTTGTATTGATACTGGATTTACTTGTTTTGGTCTTGTTGACCAAAACTATGAACTACCAGAAGAAGTATTAAAAGATATGGGAATTGATATTGCTCCAATTTCAAGAGTAGATGTAAGAAGAACTAATATTAGTACAGCTTCTACTCAAGAGTTAGTTAATCGTTCTAAATATGAAACGATTGATATAAAAGTACTTAAACGTGGGGTTATCGGTATTAATAAAATAGGTTATGTCTATTAAATCTCACATCAGTTAAATATTTGTGTAAAAGAGATTGTGTATGAGTAAGAAAAAAAGATGAAGGATGGGATTACCTGAATCTGAAGGCACAGATAGTAGCTAAAGTTGTAAGAATTCCGATGGAAGTGGTTCATTTTATAAATCATATGGATCTGCTACATATTATGATAATGATGAAGAAGAGGAGGAATAGTTTATGAAAATACATTATTTTCAAAGATACCATGAGAAGGAGAATGTGGCTACAGCAAATACAATGCTATTATTATCACGCCTTTACTCTTACTCATCGGACAAGTTTTTTAGATTTTTAAAGTCAGAGTATTTTTCTGATTCTTTTGATCCAGAAATTATATTCACTCTTCAAGAGAAGAGTGTTGATAGTATTCCAGATGCAACAATTACTCAGGAGAGTTTTAAAATTGTGGTTGAAACAAAAATGTCAGATTGGTTTTATGAAGATCAGCTCCTTCGTCATTTAAACTCATTCAATGATGAAAAGTATAAGGTTATGATTACCCTTGCTCCAGAACTGATGGAAAAGAAAAAGAAAGTAGCTTTTGAGGAGAAACTTATAGAGTATAACAAAACTCAAAATCATCCAATTATTCATATAAATACAACTTTTGAAGAAATGGCTAATGCGATAAGCGATGTTCTTGATGATAGAGATTATGAAATCAATGACGTTTTAGATGATTACTTGAACTATTGTTATACCGATGGTTTGATTCCTGTATCAGATGCATGGAAGTATATGAGAATGCAGCTAGCTGGAACAACTTTGGATTTCAATATTAGCGAAAACGTTTATTATGACAATGCTGAGCGTGGATTTAGAGCTCATGATATACTTGGACTCTATAAAAATAAAAGTGTTCGAGCAATTGGTAAGGTTATTGCTAAAATTACTGCTGTTGAAACAGAAAATGGTATAAAATTTGACACTGAATTAGGAGAACTTACAGATGAGAGAAAAGCCACTATCGAGAGAGCGATGGCTGATGGTGATTCTCATGGTTATGATCTTAGAACAGTTAAACATCGATATTTCTTTGTTGAAAGATTCTATGAGACAGATTTCAAAAAAGTTACCCCAAGAGCACCGTGGGGGACAAGAATCTTTGATTTAACACAGGTTCTTGGAACAGAGGATATTCCGGATACTGAAGAATTAGCACAAGTATTGATGACAAAGAGTTGGACTTAAAGATGACTGCAAAAAAATCACTAAAGGTAGTGTCAAGAATTTTGTTTAATTGTATTGTTTAAACTGTGAAATTAGATGTTTTTCCAATGATTATTCATGTTGAGAGCGTAGTATTGTTGACTAAAGTACATAAGTAAAAGTGTGAAAACGGTTTTAAATAAGGCTTTTCCGTGTTTTTAGCTAGACCATTTGGTGGAGAAAAAATGTAAAAAAACTGATATAAATTTATGAATTTGGATAGTTGAGCATACAGAAATATTGCAGTAGGTCGACTATACAAAAATGTTGAACTTGGTCATACGTTATTCAACCGGTAACAAATAAATAAATCAGATTATTTTCAATTGGTATGTTGATATTTAAAAAAAATGATGCCAATATAGCATAAACTCCTGGACTTTTACAAGGCCATCGAGTATAATTTATCATATAAGATTGGAGGAATAATATGGCTTATGCAATTGATTTATTCTGCGGAGCAGGAGGTTGTTCCGAAGGATTGATTCAAGCCGGATTTCATATATTATTTAGTTCAGATATCAGTGATATGGTTGAAGTGACATACAAGCATAGACATGAGCAGCTTGGGTTGATTCAAGGAAAAAACACATGGTTTGAAAGAGCGGATATTAGAAATCTTACAGGCAATATAATTAAAAAGAGTATTTCATCTCTTGAAATATTTAATGAGCGTGAAATACCGGAAATAGATTTAATGATTGGCGGTCCTAGCTGCCAAGGATTTTCAAGAGCTGGTAGGCGAGATAAATCCGACCCTCGTAATATGCTTTTTGGTGAATATGTAAGAGTGATAAGTGAAGTAAGGCCTAAATATATTGTACTTGAAAATGTTGAAGGTTTTGTTGATATGCAGTTCTTGGGATATAAAGGAATTACTGGTATCGAATATCCAGATGGAAGTGTAACCCCTGACATTCTGAGAAGCGAACTACATGAGATAGGTTATGATACCTTAGAGCCGCGAATATTAAATGCGGCTGATTATGGTGTTCCACAAAGAAGAAATAGAATAATTTTTATAGGTTATAAGAGCGGATTAACTCCACCTGAATACCCTAAACCGACTGTTACTCCTGACAATTATCTTACTCTACTTGATGCAATTGGAGACTTGATTGTTGATGATAGTGTGAGACAGAAAGTGTGTCCTAAAAAGACTCCTTATCAATTAGCAAGTATCAAAGGAAGAACACCAACTATTTCAGGGACACCGATTTCTTGCGAACAAGAGATGAATATGGAACTATCAAAGCAAACAGCGGTTGTTGGAGAAAGATTCGGATTATTCAAGCAAGGCGAAAGTGGATCTAACCTTAAAAAACGTGTAATAGAAGAAGGTATAGATATTTCTGACAAGCCTGCTTTGATTGAACTGTGCAGTGAAAAATTCAAAATGAAGTCCGAGGACGTTGTGGCTCTTTTTAAGGATGCAAAGGCAACAAAAGAACAAGTTGAGGTGTTATTAACAAAGAAAAATATAAGACAACGATTCGCCTCTAATCAACCATCTTCAACGGTGGTCACCATTGCTGATGACTATATTAGTCCATGGGAAGATAGAACATTTAGCGTTCGTGAAATGGCTAGATGTCAGTCATTTGATGATTCGTTTGAATTTTTAGGCAAAAGAACCACAGGTGGACTAAGAAGAAGAGTTGAAGTTCCACAGTACACTCAGGTAGGAAATGCAGTTCCTCCACTATTAGCAAAAGCAATAGCGGAGGAAATCTTAAAGGTTTTATAATAAATTAAAATAGCTATATGTTGTACCTAAATCGGGCAAAGCAGTGCGAATTGTAGATATGATTCCATTGGTATGCCCGGTTTTTAAATTGCGTTCAACTAATTCCTTTATAGAACTTGCAACACCAGCAGAGGATGGTAAACCCCAATAGTTGCCCCCAGAGAGATTAATAACTCTCAAAACCGCTGTTGAAGTATTTTTGTATTGTTGACGTCCATTTTTTACAAGTTGATTTGAAGGAACGGTAACAAAAGAATATGTAAATCTTTTGGCATCGTGAATTGAATAACCATCAGTGCCAACAGAGATTCCATTTCTAAAAGTATTAGCTGAGTATACAGCATCCCAAAGCATAGGGATTTGTGCGTTATCATTCCAATTTGTTTTACATTGAATAATATGAATTTCAATATCATCGAAGTCTCTAGAAACTAATGCATTTAAAATTGGTAGGAATTGATATGTTCTTCCGGAGTATGTTGCCACGGGATTACCATTGACATCATTAATGTTGATGTTATCTTTATCCATGTTGTATTCAATTTTATCAGGAAAGGTAATTGCAATTAAATCAGATTCGGTATTAGATCTGAAATTACCATAATTTACGGTGATGGCCTTATTTATAGGCTCGGGTATTAATTCTCGATTATGTTTAATAACAAATGTTCTTCTCCCAATTAAACAAAGATTTAAATACCAGCAAACTAAAGCTTCCCAATTTGCTCCGCCTCCAGCAACATCACTCTGGCTTCTTCCTGCTTGACCAGTAGTTTTGAAAATATCTCTTAAGTTGTCTCCAATGGAATAAATTTGATGTTCGGTTGGAGTAGATGAATTGAAAATATCGGTGTTAATTTTCGCTTTCCAAGTATTCCAAACTGATGAAAAACCGTTGGTCTCAAAAAGCTTGCTTACGGATAGTTCTCTGGCATATTCTATAATATTTTGACTCATTTGAAATTCCTCCTTAGTTTAATCCTTTATAGTTTCCATGATGTCTTCTAATTTACAATCCATTGCTTTACAGATTTTAAGAAGAACATCAGTGGTGATGTTTGCTCCTTTTCCTAATTTGGCAATGGATGCTGCACTTATACCAGAAGCATCTTTAAGATCATTTTTATTCATTCCTTTATCTATTAACATTTTCCATAATTTGTTATAACTGATTCGCATAATCTACCTCCTCGTTTCAAAAAATAAAATCACTGAAATCATATTGTTGTTCATCTGTAAGATAATTTTTTAAAAGTTCTACATCTTTACTAATATCACGTGGCTTGATTCTGTTGATTACCTTTTCTTCAACCTCTGGAGTCCAGTAGATTTTCAATTTTTCTCTGGCTCTTGTGATAGCAGTGTAGAAGATATTGTGTGTTACAAGTTCTTCAACCTCGTCTGTAATAACTATCTTTACAGAGTCATATTCCAGTCCTTGTGCTTTATGAATGGATACTGCGTAAGCAATCTGGAATGGAACAACATTGTATGAACTTCTATCATCTCCATCTTCATCAGCACTCTTTAATTTGTGTACATAAAATCTGACTACTGATTTATTTTCATCTTCCGAACATTCAAGTAGCTGGAGATCGATGAATCTAATATCACTTTCATCTATTACCTTTGGTATCTCAACATCAAACTGAATGCGTTCATCATGAGTTCCTAGGTCTAGAATTTCTATTCCCTTGATAAGTCCTTTCATATTGTTGTGTATGACGGGATGGAATCTGTCCGAATCTAAGAAGAGAATTGGATCTCCAACTTTATACTGCTGAACATCCCATTGAACAGCGAGGTTAGGATTGCTTTCTTGTAGAAACCTATTGATATTGTTAATTCCATATAAGCCATCATAATTTAGACAGAGGATAGCCTCGCCTGGTTCAAGCGAAGAGAGTAGGGTTTCATCTACTTTTAAGGAGTAACTTTCTCTCTCAATGACCTCTTTCGCTGTGTCATCCATCTTTCTAACCTTATCCCATAGTTCAAGCAATCGTTCGTTTTTTGTTCGATGAGGCTGGGTCAGTTCAAATACAGCACTTTCTGGCAAGAATGATTTTAGTACCGAGAACCAATTTCCGAATTGAATTGCGTCAATTTGATAAGTATCTCCAACCAATAAAAGCATCTCAAAGTTTGCTTTTTGCAACACCTTTACCATATCTTTATTGCTAACTGTACTACATTCATCAATAACTAATAATTCATATTTTTCACTAGAATTCTGATTTAAGAAACTGGCAATTGTAGAGAAGCTTGCATTATCAGCATCAATCTTTCTCATCAAGTTCTCTTTCGCAGGATTTGTTTGCGTTAGATACAATTTTGCTTCATCATTTAAGTAATGAGAAACATGGTTTATAAGCGTAGATTTCCCTACACCTGCGGAGCCATATATTACACCAACTTTTGATTCTGAAAATATACGAGTGATGATGTCTCTTTTTTCAATACAATCAATTTCGTAATCATCAAATAATAGCCAAAATTCAACATCTGTACTGTAATTCTCAATACCTGACTCTGCCAACCCCTGTAATTTTTCAATCACCTTGCAAGTATCAAGTTTGTAATCGTTTATAAATACTTGGTTATGTTCAAGCATTAAATCACTTGCAGGTCTGTGACCTGAGTAAAGGCTACTGTTATACTTTTCGATGAGACTTGGATAATCAGGAAAATAAATCAATTCATCAACATCAGTGAAAAGCTGACCTTTGCCTTCCGTGTTATTTCTTATAAATCTTGCGAATAATTCCGGACGTTTATCCTTACAAGGAATACATTCGAAAACAGCTCCTAATTTTGGATTATGACCAACAGGAGATCTGTTGAATGGTAAAGAATCAAATTGCCTGCAACCATTTGACAAATACAAACCAGAAAGCTGACTGTTTCCGGCAGTTATCCACTCTTCATAATATTTTCTATAGTAGCCAGAGGAATATTGGCTTTTAATTATAACGTTGTTCATGTTATAAAGAAGGTATCGCAACATATTTTGTCCTTTACGACCTTCTCGTATAAGCTTTCTACATTCATCTAAAATTGGAATAAACACCATGGACTTAAGGTTGTTTTTCCATTGGAGAGTAGTTTTATCATATGCCTCGTCCGGGAAGTCCATTAGAGCAGTCAAAGTGTATTTTGTTTTAGTGAGGAACTCACAGATTAATCGTTGCTCTGGATAAGGTACTCTTATTTTCTTGCCTTTTATCAGTGAAATGAAATTTTGAAATTCACAGTCACGGATGGAAACTTCCCAGCCATCTATAATGATGATAGGCATTGTTTTTCCTAATATCTCGATAGTCTCATATATAAGATGAAACTTTGATGCGTAATTGCTTTTGATTGGAAGTTTGGTAAAAGCAATTACTCTGTTAGATTTGGATTTGTTTTTCCTATCGTCTATAGGTGTGAATGTGACTTCATAATATATTTTTCTATTTACAAACAGCGGTTTGATTTTCTGAATATAGTATTTATCTTTACTGTCGGTATGTAATTCCACAGGATGCCGTTCTATTATTTCAGAAATCTTTTTGTAGTATTCCTGCAAGGTATCATCCAGATGCAGAGGAAACTTATCTATGTTATGTAATACTTCGATACCATAGTAGTGTCTGAGAAGATTCTTTGCTTCTAATAAGTATTGGTAATACTTAAGCATTAATCGTTCAGAGCCATCTTCATCTAGAGTGTATTGCGTGGTGACAATTTCTAGGTAATTATGAAATTTGTATAAAGTGTACAAGTCGCTGTTTATCTGCGCAAACTCAGTGGCTTTTGCTATGTTTTCGGCAGTTATAGATATTTCTCTGCCATCGGCATAAAACTTGAGCATGACGTGGTTCACGAACTTCGTCAGTTGCTCTAAAATATCTTGAGAAATAGCACCACGAGAATTATTTTCTATTTCATCTAAATGCCTACATATTACATTATCTATCTTTTTGATAGACTCATCGATTGTTGGCATTAACATTCCTCCTTTCGTTTATTAGTATTCTCCGTCATCCCAGTCATCGATAAAGGCATCGTAGGGAAATGAGCATGCAAATTGATCTGGATGAAGCTTTACATACAAATTGCGTATTTTGGTTCTGGCATTTCCTAAAAAAGGAGTGACGGAGCCATCGAATAAAAAGCTGTTACTTATATTGTTTAGTTCTCCAAGTAAACCAAAAACATATGACTTTAAGGTTGGATCAGCAAACACATCTGCTTTTGACATCCACTTAGTTTCATACAAGTCTTTTATTTTACAAGGCAGAGTCATATCGATTAATGATACAGCATAGTTTTCTCCGATGAGAGCAGCCATGATTTCGTCATAATCTGCTGTGAACTCTTCAAGCAGTAAATTGTCTTCGGCAGAATAGGGGGATTCGTCTGCCTGTTCTTCAGGAAGCTGAACACTTGTTGCTCCGGTAATGCTGCTTTTATTTAATCCATCTACCAGGTTGCTTACTGCGTTTCCCCACGCATCGGCTACTGCCTGTCCAGAAGCCAAGATCTTTTCAGTAAGAATATCATGTGATGTTTTATCACTGTCTTTTTTAGCACTCTTAGGAGTGCTTTTTCGTTTTTGTGCGGCAGCCATTGTAAGAATCTCTTCAAAATAATATGCAATTTTTTCTGAAGCATTATATAGATCAATGTCATTTATGTAAGGATGAAAAGCATCGCACAGCCTTTGAGTTGTTGCTTCAGAAAAATTATCTAAGTATACAATGAATTGTGCAGGTTCAATATAGGGCAAAATACGTTTGGAAAACCTAGTAATTGTTGTTTTCCCGTTAAAATAAGCTTTAAAAGTGCTTTCGCTTATATCTTCAATTTGTAATAAACCCTCTTCGATAATGATGGATTCAAACAGTGTTTTTGTAAAAACGTGAGTGCTGTATGAACCACCGATGATGGGTTTTATTTTTTGTGCAAATTCTGTGAATTCCATAATCCACCTCTTTCTGTGTTTTTATTTACACTCAAGCCTACCCAAGCCTACCCATCGCTACCAAGTTCTATCCATTTAATTATCTATAATGGGTATTGTAAAAAGCAAACAGCAAGTGTTTGTAATTAGTAATTCTTTATTTAGATATAGGCTTAACCTAAATTATATCAGATAAATACAGTGGAATCTATACTTTACAGAGCACAAAGATGCGTTCGCAGACACAAATTATACAAACACTTCATTTTTAGTCTTATTCTGACTTTTAGTTGAGTCCATTTAGTGGATTCAACTAAGTGCCAGAAGCACTTAAAAATAAATATCACAAGGCCTGATTAGCTATAAGGGCATTGGATACAGATATCGACACTAATCACAGGACTTCCTGTGAGTGGTGCGAAGAAGTACCCTACTTTCCTTATGTCTTTTTTCAGGCTTGATAGGTCGGTACTTCTATAGGCATCGACCTTTATTTGTTTCCTTTGCCCTTCTGCAAGAACTAGGCAGAAAGGACAAAGTATGAAAATTAGAAAGACAAATTACAAGAAAAGAGATACTTACACTTACACATTTACAAGTGCTGATGGTAAAGAAGAAAGAATCGTTATTCGACCTGGAGAGAACGGAGTTACCGAGGCTGATATCAAAATGCTACATGCTCTGGATGATAGTGAGGTCTATTACAACAACAAAAACTTAAGGCCTGAAAGAACCTCAGAAGAAAAAGCAGAAATCAAAGAATGGATCACAAAATTTGTTGAGGAAGAAACAGCTAAGAATGGCTATGCTCCAACAAAGGACGAAATCAATTGTGCTGTTAATGAGAGATTTCCGAGAAATTACAACCTTTCCCTTGAATATGACTTTAGTACAGATGGGGCAGATTCTGATTTTGATAAGAGCCGTCTTTTATATCAGTTGGCAATGAGTCAAAACTGTGTTGTCAATGATAATACAGAAAGAGTCCGTGAACTTATTGAAGAACTTACTGAAAAGCAAAGAGTAGTTCTTAAACTTACAGAATTTGATGGATGGAGCTTAACTGATGTTTCAAAGCAGATTGGAATCAGTGTTAAGAATGTCAAAAAACATCGTGACAATGCCATGAAATATATCAAAGAAAACTTTTCTAAATAATTTTTATAGAAAGGGTAAAAATTGATCTATTATCTTTGCCTGTTATTCGTAAGGAACAACACCTTACAGAAAGTGAGGTAAGGAAAATGGCAATGAAACACAAAATCACAATCAATGTTTCAGACCCAAACGGAAAGAAAGCCAAAGTCCTACGAGCGGCAGATATGCGTTTACCCTCAAGAATTGCACGATTCTTATTTGGTGACTTTACACAAGTGTATTTGCTTGCTCCGGGACAGACGGTTGAGTCCGTTGATGTCAAAGAACTAAAGGAAGGAGGAAATATCTGATGAGTAAATCAAGTGAGTTAGCATCACAGGTTAAACAGTTAAAACAATGTGGCAAAATGCTTATTGGTATTGCAGATAGTCTTTCACAGCTATTTTCTTCAGATGAAGAAAAACAAACAACAAAAAAGGATTTTACATTTGAAGAAGTGCGAGGAGTTCTTGCTGCTAAATCAAGAGAAGGTCATACAGCTGAAATTAAAGCAATTCTTACCGAATTTGGTGTAGAAAAACTTTCAGATGTGGATCCATTAAAGTATGAAGAACTCTTGCAAAAAGTGGAGGTGATGTAAATGGCAGCACATGCATTATTGTCTGCATCATCTAGCCACCGTTGGATTAACTGTCCGCCATCAGCAAAACTTAATGCAGAGGCAGAAAAAGTAAATTGTGAAACAAATAGTGAATATGCAAAGCAAGGTACTGAAGCCCATGCTCTTTGCGAATACAAATTAAAGATTGCAATTGGTATGGAAAGCACTGACCCTACAGAGAACCTTAGTTTCTATGACGAAGAAATGGAACGATGTGCAGAAGAGTACAAAAACTTTTGCTTATCTGTAAATCAAGAAACACAGAAAACTTGTAAAGACCCAGTTATTCTTATTGAAGAGAAACTTGATTTTTCAAATTATGTTCCTAACGGATTTGGAACTGGCGACTGCGTAATTATTGGAGATGGAACTCTTCATGTAATTGATTATAAGCATGGTCAAGGTGTAGAAGTATTAGCTGACCATAACCCTCAAATGATGTGTTACGCATTAGGTGCATTGAATTTGTACGATGGAATTTATGACATTGATAATGTTTCAATGACTATCTTCCAACCAAGAAGAGAAAACATCAGTACATTCGTTATGAAAAAAGATAATCTCTACACTTGGGCAGATACAGTTCTAGTACCAAGAGCAAAATTAGCCTTTGATGGCGAAGGTGAATTTATGGCAGGAGATCATTGTAGATTTTGTAAGGTCAAAGCAACTTGTAGGAAACGCATGGAACAAAACATGGAACTTGCAAAGTATGATTTTGAGATGCCTGTAACATTAGAAGATGCCGAGATTTCAATTGTTCTTTCAAAAGTAGATGAACTTGTGTCATGGGCAACTGATGTTAAAGAGTATGCACTTCAAAGGGCAATGAGTGGTGTTCACTATGACGGATTTAAAGTAGTTGAAGGTCGCAGTGTTCGCAAGTATACCGATGAAGATAAAGTGGCAGAAACTGTAACGAGTATAGGAAAAGACCCATATGAGAAGAAGTTACTAGGAATAACAGCTATGACTACACTTCTTGGTAAGAAGAAATTTAATGAATTACTAGGTGATTTGGTTTACAAGCCAGAAGGCAAACCAACACTTGTTCCGGAAAGTGATAAACGTCCGGAAATCAAAACAGCAAAAGAAGATTTTAATGACTAATAGGAGGAAAAGAATATGTCAAAATTTAATAACCCAATGAAAGTAATTACAGGACCTAACACAAGATGGAGCTATGCAAATGTCTGGGAGCCAAAATCAATCAATGGTGGTGCTCCAAAGTATAGTGTCAGCCTTATCATTCCAAAATCAGATAAGACAACAGTGGATAAAATCAATGCTGCAATTAAGGCAGCTTATGAAGAAGGTCAATCAAAACTTAAAGGCAATGGTAGAAGTGTTCCTGCACTTTCTGCAATTAAGACTCCTCTTCGTGACGGAGACCTTGAAAGACCAGACGATGAAGCATATGCAAATAGCTATTTCATCAATGCTAACTCTCCATCAGCACCTGGCATTGTAGATGTTGATAGAAATACAATCATTGACCGCAGTGAAGTCTATAGTGGTGTTTATGGACGTGCATCAATCAGCCTTTACGCATTTAATTCTAACGGGAATAAAGGTATTGCTTGTGGTCTTAATAACTTACAAAAGATTAGAGATGGAGAACCACTTGGTGGTAAATCACGTGCTGAGGATGATTTTGCGACAGACGTAGATGATGATTTCTTATCTTAAGAAAGGGTTTAGGTGAAAAATATGGAATTTTTAGAGACAATCATTTTATTTGTATGTATTTTAGCTTGGACTAGTTTAAGTGTTACTTTGTTAATCGATAGCATTCAAAGTTTTATCTTTGATAGAAGACGAGAAAAAAGAGAAATTGAGTATCATGAAGAACGTATGAAAAGTTTGAAATAATGTAGGTTTGGCGGTAGGAGAAATCTTATCGTCTTACTTTTTAGGAAGGTGGCAAGAAATGAAAAATATCAGTATCGATATCGAAACATACTCAGATGTTGATTTGCAGAAATGCGGTGTCTATAAGTATGTGGAGTCAGAAAACTTTGAGATTTTATTATTTGCATATTCGGCTGATGGTGGTGAAGTAATAGTGGTTGATTTGGCTCAAGGAGAAGAAATACCTCTAGAGATTATAAAAGCATTAACTGATGAAGATGTTACTAAATGGGCTTTCAATGCCAATTTTGAAAGAGTTTGTTTATCCAAATATTTACGAAGATTTTATGAGAATGAATTTACATCATATAGCATTTTGGAAGATACAGTTGGTGATTATCTTAGTCCTGTATCTTGGAAATGTTCTATGATTTGGTCTGCATATATGGGACTTCCTTTATCACTTGCAGGAGCTGGTGCAGTATTAGGATTATCAGAACAAAAGATGACAGAAGGGAAGGAGCTCATCCGATATTTCTGTGTTCCTTGTAAAGCTACGAAAGTGAATGGTGGTAGAACTAGAAATCTACCAATTCACGATAAAGCAAAGTGGGAGTTATTTAAGAAATATAACAAAAGAGATGTTGAGGTAGAAATGGCTATACAAGAAAAACTTTCTAAATTCCCAGTACCGGATTTCATTTGGGAAGAATATCATCTTGATCAGGAAATCAATGATAGAGGAATTGCTCTTGATTTAGATATGGTAAAGAATGCTATTGCTTTTGATGAAAAGTCTAAAGCGGTACTGTCACATAAAATGCAAGAACTAACAGCTCTAGAAAATCCTAACTCAGTTATGCAAATGAAAGAGTGGCTTTCAAATAACGGATTAGAGATGGATAGTCTTGGTAAAAAGGAAGTTGCAGCAGTATTAAAAACAGCGAAAGAACCACTTAAGACTGTGCTTGAGTTAAGACAGAAACTTTCAAAATCCTCAGTTAAGAAATATAGGGCAATGGAAAATGCTGTATGCAGAGATGGAAGAGCAAGAGGAATGTTCATGTTTTATGGTGCAAATCGAAGTGGAAGATGGGCTGGTAGACTTATTCAATTACAGAATCTTCCTCAAAATCATATGTCAGATTTAGCAGAGGCACGAAGGCTTGTAAAGGATGGAAATTATGATGCTATGAATATGCTTTACGATGATATACCGGATACTTTATCGCAACTTATTCGCACCGCCTTCGTACCAAGAAAAGGTATGAAATTTATTGTATCTGATTTTTCTGCTATTGAAGCTAGAGTGTTATCACACCTTGCAGGAGAAAAATGGCGAGCAGAGGTCTTTGCAAATGGTGGTGACATCTACTGCGCATCGGCAAGTCAGATGTTTGGCGTTACGGTAGAAAAGCATGGTCAAAATGCTCATTTAAGACAAAAAGGTAAAATCGCAGAATTAGCACTTGGCTATGGTGGTTCAGTAGGAGCCTTAAAAGCTATGGGTGCTCTTGATATGGGACTTTCTGAAGAAGAATTACAACCACTTGTGAATATGTGGCGAGAGGCAAATCCTAATATTGTTAAATTTTGGTGGGATGTCGATCGTGCTGTAAAGAAAGCAGTAATTGAAAGAACACCATCGAAAATTGGAAATATCAGTTTTTTCTATAAAAGCGGAATGCTTTTTATTGAACTTCCAAGTGACAGAAGACTTTCCTATGTAAAACCTAAGATGGGAGTAAATCAGTTCGGGAGTGAATCTGTCACTTATGAAGGTGTAGGTGGAACTAAGAAATGGGAAAGAATCGAAAGTTACGGGCCGAAGTTTGTAGAAAATATCGTACAAG
Source organism: Amedibacterium intestinale (assembly GCF_010537335.1). Taxonomy (NCBI): domain Bacteria; kingdom Bacillati; phylum Bacillota; class Erysipelotrichia; order Erysipelotrichales; family Erysipelotrichaceae; genus Amedibacterium; species Amedibacterium intestinale. The sequence continues at coordinate 499,638 of NZ_AP019711.1, forward strand.
CAATTAGCAGAGATATATTAATGTATGCCATCAGAACTTTATCTCATTGTTTTATCGTAGGTCATGTCCATGATGAATTAATTATTGAATGTAGTAAGAATGTCTCTCTTGATGCTATTTGTAAGCAAATGGGAAGAACCCCACCTTGGATTTCCGGTATTTTACTTCGTGCAGATGGATATGAAACAGAATTTTATAAAAAAGATTAAATAAATGACTGGCAGGGGTAAAATCCTGCCATTTTTCTTTGCCTGTTATTTAGAGGAATAGTCCTCGAAAAAATAACAGGAGGTAATTCTAATGAACGAATTGCGAAAATTTACAAATGCGGAGTTTGGTTCTATCCGCGCAGTAACAATAAATGGAGAGCCATATTTTGTAGGAAAGGACGTAGCAGAGATTCTTGGTTACAGCAATACCAAAGATGCAATTGCGACTCATGTAGATGAGAAAGACAGAACTGTAATCCAAAGGTCGGAAAACGCGACCTTAGAAATTCCAAATAGAGGATTGACGGTTATAAACGAAAGTGGTCTTTACAGTTTAATTCTTTCAAGCAAGATGCCAAGTGCAAAAAAGTTTAAGAGATGGGTAACATCGGAAGTATTGCCTAGTATTCGTAAATACGGAACTTATGCAGTAGACAAATTACTTAATAATCCCGATATGCTTATTGCTGCTCTTACTCAGCTAAAAGAAGAAAGAGAAAATGCAAGGCTGCTTCAAGAAACAATTGCTATTCAGAATCAGCAAATTGTAGAAATGAAGCCTAAGGCTAGTTACTATGATGTAGTTTTGAACTGTAAGGATTTAGTTGCTATTTCTGTAATTGCTAAAGACTATGGTTGGACTGCCAATTATATGAATCAATATCTTCACGAAAAAGGGATTCAGTTTAAACAAGGTAAGAAAATTTGGCTTTTGTACAAAGAGTATGCAGAAATGGGACTTACATCAACGAAAACACATACTTATGGAGGTTCAGACGGAAGCACTCATTCCAAACCACATACCTATTGGACACAAAAAGGTCGTTTGTTTATCTACGACTTACTTAAAAAGGATGGCATCTTACCGATGATAGAAAAAGAGGTGCAGGAGAATGACTAATAAGGAATATAGACCGCTTGTTTACATCTGTAGTAAGTATCGTGGGGATATAAAAACAAATGTAGAAAATGCTCGTAAGTACTGCAGATTTGCACTTGATAACATGACAATTCCTATTGCTCCCCACCTTTTATACCCACAGTTTATGAATGATGATGATCCAAATGAGAGATACTTAGCCGTTCATACGATTAACTATGTACTTTTAGGTAAATGCAGAGAACTATGGGTATTTGGCAAAGAATTCTCTGATGGAATGCAAAGAGAAATTGATATTGCTAAAAGAAGAAAAATGAAAATTAGATATTTTTCTGAAGAAATGGAGGAGCAAGCATAATGAAATTTACTATTTATACAGCAAATTGTGTCGGTAATCCAGCGAATTCTCTTTATCCTAACAAATCTGAAATCAGTAATAAGGACGATATGCTTGCCGCCATTGCTAGAGATCATGTATGTGCTGAGTTTAAGAATTGCCATCGAAGTGTTGATGATTTCATTTCCTCTGATATAGAGGTTATGGATTGTGATAACGACCATAGTGATGATTCTAAAGATTGGATTTATCCAGAAATGTATGAAGATTTATTTCCTAATGTCAGTTATATCGTAGTTCCAAGTAGGAACGATGGTAAGGATAAAGGTAATAAATCAGCAAGACCAAGACATCATATCTACTTTCCACATGAGCCAATTACTGTAGCTGAAGAATGTGCAGGTATCAAAGAGAGATTACAGGAAGTTATGACTTTCTTTGATGATAATGCACTTGATGCCGCAAGGTTTATTTTTGGTCATACGCCAACAGATATTATTTGGCATGAAGGAACTAGGTCGATTGTGGATTTTTTAGATGAGTTGGATTTTGAAGAGTTTGATAATGCTACTCAAAGTATCGGCGAGGGTTCTCGTAACAGCACTATGAGCCATATTGCCGGACGCTTGATTAAAAGGTATGGGAATACGGATAAAGCACATGAAATCTATCTTGAAAAAGCTAAACTATGTAATCCACCTTTAGAATATAATGAACTCTCTTTGATTTGGAGCAGTGCAATTAAATTTGGTAAAAAGGTGCAAGCACAAGAAGGATATATTGCTCCAGAAGATTTTGAAAAAGGATACAGCTTAAAACCAGATGATTATTCAGATATTGGACAAGCTAAGGTACTCGCTCGTGAATATAAAGGCGAACTTGCTTATACAGACTCGACTGATTATTTAAGATATGATGGTACGCATTGGTCTGAATCAAAGCAACTTGCTGTTGGTGCTTGCGAGGAGTTTTTGGATAAACAATTAAACGAGTCATTGGCAGCGGTAGAAAAAGCTAAGAAATCACTTCTTGATGCCGGCATAGATAAGGAAATCATTATGGCAGGAGGAAAAACGCTTGAAAAAGCAATTGATGAAAATAGTGAAAAAGCATTCAAGGAATTTATGATGGCATTGAAATATAATGCGTTCGTTATGAAAAGAAGAGATATGAAATACGTAACTTCTGCATTGCAAGCCGCTAAGCCCATGCTACTTAAGGAAATTACAGATTTTGATGTTCAGGAGTTTCTGCTAAATACTCCTGATGGTACTTATGATTTAAGAAATGGAAGTAGTAAAGAACATCAAGCGGAAGATTTTATCACGAAAGTGACAGCAATTTCTCCAAATGATTTAGGCATGAATTTATGGCTTAATGCTTTAGAAAATTTTTTCTGTAAAGATAAGGAACTTATTGATTATGTACAACAAATCGTAGGTCTTTCTGCAATTGGAAAAGTTTATGTTGAGGCTCTTGTAATTGCTTATGGAGAAGGAAGTAATGGTAAAAGTACGTTTTGGAATACCATCGCACGAGTTCTTGGAACATACAGCGGTGCAATTTCAGCAGATGCATTGACTGTTGGTTGTAAAAGAAATGTCAGACCGGAAATGGCAGAACTTAAAGGTAAGCGATTAGTTGTGGCAGCTGAGCTTGAAGAAGGAATGCGTCTTAATACATCAATCGTTAAACAGCTATGTTCTACAGATGAGGTATCTGCAGAAAAGAAATATAAGGATCCATTTAAATATGTGCCAACTCACACGCTAGTTTTATATACAAACCATCTTCCAAAGGTAGGTGCAAATGATGATGGTACTTGGCGTAGACTGATTGTCATTCCTTTTAATGCAAAAATTACTGGTAGTGGAGATAAGAAAAATTATGCTGATTATCTTTATGAAAACGCAGGTGGTGCAGTTCTTTCATGGATTATTGATGGAGCACAAAAGGCTATCAAAAATAACTTCAAGATTAAAAATCCTAAGGTTGTTGAGGATGCCATCAATAAATACCGTGAAAACAATGACTGGCTTTCTAGTTTTATTGAAGAATGTTGTGAAGTAGATGATTCTTATCAGCAAAAATCGGGAGAGTTCTATCAAGAGTATCGTTCTTATTGTGCAAGAACCGGAGAGTATACAAGAAGTACCACTGATTTTTATACAGGAATTGAAAATGCAGGATTTAAAAGAAAGAAAACGAAAGGATGCAATTTTGTGCTTGGAATTCGTTTGAAATCGGACTTTTTAGATTAGAAGGTGGAGGTCGTGGAGGTCTATTATATAAAACCCCTTTAGGGCAGAATTTTTAGTAAAAAATCACTCTATATAAAGTTTTAGAAACGACTTCATCGACCTCCACCATTATAGATTTTGGAGGTATTTATGCGAGAAAAAGAAATAGAACAAAAACTTGTTGATACTGTAAAAAAGCATGGTGGTATTTGTCCTAAATTCGTATCTCCTGGTTTTTCAGGAATGCCGGATAGAATTGTTCTTCTACCAAAAGGCAAGTTTGCTTTTGTGGAACTTAAAGCACCAAATAAAAAACCGAGACCTTTGCAAGTAGCTAGGCATAAATTATTGATGGGGCTTGGCTTTCGAGTTTATGTCATTGATGGGATAGAGCAAATTGGAGGTATTATTGATGAAATACGAGCCACATAGTTATCAGAAATATGCAACCAACTTTATCGAAAGAAATTCAATAGCAGCATTACTACTTGATATGGGACTTGGAAAAACAAGCATCACGCTGACTGCACTTAACAATCTGCTGTTTGATTACTTTGATGTTCATCGCATCTTAGTAGTCGCACCTCTTCGAGTAGCAAGGACAACATGGTCGGATGAAATTGAAAAGTGGGATCATCTTTCTAATCTTACCTTTGCGATTGCAGTTGGAACAGAAAAAGAAAGAATTGCAGCATTGGGACAAAAAGCGGATATCACAATGATCAACCGTGAAAATCTGCAGTGGCTGATAGAAAAGAGTGGACAATCCTTTGAGTATGACATGGTGGTGATCGATGAACTGAGTTCCTTTAAGAATCATCAAGCTAAAAGATTTAAAGCGTTGATGAAAGTCAGACCAAAAGTAAAAAGAATCGTGGGACTTACGGGTACGCCATCAAGTAATGGACTTATGGATCTGTTTGCAGAATTCAAAATCTTAGATATGGGAGTAAGACTTGGAAGATTTATAGGACAGTATCGAAATGCATACTTTACACCTGATAAAATGAATGGTCCTATTGTTTATAGCTATAAGCCTCTTCCTTCTGCAGAAAAGATTATTTATGAAAAAATATCTGACATAACAATTTCAATGAAAGCTACTGACCATTTAAAAATGCCTGAACTAATTGAATGTGAAACAGTGGTGAAAATGTCAGAAAAGGAAAAGAAAAACTATACAACCTTGAAAAAGGAACTTGTACTTTCTATCCCTGATGGTGAAATAACTGTAGCCAATGCAGCATCACTTTCAAATAAGCTGTCACAAATGGCAAATGGTGCAATTTATTTTGAAGATAATGAATTTGTAACAATCCATGATAGGAAATTAGATGCACTTGAGGATTTGATTGAAAGTGCAAATGGTAAACCTCTACTTGTTGCTTATTGGTTTAAACATGATCTTGAGCGAATAAAAGAAAGGTTTGATGTTCGTGAAATTAAAACTTCTGATGATATAAAGGATTGGAATGATGGAAAAATTCTTGTAGCAGTTATTCATCCGGCAAGTGCAGGTCATGGACTTAATCTTCAAAGTGGAGGTTCTACACTTGTTTGGTTTGGTCTTACTTGGAGCTTAGAACTTTATCAGCAAACCAATGCAAGACTTTATAGACAAGGTCAAAAGAATACAGTTGTTATTCATCATATCATTACTAAAGGAACGATTGATGAAGATATAGTGAAAGCATTAAAACGAAAAGATAAAACTCAAAGTAGTTTAATTGATGCAGTAAAAGCAAAATTGTAAATCAAAGACAAAAATTGACAATCCGAGGGAAAGAAAAATCGGAGGTGTCACATATGACGACAAAAGAATTTTTAAATCAACCATTCGAACTACAAAGGCTAATTAAAATAAAAGAGAAGAGAATACAGTGCTATCGAGAACTTGCAAGTTGTCCGGCATCACCAAGTTTTGAACCTCATTATGCAGCTACAAGAAATACTAAAGCACCCTTTGAAAGGTATCTTGAAAAAATAAATGTTCTAGAAGAAGAACTCATAAATGATTACGCAAAGCTAGAGTATTTAAAACATGAAGTAGATGTAGCAATTGATGGTATGGAAGATCCAATCGAAGAATTAGTACTTAGGTATCGATATTCTAAACTTATGAAAATTGGGGACATTGCAAGAGAAATGAACTACTCACATAGATGGATTAAGCGTGTTCATGCCAGAGCTTTAGAACATTTTGAAAGAAGCCACCCTAGTTCACCCTCAGACCACTGTTAGTTCCTAAACGAAAGTAGTAAAATGGTATTGTAGAAAAATATATAAAAAAGCAAAGAGCCTTTGTTGGAGCAATCCTTCAAGGGCTTTTCTTATTGTGTAGTTGTTTTAGTAGTACACAACTACACAATGAAAACAACTAAAAAAGGAGGTGCGAACTTGCCAAGAAAACCGAAGAAACCATGCGGCTATCCCGGTTGTCCTAATTTAACCGAAGGAAGATACTGCACGGAGCATGAAAAAGAAATGAACCATTCTTACGAGAAGTATGGCAGAGATAAAGCTGTACGCCGTAGGTATGGAAGAGCATGGAAACGAATCCGTGACAGCTATGTTAAAGAGCATCCGTTTTGTGAATTGTGTTTTAAGAATGGAATCATTGTTCCGGTAGATGAAGTTCATCATAAGTTACCACTTGCTGAAGGTGGAACACATGATAGAAGTAATCTCATTTCTCTTTGTAAATCATGCCACGCAAAAATACACGGAGAACGTGGAGATTATCAAAACGGTAAAAAAAATAGAATTTACAAATATGATGAATGATCCAGGGGCGGTTAAAATCTCTACAAATGAGATCACCGTGGAACGGCGTGGGATCTTCTGTGTAAAAAAAGCGTATTCAAAAGGGTAATTAAAGGAGGATGACGAGACGTGCCTACAAAATCAAATAATATAGGCGGCCGTGGTGGTGCAAGACCGGGTGCAGGTCGCAAGAAATCGGCTGTAAAAGATAAAGCGAACAGTGGAAATCCCGGAGGTAGAAAATTAGAAATTTTAGATATACCAGATGTTGAAGGCGTGGAGATGCCAAAGCCACATGATTTCTTGTCTGCAAAACAAAGAGACGGAGAAGAACTTCAAGCATCAGATATTTATGAAGAAACGTGGCAGTGGCTTAAAAAGATAGGATGTGCATCAAAAGTATCCCCTCAGTTATTAGAGAGATATGCGATGTGTTCTGCTCGTTGGATCCAGTGCGAAGAGATGACTAATAAATTAGGTTTTCTTTCCAAGCATCCAACAACAGGCAAACCTATACCATCTCCATTTATTAACATTGGCATTAACTATATGAACCAAGCTGTAAGGTTATGGAATGAAATATTTCAGATTGTAAAAGAAAACTGCAGCACCGATTATGATGATGCTGCACCACAAAATGATTTGATGGAACGCTTATTAAGAGCAAGGGAAGGAAGATAAATATGATTGAAAAAGTAAATCCAAAACATCCAGATAAAATCGCAGATAGAATTGCAGGAGCAATTGTCGATTTAGCTTATGCAAAAGAAGATAATCCAAAGATTGCAGTTGAAGTGTTAATCGGACATGGTATGTGCCATGCGATTATTGAAACATCAGCTGTTCTTGATGAAAAAGATATTGAAGATGTAATCACTCGTATTGCTGGGAATGTTACTCCCGATATTGTGATTGTTCCTCAAGATACACATCTTGCTAAGAATCAAGAAGAGAAAATCAAGTGTGGAGATAATGGAATCTTCAAAGGTGTACCTTTAACATCTGAACAAAAAATGCTATCCGTTATTGCAAATGAAATCTACGATGCATATCCATATGATGGAAAGTACATTCTTAATGGCGATAGACTTATTATTTGTCAAAGTAATGCAAAAACTACAGATTTAAAATCTACATATCCAAATGCTCAAATCAATCCTCTTGGTGATTGGACTGGTGGAACTGATGTTGATACAGGTGCTACCAATAGAAAACTTGGTTCTGATATGGGAGATTCAGTTACAGGTGGAGGACTTCATGGTAAGGATTTATCAAAAGCAGATGTATCTGTAAATATATATGCATTCTTAAAAGCACAAGAAACAGGAAAAACTGTGAATCTTGTTTGTGCAATTGGTGATGATACGATTGATGGAAAACCGTATAGTGAAATCGTTGAAATCGCAAGAGAGTATATTCACTCTGTTGGAGGGTTTGAGAAATTTGCAGAATGGGGTCTTTTTTAGGAGGTGGCTATATGGGTAAAACAACAACAGAAATGAAACTTGTTGAAGTTTCAAAGCTTATTCCTTATGTCAATAATGCAAGAACCCACTCTGCCGAACAAGTAATGAAACTTCGTTCTTCTCTTCGTGAGTTTGGTTTTATCAATCCGGTTATCATTGATAGAGAATTAAATGTTATTGCAGGTCATGGAAGAATCATCGCTGCAAAAGAGGAAGGAATCAAAGAAGTACCATGTGTGTTTGTTGATTATTTAACTGAAGCACAAAAGAAAGCATACATCTTGGCAGATAACCGAATGGCGATGGATGCAGGTTGGGATGAAGAATTACTTCGTATTGAGATTGAATCTTTACAAGGTGAGGATTTTAATATTGCCTTAACCGGATTTGATGAAAATGACTTAGCTGAGTTATTTGGAAATGATGATACTACTGATGTGGAGGATGATGATTATGATTTATCTGAGGCATTGGAAAAAGCAGCATTTGTCAAACGAGGAGATGTTTGGACTGTTGGAAGACACAGACTTATGTGTGGTGATGCTACAAGCGAAGAAGATGTATCTACTCTAATGGATGGAAAGAAAGCAAATCTTGTTTTAACCGATCCACCATACAATGTAGCATTTGAAAGTTCAGATGGTCTTTCGATTAAAAATGACAAAATGAAAAGTGATAACTTTTATGAATTTTTGCTTTCTGCATTTAAAAATATGGCAAACCATTTGGAAAAAGGCGGTGCTGCATATGTGTTCCATGCAGATACTGAAGGACTTAATTTTAGAAAAGCATTCATTGATGCCGGATTTCATTTGTCCGGATGTTGCATTTGGGTAAAAAACTCACTTGTCTTAGGACGTTCTGATTATCAGTGGCAGCACGAACCGGTGCTTTATGGCTTTCTTCAAAATGGAAAACACTACTGGAGCAAGAACGCAGGAAGAAGTCAAACTACAATATGGAATTTTGATAAGCCAAAGAAAAATCAAAATCATCCAACTTCTAAGCCGTTAGATTTGCTTGCTTATCCTATTGGAAATTCAAGTCAGGAAAATGCAATCGTTATTGATACATTCGGTGGCAGTGGTTCTACTTTGATGACCTGTGAAAAAACAAATCGTATTTGCTATACGATGGAACTTGATGAGAAATATGCATCAGTCATCCTTAGAAGATATGTGGAAGATACAGGTAATAGTGATGATGTCTTTGTTATTAGAAATGGTGAGAAGATTCCATACTCTGCTTTAGTAAAAGAAGTTGAGGATGGTGATGAGAAAAATGAATAAATTAACACTAGGAAGTTTATTTGATGGTTCAGGTGGATTTCCATTAGGAGGCTTGATTTCCGGAATTACCCCATTGTGGGCATCGGAGATTGAGCCTTTTCCTATTCGAGTCACAACAAAAAGAATGCCGTTTGTAAAACACTATGGTGACATTTCTAAAATGAATGGTGGAGAAATAGAACCGGTTGATATTATCACATTTGGTAGTCCTTGCCAGGATATGAGTATTGCAGGAAAAAGAGATGGCTTAGGAGGTTCTCGCTCTAGCCTTTTCTATGAGGCAATACGAATCATTAAAGAAATGAGGTGTAAAACAAATGGAAAATATCCAAGATTTATCGTTTGGGAAAACGTGCCAGGAGCATTTAGTTCCAACAAAGGAGATGACTTCAAAGCAGTCATTGAAGAAATCTGCAAAATCAAAGATGGATTATTGTCAGTGCCTAAACCTACAAAGTGGAGCAATGCAGGAAAAATCATGGGAGATGATTTCTCAGTCGCTTGGCGAGTGTTTGATGCTCAATTTTGGGGAGTACCCCAAAGAAGAAGACGTATCTACCTTGTCGCAGATTTTGGAGGTTTCAGTGCAGGAAAAATATTATTTGAGTCAGAAGGCTTGTCTGGGTATTCTTCGAAGAGCATCTCTTCGTGGAAAGACACTACCTGTGGTACTAGAACAAGCATTGAAGATGCAAGCAATAGCGTAGTGTTTGAAAATCATGGCCAAGATACTAGGTTCAAAGAATTAGAAGAAATAGCACCAACTGTACTTTCAACTTATGGTACAGGCGGAAATAATCAGCCTTTCGTTGTTTCGAATGTGAAAAGCTTTGATGTGAGATTAACTTCGGAAGGAACAAAGAATGCTCGTGCTAATGTATATGAAACGGATGTATCTCGAACTCTTGATACCGGAGGAACTACTCCTGATAGAAATCAAGGTGGTGTTGCAGTAGTTTCCTATGGTATTGGCAGACCTGCTATGAATCAAGGATATAATGCAAAGTTCAGTTTCCAAGTTGAAGAAGAAGTTGAACCTACCATTGTGGCAGCCGGTGCTAGTGGTGTTGCTCATCCTGTATATAGTTCTTCTAAGGCATCTTTTTTTACTTCAGCAGAGAAAGAAAAAGCAAATACACTAGTAGCTACCGACTATAAAGATCCTCCAATTGTCAATGAACCTCAATATATCGTTAGAAGACTTACTCCTACAGAATGTGCAAGACTGCAAGGCTTCCCTGATTGGTGGTGCAGTGAACTTGAAACTGAAAATCCAACGGATGAAGATATTCGTTTTTGGAGAGAAGTATTTGAAACACATCGATTAGTGATTGGTAAAAGTACAAAACCAAAATCAGATAATCAAATTATAAAATGGCTTAAAAATCCTCATAGTGATTCTGCAGAATATAAGATGTGGGGCAATGGTGTGGCTCTTCCAAATGTAGTATTTGTCTTATCCGGAATCGTATGGGCTACACAATTAGAAGAGTGATTTTTCCTTTATTATTTGTACACATTATTGTGTGAATTAACTTGCTATTTATTCTTTTTAGAGTGATATATGTAGTACCAAGAAAAGGAGGTACACATGATGAACATCAAATTTGATAAAACAGGAAGTGAACGAAAAGAATTCGTTACAGCAATTGGTGAAATCCTTGGTGTAAAACCAAAATACAAGGGTATGCCGAGTATGAGTTATGAAGTTGATTACTTTACAATCGACAAAGTTGGTAACTTAGAATTTGATGGCAGAGCTGATTCTGAAGAGATTAAACATTTGCTTGAGGAACTTGCAAAAAGAGGCTTTATCCCAGAGCCCAATGAAGAAATCGTAGAAACAGAAAAAGACCCACACAGCGAAAATGTGGGGCTTACAGTTGCAGTTCCTAAGAATGAAGTGAACATCGATAAGTTAGATGCCTTGCTTGATGCAAAGGGAGGTTTAATTCAGAAAGCTTTAGGACTGGAGCATTTTGAATATGAGATAGGTGCATATGAAGTGAGATTTCCTTGGTTTGAAAAAATCAATCCGGATGAGGCAATCTCCTACACCAAATTCATCGAGGCATTATGTAAAATGACGATGAAACAAAAACGCATCAATGCCACAGAAAAAGCAGTAATCAATGAAAAGTATGCATTTAGATGTTTCCTTTTGCGATTAGGATTCATTGGAGATGAATATAAAGCAGACAGAAAAGTTTTACTTAAAAACTTAAGTGGTTCTTCAGCGTTTAAAGACGGTGCAAAAAAGGAGGGCAATACAGATGAGATTTCCAAGTAAAGAAATTGTTGAGATGGTAAGAAAACAGTATCCAATAGGAACGAGGGTTGAACTTACCAAGATGGATGACATCCAAGCACCACCGATTGGAACAAAAGGTACAGTTATTGGTGTTGATGATACGGCAAGCATTATGGTTACCTGGGATAACGGATGTGGTTTGAATGTTGTTTATGGTGAAGACTCCTGTAGAAAGATTGAGGGTTAGAACTATGGATCAAAAGATAAAGGAGCAGATACTTCACATAAGAGATACGGGTCTTACAAATATGTTTGATATTTACATGGTTCAAAGACTGGCGTATGAAAATGACTTCTATGAGTTAGTAAACTTCATCGAGGAAAACAAAGAAGAATATGTGCATTTTATCCTTTATGGAGATGACTAAAAGTTATCAAAAAACACACACTTTCTTTCGAGAAATGACTTGCTATTATGTACTTTTAGAGTGATATATAGTAGTACCAAAAGGAAAGAATAGGAGGTACAAAATTATGTGGAGTGAAGGAACAATCGGAATTCCAACTGAAAATGGAAAATACAAAAGCGTTAGATATTGGGTGAAACATTATGAAGAACCTAGCGAAGATTATGGAATTGATGGAGGCAAGATTTCAAAGTTAACTCTTCGAATGGATGGAGAAGAAATTGCCAATTACGATAGGGGTTGGGATATCAAACCAACTTGTGAAGAAGCAGAATTTGCACTTGCGATTTTAATGAAGGAATACAACTAAAAACGAAAGCAATTGAAAATTGCCGAGTATGGAGCCAAAAGGCTCTGTATCTCGTTATGAATGGATGTCACCGATGAGTGGCTTTTTTTATTGTTAGAAGGAGGTGTTTCATAACTTGAGAAAACTTAAAAAGTATATTCCTACCAAGTTTATGGCTGATACCTCACATTATGATGAAAACATGGCTGATTTTGCAGTCAGTTTTATCGAGGAATTATGTCATACAAAAGGAACATGGGCAGGAAAGAAATTTGAACTTATAGATTGGCAAGAACAAATTATAAGAGACCTCTTTGGAGTTTTGAAACCTAATGGATATAGGCAGTTTAATACTGCGTATATTGAGATTCCTAAGAAACAAGGAAAATCAGAACTTGCAGCTGCCGTAGCGCTTCTTCTTTTATGTGGTGATGGAGAAGAACGAGCAGAAGTATACGGATGTGCAGCAGACAGAAATCAGGCAAAAATTGTATTTGATGTAGCGGTTGATATGGTGAAATTTTCTCCCGCACTGATGAAGAGAGTAAAAATTCTCGAATCACAGAAGAAGATTATATATAAGCCAACCAACAGTTCTTATCAAGTGCTTTCTGCAGATGTGGCAAACAAGCATGGCTTTAATACTCATGGGGTTATCTTTGATGAACTTCATACTCAACCAAATCGAAAACTTTACGATGTAATGACTCAAGGCAGTGGTGATGCAAGAATGCAGCCACTTTATTTTCTTATTACAACAGCTGGAAACGATACAAATTCTATCTGTTATGAGATACATCAAAAAGCACTTGATATCGCAGCAGGAAGAAAAGTTGACCCTACATTCTATTCAGTAATTTATGGTGCTGACGAAACTGAGGATTGGACAGATCCAAAAGTGTGGAAGAAAGCAAATCCATCACTTGGTATTACAGTAGCAATGGAAAAAGTAAAGGCAGCTTGTGACAGTGCAAAACAGAATCCAGGAGAAGAGAATTCTTTCAGGCAGTTAAGACTTAATCAATGGGTAAAACAGTCGATTCGCTGGATGCCAATGGAAAAATGGGATATGTGCAAGGAAGAAATCAGAGATGATGATTTACTTGGGCGTGTTTGTTATGGTGGACTCGACTTATCATCGACAACAGATATTACTGCTTTTGTTTTAGTTTTCCCTCCAACTGACGAAGATGATAAATATATCATTCTTCCATATTTTTGGGTTCCGGAAGATACCCTAGAACTCCGTGTTAGAAAAGACCATGTTCCTTATGATTTATGGGAGAAAAAAGGTTATCTGCAAACAACGGAAGGAAATGTTGTACATTATGGCTTCATTGAAAAGTTTATTGAAGAGCTAGGAGATAAATACAACATTCGTGAGATTGCATTCGATAGATGGGGTGCTGTTCAGATGGTTCAAAACCTAGAAGGTATGGGATTTACTGTTGTTCCATTCGGACAAGGGTTTAAAGATATGTCCCCACCTACTAAAGAATTGATGAAACTAATCCTTGAGAGAAAAGTTGCTCATGATGGTCATCCTGTTCTTCGATGGAATATGGATAACATTTATATTCGAACAGATCCGGCAGGGAACATTAAAGCCGATAAAGAAAAATCCACAGAGAAAATTGATGGTGCAATTGCAACCATTATGGCACTTGATAGAGCCATTCGCTGTGGAAATGAAATATCTGAATCAGTTTATGATACAAGAGGTTTACTTGTGTTTTAACTACAAGTTTCTAATTTTTATGGAGGAATTATATGAATATATTTTCTGGATTATTTAAAACTAGAGATGCACCTAAGAACAGAACTAGTGGTAGTGCATACTCGTTTTTTATGGGAGCGAGTACCGCTGGGAAAAATGTAAATGAAAGAAGTGCTATGCAGATGACTGCAGTTTATGCGTGTGTAAGGATTCTTTCAGAGGCGATAGCAGGTTTACCTCTTCATCTTTATAGATATAACGATGGTGGAGGAAAGGAGAAAGCAATCAACCATAATTTATATAAAATTATTCATGATGAACCAAACCCGGAAATGACAAGCTTTGTGTTTCGAGAAACACTCATGACACACTTGCTTTTGTGGGGCAATGCTTATGCTCAAATTATCAGAAATGGTAAGGGTGAGATTATTGCACTCTACCCCTTAATGCCAAATCGAATGAAAGTCGATAGAGATGAACATGGCGCTTTATATTATGAGTATATGGTAAGTCAAGATGATGCGCCAACAAATAAAGGTTCATCAGTTAAGCTATCACCTGATGAAGTAATGCATATTCCAGGACTTGGATTTGATGGATTAGTAGGTTATTCTCCGATTGCAATGGCTAAAAATGCGATTGGTCTTGCCATTGCTGCAGAAGAGTATGGATCTAAGTTCTATGCAAATGGTGCAGCACCCTCCGGTGTTCTTGAACATCCGGGGACTTTAAAAGACCCATCGAAAGTAAGAGATAGTTGGTCGCAGACTTTTGGAGGAAGTTCAAACTCCCATAAGGTTGCTGTGCTTGAAGAAGGAATGAAGTATACACCGATTTCTATTTCTCCAAATGAGGCACAGTTTTTAGAAACAAGAAAATTTCAAATAGATGAGATTGCTCGAATTTTCAGAGTCCCGCCTCATATGGTCGGTGACCTTGAAAAGTCGAGCTTTTCTAATATTGAGCAACAATCTCTTGAGTTTGTTAAATACACACTCGATCCTTGGGTTTCAAGGTGGGAGCAAAATATGTGTCGTTCTTTACTAAACGATAATGAGAAGAAAGAATATTTTATTAAATTTAATGTAGATGGATTACTTCGCGGCGATTATCAAAGCCGTATGAACGGATATGCTACAGCCAGACAGAATGGATGGATGTCAGCAAATGATATAAGAGAACTAGAAAATCTCGATAGAATCCCAGCAGAACTTGGCGGTGATTTGTATCTCATTAATGGCAACATGACCAAGCTTCAAGATGCCGGCATATTTGCAAATAATCCTAAAACATTAAATGAAGAGGAGGAAGAAAATGAAGAACAAGAAATTTTGGAACTTCAAGAATCGAAAGATTCAAAACCAAGAAAACGAAGAAGTAACAGAGAGAATTCTTGAACTTTACGGCACGATAGCTGAAGAGTCATGGTTCGATGATGATGTTACTCCCAAACTTTTCAAGGAAGAGTTAAATTCCGGAAGTGGAGATATCACCGTTTGGATTAATTCACCTGGTGGAGATTGTGTAGCCGCTGCTCAAATCTACAATATGCTTACTGATTATAAAGGAAATGTAACAGTAAAAATTGATGGTATTGCAGCTAGTGCAGCATCGGTAATTGCGATGGCAGGGAATAAAGTGCTTATGTCACCAGTATCCATGATGATGATTCACAATCCTGCTACATTTGCATTTGGTGATCACGCTGAAATGCAAAAAGCGATGGCAATGTTAGATGAAGTTAAAGAATCAATTATCAATGCCTATGTTATTAAAACGGGTTTATCTAGGTCAAAGTTAAGTCATTTGATGGATGCAGAAACTTGGATGGATGCAAACATGGCCATTGAACTTGGATTTGCTGATGACATGATTACAAAAACTGAACAAGAAAAAGAAAGCATTGAAGGTCTAAACAATATGACAGATTCAATGCTTTTTTCACGCACTGCTATCAGTAATACACTCCAAAACAAATTAGAAAAACACTATGGGGTGTCAAAAGAAGATGTAACAAAACAAGCAGAAATCAAAGTTCTTGAAGTAAAAGGAACATCTGCTAGTGAACTCAAAGAACGTTTAAATTTCATGAAACGATTTATTTAAGGAGGAAAAAATCATGACTATTAAAGAACTTATTGAGAAAAGAGCAAAGGTATGGGAAACAGCAAAGAACTTTGTTGAAACCCATGAAAAAGAAGGTGTTTTATCTGAAGAAGATACAATGACCTATAACAAAATGGAAAAAGAAATTGAAGATTTGACGATGTCTATCGAACGCCAGCAACGTGCATTAGATAGAGATCATGAACTTAGTAAACCTATGAATTCTCCAATTACAGGAAAACCTTATGTGCCTGAAATGGACGACAAGAAAATGACAGGTGTGAAGTCAAAAGAATATAAAAATGCAATGCTTTCTGCTATGCGTTCTAACTTCCGTAATGTAAGCAATATCTTGCAAGAAGGTGTAGATGGCGATGGCGGTTATTTAGTACCTGAAGAGTACGATAAGCGTTTGATTGAGGTGCTTGAAGGAGAAAACATCATGCGTGGTCTTGCTACAACCATTACTACTTCCGGTCAGCATAAGATTAATATTGCAGCTACAAAACCAGCGGCTGCATGGATTGAGGAAGGCGGGGCACTTACTTTTGGGGGTGCGACTTTCGACCAGATTTATCTTGATGCGTATAAGCTTCATGTTGCAATCAAAGTAACTGAGGAGCTGCTTTATGATAATGCATTCGGTCTTGAAAATTATATTATCACGCAGTTTGGTAAGGCGCTTGCAAATGCCGAGGAAGATGCATTCTTAAACGGCGATGGTACAGGAAAGCCTTTAGGTATTTTCGCAGAAACCGGCGGTGGTCAAGTTGTTAGTACATTAACTGCAGCAATTAAGTCAGATGATTTGATTGATTTGGTATATGGACTTAAGAGACCTTATCGTAAAAATGCGTCTTTCATCATGAACGATGCTACTCTTGCTTCACTTAGAAAGTTAAAGGATAACAATGGAGCATATATTTGGCAACCTTCATATAGGGAAGGAGAACCAGACAGGGTGCTTGGTTATGCAGTTCATACTTCTTCTTTTGCACCTGAAAATGCGATTGCTTTTGGTGATTACAGTTACTACAACATTGGTGATCGTGGTTCTCGTTCGTTTGCAGAACTTAGAGAATTGTTTGCTGGTAATGGAATGATTGGTTATGTAGCAAAAGAAAGAGTCGATGGAAAGCTTGTACTTCCAGAAGCAGTTAAGATTTTGAAGTTGAAATCTGAATAATAATTTAAGGCAGTGTTGTTATGTGATGGCACTGCCTACATTTGTTGAAATGAGGTGATGATAGTGATAGTTGATTTAGAAGAAATGAAAGGTTATCTAAGAGTTGATTTTAATGATGATGACTTATTAATCGAAGAATTTATTACTACAGGAGAAAACCTCTGTGCGGATATAGCAAGATTATCTGTAGATGAACTGTCTGATATTCCATCTTCTAAGATTGCGGTGATGTATGCAGTTGCTTACTTGTATGAACATAGAGAAGATGCTGACCATCATGCACTAACATTGTCACTTCGAAACCTGCTTGAAGGAATACGAAGGAGTGAGTTTTGATGGATATTGCATTACTTAATGTTCGTATCACTTTTCAGAAAAATGAAGTAGTAGTTGATGATATCGGAAATCACAGAAATGTTTGGACTGATATTTATTCTTGCTATGCAACTGTTAGTGGTGAGGGTGGTTCTGAGAAGTTTTCTGCAGGAGTTCTTGTAGAAGACTCAGATATTTCTTTTACCACTCGATACTGTAATATCCTATCAAACATGGAAACTACTAAAAATAGAATCATTTTTGATAATGAGGCATACAACATCGTTTCAATTAACCATATGAACTTTAAAAAGAAATTACTGAAATTTAAATGCGAGAAAGTGAGGGCCCATGGGAACAAAGATTGATAACCTAGCCAAAGAAATAATGGAAGGTTTAAAAGAGTATGCAGATTTAGCAACGGATGATGTAAAGAAAGCAGTCAGAAAAGCTGGTAACTCAGTGAGAAAAGATATCTCTGAATCAGCTCCTAAGGATACTGGTAAGTATGCAAAGTCATGGACTGTTAAGAAAACTAAAGAAACATCAAACTCTCTAGAAGTAACAGTTCATTCAAAGAATAGGTATCAGCTTGCACATCTTTTGGAGCATGGGCATGCTAAACGAGGTGGTGGAAGAGTATCTGCAAGACCACATATTGCGAAAGCAGAGGAGTCAGCAATTGAGGTTTTTGAAAAAGAAATCGATAAAGCACTCGGAGGTAGATGATGGAAGAAGTTATAAAAATCTTAAAAGAGATAGACATTCCTTTTGCTTATGATCACTTTGCAGAGGGAGAAAGTCCATCTCCACCTTTTATATGCTATTTAACACCGGGTACAGATAACTTTGCTGCTGACGGAATAGCATATTTAAAAGTAAATGAAATCAATATTGAACTTTATACTGATTTTAAGGACTTGTCGGTAGAAAGGAAAGTGGAATCTGTGCTTGATAAGTTTGGTATTTACTACGATAAACTCGAAACATGGATTGATAGTGAAAAGTTATTTGAAGTCCTATATTCATTTGAAATGGAGGCTTAAAATTTATGGGTAATAAAATTAAATATAATCTTAAAAATGTTCACGCTGCAAAACTTACAAAAGCAGAGGATGGAACATATACTTATGAAACACCAAAAACAATTCCGGGTGCTGTTAGTATCAGTTTAGATGCTGAAGGAGATACTTCTCCGTTTTATGCCGATGGAATTGTTTATTTCAGAAGTGTATCAAACAATGGATACAGTGGTGATCTTGAAATGGCACTTATTCCTGAATGGTTTAGAACAGAGATTTTAAAAGAGGAACTTGATAAGAATGGTGTGCTTGTTGAGAATGCTACAGTAGCGGAAATGGAAAAATTCGCACTGTTATTTGAGTTTGATGGGGATGTTAGATGCATTCGTCATGTTTTATATAACTGTACGGCATCTCGTCCATCTATTGAATCTGAAACAAAGGAAGATACGATTGAGCCGGGAACGGAAACATTATCACTTACAGCAGATCCAAGAGAAGATGGTCTTGTTAAAAGTAGAACAGGCGATTCTACAAGTGAGTCTACTTACGCTGAGTGGTATAAATCAGTATATATCCCTCAAGCTCAAGAAGTCGTTCAAGCGTTAAGTAGGAAAGTAGCAGGAGGTGTTAAGAATGCTTAAGAAAACAATTAATGTTGGTGGTAAGGAAGTAGCATTTCGCTCATCCGCTACAATTCCTCGGCTTTATCGTGCTAAGTTCAAACGTGATATTTTTAAGGATTTGGCAAAACTTGAAAAGTCATATGAGGGAGCACAGGCAGAGGGCGAAGAATTTGCGATTGATGATTTAGAGATTTTTGAAAATGTGGCTTACATCATGGCATATCATGCTGATCATACAATTCCAGCAGATATTGATGAATGGTTAGACCAGTTTGATATGTTCTCAATCTATGAGGTATTACCGGAGATTCTCGCTCTTTGGGGAACAAACCTTATTACTGATATTGACTCTAAAAAAAACTTAAAAAAAGTAGCAGGGAAATGACAACCCCACTATTCCTCTTGCGAAGTTTGGAAATAGGAATTTCTATCAAAGATTTAGACCATTTAACTATCGGTATGGTTATGGATATTTGGACGGAGAAAGCTAATGACTCTGTTAAGTATGAGAATGTAGCAACTCAAGAGGATTTTGATAAGTTCTAGAAAACAGGTATTTGAACAAACACCTTGACTTACTTTTAGCTTTTTATTAAAATATAATTAAGGTGAGTGAACAAACACCTTGATTATGGCATTGAAAGGAGAATTTATATGCGTGTTCAATTTACTGTAAATGATGATGAATGGACTAAATTAAAGAAACTTGCAGAAGATAATGGTTACCCAGATGTTCCTTCTTATTGTAGAGATATTTCTTTGCAAGAAAGAACTTATGCTGATTTTTGGAAAACCATCACAGAAAAAATAAGTAAAATGGAATCAGGACAAGTTTTTGCTTTACGTGATTTAGTTCCGTTACCACCATCAAATTTAGGTGTAAAACTTTACAATAATCAAAAAGTTTTAGGAATAGAAGTTAACTCAAAAAAAGATAGCTTAAGAACTAATACTTTTAGAAAGTTATAAATTCAATGTTTCAAAGAGGGCATCAATCTGAAAAGGTTGGTGCTTTTTCTATGCTCGGTTTATACCGGGCTATTTTTATGCAATTTTTAAGGAGGTATCAGCCAATGGCAAACAGAATCAAAGGTATTACTGTCGAAATTGGCGGTGATACTACCAAGCTTCAAACAGCTTTAAAAGGAGTAAATAGTCAGATTAAAAACACGCAGTCTGTCCTTAAGGACGTAGAAAAACTTCTAAAGCTAGATCCTACAAACATAAATTTACTTACTCAAAAGCAAAAGTTATTAACACAGGCAATTGGTGATACTAAAGAAAAACTAGCTACTTTAAAAGTTGCAGCCCAACAAGCAAACGAGCAACTTCAAAAAGGAGAAATCAGTCAATCTCAATATGATGCACTTCAAAGAGAGATTGCTGAAACAGAGGCAGAACTTAAAAAGCTAGAATCACAAGCTTCAAAGACCAATCAAACATTGACTAAAATCGGTGATGTAGGTACTAAGCTTGAAAACGCAGGAAAGAGCATAACCAATGTTGGTAAAAAGGCATCTGTTGCTTCTGCTGCAGTAACAACTATGGGTGTGGCATCTGTAAAAACAGCAGCGGACTTTGAATCTTCAATGAGCCAAGTACAGGCTACAATGGGTATTACCAAAGATTCCATGTCTGAAGTTAATGGTCAATCCGTCAATACGATGGATACATTAAATGACCTTGCTAAAACAATGGGTTCTAAAACAGCATATTCTGCAAGTGAATGTGCAGAGGCACTTAATTACCTAGCACTTGCCGGTTACGATACTCAGCAGATGGTTGATACTCTTCCTACTGTATTAAACTTAGCGGCGGCCGGTAATATCGATTTAGCTAGTGCTTCTGATATGGTAACAGATGCAATGTCAGCTCTTGGTATGGAAGTATCTGATGCAGATAAGATGGTTGATCAGATGGCTAAAACTGCATCAAGCACCAATACTTCTGTCGGACAGTTAGGAGAAGGGATCCTTACTATCGGTGCAACTGCAAAAACAGTCAAAGGTGGCACTGCAGAATTGAACACCGCACTTGGTATCCTTGCTAACAACGGTATTAAAGGTGCAGAGGGTGGTACTCATCTTAGAAACGTAATTCTTTCACTTCAAAATCCAACAGATAAAGCAACATCATTAATGAAATCTCTTGGTGTAGAGGTTTATGATAGTCAAGGTAATATGCGTAGCCTAAATGATATTTTAGGTAATCTCAACAAAAGCATGGATGGAATGACGGCTGCTGAAAAATCAAATATCATCAGTCAGATTTTCAATAAAACAGACCTTGCATCTGTAAATGCACTGCTTGGAAATACCGGAGATACTTGGAGCAGCCTTCAAAAGAAGATAGAAGAAAGTGGTGGTGTTGCACAGAAGATGGCAGACACCCAGCTTGATAACCTTCATGGTCAACTTACTATTTTAAAGTCGGCAGTTGAGGGATTTGCAATCTCAATCGGTGAAGCACTTATGCCAATGATAAAAAGCATCGTTTCTAAAATTCAAGGCTTTGTAGATTGGCTAAATAACCTTGATGATGGAACAAGACAAGTGATAGTAAAGATAGGACTATTCGTTGCTGCTCTTGGTCCACTTCTTTTGATACTTGGAAGTGTGATTTCAAAAATCGGCGTAAGTATACAGGCGTTTAGTAAGCTTGGACTTAAAATCAGTGAACTTGTAGCAAATGCCGGAGGTGTATCTGGTGTAATGGCAAAAGTAGGAACAGCTATTGGTGGAATATCTGCTCCTGTGATTGCTGTGGTGGCGGTGATAGGAACATTGGTCGCTGCATTTATTCATCTTTGGAAAACGAATGAAGAATTTAGAGATAACATTATCGCTATCTGGAATCGAATAAAAGAAATCTTTACTGGTTTTGCTCAAGGTATTACTGATAGATTAAATGCTTTAGGGTTTGATTTTGAAAACTTCAAAGAAGTTGTATCTGTAATTTGGAATGGTTTATGTGAGTTTCTTGCGCCTGTGTTTGAGGGTGTTTTCTCTCAGATTGCCAATGTGCTAGAAGAAACTCTTGGAATTATTACAAGCATCTTAGATGTATTTATTGGTATTTTCACAGGCAATTGGTCACAGCTTTGGGAAGGAGTAAAAGGAATATTTAGTTCCGTTTGGGAATTTATCAAGAATACTTTTACAATTTGTATGAATACAATTCGAGGTATTGCTGATGTCGTTCTAGGTTGGTTTGGTACGTCTTGGAATGAAATATGGATTGGGATTAAGGATTTCATTGTTGGCATTTGGACAGGCATCTCTACTTTCTTTGTAAATCTTTGGGAAGGAATAAAAAATACTGTACAAACTGCCATTATGTTTATTGGTTCAATCATTCAAGGAGCATTTGACATCATCACATTGCCATTTCGTTTCATTTGGGAGAATTGTAAGGAAATTATCATCTCTGTATGGGATGCAATTAAATCTGAAGTAACCACAGCTATTAATGAAGTATCCAGTACAATAAGCACTGTTTTAAATAGAATAAAAATGGTGTTCACGACTATTTGGGAATTGATAAAAATTGTTGTTACTACCGTTCTTGATTCGATTAAATCCGTAATTACTACCGCTTTTACTGCAATACAGACTTTTGCTACTACCGTTTGGAATGGAATCAAGACAGCAATTATTACTCCAATTAATGCTGTAAAAACAACAGTAACAACTGTATTTAATTCTGTGAAGTCAACGATGTCGAGTGTATTTAATAGTATCAAAAGTACTGCAACATCAGTATGGAATGGGATAAAAACGGCAATTGTCACTCCGATTGAAAAAGCAAGAGATACTATTAAAGGAATCGTAGATAAAATCAAAGGGTTCTTCAGCAGTATGAAAATATCTCTTCCGCATATTAAATTGCCACATTTCAAGGTTTCAGGAAAGCTATCTATTATGCCACCATCAGTTCCAAAGCTATCGATTGATTGGTACAAGGAAGGTGGTATCATGACAAAACCTACAGTCTTTGGAATGAATGGTTCTTCGCTTATGGCAGGTGGAGAAGCAGGCGCAGAAGCAATTCTTCCTCTTTCTGGTTTTTATAAACAGTTAGAGGCTATGATTTCAAGTCACCTTAATACAGGCGTGATGGAAAAGTATCTATCAATTATTGCAGATAACAGCAGTAAAGGAATCTATCTTGAAGATGGAACTTTGGTTGGTCATTTACTTCCTGCTCTTGATGAGGGACTTGGTAATAAACAAAAACTTACAAGGAGGCTTTCATTATGATACCGGATATTTATATTAATGATATATCTGTACTTAGTATGGGTTGGATAAGAGAAAAAATAGAATTTCCCATTCCTAAAGCACAAATAGAAACTGTCATCGTACCTGGTAGAAATTCTCCAATTAGATTTAATGAAGCTCTTGGTTCTGTATTGTTTGAACCGAGAGCTTTTACTATTACTTTATCTATGCTAGGAACTAGAAAAAACTTTGATAGCGAAGTGTTATTAATGGCTAATAAATATAATGGTAAACTCTGTCGCATTAAAACCAGTGAAGAGCCGAATCTTTACTGCATTGGGACGTTGAACCTTAATTCATCGTATGAACCATTAATTTCTAAAGGACAGCTTGTAATTGAATGTATGGATGGTGATAGCTACCGATATCATGCAGAACCTACTGAAGTAATACAAACAGGGAATGGAACGATAAATCTTAAAAATGATTTTATGCCGGTAGTTCCAACTATCATCACTACATCAGAAACAGTATTGAAATGGAAGGTTGGAGAAGACAGCTTTCATAAAATATTAAGTTCTGGCACTTGGGTGATTCCGGAATTTGAACTGCATTATGGAAGCAACTCCGTTTCTATTGAAACCACAGGAACAGTTAGTTTTTCATACAGGGAGGGCTGTCTATGAGTGATTTTAAAGTATATGTCGACGGAAATATCTTTTATCATCCTAATTTATCCAAACTTGCAATTTTGGAAGCACAGATAAAAGAAGATGCAGAAAGTATAGATTCATTTACTTTATCGGCACCATTTAATCATCCTTATCTAAATATAATCAAACCAATGTCATCGGTTATTACTTGTAAATACAAGAATGAAACTATTTTTGAAGGAAGAGCACTTGATGATGGAAGCGACTTTCATAACTCACATACTTGGGTATGTGAAAGTGTTCTTTCATATTTAAAAGACTCGATACAGCCACCTTTTGAATATAAGGGAACATTAAAAGGTTTAATGGAATATTTTATCTCAGTTCATAATGAAAAGGTCGAAGAAAAGAAAAAATTCAAAATTGGAAATGTTACAGTTAAGGATGACAATGATTATGTTTCTTATTCCAATTCAGAGCTTTCAGTAACGCTAGATGCTATTAAAAAGAAACTGATTGATACGCATGGAGGCTATCTTAAAGTGCGATATACAGAAGATGGCAATTATTTAGATTATCTTGATGATTTCAAAACGAAGTCTTTACAAAAGGTAGAATATGGTAAAAATCTGCTTGATGTGGAAATTACTAGAGATTATATGCAGCGAGTTAGTGCGTTGATTCCTTTAGGTGCTAGAAAAAGGATTACAGATGAAGATGGAAATGAAATCGAATCAAATGAACGAGTTGATATTTCAGGAGTCAATGAAGGTAAGAATTATATTTATGATGAAGATACAGTGAATGAAATCGGGTGGATTTGGACATCAGAGGTTTGGGAGAATGTAACTATTTCAGGTAATCTTCTAAGTAAAGCGAAGACGAGATTATCTACCTTAATTAAAGGTATTACAAGCATTAAGCTAACTATTGTGGATGAGTCACAAACTGGGGCAAATATCGGAAGTATCCATGCAGGTATGTATGTTGAGTGCATTTCAAAACCGCACGGTATTGATGGAACTTATCTTTGCCTTTCAAGAACAAGAGATTATCTAAAACCATCCGGCAATACAATCATTATTGGTGCTAATGGTGTATCTTTATCAGAAATCACCGTTAAGAATGATAAAAACCTATCAGCACTGGAAGAAGAGTTCTTTAACAAAACAGAAAAACTCGACTCCATCAATGATAAGTTATCAGAGGTTGATGGTGCAATTAAAGATGTTGATGTTTTAAAAGAGCAAGTTCATGATTGTTACTCTGAAATTACTAAAACATCAAATCAGATTTTAAGTATCGTTCATGATACTTATATCGATAAAACAGAGCTTGAGAGTATTCAAAAAGATTTCCAAACAAGTATCACTCAAAACAGTTCGGAAATCAGAATGGATTTTACTGCTGTTACAGATGAAATTAAAAATAATGTAGCAACCAATCAGCAGCTATTAGAAGAATATATTCGTTTCAAAGGAGCACTGATTGAACTTGGAAGAATTGGTAATGCGTTCACTGCTGAACTATCTAATGAGGAACTTGCCTTTAAGGAAAACGGGCAAAAAATAGCCTATATCTCAAATAACAGCTTAGTTATTACCAATGCAGAAATTCGAAACAAACTATCCCTTGGTAATGAATCAAGAGGATGGTTTGATTTTATTCCTAGAACTTCGGGTAACCTCTCTATCGTTTGGAGAAACCCTGAAACAAGATAAGGAGGTGATGTTTTATGGCATCTAGTGGAAGTATAACAACAAATGAATCTCAAGGACGATCCATTACCCTTTTGTGGTCACAAAGTAGCCAGAGTGTTGCGAATAATACGACAACTATTGCTTGGACATTGAAGGGTTCTGGTTCATCTGGTGGTGGTTCATGGGTAATGTCTGGAGCTTTTAAAGCGGTCATTAATGGTAAAACAGTTTATTCAAGTGATACTCGTATTCAGCTTTATAAAGATCAGGTTATTGCATCTGGAAGTACAACAATCACACACAACGCTGACGGAACTAAATCATTCAGTTTGAGTTGTGAAGCCGGTGTTTATACATATGCGGTAAGTGTAAGAGCTAGTGGAACACATACTTTAAATACAATACCAAGAGCCTCGTCAATATCAATGGCAAGCGGCACGATGGGAAGTGCATCTACTATTAGTATTTCTCGTGCATCAAGTTCTTTTACTCACACTTTGACTTATGCTTTTGGAAATGCTACGGGAACAATAGTTTCTAAGACAACTTCTACTTCAGTTTCTTGGACTCCACCATTAACTCTTGCTCAGCAAATACCGAGTTCCACTTCGGGTAAAATCACAATCACTTGTACAACTTATAGTGGAAATACGAGTGTTGGTTCAAAGAGTATTACAGTTACATTGAAAGTGCCAGATTCAGTAAAACCGACAATGACGAGTCTAACAGCAACTCGTGTGGATGGGAATGTTCCTTCAGCATGGGGTATCTATGTACAAGGAAAGTCAAAAGCAACACTAAAAATCAACGGTGCTGCTGGAACACAAGGTTCAACAATCAGTTCATATAGCATTAGTGGAGGTGGATTTAGTTCTACCTCTTCTTCTTTTACAACAGGATTTTTAACAACGGTTGGGACGATTACTTTTACAGCCAAGGTGACTGATTCACGAGGAAGAACATCAGATACAAAAACAGTATCGATTTCTGTTGTAGCATACAGTCCTCCAAGTGTATCAAGCTATAGTTCACAAAGGTGTAATAGTGCTGGTACACCCTTGGATTCAGGAACTTATGTTAAAGGTTTAATTTCGTTTAGTTATGCGTCGTGTAGCAGTAAAAATACGATTACGACATCGACTTCTTATAAGAAATCAACTGCAACGGCATGGACGAATGCAAATAAAACATTTAGCTCAGGGACAGCTTTTACCTTTGGTGGTTCAATATCAGCAGAATCTTCCTATGATATCAAGTACACCATAAGTGATGCATTTACTACGGTTACTGTTAATGACACGATTTCTACAGTATCGGTATTGATGGATTTTAAAGCTGGTGGTAAAGGGATTGCTATTGGTAAGGTATCAGAATTCGACAATACCTTAGAAGTATCAGATAAATGGAACTTTAGAGTTTATGGCAAGTTATTAAAAGCTTATATAGTCGATAGTATTTATCCAGTTGGAAGTATCTATATGAGTGTTAATGCAACCAGTCCTGCCACTTTATTTGGCGGAACATGGACACAGTTAAAAGATAGATTCTTGCTTGGTGCTGGAAGTACTTATGGAAATGGTACTACTGGTGGAGAGGCAAGCCACAAATTGTCGGTAAATGAAATGCCAAGTCACGCCCATGATACTCCATTCTTTAATAACATGACTAACAATGGAGAGATGGTGTCTGATTTTGAAGGTGTGTTTGGTAAAGGTATGACGGCAAGTGCCGCAAAATCCTTAACAGGTAAATCAGTTATTGAAATGTGGTGGAAAGAGCAAACAAATAATGCTGAAGGTAACGAATACAGTTACTTAACTGCTTCGAAGGGAGGTTCTGTAGCACATAACAATATGCCACCATATTTGGCTGTATATATGTGGAAAAGAACAGGTTAATAAAGTTAGATAAGCGATTGTTCAAGTAAGAATGGTCGCTTTTTCTATATCAATTTTTAAGAAATGGAGGAACAAAGTAATGAAAGGATTTTGGAACGGAATACAGTTTGTATTTGCTGGTGTTGGAGGATGGCTTGGATATTTTCTTGGTGGCTGTGACGGACTCATTATCGCTTTAGTGATTTTCGTTGTGACGGATTATATCACAGGAGTGATGTGTGCTATTGCAGATCAGAAGTTATCCAGTGCTGTCGGGTTCAAGGGTATCTGCAGAAAGGTACTTATTTTCTTGCTTGTAGGAATCGCTAATGTCTTAGATGTGCAAGTAATTGGTACAGGCAGTGTTTTAAGAACTGCAGTTATCTTTTTCTATATTTCAAATGAAGGTGTGAGTCTTCTTGAAAATGCAGGGTATTTAGGACTACCAATCCCTGAAAAAATCAAAGATGTATTAGAACAGCTCCACGATAGAGCAGAAAGTGAGGAATAAATTATGTCAAATAGCA
The DNA here is from genome assembly GCF_010537335.1 of Amedibacterium intestinale. Classification (NCBI taxonomy): domain Bacteria; kingdom Bacillati; phylum Bacillota; class Erysipelotrichia; order Erysipelotrichales; family Erysipelotrichaceae; genus Amedibacterium; species Amedibacterium intestinale. The sequence continues at coordinate 527,778 of NZ_AP019711.1, forward strand.
ACATGGTATCTTATACAAAATTAAGTCCTAATCATTCAGGACGAAGAACACATTCCATTGATCGCATTACACCGCACTGCGTAGTAGGTCAATGTAGCGTTGAAACTTTAGGTAATATCTTTGCACCAACTTCAAGAGAAGCAAGCTGTAATTATGGTATTGGTGTTGATGGAAGAATTGGAATGTATGTAGAAGAAAAGAATCGTTCTTGGTGTTCTTCATCAAATGCCAATGATCAAAGAGCAGTTACGATTGAATGTGCATCAGATACATATCATCCATATGCGATGAACAGTAAAGTCTATGATACGCTAATCAAACTTTGTGTCGATATCTGTAGGAGAAATGGAAAGAAGAAGCTTCTTTGGTTTGGTGATAAGAATAAGTCGCTGAATTATTCACCAAAGTCAGATGAAATGGTACTTACTGTACACAAATGGTTTGCCAACAAATCCTGTCCTGGTGATTGGCTTTATTCCAGACTTGGAGATTTGGCAAAACGAGTAACTGCAGAACTTGGAGGTCCAGTATCATCATCAACAAGTGGTCTATATCGAGTTAGAAAATCTTGGACTGATTCAAAATCACAAGTAGGAGCTTTTAGCGTTTTTGAAAACGCCGAGAAATGTGCTGATTCACATAAAGGATATTCTGTTTATGATGAGCAAGGTGTATTAATTTATCCTAAAACAAATAATAAGTCTATAGATGAACTTGCACGAGAAGTCATCAATGGCTTATGGGGTAATGGATCTGACAGAAAGAACAAATTAATTTCTGCGAGTTACGATTACGATGCTGTTCAAAACAGAGTCAATGAAATCCTTGATGGTGGAAAAGCTACACCATCAAAATCGATTGATACTCTCGCTAAAGAGGTGATTCGAGGAGATTGGGGCAATGGCGCTGACAGAAAGAAAAGACTGACGGCCGCTGGATATAACTATGATGCAGTTCAAAAACGAGTCAATCAAATTTTAGGTTAAAAGTAATGCCTGTGGGAGATTAATTTCTCTTGCAGGCGCTTTTTTTATTTTAGGGGTAAAAATTGAGCTATTTTCTTTGCCTGTTACATAGGAGGTGGCTCTTATGGAACAAATTAATTACATAATAACAATGGATTTAGCTGTAAAACTTCTATGTAAAGGTATCATTACGCCTGAAGAGTACATGGCTTTCTTACAGGCAATGACGACAAAATATGGACAAAATAATCTTAAAATATTGTATCAAATAAAGCTTGATATGTTCTTGAATTAGAGGGTTAATACAAGTGCGAAGGGAGAGATTATATTTGAAAATTATTAAATTACCATTACTAAAAGAAGAGTTTAAAAAACGAAAAGTAGCTGCTTATACAAGGGTTTCTGTTAGTTCGGATAGTTTACTACATTCTTTAGCTAATCAAGTGTCACATTATACAGAGATGATTCAGAAAAATCCAGAATGGGAGTTTGTTCAAGTGTATGTTGATGAAGGAGTAACAGGGACAAGTACGGAAAGTAGAGAACAATTCTTGAAGATGATGGATGATGCTAGAGCTGGTCGATTTGACTTGCTTTTAACAAAATCGGTCTCAAGATTTGCAAGAAATACAGTGGACTTATTAGAATCGTGCAGAGAATTAAAATCACTGAATGTGGAAGTTCGATTTGAAAAAGATCGTATTTCGACTTTCAATTCTGACGGGGAACTAGTTCTTTCATTATTAGCATCCTATGCTCAAGCAGAATCTGAATCAATATCTCAGAATGTTAAGTGGGGCAAAACCAAACAAATGCAAGATGGGGTATATCATCATTTCACAAGATGTTATGGTTACGATTGGGATGGAGATATTTATGAGATTGTAGAGGAAGAAGCCGAAGTTGTAAGGTTCATCTATAAAGCATATCTTGATGGAATGTCACCAAAGAAAATATCTGAATTGATAACTGCAAAAACAGTAACAGGTAAAAATTTCACAAGAGGAACAGTAAAAGATATTTTGAAGAATCGTATTTATATTGGAGATAGAGTGCTTCAACAATTTTACTCTCCAAGAGTAAGAAAATGTAATAGAAATTATGGAGAAGTACCAAAGTATATTTTGCCAGAGGTGCATGAACCCATCATCGCCAGAGAAATGTTTGATGAAGTTCAAAATGTAATGCAGCAAAAAGCAAAAGATACGCCTAAGAAAACCTTTACTTGCTTTTCTGGAAGGTTGAAGTGTGGTCATTGTGAAAGAGCACTTTGTAGAAGAACATTGCATGGTAAAAAGATATGGAAATGTCAAGGCAATGAAATTAGTAAAACTTGTCAGGCTAGATACATTACGGAAGAAAAATTAAAGGAATATACATTTTCGATTTTTGAAGATGAGAACGAATTCAAAATGAGAGTAGACCATATAAAAGTGTACGATGATTACTTAGAATACATTTTTAAAGATGACACAATGAAAACGATAGAACGAAAGGAGCCAAAACGAAGATGCAGACAAGGAAAGTAGTAACGGTTATTCCTGAAAAGAAGCAAGATATCATTCAAGAGGACTCGGCTGAACTAAAAAAGAAAAAAGTAGCAGGATACGCTCGTGTTTCAACTGAACTGGATGAACAACAGAATTCATATAATTCACAGCTTGACTATTATACAAACTATATAAATTCAAGAAGTGACTGGGAGTTTGCTGGAATGTATTCAGACGAAGGCATCACCGGAACAAGCATCAAAAAGCGAGAAGGTTTTACTTCTATGATTCAAGATGCACTTGATGGTAAAATCGATATGATAGTGACTAAATCTATTTCAAGATTTGCAAGAAATACAGTAGATACGCTTTCAACAGTGAGAAAGTTAAAAAATGCAGGGATTGAAGTTTTTTTTGAAAAAGAAAACATTTATACGCTTGATTCAAAAGGAGAGCTACTTCTTACTATTCTATCTTCACTGGCACAGGAAGAAAGTAGATCTATTTCAGAAAATACGACTTGGGGTCAAAGAAAAAGAATGGCGGATGGTCATGGATGTTTAGGATTTTCAAGATTCTTAGGATATGATAGAGGTCCTAATGGAGAGTTTGTCATCAATGAAGAGCAAGCAAAAATAGTGAAGCGAATATATTACGAGTATTTAGATGGTAAGTCATCTGCAGAAATTGCTAGAAGATTGACTGCTGATGGTATTAAGACTGTTACAGGAAAGGATAGATGGGATACTTCAACCATTATATCCATTCTTAAAAACGAAAAGTATAAAGGCGATTGTTTAATGCAGAAGTATTATATCAACGATTATCTAGAAAAGAAGTTAATAAAGAATAAAGGTGAATTACAGCAATATTATGTTGAAAATCATCATGTTCCTATTGTATCAGCAGAGGTTTTTGATCGAGTACAAATGATGATGAAAAGTAAAAGGCGAAAGAAAAGAGTATCTGCTGCTAGAGACTTTTCTTCGATGATAATTTGTGGGGATTGTGGTGAGTGCTATGGTTCAAAAGTATGGCATTCAAATAGTAAATATAAGAAAATCATTTATAGATGTAATGCTAAATATAATGGGGAGAAGAAATGTAATACTCCCGCTATTGATGAAGAAAGATTAAAAGAAATATTTGTAGAAGCTATTAATATATTATTGATTGACAAAGATGAGATTATTGATAATATCAATTGCTTGCTAGATATAAAGAAACAATGCAAAACTTATGCCGACGAAATTAGACAGGCTGCAGTAAAAGTTGAAAATATAGAGCAAGTATATAGAAAAATTATTAATGATCAAAAGTCTAATCCATTACCATTTGAAGAATATGAAATGTTAATTAAGAAGTATGGTCATGAGTATGATAATGCTAGAGAAAGTTACAATGCATTAATTGAAGATAACAATTTACATGAAAGAGAAGTCTGCAAGTTAGAAGAATTTATTCATCAATTTGAGCATTGTGATAAAATTGTTCTTGAATATGATTACGACTTAATGAAACGAACAACTGAAAGCATAGTTGTTAATACAGATGGGACAATAACAATAAATTTTATTGGAGAACAAAATATAACACTTAAAATATAGCAACAGGGAATAAAACTCTGTTGCTATTTATGGTGGCATGCTATAATAACAGAAAGATAAATAGTAATTTGTAGAGGAGATATTTATGGAAGATAAACAAGTATTATTTAATAATATAGATAAAGTTCACACTACCGAAATGGGTATTGATAGAATTAAGAAAAATCTTAAATTAGATACTGATGATGTTGTTGAGTATTGTAAGAATAAAGTTTTAGATAAAAATTGTAACATCTATAAACAGGGTAAAAATTGGTATTGTGAAATTGATAATATAAAAATAACAATCAATTCATATAGTTATACAATTATAACAGCACACAAATTAAAGAGGTAAAATAGATGGATTATCAAATAATAGAATTAGAAGAATTTAATGTAATAGGAATAAGGTATGAATTATCAAAATCATTAAGTAATAATGTAAAATTAGCACAAAACCATTGGAAAATATTTAATAGTAAATTAAGAAATAATAAGTTATATTTAGGAAGTAATTGGTGTAAATATGCTTTTATTGAAAAAATAGAAAATAAGATATTTTATTATATATCTATTCCTAAAAAAGATTTTGTACCAAATGATTTTACAGAAAAGATAATTTTGAAAAGTAAATATTTAAGGGTAGAACATATTGGTAATATGAATAAACTAAAAGATACTATCAATTATGTTTATAAAGAAATAATACCTAAAAATAATATTTTAGTAGAAAATAGGCAATTTGTTTATTTTGAAAAATATGATTATAAATTTCATTGGAATAGAGAAGATTCTGTTATTGAGATCTATATTCCGATTAAATAACAAATTACAATATGGAAGTGAGATGAGTTAATGAATATTCACTTTGGATTTTCATATATAGGTTTAATATTTTTACTAATGTTGATGTTCATAAGAATTAACAATGGGCAGTTTCCAAAAGTGACCTTATTCCGATAAAAATCCAATATAGCACAAAAGAGTATCAATCTCCTAATACAACGGAGACTGATACTCTTTTCTTTTTTCAGATTATTCTATTCTGAAGAAACCTTCAATCAATCAACAAGATAGCTCAAAAAACAAGAAAAGCCGAAGTTAGTGTGACAACCCGACCTCGACTTTTCGCAAAATTATTGATTTAACGAGAAAAGAGCAGTTGACTCCGATTTTATTCAGTTTTCAATATTCGGAATGACGGCACTTTTACGTTACACTGACGGTCATGCGCACTTAGAAAGAAGGCTCATACAGGTACGCTTACGCTCCATATCGGAATGAATGTAGCGGTTAAGCGTGACTTCTACGGAGCTATGCCCTAAAATCTCGGACAGCGTTTTCACATCAAAGCCCAGTTCGACACACCTTGTTGCAAATAAATGGCGCAGGCTGTGATAGTGGAATGACGGCAAATCTGCGTTATGCAGTATTTTAGCGAAGCGGTACTGCATTGTTCTTGGCTCAACAGGCTTTTTCCTGCCGGACACCACATAGACCTCACCGTTATCCTTAAACCGTCTGAGCAGAGGAAGCAGGCAATCAGGGATAGGAATTGTTCGTTTAGAACTTTCGCTTTTCGGCTCAGTGATGATGAGCTTGGTTTGTTTGGATCCTGTTCTGCACTGCACACGCTGAATGGTCTTGCTGACGGTCAAAACACGTTTTTCAAGGTCAATCTCTTTCCATTGCAGAGCGCAGACCTCACCGATACGCAAGCCCATATACATCGAGATTGCAATACCCACGCTCGTAACAGACGGACGCTCGTCCAGATATTTTTCAAGCCTGAGCTGCTGTTTCTTGTTCATAACAGCAATTTCAGGCTTATTCTTTTTGGGGAGAACGATACCGTCAAGTACGTTACGGATTCTATATTCACGGCTTGCATAGCGAAAAACCGACTTGAACAGCACGATAATATCAGACAGATACCGCACCGACAAGCCCTCTTTTATCTTGCGTTCGATAAAAGCATATATATCTTTCGCTTTCAGCAGACAGCACTTTATCTCTCCAAATGCAGGTATAAGGTGCTTTTCGGCTTTCATGACGTAGTTGGCAGCCGTTGACTCCTTTATTCGTGATGCTGTCACATGAAGCCACTCGGTCACAAGCTCTCTGACCGTCATTTCCGTTACAGTGTACTCGTCCTCGCTGTGATCCAGTGCTATCATAGCCTTGTATTCGGCTTCATCACGGCTTTTTCCGTAGAACGAACGGAATACACGTCTGCCGTTCTCATCTTTGCCCATAGATATACGGCACTCCCAGCGTCCGTCCCTGCGTTTATAAGCTGTTTTCTTGCTCATTCATTAAAACCTCCAATTAATCATCGTTCAGTATAAGTAATTATGGAAACAATAAAAAAACAATCCACCTATCTTGACAAGACATACATAATTTGCTATAATAATGATAAGGTATATTAGAAACTGTGTGAGAAACATACGAATCAAGTTTAGCGTATCGTCAATTCAATAATTTTGCGAAATACGAAGCTGTATTTTGCAGTATGTTAATGACTGTTAAGGAGGAGTAATATAATGGATGCAAACCAGAATTTGACAGCGGAAATGATTAAAATAGACCCCTATAATTATACACTATCCGAGATGGTGGATGTAATTGGGGAAACCGAAGCAAAAAAGCTGTTTAAATCTATTTATAAAGGCACATCGAAATTAAGTTATCAAACTATAAAGGTGAAAGATGTTTTTAATGGTGGCGACACAAGAAAATATGCGTTCGAATTATGTGACCATTATTGCATTGAAACTGTTTGTATTCAAAGAAGAACCGGTACTACAGTGTGTGTAAGTACAATGGTAGGATGTCCCGTTGGATGTGTTTTCTGCGAATCTGGGAAAAACGGTTTTATCCGTAACTTAACTCCATCCGAAATTGTTCAGCAGATTGTACTACTTAGAGAAAAAGTCAATCGAATTGTTTTTATGGGGATGGGTGAACCACTGTTCAATTATGATAATCTGGTTAAGGCGATACATATTCTACGTGATAGGGATGGATTGAATTTTCCTACAGATGGAATCACAATTTCAACAGTCGGGCCGCTACAGCAACTTAAAAAAATAAGAGAAGAACATTTGAAAATACAGTTGACTCTCTCGCTTCACGCAACAGATCAGAGAACTCGTGACATTGTCATGCCCCATATGAAAGGACATGATATTAGAAAAGTTGTGGAAACCGTACTTTCTTATTCCGAAAGGCACAACAGAAAAGTCACTATAGCGTATTTGCTTATTCCGGGGTTAAATGATCGTTCAAGCGATGTAAGACAGTTAGGAAAGTGGTTTAGAGGAAAGAATGTGTTGATTAATCTTCTTCAGTATAACGAAACATCGAATAGTCGCATTAAACGTCCAAACAAGCAGCAGTTAGTTGCGTTTAAAACAAGATTGGAGGATGCTGGCTTAGAGGTTAAGCTTAGAGAGTCCCGTGGAAATAGAATCAAAGCAGCTTGTGGACAACTAGTTAGCGAATACAACAGGCAGGGAAAGAAAACAGCAAATCGGACTGTAAATGGAACTGAGAATTCAAACGGAAACGTGCGAAAATCTTCATTTACAGGAAGAGCAAGTTCGAAGAGACATCCTTTTGCAAAACACAAAAATGTTGGGAAAAAGAGAAAGCATGAGTAAGCTAGAACTTTATAATATATATGCTGGTTATGAAGAGAGCAAGCCTGTTCTTAAAGATATTTCTTTTTTTGTAGAGAAGGGTGAGTTCATAGTCCTTCTAGGAACATCAGGGTGTGGAAAGACCACTATATTGAATCTCATCGCTGGGATGATTCCAATATCAGCTGGAGAATTATACATAGATGGGGTTAAATCAAATGATACTCCACCTCGAAAGCGAAACATAGCCATGGTGTTTCAAAACTATGCATTATACCCTACAATGACGGCATATGAAAATATTGCTTTTCCATTACAAAATGCTCATTATAAAAAAAAGGGTAATTTAAACTAGTGTGTGGTTTTTGAAAAATCCGCTTTAAACTAATGTGTGGTTTATGAAGTGAAAAACAGATGATTTTATGGATGAAATTGATTCCTAAGTATCATCTGTTTTTTGTGTGCCGAGAAAAGTTTTTAAGTTTAATTATTTTGTTTTTTATCTGTTGTATATTTATCTGATTTTAATTGATCATTTATGGAATAGAATACTTTTCTATTCAGTGATAATAAACAGCGCTTTCTGAATCTTGTGAAGTTTCTTACTCCGTTGGAAACTGCCAGGTATGTACGGATTTGTCCATTGATATTTTCGGAAAGTGCATTGCTTAATTTTCTGTCATCAAGAGGTCTTTTGAATGAGTTTAATATTTCTGTTCTCCAGGTTTGAAGAATAGATACAAATTCATTGTATTCAGGCAATTGGGCTTCTCTAAATGCTTCGTATATGGAATCGAACCAGGATTCGCAATCCTTTTCTGTTGCATTTTCATTAAAGTATAGATACATCTCTTTTAATCTGTATCCAAGAGTCAGGTTTTCACTAACGTCTAGTATCATATCTAAAAGATTACGTTTGTTTAATTTCTTTTTGAAACGTTTATTGTATACAGGCTCATTATCCAAATAAACATCCCTTTCGATAAGATCTTTCCATGTCTTAAGAAGATAATAGCTGTTAGAATTGTATTCTGCCTGATACATGATATTAAGACGGATACGTTTAAAACAGTCCATGAGATGTTTCACAACATGGAAAGGATCTACAGCTATAATAGCGTTCTTTAAATAAGTATTGGCTATATCTTTGTAAGGCTCCCACATATCGATAGTGACGTAATGAACGCAGTTTCTTTCTTCTGCTGGAATCCTGTCGAAGTATCGTCTTAATTCAGATTTGGAACGTGAGGGAAGGATTTCAAATAGAGATCTGTTTTTATTATCTACCATGACGCATAAATAAGCAGAATCAGCTCTTTTGGCCATTTTAGAATGTATCTCATCAATACCGATAGATTCAGGAAGACGAATTTTTGGGATGTTGACAAAACTGTCAAAATAGCGCTGTACCTGAGTAACAGATATATGGTTTAATTCGGCTACCATGGAATAAGTATAGTTTAGGTTTGATAAAGATTTCATGATGTTGTTCATAGAAAGAAATGAATTTTTAAAATTGGAAAAAGTAAAAGGATTCTTTCCAGAGAATGTGCGCAAACATTCATTGCATTGATATCTATTGTTTTTGAAAACGATGATACATTTACGATCGGTAAGCTTTGGATGATTGATTACTTTAGGTTTTGAAAAGCCGTGTAAATGAGTGATGCCATGACAATATGGACATCTAAGTTTTTCAGACACTAAAGAGATGTGAAATTCGGTTAAATCTTTTGAAGAAATTACTTCAATCTTTTTGATCATCTTTTTGTCAATATTGAATAAATCTGTGATAAAATCGTACATAGGTTTATTACCTCCTTCGTGTGTATTTTCTCGGCAAAGAAATGATAACACGAAGGTTTTTCATATATAAAAAGTGGGGTATCCACACAAATGTTAAAGATACCCACACATAATGTTAAATAGGTTTTAAAATAGCAACACCAAAGTTTAAAGGTATGGCACACCCACACACGAATTTAAAGCGCCAAAAAAAGGATATCGACTCGTCTGTCAAGAGCATCGCCGTTGAATTAGGGATCGATGACCTTACCAAATATTATATGGAGTAAAAATAAGCCTAAAGGCTATGATAAATATGTAAAAAATGAAAATAAAGTATTACTACTATTGGAGTGGCTTGGAGAAATGCTAGTAACCTGTCTGTCATTGATATTTAGTGATTTTAATATAAATAAAATATCAAACTGGTCTAGTATATTGTTAATTGCCTTTATTATAATGATTTTATACGAAATATATTGGATAAGATATTTTAAAAGTAATAAAACAATGAAAGATATGTATAGTAGCTTGTTAGGAATACCAGTTGCAGGAGCTACTTTGCCAGTAGTTGCATTTCTGTTACTAGGTATATATGGTAGAAATATATTTCTTATTATATCAACAATAGTATTAGGAATAGGACATATAGGAATACACTTAAATCATAAAAAAGAATTAGAATAAGAAATTACAATTTTATAGTTATTGATTTATAGTAATTTACCGAAAAGATTGTCAGTAATGACAGTCTTTTTTGTACGACAAGCAGTTATACAAATAGATTAGTTCAGTGCAACTAATCTATTTTTTATAAGAATTATAAACGAATTAAATGCAATTATTTTTTTATTATTTATTGACATTTAATTATAACTACTATAAAATATAGTAGTATAGTTTGTAGTAGAAAGAAGGGCTTAAATATATGAAAAATTATGACAACTATTTTCTTCCTGTAGATAATATGGAAGAAGCAAAAAGATATTATGAGGAAATATTGGGGTTAAAAAAGAAATTTGATTTTTCTGATAAGGGAATGGTTGCTTATAATATTGGAAATGAAGAACCTGCAATAATTTTAAAAGACAAAAATAAATTTGAGAATTTAAAGCCTACAATATGGTTTGAAGTAGAAGATGTTGCAATCTTCTATAAAGAAATGTTGAATAATGGTATAAAATTTTTGAGTGAGCCTTTTAAAATTGGAACTGGTAATGCAGTCGAGTTTGAAGATCCATTTGGAAATAGACTTGGCGTTACAGATTATATTAAGTAAGGAGTAGAGATTATGTCAAATATAGATTTGGTATTATTAGGACTTATTAAACAAAAATCACAAAGTGCTTATGATATTAAAAAAAATATAGAATATCGTAATATACCAAGATGGGTAAGAATTAGTGAACAGTCTATTTATAAGAAAGTATTACAATTAGAATCAAAAGAATATATTGTTAGCCATAAAGAGAAAGAGGGAAATATGCCAGATAAAGCAGTATATACTATTACTGACAAAGGTAATGATTATTTTAATAGACTTATGAATGATATTTCAAATTATGATGTTAGTCTATATTTGGATTTTAATATTATTATTACGAATTTAGATTTAGTAGATGATGAACAAAAAAAGATTCTTGTTTCTAATATAAAATCAAAGATATTAGAATTAAAAGAATTGCTAAATGAAAGACAATCTCATAGACAACATATTCCTAATGTTGGAAAACAAATGTTCAAACAACAATTAGCATTAGTAGAAACATTAGAAAAGTGGATAATTGATTTTGAGAATAGTTTAAAAGGACAAAATTAGCAAATATTGATTTTAAGTTAAAAGATAAATTTGTAGGGAGGGAAATTCCATGAAAATAATCAACATTGGTATTCTTGCTCATGTAGATGCAGGAAAGACGACTTTAACGGAAAGTCTGCTTTATACAAGTGGAGCGATTTTAGAATTAGGCAGTGTAGATAAGGGAACAACAAGGACAGATACTATGTTTTTAGAACGTCAGCGTGGAATCACAATTCAGGCAGCAGTTACTTCTTTTAATTGGAATGACTACAAAATCAATATTGTAGATACTCCTGGACATACAGATTTTATAACAGAAGTGTATCGTTCCTTATCTGTTCTTGATGGAGCTATTTTAGTAATTTCTGCTAAAGATGGTGTACAAGCACAAACAAGAATACTATTCCATGCACTTCAAAAAATGAATATACCAACAATTATTTTTATAAATAAAATAGATCAGTATGGAATTAACTTAAATAATATTTATCAAAATATCAAAGAAAAACTTTCAAATGATATTATTGTTATGCAAAATGTAACATTAACTCCAGAAATATCAATTAAAAATATCATTGATTTAGATGAATGGGATCCTGTAATTTCCAAAAATGATAAACTTTTAAAAAAATATATTGCAGGAGAAAAATTGACTATACAGGAATTAACGCAGGAAGAATATAGGTGTGTTAAAAAAGGTTCGTTGTTTCCTATATACCATGGAAGTGCTAAAAATAATATAGGAACTCAACAACTCATTGAAGCTATTTCAAATCTTTTTTGTCCTGAAATGAATAAGAATTATTCAGAACTATGTGGAAGAGTTTTTAAAATTGAATATACAGACCATAAGCAAAGATTAGTTTATTTGCGTCTTTACAGTGGAACATTACACTTACGAGATACAATTGTATTGTCAGAAAAAAAGAAAGTGAAACTTACAGAAATATATATTCCTTCAAATGGAGAAATGATACAGACAGAAATAGTTTGTTCTGGAGATATTTTTATAATACCTAACAATACATTAAGATTGAACGATATTATAGGAAATGAAAAGATTTTGCCATGCAATGTATGGAATGACAAGCCTGTACCAATGCTACGAACAAGAATTGAACCGATAAAAATAGAAGAGAGAGAAAAATTATTGGATGCTCTTACAGAAATTGCAGATACTGATCCTCTTTTACGTTATTGTGTTGATACGATAACACATGAAATCGTCATTTCTTTTTTAGGAACAGTGCAGTTAGAAGTTATCTGTTCTCTGTTGATTGAAAAATATCACATAAACATAAGAATCGAAGATCCAACCGTAATTTATTTGGAAAAGCCATTACAAAAGGCAGATTATACTATTCATATTGAAGTACCACCAAATCCATTTTGGGCATCAATTGGATTATCAATAACTCCACTTCCAATTGGCAGTGGAATACAGTACGAAAGCAAAGTTTCACTCGGTTATTTAAATCAAAGTTTCCAAAATGCAGTAAGAGAAGGTATTAATTATGGACTGGAGCAAGGTTTGTATGGCTGGGAAGTAACAGATTGTAAAATATGTTTTGAATATGGTGTTTATTATAGCCCTGTTAGTACTCCCTCGGATTTTCGTTTTCTTGCCCCAATTGTACTTGAACAAACATTGAAAAAAGCGGGAACGCAATTATTAGAGCCATATCTTTCGTTTATACTTTTTACACCACAGGGATACCTTTCTCGTGCATATAATGATGCACAAAAACATTGTGCAATAATTGAAACTAGTCAATCAAAAAATGATGAAATTATTTTTACAGGACATATTCCTGTACGTTGTATTAATGAATATCGTAATACTTTAACTCTATATACAAATGGGCAAGCAGTTTTTTTGACAGAATTAAAAGATTATCAAATTGCTACTTGTGAACCAGTTATTCAATCACGTAGACCAAATAATCGAATAGATAAAGTACGCCATATGTTTAATAAAAAAGAAAATTAAGTTACTATTCGCTAAATTACAATTTGTTAAGCGTCTTAAAATGCGTGCATACAAAAATTATATGACACCTTTGTTACTCAATGATACAAGGGTGTTTTATTTTTATGATGAGTCTAAGATTATTATAGATTAGAATAATACAAATTTGTATCACTATAACGATATAATAAAAGTTGGACATCATGGAAGTTCTACAAGTTCATCTTCTGTTTTCCTTCATACACTGCATCCTAAATTAGCATTGATATCTGCAGGAAGGAACAATCGTTATCAACATCCTCATCAAAACGTGATAGAAAATTTACATAAAGAAAATATTCATGAGCTGACAACAAAAGAAAAAGGTGCCGTATCTATAAAAATATGTAAATATTTTTATTTTTACAAGACGGTAGAGCAGGAATTTGGTATAATAACGCATAGGTGATGTTAATGAATTATGTGTTGTATGGAGAGGAACAATATCGTTTAAAAAGGACTTTGGAAACGATAGTAAAAGAATACCTTCCGGATGAAAATGATTTGAATTTAATTCGTTATGATGCAATGCATACAGATATAGCAGCGATTATAGAAGATGCTATGACAGTGCCTTTTTTTTCTTCGTACAAAGTTATCATCGTTGATCATGCTAATTTTTTGTCGACCTTAAATAATACAGCATGTGACATAAAAAGTTTAGAGTCATATCTTCAAAATCCATGCGATAGTACAGTTCTTATTTTTACAGGTGACTTTGCAAAGCTAGACACTCGCAAAAAAGTTGTAAAAACAATAAAAAAAACGTGGAAGGTTTTAGAATTTAAAAAGTTAGATGAGCTTGGTAAAAATAGTGTTGTAAATGAAGAAATACAGAAAAGAAAACTGAATATTACAGGAAACGCGAAACAAATTCTATTAAAACGGTTACCATTGGATATGGAAACGATACAAAAGGAAATGGATAAACTGGAACTTTATCAGGGGGTTCTCGATGAAAATGTAGTTTCATCTCTTATTAATAGACCGTTAGAAGAAGATGTATTTCAACTTGTTGATGCTGTTGTAGAAAAAAACAAAGGAAAAGCTTTTCATATATGGCAGGATTTATGTGTCTCAAATACAGATGCAATTTATTTGATTGCTCTTTTGGCGGGACAGTTTCGGTTTTTGTTTGAAGTCAAGAATCTTATGGTAAAAGGGTATGAAAAAGATGAAATAGCTCATGCTTTGAATGCCCATCCATATCGTGTGAAACTTTCCATGGAGAAAGCTAGAAGCTTATCTATCAAGTCATTGATGGCTATGCTTGATAAGCTTGCTAGTTTAGATCAGAAATTAAAAAGCGGATTACTGGATAAAAAACTTGGGTTTGAAATGTTTTTATTGGAGTTATAGAGAGGATTAAGTATGAAATCATTAAAAGAGTTATATCGAATTGGACCGGGACCTTCATCTTCCCATACATTAGGTCCGCAAAGGGCAAGTTTAATTTTTAAAAATCGTTATTTCGATGCTTATCGCTATGAAGTAGAACTTTATGGTTCCTTGTCTTTGACAGGAAAGGGGCATCTTACAGATTACATTATTATTGAAACGATGAAACCGAAAGAATGTCGTGTGTTTTTTAAGGCAAAAGCGGATTTAAAACATCCAAATACAATGAAGCTTCTTGCATTTAATAAAGAAGATGAGCTGTTAGGAGAAATGACAGTATATTCCGTTGGAGGAGGAGCTATCCTTATTGAAGGAGAAGAATGCGGAGAAGGGCAAGATGTCTATCCACATCATAGCTTAAAAGAAATTCAGGAATATTGTTTTGCAAAAGAGATGGAGTTATGGGAATACGTAGATGCCTTTGATCCGATGGATGATTATATTGAGAAAATTATGGAACAGATGATGGCTACTGTTGAAAGTGGTTTATCTAAAGAAGGAGTTCTTCCGGGGGATCTTCATTTGGAAAGAATAGCGAAAGAATTAAAAGATAAGGCAGATTCATGTAAAAGTGCGGTTGAAAAAGAAAAACTTCTATTATCTGCATACGCATATGCTGCCAGTGAGGAAAATGCTGGTGGCAGTATGACGGTTACAGCTCCAACATTAGGAAGCAGTGGTATACTGCCATCTCTTGTAACGTATTATCATAAAGATTTGGGGTATGAAAAAGAAATTATCTGTAAAGGTTTAAAAGTTGCAGGACTATTTGGAAATTTGATTAAAGAGAATGCGACTATTAGCGGTGCACAGGGCGGATGTCAGGCAGAAATAGGTGCAGCAGTATCTATGGGAGCGGCGATGGTTGCTTATTTAAGAGGATTAAATGCGGCACAGATTGAATATGCTGCTGAAATCGGTATCGAACATCATTTAGGATTGACATGTGATCCTGTTGGTGGATATGTTATGATTCCTTGTATAGAACGTAATGCTGTTGGAGTGCTGCGTGCTATCGATGCTGCGATTATTGCACAAGGGGTAAGTGAAGTTAGAGATCATAAAGTAAGTTTTGATATGGTGGTAAATACGATGAATTATACGGGAAAGAAGATACCGTTAGAATTAAGAGAAACTTCATTAGGTGGTTTGGCAACCGTTGTTCCTATTCAAAAATAGAGTGAAATTTTATAAAAAAAGGCAGGCTTATCAATAAGGGATAAATCTGCCTTTTACAACATATACTGGGATTTTAGATATCTTTTACATCACAAAAACAAAAGCAATAAAATGAAGGATGCTTGCTAGATTTATAAAGATATGCCAAATGGAATGAAAATATCGTTTATCAGGATGTGAGTAGAAGAAAGCACCAATGGTGTACATAATCCCTCCACCTACAACTAAACCAAGAAATAAAGGGGTAGAGTTACGGATTAAGGTAGGAATAAAGAAAATAGCAGTCCACCCCATAATCATATAAATTGTCATGCTTAATTTTGGAAATGAGCGAGTAGCAATTGATTTTAATAGAATTCCTCCAAGAACTGCACCCCATTCGATGATTAACACAAGAATTCCTTGCCACCCCTTGATCAAACACAAGGCAACAGGTGTATAGCTTCCTGCAATTGCAAAATAAATACAGATATGATCAAGTTTTCGAAAAACATATTTATGATTTGTTCCAAAGGGCATACAATGATACAATGTTGAAACAAGAAACATCAAAAAAAGACAAAGAATGAAGATGGAGATTGCAACACTTTTAACAAGGCCGCTGGTCTCATATGAAAATACGGCTGCTACAGGCAAAGAACATAAACATAAAAAAGCCATTACTCCATGAGTTACACAGTTGGCGATTTCCTCACCAAGCCCTAATTTATACATGTCTCGCATTGTTTGTTGTTCCATGAAGCATCACCCTCCAATTATTGTTCATTTTAGCACAACACTATATTGAAAACAACCAATGTTTTTTATTATATGCACAACGAATGTAAAAGTTATTGAAAAATTGAAATTCCTAGAAAGGATATTGAAAAAACATGTTATAATAGTAACTGATACTTAAAAAATACAGATGTATATCTGTTTTGTCTGATTGGAGGCATATATGTTTTTAAAACGGATAGAACTGCAGGGATTTAAATCTTTTGCGGATAAATCAGTCATTAGCTTTGATTCCGATGTGATAGGAATTGTTGGGCCAAATGGATGTGGGAAAAGCAATATTAACGATGCTATTCGCTGGGTGCTTGGTGAACAAAGTGTTAAATCACTGCGTGGAAACAGTATGAGTGATGTTATATTTAATGGTTCTACACAAAGAAAACCAGTTAATATGGCAGAAGTTACTTTAGTTTTTGATAATTCAAAACATGTTTTGAATGTAGAATATGAAGAAGTAGAAGTTACTAGAAGACTGCATAGACAAAGTGGAGAAGGGGAATACTTTATTAACCGTACACCATGCCGCTTGAAAGATATATTAAATTTAGTTATGGATACGGGGCTTGGAAGAGATTCGCTTTCCATCATTTCGCAAGGAAATATATCTGCATTTGCTGATGCAAAACCAGAAGAGCGAAGGGCTTTGTTTGAAGAAGCTGCGGGTGTTGCCAAATATAAGAAGCGGAAAAATGAATCCTTGGGAAAATTAAATCGTACGCAAGATAATCTTTCTCGTTTAGAGGATATTATCGTGGAGCTGGAACGTCAAGTAAATCCATTAAAACGTCAGGCAAAAAAAGCTGAAGTTTATAAAGAGAAAAAAGCAGAACTGGAAAAAGTAGAAATTAGTGTACTTGTTGATGAAATTGAAAAATTAAACAAAGAAATTGAAGCTTTAAAACAAAAAGCATTTGATTTGGAAACAAAGAAAGCTATGTGTGAAACGACGATTGCAGTAGAAGATACAAAAAATAGCGAACTTCGCTCTGAAATGTATCAGCTGGATAGAGAGATTAACAAGTTGCAGGAACGTTTTGCTAAATTGACAGAAGATTCTCGTGTATTGGAAGCACGAAAAATTGAAATGGATGAAAAAAGAAAGTATGCTATTGAATTTGCCAACAGTGCTGAAAAAGCGAAAGAATTAAAGGCTATGATGGAAGAAGCTCATTATGAGTATGAAGATCGCAAGAAACGTGCACAGAGCTTGGAAACGGATTTGGCATTATATAAGGAACAAAGTGCGAATTTGGAACATGACATATCTTATTGTACGCAAGAGACAGCGCAGGCAAATGCAATTTTAAATCGTCTGCAAAATCGAAAAGATGTCTTAGAAAATCTTGCTAGACAACCTTTTAATCATCAACAGGCTGTCAAATCTATTTTAGATGCAAATTTAAATGGTATTTTAGGTGTTGTATCGCAGATATTTAAGCCAAGAGCAAATTATGAAACAGCAATTTCTAATGCATTGGGCGGAGCCATGTATCACATTGTTTCAAAAGATGAAGCCAGTGCACGTCATGCGATTGGTTTCTTAAAGAAAAATAAAAGTGGTCGTGCAACATTTCTTCCTTTAACGGTAATAAAGCCAAGAGCTATGAACAATGAACATAGGATACTGGCAGAAAATAGCAAAGGATTTCTAGGGGTGGCTTCTGATTTTGTAGAAAATGAAGAACGTTTTTGTGATTTAAGAGATTCTTTGTTAGGAAATGTAGTAATTGTAGATCAGCTTATCAATGCGAATGAGATTGCTAAAGTACTGCGCTATCAATATAAAATTGTTACTTTAGACGGTGACATTGTTAATCGAGGCGGAAGTATGACAGGTGGTCAAGGGAAAAATAATACAACGCCACTTACTATTCAAAAAGAACTCACTTCGTTATTACAAAGCCTTGATGGACAGCTGTTAAAGGTTGAAGGATTACAGTCACAGCTTTCCAGCTTGCAGGCACGAAAAGACAGGGTATCTTCTGATATAGTACAGCTGCAGATTTCTTTGGCACAGCTTGATCCTATCGTAAAAGCGAAATGGGCAAAATATGAACGTTTGAAAACAGATTATGAACAAATTGCGCCAAAAGATGAAGAAATGCAGCAAGAGCTGATGGATGATGATATTGTTGTTCGTTTGAGTCGTTTGCATTCTGAAATAGATGAAATCAGTTCCCAAATGAAAAGCAAGCGAGAACGCAGAATGAAAGCAGGAAGTGAAGTTGAACGTAAAGATACACAAATTCGCCAGTTAAGAAGAGATTTGAATATTCTGCAAAATGATGAAAGAGAAGTAGAAGTACAGCAGGCGAAAGCAGAAACTCGTTTGGAAACAGCATTAGAGCGATTGAGTTCTACTTATGAAATGACGTTTACATATGCACAAGAGCAAAAAGTAGAAATGGATATGGAAGAAGCTCGTAAAAAAGTTGCTATTTTACGACAAGAAATAAGTTCTTTAGGAAATGTAAACTTAGATGCACCGCAGGAATATGCGGAAATTTCCGAACGTTTTGAATTTTTGAGCAAACAAAAAGAGGATCTTTTAAAAGCAAAAGATAAAATTCTAAGTGCGATTGATGAAATGGATGAAATCATGATCAAACAGTTTACGGAAATGTTTGAGAAAATCAATTCAGAATTAAATGATGTTTTCCGTTCTTTATTTGGAGGGGGAAAAGCACGTCTGTTTATGGTTGATCCAGAAGATGTTTTAAATACTGGTATTGATATTGATGTACAGCCTCCAGGAAAAACAGTACAAAATATTCGCTTATTTTCTGGTGGAGAAAAAAGTTTAATTGCGATTTGTGTCTTGTTCTCTATTCTAAAAGCAAGAACGATGCCACTATGTATATTCGATGAAGTAGAGGCAGCATTAGACCAGGCAAATGTTGAACGTTTTGCGAAATATATTTCAAAATTTCGTGGGGAAAGTCAATTTATTGTTGTTACACATCGCCCAGGTACAATGGCACAATGTGATGCGTTATATGGTGTTACGATGCAGCAAAATGGAGTGTCACAATTACTGAAGGTTAAATTACAGGATGCCATTCATATGATTGATAAAGAAGAGGTGAAAGCATAATGGGTATTTTTTCAAAATTAAAAAATGCATTTTCTTCAAAAAATGATCAGGATCGTTATCTGAAAGGATTAGACAAATCTAAGAAATCATTTTCTGAAAGAATACGTCGTCTAGCGCTTGGGTTTAGCGGGATAGATGAAGATTTTTTAGAAGAATTGATGATTGTTTTGCTGGAAGCTGATATTGGAATTAAGACAGCACAGAAAATTGTTGATGAAGTTGAGACTAGAGCAATGGATCAAAAATTAAAAACCTTTGATCAAATTACAGAATGCCTGATTGAAGTTATGCGCGATATGTATTGTGATCATGAGGATAAGCCATTTCATAAAAATACGGAAGGTCCAACAGTTATATTAATGGTTGGGGTCAATGGTAGTGGAAAAACAACAACGACTGCCAAACTTACAAAAAGATTTTTAGAAAAAGGTAATAGTGTTGCTTTAGCTGCAGCAGACACATTCCGTGCAGGTGCGATTGATCAGCTTGCTGTATGGGCACAGCGCTTAGGTGTTACCTGTATCAAAGGAAGAGAAGGTGGAGATCCAAGTGCTGCATTAGTAGATGCTTGTCGCTATGCAAAAGAAAATAACATAGATTATTTAATTGGAGATACAGCAGGGCGTTTGCAAAATAAAGCAAACCTGATGAAAGAATTAGAGAAAATGCATCGTGTTGTATCTCGTGAAATTCCTGGTGCGCCACATGAAGTATGGCTAGTGCTGGATGCAACTACAGGGCAAAATGGAATTTCACAGGCACAGATTTTTTTGGAAACTACAAATGTAACAGGAATTATTCTAACAAAGCTGGATGGTACAGCAAAGGGTGGAATTGTTATTGCTATTCGTGATTTACTAGGTCTTCCTGTAAAATACATTGGTCTTGGAGAAAAAGAAGATGATTTAAGAGAATTTGATATTGATTCTTATTTATATGGGATGTGCGAGGATCTTTTAGGCAATGATTGAGAAAACAGAGGAAATGAATGCATTGCTTGATGCTTATGAGATGTTATTGACTGATAAACAAAGAGAAATTATGTCGCTGTATTACAAAGAAGATTTTTCTTTATCAGAAATTGCAGAGGAGCTTTCAGTTTCTCGTGCAGCAGTGAATGATCATATAAAAAGAAGTACGCATGTTTTACAGGATTATGAAAAAAAACTGCACCTTGTTAAGAATTATGAAACAAGAATGGAAATTTATGATAAAATAAAAAAGGTTAGTAATGAAGAGATTTTATTACTGATAGAACAGCTAGAAAGTTTAGAAAATTAGGAGGATATTATGACAAAAATTATTTCAGTAAACGCAGGTAGTTCATCTTTAAAATTTCAGCTTTTTGAAATGCCGGAAGAAACAGTTTTAACAAGTGGTATTGTTGAAAAAATTGGTTTTGAAGATGCTATCTTTACAATTAAAGTAAATGGAGAGAAAGTTAAAAAAGTATTGCCAATTCCTGATCATACAAAAGCAGTTTCTTTATTGTTAGAATCTTTAGTAGAATATAAAATTGTAGAAAGTTTAGATGAAATCAAAGGTGCAGGACATCGTGCAGTGCATGGTGGAGAAATCTTTAAAGAAAGTGTTCCAGTAACAGATGAAGTTGTAGAACAGTTCTCATCTTTAAATGAATTAGCTCCATTGCATAATCCAGCTGGATTAATTGGATATAATGCATTTAAAGAAAATCTTCCACATTGCAAACATGCCTTTGTGTTTGATACAGCATTCCATCAGACAATGCCACAGGAAAGCTATATTTATGCATTGCCAATTCGTTATTATAACGATTATAAAATCCGTCGTTATGGTTTCCATGGAACATCTCACAAATATGTTTCTCAAAGATGTGCTGAATTAATGGAAAAACCATTAGAAGATACAAAAATCATTACATGTCATTTAGGTAATGGGGCAAGTATTACAGCAGTAGATGGTGGTAAATCTATCAATACATCTATGGGATTTACACCACTTGCAGGTGTTATGATGGGTACACGTTGCGGTGATATTGACCCTGCTATTGTCACTTACATCATGAAAAAAGAAGGATTAAGCATTGAAGAAGTAAATGATGTTATGAATAAACAATCAGGTATGTTAGGGGTATCTGGAATTAGTTCTGATGCTCGTGATATTGAAGATGGATTTAAAGAAGGAAATCCAGCTGCAATTTTAACAACTGAAGTATATGTTAATCGTGTAATTAATACTGTTGGAGGATATTATGCACAGTTAGGTGGTGCTGATGCTATCGTGTTTACTGGTGGTATTGGAGAAAATGATACAAATATCCGTAAGTTGATTTGCAATCGTTTAAAAGATGCATTTGGTATTGTTCTTGATGAAGAAATAAATTCTTGCAGCAGAGGGAAAGAAATTTTACTTTCTAAGCCAGAAAGTAAAATTCAGGTATGGTTAATTCCTACAAATGAAGAATTAATGATTGCTCGTGATACATACCGCTTGATTGGAGAATAATGAAAAATACTATGTTTGAACTGATTGAGAAATATGATGTGATTACAATTTTTCGTCATGTTTCTCCAGATAGTGATGCGCTGGGTTCTCAGTTTGGTTTAAAACAGTGGATCATGGATACATATCCAAATAAACAGGTATTTGCTTTAGGTTATGAAAATTCAAAAAGCAAGGAGAATGTATATCCATGCAGCGACCAGACAGATGATGAAACAATCAAGAAAAGTTTAGCAATTGTTCTTGATACTGCAAACGCTAAACGTGTGGATGATTCACGTTTTCAATCAGCTACTCATATCTTGAAAGTCGATCATCATATCCTGGTAGATAGCTTTGCAGATACAGAGATTGTTGATGATCTTGCGGGAGCAACTTGTGAAATTCTAAGTGGAATGTTTATGGAAAACGGATATAAACTTTCCGCAGCATGTGCACAGTATTTATATGGAGGATTGATTGCGGACACTTTACGTTTCTCTATTCCTACAATTAAGCCGCACACATTAACAATTGCCTCTTATCTTGTAGGATGCGGAGTTGATGTTGCAAAAGCAAATGCAGATAATTTTTCGACATCTTTAAAACAATATCGCTTTGAAAACTTTATTCGTTCCAACTGTACGGTAATAGAGGATACTTTTGCTTATATGATTGTACGCAGAGAAGATTATGAGCGCTTTGGCTTAACTTTTGAAGAGGCTAAAGAAAAAGTATTTGTTATGGGTGGAGTTCATGAATTTTTAGCTTGGGCATTATTTACTGAAAAAGAAAAAGATGAATTTGGACAACCTCGTTTTAATGGAAGCCTTCGCTCACAGCATACGCAAATTACAGATATCGCTATGAAATATCATGGTGGAGGACATCGCTATGCATGTGGAGTTAAGGATTTAACATTAGAGGATATAGATTCTTTGGTAACATCCTTATTAAATAGAGTGAAAGAAGAAACAGAAGTCAAATGATTTCTGTTTCTTTGCATATTTTGATTAAAATAAAGCAACATATGGTAAAATATAAAAAAAGGTGGAGGTGGCTTTATGAGTGTGGCCTTGCATGTTCGAAGTTCTTATACACTATTACAAAGCACATTAACGATTCCTCAAATTGTAGAATGTGCAAAAAAACATGGATATAAAGCAGTTGCTTTAACGGATAAGCAAGTTCTGCACGGTGCCATGCAGTTTTATCATGCCTGTAAAGAAGCAGCAATAAAACCTATTTTGGGTATGGAAGTAGATGTTGTAGAAGGAGAAAATCTTTTTGGCTTTGTATTGCTGGCAAAAAATGATGATGGTTACAAGAGTTTAATGAAATTATCAACGCTTCTAAATACAGAACAGCATGTTTCTTTGTCTTTGGAAGAATTAATGTTATATACAAAACATTGTGTTGTTATAACAAATGGTGATCAAAATAAAATGGAAACCATGCTGTTGAAAGAAGACTGGGAGGAAATGAAATTATTTTTAGCTCAATGTAACTCTTATTTTTCAGATTTTTATGTTTCTATAGCTAGAAATGACAGCCCACTTTTAAAACAAAAAAATGTACAATTAAAACGCCTTTGTAAAAGTATGGAAATAAAGACAGTAGCATTGTCTCGGATTTATACTGCGGATGCACAGGATGATCTTATTTTTAAAACATTATGTGCAATTAAACAAGGGGTATCTTTAGAAGATAAAATGTTAAACTATAGTCCAAGACGTTATTTTCGATCTCAGGAAGAAATGGAACAATTGTATGATTCTGATGATCTTATGATGAGCAATATGATTTCAAATATGTGCAATGTTACAATGTCCTTTCCAAAAGCACAGCTCCCTAAATTTAAAAACCGCTATGGTGTGAGCAGTGATGAATTTTTGAAAAATCTTTGTCACAAGGGGTTAGAAAAGCGTATGGGATTTAAACAAATCCCGCAAGTTTATCAAAAGCGACTTTCTTATGAGTTGGATATTATTATACGTATGGGATTTGCGGATTACTTTTTAATCGTGTGGGATTTTATACGCTTTGCGAAAACAAAAAACATTTATATTGGACCTGGACGAGGAAGTGCAGCAGGATCTCTAGTATCTTATTGTTTGGGAATTACACATGCAGATCCTATTCGATATCACTTGCTTTTTGAACGCTTTTTGAATCCGGAACGTGTATCTATGCCGGATATTGATACCGATTTTCCAGATGATCGAAGAGAAGAGGTCATTCAATATGTATATGAACTTTATGGAAAACATCATGTAGCACATATCATTACCTTTAATACGTTAGGGGCAAAGCAGGTGTTAAGAGATGTAGGGAAAGCAATGATGGTACCGATAAGGCAAATTGATTCTTTGTGTCGTTTGGTGCCAAACAAATTAAAAGTTACTTTACAGGATGCATATGATGATGAGCCTCGCTTTAAACAAATGATAAACTCCTCTGAAACCTTAAAGAAACTATTTGCTATAAGCCAGCGTTTAGAGGGACTTCCAAGACACTCTTCCTTACATGCTGCAGGTATTATTTTAAGTCGTGAACAAATAGAAGAAGTATGTCCTTTGATTGATGTGGATGAAGGGATTTGTGCTACACAGTTTACCATGGAATATATGGAAGAATTAGGTCTTATTAAAATGGATTTTTTAGGACTTAGAAATTTAACGATTATTGATGAAATAGTTTCTCAGCTGCATAAAAATGGACATGCAATTGATATTATGAAAATACCTCTAAATGATAAGAAAACATTTGATCTTATTCAATCGGTAGATACAATGGGGGTGTTTCAGTTAGAAAGTGAAGGAATGAAAAGTCTTATACGTAAAATAAAGCCTAGAAACTTTGAGGATATTGTTACAACGATTGCCTTGTTCAGGCCAGGACCTATGGAAAATATACCAGAATACTTAAAAAGAAGAGAACATCCGGACACGATTGACTATATACATCCTGATTTTAAAGATATTCTTGAAAATACATATGGAATCATGATTTATCAGGAACAAATCATGCAGATTGCACAACGCATGGCAGGTTTTTCTTTAGGAAAAGCGGATAATCTTAGAAAAGCCATTAGCAAGAAAAAAGGAGATCAGCTGCAGAGTTTTCGAAAAGAGTTTGTGGAAGGATCTATTAAAAAAGGGTATGAAAAAACACTTGCGGAGCACGTATACGAATTGATCATGAAATTTGCTAATTATGGATTTAATCGTTCTCACTCTGTTGCTTATGGTATGATTGCATATCAAATGGCATATTTAAAAGCAAATGCACCACAGTATTTCTTTCGTTCTTTATTAAATAGTGTGATTGGTTCAGAAATAAAAACAAGTGAATATATTTTTGAAGCAAAGAAAAGAAAACTAACTGTATTGCCTCCTTCTGTAAATAAAAGTAGTTCTTTATATGAAATAGAACAAAATTGCTTGCGTTTTCCATTACAGGGAATCAAAGGAATAGGCAGCGCTGTTAGTACACAAATTTTAAAAGAAAGAGAAAAAAGAGGAGAATTTAAAGATTTCTTTGATTTTACAGCTCGAATGTGCGGTAATAAAATTGGAAAGAAAACGATAGAACTTTTGATATGGGCGGGTGCTCTTGATGAATTTCATATGAATCGTACATCTTTGTCTGCTTCTTTAGACGATGCTATACGTTATGGTGATTTGGTAAAAATAGAAGATGAAGATCAAATGTTGTTTGATTTTACAATTGTAAGTAAGCCGGCAACAACTTCTTTGAAAGAAAATAATGCATGGAAGCTGGAGAAAGAAAAGGAAGTATTAGGTTTTTATCTGTCTGCACACCCGATTTCTATGCTGCGTGAGCGCATAAACCCTAATTTAAGAACATTTGCATCTTTACAAACATATCGTGGATATGCAGCATTTATATGTGTTATTGAACGAACACGTCAGCATCGCACAAAACGAGGAGATTTAATGTTGTTTGTGGTAGCAGCAGATGAAACAATGAAGTTTGATCTGGTATGCATGCCTGATATTTACGCAGTTCATCAAAAAGATTTAATGAAAGGGAATTATTTATATGTAGAAGGAAAAATTGAAAAGGAAGGTTCTTGTTTAGTTAAAAAAATTACCAAAATAGAAAAAGAAGAAAATATTAATCCATAAAATGTTGCATTAAAAAAATCTTTATGTTAACATAATGGTGTTGTATGTCCTCTTTTGGATTTACAACCGCACAAACAAAGGTTTAAAGTATGGAAACATCACCTTGCTTGGCGAGTCTTAAAAATGAAGGAGGTGCGATTCATGTACGCAATTATTGAAACTGGAGGAAAACAGATCCGTGTTGAAGAAGGTTCTACAATCTTCGTAGAAAAATTGGATGTAGCTGAAGGAGAAACAGTAGTATTTGATAAAGTAGTAGCTTACTGCAACCGTTCACTTCGCGTAGGTACTCCATATGTAAAAGGTGTTAAAGTAAACGCTAAAGTTGAAAAACAGGGGAAAGCTAAAAAAATCATCGTTTACAAATACAAAGCGAAAAAAGGTAGCTCTCACCGTAAACAGGGACACCGTCAGCCATACACTAAATTAACTATCGAATCTATCGAGGCTTAATTTTTATGGTAAAGGTAAAGGTTGAACGCAGTCATAAAGAAATCGTTACTATTAAGATATTCGATCATGCTGGATATGCGGATGCAGGACAAGATCTTGTTTGTGCAGGAGTGAGTTCTATTTCTGTTGGTATGATGAACGCGTTGGATCTGCTAGTTCCTGAAACATGTATCTTTCAATTGAAAGAAGCATATGTAGAAATTAAAACAAAGCAGAGTAATGAAAAGACTTTACTTCTTTTGGAAGGAATGTTAGTTCAGTTAAAGACTCTGCAGGAAAGTTACAGCTCATATATTACAATAAATGATCAGGAGGTGTGAGTATGAAATTCGTATTAGATATTCAGTTGTTTGCATCTAAGAAAGGGGTAGGTTCTACTAAGAACGGTCGTGACTCCGAATCAAAACGTCTTGGTGCAAAACTAGCTGATGGACAGTACTGCCACGCAGGTTCTATCATTTACCGTCAGCGCGGAACTAAAATTCACCCGGGAACAAATGTAGGTAAAGGTGGAGACGATACATTGTTTGCAAAAGTAAATGGAATCGTTAAATTCGAGCGTTTAGGTAAAGATAAGAAAAAAGTATCTGTTTACCCACAGGCTTAGTAAAAAATCCCCGGATAGGGGATTTTCTTTTGTTTTATAAAAGATAGGAGGTGTCAAGATGTTTGTAGATCGTGTTAAAGTTCATGTTAAAGCTGGTAAAGGCGGAGATGGTATCGTAGCGTTTCGTCGTGAGAAATATGTTGCTTTTGGTGGTCCCAGCGGAGGCGATGGTGGAGATGGCGGTAATGTTGTCTTTATGGTAGATGAAGGAAAAACAACATTGCTTGATCTTCGTTATAATCAAAAAATTTGTGCAGAAGCAGGGGGAAAAGGAAAGCCAAAGAAAATGCATGGGGCAAGAGGTGCTGACTGTGTTGTAAAAGTACCGCTTGGTACTCTTGTGAAAGATTTAAAAACAGGTAGAATTATTGCCGATTTAACTCGAAAAGGGCAAAAAGAAATCATTGCGCGTGGAGGTAAAAAGGGTAGAGGAAATTTTCATTTCCGTTCTAGTAAAAATACAGCACCGCAATATAGTGAATTAGGTGCTCCTGGTGAAGAATTTGATATTCAAGTAGAATTAAAGGTTTTAGCAGATGTAGGTCTTGTAGGTTTTCCATCTGTTGGTAAGTCAACATTATTATCCGTTGTATCAAAAGCAAAACCAGAGATTGCAGAATATCACTTTACGACGATTGCACCTAATTTAGGTATGGTTCAGGTACCAGATGGAAGAAGTTTTGTTATGGCAGATCTTCCAGGACTTATTGAAGGAGCAAGTGAGGGGAAGGGCTTAGGACATCAATTCCTTCGTCATATTGAACGTTGTCGTGTTATCATTCATGTGGTAGATATGGGAAGTAATGATGGAAGAGATCCTGTTGAAGATTATCGTATTATCAACGAGGAACTTTCCAGCTATGAATATCGTTTGATGGAACGACCACAAATCGTTTTAGCAAATAAAATGGATTTAGAACCGGCACAGGAAAACTTAAAACGCTTTAAGGAAGCTTATCCGGATGTAGAAGTCTTTGAAACTACAACGATTATTGCGGAAGGGTTGGATCCTGTATTATATCGTGCAGCAGATTTATTGGAAACAACACCACAGTTCCCATTGTTTAACGATGAGGAAGTTGATGCAAATGCGGAAGGTGTTCTATATAAATTTGAACCAGAAAAACCTGCTTTCGAAATTCAGAATATGGGCAATGGCGAATGGCATTTAGTTGGTGAAGAATTAGAACGTTCTTTCAAAATGAGTAAATTAGATAATGAAGAAGATTTCATGCGTTTCGCAAGAAAAATGCGTAAAATGGGAATTGATCAGGCACTTCGTGATGCAGGTTGTCAAGATGGAGATACCGTTGTTATCTGCAACATAGAATTTGAATTTATGGAATAGGACTCTTTTGAGTTCTTTTCTTTTAGGCATTTATCTTTCTTTTTTCAATAAAATCCGTTATGATAAGCATAAGAAATCTAAGAAAGGTTGGATATTTATGAAACTTGTATCATGGAATGTCAATGGACTTCGTGCTTGTATTACAAAAGGATTTTATGATTCTTTTAAAGAAATAGATGCGGATATTTTTTGTTTACAGGAAACAAAAATGCAGCCGGGACAGGCAGAAATCATTTCTGAAGGATATTATCAGTACATGAATAGTGCTGTAAAAAAAGGTTATAGCGGAACGATGGTGTTTACAAAAAAAGAACCCATATCTGTTTCTTATGGTATTGGGATTGAAGAACACGATCAGGAAGGACGTGTCATTACACTAGAGTTTGATCATTTTTATATGGTAACAGTATATACGCCAAACTCTGGTGATGGGTTAAAACGATTGGATTATCGTATGGAATGGGATAAAGTGTTTCGTGCATTTGTTAAAGGTTTAGAAAAAGCAAAACCAGTCTTAATTTGCGGAGATTTGAATGTTGCCAATGAAGAAATTGATATTAAAAATCCAAAAGCAAATCGTAAAAATGCTGGTTTTACAGATGAAGAACGTAATAGCTTTAAAGAAACCTTAAAAGAAGGATTTGTAGATACATTTCGTTATCTATATCCAGAAGAAGTAAAATATTCCTGGTGGAGTTATCGCTTTAAGGCCAGAGAACGAAACGCAGGGTGGCGTATTGATTACTGGCTGGTATCAGATTGTTTGAAAGAGAAAGTTAAAGATGCACAAATCTTAAATGATGTTTTTGGAAGTGATCATTGTCCTGTTGTGCTGGATATTGAATTATAAGCTGTTTTCGGACAGCTTTTTTCATGATATAATGCTTTTAATAAAGAAAACAGGAGGAAAGGGTATGCATAATAAAATTCGTCTTGTAATTGCGGATATTGACAGTACATTAGTTGATTCTAAAAGAAATCTTACAAAGAAAACCAAAGAAATTTTAGACTGTTTGCATGCACATGGTGTGTATTTGGGGATTGCTTCAGGAAGACCGTTGGATGAGCTGTCTAAAAACGCAAAAAAATGGGGATTACAATATGATTTTGACTTTTTGATTGGTATGAATGGTTCTGAAGTTTGGGATAATCTTCATCAAAAAGAATATAGCTATTTTAAATTGAAAAAAGAGTGGATCAAGGAAATCATTGACTTAATGTCTTCTTTTGAATCAAATTATTTTATTTATCATCATGGGTATCTGCTGTGTCGTAAAGACGATGAAATGATGCATCATTCAGCAACATCCAGTGATAAAGAAATTGTTGTAATGAAAGATGTTGAAGAAATGTATGCAGAAGAAAATGCCAAGATCATGTTTCGTGTAAAAGAAGAAATTATGCCTGAAATCGAAAAGTACATTGAAAAACATCCTTCTCCTTACTATAAAGGATTTAAAACGCAGACCACATTAATGGAATTCGCAGATCGAAGAGTCTCCAAAGGTTTTGCATTGCAAAAACTTTGTGAAATGAATAATATTGCTTTGGAGGATGTTGCTGCTTTTGGAGATACTACCAATGATAATGATATGATTGCAATTAGTGGAACTGGTGTATGTATGTGCAATGGAAGTGATGATACAAAAGCAATTGCAGATTTTATTACAGAAAAAAGTAATGATGAAGATGGTTTGGCTTATTTTATAGAAGAACATTACTTAAAACCATATGGATGGTATTAGAAATATTATGAAGAGTTTTAATAAGAATTTTCTTGAAACATGTATAGAGGTGGTTTTTCTTTATGAGGCATGATAAAATAGAGCAGGTGATTATTGATGATAGCATTTATTAAAGGAATTATTCATAGTTATAATAAAGATTCTCTTATTATTGAAAATAACGGTATTGGATATCGTATTTATATATCCAATCCACAAACTGTTTCTTTAAATAAAGAAGTAACGCTTTATACATATCAGCATGTTCGAGAAGACGCGATAACTTTATTTGGTTTTCCTACGGTAGAAGAACATGACCTTTTTTTACAGCTTATCAGTGTAAAAGGTGTAGGCCCTAAAACAGCGTTAGGTATGCTTGCTGTATGTCCTGCAAAGGATATGATTTCTGCTATTGAAAATAACGATGTGAAAACATTGAAAGCTTTGCCTGGTATAGGGGCTAAAACAGCAAGTCAAATCGTATTGGATTTAAAAGGCAAACTGGTAGAGGAAAGTGTTGAAATCGAAAGTCATGAAAATAAAGAACTGATGGAAGCGATGGAAGCTTTAAAAGCACTTGGTTATCGCAATGCGGAAATCAATGATATTCGTAAAGAACTTGCGCTGGAAGAAGGAAAAACATGTGATCAGTATATTCGTTTGGCATTAACTTCACTGGCAAAAAGAAAGGGGGTATAAGGTGTGGAGGAACGTTTACTAGCAAATACTTCTCAAATTCAGGATGAAGAAGATACTCTTCGTCCGCAGTCATTAAAAGAATATATTGGACAATCCCAGTTAAAAGAAAACTTATCAGTTTTTATTGAAGCTGCCAAGCAGCGTAATGAAGCACTTGATCATGTGCTTTTATATGGTCCTCCAGGACTTGGAAAGACAACACTTTCGTATATTCTTGCGAATGAAATGGGTGGAAAAATTCGTACTACTAGTGGCCCAAGTATTGAAAAAAGCGGAGATCTTGCGGCGATTTTGTCTACTTTGGAAGCAGGAGATGTTTTGTTTATTGATGAAATTCATCGTCTTCCAAAACAGGTGGAGGAGATTTTATATCCGGCAATGGAAGATTACTGCATTGATATCGTGGTAGGAAAAGATGCAGGAACAACACGTTCCATTCGTCTAGATCTTCCTCCTTTTACACTTGTAGGGGCAACAACACGTGCAGGGGATTTAACGGCACCTTTACGCGATCGTTTTGGAATCGTTTCTCAGCTTGAGTTTTATTCTATGCAGGAACTTCAGCAAATTATCACACGTACCGCACGTGTCATGGATACTGGAATTGATGATGAAGCAGTACTTGAAATTGCTTTGCGCTCTAGAGGAACTCCGCGTATAGCAAATCGTTTGTTTCGTCGTGTACGTGATTTTGCGCAGGTTATGAACGATGGATTTATATCCAAAGAGATTGCCTCTATGGCACTAGATAAGCTTAAAGTAGATCATTTGGGTCTAGATAATGTTGATCATAAATATCTAAAAGGTATTATTGAGCGCTTTAAAGGTGGACCTGTTGGTTTAGAAGCATTAGCTAGCAGTATAGGAGAAGAAGCGATGACATTAGAAGATGTGTATGAACCATATCTTCTTCAAATTGGTTTTATCAATCGCACACCTAGAGGAAGAATTGTTACAGAAAAAGCATATCGTCATTTAGGCTATGATGTAAATGAAGGACTATTCAAAATGGATTAGTCCTTTTTTCTTAAGAAAATAGCACATGCACATAAAAGAAATACAATTAATTTACCTGTTATGAGCAACATAGATGTGATTTGTTTATCCCATAATAAGAAAGATAATATTCCTATAGGAAGAAGTATTCCAAAGATGTGAAGGAGTACTTTCTTTTTTATATGTTTTCCAAGCCATAAACCACAGCATCCATAAATAAGATAAGCAGAAGTGATATTCAATAAGTGAAAAGTTGAATAAGAAATCCATTGAAAATAGTATAAAGCAGAAAATATAAGAGAAAATAAGAGTGTTAAAACAACAAGCATGGCAAAGCTTTCTACATAAGTTTGTAATTTTATATTCATACATTCACCTCGTTGTAGTTTATGACGATAGTTGTATGGGTATGCAAGGAGGAAATGAAAATGGCTGCATATATTACACTAATTTTTAAATGTTTTCTATTTTATATGGTTATTATAATTGCTTTGCGTATCATGGGAAAAAGGGAAGTGGGTGAACTGTCTGTATTTGATATCGTTATTTATCTAGTTATGAGTGAACTATTGGCTTTGTCAATAAGCAATCCTAAGGAAAGCGTATTTAAATCATTAGTACCGATTTTTACGCTTGCTTTTCTGCAAATTATTATTTCTGTGATTTTACTGAAAAGCAAAAAACTGCGTGATATTTTTGATGGGAAAGCAGTTATTATCATTCATGATGGACAAATTAATCAAAAAACCATGAAAAAAGAAAGATACAGCATTGATGATTTAATGTCGCAGATACGAGATAAAGATTTGTGCAGTCCGGAAGAAGTGGCATTTGCTATTTTAGAGAATAATGGAAATTTGAGCGTTCTTCCTAAAAAAACATGCAAGGTAAGACATCCTGATCCACTAATCAGTGATGGAAAAATAAATAAAGAAGCTTTAATAGAGATTGAAAAAGATGAAGAATGGTTAAAAAAAGAACTTCAAAAAGAGGGGGTAAATGGTATAGAAGAGGTGTTTTTGTGTCTTTGGCAGAAAAGTGGCATGTATGTGATTAAAAGAGAATTTAAGAATTCATCCTCTTAAAGGCAATACATACACGAATTGCATGCATGCACGTAGTGACAAGCATGCCTGCACACAAACCTAAATATAATGCGTTTTCTTGAAATATACAGGAACAAAAGCCAATGATGAAAAGACGTATTAGACATCCTGCAAAGGTATCAAATACGCTTTTTTTACTTAAGGATAAAGCGTGCAGCAGGCTGCTTAAGCAGGGTTGAAGAGAATAAAAAGCAAAAGGAATTGATAAGAGTTTTAACGCGTCTGCACCAGTCTCGTTATGATAAAATAATCGTAAAAGCTGCTCTGGATAAAAAAAGCAAATGCTGCTGCATAAAATTCCAACAAAAAAGCAGCACAAGGAAATGGTTAGAAAAAGTGTTTTGGCGCGTTTATAGTTATGACGTGAATAGTGATACGTAAAGGAAGGAAGTAAAAGATTGCTTAAAGTAATCGTAAGGAAAGCAGGCATGGTTAAAATTGGAAGCAAGTATCCATTTATTTGACCATAGGTTTGAATCATCTGCTGAATTTGTGCTTTGTTTTTATTAAATAACATAACCATGGGCTCTAAAAAACTGCATAAAGAACCTATCAGGCGACTGCATGTCATAGGTAGTGAAATTGCTAAAACAGAAGTGAATTCGCTTTTTTTTAATTGTTTTATCAGGTGTGAAGCTTTTGTGATTTTTTTAAAAGATATATGCAGAGATAGAATCATGTAGAAGCAGCTGGCAGCTTCTCCAACGCTGATAGACAGCATGGCAATGCTTGCCATGTGTATTGCGTTGAGATGGGGACATAAAGCAAAAGCAATATATAAGAATAACAGTCTGGCAGTTTCTTCCCATATTTGTGTTGCCCCTGCCTGTATAGGTTTTTGTATACCATATAAATATCCTTTTAATGCTCCGGATAAGCTTACTAAAGGAAGCAAGGGGAGAATGGATTGAAATACTAAAAGAATGTTTTGTTGCTGTATGACATGGTCTGCAAGAAAAGGAGCTAAAATAGAAAAGGAAATGCTTAGAAAAAGGGTGTTGATACATATAATCATTAAACTGGCAAGCAAAGGCGGATAAGTATTTTTGCTTTGTGCAGTAAGTTTTGATAAAGCGGCAGGTATTCCCAGCTGTGCCATCGTTATTAATATAGACATTGTAGGTGTGGCTAAGGTATAAGCGTTCATGGCATCACTGCTTAATTGTCTGGCAAGTAAAATTCTAACAAAAAAAGATAAAAATTTTCCTGCTGCAGAGAAAATGATAAGTAAAAAGGCAGATTGCAGAAGTGATTGTTTCAAAGAATTTCCTCCTATCTTTACTACGATATGATGATATTTAAAGGTTTATGTAACTTTTTTCGTGTTGCCTAATCTTTATGATTGTAGTAAAATTATGAGCATGGTATTGAGGAGGAAATTATGTATCAGCAAAGTGAAATAAAAGATAAAAACATCAAACTTGCGATAGCATTAAAAGTACATGAGTTACAACGTACACAGTTATCTTCCTTGACATATCAGCATGTAGAAAGTACATTGATGGATCGATGGAAACTTAGAAAACCAGATAGTTTGCAGGATGCTGTAAACGATATAATGCATTTAACAGCTGGAGAAGTAGTTGCTTTTTTATCTAGCCAGGCAATTATTATGGGTTCCAGAATGAAACTCAATGACTTTGATGATTTATTTGGAGGAGACAAGCAATGAAAAAATCACGTTTTATCGTTTTTGGAATTACCGTGGTTACTATTTTTGCGATTATTGCAGCTTCTTTCGGCAGTGTAAAAGATGGTATGAAACTGGGTCTTGATTTACAGGGAGGGTTTGAAATCCTCTATGAAGTAAGCCCTCTTGAAGGAAAAGATATGCCGGATATGAGTGCTGTAGCAGAATCAGTAAATAAACGTGTCGATGTTTTAGGAGTTAATGAACCTGAAATAACAGTTGAGGGGAATAATCGTATTCGTGTTCAGCTTGCAGGAGTTAAGAATGCAGATCAGGCAAGAAGAGTAATCTCATCTACTGCAAATTTAACATTTCGAGATGTAAATGATAATCTGCTAATGGATGCCAGTGTTTTAAAAGAAGGTTCCGCAAGTGTCGGTTATGATGAATATGGAAATCCGTTAGTGAATTTGAAATTAGCTGATCAAAAGAAATTTTATGAAGTAACAAAAGAAGTGGCGTCAAAATCAGAAGGTGAAAATTTAATGGTCGCATGGCTGGATTTTGATGAAAAAACAGATTCTTATGCAAAAGAAGCAAATGCAGAGAATCCAAAATTTATTTCTGCTGCAAGAGTGCAGGAAGGAATTAATAGTACGAGTGCACAAATTAGTGGGAATTTCACAAAGGAAGAAGCAAAAGAGTTAAGTGATTTAATTAATTCTGGATCACTTCCAGTAAAAATGACAGAAATATACAGCGACAGTGTAACTGCTGATTATGGAACAGATGCATTTTCTGTGACAATGTTTGCGGGTGCTGTTGGTATTGGACTTATCATGCTGTTTATGATTTTATATTATCGTTTACCAGGTGTGATCAGTGCGGTTACGATTGCGGCATATGTATTTGTTGTATTTGTTTTATATAATCTTATGGGAGCAGTCTTTACACTTTCAGGAATTGCAGCTTTAGTTCTTGGGGTTGGTATGGCTGTTGACTCCAATATTCTTACATTTGAGCGAATTCGTGATGCTTTATACAGTGGAAGAAGTGTTCGTACGGCTTTTTATGAAGGAAGTTCTAAATCATTTATTACGATTTTTGATGCACAAGTTACAACCTTTATTTCTGCATTAATCTTGTTTGAGTTTGGTAAAGGTTCCGTAAAAGGATTTGCGACAATGTTGATGGTTTCTACGATTACAACTTTATTGCTAATTGTATTTATTGCAAAATTCCTTTTAAAACAGCTGGTAGAAAGTGGATGGCTAGACGATAAACGCAGCTGGTTTGGTGTAAAAGAGAGCAATATTCCAGATGTTTCCAAGGGGCAGGAACGTTTCTATTTTGGAAGATTTAAAGGTTTTGATTTTGTAGGAAAAGCGAAATACTTTATCTTTACTTCTTTAGCTGTTTTGGTTATTGGTGCTGGCTGCATGACGTTTAATGGTGTAAAAGGAAATGGTATCTTCAACTTTGGTATTGATTTTACCAGTGGTACAAAAATAACAGTACAAAGTGATACGCCAATTGATAAGAGCACATTAAATAATCAGTTAAAGGACTTAGGTATTCAGGCAAACAGTATTAAAATTAATGGTGAAAACAATCAAAATGCAACAGTGTTTGTAAAAGATGCTATTAAAACTGAGAAAATGGATACAGTGAAAGCAGAATTGAAGAAGACATATAAGCATGATGTGAATGAAAATACGGTAACGCCAGTAATTGGGAAAGAGCTTGTTCAAAATGCAGTGTTGATCTCTATTCTTGCGTGGATCGGGGTCATGATTTATATCTCTGTTCGATTTAAATGGGATTATGCACTTAGCGGTATCGTTGCATTGGTGCATGATGTATTTATCATTTTAGCATTCTGTGCGATTTTCCGTCTGGAAGTTAATACAGAAATAATTGCAGTAATGCTTGCTATTATTGGTTATTCTATTAATAACTCCATTGTTGTATTTGATAGAATTCGTGATCAGGTAAAAGAAAGACGTCATGAAACACTAAATGCAGTCACTTATCGTGAAATTGTGAATGTTGCTTTGCAAAATACAGCAACACGTTCCATTCTTTCAACTTTTACAACAGTTCTTCCAGTTATTTGCTTGTTAGGATTTGGAAGCAACGCCATCTTTACATTCTGTCTTGCGCTATGTATTGGATTGCTTGCAGGTGCTGGATCATCTTTATTTATAGCTGCCCAGTTATGGTATCAGATTCGAGTTCATGAAAAACCTAAAAAAGCTAAGAAGCATAAACCTCGCAAAAAAGAAGAAAAAGAGGAAATGATTGTTCCTGGTTTAAATGATTTTTAAGAAAGAGTGTCTTTAATTCACTTTAGGCCGTTGACAAAGTTGCTTAAGCATGCTTTGTCACTCGGTCTTTTTTTGTGCTTTTAATATGAGCATAAAATCACTTTTTCAATAAAAAGTATGATAAGATATGTAAAGGTGGTAGTATGAAGATTGAAAAGTTGAATGCTGAACATTCTAATTATATAAAGGAACATTATCCAATTAGTCATCTTTGCGCAAAGGTGCTTAGTGCAGCTGATATGGAAGATAAGGAGATTCAAGAGCTTTTAAGCATTCCCAAATTATCTGATCCATTTTCTGCGAAAGGCATGAAAGAAGTGGCAGATAGAATATATCAGGCAAAAATACAAAAAGAGAAAGTTTTGGTTTGTGGTGATTATGACGCTGATGGTATTTGTTCTACGGCTATTTTGGTAGATGCTTTGCGTAAGTATGGTGTTACATGTGGCTTCTATATTCCAAATCGTTTTAAGGAAGGGTATGGTCTTCATGTGGACACTGTACATATGGCTTATGAAAAAGGATATCGTCTATTGATTACTGTTGATAATGGAGTGAAGGCTTTTGATGCTTTGAAAGAAGCTAAAAGACTTGGAATTGAGGTAATTATAACTGATCATCACGCGATGGAAGAGGAGCTAGATTGTTTGTATTTGCTTCATCCTTTTCACATGGGAGATGCATTTTCCACTTTAAGCGGAGCAGGTGTAGCGTTAGAAATTTCAAGAGCTTTGCTTCCAGAAATAAAGGAACATGTAGTTTTAGCGTGTGTTGCAGCTATTGCGGATGTTATGGAGCTTAGAAAAGAAACGCGTGCTATTGTAAAACTTGGAATACAGTACTTAAAACAAGGAGTATGTAAACCAATACAAATGCTGGCAAAAAATCGATATCCTCAATGGGATGAAGTGTTGATTGCCTACCAGATCGTACCTAAACTTAATGTGATAGGTCGTTTAGCAGATATGGCAAATGCCAATAATGCGGTGCGTTACCTTTTGTTAACGGATTATGAAGAAATACAAAAAGTATCCCATCAGATTACGGATTTGAATGAAAAGCGTAAAAAAATGAGCGATGCTATGGTAGAAACAGCGAAATCTCTTATTCATGATGAGTATCCATTCCAATTGCTGTTTCATGATTCTTTTCATGAAGGAATCGTTGGTTTGGTAGCAGGCAAACTTGCACAGGAAAGAAATCAGCCTGTCATGATTGCGGCAAAATCGGAGAATGGATTTAAAGGCAGTATTCGAAGTATGGGGTTGCTCGATTTAACAACATTCTTTGATGGATGCAAAGAAGAATTGAGCAGTTATGGAGGCCATAAATCTGCAGCAGGAATTGGTTTTTCTTTTGACAAAAAACAAGAAGTACAAGATTATGTGAACAAAAAAATGGAAGGTATCACATTTGAAAATGAGCTATGTTACAAAGTTATTCCTATATTGGAAAATGAAATAACGCAAAAAGAAGTGGAAAGTTTATCTATGCTTGCTCCTTTTGGAAATGGATTTGAAGAGCCTTTATTTTTGCTTGAAAATTTAAAAGTAACTTCTCCTAAAAGAATGGGAAATGGCAAACATTTAAAATGGGTATTGAATGATGCGATAGATATCGTCTATTTTAACTGTGAGAAAGAAGCTCAATATCTTTCATCAGCATCTTCTCTTTCTTTT
Source organism: Amedibacterium intestinale (assembly GCF_010537335.1). NCBI lineage: Bacteria > Bacillati > Bacillota > Erysipelotrichia > Erysipelotrichales > Erysipelotrichaceae > Amedibacterium > Amedibacterium intestinale. The sequence goes on from NZ_AP019711.1 coordinate 566,691, forward strand.
ATTGCAAATTTACGCATAAATTCTTTTATGGGAAGAAAAAAAATTAATATTTTTGTTGCGGAGGCTTTTTAACAGTGCAATTTTGTGTTTTTTTTGATATAATAGATACATATTTACAGGAGGCTAATTTATGGATTATAAAAAATATATTGCTGATGTCGTAGATTTTCCTAAAGAAGGAATTTTGTTTCGTGATATCACACCGTTAATGGCAGAAGGAGAAGTATTTAAGTCTGCCTGCGATGAAATACTTGCTTTTGCGAAAAAAGTAGGTGCTAACGTAATTGTTGGACCAGAGTCTAGAGGTTTTATTTTTGGATGTCCGGTTGCCTACAGCATGGGAATTGGTTTTATTCCAGTAAGAAAACCCGGAAAGCTTCCTAGAGAAACGGTTAGTATGAGCTATGATTTGGAATATGGAAGCAACGAGCTTCATATTCATAAAGGAGATATTAAAAAAGGGCAGAAAGTTTTGATCATTGATGACTTGCTGGCTACTGGAGGAACTGTGAATGCCACTATCCAGATCGTTGAATCTATGGGGGCTGAAGTAGTTGGGTGTGCTTTTTTGATTGAACTAGAAGATTTAAAAGGCAGAGAGCTTCTTAAAAATTATGAAGTTTTTTCCCTCATGTCTTATAAGTAATAAAAAAAAGGGGGAATTTCCCCTTTTTCTTGAATGTAGGTGATAGTATGGTAAGTAAAAAAGTTGTTACATTTGATGAAATGATGCAGGAAGTAAAAAAATATATTAAAAAAGATGAAAATATAGACTTGATTACTCGTGCATATCTTTTTGCGGAAAAAAATCATGATGGACAATACCGTAAAAGTGGAGAACCATATATTATTCACGCAATTCAAGTTGGTTATATCCTGTCTTCACTTCGTACAGGACCTAAAACTATAGCGGCAGGTCTTTTACATGATGTAGTAGAAGACTGTGATGTCTGTTTAGAGGATGTAAAAGAAAAATTTGGCGATGAAGTAGCTTCGCTTGTAGAGTCTGTGACAAAAATCGGAGCTCTAAAATTCAAAGATGAGAAGGAATATCTCGCTAGTAACCATAGAAAAATATTCATAGCTATGGCAAAGGATGTTCGTGTCATTTTGATTAAATTATCTGATCGTCTGCATAATATGCGAACATTGCAGTATATGAGGCCGGAAAAGCAAAAGAAAATAGCAAATGAGACATTAGAAGTATATGCGCCTATTGCGCATCGCTTAGGTATTAGTGATATTAAAAATGAATTGGAAGATTTATGTTTTCAATATCTAAACAAGGAAAAATACTATGAAATTGCTCGTCTTGTTGAGGTAAGAAAAACAGAAAGAGATGAACAGGTACAGCATATGATCAAGGAAATTAGTGAACTTCTTGATGAACAGCATATGAAGTATCGTATTTTTGGAAGAAGCAAGCACTTGTATAGCATCTATAAAAAAATGAAAACAAAAAACAAGAGATTTGAAGAAATCTTGGACTTGCTTGCAATTCGTATTGTTACGGATACAGATACTGCCTGTTATGAGATTTTAGGATATATCCATGCTAAATATCGTCCAATACCAGGCCGTTTTAAAGATTATATCGCAATGCCGAAAGTGAACATGTACCAATCTTTGCATACGACAATTGTGGCAGATAATGGAAATATATTTGAAGTGCAGATTCGAACGGAGGCAATGGATGAAATTGCAGAGCAGGGGATTGCTGCTCATTGGCGTTATAAAGAAAATAGCAATGGTGGAAAAGAGGTTCATCAAAAAGAAATAGAAGAACAGCTGCATTGGTTTAAAGATTTCAGTGTGATGAGTGATGAAGTCAATGATGATGCAATGGAATATATGAATCTTCTACAAAAAGATATTTTTGAAGCGAATGTTTATGTTATGACGCCGAAAGGAAAAGTCATTGCTCTTCCAAATGGATCTACACCGATTGATTTTGCTTATCGAATACATACAGAAGTAGGACATCACACAGTTGGTGCTACAATCAATGGAGTATTAGTTCCTTTAAATACCATCTTAAAAACGGGTGATGTTGTTAGTATTCGTACAAACAAACAATCTCCAGGTCCAAGTGAGGACTGGATAAAAATTGTAAAAAGTGCGCATGCCAGAAATAAAATTCGCTCTTTTTTCCAGAAACAGGAAAGTGAGCGACGCTCTTTGGATATAAAAAAAGGAGAAGAAATCTTAGCAGAAGAATTAAAACGCAGGAATTTAGACGTTGTTTCTTACACAGATACGAAAAAATTAGAAAGTATTGCGAAAACATTAAGTTTTAGTAATGTAGATGATTTAATGTATGCGATTGGTGTTAAACAAATTTCACTGCCGGCTGTAATTGATCGTTTGGCTAAGCATAAGACGGCGGTTCCGCTAGATAATGAGGAACTCGCAAAAATGTTTAATCGTCAGGATCGTAAGAAGAAAGTGTCTTCCAGTGGTATTAAGGTTGCTGGTATTGACTCTATGAAAATATCTTTGGCTGCCTGCTGTTCTCCTGTTCCTGGTGATGAAGTTGTTGGCTATATTTCTCAAGGACAGGGAGTAAAAGTGCATCGTAAAGATTGTCCGAACATTGCGAATGAAAAACAGCGTTTAATTGATGTAGAGTGGGATGAAAACATTGAGCAGAAAACATATGAAGTAAAACTTGTTGTTAGGTCAACCGATCGAAACTTCTTGTTAAGTGATATTGTGACAGTTGTTTCTCAATGCAAGGCGGGATTGCAGCATGTTGATTCTGGTGTTGAGGAAGATAAAATATCAGCTACTACAAAATTAACAGTAATTGTACAGGATGCAGAACATTTACAATCACTGATGGCGAATTTAAGGAAAATAAATAGCGTTAGAACTGTTGAACGTATCATCCAATAAATAATATAAAAAAAACAGAGTTTAGTGTTAGTGTTAACTCTGTTTTTTCTTCTTTAATTTTTGTTCATAATACAATGTATTCCATAGACGAAAATATTCTTGCATATACAAGGAAAAAGGACTTTTATGGTCTGCTGCATCCATATCAAAGTCATTAAAAAATTTTCTTACAAAAAAAGCACTTCTTCTTATGTGAAAATCACTTGTTATAACCAAGACTTTATGAAAATTCTGCTGTATGCATATTTGCTTGCATAATTTTAAATTTTCAAAAGTATTAGCGGCTTTGTTTTCAGTAATAATAACCTGTTCTTCTATGTTTTTAGAAAGTGCATATTTTTTCATGCATAAAGCTTCGTTGTGATTGTTATGTATACTTCCTCCACTTACAATAAGATAAAGTGCTTTCTTTTGGGTATAAAGTGAAATGGCCTTATCCATTCTTTCTCTTTGCATTACAGAAATTGAACCATCTGCCTTACAGGGACAGCCTAATACAATAATAACATCATAGAAGCTTGTGTCTTTGGGTTTTGAGGGAGCAGGGAATTGCTGGAACAGATAGATATTTAGCAAAATCAAAAGTAAAAGTAAAACCAATATCATGGGATATAGATAGGGGGCTGCATTTCTTTAGACAGCTCTTTTTTTCTGTTTAAGCCATTTAAGGGATAAGCGTATGCATGACATGCACGCAATTCTATCTGTCTAAAAGCTTGTGGAACCTGTTTAAAACAGGAAGCAATTTGCACATCTTTTTTTCTTAAAGAAGATAAGTGTTTCTTTCCTTTTTCATTAAAGCCAAGGACACGTATATGGTTTAAGTTAGAAAGGTTGTCAATTTCCATTTTCGTTGTTTGCGTCATTAAATGAATTAAGGTACGCTGGATTCTGCTTTTTGTATATTTTTTAGAAGTACAGCTATCTATAAAATCATCTAAAGTATCATATTGTACAGCTTTCTTTATAAATAAATTTTCAATACCTTCATCCATTAAAAATATCGTAGATAAATAGGATGGTGAAAGTGTAGTTAACAGTGTTTGAATCAAAGGGTAATAAAGAGAAAAAGCATGCTGCTTATTAAGTTCATTAGCCATAACAGTGGCATGCGATATATCTTTATTGTTAAATACCCCTTTTCGTATGGCAGTAGCACTTGCGATACTTTGAGCTAAGTCAGTATCATGGTATTGATTTGTACGTTTTATAGTATAGGGGATGATATTTGTATTCTGCAATGCCTTTAGATAACTGATGCCTAAAATATCATTGCTTGATAAAGTGTCGAAAGTCATCGAGAAATTTTTCGCCATAGAAAAATCCTTTGTTTTAGGCTGGAAAGCTTCTTTTGCGATTGTTTGCAGTTTTATGATGTCGTTTGTTTCACTTCCAAACACAATACAATTTACCCCTGCTAACTGTAAAGAACGAATAGCGCCTTTAGCAAAGCCATCTGCACTTTGAAGAGCAAAAGGATAGGGAAGTTCTATTACGATATCAACGCCATTTTCTAAAGCGTATTTTGTACGCAGCCATTTGTCAGCAATAGCAGGTTCTCCTCTTTGAACAAAATTTCCGGACATAACGGCAATAAGGATATCGCATTTGCTGATTTCCTTTGCTTTTTTTATATGATATAAGTGCCCGTTATGAAATGGATTGTATTCAGTAACAATACCGCATATTTTCATAGTTGACCTCCTTTTTGAACAGTATACCATGTTTTTATCAAAAAAAGGATATGAATACTAAGGAATGGAAAGGTTAATGGCAAAAGAAACAAAAAAGAAATAAAAAAGTAAAAAAAAACTTTCTTTCCTATGGATTTTATGTTTTAATAATATAGCCTAGTTATGGGAAACAGAAAAAGATTGACTTTCTCATCTGATTTCCTTATAATAAGATAGGTCAGACAACGAGGTGATTCTTTTGAAATGGTCAAGAGCACAATTATTACAGGCTGAAAACTGTACGATCTATTTTGATGAAACAATTGATTTTGGTCCTGAAATATTTGCGAAGATGAATCAAATCAGAGGATTGCAGGATGTTACGGTATCAGGAAATGTTCATTACGATACAGCCAGTGAACGCGTATTTGCAGATCTGGATATTGAAGGCGTGATGATAGTGCCGTGTTCTATAACCTTAGAGGATGTAGAATATGATTTCCACACGAAATCTTTAGAAGTGTTCTCTTTTGATAAAGTGGATGATGAAGATGTACACGAAGTAAAAGGTGATGTCGTAGAACTATTACCGGTAGTCTTTCAATTGATACTGATGGAAGTCCCTTTGAAGGTTGTCAAAAAGGGCTTGAAACAGTATCCTAAAGGTGACGGTTGGGAAGTTGTCAAAGAGGAAGACTATAAGAAGTCTGAAAAGAAAGATATAGATCCTCGTTTAGCAAAGTTGAAAGAATTCAAAGTAGAAGATTAAGTAGGAGGTGCTAACATGGCTGTTCAGCAGAGACGTAATTCAAAAACTAGAAAAGCAAAACGTAGAACTCACTATAAATTAGCTGCGCCAACATTGGTAAAATGTCCAGCTTGCGGTGAATACAAGGTTCCACACAAAATGTGTGAATGTGGTGAGTACAACGGTAGAACAATCGTAGAAAAATAGATTTTTTCAAAACAGTGATATTTCATCACTGTTTTTTTTGAAAAGCATTGAATTTTCTTTTGTTACATGTTATATTATCTACAGATACTTCAATCGGAGTGGGTTATGCCCACTCCTTCATTTATGTAAAAGGAGAAGATTATGGATCAGTTAACAAAAATCAAAGAACTTGTTACACCTATTCTGCAAGAAGAAGATATTCTTCTTTATGATGTCAAATGGCATACAGAAGGTAAAAATCGTATTCTGCAGATTTCCATTATGAGAAAAGATGGCAGCATGGATATTGATACATGTGCAGAAATGTCTGAAAAAATCAGCGTAAAGCTAGATGAAGAAGATTTGATTGCAAGCGAGTATTTCCTGGAAGTGTGTTCTCCAGGTGCAGAAAGAGAATTGCGCAGTGATGAAGAAATTCAGCATGCTGTTGGAGAATATGTATATGTAAAATTAAAAAATCCCAAAAATGGATTAGATGAGGTTAAAGGGGATTTGACAGCGTATGAAAATGGTATTGTCTATATAAACTATATGGCAAAAGCTGTGAAGAAAAAAGCAGAGATTGAAAAAGAAAATATTTCTTTGATCCGCTTATCAGTAAGAATATAGAAGAAAGGATTAGAAACATGAAGTTAAAAGATTTTATGGCCGCTATGCAGGCAATCGAAAGTGATCGTAAATTATCAAAAGATGTTGTTGTGGAAGCGTTGCAGGAAGCGTTGGCAAAAGCTTTTCGTAAACATATTGAAATTCCAGATGCATTGGTACGTGTAGATGTAAATGATGCAAACGGAGATATTAAAGTATATCAGCAGCGTCGTATCGTTGAAAAAGTGGAAGATGACGAGCTTGAAATTTCTTTGGAAGATGCCAAGAAAGTGAACCAGGATTTAGAACTTGATGGTGTTGTTGAAGAAGAAGTAGATATTACACAGCTTGGACGTGCAGCAGTTATTTTGGCAAAGAATGTTATGAAACAGAAAATTCGTGAAGCAGAAAAACTGGTTGTATATGAAGAATACTGTGATAAAGTAGAAGAAATGGTAATTGGTACAATTGAATCTGTTGAAGAAAAATTCTGTATCGTAAATATTGGAAAAACATTGGCGTTGATGCCGAAAAATCAGCAGATTCCAAATGAACATTATCATGAGGGAGAAAGAATTCGTGTTGTTATTACTGAAGTTAATAAAGAAACAAAAGGTGCGCAGGTATTAGTTTCTCGCGGAGATGCAACTTTAGTAAAACGTTTGTTTGAAAAAGAGGTTCCTGAAATTTATCAGGGAGTCATTGAAATCAAGGCAATTGCACGTGAAGCTGGAGAACGTACAAAAATGGCAGTGTATTCTCATAATGAAAACATTGATCCTATTGGTGCTTGTATTGGACCTAGAGGTAGTCGCGTGCAGGCAATCATCGATGAATTAAATGGTGAAAAAATTGATATCTTTGAATGGAGTGAAGATGTTAGTGAATTGATTAAAAATTCCTTGTCTCCTGCAGAAGTATTAGCGGTTATTCCTAGTGAAGAAAGAAAAGGGGCATTGCTTGTTGTTGTACCAGACAACCAATTGTCTTTAGCAATTGGAAAGCGTGGTAAAAATGCGCGTTTGGCTGTTAAGCTGACTGGAAATAAAATAGATATCAAATCAGAAAGTGATATGGAAGCTTCTGGTATTGACTGGAAAGCTATTGCGGTTAAACAGCGTGAAGAATATCTAGCTGCACAGGCAGAAGCAAAAGCTCTTGCACAGCAGGAAATCTTTGAAAATGCGCAGGAAGAAGAAGCGCTAACTCTTGATGATGCAGGTGTTGTATTTGAGGAAAGCTATATTCCTGAAGAAGAGGAAGAAGCAGTTGAAATTGAAACACAAGTGGTTGAAGAAACTGCTGTTGAAGACGAAAAAACTTCTGTAGAAAATGATTTGGAAGAAGCGGCTCGTATTGCGAAAGAGAAACAGCGTCAGCAAGGTTTAAATGTAAAAGAAAAACAGGAATATACATCAAAATTTGAGTCTTTAGCGGATGCTAGTACAAAAACAGAAGCAGCTCCTTCAAAACCAAAATATAAGAAACATGAAGAAGAAATACCACATAAGGCAACGTTTGACTTAAGTAAAAAAGAATATGAAATGAAACCAATCTATTCCGAAGAAGAATTAGAAGAAATCGAAAGAGCACAGCAGGAAGAAGAAGAAAATGATTGGATTCATGATGATATTGATTTTGATGAATATGACGAGTATTATGATAACTAAGTAAGGAGGGAAGATTTTATGAAAAAAATACCAATGCGTAAGTGTGTGGCAACAAATGAAAGTCTTCCAAAGAAAGAATTGATTCGTATCGTTCGTACTCCAGAGGGAACGATAGAGATAGATGAAACAGGAAAACGCAATGGACGAGGCGCCTATTTAAAAAGAAGTGTTGAGGCAGTAGAAATTGCGAAAAAACGTAAAGCATTATCTCGTTCGTTAGAATGTCCTATTCCAGATGAAATCTTTGAAGAATTAAGAAAGCGTTTTGACCATGAATAATGCGATGGGAATTTTAGGACTGGCAGCTAGAGCTAGAAAAATAGCCACTGGTGAGACAGTAATGAAACAACTTCGCAGTGGAAAGGTAAAACTTGTAATTCTTTCAAAAGATATGGGGGATAATGGGAAAAAGAAACTGCTGGATAAATGCAGTTTCTACCATGTTCCATATGTATTTATGGAATGTGACGAAATAAATCAAGCCATCGGAGATCGTAATAGGAAATCCGTAGCTATATTAGATGAAGGTTTTGCGCAAAAACTTCAGACTTGCTTGAAAGGCTAGGTGATTATATGGCAAGACAACAGAAAAAGGGTAACAACAAAAAAGGAAACAATGGTAAAAAAAGAGATTTTTCATCTAAAAAGGAACGTGTAGAAGTAACTGAAATAACATATAGCGCTCCAATTACTGTTGGTGAATTGGCTGAAAAGTTAAATCGTAATGCCAGTGAAATTATTAAATTGTTATTTATGATGGGAACTATGGTTACCATTAACTCAGTTTTAGACGATGAAACAGTTGAATTGATTTGTATGGAATGGAATGTAGAATGCCATAAAGAAATCATTATTGATGAAAGTGATTTTGAGGAACAAATCAATAACGAAGAAGAGGATGAAGCAAATCTTGTTGAACGTCCTCCAGTTGTGACAATCATGGGGCATGTTGACCATGGAAAAACAACGTTGTTAGATACGATTCGTAAAACACATGTTACAGAAGGTGAGTTTGGGGGCATCACGCAGCATATTGGGGCTTATCAGGTCGGCGTTAATGGAAAGAAAGTAACATTCCTTGATACACCAGGGCATGAAGCTTTTACAGCAATGCGTGCACGTGGAGCTCAGGTAACAGATATTGTAATTATTGTGGTTGCTGCTGATGATGGTGTTATGCCACAGACAAAAGAAGCAGTTGATCATGCGAAGGCTGCTGGTGTGCCAGTTATTGTTGCGGTAAACAAAATTGATAAACCAGGTGCTAATAGAGATCGTGTCGTATCGGAAATGAGCGAATTAGGTCTTATGCCTGAAGAGTGGGGCGGAGATACGATTTATGTAGATGTATCTGCTAAATTTGGAGATGGCGTTCCAGATTTATTAGAAACGATTCTAATTGTTGCAGAAGTTGAAAATTTCAGAGCGAACCCTAATAAAATGGCTACTGGTACTGTAATTGAAGCAAAATTAGATAAAGGTCGGGGACCAGTTACTACATTGCTTGTACAAAATGGTACTTTGCATACTGGTGATGCTTTAGTAGTTGGAACTGTATTTGGACGTGTTCGTAAAATGACAGATGATCGTGGACGTGAACTAAAAGAAGCTTTACCTTCTATGCCAGTAGAAATCATTGGGTTAAATGATGTTCCAGTTGCTGGAGATATCTTTAAAGCATTTGATTCTGAAAAGAAAGCTCGTAATATTGCAGAAGAGCGTTTAAATAAGAAAATTGCACAGGAACGCAGTTCATCTAGTGCTATGTCTTTGGACGATTTGGCTCGCCAGATTGAAGAAGGGGAAGTACAGGATGTTAATGTGATCATTAAAGCCGATGTACAAGGTTCTGCAGAAGCAGTTAAAGCAAGTATGGAAAAAATCGAAGTTGATGGTGTTCGTGTTAATGTAATTCGTTCTACAGCAGGGGCAATTACAGAATCTGATATCATGCTTGCAAGTGCTTCAAATGCAGTTATCTATGGATTTAATGTAAGACCAAGTGCTATGGTTCGTAAGAAAGCAGAAGAAGAAGGAATCGATATTCGTTTGCACAACATTATCTATAAAGCTCTTGAAGAAATGGAAAGTGCAATGAAGGGTATGCTGGCTCCAGTCTTTGAAGAAGTAGTTATTGGACAGGCTGAAGTTCGTCAGACATATAAAGTAAGCAAAGTTGGTACGATTGCTGGTTGTATGGTTACAGATGGATGTATTCGTAAGGACTGTGGAGTTCGTTTGATTCGTGAAGGTGTCGTTATATACACTGGGAAATTAGGTTCTTTAAAACGTTTCCAAAACGATGCAAAAGAAGTTCAGAACGGATTTGAATGTGGTATGACAATTGAAAACTTTAATGATATTAAAGAAGGAGATATCATTGAAGCTTATGAAGATCAGCAGGTTGATCCTGCCTAAAAGTTGAGGTTTTCTACATGACATTAAAAGCAGAAAAGGTTGCTGGAATTATTCAGAAAGAAGTTTCAGAAATTATTCAATTCCAGCTTAAAGATCCTAAAATTGGTTTCATTACCATTACGGATGTGACAGTGACAAATGATTTGTCTATTGCGAAAGTTTATGTTTCTTTTCTTGGACAAAAGGCTAGAGAAGAAGCAGGGATGAAAGCACTGGAACGTAGTAAAGGATATATTCGTAGTGAACTTGCAAAACGCATGTCAATGCGTAAAGTTCCGGAATTACATTTCCTTATTGATGATTCTTTAGAAAGAGGAAATAAAATCGAACGTATTTTATATGAAATCAATCAAGACAAAAAATAAATATAAAAAGGGTTGTGACAAGTAAGAGAAATTAAACTTTCTCTAAAAATCACAACCTTTTTTGCATTTATAAAAAGTAAATAAGTTATGTAATCGTTAGAAATGAAACCTTATGTAATTTTCAATATAATAATTGTAAAGATTCTTGTATATGATTTTGTCTTTATCTTTTATTTAGAAGTTTTTTGTCCATGAAAATAAAGTATCATTTTGATCTATCTGACGAATTTGATTTATTTCTTCCTCTGTGAGATGAAAATCAAAAATATCTATATTCTCTTTTAGTCTTAACTCATGTTTTGATTTAGGAACTACGGATACTCCTCGCTGAGTTAAAAAACGTAAGGAAATCTGTGCAGGTGTTTTATTGTATTTTGAAGTGATTTTTTTCAAAACTGTTTCATCGGATAAATTAAGCAGTCCTTGAGCAAGTGGGAACCATGCCTGCATGGCAGTCCCATGTTTCATCAGTAATTCATGAAGTTCCCATTTTTGATAATAGACATGATTTTCAACTTGATTCACTGCAGGAATGATTTTACAGTTTTTGATGAATTCCTGATACTTGTTCTCATCATAATTCGAAATTCCAATGGCCTTAACTTTACCTTTTAGATATGCCTCTTCTAAAGCCTGATACATCTGGGGTCCTTGCGGATAAGGCTCATGTATAAGAAGTAAATCAATATAATCTAATTGCAGATTATTAAGTGTCTCTTCAATTGCATGCTTAGCTTTTTCATAACTGTTGCTGATGCGATAGATTTTCGATGTGATAAATAATTGATTACGATCAATCCCACTTTTCAAGATTCCTTGTCCAACTTCTTTTTCATTTTCATACATTTGCGCCGTATCAATTAGTCTATATCCAAGCTGAATTGCTTTTGATACAACCTGTACACATTCTTCTCCTCTAAGATTCCATGTTCCAAGACCAACAAGAGGCATTTTATTTCCTGTATTAAGTGTTACATATTCTATGTAATTTCTCCTTTCAATATCCCTTATTCTTTTCCAACATTAAGCAGGTGTTCTTTGATTTTCATCCATTTCCCGCATCGAAAGAAGAAATCCATTGCGATTGGAATGATAACCATGGCAATAATAGTAAATAGAAATTGCATGTAAGATAAGCGCACCAAAGAAAACAGTTTTGGCATAAAGATGATTGCTAAGGTAAATCCAATGCTCATTGTTAGAAAGATACATAAGCGTTTTGTGGTAAATGGATGACAAACTCTATATAGTACGATAAGAGAACTTGTACCGGTCAAAATCACACACATCGTAGACATGTTATCCTGTGGTATCGGCATAATAAACATTGAAATGATATTTACATAAATAATACTTAATACAACACACAAAGCACCAGGCAATGCTCTTCCTAATACATTTAGCAGGAAATTGCCCTCTACTCGTGCATGATTTGCTTCTAAGGCAAGGAAGAAAGAAGGAATTCCAATCGTTAAAGAGGAAATTAAAGTCAGCTGGATAGGTTCAAACGGATAGCGGCTGATAAAGAATAATGTCAAAATACTTAAAATAGTGGAGAAGGTTGTTTTCACAAGAAACAAAGAAGCCGCTCTTTGAATGTTATTGATAACACGCCTTCCTTCATCAACAATTCTTGGCATATTTGCGAAATTGTTATCCAAAAGTACCAGATTGGCAATATTTTTTGCTGCTTCACTGCCTTGCGCAACAGAGATGCTGCAATCAGCTTCCTTTAATGCCATGACATCATTTACGCCATCTCCAATCATGGCAGTAACATGTTTATGATTCTTTAATGCTTTGATTAACAGTTTCTTCTGTATCGGAGAAACTCTTCCAAAAATGGTATAACGATTTACAATACGGGGAATTTCATCATCAGAAATACTGCTCATATCAATAAAGTTTTCATAACCTTTTAAATGTGCTTTTCGAGCAATCGCACAAACCGTTTTAGGATCATCACCACTGATAATTTTCAAATCGACTCCCTGAGACAAGAAGTAATCCAAGGTAGCAGGAGCTTCTTGACGAATAGGATCGCTTAAAATAAGAAGTGCAATGATATCATTTTGTTTAGAAATACTATCCCTTACAATCTTTTGATCATTGTGAGCTAATACAAGAACACGATTTCCTAAGGAAGATTGTTCTATTATCATCTTTCTTAGTTCTTCATCACAGTGATCACATATAAACTCATAAGCTCCTAAAATATAGGTTCCTTTTCCTTCAAAAGTAACAGCAGAATACTTCCTTGCACTGGAAAAGGATAGGAAAGAGCTTGCAGTATAGAGGTGTGATGGTTTTGGGGCATAGCTGCGTATTGCCTGTGCGGTAGCATTGTCATCGCTTAATACCTCCATCATATTTGCAAGGATTTCTTCAGTTGGATATGCATGCGGGATTAGTGTTAATACATCTTCTACACGCATATTTCCTTCTGTTATCGTACCTGTTTTATCCAGACATAAGGTATCGACACGTGCCAATGTTTCGATACAATATAATTCCTGCACAAGGGTTTGACGTCGAGCAAGGTTGATAACACCTACGGCAAGAGCTATACTTGTTAGCAGGACAAGACCTTCCGGTATCATACCAATTAATGCTGCAACTGTAGATACAATGGCATCCGCAAATGTCGCATCGGAAATGAAATACTGCTTTGTGAACAATAAAATACCAACGGGAATAATGATGATTCCGGTTGTTTTTATGATAAAGTTAATGGAATCACGCAGCTGGGATTTATGTTTTCTAAAAACTTTCGCATCGGATAAAATGGACTGTGCATAGCTGTCATTTCCAACATGAGTAACTTGTACCTTTGCATTCCCGCTGATTACGAAACTTCCAGAGTATAAGGTGTCACCTGTATTTTTTACAATACTGTCGGATTCACCAGTTAGTAAAGATTCATTTACCTCTACTTTTCCTTCTTTTACTACACAATCTGCGCAAACTTGAGAACCGCTTTTTAAAAACATGACATCATCTAGCACCAGCTTTTCCATATGTAGCTGTACGATTTTTCCATTTCGCAAGACATCTAAATATGGCTGTGTAATTAAGGAAAGTTTATCAAGTACACGTTTTGCGCGAATTTCCTGAAAAATTCCAATTACAAGATTACTGATTACGACTCCTAAAAACAAAAGGTTTTTAAAGGAGCCGATAAATATAATCAAGCCGGCAAGAATGGCATTGATAAGATTAAATAAAGTAAAAATATTATCTCGAAAAATTTCTTTATAGGACTTTGTGATGTTTGTTTCCTGTGTATTCATAAATCCTTTTTGGATACGTTCTTCTACCTGTTTATCATTTAATCCTATAGAGAGATCAATATGCTTGTTTTCATCCAGCATCCAATCACCTCAAATCCTGTGCCTTTATTATAACAGAATTCTTTGATAGAGCCCTTACATTTATGAAATATTTAAGATAACTTTAACATTTTTTTCTTTTTATGTGTTGAAGGAAAGAAAATATTGTCGAAAAGATAAGATCATGAATTCATCGTTTTATTTTATTAAAAATATTCCATAAATAATAGGTATATTTTTCATGGAAAGCATGCTACAATGTTGGATATGTTTGGAGGTAGTTTATGAGTATTTTAACAGTATCCAATGTATCGCACAGTTTTGGAGGCAGACAGATTTTAGAAAATGTATCATTTCGTCTATTGAATGGTGAGCATGTTGGCTTGATTGGTGCCAATGGAGAAGGAAAATCTACATTTTTAAATATTATTACTGGAAAATTAACACCGGAAGAAGGAAAGGTAGAATGGTGCAATCGTATTACCGTTGGATATCTTGATCAGCATACGGTATTACAGAAAGGGAAAACAATAAAGGAAGTCTTGCAGGATGCATTTCATCATTTGTTTGATTTGGAAAAAGAAATGATGGAACTGTATGAAAAAATGTGTGATTGCAGTGAAGAAGAAGTGAACCAGTATATGCAGGATGTAGGAGAGATTCAGGATATATTGGAACATAGCGGTTTTTATATGATTGATACGAAAATCAATGAAGTAGCCAATGGTTTAGGGCTTATGGATATTGGATTGGACAAAGATGTCAGCATGTTATCTGGAGGACAGCGATCAAAAGTATTGCTTTGTAAGCTTCTTTTAGAAAATCCGATGATTTTATTACTGGATGAGCCTACAAACTATTTGGACGAGGAACATATTCACTGGCTGACAAATTTCTTATCCAATTATGAAAATGCTTTTATTCTTGTATCGCATGATATTCCTTTCTTAAATAATGTTGTGAATATTATTTACCATGTCGAAAACTGCGAATTAACAAGATATGTAGGGGATTATGATTATTTCCTGGAACAGCACGCATTGAAGAAACGACAGTTAGAGGCAGCTTATCATAAGCAGCAAAAAGAAATTGAAGACTTAGAAGATTTTATTGCGAGAAATAAGGCAAGAGTCGCAACTAGAAATATGGCACATTCCCGACAGAAGAAACTGGATAAAATGGAATTGATCAGCAAGCCGAAAGAAAAGGTAAAACCTAGTTTTTCTTTTCAGAGTTCACGTACAACAGGGCGTATCGTGTTTGATGCGAAAGATTTAGTTATCGGTTATGATGAACCCTTAACAAAACCAATGTCTTTACAGCTGGAAAGAAATAAAAAAGTCGCTATAAAAGGGGTAAATGGTTTAGGAAAAACGACGCTTTTAAAAACATTAATGGGAAAGATACCTGGAGTAGCTGGACAGGTGGAAGTAGATCCATTTGCGGAAACTGGTTTCTTTGAACAGGAAACTCCTATGGAAAGTGAAAGTGCGCTAGATTATTTCTGGAAAGAATATCCATCTTATACCAATGGTGAAGTGCGTGCAGCTTTGGCAAAATGCGGTTTAACAACCGATCATATTGAGTCTGGAATGTGTGTATTAAGTGGAGGAGAGCAGGCAAAGGTACGTTTATGTATAATTATGAATCGACCATGCAATGTACTTGTTCTGGATGAGCCTACCAACCATTTGGATGTAGATGCCAAAGATGAATTAAAAAGAGCTTTAAAAGAATATAAAGGAACAGTTCTACTTGTATCCCATGATCCAGATTTCTATGAAGGACTTGTAGATGAAGTATGGAACTTAGAAGAATGGACAACAAAAATATTATAAAAAGTGAGAATTTTTTGAAGTGAACCCAATTTGTTGGACACTTAATTAAATTTGTTTTTAAGCAGTTATTAAGGATTGATTCCTGTATTGGACAGGAGTTAGTCCTTTTAATTTTGCTGTTATTCTTTGTGTATTATAATAATCAATATATTCTTCCATCGCAACCTTTAAATCATCTAATGTTTTAAAACTATATTCATACCCATAAAACATTTCATTCTTCATCCTTCCAAAAAAATTCTCCATTGGTGAATTATCTAAACAGTTCCCTTTCCTTGACATCGATTGTTGAATTCTTTTTTCTTCAAGCATTTCATGATATGACTGCATCTGATATTGCCAGCCCTGATCGCTATGAAATTTCAATCCTTCTAAATTGTCATATTTATCAAATGCTTGTTTAAGCATATCTTTTATTTGTTCAAAATTTGGACTTTTTGATATATTGAATGATACTATTTCTCGATTATGCAAATCTAATATCGGTGATAGATAAAGCTTGCCTGCTGCTATATGAAACTCTGATACATCTGTAGACCATATTTCATTGCATCTTGTTGTATTGAAGTTTCTATCATAATATGTTTTATGTTTTTCTTCGTCTACTACTTTACTAAGTAATAAATTTTTTGTTGTACCATTCATATCGCCTTTATATGATTTATATCTTGCTTTTGGTGTTTGTCCATATAATCCCATTATAGACATTAATCGTTTGACTTTCTTATGATTGATCGTATAACCCATATTTCTTAGCTCCAAAGTTATTCTACGATACCCATATCGTTCCTTATGTGTATAAAAGATATGGATGATAATATTCATTATTTCATCATTTTTCATATCTTTGTTAGTCTTTGATAATGTGTAGTAATAAGTTGAACGTTTTAATCCTGATATTTTAAGAAGAATCTTTAATGAATATTTAAGCTGCAGTTCACAAACAATCGTTACTTTTTCTTCGATTGTTGATTTTTCCTTTTCTGAACTGCAGCACGCAGCTTTTTTAAGTATTCATTCTCTGCTTCTAGATACTGATTTTTATTTTCAAGATATTTTATTTTTTCTTCAGGTGACATATCTTCATATTTTTTATTGAATTGATTTTCTTTGTTCATAGTAGATGGTCTTCCTTTCTTTTTTTCTACTATAACATATCCATTCTCTTTGTACGAGTTAATCCAGTTATTTAATAATCCATCACTAGTCAAACCAAATTCAATAGCTGTACTCGTTGATGATTGACCGTCAATAAGGACTTTATTAATAATTTCTAATTTTAATTCTGGTGAATAATAATTATTTTTGTTAGATCTTAAAATATCAAATCCATGTCTATCTATTAATCTAACTAAATAATTAATCTTACTAGATTTTATTTGATATTCTTTAGATAAAGACGATACAGTTTCTCCTTGTTTTCGTTTTTTATATAATTCTATTTTTTGTTCTCTTGTCAGTTTTGCCATAATAAAAATGAACCTCCATTATTTGGTGTCCAAATAACGGGGTTCATTTCATTTCAGTTTTCTCACTTTTTTAAATATATTCCATATAGAATCAATGATAAAGAAGAATCCATCAGATCTTTTTTTATAACTGCAGTATGATTCCGGCAATTCCACACCCCAATATTAATAAAATGGGATGAATTTTTGTAAATTTTTTAGAAATAAAGAATACGATAAAAAACAGAAGGATGGATAAAGGCTGCAGATAGTTCCAAAAACTTGTTATTTGTACATCTGATTGAAACATCGTTGTGATAAAGATACCTAATCCTGCAGAAGCAATCATGGCAGTAACGGCAGGACGCAATCCATAAAACGCATTTTGGATATAGGGGGAATCTTTAAATTTCTTTAGAAAATGTGCAATGATACAAATAATGATAATACTAGGTGCAACTAGACCTAATGTTGTGGTAATACCACCTAAGATAGATCCTGATGTATGAAAGCCTACATAAGTAGCCATATTGACGCCCATAGCACCGGGAGTCGCTTCTGATACAGCAATCATATTCGTCAGCATTTCAGAGGTAAACCAGTGATATTTTTCCATCATTTCATAAAGAAAAGGAACAGTAGCCAATCCTCCACCTAAGGCAAATAAACCTGTTTTAAAGAATTCTAGAAATAAGATAATATAAATACTCATGATTTCTTTGCTCCATTTCTTGTACGAATAGCCTGTATCCCTAAGCCTAACAAAGCAGATACTACGATAATCAAAACGGTAGGAACTTTACTGAAATAGGTGATACCTAGACAAATAATAAAAATACAGATACCGATAACATCTTTTACCCCTGTATGAAACATTTTGATTACTGCATTTAATACAAGGACACATACGGCAACTCTTATGCCAGCCAGGGCATGCTGTACAACAGCCAAATCTGAAAAATTTTGTAGAAAACCAGCGATGAATAAGATGATCACAATAGAAGGAAATACAATGCCTAATGTTGCTACAATTCCTCCTAAGATTCCTTTTTGGTAGTATCCAATAAAGGTTGCAGTATTTACAGCGATAATTCCTGGAGTACATTGCCCTACCGCATAATAATCCATGATTTCTTCTTCGCTGGCCCATTTTTTCTTTTCAACGACTTCTTTTTGAATCAATGGAAGCATGGCATATCCTCCGCCAAAGGTAAAAGTACCAATTTTTGCAAATGTACTAAATAACTCTATATATTCTTTCATCATAACTCCTATTCTATTTACATATTTTCTGAAGCAAAACTTCGCTTTTGTTTTTAAAGAACTGAATCATGGGCCCAAATACAAGGATCATTAAAATCGTACCAATCCCAACAGGACCTTTCAATAACAACCCTAAAGCCATTCCACTTCCTTCTACGATATATTTGGAAACAGCAATTGATATATGAAATCTTTCAGAGATACAAACCATCATATGATCAATTGGATTTACAGGAAAATCACTTACTAAATATAATCCTGCTCCTAAACTTGTACAGCTGATTCCAATCAGAAATACAAGCAGCTGTAAATATACAGGCTCAATATGAATGTGAGAAAATATAATATTCCATAAATCAATACCAAATCCTAAAACAATGGAAGTAATAAAACATTCCAGTTTCAATCTTTCTTTTACTAATATGGAACTGATTAACAAATAAATACAGGAAAATGCATTCAGCCAAAAACCTATGCTCATACCAAAATGATTTACCATTCCAATATCAGCTGCATCCCAACCACCAACTCCAAATCCGCTAGAAATGGTGATATTGATACCTAAAGAAATAAAAAGCAGTCCGCTCAGAAAGAACAGACTACGCTGTTTCCAGTGTTTTGTATTTATAGCCATGTGATTTTATTTTCGTTTCCTTCGCGGATTTTTTTAATATTGGAACGATGACGATAAATAACCAAGACAGTTAACAGCCAGCTTGCTAGAACAACTTCAATACTTGTATTCATTTGCATATAAGTAATATAAAGACTGCTTGTAAAAGCGGCAATCATACTTGCTAAAGAAACCATTTTACCAAGATACAATACGATTAAAAAGAAAATCAGCGGGACAATGACATACCATGCATTTTGAAAGGTAAAAATAGAAGTACTTAATAAAAATCCAAACATTGTCGCAACTGCTTTTCCTCCGCGAAATCCTGCAAAGATAGGATAACAGTGTCCAAATGCTGCTGCTAGCCCTGCCCAGATGCTTGCTTCTCGATCAAAAATAGAAACAATGCCAACTGCCGCAACAACTTTTAAAATGTCACAGGCAATAACGGAGATACCAGCTTTTTTACCTAGTACTCTGCCAGCGTTTGTACCGCCAAGGTTTCCACTTCCAAAATTTCTTATATCCGTTTTGTAAAAAAGTTTTCCAATAACTAAAGCAAATGGAATAGAACCTAACAAATATCCTAAAAGGATATATAAAATCCAATATATATTCATATTTTCACTCCTCGTTTCTTCTTTGTTATTTTATCATTATTTTATACACATGAAAAGATACAGCATACTTTAAAATATAAGGATATCGTATCATCCTGCAAATCTAAGACTGAAAAAATACAGTTATCAAAAGAAATAGAAGGATTATAAGTTTTTAGGATTTTCTACGACTTTTATTTGCGATTATGAAAAGAATTTGGTAAACTAATCAAGGTAATTAAGCATAGAAAGAGGTGAAGGTATGGCAGAACAGACATATGATGGAAGTTCGATTCAGATTCTTGAAGGACTGGAGGCTGTACGAAAACGTCCAGGGATGTATATTGGCTCTACTGACAGCAGAGGCTTGCATCATCTGGTTTGGGAAATTGTAGATAACTCCATTGACGAAGCGTTGAATGGTCATGGAGATACAATAACGATCACACTGGAGAAGGATGGCAGTGTTACGGTAGAAGATGAAGGGCGAGGAATGCCTTGTGACATGCATGCAAGTGGAGTTCCTACCTTGCAGGTTATTTTTACGGTTTTACATGCTGGTGGTAAATTTACTTCTGCCGGAGGTTATAAGACAAGTGGTGGTCTTCATGGAGTCGGTGCCAGTGTTGTAAATGCTTTATGTGAGTGGGTAGAAGTAACTGTACATACCAATGGGAAAATCTATCAGATGAAATTTTCTGATGGAGGAAAAAATATCAGTGAATTAAAAGTATTGGGAAAAACGACAAAAACTGGAAGTAAAGTACGCTTTTTACCGGATAAACGAATTTTCTCAACTACCAAATTCTCTTTTTCACAGATTGCAGAACGTGCTCAGGAAGATGCATTCCTTTTAGAAGGTTTGCGTTTGATCGTTCGTGATGAGCGAGAAGGTAAAGAAAGAGAAGAGATCTATCATTATGAAGAAGGTCTTGTTGCCTTTATGAATTATCTTCACGAAGATAAGGAAGTTTTTCATAAGCCAATCTCTTTTAGCGGAGTACAAAATGGAATTAAAGTAGATTGCGCATTTCAATATGCAGATGAATATCAGGAAAATATTTTTTCTTTTGTCAATATCGTGCGTACCAAAGATGGGGGAACCCATGAAACGGGGGCGAGAAATGCCTTTACGAAAGTATTCAATGATTTTGCGAGAAGAAATGGTTTATTAAAAGATAAGGATAAAAACTTTGAAGGAAGCGATGTTCGAGAAGGACTAACAATTATTTTATCTTTGAGAATCCCAGAAGAACTTTTACAGTTTGAAGGACAGACAAAAGGAAAACTGGGAACACCGGAAGCAAAAAATGCAGTGGATACGATCGTCAGTGAAAAATTAAGTTTTTTCTTGGAAGAAAATAAAGAGCTTGCGACAACACTTGTCAAGAAAATGCAGCGTGCCAGCATGGCAAGAGAGGCTGCACGCAAGGCAAGAGAAGATGCACGTAAAGGAAAAACAAAAGGAAAAAGCGAAAAGATTCTTTCTGGAAAGCTTGCTAGTGCACAATCTCGTGATGCGCGTAAAAAAGAATTATACCTAGTCGAAGGGGATTCTGCCGGTGGTAGTGCAAAACAGGGAAGAGATAGTCGTTATCAGGCCATTCTTCCTCTTCGAGGAAAAGTGCTGAATACGGAAAAAGCAAGCATTTCCAGTATTGAAAAAAATGAAGAGTTAAATACGATCATTCATGCATTAGGAGCAGGGGTTGGTGCAAACTTTCATGCGGATGATGCAAATTATCACAAAGTCATCATCATGACCGATGCCGATACGGATGGGGCACATATTCAAACACTGCTTTTAACATTTTTCTATCGCTATATGCGTGAGCTTGTAGAAAAGGGAATGGTGTATATTGCACTTCCTCCTTTATATAAGCTTCAAAAAGGGAAAAGTGTTGCGTATGCATGGACCGATGAAGAACTGAATTCGCTGCGTAAAACATTTCCTAAAGGCTATACATTACAGCGCTATAAAGGGCTTGGGGAAATGAATGCCGATCAGTTATGGGATACAACCATGTGTCCGGAAACAAGAACTTTGATTCAGGTAACGATTGAAGATGCAGTTGTGGCAGAGAAACGTGTTTCTGTCTTAATGGGTGATAAGGCAAATCTTCGTCGTGACTGGATTGAAGAAAATGTTTCCTTTACACTGGAAGATGATTATGAAGTGGAGGGTGCATAATGAAAAAGAAAGAAAATGAAGAACAAAGCATGCATCAGGCAAACATCATTGCCTCTCCATTAGAAGAAATTATGGGAGATCGCTTTGGCAGATACTCTAAATATATTATTCAAGATCGTGCATTGCCAGATGCCAGAGATGGTTTAAAACCTGTACAAAGACGTATTTTGTATGCCATGTATGAAGATGGCAATACATGGGATAAACCATATCGTAAATCTGCGAAAACAGTTGGTCTTGTCATTGGTAACTACCATCCACATGGAGATACTTCTGTATATTATGCGATGGTACGTATGTCACAGGAATGGAAAATTCGTACACCGCAGATCGATATGCAGGGAAATAATGGTTCAATTGACGATGATCCGGCAGCCGCGATGCGTTATACGGAAGCACGTCTTGGTAAAATTAGTGAATATTTACTAAAAGATATTGAAAAAGATACTGTGCAGTGGGCAGCAAACTTTGATGATACCGCAATGGAGCCAACTCTGCTACCTGCTCGTTATCCAAATCTTTTGGTAAATGGAATTACTGGGATTGCGGCAGGATATGCAACAAATATTCCACCTCACAATCTAAATGAAGTACTGGATGCCTGTGTATATCGTATTCAGCATCCACAGTGTACTTTGGAAGAATTGATGGGCCTTGTGAAAGGACCGGATTTTCCAACTGGTGGTATTATTCAAGGTGTGAGTGGAATTAGAGAAGCTTTTGAAACAGGCAAGGGAAGAATTATTGTTCGAAGTAAAGTATCCATTGAACAAACAAAAACGCTTCAGCAAATCGTTGTAACAGAAATCCCTTATGAAGTTGTAAAAAGCAGCATGGTCAAGAAAATTGACGATGTACGTTTAAATAAAAAAATTGATGGTATCCTAGATGTACGTGATGAAAGTGATCGTAACGGACTTCGTGTTGTCATCGACATAAAAAAAGATGTGGATGCACAGCTGATATTAAATTATCTTTATAAAAATACGGATTTACAGGTTTCTTATAACTACAATGTGATTGCGATTGAAAATAAACGTCCGGTACAGATGGGACTTGCGGCTATGCTGGATGCTTTTATTGATCATCGCCGTATCGTGATTGAGCGAAGAAGCCGCTTTGATTTGAAAAAGAAACAAGAGCGTTGTCATATCTTGGAAGGTTTAATTCGTGCTGTTTCCGTACTGGATGAAATTATTGCGATCATTCGTGCCAGCAAGGATAAAGCGGATGCCAAAGCAAATATCATTGATCGTTTTTCTTTCAGTGAAGTACAGGCAGAAGCCATTGTTACGATGCGTTTGTATCGCTTATCCAATACGGATGTAACCTTGTTGAATGAAGAATTTAAACAGTTATGCAATGAAATTGAAGAACTGGAAGAAATACTTGCCAATCCAAAAAAATTACGCAAAGTAATGATACAGGAATTAAACGAAGTGAAAAAAGCATTTCCAACTCCGCGCTTAAGCGTGATTGAAGAAAACATCGAAGAAATCGTTATTGATAAAACTGCGATGATTTCTCATGAGGATGTTATGGTTACGATAAGTCGTGATGGATATGCAAAACGTGTTTCTTTACGAAGCTATGGTGCAGCAGGGGAAGCCATGACGGGTATTAAAGAAGGCGATGAACTTCTTGGTTATGTACAAAGCAATACCATTAACCATCTTTTATTCTTTACTACTGCAGGAACCTATGGATATGTACCTGTTTATGCACTGGAAGAAGGAAAATGGAAAGAAATTGGAAGTCATGTGAATTCGTTAATTCGTATGACATCAAATGAAAAAATTACAGATGCCTTTATTGTTTCTGACTTCTCATCACAGGCATATATCATTTCTGTGACCAAACATGGATTAATCAAAAAAACAAAACTGTCTGAATACGAAGTATCCAGAAACAACAAAACCATGAGCAATATGAAACTGCTGGAAAACGATGAAGTGATTCATAGCTACATTGCATATGAGAAAGATGAAATGCTTCTTGCCAGTCGAAATGGATATATGACAAGATATCCAATCGCATTAATTCCGGCAACATCTCCTCGTTCCAAAGGCGTTAAAGCTATGAACTTATCCGATGATGTCATTGCATCTGCCTGCATACTTTCTCCTAGTCAAAATAAACAACTGGTCATTTTTGCAGAGAATGGGGCTGTAAAACGTATAAAAACAAGTGATATTGATATTACTGGACGTCCTACTAGAGGAACGATGATTTGTAAGAAGGTAAAATCCAATCCATATTATGTTTCAAAAATCGGATTGTATGATTTGCATGAAGAAATTACGATCATGGCAGAAGAAATCCATAAAATGCTTGGAAAAGACATCTCTTTAATGAGCAAAGATTCCACATTCTCAATGCCACTAAAATCATTACAGAACTTTTATGTATTAAATGGCATTGATGTTGTAAAAGAAGTACATGAAGCAGAAAATACAAATAAAAAAGAACATGAACATGACTTTGAAGAAGTAAGCTTGTTTGAGGAATAAACTGTGGTGGATTGCCACAGTTTTTTCTATGTAAAGATTCCTGTTTTATAGAAACTGTAGGATATGTTATTTTCAAATATAGATTGCACATAAGTCTTATAAATGTTTTATGACAGTATCTTTATTAAAATCATAAATAATATATTTAATTGATTCGAGAGGGATTTTATTTGATATTATTAGATATTTTGATGGAGAAAATAACATGGACGAAGATGTAAATTATGGCATTCTTGAAAAACACGAGAATTAGTCTTTTTTAGTATATATATTATGGTAAGTTGTTTCATTTATTGTCAAGAGTATAAATAAATGAGATAATAAATATAACATTGATCACGGAGGAGTTTTAGTATGAAAAAAGTATTATATTTAGATGTTGAATGGGCAAACCCTAAGAATAAAAGCATTTGTCAAATAGGATTGGTATCAGAAGATTTTGAAACAGAAGAACCTATTTTTCCTGAATTAAATCTTTATATTAATCCAGAGGATAAATTTGATGAAAACTGTGTAGCGGTTCATAATATTACTAACTCAAAGACAAAAGATTGTCCAAATTTTGCTGAGGTGTGGCCAGAAATAGAAAAATATTTTACAAATTCTATAATTATCGGACATAATGTTAAGAGTTCTGATTTAAATGCAATTGTAAAGAATCTAAGAAGATATAACATTGATATTCCTGTTTTATATTGTGTTGATACATATGAATTATCAAAGAAACTTGTAAAGCCATTTGAGATATCTGATTATCAACTGTCTACATTGTGCAATTATTTCGGAATAGATATTGATAATGAGCATGATGCATTTGATGATGCCTGTGCTTGTGCAGATTTATTAAAAGAATTTGTTAATGTATTTGAATTAAATTTAGAAGATTATGTGGAAGAATATCAAATAAAAGATACTGGTGATTTTGTTGAATATGTTTCTTCTGTTGAGTTTAGGAGAGAATTGAATACACTTTATGGTGTTTTATGTGGAATAGAGTTAGATAATCAAATAGTACAAGAAGAACATGAATATATTGTGGACTGGTTAGAAAGTCATAGGCATTATATTCATTATGAATCTGTTGGTCATATTATTAAGGTATTAAAAATGATTTTGGAAGACAATATTATCACAAAGGAAGAAATTGATACATTGAAAACTGTAATCTCAATGTATCTTCAAGAGATAAAATCTAGTAGAGAAACTTTAGCAACTCAATTTTTACAAGGATTGACCTTGGGTATAAAAGCTGATAAAGAAATAAAAGATATTGAAATTTATAATCTTCAAAAGTGGTTATATGATAATGATTATTTGGAAGGGCATTATCCATATGATAAATTGATCCATAAAGTCGAAGAAATTGTTGAAGACAAGATTATAACATTGGAAGAAAAAGAAGAATTAAAGAAACTATTTGATGAATTGAATAATCCAATAGAAAATCTTAATAATGCAATAATTGAGTTTGAAAATAAGTCATTTTGTTTAAGCGGAAATTTTGAATATGGTTCAAAAGCAAAAGTTGAAGAATATATTACATCAAAAGGTGGTAGTGTGGATAAAAATATAAAGAAGAACACCAATTATTTAGTTGTTGGTGAAGATGGATCTTCTAAATATTCTAATGGAAATTATGGTACGAAAGTTAAAAGAGCAATTGAATCAGGAATTACGATTTTGAAAGAATATCAGTTATTTAATCTTTGATTTATTGAAATCAGAGACTTATACACTTTGTAATAAATTGATTTATGCAGCCTGTTACTAATTCTATTGAAGTCGTGATATGATTTTTATACGAAAGGTTTGTCAAATGAGTAGAAATAAAAATAGATTATTTATATATGGGAAATCATTAAGTTTAATATACATAGGTTGGATTGCTCGGACAACTTACGGAATTTGAAAACAATAATGTATTTAAAAAAGATGAGGAGAAAGTATATGATAGATGTGTATATGAATTGTCCTACATTTGAAAATGAATTCTATATGTTAAGAAAGGTAGAAAAGGAAGATGCGAAGGACTTATTAAAAGTATATTCTGATTCTAAAGCTGTACCTTTCTTTAACAGTGATAATTGTGGTGGAGATGATTTTCACTATACTACAGAAGATAGAATGAAAGAGGCAATTGAATACTGGCTTTGGGAGTATAATAGACAAGGGTTTGTTCGCTGGGCAATTATCTCAAAAAAGACAAAGGAAGCAATAGGTACGATAGAACTTTTTCATAGGGATGCGAATGATTTTTTTACAAACTGTGGTTTGTTAAGAATGGACATCCGTAGTGATTATGAAATTGCAAGTGAGATTATTAAAATTCTAGCGTTAATCATTGAACCTGCCTATACGCTTTTTCACTGTGATAAAATTGCGACAAAGGCGATTGCACCAGCAAAAGAGCGTATTGAGGCATTGAAATCCTTAGGTTTTAATCTTTCCAAAGAAAAACTAATAGGCCATGATGAAACAGAGTATGGTTCTTATTTTTTCTTATCCAAAAATTAATAGGGCATGTACTGTTTACTAAAATGTAGATTTGAAGTGCCTTGTACAATGTTGAAAGTCAAGATTAGTTGTTTACGAATACACTGTTTCTTTTTTGTAAGATATGCGATATAATGATGAAAAAATGAAAAGAGGTATGTTATGCAGCTGTCTTATATTCATGAACAAAAAGAAAAATTAAGAAAAGAAATAGAAATAAAGAAACAGGAATCTGGAAGGTTTTCATTTCTGCGGTTTCTATCTATTGTAGGTTTTATCTTTGGTATTTATCAGGGATATTATGGAAATCATCCATATTTTTATATAGTAAGTATCTTGATGTGTGTTGTTTTTATTTATCTTGTTATTAAACATAATCGTATAAAAAAAGAAATAGAGGACACACAGGCACTTTTTTTCGTATATGAAGATATTGAAAAACGTAAGGATGATCGCTGGAAAGAATATACAGATACAGGCGAAGAGTTCTTGGTGGAAGATGCCAAACAAGAAGTTGATTTGGATATTTTTGGAAAAGCAAGTTTGTTTCAATATCTTAATTGTGCAAAAACAATGGAGGGAAGAAAATATCTAGCATCACTGTTAAGCTGGAAGCAGCAGGATAGTGAGCAAATAAAACAGCGACAGGAGGCTGTGAAAGAATGTATTTCTTCCACGGATTTATCACTTCGTTTTATGCAACTGTCAAAACTTTTTGAATGGCATGCAGGGAAAAAGAAAAAATGTCAGATGGAGCATTTTTATCAGGCAATGGAAACTCATGAACATTTTTATGCGAAACTATGGAAAAGAATATGCATATTTATTTCTGTATGTTGTGTAGGGATAACCGCTGCTTCTTTTTTCTTTCATCAGCTGCAGGCGTATGCACTTATTCTTTTTATGGGAAGTTTATGTCTTGCGTTTTTATTCTATATGAAAAATAGTGCAGTGTTATCTTCCACAGGAATGTATGCATCCATTATGCAGGATTATCAGCGCATGCTGGAAGAAATTGAGCATGCAGATGTAACAAGTGCATTTCTTCAGCAGTTGAAAAAAGATTGTGCACAAGCTGATCATGCAATTCTTAAGCTTCAGCATATTTTGCAGATGGTGCAGGTACGTAATAATTTTATTTTACATTTCATTGTAAATGGTTTTTTACTTCTTGATTTTCAATGTGTGTTCGCACTGGAAGATTGGAAAGAGCGCTATGGAAGTCATGTTCGTACATGGCTGTGTGCCATAGGGAAGATGGAAGCAATGGTTTCTTTGGCACAAATTGGTCTAGTGAAAGATACATATTGTGAAGCAAAAGTTATAGAACATGAAACACCGACTTTCTGTTTTGAAAAAATGTATCATCCGCTAATTCAGGAAAAGCGTGCAGTGGCTAACAGTTTTGATGCAGATAATAAAACGTATATTATTACTGGAAGCAATATGTCTGGGAAAACAACCTTTCTTCGTACCATTGGTATCAATATGATTTTGTTTCATGCAGGAGCACCACTTTGTGCAGTATCTGGAAGTGCAACATCCATGAATCTATATACAAGTATGCGCGTGCATGACAATGTAAGTGAAGGAATTAGTACTTTCTATGCAGAAATTCTTCGCATTAAAGATATGATGCTGGCAAGTGAAAAGAAAGAAAAAATGCTGGTGCTGGTAGATGAAATTTTTAAAGGTACAAACAGTGCTGATCGTATCGTATGTGCCAAAACGGCATTGGAAAAACTGCATTTGTCATGGATCATTACCTTTGTATCGACACATGATTTTGAATTGTGCGATATGGATAAAACAATGAATGCAGAAAATTATCATTTCTCTGAATATTATGAAGATGATAAAATTCTATTTGACTATACGTTAAAAGAAGGACGCTGTACAACAACAAATGCCAAACAGCTAATGAAAATGGCGGGTTTTTAAATAGAGGTATAAGACATAAAGGGGCTGTGACAGATAAATCAAAGCTCTAAGGTAAAAAAATACACCCAATCCTATAAGGAAAAAGGTGTATTTTTTTGGTATAATTTATGTATGACAATTACTCAAATTAACCAACCAAATTATACAGCATATCAGCCATATATGCTACTGGATTTTGAATTTTCTTTTCAAAACGATGTCCTTAAGGATGATTTGAGTATCACGATCCTGGAAGTCTTGAGGAGGATTGATCTGAGTAAGTTCATAGATTTCCATCATCTTGATTCTCGTTCTTATGATCCTGTCATGATGCTGACCGTCATTCTTATGGCCTTCGCTGAAGACGGCTACGCTTCTTTACGCAAGCTGGAAAAACTTTGCCGCTATGATGTCCGTTATCGCAGTATCACAAACGGCTTCATTCCCAGCTACAAGAGCTTTGAACGCTTCATCAATAACACACTGAAAGAATCGATAGAAACCATTGCGAAAGAAATCTATCTGTATGTACAAGATGAAAAGGCATTGGAAGAACAGATTCTTTATATTGACGGGACGAAATTTGAGGCCAATGCCAATAAGATGACTTTCTGCTGGAGAGGCTGGAGCAAGCGTTATCTTCCAAGACACTGGCAGAAATGCATGGAACTGTTGAGACAGGTAAACCGATACTTTAAGAAACATGAAATCGATATACATTATTCGATTCTGAAATATCCAAATATCGAATATATGATAAAAATAGATGAAGCACTTGAAAACTGGCTGAAGGAAAAAGAACATATCCGAAAAGGCAGAGGAAAACACGAGATCGCAAAATTGTGCGATGAACTGAAGAAAAGTGCAGTCAAGATGTGGCAGTATGCCATACAGGAAGATATACTTGGAGAAAGAAACAGTTTCTCCAAGACGGATCCGGATGCCACATTCATGCATATGAAATATGATTATTATAATCATACGAATGTGTTCAAGCCTGGATATAATGTACAGATAGGAGTAAACAATGGGTACATCGCTTATCAGTATATCAGCAGTGATGCCAACGACATGAGAACCCTGCAGCCATTTACAGAAGGATACAAAGAACTGTATGGGCAGTATCCAAAGATGGAAGTAACGGATGCAGGATATGGGAGCTATGAAAACTACAGCTACTGTAAAAGCAAGGGGATCAAAGGCATATTGAAATATAGCGGATATGAAAAGAAGAAAGAAAAAGTAACTGACAAGAACCGTTATCAGCTGCGGCATATGGAACGCATGGAGGATGGAACACCAGTTTGTCCTGCAGGACATGTGTTTGAAAAAGAGCGAATCGGAGTAAATCTCCAGGGACAGTATCCAAAAATGACAGTGTATTATAGAAATAAAAACTGTTGTGGGTGTGCACAAAGAAATAAATGCACGACTTCAAAAAATGGAAGAAGTGCAAGGATCGTACCGGCATTAGAGAAGATGCATACAGAAATAGATGAATATCTAAAGAGCGAAGAAGGAAAGATGTTGATGAGGAAACGCAGCGCACAGGCAGAGGGGGCATTTGCGGATATCAAGCAGGACTTTGAATATGTGCGACTTCATCGACGAGGGGAAAGCGGAGTAAAAGTAGAATTGATTCTGGTATGTATAGGATATAACCTAAGAAAGTACCATAATCGAAAAAAGGTGAAAAATATGAATTAGTTTTCCACAATGAGCAGGGGGAAGATTGAAAAGCAAAGGTAGAAAATAGCTATTTTAAGGATAGTTGTTTTTAAAATACCCAAAAGCAGGAAGAATTATTAAAAAAAGCTGTGATTTTCGGAGAAACTATAATTTCTCTTACTCGTCACAGCCCCTTTGTTTAACAATGCATATTGCAATGCAATGATCGTTTTCGCATCATCAATTTCTCCATTTTCTAACATCTTCTGGATTTCATCAAAGGAAAACCAAAGGGTCTCGATTTCTTCATCCTCATCCATTGCCTTTGGGTTTTCTACTTTTATCAAGTCATTGCTGTAATATAAATAAATCTTTTCATTACAGAAACCTGGTGTCGAGTACATTTCACAGATAGGGTATAGCTTCTCACTTGTATAGCCGCTTTCTTCTTCCAATTCCCGCAATCCACATGTATAAGGATCTTCTCCTTGTTCCAGCTTACCTGCAGGAATTTCTAAAGACGTTTTTTGAATCGCATAGCGATATTGTTTTACCAGCAAGACCTTATCTTCTTTTATCGCAAGAACGCCAACACCGCCATGATGATGAATGACATCACGTTCATATATCTTGCCTTTGATTTCTACTTCATCTTTACTCATGGTAAAGATAGAACCACGATACACTTCTTTTGAAGATATTTTTTTCTGCATATTTGATCACCAATACCATTATACGAAAAATCAACGTATATGCAAGATATCTTATAAAGGATGTTTCATAATACTTTGTGCCAATGCATTGGCAATCGCATCTTGTCCTTTTTCGGAAGTGATATATGCCACATCTTTATCATCACTGATAAATCCGATTTCTACCAGCATTGCGGGAATATTATTTTCGTCAATGACTAGCAGTGGGTTTTCCTGTGTTGTCTTGATTCCACGATTTTGTGTAAAATTTAACTCCTGCAGGTTTGTTTCCAAAGTCTTCGCCATGTTTGTAGTTAGCTCTTCTTTATCTTTGATATAGATTTCAAAGCCTCTTGCCCCATCATTGTAGTAAGCTCCATAGTTTAAATGCAGGGATATAAAACAATCGGCATTCGCATCTTTTGCAATTTGTACGCGGGATAACAAATCCTGTCGATTATCATTTTCCCATGCTACATCATCACTGGTTCTTGTGTATACGACTTCATAATTGTTCTTTTTTAGTATTTCTCCGGTTTTCATTGTTAAAGACAATGCGATGTCAGCTTCTTTTAAATTTTTTCTGGAAAGAGAACCGCCATCATAACCGCCATGTCCAGCATCTAGAGTAATTACTCCTTTTTTTACTACCGTTGTATTTTTAGGTGCTGTTTCTTTGCTGTACACTTCTACCGGCTTTTTCTCCGGAGAGAAACCGGCATAAACAAAGCAGAGACTAAACAGGGTAATCCACATGTATGTAACTATATTTTTCATATAAATGTATTCCTTTCTGAATGAACTGCTATGTAAAATATCTTTTTTAAAATATGACTTTTATAATTTTACACAAAACTTTCGTTATTTTTCAAGCAAAAGATGTGAAAATTATGTGATTTTTTATATTTTCCATAGCAAAGGCCATACTACGTTTAGGAAGGAGGCTTCTTGTATGAAGGAAAAAGTCATAAGAGAACGTTCTAAAATACATAAACCCAAACAGCATAAAATAAGAAATGCGCTTGTTGCATTTGCAGGCGGAGGAAGTTTGGCAGTGGCTGCTCAGCTTGTTATGCAGAGTTTTGTGGTATTTCTTAATGTCAAAAAAGATATGGCAGTATCCATGACGATCGTGCTGATTATTTTTGTAACTGCATTGTTAACAGCGCTTGGAAAATATGATAAGATTGCACAGTTTTTTGGCGCTGGGGTATTTATACCAATTTCCGGATTTGCGAATTCACTGGCATCCTGTGCTCTGGAAGGAAAAAGTGAAGGTTTGATTTTTGGTATTGGAAGCAACATGTTTAAACTGGCCGGTTCTGTTTTAACGTGTGGTGTTGTATCGGCATTTGTGTTTGGTATGGCACGATTTCTTTTGTTTGGAGGGTAGACTATGACAACCATTACGTTTCAAAATGTATATGTAACTTCAAGAGGATGTGCAGTAGGCCCTTTGGAAGCAAGCGGACCTTTAAAAGGAAAATTTGATATTTGTTTTGATGATTTGTACTGCAATGAAAAAAGCTTTGAAAAGGCAGAACAGAAATTGCTGTATAGCGCTATTGATGCGACAATGCGTAAAAGCAAAGTGGTGATGAAAGATGTGGACTTGCTGTGTGGAGGAGATTTATTAAATCAATTGTTATCTTCTCACTATGTAGCTCGCGATTTTCACCGTCCTTTTCTTGGTATGTATGCCGCATGTGCAACCAGCAGTGCACTCATTGGACAGGCGGCTATATGGGTGGAACATGGGTATGCACAATATGCATTGGCATTTACAAGTTCCCATGTCGCAACGGCAGAACGACAATTTCGTTATCCTAATGAATATGGCATTCAAAAAAAAGAAACAACCACAAGTACGGTAACAGGAGCAGGAGCAATACTTTTATCAAATAAGCCAGGAAATCTAAAAGTTACTGCGTTTACACCAGGAGAAATTGTTGACTGGCAGCATACAGATGCCAATGATATGGGGCTGGCAATGGCACCCGCTGTATTTTCTACCTTAACGACACATTTAAAAGACACCAATAGAACGATGCAGGATTATGACTGTATCGTCAGTGGTGATTTATCTGAAATCGGTTTTTCTTTCATGATGGATTTGCTGGTAAAAGATGGCTATGATATAGATGATCGTTTCAATGACTGTGGTTTATTGATATACGATAGAAAGAAACAACATGTGTTTTGCGGAGGAAGTGGATGTGCATGCAGTATGGTCGTAACGATTGCCCATTTATTACAACTATTGGAAGAAGGAGTATATCATCGTATTCTTGTGATTGCCAGCGGGGCGCTGTTATCCCCAGTTGCGCTGCAGCAGAAAGATACGATCCCCTGTATAGCCCATGCGATTGTTTATGAAAGAGGGGATGTATGATGGTATATATCAATGCTTTTTTATTTTGCGGTACGATTTGTATGCTGGGACAGATTCTATATGATAATACAAAGTGGACAGCGGGCCATATTACCTCCCTGTTTGTAGTTATCGGTGCTTTTTTAGATACCTTTAGTATTTATGACTGGTTTTTGGATATTGCAGGCATGGGGGCAAGTCTTCCTATTACCAGTTTTGGACACAGTTTAATTCATGGGGCATTGGCACAGGCAGAAAAACAGGGAATCTTAGGAATTGCATTAGGTATGTTTGATCTTACTGCAGCAGGTATCACAAGTGCAATTCTTGCGGCATTTTTTGTCGCGTTATTCGCACGGCCAAAATCATGAACGATTTAAATCAGCGATTTCAGGATTTTAAAGAAAAGATTGCCCCTTCTTTTGACTTTGCGACACGCTATCTCTGTATACAAAATACCCATGTATATCTGTTGTTTTTATCCTCTTTAACCGACAGCAAACTATTATCATATCTGGTAGAAAGTGTTGTCATTACAGCTTCCCATGATGTTGAATTGACGGTATATCCTGCGGCTGTTGAAAAAACAGCAGATGAAAATAAAGCGATAATCGCAATATTAAGTGGACAATGCGTTTTGTTATGTGAAAACAGTGATGCCTACTATATTATAGAAACAAGACAGTATCCTTCACGAACAACCGCAGAGCCGGAAGTAGAAAGAAGTGTTCGTGGTTCTCATGATGGATTTGTCGAAAATTTCCTGCTGAATGTAGGGCTTGTTCGAAGAAGAGTACGAGATCCAAAATTAAAGTGCATCCTACGTCAGGGGGGTAAAAAAACACATTGTGATATTGCCTATATGTACATTGAAGATTTGGTGGATGTAGATGTACTGGATGATTTTACATCAAGACTTTCTTTGCTGGATGATGCCGAAATCTTAAATGAACGCAATCTGGTAGAAGAGCTTTATGGAAAAACATTAAATCCTTATCCACATGTTCGTTACAGTGAACGTCCTGATGTATGCGCAACCCATTTGCTGCAGGGGTATCTGCTTGTTTTCGTAGATAATTCACCTTCCATCATCATTTTGCCAACCACCTTTTTTGAACAGATCAAACAGGTAGAAGAATATACCCAGACAACACTGGTTGCTTTTTTTACCCGTATCATTCGTATAATCGGTATTTTGTTTTCCTTATATTTATTACCGCTTTGGGTGGCACTAATGATGGATCAAAATCCTACAATGTTAAAAATTCCCATTCAGGAAGTTCGGCTGTTTGCCTTTGCGATACAGGTTCTTCTTGCGGATATTGCGGTAGAATGGATTCGTCAGTCTTTAATTCACACACCATCTATCTTATCCAGTATCATGAGCTTTATTGCGGTTTTCCTTTTAGGTGATATGGCAATTTCTCTTGGTGCATACAGTGAAGAAATCTTGATTATGGTAGCTGCCTGCAATATAGGAAACTTGTTAACACCTTCGTATGAACTCTCTATGGCAAATAAAGTGTTTCGTATAATGTCTACCATGATTACCCTGGTATTAGGAAGTCCTGGATTCTGTATTAGTGTTGTCATTCATATTTCCATATTGCTTTCAACCAAAACAATCAAATATCCTTATTTATATCCTTTCATTCCTTTTTCTTATAAAGAATGTAAACGACTGTTATTTGGTACGCCGATTCATTTATCCAAACATAAAAAATCACCATAGAAGCAGTGCATGCTGCTTTTTTTGTTGTGGTGGAATAATCATGCTATAATATGGATAAAGAATTTAAAAAAGGAGCATGAACGTGATAAGGGAAATATTAGATAAGGAAGAGAAAAAGAGAATTTCTCGCAAAATACTAGAAGCACTTCCTAATTGGTTTGGAATTAAAGAGGCAAGAGAGGAATATATTTCAGATTGTGAAAGCCAGTATTTTTTTGCGGCAGAAAAAGATAGAGAGGCAATTGGATTTCTATGCCTGAAACAAACGGGAAAAGATACGGTTGAAGTAAGCGTGATGGGTATTTTACCAGAATTTCACCGACAGGGAATAGGAAAGGAATTATTTGCACTCGCAAGACAATATGCACTGGAAAAAGGATTCTCTTTTATGCAGGTTAAGACCGTACAAATGGGATGTTATGATATTTATGATGATACAAATAAATTTTATAAAAGTCTTGGTTTTAAAGAGTTTGAAGTGTTTCCTACTTTATGGGATGAATGGAATCCCTGTCAAATATACGTAATGTATTTAGGATAGAAAATGAATGTTACAGGTTATGGTTAGTGGAGGAAATGTTATGGAAACGAATATCCTTATGGTATTTATTGTGAATGCAGTATATCTTGCGATATGGTATGCAGTATATAAAATACGAACTTCAAAACGTAAAGAATTGCGTATATGGGATAATGGCTATGAATTTTTTGATTCTTTAGATGATGGAGTTAAAGAACGATACTGGAAAGAAGATACAAAAATCATCCATACGTTTTTTATCATATTTTTATTTTTCCTTGAAATAACTCTTTTTCTATACTATATCGACTCCACAAAACTGTACTGGATCATAAGTTTAAGTATTGGAATCGTGGCTTCTGTAGGTGTGGCAATGATTTTAAGTGTAAAACTGCAAAAGAAATTTCGTAGTAGAGAAAAGAAGTAAGTCTATCGTTTTACCATATTTCTTATAGCAATAGAAGTAGGTAGTTTATATTGACAGATGATGTCATCGAATATATGAAGCATATATCAAAAAAATTTGATGGAGGCCTAAAGATACGATGAAAAAAGATGTAGTGAAAGTTGCATTTGTATGTGTGCATAATTCCTGTCGCAGTCAAATTGCCGAGGCGCTGGGAAAACGGTTGGCTTGTGATGTGTTTGAAAGTTATTCTGCTGGAACAGAAACAAAACCGCAAATCAATCAGGATGCTGTGCGTTTAATGAAACAAAAGTATCAGATTGACATGGAAAAAACGCAGTACTCCAAACTTTTATCAGATATTCCACCAGTGGATGTTGTGATTACAATGGGATGCAATGTAGATTGTCCAAACCTTCCATGCAAATACAGAGAAGATTGGGGATTGGAAGATCCTACGGGGAAAAGTGATGAAGAGTTTGCATATACAATAGAGCAAATTCATACAAAAATTATAGAATTATCCAAAAGAATACAGGAATATATATCCGTATAAGATAGTTTGCTTCAGTATAAAAGGCTAGTCATAATGATTGGCCTTTTTAATATATGTGATTGATAATCAAATCCAGTTTAATTATAATGTATATAAATAAAAATAAAAGTTCTGGGAGATTTGTATAATGAAAAAAAGCAAAGAGATAAAAACAAAAAGACTACTTTTAAAATCATTCGATAGCACTGACTTTGAAGTAATGAAATCACTTTTATGTAATAATGAGATTAGTAAGACTTATATGATTCCTACTTTTTCTTCAGAGGAAGAAGTGATTAAATTGTTTCGTACTTTAAAAGATTTTTCAACTTCAGATGATCATTTTGTATACGGTATCTATTATAGAGGTAACTTGATAGGTTTCATAAATGATACAGAAACAGATGCTGAATTGATAGAAGTTGGATATGTAATTAGCCCTGATATGAAAAATCAAGGATTTGCAACAGAAGCTCTAATATCAGCTATTCAGGAGCTTTTCAGAATGGGGTATTTTGTTGTAAGAGCAGGTTGTTTTGAAAGCAATATAGCTAGTAAAAGAGTAATGGAGAAAAGTGGAATGCAACTTATTGATAAGACGGAAGATGTTGAATATAGAGGCGAATTACATCACTGTATTTATTTTGAAATAAAACAGTAATACAGAGATTTGCGGGTAAAAAAGACCATCAATTAAAATACTATCTTACTTTTTAGTTATGTTTAAATATAGATGTTCCTAAATGATTGTTTTCTTTTATGAAGTTGAAACAGCGTTTTAATGGTATAATTTTTATGAAAAGTTACATAAAACATAATTTATAAAAGATGAGGAGATAGTTTATGAAAAAATGGAGTGAAGAAGCTGAAAAGATAATGGTAGAGCGGTTTGGAAAAGATACTGTCATGGCACTTGCAACGATTGACAATGCTATTCCTTATGTGCGATATGTAGATGCTTATTATGAAGATGGTTGTTTTTATATCATAACTCATGCTCTTTCTAATAAAATGCAGCAAATAAAAAACAATCCTATTGTTTCGATTGCAGGTGAATGGTTTACAGCACATGGAAAAGGAATGAATATGGGGTATTTTTGTAAAAAAGAAAATCAAAGAATAGCAGAAAAATTAAAACATGTTTTTTCAGACTGGATTGATAATGGACATAATGATTTTAGTGATACAAATACGATTATTCTATGTATTGAAATAAGTGATGGAGTATTGTTTTCTCATGGAAAAAGATATGAAATTTAAACATGAAATATTCTTTTATTTGGAGATAACTATATCAAATGTCCTTATTGTGAAAAAGAAATGCAGAGTGGTTATATTCCAACAGATAATATACCTGCACAGTGGCTTCCTGATGGGAAAAGACAAAGTTTATTAAAAATTGCATACGCAAAAGATTGTATAAAATTATTGAAGAAAATGGAATTCTAGGGCATCATGCAAAAGCGGATTATTGTGATAAATGTGGCATTATTTTATTAAAGGAAGAACGATAAGAGAAAATCTGGAGGTTTTTATAGCGATGAAAAGATATGCTGCTTTCTTGCGAGGAATTAATATAAGCGGGAAAAACAAGGTGCCAATGGCAGAATTAAAGAAAAGGTTTGAGAAACTTTCATTTAAAGAGGTTAAAACCTATTTAAACAGCGGCAATGTGTTATTTTCTAGTGAAGAAGAAAATATACCTGAGTTTGTAGAACAAATCGAGGGAATGATAAAACAGCAGTTTGGTTTAACTATCCCTGTTTTAGTAATAACAATAGAAAATCTAAAGGATATTTTAAATCATGCCCCTAACTGGTGGGGAAATGATAACAAAGAAATTTATGATAATTTAATATTTATTATGCCGCCTGCAAAATTTTCAGATGTATATGCTGCTATTGGTGAACCTAAAAAAGAACTGGAAAAAATAGAGAATTATAAAGATGTGATATTCTGGTCTTTTTATCGTAAAGATTATCAAAAAACAAATTGGTGGTCTAAGACAGCAAATGCAGGTATAAGCATAAAACTAACAATAAGAACAGCGAATACGATTAGAAAAATAGTGGGGATGTAGTTATATAGAGAACAAGTAGTTAAGGAGGGACTATGGCTTCAAGCAAAGAATATTTACAATTTATTTTAGGACAGTTGTCGGAATTAGAAGAAATTACATAAAAACGAAAAAAAGAAATAAATAAGATCCTGTTTGTTGAAAAAAGTGAGTATTGAACGGAGGTGAAAAAATGATAACTTCGTATATGAAAGATATTATAGATAGTGATATTCATAAGGTTTGGGAAACTATTTTAGCAGTTGATAAGTATAGTGCATGGCGAAGTGATGTAAGTAAAACAGAAATCATAGATGATCATAAATTTATTGAATATAACAATGAGGGTTATGCTACTACCTTTACAACTACGTTTATAGAGCCATATAAACGATGGGAATTCGATATGGAAAATAGTAATATAAAAGGACATTGGACAGGAATTTTTACTTGCGTTGATAAGAAAACGCAAATTGATTTTACAGAAGATGTAATTTGTAAAAAATGGTTTATGAAGCTATTTGTAAAATCATACTTGAAGAAACAACAGACACAATTTGTTTTAGATCTAAAACGAATACTAAAATAATCAGCTGGAATCAAGAGGAGTTCTGTCATGAAAGAATTTAAAAGGAAAAATCAATTGCTGTCTCTTTGTGGATTAAACTGCGGGCTTTGTCCAATGTTTTTAGGAAAGTACTGCGGTGGTTGTGGAAACGGTAAATCCTCGTGTAAAATTGCCAAGTGCAGTCTTGAACATGGAAACATTGAATATTGTTTTGAATGTAAGAATTATCCTTGTGCACATTATCAATATGTCGATGAATACGACTCCTTTATTACGCATAAACATCAAAAAAAAGACTTAAAAAAAGCGCAACGCATTGGGATTAAACAATACAATCTTGAACAGAAAGAAAAAATACAAATTCTATCTTATTTACTTTCTAACTATAACGATGGACGCAGAAAAAATTTCTTTTGCATAGCGGTCAATCTGCTGGAAGTATCTGAATTACAGGAAGTCATGAAGCTTCTGCAATCGAATGTGGAATTGTCTTTGTTACCTGCAAAAGAACGATCCTTGTATGTTGTAAATGCAATGAAAGAAATTGCCGAAAGAAGAAATATCGAGGTAAGGTTAAGAAGGAAATCAAGAAAGGATGATGTGTGATGAAGGATAAAAATATTTGGATGATTGCTGGAATTATAATTTATATTTTCCTATCTGGAATCGATCGATTTGTATATAGAATCCCTAATATCATTTATATTCCAGTGGCAATTTTTGGTATGTTCTTAATATTCGCAGGAGTTTTTAAAAAGAAAAACTAAATAAATAAAGTGTATATGGAGGATTAGAAGATGGTTGTATTGATAACAGGAGCATCACACACAGGGAAGACGTTGCTTGCGCAAAAACTGTTAGAAAAATATAAATACCCATATGTATCAATAGATCATATAAAGATGGGTTTGATTCGTAGTGGATATACCAATCTTACAGTGGAAGATGATAGTGAACTTACACACTATTTGTGGCCGATAGTTCGCGAGATGATAAAAACTGCGATAGAAAATAAACAGAATCTTATTGTGGAGGGGATTTATATTCCTTTTGATTGGACAAAGGATTTTGATAAGGAATATCTGAAACATATAAAATACTTTTGTCTTGTTATGAGTGAGAAGTATATAAAACATCATTTTGACAGTATAAAGAAATATGCAAACAGTATTGAATACCGTATGGATGATGAAGGATGCACAATAGAAAGTGTTTTAGAAGATAATGCTTATTTTTTACAAAATGCCAAGAAATACAATTTGAATATCGTCTTTATTGATGATACGTATGAAATAAATGTTGAACTATGATCACCGTTAATGGAAATCGAATATAAGTTGGAAAGGTTAGTCGGAGTGATTAACCTTTTTTCGTATTATAAAATGTAATAAATACAAAATAAGAAATAAAACAAATAATATTGTCACTTTTTGCGTTATTCTTTCATCTATTATATGTAACGTCGAAAGGAGTATATCACATGGTTTTTAGCAGTTTACAATTTATATTTATTTTTCTACCCATCTTTTTTGGGTGTTACTATATGGTGCCTAATCGTAATAAAAATTATATTTTACTCATTGGAAGCTTGTGTTTTTATTTTGTTGGAACGATAAACAATCCAGAATACTTAATACTTTTTATTATAAGTATCCTGATAGATTACATAGTAGCTTTAGGGATAGAAAAGCATGTTAAGTATAAAAAAATAATATTACTTACAGGGATTTTCTTTCATGTTGGCAGTCTTGTTGTTTTTAAATATTTAGGGTTTGTTTTGATGGAATTAAGCAAGCAGATGGAAAGTTTTAACTTTACAAAGAATATCGTTCTTCCTATTGGTATTTCATTTTATACTTTCCAAGGTATTTCTTATATTGTTGATGTATATCGAGGAAATATAAAGGCAGAAAGAAGTCTTCTGCATTATGCAGTTTATATCGCTATGTTTGAACAGTTGATTGCCGGTCCCATCGTTACGTATAAGCAGGTTAGAAAGGAATTATATGTCAAAAAAATTAATCGCTTATCTGTAATGGAGGGAATAGGTACATTTATTATCGGACTTGGATTAAAGGTTCTTCTTGCGAATCCGATTGGTAAATTGTGGACGCAAACCTGTGCAATTGGTTTTGAAAGTATCTCTACTCCACTTGCATGGTTATCTATATTTGCGTTTACGTTTCAAATTTATTTTGATTTTTGGGGATATTCTTTAATGGCAATTGGACTTGGAAAAATGCTGGGCTTTCAACTTCCTAAAAATTTTGATTATCCCTATTTAAGCCTAAGTATGACACAGTTTTGGAGAAGGTGGCATATGACACTAGGTTCCTGGTTTAAAGAGTATGTGTATATCCCATTAGGCGGAAATCGAAAGGGATTTATAAAAACCATTAGAAATTTAATGATTGTGTGGCTGTTAACAGGGATTTGGCATGGAGCAGGATATAATTTTATTTTGTGGGGTGCCGTGCTGTTTATTATTTTGGTTATAGAAAAATTCTTTATTGGAAAGTGGCTGCATCGTTATTCGATGGCAGGACATCTTTATATGTTTATCATAATTCCGCTAACCTGGGCAGTTTTTGCGATTGATGATATAGGGCAGATGGGTGTGTTTTTTACAAGGTTATTTCCGTTTTTATCGCAAGGCATGGAGTCGATTTTTCCAAATGATTACATAAAATACTGGAATTTATACTATCCGTTTTTTATTGCGGGAATCCTTTTTTCAACAAAAATACCGTTTCAATTACTAAAAAAGATCAAAAATAAAACCATTATTACTGTGATATTGCTGCTTGTTTTTCTTGCCTGTACATATTGCATGTATAAAGGACTGGATGATCCGTTTTTATATTTTAGATTTTAAGAGGTAACAACATGAAAAAATCAAATTTTATCACCATACTAATATTTGCACTGTTTATTGCAGGAAGTATCTTTGTAATGAACAAAGATTACAATAAAGAAGCTGTACATAAAGTTGTGAAAGAAAACTCTGTAGCGAAAGTTAAAAAACCTGTTTCAAAACCGCAAAAGAAAAAAGAAGAAAAGAAGCAGGACAAAGTGGAAGAGGATAAGAAACAGGTTTCCAGTTTTTCTATGCAAAATACACTGTTTATTGGAGATTCCAGAACAGTAGG
Organism: Amedibacterium intestinale; assembly: GCF_010537335.1. Lineage (NCBI taxonomy): Bacteria > Bacillati > Bacillota > Erysipelotrichia > Erysipelotrichales > Erysipelotrichaceae > Amedibacterium > Amedibacterium intestinale. The sequence goes on from NZ_AP019711.1 coordinate 609,159, forward strand.
GTTAATGGAATATGGAAAAATGAAAGAACCAGATTTTTTCTGCAGTGTAGGTATGAGTGTTTTTAATATATATGATGATGCACTTAGTGTTCCTAAAGTAGGAAATGTAACCTTATCACAATTATTAACGAATAAAAAGTATGATAAAATATACATTCTCGTCTTTGACAGTTAGAAAGCGAAAAAAGTGCATTAAAGACTTTAGAATTAAGCTTTTTTGCACTTTTTGTCTTTGTAACGAATTGTGCTATATATGATGTTCTTTTGTGTATTTGATAATATTTCTCATTGTGGATCGTTTTATTATTTCTCTGTCTGTTTCAAAACCAAACAACTCATGCAGTAAATCTGTTAAATCTGTTCGTGTGTAAGAAGGTATATATCCTAATCCTTCTTTTAATTTTGTTACGTTCATCTTTCTCAATGTATCTATTATTTGTTCAGATGTATATTTTTTCTCTAATTTATATTCTAATATTCGATATATCAGAAGGGACAAGAAACAAATCAGGAAATGCGCTTTGATCCTGTCTTCTCTTTGCAGATAGATTGGTCGTGCATCAAAATCCGTTTTCATTATTCTAAAGCACTCTTCGATCTGCCATCTGCGTTTGTTGATAGCGATGATCTCCGCTACATCACCTTCCATATCTGTGCTTACCGCATAGAAACCATCATACATTGCTTCTTTATCTATAGCCTCCTGATCGATTTCGTAGATTTCTTCTTCTGCTACTTCTCCATTCGCTGTGATGGAAGTCCTCTTTGTAAATCTGCTTGGATCATTCGGATTTTTTCTATTCTTTTTGATTTTTCCATTTTTACTTATCATGTTTTTTGCTCTGTCTATCTGCCCTTGTCTTATCTTTTCCTGATAAGCTTTATATTTTGGAGAATAGGTAACGATAAGAGTTTCCGATATCTTTTTAGATTCTATAGGTACTTCTTTATAATAGATGGATTCATATACCTCTGGGTCATTTTCATCAAGATCTTTCAAATCAATGAATGTGCTGCTTCCTACTTTTCGATATTGTTTCGTATTTAAAGCGATATCTCTATCTTCTTTCTTTAATTTTTTTAATGACTGTGTAATGACATAGGATCTTCCTCCTATATCATTGAACAGTTTGTTATTCTGTGATGCCAGTCCACTGTCTGAGCAGTAGATGAATTCGGAACAGTCGAAATCCTGAATAACTTTATGTTCTAATGGTTTCAAGGATTTCTGTTCGTTTTGATTTCCGGGAAAGATATCAAAAGCTAAAGGGAAACCATCTCCATCCATGAATAACCCCATGCCTACGATAGGATTTGGACGATGTTCTTTGCTTTTTCCGTATTTTTTAAGTTCATCTTCTTGTTCGATTTCAAAGTAATAGTTCGTACAGTCATAATAAAGAACTTTTGTGTTTCTTTTATGAAGAAAGTTAGAATTTCGATAAACTTCCGCCTGTATGTAATCAGATTCCTCGGCCAATATAGATAAGGAACGATAGATATCCTGTAATTTATACTTTGGCTGTTCCAGCAGAGAATGAGCGAAAGAGAAAGAAGAGCGTTTACTGGAAGGATATAGAACACGAGCGTAGACAAGATCGCAGAGGATGCGATGGATATCATATTCGAATTTATGATGATTCTTAATATTACGACAAATATTGTCAAAATGAAGATTGGAACAGATGGATTGAAGGAATAGGTAGCCAACATTAAATAACAAAACTTCATTTTTTTTGATTTTTTTGTCGCTAGAGAAAGGTATGAGAACAGGTGCAGTATCCTGTTGATGGGATAAAGTGTCCTTTTTAGCTTCAGAACGAGCCCATTCCAATAATTTTTCTTCATTATTATCAAATTGAGGAAGCAGGTCATTTAATCGACCAAGCTTTCTAAAAATGCGACTAGAAGTTTTACCATTGTTTTTGCGATAAGAACTCATAATATAAATGCTTTTGGAATTGCCAGTGCCATTGATTGCAACGTACATATTCATCACCCAATATAATAATAACACATATAGCACAATATAGCACATAATAGAACATAAAATTTGACAAAAAAAGTAAAAGAAAAGCGCCTGTTTAAAGCGCCATAGTAAATTTATGAAATTTTATATGTGTCAAACTCCCGTGTTCCTAAAGTAGGAAATGTAACCTTATCACAATTATTAACGAATAAAAAGTATGATAAAATATACATTATGCTGGGAGTTAATGAGATGGGATATCGCTTTGATAAGATAATAGAAAAATATAAAGAATTACTTTCTTTTATAAAGCAGAAACAACCGGATACAACAATTTTTCTTCAGGCAAATTTACATGTGACAGGCGAGCGTTCTAATAGTGATGATACGTTTAATAATCACTCCATAAATAAACTGAATAAGGCTCTTTCCAAGATGGCGGATAATAAAAAGATTTATTATTTAGATGTAAATCCTATATTTGATGATGAAAACGGAAATTTATCAGCAGATAAATCAGAAGATAACACACATCTTTATGCCAAATATTATGAAGTTTGGGGAAAGTGGATTGTTTCACAGAGTGCTTCGCTTACAAAGGAGGAATTACATTGAATATAAAGGAGGAGTTTTGTGAAAATATTCGACTTTATGAAAAATCTATGTATCATTTGGCATATTCTATTGTAAGAAATGATGCCGATGCCAGCGAAATTATCAGTGAATCGATATATCGGGCCTATAAAAACTATGGAAGTTTAAAAAATAAAAAAGCTTTTAAAACATGGATTCTTCGAATTGTACACAATACGGCAGTAGAAATGATTAGAAAAAATGCAAAATTTATAACGATGGATGAAATAAAAGAAGATATTGGAGGAAGTATCAAACATGACATAACAACCAAAATTACAGTAAGAGAAGCAGTGGAAAGTTTGAAACAGCCATATCGAACAGTGACCGTTTTGTTTTATTATGAAAATTTATCACTTTCTCAGATTGCACATATTACTAACACCAATATCATAGCGGTGAAGAAGCAATTATCTCGTGCCAGGAAAAAACTCTTGGAAATTTTGAAGGAGGACTTCATGTATGAAAAAATTTGATACTTACCTTAGACATAAAATATCAAAAGAACAAAGAGAAGTTTCAAATCTTGTGAAAGATAAAATTGAGGAAACATTGCAGACGCTGCCACAGACAACACCGAATGAAAAAAAATCCCTCCATCTTCCACGATTTGCATTTGCGGCAGGATGTTTGGTGTTTGTGATGGTATTCCTGCTTCCCAATGTAAGTGTCGTATATGCCGATACGATGGAAAAAGTTCCATTTATTGGGGATATCATCCATGTTGTTACGATCAGGAATTATTTCTATTCTGATGACAAACATGAAATGGATATTAAAGTGCCAAAAGTTGAACATGAAAACAGCAGCGCATTAGATTCTATAAATGAGGAAATAACAGAATTAACGGATACTGTTTTAAAACGGTTTTATGCAGATCTGGAACAAATCAAAGATAAGGGACACAGCTCTGTTTATGTTGATTATAATGTAGTTACCAATACGGATTTTTGGTTTACCTTGAAGATACAGGTTGTTGAAGCAGCGGGAAGTGGAAATACATACTATGAATATTATCACTTGGATAAAAGAGCTGATAAAATTATAAAACTAGGGGATATTGTAGAAAAGGAAGCATTTTATGAAGTAGTAGAAAAGGATATAGAAAAGCAAATGCTGCAAAAAATGAAAGAGGATAAAAATTTGGTATACTGGGTAAAAGATGCTACTTTTGGAGACTGTGTTTCGATTGATTCCAAGCATAATTTTTACTGGGATAAAGAAGGAAATCTTGTGGTGCCATTTGATAAATATGAAGTTTCTCCAGGTTATATGGGTACACCAGAATTTTGTGTCAAAAAAGATATTATAAAGAAATATTTAAAAGATGAGTTTAAAGATATGTTTTAAAAAGTAACTATGTTACTTAAGTAAAAGGTTGGTCATGATGATTGACCTTTTAATTTTGATGGTGTAGCTAAGACACGATAGAAGAAAGGAGGTGTTATGATGTGCAATAGGTAAACCTTGTGGAACAATGGATTCATCTTATGAAAAAAACAAAAAGTAGTAACGAATTGACATGAAAAATACAAGAATTAGCTATGTATCGCTTATGAAAAGATAAGGCAGGATTTATCATTTATTAGTTTTCTAATACGTTTTATCTTCAATTCAAGGCGAATTTCCGTTATTTTTCCTACAAAAAGATAGGAAATCTTGTTATAATATGCTTTGCGAGGTGAATTTTATGGCATTTACAATTACAATTGAACAGTTTGAAGGTCCTTTGGATTTAATGCTGCATCTAATTAAAGAAAATAAACTTGACCTGTTTGATTTGGATATGAATTTGCTAAGTGAACAATATTTACAATATTTAAATGCCATGGAATCCATGCATCTGGAAATTGCCAGTGAATATCTTGCAGAGCTTGCAGGGTTGCTGGAATATAAAAGTAAAAAACTTCTTCCAAGAGAAAAAGTAGAAATAGAAGAAGAGTATGAAGAAGATCAAAGAGAACGTCTTGTGAAAAGGCTTTTAGAATATCAGCGTTATAAAGAAGTTAGTGCCGATTTTGAAAAGAAATATGAAGAGCGACAGCTTTTGATGAGCAAACCAATCAGTGAAGAAACAAATAAATGGATGAAAACTTCTATTGAAAAGAAACTGGAAGGAAATCCTTATGATCTGATCAAAGCGATGAATAAAGTGCTTCGCCGTATGGCATTGGCACACCCGATAGAAACTCGTATGACTGTAAAAGAGTTGTCTAGTGATGAGCGTATCTTGCAAATAAAAAAACGTTTAGAGGGGTTTGTAGGAAAAATGAACTTTGAACAGCTTTGCAGTGACTGTACAGATTTGCATATGGTTATCGTTACCTTTCTTTCTATATTGGATTTAATTAAACATAAGGAAATCACCTTTACGGTAGATGAAGAAGAAACGATTTGGATTATTAAAGGAGAAAACAGTTATGGAGAAGTATAAACAAATACTGGAAGGACTTCTTTTTTTAAGTGGGGATGAAGGCCTTTGCATGACGCAGCTGTTAGGGGTGTTTCAAGATGAATTAACGCAAGAAACACTGGAAACACTGCTTGATGAAATGATGAAAGAATATATGGAGCAGGCAAGAGGATTTGAGCTTGTTTGTTATGGGGGCGTATATAAACTGGTATCAAAGGCAATCGTACATCCATATGCGGAAAAGTTATTCTCTAAAATTCATGTGGCAACGTTATCGAATGCAGCTATGGAAACTCTGGCCATCATTGCTTACAAACAGCCAATTACAAGAGCTGAGGTTGAAGAAATTCGTGGTGTAAACTGCGATATGATGGTGCGTAAGCTAATGGCTAGAAACTTGATTAAAGAATGTGGAAGAAGTGATGCACCGGGAAGACCTTTTTTATATGAAGTTACAGAAGAGTTTATGGATACTTTTAAACTTGAAAGTTTAAAGGAATTGCCGGAATTGCCGGAATTTAAAGAAGAAACAGAAGAAGAACTGTTCGTAGAATAGTTCTTCTTTTTCTTTTTGTCTCATATATTTTTGAATGGTGATATGATGAAAATACTGGTAAGTATAGTAGTTAGTATTTTGTTCATTTGTTCAAGTATATCTGCAGATTCTTATTGTGTCATGAGTGGGGAAGATGGAAACATTATCGAAGAAAAGGACATGCATAAACAGCAAAGTGTTGCCAGTATTTCAAAGATCATGACGGCAATTATTGTGATAGAGAATGGAAATTTATATGATACATGGAAATGCAGCGATGCGATTGATAAAGCTTATGGTTCTATGTTGTATTTGAAAAAAGGACAAGAGGTATCTGTTGAAATGCTGCTGTATGGCTTGCTGCTTAGAAGTGGGAATGATGTAGCAGTAGAACTGGCACACCATGAATCTGGAAGTATAGAAGCCTTTGTAGATAGGATGAATAAAAAGGCAAAAGATATAGGTATGTTAAATACGGTATTTAAAAATCCAAGCGGACTTGATGAAGAAGATGGAGGAAATCTTTCAACAGCTTATGATATGGCGATACTTATGCGCTATGCAATACAAAATCCAGTCTTTGTGAAAATTAGTTCTAGTAAATATTATAAAACAAAAGAAAATGGGACATGGAAGAATAAAAATCGACTGCTGTTTGAATATCCGTTTACAATAAGCGGGAAAACAGGATTTACGAAAAAGGCAGGAAGAACCTTGGTAAGTGCTGCAAGTTACAATGATATGCACAGTATTGTTGTTACATTAAATAAAGGAGATGATTTTGCCTTTCATGAAGAGAAACATACTGCTTTTTTAAATGACTACAAAAATCTGGAAGTGCTAGAAAAAGGTACGTATCGTATTCTAGGAAGGAATTATACAGTAGATGAAGCAATTTCCATGAATTTAAAAAAAGATACAAAAGAACAAATAGAAACCTTTTCTTATATTGATAAGAAAAAATTATATGTAGAAGTACTTCAGAAAGGGAATGAGCAGGTGTTTTCTTATATGGCAGGCAAAGGAGTTAGAAAATGAATATAGTATGGATGGGAATGCTTTTATTATCTTTTGCTGTAGCGTTATATCATGGGGATGTTGAAGTATTAAATCATGTGTTTATGGAAGTAGGAAAGGACACTTTTGATTTTGTGCTGCCATTGTTATGTGTAACTGCTTTTTGGAATGGTATTTTGTATATTGCAAAGGATGCAGGTATTTTATTGTTTCTAGAAAAACTCATGCATCCCTTGTTAAGACGTTTATTCCCAGATATAAAAGAAGATCGTCAAACACTAGGTTATATTGCCAGCAATGTGGTTGTGAATATGGTAGGACTTGGTTCGGCTGCTACACCTATGGGCTTAAAAGCAATGGAAGGTATGCAGAAGCATAATCATGATAAAACAAAAGCTACACGATCTATGGTTACATTTCTTGTATTAAATACAGCAGGTGTAACCCTTTTATCAACGACACTACTTGCGATACGATCAAATTTTCATTCTCAAAACCCTGCTTCCTTTATGCCTTATGCCATCATCGCCACCTGTTTTGCATCTTTTGCCGGTTTGTTGATGGATCGATGGAGAAACTATCATGAGTAAGAGTATTTATATACTTCCTATCATCGTCATTGTTATCCTGCTTATTGCTTTTTTCAAAAGGATAAATGCATATCATTCATTTACATGTGGAGTACAAGATGGAATTCGACTGTTTATTGAAATATATCCAGCTATGCTTGCTATGATGTTTGCGATTTCCATGCTGGAAGAAAGTGGACTAATGGATATGGCAGGCAGCTTTTTTTCTAATCTAATTCCTTCAATTCCTAAAGATATATGGCCAATGATCTTCTTTCGGCCGATATCGGGAAATGCTTCTTTAGCAATACTTTCTCATATATTTGAAGAAAATGGTCCGGATTCTTTGGCAGGTATGATGGCAAGTATTTTACAGGGTTCTACAGATACTACATTTTATGTGATTACCTTATATTATTCCAGTGTAGGAATTTCAAAAATAAAGAATTCTTTAAGCATTGGTTTGTTCGCAGATTTTGCAGGAATCAGCATGGCAATTTTACTGGCACTGTATTTCTTTAAATAAAAGCAATGAATTAATGATAAATGAATTGAATTAAAAATAGAAAGTGTTATATTTAAGTTGTAAAGAAATAATGATGTTTAATAATTAAGTTTTTTATAATAAAGAACAATATCGACGAATAATGCAGCAAGTAAATCTTCCATTATACAATCAATTTGATTTTTAATTGATGATTAAAAAAGAATGGTGGCTAGAATATGAAAAAACACAAGAGAATTATTTTTTTGGTTATATTGAGTATTATGGGATTAGTTAATGCATTATTATTATTCAACAAATATATTGATAACAAACTGGAATCCCAGCTCATGACTTCTTTGGAAAATTTATCACAACAAAACGTTGTTATTATAAACCACCAGATTGAGGATAAGTTTTCTTTGCTTCAAATGTTCACAAATGAGGTAGGGGATAAGAAAAACTATGATATTGTTCAAAATCATAAAAAAGTAGAGAAACTATCTCAAATTTTCGGCTTTCGATTGGTCGGTATTGCTTTGCCTGATGGAACCGCATATACAAGTTACAAAAAAGTCGTAGATGTTAGTCAGCGCAGGTATTTTCAAGAGAGTATGAAAGGTAAAAACTATGTAAGTGAACCATTAGATGATATTTATGATCCTAATGTAAAAATAAATGTATACAGTGTTCCCATCTATGATGAGTACAAAAATATAAAAGGTGTTTTTTTTACAACTTATAAGAATGAAGATTTTAAGAAATTTTTACGAATTTCATCTTATAATGGGAAAGGCTATTCTTATATTTTAGATTCAAAGGGAAATGTTATCTCAGATTCTCCACAGGCGCAGATTTATGGTACAAAAAATATGTTTAAAACGCTTGAAAAATATAGTGAAAATAAGGAAATTGTCAACCAAATGAAAAAAGACTTTCAAAATGGACAAGGAGGGGAGATCAGCTACAACTACAAAGGTTATAAATATGCCAATTATGCACCACTTAACATCAATGACTGGTGGTGTGTGACGATTGTTCCAAAAAATGTATTGGAACAACGAATTTTACCTATTAGTTATGGTGTTATCGCAATCTGTATAGCAATCTTTATAGTATCATTAGGTGTGATTGCTTATATAGTATTAAAACAAAATAAATATCAAAGCCATTTAAAGAAAATTGCTTACTATGACAAATTAACTGAAATCCATAATAAAGCCTATCTTGAAGAGAAACTTACCCAAAATATAAATGCAAATACAGAGAAGAAGAGTGCTTTAGTTATTTACAATATACGCAAATTTAAAATGATTAATGAGATATATGGTACTGGGGCAGGTGATTATATTCTAAAGAGTTTTGCGAATAGTCTAAAACAATATAAAACAAATGAATTAGAAATTGTTGTTCGTGGATATGGAGATGAATTTGCTGTATTATATTTCTATAATCATAAAGAAGAGCTGGAGAAAAGGATTCAATCAATATTGGCAATAAATAAACATATTCAATATTTAAGTTATCCGATTGATTTATCTTTTGCAGTTGGTATTTATGAAATAAAAAACATGAATTGTATGTTTGAACGAATATATAATTACGCCAGTATTGCGAAAAATGAAAATAAAGAAAGACAAGATTTGTTCACTTACTATTGTGATGAGCTTGGCAATGAACAAATAACAATCAAACGAAAAGAAGATGCTATTAAAAAAGGAATTGAGAATAAGGAATTTAAAGCATGGTTTCAACCTAAATTTGATGCAAAAAGCAAAAAAATTACAGGTATGGAAGCTTTAGCTCGATGGGAAAAAGAGGATGGCAGCATATTATTACCAAATTATTTTATTTCATTAAGTGAGAAAATCCGATTAATACAAGATATTGATGAGCTGGTTTTTATTGATGTCTGTAAAAAAATAAAACAATGGGAGCTGCAAGGATTGTCGATTTTACCAGTTTCAGTTAATTTATCACAAGCATATTTAAATGGATTAAGTGCATTGAATCATCTTAAAAAGATAATGGATGAATATGGTGTGTCGAGTGAATTCATTCAATTAGAAATTACTGAGAGCTACATGATAGATAATGAAGAGTCATTAAATTTGGCTGTTACTAAGATGCATGAGTATGGCTTTAAAGTTTTATTAGATGATTTTGGTGTAGGATACTCTTCATTGATGTCAATACATTCATTAGATTTTGATATTCTTAAGATTGATAAGAGTTTTGTTGATGCTATTGGAACTGCATCTGGAAATGCGATTATTCAGTATACGATTCAATTAGGGAAAAAATTGGATATGAAAATTGTTGTTGAGGGAGTAGAAACAAAAGAGCAATACGAATTCCTAAAAATATGTGGATGTGATGAAATACAAGGATATTATTTTGCAAAGCCACAAACATTTTATGAAATTAGTAAAATTTTGATGCTTAAAAAGGAAAACATTTCATATTGAAAATGAACTCTATACAGAGTGAATAAAGGGTTAAGTTAAAAAATCCTATGAGGAAGAAAACATATTTTTGATAGATATTTTTGTGGATTTCTCAAGATATGAACTTGCCTACTGAAAAAAAGCATGGAAAATTCGTTCATTACTTCAAATAAATAAGAGACTTTCAATTAGCTTAATTATACATATTCATTTTAAATTGGATTAAAAATTATTTTGTCAAGAATATAGATTTATTGAAAACTTTACCAAAAGTAAAAGGCTGGCACTGTATTTCTTTAAATAATGCTTGCAAAGTTATAGATTTCATGTAAAATAACGTACGAGATAACAGGATGGTGATCATATGGAAAGGTTACAGAAAGTAATTGCACAGGCAGGAATTGCTTCTCGTCGTAAAGCAGAAGAGATGATTGCGGCAGGCAGGGTTCGTGTAAATGGTGAAATCGTAAGTGAAATGGGATATAAGGTAAAACGTGGAGACTATATTGAAGTAGATGGTAATCCAATTGAAAAAGAAAACAAAGTATATTTTCTGATGAACAAGCCGAAGAAAACAATGTGTACCAGCAACGATGAATTTGGCAGACAGACAGTTGTAGATCTGATTGATTGCAAAGAAAGAATTTTCACAGTAGGACGTTTGGATTATGATACAAGTGGTTTGCTTCTGTTAACAAATGATGGAGAATTTGCGAATGAAATCATTCATCCCCGCTACCATATTCCAAAAGTATATAATTTAACGATCAACGGTATTTTGACAGGAGAAGATAAAAAGAAAATCAAGGAAGGAATTGTTCTTGATGATGGTATCAAAACACTTCCTGCAAAATATAAAATGACAGAAATTGATAAAGAAAAAAATCAGTGCAGTTTAGATTTGACAATTTATGAAGGAAGAAATCGTCAAATTAAACGTATGATGGAATCTTTAGGGTATGAAGTGCGCCGTTTACATCGCAAAGAGCTGGCTTTCTTAAAATGCAGTGACTTAAAACAGGGAGAATATCGAAAATTAAAACCATTTGAAGTACAGCAGTTAAGAAGTCTTTCACAAAAAGGGGTACTAAAAAATAAATAACATAAATAGGATAGAAAGGTTTGTGTCATGCAAACCTTTTTGAATATCAAAAAAAAACTTGACGAATAGCAAAGGAATGATATGATGAAGTTATAAATAAAGGTGCAGCTATATAGAAAAAGGGAGTACTTATGAAACATTGTATTGAAATCCAGCATTTAAAAAAATCTTTTGGAGATATTCATGCAGTTGATGATATTAGCTTTCATGTGAAGGAAGGAGAGCTGTTTGCGTTTCTTGGGATAAATGGGGCAGGAAAGTCAACAACCATTCATATGATTTGTGGACAGCTTCGTAAGGACAGTGGAAGTATTATCGTCGATGGCTATGATTTAGAACAGGATATGAACAAGATGAAACAATCCATTGGAATCGTGTTTCAAAATAGTGTGCTGGACAGTGCATTAAGTGTTTATGATAATTTGGAAAGTCGTGCAGCATTATATGGTATTTATGGAAAAGAATTTCAAATGCGATTAAAGGAACTTGCGAAACTTTTAGATTTTGAAGATTTGTTGAAACGAACATTAGGGAAATTATCTGGAGGACAGCGCAGAAGAATTGATATTGCCCGTGCTTTGCTGCATAAACCAAAGCTTTTGATTTTAGATGAGCCAACAACAGGGCTTGATCCACAAACAAGAAAACTGTTATGGAAGGTTATTCGTGATTTGCAGAAAAAAGAAAATATGAGTGTCTTTCTTACGACACATTATATGGAAGAGGCTGCAGAGGCGGATTATGTTGTGATTTTGGATAAAGGTAAAATTCTTGCGGAAGGAACACCACTGCAGTTAAAAAGCACCTATACGAAAGATTGCATTACACTTTATGATACGAGTGAAGAAGAAGTTCAAATGCTTGCACATCCTTATATAAAGCTTCGTGATGCGTATAAAATAGAAATAGAAAATACGCAGGAAGCTACAAAATTAATTATGCAGTATCCACATGTTTTTCATGATTATGAAATTTCGAAAGGAAATATGGATGATGTTTTTCTTGCGGTTACAGGAAAACAGCTGATGGGCGGTGATGAGTATGAAGATGTTAAGAATTCTGATAAAACGTAATATCAAATTGTTTTTCAAAGATAAAGGTATGTTTTTTACATCCTTGATTACACCAATCGTTTTGCTGGTACTGTATACGACATTTTTAGGAAATGTATATCGTGATAGTTTTTTGTCTGCTGCTCCAAAAGGGATGGAGTTTTCTGAATCACTTGTGAACGGATTTGTAGGAGGACAGCTTGTTTCTTCGATTCTTGCCGTATCCTGTGTGTCGGTAGCATTTTGTGCCAATATGATCATGGTACAGGACAAAGTAAATGGAAGCATTCATGATTTAATGATAACGCCGGTGAAACCATCTGTTCTTGCGTTTGGATATTATCTTGCAAATTTTATTACGACTCTTTTGGTTTCTTTCTGTGCTGTAATAGCTGGGCTTATCTTTATGGCAGTAACAGGCTGGTATATGAGTGTTGCAGATATTTTTGGGTTATTTTTGGATGTTGTGCTGCTTACAATGTTTGGAACAGCGATATCCAGTGTTGTCAGTTTCTGCTTGAAATCACAGGGGCAAATTTCTGCAGTCAGTGCAATTATCAGTGCAGGATATGGATTTTTATGTGGAGCTTACATGCCTATCTCTCAGCTTTCAAAAGGAGTACAGTATGTTATTTCTTTTTTGCCAGGTACCTATGGAACTTCCTTGGTGCGAAATCATGCAATGCATGGGGTTTTTGAAGAAATGAAGGCGCAGGCAGTACCAGATAAAGTTATACAGTCTTTACAAGATGCGATAGACTGTAATTTGTATTTTTTTGATCATAAAGTTTCTATGGAAATGATGTATGCAGTCTTAATTGGCTTTATCATATTGCTTATTGGATTGTATATCATTATGAATATTAGAAAAGAAAAACATTTAGTGAAGTAAGAAATAAATGATTATGGGCATCTTTTGCTGATGCCTTTTTTGTAATCAAGTTTAGAAAAGATTTATTAAAATTCATGAGGAAATGACTTGTATAGAATAGGGAGGAAGCGTATAATCATACCAGCTCTTTCGTAGGAAATGCTTTTTCAATTGTAAGGATTATATTTTTGTAGTATGATGTATGAGGTGATTTTTATATGCAGCAGTATTTTTTAATGAAATCTATACAAATAAATGATGTCTTAGAGATGGATAAAGAACAGTCACATCATATCGCAAATGTTATGCGTATGAAACCGGAGGAGAAAATTCGAATAGCGGATGGCTTTGGTCATGTATATCTGGCACATGTGATGTTTAAAAATAAAAAGGTGTTTGCTGTTGTAGATGAAGAAATAGTAGATATTACATTGCCTAACATTTCTATCACCTTGGCACAGGGACTCATTAAAAAAGAAAAATGGGATTTTTTATTACAGAAATGTGCGGAACTAGGTGTTAGTCGAATTTTGCCGTTTGTAAGTTCTCGCTGTGTAGTAAAAGCAAAAGAGGATCGGCAGGATAAGAAAAAAGAAAGATGGAATAAAATTTTACTGGAAGCTTGTGAACAGTGTAAACGTTCTACCCTTGTAGAATTAGAAGATACATGTTCTTTTTCTGCTTTGAAAAATGAAGAAGCGGATTTAAAATTAATTGCTTATGAAAATGCAGATCGTGTTTCCTGTAAACTTAGTGATATTGTAAAGCAGCATCCCAATGCGAAAAGTGCAGTTGTAGTTATTGGCTGTGAAGGTGGTTTTTCTTTAGAAGAAGTAGAAGAATTAGAACATGCAGGCTATCAGCGTGTTTCTTTGGGTTCTAGAATCCTTCGTGCAGAAACAGCTGCAATGTCAATGATAGATCGTATAGGATTCTACTATGATGAAATGGCAGGTGAACTTCATGCAAAACATGGAGATGATTCTGAATAGAGCATATGATAAACCATTTTATAAAACAAAGACTTATCGTAAAGCTGTGAAGAAAATGGATCGTTTTTTGAAACCATATGATATACTGGTTGAGGGAAAAAGTGATGTAGATTGTTTTGAAAAAGAAATTATTTTTCATTCTTTAAAAACAAAACAGCAGTTTGAAGATGTGTTTTTTGATACATATGTATCTATGTATGATTACTGGTATGATTTAACATATCAGGAAAGAAAAAAACAAATGAATATGGAGATAGAAAAGCTAATGGCAAAACTTCCATATTTTATGAGTAAAGGGCAGCGTATTTTTTTGCCATGTTTTGATGAACGATTTAACAATTTATATACGGATGAAATCGTATTGCTTGATTTAAAACAATATCATCGCTATATTCGTACATGCCATCAGGAAATCAAGCTTCATCCTTATGGTGCCCAATGTTATAAAAACGATTTTTCTTCTGCTGAAGTTTTGTTTCAAAAAGATGGTGATTTTGTTTTGTATCACCCTTTGATGCATCGTTTTTATGTAAACAAAAATAATACATGGGCAAAGGTTTTATCTTTTGATCCCAAAAAAGAATGTAGTGAAGAAGCTTTGCGAAAACTTGCAGTTTCTATTTTTTATGATGAAGAAGATACTGTCATCAATATTCTTCTAAAAGAAGAATTGGTGGGTAAAAAAATAAAAAGAAGGCTGGAAAAATACCAGCGAAAGAAACAGAAAAAATTAAAGAAAGAAAAGGAGTAGGAATATGACAACCTTTGCGTTAGCAACTCTTGGGTGCAAAGTGAATACTTATGAATCTCAAGGTTATGAAAGTGCATTAATAGAAAGAGGATATACAGAGGTTTCTTTTAAAGAAAAGGCGGATATTTATATTATTAATACATGTGCAGTTACAAACACTGCAAGCAGTAAGTCTCGTCAAAAAATTCATGCGGCAATTGCATTGAATCCAGATGCATTGATTGTTGTTGTTGGATGCTACGTACAGACGGCATTTGATGCGTTAAATACAATGGAACATGTTGATATCTTAGTCGGCAGTGAAGGAAAAAGCCAGCTTGCAGATATGATAGAGGATGCTTTAAAAGATCATCGTCCTCGCAAAGTTATTCAGGAAGCTCGTGCTCCGCGTGCTTTTGAAGCAATTCCGGTTCATCGATTCGAACATCAGACACGTGCATTTTTAAAAATTCAGGATGGATGTAACCAGTTTTGCAGTTACTGTATTATTCCATATGCTAGAGGACAGGAAAGATCACTTGCAGAGGATGAAGTGCTGCAAAGTGCACAAGAGCTGGTAAATAATGGACATTTAGAAATCGTATTAAGTGGTATTCATACGGGTAGATATGGAAATGGATTGAATACAAATTTAACGCATTTGTTAAAACGTATGTGTGAGGAAGTAACAGGATTAAAACGCATTCGTATCTCAAGTATCGAAATGAATGAGATTAGTGATGAGCTTTTGGAATTGATGAAGAGTGAAGAAAAAATTGCTAGACATCTGCATATTCCTATTCAATCTGCCAATAATGAAGTATTGAGAAATATGAATCGCCCATATAATGTTGAATGGTTTAAAGAGCGTGTACAGAAGATAAGGGAAACGGTTGGAGATATCAGCATCTCTACAGATGTTATTGTTGGTTTTCCGCAGGAAAGCGAAGAACAGTTTGCAGATACATGTAATAATCTTAAAGATATGCAGTTAAGTTTTATGCATATCTTCCCATATTCAAAAAGAGATCATACAAAAGCTGCTGAAATGAGCGGACATATTGAAAATAAGATGAAGAAAGAACGCGCATCAAGACTTGCGAAAATCTCAAAAGAGTTATATACTGCTTATAAACAAAAATTCATTGGGAAACATGTTTCCGTTTTGTTTGAAAAGGAAAAAGATGGATATTTATTTGGACATACAAGTGAGTATTTGGAAATTTACTGCAAAGCAGATAAAGCTTTTTTACATACGATTCAAGAGGTTTGTGTTGTATCTTATGATGAAGAATTGGATCGTCTTATTGCGGTTGGCAAGGAGGAGATTTGATGAAATTATCCCAGTTGTTTGAAAATGCACCAGATATGGAAATAGAAGGTCTGTGTCTGGATTCAAGACTAGCAAAAGAAAATGATATGTATTTCTGTATGGAAGGAATCGTGCATGATGGACATGATTTTATTGATGATGTTCTAGATAAAGGTGTCAAATGTATTGTGCATTCCAAAGAATTATCAAACATGCGAAAAGGTGTAGCATACATTAAAGTAGAAAATGTAAATCGTACACTGAATTCAGTCGCAAGTCGTTTTTATGGTAATCCCAGCAAAAAAATGAAGGTGTTTGGAGTTACTGGTACAAATGGAAAAAGTTCTGTAACAAATATCATACAGGATGTATATTCTCATTTTCATCCATGCGGATATATCGGTACGATTTCTATTCGTTATGGAAATGTTACATTACCACCAAATTTAACTACACCAGACCCTATTATACTGCACCATGCAATGCATGATATGGTAGAGAATGGGATGGAAGCAGTGGCTTTGGAAGTAAGTTCTCATGGATTGGAACTTGGAAGAGTGCAAAGTGTCGATTTTGATATTGCAATCTTTACAAATCTTACATATGATCATTTGGATTTTCATGGAACATTTGAAAATTATTTTGAAGCAAAGAAAAAATTATTTACAAATTTGAAACCAGAAGGAATTGCTGTTTTAAATGCAGATGATGAATATTTTGATAGACTTAAAGATGCAACGAAAGCAAAAGTTGTAACCTATGGAATTCAAAATGATGCAGATTATCATGCGGATAACATCCGTATGGGAACAGATGGTTCCAGCTTTGTTTTAAGATGCAAGGAAGGTACTTTTGAAGTAACTACCAACCTTGTAGCGCTGTATAACATTTATAACCTTTTAGCAGCTGTTGCGGCAATGTGTGAAAGTGGAATAAAGGTGGAAGATATGCTTCCATATCTTGAAACATTAAAGCAGATTGAAGGAAGGCTGGAAAGAATTGATGAAGGACAGCCATTTAATGTTTTTGTAGATTTTGCACATACGCCAGATGGAATGGAAAAAGTATTTGAATATGCAAAAGGGATAACACCTGATAACTGCAGTATTATTGCTGTTTTTGGCTCTGCTGGAAAACGTGATACGAAAAAGCGAAAAGTATTTGGCGAAATTGCTGATCGCTATTGTGACAGCATTATTTTGACAGAAGATGATCCGCGAGATGAAAGCGCAAAAGATATTGCAAATGAAATACGAAGCGGTATAAAAAATACAAACAGTATTTTCATTGAAGATCGCTATGCGGCAATTCGTCAGGCGATTGAAAGTGCAAATGTAAACGATACGGTTTTGATACTTGGAAAAGGTGACGAAGTGTTTATGTATCGTGAATTTGGCAGGGAAGAGTGGATGGGAGATCATAATGTCGCAAGACATTGCATCCGTAAATATACTTTAGGAATAGAAGAATAAAATCTAAAATGTTACTATCGTAAGAAAAAAGGTCAAATATATGATAAAATGCAATATTTTTATTGCATTTTCATGAAGTTTTCAGTATAATTAACTTGCTTGCATCAGAAGGGAGGGTCAGTCATGCCGAAAGTAGTATTAAAAGAAAACGAAGTTCTTGATGACGCACTACGTAGATTCAAACGTCAGGTGTCAAGAAATGGAACCCTTGCTGAAGCTCGCAAAAGAGAGTTTTACGTTAAACCTGGCGTTCGTCGTAAATTGAAGTCAGAAGCTGCACGTAAAGCACGTCGTGGTAAATAAGGGAAAGAGGCTATGCCTCTTTTTTTGTTTTACAGGAAAAGATTTCGGAGTGATAAAATAAAAAGTGCCGAAGGCACTATAAAAACTATAAATAAAGAATATATAAATAGTTAGGATGGCAGAAAATATTGCTGTTGTTCTTATATAAGTGATTTTGTTAGATTTCTAATTCTTCTTATATCTTTGGGCCATCTAGATAGGTATCTTTTATGCGTGAAGCGATTGTTTTATAAAAGAGTTTCTTAAAACTTCATATTTTAGAAAATCAACGCTTCTCTTTTTCTATCTAGAAGTTTATAGGTTTTATGTCTCTGCGATAATTATAGATTTAATCCCTTCTATCCTTTTCTTGTCCTGATTTTTAATGTCATCACAAATAAGATAGTCATAGTCACTACATTTTGCGAAAGTATAGGTTGAATGTTTAGAAAATTTGCTGGAATCACTTAATAATATTTTTTGTGTACTTCTATTTATTACATGCTTTTTTACTTCCATTTCCTCATGTGAGAAAGTGGTAGGACCATCCATAAATCCATCACAGCTCATAAAAGCTGTATCAATAACAATAGAATCAATAATAGCTGTCGTAAATGGGCCTACAAAAGATTTTCCTTGCTTTTGCAGTTTTCCACCAGCAAATAACAATTCATGATTTGTTTCTGATACGATTTGGGCTATTGCAAGAGAGTTTGTCACAATGGTTAATCCCTTTTTTAGTCGCAAATATTTTGCCAAATATAATGTTGTGCTTCCGGGGTCAAGGAAAATAATAGAATTATCTTTTATAAAAGGAAGTGCAGCTTTGGCAATCTTTTGTTTTTCTAAAGAATGCTCTGTTATCTTTATGTCTAAGGGCAATTGATAAAATTCGTTAAGTACTTCTGCACCACCATGGTTTTTAATTAATAATCCTCTATCTTCCATTATGTTTAGATCTTTACGTATCGTCTCCATTGTTACGTGGAAATATTGAGCAAGCTCTTTTACTTTAACTTTTCCGCTGGACACTAGTAAAGAATATATTTCATTTCTCCTTGTTTCTGTATTTTTCGACATAATCATCGTCCTTTCTTTTTTATTGTAAAATAGTTTTATAAAACGTCAATTAAAAATTGGGAATATATTTGTTTTGTTTGGAAATTCATGCATTATTTCTTATAAAACAAAGAAAATTATTTTCTATTTTAAGGAAATACCAAATTTATATTGACGTTAAATATAAAGAAGGATTATGCTAATGACAACAAAGGGAGGATGAAAAAATGAAATTACAGATTGCTTTAGATACATTATCATTGGAAGAATGTATCATATTGTTAGAACAAACAAAGGGAAATGTTGATATTGCAGAAGTAGGAACTCCTTTTATCATTGAAGAAGGAATGCGGCCTGTAAGAGAATTGAAAAAGAGATTTCCTGAAATTGAAATTCTTGCTGATACAAAAATTATGGATGCAGGTGAATTAGAAGCTTCCAGTGCATTTAAAGCGGGTGCTGATATCGTTACAGTTTTAGGCGTCAGCAATGATGAAACGATTTTAGGAGCGATTAAAGCCGCAAAGCAACATGGTGGTAAAATTATGATTGATATGATTGCGGTTAAAAATCTTGTAGAACGTGCAAAAGAGATTGATGCAATGGGAGTGGATTATATTTGCGTTCATACTGCATTTGATGTACAGAAAAGTGGAAAAGATCCGCTAGATGAATTAAAAATGATAAACAAAGTTATCTGCAATGCGAAATCAGCGGTTGCTGGTGGTGTAAAATTATCTACTATTGATGAGATAGTAGAGGAAGGGGCAGAAATCATTGTAGTTGGAGGAGCCATTTGCAATGCAGAAAATAAAAGCGAAACTGCAAAAGAAATGAAAAAACATTTACAATAAGGAGAGAGCGATATGCTATATAAAGAATATGCAAATAAAGTTTTAGATGAATTGCGTCACACATTGACAGCTGTGGATCAGGAAAGCGCAAAAACATTTGTTAATCTTGTTGAAGAGGCAGATGAGGTGTTCTGTGCAGGGGCTGGAAGAAGTGGATTCCAGGTAAAAGGATTTGCTATGCGATTAATGCATATGGGTATTTCCAGTTATGTTGTTGGTGAAACATGTACTCCAAATATTAAAGAGGGAGGGCTATTGGTTATCTGCAGCGGATCTGGTGAGACAAAAAGTTTGGTAAATCATACAAAAAAAGCGAAAGAAATGAACGCAAAAGTTGCGATAATTACAATTAATCCAAAATCAACAATTGCATCACTGGCGGATGTAGTAGTAGAAATCAGTGCACCATCTCCAAAAAGTGAAAAACAGGGAGATGTAGTTTCTATTCAGCCTATGGGTTCTTTGTTTGAACAAAGTGAGGGAATCTTTATGGATATTGCTATTATGATGCTGATGGAAAGAAAAAACATGACGAGTGATACGATGTTTGGACGTCATGCAAATATGGAGTGATATTATGAAGTCCGAAGTAGAAAAGTTTGTAGAAAAACCATGGGGCTATGAGAAATGGATAGCTGTTACGAAAAATTATGCTTTAAAAGAAATCTTTCTAAAAAAAGGATGTCGAACGTCTTTACAGTATCATGAATACAAAGAAGAACATTGCTATGTATTATCTGGGAAAATTTCTATTGAAGAAGATAATGATAAAAAAGAATTAGAAACACATATTTATGTTCCAGGAGATATCGTTCATGCACTTCCTTATTATAAACATCGTTTAACAGCCTTAGAAGATAGTATATTTATAGAGGTAAGTACTCCGTATTTAGATGATGTAATACGTGTAGAAGACGATTTCAATAGGAAATAAAGATATTTTGATATTGAAAAATGGCATTAATAAACTAAAAACTTTTATTGGAAGATAAAGTGTTATAAGATGATGCTTGAATAGTTATTTAAGCAGATAAATAGTTCCTGTTTTAGGGTAGAGAGTATCTCTTCTTGAGGGGGAAAGCTTTTATATCTTATCTATTGTCTAATATAAAAGAACATGAAAATAAGAAACAACATACACTTTTCATGGCAGTTGGTTTTATATCAGCTGTCTATTTTTTTGAGGTTAGTATTTGCAAGGAATTTCACAGATCAATTTTTTAAATCCAAAAATTCAAATACTATTTTTAAATAATGAAACAGAAAGGAATACACATTTAATTAATGGTTTCTGAAAAATTAAAAAAATTGTGAGATATAGAAAAGGAGAAATATTATAGTAAGATGTATTTAGGTGGTATCAATACAGAAGAAAAATAATTAAGTATGATCTATGATATTAAAACTTTATATAGAAGATGTCCTCAGAGTGATGGAGGATTTAGTGAAGATAAGGAAGAAAATCTGTTTGGATTCACATAAGTGTGCATATATCGTGATTTTATGGATTGATTATATAGATAAATTGGAGATTTTGGGCGTAAGTCATAAAGTGCCTATGAGCGTTGAATTTGAAAAAGTATTATATTTATGGCTTTTGAGATTGGTTCAATATAAAAACATAATTCTGCTGTTTCTTTCATATATTGAATTGAAGGAGTGAGGGCATGCTTTCGATACGTAAAAATCAAATGACGATTGCACAATATGATAAAATCTGTCTTGTAACAAATACTATGGTGGTGCTTGAAGTACATGGAAAAACAGTGAAAATTCAAGGGGAAGATTTGCAGGTTTCTGCTTTAGAAAAAGAAGAAGTAGCTTTAAAAGGTTTGTTTCAGTCGATAACATTCCATGAATAAGAAAGAAATTGGTCTTGATCGCTGGCAGATTCAAATGCAGGCAAGCTCTTTTTTGAATTTATGTAAAAAACAGTCTATCGATGTATTTGACTGTACATTCAAGAATTCACATATAAGTTTTTATTCACCTGTATTTGAACGCATGCATATACATCACACATTTCCTGATGCAGTTTTACTTAATACAACAGGGATGTTAGGATATTTTTTTCGTTCTTTAAAAAAGCCTGCATTTGTTATTTCTATTTTACTTTCTATAGGATTGTGGATGTTTTTATCACAGTTTGTTTTCTCGGTGGAAATTCATGGGGAAGATTCAATGTGTAAAAAAGCAATTCAGGATACGATGCATTCCTTAGGCTATAACATTCCTTTTTCCGCAGATGAAAGCGAGATAAAAAAAGAGTTGAAAATGAGATTGTCTGATAAAGTAGCATGGCTGGAAGTTGAAAAACAAGGGAGCAGTCTGCACATTGCTTATACACCAAAAGAACACGCGCAAATAAAGCAAACTTCAAGAAAACAGCTGTATGCGTTAAAAGATGGTATGATTGCAAGATTTGATATTAAACATGGAGAAAAAATCGCAAAGGTAAACCAGATCGTTCATAAAGGAGACTTGCTTGTAGCAAACTCTTTAAGTGACAGTAAAGGGAGTTTGCAGGAATTAGATGTTGAGGGCAGAGTGTATGCTTATACATGGAAAGATGTAGTAGTTTATGCAAAGCCGCAGGATATAAAAGCTTTCTCTTATTTTGAAATGCTTATGGAAGCTAGAAGAGAAGTTACAAAAGATTTTCATAAAGAAGATGAAATCATAGCAGAAAATGTTTTGCAATTCACAAAAGAACTGGGTAAAATAAAGATGGTGATTCATTATACAATGCTTCAAGATATTACATCACCATAAAGGAGAAGTTATGAAAAAACAGTACCAAATACCCTTAGAAGAATATCCAATGGAATGGATTGCAGCTTTTTGCGGTTCACAAGATAAGAATTTATCAATGATATGCGAAGCTTTTTCCTGTGAGATTGTTGTAAGGAATAATGTTTGTAAAGTCTTGTGTGAACAAGAAACAGATTTTATACATGTACAGCATGTTGTGCAGGCTATTTTTGAAATGTTGGAACATTTACATGAAATTCAGCCTAGAGACATACAATATATCACTCGTTTGGAAAAGCTGGATCGATTATCTGATTTATCTTTAACATATCAAAAACCAATAGGAAAAACAGTGAATGGAAAACTGATTTATCCTAAAACAATTGGACAAAGAAATTTGTTTTGCTGCATGTGCAAATCGGAAATTGTTTTTGCCAGTGGTGTAGCTGGAACCGGGAAAACCTACCTGGCTGTTGTGTATGCGGCTACATTGTTAAAAAAAGGAGAAATTCGTAAGATCGTTTTAACAAGACCAGCGGTTGAGGCTGGAGAAAACCTTGGCTTTTTGCCTGGAGATTTAAAAGAAAAGGTAGATCCATATTTACGACCACTGTATGATGCTTTATATGATGTGTTAGGAAAAGAACAGGTAGAAAAACTTTTAGAAAAAGAAATTATTGAAATTGCTCCATTGGCATATATGCGAGGAAGAACATTGGATAATGCTTTTATTATTCTGGATGAAGCTCAAAATACAACACGTGCACAAATGAAGATGTTTTTGACACGTATGGGGTATCACTCTAGAATTGTCATAACAGGAGATGTTTCGCAGATTGATTTGATACGTAAAAAAGATAGTGGACTTGTCAATGCGAAAGCAATTTTAGATGGGATAGAAGGGATTTCTTTTGTGGAATTAACAAGTTTGGACGTTGTGCGTCACCCATTGGTTCAAAAGATTATAGAACGTTATGAAAGGGAGGAAGGAACATGGCAAGAATCTTATTAATAGAGGATGAAGTAAATATTCGTAAGATTACAGCTTATGATTTAAGAAATGCAAATTATGAAATTGTAGAATGTGCGGATGGAAAAGAAGCAATTGAACTGGCGAAAAGAGAAGAATTTGATGTATATATTATTGACTGGATGCTTCCTCATGTCAGTGGTATTGATATTGTTAAGGCATTACGTGCGAATAATGTTGACAGTATTTTAATCATGCTTACTGCCAGAGATGATGAAGCAGATGTTTTATATGCTTTTGAAAATGGTGTAGATGATTATATTACAAAACCATTCTCTCCAAGAGAATTGCTGGCAAGAGTAAATGCGCATTTAAAACGTCAAAAGAAGAAAGAAGAAAGACTTTTGGCTGGTAAACTTTCTATGGATATGAAAAGAAGAGAGGCATTTATTGATAATGAAGGAATCACATTAACAAAAAAAGAATTTGATTTGCTGGAATATTTTGTAAGAAATAAAGGGGTTGTTTTATCTAGAGACAATATTTTAAATGATATTTGGGGATTTGACTATGATGGAGATACCCGTATCGTAGATGTACATGTATTTAAGCTTAGAAATAAGCTTCAAAAAGCAAGTGTTACAATAAAATCAAGCAGAGGTGTAGGATATTTGCTGGAGGAACTTCATGAAGCAGCCTAGATGGTTATGGTTTGTTATCCTGTTTGTGCTATCTAGTGTCATTCAGTATTTTTTCTCTGTAAATGTTTATGTTTTATTATTTATCGTATGTACTTCATCTTTTGTATTAAGTGAATGTTTTGCACAGTTTAAATATACATTAAGTAAAAGGGAAAATAAGGAGCTGCAGGAAGAAATACGTACAACTGCGACAGATGCACATTTAAAAAACAAACAGCTGCTGACAGTTGTATCCAGCATTCCATATCCCATGCTTTTAATTGATCAGTTTGGCAATGTTGTTATGCATAATACAATTAAAGAAATTTGTGTTTCTGATAAACCATATGAAAAAATAACCTATTTACATAATGATTTTGTTCATTCTGTAAGTGAATTTATTAAAGATGCATTTATTCTTGAAAAAAACATGGATAAAATCATTTCTGTGAAGAATATTGAATACCAGGCAATTAGTGTCCCTGTTACGGCAAAAGGGCACTATAGCGGATGTTTAGTTCTGTTTCAAGACATATCTAAGACACTTGAAGGAGAAAAAATGCAGAAACGTTTTATTGCGGATGCATCTCATGAACTTAAAACACCTATTGCTGTCTTAAAGGGAATGATAGAGATTTTAAATAGGGAAGATTTTCATGATGAAGAAACACAAAAAGAATTCCTTAAACAGATGGAAGTTGAAATTGAAAGATTAGATATTCTGGTTAAGGATTTATTACAGCTTTCTCGTCTATCACTTTCTACACTTATTCTTGAAAGAGAAAAGACAGATGTGAAGAAATTAGTAGAAAAAGCATTTTCTTCTTTAAAGAAAAAAGCACAAGATAAAAACATTGTATTAACTACGGATTTAAAGACAGATGAATTGTTATTTTGCGATCCAAAAAAAATATTACAGGTTTTATTGAATTTATTAAGTAATGCAATAAAATACAGTGACACTGGTACGATAACAGTTAGAAGTTATACAGAAGATGCATATTATTTTATTGAGGTTATTGATGAAGGATGCGGATTAAAGAAAGAGGAAATAGATAAAATTTTTGATCGTTTTTATCGTGTGGATGATGCGCGTTCTAGGAAAAACGGAGGTTCAGGACTTGGCTTATCTATCGTAAAATCTATTATGGATGCTCATGGGGGAGAAATCAGTGTAGAAAGTACGTATGGACAAGGCTCTTGTTTCCGTCTAAGATTTAATAATTAAATATATAAAAACATTCAGGATCTGCTGTCTCTGAATGTTTTTATATATTTTTCTTTTGTAGCTGTTATCGTTTCTCTTGTTGCAGTTTTTCTAAAGTATCTTTTCTTATTTCCTGTCGTAACTGTGTAAGATGTGCAGAAAATCCAACACGATCATCTGCATAGGTTTTATTTAATTCATATTCATTTGATGACCATGTAGATAAATCAGAAATATTGTGTTGAATCAAAGCTTCCAAACTGTCAATAGCTTTATAAATTTTGGATTCAATGGTTTGCTGCTGCTTCATTTCGTGATATAAGGAAAGCATTTCTTCTGCCTGATTTTTTGGCAAGCTGTGTACCCATTGAAGCAGCAAAGTTTCTTCTTTTATATCATCTTTCTCGGTTTTACAAAATGTAGGAATATCTCCAGTAAAAGCTTCTCCTAAATCATGAATAATACACATTTCGATAACTTTATGCATATCTGCTTCTGGAAATTCATCTTTAATTAGAAAAGCCATTAAACTCATTAACCAGCTATGTTCGGCAACACTTTCCTGTCTGCCATTAGCACCATAACAATGGCGTGTTGTTTCTTTTAATCGTTCTGCAATTTGTAATGCATCTAATAATTCTCTTGGCTGCATGATAGTATCCTCCTTGTTTTTGATTATAAACCCTTATATAGTTTTGTAAAAGGGAAAGGTTACATAAAAATACACCAAAATTTGAAAAGATATAAAAAAAGCCATAAGAATAAGGCTTGTTAGTAATATGGTATCGCGTACGGGATTTGAACCCGTGATACAGCCTTGAGAGGGCTGTGGCTTAACCCCTTGCCGAACGCGACAGTTCTGACAAGATTCATTATAGTACTTTATTATAAAAATTCAAGTACGAATATGATATATTTTATAAAAAAGCAGAACGTGTCTGCTTTCTTATTCGTTTGAAATCGTATTTGTATAATTCATATCCGTTTGTTTTGTTATGTTATGAATATGATCTCCAATTCGTTCTAATGTAGCTAGAATATCTACGAATATACTTGCTGCAACTCCTGAAACACAAACTTCTTCTGTCATGCGTTTAAAGTGGCGCTGTCTTGCTTTTTCTTCTATTAAATCAAGATAATTTTCTTTATCATTGATAAGCTTTAGATATTTTTCCTGAGGTTCTTCATAATAAAGCAAGGCGAGTTCATTCATTTCCAGGACAGTTTTATACATTTCATTTATGTCGTGGATTGCGCTGTCTGTGAAGGTTCCTTTGTCTTCAATGACAAGTTCATAAAACTCTGTTAAATTCATTGTCAAGTCACCTACACGCTCGATATTCTTAATTACCTGTAAATTTGAAATGAATACATCAGTATCATGTTCACTTAAGTTGTTATGTGAAATCTCCATTAGATAAGAAGTAATCTTGCTATCAAGTGAATTGATCGCATCTTCATATTGTTTTGTACTATTTCTATATTTGCCAGATTTTTTATTAAAATATTCCTGACTGGAACGAATACAATCAGCAGCCAGTTCTCCCATTTTAATAGTGACCTGTTTGCTGACACCAAGCGCACCAGCTGGAAGTGAAGATGCCAAGCTTGGATCCAATGCATCTAAATCCAGTTCAATTTTTTCTTCTTCGCCTGGTATAATTTTTTTAATAACTTTAACCATGGTGCCAATAAATGGATAAGCGATAATGGAAATAATAAGCGTGCGAAGAATGTGAGCAATGGCAATTTGCATCATTGGTGAAATAGAAAATGTTTCACTTAAGTATGTGATGAGTCCAACATAAGGGGTAAGCAAAAACATGAATGCAATAGAGCCAATTGTATTAAAAAGAACATTGACTCCAGCAGCACGTTTTGCAGAAGTACTTCCCCCAATAGAAGCAAATACTGCTGTAATCGTAGTACCGATATTACTTCCAAATACAAATGGCAAAGCAGCTGTTAGTGTCATAGCACCAGAGTCATAAATTTTTTGTATGATACCGACAACAGCACTGCTTGACTGTACGATTGCGGTTAAAATAATACCGCATAGAAATCCAAGAACAGGCTGGTCCTGCATTGTCATCGTAAGGTTTGTAAAAAATTCCATTTGTCCTAACTTACTCAATTCATCACCCATGAGTCGAAGTCCAAAGAAAAGAATTCCAAAGCCTAAAACAATTTGTCCTAAATATGTGTGTTTTTTTCTTTTTGCAAATAACGTAATCAGTACTCCAAGGAACACAAAATATAAAGCCAGTTCTTCTACTTTTAAGCCTATAAGAAATGCGGTTACGGTTGTTCCAATGTTGGCACCGATAATAATCCCAACGGATTGTTCAAGGCTCATCAATCCTGCACGTACAAAACCTATTGCAATTGCGCTTGTTGCACTGCTGGACTGTATGAATACAGTTATAACGGCTCCTACCAGGATTCCTTTCCATGGTTTATTTGTATATCTGTCAATATAATCTTTTAATTTTTCTCCTGCTATACTTTTTAATCCATCGCCCATAAACTGGATACCAAAGAGAAATAAAGCAAGTCCTCCGATAATAAAATCCCAGCTGATTGACGATAGGGAAGCAGTATTTGCTGCTATATGAATCATAATTCATTCCTCCCGTTTCTAGCAGGGTTATTTTAACAAAAACTTAACAATATGTATACAAAAACTTAACAAACTGATTTTAAAAGGTATTTCTTTTTATATTGATTAAGCTTCATAATTTATTACAAGTTTAAAAGTGTTTCCTGCAAAACTTCATAAAGAAGAAAAATAATGCTATAATAAGTAAAAAAGTGAGGTAGTATATGGAAATTAGTGTAATTAATCAGAGTGAAGAGAAGCAATGGTCACGATTTAGAAAAGATTTTTCTATAATTGCCAAAAGAACAGAAGAAATACTGAAATTAGAAAAAGAATATAGTGCCAGTGTTATTTTTGTGAATCCTGAAGAAATACATGAGATTAATAAAACATATCGTGGGATCGATCGGCCAACGGATGTAATCAGTTTTGCATTGATGGACAGCGAAGATGATTATGAGATGATGGAAGATGACAATGAGCTTGGAGATATCTTTATTAATGTTGAAGCAATTCGCAATCAGGCAAAAGAATATGGACATTCTTTAAGAAGAGAAGTTTGCTTTTTGTTTACTCATGGATTATTGCATCTTTTAGGATATGACCATATGGAAGAAGATGAAGAAAAAGAAATGTTTGCTTTACAGGATGTGATATTAGATGAAATCGTTCCTAAAAAAGTACGTGCGTAAGTTTTATTATGCTTTTAGCGGTCTGTTTCATGGAATAACACATGATGCCAGTATAGCTTTGCAATGTATATTGGGAATTATAGCATTAGCTGTATTTGCTTTTTTTGATTTAACAGTAACAGAATGGATCGTGGTGATCATACTTATTGCCCTGGTGATTACTTTAGAATTTGTGAATAGTGCTGTGGAACATGTGGTGGATTTTATATCTCCAAATTATCATCCACAGGCAAAAATTATAAAAGACTATATGGCTGCAGCTGTGCTTGTTGTATCTATTGCAGCTGGGGTGATAGCTTGTATTATTTTAGGAGGAAAGTTATTGTGAAAGAGAACATAGAGGGATATACCAAAGTTTTAGATATGGCCTTTCAAGCGATGGAACATGCTTATGCGCCTTATTCAAACTATCATGTAGGAGCATGTGTGCTTACCCATGATAATCAAAGTTATATTGGTGCAAATATTGAAAATGCATCGTATGGATTAACTTGCTGTGCAGAAAGAAATGCTATTTTTTCTGCTTATTCCAATGGATGCAGAAAAGAAGATATAAAAGCTATCGCTATTGTTTCTGATGGTGCTCGCATTGGTGCTCCATGTGGAGCATGCCGTCAGGTATTGAGTGAACTATTGATGCAGGATACACCAATTGTATTAAGCAATGGAAAAGAAAGTCTTGTTACTACAATAAAAGAATTGTTGCCAATGCAGTTTAATGAGGAGGATTTAAAATGACATATAAAAGCGGGTTTATCGCTATTATCGGAAGACCTAATGCAGGGAAAAGTACATTGTTGAATGCGATTTTAAAACAAAAAATAGCAATTACAACACCAAAGGCACAAACGACTAGAAATAATATTGCAGGTATTCTTACAAGAGAGGATGCACAATTTATCTTCACAGATACACCAGGTATTCATAAACCAAAACATGAACTAGGACGTTCTTTAAATCGAAATGCGTATACTGCGATTGCAGAAGCTGATATCAATTTCTGGGTCGTTGATGCAACACAAAGTTTTGGCGGTGGAGATGAATTCTTGCTTGAAAAAATCAAACAGTCGCACATTCCATGTTTCTTATTGTTAAATAAGATTGATTTATTGAAAAAAGAAGAAGTGTTAAAAACATTAGAAGAATGGAAAGAACGCTATGATTTTGCAGAAATTTTCCCTATTTCGGCATTGGAAAGAGATAATGTAGAACATTTGCTGGAAGTTGTGAAGGAATATCTTGAGGAAGGTGTTAAATATTTTCCTGATGAAATGGTATCGGATCATGGAGAACAGTTTCAGATAGCAGAAATCATTCGTGAAAAAGTACTTTTGAAAACAAATGAGGAAGTACCACATTCTGTAGCTGTTGTAATTGAAAGAAAAGAAGAAACGGATACCCGTATGGATTTACAGGCTATGATCGTAGTGGAAAGACCAAGTCAAAAATCTATTCTAATTGGGAAGCAGGCTTCTATGATACGAAGCATTCGTTTGTCTGCTCAAAAAGAACTAAAAGAAAAATTCCATAAGAAAGTGGAATTGGAACTTTATGTGCGAGTAGAAAAAAACTGGCGAAATCGTGCGAACAAACTGCAGCAGTTAGGATATCTTGAATTGGATGACAAACAATGATAGAACAAATTGATGCAATCATACTAGATTCTAAAGACTATAAAGAAAAAGATGCACTGCTAAGTGTTTTGTCTTTAAAATATGGAATCCTGCATCTGGTGGCAAGGGGAATTCGAAAAATTAATAGTAAAAATGCAAGTGCCTGTCTGCCTTTTACATATGCAAAGCTGATGGTTGATTTAAAAGAACAGCGAAGTTTACATACTTTGCAAAGTGCAGTAATTCTAAAAAGTTATCGCAAGATACGGGAAGATTTACTGAAACAAAGTATAGCATCTTATTTTTGTGAAATGATTGAAAAAAGCAATTTTGATGAGGATGTGTTTTCAATTTTGCTGGAAGCTTTATCATGCCTGCAGGATACAAAGAATCCTTTTTCTGTTCTTTGTTTATTTCAATCCATTATGAATCGCATGCATGGAATAGAACCATTTGTGGATGGGTGTGTACGCTGTGGCGGTTTACATAATATTTATGCATTATCGTATCGAGATGGAGGTTTTGTATGTTCCTCATGTTATCGGCAAGGCATAGATTCTGTTCAAGATAAGGAAAGATTGAAAAAGTTTCGTATCTTGTGTAAAGCCAAATGGGAACATTATGAAATCATTAAAGAAATTCCGTTTGATTATGATGATTTTTTACATGTTTATACCTATTTTGAGGAGTATGCAGGAATTGGTATGAAAAGCATTCGTTTTCTAAAAACAATATGTGAGATGGAAGTTAAAGCAAAGTAAATCGCTTTGCTTTTTTTATCATGTGTTTATTATGAAAAAGGTAAAAAACAAAACGGTATATCGTTGACATTTCTTTTAAAAAAGTGTTATATTATAGTGTATTCTTGTAAATGTTTCTCAATTGTTACAAAGCATCATCAGATGGTGCGTTTTTTTTGAAAGGGGCATATAGATATGAATAGAGAGAAATTGTTTGATACCGTTGTAGCCCATGCAAAAAACAGCGGTTTTGTGTATCAGGGATCTGAAATCTATGGCGGTTTAGCTAACACTTGGGATTTTGGACCACTAGGTGTTGAATTAAAAGAAAATATTAAAAAAGCATGGTGGAGACGTTTTATTCAGGAATCTCCATATAATGTGGGAATTCAGTCAGCTATTTTAATGAATCCTTCTGTCTGGGTAGCAAGTGGACATGTTGGAGGATTCTCAGATCCATTGATGGATTGTAAAGAGTGTAAATCCCGTTTCCGTGCTGATCAATTAATAGAAGAAGCTACAAATGGAGAAGTGAGTGTAGAAGGATGGAGCAATGAAGCAATGAGTTCTTATATTGAAGAGCATAAGATTGCCTGTCCAAAATGCGGTGCTCACAATTTTACCGATATTCGTCAATTTAATTTGATGTTTAAAACATTCCAGGGTATTTTGGAAGATAATAAAAATACGATTTATTTACGTCCGGAAACAGCACAGGGAATGTTTGTAAACTTTAAAAATGTACAGCGTTCTATGCGCAAAAAATTACCTTTTGGTATTGGACAGATTGGAAAAAGTTTCCGTAATGAAATTACTCCTGGAAATTTCATTTTCCGTACAAGAGAATTTGAACAAATGGAACTGGAATTCTTCTGTCAGCCTGGAACAGATTTAGAATGGTATGCTTATTATAAAGATTACTGCATGAAATTCTTGACAGATTTAGGTGTAGATAAAGAAAATTTACGTTTCCGTGATCATACACCGGAAGAACTTGCTTTCTATAGCAAGGGGACTTGTGATATTGAGTATAACTTCCGCTCTCAGATAGGCTGGGGAGAGCTATGGGGGATTGCCGATCGTACAGATTATGATTTGCGTCAGCATCAGGATGCATCCAAGAAATCTTTGGAATACCTGGATCCGACTACAAATGAAAAATATTTGCCATACTGTATTGAACCGGCAGTTGGTGTTGAACGTTTGATGTTAGCATTTATGTGTGATGCTTATGATGAAGAAGAACTAGAAAATGATACACGTATCGTTATGCATCTTCATCCATTCCTGGCTCCGGTAAAAGCATGCGTAATGCCTCTTTCCAAAAAATTGGGTGATAAAGCATTAGAAGTGTTCCAGATGCTTGCGCCAATTGCAAACTGCGAATATGATGATGCCGGAAGCATTGGAAAACGTTATCGCCGTCAAGATGCGATTGGTACACCATTCTGTATTACAGTTGATTTTGAAACAGAAACGGATGGATGTGTAACAGTTCGTGAACGTGATTCAATGAAACAGGAAAGAATTGCGATTTCAGATTTAGCAGCTTATATTGAAGAGCGAATTAAACTGTAACACCGAAAGGGTGATAGCATGGCTCGTCTAAGTGAGCAGGAGATTAATGGTATACGTGCGAAAGCAGATATTGTTGATGTCATAGGACGTTATGTACCACTATCCAAAAAAGGTAGAAATTACTGGTGTGTATGTCCGTTTCATGATGATCATTCTCCTTCCATGTCAATTGCATCAGATAAGCAGATTTATAAATGTTTTGTTTGCGGTGCAGGAGGGAATGTATTCACTTTTGTACAAAATTATGAAAAAATTTCATTTATTGAGGCAGTTTATAAAGTAGCGGGTTATGCTGGTGTTCATCTTGAACATTCTTTGGTGTTGCCACAGAAACATATTGACCCGCATATTGCTGCTTTACATAAAGCGTGTAAAGAAACGATTGAATTTACGAATTATCAATTAGACTCTATTGACGCTAAAAATGTGAAAGAATATCTGTTTAAGAGAAATATAACAGAAGATATCATACGTAAATTTACGATTGGATATAATCCAAAAAATGATGCATTATATCGCTTTTTAAAAGCAAAAAAAATTAAAGAGGACGATATGATAGGTGCAGGATTAGTTCGTATGACTTCGATGGGAATAAAAGATATTTTTTCAAATCGTATTATGATTCCCATTCATGATGCAGAGGGAAATCCGGTTGGATTTACAGCAAGAAGAACACAGGAAAATGAAGAAGCAAAATATATTAATACGACAGAGACAGATATCTATGTAAAGGGAAATTTAGTTTTCAATTATCATAGAGCAAAACAGGAAGCTAGAAAAGCAAAGAAAGTATTTCTGGTCGAAGGTGCAATGGATGTACTGGCTTTTGAAAAAGTCGGTTTAACAAACTCTATTGCTACTTTAGGTACAGCGCTAACTTCTACACAGCTTCATCTGCTGAAACTTCTTCATGTACCTGTTGTTGTATGTTATGATGGGGATACTGCAGGGAAAAATGCAACTTATAAATTTGGGAAATTAGCTATAAAAGAGCATGTTCCTTTTGAAATCGTTGATAATCGCTATGGATTAGATCCTGATGAAATCATTGATGGTTATGGCAAAGATGCATTAAAATCAATGTCTTCTAATACGATATCATGGATTGACTTTCTTTTTGAATATTTGCTTACCAAATATAATTTAAACAACTATTCTCAAAAGAAAGAATATGCGATGGAAATAGCGGAAGAAATCAATCAGCTTTCAGATACTTTTGAGAAAGAAAGTTATTTCATTCGTTTAAGAGAGTTGACAGATTTTGATATGCAGCCCAAACGATCAATTGATAAAAAGACTTCTGTAAAAGAGTATTCGCAAAGGAAACAACAGTTTCTATCTTATCCTAAAACGGGCAGGATACGTGCTGAGCAGGAGATTTTATCGCAGATGTTATGTGGTGTTGCCGCAAGTAATTATTATAAAGAAGAGCTTGGTTTTATGAAAGATGAAACATGTAATAAGCTTGCTTTGTATATTATTGATTATTATCGTAATCATCCAAAAATGGAAGTTGCGGATCTTCTAAACGATATTCAAGAAGATAATGTCCGCCAGCTTTTATTGGATATTTCCCAATGGGAATTGGCTAGTCAAGATATAAATATGCAGGTATTACAGGATGCTCTGGAAAAAACAAAAGTCTGTATGCTGGATGATCAGATTCAGATGCTGAATGAGAAAATTAAAACGATACAAGATCCTATGGAAAAAGCAAAATTGGCACAGCAAAAAAATCAGCTAATCAAGGATCGTAATGATCGGATGTGCCAAGAAAGGAAGTAAGATATGAAAAAAGCAAAATCAAAAGTTCTGCAGGAGTATAAAACTTTAGATGAAATTAAAGAAGAACTGCAGGAAGCATATCAAAAAAATAATGTACTTTATCAAAGAGATGTTGTAGATGCTGTTGAGCACTTAGATATGAGTGATACAGAGTTTGATGATTTGTTTCAATGGTTTTCTGATCACGACATTGATATTGTCAATGAGGATGATGATACAGATTTAATGGATGATGATGCACTTGCAGATGAAGGCAGTGACGATTTAGATTTTTTGGATGATGAAGATGATGATGAAAATTCTATCGCAAGTGAGATTGAAAGTCTTGAACAGTCTTTTGCAAATTCTTCACATACAAAAATTAATGACCCAGTAAAAATGTATCTAAAAGAAATCGGTCGTGTAGAGTTGCTGGATCCTAAAGAAGAACCAGAGATTGCTCGCCGTATTCAGGCAGGAGATGAAGAAGCGAAAAAGAAACTGATTTCTGCTAACCTTCGTCTAGTTGTATCCATTGCAAAAAAATATGTAGGACGTGGAATGTTATTTTTGGATTTGATTCAAGAAGGAAATATGGGTCTTGTAAAGGCTGTAGAAAAGTTTGATTATACAAAAGGATTTAAGTTCTCAACATATGCTACATGGTGGATTCGTCAGGCTATTACACGTGCAATTGCAGACCAGGCAAGAACAATTCGTATTCCAGTACATATGGTTGAAACAATCAATAAACTTACAAGAATCCAGCGTCAGCTTGTTCAGGATTTAGGAAGAGATCCAACTGCGGAAGAAATTGCTGCTAAAATGGAAAATATTTCTCCTGAAAAAGTTCGTGAAATTCAAAAGATTGCTTTAGAACCAGTATCTTTAGAAACTCCTATTGGAGAAGAAGATGATTCTCATTTAGGAGACTTTATAGAGGATAAAGAAGCTTTATCACCTGATGAATATGCGAACAATCAGCTTTTAAAAGATGAAATTAATAATGTGCTGCAGGGATTAACTGAAAGAGAAGAAAAAGTTCTAAGACTTCGTTTTGGATTATATGATGGAAGAACAAGAACTTTAGAAGAAGTTGGTAAAGAATTTAATGTAACACGTGAACGTATTCGTCAGATTGAAGCAAAAGCATTACGTAAATTAAAACATCCAACCCGCTCAAAACGTTTAAAGGATTTTGTTGATAAACCTTAATGAAGTTGAGTAAAAGATTACAGGCTATTTACAATATGGTAAATAGCCCTTGTATTTTAGCGGACATTGGATGTGATCATGGACTTTTGCCTATTGCGTTAATAGAGGGAGAAAAATGTCAGAAAGCATATG
Organism: Amedibacterium intestinale; assembly: GCF_010537335.1. NCBI lineage: Bacteria > Bacillati > Bacillota > Erysipelotrichia > Erysipelotrichales > Erysipelotrichaceae > Amedibacterium > Amedibacterium intestinale. Next base: position 644,893 of record NZ_AP019711.1, read on the forward strand.
CTTGTGATGTGAGAAAAGGTCCTTTAGCAAGAGCACAGGAAGCAATTGCGCTTCATCATCTTGAAGATAAAATCACAACAGTCTTGTGTGATGGGCTTGATGGAGTGAAAGAAGATGTAGATACCTTTGTTATTGCAGGTATGGGTTTTGATACGATTACGCATATATTAACAGATGGAATGGCAAAAGCAATCAAGGCAAAACAATTGATCTTACAGTCGAACAATCATGTAGAAGATTTAAGAAGATGGCTGTGTGACCATGGATTTACGATTGATCATGAAGAATTGGTTGAAGAACAGCATTATTATCAAATTCTTTCTGTTCATTATGAAAGTGAAAAACTTAGTGAGGATCAAATTCTTTTCGGAAAGTTTTTACCAAGTCATCCTCTTTTTTCTAAATATTGGAATTATATGTTAGAGAAAAAGAAACTTATTTTGCAGAATATGCCTGAAAATCACGAAAACCGAGAAGAACTTATTTCACTTATTAAGTGTATTGAAGATAAATTAAAAGAGGTTGTGGATAGTAAGAAGAATTAATTTTCTTCGAAAACCACAACCTTTTCAAAATATTTACATTTATATGCGTTAGGTACATTTTAAGTTATATGTTATAGTTCATCATAAAACTTTTGTTATATCTATTGCGGGTTTTTGTTTTTCTTTGTCAAAATTTAAAAGATAAGATATCACTTGTGAAGTCAAATAAGTAGGGGTGCTGGCTCCTGCGGTAACTGCAACTTTATTGACTCCTTTTAGATAATCCTCATGAATATCATTAACATCATCAATTCGATAAACATGGGGAATGTTTTGTTGAAGAGCAATCTGCGCCAGTCTTGTTGAATTGTTGGAATGCTTATCGCCTACAACAAATAATACATCAATATTCTGTCCCTTTAAATCAGCAACAGCCTGTTGACGAATTCTAGTAGCATTACATATTTCCTCACTAAAAATCGCATTTGGATAATGTTCATTAATGCATTCAAAAAGTTCGCTAATATCAAACATTGACATCGTAGTCTGGTTTGTAACAAACACCTTTTTAAAATCTTTCAAATCTACTATATCTTGTTTGTTGCAGATAAGATGTACATGAGAGCTTAAGGCACAGATGGCTTCTGCCTCTGGATGATTCTTTTTCCCTATATATAAGATTTCATAACCGTTTTCTAAATGTGATTTTACAATGTTTTGTGTTTTTACTACATCACAGCAACTGGCATCGATCGCAATCAAGCCGCGTTTTTGTGCTTCTGTTTTCACTTGTGGAGCTACCCCATGTGCAGTAAAGATAACAACGCTGCCGCTAGGAATCTTTTCTAACAGTTTTATTCTTGTGCTATTCTTGTCATCAATTGTTTTGATTCCCAATAAGTTTAAAGCTTCCATTACATAGCGATTATGTACGAGCATACCTAGCACATAGATATCTTTATCAGGATATTCTTTCGCTGTTTGTTTGGCGATTGAAATAGCATGTATGACGCCTTTGCAATATCCTCTAGGTGCAACTTTAATAATTTCCATGATTTTCACCTCAGATGTATTATACCCTAACTTTTCTGTTAATTGATAGTAAAACAACTTGTTTTTACGTTATAATGTAATAGAAGTTTATTTACATGTAAATGAATTCATGTATAATTAAAGAGCTGCTTTTAAAAAGGAGGCGTAAATATGAGCAAATATAGTGATTATATGTTTAAAGAAACAACAAAACAGTTTATTAAACTGGAAAATTTTATAGAACCAACTCCAATTCAAAAAGAAGTTATTCCCATGGCCTGCAAAGGAAAAGATATTATTGGTATTTCGGATACAGGAACAGGGAAAACACATGCTTTTTTGATTCCTATTATGGAAAAAGTAGATAGTTCAAAAAATGTAGTACAGGCGGTTATTACGGCACCTACAAGAGAGCTGGCATTACAGATTTATAATCGATCTTTAAAAATGAGCGAAGCAGATTCTAATCTAGTGATTCGTCTGATTACAGGTGGTATTGAAAAGACAAGAATGATGGATTCATTGAAGAAGCAACCACAGATCATTATAGGGACACCAGGACGTATCAAAGATTTGTTTTTGAATGAAAAAGTGCTGCGTGTTGACACAGCGGATATTTTTGTCGTTGATGAGGCGGATATGACATTAGAATTTGGATTTTTAGAAGATGTGGATGCCATTGCTGGTAAAATGAAGAAAAATCTTCAAATGATGAGTTTTAGTGCAACAATTCCTGCAGAATTGCGTCTATTTCTAAAAAAATATATGAGCAATCCACAAACCGTAAAAATAGAGGAACAAAGCAATTTCCATCCTAAAATCCAACATATCTTAGTTCCTGTTCAACCAAAGAACTATGAAGAAAAACTGATGGAAATTTTACCTTCTATTCAGCCTTATGTGTGCTTGATATTTGCGAATACAAGAGGAGAGGCTGCAAGTGTTGCGAAACGTATGCGTGATGAAGGATATGGTGTGATTGAGCTACATGGCGATTTGACACCAAGAGAGCGTGTAAAAGCAATGAAAGATTTAGCAAATCTTGAAAAATCATTTGTTGTTGCGACAGATATTGCGGCTAGAGGTATTGACATTGATGGTGTTTCTCATGTTATTTCACTAGGTTTTCCAAAAGAAATTGATTATTATATTCATCGAAGCGGTCGTACAGGAAGAGCAGGACGTGATGGTATTTGTTATGCCTTATATGAGAAAAAAGAAGATGCGATGATTCGTCAGCTTGAGGTACGAGGAATTCATTTTGATCATAAAAATTTTAAAAATAATACATGGGTAGATCTAGAACCTTTACATAAAAAGAAAGTTAAAAAAGATGATCCATTAGAAAAAGAAATTGCGAAGATTGTTTCTAAAAAGAAAACGAAAGTGAAGCCGGGCTATAAGAAAAAACGTGCACAGGAAGTAGAAAAATTAAAACGAAGAGCTAGACGAGCGATGATACAAGAGGATATTCGCCGTCAGAAAAAGGAACGTGCAAAACAGAAAATGATTGAGAAAAGGAATGGTGAACTATGAAAATAGGTAGTCATGTATCTATGTCTGCGCCAGATTATGTGCTGGGGTCTGTAAAAGAGGCTTTGTCTTATGGAGCAAATGCGCTAATGCTTTATACAGGTGCTCCGCAAAATACGAGAAGAAAAGATATGAGCGAACTTAAAATTGAGGAAGCTTTACGCTTGATGGATGAAAAGGGGATTGAAAGAAGCAGTGTTATTGTACATGCCCCTTATATCATTAATCTTGCGAACTGTATGCGACAGGAAACTTTTGAATTAGGAGTGGAGTTTTTACAAAAGGAAATTGAACGTGTAAAAGCTCTGCAAGCAAGCATTCTTGTTTTACATCCTGGAAGCCATGTAAAAGCTGGGGAAGAAGCAGGATTGCAAAAGATTGTAGAAGGATTGGATTTGGCAATGGAACATGTAGATGATGTTCAGATTGCGATTGAAACGATGGCTGGCAAAGGCAGTGAATTAGGTTATGCTTTTTCCCATATTCGCTATCTGATCGATCATGTAAAACATCCTGAAAATATTAAAGTATGTATGGATACCTGCCATTTGCATGATGCAGGTTTTGATTTGAAGGACTTCGATAAAATTTTAGATGAGTTTGATGAAATCATAGGTTTGGATCGTCTTGTCTGCATGCATATTAATGATTCTAAAAATGTACAGGGTGCTAGAAAAGATCGTCATGCCAATATTGGGTTTGGAGAAATTGGATACGATGTTTTATCATCGATTGTACATAATCCACGAGTTGCACATGTCGTAAAAATCTTAGAAACTCCATACGTAGAGGATAAACCACCTTATCGTTTTGAAATTGAAATGTTAAAAAACAAGGTGTTTGATGAACATATTATGGATAAAATCATAAATCAGTAAATGAAAAGGAGCACATGCTCCTTTTTGACTTATTTATTTGAATGTTCTTTTTCAAAAGCAAGAATTTCTTCCTTTAATCGATCTACGATTTTCTCTTGAGGAAGTTTTTCAATGATGACTCCTTTTTTTATTAATAATCCTTCTTTTTTTCCTCCAGCAATTGCTATATCTGCATGTTTAGCTTCCCCAGGACCATTTACTGCACATCCCATGATTGCAACATTAACATCGCAATTGATGTTTGTGAGAAACTTTTCAATTTCATTTACTACTGGCTGCATATCCCATGCGGTACGCCCACATGTAGGACAGGCAATTAAATTAGGTGTATTGTTTAAAAGTTTACAACATTTTAATAGCTGTTTCACAATTGTGATTTCATTGATTGGATCACCATTTACGCTGATTCGAATCGTATCTCCAATACCTTCATTTAACAAAGTCCCTAGTGCCATACTGCTTTTGATTGCACTTCCAATAAATGTGCCTGCTTCCGTAACACCTAAATGCAATGGGTAAGGAAATGTTTTAGAAGCTAGTCGATATGCTTCTATACAAAGCAGCGGGTCACTGGACTTAAATGATAGACAGATATCATGAAAATCTAAGTCTTCAAGTATTTGTACATGTCTTTGTGCACTTTCCATCATACCTTCTGCTGTAGGTTTTCCATATTTCTCATGAATATCTTTTTCTAGAGAACCACTGTTGATACCAATACGAATAGGTATATTGTGTTCTTTGCATACATTTACAACAGCTTCTACATTCTCTTTTTTGCCAATGTTACCTGGATTCAATCGAATTTTATCAATTCCATTTTCGACTGCCTTGATTGCCAAACGATAATCATAATGAATATCAGCTACTAATGGTATATGGGTGTGTTTTTTTATTTCAGAAATTGCACAGGCATCTTCTTCATCTATGATAGCCATGCGAACAAGTTCACATCCTGCTTGTTCTAAATCTAAAATCTGTTGAATTGTTTTTTCAATGTCTTTGGTTTTGGTATTACACATGGATTGAATGACAACTTTATTTTGTCCTCCAATTGTTAAATTACCAACCTTTATTGATCGAGTTTCTGTTCTTTTCAATTTTTCTCACCTCTTGAGTTTATTATAGCATTATTCCACTTATCTTTTGTATTAAAATAATCTTAAGTAAGAAATAGGAGCATCCTTTTTTGAAATTCTTTTTTATGATTTACATAGCGTTACCTTTACTTTTATTTTGGCATGGATGATTTATAATTGCGGTGAGCATGATCAAAGGTTTTGTATGCGAAGATGAGTTTTATTATTTCAGTGTTATTTTTATAATAACTGTATAGTAATAGTATAGTTAACAGTTGATTTTTCATCTGTTGTTTTTAACTCTTACAAAATGTTAATTATGCGCCTGAATTCATCTTTTTGTGCTATAATATCAAAGAATATTTAGCAAGGAGGAGTTTGTATGCTGCGTAATCCGTTTCGTGACTTAGATCAAAAACAGCTTAGTCGCAGTTCAGATATATTAAAATCACAGAATGATTATTTTAAAATTGTAAATAAAAGAATTTTTATTTTTTCTTTAATTATTGTTATACTTTTTTCCTGTATTATTGTTCGTTTGCTGTTTTTACAGGTAAGAGATAAAGAGCTTTATACTGACAAGCTGGCTGCATATTCACAAAAAGAAGAATCAACCCCTACGCCAAGAGGACAAATGTATGATAGAAATGGTAATTTAGTTGTGAAAACGGCCTCTTCTCATAATATTATTTATTATCCGCCCAAAGATGTTACTTCTGATGAAAAATGGGAATTAGCCCAAAAATTTACGAAACAATTTAAGTATGAGGCAAAGAACATGACAAAATCAGATTATGAGGATTTGTATATGTTTTTACATACAGATGAGAATGGAAAGAAAGACAGAGGGATGAGTTTGTTGACTCCTGAAGAACAAAAATCAAAGAATTATGAAAAGATTCTCCGCTCACGTATTACAGAAGACATGGTTAATGAAATTGCAGATGAAGCTACAAAAAATGCATTTGCTGTATATTTATCCATGAATAAAGCTCCAGCAGAACATACAAAGGTTATTGTAGAAGATGCAAGCAATGAAGATGTTGCGTATTTAATGGAACATAAAGAAGCTTTTCCGGGATTCGATGTCGATTTTGGTTCATGGAAAAGAGAATATCCATATAAGAATATGCTAAGAGATGTACTAGGTTCTGTCACTACATCGTCTCAAGGTGTTCCATATGAGCAGAAAGACTATTATGAATCTTTAGGATATGCATTAACAGATCGTGTTGGCAGCAGTGGTTTGGAAAAACAATATGAAAGTATTTTAAAGGGAACGCCTAGAGTAAGTGAAGTTAGTTTTGATGAAAATGGGATTGCGACATTAAATGAAGTATCAAGTGGAAAAAAAGGATATGATTTACATTTGACAATTGATGCTGAATTGCAGTCCAAAGTAGATAAAATCGTGCAGGATACCCTTAAAAAATATGCAGGAACTAGTGGACGAGAAAATTTGGAAAAAGCATTTGTGGTGCTAATGAATCCTAAAACAGGTGAAATATATTCTATGAGCGGGGCATTAAAAAACAAAAATGATATCATTAATTATTCTAGTGGTGCTTATTTGGATGCCTATATGCCGGGTTCTGTTGTTAAGGGGGCAACGGTATACATGATGTTGAATGAAGGTATACAAACACGTACAAGTACGGAACTGGATGCCCCAATGTATATTGCAGGTACAGAGGTTATGAAATCTTATATGAATATGGGTGTTGTAAATGCGATTACTGCTTTAGAACAATCAAGTAACGTATATATGTTTAAATCTACAATTAAACTTGCTGGAGGCACTTATAGAGAAAATCAGCCTTTAAATATTGACTATACACAGACACTGAACACTTATGAAAAAATGCGCAACTATTATACGATGTTTGGATTAGGTACAAAAACGGGATTAGATGTGCCTAATGAAGTTACAGGCTTAGCTTATACTCCGACAACAGCAGGTCAATTGCTGCATTATTCCATTGGGCAGTTTGAAACGTTTACGCCTATTCAGCTAGCGCAATATGTATCTATGATTGCCAATGATGGGAATAGGATTCAGCCTAAACTTGTTAATTATGCAACGGAAATTAACAGTGATTATGTTGTCTATGAAAATAAAACAAATGTTTTAGGCACAATAAATGGAAGCATTGAAGATTTGGAAACCGTGCAGGATGGATTTAAAGCTTGTGTGGAAGGGAATCATTGTGGTCTGGCATTAAAGAATATGGATAAGAAAATTGCATCAAAAACAGGTACGGCACAGGTTGTTGTTGATGGAAAAAATCTGGTAAATCAAACCCAGATAGGTTATGCACCATATGATGATCCAGAGGTTTCCTTTGTATGCAGTACACCAACTTCTGCTAACGATACATCAAATGCGGCAGCTAGCTTATGTACAACAGAAATATTGCCGCAGGTATTGGAAGAGTTCTTCAAAATATATAAATAGGTGGTTTTATCGTAAATTCAAAGATATGATGTAGAAAGTGTTTTTTGAGGATATTAAAAAAAAGACTACCTTTTTTAAGAAGAGTATGATATAATTTTCAAGCAATGTACAAGGAGGGACATCATGAGAGACAGAATAACATTCAAATGTTCAGAATGTGGTGAAGAAAACTACATTGGAACAAGAAATAAACGTAAAAATCCAGAACGTATGCAAATTCAGAAATATTGCCCACGTTGTAACAAAAAAACTTTACATAAGGAGAAAAAATAAAAAGGGCCGAAGAGGTCTTTTTTATTCATAGAAGCATATGAAAGACATACAGTGTTACGTATTGGGTATGGTGCAGGTAAATACTTATCTTTTATGGAAGGATAATCATGTTTTAATTATCGATCCGGGGACGGCTTCTAAGAGGTTGTTTGAAGCTATTGATGAGCGTCAAGGTATTGTGGATGGCATTGTATTAACACATGCTCATTTTGATCACATTGGCGGTATAGATGCAATTGTAAAAAAATATCAGTGTTCTTTGTATATGAATGATTTAGATGAAGAGTTATTAACGAATTCTCGTCTAAACTTTTCTATTGGAGAAGAAATCATCGTGCATACAAAACCTGAAACATTACTCCCAGGCGTACATACGATCGGTAATTTTGAGATTACATTTATTGATGCTCCTGGTCACAGTGAAGGTTCCAGCATGATTTTATGGGATGATAATCTTTTTAGTGGAGATGTATTGTTTCAGGGAAGTATTGGACGTACGGATCTAGCAACAAGTTCAAACACAAAAATGATGCAGAGCTTAAGAAAAATCAGGGAAATGGATCCAAATTTGAAAGTTTATCCTGGACATGGTCCAGCGAGTACTTTGAAAGATGAGCTGTTATATAATCCATATTTACAATTTTAATTAGTTTAGGTTGTTGATAATCTTATCAATGACCTTTTTTTTTGTCTTGAAAAGTTTATAACTTTAATAAATTTTCATATTTTTTTGTATTTTCTGTTTTTCTTCTCGTATATAAATAGTGAAGAAGGAGGTGAAGTCATGAAAAAGAAAATAGAACAATTATTATCTATGGCAATGGAACATGATGTCAGTGATATTCATTTTTTAGTGAGAGGAAAATATATGCAGGTTACGATGCGTACGATTAATGGTTTAGAGGAAATGAATAGTAGTGCTTTTGATATTATGCTTTTTAATTATTTGAAATATTTGTCAAATATGGATTTGGGAAATGGTGCTAGAGCACAAAGTGGAAATTTTACATATACGTATCAAGGAAATGAATTGTTTTTTCGTTTTTCTTTGCTTTCAACAATCGAAAAACAAACAGGTGTATTACGAATTTTAAACGCAAAGAAAGAGTTGGATATCTATTCATTAAGTGAAGATAAAACAATTACGGAATCTTTTTTAAGATGGACACAGTCAAGATGTGGAATGGTTGTGTTAAGTGGTCCAACAGGGAGTGGGAAAACCACTACACTGCATGCCATATTACACCATATTGCAGAAAAACAAAAACTTCGTGTTGTTTCTTTGGAAGATCCGATTGAAATCCTAGATGACAGTTATCTACAATTACAAATCAATGAACAATCTCGTTTTTCTTATGAGGAAGGAATTCGTCAGCTTCTTCGTCATGATCCAGATGTTATTATGATTGGAGAAATTAGAGATGTTTCAACGGCAAGAATGGTATTGCGATGTGCTTTATCTGGACACATGGTATTTACGACAGTTCATGCAAAATCATGCGAAGAAACTTTAAAAAGATTAGAAGAGCTGGGAATTCGAAAAGAGGATTTGAAAGGTACTTTAAGTGCTGTTTGTGCACAACGTATTTATAAAAGAAAAAAAGGAAAGGGGAGAGTCTGTCTATATGAAATCTTGGAGAAAAAAGAATTATCAGGATACTTCCAAAACAATGAACTTGATAAAAAACATCGAACCATTTTTGACATCATTCAAAATGCAGCTGACAAGGGAATTATCGATAAAGAAGACGCGAAACTTGATTTGTACGCTTCCTAAGGAACAATGGATGGGTATCAGTGCTTTGATGAAGGCAGGTTATAATTTTCTAGAAAGTATACAAATATTACAAATACCTAGTAAGGATATAGAAGAGGCTTTTAAAGAAGGAAAGGATCTAAAAGAAATACTGCTTGATGGACATAAAGGACGATTTTATGAGCATCTTTCTTTTTTTCTGGAAATTAGTGATGTGGCGAATGCGATTGACAGCGCATTAACAATGGAAGAGTTTGAAAAAGGATGGATACGGTTTCTTGTTTCATCCTGTGCTTATCCCTGTTTTATATTTTTGTTTGCCTATGTAATGATGGTTGTTTTTTCAACATCTCTGCTTCCGCAAATGATACAGGGCTTTGAATTAACTGAAAGTTCTGGTTTTTTATTGTTCTGTGTAGAAGCTTTGCAGTATTTTTGTGTGTTTCTGGCAATTGGCGCAGTTGCAAGTGTTTGTTTTTTTCTTGTTTTATATTTATATAAGCCATTACGCTTAAAAGTATTAATTCGATTGCAAAATAAGATATCTCTATTAAAGGATCATACATCCTATATGTTTGCTGGATATATGAAAGTTTTAGAAAAGCAGGGAGTACCTACAAAAAAAGCTATGAAATATATGATGAATGTACAGAAAGATAGCTTGTTTTCACTTTGTATCAATTCTTGTGAAGAACAATTATGCAATGGTATTGATTTTATAGATGTTTTACAAAAAACAGAAATGTTAAATGAGTTATTCCATAAAATGATTCCTATCGGTATTATAACATCGTCGATAAGTGAATTATTAGAAATTTTTATGCAGCAGCAGGAACTTATCTGGAAAAAGAAAGTGAAAAAAATAGGTATTTTTATCCAACTGCTTTCTTATAGCTTTGTTGCGATTTTAGTGCTGGTTGTTTATCAGCTGATGCTGCTGCCCCTATCTATGCTGGAACAATTTTGAAAAAGAGGAGAAGAGTTATGAAAAAAGATGATGGTTTTACAATATTAGAAATGATGATTGTTTTATCAGTTATTGCGTTGATTTTTCTTTTAACGCTGCCCAATATACAGCAAAAGGAAGATATTATTAGAAATAAAGGATGCGAAGCTTTGACAGAGGTTGTAAACTCACAAATTTTGTTATATGAAATTGAAAATTTATCTCCGCCTACTACGATACAGCAGCTTATTAGCAAAGGATATTTAAAGCCAAGTCAGCAGCGCTGTCCAAGTGGAGATAAAATTACAATTGAAAATGGACAAGCTGTTGTCAGATAAAGGTTTTACATTGCTGGAAATGATACTTGTTTTGAGTGTTGTTTGTGTTTTGCTGCTATTTGGCGGGGCGATTGTATCGAAAAATAAGACTGCATTTATTTATCAGATGAAAATCATAAGAGAAAATATAACAGAAACGCAGATAAAAGCTGTATCTGAAAAAGATAGAAAACAGATTCAATTTTTGTCTGATCGAGTTCTTATAGATGATAAAATTTTAAAATATCCAAAAGAAATGCAGTGTTCTTTTTTGGGTTTTCATTTTACAGAAAAAGGAACGATTTCAAAAGCAGGTACGACTACCTGTACAATGGAAGGTATAACAAGAAAGATGGTGTTTCAGCTTGGAAGTGGACAAAGTGACATCCGATAATGGATTTGTGCTTATAGAAGCGTTGTTTTTACTCATGATTTCTATTGTTTTGGTACATTTAACCTTATCATTTTGTATGTCTTATGTACATTATGAAACAGTAGTGGATAACGTTTTTCAAAATAAAGAAATGGAGCTTATTTATGAAAGATGATAGTGGTTTTACATTGCTGGAAGTATTAATTGCTTTACAGATTGTCCTAGTTTGTATGTTATTTGTTTTTCCTTGTGTGCATGCTATGAAAGTTTTAAGTGAAGATAGCAGACAAACAGATGATGCAATGGCTTTATATTTTCTTCGAAGAGAATTGGCGGCAGCCAGCAGTATACATCTTTCTTCATCTGCATTGGACTATGAGGCTTTCAAAGAAGTGAAAAAGCTGCAATTGCATAATGGACGTTTAGTGTCCATGGCGGGATATGAGATATTTTTTCAAAATATTGATGATGCATCTTTTTATGAAGAAAATAACTGTATATGGGTAAATTGGAAAAGAAAGGAACATGTGTATGAAGCGATTCTTGTATGCCGATGATGGATTTTTCAGTGTTTATGCCATGCTTTTATTAAGCATTGCCATGCTGTTTTCAACTTTTCTTTTTTGTAAGATACATACTGCTTATACGATGACGAAATTATCCTATAGTGATATTTTTGTTTTATATAAAGTGAATTCCTATTTAAAGCAAAATCCAGAAGAAGTGCCAGATGAAATGATGAATGAGGAAAATGAAGAAAGCCTGGAAGATTCTAATATAACAGAAGAAGAATTGTTTTATAATGATGCATATATTTTTATTACATATGATGATCAGGAAGCTATTTGTAAAGTAAAGGAAAAAAACCAAAGTTATGTTATGTATATTACTTATAATAAGCAGGAAAAAAAGATTTTAGCGTATAGATATGAACAAATGTGAAAAACTATAGTAACAGGAGGGATACACATGACGCTTTTCGTTAGTACTTTGGCGTTTTTCTTGTTCCTGCTTTTAGGAAAAGTACTGTTGTTTATAAACGAAGCTTTTTATATCTTGGTTTTGTTATATGTGCTGTATTTATTCTTGTTAAAGTTTTTTCACTTGTCAGTGTAGCTTATCTTTATATGTCTTCCTTTATTTCCATGATGCTTTATATAGATACGTTACGTTTTAAAAGTCTTTTTTAGCTTTTTCTTTTGGTTTTCTAGCAGTTTTGTAGAAAAAAATTGACAAATACCGCAAAACCATTAAAATAAGAACAGTAATGTTATAAACAAGGAAAGGTGAATAAAGATGATCAGTTCAAATGATTTGAAACCAGGTATGACCATTCAGCAGGATGGAGAGTTGTTTATTGTTTTGGAACAGAGTCAAAATAAAACTGCACGTTCTGCTATGGTTGTTAAGGCAAAAGTTAGAAATTTAAGAACAGGTTCTAATGTAGAACTATCCTGGGGAGGCGGAGATAAGATTCAGCCTGCACAGATTGATAAAAAAGAAATGCAGTATTTATATGATACAGAAGACGCATTGGTATTCATGGATAATGAAACTTACGAACAAATAGAAATTCCTAAGGATCACTTGAAATGGGAAATTAATTTCTTAAAACCAAATGATAATGTAAATATTTCGATGTTTGAAGGAGAAATTCTTGGAATTATTCTTCCAGATAAGGTGTCTTTGCGCGTAGTAGAGTGTGAACCTGCGGTAAAAGGTGATACAGCTACTTCCGCTAGTAAAAATGCTGTGCTTGAATCTGGATTGGAAATCAAAGTTCCATTGTTCATCTCTCAGGATGAAATGATCGTTGTTTCTACTGCAGATGGGAAATATTCAGGAAGAGCTAAATAGTAAAAAAGCTGCTAGTCAGCTTTTTTTGTACAGTTTTTATGGAATTGTAAGAAAAGTAATATTCAATCTTTCTTATTTTTGTTATAATATACCTTAGATTAGGAGGTAGTGTATATGGAAAAACTATCGCGAGTTAAAAAATATGAAAGTTTGCGTAAAGCAATTGAAATAGATAATAATATAGATGCTGCAGAAGATAGCAAGAGCAGTGAACAGGCATTAAAATCTTTTGATTCCTCTATTTTTAAAAAAGCAGCAATAAAGGAAGAAACAGCTCCTAAACGCGCAAAAGAAGAAAAAGAAGTAGAGGGTAAAGAAAGCAGCACGAGCGATACCTTTACCAATGAATATTTAGATGACTTTATCAAGGAAGTTAGAGACTACAATATTCGTAAAGGGAATCGACAAAGCGAAGATACACAGGTTGATATCTTATATCAGCTGAATGCAGAAAACAGAGCAAAACGGACACGTTATCTGCAGGAAATCAAAGATAAGCAGGATGATACTATTATAGAGCCGCTAAGTGATGAAGAAAATGGAAAACCTGTTTTAAGTAAAGAAGATTTAGCAAAAGAAGTTCAGCAGTTATTAATTGATGAGGATGTGCAGGGTTCCACATTCGATGAAGAAACACAAGATACAGATGTAGAAGAACTTAGCGAGAAACTTATGCAGACACAGCAAATTGATTTGCATCAAGCAGCTGCTTTAGTTCTTCCAAGTGATGATGAAGAAGAGGATATCGAAGATTCTGTTAAACCAAATGATGAGGAGGACTCTTTGCATAAAAAGCTGATTGAAGAAACACAGCAGCTTCGTGTACAGCTGGATGAGTATGAAGGTGAGTTATCTGATTTAAGTAGTGGAGTAGAGAAAAATAATCGTATCTTAAATTTTATTTTATGTTTTTTGATTTTGGTATTGCTTGTCATAATTGGATTTATCGGATATTATTTATGGCAGGCTACAGGAGGGTTTTAAATGAAATTTAATATAGCAATTGATGGACCAAGTGCAGCTGGTAAAAGTACAATTGCGAAGAAACTGGCAAAAGAATTAGGGTATGCACATTTAGATACAGGAGCGATGTATCGCTGTGTTGCTTACTTTTCAAAATTAAAAGATGTTTCTTTTGATGATGAAGAAAAAGTGGCTTCTTTGATTGATGCTATGCAGATTCACTTTGATGCACAGGGAAATGTATATCTTAATGATGAGAATGTGTCTAATGAAATACGTAAAAACGAAATTTCCATGTTGACAAGTAAAATTTCTGCTTATCCTGCGGTAAGAGAAAAACTTGTTGCTATGCAGCAGAAAATGGCAGAGCATAAAGGATATATAATGGATGGAAGAGATATTGGAACCGTTGTTTTACCAAATGCAGAAATAAAAGTATATATGGTGGCAAGTGTTAAAGCTCGCGCAGATCGTAGATATAAAGAATATGTAGAAAAACAAATAGAAGCAGATTACGATACGATTTATAAAGATATCGAACAGCGTGATTATCAGGACATGAATCGCAAAACATCACCATTAAAAAAAGCAGATGATGCTGTTGAAATAGATACATCAGATATGAGTATTGAGGAAGTTGTAAATACGATTCGCAGACTGCTTCCAGCAGAAGTTTAAAGGAGGATCTTTTATGATTAGTGGTATTTTAGCAATAGTAGGTCGTCCAAATGTTGGTAAATCTACGATTTTTAATCGTATTATAGGGGAAAGAAAAAGTATCGTTGAGGATATCCCAGGAGTAACTCGTGATCGTATTTATGGAAAAGCAGAATGGCTTACAAAGGAATTTCGAGTAATTGATACGGGTGGTATTCAGCTTGCAGATCAGCCTTTTCGTGATGAAATCAATATGCAGGTAGAAATTGCAATTGATGAAGCGGATGTGATTTTATTTGTAGTCAGTGGTAAAGATGGAATTACGATGGATGATGAGTATATTGCCAGACTTCTTCAAAAATCCAGAAAACCAATCGTTTTGGCTGTAAATAAAGTGGATGATTTTTCACAGAATGATGCAATTTATGAGTTCTATAACTTAGGTCTTGGAGATCCGATTGCAGTTTCTGCAGCGCATGGTATTGGTACTGGCGATATGCTGGATGAAATCGTTAAGGCTTTTCCGGATAAGCAGCAAAAAGAATATGAGGGTATGACTCGTTTCTGTCTAATAGGTAGACCAAATGTTGGGAAAAGTTCCTTAGTAAATGCAATATTAAATCAGGAACGTGTTATTGTATCAGATATTGAGGGAACAACACGTGATGCCATTGATACGCCTTTTAAACGTGAAGGAAAAGATTATGTTGTTATTGATACAGCAGGAATACGTAAAAAAGGAAAAGTCTATGAAAATATAGAAAAATACTCTGTTTTACGTGCTATGGCAGCAATTGAAAGAAGTGATGTTGTTCTTGTAGTAATTGATGGAGAAACAGGTATTCGCGATCAGGATAAACATGTGGCAGGATATGCACATGAAGCTGGAAAAGGGGTCATCATTGTTTATAACAAATGGGATGCTGTAGACAAAGATGAGCAGACGATGCAGAAAATCGAAAAAGAAATTCGTGCACAGTTCCTATATCTAAGCTATGCACCAATATTATTTGTATCTGCGCTTAAAAAACAGCGTATCCATACACTTCTTCCGGCAATTGATGAAGTGCATGATTATTCAGTTCTTCGTATTCAGACAAACGTATTGAATGAAGTAATTATGGATGCACAGTTAATGACACCACCTCCTACACATAAAGGAAAACGATTAAAAATTTATTATGCATCTCAGGTATCGGTAGCACCTCCTACAATTGTGTTATTTGTAAATGACCCAGAATTGCTGCATTTCAGTTATAAACGTTACCTGGAAAACTGTTTGCGTGATGCATTTGCCTTTACAGGAACGACAATTCGTATCCTGGCAAGAGAAAGAAATAGATAAAGAGCGAAAGCTCTTTTTTTTAAATGAAAAATACCTAGTAATATTTTATAAAAACATGTATAATAAGGTACGCATTTGCTATTAAATTATAAAAAATGTCAGGAGGTAGCTATGGCTGATTATATTAATGAAATAAAGCGAAGAAGAACATTCGCAATTATATCTCACCCTGATGCCGGTAAAACTACACTAACAGAAAAACTGTTATTATATGGTGGTGCTATATTGCAGGCAGGGAGTGTTAAAGGAAAAAAAGCAAATAAACATGCTGTTAGTGACTGGATGGAAATAGAAAAACAAAGGGGAATTTCAGTAACAAGTTCTGTTCTTCAGTTTGAATATAATGATTTTTGTATAAACATTCTAGATACACCAGGACATCAGGATTTCTCTGAAGATACCTATCGTACACTGATGGCTGCAGATTCAGCTGTTATGGTTATCGATGCAAGTAAAGGTGTAGAAGCTCAGACAAAAAAACTGTTTAAAGTATGTTTGCTTCGTAAAATTCCTATTTTTACTTTTATTAATAAAATGGATCGTGCAGCTATGGATCCTTTTAAGTTAATGGAACACATTGAAAGTGAACTTGGTATTTCTACATATGCAATGAACTGGCCAATTGGATCAGGGAAAGAATTTAAAGGTGTATACGAACGTGATAATAAACGTATTATAGCTTTTCATGGTGGAGATCATGGTATGAAAGCTGCAGAAGTTACAGAAGGCAGCTTACAGGATGATACATTCCGTTCTATTTTAGGCGATCATTTCTTTGAACAATTAAAAGAAGATAGCGAATTATTAGATATCGCCAGTACAGAGTTTGATCAGGAATTAATTAGCAAGGGAGAATTAACTCCTGTATTCTTTGGCAGCGCTTTAACGAATTTTGGTGTTGAGCCATTTTTATCACATTTCCTTGATATGACAACAAGTCCTCTTCCTAGAGAATCATCAAACGGGTTTATTGATCCATTGGATGAGCATTTTTCAGCGTTTGTATTTAAAATTCAGGCAAATATGAATAAGGCACATCGTGATCGTATTGCCTTCATGCGTATCTGCAGTGGAAAATTTGAAAAAGGAATGGAAGTTACTCATATTCAAGAAAATAAGAAAATCCGTTTATCTCAGCCGCAGCAATTTATGGCACAGGATAGAGAAATTGTAGAAGAAGCTTATGCGGGAGATGTTATCGGTGTATTTGATCCAGGTATTTTTTCGATTGGAGATACTTTGTGTGATCCGTCAATGAAATTTACATTTAAGAAAATACCTACTTTTGCCCCAGAACATTTTGCTCGTGTTACGCAGAAAGATACAATGAAACGTAAGCAGTTTACGAAAGGAATTAACCAGATTGCCCAGGAAGGGGCAATTCAGGTATTCCAGCAAATTGATGCCGGTATGGAAGAAATTATTGTTGGTGGTGTTGGTGTACTTCAGTTTGATGTTTTAGAACAGCGATTAAAAAGTGAATACAATGTAGAAATTAAACTGGAAATTCTACCTTATCAGTGTGTAAGATGGATTGATGATCAAACGATTGATCCACATACTTTAAATTTAACATCTGATTCTAAACGTGTAAAAGATTTAAAAGGTAGAAACCTAATTATCTTTATGAATAACTGGGGTATCAAGTGGGCACTTGATCAGAATAAAAATCTTTCTCTTAGTGAATTTGGTAATATGGATGAATAAAGCATGAGATTGTCTTATGCTTTTTTTCTTGCATATTTTTCATCTTTCTTTCATACAGTTAGAATGACTAAGGGAGGATAAAAGATGGATACCACAGAAATACTAAAAAATATTGCACAAAGATGCGGTGGTGATATATACCTTGGAGTTGTAGGGCCTGTACGTGTTGGAAAATCTACGTTTATACGTGAATTTATGGAAAAAGCAGTGATTCCTTATGTAAATGATGAATATGAAAAAGCACGTATGATTGATGAATTACCACAGGCTGGTATGGGTAAAACGATTATGACAACAGAGCCAAAGTTTGTGCCCAATACAGCTGCATCGATTACTTTTGATGATGGATTTCATGTTAATGTAAGACTGGTTGACTGTGTAGGTTATGTCATTCCAGAAGCAAAAGGCTATAAGGATGAGGATGGTGTGCGTATGGTGCGTACGCCATGGAGTGAAGAACCTATACCATTTCATGAAGCTGCAAAAACAGGAACACAAAAGGTTATTCAGGATCACTCTACAATTGGAATCGTGGTGACAACCGATGGAAGTATCTCTGATTTAAGCAGAGAAGCGTATATTGAAGCAGAAGCAGAAGTCATTGATGAATTAAAATCCATTGGCAAACCATTCATTGTTATTGTAAATAGCAAGGATATACATTCACCAACTTGTACAAGTGTAGTATCGAAATTAAAAGATAAATACGATGTGCCAGTTTTAGCCGTAGCCGTTAACCATATGAGCGAACAGGATATACATGATATTTTAAGAGAGGCATTATATGAATTCCCAGTTTCTGAAATTAATATTAATATGCCTAAGTGGGTTGCGGTTTTAAGTGATGAGCACTGGCTGAAGAAGAGTTTTCAGGAATCAATTGAACAAAGTATGTCAAGTGTAGAAAGATTAAGGGAAGTAGAAGCAATTAGTGATGTGTTAAATGAAAATGAATATATTGAAAGCAGCAATTTATCTACAATCGATACAGGGCAGGGAATTGTTCATGTTGATATTACGGTACGGGCAGGACTTTATAATGAAGTATTAAAAGAAATCATCGGTAAAGATATTAAAGATAAAGCTGAATTGATGGAGCTAATGCAGGAATACAGTAAAGCGAAAAAAGAGTATGATACGATTAGTTCTGCCTTGCAGATGGTAAAACAGACGGGATATGGTTTTGCCAGCGCATCATTACAAGATATTCAATTAAGCAAACCGGAAATTATTAAACAGGGAAGCAGGTATGGAGTAAAGTTAAAGGCTATTGCGCCTAGCATTCACATGATCAAAGTTGATGTGGAAAGCAGTTTTGAACCGATTATTGGTTCAAAGCAGCAAAGTGAAGAGTTAGTAAAATATTTGCTTCGAGACGATGGCACAAATGATGACTCTATCTGGGATAGTGATATCTTTGGAAGAAAATTATCAGATTTAATTAGAGATGGATTAAATGCGAAACTTTCAATGATTCCAGAAGCTGCGCGTGTTCGTTTACAGGATATTCTTACAAAACTTGTGAATAAAGGAAAAGGAAATGTAATCGCTATTGTATTATAAAATCTCATAGTTTTTATAGGCTTCTATTGAAAAACAAGCCTACCAATGGTATGATAGTAGCAGCATACATTGGAGGTAATGAACATGAGTGAAATTTTAAATAAAAAAACATTAGTGGAAGTCGTTGCGGAAAGCTGTGAAATCACTAAGAAAAACGCTACTGTTGCAGTAGATACAGTATTTGAAGAAATTACAAAAACACTAGCTGAAGGTGGAAAAGTGGATATTGCTGGTTTTGGAAAATTTGAAATCAGTGAACGTCCAGAACGTATGGGAATTAACCCTGCAACAAAAGAACCTTTAAAAATTGCAGCTTCTAAAACTCCAAAATTTAAAGCTGCGAAAGCTTTAAAAGAAGCAGTAAAATAATGTAGAAGAAAAGAGTACTGCAAAGTATTCTTTTTTTCTCATGGTATAATAATAGCATATTGTATCATAATACAAACAAGGAAAGGAAGTATGTAACTTATGCCAATATATTATTATCCTTCGTTTTCATCACAATATCTTCTGTATTTATTAGGTATTCTTATTGTATTATATGCACAGGGACGAGTAAGTTCTGCGTATAATAAATATAAGCAAATACCTAATAAAAAGGGAATACGTGGGGTAGATGCGGCACGCATTATATTAGATAGAAATGGTTTACAGGATGTACGTATCGAACCAGCGAAAGGCGGAACATTAAGTGATCATTATGATCCTGTGCATCGCGTAGTTCGCTTATCATCTGATATTTACTATAATGCAAGTATTGCATCTGTCAGCGTTGCTGCACATGAATGTGGACATGCGATACAGCATAAAGTAGGGTATGCAGCTTTATCCTGGAGATCAAAACTATTACCAGTAGCAAACATTTGTTCGCAGTTAGGCTGGATCACGCTGATTCTTGGATTGTTTCTTTTTTCCAGTTTTTCATCATTGGTTTATCTTGGAATTGGGATGATTTTAGTAGTCTTTTTATTCCAGGTTGTAACATTACCGGTAGAATTTAATGCATCTACTCGAGCAATTGCACAGATATCTGAATTGCAGTTAATGCAGGATGATGAAAGACCTATGGTAAGAAGTATGTTAAAGGCTGCAGCATTTACATATGTAGCATCTGTTTTATCAACATTACTACAAATTTTTAGAATTCTAATAATGGTATTAGGCAGAAGAAATAACGACTAATAAAAAAGTGCGAAAGATGTGAAGTGAACCCAATTTGTTGGACACTTAATTAAATTTGTTTTTAAGCAGTTATTAAGGATTGATTCCTGTATTGGACAGGAGTTAGTCCTTTTAATTTTGCTGTTATTCTTTGTTTATTATAATAATCAATATATTCTTCCATCGCAACCTTTAAATCATCTAATGTTTTAAAACTATATTCATACCCATAAAACATTTCATTCTTCATCCTTCCAAAAAAATTCTCCATTGGTGAATTATCTAAACAGTTCCCTTTCCTTGACATCGATTGTTGAATTCTTTTTTCTTCAAGCATTTCATGATATGACTGCATCTGATATTGCCAGCCCTGATCGCTATGAAATTTCAATCCTTCTAAATTGTCATATTTATCAAATGCTTGTTTAAGCATATCTTTTATTTGTTCAAAATTTGGACTTTTTGATATATTGAATGATACTATTTCTCGATTATGCAAATCTAATATCGGTGATAGATAAAGCTTGCCTGCTGCTATATGAAACTCTGATATATCTGTAGACCATATTTCATTGCATCTTGTTGTATTGAAGTTTCTATCATAATATGTTTTATGTTTTTCTTCGTCTACTACTTTACTAAGTAATAAATTTTTTGTTGTACCATTCATATCGCCTTTATATGATTTATATCTTGCTTTTGGTGTTTGTCCATATAATCCCATTATAGACATTAATCGTTTGACTTTCTTATGATTGATCGTATAACCCATATTTCTTAGCTCCAAAGTTATTCTACGATACCCATATCGTTCCTTATGTGTATAAAAGATATGGATGATAATATTCATTATTTCATCATTTTTCATATCTTTGTTAGTCTTTGATAATGTGTAGTAATAAGTTGAACGTTTTAATCCTGATATTTTAAGAAGAATCTTTAATGAATATTTAAGCTGCAGTTCACAAACAATCGTTACTTTTTCTTCGATTGTTGATTTTTCCTTTTCTGAACTGCAGCACGCAGCTTTTTTAAGTATTCATTCTCTGCTTCTAGATACTGATTTTTATTTTCAAGATATTTTATTTTTTCTTCAGGTGACATATCTTCATATTTTTTATTGAATTGATTTTCTTTGTTCATAGTAGATGGTCTTCCTTTCTTTTTTTCTACTATAACATATCCATTCTCTTTGTACGAGTTAATCCAGTTATTTAATAATCCATCACTAGTCAAACCAAATTCAATAGCTGTACTCGTTGATGATTGACCGTCAATAAGGACTTTATTAATAATTTCTAATTTTAATTCTGGTGAATAATAATTATTTTTGTTAGATCTTAAAATATCAAATCCATGTCTATCTATTAATCTAACTAAATAATTAATCTTACTAGATTTTATTTGATATTTTTTAGATAAAGACGATACAGTTTCTCCTTGTTTTCGTTTTTTATATAATTCTATTTTTTGTTCTCTTGTCAGTTTTGCCATAATAAAAATGAACCTCCATTATTTGGTGTCCAAATAACGGGGTTCATTTCAATGTCGCACTTTTTTATGTTTAAAAGAATAAATTCAAAAAACTTCAGTTTATTAAAATAGATAGTGAAAAATAATTGGAATAAACACAACTAAAATTGTTCCTATAATAAAAACAAACAGGACTTTTTTAAGACTATGTTTTTGCTCTTTGTTCATATCGTTATAACTTAACATGGTAAAAACCTCCTGTATACGTAAAATTATTTTGATTTATACTTTTCTAAAGTACAACATATGGCAATAATATATTGGAGTCTTATTAAACAATCTACTTCGCATAATATATATTATGTAATTTATAAGGCATTTTAAAAGCAGCTTTTTAGGCTGCTGATTTCTTAATTACTTGTATAGCAATACATCCAGGTCCACCTTGTGCAATAAAAGCAGGTGTTAACGGATATATTTCTATTTCTGTATTTGGAAATTCTTCTTTCATATGTGATGCTACTTTTTTGGCAAGTTCTTCATTTTCTGCATGAGTAATTGTCATATAAAATGATTCGTCTACCTGCATGTCATGAAAACATTTGTCAATTTCAATAATAGCTTTGGATAATGTTCGTTTTACCGTATATTTTTCTAATTTGCTTTTATCATCCGTTAAGGTCATTACTGGAACGATTTTTAACAAACCACCAATCGTTGCGGCAATTGGTGTCAATCTGCCGCCACGCTTTAAAAACGCAAAATCACTTGGAATCAAGAATGATTTTTCATGCTGCTGCAGTGTTTTCAGCTCCTGTATGATTTGTTTTGCTGTAAAGCCTTTGGAAGCTAAGTCAACAGCTTTTAAAACAAGATATCGATGAGGTCCACATAATGTTTTTGAATTGAAAACATGAATATTGTCATTATGAGGACAATCATCTTTTGCTGTACAGGCACTGTGATAAGTACCGCTTAAGCCATCAGCTATTGTAATATCGATGATTTCATCATCTTTTGCAAGTGTTTCATATAGGTGCATTTTTTCACCGATAGAAGGTTGTGAAGTTGTTGGCATAAATCCTTCATTTATTAGTTTTATAAACTCTTCTGCAGTGATTTCTTCCAGTTCTCTATAGCTTTTACCATTGATTGTTACACTCAAAGGGGAAATTGTAATACCATGCTCTTTTCCCTCTTTTACATTTAACATGGTAGAAGAATCAGAAATAATTCTTACCATAAATAATTCCTCCTTGTCTTTGTCATATTTAGAATACCATGGAGTATGAATAAAGTAAAGACATTTAGTATTGAATACTAAATGTCTTTTTTACTATATAAGTAATGCTTTTATTTCACTTGAAGACGATGCAGCATAGCTTCTTTTGCTTTGTGTTCCAAGGTGTCATCAAGTGGTACAAGATCCGTTAAAGCAACATCTGGATTTTTTGCTTTTAAAGCTTTATAAATAATGAAATCTGCTATTTCTGGATTTTTTGGAAGCAGTGGACCATGCATATAGGTTCCAAGAACCTGTCCATTATAAAAGCCTTCTTGTTTTGCGCCAAAACAGTTTCCATGTCCACTTAATACATTTCCTAGAGGAGATGACACATTGCGTGTCTGTCCTCCATGATTTTCAAATCCAACAGCAACGATTTCTCTTCCATCAAGATTGCATTTAATTGCGATGTTTCCAATGCAGCGAGACCCATTATCTCCTGTTTCTGTATAGTAATCAAACAATTTTAAACCTTCAATTTTTTTATTGTCAGCACTAATATAGTATTGACCAAACAGCTGGTACCCACCACAAATCAGCAAAGCAAAAGTCCCTTGGTTCAATGCTTGCTTGATGTTTTCTTTGCGTGATAATAAATCCTCTATCAGCATCATCTGCTCTTTATCTGCTCCCCCACCTAAAAAAAGCAGATCATATTGTGTTAAGTCTTTTTCTTCTCCAATTCCCAAAGTATCAATTGTACAGGATATTCCACGAGCTTCACATCGTTTCTTAAGTACCATCATATTTCCCTTGTCACCATATAAATCCATAATATCATGGTACATCCAGCAAATTTTAATTTCCATTAGCTTTCCCTCCTCAAAAGTTTTCTTGTAGGCTGTAAAGCTGTATAAGTAGCAATCGCATACATTGTCATATCACAGCGCAATAAATCATTTACGGCGTCTTCTAAATTTTCAATGACAGTTAAATCTTTTTCCCATCCAGCATATTTCAAACGTAAAGCCATATCATAGGCTCTTGTTCCACTTGTGATGATTTTACTTGTTTCATCATTTAAAAGTTTTTCAAAGAAAGTATCGTAGATCCATGAAACATCCCTACCATCCTGTGCATGATCATTTAATACGATAAGAATTGTTTTCTTTCTATGATCTTCTTCAATAACTTTCATAACCTCATTTGCACCAGTTGGGTTTTTTACAAGGTTTAAGATAAGATCATGACCTTTATATTCCATTTTTTCATTTCTTCCATCAGGAACAACAATTGTTGTAAATGCCTGTTCAGCAAATTTTAATGGAATAGCAAACTTTTTCGCAACACATAAAACGGCCATGCAGTTATACATAGTATATAAGCCGCCTTGTGGCGCATGGAACACATTTTGTTCATAAATGAACTCCCGTTTTTCAATGTCTTTTACTGTACCGCATACATCCATTGCTGGTGTTTTAAAATCGCAGTTTGTACAGTGAAATTCTCCAATATGAGAGTATTGATAATACTGGTATTTTAAACGGTTTGCACATCGTGGGCAGAATTTCCCTTCACTGGCTTCTTTTGTTGCAGATGAACTGGTAATACATTTATGCATACCAAAATACATGGCAGCTGCTTGTGGCGCCTTGTCTTTTAATCGTACAACATTTGGATCATTTCCATTTAAAATCAAAGTCCCTTTAAAATCCGGGATTGCTGCTTCAACTTTGGAAATAAGCTGTTCCATTTCTCTTGCTCTGTCAAGCTGATCTCGAAAGAAGTTTGTAACGACCAATGCAGTAACTGGCAAGCTTTTTATAATATAAGGAATGTTTAATTCATCAACTTCCAAAACAATGGCATCTGCGTGAATTTTTCCTGTAAGTGTAGAAGCACATAAAAGAGAAGTAGTGATACCTGCTCGAAGATTATCACCTTTGCGATTGCTTATTACCTTATCTTTCTTCTGCTCAAACATTTCAACAATCATATTGCTTGTACTGGTTTTTCCATTTGTTCCAGTCACAAGAATGACAGGACATGTGATTTTTAGTTTACATAAAACATCATTACATATCTTTAATCCTAACTGACCTGGCAAAGAGCCGCCTCGATGTATTAGATGTAAAAGAAAAGCAGATAGCTTTGTTATAAATATGGCAATGCTTTTCATGGTATTCCTCCTTGTATTTTTCATTTTTCAAATTCCTTATTTATTATACATGAAATACCATTGTTTTTATATATTGGGGAATATATTTTACGAAAAAATAAGGAACTTTTTCACTGATTTACAGTTGTAAAATTTTCCCTTCCCTTTCTTGACACTCTCTTTTTAAAAACCTATAATTAATAGGTAAGAAATGTGAAAACTCACTTTCTTATTTCCAAGAGAACAAATGGAGGATGAACAAATGAAAGAGTTAGAAATGCTTTACGAAGGAAAAGCAAAAAAAGTTTTTGCAACTGAAAATCCAGATATGGTAATCGTGGATTACAAGGATGATGCAACTGCTTTTAACGGTTTAAAAAAAGGAACAATTGTTGGTAAAGGTGTTGTTAACAATAAGATGACAAACTTCTTGTTCCAGAAACTGGAAGAAAAAGGAATTCATACACACTTTATTGAAGAATTAGATGATCGTAAAACACTTGTTAAAAAAGTGGATATTGTGCCTTTGGAAGTTATCATACGTAATAAGGTAGCAGGAAGCTTTGCAAAACGTATGGGATTAGAAGAAGGAACAGAGTTGAAATGTCCTATTCTTGAATTCAGCTATAAAAATGATGATTTAGGAGATCCTATGATCAATACATATATGGCTTTGGCTGTAGGAATTTCTACAAAAGAAGAAATTGAAACAATTACAAATATGGCATTTAAAGTTAATGAAGAACTGAAAAAAATCTTTGCTGCTGCAGATATTGAGTTGATTGACTTTAAATTGGAATTTGGACGTTATAAAGATGAAATTGTTCTGGCAGATGAAATCTCTCCAGATACATGCCGTTTTTGGGACATTCATACACACGATCATTTAGATAAAGACCGTTTTAGAAGAGATCTTGGAAATGTAGAAGATGCATACCATGAAGTTTACAAACGTTTAGGTATTAAATAAGTTATAGAAAGGAATATCTTATGTACGATCGATACGAAAGTCCACTTGGACTTAGATATGCCAGCAAAGAAATGCAGGGCATTTTTTCTCAGGATAAAAAATTCAAGACTTGGAGAAAACTTTGGATTGCACTTGCGCAAAGTGAAAAAGAACTAGGCTTGGATATTACACAGGAACAGATTGATGAGTTGATTGCTCATAAAGATGATATTAACTATGATGTGGCAAAAGAACGTGAAAAAATCGTTCGTCATGATGTTATGAGTCATGTATATGCTTATGGTACACAATGCCCTAATGCGAAAGGAATCATTCATCTTGGAGCTACTTCCTGCTATGTAGGAGATAATACAGATTTAATTGTAATGTATGAAGCATTGGAACTTGTAAAAAACAAACTGGTCAATGTACTGGCAGCGCTACAGAAATTTGCATTGGAATATAAAGACTTGCCTACTTTGGCATTTACACACTTTCAGCCTGCACAGCCTACAACATTAGGAAAACGTGCAGCTATTTGGGCACAGGATCTTCAGCTTGATTATGAAGAAATCTGCTGGCTGTTAGAAAATAAAAAGCTGCTTGGATGCAAAGGTACAACAGGTACACAGGCAAGCTTTATGGAACTGTTTGATAATGATACTGATAAAGTAAAAAAACTGGATCAGCTAATTGCAGAAAAAATGGGATATAGTGAATGCTACCCTGTTTCCGGGCAGACATATTCTCGTAAGATTGATTCAAGGATTTTGAATGTATTAAGTTCCATCGCTCAAAGTGCACATAAATTTTCTAATGACATTCGTCTTCTTCAGCATTTAAAAGAGGTTGAAGAGCCGTTTGAAAAAGGTCAGATTGGTTCCAGCGCGATGGCTTATAAACGTAATCCAATGCGAAGTGAACGTATGGCTTCATTGGCAAATTATGTAATTGCAGATACATTGAATCCAGCAATTACTGCAGCTACACAGTGGTTTGAACGTACATTAGATGATTCAGCTAATAAACGCATTAGCATTCCGGAAGGCTTCCTTGCGGTAGATGGTATTTTAGATTTATATTTGAATATTACAGATGGTTTGGTTGTTTATCCAAAAGTAATTCAATCTCACTTAATGAAAGAACTTCCTTTTATGGCTACAGAAACAATTTTGATGGATGCTGTAAAAGCTGGTGGAGATCGTCAGGAACTTCATGAACGTATTCGTGTGCATTCTATGGCTGCTGGTAAAGTGGTAAAAGAAGAAGGAAAAGAAAATGATCTTCTAGAAAGAATTGCAAATGATGAAATGTTTGGAATGAATATGGAACAGCTGGAAGCTATTATGCACCCAAATAAATTTGTTGGACGTGCTCCTCAGCAAACGGAAGAATATTTCCATGACTTTATTTCCCCTATTCTTGAAAAAGAAAAAGATGCACTTGGAATGCATGCAGAAATAAACGTATAAATACATTAGATAAAATAGAAAAAGCTGGTGATGAAGAATCCCAGCTTTTTTAGATATAAGAATTACTTTTGATAATAACACTATGAAACACCGTATTTTACAAGTCTTTGAACATCACTTAATGAAATCATATGATAGAGTATATGAAAAATGATATTCCTAACACTAGTAGAATAATAGCAGTGCTTATGAAAAAATTATGTTTATATAATTTTTGTAATAAAGGTGAGTGTGGTCTTTTTCTAAGATATAACATTAATATAATATTCAAAATTAAAAAAGGAAAGATTGCTATGTTTAAAAAAGAAATAGGTATATCAAGAAAAAAATATAAAAACAAGATGTCACTAACAGGTTGGTATATAAAGTAATATAATATTTGGAATATTACTGGTCGAAGTTTTATCTTTCTTCTTTTTTTCAAATCTGATAAGACAATGTAATAACCTGTTGATAGAAGCAAAAACAATAAACCACATTCTATAGAAAGAAGAAGGATATCATATAGTGTATCTTCACGAAGAAAAAAGAATATTAAAAATAGCACGAGGAAATACACTATATCAAGTAAGATACACTTACGAAAATCTTTTCTTATATCAGAAATAACCTTATCATATAAACTATTCTCTAAATCTTTATCCATGCTTTTATCTATCAGTGGTAGAGGCGGCACTTTATCTTCATTATAGAAAATCGCAAAATCATTTGTTCTAAACAGAAAATCCCATCCCATAAGTTTACAGGAATCATAAAATTCTATATCAGGGAGAATTTCTCCAAATAAATATATATCATAATGAATGTTTTTACTATTTGTTTCTATAAACGTCCAGATATTATCAGATTCACTAATACCATTTATTTTTAAACCCTGTTTTGCTTTTTCATTTAGAAAATCTATTATTTCACTTTTTTCAAAAGGAAAATAATCAATTAAGTATTCTTCTATTTTCATATACAGACTCCCCTTTAATTTATATTGATTCAATCTCTTTTCCATCATCCAATTGGTTTTTTAAAGCTTCATATTCTTCTTTTAACAGTTCTTTTCCCTTCTCTGTGATAATATAGTATTTTTTTCTTTCTAAACTTCTTGTGGCACGTATGATGCCTTCTTTTTCAAATCTTGCGAGTAAGGTATATAAAGTTCCTGTTCCTACTTTTACCCGGCCTTTAGAAATCATTTCAATATCATGCATCATAGCATATCCATGATTTTCTTCTAATAAAGTTAATAACAAATAATACATTGGTTCACTTAATCGTTGTAATTGATCTCTAGCCACTTATAACATCTCCTATCCATATATGTCGAGTGTCGTCATATATAATATATCAAAAATTCTCACTATGTCAATACTCGACATATGGGGCGTAAAAAAAAGAAATGTCTTTTGACATTTCCCTATTTCATTAACATATTATGAATGTAGATGTTACAGTTTCTTTCAGGACCTACCGATACCATAGAAATTCTTGTTTTACAAAGTTCTTCAATTCTTCGCAAGTATTTCTTTGTGTTTTCTGGAAGCTCTTCATATGTTTTCATGGTCGAGATATCTTCTTTCCAACCTTCAAGCTCTTCATAAATTGGTTTTGCTTTCTTTAGGTCTTCCATGTTAGAAGGAATGTAGTCATAACGTTTTCCATCTATTTCATAAGCCACACAAAGTTTTATTTTGTCTAAACCACTTAATATATCTAATTTTGTAATTACTAAATCTGTTAGTCCATTGATCATGGCAGCATGTTTTACTACATTTACATCCATCCATCCACATCTTCTAGGACGTCCTGTAGTTGCGCCATATTCTCCACCTTTTTCACGCAGCCATTCTCCCATTTCATCATGAAGCTCACTTACAAAAGGGCCTTCTCCTACTCTAGTTGAATAAGCTTTCGCAATCCCAATGATAACATCAAGTTTTTTAGGTGAAACACCAGCCCCAGTACATACACCGGCAGATGTAGGAGAACTGCTTGTAACATATGGGTAGTTTCCATAGTTAATATCCAGCATGGCAGCTTGCGCACCTTCAAATAGTACCTGTTTGTTTTCATCTAATGCATTGTTTACTTCGATCTGAGCATTAATAATTCTTGGAACTAATTTTTCACGTATCTGTGCAAATTGCTCGACAAGCTCTTCAAATACAAAACCTTCATCATGATAAACATTTTTAAACAAAATATTTTTTTGTTCCAGTGCATGTTTTAATTTTACTTTAAAACTTTCAAAATCTAATAAATCTCCCATGCGTATTCCAAATCTTGAATATTTATCTGCATAACAAGGTCCAATACCTCGTTTTGTTGTTCCTATACGCTGCTCTTTTAGACTTTCTTCGATTAATGCATCTAAACGTACATGGTATGGCATAATGATATGGGAACAGTCTGAAATTTTAACATGTCCAGTGTCCATTCCTTTTTCTTCTAAGGAAGCAATTTCTTTCAAAAAGACAAAAGGATCAACAACTACTCCTGGACCAATGATACAAGTAGCTTGCTGTAAAACGCCACTTGGCAATAAATGCAAGACGACTTTATCATCGTTAACAACGACTGTATGTCCTGCGTTATTACCACCTTGAAAACGGACAACATAATCCATTTCAGAACCAAGATAATCAACAACTTTTCCTTTTCCTTCATCGCCCCACTGGGTACCTACAACAACATAACCTGGCATATAAAATTCCTCCTTTGGTATTATAACCTTGTTATTTAAAAAAAACCTTTAATAATATAGCACAAAACAATTAAAAAATAAACAATTTTATTTAGAAAATCCAGGAAAGAAAGTCTTATGGATATACTAGAAAATAACAACAAAAAATCTGTACTCCAGTTTATTGGAATACAGATTTTAATACTGTTTTATTTTAAAGCTGCAGTAAGTTTATCTGCTGCCGGTTTCATATAAGAGCGAATTTTTTCTACAGTTTCAACAGTAAAATCATCATCTTTATAAATTGCAGAAACACAATCCATCATAGGAAGTTCTGCCCATAATTCTACTTCGTTGTTTTCCAGAAATTCTTCTGTATTCTTATGCTGGAAGATTTCAATGCGTTTACCGCAATCAGGGCATTCTACAAAGCTCATATTTTCAATGATACCAAGCACTGGTACTTTAACCTGTTTGCACATGTTAATAGCTTTTGAAACGATCATAGATACCATTGGCTGTGGTGTAGAAACCATAACAACACCATTTACCGGAATGTTTTGTAGAACCGTTAAAGCGACATCTCCTGTTCCTGGAGGCATATCAATTAGTAAATAGTCTAATTCTTCCCATACAACATCACTCCAGAACTGACGTACAGCATTTCCAACAATAGGACCTCTCCAGACAACTGGCTGATTTTCATCATCCATCAAGAAGTTTAAAGACATTACTTTAATACCATCTTTGTCGATAACAGGCTCAATTGCATCATTTGTACCATACGCCTTTTCTTTTTCCAATCCCATTAAACGAGGAATACTAGGTCCAGTAATATCCGCATCCATGATTCCAACTTTAAATCCCTGGCGAGCCAGCTCTTTTGCTAAAAGAACACTCATAGAGCTTTTACCAACGCCGCCTTTTCCACTCATTACACCAACAACGTGTTTGATCTTGTTTTTAGGGTTGTTTTTGATTCCGCAGGAATCTTCATTTTTACCACATTTTCCTTTACTAGGACAAGTACTGCAATTACTCATAAATACATCTACCTCTCTTTATTTCCACATATCCAAAATACTTTCGCCAATTGTATTTTCAGGCATAGAAACATCAAAGTTATCTGCGATGCTAGCCCCTAAATCAGCGAATGTCTTTCTTAATGGCATTAAACCATGTCCTTTCATAGAAGGACTGTATGCAATTAAAGGAACCATTTCTTTTGTGTGATCTGTTCCCTTAAATGTAGGGTCATTTCCATGATCTGCTGTAATCAGCAATAAATCATCATCATTTAATTTATCTAAAACAATTCCAAGTTTTTCATCAAAACGTTCCAATTCCTGCCCATATCCTACAGGGTTTCTTCTATGTCCCCACAAGGCATCAAAATCAACTAAATTGACAAAACACAGCCCATTAAAGTCTTTGTCCATCAACTCAATAACCTGTTCCATGCCATGCACGCTGCTTTTTGATTTATATGCTTCGCTAATGCCTTCCCCAACGAAAATATCATTGATTTTCCCAACGCTAAGCACATCGTATCCTTCATCTTTTAAAGCATTTAACACTGTGCGTCCATATGGTTTTAAAGCATAGTCATGACGATTTGCTGTACGAACAAATTCGCCCTTTTTCTTTCCTGTATATGGTCGTGCGATAACACGTCCTACTTTCCATTCAGGTTTCATTGTGATTTCTCTTGCGATTTCACAGCAGCGATATAGTTCGTCCAATCCAAATGTTTCTTCATTTCCACAAATCTGTAGTACAGAGTCGGCGGAAGTATAAACAATCATATCCCCTGTCGCAATTTCATGTTCTGCCAGTTCATCTAAGATTTCTGTTCCACTTGCAGCTTTGTTTCCAACGATTTTATGACCCGTGCGACGAGTCAGCTCATCTAATAATTCCTGAGGGAATCCTGTATCTGTAAAAGTCTGAAATGGTGTTGTGATATATAGTCCCATCATTTCCCAATGGCCAGTCATAGTATCTTTTCCAACACTTGCTTCCTGCATTTTTCCATAATATGCCAATGGTTCTTGAACACCTTCTATATTTTTTAGCGGATGAAGGTTTGCCAGTCCAAGCTTTACAAGATTAGGGATTTTGAAATCTTCCATGTGTTCAGAAATATGCCCCAGCGTATCACAGCCTTCATCATCATAATCTTTCGCATTCCAGGAAGCACCAACTCCCAATGAATCAACAACGATGGTAAATACTCTTTTATATTTTTTCATTTATGTTCCTCCTTTGCTTTTGGATGAAAAGAAGCATAAGCTTCTTTCAATCTTTTTGTCTGTACATGTGTATAAATCTGGGTGGTTGAGATATCACTGTGTCCTAAAAGTTCCTGCAGTGAACGCAAGTCTGCGCCGCCATCTAATAAATGGCTTGCAAAGCTGTGGCGAAAACTATGCGCAGATAATCTTTCATCCAGCCCTAATTCCTGCAGTTTTTGTTTTATTAGCGTATGCACATATTGTCTAGATACCATATGTCCACTTTTTGTTATAAAAACATAGGAATTTCGATTTTTTACCCATGAAGGACGTACAAATTCTAAATAAAGGGAAAGTGCTTTGACACTTCTTTGGTTCATAGGAACCATGCGCTCTTTGTCCCCTTTTCCAATTACTCTCAAATATCCTTGTTCCAGGTGTGTTTGATTTAAACGTAAAGAACATAATTCACTTACACGCAGACCGCAGCCATATAAGATTTCCAGCATGGCTTTATGAAACAAGTCATTATCACTGTTTGAAAAACTGTCCAAAAGTCTTTCTATATCAGCTGTATTAAAAAACGCAGGCAATTTTCTAGCAGTTTTGCGACTTTTGATATGCAATGTTGGATCATGTATAGCAGGATAGCTCATGGATATATAGCGATGAAACATTCGTAATGTTGTTATCATATGATTTATGCTTGTGTTTGTTTTGTTTTGCTGCTGCAAAGATAAAAACTCTTCAATTAACAAATCATCAATATCGTTCATTTCATCAACGTTTTTACTGTTCAGAAAACCCAGATACTGTTTCAGTTCACATCGATAGGATGAAACACTGGATAAAGCTTTATTTTCTACAACTTGAAGATAGTGCATATAATCTTCCAAAGCATCCTTAATCTGCATAAACTCACCTTTTTTATTATAACATACATGAAGATGTATTTGTATTAAAAAGCGTCTAAAAATCATTTCTGCAGATTGTAAAATCTACATCAATTTTTTAAAAAAACATTTGAAAATCCTATTCGATTTGTACTATAATTGAATCACTTCGTTTTTTTGGAGGTTAGAATGAGTACACTACAATCAGAAAATTTTACATTTAGTCAAATTATAAAGAGCAAGGCACAGGTTTGTGCCATTGAGGGATTAAGCGGATGTGCTAAAACTGAAGTTTATTTACAGCGTATCCATGCTTTATATGAAGAAGGAATACCATATTCACAAATGTTAAATATTGCTGGTTCTCGTTATAAAATCAAAAGCAATACGATTCGCTTTAAACAGAAGTGGAGTGAAGAGGAAAAATACCCTTCTTTTATTACCTTGTATAGTTTTTGTTATCAGCTTATTAAAAAGTACAATGCGCAGCATGATATAGAAACATGGAAAGCGTATAAAGACCTTGGTTCTATTGTTATGCGCCTTGTAAAAAAACATTTTAATTTAGATTTATCTTTTGAAGAATGTGAATGTATTATGAGCAAGATTGCTTTATCTAAAACAAGCATGATGAGTGAGAAAGAAATACAGGCAATTCGTATTCCAAATATAGATGTAGATTTTGCTTATTTGTTTAAACAGTATGAAAAAGAAAAAGAACGTTTGAAAATTTATGATTTTGAAGATTTGCTGGTACATGCATTTCAGCTTTTATCAACAACATCTTTGGCTTCGCTTTGTTCAAACATTCAATATATTCATGTAGATGATGCACAGGAACTCCCTTTTTTGGCGCATTTGATTTTGCATAGATTAGTGAACAATGAAAAACAGCTTCATTTATTTTATGATGAACACCAGCAATTGTCTTTGCGTCATGCAGCTGATTTGCAGCCGCTTCAGGCATTAGAATCAACCTATGCGTCTGTGGAGCGATTTGAATTAAAAACAAACTATCGAAATGCTCCTGCTATTTTGTCACTTGCTGAATCTTTTTATTTCCATAAAGATATGGAAGAAACACAGGAAATAGAAAAAGATGTTTGCTTTTATAAAGGATTTCAAACAGAAACAGAACTGTATGCCTATGCAGAAGAAAAAGCAAAAGCTTCTCAAGGGAAATGTCTGTTTTTAGCAAGAAACAAAGAGATGCTGCTTCCATTGATGGATTTATTTGTAAAGAATGAAATTAATTTTCAATGTCCATCGATCAAATACTTTTTCAAATATTCTTTTATTACCGATATGATGCACTTTTTTGATTTATTGACAGATCCTAGAAATCTTTTGGCATTTGAAGCTATTTCATCTAAATTGAATATAAAATGCAGCGAAAAAACATACCAGAGCATTGCGGAACAATTATCACAAAATGATGATTTTGATGTATATCAGGCGATTATGAATGCAAATGTAAAGGCTGAAATAAAAAATGGGATTCGTAAATATATTGAAAATTTCCGTATGATTCAAAATGCATCCAGTCTTGCTATGTTTCAGTTTGTTTTACAAAAGCTGGAATATCGACGTTTTTTGATTCAGGAAAATATTTCCTTATCACATCCTGCTATGGTTGCTTTCCAGGCATTGTGTGAACGTTATACAGATCCAAAAGATGTAACTACATGTCTGCGTACACTTGCTTCTGCAACCTATCCAGACACAGCACGTATTATCCTTGATAGTATTGATACTTGTGAAATAGAGGAATGTAGCGAAGTTTATGTAATGGATATGCAGCAGTCTTTGTTCCCTTTAACTGAAGAGGATACAGAAAGAAAAAGACTTTATCTGGCAATGATGAAGGCACAGGATCATTTGGAATTTTTATTTGCGAAACGTGTGGGAAATACAAGATTAAGACCATCATCTTTCCTTTTAGAACTTTTCAAGAAGCCTGAAAAAGAAAATGTAGCACCACAAAATGTTGAAAGACAAGCACCTGCACTTCCAAGAAGAGGACGTAAAATCATGCATGAATCTTTAGGAGAAGGAACAATTTTAAAATTAGATAATCATTTAGCTACGATTCGTTTTGCTAATCAGAATGAGCGTACATTAAACCTTACATTTTGTTTAAATAATGGATTAGCTAAATTATTATAAAATAACAATATGCAAAAAAGGCCTGTTTTCATAATTTCTTATGACAAACAGGTCTTTTTATCGTTTTATCATTTTTGGTGTTAAAACATGAAGGTTTGCTTTTCCATCTTTGCAGGCTTCAACCAAAACACTGATAGCTTCTTCTTTTGCTTCATCATATACAAACTGCATGCTTTTTGGTTCTAGCCGATGTCTTCGTAAAGCTTCGATGATATCACAGATTCTATTTGCACGATGCACCATATAAAACCTTCCTTTTTCCTGTAATACTTCACTGACTTTCTTACAAAGCTCATCTAAAGTAAGGTAGGTTTCATGACGAGCAGTAGCAAGTTCATAAGACAGATTGATATGACTATCTTCCTCAGTTTTGAAATAAGGAGGATTGCATATAACAACATCTACCTTTTCTAAGGACATATTTCGAACATCTCCACTTAAAATGATGGCATTTTCTATTCCTAAATGTTCCATATTATATCTCGCTAGTTTTGCGGCTTCATCCTGTATTTCTACCCCATACAGCATAGAAGGAGCATATTTTGCAGCTACCGCAAGCAATGCGCCATTATTTGTACCTATATCTAAAACACGCTCCCCTTTTTCTATTCTCATAAAATGTGCCAGCAAAGCAGTGTCCGTATTGATACGAAACATTCCTTTTTTCTGATATAAATAAACATCAGTTCCATTCACATAATCGTATGTATATTCTTTTTTCACAGCATGTACTCCTTTTTGTATTCATTATACAGGAATTTTACATGAGATTAAATAGTTTTATACATTCAATTACAAGGGTAGATTTCAAATAAGAGCCAATAAGCAAGATGATAAAACAAATCAAAATGTCATTTAATACACTGTTTGTTAATTTGCGAAAATCAAGCTTTTCTCTATTGCTTGTCGCATATATAAGATACATAGATAACTGAATGGCACTTGCTGATATTAAAAAAGTTGCCAGCAAATCAAAAAAGACCTGCGGAAACAAAGTCATAACAATACCAGCGATACCTTTTAAATGATACGTTACAACAAACAAGGCAGCTGAAAAACCAATCTGCAGCCCTTTGGTAAAGGCAACAAAACTAATGAGTGGAATACCAGCAATGCTTGTACCTAAAAAGAATATTAAAAGGATGAACAAAATACCTGAAAAAAATTCACTTACAAAATAATCGTACTTGCTTACATTAGAATCAATTGTAGTTAGAAAAGAAGATAAATATTGGGTATCACTAACATCAATATAGGAAGACATTATACTTCCAGCAATAATCCCACATCCAACAAGAATCCCTATATAGAGATATACGTTATGATACTTTTTTAGAAAACCATGATATGTTCTTTTTTTGTGCATATACTTCCTCCTCACTAGAGTATATGAAAAAAAAGAAGGATAACCTCCTTCTTTTCATCGTCATTTTTCATCCTTTTTTGCAGATGCCTGTGCTGCACAAATAAGATGAGCATCTGGCATTAATTTATTTAATTCTTCCAAAACTTTATAAATACTGTTTGTATCTTCGCTTTCTTCCTGGAAAATACTCATTTGATCAATGGTTTTATCAGCACTGTATAAGGAACCTAAGGAAATTCCTAAATGTCGTATGGGAAGACCATTATAATGCTTGTCAAACAGCAGCATGGCAGTTTCCATTAAAATCGATTCTTCATTGGTATATTCATGTATCGTTTGACTTCGTACCATATTGGTAAAATCGAAATAACGAATGGATACAGATATCAAAGAACCCTTTATATGATCTTCTTTTGCTCTTCTGCTTAAAGATTTTGCAAGTCTATAAAAAACAGTTTTGATTTCATCATAATCGCTTACATCACTATCCAGTGTTGTTGATTGAGAAATAGACTGCACACTGGAATTATAAGATAAAGCAGAATTTCCATTTCCTCTGGCATTTTGTATGCTTGTATAGGCATGTTTTCCTAAAAGTGTTAAGATCTTAGATTCATTGTCTGGATTTGCGAAATCTCCAATGGTAGAAATGCCATTAGCTTCCAGAATAGAAACACTTTTTTTACCAATGCCCCATAAGTCTCCAATAGGCAAAGGCCATAATTTTTTGGCAATTTCCTGTTTTCGTAAAATGGTAATACCCATTGGTTTTCGCATATCGCTGGCCATTTTTGCTAGAAATTTATTTGGTGCTACACCAATGCTGCATGGAAGTTTTAAATCTTCATAAATTCCTTTTTGAAGAATCCATGCCAGATCCATAGGACGTTTATATTTCTTGATAACCTCTGTTACATCCATATAGGCTTCATCTATGCTGGCAGGTTCTACAAAAGGGGTGAATTTTCGTAAATATTGAAAGAAGCGTTTGCTTAATTCTTCATACCAGCTGTAATCCCCTTGAACAACTACAAGGTCAGGACATTTTTCCAATGCCATCATTAAAGGCATTGCACTGTTTACTCCATATTTCCTTGCCTCATAGCTTGCGGTAGAAACAACACTTCTTCTATGTAAGCCAGCCACAACAACTGGCTGCCCTTCCAATGCAGAGTTTTTTAAGATTTCTGCACTTGCAAAAAAGGAGTTTAAATCTACATGAAAAATCACTCGTCCTGCCATATCATCACCCTCGTAAGAGGTATTATACAGTGTTTTGTTTAGAAATTCTAGCGATACATCTGCATTCTTACATTTTTATTTTTTAATCGATGTTCTAAGCGCAGTTTATCAGAAATCATCGCAATAAATTCAGAATTTGTAGGTTTAGCTTTGCTGGCGGATATTGTATATCCAAAGATATCATCGATAGCATCAATATTTCCTCTGTTCCATGCTACTTCAATTGCATGTCGAATAGCTCTTTCAACACGAGAGGCACTTGTACTATATCTTTTCGCTATTTCGGGATATAAAACTTTTGTAATCTGTCCTAAAAAATCAACATTCAAATACGTTTCTAATATTGCAGTTCGTAAATACATATACCCCTTAATATGAGCTGGAATTCCAATTTCATGTAATAGTTCTGTAATTTCGCTTTCCAGTTCTAATTTCGCAAGTCTTTCTTTTTCATCCTCATTTAAATTCATATCCATCAGCATCTGCTTTTTACTTGCTTTCGCATAACCGCAAATATTATCCAGTTTATCAATCATGGTTTCAATCTCAAATGGTTTCATTAAAATATAGTCAATTTTGTAATCCTGAATTGACGATATAATAATTTCGTTGATAAATGGCGTTGTACATAAAATATGATCAGCCTCTATTCTGTTTTCTTTCATTTCTTTCAATACAGAAACACCATCTTTTTTTGGCATAATTAAATCTAGAATTAAAACATCAACATGCTTGCCTGCTAATTCCCTTATGCATTGTTCCCCATTCCCTGCACTGCCAATTACCTCATATGTATCATTCTTGTAAAACTTTTCCTTCATACAGTGGATCATATCAATATTATCATCCACTATATACACACTCATCTTTTCCTTCATTATTTTCTTCTCCTTTACGATTTCAAATTATACGAATGTGTCCTGGAAAAATTTCACTTAATTTGTCGAATATTTTCAAAAAGATAAAAAATTCTATGAAAAATCTAAAAAAGAGTAAGCGATTTCTTTCTTTTTGTCGATTTGTGTCCTTTTTAAAGTAATCTTTAGATATAACAAGAATAAAAAAGAAACTTAAGTAAAGATCAAATAATCAAAAGGATAGTTTTTAAGTCACATAAAAGTTTATCTAATTAAGATAGATGAAGTTATTTATACTATGTTAAAATCATTAAAAAGTGAGGGATATTTATGAAACATTTCTTAAAATCACATTTTATATTTTGTATAATATTACTCCTATCTTTTGTAGGGTTTTATTATATTACGCGTTTTTATATACATAGTGAATTCACACATGAACTTTCTTATGAAACTTTTGTAAATCATGTTCAAAATGGAACATTCAATTTATGGATCACTACCGTCATCTTGCCATTTATTATATATATTATCTCTTATGGTTATCATCATTGGTATTTATCTGTAAACAAAACCTTTCCTCCTGAAAGAAAGCCTTTGCTTATATCCTTTTCTGAGGAAATGGAAGTGAACAAAGATATAAAGCTTTTCTTATTTCTCATTGTTTTTATCCTATTATGGTCTATATTTCTATACTTTCTTTTCTCTGTTAATATAGTACTAGCAATTCTATTACTGCCTGTTCTTCTTCAATTTGTTCAAGTTATATATCATTGGATTGTTCATCGCCTTTCTTTTATATATTCTATAAAGCATGTAAAAAGTATTATACATCTTCTGCTTATTTCTTTGTTTTGGGGCACTTTACTTTTTTATTCTATAGATCAATTGCTTTTACTTTTTATTTCAATATACTTATATTTTTTGCCTTTTCTTTGGATTCCATTTCATTATTGTCTTGCGATGAAAACTGGAAAATACATGGTTTTACTTGAAAATGCATTTAACAAAAAAGTAAGACATAAAACATAGTACATTCTATTTATAGAGGTTAAACATACTATACTATGTTAAAAGGAACTATTACGGGCTATGAAAATAACAAATCGTAAGTTAGTTCCTTTTTTATTAGATTATTTTATTTTGTATTTTACTGTTTCGTATTTTCCAGCATCCAGTCGATATATACACCATATCCTTTCATAGGATCACTTGAGATAACATGTGTAACTGCACCTATCAGCTTTCCATTTTGTACGATTGGAGAACCACTCATTCCCTGTACGATACCATTTGTTTTCTGTTTTAACCTTTCATCTTCAATACGAAATTCGATTCCTTTTATGTCGCTTTCCTTTTGTGAATGCAGTTTTGTGATTTCAATTTTAAAAGGTTCTACTGTATTACCATCAATAACCGTATAAAAATATGCCTCTCCTAATACAATTTCTTCTTTCGATGCGCAAGGAATCAAGGAATGCTCCTTGTTGCCAAAGTAATTTCCATAAATACCTATAGGCGTATTTGTATTTACATCTCCAATTTGTTTTGTATAGTCGATAGCTGCATGTTTTTGCCCTGGTACATCTTTTTGTGCTTTTTGTATAGAAGTTACTCTAGAATCATAAATAGAACCGGATTGAATTGGCGCAATCTTTTTTAAGTCTGCATCTGTTATTTCATGTCCCAACGCACCATATTTCATTGTGCCTGGATCAATATAGGTAAGTGTACCAACTCCCGTAATACTATCTTTTACATACAATCCGCTTTGAAAGTTATTCTTTTTTTCATCATAAACCGTTACTAACTGTTTATCTATGATTTTATCATTTCTTTTAATTTTTACATCGACTGTATTTTCTGTATTTTGTAAAGAGGAAAGTATGGCATATAACTGTTCCAAATTAGAAATAACTTCTCCTTTGCATTGAATGATGACATCTCCAAGCAAAAAAGTTGACGATGGATCGTATGTTTTTCCATTTGCCTGAAAGGAATATGTTCCTGTAATCATCACTCCATCATATTCTGCTTTTATTCCTATGCTGTCTCCACCTAAATAAACTTCTTGTGCCGCATAAACTGACTGCGGTGTTATAAACAGGAAGAAAAAACATAAGAGAAAAGAAAAAAGTTTTCTAGACAAAGTATCACCTCCTGATTACTAGTGTGTCTCAGAAAGCATACTTCATGAAGAAAACTTATATATATTATGATTCAATTTGTGCTTTTTCCAAAAGTTCCCTGGCCGCTTCTAAAGCAGAGGTGCTGGAAGAATTGCTGGAAATCCAAGCTAAATGTTCGATTCTTTCTTTTTCTTCAAGTTCATGAATCGATGTCGTTGTAGAGGCATCATCCTGATGTTTTTCTACAATATAGTGCTGATGAGCACAAGCCGCAACAGCTGCAAGATGTGTTACACAAAATACTTGTACCTGTTTTGAAAGCTCCTGCATTTTCTTTCCAATTGAAAAGGCAACACTGCCGCTTACTCCTGTATCAATTTCATCAAAGATAATGGTTTCGATTCCCTGAAGACGAGTAAATACACATTTTAATCCAAGCATAAATCGGGATAGTTCTCCGCCACTGGCAGTCATAGATAAACTTTTTAAGCGCTCTCCTCGATTCATAGAAATCAAAAATTCTACTTTATCATAGCCAGCTGCATTTCCCTGTGTTTCTTCGATAGATACTTTAAACTGTGCATTTGGAAGCTGAAGATCGTGAAGCTGTGCAAGTATGCTTTCTTCTAGTTTTTTACTTACACAAATACGCTGTTTATGCACTTCATCTGCAATGCTTTTGTATTCATTCCATGCTTTTGCTTTTTTCTTTTCTTCTCTTTCAAGAAACTCCTGTCGATGCAAAATGGAATCAATATGTGATTGCAGTTCCTCTTTTTTTCGCATGAGTGCATCATAACTTCCTCCATATTTTCGATAAAGTTTATGAAGCTGATAAATTCGATCCTGCATCATAGCAAAATTTTCTTCATCATATTCCATGCTGTCCACATAATTTTTTAATCGATCCCGGATATCATCTAAACGATAATATACATCCGTTACTTCATTTTGAATCTCTTCAAAAAAAGAATCTTCATTAAGTGTACCGATTTGTCTTGATACTTCATACAACTGATTGGAAATTCCTTCATCTGCCTCCAGCAACTCTACGCAATTTTGAACAGTAGAGCATATTTTTTCATAGGATTGAAGCTTTTTCTGCTGCAATTCTAATTCTTCTAATTCATTTTCTTTACAGTTTGCATCTTCGATCTCGTTTAGCTGATATGTTAAAAATTCCAAATCGTCTTCATTGTAGTCTTCACGAAGCATTTCTTCCATGTAGTCGACAATACTTTTATAGTTTTGATAAGCATTTTTGCAGCGTTCCAGCAATGTCTTGTCTACACCGAATTTATCAAGTAAAGATAAGTGATATTTGGAGTGTAAAAGGTATTGTGTATCATGCTGCGAGTGAATATCGATAAGAGAAGAAAATACTTGTTTCAAAAAAGAAACGGTCGATAAGCGATGATTGATGCGCACATTGCTTTTCCCATCAGCACTTATTTCTCTTGTTACAATAACCAGCTGATCTTCTAATTCAAATCCGCCTTCTTCAAGAATTCTAGAAGCTTCATGATTGCAGGGAATTTCAAATACCCCCTCAATGATAGCCTTCTTTTTCCCTTCTTTTACCATTCCAGCACTGACACGATCTCCTTTTAATACTCCAATCGCATCCATAAGCAAAGATTTCCCTGCACCGGTTTCTCCGGTAAAAGCAGACATATGTTCACTAAAATCCAATTGTACTTCATCTAATAAAATAAAGTCTTTTACATAGATTTGTTTTAACATGAACTCACCTCCTAACGTTTTACTACATAATCTTTTACGATTTGTTTATAAGAAAATACACAATGACATGGATTTTCTACAATATGCATGACAAATTCTTTATTTCCATCTCTTCCTAGTATACTGCTGGCACATAAATGTTTTACATAAAGTCCGGCATCTTCAACAAAAGAAACAATATCTTTTAATACCTGTATATGTACCTTCTCATCTTTTACGACTCCATTTTTCCCAATGTTTTTCTTTCCTGCTTCAAATTGCGGCTTGATTAATACAACCAGTTCTTTTTTTGACATTATGGAAAACAGTGCAGGAAGAATAAGTTTAATAGAAATAAAAGATACATCCATGCATGCAAAATCAATGGGACGATCAAACATTTCTTTTGTTAAATAACGACAATTTACACCTTCCATGCAGCAAACTCTACTGTCTTCTCTTAAACGAGGCAGCAGCTGGTCTTTTCCAACATCAACGGCATATACAAAATCTGCACCTTCTTTTAAACAGACATCGCTAAAACCACCAGTACTGGCACCGACATCAATAACGGTTCTATGTTTTAAGGAAATCTCAAATGGTTCTAAAACATCATAAAGCTTAAATCCGGCACGACTTGCGAAAGCAATATCTTCCTGCTCTACATGAATTTCCATATCTTCATTTACTGGATAGCTGTTTTTCTGAATTGCTTTTCCATTTACTTTCACAAGTCCTTTTTGAATCGCGTCCTGTGCCTTGCTGCGTGTTTCAAAATATTTTTTCTCTACAAGAAATGCATCTAATCGCATAGTTAAACTCCTATAAATAACTGGAAATGATATCAAATAAAGAATTGATATCCAGTCGTTCTAATTTTCTTAACTGTGATATACTTCCATGTTCTACAAAATGATCTTCAATTCCTAAACGAACAAAATGACGAGTATATCCATGATCATTGGCATATTCTAAAATAGAACTGCTTAATCCACCCGCAAGCATATCAGTTTCATAAAGTAAAATAGGAAGTTCCATCTGACATAGACGCTCCAGCATATCCCCATCCAGCGGTTTAAAGAAACGAGCATTGACAACGGTAATTGGCATTTGATTTACCTGTGCTTTTGAAATGATTTTATCTACACAATCACCATACGTAATGATGATTAAACGGCTATGTTCATCGAATGACCAGCTTGTCCATGTTCCAGGTTCAATATATGTATATTCTTTTGCTTTTTCAAAAGGAACATTTCCTCTAGGATAACGTATTGCATATGGGTGTTCCTTCTGCTGAAATGCAGAATACAGCAGATTTTGCGCTTCTTTCGCATCTTTAGGCTGAGAAAGTATCATATTAGGAATATGACGAAGCATCGCAATATCAAAGACGCCATGATGGGTTTCTCCATCTTCCCCAACAAGGCCACAGCGATCAATTCCAATCACAACCGGCAAGTTCATACGTGCAACATCATGGTTTATTTGATCGTAGGCACGCTGCAAGAAAGAGGAATATACAGAAATAAAAGGACGTTTGCCACTGACAGCCAAACCTGCCGCAAAAGTCATTGCATGCTCTTCCGCAATTCCACAATCAAAGCTTCGCTCTGGATATTTATCAAAA
Organism: Amedibacterium intestinale; assembly: GCF_010537335.1. NCBI lineage: Bacteria > Bacillati > Bacillota > Erysipelotrichia > Erysipelotrichales > Erysipelotrichaceae > Amedibacterium > Amedibacterium intestinale. The sequence continues at coordinate 689,463 of NZ_AP019711.1, forward strand.
AAGTTTTGCAGTTTACTGCCACTTTTCATAGCTGGTGTAATCGCAACGATATCTTTATTTTTTGCCGCAAGACTTGTAAGTGTACTGCTCATAACTTCACTCCATGAAGCATGTCCCATTGGCATTTGCGATAAAGATTTACCAGTTCTTACATCAAAAGGAGATACTCCATGCCAGCTTCCCGTTTTATCCTCTTCCGCATAGGAATATCCTTTCCCTTTTTTGGTCAGTACATGGACAACGACCGGCCCATCATTTTCACTTGCAAGCTTTAAAACACGAATCAAAGAAGGAAGATTATGCCCATCAATTGGTCCGATATAATCCAAATTAAAATCACCGAAAATAGAAGTATCGACCACATTTTCCTTCACTGCATTTTTTACATTCTGCATCGTATGCAAAACACTTTTTCCAAATTTGGAAGTTGATAATGCCCCTTTTAAATCATGTTTTAAAGTTGTGTATGGCTTGCTTACTCTTAATTTTGTAAATGCCTGATCCATAGCACCTACATTTTCTGAGATAGACATATTATTATCATTGAAAATAATGACCATTCTACGCTTGTCACTGCCAATCTGATTTAAGGCCTCCATTGCCATTCCACCTGTCAAAGCCCCATCACCAATGACAGGTACGACCTGAAAGTTTTCATGGTTTAAATCTCTTGCGGTTGCCATACCCAGTGCAGCAGACAAGGATGTAGAAGAATGTCCTGCCTCCCATACATCATGTATGCTTTCTTTTCGCTTCTGAAATCCACTGATTCCTTTATACTGACGCAAATGCGCAAACTCTGCACTTCTTCCGGTCAAAATCTTATGCACATAAGACTGATGCCCAACATCAAATATGAATTTATCTTTTGGAGAAGAAAATACATAGTGCATTGCAATTGTTAATTCCACGATACCCAGATTACTGGATAAATGTCCACCCGTTCTGGATATGTTTTCAATCAGAAATGAACGAATCATTTTCGCTAAATCTTCCATTTCTTTTATTGACATCGTTTTGATAATAGAAGGATCTTTTATATCAAAAAGATTCATGTGTATCACCTCTTTATTTTTTTCGATGCAGTAAAGCTACAAAGACTTCCATTAATGGTTCTTTGTTGATTTTTAGCGTATCCAGTAGGCAGAGTGCTTCTTCATAATAAGCGTTGGCCTGTGAAAGTGCATCTTCTATACCTAAAAGTGTAACATAAGTTGTTTTATTGTTATCTGCATCACTGTTGATGTTTTTACCAAGCTCTGTTTCATCGGCAGTTACATCCAAAACATCATCTTGTATCTGAAAAGATAACCCTAATAAAGAACCAATATTTTCCCATACAGGAATATCTTTTTCATTATGTGTCAAATAGGCAGCACATAAGAAAGGAAGCGTTAATAAACGACCGGTTTTATAGTAATGAATTTCTTTCATTTCTTCCAGTGTAATATCTTTTTTTGCTTCCCCTTCCAAATCCAGACACTGTCCTAACACCATACCATCTGCCCCGCTGTATCGACTTAGCAGGGAAACGATATGACAGTTTATATCTGCTTCTTCACACGCATTTGCTCCTAACACAAAAGCCTGTGTCAATAAAGCATCTCCTGCCAAAATCGCATTGGCTTCGCCATATTTGACATGACAGGTAGGTTTTCCTCTTCGAAGCGTATCATTATCCATCGCAGGCAAATCATCATGAATCAAAGAATACGTATGAATCATCTCGATGGCTGCTGCTGCCTTGTAACCGACATGCGCATTTGCGCCATACGCTTTCAACGTCGATAATAAAAGCTGTGGGCGAATTCGCTTTCCCCCTGCCATTAAAGAATAGCGCATCGCTTCTTTTACCGTAGAGTTTTTCACATCATCCAAGACAGTAGACAGATATGTTTCAAACTCAGACATTGCTGCTGTCCTCCTGATATGTCTTTAATAATTCTTCTACTTTATTTTCAAAGTTTTTCAACTGAGAATCACAGCTGTTTACCAGTTTCAAACCTTCTTCAAAAAGAGAAATTGCTTCCTCTAATTCAATTTCATTTTTTTCAAGCATTCCAATAATTTCTTCCAAGCGCTGCATGGATTGTTTAAAAGGTAGTTTTTCACTCATTTACAGCCCCTCCTTCTTTGTTACTTTTGTATGGATATATCCATCCTGCATACGAATACGCAAAGCATCCTGTTCTTCTACATCCTGAATACTTTTTACTAAATGTTCCTTACGATAAGTTAAGGTATATCCACGTGTTAATATTTTTAATGGACTAAAAGCATCTAACAGACGAACTTTTTCCATATAATTTTCATTTGCTTTTTGTTTATAATGTTCCATATTTACGAATAGAAGATTTTGTTTTTGCTTGACATCTTCCATTTTTTCTCTTTCGATTTTCTTGGCATAAAGTCCCAAATGAGAAGATAGCGAAGATAATTTCTGTGACCATGCATGTACCTGATGTTCCATGATACTTAGTTCTTTTACATGCATAGCAAGTTTCATCTGGCTATCTGCCACATAAGATAATGGATCTTTCATATAGCGATGTTCCTGCAGTGGCTTTAATGCTGCTTTTTCTTTTTCTAAACGATGTTTCATATCATTGACCAATACGGTTTTCATCTTCATGATATGCAAACCAACTTCTGAAATATTCGGTGTAATAAGTTCTGCGGCTGCTGTTGGTGTTGGTGCTCTGGCATCACTTACATAATCCACCAGTGTCGTGTCTGTTTCATGGCCAACTCCAGTTACAATGACCGTATGCATTGCATAGATACAACGTGCCAGTTTTTCATCATTAAAACACCATAAATCTTCTATAGAACCTCCACCTCTTGCCAGCAAAATGACATCATGTCCATCAGCATCTGCTCGCATTAGATTTTTTATAATATCCTCACTGGCAGAAATTCCCTGTACAAGACTTGGATAAAAACAAACTTCAGCTAATGGCCATCTTCGAGAAATCGTTGTCAGAATATCCTGTATGGCAGCACCTGTTCTAGCACTGATAACACCAATTCGCATAGGATATACAGGAAGTGATTTTTTATGGTTTGGATCAAACAGTCCTTCCATAGAAAGTTTCTTTTTTATCTGTTCCAGCTGTAAAAACAAATCGCCAAGCCCATCTGCCTGCATGCCATTTACATATAACTGTAAACTTCCGCCAGCTTCATACATAGAAACTGAAGCACTTACAATGACTTTTGTTCCCTCTTTTGGCAAGAAACGGCATCGAGATGCATAGGATGCAAACATCACACAGCTAATACGAGATTTCGCATCTTTCAAAGTAAAATACCAGTGTCCACTTCGATGATTTGTAAAGTTGCTGATTTCTCCTTTGATAAGAATTGAGCGAATATTGCTGTCGTTATCCAGTGTTTGCTTTAGATAATGAACTAAAGAAGAAACACTGAAAACATTTTGTTTCATAGACGGTCTAACACTCCATTTACAAGTTTGTATGTATCATCATCACAATAACGTTTCGCTAATGTAATAGCTTCGTTAATAACAATTGCTTTTGGTGCTGTTTCCAAATCAATTTCACAACATGCCAAAAGAAGAATTGATCTTTCTACAAACCCTAAACGCTCAAATGTCCAGCCATCACGAAGCTGTGCATCAATCTGTTTGATATAACTGTCTTTATACTTTACCGCATCAATGGTAATGGTATAAAGGAAAGGATCAATTTCATTTGTCCCAACGACATCATATACCGCCTCTCGAATATCTTTTTTCAATAATAAATGCTGATAAAGGCTCGTCATCGCCTGTTCTCTTAATTTATGTCTAACCGCTGCCATAAAAATCCTCCATTTCACTATTTTATTTTATCATAAAAGCAGTTTAAGTAATACCATTTTACTGTTTTTCATTCTTCCATGGAACCTGTGCACTAGGTACTACATTGCTTGCAGAATCCGCATGCACTTTTTGATCATCAAAGAAGATATGAGGTTCAAAAGCTTTTAACACTTCTGTTTTTGAAATACCTCCTAAAAAGAAGGCTTCATCAATACGTACATCCCATGCACGCAAAGTACGTACAACACGCTCATGTGCTGGAGCATTGCGTGCTGTAACAAGTGCGGTACGAATCGGAGAGCTTTCCGGTTCAAAACGTTTCTGTAAATCACTGATGGTCTTTAAAAACTTCGCGAAAGGTCCTTCTGGAAGTTCTTTTCGTGCATTTTGTTTTTCATTTTCTACAAACGCCTCTAATCCATCTTTTTGGAAAATACGTTCTGCTTCATCACTAAACAAAACCGCATCCCCATCAAAAGCAATACGAATCTGTTTCAATTCCTTCATTGGGTCAAAATCATAAATCGTATTCGTATAAATGCGCCCAGCCGCAAAACCACTGTTGATGGCATCCTTTACATCCCCTTCATTCGCACTTAAAAACAAATCAACACCAAACGCTTTTAAGTATGCAGAAAGCGAAGTTCCTCCACTTAATACAGCTCGTGTAATGTCCAATCCATAATGTTCGATGGATGAGAAAATTCTTAAAGAGGTATCCGGAGAATTTCTGGACATAACAAGTACTTCTACAACACGCTCTTTACTGATTTCATTTAGTTTTAATAATGCCTTTACTAACGCAAACCCACTTCCTGGACGTAAAATATCCTGTTCATGATCAATTTGCCATTTTGCATATGCATCCAAACCCTGTTCTTCAAAAATCCGATTTTCTTCATCCAAATCAAATAAGGCACGTGAACTAATTCCAATTACCAGACAATTCTTTAAACTTACCAAACAACAACACACTCCTTCCTAAAAAAAAGAAATCCGTAAGGGATTTCTTTAAAAACTAAAGCCAGATACACGGATATCAATTACATCAGGTTTATACCCGGTCATATGTTCAATATTTTCAAAGATCTTACTTTGTACTTTACTGCAGACATCCTGCACATTTACATTGTATTTGACTTTTACATCAACAGATAAAATCAGCTGATCATCCACAATTTTGCAATTCAATGGATATTTTAGCGGACTGCTTGGTTTCGCAAGCTTCAAATTTTCATCTTCCTCCACAACAATTTTCGCAATCGTTGAAAAAGCAGATGTACTAAGCGCAATCACGCCATCATTGTTTTTTTCTTTTAACGCAATATATTCCTGTGCCATAGTTTTACCACCTTCTTATGTTCATTATATCAAATAATGATAACCTTGCAAAGTGACTTCCTCAAAAATTTCTTAAGAATATGTCGTGATGATACTATCTGTATATCCTTTGTTTCATTATTCATATAATTAGGCCTGCAAGCATCCATACAGAAGATGTAGAAAGGATGATTATTAAATTTTATCTTTTCTCTCACTAAAATCAAATATAAAATTCTTTTAATTACTCTATAAAGAAAAAAGCCGTACAATTTTAAAATTAAGCACGAGCTTTTCAGTATTTAAACAAAATATTTTTATTTATAGTGGCAAATCTTTTTTCTGAAACCAAACAATACCGACAGTATATAAGCAAAAGGAAATTATCAGCATAACAATAAAATCTCCTGCATATCCACTGCCCTCAACAATTTTCTGTGTATCATATAGTGTATTCAAGGTAAAGTATTTCAAAAAATCAAGGCTGTCTGATAGTTTGATAAATAGACTGACAACAAAAAAATATAATGGAATTCCAGCTCCAAAGGTCAAAGAGTTTTTCGAACTATTGAAAATACAAGATGCACAAAAACAAATACTGCTGATTACCAAATGATAAAGAAACGCCCCTAAATTTAGTAATAAAAAGGTATCAATATCTAGTGCGTCTGGTTGAAAAGTGTTTGCTGCGATAATACCAACAATAGAAGAAATGCCCCACATGAGTGCTAAGGATAATACGAAATAAACAGCACTGGAAACAGTAATCTGTAATCTTGTTGTTGGTGTAGAAAGAAACCCTGCCATATTCCCCTTGTCAACTTTTTCAGCTATCATTCGATTGCCCACCATAATAGAATAGACCATAGGGAAAATGATTGCCATAATTGCATAAAATGAATTTGACATAAAACCAATCAATGTCCCATTCCCTTCCATGATGTGCGATACAGCTGTTCCCTTCGTAGCACTTTGAAAGCCATTTATTGTTTCGGGGGTAAATACATTTGTCATAACAATAAGAAATACACATAAAACAAGAGTAAATACCCCTTAAAACTTAGCATTTGATTTCGCAATTTGTTTAAAGTAAGGTATACTAATCATTTTTATCCCCTCCATAAAATTTCATAAAATATTCTTCCAGTGTATGTTTTTCTTCTTTCAAAAATGCAACATGACACGTTGATAAAACAGATAGCAAATGATTGATTTCACTATCATTGATAGATATGATCATTTGCTTGTGTTTTTCTTTATGTTCGGCATTTGGATATGCCTGTTTTAATTTTTCAAAACTTAAAGTATCTAAAAGTTCGATTTTATAAGTCTTGAATTGTGAATGACGCAATTCATCGACTGTGACTTCCTGAATGAGTTTTCCATTTCGTATCATACCAATTCTATCACATGTTTTTTCTACTTCATCAAAGATATGCGAAGATAATATAATCGTTTTACCATTCATTTTTTCCTGCTCGACCAATTCAATAAAGCGATTTTGCATAAGAGGGTCTAAACCGCTGGTTGGCTCATCCAATAAAAGAATATCAGGATCATGCATAAAAGCAGCGATAATACCAATTTTTTGTTTCATCCCTTTTGACATTCTTTTCATGCCTGTATTAGGATCTATCTCAAAAAAAGAAAATAATTTTTCTGCATAGGAAAAATCGTTCATCTTTCTCATCTTCGCAATTAGTTTTAAATAGGCAAGTCCTGTCATATCATCTGGAAAAGATATTTCACCAGGAAGATAGCCAACATGTCTTTGAATCTTTTTCTGTTTACTCCAGCAGTCCATCCCCTGTATATATACGCTTCCTTTTTGCGGTTTACTAAAGCCCATTAAATGACGCATCGTTGTAGATTTGCCAGCTCCATTTGGACCTAAGTATCCATAGACCTCCCCTTTTTTTATAGATAATGTAACATCAAACACACCTTTTCCTTGACCATAGTCTTTTGTAAGGTGCTGGATATCGATCATATTCAATTGAAATGCACTCCTTTCAAAAATTTATCGCTATCATTTTAATGATTTCTATACTATGTTTCAATCAACAATTAAGTACGGATTGTCTATTTTTATGTTATAATTCTAGCTATACGATATCGGAGAGGTTACTTATGGATAAACGTAATACAGAGCAGGATTTTATTAGCGCCTTTTGGCAATTATATGAAAAAAAGCCCATCGAAAAAATATCCATCAATCAGCTATGTCAAATAGCAGGATACAATCGTGCTACTTTCTATAATCATTTTGAAAATATTTATGCCTTATTTGATAAAGCTGTCTATGATATTTTATTTCCTGTTAAAAGAAATGTATTCTCATCACAAAACTTTTACAACTTATTGCAAAAAGATTTGATGGGCAGTGTACTTTTAACATATTTTCAGCAGCAGGATAAATATATTGAATTATTGTTTAAACGGCAAAATCATTATGTTCTAAGCGATAAGATTAAAAAAGAGTTTTTACTGCTTATATCTGAAAATGTAAAACCCAACACGAAAGTTTATGAAAAAATAGAAATCCTGTTAGAATATCAGATTTCTGCAGTGTTAGGTGTCATTAATTACTGGTATCAAAAAGGAAAGCTTATTTCAGAACAAGACATTCTTCAGAAAATATATGATATTTCTACAAAAGGAGTTTTAACTTCTCTTAAAACAGAATTACAGAGTATTTATGAAGATAGCAAAGCATAGTCTAGTTTATTTATCTTCTTCGTCGTAAATAGAAAAAGCCCTGTCAAGAGTCTAGCACCATAAATGGTATTTCGTACTCTAGATTTGGGCTTTTTATTTTCTAAACTTTTCATAAAGATGGAAAAGGTATTACTATATTGTTGCGGTATAAGTTATTTCACATCAGGAATCTCATATTCTTCCAGTGTTTCAAAGTTGCGGTAAAAACGTGGAGATAATTCTGCTTTATCCTGTATAACTTCATAAATGTTTTTTAGTAAAGAAACTGCTAGAGGAACACTTTCATGCAGTTTTTTATATAGATAGGCATTGCTTTCATCACAGCGCTTATCATCTTCACTTTGTAAAAGAAGTCCACCCATATCATCAAAGTGACCAATCATTTTAAAGACTTTTACAAAAAGTTTTTCTTTCCATAAGTATGGTGTATATAACAACCGTTTTTCTCTTCGCATTTCTTTTAATACTTTTTGTGCGGAGGTTTCATCCAATGTTTCATAAAATACAGACATTGCTTTTGCTGTCTGCATATCTGTTGGAATAATGTTTGAAATATCTGTATGAATAGGATCGATTCCATCTTTTCGCATCATATATTTCTCAAATTCACTTTCTAAAAACAAATGTCCCAGATTTCTTGGCTCAATGTATGCATCAATGTAAGGGTGGCATTCACTGTCTAATGTAAAATGACAGAGAAAACCTAAAAGATAGGCAAACTCTTTGCTGTTGACGCCTTCTTTTTTAACATGATGCATTGTTTTTTGAAGAAAGCTGGCACAAGATTCTCGATGCATGCGACTTCCCTCTTTTTTTACATCATTGGAAGCATAAGGGCGATGATAAAACAAAGGATCTGGCCCTTGTAAACCAATACGAAATGCGGATGGATAAGTTTTAATAATATCTTGTATCTCTTTAGGAAGCTGTTTCGAAACAAGTTTCCCAAAAGTATCGTGAGCATAAATTGCAGGCATAAAATCTCTCCTTTATTTTTTCTGATTGATATGGTCTGCCTTTGTAAACAGGAAAAATCCAATGATGAACATGACAGTTAAAATAAAGATACCACCATTTGCCTGTCCTGTAATCTGTGCAAATACACCTACAAGAAAAGTTCCTAAAAAAGATGCTCCTTTACCGCAAATATCATATAAGCCAAAATATTCTCCGCTTTTTTCTGCAGGAATGATTTTCGCAAAATAAGATCTTGACAATGCCTGAACCCCACCTTGAAACATTCCAACAAATACCGCAAGAACCCAGAACTCCCATTGGGTATCTAAGCCAATCGCAAAAACAGAAATTAGCGTATAAGCGACAATACAGATTTTTACCAGTTTTCCTGTATTTACTTTTTTTGATAAATACGAAAAGTATAAAGATGCAGGAAAGGCAACGATTTGTGTTACAAGCAGTGCCAGCAGCAAACCTTCTGTGTTTAAGCCCAATGCACTTCCATAGGCGGTTGCCATATCAATAATTGTGTAAACACCATCAATATAAAAGAAGAATGCCAATAAGAAAAGTAAAATGCCTTTATTGTTTTTAATTTCGGATAAAGAATGTCCTAAACGCTGAAAACTTGTTTTTATGATATCTTCATGATGCTCTACATGATGTTTTTGTTCATAGTTTTTTAATAATGGAATGGTTACCAAAAACCACCATGCCGCATTGATCAAAAATGCAATCGCCATTGCCATTGTAATCGTAATACCAATATTTTCATAAAAAAGTACAAGTACAAGGGATAGCACAAAAGGAATACAGCTTCCTAAATATCCCCATGCATAGCCATGAGAAGAGACCATATCCATACGATCTGTACTCGTAACATCTGGCAACATAGAATCATAAAAAATAAGACTTGCATTGTATCCAATTTTCGCAATAACAAATACTGCTAAAAATCCAATCCATGTTGCAGGAAGCGACAATGCTGCACAGCCAATGACACCTAACATCATTGATAAAGTAAAAATTGGCTTTTTAAATCCTTTATTATCCGCAATTGTTCCAAGTACAGGACCAACAAGTGCGATAAGAATGGTACAAAAACTTGCGGCATAACCCCAAGTCGCAAGATAATCTACACTGGAAATTCCCTGTGCTTCTGCCAGTGAGTTATAATAAATAGGAATAATCGTAGATACCAGCAATATAAATGCAGAATTGCCTACATCATACAGTACCCAGTATTTTTCCAGTTTTGTAAGTTTTGTTTTCATCATACAAAGTTCCTTCCTTTAAAATTACATACGTAAATACTATACACTATTTTTTTAAATTTCATCATATAAAATTGTTAAAATATGGTTTCCTTTATGAAAAAAAGGAATAGAACGGTATGTCTATCCCTAATTTTATAAATATTATAATCGTAATTGCTTTTGATACAAATAGTTGGATACAAGATAACAAAGGAAGAAGAAAGCATAGATGATAAGTGCACTTATCACATTTACAGAAAGCAAGGAAGATGCCTGCATCAAATTTCCAATAGCCTTTACCGAGAAATAAGAAGATATGCTCATAACAAACAAAGTAGATACATACGAAAATGCAAGTTCCTTGGCAATTGATTTTTTTAAAGCCTTATGACTGATACCTATTTTTTTCAAAATATCATATCGTTCTTTTTCATCAAATGTATCGTTGTATAATTTCATAAACAGAATGCTTCCGCTGGCAAAGACAAATACCATGAACACAAAGATAGAAACACTATATAAAATTTTTATCCATTTGATATCTTCTCTGTTTGGATCAATTTTCACAAGTCCATGACAGTGTGGATTAGCCTGCAGGCTTTCTACACTGGCTGCAAAGTTTTCTGGCTGTTTGATCTTATAATTGTACATGTAGAACGATTGTCCAAGAGGTTTCATCTGTTTATAAACTTCATCATTCACAATCATATAATCCATATTTTCCTGCAGATATCCAAGATAAGGAGTAGCTGTTTTTTTGATGGATGTATAATCAATGCCATTGATTGTCTCTTTTCTTGTAATCGAATCATTTGTCAAAGACATTAAGTATATGTGATGAAGTTCTATATACTCGTCATTGGATGGCATAGGAAGTGCAAATTCCATATTCGTGTCTTTTGCCAATGTTTTTATCTGTGAATACGGTATAACGGCAACTGGAGTTGAATACGTAGTATTTGTATATTTCTTATCGATTACATTTACCTCAACAGCAGATGCATAAGTTACTGTGTTTTGTTTTTCGATATCCTTTTTAAATTCTTCTTTACGTCCTGTACGATCGCTTAAGATTTGAAAGGTATACGTATTTTCAAAGTGAACCATACTGTTGTATCTGTTTTTCATCGCAAAGCCAAAAGCTAAGGCTGTTATGGAACATAGCATCAATACACATACGATTGCCAAGGTACGATAATTCTTTTTCATACGAAAAACAATAGAGTTGATCCACAGGGTTCTTTCTTTTTTATAAAGAAATCTTTTTCTTTTCGTTAATGCCTGTATACATAAAGGCAAAAAACCTCCAAAGATAAAATAAATACCAATGACTACAAAAATAACAGCAGTTAATACATTAAACATGACTTCCATACCTGCATCTTTTGTCGCAAGATAAAATCCTGCTGCCATAAAACCAATACCAAAGATTGCCTTTATAAGTAAAATGAAGATATTCTGTTTTACATATTCGTTTTGTCGATTGGCATTCAGCATACTTAATACACTGCTTCTAACAATATTGATATAGCCCTTCCCTACAAAAATCATATACATCACAAGAAAAATAAGAGAAGTAGAAAGTACAGAGCTTAAGGAGATGGAAAAATGAATATCTATAGCTATACTGGATATAGCCATCAAGATCATCACAAACAGCTGTGAAGTTAAAATACCAAAAATAATACCAAGCAATAAAGAAACACATCCAATCAACATTGTTTCTATCATATACAATTTTCCTATTTTTTGATTGGAAAGTCCCATAAATGCATAAATACCAATTTCCTTTTTTCTTTTTGTTAGAAATACGTTGGTAGAATACCATATAAAGAAAAACATAAAACAGCCAATCACAAAGGACAGTACCTGAATACATATTTCAATGTTTCTGGCATTGGTTTCTCCCAGCTGATTCAATATGCCGCTGTTAAGCAAGCTGCTGAAATTATATAAAACAAGAATGGTAAATGCTAAAGAAAGAATGAGGGATACATAACTTCGAAAACTGGATTTAAAATTTTGAACTGCCAGTGAAAACATACGCATCGCAATCACTCTCCCATAGAAGCCTGCATCTCAATGATGCGATCATAAAACTCTTTTCGATCATTTCCCTTGCTGAGCTTGCATGTAATAGAACCATCCTTAAGAATATAAACATCTTTTGCATAAGAAGCACTAAATGCATCATGGGTTACCATAAGAATCGTTGCTTTTTGTGCATCATTTACCATTTTTAAACATTCCATCAAATCATGACTTGCCTTTGAATCCAAAGCACCGGTTGGCTCATCCGCAAAAAGAATCTTGGGATCACTTATCAATGCTCTGCAAGCTGCCCCTCTTTGTTTTTGTCCTCCAGATAGCTGGTATGGATATTTTTTTAAATGTTCTTCCAAACCAAACATAGCAGCCAATTCCTTTGTTTTCTGTATGCATGTGCTGCTTGCTACTCCATTTAAAGATAAAGGAAGTGCGATATTATCCTGCAGTGTCATGGTATCCAGTAAATTATAGTCCTGAAAAATAAAACCAATTTTATCTTTTCTTATATTTGATAATTCCTTATTTCCCGCCTTTGTAATATCCATGCCATCAAGCAAGATAGTTCCATGTGTTGGTTTATCAATAGTAGAAAGCATATTTAATAAGGTTGTCTTCCCTGAACCACTTGGCCCCATGATAGCGATAAAATCATTTTTAAAAATCGTTAAATCAATTCCTTTTAATACTTTTGTCTGAAATCCTCTTGCACCATAGCTTTTCACAAGATTTTTTATTTCAACTACTTTATTCTCTTTCATTGTAATTCCTCCTTACACCTACAGTATAAATGAGCACGCTTATAGAAACCTTACACCAGCATTACAACCTTAATGTCTAGCTTACATTTATGCAACGTTAAAGAAGAAAGTAGTCTTTGTTTTCATGAAAGGTTATAGAAAATCTTGTATAGTTTCCGAATTCACTTTCTACTTGGATCTCATGTCCCAGTTTTTTCATAATTAACATGACCATATACAGCCCCATACCTGTAGATTTGTATTTCCCATTATGATGATTATTACCGGTATAGCCTTTTTCAAATATTCTTCGAATATCAACATCTTGAATTCCTTCTCCATGATCTTCAAAGAATAAGATTGTCGTATTTTCCCTGTTTTCTGTCCAAATATGAATTTCATGACGATTTTTCGCATATTTTATCGCATTGCTCATAAGCTGATCCAATACATAAACAAGCCATTCCTTATCGGAATAGACACATGCATCCTGTATTTCAACAAAGATATCAAAATGATTCTGTATCAAAAAGAAACGATTGTTTTTAATCGAGGTTTGTACACAGTCTTTTACATCAACTTTCTTTATCTGCAAATCATACAAACTGCTTTGTACTTTACAGCCAACTAAAGCTGCGTTTAAAAGCTGATTCATACGTTCCAGCTGTTCTTTTATTTGCTGTTTTAAAACTGCATCTTCCATTTTTTCATTCATTAATAAACACGCAGATAAAGGGATTTTTATTTCATGGCACCATTTGGTTATGTAATCTTGCAGATCCTGCTGATTCTCTATTTCTTTGTGGATTTGTGCTTCATACACATTTCCATCATGCAAGGCAATATCAATGTTTTCAAATTCTTCCATTTCTTTTGCGATAACATAATCCTCTGTTAAAAGTTTTTGTTTTTTTATCTGTTGTTTATAAAAGAAGTAACCATCGATCGTAAAAAAGATACCCAGACAAACAGCAAGCAGTATATCTAGATAGATAAGATAATGCAACTGCATATTAGGTATTAGAAAAATATAATAAAGATTAAAGAAAAGAAAAAGCAGAACAAGGACTAGAAGATAGCCGGCATGTTTCCTTATGTATCTCATGCGATAAAATACCCCTGCCCTTTCTTTGTATGTATGACATCTTCTTTGCATATATCTTTTAGCTTTGTTCGTAGTCTAGATATCACAACATTTAATGTATTATCGGAAATAAATTCATTTGTATTCCATAAAGCATCCATAAGCGCATCTCTAGCCACAATAGAAGGTTTATGCTGTGCCAAAACAGATAAAACAATATTTTCTGATTTCGTTAATTCCAGTTTTTTCTGCTTGTAATATAAAGAACTTGTACTGCTTTCAAAATATAAATCGGTATGTAAATAAATTTTATGTTCTACTTTATACTGGTAGGTTCTTCTAAGGATTGCCTCTATTTTTGCCTTTAACAATTCTAAATGAAATGGCTTTTCTACATAGTCATCTCCACCTTGTGCGATTGCCATGATCTTATCTTTATCATCGCTTCGGCTGCTGATAAATAAAACAGGAACATTAGAAGATTCTCGTATTTTAAAGCACCAGTAAAAGCCATCATAAAAAGGAAGGTTTATATCCATAAGAACAAGCTTTGGAGCATATAAAGACATCTCTTCTATAAGATTATCAAATTGTTTGGCACATACTGCCATATACCCCCATTTAGATAAAAACTCCTGCAGTTCTCTAGCTAACACAACATCATCTTCGACAATCAATATACGAATGTTTTCCATGCTTTCACCTCAATTGCTATTATAAAACACCTCCATGTTTTTTCAATACATAAAGGATAACATTACAAAAATGTGAGGTAGAATGTTACATTGATCAGGCATTGCTTTTCTTTACACTATAGCGATAATATATCCCTCCAAGTATGACCATGGCAATTGTAAGAAGCAATACAATAAGCGCAGAAATGATATCTCCTTCTTTTAAAGAGGCAGACAAATACGTAGAAGTAAGAATGCTTGGAATTCTTCCCAGTGTTGTCATGATCAGCCATCGTACAAGGTTTATATTCCCAAGACTTGCTACATATGTCAAAATATCTTTTGGACTGCCTGGAACAAGAAAAATTAAAAATATCCAAAACTTGCTTTTGTTTTTTGAAAGCATTTGCTCAACTTCCTGTACTTTTTCTTTACTGAAAAACAAATTAATGATTTTATGTTTAAAAAACTTTACAAGATAATAAACAAAGAAAGTACCAAGACAAGAACCAGCTAAACAAAGCAATGTTCCATAGAAATTTCCAAATAAAAACCCACTTGCCAGCTCCAGCGGTTCCCCTGGAAACAAGGCAAAAACAACCTGAAGCATAATGAAAAGAATCATTGTAATGGATTTTAAAAAGAAAGGAAGTTTTTCTACCTGCTGTAATACCTGCTTAAAATCTATAAAGCGTAGACCATAAATCGTGACTCCCAGAATACACAGAATTACGATGATTTGCAACGTTCTTTTTCTGCTTATTATTTTATTCATACTACTAGCCTCTTTCCTGTTTATTATAAGAAATAAAAATAAACCAAAAGAGGATACAATTCTTATAAGATTCTTAATAAAAAATAACACTTTATTTAACTTATGCGTATATAAAAAGCAGAAGGTCTTTTATTTTAAGTTGCCATCTGCCATTTATTTTTATGCATCTTTAAAAACAACTTCGATAAAATATGCATCTTTTGTAATGCTGTAGGCTGCATTCATTGCTTTTTTCGCATTTTCCATGTTGTTTTCCATGTTAAATACATTTATGATACAGTTTTTATCAGTAATTTCAACAGCGCTTTTTATGTTTTGCTGTTTTAATGCTTCCACTATTTTTTTCTGCAGTTCTTTCGCATCTTTGATGGATTCCATTTTTGCTACTGCATTTTGCTTGTCCTCGCTTGATGTATTGTCTTTTGAAACGATAGTTTCCTGCTTGTGGATTTCTTCATCCTCTTTTTTTTCGATTTCTTCCTGCAGTGCAAGTACCTCATCTGTGTTCTTTTCTTCTGTTTCTTTCGTGTTTTCTTTGTTCTCTTCTTTGTTTTCTTCTTCCATCATTGCTTCACTTTGTGCTTTTCCATCTTGTGTCATAACGCTCATATTATCATTGGGCAGCGTAACATAATATACACTTAACATGAGAATCAAAGAAAACATCGTTAAAAAAGCCAGTGCCTGTTTATTCATAAATAAAAGTCCTCCTTGCCTGCTAAAGCATATGCAAAAAGGACTTTTTGTATGTCAATCTACAAATATTTTTCTTAAACGATGCAGCCATTCATCATAGTATGCACTTTGATACTGCATAAAATCAGAGTAGGATATCACACGCTTTTCCAGCTCTTCAACAAAAACAACAAACGCTTTGTTGATCGCAAGCATATGTTTGTCATAAATGATTTCAATTGTACCAATTTCTGTTAAAGATGCAGCCAGCATTTTCGCCAGTTCATCATGCAAAAGACTGCTTTGCTCCATCGAAAGTTTTACAAAACTTGTATTTAGCCAGTAATTATCGACAAGATAATTTTTAATTACATTTAAAAACAAAGTAAAGTCTTCAAAGTTATTCCCTGGTTCAATAGAAAACAACATCTTAAAGAAGATAAACCAGTCATAGTCTGTATTGATAACAGAAATCAAATAGGTTCCAAGGGTATGTACAAAAATATCTGGCGAATAAAAATTATCACTAACCTCGATTTCACTTTCAAAATCCATTTTTGTTGAATTTAATTTCTTGAAAGTTTTAAACAAGGCTGAGATTCGATCGTTGCTGACCCCTCCATAGCGTATATCTTTTATAAATAAATAATGCCCTAAAATCGTTGAAGTATTTTTTAAATTCAAGGTAAACCCCAAAGATTCATACATCTTTTGAGCAAACAAATCATTGATAGCCTTTGAAATCTGTCTTTCAAAACTGCTTTCACTAATGATTTTCCCATCTTTGGAATCTTCCTGCATTTGATCATAAATGATGTTCAGCTGACGATCAGTAATCGTTAAATTTGCTTTGATACTTGCCAGTAAGTCTTTCATAAAATCATCGTATACATAATAATTTGTATTTTTGTAAACAAGTTTATGTTCAATATCACCCCAGAAAGAATGTACCAGTGCTTTTATTTGTAGTTCTATGTTAACTCTTTGTCCATCTTTAAGAAAATATCCATCTATACGATAAATGGAAAAACCATTTTTTTGTATTTGCGGCTGTCTTGAGCCATGTTCCAGATGAAAGTTTGGAAAATCAGGATGAAAATAATACCCATCTTCCCCTTTTACATTCATAACTTTGCGAAGATGTGTCAAAACTTTAAATTCATCTTCTATGAATCGGCATTCGATAATAAATCCAACAAGATCGCTTAGTGTATCTAAAATATCCTGGGCGCTGTCATATTTCACATATAAACGATTGCGTATAATTTTCTCACGCAAACTATCTTTTGTCTTTACACGTGAATTTAAACCAACAACCATATCATTACAGCCTGCCAGCAATTGTTTTAATACAGCATGTAACTCGTGTTTTACTTCATGATGGAAAGCCTCTTTTTTTTCTAGTAAATCTAAAGTTTCTTCAATTGTATCAAATACCTGCAGTCGCATATTTGCCACTCCCTTGCTTAAAATATTGTTTTGTAGCATGCAAATCTTTTCGCAATTGTTCGCATAGTTCATTTACATCGCTAAATTTTTTCTCTGCTCGAATAAAGGAAAGAAAACGATAACGTACCTGTTCTCCATAGATATCTTCATCAAAATTTAAAATATGTGCTTCAATGGAGATTTCTTTTTGAAAGTTATAGGTCGGATTATGTCCGATGTTGATCATTGCCTGATGCCATGTCCCCTTAACATAAACCTCACCGATATAAACACCTCCACCCAAAGGAAGGTAATGGTCACATACTTCTAGATTTGCAGTAGGAAATCCATGTTTTCTCCCCTGACAGCGTCCTTTTCGAATGATTCCACGAATTTCATAGGCTCTGCCTAAAAACTCATTGGCTTTTTCAATGTTTCCCGATGTAAGCAGTTCTTCAATTCTTGTGGAACTGATTTTTTTATCATCACTGCTTACTTCCTCGATAACCTCTACTTGAAAAACATCTTGTTTCTTTAAAGTATGAACATCTCCAAGACCTTTGTTTCCATAGTGATAATCAAACCCGCATACCAATGTTTTTAAATGCAGGCAGTTTAGTACACGTTCATGAAATTCTTCCACGCTTAAATGGGCAAGTTCTCTGTCAAAATGTAAAATGATCCAGTAATCAAGCCCCATTTCTTCTCCCAATTCAATACGATGTTTCATTGGTGTGATATGAGGAATATTTTCTAAATGCTTCAAGACGACCCAGGGATCGGGAGAAAAGGTAATTAAAGCCTTTTTTGTATGATCACTGCTTGCAAGTTCCATTACTTTTTTGATAAGTTTTTGATGTCCTAAATGTAGACCATCAAAATAACCGATACATGCAGTAATTTCTTCTTTTGGCTGTTTAAACTTTTCATGTAAGTTAAAATGCAATACCTTCATAAATTTCACCTACCATAAACCGCGTACGCAGCCAAACACATCGCCATGTTCACGACGATAAATTGCCAAAGCTTCTTCTTGGTGAGTAAGCAAAACCTCATCCGCTTCACAATTCAAATGCACTTTTCTGCCATTCACAACATCTTTTGTATCCGATATCTTTATCTCTTTATAATGAGATAAAACCTCTTTAACAGGATGAAGAATATAATTTCCTTCTTCTACATCTTTTATCGTAACACAGTCCTCTAATGTAAAACGTCCTACTTTTGTACGAATCAAAGAACTCATACATCCAAAATTGTTTGTCTTTTCCGCAATATCATGACATAAAGATCGAACATATGTCCCACTGCTGCAGCTTACACGAAAACAAAGTTCTTTTTCATCCAAGGCTTCAATATCATATATCGTAATTGTACGAACAGGACGTTCTACCTCCTGATTGGCACGAGCATATTCATACAGTTTTTTTCCATTTACCTTGATACTGGAAATCATTGGAGGAAGCTGTTTAATTTCTCCTTTAAATGTATCCAGCACGGACTGGAAATCAGAAATTGGTGTGATTGCTTTTTCTTCCAGCACTTCTTCCCATATATCATCACTGATTGTTTTTTTTCCTAAAACCATTTTCGCAATATATTCTTTATCTGTATCTTCAAGAAAAGGAAGGACTTTGCAGGCTTTTCCAACCATAACAAGCAAAACACCACTAGCCTGTGGATCTAATGTTCCACTATGTCCAATACGTTTTATATGTAAAATTTTACGCAATTTATTTACAACATCATGAGATGTCATACCTGTTTCTTTATTTATAAGTAAAATACCATCCATGTAATCACCTCATCCATTATAGCATACTTTCTATAAAATACGATGTATGAATACCTTATAAAATTATATAGATAGGTTTCTATATAGAATATTGGAATTTTAAAATGTTTTGTATATAGAAAATGCGATTAGTCCATAGACTAAACGCATAGTTCTTTCATCATTTTAAAAACGCAAGTACGATCTCTGCAAACTTCTCTGCATTGCTTGCAATTGCAGGATGTTTTCCAGTACAAAACATATGAATGCTAGAATGTTTTAACAGCTTTTTCATTTCCATATATTCTTTTAACATATCTTTTCGACACATATCATCCTCAAGACTTCCTGTAAATAGAATAGGAACCGCTAAATATTCCAATGGTTTAGAAAATAAAGAAATGTGTTTTTCTGCACATGCAACAAGTGCCTGTGTGTTAAGATCGACTACTGTTTCCCAATCCTCGCCTTGACACCATTCATAAAACTGTTTTGCGAATGTATCATGTTTTGCATATTCACGTTCTTTTTTTAGGTCTTCTGAAAAAGTTGAATGCAAGGTTCTGCAATCAAAACTATCCGCAATCACTTTTTCTATAAGGTCTGGACGTTCTAAGGCTGTATTGATTCCAACCCAGGCACCACCACTTGTTCCTAACAGATTAACTTTCTTTAAATGTAAGTGTTCAATAAGCGCAATCACTTGTTGTGCTTGTGAAATCCACAAGTCTGCTGGAAATTTATCTACTCTATCGGATTTTCCATTTCCTAAAAAATCTATTAAAATTACTTGAAAATGTTCCTGATAGAGTGGCAGCAGCATTTCAAACATAGTGGAAGAAGCGCTATCTCCATGCAGTAAAATAAGTGGTTTTCCATGTCCTGTTTCCCTGTAGAATATTCTTTTTGACTGATAATTAAAATATGACATAATTTTGCCTCCTAATCAATGGTATTCATATCGTTTGATTAGCAAGGCGTAACAGCACGAATACACCTTGCTATTACAAAGTTACAAAAATACCCATATCCTTATCCTCCTTTCTTTTCATCTTTCTCGTTCATATTTTCTCTTTCAAATTCCAATCCTTACACTTATTATAGCACTTTTTTAAATTTCATTTTTTCATCTTTTTTTTCGAAAATAAAACGCTAGAAACAAAACAAATATATACTGCTTCATTTTCGGGAGTTTGACACATATAAAATTTCATAAATTTACTATGGCGCTTTAAACAGGCGCTTTTCTTATACTTTTTTTGTCAAATTTTATGTTCTATTATGTGCTATATTGTGCTATATGTGTTATTATTATATTGGGTGATGAATATGTACGTTGCAATCAATGGCACTGGCAATTCCAAAAGCATTTATATTATGAGTTCTTATCGCAAAAACAATGGTAAAACTTCTAGTCGCATTTTTAGAAAGCTTGGTCGATTAAATGACCTGCTTCCTCAATTTGATAATAATGAAGAAAAATTATTGGAATGGGCTCGTTCTGAAGCTAAAAAGGACACTTTATCCCATCAACAGGATACTGCACCTGTTCTCATACCTTTCTCTAGCGACAAAAAAATCAAAAAAAATGAAGTTTTGTTATTTAATGTTGGCTACCTATTCCTTCAATCCATCTGTTCCAATCTTCATTTTGACAATATTTGTCGTAATATTAAGAATCATCATAAATTCGAATATGATATCCATCGCATCCTCTGCGATCTTGTCTACGCTCGTGTTCTATATCCTTCCAGTAAACGCTCTTCTTTCTCTTTCGCTCATTCTCTGCTGGAACAGCCAAAGTATAAATTACAGGATATCTATCGTTCCTTATCTATATTGGCCGAGGAATCTGATTACATACAGGCGGAAGTTTATCGAAATTCTAACTTTCTTCATAAAAGAAACACAAAAGTTCTTTATTATGACTGTACGAACTATTACTTTGAAATCGAACAAGAAGATGAACTTAAAAAATACGGAAAAAGCAAAGAACATCGTCCAAATCCTATCGTAGGCATGGGGTTATTCATGGATGGAGATGGTTTCCCTTTAGCTTTTGATATCTTTCCCGGAAATCAAAACGAACAGAAATCCTTGAAACCATTAGAACATAAAGTTATTCAGGATTTCGACTGTTCCGAATTCATCTACTGCTCAGACAGTGGACTGGCATCACAGAATAACAAACTGTTCAATGATATAGGAGGAAGATCCTATGTCATTACACAGTCATTAAAAAAATTAAAGAAAGAAGATAGAGATATCGCTTTAAATACGAAACAATATCGAAAAGTAGGAAGCAGCACATTCATTGATTTGAAAGATCTTGATGAAAATGACCCAGAGGTATATGAATCCATCTATTATAAAGAAGTACCTATAGAATCTAAAAAGATATCGGAAACTCTTATCGTTACCTATTCTCCAAAATATAAAGCTTATCAGGAAAAGATAAGACAAGGGCAGATAGACAGAGCAAAAAACATGATAAGTAAAAATGGAAAAATCAAAAAGAATAGAAAAAATCCGAATGATCCAAGCAGATTTACAAAGAGGACTTCCATCACAGCGAATGGAGAAGTAGCAGAAGAAGAAATCTACGAAATCGATCAGGAGGCTATAGATAAAGAAGCAATGTATGATGGTTTCTATGCGGTAAGCACAGATATGGAAGGTGATGTAGCGGAGATCATCGCTATCAACAAACGCAGATGGCAGATCGAAGAGTGCTTTAGAATAATGAAAACGGATTTTGATGCACGACCAATCTATCTGCAAAGAGAAGACAGGATCAAAGCGCATTTCCTGATTTGTTTCTTGTCCCTTCTGATATATCGAATATTAGAATATAAATTAGAGAAAAAATATACATCTGAACAAATAATAGATACATTGAGAAAGATGAACGTAACAAAATTAAAAGAAGGATTAGGATATATACCTTCTTACACACGAACAGATTTAACAGATTTACTGCATGAGTTGTTTGGTTTTGAAACAGACAGAGAAATAATAAAACGATCCACAATGAGAAATATTATCAAATACACAAAAGAACATCATATATAGCACAATTCGTTACAAAGACAAAAAGTGCAAAAAAGCTTAATTCTAAAGTCTTTAATGCACTTTTTTCGCTTTCTAACTGTCAAAGACGAGATTATAGCACTTTTTTAAATTTCATTTTTTCATCTTTTTTTTCGAAAATAAAACGCTAGAAACAAAACAAATATATACTGCTTCATTTTCATAAAATCATGATATAATAAAGCAGATTTTATAAAGGAAGTGAATATATGAATCTACAAAAGATTTTAGGAGATATAAGAAAAGCAGATTTGGATTATGGTCTGATTCAAGATGGAGATCGTATAGGAGTTGGTGTCAGCGGAGGAAAAGACAGTATGGTTTTGTTAACTGCTCTGCACATGTACTCCAAATTCAAAGGAAAAAACTTTAAGGTTATTGGTATTCATATCAAGCTTGGTTTTCCTAATATGGACTTTCAGGAAGTCGTAAGTTTTTGTGAAAAACATGGTATAGAATTTCATCAGTTTGATTCAAAAGTATATGATATATTAAAAATGCATCCTGATAAAGATGGAAAGATAAAATGTTCTCTTTGTTCAAAGTTTAAAAAAGCAACGGTAAATGAAGCTGCGAAAGAATTAAACTGTAACAAAGTGGCTTTTGGACATCATGCAGATGATGCGATTGAAACATTAATGATGAATGCAATTTACGGAGGTAAAATTTCTACCTTTTTACCTATGATGTATTTATCAAAAGCAGATATTACTTTCATTCGCCCATTGATTTACAGCTATGAAAGTGATATTTTACAGGCATTGGAGATCAATCAGATCCCATTTGTAAAAAGTACCTGTCCAAATGATGGATATACACAGCGTCAGGCGATGAAAGATATGCTTACCTCTTTATATGAGACATATCCAATGGCTAAACAGAATTTTTTAACCATGCTTTCCAATGAAGAACAGAATGAATTATGGCATCGTATCCATACAGAAGTAAAGTCAAAAGATAAAGACCAGCAGGCAGAAATTCTGCTGGAAGAAGATGGTATGGCTATCGCTCAAAGAGGAACCCATTATTTCCTTGTATATACTCCAAAAGAAGAACCAAAACAAAAACGTCATTTGCGAATTGAGAAAGAAGATGCCTGGAAAGCTTTACAGCACATATGCAGAATACAGGATATTTATGAAAAATATGTAAAATAAAAGCCCAAGCGGGCTTTTCAGATTGTTGACAAAGTGGTACTTATAAACAAGTATCGCTTTTCTTTTTTCTTAAAATAATTTAAAATTGTGCTTTTTATTAGATTTTGTGCAGTTTTAGAGAGGTTTTTCCACCTCCATCTGGACATTCTTTTTAGATTATAACACGCAAAAATCATCAGCGACTGATGCTGATTTTTTTGTAGCCCTCTTAACCTGGTATATCTCAACGTGTGATGTTCTTTACAGTCTGCGAACACCCTCTCTATGCTTTCTTTACGCCTTGGATAGATTTCTTTCCATTCCGGTGTATGTCTTATCTCATCCATTACCTCCTCCCGGTATTCCTCCCATACATGACGTGTCACTACTTTCTGAAAGTTCTTTGATGATGTACATCTTCCTCTTAAAGGACAGTTCTCACAATCCTTTGGATTTGATTTGTATTCTTTATATCCAAGCTTGTTTGTCGTGCTGTATGAAAGCACCTTATTATTTGGACACAGATAACAGTCATATCCTTCATCATATACATACTCGTACTTCTTATAATATCCTTTCTTTGTCATTGGTCTTTTATAAGGCGCATACATTTTTTGCCCATTTTCTAATACCGTCTTACATATTGCCGGTGTTATATAGCCCGCATCCAGACATACATTTTTTATTTGATCCATATATTTATCGTTTAATACTTTATACGCTGAAAAGAAAGACACGCTGTCATGTACGTTTCCCGCAACACATACGCTTGCCAGTACAAATCCATTTCTATCGCAAAATGTTTGATGTGAATAAGCAAAACATTTTTCTTTTTCACCTTTATGGAAACAGCCACTCTCCGAATCTGTTTTACTGATTTTGATATGCTTTGTTTGTATGTCCCTTTTCAGCTTTCCTGTTTCCTCATCGAAATTCAGTTCTTCCTTTTCATTTGATTTTATCGGCTTTTTCCCATGTTCCTCGCGATCTTTGTTTATCTCATCCAGCAGATCGTTTTCATATATTTTCTTCATGATTTCAACTTCTTCATCTGTATACTTGTTTTTATTCGCATTTGCCTTTTGATGTGTGGAGTCTCCATATACAGTTTCCATATCTACAAAGCCATAAGAGATTGCCTGTTTCAATATCTGATCAAATATTTTTTCAAATACTTCGCTGTTACTATATCTTCGGATATAATTTTGACTCCAGGTAGAATAATTTGGCACCCTTTCATCCATGGAGATTCCTAGAAACCAGCGATATGCAAGATTTACTTGTATTTCTTTACAAGTCTTTCTCATTGAATCTATTCCGAAAATAATATTGATGAAGATCATTTTAAAAAGAACCACAGGATCTATGCTTGGTCTTCCAACATCACTGTAAAGATTTTCTACAAGAGGGTAGATAAAATTCCAGTCGATACAGCTTTCCAGCATTCTGACATCATGATCCTGTGGTACTAATTCTTCTATTGTATTCAGTATGATAGTATCATTTTTTCCATTTCTTTTTGTCATTGCCATATGTAATCACTCCTATTTTACCCACTTTTATTATACCATTTTGAGCATTATAAAAGGCAAAAAGAACCATATGTTTTTGGGTAAAATAGGAATCTTTTTGCCTCTTTTATTCTATCATATAAAAAATAGACTGTCGACACCTTTGTCAACAGTCTGAAAAGCCCAAGCGGGCTTTTTTACTTATTATTTTTCTAAAAAGTAGGTTGCTTCCATATCTGCTACACTTAACGCAAAAGATAAAGGATAATTTTCAAAAGAATACCCTATGCTTCTAGCATCTTCATTACCGGAAAATCCCATATGATAACGAATCGCAAAAGCCTCTTCTCTTGTCAAGCGCATAAATCCAGTGATAATATAAACACTTTTTTCTCCATGTCCATAAGGAAGATGATCTTCATATTCATAATATGGAACTTGTGTCCATACGCCATCCACTTTTACATTTCTTGTACTTTCCTTGTAACAGTTTACTTTGCATATATCATGTAAAAGTGCAACGATCGCAAGGCTTTCCTCAGAAAAATTCATATTGTACATGGTTTTTACTCGATTTCTTTCTACATAATCACATAAACAGTCATACACATTTAAGCTATGCTCCACAAGACCCTGTGCATGAGAACCATGAAAACGTGTACTTGCCGGTGCACTGAAAAAATCGGATTGTGCTGACAATAAATACTCTAATAATTTTTCACTTCCATCTCGATGAATCTTTTCTTTATAAATTGATACAAAACGCTCTTTATAATCCATATAAACTACCTCTTTTTCTTTATATTGAGTATAGCATACAACGATATAAAACAAAACAGGCATTCGCCTGTTCAATCACTATATTGTGTCCAGAAAGAGAGATCTTTCCCTGTAAGTACAGGTGGGTGAACTGCGCAAATTTTTAGGATCCCTACCCGTAGCAGGTATTCACACCAAAGAGCGACATCCGTTCTCCCTTATCTCTAAGCGTAGGAAAAATTTATGCTTTCTGGACATTAATAGTATAGCAGATAATTTGTAAAAGAATACTCTTGACATTCATTTTTTTCACGTTCCATTTTTTGTAATTTTTTAACGAATTAAGAATATACTTTTAAAAGCATAACCTGACACACATATGAAATATTCACTCATCGTTGTATAAAAAGAGCCTTATAATAAATCTATAAAGCTCCTTCTAATATATGAATAGGATACTTCCTATTTTTCAATATTTAGATGCAATTCTTTTAACTGTTCTTCATCAACAGGTGTTGGCGCATCACTCATTGGACATTTTGCATTTGCGTTTTTAGGGAATGCGATAACATCTCGAATCGATTCACTTTCAGATAAAATCATAGCGATACGATCAAGCCCAAATGCCAAACCGCCATGAGGAGGTGTACCATATTTTAACGCATCTACAAACCATCCGAAATTTTCCTGAATTTTTTCTTCAGTGAACCCTAAGACTTCAAACATTTTATCCTGCATAGCACCATCATAAATACGTAAAGAACCTCCACCAAGTTCATAACCATTTAATACGATGTCATAAGCGATTGCATGTACTTTACCAGGGTCGCTGTCAATATATTGCATATCTTCATCTTTTGGACGTGTAAATGGATGATGCATTGCATACCATCTGCCATCTTCCTCACTGTATTCAAACATTGGGAAGTCTGTTACCCACAAGAAAGAGAATTCATCCAGTTTTTTAAGTCCTAAAACACTTCCAAAGTGGTTACGCAAAGCACCTAATACATTGCATGTTGTGTTCCATTTATCGCTGACAATTAAAACTAAATCCTGTTCTTTTAATTTCAATGTATCACATACGGCATGAATTTCATCATCAGATAAGAATTTCACAATAGGTCCACTTAATACATTGTCCATATATTTTAAAGTTACTAATCCTTTTGCCCCATTTTTCTTCGCAAGTTCTGTAACTTTATCAATTTCTTTACGTGTCATATGTGCCATATTAGGAACAACAACTGCTTTGATACTTCCTTTTGCCTCTACGCAATCCTTAAACACTTTAAAAG
Organism: Amedibacterium intestinale; assembly: GCF_010537335.1. Taxonomy (NCBI): domain Bacteria; kingdom Bacillati; phylum Bacillota; class Erysipelotrichia; order Erysipelotrichales; family Erysipelotrichaceae; genus Amedibacterium; species Amedibacterium intestinale. The sequence goes on from NZ_AP019711.1 coordinate 716,527, forward strand.
AAGAATTTTCAAATAAAGAAGTAATTTCCTGAAGTTCCATACCAAAACGATTGTCTGGTTTATCGCTTCCATAGCGATTCATAGCTTCTTCCCATGTTAAACGTGGAAATGGAGTTGTAATATCCATTCCTTTTACATCTTTCATCAGTTTTTGAAGCATTTCTTCCATCATTGTCTGAATTTCTACATCACTTAAAAAACTTGTTTCCAAATCGACCTGCGTAAAATCTGTTTGACGATCAGCACGTAAATCTTCATCTCTAAAACATCTTGCGAACTGATAATAACGTTCAAATCCAGATACCATTAATAACTGTTTGTAAAGCTGTGGAGATTGTGGCAGTGCATAAAAACTTCCTGGATGTACACGACTAGGCACAAGATAATCACGTGCTCCTTCTGGTGTACTTCTTCCAAGCATTGGTGTTTCAATTTCAATAAAGGCATGATTATCCAAATATTCACGCATGCTTCTTGTAATTTGATGACGCATCATTAGTTTTTTCTGCATAACAGGACGTCTTAAATCCAAATAACGATATTTCAAACGTGTATCTTCTAATGCATCTGTATCATCTGCCACAATGATTGGAGTTGTTTCTGCACTGTTTACAATTACAACTTCTTCTACTTTTACTTCAATATCTCCAGTAGGAAGTTTATCGTTTTTATCTTTTCTTTCTAAAACTGTTCCACTAACTTCTAAAATATATTCATTACGAACTTCTTTGATCTGTTCTGAAATAGTTTCATCGAATACAAGCTGTGTAATACCACTTCGATCACGCAAATCAATAAATACCAAAGAACCAAAATTTCTTCTCTTTGCAACCCATCCAATTAAACTAACTTTTTTCCCTGCATCACTTAAACGCAGTTCCCCATTTGTATGTGTACGTTTCATAATCCTTATTTCATTCCTCTCTATTCTTCATGATGGTGATGATGTCCGCATGTACAGTTTTCTTCACCACAAGTACATTCTTCATTTTCTTCCTCAAACAAAGCATCCATGCTGTCAATAATGTCATCAAAAGGAACACTTTGCTGTGTCTTATGCAGGGTATCTTTTATTGTTACTTCCCCTTTTTCAACTTCATCTTCACCAATCAATATCGCAATACGCGCCTTTTTACGATCGACCGTCTTAAACTGTGCTTTAAAAGATCTTCCAAGATAATCTGTATCGCTTCGATAGCCGTTTGCACGAAGCAAGGATACAACCTGTAAAGCTTCTTTTTTCACACTTGGAGAAAGACATAAAACATAAGCATCTAATCCTTCTTCTTCATCCAAAGAAATACCCTCTGCTTCACAGGCAATCAACAAACGTTCCAGTCCCATGGCCCATCCAATGCCGCTCATACCTTGTGGACCGCCAAAATATTCTACAAGTCCATCGTAGCGTCCACCAGCAAATACGGTAGACTGTGCCCCCATTTCCTTATTTACAGAAACGACTTCAAATACAGTATGTGTATAATAATCCAATCCACGTACCAAACGATCATCTACTTCATAAGGAATACCTAAAGCATCTAAGCCTTCTAAAACTTCTTCAAAATATGCCTGACTTTCTTCGTTTAGATAGTCCTGCATTTTTGGTGCAGTTTTCATGATTTCTTTTTCATGATCTACTTTGCAATCCAAAATACGCAAAGGATTTTGTTCATAACGACGTTTACAATCTGCACACATATCATCAATATCATTTTTAAAATGTTCTTTTAATGCAGTGCGATAAGCATCTCTTGATGCATCATCCCCCAGCGTATTAATTAATACTTTCATATCTTTTAATCCTAATGCAGATACAAAAGACCAGCCTAACGCAATTGTTTCTACATCAAGCATAGGACTTTTTGCGCCAATAACCTCTACACCAAACTGATGAAAGATACGCATTCTTCCTTTTTGTGGTCTTTCATGACGAAACTGCGGACCTACATAATACATTTTTACCGGTAAATCGGCACTTCCAAAAAGTTTATTTTCTACAAAAGAGCGCACAACACCTGCAGTTCCTTCTGGACGAAGTGTTAAGGATGTCTTGCTGTTTTCTAATTGGAATGTATACATTTCCTTATTTACCATATCACTGGAATCATTTCCTCTTTTAAATACGTTTGTATGTTCAAAAATAGGGGTACGAATTTCATCATAGTTATATACATGACAAAACTGGCGAATCAATTCTTCTAATCTGTGCCATTTGCGAATATCCTTAGGCAGAATATCCTGTGTTCCTCTAGGGACCTGATAGTTCATAAATATCCTCCTTATCTATCAAAGAATAAAAAAACGTCCTCAACAAAGGACGTAATTTACGTGGTGCCACCTTATTTCAACCTGTAAACAGGTACTCATTTTCTTTAACGCAGAAATACGATCACTCATTTCCTAGTGATACCTCCAAAGTGTCCTGTTCTTCTTCATCCATAAAGACTTACAGCCAAGGTCTTTTTCTCTGCCATGGAATCCATTTGAAAAACATCTCTTTTTCATAGGTTATTTAAAGTTTACCTGTCTTTGTACTCTTTGTCAATACCAAGCATAAAATAAGCGATGAATTATACCGCAACATAATCAAAAATTATTTATTTTTATCTAATCTTTTGATAAAAATACGGTTTCGAATGGATATTCCGTATTGCCATCTGAACATTTAAGTATACAGTTTTGATTCTCTGTACCACAAGATGGATCCAGTTTTAATCGATACACATAGATATCATCTTTTGTATTATCTTTATTTTTTGTAAACTGAATTGTATACTCTGCATTTGTCTGATGCAATTTAACACTATCTGGATCAATCCCCATACGATAAAAGACAATGTATTTACAATCCGAAGTACTAATATCAAAAACTTTCCCATTATAGTTTTCTTCAAGTTCATCAAAATAAGGATATTGTTCAAGAATCTTAGAATCTACTTGTTTTAGAGACTCTTTATCAGAACAGGCGATAAGCATAAAACTAATGAAAACAAAAGACACAGCCAATACTACCTTTTTCATAAACATCCCTCCTTCAAAGCTGCACATAATAATCAATATGCATACTACAGGCAGAATCTAACTGTTTATTTATAAAAGCAGCTGTTTACCTAAAGAAACAGAAGCTTTCCTTCATCTTTATCATACAGCTAAGAATATATTCTTTCAATAGCAGGAATACAATATTTCATGTTTTATGCTCATAAAAAGCTGCGCATTTGAAACATTTTATTTTAGATGTAACTCATAATATAAGATAGTTATTTCTCCTAGAAAAGGATGCATTTGGGTAGATGTTCTATTTGCAATTTCTTTAAATCCAATTTTCTTTAACAAATTATTTGAAGCAAGATTGTACGAATATGCATTAGCAGATAATGTTGTTATATCACTTTGTTTATCCAGCAAGGAAATCAATGCACGTAAAGCTTCTTCCATATATCCTTTTCTTCTATAAGACTTATTCATACAGAAACCTATTTCCATACAGTCCTTTTTAGAAGTGTGCATAATATGAAGTGCCGCAATCATTTTGTTGTTTTCTTTTAGTTCAACAAAAATTCTTTCTTGCACCTCTTTCACAATACGATCATAATCCTTTTCAAATTTTGTATCTTTTTTTAGATAAGGTTCATATCCTCCATCATCAAGACACGTCTGCCGATCTGAAACAATGTCGAAAAAATCATCTTTATCTTCTTTTGAAGGACTGCGTAAAAGCAGTCTCTCTGTTTGTGTATACATGCTTATCACTCCTATACAAAAAAAGGGCATAACACCCTTTCCCATCTTATTCCGCAGATTCATTAATGTTGCTGACGTTATGATATACCTGCTGTACATCATCAACATCATCTAACAATGTTACCAAACGCTGGAACAGTTTCAAATCTTCTCCCTGAAGTTCTACATATTCATTTGCCAGCATGGTATCTTCCATTACATCAAATGTAACATCTGGAATCAATTCTTCAATTGCTGTTTTTGCTTTATTTAAATCTGTAGGTTCAACCGTAATTGTCATTGTTCCATCTTCTACTTCAATATCTTTTAGCTCTACTTCCGCCATAATCAATGCATCCATCATAGCTTCTTCATCATCATATTTGATAACGATCAAACCAACATGATCATAGTTGAATGATACAGAACCACTAACACCAAGTTTTGCATGTGATTTATTAAATGCTGCACGCAAATCCGCAATCGTACGATTGGCATTATCTGTTAAACAGTCAATAATGACAGTTCCACCACCTGCAGAACCAAATCCTTCATAACGAGCAGCAGAATAGTTTTCATTTGTTCCACCTTTTGCTTTTTCAATTGCTCTTTTAATGACATCATTTGGTACCTGATTTGCTTTTGCACGTTCAATTACTTTTTTCAAAGCAACGTTCATATCTGGATCTGGTACACCTGATTTTGCAGCTACCAGAATTTCTTTTCCATAACGAGAATATAATTTTGTTTTTGCTGCTGCTGTTTTTGCCATAGATGCAGCACGTACTTCAAAATGTCTACCCATTGTTTCATCACCTTCCAAAATTTCCTTATCTAGTATAGCATATTTACACTTTTAAACGCAAATAGATTTTTAATCAGGCAGTTCAATCTCTCCTACTTTTTCTTCGATTTTTTTAAGAATTACTGCTCTTTTTTCTGTCTGCACTCTCTTTATAAGATAAGCAATTAAACGCTTGAATTCGCCCTCACTAAATTCCTCTTCTATAAATGTATCAATAATCATGGAACATTCCTCTCTATATTTGGGAATCACACAATTTTCCAACTGTACAAATAAAGCCTCTGCTATTCTTCTATCCATAAAAATACCTCATTTCTTTCTTTAGTATAATATAAATCAATTATCATTCGCAAGAAAAAAACTTAGGTTGCATATATAACCTCGTCTTTGACAGTTAGAAAGCGAAAAAAGTGCATTAAAGACTTTAGAATTAAGCTTTTTTGCACTTTTTGTCTTTGTAACGAATTGTGCTATATATGATGTTCTTTTGTGTATTTGATAATATTTCTCATTGTGGATCGTTTTATTATTTCTCTGTCTGTTTCAAAACCAAACAACTCATGCAGTAAATCTGTTAAATCTGTTCGTGTGTAAGAAGGTATATATCCTAATCCTTCTTTTAATTTTGTTACGTTCATCTTTCTCAATGTATCTATTATTTGTTCAGATGTATATTTTTTCTCTAATTTATATTCTAATATTCGATATATCAGAAGGGACAAGAAACAAATCAGGAAATGCGCTTTGATCCTGTCTTCTCTTTGCAGATAGATTGGTCGTGCATCAAAATCCGTTTTCATTATTCTAAAGCACTCTTCGATCTGCCATCTGCGTTTGTTGATAGCGATGATCTCCGCTACATCACCTTCCATATCTGTGCTTACCGCATAGAAACCATCATACATTGCTTCTTTATCTATAGCCTCCTGATCGATTTCGTAGATTTCTTCTTCTGCTACTTCTCCATTCGCTGTGATGGAAGTCCTCTTTGTAAATCTGCTTGGATCATTCGGATTTTTTCTATTCTTTTTGATTTTTCCATTTTTACTTATCATGTTTTTTGCTCTGTCTATCTGCCCTTGTCTTATCTTTTCCTGATAAGCTTTATATTTTGGAGAATAGGTAACGATAAGAGTTTCCGATATCTTTTTAGATTCTATAGGTACTTCTTTATAATAGATGGATTCATATACCTCTGGGTCATTTTCATCAAGATCTTTCAAATCAATGAATGTGCTGCTTCCTACTTTTCGATATTGTTTCGTATTTAAAGCGATATCTCTATCTTCTTTCTTTAATTTTTTTAATGACTGTGTAATGACATAGGATCTTCCTCCTATATCATTGAACAGTTTGTTATTCTGTGATGCCAGTCCACTGTCTGAGCAGTAGATGAATTCGGAACAGTCGAAATCCTGAATAACTTTATGTTCTAATGGTTTCAAGGATTTCTGTTCGTTTTGATTTCCGGGAAAGATATCAAAAGCTAAAGGGAAACCATCTCCATCCATGAATAACCCCATGCCTACGATAGGATTTGGACGATGTTCTTTGCTTTTTCCGTATTTTTTAAGTTCATCTTCTTGTTCGATTTCAAAGTAATAGTTCGTACAGTCATAATAAAGAACTTTTGTGTTTCTTTTATGAAGAAAGTTAGAATTTCGATAAACTTCCGCCTGTATGTAATCAGATTCCTCGGCCAATATAGATAAGGAACGATAGATATCCTGTAATTTATACTTTGGCTGTTCCAGCAGAGAATGAGCGAAAGAGAAAGAAGAGCGTTTACTGGAAGGATATAGAACACGAGCGTAGACAAGATCGCAGAGGATGCGATGGATATCATATTCGAATTTATGATGATTCTTAATATTACGACAAATATTGTCAAAATGAAGATTGGAACAGATGGATTGAAGGAATAGGTAGCCAACATTAAATAACAAAACTTCATTTTTTTTGATTTTTTTGTCGCTAGAGAAAGGTATGAGAACAGGTGCAGTATCCTGTTGATGGGATAAAGTGTCCTTTTTAGCTTCAGAACGAGCCCATTCCAATAATTTTTCTTCATTATTATCAAATTGAGGAAGCAGGTCATTTAATCGACCAAGCTTTCTAAAAATGCGACTAGAAGTTTTACCATTGTTTTTGCGATAAGAACTCATAATATAAATGCTTTTGGAATTGCCAGTGCCATTGATTGCAACGTACATATTCATCACCCAATATAATAATAACACATATAGCACAATATAGCACATAATAGAACATAAAATTTGACAAAAAAAGTAAAAGAAAAGCGCCTGTTTAAAGCGCCATAGTAAATTTATGAAATTTTATATGTGTCAAACTCCCGAATTAAACGCTTGAATTCGCCCTCACTAAATTCCTCTTCTATAAATGTATCAATAATCATGGAACATTCCTCTCTATATTTGGGAATCACACAATTTTCCAACTGTACAAATAAAGCCTCTGCTATTCTTCTATCCATAAAAATACCTCATTTCTTTCTTTAGTATAATATAAATCAATTATCATTCGCAAGAAAAAAACTTAGGTTGCATATATAACTAACCAGAGATATAATCTATTTAAGATAGAAATGAGGTGGACTTCGATGAAGAATTTGATTCGAGACCAATACTCGGTGCAGTTTTAAAATCTGATAACGGATTGCATCGAGTCAAATAATTTATGTTATCAGTATAACTGCACCTTAGATAGAAAAGCTGAAAGAGATAAAGGAGTAGTTATTTATGAATACAAACGAATTAGTAAAACAATGGTACAAAGAAGAAAGACAGGCCAATATACATGGATGGGATTTTTCATATATCCAGTATCGTTATGAAGAAGAAAAAGATTTGCCATGGGATTATAAAAACATCGTAAAATCTTATATCAAAAAAGATGATGAAATTTTAGATCTAGATACAGGTGGAGGAGAGTTTTTACTATCTCTTCATCATCCCTATTCAAAAACAAGCGCTACAGAAGCTTATCCACCTAATGTCGCATTATGCAAAAAGATCCTGCTTCCTCTTGGTATTCATTTTAAGGAAGTAGATGTAAAAGAAGCACTGCCATTTGATGATAATCAATTTGACATCGTCATCAATCGACATGGTTCAATAAATGAAAAAGAAATTTATCGAATCTTAAAACCAAATGGTATTTTTATTACAGAACAAGTCGGAGCAGAAAATGATAGAGGTTTGGTTGAATTATTATATGAAAATTCTCCAAAGCTACCCTATCCCGAAGAATATGTAGCCATAGCTAAAGAAAAGTTTAAAAATGCAGGTTTTTCTATCCTGCATGCGCAAGAAGCATTTCGCCCTATCTACTTTTATGATGTTGGTGCTCTGGTTTGGTTTGCGAAAGTTCTTCCATGGGAGTTTCCAAACTTCTCTGTTAAAAACAATTTAAAAGGTTTATATAAAGCCCAGAAACAATTAGAAAGAAAAGGATTTGTTGAAGCACAAATTCACAGATATTTGCTGATTGCGAAAAAATAAGCATTAATATTTCTTATAGAAACAAGCAGTTAACTTCCTAAAATATAACTGCTTGTTTTTTACATAATGATAGCTTTCTACAATCCTGCCAAGTTCTAAAGACCAGCAACATATTGCATATATCATTTTCATTAACTACTGTAACTTTATTTTGCACCACAAAAAAGTGTTCAACATACTATGTAAATCGAACACTCATTTTTTATTTGCTCTCTTTTAAATATTTGGACTCAATCGCAGGTACATAAAAAGCACCATATTCTTTTAATGAGATCTGATGTTTTGTAAAATAATCGTCTTCATATTCTACTGGAACATAAAATTTGTAATAAGGAAGAAAATAATCTAAACTTTCATCATCTAAATAAACGAGTTCACTATACGCTATCTCATCTAAATCAATTGTGATACCTGGCATAGAACCTACATCACTGCGATATTTTCCACTATGCAATTCTGCTTTTGCTTCTTCTAAAGATTTAATTGGATAATTTCCGATAGAAGTTGATGTGTCTTTTTGATTGATACGATAGCCGTATAAATACCCATCTTCATCCGTATATAAACTAACACTTTGAAGTTGTGAAACAAATTTATCAACAGGATTTTTTTCTGTTTCATAAACTTCAATAGAATACCCCTTTTCTACTTTATTATTTTGACTAACACCATAGTTCACTCTTACATCAACCAATGGGTTTTCTATTTGAAACAGTTCTTTATGATCTAGACAGTAGTTTCTTACTGTTTTCTTTATTTTTTCGATGCTCCAATTTTTATTGACAAGCAATACACTATTTTCTTTGATGTTTGGAAATTCATACCAAACAAATACGCTTTCTCCGCCATCTTCTAACGTAATCCTAATATTCTCATTTTTTAGTTCACTCCTTTCCTCTTTTTTTGTACTAGTCGTAATTTCATAATGTTCCATTCCTAAAATATCTGCATATTTTTTTAATTTTTTCTCCTGCTCTTCTTTTGTCATAGAATTATGAAAATATCCATATTTGTCCATTACATTTTTGTTTTTAATTACTGGCAAGTTATCTAGCGGTTTTGAAAAATCATAAAAAGAAAGATGCTGAAGTTCTTTTTCATCATATACATCAATGCCTTCAAATCCTGTACAATATCGACAGTTTACACTACCTGTTCTTGGAGCTGGTTTCTGCAAAGACAAGACAGGCAAAGAATCTACATAATGAACCGGTTGTTTTTTTTCAGGTATCCATCGAAGCACCCCTGCTCCTAATATGCAAATTATACAAAAAGCAACTGCATATGCTAACATCGGTTTTTTCTTTTTTTCATTTTGTTTTTGTAGTATTGTATTGATCATTCTCTGTTTCCATAGCTCATTTGCGCAAATCTGTTCTACTTCCTTTTGGTAGCGATTCATCATATAACACCTCTTCTTCCATTTGTTTTCTTAACTGCTTTCTAGCTCTTGTTAGCCATGAAGAAACCGTCCCTTCTTTCACATGAAAAATTTGTGCAATTTCCTTCATGGAGTATCCCTCAAAATAAAATAGAAATACTGCATTTCTTTGATGAAAAGACAATTTACGTACTTCATCCAAAACAGAACTTGTAGTTTTCGCTTTTTCTATAAACTGTGTATCATTCACAGTAAGATGATTTCGTTTCCGATTCCACCAATGCCCTAGATAGTCTTTGCACATATTCGATGCAACTCTTAATAACCATGCTTTTTCATGTTCTTCATCTATAAAAACAGGCTGCTTTTCCATGTATTTCATAAATACATTTTGTACAATATCCTGTGCCTGTGCTTCTTCTTTCACATGATGCATCGAAAAGCGAAGCAGCATCGTACTGTAAGAATGAACAATCCTTTCAATTTCTTCCTCTCTCATCTTCTCCCTCCTTCACTATATACACGTTTTTGTTGCTTAAAATACTGCACATAAAGTTAAAAATTCTTATATTTTAGATGCTTCAGATTATGCAGAATTAATATCTAGGATTTATTCCAAGATGCAAATGAAATAAAACACTTATTACAATCATTAGAATGAACAATTATAACAAGTGTTTATAGTGCTAAAGTATATTACTCAAAACAAGGATGAGTCTGATAAACTTCAAAGATAATTTTTAAGAACCTCAATGTTTCTTTAGACGGTTTTGTAGAATAGATGATTCCAAAAGGAACTTTATAATCCCAGTTAAGTTTAATTGTTTTAATCATTGGGTGTATGTCTATCCAATTAGGAGAAGTGATAATAACGCAATTTCTTTTTATACATAAATTAAACGTATTGATATCATATTCATCGACATCGATGATCGTTATTTCTTTATGTTTTTGCAGTTCTATTCGAGCATCGTCCAAATATTGAGAAACACCGTTTTTTAACATGATGATTTCTTGATTATATAAATCTGATATAGCAAGCACTTTTTTATTTTGAAGTTTATGGTGAATCGGAACACCTATACATAAAGGTAATTTGACAAGTTCCATCGCATTATATCTTGTACCTAGAAATGTTGAAAGATAGGTACCTACGAAAAATGTGAATTTATCTCCAAGCTGTGAAAAAGCATTATGTTGTCCTTGCCTACTATCTTCAAAGGATATAAATTCTAAATCAAAATTTGGCCATTCACTTTGTACAATATTCCAAATATTACTTAAAAGTTTACTTGGAAAGAGTTCGGAAGAGCCAATTTTAATTTTTATTGTAGTTTCATTTGATAACTTTTTTGCCTCCTTTAGGATGGTATTAGAAAGATGCATAATCTTTTGTGATTCTTTGTATATGTACTCCCCCTGCATAGTTAGCTCAATTCCTTTTGAAGTTCTTTTAAATAATCTTACTTGAAGATCATGTTCCAATTTATTCATTTGCTTCATAATGGAAGTGGAGGAAATAAATAATTTTTCAGACGCCTTTTGAAAACTGCCACACTTAGCAACAATAATAAATGTATCAAGTAAATGATTATACATAAACCACCCTCCGTATCAACTTTTAGTTGATACAATTATAACACATTTAACACTTCTTAGATAGAAAATGATTTTATATAATACACATGAGGTGATAAAATGAAAATAGAAGCAAAATTAAAACTAGGACAGCACGTATCTTTAATGGATAAAGAATTCGAAGAGATTAGAAAGACTATTAAAAGAAAATGCCTGAATAGGTGCTGGCAGTACCATTTTAGGAGTAACTGTTGGTAAGAACTCTATTGTTGCGGCTGGTTCAGTAGTTACTAAAGATGTACCTAATAATTGTATTGTCGGCGGGAATCCAGCTAAATTTATCAAATATATTAATGAATAGCAAAAACATAAAAAATAGAAATGTTAGATAAGGAAAAGAGAACAACATGAAAAAAAGATTTATTGGAAAATTAGAAGTTTCCCCAATCGGTATGGGGTGTATGGGCTTTTCTCATGGGTATGGGAAAATTCCAGAAAAACAATATAGTATAGAAGCAATCAGAAAAGCTTATGCGTTTGGCTGCACTTTCTTTGATACGGCTGAAGTTTATGGAAATGAATTATATTGGGAAGGACATAATGAAGAAATCTTAGGAGAAGCAGTTGAAAGTTTTAGAAAAAACATTGTGATTGCGACGAAACTTCATATCCATGATGAAGAAGTCACACCAAACATGGACTTATATCACTTAATTAAAAGTCATTTAGAAAAATCTTTAAAAAGATTAAGAACCGATTACGTTGATTTATATTATCTGCATCGTGTTAACGAATTCGTACCTGTCGAAGATGTTGCGTATGTCATGGGAAAATTGATTGATGAAGGATTAATTAAAGGATGGGGTTTATCACAAGTTGATGTTGATACACTAGATAAAGCACATCGTGTAACACCTGTGACAGCTGTACAAAATTTATACAATATTTTAGAAAGAGATTGTGATGATGAAATCTTTCCATACTGCATTGAAAAAAATATTGGAGTGGTTCCTTTTTCACCAATCGCCTCAGGTTTTTTAAGTGGGAAAATTACTGCGAAAACAGAATTTGAAAAAGTGGATGATGTTAGAAAGTTTGTTCCACAGCTAACAAAAGAAAATATCGAAGGCAATCAGCCAATCGTAAATATACTTCAAAATTACGCAAAAAAGAAAAAAGCAACACCTGCTCAGATTTCTTTGGCTTGGATGTTGAAGAAATATCCAAACGTTGTCCCTATTCCAGGATCAAAAAATCAGGAAAGAATTATAGAAAATTTAAGTGCATGGGACATTGAGCTAACAGATGAAGAATTTTATGAACTACAGTCTGCTTTAGACAAATGTGAAATATACGGACATAGAGGTATTGTAGAAACTCAACAAAAGATTTTCTCGAATCATTGGAAGAAATAATCATGTAACTGTTTATGTATATTTTCATATCACTTCACTCGTAATAAAAAGAAAATTGAAAAATCCTCCTCATTGTATGATTGTTTATGGAATGTGGAGGATTTTATATTTTGAAATTAGAATTATACATTTAAATCAATATTATTATCATGATGTATACTCATTTTAATCACATAAACAATGGCACTCCTCAATATGAGTAGTGCCATTCATTTTCCTATTTTACAACGATGTTAACAACTCTACCTTTGATAACAATAATCTTACAGATTGTTTTTCCTTCAATTTGGGCCTGTACATTTGGAAGTTTCATAGCTTCTTCTTTTAATGCATCTTCATTTGAACCTGCAGCAATCAAGAATTTACCACGTAATTTTCCATTTACCTGCGCAATGATTTCTACTTCACTTTCTACAAGAACGCTTTCATCATATGTAGGCCAATCTGCATAGGCAATTGTATCTTCCTGTTTCAAGACAACCTGCCACATTTCTTCTCCAAGGTGTGGAGCAAATACAGAAAGCAGTTTTACAAATCCCTTCGCATATTCTTCGTATACTGTTTCTGCTTTGTAACATTCATTCACAAAAATCATCATTTGTGAGATTGCTGTATTGAATCCAAGAGTTTCAATGTCATTTGTAACCTTTTTAACTGTTGCATGATATACCTTATCTAAAGAATGATCGTTTTCTTTCACGATTTTACCAGATTCTGCAATCAAACGATATACACGATCCAGCCATTTACGGCTTCCATCAACACCGCTTTCGCTCCATGGTTTGCTTGCCTCTAAAGGACCCATAAACATTTCATAAATACGAAGGGTATCTGCACCATAATCTCTTACAATATCATCCGGATTGATAACGTTTCCTCTGGATTTACTCATTTTTTCTCCATTAGAACCTAAGATCATTCCCTGATGGCATAGTTTCTGGAATGGTTCTTTTGTTCCTAGAACCCCTTTGTCATATAAGTAATTGTTCCAGAAACGAGAATACAACAAGTGTCCAACTGCGTGTTCACTTCCTCCAATATACAAGTCAACAGGAAGCCAGTGTTCTAATAATTTTTTATCTCCAATAGCCTCTTTGTTTTTAGGATCGATATAACGCATATAATACCAGCTGCTTCCTGCACTACCTGGCATAGTACTTGTTTCACGCTTACCGCCTTTATAATTCAGCCAGTCTACTGCTTTGTTTAATGGAGATTCTCCGGATTTGCTTGGCGCATAATCTTCTAGTTCTGGAAGTGTCAGTGGAAGTTCTTCCATTGGTAAAACTTCATCATGATCTTCATAATGTACGACCGGAATCGGTTCTCCCCAATAACGCTGACGAGCAAAAATCCATTCACGTAAACGATAATTGATCTGTTTTTTACCGCATTTATGTTCTTCTAACCATGCAATCATCGTATCAATTGCTTCTTGTTTTCCCATACCGTTTAAGAAATCAGAATTGATATGTTTTCCATCTTCGGTATAAGCTTCTTTTGTAACATCGCCGCCTTCCAAAACTGGAATGATGTCAATACCAAATTTTTTCGCAAATTCCCAGTCACGTGTATCGTGTGCAGGAACGGCCATGATTGCCCCTGTACCATAGCTTGCAAGTACATAATCACTGATCCAGATTGGTGTTTTCTTATGATTTACAGGATTGATGGCATATGCTCCTGTAAAAACTCCTGTTTTTTCTTTGTTTAATTCAGTACGTTCCAAATCAGATTTAGAAGCACATACTTTCTTATAGCTTTCTACAGCTTCCTTTTGTTCAGGTGTCGTAATTTTATCTACTAATGCATGTTCTGGTGCAAGTACACAATACGTTGCCCCAAACAAAGTATCACAGCGTGTTGTAAATACCGTAAAGCTTTCCTCATGTCCATCTACTTTAAAGTTTACATGCGCACCAACAGATTTTCCAATCCAGTTACGCTGCATTTCTTTTGTAGATTCTGGCCAGTCCAAATCATCCAGCTGTGCCAATAAACGCTCTGCATATTTTGGAATATCCAATACCCATTGTTTCATATTTTTACGAACAACAGGATATCCTCCACGCTCACTTTTTCCATCAATAATTTCATCATTTGCCAAAACCGTTCCCAATTCTTCACACCAGTTTACAGGCATATCCACATTTTTTGCTAAACCATCTTTGTACATCTGTTCAAAGATCCACTGCGTCCATTTGTAATACTGAGGATCTGCGGTAGAAATTTCTTTGCTCCAGTCATAAGAAAAACCAAGCATTTTCAACTGACGCTTAAATGTCTCAATATTAGTTTCTGTAAAACCTGCAGGATGATTCCCTGTTTTAATTGCATACTGTTCTGCAGGAAGCCCAAAAGCATCCCATCCCATTGGATGTAAAACATTAAATCCTTTCATGCGTTTATAACGAGAAACAATATCACTTGCTGTATAACCTTCTGGATGTCCTACATGTAACCCCTGTCCACTTGGATAAGGAAACATATCCAATACATAAAACTTTGGCTTGCTGAAATCATATACATCGGTTTCAAATGTTTTGTTTGTATCCCAATACTCCTGCCATTTCTTTTCTATTTTCTTGTGTTCAAATCCCATACTATCTTTTCCTTTCCAAACATAAAAAAACGTCCTATTCTAAGGACGTCATAAACGCGGTACCACCTTAGTTCCCTGTTTTTTACAGAGCACTCTACTTCTTAACGCGAAGATAAAACGGATAAGTTCTTATCAGGCTCCTTAACAAGTTCCCAAGCTGCATGCTTCGACTTTTCACCAGCCAGTCGACTCTCTAAACCATTTCACAAGGTACTACTTTAATTCAACGCCTTTACCTGTATAAGTTTAATAAACCAGTAAGGTTTTGTCAATATTTCCAGCATAAAAAATGTAACAAAGTCCAAGTCAGTTTGCAGTAAACCATAACCTTAAATACAAGGTTCACTTCAATCAAATCACACGCGATTAAAAACTTGATTCAACGTTATATTGGTGTAATTGAAGCTTTATACCCTTATGCCTTCAGCATATCACATAAGGGTTATGTTCCTATCTTTTATTTCCAATATTTCTTTTTATCCTCATCTGTAACTTTACGAAGGATACGGCATGGATTTCCAACCGCAATAACTCCTTCTGGTATATCTTTTGTTACAACACTTCCAGCACCTATAATACTGTTATTTCC
The DNA here is from genome assembly GCF_010537335.1 of Amedibacterium intestinale. NCBI lineage: Bacteria > Bacillati > Bacillota > Erysipelotrichia > Erysipelotrichales > Erysipelotrichaceae > Amedibacterium > Amedibacterium intestinale. Next base: position 732,141 of record NZ_AP019711.1, read on the forward strand.
AATTTTTACACCGGGAAGTACCAATACTCCCATCCCAATCCAGACATTATTTCCAACAGAAATAGGATAAGCGTATTCCAGCCCCTGATTTCTTTGTTCTACATCCAAAGGATGTCCTGCGGTAGAAAAAACACAATTAGGGCCAATGAATACATTATCTCCAAATGTTACTTTTGCACCATCTAAAATTACACAATTATGATTGGAACAAAAGTTTTCACCTATTTCAATATGATAGCCATAATCACACCAAAACGGTGCTGTAATACAAAAGGAGTTTCCTGTCTTCTTGAATAAACTGCGAATCAATTGTTCTTGTTCCTCTATTTGTGATGGTCTTAATTGATTATATTGAAAACACTGTTCTTTACAAGAAATCCTGTCTTTCAATAACTCATCATCATAATTTGCGTCATAAAGCAAACCTTGTTTCATTTTCTCTTTTTCTTTCATTTTCTACATATTCTTCCTATCTATCTAATTTATCGAATTGGTGTACCTATTTTCTTCTTTTTCCTCCATGTAGGCGGTAAACCATCATCACCCCAGTATTCATCAATAGAGATAATCTTGTCATTCTGAAACTTTATAAATGAAGTTACATGACAAGAGATAGTTTTATCTAATGAAAAAACATGCACTACAGTAATGACAGTATCTTTTAAATATTCAGTTCGTTGTATTTCCCCATCCCATTTGCCTGGATATTCACAATTTGCTTGAATAAATTCATCTACTGTAAAGTGTTCATTTGTATTATGCCAGTTAATATATGCATTCTCGTGAAAATATGTTTTTAATTCATCTGCTTTTTGATGCAGGCAACATCTCCAATACGCATTTATATTCATTTATTTCACCTCACATATCCTCTTTTTCTTGCTTCTTCTATAAGTTTAGGCTGAATTGATGGATACGTCCATTCTGTTATTAAAGTATCACTAAGAACTATTTTTTCAATTTCACTTTAAATTTTTCCAAAAGAGAAAATATCTGCCACAAAAAGCATTCCGAAGGTCTCCACATTTTCTTCTTTAACCACTCTTGTCTTCCCTGTAACAGAATATACACATACTGGTTTTATCTCAAACTCTTCTGCACCTGTTTCTTCCCTTAATTCTCGACTTGCCGTTTCAAGAATTGTTTCGTTTTCTTCTCTATGACCACCTGCAAGTTCAAATGTATCTCTTTCTTTATGTTTACAGAACACCCATTTTCCATCAGCTTTTGCGATAATGACCGCAAATTTAAGCAGAGAATCTTCTACACTGTCATAAAACTTTACACTTACCATTTTGTATCACCTTCTGATTATACTTTAGAATGTAATCTTTTCCAATCTTCTTCTTTTAAAAGAGTAGTATGTCTTGTGCGTTTTTCATGCAATGCAGCTACTTCTACATCTTTTATTGTGCAGTAATAAGAGAACCCACATTTTTCTTGTACACGTTTTGAATTCATATTTCCTTCGTAATAACCACACCATATTTGTTTCATATCTAAATCTTCAAAACCATGTCGAAGCAGTTCTTCTGCAGCTTCCAGCATATAACCTTTGCCCCAAAAAGGATAAGCAAGCCAATACCCCAATTCACATGCATCCTTGCTTGCTGCCACATCACTTTTCTCATGTAACATTAATTCAATTGCCCCTATTGGTGTTTTTGCATCTCGTAAACAAATGGCATAACATTCTTTTCCCTGTAAAAGATGTTTTATAATAGATAAGCTTTCTTCTACGCTTTTATGTGGAGCCCAGCCGGCTTTTGGACCTACGCGAGGATCTTTCGCATACATATATAAAGCTTCTGCATCACTTTCTTTCCATGGACGCAAAGTCAATCTTTTAGTGTTTAATTCCATAGCATTCACCATCACTCATCTGCTGTATTTTAAAACAATTTCTGCTAATCTTTCCTGACATTGTCCATTTGAACAAATAACACCAGTAGGTTTTAATTCATCAAAAGCATTTTCTACAAGAGCTTTTATTTTGCCTCCTGTGTTTTCAATGATGATTTTCCCAGCCCCATAATCCCAGGGCTGTAAATTTTGTTCATAGAAAGCATCAATTCTTCCACAAGCTAAATAGCACAGATCCAATGCAGCACTTCCACTTCTTCTAATATCACGTGCTTCTATGAACAATTCCTTTATAATCGCAAAAGTGATCTCCGCTAAATGCTTATCATAAGGAGATGTTCCTATCATAATAAGTGCCTCATGAAAAGGATGATGACTCACATGAATTGCTTTGCCATTACAAAAACTTCCTATCCCATCAATTCCAACAAAACACTCATCAAGATAAGGGTTATAAACCACTCCAATCAAGCCTTTTCTTTGATAATACAAACCTATAGAAACACAGGAATGATGAAAATCATACACATAGTTTGTTGTGGCATCAATTGGGTCAATGACCCATGTGAATTGTTCACTAATCTGCTGCTGTCCTTCTTCCTCTGCTAGAAAAACACTGTCAGGAAGAACCTTTTTACATTTCTCAATGATAAGATTTTGACATTGTATATCTATATTTGTTACCACATTGGAAGCATTCCCCTTTTCCATAACTTTTTCAATTTTATGATGTAAGATAAACTGTCCAGCTTCTTTAATGATTTCTTCTATTTGTCTAGCCAGTATTTTCTTATTTTCTATTTTTATCATCGAAATCTACCTCCTGTATATTAAAATAAATAGTTTCCCCTTTTACTGTGATAGCTTTTTTGACATCAAATGAAGTTTACAATATGCATCTTCAAAAATAACACCATCATCATGATAAGCATGCTGTTTAAAAAAATCTAGGTTGCCATCTGGAAATGTTCCAATTTCATCTGTGATAACCTCCACGTATTTATATTGTTGAGACAGATAGTTTTCTAATGCTTTTAATAGAGCACTTTTATAGTCGTAATCTTCATCTGATAAATAACCACATGTTATAAAAGCGATGTCTTCTGCCTTAGGAATATCATAAGGAACATAAAGAGATGGATAAAATTCTGCACCTCCTAATACGCTATTCCCATCTACATTCATAAAGCCAATCACTTCGTTTTTTACCATCTAAAAGAAATAAAGGGAATCTACCATGGAATACCACCAAATTTTTAAATATGTATATAGTAGAGTGTATGGAAATACAATCATCGAGGAATCGGAAGCAATAAAATCAAATCCTAGACAAAAACATTGAAAACTTAAATAATATTATTTATTATTTAAGACAGGTTGTTGACAAACTATATATTTTGAAAATATATAAAACCAATTTAAAAAAAGTGGTAGAAAGATTCCTTTTACTAGGTGATTTTTGGTAAATGATAGCTTAAAATCACCTGTTTTTTATACAAAAGTGGGGATAAAAAAAGACCGAATGACAAAGTCTGCTCAAAGAGCGACTTTGTCAACGGTCTGACTTAAATAATATTATTTATTATTTAAGAGAATGCATTATGAGCTATTATGGATGGAGTGATAATTGATATTATACAAATTGTTAAAAAGTTTATCAAGTATATAATCATGTAGGGAGTTTAATGAAATATTTTATATTAGTTTTCTAATTAAAGAACTATATTTTCGATTTGATCGTATTCTTTATTCAATGTTTTGAATGTATTGTAATGTGTATATAATAATTAGAACCGATATGTATTTATGTTAATGTTAAAGAAAGGATTTTATTATTTTATGAAAGAAGAAAGTTTAGAGTTTGAATCAAAATTAGATAAAAATGATTGCAAGTTATTGTTTAAAGAATATTCATATTTAAGATATCTAGAATACCTAATTAATTTTTTAATTGTTTATTATGGTATTAAATTAGGTTATTACTTTATTAATAAGATGGCTATAAATAATATGGATATTCTTTACTTTGTATCATATATATTTATCAGGCTTATTTTTTATAAGATGTTTCAATTGAAAAAAAGATTTAAAGTTGTTGGGACTAAAATTTATTTAAATAACAAATTACGCAATTACTCAAAAGTAATTATATCAAAGGACTTTTTATTTATTATAATTGGTAGGAGAAGAGGAGTGGTAAAAATTCCAAATGGCAAAAAAAATGAAATAATTGATTTTTTTGATCTAAATAAAGTAGTATATGAGGTTGTTGATAAACCTTTTAAGATAGAAAGAAAAATATAAATAACAGTATAAGACGAGTAGTTATTTACCTATTAGCGGTTTTTTAGCTGTCCATTTTACAGGGTATAGTTTACAGTAAAATGTAGTCTTTTTTTAATACTCAGTTTACTATTAATAGTAAACTGAGTCACTCAAAATACCATTTAATTTATTAACATTGATAATTATGACCCAGAATTAAGCTAGATTCAATACATGGATTATTTTGCTGTTATTAAAGAAGGATGAATACACACTGTCACAAGAATAATTATATAAAGAAAAGATGAAAATGCCTTTATCAAAGGATATAGAATGCAAACCAGATGTTTTAAACAACATGTTGACAAGATATAAGTCAAATTAATATTTTAAACAATTATGCGATAATTTCATAATGAAGGATAGGTCTATCGAGCAAAATTATATTTTAATTACTTATTTGATTAAACCTAATTTGAGTGATAAGTAGGCGTTGTTAGCGTTCTAACTATTTTATTAGTTTGGAACAGCAAAAACTTCTACTCGATACAATTCATTATCATATGCCGCTTCGCTTGAAAGTATCAAATTTTTCCCTTGTTTTAAGGTTTTCTTTTCTTCACGTAAATATGTTACTTTTTGAGACAATTTCTCAGGTATATTTACTTTCTTTAGAATTTTATCAAAAGGTAGATTGTTTTTTCTATTATATGGATTACTACAACTCAATAAAACTTCTTTTCCTAGTAAAGCAATATAAAGATTTCCTCTTCCATAATCAAATTCTTCTTTATATATCTCATAATAGAATAATTCTTCATTCAAGTAATAATCTATTTCAATAGAAAAAGGGGTATTATTTGTATCATATGCAAAAGCATATATTGTTTTTTTATCTCCATTATAAAAATTATCGAAAGTACGTGCAAGTTTATCTTCTACTAAATGTATGGTAACTTCACTTTTTGCATTTGCAGGCGTAATTATAAAAAATAATGTCATGAATAGCACTATAATTGCAGTTATTTTTTTCATTCCACTACCTCCAAACTAATTGTTATAAAAAGTTTTTTATCATAATTTGTGTTTCCAGAATTAACTTCCTCCTTCGTATTTATAAATAGTGAACGTTTATCAATAATCATATTCTTTTTAATTGGGTATTTATTGGTTGGAATAAATGAACGATATTCACCTCTTTCACAATAGATGTCATAACCTACAAACTCGTTTAAATCTGTTTCATAGTATGACTGGATAGTGTCATCATCAATTAATGCAACACGAGTTATAAAAAATTTATTCGTATAATATAAGTATTGTACATGGTCACACGGGGGAATAATAAATATATTTTCTTTGAGACTTTTCCCTTTGTAATACACATCCAATTTTAGTTTATATTTATTTTTGTGAGGACCAATATTATAAGTATTTAAATTACTAGCATATTCCCTTCCCACTTCTTTTTGAAAGTAGCGAGTTGTGATGTAAGATAAGCCAAGTTCATTATTGGTTAAGTTTCTAGGTTCAATGTAGTCACTTTCATAAGCTGGATTAATTCCACTATAATCCATAGAATATTCATAGAATCCTTTTTCAACTGGATCATTTAAATTATAGTTATAAAAATTATCTTTAATCTCTGTTTTAGATTCTTTTTTACAGCCACATACTAGCAATAGAATGCATAATACTAATATTGCCTTTTTCTTCATATCTAAGTTCTCCTTTGAATTGTTCAAAATATAATAAATAGTGCTAAAAAATCTAGTTACATAAAATCACCTTTCATTCATTCCTGTTTAAATAACGTTCCAATTGCTTATATAGATTTTCACATTCCTGCTTTTTTGGAAGATTAAATACAAAAGTATCATTCTCTGTATATATGATAATATAATAAGGTTTATCATAATATACATAAGCTTTACACTTTCCAAGCTCTTTATCTTTGGCATCACCAGCAAGAAAAGTGGAGGTACCTTCCCCTGCTCCACTCTTTTTTCCTTCAAAAGTTTCTTTCTTGTATTCGATGTTTTGTATATCTGTAAAATCGACAACATGATCTACTATTCCATCAAAATGAATGGCATCTTGTGTCAGGGAAATTGTATAAGCCTCTTCACTCTTCCCTTTTTCATAGGATTGATACATCAAAAAAACTGATAATAATACCATTAAGATAATAGGAATCCCTACAAAACATGCCAATAGCTTCTTTTCCAAAGCTGTTCCTCCTAACCTATGTCATAGGAAAGAAATCAACCTATAAAAAACAAATAGCCAAATAAAAGCACTACACATGCACTGAACAGTACATCTTTCTCTATGTTTTCTCCCTCTTTTTTCTTTTCCTTAATATAAAGAAAACTTACCAGCGCATATACCCCCAGTGCGCATATTTTCATGGTATTTTTTAACAATGGGAAAACCAGGGATAATGTAAAAAAACACACCAAGGCAAATACTGCCAGAAGATTTAAATATTTCTTATTCATACGTAGCATCACCATGAACAGAATAACAGATTTTTGATAAAGAAACAACAGCATGTAAATATTTCAAAAATGAAAAAGAAGCAGTCTTCACACTGCTTCAAATCGTTATTTTGCTTTGTTTTGTATATATGCATCCATTGCTTTGGCAGCTTCTTTTCCAGCTCCCATCGCTAAGATGACAGTTGCTGCACCAGTTACTGCATCGCCTCCGGCATACACACCTTCTCGTGTTGTCAATCCATGTTCATCTGTAACAAGACACCCTTTTCTATTCGTTTCCAGTCCTTCCGTAGTAGAGCGAATCAAAGGGTTTGGAGAAGTACCAATTGCCATGATCATACAATCAACATCCATGATAAAGTTACTGTCTTTAATTTCTACTGGACGTCTTCTTCCGCTGGCATCTGGTTCTCCCAATTCCATCGATACACATTCCATTCCTTTAACCCAGCCATTTTCATCACCAAGTACGCGAACAGGGTTTGTTAACAGTTTAAAGATAATGCCTTCTTCCATCGCATGTTCTACTTCTTCTTTACGTGCAGGAAGTTCTTCCATGCTTCTTCGATATACGATGGTTACTTCTTCTACACCTAAACGTTTTGCACTTCTTGCGGCATCCATCGCTACATTTCCTCCACCAACAACAACTGCCTTTTTCGCATGTTGAATCGGTGTTTCACTATCTTCTTTATAAGCTTTCATCAAATTGCATCGAGTTAAAAATTCATTGGCAGAATATACCCCTTTTAAATTTTCTCCCGGCATATTCATGAAATTTGGAAGTCCTGCTCCACTGCCAATGAAAACAGATTCATATCCTGCATCAAACAAATCATCGACAGATTCGCTTCGCCCAATCACCACATTTGTCTGAATATCTACACCCATTTCTTTTAGACCGTTGATTTCATGCTGAACGATTGCTTTTGGCAAACGAAATTCTGGAATCCCATACATTAAAACACCGCCTGCTACATGCAGTGCTTCAAATACAGATACCTGATATCCTTTTTTCGCAAGATCTCCTGCACATGTTAACCCTGCAGGTCCTGCTCCAACAACGGCCACTTTATGTCCATTGGAAGCAGGTTTTTGTACCTTTTCTTTTACATGTTCCCGATACCAGTCAGCTACAAAGCGTTCCAATCGTCCAATCGCAACAGCTTCTCCTTTTATACCGCGAACACATTCTTTTTCACATTGAGTTTCCTGTGGACATACACGACCACATACCGCAGGCAAAGAACTTGTTTCATGAAGAATATGATAGGCTTTTTCAAAGTTGCCTTCTTTTACTTCTAAAATAAAATCAGGAATTTTCACAGATACTGGACATCCACTAACACAAGGTCTTGTTTTACAGTTTAAACAGCGCTGTGCTTCTTCCATTGCCATTTCTTCTGTGTAGCCAAGCGTTACTTCTTCAAAGTTGTTTCGTCTTTCGAATGCATCCTGCATTGGCATTTCTACTTTTTTTAACGACATATTTGGCATATTTACTGCGCCTCCTTGTTCATTAGATTACAGTTTTCTTCTCTTTTTCTTGTTTCAAATTCACGATACATACTGCTTCTTGCGATAGCTTCATCAAAATCAACCAGATGACCATCAAAGTCTGGACCATCAACACAGGCAAATTTTGTTTCACCGCCAACACTTAATCGGCATCCTCCACACATACCAGTACCATCAATCATAATTGGATTCATGCTTACCATCGTTTTGATATTATATTGTTTTGTCAGCTGACATACAAACTTCATCATGATAAGCGGTCCAATCGCAATCACTTCATCGAATTGTTCTCCATTTTCAATCAGTTTTTTCAAAACATCGGTAACAAGTCCTTTTTCACCTGTACTCCCATCATCACTAACAAGATAATATGCATCAGAAACATCTTGAAATTCCTTCTCCAAAATCACAAGATCCTGATTTCTAAACCCTGCAATACTTGTTACCTGTGCACCATTTTCATGCAGTGCTTTTGCGGTAGGATATGCAATGGCACATCCTACGCCTCCCCCAATGACACATACCTTCTTAAAACCTTCGACTTCACTTGGCTTTCCTAAAGGACCAACAAAATCCTGCAGGAAATCTCCTTCCTTCAGCCTATTTAATTCCATCGTTGTTCCACCGACAATCTGGAAAATAATCGTTATCGTTCCCTTTTCTCTATCATAATCTGCAACAGTTAATGGAATACGTTCCCCTTCTTCATGCACACGAAGAATAATAAACTGACCCGCTTTTGCTTTTTTCGCAACCATCGGTGCTTCTATGACCATTTTTGTAACTGTTGGATTTAAACTTTCTTTTCTTACAATTTTATACATAAGCCGACCCTTTCTTTCATTTTTTAACATACATATTTTACCTGTTTTCTTATCGTTAGGCAACCTAATTATATATATTTAGAAGTTTCAAACGGTATGACAAAAAAAGAAAAAGCGTACACAACGATACGCTTATAAACTGTTATGCAATGCAGTCAATACTGATTTTAATGCATGCACATCCATTTGTCCTGGAGCACTTGCTTTTCCAACCGCACCAAATGTTAAGCAGGAACCAAATACTTCCCCACTTAAACGAGAAATCATTCCATTACTTGCCATTGACATAGTGATAATTGGTCGATCTGCATGCTGTTCAGACATTTCCAATGTTGCTTCCAGTAATGTCAATACATCTTTTTTACAAGTAGGCATAACAGCGATTTTTGGAATATCGGCATGCATATCCTGCATTTTTGATAATCGTTTGATAATTTCTTCTTTTGCAGGGGTTGCATGGAAATCATGATTTGACATAATGACTTTCACATTATGTTCATGAGCAGCAGAAACAATTGTTTCTACTTCTTTGTCCCCGCTGAAAAGCTCCACATCTATCGCATCTACATATCCAGATTTGCTAACTTCTGTATTCAACGCTACATAATCAGCAAGTGCAAGTTCTTTTTCTCCTCCTTCTTTTAGACTTCTAAAAGTCGCAAGAAGAGGTGTGTCTTTGCATACTTCACGGATTTCTTTTGCCATATCAATAACAGAAGAAATATTTGTGACATTTTCAAACCAGTCCATTCTCCATTCAATGATATCAACAGGTGTTTTCATGATATTTTCAAGCTGTGTTAAAATATCTTCTTTTGTTTTTCCAACGATAGGAACACAAATCTTTGGCATTCCTTTTCCAAATTCTACATTTCTAATTGTTACTGTATTCATAAAGTATTTCTCCTTTTTCTTTCCCATATTTTAAATATGTATTATATAATTCATTTCCACATTGTTTTTGTATATCGGCATATACATGTTTACTTTTTTCTCTAATTTCATTAATCAGATCATCTGTTAAAGGCAACATTCTGGTTCCACTTTCTTCAATGATCTTCAATCTGTTTTCAACTCGTTTATCTGCCTGTTTGCGCGCATGATTTCTTGCGAGAAGTGCTGCTTCATCAAAAATTTGTTTCTGTTCAACTGTCAAAGAATCGTAAAAACTGTTGCTTGTTATTAAACTAAGTAAATGCGGCACATGATTTGTTTCTGCAACATAATCCTGCTGCTCATATACCTTTGCGGAAACAATGACTTCATATGGATTTTCCTGTGCATCAATGGTTCCCTGCTGCAAGCCAATATATACTTCCGACATTGTCATGGGTGTAGGGTTGGCGCCTATCGCCTTCCAAAAAGCAATGTGATTGGAATTTTCCATCGTTCGTATTTTCAACCCCTTAAAATCATTTATAGAAGAAATTTTCTTATTGGTTGTCATAACACGAAAGTTTTGATCTGCCAAAGCCATAAGATGAAACCCTCCATCTTTATATACATCAGAAATCTGACTGTAAAAATCTTCATCATCCAAAACTTTACGCAGCGATGAAATATCTGTATAGGCAACAGGCAGATCAAACACAGCAAGTTTCGGCATAAAATTTACCTGTGGAGCACTGCTTTGTACAACAAAGGCAATATCATCGTTTTTACAGCTTTCTAAAAGCTCTCGATCTCCTCCTAATACCCCATTGTCATACACCTTCATCTGTATTTTGCCTTCACTAAGGCGAATCACTTCCTGTGCAAATTTCTCAGCAAATAATCCTGTTACAGTATCACTTGGAGAATCCGTTGCGATAATGATTGGATAGGTTTGAGAAGAAGCAGCAAGATCCTGCTTTTTTGTTTGACATCCAAAACAGGAAAGAAGCATAGCTGCAAGCATCATATATGTATATCTTTTTTTCATACACTAACCTCCTGCCAGCAACAAGGATATTTGCGGCACCAAAGCAAGAATAAGCAAAGCAACCAGGAAAATAAGAACTAATGGCAATGCTTTTCTTGCGATTTTAAATACTTCTATATCGGTTAATGAACTCGCTACAAAAAGGTTTATACCGATTGGAGGAGTAACAAAACCAATTGCCAGATTCACTACCATAATAATACCAAAATGTATTGGATTTATCCCCGCTCCCTGTGCAATCGGAAGCAAAATAGGAGTTAATATCAAAATTGCCGGGCTTGTATCCATGACCATGCCTACTGCCAGTAAAATTACATTCATAATTAGTAAGATGGAAAGTTTCGTATGAAAGTTTGACAAGATAAATTCTCCTGCCTGCTGTGGAATTTGCAGCAAGGTAAGAACTCTTGAAAACGCAACAGCAGATGCAAGAATAAATAGCAATGGTGCAAAGGTACGTATACTTTCTACCAGAATTGCTTTCATATCTTTTAGTTTCAATGTTTTGTATATGAAAACAGAAATAAACAATGCATAAAAAACGGATATTACAGCTGCTTCTGTTGGAGAGGCAATACCTGAATAAATACACCCAAGAATAATAAACGGTGTTAACAATGCCCAAAAGCTATCTAAGAATACTTTTTTAAACCCTTTTTGGTGCAAGATACTAATCTTCGCATGGATTTTCTCTTTATCTTCTCCATAACGTTTACAATACCATAAAGAATACAAAATCAATAACAAGGCAATAAAGATACCTGGCAAAATACCTGCCATAAACATATCGCCAACACTTGTTCCACTAGCCATACCATATAAAATAAAGGGAATACTTGGCGGTATAATGACCCCTAGCCCTCCAGCAACAGCAACAAGAGCTGTTATGAAAGTTTTATCATATCCCATCGATACCAGCATAGGAATCGTCATGCTTCCAACTGCGGCTACCGTAGCTGGAGCACTTCCAGAAATTGCCCCATAAAATAAACAGGTAATAATAACTGCACATGGCATGCCTGCCAATCGATTTCCTAAAAAGTAAGCAAAAATATCAAATAAACGTTTGGAAACACCGCCTCTTGCCATCAAGATTCCTGATAAAACAAACATAGGAATTGCCAGTAATGGAAAAGAGTCAATTCCTCCAAGCATAGAGCGAATGATGTATTCTCCTTTTACTGGAAAATTTGGATCCAGTAAAGAAGGCAATAAAGAACTGATACTTAAACCTGCAGAAATCGGTACAGAAAGAAGAAGCAAAACAACAAACAAAAGCATGATCCATAAAGCCATCATTGTACTTTCTCCTTTCTTCTTTGTATGAAAATATGCAGAATATTAGAAATATCCAGTAAAATTTGCTGAAAAGCACGAATAGATGCAAGTACAAAGCCAGCAAGCGGTGCACTTTGTACGAAATACATCGGTAAATGACATGCAGGACTTACCTGCCCACTTTCTATACTGTCCAGCAAATAGAAAACGGCATAGTAAGATAAAGTGATAAAAAGCAGAAATAAAATAAGATTTAAAAGCAGTTGAAATACGACGTATATATTTTTTGGAAACAACTTGATGATTTGATCAATTTTAATCGAAATCCATTTTTTTATACAATAGCTAATGCTTATAAAAGCAGACCAGATAAATAAATATCTTGTGATTTCTTCTGACCAGCTCAAAGAAAAATTAAGAAGATAACGACAGAAAACCTGAACTCCCATAACAAGTGTCATGCAGGACAAAAATAGAACTAACAGAGTTTCTTCCAAATTTTCATCTAACCAGTGAAAAAACTTCATAACCTTCCTCCTCGTACTGTATCAGTATATAGAAATTTTAATATCCTTACAAGTTTTAAACTTTTTCAATGAGTTTATTAAAACGCATATTAACAAATATTGCCAAAATAACACCCAAACCTGTAATAACGATATTCAATATCACAACACCTAAAGGACCACTTCCAGCACTTACTACAGAAGCTAAAGATAAGATTAGATAATTCGCTAAAGAAGAAGCAATCATAATAATACTTGTGATCGTTCCTTTGATTTGCGGGAATAAGTCATTTACAGTTGCGGTTGCAAGCTGCAGCACTCCTCCAGCTGCAAAAAATCCCATTAAGAATCCTACGACTTGACACATAAGAGGTGTTTGTACAAAATACACTGCAACTAATGATAATAATGCACATAATGGATAGACTGCAAGAAAGCGTACCTGCTTGATCTTTTTAACTAAGACTGCAGTAAGCAATACAGCTAAAATTGTACCTGTAGCATAGTATGTCTGAATGGTTTGCGGATTTGTCATTCCAGCCATTTTTCCCAATTCCTGATTACAGTTTAACCATAACTGGAAAGTTGATGTACAAGTGAACCCAATCAAGATCAATGCAATGCTTTCTGGAGTAAATTTAGCGTGTTTTAATTTTTCAAAGAAACCTTCTTCTTTTCCTTCTTCTTTTTCATCTTTTGGAAGTGGAAGTTTTACAACAAGCACACCGATAATCGCAATGCATACAGCCATCAAAATAAACAAAGTTCTAAATGACATATTGTTGTCCGCAACAAATAAAATCATATATGGCAGCACAAGCTGTCCCAAAGAAATTCCTAATTTCGTACACAAAGTAGCTAGTCCGCTGTTTGGCTTTAAAATTTCAACACAAGCAGGAATAACCCCTGTATCTAAGAATGAGTTTGCAGCTCCTCCAATGATTGCGGCAATATATGCCAAATACATATTTGGTGCATAAACAACTCCTACAAAATATACTGCATAAGATAGGATTCCTATAAGAGTTGATATTCTTCTTCCCAGCTTATCGGATAAAGGACCAGAGAAAGGAAGTGTAATCAAACGTCCCAGCCCCATTGCGGCAATTACTAATAAAACCTGTTCTGCACTACAGTTCCACTGAATTGCTAAATCTGCTTTATATTGGCTTAGAATGGATGCCCCAATCCCATGGATAAAAAAGTTTAAATATAATATAAATGCACTTGGATAATATTTTTTATTCATTTTTATGTTCTCCTATATCTTTCCATCTCACTTTAAAAAATAGCTGTGTCAAAACAGTGTTCAACACAGCTTTCCTCTACGTTAATCCTCAATATGTAAAATTTCTTTCATGTATGCAATTGGCATATCTTCTCCTGTCCACATTTTAAATGCAGCAGCACCCTGGTATAACATCATACCTAATCCATTCATACATGGACAGCCAACTTCTTCCGCAACTTCTAAAAGTTTCGTCTTTGTAGGCATATATACAACATCTGTTACGATCAAGTTTGGACGAAGATAACTTGCATCAGGAATTACCATCTGTCCTTCCAATGGTTTCATACCTACACCAGTTGCATTCGCAAACAGATAGCTGTCTGCGATTTCACGACGTAATGCTTCTTTGTCATCCAAATCAAATAATGTTGCCTTACAGTTTGTTTTTTCATTGATATTTTTTACATTTTGTACAGCTCTATCCCAGAATTCATCTTTGCGATTGAAAATGGAAATTTCTTTTACGCCATCTAAGGCAGCTTGGATTTCAATTGCAGTTGCAGCACCACCAGCACCGACAATTGTCATTTTCTTTCCAATGACATCAAATCCTTTATCTTTCAAAGATCTCATGTATCCAATACCATCTGTAATATTGCCAGTCAACACGCCATTGTCATTTACGACTGTATTTACTGCACCGCACAATTCTGCTGCAGGAGATAATTTATCTAAATACTTTCCAATAACGGTTTTGTTTGGCATAGATACATTATATCCACGTACTCCCAATGCCTTAAATCCTTTTACTGCATCTTCCAGCTGTTCTGTACCAACCTCAAATGCAAGGTAAGCATAATCCAAACCAAGTTTCGCAAATGCTTCATTATGCATCGTAGGTGATTTTGAATGACGAATTGGTGTTGCGATCAATCCAATCAATTCTGTGTGTCCTGTAATTCTTTCTGCCATAATCTATTCCTCCTATATTCTAGATTTTTTATAAAGGACTGATGAATGTTATCACATTCACAAGTAACATTATTATAATTGATATAATTCTATAAAAACAATTAAGTTTATTCATCTTTTCTATAGAATTCTTCTATGAATTAATTTTTTGATAAGATGCCCCGATATGGGCATCTTATCAATTTTTTACATAAATTCTTTACGTTTTAAAATATTAATGATATTTCGTCCTTCACTAACCCCATCAATGATACGGCGAGCTCTTACACTGTCACCAATATTGATGATTTCTACATCTTCCTGTGCAAAAGCCTCTTCAATTTCAGATAGATGAGGTGCATAAGAACGCATTCCAAGGCATACAAAACCATAGTCAAAATCTAAACGTTCTATGTTCTCTGCACGTTTTACCATGAAATATGTATCTCCAACTTCCTGCAAAGCTGTTTCCGTTAATACATTTACATGATGTTTTTCCAGCATATCATAAGTTCCAATTTTTGTGACGACATCCAAATCTTTTCCAACAACCGGCTGCATTTCTACAATACTTACCTCTGCATTTCGATTTGCGAAAAATTCTACCACATCAAGTCCAACAGCGCCACCGCCTACAACTACGACTTTTTTACCTGTGCAGTCTTCTGGATAAGAATCAATGTGTGAAATCATTCCTAAAATACCTTTTACTTTTGTTTCATCTTTATCAATATTTTCCTTTAACCCCTTAATTGGCGGTAATAAAGGTGTAGACCCACTTGCATTTATAATAATATCAGGTTTTAACATACGCAGCAGTTTTACATTGGCCTGCGTTTCTGTTAGGGCAATTAGATTTCGAAGTTTTTCTGCACGATGAATTAAATATGCAGGGAAATCATGCAGACGTTTCTTTTCTGGAATCTTAGAAATTGCGACACTTAATCCACCAAGTTCCTTTTCTTTTTCAATCAAGAAAGTCGTACATCCAACTTCTGCTGCAGTACATGCTGCTTCCAAACCTGCACTGCCTCCACCGATAACAACCACATTGCATGGTTTCTTTATATTTTTTTCTTTATATCCATCTCCAATATTAACACTTGGATTTACCGTACAGCGAATTGGACGATTTAAGCCAATACGATGTCCACTGCATCCAATATTACAGGAAATACATTTACGAATTTCATCTTCTTTTCCATATTTCGCTTTGTTTGGCCAATTAGGATCCGCAATCAGCTGTCTACCCAAACCTACAAAATCTGCATCTTCACTTTCAAGAATTTCTTCCGCAACTTTAGGATCTCGGATATTTCCGCAAGTAATGACAGGTTTATTGAATTTTTCTCTTATTGCCTTTGCCAGATAAGATTTCCAGCCATCTTTTAAGTAGTTTGCATCAATCTGGTAATGAATAGAATCTACCAAACCTGCCGATACATCAAGAATATCCACTTCTTCCTGGAAATACGTCAATAGTTCCAATGTATCCTCTAGTGTATTTCCACCTTTCAAAAATTCATCTGCAGAAATTCTAACCAAGATAGGAAACATTGGTCCTACCTGTTTACGTACTTCTTCAATAACCAGTTTAGCAAAGCGTGCACGATTTTGTGCACTTCCACCAAATTCATCCTCACGATTATTGGTTAGCGGCGATAAAAACTGTGAAATCAAATAAGAATGTCCTGCGTGAATTTCAACAGCATCAAATCCGATGATTTGTGCACGTTTTGCAGCTTTTCCATATTTTTTTACGATTTCATAAATTTCTTCCGTTTTTAAAGGACGTGGTGTTTTTCCTCCTTTTTTATTTGGAAGATTTCCAGCGGAAACCGGCTGCATACCAATACGTTCTTCTAATGCACTGGCTCCGGCATGATTTAACTGAATCGCAATTTTTGTACCATGTTTATGCACTTCTTCACACAATTTGTATAATCTAGGCATGTAGTTGTCATGATCGATTCTCAATTGTGTTGTCCCATTGGAACCGCCTGGATAGTCCACACAAGCATTTTCTACGATCAAAAGACCAGCTCCACCCATAGCTCGCTGTTCATAGTAGTCGATATGAAGAAAACTCATTTCCCCATTTTGTTCACCAAAGTTTGTTCCCATCGGTGTCATTACGACACGATTTGGAATCGTTACATTTTTTACGGTAATTGGCGAAAATAACTTTTTATACTTATTCATCTTTTCCTCCTCAAATGAATGATATTTCATTCACAAGTTAACCGTAATTATTATAATCGTTACAATTACACAAAAACAATTTAGTTATTTTACATTATTTATAGATAATATCTATGATTAACTTGTCATTTTCGATATTTCTTTTATATAATAAGGATGAAATGGAGGAAACTTTATGAATTTAAACTATTTATATTATTTTAAAGTCCTTGCGGAAACGGAACACTATACACATGCGGCAACCCTTTTAAAGATTACACAGCCTTCCCTTTCACATGCGATACATTGTTTAGAAGAAGAGTTAAATGCTTATTTATTTGGAAAACAAGGTCGCAATATCAAACTTACAAAGTATGGGAAAATCTTTTATAATTATATCAATGAAGGACTTCTGCAAATCGAAAAAGGACAAAGCGTGTTACAGTCTATAACTTCTCCAAAAAACGGACAAATTGATTTAGGGTTTATTTATACTTTAGGAGCACGATTTGTTCCTCAGTTATTAAAAAGCTTTTTATCCATAGAAGAAAACAAAAATGTCCATTTTTCTTTAAATCAAGGTACGACATCACAGCTGATTCAAGGGCTAAAAGAAGAAAAGTATGACATTGTTCTTTGTTCGCATGTACATAACGAAAAAGAAATCCACTTTCTTCCTGTCGTAAAAGAAAACCTTGTTGTCATTGTCCCAAACAACCATCCATATGCCAATCGAAAAGAAATTGATTTATCTCTTCTAAAAGAAGAAAAATTTGTATATTACTCAAAAAGCAGTGGAATTCGCCCCTTATTAGATTCCTTATTTGAAAAGGTAAATATAGAACCGCATATTGCCTGTGAGGTAGAAGAAGACAGTGCTGTCATGGGGCTGGTAGGTATCAATTATGGCATTGCCATCGTTCCCGATATTCCTTTAATCGATACTTTCCCTATACATAAATTAAAAATTATAAATCCCTCTTATGAGCGCTACATATATCTGGCAACTATGAAAAATCGCTATCTTCCCCCTGCTGTTCATACGTTTTGTAATTTTTTGATTCAAAATGCAACTGTAAATAATATAGAATAGTTTTCATTTTCTTTCTAAAGTTTTCAATCCAAATGAAAAAGCACTTGTTTTTCTTCCTCTATATGACTATAATATAGTTACAGGAGTGATATTCATGCAAAACAAAGCTTTCTTAACTACACGATTTTATTATGTCTTTCGTAAACTCTGAAAATGCAGTCATATAAAATAATAGACTGTTTTTTCAGAGTTTTTATAAGCAAGCATTCAAACATTGGTTAGGAATGCTTTTTTTGTTTTATGAACATTGCTTTTCAGGAGGTAGAAAATATGAGATATGGTCTTATTGGAGAAAAGCTGGGACATAGCTTTTCCAAAGAAATTCATGAAAAAATTGCAGATTACACATACGATTTAATTCCATTAACTAAGCATGAGTTTCATACCTTTATGAAACAAAAAGATTTTGCGGCCATCAATGTCACGATTCCCTATAAAAAAGATGTCATTCCCTATTTAGACGAAATGGACATGCAGGCAAAATCGATTGGGGCTGTTAATACGATTGTGAATAAGAATGGAAAATTAATTGGACATAACACAGATTTTGATGGTTTCCTGTATATGGTTCGCCACCATAACATCCATATGAAAGATAAAAAAGTTTTGATCATCGGCAATGGCGGTGCTGCTCAGGCTGTCAAAGCGGTTGTAAAGCATGAACAGGCAAAAGAAATGATCATTGTTGATATCATAAAAACGGAAGATACGATTACCTATGATGAATGTTATGCTTTGCACAGTGATGCACAAATCATCATCAACACTTCCCCGGTTGGCATGTTTCCATCCATTGATGCCAGTCCGCTTCATCTGGAATATTTTAAACAGTGTGAAGCACTGCTTGATGTCATATACAACCCTATTCTTACAAAACTGGCATTTGCAGCACAAGAACTAGGTATCAAACGTGTAAATGGATTAGAGATGCTGGTTGCACAGGCAAAATATGCCGTTGAACATTTCCTGGATACAAAAATCGATGATGATATCATTGATAAAATTTACAAAGAATTGCTGATGAAGGAATGTAACATTATCTTAATTGGCATGCCAAGTGCAGGAAAAACAACGATTGGAAAAATGCTGGAACAAAGAATGGATAAAAAGTTTATTGATTTAGATGATGTCATTGTTGAAAAAGCAGGAATGACAATTCCTGAAATTTTTGATTTATTTGGTGAAGAAGGATTTCGACACCTGGAAACACTTGTCGCAAAAGAATTAAGTGCCATGCATAACATGATCATTGCGACTGGCGGTGGGACAATCAAAAACAAAGAAAATATGGATGCACTTCGATTAAATGGTATTATTATCTTTATTGATCGGGATATCAACAAACTTATGACAAGTGATCCTAATCGTCCTTTATTAAAAAATGAAGATGCATTAAAGTCTTTACATAAAGAACGCTATCCGCTTTATCAAAAATATGCAAGCATGGTTGTGATGAACAATGAAGCAATTGAACAAACCATAGAAGATGTGATACATGCCTATCAATCCATCATCTTGGAAGCTGTAGAAATATAAGGAGATTTTGTTTATGATTATTACATTAAAAAAAGACGCAAAACAGGAAGAAACAGAAAAACTGCTAAGAAGTCTTGAAAACAAAGGACTTTCTGTCAATATGATACAAGGGGATACCTTTAATGTTTTCGGTCTTGTCGGTGATACCTCAAAACTAGATGAACGGCTTATAAAAGCACACCCATTTGTAGAAAATGTACAACGAATTGCGGCACCTTATAAACTTGCGAACCGTATGTTTCATCCACAAGATACCATCATAGATGTAAATGGTATTCACATTGGCGGGAAAGAACCAATCGTTGTCATTGGAGGACCTTGCAGTGTAGAAAGTGAAGAAATGATTGAACGTATCGCATACAAAGTAAAAGAGGCAGGTGCGTGTATGCTTCGTGGTGGTGCCTACAAGCCAAGAACTTCCCCTTATGCTTTTCAAGGCATGGGAACACAAGGGATTCTCGCCATGGAAAAAGCAGGTAAAAAAACTGGACTTCCTATCGTTAGTGAACTTATGAGTGCAGATAAGCTGGATGAATTCATCGAACATGTCGATGTCATTCAAATTGGTGCTCGCAATATGCAAAACTTTGACTTGTTAAAGGCTGTTGGAAAAACAAAGAAACCAATCCTTTTAAAAAGAGGACTTGCCAACACAATTGAAGAATGGATCATGGCAGCAGAATACATCCTGTCAGAAGGAAATCCAAATGTTATCTTCTGTGAGCGAGGCATACGAACCTTTGAACCGTATACAAGAAATACATTAGATCTTAGTGTCATTCCTATCATCAAAGAAAAAACACACCTGCCGATCATCATAGATCCAAGCCATGCCACCGGAGACTGGAAACTGGTAGAATCTGCCTCTTTGGCAGCTATCGCAGCAGGTGCAGATGGACTTATTATTGAGGTTCATGATGATCCAGAAAATGCGATGAGTGATGGTGTACAAAGTTTACTTCCAGAAAAATTTGATGCATTAGTAGAAAAAGGAAGAAAGATAGCGAAAGTCATGGGACGTTCAATTTAAAATTTAACATACAAAACAGGAGTTATGTCATTATATCATGCATAACTCCTGTTTTTTCATTATTTTAACTCCATAAATTGTCCAGGTAACTTAGTTTATTTAGATTCAGTTTAATGAATCTTCGCATAGAAATCGACTATACTTTATTTAACATCAGCTAATTTTTCCATGCCATTTCCCAGAAAGCAAGTTCATATCTTGAACAGGATATAAAAATATCTTCTAAATGTTTTTTCTGTTCTTCTGTATATTCCAATGTTAATTGATTTAAAGTATTTATCAAAAGTATATTTTCTTCTTCATAAGTCTTACTAGCATACCCTTTTATCCATTCTCCATAAAACGCATTATCAATACAAGACGGGTTATTCTTAATCATATTTTTCGCAATGACTTCATAGCTATAGGCACACGATAGAATGGCTGTTAGAATTTCAACTTCTCCTTCTTCATAAGCAACACGAAGCATATAAGATGTATATGAAAGATTATCCAATGAGCGAGATGTTTTATCCAGTTCTTCTTTCGATACTTCAAATTTTCCCATATAACCTCTATGGATGTCCATTTCTCCACCTGTTAAAGTATCAATATATCCTGAAAATAGTCTTGTTGTACTTAAACTTTTTGCTTTTGCTAATCCAATTGCGAATACTTTGGCGTATTCTTCTAAATAGAGGTAATCTTGTATAATATAATATCTAAACTTTTCTTTATCTAAAGTACCATCTTGGATTCCTTTCACAAATGGATGACTATAATACTGTTTCCAGATATTTTCTGTAACTTTTAATAAACGTTCTATCATGATGCTTTTGCCTCCTTTGCAAATTCACTATGTATGTCAAATCCATGATCCATGGGACCACTTCCTTTTCCCAAATTCAGCATTGCTGCAAGAGCACCTGATATATAGGCTTTTGCTCTTTCTACCGAGATTTCTAAATCATACCCTTTTGCTAAATTAGAAGCAATCGCACTGGATAAAGTACAGCCTGTACCATGGGTATTCGAATTATCAATTCTTTTTCCTTTAAACCAGTGGTAATTACCTTCAACATAAAGCAAATCATTCGCATCATTGATTTTATGGCCACCTTTGCATAAAACTGCACAATGATAAGTATCTCCTATCATTCTAGCTGCATTTTTCATATCTTCTTCATTTTTGATTTGTATTTCTGCCAATACTTCAGCTTCTGGAATGTTTGGTGTTAAAACAGTAGCCAGTGGAAACAAACTCTTTTTAAGCGTTTCAATGGCATCATTACAGATTAATTTAGAACCACTTGTTGCTACCATTACTGGATCCACAACAATATTCTTTGCTTTATATTCTTTTAATTTTTCTGCTATAGCAATAATCAAAGAACTTGAGGATACCATTCCTATTTTTACTGCATCAGGATAAATATCAGTAAATACGCTATCTAACTGTCCTTTTAAAAAATCAGGAGTAACCTCCATAATATCACTTACACCTGTAGTATTCTGCGCAGTTAATGCAGTAATCGCACTCATAGCATATACTCCATTAGCAATCATCGTTTTAATATCTGCCTGAATACCAGCGCCTCCACTGGAATCACTTCCAGCAATTGTTAATGCTGTTTTCATTATTTCTACTTCCTTTCTCTAGCACATTAATTTTCTATAGCGATAAAAAGTGGTGCCTCCGATTTAGCGCTTATATTTCTAGGATATCTGTTTCCAAAAAGATGAAAAATCATGTAAATCTTCCAAAAAGATATCTGCTGTTTTTTTGATTGTTTCCCAATCTTTTTCACTGGATGTATCATAAATACCTACCGTTTTAAATCCAGCTTTTTTTGCTGTTTGTACTGCATGCAGTACATCTTCAAAAACATAAATTTCTTCTGGCTTGAAATTTAAGAATTCTTGCGCTTTTAGATAAATATCCGGTTTGCTTTTGCCTGCTCCCACTTCACTGCAAGTAATTATCTTTGAAAAATACTGATCAATGTTTAATCTATGAAATGCAGCTTCAATATGGCTTTTTTCACTAGATGTCGCAATGACCATAGAAATTTTTTTCTGAGACATTTCTTTTAGAAAACTTTCTGCACCTGGTTTCAAAGGTGCTTCATAAAAGTAATAATCTTTTACAACTTCCAGTATTCCTTTTACAATTTCTTCTTCTTTTAACGAAATTTCATATGTTTCTTTTAAATAAGACGCTCCTTCTTCCAAACTCATAGGAAAAAGAATATTGCTTAATCCTGGTTCTGCCTTTATATGCAAACGCTCTAAATACCGCTTTCCTGCTTCTTCCCAAATAGCCATAGAATCTAAAAGCGTTCCATCAACATCAAAAATTGCACCCTTAATCATTGTT
Source organism: Amedibacterium intestinale (assembly GCF_010537335.1). NCBI lineage: Bacteria > Bacillati > Bacillota > Erysipelotrichia > Erysipelotrichales > Erysipelotrichaceae > Amedibacterium > Amedibacterium intestinale. The sequence continues at coordinate 755,195 of NZ_AP019711.1, forward strand.
CACCATTTTTTCTGTCAGAATTTTTAATTCACTTGCAGCATGTTCAATATCTGACTGTGCAAAAATAGCACTGATTACAGCAATACCACAGATTCCACTTCCTGCAAGTTCCATCACGTTGTTTTTAGAAATACCTCCAATGGCAATAACAGGTATCTGTACTGCTTCACATATGGCTTTAAGGGTTTCATGGCTCACATCGTCAGCATCATCTTTTGAACCAGTTGGAAATACTGCTCCTACTCCAAGATAATCTGCACCTCTTTGTTGTGCAAGAACTGCCTGTTCCACTGTTTGTGCAGAAACACCAATAATCTTGTCATCTCCTAGCATTTTACGGACATTTCCTGCTTCCATGTCGCTTTGTCCCACATGGACACCATCCGCATCCATCAAAACTGCTATTTCAACATTATCATTGATGACAAAGGGGACATGATACTGTTTACATAGTTTTTTGATTTCTTTTGCTTCTTCTAGAAAATGTTCTTGATCTAACTGTTTTTCTCTTAACTGAACAAAAGTTGCTCCACCTTTTAATGCCTTTTCAACCTGTTCATAAAGTGTTTCTCCATGTAACCAATTTCTATCCGTTACTGCATAAAGCAGCAAATCTTTTTTATCGCACTTCATAATTTGCTCCCTTATCTAAGGTTTCTTTATCCATATGATAGATAGCATCAATAATTCGATTTCTATAAGTTGAATTTCCTTCAAATTCTAACATATGACTCCATCCAATTTCTCCTGCAAGCCCCATAACACAGACTGCAGCAGCTGCTGCTTCTAATTTTTGATCAGGATTAGCCACCAAAAATCCTGTCATCAATCCAGATAACTGACAACCTGTTCCTGTGATTTTTCCCATTTCTGGGTTTCCATTTCGAATGACATAGCACTCTTTTCCATCGCTTACCAAATCGATTGCTCCAGTAATGGCAACAATACTTCCTGAATTATTCGCAAATTCTTTCGCAAAAGCTACAGCTTCATCAAGATTTTCTTCTGTAACAGCATCTGCCACATCAGCATCTACTCCTTTTGTTGTTCCACTTCCTTTTGCCAAAGTTTTGATTTCTGAAATATTTCCCCTAATTACATCAAAGCAAATTTCTTCCATCAATTTTAAAGCAGTATTCGTACGAAGTGCACTCGCTCCTGCACCAACAGGATCAAGCAAAACGATATGACCTAATTCATTTGCTTTTCTTCCAGCTAAAAACATTCCTTCAATACTTCTTTGATTCAATGTACCTATATTGATGTTCAAACCTCCGCAAATAGAAGTAATATCTTCTACATCCATAGGTTCATCTGACATAATGGGACTTCCTCCACATGCCAGCAATACATTTGCTACATCATTTACTGTTACATAATTTGTAATGTTATGTACCAGCGGCATTTTGTTTCTTACATTTTCAACACAGTTTCCTAACATTTCTTTTCTTCCTTTCTTTCGGGAGTACCCATATAACAGAAAACGGATACACCAACCAATGGCATATCCGCAAAATAAACAAATGGTATGTCCCTACGTTGGCATTATCCAAATCAGGTATATGGGTCGAAGGTCATACCTTCCTCTCAGCCTGTCATACAAGCTCCCCGATGTATTTTATATTACAAATAAAGTATATCCCTCATAAAATTCAATGTCAATGAATTTTGTCTCAGTTATATACAAGAAGTATGGATTTTTAAAGCTTTCAATATATTGCTTTCTTTCCAGACGTCTAACAATTCCAGCATTTACCGATTGTGCAAGATCTAATTCTTTTTCTAATTGTTTTAAGGTCAATCGTTTTTCTAGATATTTCGGTAAAATAGATAAAGCTCTAGCTTGCGACATCGTAAGTCCGCTATCATTGATCTTATTGTTGAAATACTTCTCTGAAATATTCTGTATTTCTTTTACCAATATACTACATGGTTCTTTTTTAGCCATCATTCTTACAGCTCTTTTCTTACTACGGCATCAGTAAATCTTATTTTTTTGACAAATCAATATCATGATATCGTTATTATGATATTATTTTTCTTTCCATGAACAGATGATTTTTATGCTCAATTGCTCCACCGACATTCATAGATGTGATTTCAGCAATTTCAAAACCCATCTTCTTATATAATGAAACAGCAGGAATATTTTGTTCACCAGTATCTAACCGAATCACTTCACACCCCTGTTCTTTTGCAAGATCAATCGCAAAACGAATAAGTTCTGTAGCGATGCCTTTTCCTTTCATTGATGGACGTACCATCAATAAATGAATGATTGCTATTTTACTATTGTCTGTTTGATATTTCCAATTGATAGATTCATAATCTATTGGCTGTTTTCTAGAAAATATAATACTTCCCATGTATTCATTCTCTATTTCACAAATATATAATTCATCATTTTGTAAAGCAGTTTCTGCATCCTGTCGAGTAGGATAAACGACTTCTTTGAAAACAGTAAAGGCTCCATTCTTTCTTTCATATGTAAAATGCTTTTTATAGCTATCTTCAACACGGTTTAAATCTGAAAATGCAGCAACTCGTATCATTCTTACTCCTCCATGCCTTTCTTATATTTTTTAATAAAATATTTTTATCTAAATTTTCGAATCATGAATAATACATTCAAATTAAATCATAAAAACAGGCAGTAAGTACCATTTTAAAAATCGATCCCTTCTACCTGTTTTTCTTAATTTTACTTTTAATAGTTTATTATCTTATCGTACATACTTTATGATAATTGTTTTAGTATCCATTCTTTATCATCGGTAGTTTTCATCTTGTCCAAGACTTCTTCATCTTCCAATGCCATACATACTTTAGATAAGACTTCCATATGTTCTCCACCCATACCGGCAATACCAATTACCAGCTGTGCTTTTTCATCACCGAAATCAACACCTTCTGGATACTGCAATAATACAATACCAGTTTTCTTAATTATTCCACTTTCATGTGTTGTACCATGTGGAATTGCTAATCCCATACCAATATAAGTAGTAACGATTTTTTCTCTTTCTAACATAGCTGGAATATAAGATTCTTCTACATAACCCAGATCTGCCAATAACTGTCCAGCAGCTGTAATTGCATCTTCTTTAGATACTGATTTTTGATTTAACTTAATTCCTTCAATTTTTAAGATATCCTTTGATTCAGGAGTTTTTTCAACTTCTTCAGGTTCTTCAACTTCCACCATCAATGGGTCACCTGTAGATAACTGGAAGAATAATTCATCAAGAGCTGGATCTGCAAGGAAATTTCCAATGGTAATTAATACTGCCTGTGGCGCGGATTTAGCAGCACGTTCTGCCAACGTTGTTTGTACAACTGCTATATCGCAATCTGCTGGAATATTATCAACAGATGTATTTGTCACAATTAGATCAGGACGTACAGCTTTTAAACGGTTTCTAAATTTTGTAGCTCCCATTGCACTGGAACCCATACCTGCATCACATGCAAATACAATTTTCTTAGCAGATAAAACATTTGCTGGCACTAATCCCTTTGCCTGTGCTTTCATACTTTGCATCTGTCCCTGTGCTTCTTCCAATGATTTTCCTTTTACACTAGATAATTTAATAATAGGACTAGCAACTGCAAAGGATACGCCAGTTGCAATCAAAACACCTAAAAGCACCATTAAGGTTTCTCCTTTTGGAGCCATGGATAAGAAAGCAATAATAGATCCTGGACTTGCAGGTCCCTTTAATCCACAGTTAAATAATGTAAAGAATGCAATTGCACAAATATTTCCAACAATTGGTGCAATAATTACAACTGGATTCATTAAAATATATGGGAAATAGATTTCATGAATCCCCCCTAGAAAATGAATAATAATAGCTCCAGGTGCAGAATCTTTTGTTGCTTTATCTTTGGAAAATACCCAATATGCAAGCAGTACTCCTAAACCTGGTCCTGGATTTGCTTCCAGCATATACATAATAGATTTTCCAGTTTCAACTGCCTGTTCAACACCAATTGGAGTAAAGATACCATGATTGATTGCATTGTTTAAGAACAATACTTTTGCTGGTTCTACAAAGATTGCAACTAAAGGCAGTAAACCATGATTAATTAAAAGGGTAACTCCACCAGCTAATACAGTTAAGATTGCTGTCATAACTGGTCCAATAAAATAATATCCAAATATTGCCAGCAGCATACCAATGATACCTACAGAAAAATTATTGATCAACATTTCAAAACCAGCAGGCATGTGTCCTTCCATCAACTGGTCAAATTTCTTAATTACCCAACCAGCAAAAGGTCCCATAACCATTGCGGCCATCAACATTGGCTGTCCTTTTGTTCCACCAACTCCTGCAATACATCCCATGATGGCAATCGCCCCCATCACAAGACCTCTATCTTTTGCCACCATTCTACCTCCGGTAGCCGCAATCAATACAGGTAGCAGATAGGTTAACATATAAGGCTGAATAGATGCCAGTTTTTCATTTGGCAACCACCCATCCGCAATAAATAAAGCAGTGATAAATCCCCATGCAATAAATGCTCCAATATTTGGCATTACCATTGCAGACAGGAATTTTCCAAATTTCTGAAGTGCTGTTTTCATATTATTATCCTCTCTGACTCGATATCCTCATGTAGGATATAAAAGGATACTCATAATTTATTTAGTACACAAGAATTCCTCGAGCCTTACATTCTTCTATAAAGTTTTCAGGAAGTTTATCATCACAGACAACAACATCAACTTGATCTAAATTACACATTGTATACGTACCACGTTTTCCAATTTTAGATGAATCCATCAAAACTACTACTTTATTTGACTTTTCTACAGCAAGTCTTTTAATTTCAGCATCTTCTAGAGTTTCGCAGGTAAAACCTGTTTCATAATCGAAACGTGTTACTCCCATAAAAGCAATATCAAAATTTACTTTTTCAATAGCACGAATTGCATTATAACCATTTACACTCATGGATCTGCAATTCATATTCCCACCCAACATAACTACTCTAGATTCTTTTAATTTTGCTAATTCCATAGCACAAGTTAATCCTGAGGTCATAATTACGTTAGGTTTATCTTCAAACTCTGTTGCGAGCATTGTTGTTGTACTACCAGAATCCAGGAAAATTGTTTGATTTCCTTTGATTAACTGTTTTGCTTTATGAGCAATTATTTTTTTATCCTCTGTGTTTCTGACAAATCGAAGTTTTAAGAAATCTTCTGTTCCTACTACTTCTACAAGAGATTTTGCTCCCCCATGAATTCGAACAAGTTGTTGGTTTTGATCTAATATTTTTAAATCTGTACGCAAAGTCATTTCTGAAACAGTTGGAAATTTTTCTTTTAATTGGGAAAAACTAACCTGTCCCTGTTCATTAACAAATGCTACGATCTCATTTCGTCTTTGTTCCATAACTTCCATTCATTTAACCTCCTATTTCCTTATGTTAGGCTGCCTATAAGGAAATAGGATTCTAACATAAATTATTCAATAAAGTTTGCCAATAAATATTCTTCTGCTTCTGGACACCATAAACCTTTATGTTCATCTACGATATCAGCTAATTTAGCATAACGTGGATCTTCATCAGCTTTTGTACGTAAATCGCTTAAAGCAATCAATGGCATACTCAAGTGTGTATAAATCAATTTCTTTCCACCTGGAATTTTAGGTAAATTTAATGTTGTTTCTGCAGCAGCATCCAAACCACCAATGTGCGTAACCATAACAGCTGGATTGATGCGGTTCTGTGCAGTTAATTCCAGTGATTCAATCATATCAGCAGTGTTTCCACCTGTTGTCCCCATAACATGTGTAGAGTTATAGTGTACATCGTAAAAATTCATTTTTGCACTAAATTTATTGTCTGTTGGACCTGCAAAGAAATTCAAACATCCATCACGTCCCAAAACTGTACTTGATAATTCCACAACTGCAGCAACTGGTGCATAACAGAATACATCATCAAATCCAGTTCCACCAGTAATTTCTAATAATTCTTTTGCTGGATCTTCCATATTTCCAGTATTTACAAAGTGAAGTTCAATACCCTCAGCTTTTGCTTCTTCCACTGGGAATAAGTGTTCTGCACGATCCAAACGATCCTGGTTCAAATCAGTAACTACCACCATACCAGGACGAACATCACGATGAAGTGCATATGTCAAAGCTCCAAGTCCCATTGGTCCAGCTCCTGCAAGAATTGCAAGTTTTCCACCTTCTTTAATACCCATCTGGTGTTCATAAACACCCATCTGTGTATGATAGTTTGCATTAAATGCCCCGATGCTGCAAGACATAGGTTCTGCTAAACTAGCTTCATAGTAAGCACGTCCCTTGTATTCCAACATACATCCAAGTTCCATTACTTCTGCAGGAATGATACAGTATGTTGCATCCCCTCCAAAGAATTCATAAGAATATCCAGGAGACCACATTGTTCCTTTATAATTTAATGCTGGCTGCAAAGTAAATTTCATACCAGGTTTAAATTTATCCTGATGTTTTGCGCCTACTTTAACAATATCTCCTGCCATTTCATGACCCATAATAGCTGGATGATCTGCTACATCTTCATGAACTCGTTTGTGTTTCTCTCCCAGTATAGCACATTTGTATGTGGACATACAAACACTGTCAGATACGACTTTAACCAGAATTTCGTCGTCTTTGATTTCTGGCAATTCAAATTCGTCTAAACGTAAATCATTTGCCCCATGTAATCTTACTGCTTTTGCTTTCATTTCGAAAACCCCTTTCTTTTTATGTTGTTGTTTCAACAATTACAACTTTATTATAACGCTGGTTTTTAACTTGTCAACTGTTATTTCAATAATTTTTATTTGACTTTCAACAATTGCGATGCTATTCTATAAATGTAAAGAAAAGCAAAAAGCTTTATAGGAGGAAAACTTATGATCTATACAGTTACATTCAATCCGTCTCTAGACTATATCATTCAAGTCAATCGCTTCCAGGTTGGTACTATTAACAAGACAAATTTCGAAAAGATACTTCCAGGAGGAAAAGGAATCAATGTTTCTATTGTATTATCTAATCTAGGACACGATAGTACCGCATTAGGATTTACCGCTGGATTTACTGGCAAAGAAATTGAAAATCGTATGAAAGATTTTGGATGCAAAACAGACTTTATTCATGTAAAAGAAGGATTATCCAGAATCAATGTAAAAATGAAATCTGATGAAGAAACAGAAATTAATGGACAAGGACCTAAAATCTCAGAAGAAAACATTCAGGAATTATTTGACAAGTTAAACACTTTAACATCCGATGATATCCTAGTTATCTCAGGAAGTATTCCAAGCACCCTTCCTGATGATATGTATGAGCGTATTATGAAACACTTCCAAGATAAAAACATTAGAATAGTAGTAGATGCTACTAAGAATTTAATGATGAAGGTTTTACAATATAAGCCATTCTTAATTAAGCCAAATAACATTGAATTAGGAGAATTATTTAATGTTACTTTAAATACACAGGAAGAAGTTATTCCTTATGCACAAAAACTACAGGAAATGGGTGCTCAAAATGTTTTGATTTCGATGGCTGGTAAAGGTGCAGTTTTCATTGATGAAAATAAACACATCTATCAAAGTACAGCTCCTAAAGGAACTGTAGTAAATTCTGTGGGTGCTGGAGATTCCATGGTTGCCGGTTTCATATCTGGATATTTAGAAACAAGCGGAAACTATGAACATGCATTTAAAAAAGGTATTTGTTCAGGAAGTGCCAGTGCTTTCTCTGAAAACTTATGTACAAAAAAAGAAGTAGAAAATTTACTAAATACTTTATGAGATGCTTTTGTTTTAAAAAATGTTTTCATGGTGCGTGTATAACGCACCATTTTTTGTGCAATATGTTTGAATTATTTGCGCACTATCAATCTCATCTTTATACACACTTAAATCTCAACTAAAAAAATGACAGATCATTCTGTCACAAATTTGTTATGAATATATAAAATCAGTACAAATAATTTCTTCTACTCGGTTTTGTATAGTATTCATTTTCTCCGCCCATCTAATTTGATCCTTTGCTTTGAGTCTTTCTGTGATGCCTTCTTTTTCTTTGTACTGTTCAATAAAAAGGTCGTATCTTTCATTCATTTGCTTATCCATTTTTGCAGGATAATCATTTAATTGCTTGTTAACAAACTAAAATTAAGTCCTTGATGGTTCTCTTTTAAATATTTTAACAACATTCTTCCAAATCTATTTAGCTGTGGTAATAACACATTTCCTTTAATACAGGAATCAAACAATCGTCAACTTGACTGTAACCAATCTCTTTCATCGTTCGTATTCACTCCTTTTCTTTTTGTTTTATAACTCAACTTCATCAATGAATTTTGTCTCAGTCATATACAAGAAGTATTGTTGAAAAAATAAATCTGAATAACATAAAAAGCACCCTATCTGATACGCATCGAATACCAAATAAAGATCTTTTATTTTTGAAATATTAAGATAAATTATGGATAGTTTTACATCAAAAAATAGCCAAATTATAACTCTATTTGAGTAAATCCTTGAATTTTTATGTACTCAAGATGCATTACAATACTACAACTTAACGATTTCCAGACAGCAATTTCATCTGTTTTAAGTTAGAGACTTATATCTATTCAGTTATGAAGATCATGCAGCACTTTGCATATATCACCATTAATACAAATAGATTGTTTTTCTATTTCTTTCGGATAGATTATTTCTTCTAAGTTTACGCACGCATATACTGCTTTTTTATTTTGTGCTGTCATTTTCCAAAACGGATATTTAATAATAACAGGAGTATTGCCACCTACACCAAGTTCAAGATATAAAATGTGCATATTCTGATATTTACGTATAAAATCCTTGTAGCGCTGGCTTGCCTCATACCAGCCATGATCCTGTACAAAAGAATCATCACATCGCAGGTTCATCGTCATCGGTGCACCACAGATGGGACAATAAGGTATAAGCTTGGATGGAATTTTCATATTGTGTTGTTTCGCAATCATTTTTCGAACAGTTTCTTCATTATCGTAGGTCTTTTGATGACAGGCCTTGGCACATTGCCAAAGTCCATAATCCCCTTGTGTGTAAAACAAGCGCTTTTTATCAAAACCATTGATTTGAAACATATGGTCTACATTTGTTGTGATAACAAAGAAATCCTTCGTTTGTAAAAGCTTGCGCAGTGTTTGATAGACTTCATTTTGCGGCTGGTCATAGCGATTACAGTAAATTTGTCTTGACCACCATGCCCAGTATTCTTCAAGCGTTTCAAATGGATAAAAGCCACCTGTATACATATCTGTTATTCCATATTTTCTTTTAAAATCTGAAAAGTAGCGATCAAAACGCTCTTTATCATAAGTATAGCCTGCCGAAGTGGAAAGTCCTGCTCCTGCACCAACCAAAACTGCATCCGCATTTTTGATTTCCTGTTTAAGTCTTTTTATGCTATCTGAGTAGTTTTTGGTAGATGTTGTCATCTGTATCTTTGAAAACATTGAATATCACCTTCATTTTACTGTTTGTCTGTTTGAGATAGTCTCGAACAGTCTGCACCGCAATGTTTGCCGCCTTATCATTTGGAAAATGAAATTCACCCGTTGAAATACAGCAGAAAGCAATGCTTTTTATTCCGCTTTTTTCTGCAAGTTCTAAACAGGAGCGATAACAGGAAGCAAGCAATTCACAATCAGACTTTAAAAGATGTCCCTGCACAATTGGACCAACAGTGTGCAGTACATATTTGCTTGGCAAATTAAAAGCAGGTGTAATTTTCGCTTTCCCTATCGGCTCAAGAAAACCTTGCTGCTTCATAAGTTCATTGCAGGCAAAACGAAGCTGAACGCCTGCAAAGGTATGAATAGCATTATCAATGCACCCATGACAAGGACAGAAGCAGCCAAGCATTTGACTGTTTGCTGCATTCACAATAGCATCACATCTCAGCGTAGTAATATCACCCTTCCAAAGATATAGCCCTTCCGCATTAGGGGTAAGGCTGCTTATATCTGTAATGCCTTTTTCGTAAAGTACCTCTTGCAAATATTCATCCTGCACACTTAAAAATTGTGCTGTTGCCTCTTTAGGCTTACGAACATTAAACAAAGAGCGAAGAAGCTGTTTTTGCTTTGCTGCTGTTTTCGGTATTTCCATATCTTCGTATTGCGGCTGCTCGGCAAGTAAACTCTTTATCAGATAAATTCGTTTTTCTTCGTGTGTCATATACTACCTCCCTGGTGTGAAAGAGTGATATACACCACTATATTCACAGTCTTTCAAAGATTCATCAGATAAAAAGCAGGTATGTCGTTTATTATTTACCAAGTGCTTTACAAAATCCGTTTTCGGATTGCGCAAAAGTTCGTTTGGCTCATCATACTGCTGTATCTGTCCTTTATCCATAACAAGCACCTTTGTGCCAAGTTTTAGTGCTTCTGCAATATCGTGGGTCACAAACAGAATGGTAATCCCTGTTTTTTGATGGATTTGTTTTAATTCGTTTTGCAATTGTTCACGAGTAATTTCATCCACCGCACCGAAAGGCTCATCCATCAAAAGAATATCTGGAGATGCCGCCAGTGCTCTAGCTATGCCAACTCTTTGCTGCTGTCCACCGGATAGTTCCGATGGATAACGATTTTTTAATTCTTCCTCAAGACCAACGATCTTCATCCATTTAGAAACAGCATGATTTGTCTTTTCCTTGTTTTTCTTATTGATGAGATTTGGAACATACGATATATTTTGTTCTACACTTAAATGCGGAAACAAAACACTTCCCTGAATGGCATATCCGATATTGCGACGAAGCTTTGTTAAGTTTTTATTTTTGATATTTTCGCCATCTACAAAAATATCTCCGCTTGTTGGCTCTATAAGTCCGTTTATCATTTTCAAGGCGGTGGTTTTTCCACAACCTGAAGAACCGATTATCGTTACAAATTCACCCTTTGCAACAGAAAGGTTAAATCCATCAAGAACAATCTTATTTCCGTATGCTTTTTTGATATTCTTAAATACAACCGCTGTATTCATTTTTTTCTCACCTCATTTCAATAAACCTTCATTTTTTAAAAACGATCTGGCAACTTCTCTTGGTTCTTTTCCTTCGTTTTCTACAGCATAGTTCATTTGTGCCATATCTTCATCAGAAATAACATTGGTCAGCTTGTTAAATACTTCCATCAGTTCAGGATGCTTTTCTAAGACTTCACAGCGAATAACATTGCCGCATAAATAGGAAGGGAAGAAATTCTTATCATCTTCTAAAACAGTAACATCAGAAACACTTAACTGTCCATCCGTAGTAAAGATGACCATTACATCAATTTTTCCCTGATGAATAGCTTGATATTTCAACCCTATATCCATATCCATCGTCTTTTTAAATGTAAAGCCATATGTTTCACAAAGCGCATCATATCCATCCTCTCGCTCAAAAAAGTCATATTCTGCACCGAATATAAGCTGGCTGGATACAGCTTTTAGATCTGAATAGGTTTTGATGTTGTATTTTTGTGCAATTTCACGACGCACAGCCAAAGCGTAAGTGTTATTGAAACCATACATACCAACCCACTGCATTTGAAGCGAATTTTTATATTCATTTTGCATTGTTTCAAATAAATCTTCGCTATATACACCCTCTTTTTTGAGTACCATATTCCAGCCTGTTCCCGTATATTCACTATAGATATCAAATTCGCCACTTTCCATTGCAGGCTGAATATTGGATGTACCACCTCCAACACCTTGCGTCAGTTCCACATTCAAATCCGTATCCTGTTCGATAAGTAAATCTAACATCTCCCCTAACACATACTGCTCGCTCATCGGCTTTGTTGCGATATGCAGGGTATCCTTCTTATTGAAAGAAACTAAGGCAGCGATGATAACGCACAGGCATAGCAAGAGTGTACTAATTCCCATTATATGATTTACTTTTTTTGCTTTTCTGCTGCGTTTATTTAACCGTTTTTCAAGAAAACCAAGAAGAAGATCCATTGCCAGTGCAAGAAGTGCAATAAGCAGACTGCCGATCATCGTCATTGCAGCATTGTTTGTTGTGATTCCTCTGTAAACTGCAATACCCAAGCCTCCTGCACCAATAAACGAAGCAATACCTGCAAGTGCAATCGTCATCGTTACCATATTGCGAATTCCTGATAAAATAACCGGCATAGCAAGTGGCAGTTTAATTTTGAAAAGGACTTGCAACCTGGTACTGCCCATACCTTTTGCCGCCTCTAAAATAGCAGGATCAACATTTGCTATTCCTGTGTAAGTATTTCTTACCATCGGCAACAATGCATACACCGTCAAAGCAATGACTGCCGTAGCATTTCCTATCCCCGAAAAAGGAATCAAAAAACCAAGCATAGAAATAGAAGGGATAGTATATAGAAAGTTGATAACACCTAAGGTCGGCTTTGCTGTTTTTCGAAATTCACTAATAAAAATTCCAACGATGCCACCGAATAAAACTGCAATCACAATGGCAAGCAAAGAAATCTCTAAATGCTCCCATAACAAATTTAAAAAGAAGTCTTTTCTTTCCATAAAGATTGCCCACATATTTTGTAACATTGCTTACTTCCCTCTTTTAATGATTGCATTGACAGGACATTCTTCCGCACATAATCCACAATGCAGACAATGCTTTTGATTTATTTTACAATCAATTATGCACTTCTGTGGACAGATACGCTCACATTTCCCGCAATGAATACAGCTATCGGTTATCAAAAATCCTGCTTCTTTTGCCATAGTGTTTCCAAGCGTAAAACTTTCTCTGACAATCGGTTCTTTTCCCAGGTCAAAGAATTCAACATATCCTTTTTCAATACAGAAAGCTTCTAGTACATAGCGGCTTTCATCAGGATAAACAGCATTCATTGATGGATTTTCTTCAAAAATTCTGTCTATCCACTTTCTGTTTTCTTCAAGTTTTTTCGCCTTTCCATTTAGCCTCACCATTTGAAACTCTTTGTTCATTCCTGTAATGGCAACCTGACCATTTGTGATGATCTGGTGATAAAAATCCTTTCCTCTTGCGGTACAAAAATATAGTTTTTCATTTTCAACGATCATTACATCAATAATACGAATTTGAGGAAATCCATTTTCATCAACTGTAGCAAAAGCAACATCCTTTATTTCCCTCAATATATCCAGACATCTTTGCACATTCATATATGCTCCTCCTTCTAACATCAGCTTATGGGACTTGAAATTTCCCTATGCGATATTATAATATTTCTGTAAGGACTTATTGTAAAGTAAGCACTTTATTGTAAGGTAGTTACCAAAAAGAAACTATTGGACGATTGCTGATGTTTGGAGGTATGCATATGGATATCAATTTACCTGCTTGTCCTGTTGAAACGACTCTTATGTTAATAGGCGATAAATGGAAAGTATTGATACTGCGAGATTTAATGCCGGGTACAAAGCGTTTTGGAGAACTCAAAAAATCAATCGGATCTGTATCACAAAAGGTATTAACTGCCCAACTTCGTGATATGGAGAAAAAAGGGCTTGTAAGTCGTAAAGTTTATGCAGAAGTTCCACCAAGAGTTGAATACAGTCTTACTGAAACAGGAAAAAGTTTAAAGCCAATCCTAGATGCTATGGGAAATTGGGGTGAAGAATACAAAAAGAACAATACATGAAAAAGTGGCGCTACTTAAAAACAGTAGTACCACTTTTTTCAAATAGAGAATACAGAAAGAATCTTTGTTTTTTGAATATTCGACTTATCTTTCCTTTATAATATTTTTACTGGAAACATAAGTGATGATAAAATAACCTCCATAAATGATCACTAAAAAGATTACCGTTAAAGTGACAGAATTTAACATTTGTTCACTTCCCATCGCCAATAATATCTGGTTACAAAACAGAATCCCAAATATTGAATGAATTAACGCAAGCACCAGTGGAAACAGGAAGAAAATAGCAATCTGTCGAAACAAAGATTTATTCATCATGCGCTCATCTGCCCCAAGTTTTCGAATCATGTTATACCGTTCTTTATTATCTGTAGATTCGGATAATTCTTTTAACGCCAGTATAGCAGCACTGGAAATCAAGAAAATAATACCTAAATATAAACCAATAAAAGTAACCATGGCGCCAAGTCCAACACTTGCTTCATAAATGGAAAGTTTTGTTGTTATATCTAAAATTGTGTTTTCAGCGTATGGTTTGCTGCTTAATCCAAGCAACGTTTGTTCTATATCCTTTTTTGCATCTTTTGAGGTTGCGTTATAATTTGCCACCAGTACATTTTCTTCAATCATAGTATCCTTCACTGCCTGATCCGGTACAACAAATACTCCCATATTGACATGACTTGCATTCATATACAGAAATCCATTTTTACATTCTTTATATTTTGGATGATACGTCTTTCCAGACAAGTGAATTGGTGTATCCATTTTTAATCCATCATTTCGAATACTTACCCACTGATCAAAATCTGCAACAACAGCATACTCATCATCACGTAAACTTAACGGCTCCAAGCCATAATATTTTGCCAGTTCATTATAATCGCTTAATTTAACAATTGTCTCCGTAGCATTTGTATTCAAAAGCGGAAATGCTTGTTTTACTTTTGGAAGACTGTCTCCAAGTGTATCACTGATAGTTAACTCATTTGTCGCATACACATAAAAATCCATTACATCTTTAAAATATTTATCCGTATCAAACTCTAGTCTTTTTAAGCTTTCTTTCATTGGCAGCAAAGAATCTTTCCTTACTTCTTCTGTCATTTTATGCAGATTGCCATGGCTGTCACGATAATCTTCGTTTATATTCATAGGCTTTATAAGCTGAACATCTGCAGGCGCAAGAGACTTCAAATTCTCTGTCATTGAATTTTTAATGGATAAAGAACTGGATAATACACAGATTGTTACAAACAGCATCAGACAAATCAATGTCATAGAGAAAACAGTCGTATTCACTTTGCTGCTCACCTGTCGAAGTGTAAAACTATTTAATCCTTTGTAGTAGAACCTTTTTCGCCCCATTGCAATTTTTAAAATAAAGCCAGACATAGACCAGAAAATTAAAAATGTCGAAACACAGCCAAGGATAATGGGAATAAAAATATCGGTTGCCATCTGCATGTTTTCTAAACCGCCACTTACCAGATAATATGCATACGCCAGCATACAAACTGCCACAACAAATACAAAAACGCAAAGCCATGGATTTTTCATTTTGATCTGTTCTGATTTTTTTGAAAAAGACAGTAAATCAATCAGTTTGCATTTGTTTACACTAAACGTATTGAAAATCATGACCAGAATGTACATAACTCCAAAATACAACAATGTCTTTATAAACGCACTGCTGGAAAAGACAAATTCAAATTTTGTCATATCTGCTTCAAACATATTGGAAACCAAAACGCTCATTAACTGGGATAAACAAACACCAATCCCTAATCCTACAGCCAAAGATACAAATCCAATGCATAATGTTTCAAAAAACAAAATAAGGGAAATTTTACGCTTGCTCATCCCAAGCACAAGATAAATTCCAAATTCGGCATTTCTTCGTTTCATTAAAAACCGATTTGCATAAATGATCAAAAATCCTAAGATGAAAGATACAAACACACTGACACCAGACAGCATTTGATTCATTACATCAATGATTTCATATGTTGATTTTGACACGTTCATCAAAACTGTCTGTGTTTCAATCGCATTAAAAATATAAAATATCGCAACACCTAAAATAAGAGTAAAGAAATAGATGGTGTAATCCTTGATACTCTTTTTAATGTTTTTTAAAGAAAGTTTAAAGAGCGTCATTTAAATCTCCACCTAACAATGTTACTACATCAATGATCTTATCAAAAAATTTCTTTCTGGAATCCATACCTTTATGAATTTCATCAAAAATCTTACCATCCTTGATAAAAATCACACGATGTGCATAACTTGCGCTAAAAGCATCATGAGTAACCATAAGAATCGTTGCATCCAGCTCTTCATTTAAATACTGAAAACGATCCAGCAGCATCTTAGAGGACTTGGAATCTAATGCACCCGTTGGCTCATCCGCTAAAATCAGTTTAGGATTGGTAATGATAGCTCTGGCACAAGCAACCCTTTGTTTTTGTCCTCCACTCATCTGATAAGGATACTTTTGCAAGACATCCTCAATATCTAACTGTGTTGACACAATCTTTATTCTTTCCTCAATTTCCTTCGCTTTCACATTTTGAATAGAAAGCGCCAAGGCAATATTTTCATATGCGGTTAACGTATCCAAAAGGTTAAAATCCTGAAAAATAAATCCTAGTTCTTCTCTTCGAAATTTATTCAGTTTATTCCCTTTTAACTTTGTGATGTCCTCCTGTGCAACATAAATATGCCCAGAAGTTACTTTATCAATGGTAGAAATACAATTTAATAAGGTTGTTTTCCCAGATCCAGAAGCCCCCATGATCGCAACGAATTCTTTCTTTTCTACATCAAAGGAAATCGTATCAAGTGCTTTTGTAAGACTTGTCTTATTTCCATAATACTTCTCTACTTTATCAATTTTTAAAACTTGTTCCATAATATTCCTCCTTATTCACTTATGATTTTAGATGAAATATTACTTTTTGTCGTTTGCAGGATATTACAATAAGGTTACAAAGTTGAAAGGTTACTTTACAACATCATAAAACTTATTTTTTATAAAAGTAAGTTTCACTCTTGTATATTCATTTTGTACAGATTCAATTTCTATTGTATGTCCTAACTTTGTACATAAACTTTTCGCAATAAAAAGTCCCATTCCTGTGGCATACTTTTGTTTTCTTCCATTAGACCCGGTAAAAGACTTGTCAAAAACGTTTTTAATATCTGATGCTGGAATTCCAATCCCGTTATCTTCCACAACAATTATCGTTTTATCTGTGTAATCTTTTCCTGAAATCTTAATATAGGGGTCTTGTTTTTCTTTTGTATACTTTATACTGTTTCCAATGATTTGATCAAAGATAAAAGACAGCCACTTTGAATCTGTTAAGACCTTGTAATTTACATTTTCTACAATAAAATCAATATTATTTTCTAAAAGATAATCTTTGTTTTTTAATGCGATTCCTTTAATGATATCTTCCAGGTTATGACTGGTGATTAAATAATCTTTTTCTGCGTTCTCCCCGCGCGCATAATATAAAATCTGTTCTACATAGCTTTCTATCTTTTTCATTTGGATAAGCGCTTTTTTGTCATATACATCTTTATGATTGTGTGCCATTAAAATTAAACTTGCGATAGGCAGTTTAATTTCATGAATCCACATCTCGATATATTCTTTAAACTCTTTTACCTGCAATTCATAATTTTTTACATTTTCATTCATAGATTTATCGATTTCATATAAAGCATTACAAAATAGTTTTCCATCCAAAAAAGATGGCTTTTGAATAGTTTCTAACACAAGATAGCTTTTATCCAGACGCTGAATATTGAAAAACAGCTCGTCATAGAAATGTTTTCTTTTGTAATATGAGAATAAAAATACGATGCTATAGCAAACAAACAAAATGACCAGTAACAAAATATTTAGTGTATAGGGTGTTTTAAACGCGATCAGAATACATACTATCAAAAAGCAGGAAAATAGAAACAATACCAAAGAGAACATCTGATCTTTTACATAATCAAAAAATCTCATAATAATATATACCCATATCCTTTTCTTGTTTCAATCGCATCTTCACACCCGATATCTCGAAGTTTATTTCTTAATCGACTGATATTTACTGTTAAGGCATTGTCATTAATAAATTCATTGCTGTTCCACAAAAGCGTCATCAAATCATCTCTTGTAACCATCTGATTTTGATGATTTACTAAATAGGAAAAAATCAGCATTTCATTTTTGGTTAATAAAATTTGTTTCTTTTCTTTTTCGATGATTCCTTTTTGAATGTGTATCTGCATATCCCTGTATGTCAGGGTATCGCTCACTTGATGAAGACGTTTAAAGATAGCGTTGATTCTTAAAAGAAGAATCGTAGGATTATAGGGTTTTGTAACATAATCGTCTGCACCGTAACTCATGGAAAGCACTTCATCAACTTCACTGTTGCTGCTGGTGACCATGATGATAGGAACATTGCTTTCTTTTCTTATGTTTTGCAACAGCAATTGTCCATTGATACAAGGAATATGAATATCTAACAAGATTAAATCTGCCTGTGCTGACAAGCATTCTTTTAAGGCATGTTCAAAATCTTTTAATATCATTGCTTCATATCCTGCATTCGCAAGCAAAACACTTAATTCTTTGCATATAGACTCATCATCTTCAATTATTAGTATTTTTTTCAAAACAATCCCTCCCTAAGCATTTACCCTATTATACTATCTAAGGTAACATACGACAAACATTATAAAAATACAGAAGCACGAAACTCCTGTATCTTTTTGTAAATCTTATTTCTACTCTTCAAAATAAAATAAATCTTCAAACTTTTTATCTAAAGCTATGCAAAGAATCAAAGCCAGTTTTGCAGTTGGATTAAATTGTCCTGTTTCAATAGAACTAATCGTATTTCTAGAAACTCCTACCATCTCTGCCAAGGCGCTCTGCGATAAGCCTTTTTCTGTCCTTGTTTCTTTTAGTTTATTTTTTAATATTAACGAATTGTCCATGAAAGAAAATCACCTCAAATACTGCAATTTTTATTATAAGCCAAAAACTCTGCCCATTCCAGCAAGAAAACCAATTGCCCAAAATATTGAAAATGCAAGATATCTTTTCTTTCGTAAAAAATAATATTTGCTTATACATTCAACAAATAGACTAAGTATCATGGATAAAAAACAAAAATCTCGAAATTGTATCTGCATTCCAAAAATATCAACAACACCTTTTACTGCATCGAATTCAGTTAAAATGGCAAATACAAGTAAAATTATAGAAATAGTATAATATCCATAACCCTCGGATTTTGATTTATTGCTTCTTTGCAGTTCATCACCTTTTTTATTTTCTTCTCTGCTTCTTAATAATACATCTTCTTTCTTCATAGATAATCCCTCCTGCTAAGATGAAATATAATTGAAAATTTTAACTAAAGTTGGAAAGCAAAACAACATGAAACCAATGAAGGCAATCAGCAAATACCCCTTCTCCCTTTTTATAAGAAAGAAATAGAAAGGCATCCCGACAAATAACAGAAAGTTTGCGGCAACAATTAAAACATTCGATTGTAAAGATAAACCTATAGAATTAAGATAAACAGCAATACCTACTATGAAAATGCCAAAAACACAGCCCATAAAAATAAAATAACGATTTTTGATACGATTCTCAAATTCATTATCTTTGTTTTTTCTTGCTCGTCGTAAAATTTCCTCTCTTTTCATAACCATCACCTCTGCCAAGTTATCTTTACACTTATACTATATCATTGCATAGTTTTCTTGTCAATAAATGAACAAAATTATGGCTGGTTAAAATTATATAAGCTCACAATTACCATAAAATTGTTACTATTCACAGCTTAAATAAAATTTTTATAGGGTTTTCCACAATGTAACATTTCAATCGACTTCATAACAGCTGTTTTAAGAGAGCTTTTCTGTTATGTGGTCTTTTTATATTCCTTTAATCGATTCCTTGAAAGCGTGCTTTTCATCTTTGCTTCTATGCCTTTTTTCTTGTCGGCCTCCCTTCTTTTTTTCTTATACAACGTCAAAGTTTTCCACATATCTTTCCCTGCTTTTTCCCCTATTGACTTATCTGATTTTTATGGTTTACTTAAGCTAGAGGGATTTATATGAAAGATGATTTTTATTCACTTTACTGTGAAGCTGTCGAGGAAAATGAAAGGCTGAAAAAAGAAAACAAGAGTTTAAAGATCCAGGTCGTTTCTCTTACCAGAAGGGTCCGATATCTTGAAGACAACCAGGATCAGATCATTGAATCCAAGGTTAATAAAGCAGTTGATAAAATTACCGCTGCTTTTGAAGATAAAGTTTTTTCCCTTGAAAAACAGGTATGCAGTTTAAAATCCATCTTAAACAATGATGGTACGAATTCCGGCATTCCTACTTCCAAGACACCTATACAAAAACAGAAACGTATTCCTAATTTCCGCGCTCCTTCCGATAAGAAAAAGGGAGGACAGCCAAATCATAAGAAACATAAACTGGAAAGATTTGATGATTCGGAAATAACAGATACCGTTGATCATGCAGTAGATGTATGTCCTGAATGCGGTGCTGTCATGGAACACAGAGGAAATATGCGTACGAAGGATGAATTGGATTTTCAGATCATCGTGAAAAAGATACGTCATCGTTTCATCAACAGCTTCTGTCCTGCCTGCGGATATGAATCAAAGGCAGAGATACCGAATCATCTAAAGGAAGAAAATCAGTATGGAAGAGGAGTACAGGCCACAGCGCTTTCGCTGTTGAATGAAGGCTGTGTATCCATGAAGAGGACACAGGAGTTCATTACAGGTATTAGCCATGGAGAAATAGAAACAAGCGCAGGATATATAGCGAAGCTGCAGAAACGATTGTATGAACAGCTGGAAAGATTTGATGAGGAGCTGAAGAAAGAAATCATAAAACTGGATATCGTACACTGGGATGATACAGTTATCATGATAAATAAGAACAGAGGATGTCTGCGCTTCTATGGGAATGACAAACTTGCATATTACGCTTCACACGAGAAAAAGGATAAAGCAGGTTTGGATGAAGACAGGATACTGAACAGTTTGGATGCAGAAAAGAAAGTCGTACATGACCATAATATCGTCAACTATAATGAAGAATATGAATTTATGAATGTGGAGTGTTGTGTGCACCTGCTGCGAGACCTGAAAAAGGTGGTAGACAATCTTGGACATGAATGGCCGAAAAAGATGATCAACTTGTTACTGGAGGAAAATACAAAGCGAAATGAAGGGGAAGCAGTATTTCCAGAATATGTAGGAATGATATACGATGAATGCGTGATAGAAGGAATCATGGAAAATGATAGTGATGAAGATAAGTTCTATGCAAAGGAAGAAAAAGCATTATTGAAGAGGCTGGAGAAATACAAAGAGAACTATCTGATGTGGACATATAATGAGGATATCCCATTCAGTAACAATGTAAGTGAAAGAAGCTTGCGGTCAACTAAAACGAAGATGAAGGTATCAGGACAATTTGGTACTATGTCAAGAATTCGGACACATTTAATTGATACATTTTTTATTTTTAAAACTTCGTTCGTAATTGTTAGGAGATTCATAGTCACAATGACTGTGAATCCTAACTGTATTGTAAAATGTTTCGATATATTCAAATACCATTTGGTATGCCATTTGATAATCAATGATCTTTTTTCTATTCAGCCACTCTCTTTTAATTAGAGAATGAAACGATTCTATGCATGCATTGTCCCATGGATTTCCCTTTGCTGAATAGCTGCGCTTCATTCCTGCCGTCAATTCCTGATACCATTTTGAAACGAACTGCACTCCTCTGTCACTGTGGATGACAACTGGTTTTTCCATATTTCTTCTTTCTTTTGCTTTTTCCAAACACTCTAACACATCTTTTACTTCCATCGTCCTGCTCAGTTTCCAGCTTATGATCTTACGCGAATACAGATCCATGATACTTGTCAAATAGACAAAACCTTCTTCCTGCGTCCATATATATGTGATATCAGTACACCATGCTGCATTTGGTTCATCTGGTTGAAAATCTCTTTTTAGTATATTGGCCAGAGTCGTTGAATAATCACAGTCTCTCGTCGTTTTTGTTCGATGCTTGATATATTGGGCTTTAATGCCGTTTTCGCGCATATATTTTCCTACTGTACGCTCTGAAATCACTTCTCCCTGTTTTCTTAATTCACGAGTGATTTTAGGTGCACCATAATTTTCATATGACTTTTTATGGACTTCTTTTATCTTTTCTATAACACGTTCCTTTCGTTTTGCAGTTTTGCTTTTATCTCGTCTTTTCCAGTCATAATATCCAGATTTTGAAATGCCTAATTTTTCAAGCACACCGGAAACAGAAAATTCTCTTTGCTTTTCTGCGGCATCTTCCACTTGTTCATATACAGCAGAGGTTAATCTCCCAGTATGCCTATTGCCTTTTTTAAGATTTCAAGGGCATCCTTCGTATCACGCAATTCACGTCTCAGGCGTGCAATTTCCTTAGCTTCATCAGATTCGAAATTACCCGTTCCTCTCATTTCTACAGAACCGTTTTCTGATTTTTTTGATTCGCTTATCCATCTGGATAAGGTGCTTCTTCCTACTCCTAAGTTTGCAGCACATTCTTTCATAGTAAGGTTTGTATGTTGTTGTACATATCGTACAGCGTTGCTTCTAAAATCGTTATCAAATACTGGTTTCTTTTTTGCCATTTTTTACTCCTTATGTTACTTCTTTTACATGTATTATAATTGTATCAAAAACATGCATGTTTCTCTATTAGGACTGTCCAGTTTTTATTCTAACATCAATTTCAAAACATACAGAATGCAAGATACTATGCACGGATAAAAAGTTATATAGAAACAGGAAAAAGACATGGGATGAATTCAATAAAGCTTATCGAGGGAGCGTTAAAAGGAGAATATATAACAATAGGACAAATGAAAGAGCACGATAACCTGTACTAGTTTTCGTGCTTTTTCAAGTATCTTTTTTATTTAAGCTGTGAACAGTAACATAAAATTCACATTTTTAAACAATAATTTCCGTTTTATGTAGAATTTTTCATTTTATTTATGGTATTATTACAGGGTATATTAGGAGGTTAATATGGAAAATTCAAAGAAAATTGTCTGGTATAACCTTGCGTTTATGGCATTTTCTACTGTTTGGGGTTTCGGTAACGTATTAAATGGTTTCGTTTACTTCAATGGTATTCAGGTTATATTCAGCTGGATTCTGATGTTTGCTTTATACTTCGTGCCTTATGCACTGATGGTTGGTGAACTTGGATCTGCATTCAAAGACTCTGGTGGTGGAGTTAGCTCATGGATCAATGAAACAATGGGTCCTAAAATCGCATACTATGCAGGTTGGACTTATTGGGCATGCCATGTCACTTACATTGCTAGTAAAGGTAGTGGAGGATTAAAAGCATTAAGCTGGGCTATCTTCCGTAACGCAGAAACTTACGATACACTGCCTACACTTTATGTACAGTTAGCTACACTTGCTGTGTTCTTATTCTTCTGCTGGGTGGCAAGTCGTGGATTGAACCCATTGAAAAAATTAACCACATTGGCTGGTTCATCAATGTTTGTAATGTCAATCCTTTACATCGTTATGATGTTTGCTGCACCAATTATTAATCCAAATGGCGGATACTTAACACCTGATTTTAGCTGGGATAACATTATTCCTCAGTTTAATGTACAGTACTTTACTTCTTTATCTATTCTTGTGTTTGCAGTTGGTGGATGTGAAAAAATTTCACCATATGTAAATAAAGTAGAAAATCCAAGTAAAGGATTCCCTAAAGGTATGATTGCATTGGCTGTTATGGTTGTTGTATGTGCTATCCTTGGAACTATTGCTATGGGTATGATGTTTGATCCTACTGTAATCAATGGTTCTACAGAATCTTTCAACTCTTATGTATCCAATGGTTCTTACTGGGCATTCCAGAAACTTGGAGAATACTACCATGTTGGAGATTTACTGCTAATCATCTATGCATTGTGTAATATGATCGGTCAGTTCTCTACTCTTGTATTAAGTATCGATGCTCCTCTTCGTATGTTGTTAGACAACGAACAGGCAAGAGAGTTCATCCCAACAAAACTGTTGAAACAAAACAAATACGGTGCTTACATCAATGGTATCTGGATGGTAATTATCTTGTCAGGAAGTATCATTTTGATTCAGACATTTGTTCCAAACGCTGCTGCAGTATTGGCACAGTTAAATAAATTAAACTCTGTAACAATGCCAATGCGTTACTTATGGGTATTTGCTGCTTATATTGCACTTCGTAAAGGAATCGAGAAATTTAATCCAGAATATCGTTTTGCTAAGAGTCAGGGAGTTGCCTACTTCTTTGGTTTCTGGTGTTTCATCGTAACAGCTGCTTGCTGTATTCTTGGTATGTATGTTCCAGGTGATATTGGATCAACATTATTAAATGTCATTACACCAATTGTATTAACACTACTTGGTATTATTCTTCCAATTATCAAAAAATACGAAAAATAGTTACATTTAGAAAGACAAGAAATGCACTTCTTGTCTTTTCTTATGCTTATTTTTACATTTTATGCTATACTATATTCGTTTGATACAGGAGGTTATTTAAATGTTTAAGGAAACATCAAAAGACGTACTTGCATTTATCAAAAACAGTCCAAGCTGTTTTCATGCAGTACATGAAATGAAAAAGATTTTATTAGATGCAGGATACGAAGAACTTCGTGAATGTGAAACATGGAGCTTGAAAAAAGGTGGAAAATACTTTACGACAAGAAATGGTTCTTCTATTGTTGCTTTTCATATTGGTAATACATTGGAAGATTATCATTTCCAGATTACATCTTCACACTCTGACTCCCCTACTTTTAAAGTAAAAGAAGTTGCAGAGCTGCAGGGTAAAGGCGGATATATCCAATTGAACACTGAAGGATATGGCGGGATGTTATGTTCTACATGGTTAGATCGACCATTATCTTTGGCAGGCCGTGTTCTTGTAAAAGAAGGAAATACAATTCAATCAAAACTTGTTTCTTTTGATAAAGATTTAGTGTTGATTCCAAATGTCGCAATTCACATGAATCGTGATGTAAACAATGGAATGAAATATAACAATCAGGTAGATATGCTGCCATTGTTCTCTGCAGGAGAATGTGTTAAGGATGATTATTATCAGTTAATTGCAGATGAATTGCATACAGAAAAAGAAAATATTTTAGGAAGCGACTTATATTTGTATAATCGTATGGAACCAACGATCTGGGGGGCAAAAGAAGAGTTCATTTCTTCTCCAAAACTAGATGACTTGCAATGTGCCTATACTTCTTTAAAAGCTATGATTAACGGTAAAAATGATAAAGCTGTTAACGTATTTGTATGTTTTGATAATGAAGAAGTTGGTTCAGGTACAAAACAGGGTGCATGTTCTACATTCTTATATGATACATTGCAGAGAATCAACGATAATCTGTCTTTTGCGAAAGAAGATTACTATCGTGCTGTCGCAAAAAGCTTTATGGTATCTTGTGACAATGCTCATGCAGTTCACCCAAATCACCCTGAAAAAACAGATGCTGAAAACTGTACATTCATGAACAAAGGTATCGTAATTAAATACAGTGCAAATCAGAAATATACGACAGATGCAATCAGTTCTGCTGTATTTACCGACATCTGTAATAAAGCGGAAGTTCCTGTACAGCACTTTGCTAATCGCAGTGATGCTGCTGGAGGAAGTACACTTGGAAATCTTTCTAGTCAGAAAGTATCTATGCATACCGTAGATGTAGGATTGGCTCAGCTTGCTATGCACTCTTCTTATGAAACAGGTGGGATTAAAGATTCTTACTACATGGTAAAAGCATTAGAAACATTCTACAACACAAACCTTCATATTACAGATAGTGAATCTATTGAGGTTGCATAAAGTTTCATGAAAAAACAAACGAATAAGAAAAAAATTCATATTGATAACCTGTATCTTATGAAAAAATTAGATACAGCATATTTGAATGAATTTAATCGTTTTTATGATTATATCCTTGACTCAAGATACACAGTACAAGATATGAATATCATGGTAAATATTGCTTTAGACCAATGTTTGGAAGGAATGAAATTCCATAAAAAACCTACGGTAGTTATTCCTAAAGATTTAAAAGAGTATACAAAGAAGATTTCTCGTGGAAAAGAATATAAAGATATGAAAAAGAAAATCCGCAATCAGGATTATGAAAAAATGCAGATCAGCAGTATCTGGTATGTCTTTACAGTATGTATCGTATTATTCTTTTTCAAAAATCTGCTGGATAAAAATTATCTTGTGAATTACCTTGTTGATGCCATTGTTGGCTGTATCGCAGGTGGTTTTGCAATGAAAAACTTTATGATTCGAAGAAGAATCATCAATCGTTATCAATTTGGAAGTTTCTATATCCGTCTAGATATTATCACACTTGTTATCTGCCTGTTCATCAAGCTTTTAACACCAAAAAATCTTTCAAACTTTGATATTACATATCTATTACTAGTTATTTCTTTCTTCGTAATGAAGAAGAAAATCAAACCGCAATTTGAAAAAGTCATATAAAAAGCACAGGTTTCTTCCTGTGTTTTTTTATACATTTTAATATAAGCATATCTTATATGAAAAAAACAGAATGAAAATCACTCTGCTTTTCTATGCTATCAACTGCATTCGCTGTTTATAATCAGGCATATAGTTTTCTATAATATTGTAAAATGCTTTAGAGTGGTTTGGCTGGATAAAATGTACAAATTCATGCAAAACCACATATTCTATAAATTCTAAAGGATAATGAATTAACTTCTTATTTAAGGTAATCGTATTTCTGGCAGGTGTACAGCTTCCCCATCTGCTCTTCATTGTACGTATCTTTACTTCAGGAAATGGAATCTGATAGTCCTTTAACGAATTGCATGTTAAAGTGGCTACATCCATAAACACATCTTTACAAAGTTTATTCAAAAACTGTGTTATAACTTTTTCAACATCTGCATCTTGTTTTAACTGAACATAAAGATATTTATCATCATAGCTTACATAATTGTATCTTCCTGCTGATTTCTTGATTTTTAACTGTTTGCCAAACAACATGATTTCTTTATCACTCAAAAGACAGCGCTGTGCTTTTTCCACCACTTTCTTTTGATGTTCTACGATCCAGGAAACTTTGCTGCTGACAAATTCATCTATCTTATCTAAAGGAACAAATGGATTAGCACTTACCACGATTTCTCCTTTAGGTGAAATTCGCATATTAATATTTTTTACCTGTTTGATTACCAATGTATAAGTAATTGGATATTTTTTACATTGTATGACTTTCCTGCTATCCATAAATCTTAAAATCTCCTATCTAAAAGCGCATGTAATATTATCGCATACTTCTAACAAAAAATAAACAGAAAATCGACACGTTTTTTACCAATTTTTATAAAATTTAATCAAACTATTTTTCTTCTTTTATAAATCTATGATAGAATTAGTTCTGGTGATATTATGCCTTACAACAATCCTTTTATTTATAGTGACGATAACAAACGTTATCATACATGGAATTACTATTTAAAACATCATTTTCATCAGAAAGTATGCAAAGTTCCTTTAAATGCAAATTTTTCCTGTCCCAATCGTGATGGCACTTGCGGAGTTGGTGGGTGTACATTTTGTGGAAGCTTAGGAAGTGGTGAATTTGCCGGTGATATTCATAAAGACTTGATGCAGCAGTTTGAAGATGGAAAAGCAATGATGCATCGCAAATGGCCTAATGCAGGATTAATTGCATACTTTCAGGCATATACCAATACCTATGCCCCTTTGCATGTGTTGAAAGATACCTTTGATCCTTTTGTAGAAAGAGATGATATTCTCGCAATCAGTATTGCTACACGTGCAGACTGTCTGGAAGATGATACAATTGCCTATCTTCAATCTCTTACAAAGAAAAAGGAAATATGGGTTGAATTAGGTTTACAAAGTGTACATGATGAAACTGCAAAACGTGTTAATCGTGGACATACCTATGCGCAATTTGTTTCCTGTATCAAAAAGCTGGCAAAAACAGATATAAAAATTGCTGTACATTTAATCAATTCTCTTCCATACGAAACAAAAGATGAAATGCTGGAAAGTGCAGATAGAATTGCACATTTGCCTATTCATGCAGTTAAGATCCATATGCTGCATATCATGGAGAATACGAAAATGGCAAAGGAATATGAACAGCATCCTTTTCCTGTTTTAAGCAAGGAAGAATATATAGATATTGTCATTTCTCAATTAGAGCTTTTACCAAAAGAAATGATCATTCAAAGACTTACAGGAGATGGTGTGAAAGAACATTTGATTACTCCTGAATGGACCTTAAAAAAAGTTGTTGTGTTAAATGATATAGATAAAGAAATGGTGCGAAGAGATACCTGGCAGGGAAAAAGGTATCGCTAGCACTTTTTTCTTTTATGCATATAGTATCATGAGGTGAGAGCTTGAAAATCATTGCCATTCCCATGCGTACACAAGTTAACAAAAAGAAAACCATCTGGTTTTTAAGAAATACCTATATACAAGCAATAAAGGCATATGACTGCATTCCATTTCCTATTCTAGATACAAGTCAAATCCCACTTGCTTTGCAGTGCTGTGATGGAATGCTAGTGCCTGGAGGATATGATATAGAAGCAAGTTATCAAAAAGACTG
This sequence comes from Amedibacterium intestinale, assembly GCF_010537335.1. Taxonomy (NCBI): domain Bacteria; kingdom Bacillati; phylum Bacillota; class Erysipelotrichia; order Erysipelotrichales; family Erysipelotrichaceae; genus Amedibacterium; species Amedibacterium intestinale. Next base: position 783,660 of record NZ_AP019711.1, read on the forward strand.
TATGATTGATTTACACACATGCTATGATACTCCTATGGATCATTTTGATTTTTATTGTCTTGAACATTTTATAAAAGCCAGAAAACCTATATTAGGCATATGCAGAGGAATTCAGCTCATAAATGTGTATTTTCATGGCACACTATATTCTGATATAAATATAAAACAGCATGCACCAAAACATAAACACCATTTACGATATGAGCCAATTTCTCTTTATGGGCATATTTATCCTAGTAACTATGAAGTAAACAGTTATCATCATCAATGCATTAAAGAGTTAGGGGAAAATCTACAATGCTTTGCGAAAAGTGCAGATGGCTATTGTGAAGGAATTTATCATACTAGTCTTCCAATTTTGGGAGTACAATGGCATCCAGAACTTTTACAACGAGATCCTATCTTTTCCCTATTTTTTGATGTGATATGTTCGAACTCTTTTATAACCCCATTTAAACAAGAAATATACTAAGATAAAAAGTGAAAACCAAATTCCAAAGGCATCGAATGGCAGGATTGTTTTTAAAGTTTTTAATCCATAACAAACAACAAGGCTTCGTAACAATCTAGCACTGCCATCAGATATTAAAAACAAAGGCAATGACATATGGGTAAATCCTGCAAGATATGCCAAAAGAAAATCAGGCAAAGGAGTAATGCCTCCAATAAATACTGCTACTACACCATAACGTTTTACCATGTCTTCCCCTTTTTGCATATCTTCTTCACTTACAAGCGAAGAAAAAGCTTTTTTCCCAAGCAGCTTTGCGATCATATAGCCAATTGCTCCCCCAACACAAGTACCGATGGCCCCTTCCATTGCGTATATAACCCATTTTTGAGGGTTTTTAAGGCATAAAGGAGTTAATATGACCTCTAATGAGGGTAAAGGTAAAAAAGCCTTTAAAACAGAGTATAAAAGCAATCCAACATCCTGCCAAATAAGAAAAAAATCCTGCATAAAATGAAACCCCTCTTCGTTTCATCCTATGTTCAGGATTTTTATATATTCCATAATTCTTTTAGATTTGAAATTGTCCAGTCAGGATGTATATTTCTTTTTACTGCATCTTCTTTGGTATGTAGTCCAGTTGTAACAAATACAGTAGTAACATGATTGTTTAATCCAAACAAAACATCCGTTTCTAAATTATCTCCTACCACAATACAGTCCTCTTTTTGAATCCCTGCATACTGCAAAGCTTCCTCCATCATAACAGCTGTTGGCTTCCCTACAATTTCAGCTTTTCTTTCACTGGCATATTCCAGCATCTGGATAACAGCACCATTACCTATCAAATCCCCCTGTGCTTGAGGAACTCTTCGATCTGGGTTTGTTGCGATAAAACAGGCATCTTGCTGCAGCTCGTGCAAAGCTTTTGTATAAGTTGTGAAATCTGCACTTCGATCTAATCCTACAACTACTTGATCTGCATGAGCATCTACTAGTTCAAAGCCCTGCTGCAGCAGTGCCATACGCAAACCCTCTTCTCCAATACAAAACACACGATTTCCTCTGTTTTTCTTTTTCGCATACAAAGCAGCAGCCATTGCACTGGTAAAAATCTGCTCTTCCTGTATATTAGAAAACCCCATTGTTTCCAGTTTCTTTACAATTTGTTTTTGTGTACGCATTGCATTATTGGTAAGAAAATAGAACGATATTTTATGTTTTTGAAGATATTCAATGCATTCTTTTGCACCTTGAATTGGTGATTCTCCATGATATATCGTACCATCAAGATCAAAAAAGAAAACCTTATTGCACTTCATATACACCTCTATACTGTTTTACAAATGCCTCCTGTACAAACATTTCTTCTTTGATATGCATATGAAACATATACAGCAAAAGCGCAAACAAAGCATTGCTGGATTCATTTTGAAACAGTACACTACTTGTATCATCAAAAGTAAATTCCGCAATCTGTTCCTCTCTGTCAATGCACAGTATTTTATACTTCTGCATATGCTTTCCACCAAAGAAGCGATACATTGCATCACCATAGGACAAATCATATCCTTCTTTATTTTTATGAAGTTCTCCTAGTTTTGTATCTTTATCATACAATGTAAAATCCAGCATTGATTTCTGTCTTAATTTATCCATAAAACTTCTTTCAATCTGATAAAATCCAAATGTATCATTGCCATATAGATTCACTAAATAGATAGAAAGAAGTTCTCCTTCTTTTTCTTCACGAATGGAATAGATTTCTCTTCCCTCTTCTAAGATTTTATAGCCATCTTCTTTTTCTATAAGTGTTAATCTCATAGGTATCCTCCTTTTAAAAAGGCTCTTGAAACAGTATCAAGAGTCTTTTATAGCCACCATCATCATAGATGTCTACTTTAAAAAAATATCAAGATAAATTTGACCACCGCGTCCCCTTCCAAAGTCTTCGCATTCATAATCTATGTGGTCAATTACTTCTTTTAAAAAGTCATTCTTATATTTTGCTCCAATACTATCATCTTTTAAACTTTCAATTATTTGTTTTAATGTGACGATTTTTTCTTCATAATTTACTTCTTCACCTACTTTCAATTTTTCCGCTTCAAGTTGTTTTTCTAATTCTTCAATTTTAACGGTCAAAATACCCTTTCGTTCAATGAATTCTTCTTTTGTATAGATTCCGTCTTCAAGATAATCAAATAGCTTTGTACGGCTCTTTTTTAGCTTGATAAGTTCTTTTTCTATAAATTCAATCACGTCATCTTGCTTTTTCTTGTTTTCAATCTCGAATTCATTTGTCATCTTTAATTCAAAATCTTCGATATGCGCTTTTAACCCAATAATTACCGCGTCAATAACTTCTTTTGCGGACGATGACTTCATTTTACAAAACACGCTATGGACGTGAACATATCTTGGTGACATATTTGGTCTAGTTGAATATCCTTGATAAACTAATTTTTTTCCACAAGACTTACAACATAATATGCCCGCTAAAGGATTTTGAAGTTCTCTTGAAATTTGTGTCTTTGAATTTTTTCCAATTCTGTTTTGCACTCGTTCATAAAGTTCTTCGTCGATAATCGCTTCGTGTTTTCCATCGTATATTTCGAAATTGACCTTGTTTCGAACATTCATTTTTTTCATTTTGCCATCAACAAACTCTTTTTTCATTTCTCGATTTTTCCATCTTATTTTCCCAATGTAATGAGGATTTTTCAGAATGTCAATTATACAACTGTGATTCCATTCTTTATTTCCGCTCGGACTGGTTACTCCCATTAAAGAAAGTTTACTTGCGATTTTGCTTGCTCCCAAATTATCATTTGCATACCATTCATAAATCATTTTTACAATTTTTGCGTCCTCATTTGGTTTAAGGGTAATGTCTTTCTTTCCTCTGCGCCAAATATCATATCCGTATGGTGCACACCCGCCGATATAATTTCCTTCTTGAACTGAAATTTTGCGTCCGCGATCAAGTCTTCTTTTGATGGTCTTATATTCTCGTCGGGACATGAACAATCCGAATTCAAAATATTCTTCATCATATTCATTGTTTGGGTCGTATGTTTTAATGGGTGTAATTATTTTCGTATTCGAGTATTTGAACGCTTCAGCGACGTCACCTTGGTCACGCGTATCACCACGCGCCAATCGTTCAACTTCCATAACCAAGACGCCTTCCCATTTCTTCAAATAAACATCGTCCAACAATTGCTTCATTTGTGGTCTATCTGCGATACTTTCACCCGAAACAATTTCTTTGTAAATGCGACCAATCGGCAATTCTTGACGTTTCGCCAGTTCCGTCAATATTTTTTCATGCCGTGCCAACGTTTCCATTTCGCCTAATGCTTCCATTTCGGCGTCGGCTCGTGATTTTCGCAAATATATTGCGTATGCCATATTTTATCCCTTCTTTCCCAAGTATGAACAAGTAGAACATAAGTTGAACACTTAAAAACCCTTTGTTTATAGGCTCATTTGACATTTTGTTCAACTTGTTCAAGTTGTTCACCTTTTTTTCTATATTTATATATTTTTTATTTATATAATGTTATTTTTTACTTTAATTTTTAATTTCTTATAAAAAGGCTTTTGTTCATGAACAACTTGAACAGTGCTTAAAACCCGCATAAATAAAGGCTCATTTACTGTTCAACTTTGTTCATTTGTTCGAGTTAAAATCAAACATATACTTGAAAAATTCATTTAATGATATATTTTCGACATCAACATTGACATTTTTCAATATCTCATTTCTTAATTCTTGATACTCTTTTTCGTTACAACCTCGCACATAACATAATTCACGATAAGAATTCACATTGGTCAATTCAATTGTTTCGAACAACAATTTTATTGCGAATTTAATTCCTTCGGTTTCGTTCTTTGACCAAATATGATAATTTGGAAACCTATTTTTCCAAATGACGATTCGTTCATTTTCCTTTGTTAACGCATGAAAAAGTAAATGTCCGACCGTAAATTCCCGATGATACCAAGGAACATCATCACTGATATGAATAAATTTTTGACCATCGACTTGATTGTAGTATCCATATATTTCCCAAGTGGTTCATAAACCAATTTGATATTGTTTTGAATTGCGATTTGAAAAGCATTATTCGTCCCGTGTTTCTCCACCAGTTCTTTTACTATCATTTTGCACCTTCTTAATTAGTCTACCCGTATTTATTGAATTTTGAAGGCTAGAAATAAGAAGTTTACGCGTTTCTTTGTCGAGCGTTTCACCCTCGAAAACAATGTTATTTTGGTCGTTTTCCAATTCCTCAATCATTCGTCTAATTGAAACAGAAACATCGCTTATTTCGTCTGTTTCGCCTTCATCGGGTGTTATTAAGTTAGTGTTTCCCAATAAATAGTCTACCGATACACCGAAATAATTGGATAAAAAGTTGATTTTGTCCATTGGTGGTGTAATCTTTCCACGTTCATACTCGCCGTATGTACTTCGTTGAATTTTTAATAATTTGGACATTTCTTCTTGTGTCAATTTTCTTCCTTTGTAATGAGTTCTTAAATATTTCAATCTTTCAGCAAACATATATTTTTCCCTTCTTTCTGTACACATATAATACGCCATTACAAATGGCATTGTCAACTAAAATGTTATTTTCCAAACAAAAAAGACAACAATTTTGTTGCCTTTTAATCAAATTCATAGAATCCTGTTAGTTTTCCATCGACACGATGTCTTTTGACTTTCGCACCAGTTTGACGTCTTATTTCTTTTGAAAACTCGTTCAGTGATAGCGGTTTGAAAAGGTTGTCTTCACAAAACGATGTGTAATCACTGTGAATTCTTTTTGTCGGAATATCAAGTAATTCATCTTTTTCAATATCGTTTAGATAAGCCCTTACGCTTTTACTTCTTGAACCAACAATTTCATTGTCATTGACTATGACTGGAACTTTTATTTCGAATAATGTCATCAATGCTTCAACACCTTTTGCGTTCTTACATTTCGAAATAAGCGTCGCAATCTCAATTTTATTGTCATAACTCAATTCACCATAATGACCAGTTTTTCGAATCTCTTTTAAAATCTCTTTGATTTTCTTCTTGAACTGTTTCGCAATTGGTTTGCGTGATTGCATAAATACTTCATACAATCCATCTTCCGTCAAGAACCATGATTTTTGATTTCCACCAAGGGTGTGAACAATATTCACAACCTTTTCGTCTTCATCAACTGATTGAATCATTCTTGATACTTGACTGTGTTCAATCCATTCCGCAACGTCCTTTGCTAAAAACAAAGGGTTTTCTATTGTATTATAAATAGATATTGTTTTTCCTAGAAACTCATAGTTTCCAATCGTTTTCATTTCGTTTTGTTTTAAAAGTGTTTCCATCTTACTAAAAATCTCCTTCATTAAAATTTTTTCTTGCACATCAAGGACATTTTTTGTAAAATATTTATGTCTTGATGTAATTGTGTCAAGAAATTATGTTAGGTGAAGTAGATTTCAGTTTGGCGACGTTAATCTACTTCTTTTTTATTTTCCAAAAATTCGACAATCCATTCGCGAATCAATGTTGATTTGTTTAAATTTAATTTTTTACATTTTTTTGTAAATTCGTCGTATAAATCATTTTCTAATCTCAACGTTATTTGTTGTCCTTTTGGATTTTCACTTTTTGGTCTACCCATCTTCGCCATGTCTTCACCATCCTTTCATTGTGGGTAGCAATCTCTTGACGTTTTACATTATAGTTTTTGCAATGCAAAAAGTCAATATAATTTTCAGAATATTTAGATTATTCTACCCACAATGACATTATAGCCATTTTAAATGGCATTGTCAAAGCATATCGTTTTATTTTGACATTCTTTTCCAAATTAAATATAATTCTCATGGAAGTGGTGAAAATAATGTTTAATTTTTTAAAGAAAACAAAAGAACAAAATGAATATTTGTTGGAATGGCAAAATACTGTAATGATAGATAAAAGTGATAAATTATATATGACAAAAAATCAACTTATATCTATAACAAAAAGTCAAGCTCTTCGTGATATGGAGATAATTGACGATTGTATTAGATTAGTTAAGGAAACAAAAAACGTCGAAACATTTTTCGGACGCCTTGAACTTTTAGAAAATAAGTCTATTCACCTATCTAGTCTTGAAAAATATTTGGACTTTACTGGTGCAAAACCAAGTCAAGCGTTACAAGAATTTAATGAAGAAAAGCAAATTGCTATTAAAGAATTTTTAATTAGATATTTTACATCAATTATGGATAAGATGGATAATTTAAAAACAGAACGTGGAAAAATTAATCAAATTCAAAAATTTTATAATTCTTTAACCCCTTATTTTGATTTGATGAATGAAGAAAATATAGAATACATACGAACTAAATATAAAGCACATACACGAACACTCAATAAATGAGTGTTTTTTATTTTATGACATTTAAAATAAAAATGACATTTTAAATGTCATTTATTAGCATAAAGATTTTAAGGCTTTTGTATATTTATCATTTGAAGCCATTTCGCTCGCAATTATTTTGATGTCATCAACGTTCAATCCTTTTGTCAAAGATATTTTCAACACCTTTGGAAGTTCGAACACGTTTTCTAGTTTTGATATTCTTTCTAATGAACGATAAGTGAATAGACAACGTATTCCACATCTATTCGTTACTTTTCTGAATCTGTGGGCGAAGTTACATAATTCATCATTTCCGTTTGTCACGGCTTTTTCAATAGTTGGTGAATAATCAACTTCAATCAATGCGAATCTATCGAGTGATGACGCGTCCAACTGGAATCGACCAGTATATTCGATGTCTGCACCTGTTCCACAAGTGTTCCCCGCGCTCACGATTCTAAAATCGGGGTGTGCTTCAACTTTACCAATCGGAAAATCAAAATATCGGTTTGCGATTGCACTATTTAAAATGATAAGTGTTTCGGGAATTGAACCGTCCATTTCATCAAGGAAGAACAAACCGCCCTGTGTAAATGCTTTATAGAACTGTGTTTCATGGAATTTCCCATTTGCGTCGATGAATCCTTTCAACTGGTATTCTTGCGTTACCGCATTCGTGAAATAGAAATCAAGCCCAAGTGATTCGGCAATCTGTTTGCAAATGACGTTCTTTCCTGTTCCCGCCTGTCCTGTCAAGAAAACGGGAATGTCAAGATTCACAAGATTCAATACATCGTCGAATTTTTCATGTACAACACCTTGAACTTCATGTGTTCCGTTCGGTGTAACAACTTCATGTTTTTGAGGTAAAACGCCGAATTCTTCAATGATGTGTTTTTCCAACATTGGTTTTGCCATTTCGATGACTTGGTCAACACTTTGTTTTGCTAATACTTCCGCGAATAATTCTTCAAGTTTTGATGTTGGTTGGGGTGTTGGTGTCTGTGGTTGTGCGTGGAATAAAACCGTCATTTCTTCCCATTTTTTTATTGCTTCGTCCAAATTGTCCGTATATTCATTTCTTAAATTTGGATATAAAGGACGTTGTGAACCGTCACTTTCACATTTCCAATCACTGTTATAGATTCGATTTTGAAACATGATTTTGATGTTCATGATTCCATTTATCATGTCTTTTTCGTCGGCAATCAAAGCGATTCTTTCGCAAGTTTTTAATATAATCATTCTCTTTCTCCTTGGGGTTCTGCCCCTTTACGTCAAATATTATATGCCATTGTAAATGGCATTGTCAACAATTATTTTTAAGTAATGACATTTTAAATGTCATTTTATGTTAAAATTTTTTATAATTTCTTTTACATCATAGTCATATTTTTTCGTATACTTCAAATCGACAAATATTTCGTCTTTGTCTAGCAAATACTTTTCGATTTCTTGTTTATCGTTAAATTGACTACCATATCCATACGGCCAATTTTCTTTCAATCCTTCGACCGTTTCCAACCATTTGAAGCCTAGACGTCTAAACATTGACGGGTGGGCTACGGGAAAACATAATTTTTGTAAATCCAAGTGTTCGCGATAATCTTTCACATCAATCGTCCCGAATGCCCTGTCGTCATCTTCTCTAGCGCAATAGAAACATATTCGCAATTTCACTCGTATTCCTTGAAGTTCAAGTGAATTGATGACACCTAGAATCGCAATTCCCGAACGAACAAATTCTTCTTTGTCTGTAAAGCAATTTGCGGTTATACAATAACAAATTGATAGCGTCTTTGTTTTTTGTGGTTTTGATTCTGTCGCAATCATTGAATTTGGAAGCCCCAAAATCGCATTTGGAACATGGGGCGCATAACCTATCACATTCGTTGTTACTTGACGTCTATTGATGAACGACATTTGACTTGTTTGTTCTCCGACCGCACGTTTAATTTGCGGTAAAATTTCTTTGTATCCAAACTGATACAATTTTTTTGCTTCATCATAAGAATGTGTTTTTGTAAACTCATAATCATTTGAACGACTAGAATCTTCATTTCTCATAATTTTGTTGTTTGGTCTTGATTCGATTGTTCTTATCATTTCATCAATTGATTTGAAATGTTCTTTAACTATATTCATTTTTCATTCTCCTTTCTCAACCTATAATTTTAATTTCACAATGATATTTGAAATTATCATCGCACCAAGATTTTATTTCCACAATATCCCCTTTTATAACAATTTCATAGTCACCACTTGTTGGATAATATCTATATCTTTTTCCGTTTTTATCTTCACAAATGACAACTATATTAATTTGCGAATTACTATATACACTATTACTATAATAACCTGTTTTAACTTCAACTTTTTGATATTCTCTAACTTCTAACACTTTTAATTTTTCTTTCATTTTTCATCACCTCGATGATATTATATGCCATTCATAATGGCATTGTCAATATAAAAATGCCGTTTTAAACCAATAAAAAAGAACCTATCCCGTTAAAGGATAGGCTTTTTATTTTAATAAGTTAAATTGTCAATGTTGAACGCGGTATTCAAACCGTCACCTAATACAACTCGTTTACCCTTGATTTCGATAACTTTGAAATACTTGGTAGTAAGAAAAGAAGCTAGTTTTACACCATCATAAGACACCGCTTTTTTAGGTTTTGCTTTCATACCGACTTTCAACGTTTTTGTTGTTGAAGTTCCTTTCTTTCCAGTAATACAATTATCGTTTACCCAACCCAAATTTCCATTGTCTAATAGATATGGGTTTTTTGCTCCCGCAACAATTTTTGTGATTTTTCCACTTGTTTTTGCGGGTTTCAATTTGGTAGTTGAAGAAGATGAAGTGTAAACACCGTTAATATTTACCGTATCATCAACTTTATATTTTGTTCCTGTACTTGGTTTTGGTGGTTGTGGCTTTGGCGTGCTTGGTTTTGAACCATTCATGATTTCTTGTGCGCGTTTCTTAATGTATGATAATTTTGCATAATATCGACCAGGGCAAGAAGTCGCGCTCACGTCTTTATGACCAACAATTGGTAATACGCCATAAACTTCGTATAAGTCGGCAACTAATTCGCATACAGTTTCCAAGTCTTGCGCCGACATTTCGGGACGACATTCGATTCCAATTGATTTCAAATTGTGTGCAAAATTTCCCGCGTGCCATGCGGTGTCCGCACAATCTACCAAACAAGCAACTTTTCCGCCTTCAATTACATAGTGTGCGGAACTGTTCCCATTCTTTCGACATAACCAATTTACAACACCATTGAATGACTGTCCATCAATTCCCCAATGATGAATTACAATTTCTGAAATTTTGTTTCCTTGTCTTCCTTCTGTGTAGTTTGGGCTATCGTATTTCGTAATGTATTCGTATGACATAATTCATTTCTCCTTTCGCCGTTTTCGGCATATATAAAAGACGCCCGATTTGGACGTCTTTATTTGATTTTTTCTTCGATTGCGTCGATTCTTAATTCGTGGCGGTCAAGAATCTTTTCGTTCAATCGTTGCTTTTCAATGATTTCGTCAATTTCTTGACCATGTTTGTCAATTCTTCTATCGCGATTTCGGTCGTTCTCCATCATGTTTTCAAAATTGGTATTCAATTTGACAATTGTTGAATTCAATTTCATCATGGGTGTGACCACTGCGATAATAGTTCCAAGGAATGACAAAAGCGCAATGATTTCTTTGTCTTCCATTTGCGTTCCCCCTAGTTTTTATTTTGGCTCGGTGTATGTCAACGCCTGTCCACTATCTCCAACACCTTTTGTCGTTGGGTCATTCAGTGCATTCCATACACTTACAACGACCAATCCCAAGACATATGGGTTGGATAATGCACCAACAAGCAAATCCCCCAACGCCTTCCATGACGTCAAATCCTGTGCGGTCAATCCCGCATACGCCAAAATTGGCGTTAAAATCGCAAGAACAATTTGCGCCCAAAAAATGGGATTTTTAAATCTTACTTTTAAATTCATAAAATACCTTCCTTTCTAATTTGCAAAAAATGAAATGTTGCTTAAACATATAAATGTTCTTGTCATGCTTGTTGTCTTCGTATAGTCCGTAATCAAACCATTTCGACCGACTTGAACATTTACATAGTCTTTTTGGTTCAAGGCGCAAGCAAAACGGTTGAATGAACCGACTGTCGGTCTAAAACCAACGGGCAATTCTCCAATCGTCGTTTGTGCCGTCGCGGTTGCGTCAATCAAACCGCGCAAATAAACGATATTTCCAATTTTTCTATATTGGGGTTTGTCTGTGTCATATTGATATGACCACCCTGTTTTTAACGGTAAATCTAACCACCCCGAATCGGCAAACTGTGGAATTCCGCTAACGTCATCAAATGTGACTTTGTTTTTAAATCGCGTTTCCAATGCAACGTTGAACATGTTCGTGATTGCTTGCGCGTCACCAATAGAAAGCCCCGTTCCCGTCTTGTCCCAAAACCACAAAAAGAAACTTGTTCCCACATCAAATGGATAAACAATTTCTTTGAAATAGTCCGACACGGTCAATCGCACGGAATATGCTTTTGTTGATTCAAAAATTGCGGTCGAATGTACATATGTGTTGTCATAAACATATTCATTTCCCGTCAACAAAGTTGTCCATGTCGTCCCGCCTTGTTCTTGATATTCCAACTTGAACGACTTGTCATTTAAGTTGTTTAACGTTGTAATATTGAACTTGATTCGCGCCGACATGAAGTTTTCTTGCGGGTTTTCGACACCCAAATTGTCGCAACGTTTAACGTCGAACAATTCAATTGTTGGTGTGACATATTCAGCGATGTTGATTGTTTGTGTTGATGTCTTTCCCTTTCCTCGTGTGTCAACAACGCTTGTTTGAATCATTACTTCCCCGCCCTGTGTGGCGTCGAAAATGAATTCACCTTTGTTATATGTCAACCCCATCAATTTGACTTCGTATGACGCTATTTTTGAACCATAAGCACCCGTTGCGTTTACCTTCAATTTGATTTTTGATTGTCCTTGAATAAACGCATTGAATTTCTCTTTTATTCCAACCACCGTTTCTTCAAATGTGACGGAATCAATAGTTGGAACATCGGCGGTGTTAACGCTCAAAACAAATTCAATTTTTGTCGTTCCAATCAGCTTCGTCCCTTCATAGGTGGAACAAATAATTTGACAAATACCACTTGCCGAATTCGGAATCTGATTCGCAAGTGTTCGAGGAATCAACCAATTCGTGTTGACCTCAATGTCATCACCAATCGCACCTGTCGCGTCACCAAATTTGTATGACAAATCATGCGTGAATGTTGCGCTTGCTCGATTCAACGTGATTTTGATTGTGTCACCCATTTTGACGCCCGTTGATGGTGTGATTGTCGGTGTCGTGGCTCTTGGTATGTCGTTAAGAATTTGGCTTCCCGATAATGACAAACTATTGACCATCGTTCCCGATATGTTGACCGCAATGTTGAAAATTGAATTGACATCAAATGTCTTTTTCCCGTTCGCCCCATGTGTGATGACGGTCGTTCCGCTTTTGATGATGATATTTCCACCACTTGTTCCCCAATTGACGTTCGATGTGAATGTCCCATCGTACTTTTGACCGTCAATCGACAATGTGAAAGTTTTGTCGGCGCTGAATACAAGTGAACTTGATGAATTCAACTTCAATGACCATTGAATCGTCGAAGTGTTTTTGGCAATATCAACCGCCGTTCTTTTCCATTCGAACGTCAACCATAATGTTTTGACTTTCGCACCTGTTATCGTTCCGCTTGTTGCCATTATTTCACCACCTTCCCGAATCCACCGCTTCCGTCACTGAATGTCGTGAATCCCATTTTTCCAATCCTCAATGACTTGTCGAACTCTCCATTTTCAAAACTTGCCTTTCGATTTTGCATATAACCGAATTTGACATTGTTTTCATAGAACGCCAATTGGTCATTCTCGATTCTCATATGAATTTCACTATCTGACGCTTTCAAGATGATGTCACCATCTTCGAATCGAATATGTTTTTCAATGCTTTCGAACTTTGAATTCGATTGATTGCTTGATTCATCAATTTTTTTGTTCGTTTCTTGGAACGCAAAATCGAACGAACTCGCCGTTTGTTCAAATCGCGTGTTGATGGATTCTTCAAGTGTCATTTGCTCGTCTTTTGTGACGTATTCATCGGACACGCTTGTCATGATTCCGCTTGATACGGCTTCAATTTGTGTTGTCAATCGTCTTTCAGTTTCAGCAACTGAATTGCTAATGTTGGACAATTCACCACCAACATTGACAAGAACTTTTCCAACGATGTTGTCTTCTTGGCTTGAAACTTGTTCCGTGAAGGTTTTATAATTTACACCCAACGTCAATTTGTCGTTTTTGGGATTCAGCAATTCCAACGACAATTTGGAAACTAGAAAATATGCGTCCAAATTGTGTGGTTTACTTTTTACCTTGACATTTGCGCCCAAACGAAATGAACTTATACTTTTGTTTGCATATGATAAATCAACCGCGTTCAGTGTGATTGACGCAGATAACATGATTGCATTTGCCAACCATTCTTGACCTTTCGCCAAAAGATTTTCGGGCAACGTTACATCGTCCCAAATTTGAGTTGTAAAAATCTTCCCATATTGTTGAACGGCTTCATCATTTTGAATGTAATCAAGCCCACCATTTACACTAGCAATGGTCAATCTCAATTCCGTGTCATTTCCTTCTTCGTCCTTTTGTTTTGCACCAAGGGGAATGACGCCCGTGACAAGTTCATCACCTTTGACGACTTCTTCAAATGAAATCATATTTTTTCCGAACTCAATTTCCTGTGTTATCAGTTCGTCAAGTTCTTTTAAATAATCAATATAAACCCCATCTTCTTCATGACGTACAAATAAATAACCGCCCAACGGTTCAATCAATTTTTTGTTGATTGATTCCCAAGTGTTCAAATACTGTGTGTCGCTTCGTGGCAAATAATCGTTGGGGTCTGTCACTGTGACAAGTCCAACTTTGAATTGATGTTCGGCGTCCACTTGTGTATTGTGATTGTCAATGAACTGTTGGAACAATCCCGCAACATCACCAGTGTAAGTGTATGGACGTTGAATTGAATCAATCAAGAACGCCAATTCGCCTTCACAAACCACCTTCTTTTCGTTGTAAAAACCCCGTGTATCATTCAAGATACGACCGCGAAAAACAATTTTGTTGTCATCACGAACAACTTTGATAATGGGTTTTAATTTTTTTAATCTGTTAAAATGCTTATGATTTGGATAAATCGTGAAATTAAAAGAACCGACCTTGTTCAATTCCAAATCAACTTTTGGATTGTACAATTTCAGTTCTTCACGTTTTCCATCATATAAAAGGGAATTATCACAATATACTTTGTACATCGTTATAACCCCCTTTCTTGATATTCAATTGTCAATGTTGCGTTTCCTTCGACGGTCAAAAGGTTTTTACCTTGTTTCAAAACGACATCGTCCAAAGTATATTCACCACTATCAATCGAATATATTTGATTTTCGAATTTAATTGTCAACGTGCCCGTTGATTTGAAAACGGGAACAACGCTTTTTCTCAAATTCGTCAAAACAAATTCCCTTGTTCCGACAATGTCTTCCGTGATAACGGTGACATATTTTTTGTATTTGAATGGCTCACAATCACATTCAATCACGACTTTTCCAATTGTCTTGTCACTTTTCCATTCATTGACGTTTACACGCCCCATGTAATAGAACGCGTCATCATCGTCAACAATAATTTTGACAAATTGACCATGAATCGCATTTTGAATGTTGGAAAATAAAGAATCAAAGTCTTTTCTTTCAACCCCCAATGTCGAAAATTCAAACTTCAATTTTCGATTCTTATATTTTGGCTCTCCAAAATAATCGGTCAAATCCAATATCCCGTCCATTCCTTCAATTTCCACGCTCGAAGTCTTGACGGCGGGTGTTTCTATTGTCTTCTTGGAAAGAACCAAGGAAAAGTCACGAAATGAATGATATTCAGCAAATGTTACACCTTTGAAATTTATCATCGTCCTCGCTCCCTCCCCTTGTTAATTTCTCCAAATTCCGCATTCATTTGTGGTGCAAGTCTTGACACCAACGTTCCATCGTCAAGAATAATCGGTCTGTCCAAACCGTCAACAATCTGTGGAAAATATGTCGCCAACATATCAATCAATTTTTGAACGTAAACAATTAAATTGTTGTTTGCATTTTCTTCTCTAACCGCTTCTCGGACATAATCTTTTAAAACGCTAATTGGCGTGATTGCTTCCGCTCCCGCTTCACCACCGACCATTCCTTTTCCAGTAAAAGGATTGAATCCGAACAAGGTTGGTTTTTCCATGATTCCCCCGTCCTTATACCATTCAATTCCGAATGACGGAACTTTTGGTGGCATAAGCGAAAATTCTCCCTTAATGCTTAAATGTGGCAATTTTAGTTTAGGCAATGACCATTCAAAATCAAAGAACCCTTTGATTGAATCAATAACATTTTTGACCGTATTTTTAGCCATGTTTATTGGTTTTTCAATTGCCGATTTTATGGAATTCCAAACGCTCGTTGCCGTTGATTTGATTGAATTAAACACATTTGATGTGGTTGACTTGATTCCGTTCCAAACATTTGAAACTGTTGAACTTATACCATCGACAACACTTGTGATTTTAGCTTTTATACTTTCCCAAATAATTGAAACTGTCGATTTGATACTTTCAACAATACTTGTAATTTTTGATTTTATACTTTCCCAAATATTCGTCGCAATAGATTTCACCTTGTCAAAAATGCTTGATGTGAAATTTGACACCGCATTCCAACCCGCCGAAACTGTATTCGTTATCTTTTCGACGATACCACCAATAAATGATGAAATAGAATTCCAAACGCTCGTGAATTTTTCTTGAACTGCGTTCATAACATTTGAGATTATGTTAGTAACATAATCAAGTCCTTTTTGGACAACTGATTTGATTTTTTCCCATGCGCTCGTTATTTTGTCACCGAAATTTTGCCAAATGAAATTCCATGGAACTAATAAAATATCAATAAACAAATTGAATAATTGTTCTAAGAACATCAATCCAACTTGAACAACATTTTTGATGGTTTCCCATGCTCCCGTGACAAATTCGACAATACTGTTCCAAGTATTCGACACGGCGGTCGATATGGAATCCCATGCCGTGGTGAACCACTGTGAAAATGCATTGAATTTATCTTGAATCCATGTCACGACTGCATTGAACTTATCTTGAATCCATGTTACGACTGCGTTGAACGTTTCTTTGATACTGTTCCATAATTCAATCCAAAAATTTCGGAATTCTTCCGATGTGTTCCAAAAATAAATAAACGCCGTGACCAATGCTCCAATCAAAGCAATAACAATGCCTATTGGGTTCATACTCATGGCGATATTTAATAGTTTTTGTGACAACGTCATTCCATCAAGCCATTTTGTAACGGTTTTAACAATTGCCATTGCGGTCATTGCACTTTTATAAGCAACCAACCCCGCCGTCGCACTTGCGAAAACTCCAATCAAGATTTGAACGGTTGTTTTATTTTCACTAATCCATTTTGTTAAATCTTTGTAACCACTACTTAATTTGTCTACCACACCGCTCAACTTGTCCATTGCGGGCAATACTACATTTTGAAGTAATGGTTCACCGATTTCGGCTTTGAATTGACGCCACTTTTCATTCAAATTCGCTTGAACGTTTGCGTATTGGTCGGCTTCTTTTGAAGCCTGTCCCGTTGCTCCCGACGCGTCAAACATATTTTTTGCAAATTCAAGTCGTGTCGCCTGTTTCTTCGCTTCTTCCAAGTTCGCCCATTCTTTGGCTTCCTTGACTATTCCTTCTTTGACGGCATATGACGCCAATTGTGTATCATTGGCAAAAAGCCCGATTGCTTCACCACCTTCGTATGAACCGTTGATGAATGAATTCAATGCGGACATTGAATCTTCAAGTGATTTGTCCCAAAAGGCGGACGCGTCGGACGCCAACAATAAACCATCACTCGCAAGCGTGGTCGCTTGGTTAATGTCAAATCCAAGTCCTTTGAATTTCGCCGTCATTGATGTCATATAAGGGGTCAAACGAGTTGACACCATTCCCGTCGTGTCAGCAATTTTATTTATTTTTTCTTGGGCTTCGTCCGAATAGTCGCCCATAATCTGTGTAAACGCCGACGCTTCCGCACTTACTGTCGCGGACGCTTCAACAATGCTTTTTCCAAAGTCAATGATTTTGTCGACTGCTAAATATGTGACAACGGCTTGTCCAATTCGCTTGAACGCCCCCGACATTCTTGGTTCGGCTTGTTCCGCTTGGTCGGTCGTTTCTTCAATATCATCTTGCGTTTCTTCGACGCCGTTCAGCCCAATCGTTCCAAATAAACGAAATAATTCCATTCATTCACCCCCTTACTCATGCGGGTTGAAATTATTTAAAATATCAAATGATTCATTGATGGTTGCTTCAACATTTTGATTGTCGACATTGACAATTTGATTGTTTTCAATGACTGCTTCTTTGAAGGCGTCAAATCCTTTGTCAAAGACTTTATGCAACCAAACGTCGTATATTTTTTCTTCATTTTGAATGTCTATAAGTTCCAAAATAAATTCCAAAAATCTTCCCGTCGCAATCAAATTATCAAGTAACAAAAAAGGATTTGCGTATCTTTTAAATAGCAAATCCATGAATTTGATGTCCCCTACTTGAACAATTTTGAAACAACCCCAAAAAAATCCTTGAATTCTTTTTTCTGAACAACATCAACAATCATTTCGAAGAAAGTCACCATGGACATTTTTTCAAGTTCCTTTCTTTTCAGATTGCTAATTGAAGTTAAGAAATCATAGATTTCATCTTCACATTTCGGAACA
Organism: Amedibacterium intestinale; assembly: GCF_010537335.1. Taxonomy (NCBI): domain Bacteria; kingdom Bacillati; phylum Bacillota; class Erysipelotrichia; order Erysipelotrichales; family Erysipelotrichaceae; genus Amedibacterium; species Amedibacterium intestinale. The sequence goes on from NZ_AP019711.1 coordinate 801,482, forward strand.
TTTTCGAACACAATCGAAGCAACATCGAAAGCAATATTCATTCCGACAATCGACATCAATTTGTCACCTTTAAAATCTCCGTTTTCATCAACTAATTGACCAACCAATTTTGGGTCAAAACATTTCTTGAATTCTCCGATTCCAAATTTTGAAATGATTTTAAACATAGGGAAAACGTCTTTTGACGTCAATTCCCTTAATACATATGGTTTTGTTTCTTCCATCTTATTTCTCCTTTGTCTTTAATACTCCAACTGGTGTTGGGTAATAAATGTGATAAGGTAAAACGTCACATGCGCTTGTCAAATCTGCGTAACATTCGAATGTCGCTTTTAACACCGCATTTTCTTTGTTTTTACCTTCAATTTCAAATCCGCTAGTACATAATGCGTTATCGAAAATAATGATTATTGGCTTTCCGTCTAACGTTTTACCTACATATCCAAGATTTTCAATGTAGTCGCCTTCCTCAATTTTGTTTTTGGAAGTGATTTCGTCATATCCCGTCTTGTCATTAGCCGTTTTGCTTTGACCAACCATCGTCATTTTCATGATTTCGGGCGTAACCTCAACAATGTTTGTTTCCATTGAAGCCGTTTCGCCGACTTTCTGTGTCAATCCTTTAACCTTCACCAATGCCCCGTCAACTTCAATGTCCTTGAATTCGGGTTTTATTGTGATTTTCGTTCCACCGCTAGTCGCCCCGACCAATGATTCTTCAAAATTCCATTTGTCGGTCGTGAATGTCAATCCTTTATGAATTGTTCCCGCACCTAATACGATGTTTTGCGGTGTATTTGCGGTGATTCCGCTTGATTTTAATTCGTCACCTAATGCCATAAATTTCACACCTTCCATTCTTGTATTTGTAAATTTATTTGAATTCGTTTCAATTCCGCGTTATCAACTGGAACTATGAATGAATTCACGTAAAAAACCGCAATTCCATTGCCGTTCGGCAAAATCGCGGTTTTGTTTAATGCTTTTTCAATTTTTTCTTTTACACTTTCCAACTCCAACCATGAACCACGCGTCGTTCCTGTCAAAATGAATGTTGTTTCGAATCGTCCGTCTTCTGTATCTGAACCAACTTCGTTGTATTCCCCGACAAAATAAGGATTTGGAACTGGTGTCGAAGTCCATTGACCGAATTCATAATTTGTCAATGTTGACAAAATGTCATTGATATATTTCAACGATTCAATTGTCATCGTAATTCCACCCCGAATCTTTCTTTTACAATGCGAACAATCGCACTTTTTCGAGAATCAAACGCCCTTTGCAAAGCCCTTGACGGTTTCTTTCCGCGTGTCCTATGCCATTTTCCGTAAATGTCTTGATAACTCCAACCGCCTTTTCGACCGTCGCCGTGAATCGCATGTTCACCCGTTCCGAATTCTTCCCAAATTGCATTTTGTAATGGGCTTCCGACCGTTACTTTCTTTTCACCTTCATCGACGACATATTGCCAACTTCCTTTTGTTTGACTTGAATCAACACGGGTGTTTCTTTTGACTTGCGCTTCGAGTTCCCCGCCGATTTCGTCAAGCAAAGAACCAACCGCATTGTCAATCGCATGAATAACTTGCGCCGAATTATCTTCAAACGCCATTATTGACCACCCGTGTATTTCAAATAGATTTCCAATTGTTGATTCAAGTTCATTGGATTGTCAATCAACATGACATCATAAACATACCCATCAACAACCATTCGGTTATTTTCCTTTTTGACTTCGGGGTCTAATTCAACATAGTCGCAAATGAAAACGTGTGTTGATTCTTGGATTTTTGCATTGTAATTGCCGTATTTGGAATCACCGTTTTGCAAATCCAACCAACCACGAAGAACATTGACCGTTTTCCATGTTGAAACACCTTCGCCAATTTCATTTTTGACCGTTGTTTTGACTTGTAGTTCCCCGTCAATGTTTCCACCAATCATGTCAAAATCTCGCTTTCTTATACGGTTCAAGAAATCCCATCAAAGATTTTGGAAATCCCATCACGGAATTGTCACCGTCCATGTTGAAATATGTCACGGAATGACGTGAAATGGTTTCACTTTGAACACCGACTTTTTCGCGGTTCTCCAATTCCCATTTCATCAAGTTCACAACGCCCATTTGGACGTCATATGGATATTTTATCTTGGTCAATAGTATTTCATCTTCAGCGTTCAATTCGTCGTTTAGAACGCATTTGTCGACTTCTAACGAGGTGATTGTATAAACACCGTCATTATATTTCGATTGCGATATTTCGACCGTGTCACCAACTTTCAAACATCGCGGTGATATTCGAACGATTCCGTTTTTGATTTGACCAATGAATCGGATATTCGTTTGTTGGAATTTGTTGTTTGTGTATTTGCGAATAAGCAATTCCAATGCTCGAAGTCTAGCTTCAAGCATGGAATCTTCTTCGTTCGTTTTGATATATTTTTTAAGTTCATCTACCGTCATAATCACGGCAATTCACCACCTTATTTCGCACGATTTCTTCGTGCTTTTCCTTTTGTTGCGAATGTCGCTTGTTTGAAATTGAATGTAACAACTTCTTGACTATCGACTAACACCGTGAATGTATCGTTTTGTGATACACGGAACACGTTATTCGCTTCAAAAGGAATGTCTTTCTTGACTTCCGCGCCGTTCTTTTTGAACGTCATGGTTGTCCCCGTCTTTTTCAATGTGAATGGAAAGAAGTTTCCTTCCTGTTCTTCAACAACCGATTCGTTGAATTCTGTGTAACCAGTCACATATTTGAAATTTCCTTTGACCGTTCCGTCATTGAAAATTTTCATTCCGTCGTCAACTAAGTCGGCAACGGTTTTTCCATATAACCCCATTCCGCTTGCGGGAACTTCAACGGACGGGTTAATTACTCCCCCGATTTTTTGAATTTTGCAAGAACGACTTTCGCTTCGTTTGTCAACGCAACACCATAATATTTTGATGATACGATTTCGGTGACCTGTGTTCTCTGTTTGAATTCGCTAGTTGTAGCAGTATCTTTTTTCAAGAAAATTGTTAATGCAGGAAGTTCGTCTTCTGTGTATTCTGTTTCGGGTGAATCGGGTTCAAGTTTAATAATTGGGTTTGTGAATACTCCCTCACTTTCTTTGATTTTGTTTGATTTTTTAATCCAACAACCCGCGATTTTTCCAATTGCTCCACGAACCGCAACACCACTTTCGAATTTATCAGCCGACAAGAACATTGGGTCTTTTAACAATACAGCTTCTTGAAGTGGTGAAATAAACATCACTTTTTCAACGCCGTCTTCTTCGTCCTCAAATTTTGTCACTGCGTCAACAATACCTTCGTAATTGATTGTACTTGTTGTAGACATATCAACGATGTTTGTTGATTTCAACGCTTCCGCTAAAATATCATTGTCAACTTTACCCGCGATTGCTTTCGCCAACTGTGATTCAGCTTGTCCAATTGGATTTCCCAAACCACTCAAACGCGCTTCTTCTGTAATTCCAACGGCTTTCATTGCTTTCTTGATTTTGAAAGTTGTTGAAGAAGCCGTCATCTGTGTCAATCCAACTTCTGCGCCTTCTGCCACGTCTTCGGCGTCACCGATATATTTCCAACATGGAACTGTTTTTGTGTCCCCCGGAACTCCGACAAGTGTTGTGTCCACCTTTGCATATGGTGTGATTTTCAATAACGCTTCGATTTTTGCGTTAATCATTTGCCCCATGACCTGTGGGTTAATAACGTTTGCTAATAATGTTTCATTTGCCATTTTTAATTTCTCCTTTATTCTTTCATCAATGTTTCAAATGCTTCGGGGTTTTCCTGTGCGAACTGTACGCGTTCCCCGTATGGTTTCTTTAAGAACTCCGCTTTTGTCATTCCACCGTCGTTGTCCTGTGGATTGTCAAGTTTGTGTTCTTCGATTTTCTTTTGTGAAGAACTTTCGAACTGATTTGGGAACTGTGTTTGTAAACCTTTCAATGTTTCTTCCCAACCTTTGATTTTCCCGTTTTCATCAAGTTTCACTTCGCCTTTTTCTTTCAGTTTGAAAGTCATATAGTCGACATCAGTGACTTTCGCTTCAAGAAGTGCGATTTGAATTGCATTGTCCAACTTGGTTTGTTCAAGTTCCTGTTGAAGTTTTTCAACCTGTCCTTCATATGTCGTGATTTTCCCTTGCAATTCTTCATCGTTTTTGTTTGATTTCTTCAAGTCGGCAATTAAATTGTTGGCGGTCGTCAATTCGTTTGTCTTTCCGTCCAATAACGCTTGTAATGCGTCATATTTGCCCTTGCCGATATACTCACCTGTTCCCAAGTTTGCAATCTTGATTTGCTTGTCTTTGTTTGCTTCATCGCCGTTGAACGCGTTCACCTTTTCGACGAATTTTGCGTATAGTTCTTCACCTAAGATTTGTTTTAAAAATTCCATTTTCTTTTTCTCCTTTTCGTTTTTAAACGTGGTTTCTTCCACCAAGAACAAACAGTTTAAATGACGTGTTCGGGTCAATTTGCCATTTTAAATGTCATGGCTTGACAAAATAAAAACACGCTTCTTTAACGTGTAAGTTCTTCATGTCCCAATTCAATTAAAATTGCTTTGACTTCTTCTTTTAACGCTTTCGGAACGTCAACGAATTCAAGTTTTCCATCTAAAATTCGATAAACTAAAAAGTTTGCCATGCTTACTCACCACCCATCATCATTAAAATTAAATCTTGCACCGCCTGTGCGGTCACTTCCTGTTCGATTCTTAATTTTTCAAGTTCACTCGGTTCGGGTTCGGGGATAGGGTATTTTTCCGCTTTTTCCTCTTCCGTCCATAAAATAAAGGCGTCGTGGAAGTTTGGACGCCCTTGTTCATCATATAAAGGTTTTTGGTATTTCATTTGTGTATAGTTAATTTGAGCATAACCATAAATTCGACCGTCTGCGCCCTCGTCAACTAATTCATAACCCTGTTCCATCATTTGAGATTCAGTTCTTGAATCTCCCAAGGCTTGATTGCCTGTGCTCCAAATGTCAATAATACTTCCTTGTTCGTCTTTTTTTGCATATACTTTATATTTTATTTCTTCCATATATTACCTCCTAAAGTGGTTCACACGTAATCATAACATCAAACGTATACACATGGTTTTTTAATGACTCACAACTTCCACCCTTGTACCTTATGAAATTTGCAAAATATTTGTCTATTACAGAAAAACTAAAATCTGCTTTATTGACCGCACCATCACTATTCGCAACTGATAGTATATTTATTATTGGGTTCTTTTCTTTTGGCATTTTATAACTAAAACCATCCATGAAATACGCACCTGTAGCAGTCGCCGTAAACTTTGCTCTTTCACAAAAAGGTAAACATCTTGTAAGTGCTAGTGTTTTATCTTCTGTTTGACCTTTATAAGCAATTTCTCCTTCAAATAAGCGTACACTATGCACTTTTAATTGAACGTTTGTATCAGTGTTGTTAAACACTAAAACATCAACATTTTTATTTTCATCAATGTCATTAGATTGTAAAGTCCAAGTAAATGAATATTGTTTTCTTTTTGCTTCTACTTGTATACTTTTTCTTTGTTTCCCAAATCCGACTTCGTTTGAAAATGAAACGTTACTTTCAAAATCATAAACAGCTGTAAATTTTGTTCCAACTGGATATTTACTAACATTAGGATTTCTTTGTCTTAATACAGTTTGATTTGCTTTTACTTTGTTAATTAATACACCATATCCACTTGGTAGTTGTGAAAGTTTATTTCCATTTGTTAGAATACAGTTCCACATGTCTAATGTATATCCGTTTTCTCCGTATTCGCTTTTTCCACGTTGATTTATTTGAAAATCCCCATTTATTACAAGATTTGGGTGATAACCTTCAAATTGTTTGAATCTATCATCGACTAGCTTTTTAGTGTGCGCCCAAAAACGTGAAAGCCCTGTTTCTTCTAAAAATTTATTGTTTGCCATATAAACACCGCCTTAAACACAAATGGCGTCGATTTCTCCTTCTGTCAACGCCACCATGTCGGTTTTTTTCATATATCCCGATAAATCAATTTGTTTCGTTCCTAATTGTTCCCACTTGGAATTCACCCAAATGAATTCATCATATATATTTTGTCCCGCGCCACTATTTGCCTTTAAATAAATTGTTCCGTCTTTTCCCGATGAAGGCAAAGCCGAAACGACTTCGTATTTGAAACCCGAAATACCACTAATCGCACTAGAAATCGCACTTGATACTTGACTAGCCGTTTGATAACCGCTATCGTTTGTCACTTGTGACACTTTGGTCGGAACTGTAATGTTGACGCCTTTTGAACTCGGTGTCAGTGCGCTCCCGTTCACTGATACTTTTTCAATGACGTTTACTTGCGCCCCTGTTGCGATACCGCCTAATTTTTGTTTTTCTGCCGTCGTATAATCATTTGTTGACAATACTTTTGAACCGTCTTTTAATACGAATTTTTCTTTGATTTTCGCCCAAAGCGTTGACACTCCCGTTTGGTCTAAATATTTCGCCATATTTTCACCCCTCTAAACTAATATTTTTTCTAATTCTTCTATCGGAATCGGTTCTGCGTTGTAATCGTCATAAGTTGGGTCATAATCTCCCCCACATATGCGGTCAACGTCCTCAACACTCATGAAATTTGCCGATATTGTTTTCAATTCTTCATAATATCTTTGAAATGTCTGTTCCATCTGTTCAATGAAATCTTCTTGACCTTGTGACATTTCTTCCGCAAGTTTTCGAATGTTTCTTAGTTCTGCAAGTATTTGTTGCCATATCTCGTCACTTGGTTCGGGAATACTTCCAAACGTCATGACCCCCGTTCCAATGTCATAGAATACGACTTCACTTGTTTTGACCTTGTCATCTTTGACACCGAAAACACCAATATAAATTCTTCCCGCCGTCATCATGACTTCGTGTGGAATATAACATTCATCATCTTTCAAAACTTGCATATAAGGTGTTTCGATTTCACGATAAAAAACGGCGGTTTTGGTGAATCCTTCCCAATTACCACCGAATTCGAATAATGTTGAAATCGTGTTCACATCACCCGAATAGATAGGGGGCGAACTTGTGAATTCAATGTTTTCATCAATAACTTTTAATTTGATTGTTGTCACTCTTTCGCCCCTCTCTTATAAAAGTATTTATCCATGTTTCGAATGCTTTGGACACGCCCGTCCTTTTCGTACACGATGTATTTTTTCAACCACGTTGTGACAAAATAAATGTCGCCATGCGCCCATTTTAAATTCGACTTTATGATTTTACATATACGACCCAATTTGTATTTCTTGAATAACTCCTTCAATTCTGTTTCCATGTTATTTCTCCATAAGAAAAGGACATTTAAAGCGAATGTCCTTTAATAAATAATATCGTCGTCCAATTTCAAATAACCCATTTCATAGACGTCTTTGTTGTTTTTGATACAATTTTCAACAATTTCAATCACTTCTTTTTCGGGTCGTGATAACAACGGAATTGACGGGAATCCGTCTTTAAACGTTTTATTATACGCTTCGATTGCTTCATTTTCGTTTTTAAACATTTTATTCAACTCCTTCTAGTATTTTCAACAACGCTTCATATGAATTTGGTAAATATTTTTTGACGTATTCCAATTCTTTTCCACCGCAAACAATTGCACTCATGATGTTCGCCCACATTTCGGACGCGGTTTCATATTGTCGTACAATCATTTTTGTTTTTGCAAGATTAGACGCGTCTAATCCTAATTCTTTATAAACTTTTTGAATGTCGTTGTGGATTTTTAAACTTTTCGCAAGTGTATATTTGCGGTTGTAATATTTATCTCCATGACCCCAACGAATACGTTCACCAAACAATCCGTCTATTGCGTCTTGAACGCCCGAACTTCCGTCATGTTCCGATAACTCTTTTCTCAAATCATTTGAGAAAATGTTTTTAATATATTCTTTGTCTTTTCGAACGGCTTGCAAAAATTCATCGCTTGAACTTGTTTTCTTTTTAAACCACTCTTTCGCCCATGACCCTTTTGACTCTATGGCTTTGTTCAAACTATCAATTTCTTTAAAATTGACTTTGAATTTTGCTTTTGCGTCAAAATAATGACCATATTCGTGAGCCAGTGTCGAATATTTATGGATTTCTTCATATCTCAAACCACTGTCATATCCAAATTCAATTGAATTTTCCGATGGTAAATAAGAACCGCCATTTCTCACGAATGTTATTCTATCCACTCCATCGGCATATTTCGAATATAGTTTTTTGATGTCTGTGTTCGAATGATTGTTCAATAAATCCGTGTATTCTTTGTAATCTCCGACACCCATTGCACCTTTTAATTTCGTCGTATTTCCGATAATGTCAAATGTTGTTTCTTTGACAATTTCTTCCACACTTTCATTATACACCTTTTTAAACGATTCGAAATTCTTTTCATTAATTTTTACAATTTCTTTCGTTTCATTGTTCATTTTGGTGACTTCGTCTTCACCCAACGCCCATCTTGCACGTTGTAGCATGACGCAACGACAATTGATGTCCTCATGCGGAACACCAAATCCCGCGGGGTACATCGCTTGTTTTCCATTCACTTCAAATGGTTCATCAATTTCCCGAATCTGTCCGTCTAATTTGACATGATTTGGTCGTGTCTTCTTGTCCATTGTGGAATCCCATTGTTTGACAATGTCCGCCCCTCGTTCCTTTGCTCCCTTTTGAGCGTCAAACGTTGCTTGTTGTTGAATTCGATGTCCTTCGGTTCTAACAATACGCAATGCCCTTCTAACGCCCATATCGGCTTTTTTAAGGACGTTTCGTGTTATGTCACTGTAAGAATACCCATTCGCAATTCCACGGCTTATTTCTGCGTTTATTTGCTTTTGAAGCGTCTTCACATGGAATCCCAATGATTCATACAACGATTTTGACAACTTGGTGTCATTAGTCAATGCTTTGACAACTTGATTTTGGTCAATCGGGAACACCAATGGAATTCCCTGTCCTTGCAAATCATACATTGTCCCCAAGAATCCTTCTTCATAGCATTTCTTCAAGTATTCTTGAATGTCCGTATACTGATTCGCATTCAAATTGTCCAAAATCGCTTTGATTTGCATTTTTAATGCTTTTTGATACTCGATTTGATATATCTTCGATTGCGTCAATTCGTCCGCTTGCAATATCTTAATTTTTTGGTTGATGTCGCGAATTGCTTTGTTATATGTCGCCTTTAATTTCTTGATGATGGCTTCTTCGTCTTTCAACTGTGATTGAATGACTTCTTTTTGTCTTTTATTCAACGCCTTCACCTTCGACAATTACATTGTCAATTTCGTTTTGAGCGTCAACCAAATTGTCTTCCTCGGGTAATTTATCTTTGATTTCTTCATAGTCAATGTCCAACACATCACAAATGTTTTGAACGATTGTTTCTTGGTCAAGTGTTGACGCAAGATTCAGCAACGTATTGATTTTCACTTGTTCCGTTTCTGCGTCCGTCTTCTCAATCTGTGCGTTGTCGCTTGCATTCGTCATGACTTCGCGTTGGAAATCGAAATATACGTCTTTCTGTTGATAGTCTGTGTCGTTTCTATCGTTGATTTCTTGCAACACGACTTTCAATATCTTTCGCAAGAACTGTCGCAATCTGATTTCTAGCTTGTTGCATTTTAAATCAAGCAAAGCATATCGTGACTTGATAACAATATTCGTGATGTTCCCATCGCCCAACTGCGCCGAATTGAAGCCCATTCCAAACCGATAAATATTTTTCTCGTCCAATTCAAGTTTTGTTTTTCTTGCTTCATACGGAACATCGACGGTCTTGAAATCAATTCCCCCGCCTTCATCAACACCAATAAGTTTCTTTGTCTTGGTGTTCTGAATCAGTTCTTCCATGTTGTCGCCTTGGAATCCCGACACAACAACCAAATATTCGCTTGCGTCCTGTAAGTTGTTGGACAATCCACATGACATCAAGTCATAGTCGTCAATTATTTCTTTGACGGCTTTCAATCCGCTAAATTGTTTTCGGCAATTGTCCAATCTGAAAAACGGAATGAATCCGAAATTCTCATAATACAATTCGTCTTTATCTCCTTTTCGATAAAGCGTATGTGGACGCGGGTTGATTTTTTGACTTTCATCATTTTCCAATTTCCCGTCTTCTTCTTGAACATAAAAATAAGTTTGGTCTTTGTCCCAAACTTGGATTCTTTTAATCTTTTTATTGTCCTTTGCTATTTTATCAACATACCAGTAAATGACGTAATCGCAACCATCTTCGGTGTCCTTTGCCCTTACTTCCACAACTCCCAATGAATCAGCACATTGAAACGACAATTTGTCTTCAACGTTCTTGTATGCGTACATATATTCAAACCCTTTGGTGATTGCTCCCGTCAATACCTCATACAATTCCGATGTGAAATCTTCATTTTCGTTGAAATACTCGTTCAATTCATTTTGAAGTTCGGGAATATCGCTTTTCACGAATCCTTCCTTTCCACTCAACATGTATTGAACTTCTTGGTCAACTAATTCCGTGAAGAATGGGTGTGAAATCTTGATGTTTGAACGTGTCTTATCCTCGACCAACTGTCCGTCCGCATTGTAGTAAAACAAACGATAATTTCGAATGTCGTGTTCGCCTTCATAATACTTTTGACCGATCTTCGCAAATCGCTTCTTGTCGCTTGATTCATCTTCCTGTATGAATCTTATGATTTCGCTTTCTGTTAGCACTCTTTCACCCCATTTCTCTAATACAACCATTTGTTTCCGATGATGTCGTCTTCCAGTGCATAACGCATAGCGTCCATCAAGTGGTTGAAATCATCAATCGGCTTGTTCAATTTGTTTCCGAACTTGTCGGTTTCCCATGTATAGTTCGAAATCTCTGTAATAAAGTTCGTACATCGCGGGTGAATGATGATTTCTAAGTCTTGAATCCACTGGACACCATTCATCACACTGTCTTTTCCTTTTTTCGCGCCTTTGATTCGAAGTTTCATTGATTTCAATTCGTCAATACTTTTCGGTTCGGCACTATCACCCGTGATTCTTTCTTTGGAATATCCCATCGCAAGAATTTTGTCGTTAATTGCTTTATTCGACATTCCTTTTTCATAGAATTCGTCCCACACATACAATTTTTTTGCGTCCAAATCTAAAAAGCCAACAAAAAAAGCCGTCGGGTCATTGGTATATCCAAAGTCCAAACCGCTTCTTGTTTTGCATTGTTTAATTTCATCAAGCGTGAACGCTCGTTCCGTCCAATTCTCATAAACAAGCCCGTCAACAATACCCCAATTTCCAAGCCCCGCAACTGCATATCGTCGGGGATTGTTCTTTTTCATGCTTTCAAATAGCTTCTTGTCACTGTCGTCCAACCATTCATTGCACAAATAATTTGTTGTCATAGCAAGAATATTGTCGTCATTGACATCAAAGAATCTTTTTTTCAACCAATGATGTTCATTCCATGGGTTGAATGTGATTGTCCATTGCTTGAATAGTCCTTCGGGAACTTCACCACGAATACTTTCGTCAAGTGTGTCAAAATCACTTTCCGACATGATTTCATAGGCTTCTTCTAACCAAGCCCAACACAACACGCCTTTTTCGACCGTGATTGACGTAACTTTCAACGGGTCGTCCAGTCCTCGAAAATATATCTTTTGTCCTGTCGGCTTATACGTCAATTCAAGCGGGCTTTCTTTAATGTCCCACCATGCGTCCACCTTCAATCGTGAAATCGCCCATTTTAATTCGGTAAAACACGAATCTTTCAACGTTCTGTATGTCTTACGAATAACAAGCAAATTGGCGTCGGGATATTTCATCATGTTTGTGATATACCACAACGCGGTTGTTTTCGACTTCTTGGAAGCACGCGAACCCTTGCAAACGCGATAACGTCCTTTGAAGTTCCAAAACGTCGCATAGCCACGTCCTACGACCTGTGGCAACGACAATTTTATTGCGTTAGTCTTCAAGGTCGTCACTTCCCGAAATCACAACGGGAATCGCACCTTCGATGTTCACTTTATCACTTAAAATACCATAACGTTTCGCCAACAATTCGCCCGCTTTCAACCTTTCACGTTCGTCGGGGGCTTTCTTGACCTTGACCGCCTGTGATACACCGTCCCCACAACCTTCGACAACGACAATTTCACTTTCTGATTGTCCACGCATAACACTTGTTAAATAGCGCAATACCTCGTCTTGACTTGCAATCAATTCTTTTTCCTTTTCCGCCATTCTTTCTTCGATGTATGCCTTGATGTTGGGTTTTGTTAGATTTTCTTGTCCGATGAATCTTGCCGTCTTTGGTGAATATCCCGCACGAATCGCCGATTGCGTCGCATTCAAATCAATCAAATATTCATCACAAAACCGTTTTTGTTTGTTCGTCATTTTCGTCACGTTCATTCACCACCTTTCTTTTCCTCGCTTAAAAATAAGCATAGAAAAAGCCACCGCATATTCGCGAATGGCTTGTCCTCTTTTTATACTCTTTTTGTATTATAATAATATCACATTATTATAATAACCTTCAACCCAATTCATTCTAACTTTTTCTAATTTTGTCTAATTCACAATCAAGTTCTTTCAATGCGATTTTATGCAACTGATAAACCCTTTTATTCGACAACTGCAATTTTTCTGCAATCTGTTCGAACGTCATCTTTTCAAAGTACCTTCGATATAACAACTCGATATATATTTCATTCTCCATCTTATCCATGACGTCCATGACATGTTTTTTCAACTCTAAAGTCTTTTTGATATATTCATCGACTTCATCTTTCATTTGGATATAATCAATCACTTTCATGGAACTGTCCGTTCCCGATGACTGAACCCTTTCACCGAATGTCACGGCGCGCACTTCGCACAATCTTTTTTGACGTTCTAATTCTTCTAATTTCAATTCAATTATTTTGTCACGTCTTGCAATCGACATCAACAATTTTTTTGCTTTTGACATGAATTTCTCCTTTTCTTTCTGTGTGAACAAGTTGAACAGAAGTTGAACAGCAAATAAGCCGATAAATAAAGGCTTTTTTGATACTGTTCAACTTGTTCATGAACAAATCCTATATTTTATATATTTTTTATTTATATATTATTATTTACTTTATTTTTTAAAATCTTATAAAAAGCGTTTTGTTCGTGAACACCTTGAACAACCCCGAAAAACACGATAAATAAAGGCTCAAACGGTGTTCAACTTTGTTCAACTTGTTCAACTTCTCGACAATATTTTTTAATCTGTTCAAGTGTTCAACTTAAAATGTCGAAAAATAAACGTTTTTCAAGTTGAACACTTGAACACTAAATCACATCACTCAACGCCTACAACTTTAAAATTCTTCAAAAATCACAACAATAAAATTGCGATTTCCGTCAACTACTCGACAATTTAATTGTCACCAACAATCAATTCTTTCGCATACGGCAACGACTCAATCCACTTGCAGAACATCAACCACTCGTCCAATTTATGGGCTTTTCTCGAATGATACATGTTCTTTAAAACCGCATAATTCAATTGGATTGTCCTTCTTTGGTTATAACTTGACGGCAACAACTGTATCATTTGCCACCAATAATCTTTTTTCTTTTCTTCCAAAAATAATTCACGATTATAGTTCAACATTCCAATGACATCATTTAACATGTCAATTGAACCATCGTTCAAATGTTCATGACTAAAATCATCAATCGTAAATTCTTTCGCCTGTATCTTGTGCATTGTGGAACAACTATTTGCAACCGTTCCGACTTTGTATGTGTCAAACTCTTTCCACCAGTACAACGGCGCGACAATGTCCAAAGACACATTTATCATTCTTAAAAACTTCCCGTGGTCATTTCCCGCATTAGATAAATTTTTCATCAACTTCAAATCACTTATGCCAATAACAAAGTCATCAACACCTATGCATTCACAATCTTTGTCATGATGTGAACAATCTTCACAATATACGCAACAACACATTCCACTATCACTTTTATCCCAACTGTTCATTGGATTTCGCATTCCACGAATCGCGGTTTCCCAACCAAATACATCGACATTTTCAATCTTAATCATTTTTCGAACCCCCAATCACAATACACATCAGTCCGAACACAAGTGTTCCACCAATCATTCCACCTAGTAAAATAAAGCCCAAATTACTAAACATTTTTCTTGTCCTCTCTTAATCTTTCAAACACTCTTTTTTCCTTTTTGAAAATCCATTCTTGAATTTCCTTTTCTGAAATATCGAACATGATTTTTAATTGTTCAATACAAATCAGCACGTCCGCCATTTCTTCAATTAAATTGTCTTTTCTTTTTTTATCTTTTGGGTATCTCAAACACTTCGATATTGCTTGAATCAGTTCCGCGCATTCTTCCATTGCGATTCTCGCTTGTGGATATACCCCGTAAAAATCAATAATATTTTTCATGTCAATTTTATTTTCTCCCTTCAAAAAAGAAGAAACTTCGGTCACGGTGTCAAAAATTTTGTCAACGCCTACTATTCGATAATAACAATACGAACCACATGTGTTTTTCGTAATTGTCACGCCGTATGTTTTTTCTAACGACTTTCTTGACGGCATAATTAAAACCCCGTATTGATTGCCATGACAATCAGCCACAAGTCAATCAATGTTGAAAACAAGTATGTCCAAAAACTCCACGTCCCGTCTTTTGGTTGTCCATGCTTAACCAATGCAATTCCCAATGTCATGGCTTGTAACACTAATATTGCTATAAAATAACCATTCATTTTGTTTCTCCTTCCAGTTCCAAGAACTTATCCAAATACCATTTCGCTTTTTTCACGTCCTCAACACCATTTTTGTTCTTCCATCGCCACAAATATTTGAACGCATTGACAATGCAAAATCCCTTCACGGCTTCAACTCCCTGTGTTTGAATCATGGCGTCAATACATTCAATTTCGCCGTCATAATGTGATGGGTGATTGACATTGTCATTGTCTTTTCCATCAATAATGGCAATACATTTGTCAAGTTCATCGTCTGTGAAATTCCATGTGTTTTTATTATCGCAAAACCCCAGTTTATTTAATTTACAACAATCACAACATTCATTTCGTTCGTTGCAAAAATCTTCAAATTTGTTTATTTTTTCTTTTCTCGTCATTCTTTCACTCCTTCACATATATTCCCGTCAATTTACCGTCGATTCTTCTTCGAACCACGGTCAATCCCAATCGTTTATTTATTTCTTTTGAAAAGTTCATCAACGTCATTTCGGTGAATCCGTTTTCTATACAGAACGACCTATAATTTCGATGAACTTCTTTTGTAGGTTCATTCTCGACTTTCGGGTCTTCCTGTAACCACAACAAAATTGGATTGTTCGAAATCTCGTATTCTTTCAATTCCTTTTCGACTTTCTTGGATTCTGTGAATCCTCTATTCTCCAATACTCTTTTCAATCCTTGGATTCCCAATTGAATCAAATATTTCATGACTTGTTCGTCCTTCAACTTCCATGTGATAAACGGGTCATAATCGGGGTCGTCTTTCGTGAATCTTCCGTTGAATGGTATTATGACTAAACGTCTAAGAATCGCCCCAAACCCCTTTGATTTTGTCCGTGGCAAGCTATTCGCCGAAAAGTATAGTTTTGTATATGGATTGAAGAAAAACGCGTCAACGCCCTTGTTTTCTGCCTTCACTTGGTTTCCCGAAACAATCTTTTTGAATGTTGAAATTGCCCGACCTTGCAAGAAATCGTCGCTTATATCATCACCAACGTTTGCAAGTTTCCCCGACAACGTAACAATCGAAAATCGTTCTTCCAGTTCAGCCAAATCAAGCGATGAATAATTGATTTGACCTAATAGATTTTTTAACATGTCAAGGAATGTTGATTTCCCGTTCGCTCCTTCTCCTGTCAAGAAGAACGCCTTTGACAATTCGTTTCGTCTATAAAATGAATATCCAATCGCTTCCTCAAGCAACATTCTAATTGCTTTGTCATTACAAGATAATTTGTTCAATACGTTGTCACATAGTTCACTATAAGCCGTTTCGTCATAGTCCCATGGTATTTTATTAGTGATTATCAAATCGCTTGTAAATGGCTTCAAAACACCTTCCATGATGTCATATACACCGTTGTTAAATGCGATGAATCTTGCGTCCGCTTCAACTACATCGTTACAAATCAATTCAAGATATTTCAGCACTTCGACACGTTGCGCGCTTTTGAGCGTTGGAACATATTTCAACATGATTGATTCAATTTCACGATGTCCCGCAATATACTGTCCGTCACGGTATACATGAAGTTGACCATTGATTCGGCAAATCTTGTCATTATTTTTGAGAAACACCGCAAAATTATTGTGAAGAAATTTCTTCCCGTCATAGAATGTTTCTTCTGGAAATGCTTCGTCACGAATAATCACGTTCAATTCATCTTCAGATAATGGGGAATGTAAAACATATTTGTTAATCAATCGAATACATTCCCTTGATTCTTCTTGTGTGAATCCCGCACTTGTCAACGTCAAGATATAATTGAACAACGCTTGATTGCGTCCCTGTCCTTCCTTCATGTCAAAGAAGTCAATGTTGGAATTTACGGGAACGAACCATTTCGGCAACGTTCCCAATTCCTCACAATCCCATTCAACGAATCGTTCTTCGCCGTTAAATTTAATGATTTCATAACTATTTCGTGAACCAACCTTAATGTCTGCCGTCAATCCAATTGCGATTTTTTTGTGCGTCCCGCATTTGTCAACACCATTGTTTTTAAACAAGAAGTGACGACCGCGTGTCGTTTGATAAACGATACAATCCAATTGCAAGTCTTCGACAATGTCCATCATGATTTCACTTTGATTCATGTCATCAATGTCAACAAGAATGACGTCGTCCGCTAGAATACCCGCGTATTCATCAAGATTCTTGACCTCGTCAAATGTTCTTAATTTCGCGCCATTTTTAAATTTGTCAATACAATTCTTGTCTTTTGTTCGAACAAATCCTTTATACAATCTTTCTAACATTTTTGATTTTCTTCCTTTCTTTTTGATAACATGAATATGAACATTGATATTTCTTATGGGCTTTATAAATGTAGCCCGCTTTATTTATAATCAAAAATTTTCTACCGCATACGGAACATATCTTTTCCGAATCTTTTAAGACTTCTCTCATCACACAACACCCAAGGCATTTTTCAAACATTCGTCAACAAATTTCATTTGAAATTCACTTATTTTACATTCGATTTTAACTATATCGCTTTGTCTTATTGTGAAAATTTGTT
The DNA here is from genome assembly GCF_010537335.1 of Amedibacterium intestinale. Classification (NCBI taxonomy): domain Bacteria; kingdom Bacillati; phylum Bacillota; class Erysipelotrichia; order Erysipelotrichales; family Erysipelotrichaceae; genus Amedibacterium; species Amedibacterium intestinale. The sequence goes on from NZ_AP019711.1 coordinate 818,806, forward strand.
CGCAAATAACCATCGAATTATTGTAATCAATGACAACATGGGTCGGTTGCGACAATTTTTTTAATTTGGTCGTCAATGGAACTACCATTGCAAATTCTGAAAATCTATTTCCAATATCGTTTGATACTACTAGGAATGGACGTCTTCCCATTTGGATATGTCCTTTACCGTTTTTATTTTCGGTTTTTAAATATACTACTTGTCCTTTTTCTACCTTCATTTATTACATCACCCCAAAATCTTTCAATCTTTGATTTGCTAAATCTATATACCATTGCTTGTCCAGTTTCGACGGGCACTTCACGCCATTCACTTCATCATTAAATAAAAATGCGTGTTCGGGTGTTCCTTCCAATTTTGCAATTGCTTTTGTTTCCGCGTGAACCTTTGCCAATCCACCATCGCGCTTGTCTTTTGAAGCAAAACAACGAATACATTTTTCATTCAATTCAACCGTGTTGCTATATGTCATAAAGACTTTTTTTCCTTTGCTTTCGAAACGCGTTCCGTATAGCAATTTTGAATATTTACTACTTATTTTTTTGACCTGTTGGAACTCTTTCAGTTCATCACATTCAAGAATCGTTTTTTCAACTGGAATCCCTTTGACCATGAAATCGACCATTGCTTTATTTACAATCGGCAAATCATAATCAAGATTGTTCAGCTTCTTCACGTATGCGCCTTTTGATTTCCAACGTGGCTTTCCTTTTTTGTCATAAAGTTCACCGTCCGGAACAATGACATAATTATTAACGTCCTTTTGATAAACTCGACGATATTCATCGAATTCAAGTGTCAATCCCGTTCTTTGTTCCCATTCATAAGCGATGTCATCAATCAAACTGTATTGTTCATCAGCTTCCTTGTCGTTTTTAGCATTTAATTTGACAAGAATTCCGTCCGTATTTGATTGAATGATTTTACAATGCGGTTCTAACTTTTCTATCAAATCTAATAACAACAATTGACCGTGAACACAAACATTGTTTGCCTGTCTTGGGTCGTACAATGGATTTGACTTCGCTTTCATCGCCCCATACGTTCCATTTATGACGATTTTCAACGGGGCTTGAAGTGGATTTCCTTCATGCTTATAATTCAATCGCAAATCGACAATATTGTTGAATTTTTGAGGATTGCACGACCTAGAATGCAAGTTGTATCGAATCATCAAGTTTGGATATAGCGACGCAACGTCCATCATCAAGAAATATCCTTCGTCACAATATTGTTCCAACGCCCCATGGACACCACCCCAACCGAATTGATGGGGAACGCCCGCAATATCACAAGACAACTTGTGTTTTTCTGATTTCTCATTGCTTGGGTCGATTCTATATTTTCGATTGTTTTTATCTTTGTACCAGTCAACAACGAAATTGTATTTATTGATTCGCATTATATCGGGAAAACAAATGTCAAATTCGTCGTTATACGTTCTTTTGCTTGCGTCCAAAATCTGCGCCGACAATTGAACTTTCGTTTTGTTTATGTTCATCAACGGCATGTTGAACATTTTCAGCAATCCCATTTGTGCTTCAAAATCGTCTTTTCGTTCCAAGAACACTTCAATTGTTTGTTCAACATCATGACGACAATATTTGATTGTTTCGGCAATCTCCGACGCCGTCAATTTCCTGTCAATATCAAATGGAACGCTTGATTCCTTGATGTCGTTTCCCATGAACCCTTCGAATCGTTTCAACCCGCCGTCATTCGCTTGCATGACATCGTAATTGTATAAAGGGAACTTTCTCAAAAGGCTTGAGAACTCCCAACCCACACGATGTTTGACGATTATCCAATCGTTGATTCGCTTTGGGTTAAATCCCGCTAAAATGCCTTTTAAAATGTATTGGTCATAGTGTCGACTATTGAAGCCGACCCATATGTCTTGTTTGTGTTCGCAATATAATTGTTCAAGACGCTTTGTGTCATTTACGATGACATGTTCTTTTTGATTCACAACGTCAATCGCAACGACCAACCAATCATAAGCAAAAACTTCGAAGTCAATCGTAGAATATCATTGACATTCCCGAACCACCTTCTTTCGCGGTGACACTTGAATCAAATATCCTTGATATTCAAAAACTTCACCATTTTTTCTAATTCGATTTTGAAGCCACCCTTTTTTGAATCCAAAGAATGACGCACAATTTTTCATCGAATCAAATTCGTGTTTTATTCCATCTTTTTCGATGACAACTTTTCTTCTTATTTTGCATTGATTTTCTACCAATCCAATTTTTACGGCGTGTTTCAAATTGTCGCTATACGAACACCATTCTAAATTCTCAACACAATTATTTTGCTTGTTCCCGTCAATGTGATTGACACAAGGATAATTGTTTGGATTCGGAATAAATGTTTCCGCAACTAATCGGTGAATCATTACATTTTTATTGATTCCATTTTTTCGCAAACAAACAAATTTGTACCCGTTATGATATTGTCCGCCTTTTAATTTTTTACCACGGAAAAATCTTCCATCTTTTAAATAACGGTTTTCACTGTAAACATTCCCGCGGTCGGTAATCGCATATAAACCGACATAATCTTTGACACTAGAAATCATTATTTACTTTCCTTTCTCGAACAAATAAAGCCACCGCGATGTCATTTCACGATGGCTTTCCCATTTAAAATGGCATTTTAGATGTCAAAAATTTCGTTGATTTTGAATGTATTATATCCTTTTTTGTTTTGGTCATAAGCCAATAAATATTCACATTTACCGTCGATTTCTTCCGCAATGTCCATAATTAAATCGTTATAATGTGCATAATTACCATCAAATTCAACATTCAATTCCGTTCCAAGTGATTTCAAGAATTCATTTACAATGTGAATTTGGAATCCCTGTAAAATTACTTGGTTCATGAATATGATTGAATCCTTGAATTCACCTTCCAAAACCTTGAACCAACATGTGAACATTGGGTCACCTTTTTTTGATTCCTTCAATTCCATTTTGTCAATTTTGACTTCATATTCTCCAAGTGGAACTTCTTTATATTCAAAATTCCCGCCGTTTTCTTCAACTTCCTTAACGTCCTTTGCTAATGCTTCCCCGTCAACTGCTTTGTTCCATTTATCAAAAATACTCATTATTTTTCTTCCCCTTTCATCATTAAATCTCTTAATTTATTCAAACCACTAAATAATGTTTTGATTTCGTTATCAACCTCAACGTCCTGTGATGGTTGAACGTTCAATTCTTCAAATAATACTTTCAATCCTTCTTCAAATACACATTCAATGACTTCGTCTTCGAATTCTTCTTCCTGTTCTTCAACCATGTTCATGAATGTCCTGTGTAATGCTTTTTCATAGCTTGAAGTTTCATTCAATCCTGTAACTTTTGCAAAATCCATAACACTTTGAAGTTTCTTGTCAATTCCTCTTTCTTTTAGTTGTTCAATAATTTTTTTCATTTTCAGTCCCTTGCCTTTCTTGTTCTTCTGCGTGGTCTTTCTTCCACTTGTCTTTCTTCTTCAACTGGTGTTTCTTCAACCTTTTGTTCTTCCTCAACTGGTTCTTCTTCAACCTTATGTTCTCGACGTGGTCTTTCCTGTTTCGGTTCTTCTTCCTTCTTTGGCGTTCCTTTTGACGCAATTTCATATACGTCCATTAGTGCTTCCCAACTTAAAGGAATCTTTGTTTCTGTCAATCCTTTCAAACGACCGCCACCAAACACGAATTCATTTGATTTGAAGTTCAACGTTCTTGTTCCATCATCTTCAACGACCGCACGCGCCACGATGTCGACCATTCCCGCGACTTTGTTTGCGATTGATTCTTGAATGTTCGGCGCAATCTTTGTTATTGTCTGTCCATTCTTTTTCTTGATTTCATTTTGAATTTCGTGCGATACGACAACGATATTTTCATAATCAAGGTTGAAAAGTCGACGTAATGTTGAAAGATATTCAGTCTTGATGATGTCCCAACCTTTACCATATCCCGAATCACTTTCGTGTTCGATTCCCATTTGGTCATATTTGTATAGACGACACATTTCACGAGTGTCTTCAAGTAAATCAACGATGATTGTCTTGAATTCGTTTTTATTCTTTTCGAGTTCTTCAATCGTTTCTTTCAACACTTCCCATGCGAATTTACGACGTGTGACACGTCCTTCTACTGTCACGATGTCCTTGATTGCGATGTATGGCATTGTTACAAACTGAATGTTTCCATCACTGTTCAAGTTTAATGGATTCGGCGCGTCGTCCAACATCGTTGTTTTTCCAGTGAAGGCGTCACCATAAATCCAAATTTTTCTTTTTGTTGCTTTTCCGATTTCACGGCGTTCCGTACTAGGTAAAATCATGTATTCTTCTCCTTTCAAGCAATACTCTTTATACTCACACCAATCGCACAAACGACTTTCATTTTTTTCAAACTTTGTCGTTTCTTCGATTGTTTGAATATCACAATTAAATTGTTCGACTTTCTTTTCGTCATATTCGACTTTGACGATTTTCGGTTCAAGTCCGTCAAGCGTATTTTCAAGTCGTTTTCTAAACTGATATAAATCCTCGCTTTTTTTCTGTTTTATAAACGTTTTTGGAATCATGACATAATATAAGCCATTGACCTTTTTCCCCGTCATACGCTCGAAATAATAGGCGTATAAGTGAAGTTGTGGCGATTCCAAATAGTGTTCTAGGTTATTCGAATATTTGAAGTCATAAATGTTGAATGTCCCGTCTTCCAATTCTTCCAATCCGTCAATGAATCCGTGAAAATCTTCGTGATTGATTTCAAATTCATAAACTAAATTTTTAGGAACAATTTTTTTGACTTTCGGAATCAAATTCGACAATTTTATTGCTTCATTGATTTGTAAATCTGTAATTACATTAAACGAATCATAGTATTCTTTGATAGCTTCTTCGACGGTTGTTTCGATTCCCTTGTGCATTGCTGAACCGATAATCAATGGATTCGACGCGTCATCGCTTGGAATGGTCTTCATTTCTGCAATATATCGCAATTCAAATTTGAACGGGCATGAATTGAAACACTCGACCCGACTATGTGACCACTTCATTCGACTTTCTCCAAATCTTTCAACATACAATACCAACCGTGACCATTTTCACATTTTCCACCCGAATCGTGAAGATATGGATTGTATTCGTCAAAATCAACACAAATGTCATTGCCATTAAAACCAATCACCGTTCCGATTCCAAAATCCTTGTGACGAATCGTGTCATATAGTTCAACTTTTGCTTTCGGCGGTTCATCGGGAATCCTTACTTCTTCAAATTCAACGTCAATTGGTTCGACCAATTCAAACATGCTAGGCGACCAAAAGAATGGCGCTTCATTTAATCTATAATTACCTCTTTTGTTAATGCTTTTTATTGTCAAAACTTCTCCTTTGAAACATTCCATTTCTTCCAAAAAACTTATTTCTTCATACCTTTCGCGTACAACCAAATCGTCTTTTAATTTGACTTTATCGCCGATTTTGAATTTCATTCAAACCACCCCGCTTTGTCAAACAACGCTTGATTCAAACGTACATTCTCGTTGTAACCACGTTTCAACAACTCAATAATATTTTTGAATTCCTCAAACTGATTTGGATATAAAACAATCGCAACACCGCCCGATTCCCTTATTTTCTTTACATTCCACAATTGAAGTTCACTTGGTTTTCCTTTTTGGGCTTTTAGTTCGATTCCCAAAAATACACCGTTGCAACAAACCAGTAAATCGGGAACGCCCGACCTTTGGACACCGTTCGACCATGTTTTCAGCACCCAACAATTTTGTTGTTTCAAAAATTCTTTGACACGTTTTTCGAAATTCTTTTCACTTGCCATTAGAAACATTCTTCCTTTATTGTTTTGACCAAATCTTTTGTCGAATGATATGATAAATAAATCAACATAGGAAATAACGAAACAAGTGTTTCACCGCCAAAACCGAATGATTCACGATACTGATTCGCCCATACGATGAACAACGGTGTTGCTAATAACAACAAAATTGTTGACCATTTAACAATTTTCATGTCAAACCACCGTCACTTTCAAATAGGCTTTACGTTTGGTTTCTTTTTCGTAATCTTTTGATAAAACAGAATACAAATCGGGTTCTTTTTCCTTGAATTTCTTCATATCGAAACTTTTTGACACCGTTTCGGGAACAAGCGTGATTTTTAAATATTCATTTTCCATTTTGTCAATGTTTGATTTTGACATATTTTGTTCGATTTTTTCTTTTAGTTCTTTTTCCTGTTTTTCAATTCTCTTTTTTTCTTCGAGAATGAAATATAATTCATCTAGTTCTTTCATTTTCTTTTCTCCTTGAACAATTCGTCCGTGTAATCAACACCACTTTCAACCGCTTTGTATATGTCTTTTTCAATGGTGTTTTTGGTAATCAGTCGGTAATAGAAACACGGTTTTTCCTGTCCGATTCTGTGAATTCGCTTCAATGATTGCATGTAATCTTCACATTTTTCCGTCGGTGAAAAATATATGATTTTGTTTGCTTTCTGCAAGTTCAAACCTTTTGCACCCGCTTGATATTGAACGAACGTGACTGAATTGTCCCATTCTTCATATGCTCTTAAATCTTTTGTTTTTCCGTTAACGATAGAAAATGGACGTTTAAAACTTTCGTCATACATCATATTGACCATTGGTTCTAATTCTTCATTGAAGTTATAGAAAACTATCAATCTATCGTTTGTCGATTCGACCAAATCATAAAACGATTGAAACTTATTGTCGTTATATTGTGAAGCAATCATTCTTTCATATAACCGCTTTGTTAAAGTTGTATCTCCGACAAGTTCTTTGTCACCAATTGTCACGATGGAATCTTTCACGAATCGTTTATACTCTCTAGGGGCTTTGCAATAGATATCTATGACGTTTTGTTGTGGTAAGTCGAAACATTCATCGGTCTTCATGAAAACCGCTCCATAACGCCTTAATTTGGCTTTTAAACGGTCAACGTTTTTGTACGGCTTTTCTTTATCAACGATTTTATGTTTGAATTCGCCAACTTCAATCGTTTTCCAATTCACATATTGTTTGTTATACAAACTTTCTTTGATTTCCCAACCCAACAAATGAATTTGTGACCATAGATTTTCATATTTCCCCGAACATGGCGTCCCGCTCAACAATATGACGTTTTGTGGTTTTAGCTTTAAAATGAATTTAGATTGTTTCGCCTTGCGATTTTGAATCAATGATGATTCATCCAACATCAACGTGAAATTCTCTAATTTGAGAAGTTCTTTACGTCGCCATGCCAATTCGTAATTTATAAATCCTACTATTTTCGCTTGACCTTGACTTGTGACGTCGATGAAATATTCAAATTCTTTTTTGTTCGTCAAGTTGTTAAAAATATAACCTTGATTCGAATAATACGTTTCGAAATGTTCGAACCAATCGTCAATTTTTGATTTTTGACAAATGACAAGATTCACATCGGCGTCTAATTCGTGCATTTTTTCGCTTCCTACGAACGTTTTTCCCAAGCCCATATCTAAATAATAGGCAACTCGATTTTGTCCGCTAGTGGCTTGTAACGCCTGTTTTTGGTGTGGAAACAACTTCACCTATGTTCACCACCTTTTCCGCATATCGTTCGCAAGCCCTTTTTATCAATTCATGATTTGGCTTACCATGAATTCGAACGATTGCTTTTTCTGTTTTATATTCTTTCACTGGCATTTCTCCTTTAATGTCATTTTAAATGGCATTACTCTTCAAAAAATAAAGTCCAATCGACTTCGAGAACTTCACCAAGTTTTTTCGCCAACTCGATTGACGGTTTTGACAATCCGCATTCGATATTTGAAATCGTTTGTCGAATGACATCACATTTCGTCGCCAATTCCTGTTGTGAAAAGCCTTTTGACGTTCTCAACTCTTTTAAATCAATCAATCCTTTTCACTCCCTTCGAAAATCACAATGACATTATAAATGGCATTTTATAAAATGTCAATGGCTTTTTTGCCATTTTTAATGGACAAAAATAAAAACCGCCATTTTTGGCGGTCTTTGATGAATAAAAACCCTATTTAATAGGCTTTTTGTTGACATCTATCATAATGGTTATTATTTATAATAACCCACTATCGTAGGGTTGCACAGTCTTGTTTCTATCTTTATTATAAAGAAAACAAGCACTAATTTCAACATTTATTCTGCATTCTTGTATAAAGGATACTTAATATGAACGGGATAATTGTAAACATCGCAATACCATATAACAGCATATTATAACCTAATATCTTGCTTAAATAAGAAGTTATAATTGGTGTAAAAAACATACTTCCTCCAACAAATATCGCCATTGCAAACATTTGAGCTGTATTAAACAATTCTTTTTTTGTTACGCTTTGAAATAAAAATTTACTAGACAGCATGATTAAGGGCAGTGTTACAAGCTGTAAAGAAGAAACAAAAATCAAATACATTGGTTTTTGTACAAATGCATACAGGAAAAACTTTATCGCATAAAAAACAATACCTGCTTTTAATAAGATTTCTGGTTTCCATTTCTTTAAAATTTTTTCTGCCATCAGAAACAAAGGGACTTCCATAAAAGACTGTACTGCCCACTTCCATCCTACCTGTGTATTATTTCCGCCAATTTGAAGCATTTTATCTACTACAACGTACTGATCCGCAGTACCAATCATATAAATTAATAAAAATATACATACCAGTAACATATATTTTTTATTCATTATAAGTTCTTTTATATCTTTCCCATTTACTTTTTTATTCTGCTTATTTATATCTTTGATTCGATATACAAGGAAAAAGACACCAAGTGCAATACATAGATACACAAACAGCAAAGCTTGATAACCAAAAGGCTTAATCAAAAATCCTGCAATAGTGGAAAAAGCAGCTAATCCCAATGCCCCAGAAGCACGAAGTCTTCCATAATTATTTTGGTCAATTTGAAGCATCCATGTTTCATTTAAACCCATGATCACTCTAACCATTCCACCACTTAATCCAACTGCCAGCAAGTATAGAAAAAAGCTTTTCTCTGGAAACAAAAACAACAGAATACTTCCTAATGTAAGCAAAACATAAGAAATAACATAAACAGGTCTTAACTTTTGTATATGATCGCAAATATACCCCGCCAATATTTGTCCTAGAACTGCCACAAATGCACTTCCTGATAATAAAAAACCTCTATCTACTACAGAAAATCCTGCATTTTTTAAAAAAGGGACAATCTGTGTATTAACCATAGAAATACCTGCAAAAGACAAAAAATTTAAAAGATAACATACAAGTGTTTCCTTTTTCTTCATTTTAAATATCACTCCTGTTTTTAGTATGTTCACCCTTTTATGATTTAGTATCATTCGCTATAATATAATAAGATAGAAAGAAGGGTATATTTATGAAACAGGAAATTGAACATTATACAAATCGTGCTGGTGGAAAAGGAACCATGCATATTGAACGTTTATTAACACCAAAAGAAATGGGAAGTCATGTGAAAATGTATGCACGTGTAACGATTGATGTAAATTCTTCTTTGGGTTATCATAAGCATGAAGATGATACAGAAGTTTATTACATTTTAGAGGGACATGCATTATACAATGACAATGGTATGGAACGTGAACTAAAGCCAGGTGATGTTACCTGCACACCTAATGGTAAATCACACGGTATAAAAAACATTGGCAATGAACCTTTGGTATTCATGGCATTAATACTGTTAAAATAGAAGTTAAAAAGGAACGGTTTTTTCGTTCCTTTTAGTTTATCATCCCTCCTTTACATATACATGTAAACAATTCAATGCCTGTATCTTTGCCTTTCTATATCCTCTTTTTTCATAAAAAGACTCTTTTCTCTTAGCAGGCGTTAACATGATTCTGTTAACGTCCTCCATATCTTTTTCAGCAGCTTCTAAAAGCTTAGAGCCAAATCCTTGTTTCCTCATACTTTTAGAAATCCAAAACTCTCTAATAAAACCTATTGTTTCAAAAAAGAACCAGTTTTTCAGTTCATCTTTTCGATATATTATAAATCCATATATCTTTCCATCTTCCATTAAAACCTTTGCGACATCTCTTTCATCTGCGTTCATGTCTTTAAACAAAGCATCCCAATCTTCTACATGAACCTGTATTTCCTCAAAATATTTCTTAAATACCTGACAAAAAACACAATCCTCAAAATTATTAAAATTTGTAATTTCCATGATTTCCTCTTTTCTGATTATTTTTCATATCACAAAGAAGGATCAAATAATCAAAAATCTACTCCTTTGGCATATACGATTTTTACTAATTTCATACAATACCACCTCACTTCTAAAACCATTATAAGTCGATTTAAACATCTTCTCAACAGCATTTCCTAAAAAAAAACAGAAGATATACGAATAAGACGAAATCTTCTGTTATATACTATTATTCAATTATTTTATAAATTAACGGTTTTTCATCAACCTTATTTTTACTAAACACAAAGGAATCATAAAAATCCTTTAACCAGTCTTCATCAAGATTTTGTTTTGTGTGTACACTGGCAAGACTCTCTCCTTTTTGGACATAATCGCCATCTTTTTTATGAAGAACGATCCCAACAGAAGGATCTACTACATCTTCTTTTATCATACGTCCTGCTCCTAAACGCATAGCCAATAAACCAAGCTGTAAAGCATGCAGTTCTTTAACGTATCCTTCTTCCTTCGATGTTATTTCAATAACATGTTCTGCCTGTGGCAATAATTCAGGATGATAGATTTGTTCTACATCACCATGCTGCGCTTTTACCATCTCTACCAATTTTTCATAGGCCTTTCCATTTTGCAAAGTTTCTTTAAGCATCGCTCTTGCCTGCTCTTTGCTGGAAGCAGCTTTTGCCTGTAAAAGCATGATAGAACCAGCTTCTAAGCACAATTCAACAAAATCCTTTGGACCCTTTCCTTGTAAAGTAGCAATAGCTTCTTTTACTTCCAGTGCATTTCCAATTGCATTGCCTAACGGCTGGTTCATATTGGAGATGATAACTCGTACATCTTTATGGAAATATTTCCCAATAGAAATCATACAATTTGCAAGTTCCTCTGCTTTTTCACTTGTCTCCATAAATGCACCTTCACCAAATTTCACATCCAGCAAAATCGTGTCTGCACCAGACGCCAGTTTTTTTGACATAATACTGGATGCAATCAAAGGTATGGAATTCACAGTAGCAGTCACATCACGAAGTGCATATAATTTTTTATCTGCAGGAACTAAGCTTTTTGTTTGTCCAATGATTGCTAAACCGATATCATTTACCTGTTTAAAAAATTCTTCTTCTGATAGATTCACCTGAAACCCAGAAATGCTTTCTGCTTTATCCAGTGTGCCTCCTGTATGACCTAGACCTCTGCCACTCATCTTCGCAACTTTCACTCCGCATGCCGCAACCATTGGCGCTAAAGAAAGGCTTGTTTTATCTCCAACACCACCTGTCGAATGTTTATCACACTTTACACCTTTAATAGCAGACAAATCCATAACATCGCCACTATACAGCATTTCTTCACAAAGCCATGCAGTTTCCTGTTCATTCATTCCCTGAAAACAAATAGCCATCAACAATGCACTAACCTGATAATCCGGTATTTCTTCTTTTACATAACCGTCAATAAAGAAATGAATTTCTTCTTTTGAAAGAGCTTGTCCCTCTTTCTTTTTTTCGATGATATCTACAAAGCGCATGATACCAACTCCTTTCTGTACAAACTACCTATTTGTTTTTTAAAGCCTGTACTTCCTCTTCACTAAGCCATCTCCACTCACCTGTTTGCAAGTTTTCATCTAGCCGTAAAGAGCCCATAGAAATACGTTTCAAATAAAGGACTTCATTACCTACAGCTGACATCATTCGTTTTACCTGATGATATCTTCCTTCTTCAATTGTTAAATAACAATGATAATCATCTATCACTTCAACTTTTGCAGGTTTAATCACTTTCTCATCTAATACGATACTCCCATTTTCTAAAATTTCAATATCTTCTTTTGATAAGATATTTTTCATTTCTACATAATATGTTTTCTTCACATGGTGTTTTGGTGACAACAAGAAATGGGAAAGTTTTCCATCATTTGTAATCAGCAATAACCCTTCCGTATCTATATCTAGTCTTCCAACTGGAAAACAGTCTTTTGGCAGCGAAGCACCAATACAATCCAGTACTGTTTCATGAACCTCATCTACGGTTGCGCTAATGACACCACTTGGTTTGTTTAACATAAGATATACCATAGTTTCATAATAAATTTCTTCTCCATCAACGCAAACAACATCATGAACTTCATCAATATGAACATCATCTTTTATAACGATTTCTCCATTTACTGTTACATGTTTTTTTCGAATCAGAAGTTTCACTTCTTTTCTAGTGCCCACTTGTGCATGAGCAAGATATTTATCTAATCTCATAGTTTACTCCATTTATCTTTTAATTTTCGCTAAAATTTTGTTGAAATCTAATTTCAATAATACTTGAGGAAGCTGGAAAATATACGTAAATATAAAATATGCAAGAGCAGATATACCACCAGCGACAAGCAATTGGATAAGTGCCATCATTCTGCCTGCCTCATATTCACTATCAAAACCAAGCATAAACATTATTTGTGCTACTCCCCAAATAACAAAACAGCCAGCTGCAATGACAATTAATTTATGAAAGGTATATTTCCAGTTAATATGAAGTACTTTTGTCATTTCATAAATTGATAAAACAACATTGGTTCCTAATGCAATCATTGAAGAAACAGCAAGACCTGGATACCCAAAATATTTCAATGAAAGAAAACTCAATGAAAATTTAATGATTGTTTGTATAAAAATATTTCGTACAGATGTTCGACGCATATTTGTTGCGATCAAAATACTATTTATTACTGGAAGAATCGTATTTAACAACGCAACAAAAGAAAACCAGCGTACAATATCTGCTGCCAAAGGAATATCCGCTGCAACTTTTGTCGGATATAAGGTAACGATTAAAGGTTCGGCAAAAACAAACAGACAAAAAGCTACAGGAATCGCAATGTATAAAACAAGATCAATACATTCACAAATATTTTTCTTAACTGTTTTTGTATTATTTTCTGCCATTGCACTTGAAATATGAGGAATGATTGCAGAAGAAAATCCAGGTCCTAAAACCATAGGAATACTGCTTAATTTAACAAGAGAGTAAGTTATTACAGAAGCAATCACTGTAACTTCATGTGCACTATATTTATGTGCTTCTAATCCTTTTGATAAAAAGAAAGTGTTGATGATACTATCGCTATATCCCATTAATGCCACAAGCATAAAAGGAATAGAAACAATTAAAAGCTCTTTAATAATAATTTTTGCACTTACAGAAGACTTCATCTCCTGTTTTTTGGCAAGTTCACGTATCTGCACCATACGTTTTCGATCATATAATTTTAAATGAATCAATGCTGTAATTGCCGCTACACTAGTTGAGAAAACACCAAAATAAACTGCCCATAAATGATCTTTACAAAACAAATAAACAGCAACACTGGATGCCACCAGTACGAAAGTCGCATTGGCAAGCTGTTCTAACACCTGTGAAAAAGAATATATTTCCATTTCTTTTAGACCTTGATAATATCCACGAAGGCTTGATAAAATTGGAACGAAAAACAAAGCAAAACTAGATGCAACAAGAGCCCATCGAAAATCTGTAACATTTCCTTCACCTTCAGAACTAATCATCATTTCTGCAATAGGTGTTGAAAAAATAATCAGCAAAAGCATCATGACAAAACCTAGGGATATCATCAAACGACTGCTTATCTTTTTTACATACAGAGATGTTTCATAATCCCCTTTGCTAACATAACGTGCAACAAGAGAGGCAATCGCAAAAGGAAAACCTGCCTGACATACACTTAAAAGATACATGTACCATGTCTGTGTCATTCCATAGTACAGTACATTGACAGAAGAACCTAAAATATCATTAAACGGTATAGAATACAGCAATCCTATTAATTTTGAAAAAAAGATACCCGCAGAACTTACCAAAGCTCCTGCAATAATTGATTTTTTTGTATTACTACTCATGTACTACTTCCTTTCTAATGCACTTTTGATTGACCAGAATCCGAAGTTTCTTTTACACCTTTCGCATTATCCCCTTTTTCTTGTGCATAATTGCAATTAAAGAATACACGAGATGTATTACGCAAAGAAGCATCCTTCCAGGTTACCATAACATTGATAGAAAACTGATCACTTTTCGAAATGGAGTCTAATACGAAACCAGAAATAAATCCTTTTTTTCCATAAGCCTGATAAGGAATCATATTATACTGCATGTCCGCGTCATCACCTAATAAACCTAAACATGGATATACGCTATTGTTGCTGTCAACTTCCTGATCAACTGCTATCGCCTGAATGTTGTACATTGCCACCTGCGGATTAGAAATTTCAATTTCATATTTATATGTGTTGTCTTTTTGTTTATATACATGCATTTTATAATCAAAAGGAATATTTTTAGATTCGATTCCTTTATTATTAGCAACTGCATCAATATAGCTCTCATAGATTTTTATACTTTCGATTTCTTTTGAATTACTTGAACTGCATCCAGTTAACACAAGTAATAAACAAAGGAAAACTAAACATAGTCTATGCATTGCCAATCACCTCATTTTTAATTATAACAAGTTTCTTCCTTTTTAGCGAATCTTTTTTGTTGTTGTTGAAAATTTACTCCATATATTAAAAAATGCTTCTATCACATTGTAAAGAGATTGATTAAGTTCAATACCCTAATATCTCAAAACAATTTATATAATAAAAGCATTTCTATTCATCATTTTTCTAGGATAAAGCAAGCGATGATTTATTTTTCATCTATGAAATATACTTTATACCACAATAAGAACGTATAAATTGTATATACTTTACGACCATTATTTGTTTTCTGATGATAGTGGTCATCTAATAATTTATTGATACGTTCCTTATCAAAGAATTCACTTACAAAATCCATTGTAAAAACATCTTTTACTCGTTTATAATATTTTTCTTCTAAAATCCATTTTGAGAATGGAACTGGAAAACCTTTTTTAGGTCGTTTTGCCCATTCTTCAGGCAATACTTTATAAGCAGATTCACGAAGTACATATTTAGTAAGTCCATTTTGTAACTTATACTCACTTGGGATTTTCGAAGCCAATTCCATAACTTTTTTATCCAGGAATGGTACACGAAGTTCCAATGAATGTGCCATCGTCATTTTATCAGCCTTTAACAAAATGTCATTAGGCTGCCATAAATGAAGATCCAGATACTGTTTCTTTGTTAATTCATCAGCATCTTTAACTTTATCAAAATATGGTTTTGTAATCTCATGCAGAGATGGTGCTTTCTGATAATTAGGAGTTAATACTTTAACGGCATCCTTTTCATCAAAAATATGTGCCTGTCCAATATACCAGTCTTCTACATTTAAGCCATTTCTTTCCATGAAGTCGCGACCTCTAAATTTTGGAAGATGTGTAGCAAAATTTCCTAAAGCATGACGAAGACCTTTTGGAAGCTTTCGATATTTCTTTTCCATATCGCTAAGTGCATAAGAATCGTATCCTCCAAACAATTCATCTGCTCCTTCACCAGAAAGTACAACTGTAACATGTTCTTTCGCAAGTCTTGACAAGAAATAAAGTGGTACAGCAGATAAATTCGCATGAGGTTCATCAGAGTAATACTGAATGTTTTCCATTTCATCAAAAAACTCATCTGGCTGAATCGTTTTATTTACGTTTTTAATTCCTAAGATCTCACTTAATTCTTCTGCATATCCAACTTCACTAAACCCTTTATTTTCAAATCCTACAGAGAAAGTCTGATCTGGACGCAAGCATTCTGTAATATAGCTGGAATCCACACCTCCTGAAAGAAATGATCCAACCTTAACATCACTGATTTTATGATACTTTACAGAATCACGCATAACTTTCTCGATTTCTTCTACATAAGAAGCAAAGCTTTTTTCTTCCCTATGAAACTGGAAGGAATGGTATGTTTCGATTTCCATTTTTCCATTTGCATACGTAAAGCAATGCCCTGGTTCTAATTTATATACACCTTTAAAGAAAGTTTCATTTAAAGCAGAATACTGGAATGTCAAGTATGGTTTCAACGCACTTTTATTCATCTCTTTATGGAAACAAGGATGTTCTATAAAAGATTTGATTTCTGATCCAAAAAGAAATGCATCTTCTGTATTTGAATAATAAAATGGTTTAATACCAAACATATCTCTTGCGCCAAACATTACATTTGTCTTTGTGTTCCATATAACAAATGCAAACATCCCTCTTAATTTTGTAACGATATCTTTCCCATATTCTTCAAATCCATGAATTATAACTTCTGTATCTGTATGTGTAAGAAAGGTATGTCCTTTTGAAACCAAATCTTCCTTGATTTCCTGGAAGTTGTAAATTTCTCCATTAAAAACGATGACAAGATCTTTGTTTTCATTATAGATAGGCTGACTTCCATGTTCTAAATCTATAATACTTAAACGACGAAAACCTAATGCTGCTTTTTCATCAACATAAGTTCCAGCACTGTCCGGCCCGCGATGAATAATACGATTCATCATATTTTCTAAAGCTATTTTCTTTGTTTCTATATTGTTTTTATCAATAAATCCTACAAATCCACACATATTCTCACTCTTCCTACTTCTATTTCAACGACATGTGAACTTATTATAGCATAGAAGTAATTAAAAAAACATTAAAAAAGCGTGATTTTCGTAAAGAAAGAATCCTCCTACTCATCACAGCTTTTTTACTTATTTTCCATCTTTGCAACGGAAAGACTGACATTTTGTTTCATGACAGTCATTTGGCATTACACAGTTATCACAATCCACACGAATGGTCTGTGCATGGCAGCGGTCCTGATTGTGATATACACAATTTCTTACACTGCATAAAATTTCAGTTTTGTTCTGCATGGGTTCCACCTCCATAAACTAGTATGGGTTATAAAAGCAATTTTATTCCTCATAAACCAGCAAAGCAGAAAAACAGTAAATTTGTGTTTCCTCATATATACATGCTGCTGTAGAAAAACGAATATCTTTCATCTTTATATTCGGATGCTCCTTGAAAAAAGCATTGATTGCCTGCGTTAAATCATCTTCATGTTCTTCATCAAATACCTTTACCTTCATATTATCACCATCAAAAGCATACATCTAACAACAAAAATATTGTGTCAGAATTTATAGTATGCATCAATAACATCTTTTGTAGATTTTGTTATTGAAGTCATTGGAAGACGAAGGATATTTTCACACTCGCCTTTTTTATGAAGAATATATTTTATACATGCTGGTGAAGGTTCCATAAATACAATCGAAGCCTCTTTTTTCAATCGTTTTCGAAGAACATTATCTTTTCTTCCCTCTTCTAAAAAACGTTTCATTTCTAAAAGATTATCATGGGCCATTACCGAAATAATTCCATCCATGCCAGCATCTATACTTTCATCCAAAAGTTCATCTTCACCACTGTATACAAGAAAACTTGAAACATCCCTCTTTATGTTTTCTACAATGGAAAAATCACTGTTTGCATGTTTCAAAGCTACAATATTGGAAAAATCATGTACGAGCTGATATAGCGTTTCATAGGCAAGTGCCACCTTGCAGCGAGATGGAATATTATAAAGCATGATCGGTTTTTCACTTACATGTGCACATGCAGCAAAGTGCTGATAAATCCCTTGTTGAGATGGCTTGTTGTAATAAGGTACAACAAGCAAATAACCATCAATATCATAAGAATTTAATCTGCGTATCATGGAACAGGTAGATGCTGTACAATTACTTCCACATCCCATCCATATTTCACAGCGATGTTTTACTTTTTCAATTACAAAACGAAGGATCTCTAGCTTTTCTTCTTCCATCAATGTCGGTGTTTCTGCAGTCGTCCCACATACAACAAATCCATCTGCTCCCTCCTGCAGCAGACGTTCTATGATATGAGCCAGTGCATCATAATCAACACGATTCTGTTTTGTAAAAGGAGTAATAAGAGCCACCATGATTTTACTCATTTAGTTTCCTCCCAGCAAAATCGGCTGTATTTGTTCATTTTCAAGTGCTTTTTGACACGTTTCTTCTATCAAAGACCACTCTGCAACAATGCTTCTTTCTTTTTCAAATGGTGCATCCTGACGGAATGGAATCGCATAAAAATTACGATAATTTAATAGTGAAAAAATATTTTTCGCACTACTGCCTAGCCCATCATTTGTCGCAATTCCAAACACAATATTTTTTTTATTTCTAAGCATAGCCTTTGCGGCAAGTGTTACTGGATGATCATAATCTCCATTTGCTATCTTTGATGCGACACTGGCCGTCATAGGCGCAATTACCATCAAATCAAAATATTTTCTAGGTCCAATCTGCTCTGCTTTCTGTATGGTATGAAGAATTGGATGCGTGGATAGTTGTTGTAACTGATTTAAAAATTCTTCTGCTTTAAAGAAACGAGTATCTGTAGAAAAAACATTTTCACTTACCACAAACTGTACATCATTGCATTCACATAAAGATTTGATTTCATCTAATACTTTTGCATGATTACAGAAAGAGCCACAAATCCCAAATAAAATGCGCTTATCTTTCAACACTTACTTTCCTCCTAACATAATTTGCGATGATATTGCCAGCACTGATACAGGCAAAACGTCCAGGCAGATTTCCAAGTCGTTTATAAATGATACCATTGCTTTTCAAGAAACTTTCATCAAAGAAACAAGGAGTAGAAATATCTAGTATCACAGGTTTTTTCTCCCATTGAAGAAGTCTTTTTTCTTCTAGAATTTTTCCTGTTGCTGTATGCACGATAATATCTCCACATTCTTTCCAATCCTGATAGGATATAAAGTCATCTTGCTTCTGTGCATTTCTTCTTATCACTCTTACATCAACCTGAAGATTTTTTAACATCTGATATATCGCCTTTCCACAATGCCCATATCCCACAATATCTATTTTCGTGGAATATATACTTTTATTAGTGGCTTCTAATATTTCTGACAAAACACCTTCTGCAGTTAATATCGCATTTTCATCAATAACAGATTCATCATTCATATAACAGTCTAATGAAAAATGACATAACGGTGCTTTAACATCCGTACCACTAAATAGTTTTACTTCCTTTCCTTGTATATGCCAGAAGCGACTAGGAATATGCATACTCTTTCCTTGTATAACTATATTTCCCTCTGTATCCATGCCCTTTACAGGTAAAATCAAAACATCCAGCTGAGGTAGGGTCAACCAATCAGTAGATTCATCAATAGAGATAACTTCAAAGTCTTTTGATAAGTTGTTTTTTATTTGACACATCCTTTGATCACTGCACAAAACACCTGCTTTCATAATTTTCCTCCTTACTCCATAGTATGAGCAGTGATAAATACGGTTAAAGAAAAAAAGCCTCTCGGCTTTTTGAATTTTTATTTATGTGTAATTACATAATAATTACGTTTTCCTCTTTTAATTAATGTATCTTTATCATGAATAGCATTTGCACTAGATACTACAAATTCAACACTTGTTTGTTTTTCCCCATTAATCTGAATAGAACCCTGGTTGATCCATTCTCTAGCTTCACGTTTACTAGAAGCAATACCTGCCTGAACTAAACAATCAGGTAAAAGAAGATTGTCTTCTACTTCTTTCTTTTCGAATCCTTTTAAAGCATCTCCCAACTCTTCTGCATTTAGTTCCTGGATATTTCCTCTAAATAAAGCATTTGTAATTTTTAATGCCTTTTCGTATTCTTCTTCACCATGAAGGAATGTAACAACTTCTTTTGCTAATGCTTTTTGTGCTTCACGTTTATGTGGTTCTGTTTTTACTTTTTCTTCCAATGCATCAATTTCTTCTTTGTTTAAGAAAGTTAATTTCTTCAAGTAATCGATAACTTTCGCATCCTCAGAATTCACTAAGAACTGATACATTTCATACGCACTTGTTTTGTTTTTATCAAGCCATACAGTACCAGTTTCACTTTTTCCAAATTTTGTACCGTCAGCTTTTGTAATTAAAGGCATGGTTAAACCATAGCATTCTACATCCGCACCATGTTTTTTACGAATAAGTTCTAGACCACTTGTAATATTTCCCCACTGATCTTGTCCACCTAACTGTAAGGTACAGTTTTTTTCTTCATATAAATGCAAGAAATCCAATGCCTGTAACAGCATATAAGAGAATTCTGTATAACTAATTCCAGAATCTAAACGACGTTTTACTGTTTCTTTATTGATCATGTAGTTAACATTAAAGAATTTTCCATAATCTCTTAAAAAATCAATAATGGTAATATCTTTTGTCCAATCCAAGTTATTTACCATTTCAAATCCAAACAATTCTTTGATCTGCTTGCTTAAGCAATCATAATTATGCTGTAAAACTTCTTTTGTCAGCATATTTCTTTCTCCAGTAGCTTTTGGATCGCCAATAAATCCAGTTGCACCTCCAACAAGCATAATTGGATGATGTCCATGTTCTTTCAAACGTTTTGCACACAGCAAACTAGAATAGTGTCCAATATGCAAACTATCCCCCGTTGGGTCTGTTCCAATATAGAACGTCAATCCACCTTCGTTTAATTTCTCTTCTAAATCTGGACTTGTTACATCATTAATAAGCCCTCTCCATTTCAGTTCATCAAATAATTTCATATGCTTCTTCCTTCCTAATAAATAAAAAAAGCGCCCTTTTCCAAGGACGCTGTCATCGCGCGGTACCACCTTAGTTTTTCATAAAACGAAACACTCTGTCCATTAACGCAGGAATTACGGCTTTACTTTTCATAAAGCAGCTCCAAGGTGTATTCCATAAACTTGCTCTACAGCTTTTCACCAGCCAGCTGTCTCTCTTTGCAGCAAAATTTTATGTACTCTGTCTTATCATCGCTGATTTGTAATTAGTATATCTTATATATCCTGTAAAAGTCAATCTTATTTTGTTGATTGTCTAGGTGTGAAAATGTAGCTTAATTCGATTTCTTTATCTACAACATCATTTTCATCCGTCAACATTTTTGTTAATAAACGCATAGCCACAGCACCTAAATCATAATCTGGAATCTTGAAACCAGAAATCTGAGGACGTGCCATAGAGTTATATTTACTATCTAGAATACAAACCAATTCCATATCATTAGGAATGTCTACGCCTTCTTCTTTTGCTACATTTAAAACAGCCATTGCCTGAGAATCACGATAAGTGATTACGACATCTTTACGTGGATTTGTTTTTACATACTCTTTTAAGAACAGGTAAGAAGAACGATATTCCTTTGGAATTTCGATATACCCACTAAATTCCATACCATTTTCTTTAAAAGCACGAGACAAACCATCACGAAGCTGTTTGATCATTGCCGGATTCTTGCGGTCTTCAATAAGTGCAATATCTGTTTTTCCGTTGCGAATGCATTCATTAGCATAATCACATGCTAATTTTGCATAATCAACATATACAGAACCTACTGTTTCATCACTCATGCGGTTTCCGATAACAACAATTGGAATCTGATAAGTTGTCAACTGATTCAATTCCTCTTTGTTTAATTTGTCATTGAAAATAACAACACCATCTACACGTGATTTAATGACATTTTCAATGATATCATTCATTTCTGTTATACCTTCTGTAGTGGTATGAAGCATGATATTGTATTTGTAAATTTTAGCAACATCAATAAGTCCATTAATAATTTGTCCTGTATAAAAATAACTTGCTTCAGGGACAATTAAAGCAATTGTCGTTGTTTTCTGCAAAGCCAGCCCCTGTGCAATCGCATTTGGCTTATACCCTAACTTTTCAATAGCTTCCTGCACCTTAACTCTAGTATCTTCGCGTACTACATCAGAACCATTTATAACACGTGATACGGTTGCCAGAGAAACATCTGCTTCTTTTGCGACATCATAAATCGTAATTCTTTTCATAAATATCCCTTCCTACTTCTCTTCATCTTTATTATCAGTATCTAAAACACGTTTTAATCCTTCAAACGCATTTTCCGCCAATTTCAACGTTCCTTTTTTTAATTTGTCTACTTGTTTTACAACTCGTTCATCTTTACAAAAGGTGTCTACTTTATTCGCAATCGTATCAACCGTACGATTCAGCGTTTCATTTTTCATGATTTCATCAATTCCATCACTAATACAGCGAGCTGCCGCCAAAGTGGCATCGTTTAATTTTTTCTTTCCTTTTATAACTTCATCATTAGAGTTAAACTCCTCTATTTTTTGTTTAGCCATCTCTAAAATTTTCAAGCTATCTTCTTTTAATTTATATAAACGCTCCTTCATTTCCTGTGACGTCATTGTTTCCTTCATCTTTTCCCTGGATTCTTGAAATAGAGTGTGCAAGCTGTTTTTTGTATCTTCTATAATTGGTGAAATATGCTCATCAACATTTTCTTCTAATTCAATTATGTGATACTTCACTTCTTTTTCCAAATTTTCGATCTTATCATCCATTTTTTTCATCAACATTTACCTCGCAAGACTCTTCTTTTATTTCTTCTTCATTGCCCATTTTTTTAAAAATCCAGTCTTTTATATATGTCAAATTTTCTAAAAAAATTGCGATAGAAGAACGTACAGCGTGTTTGCTGGCTTCATGAACACAATCTACGGTATCACTCAACTCATTTAGTGTCTGTAATGGCTTTTCTAGTGTTTCAAGTTCTTTATTTGCAGTTTCTACCGTTTTCTTAATGCTTTGTACACAATCCTGCGTTGTATTCAGCAAGGAAACTAAACGCTTTAAGAAAATTGCCAAAAAAATCAAAACGACAACCCCTGCTATCGGCAACGCTTTAACAGCTACATTGCTTGTCAATTCTAACAACTGATCCAAACCCATGAAAACACCTCTTTTCTAATTTTAACTGAATTGGTAAACTATCTCAATCTTACTGAAACGTTTTTACAATATTTTTCAATTTATAAATATCTTTGCTGCTCATGAACAGATAAACAGCAGGACCTCTGGAAGCTAACTGTTTTGCAGCTTCCTCATCTTCCGCAATAACAACAGCTTTGCTGCTTTTATCAGCCAAATCCTGAATCGTAATATCAATACCATCTTCCTTTGCTGCATTCTCAGGGAAATGACACAAATAAACTTCATCTGCTTTATCTAATTCCTGTGCAAATCGATCCATAAAATAATATATACGAGAATATCGATCTGGCTTAAAGATTGCGATTACTTTCTTGCCTGGATATTTCACACGCGCAGCTTCTATCATATATTTTACTGCTGTTGGATGATGGGCGTAATCATCGATATAAACATTATCTTTATTTTCTTCTGTTGTGAAACGACGTTTTACTCCTGGAAATGTAGATAAGCCTTCCTGCAGAAGTTCATATGACAAACCTTCCATGATTCCAACTGCTATTACACCTAAACTGTTCCACAATAAAGGTTTCCCAACAAATGGAAGTTTAAACGTTCCAAATTTTTCTTTTTTATACAAAACATCAAATTGCATACCATTCTCATTCTGTATAACGTTTACTGCCTGTACATCATTATTATCGTGCAATCCATAATATAGATGCTCTGTTGTAATATGTAATTTTAAAACTTCTTCATCATCCCCAAATAAAACTACACCTTTTTTTACCTGGTTCGCAAATGTTTCAAATGCAGAACGATAATCCTCCATATCTTTATAGTAATCAACATGATCCAGTTCGATATTCGTTATAATCGCATATTGAGGGTAATACGCCAGAAAATGACGTTTATATTCACATGACTCTAAAACAAAATAGCGGCTATTATCCGGCATATCACCAGTTCCATCTCCAATTAAAAACCCTGTAGGAGAGGCTAGCGACATGACATGTGAAAGCATACCAGTTGTTGTAGTTTTTCCATGTGTACCCGCTACAGAAATGCTTGTATATTCATTTACGAGCTGTCCTAAAAATTCATGATACCAGTAAACAGTTGTCTTTCCCTGCTTTTGCAGTTCAAATGCTTTTTTTACTTCTGGATTTGTATCATCAAAAGCATTTCCAACAATCACGACCATTCCTTCCTGAATGTTATCTTCAGAAAAAGAAGTAATAGGAATATTTCTTTCTTCTAAAGGTTTTTGCGTAAAAATATATTTTTCAATATCTGAACCACTTACAGTTTCATGACGATCTGCAACAATCGTTGCCAAAGAAGCCATTCCAGAACCTTTGATTCCAATAAAATGATAATGCATCCTTACGCCTCCTCTTTTTCCATCGCTTCTACACTTTTTACCGGCGTAGAATCTCCAAACAAAGAAATCTGCAGCATATCTTTTTCCAAAGAATCATCTTCATCTTCTTCGATCAAATCATCTAAAGATACATTTTTTATATCTTCTTCACTATTGAATTCCATGTTTTCCTGCACTGTATCAAGAATATCTTCTTTCTCAATTTTTTCCTGAATTTCGATATCTTTTTTAGCTTCTTCTTCAAATTCTTCCAATTCTTCTGCGCCAAAATAAGGAGAGATAATCGTTCCTAAAGGATTTACTTTTTTTGCTGTATGTTTTGGAGCAGGTTTGACAGCTGCTTTTTTCTTTACAGGCTGTTTTTCTTCCGTTGCACCAAACATTGGTGAAATTACCGGCACCTGTTCATATTCTTTTTTAGGCAAAACGATTTTTTCGCTTTCTTTTTTTACAGGTTTTGTTTTAGGTTTCTGTTCAACCTCAATGCTCACAAATTTTTTTTCATCTTGTTTTGGTTCTTCATTGATTGTATTAACAGGAGTTTTCTGCTGCTCCTGTGTTGCTGTATCCTTTTTTACCGTTTTATCCTGCGCTTTATTTTGACTGAAAGAAACAGTTTCAAGCTCATCTTCAGCTACAATCTCTGTCTCTGTTTCTTCAAACAAAAATTTTGTAATTTTATTAAAAATAGACACGCTGTATCATCTCCTCTATTTTGATAATCCACTTAGAAAATCATCGATTTCCTGTTCTGTTTTACGTAGTTTTGAAACAAAGCGACCTGTTTCTTCTCCATCTTTAAATGCTACAAAACTAGGAATTCCCATAACCATTAATTCCACTGCAGCATCCATCAACTGATCTCTGTCAATATAATAGAAATGATAATCACTATATTTTTCTACCAGTTTTGGCATAAACGGTTTAATAAACACACAATCCGGACACCAGTTTGCCGAAAATGTAAATACATTGATTCCACCCTGCTGTTTTGCAGTTTCAAATTCTTCTAATGTTTTAATTTCTTGCATGCATTCTTTCATGTTAATTCTCCTTTTTTACAACTGGATGCTTTTTCCAAACAGCACGATAAATTGGCTGATTTCGTTCCATAAAACGATTTTCATATTCTGTAATCACATCTTCATCATGTTCAACTCTTCGATAATCTACACTAAAATCATGTAGATACCATCCTTCGTTTTGAAATTCCATGATACTGTATTCAAACAAAGAACTGTTATCTGTTTTCATTTGAATTTCTCCATCATCACTTAAAATATCTGCATACTGTGCAATAAATTTATGATTGGAAAGACGTTTTTTATGTGCTCTTTTTTTCGGCCATGGATCTGAAAAGTTTAAATGAATAACATCCACTTCCCCATGTGCAAACCACTGGGCAATCTCTTCTGCATCATCCTGGATAAAACGCATATGTTCTTTCTTGCCTTCCATATTAACAAATTTACGAACAGCAAGAGCAGCAACACTGCTGTTTTTTTCTACACCGATCCATCCAAAATCAGGATAACACTGTGACATTTTCGTCCAGTAATCACCTTTCCCAGTACCAATTTCCACATGCAGACAGGTACAGTCTAACATTTCTTTCCATGTTCCTTTATATTGTGCAGGTTCTTTTACTACAACTTCCTGCTCATTCAAAAAATCTTCTGCCCATGGCAGTTTTCGCATTCTCATGTTTTCTACTCCTCGTCTTATTTGGCAAGTTTTTCTAATGAAGCTGTATAAATACCTACAGAAAGAAGCAGGTCATCTACATTAACACCTTCATCTTTTTGATGACATCCTCCAACATACATGTGTTCTGGTGATTTACGATTTGGAAATTCTGGTCCAAATGCTACAAAGTTAGGGAATTTTTTCGCATAAGTACCCCCGCCAATCGTAATATTTGGAGTAAAGGTATCTTTACTGTATTCACGATAAACACCAGACAATGTCTGTACAAGTTCAGAATTAGGATCCACAAACAATGGCTTCATATTGTGTTCCAAAACAATATCTAATCCATAATCTAATTCTTTTGCAGTTTTGTGGAATCCTTCCATGATTTTATCTGAATCTGCATCATTAGGATAGCGAATATCAATTACGATACTAGCCTCGTTATTTTCAATATCTACAATCCCTGTATTCATTGTTAAAAAGCCCATATAAGCTCCATCAATATCAATTCCTAAAGGTTTTCCCTGCCAGTCTTTTAACATATAGTATGTATCTGCAGCAAACTTATCCTGGAAAGCACTTCCTACAAAGTTTAAAAGATGCAAAGCCGCATTCACCCCATTATAAGGCATTGCCGCATGTGCAAATGCACCTTCAATTTCTAACGTTGCCTCATCCCCTGTATAAGCAACACTTCCTTTTAAGCCATTGCTTTTCAAGTAGAAGTCAAACATATCCATCAAGCTGTCATTCCACTCACCAACAACAAGAGATGCCTTTCCAATAACGATATTTGGGCGATCTCCTGCATGCATTGATTTAATAACCGTATTGCATGTTCCTTTCATGCGAATGTTCAGTCCACCCTTTTCCCCATAAATTACAGGGAAATCAGCATCTGGTGTAAATCCCATCGTTGGAATTTCTCCATGTTTTACATAATATTCCATACATTCCATACCACTCTCTTCATCACATCCAAGAATCAGCATGATTTTCTTATTTAATTTAATGTTATTATCCTTCAGCATTTTCAACGCGTAAAAACCAGCCATAGCAGGACCTTTGTCATCTACTGTACCACGTCCAAACATATAGCCATCAACAATTTCTCCGCCAAATGGATTTTTTGTCCATCCTTCTCCAATAGGAACAATATCCAAGTGTGCCAAAACACCAACACTTTCTTCCCCTTCACCATAACTGATGACACCCGCATAGCCGTTATAATCTTTGACTTCAAAGCCTTCTTTTCTACCAAGCTCCAGCATATAATCCAAAGCTTTTCTGCACCCTTCTCCAAAAGGTGCATTTTCTTTTTCTGTATCTTTAACAGATGGAATCGCAATAATTCCACGTAAGTCACTAATAAAGTCTTCTTTATATTTTTCAATTTCATTTAACCAATTCATAAAATTCACCTCATATTTCATATATTTATATTTTAACACAAAGCCCTAGGAATACCTATGTTTTTTTCATAAATTTTCATAAACATTGCAGACACTTCCAATACACGTTTAAAATACCCATGTACCTAGTTTTTCATACGATATAAGTATACATTTTTTATGCTATTTTCTTGTTAGAATAACCTATCCACACGATATCTAGAAACACTCTGATTGTTATAATCTATACTTACATCCATTCCTTACTTCTTTTTATCACTATACATAATATTACATACAAAAACGTACCAATTATCAGATTACTATAATACAATGTTGAATGAAATGCACTGTAATATGGTATTACAATCAAACTATACACGAATGAGCAGATGATTATAGAATAATTTAAAGAAAAATAAATTAAACTTATTATTACAACATCTAGAATTCCTTTACCTATTCTTTTATAAAACATGATACACGTAACAAACAAAATAACAGATGAGATAATAAAGAATCCTAAATACGTATTTATTTGTGCAGGATCTACATGCAGATTCGTATTATATAATAAATCAACATGTCGCATAGCAGCATCTCTATATACACTATACTCCGGTGTCGTATGCGCAGACTGTGCCATACTGTAATAAAAAAAGGAAAACAGCATGGCAACATAGCTTATAACTCCTGTAATAAAAAGCTTTATTTTCATTTACCTTCCTCCCTTTATTCAAATCCAAGCATATTATAATAAACAAGTATTCCCCTGCATAGAAAACCTTTCTTAAAGAATCTTAATAAACAAAAAGAATTATATCCCCCTATAAAAAACATAGTGTCTATAAAGCTCATTAATCTTCATCAATTGCAACAGCAACTCTTAAAAACGCTTCTACAAAAAATGTGTCGAGATCTGCCTATTTCCACGATATAAAAACAGTGCATACAAATATCCCTTTGTATGCACCACTTGTTCATGAATATTTCTATGATTAAGTCAAATATACAGGCATTACTGCACTTCTTTCAATAAATCTTCTGCACTGATACCAAATAAATCTGCTAAAGCGAGTAGATTGGTCGTACTTGGGTCTGATTTTCCACTTTCCCATTTTGATACTGCCTGTCTGCTTACACCTATTGCTTCTGCCACAAACTCCTGTGTCATTTTACATTCGATTCGATGATTTTTTAAGAGTTCTCCAAGTGTTTTTGACTTCTCTGCCTTTTCTTTTCTTACCTGCTGTGAACCATTATATTTCTTCAATGCCTTGACTACCAGATAAAATAAATAGACAAATGCTGCGAAAAACACAAGACCTATAGTTACACTAACAAATGATAAATACATCATATCCCTCCCTCCTTTGGTACTATCAATATAACAAATACACGCTGTTTCCACCACCAACTATTGCGCAACTTTATGGTTGCATATAGAAAAATGAGTGTCTTCTAGTTTTTAAAACCACCCATTTATACTTCTTTCATTTTCCTATCCGTTCAACTTTTCCATTTTCTATTTTATAAACTTCACCAAAAAAGTACTTCTTGTTATCTTTGCATACGATCATACCATTATCACAAAGCCCATACATTGTATAGTTTTTTGACAAGTTGATTACTTCATCAGTAATCTGATTTCTTACAAAATGAGGCTCTACGGATATATCAACGCAACCTAATCCACTATATACTTCTTGTTTCTCATGCTGACATGATAAAGTACAAATTGCAGTTTCTGCCATATTGATTGCCCCTGCACTTAATCCAATAATTACGCCCTGATGCTGTTTTATAACTTTATCCAAGCCATACTTTTTTAAATACTTGAATTCCACAGGCGTATTACCACCAGAAAGCCAAATAACATCTGCTTTTTCTACAGCTTCCTGTGCCTGCTTAAATGTCATTCTTCCATCGACAACATATTCCTTTTCAAAGTGAATCCCCTGTTCATGAAACATATTTATAAAATACGCAAAGTATTCATCTGTAACTTCCTGCATCTTTTCAAATTCTGATGCTACAAAAGCAAATGCATTTCTTTTTGTAATTATCTGCTGCAAAGATTTCGCAATTTCCACAGGAAATCCATTTGGAAACATACTTGCCAGTATATATGTACTCATAAACAATCCCCTCTTTCTTACTATTTATTTTGTAGTTCGATATTTCTTTTATAATGTCCTGATGCATCTTTATTTTCAAAACTTGGCGCAACATAATCAAATTGTTCTACTTTCGAACAATGGATAAATCCTTCTTTTTCTAACTGTTCTTCTCCCCAAAATTCTTTATCTTTTATCGCTTCCCAATCTACTTTTCTCATACAGTGTACTATCATAATGTTTCTCCCTGATTTTTATAAATGTAAGCATCCTTTCTGATCCATGCATTTTTACATTGTAAATAAACTCGATAATAATATATTTTATTATTTTCCTTTTGTTTTAATATCATTGTTCTTGTATTTTTGACCAGCTGCCGCAGTAATGATAAACAAAATTAGCGCAACATTACAAATAGGATAATATTCACCCCTAGTCCAATAAAGTATGGCACAAACCACTAAAATCACTAATAGTATAACCGAAACAATATTTAAAAATATTTTCATTTGCTATTTTCTCCTCTCCAACATCAACTTTAACAGCCAACACATGTAATAAATTTATAATTCCCTGTCAGTTAAATTTATTTGTCATTTTTATTTTTTCCTTTTGCTATAGATCCAAAAACAACTCCTATCACCAAACCTAATGCAAGATTATCAAGTAATGTACCAAATAATAAACCCAGAGCTAATCCAATAGCTAATTTATCATTTGAGCCTAAGTTCCCCATATTCACTGTCTCCTAAATTTCAATATCATCTTATACACATTATAGCAAGATACTCCAACACTGTCATTGCTTTTCTATGTTTGAAAAACACTTAACTACCTATATTCGTAAAGATGCTTTTTTACACGCATAAAAAAAGAGATGATCACAAATTTATGTTTTTTCATCTCTTCACTCCATAACAATATTCTTTTATTTATAAGTAGATTTTTACAGGTTATTACTGCCTTATCTCTTACTTCAAAAACAGTTATTTACTCCATAACAACTCACAGGAAGGAAGAATGGTTTGAAGTTCTGCTTCATCCATTTCCTCCAGGTTTGTATAATCACCTGTATAATAATATACTTTATCAATTTCATTTGCTCCTTTTTCAGAAGAAGATAATAGATATTCAGAATAAACCTTGTCACTTGTCACAATCTCATCCCATTTCGTTGATGACATGCAGAAGAAAAGATATGTAGTTTTTTGGTTATTGTTCATTGTTTCTACACGTTTGATTCTTAAATGATTCGCTTCATTTCCCTGCAAACGACCAATCAATTGATTATCAATCATAGATACAAAGATGTTATTTTCATATGGAATTATATATTTAGTATGTTTTAATGAACCAATAACAGAAAAGATAAGTACAAAGAATACCGCAAAGGAAACTAGAATCAATAAGACTTGTTTTTTTAAAAGTCTTTTCTTTATACCTTTAAATGACTCTGCTTTCTTCATTTCATTTTCTTTGTTCAATGCTCTGTCAGGTTCCATAGCATCTACCCCGCAAAGATCATCATAATATTTTCTGCATTCTTCACAATCAGAAAAATGCTGTTCAACAATTTCTTTACTTTCCTGACTGCATACTCCATCATGATATAAAGGCAGTATGTCTTGTATTAGTTTACATGGATATCGCATGGTATCTCCTCCTTAATTTTCATTTTTGCTCTATGATACGTTACTCTTGCCCAGCTTTCTGATTTTCCAAAAATCAAGCCGATATCTTTAAAAGACAATTCCCCAAACGTTCGCATCCAAAAGACTTCTTTATAAGGTTCCTTCAACTTATGAAGCAATTTATGAATTTCAAGCGTTTCATCCTTATTATAAATCTTTTGTTTTATATCATTAGCATCCTGGATTATCTCCAAAGGATAATCTACCTGTCTTTTTCTCTTTTTTGCTTCTTTATAAAAAATATTTTTCGCAATTTGGCACAGCCAGACAGAAAGTTTACATTCTCCACGAAAAGAATTGATATTTTTTAAGGCCTTAAAAAAAGCCTCCTGGGTAATTTCTTCCGCCCACGTTTCCTCTTTACAAAGAGAGAAAACATATCGAAACACCATATCATAATATTCAAAATAGATGGTTTCAAATTCTTTCACAAACATTCCTCGATTCCTTTTTATGTCTTATTTGAGAACACAAGTATTCCCGTTGCCAGTGCCAGTATAATATCTGATATCCTAATTTTATCATATAGTAAAACAGCAAGTAATCCCATACATACGATAATACATACGGATAATACCTTTGAAACAATCCCTCGTCCCTTTGTATACCAAACACAAAAGCTCATGAATGGAGAACCCAACGAAACAAGGAACCACCCATATACAAACGTTAAAGAATAGACGTTATTTGTACAATCTGCCATTACATAATACCCTGCCAGCATGCTTATACAATAGCTAAAAACATTAACGGCTGCCTTTAATGATGTTTTACTGCGTATAGAAATCATCGTACATAAAAATATCCATACCGAAATTCTAGAAAAAATATTTCCAATTTCACCTGCATAAATATCAAATAGTTTTATCATGATTCCTGTAAGAACACCGCTAAATAAGAATGTTATGATGGAACTGTAACTTTTATAAAATCTTTTCCGATTTATTCTTTCTCTGTTGCTTACGACATTCATTTTTTACCCTCCTTCCCTTATATGACTCGTAATCCTTAAAAACGTTACAAATTTTTTATTTTTTCTTTCCGCTATGTTGTATAAAAAAGACAGTCAATAGAGCATCAACTGTCTTATATTATCAATATTCAAATGTCAGTATCAATTTCCTTGTTGAACATACGCAACTGAGAATTCATCTAATACATAAACTGTTCTCTGTTATACAAACCAGTTTTTAATGAAACTCAGCATGCAGTACTTCTACTTGAAAAAGCAGATATTTTTCTTCATCTGCGGATAAAAAATGTTTGGAAAGAATAGGACATTCTTCTAACATTTTCTGTTTCATATTTATATCTGTACATTCCGTTGCCCTGCCTGTAATTCTTAACCATTCTCTAGTTCCTTCTTTTTTTGCTAATATCTGCATGTTTTTGTTTTCTCTTAACTGTTTATGTGCCTGATTTCCATTATTAGTAGAAATATACAGTTTACCATCACATTCCATCACAGCACCAAATGGTCTGCCAGTGGGATAATCTCCATTTATAGTCAAAACATAAAAATATCCGCATTCTTTTAAAAATTCGTATGCCTTACTCATAATAATACTCCCTCATCTTTATCAATTAGATTTTTACCCTTTATCTTAACAATTTTCAATGTAATTTGTCTATTCAATTTTGATATTCTTAATTACTTTTATCATCATCTATAAACAGAAATTATATTTCCTTTACTTCTTTCAATAAATCTTCTGCACTAATACCAAATAAATCTGCTAAAGCGAGTAGATTGGTCGTACTTGGGTCTGATTTTCCGCTTTCCCATTTTGATACTGCCTGTCTGCTTACACCTATTGCTTCTGCCACAAACTCCTGTGTCATTTTACATTCGATTCGATGATTTTTTAAGACTTCTCCAAGTGTTTTTGACTTCTCTGCCTTTTCTTTTCTTATCTGCTGTGAAACAGTATATTTCTTTAATGCTTTTGTTACTAGATAAAACAAATAGATACATGCGATAAAAAACAAAAGGGTTCCAAAAACCGCAAAAAACTGTACAAATATTTCATTAAATTCATCCATATTTTCTCCTCCATTACGACTATAATTATAACAAGCACCTAAAGTTTACACCATCAACTATTGCGCAACTTTATGGTTGCGAATGACATATCTTATTCTTTTCTTATTCAAATAGATCCTGCCAGCATAATATAATCCTTCTTTATATTCACATATTAAAGAAGTAAGATATATGCATAAAATGTTATTTTTTATAATCATATAAAAGGTATTTCCGTTATAATATGAATAGATCATTAACAAATATCCAATAAGATATTTTACTGCTAAGTAGCTGTCTTATAAATGTGATGAAAGAAGGCATGGAATATGAATGACTGGTTTACAATAGAAAGTATAGATCAAGATACTTATGTTATCAGTGAATATAAACATTGGGAAGAAACACATTGTTATCTTCTAAATGGAACAACACAAAGTCTATTAATTGATACAGGACTTGGTATTTGTAATATTTCAAAAATAGTAGCAAGATTAACAAATAACCCTGTAACAGCAATCGCAACACATATACACTGGGATCATATCGGCGGACTTGCCTATTATCCAAGCTTTTATGTACATGAAAAAGAACTTTCCTGGCTTAATGGTGAATTCCCACTACCACTGGAACTGGTAAAGAAAAATATTACAGAATGCTGTGCATTGCCAAAAGACTTTGATATCCATAACTACCATATTTTTCAGGGAAAACCAGCATCGGTACTGCATGGTGGTGAAGAGATTTCACTGGGAAACAGAATAATCAAAGTGCTTCATACACCTGGACACTCCCCAGGACACATGTGTTTCTGGGAAAAAGAAAAGGGATATTTGTTTACAGGGGATTTGGTTTATAAAGGTACTTTAGCAGCATGGTTTCCATCAACAGATCCTGAGGCCTATTTAAACTCGCTAGAAGTGGTTTCTCAACTTCCCGTAAAACAAGTGTTTCCTGCACATCACTCTCTAGATATACAGCCAAAAATCATCATTCGTATAAAAGATGCATTACAACAGCTAAAAACAGAAGGGAAACTTCATCATGGCGGTGGTACATTTTCTTTTAGAGAATGGTCAATAAAACTATAAAACAAGCAAAAAAATTATGATCATGATATAACATCAATGGAGGTAAATATGAAAGTAGATACGCACATACATTCTTTATATTCAGATGGAATTTATACAATTGAAGAAATTTTAGATATGCTTCTGAAAAGAAATGTAGAAGTGTTCTCGATTACAGATCATGATACAGTGGATGGAATAAAAGAAGTAAAAAGAATTGGCTATGCCCCTATGACTTTTGTTTCCGGGATAGAATTTACATGCAAAGAAATGCAGTTTAACAGCATAAAAAAGGCATTTACTATTCATTTGCTGGGCTATGGTTTTGATGAAGATAATCCACAATTACTACAAGCTTTAAAAAAGCGAAAAGAAAACGTAGAAAATGCATACGATACATTATGCAGACATCTTAGCATACTGAAATATCCAATTAAAAAAGAAGAAATTTCCATTAGCTGTGGCAATGTATTACAGTTACGTGATGTAACTGCACATGTAAAACAAAAATACCCAATGGTTTCTGAAGATATTCTTACAATGATAGAGCACGCTTCTTCTGTATTTGATGACATTAACATTTCCGTTGAAGATGCAATACAACTTATTCATAATGCAGGTGGAAAAGCTGTATGGGCACATCCTTTTTGTGTATACAAACAGTTTGTGAAAACAAATATTACGGAAAAAGAAGTTTTATCAATATTGGAAATATTGAAAAATGCGGGGCTTGATGGCCTGGAAGCATATTATCATGCATTTTCTAAAGAACAACAAAACTGGTTATATGCTCTTGCGAAAACAAACAACATGATCTATACTGCAGGAAGTGATTTTCATGGTTCAAAAAGAAGAGATTTTATGGGGATAGAACTGTAATGTTCCAATTTCTATAATATCTCTTTTCTTTCATTTTAGTTGGTTTCTACATTTTTACGAATATTTTGAAATCCATCCATTATTTTCTGTCTTCCTTCTTTTCTATATTTTACCCATGTATAAAAAGAAGTTACTAGACAAAGTATGATTGCCAAATGCATTGGATATTGGAAATCTGTGATACGAAACAAGATATAGGCTATAAAAGAAGACACAATGGTTGCTGCTAAATAGATTAGTTTTCCAAAATTTAAAGCAAACGCTACTTTCATGTTTTTAAAATACATGTCCCACTGTTTTTCATCAAAATGGTTTATTTTCCCTTTTATAAAAATGGATAACAGAAGCAGAACTAAAGTGATTCCTTTTGTAAGTAACACTTTAACTCCACTAATCATAAATAACCAGAATACTTTTATCATTTTCTATACACTCCTTTATATAACCATAGATGATTCTATTATAAGATATAATATTTAATATTCATAAAATGTCAATCTATTTCTACTTTCATCATGATTTTCGTTATATCTTCTTCTTTAAAACAATATTCACATATAATTTTTTTTAGAATTTCCTGTTAAACATAATAAAAGCGCACTTGTTTTAAAAAGAAAAGAGGTCGTATGTATTAAAACCTCTTTTCTATATTGTTATTCTTCTGTTTTTTCTTCAGACTTTACTTCTGCTTTCTCTTCCTGTTTTTCTTCTTTTTTAGGCTTTGGAAGCAATGCTTTCGCACTAACATTTACACGTCCACGATCATCAATTTCCATGACTTTAACTTTAATTGTGTCTCCAATTTTTAGCGCATCTTCTACTTTTTCTATACGATCGTGTGAGATCTTAGAAATATGCAGCAACCCATCTGTGCCAGGGAACAGATTTACAAATGCACCGAATTTTTCAATACGAACAACTGTTGCATCATACACATCGCCAACTTTTGCTTCACGAACAATATCACGAATCATAGTAGCTGCTTTACTGATGCATTCACGATCCATATGATAGATGACAACATGTCCATCATCTTCTATATCAATCTTCACATCATTGCTAGCTTCAATGATTTTATTGATCATTTTACCGTTAGGTCCGATAACTTCACGAATCTTTTCAGGATCAATATAGAACTGTTCAATCTTAGGTGCATATGTACCAACATCTTCTCTTGGTTCACTAATTGCCTGCATCATATTTTCCAGAATCTGTGCACGTGCTCCTTTTGCCTGAGACAATGCTTCACGGAAAATTTCTTCAGTGATACCTTCTACTTTAATATCCATCTGTAATGCAGTAATACCTTCGCTTGTACCAGCCACTTTAAAGTCCATATCTCCGAAGTGATCTTCCATACCCTGAATATCTGTTAAAACAGTATACTGGTTTGTTTCTTCATTCATGATAAGACCCATCGCAATACCAGCAACTGGAGCTTTAATAGGAACACCAGCAGCCATTAAAGACATCGTACCTGCACAAATAGAAGCTTGTGAACTTGAACCATTCGATTCTAAAACTTCCGCTACCGTACGAATTGTATATGGGAATTCTTCAGTGCTAGGAAGTACCTGTGCTAAAGCACGTTCTCCCAATGCTCCATGTCCAATTTCACGACGTCCAGGATTTCCCATACGTCCAGTTTCCCCTACAGAATATGGAGGGAAATTATAGTGATGCATGAAACGTTTTGTATCTACTTCTGTAACATCATCAATGATCTGATTGTCATTCATTGCCCCAAGTGTTGTAACACTTAATACCTGTGTTTCTCCTCGTGTGAAAAGTGCAGAACCATGTACACGTGGCAATAAATCAACCTGTGAATCAAGTGGACGAATTTCATCAATCTTACGACCATCAGGACGTACTTTGTCTTCAATGATCAAACGACGAACTTCATCTGCTTCAATGCCATGGCAAATTTCTTTTACCTGTTTCAATGCTTTTGCTTTCTCTGCTTCACTTTCATATTCTTTTTCTTCAAAGCGAGCAACTGCTGCTTCTGTCAATTCATCAATTTTGCCATAGCGTTCCAATTTCTTTTCAATTGATACAGCAGCACGAATATCTGCTTCAAAATTATCACGAACTTCTTTATCAATTGCTTCATCAACAGTATATAAAGTAACTTCCATTTTTTCTTTTCCAACTGCAGCTGCAATTTCTTCCTGGAAAGCTACTAATTTTTTAATGTGTTCATGTCCGAACATGATAGCTCCAAGCATGGCTTCTTCGCTTACTTCTTTCGCCCCTGCTTCTACCATGTTTACTGCATATTTTGTCCCTGCTACAGTCAAATGAATATCACTGTTTTCCATCTGTTCCGGTGTAGGGTTAATAACATATTCCCCATCAATACGTCCTACAACAACACCTGCAATCGGTCCATTAAATGGAATATCTGAAATACAAAGTGCCAAAGATGCACCAAACATTGCTGTCATCTCTGGTGTACATTCCTGATCAACGGATAATACCGTATTTACGACCTGTACCTCATTACGGAATCCTTCCGCAAATAATGGACGAATTGGACGATCGATCATACGAGCTGTTAAAGTTGCATGCTCGCTTGGTCTACCTTCACGACGTAAAAATCCTCCTGGAATCTTTCCTACGGAATACAATTTTTCTTCAAAAGATACTGTCAGCGGAAAAAAATCAATTCCCTCTTTTGCCTGTTTACTAGCTGTAGCAGTTGATAAAACAACTGTATCATTGTATCGAACAAGTGCAGACCCACCTGCCTGTTTTGCTACTTCACCAGTTTCTACTGTAAGCACCCGCCCACAGAAATCTAAACTAAATACCTGTTTAGTCACGTTCTTCACCTCTAATTTTCTAGTCTTTTTTATGATAGCATATTTTACATGGTTAGAAAAGGAAAAAAGCATTTTTACAAAAAATTAAAGATAAAAGAAAAGAGCTCCTAAACGGAACTCTTGGTATGACTTATTTACGAAGTCCTAGACGAGCAATTAAATCTTTATAACGATCTAAGTCTTTGTTTTTCAAGTAAGTCAATAGGTTTCTACGACGACCAACCATTTTCATCAAACCTCTTTGAGAGTGATAGTCGTGTTTGTGTTCTTTAAAGTGTTCTGTCAACTGATTGATTCTAGCAGTCAAAACAGCAATCTGAACTTCTGGAGAACCTGTATCTCCTTCAAATCTGGCATATTCTTTCATAATAGCCTGTTTTTCGCTTTTTAATAACATAATAATTTCCTCCTATTTTCAAATTCATTCTATACTGAGTGAGTCGCTGAGGAATATCACGAGCAGACCAAGTATAAAATCTTCTATATTTTAACATGGCTCTGTACCTTATGCAAGTCATATTTCTGTTTTTCTTAATTATAGAATCGAGTGCTCTATAAACAAAGAGTTTGCTTTCACTAAATATCGAAAAATACAATATCAATCAACAAATGAAGTCTTTCTTTCTATAAGCGGGAATCGCTTAATAGCCATGATCTACGTGAACCCAGCCTTCTCCTTCTTTTCTTACTAAAATCCAATTCCATCCATCATATGTACTATTAGGATTCAAAGAGCCATTTCCTCCTGAGGAATCAACATCAAAACTTGATAATAAAACAATAGTTTCATCTGCATTATATCTGTCAGCCCATTCTTGATGCTCTTTAGAAACACTATCCCCAGCATAGTATATTTCCGTTAAAGTACATCCTTTCCAGTCCTTTTTAAACTCACTCTTAATTGTATCTATTGCAGAATTGATTTCTTTTTTAGAATACAATGCAGAATCTACCTCATGTGTTTTTACATTTTGTACATTGCCTCCGCTACCACTACATGCCGCAAGGCAGAAACCCATTATGAAAGTAAAACATAATATTAAAAATTTCTTCATATCAGCATCCTCTTACATTCTAATTTAAATATTCTTTATATGTTTTCAAATTATTTTGAATATCACCTATACATTGTACTGTTTTAATCTTTAGCAAGTATTCATGCTCACATCTATAATTAAAATTTTATTTTTAAATCAAGATACCTTCACAGTGATCGATTTCATGTTGAATGATCTGTGCTGTAAAGCCATTAAAAGTTTGAAGTTTTTTAACTCCTTTTTCATCTATAAAGGATACTTTGATTTTTTCATAACGCATTGTTTTCTTTTCACCTTCATGACACAAGCAGCCTTCCTCTGCTTCATAGTGTCTTCCACTGCACTTGATAATTTCAGGATTCAACATTACAAACAGTTTTCCATCATTAATCGCAATAATTCTTTTTCTAACACCAATCATATTTGCTGCCAAGCCTACA
Source organism: Amedibacterium intestinale (assembly GCF_010537335.1). Classification (NCBI taxonomy): domain Bacteria; kingdom Bacillati; phylum Bacillota; class Erysipelotrichia; order Erysipelotrichales; family Erysipelotrichaceae; genus Amedibacterium; species Amedibacterium intestinale. The sequence goes on from NZ_AP019711.1 coordinate 858,342, forward strand.
CAGCAATCTCTATAAGCTAAAAGTGTATCTTTTAAATCTTTAATTACCTGCTGATCTTCTTTTACATCAGCCTCCACACTTTTCATTGACAAAAACATGGAATCTTTCACAATTTCCTTTATCATTTATTCATCCTCCTATTCCATAAAATCAATAAGTATGTCATTTAACAATGGGTATCCTTTTTCTGTTGCCTTGATATATCCATCACTTATCGCCAACATACCTTTTTCTATCTGCTTTTGTAATACAGATGCATATTTTTCCTCAAAATCCACTTGAAACAATTCTTTGAAATGATTTAAATCCATCCCTTTTTTTAAGCGAAGATTCATCATGATCAATTCAAACATTTCATCTTCTTTGTTTAAAGTTATGCAATTTGCCACACTTCCCTGTGTGATATATGTATGAATGTTTTTTGTATTATCATATCGAACATGCTGTTCTTTTCCACTGGCACCGCATCCAATCCCATAAAAATCTTCATATTTCCAATACATGCAATTGTGCTTTGATTCTTTACCCTGTTTGGAAAAATTACTGATTTCATATTGATAAAAGCCATGCTTTGGAAGATACTCTTGCGCAAATGCATACATATCTTCTTCAACTTCTGGATCTATATTCTTTACACCCATTCTTCCAAATTTGGAATGCTCTTCAATTGTTAAGGCATATAAAGAAATATGCTCAATCGGAAAATTTGTTACAATCTCTTCTAAATCTTCTTTCCACATTGTCATCGTTTGTTCAGGCAATCCATAAATTAAATCAATCGAAATATTATCGATTCCATTTTTTTTGATTTCTTTAATTTTACTTAGTACTTCTTCTTTCGTATGCTTTCTTTCTATTATTTTTAACAGTTTTGGCTGCAATGTTTGAACCCCCAAAGAGATTCGATTAATTCCATGATGATAACACAACGCAATCTTATCCTCAGAAAAAGATTCTATATTGGCTTCCATCGTATACTCTTCACATTCCTGTATATAAGGATCTAATGCAGTTAATAAAACATTCAGCTGCTCATAGGACAGTGCACTTGGAGTTCCTCCTCCTATATACATGGTCTTTAAAGGAGCTTGCAGCTTTTCCTGTATCTCTTTTACAACAGCAGATACCCATTTATCTGCCAGTGTTTCATGATAGCCACATCTTGTAAAATCGCAATATGCACAAATATGTCTGCAAAATGGTACATGAAGATAACATGCCTGTGCCATAATATCCCTCCCTTGTTTATATGGTATCAATACGTTTATGTTAATGCAAGAAAAAAGCAGCCATATGCATAGCTACTTTGTTTCATCATCCATGGATAAAACCGCCATGAAAGCTTCCTGAGGAACTTCCACACTCCCTACCGCTTTCATACGTTTCTTCCCTTCCTTTTGTTTCTCTAGAAGTTTTTTCTTACGTGAGATATCTCCCCCATAACACTTCGCAAGAACATTTTTACGAAGAGACTTGATATCTGATCTAGCGATGATTTTCCCATTGATAGCAGCCTGAATTGGGATTTCAAACTGCTGTCTAGGAATCAATGTCTTTAACTTTTCACAGATTGCCCTTCCTCTTGGATAAGCAAAATCACGATGAACGATACAACTTAGCGCATCGACAACTTCTCCATTTAACAAGATATCCATTTTTGACAACTTATTTGGCTGATACCCTATCAATTCATAATCAAAAGAAGCATATCCTTTTGTCGCAGATTTTAAACGATCGAAGAAATCATATACGATTTCCCCTAAAGGAAGCTCATATATCAAATTCATACGGGATTCATCAATATACTGCATGTCACTGTAGTTACCACGTTTTTTCTGACACAAATCCATAATCGCACCAACATATTCTTTCGGTGTCATGATACTTGCTTTTACAAAAGGTTCTTCCAAGCGATCAATTTTTTGTACTTCTGGAAGCATACTTGGATTTTCAATGTGCATCATAGAGCCATCTGTTAAATATGCATGATATACAACGGAAGGAGCTGTCGCAATCAAATCAATATGATATTCTCGCTCAATTCTTTCCTGTACAACATCCATATGAAGAAGCCCTAAGAATCCACAGCGAAAACCAAACCCAAGTGCCTGTGAAGTTTCCGCTTCAAACTGTAAGGATGCATCATTTAGCTGTAATTTTTCTAAAGCATCACGTAAATCGTTATATTTTGCAGAATCAATTGGATACAATCCACAATATACCATTGGATTCATCTCTCTGTAGCCATGAAGAGGCTCATCTGCTGCATTGTTAGCATTTGTAATCGTATCTCCGACACGAACATCTTTAATGGATTTAATAGATGCACAAAGCCAGCCTACTTCACCACATTCCAGGCAATCTTTTTTCACTTCTTTTGGATTACGAATACCACACTCTAATACTTCATACTCTGCACCTGTTGCCATAAAACGAATGGTGTCCCCAACACGAAGACTTCCTTCTTTGATACGCACCATTGCAATAACTCCACGATAAGCATCATATACAGAGTCGAATACCAAAGCCTGTAAAGGCGCATCCGGATTTCCGCTAGGTGCAGGTACATGCTGTACAACTGCTTCTAATACATCCTGAATATTTAATCCGTTTTTCGCTGAAATAAGAGGTGCCTCACTGGCATCTAACCCAATGACATCCTCAATTTCCTTTTTCACAACATCCGGCTGTGCACTAGGCAAATCTATTTTATTTATAACTGGTATGATTTCCAAATCATTATCAAGAGCCAAATAGACATTGGCAAGTGTCTGTGCCTCAATCCCCTGTGCAGCATCTACTACTAAAACAGCCCCTTCACAAGCAGCCAGTGAACGTGATACTTCATATGTAAAATCGACATGTCCCGGTGTATCTATCAAATGAAAAATATAATCTTCTCCATCTTTTGCTGTATATTTCAACTGAACAGCATTTAATTTGATGGTAATACCTCTTTCTCTTTCCAGATCCATAGAATCCAGCAGCTGTTCTTTCATTTCTCTTTGTTCAACCGTTTCTGTGATTTCCAGAATACGATCCGCTAATGTTGATTTCCCATGATCAATATGCGCAATAATGGAAAAATTTCGTATATGTTTTTGATCCATGCTCTCAACTCCTAACACTAGTGCTTATTATAACAGAGTTTAACTTCCTTGAAAACAGGGAATTTTTAAAATTTTCTCATATAAAAAGAAGCTTTGTTTCCGCTTCTTTTTATAAAAAACACTGTCCTACCAATTGCTTTCCAGCTCCATTGAAAAATGCTTTTGCATCTGTTTTTGCTTTGCCTTCCATCTGGATTTCATCAATCAAAACATACCCATTTACTGCTGCTATCGCAAAACCGCCATCAAGTAGTCCAAGTACTTCACCCGGTTTTGAATAAATTGCTTTTTCTACTTTTCTAACTTTATGAAATTTTACTTTTTTATTATTGATAATCCCATGTCCCACAGGAAAAGGAATCAACCCGCGAATATGATCGTAGACCTTAGATATATCACGATCAAAGCTGATAAATTCTTCTTCTTTTGAAATCGTATAAGCAAACGTCGCTTTTTCTTCCTGCTGTTCCACAAAAACAGCTTTCCCTTCTTTTATCTTCACAATGCTTTCACTTAACAGCTTCGCCCCTGCTTCTGCCAGCTTATCATACAAACTTCCTGCTGTATCTGTTTCTTCAATTCTAACCTTACATTGTGCCATGACCGCACCAGCATCCATTGCTTTTACCATACGCATAATAGACATACCTGTTTCTTTCTCTCCATATATGATTGCCTTATGAATGGGTGCACCTCCTCTTAATTTTGGAAGCAATGATGCATGCACATTAATACTTCCATACGTTGGAGCTTCCAGCAGTTCACTTGGTATAAACTGTCCATAAGCACAAGTGACGATTAAATCAGCCCCCAGCATCATCAAATCTTTATAATCATCTTTAATACGTACAGGCTGATAAACAGGGATATTATGCTGCAATGCACATTGTTTTACTTCTGACATCTTTAATTCCTGTTTTCTTCCTGCTTTTTTATCTGGCTGTGTAACAACACCGATCACATCATATCCATCTGCTAAAATCTGCTTTAACATGGATACTGCAATATCTGGTGTTCCCATAAACAAAATCTTCATAACTCTCACCTACCGATAACAGTATACCACAGATTTTATTTAGAAAATATCATTTCTGCACACCATCAAACACAATCGCAAATAAACCAGCAGTTTCCTTTACAGCATCTACAACCAAATCACTTGTTGTTTTGGCCATACGAGAAGCCCTGTTTTCTTTTTGTATTTCATTTGTTTGAACTTGTTTTGAAACATTTTTTTGTGTCGCAATATCTTGTTCAAACTGCTGTACTTTTTGTGTGATATCCATACTCGATGTCTCTTTGTTTTGTACATAAGAACCCACTGCCACCAGCAAAAAAACAAGCAAAGCATCCCAAATAAATCGTTTCATATATTCAGCCCCTCCTTCAACATTTCATCAATTCCGACTGCTACAACTTCCAAAGTGTTTTTTACTTCTTCAAATGAGTTATTCTCACTGCCACATTCCATTAAAATGACTCCTTTGCAAACGTATTGATTATAGTAAGCTTCTTTTCTAGTCATCACATCTTTCATAATACCATTTGCATGCTTGTTGACTTTGTCAGTTAACGTCGTTGATATCTTCGTAGCACTTTTTACATTTTTTGAACTCCCTGCAACAACCATCATAGATTTCGCATATGTTTTTCCATTAATCGTTGTATACGTATACTCTCTTGGTACACTGTCTCTATGCAAATCGATACACAAATCAAATCCGCCATATTTCACAAGGGCATCGTTCATAAATTTTTCTGATACTAAATATGCATCATCATAAGTCATGTTATGATCAGAGCGATATTTCGCAAAATTATTTGTTTCTACTACCACTTCATACCCTTTCTTTTCTAGTAAAGATGCAAGAACAAATGCACCATCTAACACCGTTTTCCCATCATTGTATTTTTCATCCTGATGCGTATCATAAATATAAATTTTCTTTCCATTCTTTTTTACAGATTCTTTTTCCTTAGTTGCTGTATCTTTTGGCTTTTCATTCTCTGGCTCTTTTGGCACAATTAAAGGACTATCCGAAGTTGATTCAACATTGCTGTCTTCGTTAAAGCTTTGAAATGTAGTATCTGCCATTACATTTAATTGTTTTTTCAATTCTACATCTTTCGAAAGTGTTTTCTGCTGATAAACAAGATTATTCATTAAAGATGAAGATGTCGCCACTTTCTTTTCAAAGCCTTCTTTAAATGGTGTAACGCATAGGAAAGCAAACATAAGCAAAAGTTTTCCTGCAATCTTGATACCTCCACTCAATTAAAACACCCCCTGCATTACAATGTATGTTTTATACAGGAGGTTCATGTTTATAAAAAATAGGCAAAAATCTACATTCTTCTACAAATTATCAAAATCCGGATGTAAAAAATGATTGATGCCATCTGATAACATGTCAGTTAAATATTGTAATGCATCATCCATAGACTTCGGTGTAACGATCATATCCATACGTTTCACCTTAGATAGTCGTTTCAAGATGTTCTTTGCATCTTTTTCATCTTGTAATACATCCGACACAATAGCACCAACACTAGATACAGTGGCAACACCAATGGCAATCACTGGCACATGCAAAGAGGCTTCATTTAAAGCATGACGATAATTTCCAACACCACTTCCCGGCTGAATACCTGTATCATTCAGCTGAATAACACGGTTGATGCGATTTAAGTTTCGAGTAGCTAAAGCATCAATTGCGATAATCAAATCTGGATGATACATTTGCGTAACACTTTTTACAATAGAGAAACTTTCCATACCAGTTTGTCCCATAACACCTGGTGACAACACCGCTACATTTCTTGTGCCTTTCAAATAGGCTTTATCTTCATTTTCATAAAGATGCGCTGTAACCAAAAGTTTAGAGGCTACATAGGGACCTAAAGCATCACTAATGATTTCTCTATTACCAAGTCCAATTACTAATATTTTTTGAAATTTCAAATTTCTTGCCTCGCACATATGCATCATACTTTCACAAATCGCTTCTGCCATATGTGTTCTAGCTATATGATTTCCCATATCCTCACATTCTATCGTTATATATTCACCTTTTTCTTTTCCCAGTTCATTTTCATCTTCCAATACAGATATATGATGCATTTTTATATAATCATTTCGTTTTTCTGTATAATTATAAGCTTTATTTTTTGTTTCTTTTGTTATTATTTCATCCGCAAAATCTGTATAAATTGTATTTTTTTCTTTCATTATTCAAACACCTCAATTAGAGTATGGATTTTTTTAGTTAACTTTATTGCTTTTTCAAAGTGTTTTTGTTATAATTTACAGGCAATAAGTATGAGGAGGTGCAATATGCCACAGATCCAGTCTCAGAAAAAACGTGTAAAAACTAACAACAAGAGAAATTTAGCTGTTAACTCTCAGAAATCTGCACTGAAAACTGCTATTAAAGCTGTATTATCTGCTGTAGAAGCAAATGATAAAGAAGCTGCAGTTGCTGCATTGAACACAGCTAACTCTAAATTAGATAAAGCAGTTGCTAAAGGTATTCACCACAAAAACTATGCAACTAGACAGAAATCACGTTTGGCAAAAGCAGTAAATTCAATCGCTGCATAATAAATCGGTCTTTGGATCGATTTTTTATTTATAGAAAAGAAAAATCTAAAAAGGCTTAAATTCTAAGTGAATCTAAGCCTTTTTTAATCCATATAAGTTCTTTTTTACAACAATCGAACAACATCATTCCATGTCGCAAATACCATTAATCCAACAATCAAGATAAGTCCAGCCATCATAACTGCCGTTTGAACCTTTTCATTTAACTTACGTCCAATCAATGTTTCAATTAAAATAATAAAGATTCTTCCTCCATCAAGAATTGGAATTGGAACTAGGTTCATAACACCTATATTTACTGATAACAATGCAATCAACGCCAAAACAGGAATAAATCCAGCCTGTGTAATTTCCGCTGTAACATTATAAATACCTACAGGACCACTTAAATTTTGTAAACCTACACCTTGAATCAGTTTTCCTAAAGCATCTATAACACTTTTAACAGAATCTATCATCTGTTCAGTTCCATATGGTATACTTTCCAGTAAAGTTAATTTCTTAATTTCACCTTGTGGATATTGAACTCCCATCTGATATATATTATCTTCTTCATTATATTGCGCATCCATATGAAGTTTTACTTCTTTATTGTCACGCAAAACGGTAAATGTCAAATCTTGCGGATAATATTGAATAAATTCCACAACATCATCACTTGATTTAACATTTATGGATTCTTCTTTACTTTGAATTTTTACTACTTCATCTCCAACTTGAAAACCAGCTTTTTCTGCAGGATAATTGGGTGCAACTGTTTGGACAATTGCTTTTGAAGGGACACTTACTGCACCTTGCCATGCGGTAATACCAATGAAAATCAGCCATGCCAAAACGATGTTCATAAACGCACCAGCGCCCATCACAACAATCTGTTTAAGTGGAGAAATACCATTTATCGTTCTTTCAAATGGGATATCTTCATCTGTATCCTCTTCCTCTCCTTCTTCCCCCGCCATTGCGACAAATCCACCAATTGGAAATGCACGAATAGACCATGCAGTTTCTCCCTTCTGCTTTTGCCAAACAACAGGGCCCATACCAATCGAAAACTCTTTACAATATACATTAAACTTCTTAGCAGCAATCAAATGCCCCAATTCATGAACAATGATAATAACACTAAGAATTAAAATAAAGTAAATAAAACTTAATACGCCGCTCATGAAACAGCTCCTTTCTTCCATTGATCTATTACAAATTGTCTAGCTTTTTTATCACTATCAATAATTTCCTCTAATGTAGGATTTTGAATAAATGGCAAGTTTCTAACTGCATTCTCAATATAGGTTTCAATCGAAAGAAAACTTATCTTTTTATTCAAAAACAAAGAAACTGCTTCTTCATCAGCCGCATTCATGATAGCTCCAAGATTTCCACCTTTTCTTCCTACCTCATAAGCTAGTGCTAATAAAGGATAACGTTCAAAATCCATCTTTTCAAAGTGTAAAGCAGGATACTTCGTGAAATCAAATGGTTCATCATTATGCATAACTAGACGATTTGGATAAGATAATGCATATTGAATAGGCAAACGCATATCTGCACTGCCCAATTGTGCAATAATCGCATGATCTTGATACTGTACCATTGAATGTATGACACTTTCTCGATGCAATACAACATCAATCTGCTCATAAGGAAGGTCAAACAAATAATGTGCCTCAATAACTTCAAATCCTTTATTCATCATTGTAGCACTGTCAATTGTAATTCTGCCGCCCATGCTCCAGTTGGGGTGTTTCAATGCCTGCTCAACAGTTACATCTTTTAATTCTTCTCTAGACTTATCGCGGAAGCTTCCACCACTTGCTGTAACGATGAGTTTATCAACTTCTTTTTTATCATTTCCCTGAAGGCACTGTAAAATTGCAGAATGTTCTGAATCAATTGGATAAAGACGAACCTTATTTCTTTTTAAAGCTTCTTTTACCAATGGTCCTCCAGCCACAAGACTTTCTTTGTTAGCCAAAGCAATATCTTTTCCATTATTGATGGCTTCCAAACATGGCAACAATCCTCGAAAACCAACAACAGCATCTACAAAGATATCATAATCAGTCAACTTTGCCAGTTTTACCAATCCTTCATCACCACTATAAAATGTAATATCTGGATACAGTTCTTCTAATTCAGATAGATGTTGTGCATCCGCAACACTAACGTAGCGAACCGTATTTACCTGCGATAAAATTTCTTTTAGTTTTGGTATATTATGTCCAACACTTAATCCAATAATACGAAACTTTTCACTATGGTGTAAAACAACATCAATTGTTTGCGTTCCAATAGAACCACTAGCACCTAATAATACAATATTTTTCATAGAGTCATCACCACCAGCATCAAATAAAAGCAAATAAAATTAAATACAAGAGAATCTACACGATCCAATACACCGCCATGTCCTGGCAGTAAATTTGAAAAATCTTTGATTCCATAAGAACGTTTGATAGCACTGAATGCTAAATCTCCTATCTGTCCTGTAATTGTTAAAATCATACTGGCAAACAGCATCCCAGTAACCGATACATTGTCTATACATAAACATGCAAAGGCAAAAGACAGAACTGCTCCAAAAAACCATCCTCCAATAGAACCTTCCCATGTTTTCTTAGGAGAAACACGGGGATTTAACTTATGTTTACCAAAAAATCTTCCACATAAATATGCAGCTGTATCACATACGTAAGTTGCGATAATAATATACCAAATAAACATTGCGTCTTTTTCATAAATATATAAAAAAGAGCGAGCAATTAAAGCAAACAAAGCAATATATCCGATACAATGAAAACTATCTTTTGCTGGAAACTTTTCACTAAAAACAGGAATTGATAACATCCCCAGCATAAAGACTCCAAGAAGTGGAAGAACCAAACTTTCTGTACAGAAAGTTAACACAAAGACACAAATAATAGCAAGTGGCAATACAACTGCTGGCCAATGATCTTTATGTTCACTTAAGCCGAGCAATTCAATTCCTCCTGCAATAATAATAAATGCAATTAACAGATTCAAAAGCCAACCACCTAACAGAAGTGGCGGTATTACACAGGCAAGAATCCCTATTGCTGTTATCACTCTGGTTTTCATTCCGTTAACCCTCCAAATCTTCGATTCCTATGATTAAACTCGTCAATGGATTCTTCTAGACATTCTTTTGTAAAGTCCGGCCATGCAACTGGTGTAAAAATCAACTCTGCATATGCTATCTGCCATAACAAGAAATTACTGATACGTAATTCACCGCTTGTACGTATCATTAAATCAACTTCCGGCATACCTTGTGTCATCATATACTCACCAAAAGTATCTTCATCAATATCACTTGGAGCTTTCCCAGCTATGACATCCTGTGCATATTTCTGTGCAGCAAGTGTTATTTCTCTTCTAGAACCGTAATTTACTGCAAGACATAAAATAAGACCAGTGTTTTGTGCAGTTTCCGCAACAGCCGTTGTTATAACATTTTGTGTTTCTTTAGGAAAACGTTCAATTTCACCTAAAAAAGTAACACGTATATTATTCTTCTTCAATTCTGCAAGATAACGATTAAAAAATAATTTTGGCAACTTGCATAAATAGTCCACTTCACTTTCTGGACGTTTCCAGTTTTCTGTAGAAAACGCATAGCACGTTAAAGCCTTAATACCTAAATCATTGCATGCAATTGCAATTTTACGAATATTTTCAGCTCCCTGTTTATGACCGGCAGTACGTGGGAGCCCTCTTTTCTTTGCCCATCTGCCATTTCCATCCATAATAATTGCTACATGCTGGGGGATGTTTCTTTCTGTCATGATTGACAACCTCCTCATTTCCATAATTCCATATTTTATATTATATCATAAGTCAACACTATCTACAAACAAACCCATCTTTTAAAATACGTAGCATATAGCAAGTAAAGACAAATTAAAAAAGAAATCTGCATGAAACAGATTTCTAAATATCGAATATTAAACTTTCATTATTTCTGCAGATTTTTCTGAAACAGCTGCATCTACTTTTTTAACGTATTCATCTGTTAATTTCTGAACTTTTTCCTGAAGCTTCTTAGATTCATCTTCTGTCAGTTCTTTATCTTTTTTGATTGCATCATTACCTTCACGACGTACATTACGAATCGCAATTTTAGCTTCTTCTCCCATTTTATCAGCTGTTTTTGTAAGTTCCTTACGTCTGTCTTCAGTTAAAGCAGGTACATTCAAGCGAATAACTTCTCCATCGCTCTGTGGAACTAAACCTGTATCACTTGTAGCAATTGCACGTTCCAAATCTTTTAATGTAGATTTGTCATAAGGTTTGATTACCAATTGACGTCCTTCAACAACCTTAATACTAGCAACCTGATTAATAGGTGTCATACTGCCATAATATTCAAATTCAACATGTTCCAGCAAAGAAGCATTTGCTACACCAGTACGAATTGTTTTTAAGTTTCCCTGCAGCATTTCTACTGCTTTTTCCATTTTATGCTTTGTAAGTTCTAAAATTTCCATAATTTAATTTCCTTCCTTTGAGATAATCGTTCCGTTTACTTCACCACGAACTGCTTTTAAAATATTTCCAGGTTCATTCATATTAAATACAATTAAGTCTACATCGTTATCCATACACATACTTGTAGCGGTTGTATCCATTACCTGAAGTCCCTTCTGAAGAAGATCCATATAGCTTAAAGAATCAAATTTTACAGCTTCTGGGTGTGTCTTAGGATCTGCACTATATACACCATCAACCCCATTTTTAGCCATCAAAATAACATCTGCCCCAATTTCACTTGCACGAAGTGCTGCAGTTGTATCTGTAGAAAAATAAGGGTTTCCAGTACCTGCACCAAAAATAACAATACGCCCTTTTTCTAAATGACGAATAGCTCTTCTTACAATAAAAGGCTCTGCTACTTTCTGCATTTCAATTGCTGTTTGTACTCGTGTAGGAACACCAGCCTGTTCCAATGCTCCCTGTACAGCTAATGCATTAATGACTGTAGCAAGCATCCCCATGTAATCACCCTGTACACGCTCAATACCAATACTTTCAGCCATTTTACCACGAATGAAGTTTCCTCCACCAACAACAATGGCTAAATCAACACCTAATTCACGTACTTGTTTCAATTCCTCCGCCAATGCTTTTAAGATTGCAGGATCAAACGCATTTCCTGGAGAAGATAAAGCTTCCCCACTTAATTTTAATAATACTCGCTTATACATACCAAGTCCACCTTTGCTTTTTTGCTTTCGTTATAATTATAATGAAAATACTTACAAAAAGGAAGAGAAATCTCCTTTTTTTTATATTTCTTCAAAAGAAATCTCTCTCCCTAGAAAAAAGGAAACGATATCGTTTCCTTTTCTTGTTTTAATTAACCACCAAATGCCTGGCTCATTACTTCTTCAGCAAAGTTATCTTCGCGTTTTTCGATACCTTCACCAACAGCATAACGTACAAAGCTTACAACTTCAACACCGTTTTCTTTCAAATACTGACCAACTTTCTGATCTGGATTCAAGAAGAATTCCTGTTCAACAAGACATAAATCTTTTAAGTTTTTGCTGATTTTTCCTTCAATGATTCCAGCTAATACTTTTTCAGGTTTGTTAGCTAATTTTTCATCATTTTTAACGATTTCAGTCTGTACTTTTCTTTCATGTTCAACAACATCAGCTGGCATTTCGTCACGGCTAACATACTGAGGAGCCATACTAGCTACCTGCATAGCGATGTCTTTCGCAACTTTTTCATCTGCTTTTCCTTTTAATGTAACTAAAGCAGAAATTTTACCACCCATGTGAACATAGCTTCCGAAGAATTCATCATCAGCTTTTTCAACAACAGCGATACGACGAAGAGAAATTTTTTCTCCAATTGTTGCTGTTGCATTTGTGATTGTATCAGTTAAAGTACCTTCTGCAGTTGCGCAAGCAAGAGCAGCATCTACATCAGCTGGTTTATTAGAAACTAATAAAGTCTGTACTGTGTCTAACAATCCCAAGAACTGTTCGTTTTTCGCAACGAAGTCAGTTTCAGAGTTAACTTCAAATACAACACCAGTGTTTCCTTCTACTGCAGAACGAGTAAGTCCTTCAGCAGCAATACGATCACTTTTTTTAGCAGCTTTTGCGATACCTTTTTCGCGTAGCCAGTCGATGGATTTTTCCATATCTCCATCACATTCACTTAAAGCTTTTTTACAATCCATCATCCCTGCACCAGTTTTTTCGCGCAGTTCTTTTACCATAGCAGCAGTAATCATGTTTTTATCCTCCTAAATGCTATTTATTCAGCAGCTTTTTCTTCTGCTGTTTCAGCTGTTTTTTCTTCAGCAGGTTTTACATTTTCACGTTTCTGATAAGGAGCTTTTCCATTACGTCCACGGTTACGGTCGAATGGACGACGGTTACGACGTTCTTCGTTTCTCTGACGACGACGTCTTTCATTTTCAGCAATCTGTTCTTCAACGTTGATGATAACATCTTTCATTGTTACATCTTCTTCATTTTCGTCAACGCTGTGAGCAACACTTAACAATCCACCTTTTGCTTCAACGATAGCATCTGCCATTAATGTTGTAATAAGTTTTACTGAACGCATAGCATCATCGTTAGAAGCGATAGGATAATCTACCATTTCTGGATCACAGTTTGTATCTACCATAGCAAATACAGGGATTCCTAATTTTTTAGCTTCTGCAACAGCGTTATGTTCTTCTTTTGGATCAATTACAAAAATTGCATTAGGCAATTTTTTCATTTCTTTAATTCCACCTAAGAAGTTTTCCAAACGTGCTTTCTGTTTTTTAACCTGAGCAACTTCTTTTTTAGGATATAGATCCAATGTTCCGTTTGCTTCCATTTCTTCAATTTCAATCAAACGACGAACACGTTTCTGAATTGTACGATAGTTTGTCAATAAACCACCTAACCATCTCTGGTTTACAAAGAAACTTCCTGAACGAAGTGCTTCTTCAACAACAACAGTCTGTGCCTGTTTTTTAGTTCCTACAAATAATACTTTTCCGCCTTTTTCAGCGATTTCTTTCATTGCAGCATAAGCAACATCCAACTGTTCCAAAGTTTTTTCCAAGTTGATGATGTAAACACCATTTCTGCTAGCGTAGATGTTTGGTTTCATTTTTGGATTCCATCTACGAGTCTGATGTCCAAAGTGTACACCAGCTTCCAATAATTTTCTCATTGATACTACTGACATTTTAATATCCTCACTTTCCGTTACGTCCTCCACCACTTCTAACGACAGCAACTTATCATCAATGCATTCACGCATCTAAAGCACGGGCTGTGCGAATCCGTGATGTGTGTAGTCTGCGTTAAGTAATCACGCATCACTAAATATTATAACATACCTGTTTATCTTTTCAACAAATTTTTTAATTTTTACTTTTATTCGATCGTATTGTTCTTTTCTGCACGAGGATGAGCATTCAAATATGTCTGTTTCAAACGTTCTTGTGATACATGTACATAAATTTGTGTTGTAGACAAAGAAGAATGTCCCAGCAGTTCTTGTACCACTCTTAAGTCTGCCCCATTATCCAGCAAGTGTGTTGCAAAACTATGACGAAACATATGGGGATGAAGATGCACTTGCAAATCCGTTTTTTTACCAGCTATATCCAAGCGATATTGAATCCCTCTGGATGTCATTTGTTTTCCTCGCTGATTCACAAAAACATAATCGTGGCTGCCATCACACCATAGTCCACGTACCGTATGTAAATAGGACTTAAGCAATTGTTTCGCTGTATCATAGAAAGGAACAATGCGCTGCTTATCCCCTTTTCCTGTAATACGCACGATCTGTTCTATAAAATCAATATCCCTTATTCGCAAAGAAGAGATTTCACTTACACGCATTCCACAAGCATACATAAGTTCAAACATGGCACGATCTCTTAACTCTTCTGGTTTTGATAAATCAAATGATGATAAAAAAGTTTCCATTTCATCATAAAACAAAAACTCTGGAATACGTTTTGCTTTTTTAGGAGCTTTAAAATACAAAAAAGGATTGTTTTGAATGCCCACATACTCATTTAGATATCGATAAAAAGAGCGAAGAGAACTCAATTTACGAGCTATCGTAGAATTTTTTAAAGTCCCCATTGTCCCTGCCTTATTCCTTAAATAGGTAACATACCCCATAATTAGAATTCGATCGACATCTTCAAGCGAAGACACATTCTGTGATGTTAAAAAAGAGATAAATTCTTTTATATCTCTTTCATAAGCATCGTATGTATGTTTGCTTCCACTATTTATATCATTTAAATATTTAAGAAACCGCTCAACATACGTTTCCATTAAGCAAATTTCTCCTGATATTCTTCAATCACCGCAAGTGCCTGTTTAGCAAAAGCTTCTTTGCGATCTTTTTTCTTTACTTTCCCTTCCAGCTGCATGATTCCAAAATTCGCATTCATAGGCTGAAAGTACTTAGGAGAAGCATGTGTAATATACTGTGCCATAGAACCCATCACACAAGTACTAGGTAATTCTACACACTCTTTTCCTCTTATCAGATTTGCCATATTTAATCCTGCTAACAAACCACTTGCTGCACTTTCTACATATCCTTCCACACCTGTTAGCTGACCTGCAAAAAACAAATCATCACGCTCGATATGCTGATACGTAGGTCTTAATACTTTTGGTGAACACAAATAGGAATTTCGATGCATAACACCATAACGCACAATTGATACATTTTCCAATCCTGGAATCATACTTAAAATACGTTTTTGTTCTCCCCACTTCAAATGCGTTTGAAAACCAACTATATTATAAAGCGTAGCAACTGCATTATCCTGACGAAGCTGAACGACTGCATAAGGCAGTTTCCCATCCGGTGTTTCCAATCCAACTGGTTTCATAGGCCCAAACAGCAATGTTTTTTCTCCTCGTCTTGCCATTTCTTCAAAAGGCATGCATCCTTCAAAATACGTTTCCTCAAAGTCATGCAGATGCGCTGTTTCCGCATGTATTAATTCCTGATAAAAATGATCAAATTCCTCTTTTGACATTGGACAATTAATATAGGCAGCTTCACCTTTATCATATCGAGATTTCACATACGCTTTTGTAAAATCGATACTGTCTTTTTCTATAATCGGCGCAGCCGCATCATAAAAGTGAAAATATTCTTCTTTTGTTAAACGCTGTATTGCCTGACTAAGAGAATCGCTTGTCAAAGGCCCACTGGCAATAATAACTGGTCCTTCGGGAATTTCACAAATCTCTTCATGAACAACTTCTACAAGAGGGTGTGAACACAAAGTGTCTGTGATTGCCTTTGAAAAGTTCTTCCTGTCGACCGCTAAAGCACTTCCAGCAGGCACTCTGTGTGTATCTGCCATACGCATGATCAAAGAGTCAAATTGACGCATCTCCTCTTTTAAAATCCCAACTGCATTAAGCAAAGAATCACTTCTTAAAGAATTGGAACAAACAAGCTCCGCAAAAGCATCACTTTGATGCGCAGGTGAACTTTTCTTTGGACGCATTTCAATTAAACGTACTGGTATTCCTCTTTTTACAAGCTGCCAGCAGGCTTCACATCCTGCAAGTCCAGCCCCTACAATCGTCACTTTTTTCATGATGTTTTTTCCTCATCTTTCTTTCCTGCTTTTTTCACAACTTTCTTAGCACTTTTTCTAGTTGTTTTCGCAGTTTTCTTGGTTTCATCCTTAGACGTTTTTTCTGCTTTTGCTTTTTTAGGCTCTTTTTTGATATAACGACATTTTGGATAATTGCTGCATCCTACAAATGTCGTACCAAATCGTGATTTACGCTGTACCAGATCATGTCCGCATTCTGGGCATTTTTCTCCAGTAGGCACAGGATCTTCTTTTACCTTTGTGCTTTTAATATATTTACATTCTGGATAATTGCTGCAAGCCAGGAAAGAACCATAACGTCCTTTTTTCATCACCATTTTACTACCGCAGTTTGGACAAACTTCCTCTACACCGCCATTTTCCTCTTCTTCCTCACTTTTGGTATAACGGCAATTAGGGAAATCTATACAGGATATGAATTTTCCATAGCGTCCTACCCTGTATACAAGATCATTTCCGCATTCTGGACATTTTTCTCCCGTTTTCTCTAATTCCTTTTTCTCCATGTTTTCATAAGCATTTTCCAACAAAGGTTCAAACTGATTATAAAATGTACGGAGTTCTTCAATGTTATTTCGTTCTCCATTCGCAATTTCATCCAAATGATGTTCCATATCAGCCGTATACGTTACATTAATGATAGAATTAAAAAACTCCTGTAATTTCGCATCTGTAAGTTCTCCCTGCTCTGTAGGAAAAAAGACTTTCGTTTTGCTTCCTTCACTAGGTCTATCCAAAGAAACATACCCTCTTGCCTGCAAAGTATCAATGATAATTGCATACGTAGAAGGTCGACCAATGCCTTTCTCTTCCAGATCTTTAATCAAACGTGCTTCACTATAGCGAAGCGGCGGTTCTGTAAAGTGCTGTTTTCCTTCCAATTCTACTTCATGGAAAACCTCTTGTTCCTGCATTGCCGGCAACATTTCATCTTTTACCGTTTCATAGTCACTGTAAACTTTTAAGTATCCATCAAACATCAAAATAGAACCATTAGCACTAAATTCACAGCCATCACACACAATCTGTGCATTTACGACATCAAAACGACTGGCAGCCATTAAAGATGCCAATGTACGCGCATAAATAAGTTTGTACAATTTATACTGATCATTTGTCAAATAAGGCTTAACCTCTTCTGGTGTATTTTTAATATTCGTAGGACGAATTGCCTCATGAGCATCCTGTGCATTTTCACTGTTTTTCTGACGAGCGCGTCCACAATATTCTTTCCCATAAATTGTTTCAATGTGACTTTCTGCATCTTTTACAAAAACATCACTTAAACGTGTAGAATCCGTACGCATATAAGATATAAGACCTTCTGTACCATTTGCCAAAGGAAGACCTTCATACAATTTCTGTGCAATCTGCATCGTTTTTTTCGCACCAAAGCCCAATTTTGTACTAGCTTCCTGCTGTAATGTAGAAGTGATAAAAGGCATACGTGCTTCTTTTTTACGTATTTTTTTCTCAATAGAAGACACTATAAAATCTTTGCTGCAGCGTGCAATGATCGCATCTACATCTTCCTGTGTTTTTAAATTTGCTTTCTTTCCATCTACCTTAATTAGATTTGCTTTAAATTCTTTTCCATCTTTTTCAAAATTCGCACCTAATGTCCAATACTCTTCACTTTTAAATGCACGAATTTCATTTTCTCGCTCAACGATCAAACGCAAAGCAACCGATTGTACACGTCCTGCTGATTTAGAACGTATCTTGTTTTGTAAAAGCTTGCTTAACTTAAACCCAATAATACGATCCAGCATGCGTCGTGTTTCCTGACTTTTCACCAGATTCTGATCAATTGTACGAGGATGTTTCAACGCTTCAACAACTGTGTTTTTTGTGATCTCATGAAAGATAATACGGTTTTCATCTGCCATATCAAGATCCAAAACATTAGCCAAATGCCATGCAATCGCTTCACCTTCACGATCGGGGTCACTTGCTAAATATACATGTTCACTTTTTCCAGCCAGTTCCTTTAATTCCTTAACAACAGCACGTTTGTCGCTGCTAATTTTGTATGTAGGTTCAAAATCATTTTCTACATCAATTCCAAGACCACCTTTTCCAGTAGTCGCTAAATCACGTATATGTCCTTTTGAAGAAACGACATGATAGTCTTTTCCCAAATATTTTTCAATCGTTTTTGATTTGGAAGGGGATTCCACTATAACTAAATTCTTCATTATGTCCTCCTTGCTTAAAATGTACGTCTCTTATTGTTTGATTTTTTTCAGAATTTGTCAAGCTTTTTATCTCAAATTAATTCAATATCTGTAATATCGCTTAAAATACCTGCCCCTTGCGCAATCAGTAAGTTTCCTCCTTCTCCATAAGCATCTCCAAAAGCATGAGGCATACAGTACACTGGAATATCCAATGCTAATGCTTCATTAACCGTAAGCATAGAACCACTTCTTTTCTTTGCTTCCACAACAATAACAACATCACTTAATGCCGCTAAAATTCGATTTCTCCATGGAAAATGAAACGCTAATGGAGCTACCCCTTTAGGATATTCACTTAAAATCAAATGATTCTTACGCATCGTTTTATAAAGTGCTTCATTTTGCTTTGGATAAATCACATCCAGCCCACATCCAATAACACCAATCGTCCCTCTGTTTAAGCTGCACTGATGCGCAATGGAATCAATTCCTTTTGCCAGTCCACTAACCACAACATACTTATTTGACAAATGCCTGCATAAAGTCCTGCACATTTCTACTCCTTTTTCACTTGCATCTCTACTTCCAATAATTCCTGCACTTTTTCTATCCAGCAGCGCAAGATTTCCTTCATAAAACAAGATCCATGGCGCATATTGTAATTTTCTTAGTTTTTCCGGATATTCTTTATCAAGCACAGTAACAAAATTTCCATTATATTCTATTTTTTCCCATGGTTCATTTGCTTCTATTGCTTTTTGTATATACTTCCATTCACCTTTGTATTTTACCGCATAATATAAAATTTGTTCTCTCATATAAAAACACCTCCTATTTCTTATACGATACAAAGATGCAAATATACAAAAAGAACTGCATAAAAACAGTTCTTTTATGATTTTTTTGTTTTTTATTTTTCTATACTTCCCTTTAATAAATCAATTTTCGCATCATCTACTAATATTTCTTTTGCACTCGTTAGTAAAGATGCCATATTCTGCAATTCGCTTGGTACTACGATTTTAGTAGCTTTTCCATCTGCCATTTTTTCATAAGTTTCCAAACTCTTCAAGCTTAAATATTCTTTTGTTGGATTTGCATCTTTGATCATTTCAATACCACGAGCCTGTGCTTCATAAATACGCTCCATTGCTTTTGCTTTCCCTTCAGCCTCAGCAATCATAGATTCCTTTTTCGCATTTGCACGTAGAATCATCGCTTCTTTTTCACCTTCGGCAGTTAAGATAGCACTTTTCTTTTCTCCCTCTGCCTGCAGAATTTTTTCACGACGTTCACGTTCTGCACGCATCTGTTTTTCCATTGCTTCCTGAATATCACGTGGAGGAATAATATTTTTAACTTCCACTCGATTTACTTTGATTCCCCAAGGATCAGTTGCTTCATCTAAGATAGCACGCATTTTTGTATTAATAATATCACGAGATGTCAATGTTTCATCCAGTTCCAATTCCCCAATGATATTACGAAGTGTCGTTGCGGTTAAATTTTCAATTGCAGTAATTGGTCCAACAACTCCATACGTATATAATTTAGGATCTGTAATCTGAAAATAAACAACTGTATCAATCTGCATCGTTACATTATCTTTTGTGATAACTGGCTGCGGTGCAAAATCTTTTACAATTTCTTTTAATGTAACTTTATTCGCAATTCTATCCACAAAAGGAATCAACACATGAATTCCCGTATTCCATGTGGAATGATATGCACCCAGGCGCTCTACAACATAAGATGTTGCCTGTGGAACAATTCGAACCAAATATGCAAATAAACCGGCAATAAGTAATAATACAACAACAATAATGATAATCGTTAAAATATTCATAGTCTACCTTCCTTTATTTATCTTCATTTTGTAATTTCATCACAAGGAGTTTTGCCCCCTCGATTGCAACCACTTTTACGCGACTTCCTTCTTCTATTTCTTCATCCTCAACACTGACTGCATGCCATATGGTCCCTTGAATTTTCACTTCTCCCCAATCATTGGAAGTGATCTTTTTTGTTACGATTCCTTTTTCCCCAATATAGCGATCTGCATTTGTTCTAACAACATTCCCTCTTAAATAGCGTGCCGCAACAGGACGAACAATAAGCATACTCAGAAAAGACATAATCACAAAAACTGCAATCTGTATCCCAATTGAAAAATCAAGCAAAGATACCAGTGCCGCAGCACAAGCCCCTACTGCAAACCAGATGCTTACCAGAGCACTTGCTGTAAGCAATTCTAAAACTACCGCAAGCAATCCTACTCCAAGCCAAACAAGCCACATCATCATCACCCCTTTACATTCATCAATTCACTCAAATCAACTACCAGCATATTTTCTTTATCAGAAAACTGTGCATGCATCTTTAAGCCATCAATGGTCTGTTTCAATAAGATGCTCAATTCCTCTATGATGGCTTTATTGCTGATACGAGCATATCCTTTTCCTATGGAGACTTTATGCAGCTGCTCCTTAGAAACAAGCTGCAAATCAACCTCTCGCTTCGTAACAGGTCGAATTGCTAAAGAAAGATTCTTTTTGTCAATTCCAATCATGCACCAGCGAATATCCTGAAAATATGCAGCAGCGCTACTGTTTAAAGTAATGTTTGTCGGATTTAAGGTAACAACCAGTGAATAAACATTACTTTTTACCCATTCAAACATTTTGCCACCACCTTTCTACTTTCATTATAGAACTTTCTTATTTTTTTGCAACAATTTTCTTATTTTTCTTATTTATTTTTCATAATAAAAAAATACCCTGTTTATCACAGAGTATTACAGTTCAAATTGCAGTTGTGCCATCTTAGCTACCGGAGCATAGCTTTTACGATAAAGATGATCAATTACCCCATATGTATGCATAGCCTCCAAATGTGCTTTTGTTGGATATCCTTTGTGTTTTGCAAACCCATATTGAGGATATCGTTTATCGTAAGCATACATAATACAGTCTCTTGTTACCTTAGCCAAAATACTGGCAGCCGCAATACTGACACTCTTCTGATCACCTTTCACAAGAGAAATCACATCTTTATCACACTGAGGCAATGGCATTGCATCTGTTAATACGCCATCTGCCCCATCAAACATGCTGCTTAAATCCTGCATAGCTTTTTGTGTAGCGCGATAAATATTTAATTCATCAATGATTTTGGGCTCAATGATAAGAATATGATACTCATCTGCTAAACGAATAATTTCTTTAAATAATGCCTTTCTTTTTTTCTCACCGATTTTTTTAGAATCATAAATCTCTTCATGAGAAAAGCCTGGTGGAAATGCTACTGCCGCTACAACTAGCGGTCCAGCCATAGGTCCTCTGCCTGCTTCATCAATACCGATAATTTTTTTCTTTCCTGCTTTCCACCATTCTATTTCATAGTGATTCTCACACTTCATCTGCATTCTCCCATGTAATAGATCCTAAGCGATCATCACGAATCTCTCGCAGAAAGGTTTCTATCGTTCGTTTAAAATCAATCTCTTTCCCGTTTTTTAAGAAGCCTCTTTTTTCTGCAATTTTCGTAAAATTAGAATAAGGGTCCTCATCTAATTCAATAGCATAGCGTTTTTCAAGAAGTTCCGGTTTATGCTGCATTAAAAAACGCATTGCCCAGGCTGCTACTTCCTCTAAAGGTAAGATTTCATCACGAATCGCACCGGATACCGCCAAAAGAACACCAACTTTTTCATCTTCAAATTTTGGCCATAAAACTCCCGGTGTATCCAGCAACTCTAAATTTGCATTTACCTTTGACCATTGCAGAGATTTTGTAACCCCTGGACGATCTCCTGTTACCGCAATTTTCTTTTTGGAGATACGATTAATAAATGTTGATTTACCAACATTTGGAACACCTACCACCATGGCACGAATCGCTCTTGGACGAATCCCTCTTCGCTTCATTCTTTCAATTTTCGCTTTCATAAGTTCTTGAGAAGCTTCTACTACTTTCGGTGTAATATTTTCCTTTATAATATCCAAAGCAAGCACTTTAACATCTTCTTTTTGAAGCTTTGTAATCCATTTTCTTGTTTCTAGCGCATCTGCCTTGTCTTTTTTTGAAAGAATAATAAGACGAGGCTTCTGATTGCATAATTCTTCGATCATCGGATTTTTAGACGCATTGGGAATACGGGCATCTCTTAATTCAATGACCATATCCACCATTTTCATTTTCTCCTGCATTTCCCTTTTTGCCTTTGTCATATGACCGGGAAACCATTGTATTCTAATTGTATCTTGTTTATTTTCCATTTGAGACATACCTCACTTTATCAATTGGAGAATAGATCAACATCCCTTTCGCAATAATCTTATCTCTGGTAAATGGACCTACACTGCGAGAATCCATAGAATTATTACGATTATCCCCCATTAAAAAATACTCATTATCTTTAAGAGTTACAGGTGCCATATCCTGCGTAAATGTTTTTAATTGCTGCTGTTTTACAACTTGTTCTGCATAGTTCTTATCTAAAAAGGGTTCCTCTATCTCTTTATTATCTACGTATAAAATACCATCTTGATAAGAAATTGTTTCTCCAGGCAAGCCAATTACCCTTTTTACCCATAAATCTTTATTATCAGGGCTGTGTACAACCACAACATCGAAACGCTCAATATCTGTTAAATAAGAAGCCGCAACATTTACAATAACATGTTCTCCATCTTCCAAGGTAGGATACATAGAAGAACCTACCACTGTGTTTTTACGTAAAACAAAAGTAAAGACAAGCATTAATATGATGAATGCCACCAATATCATTCGCAAAAAATCTAAAATACTATATAAAATATCATATTTATCTTTCTTGTTCTTCACACAATCACCTTCCTATTTTGCACTTCGTATTTCAGTGAAGGGGAATAACACAAAAATACCAACGCCTCGAATCTGATTGCGATCAAAAGGCCCCAATTCTCTGGAATCCTGAGAAATACTTCGATTATCGCCCATCAAAAAATATTCATCTTCCCCTAATTTAATTTCGTCAAAATCCTCTGTAAACACTTCTCCAACATCTCGAAAACGATCCGCGTAATCATTATCAAGATACGGCTCATCCAAAGGTTTTCCATTTACATAGACAACGTCATCTTTACATGAAATCGTCTCATTAGGAAGGCCTATCACTCTTTTTACAACATAAGTATATAATTGTGTGTTTTCATATGCAACAACGATATCTCCACGTTCTATATCCTGAAATTTTGCCGCAAACGCATTACTTAAACCAAATTCTTTATCATGTAATGTAGGATACATACTTCCTCCATTGACTTGAATATGGCGTACGACATAGTTTGTAATGATAAAAATTAAGATCAGACAAACAGCAAAGATTTTTAAAAGTGAGAAAATATTGGAAAAAAGCACTTTAACAAGTGTTTCTTTTTTTTCACTCTTATGCTTACTGTTTGTAGATCTTTTCCAAAACATGCACATTCCTCCACCACTTCTAAATATAAAAAGAAAAGCCGGAATAAATCCCGACTTTTTTAAGCTTAGCGAATTTCTTTAATACGAGAAGCTTTACCAGAACGTCCACGAAGATAGAATAATTTATTTCTTCTAACTTTACCGTGACGAACTACTTCGATTTTGTCAACAATTGGAGAATGGATTGGGAATGTTCTTTCTACACCAATCTGGTTAGAAATCTTACGAACTGTAAAGTTTTCGCTGATTCCTCCACCCTGTCTTGCAATTACCAAACCTTCAAAAACCTGGATACGAGATTTGTCTCCCTCTTTGATTTTTACGTGTACACGTACTGTACTACCAGATTTGAAGAAAGGTATGTCTTTTTTCAATTGTGATTTTGTTACATCATTAACTAACTGTAAGTTCATACTCGGCACTCCTTTTCTATATTTTACGTAGGGCTCATAAACCATTTTGTCCAGCGGAACCTCGTTGCCATAACAGGCTAGATAATAATACCATAAAAGAATTGCCTTTGTAAATAATTTTCTTACATTTTTTATGTAAATCTTCTACATTAGAAAGTCGGGCACTTTCTGCTACTATCATATCATTTTCAATACTTAAAGAAAAGATATATTCAAAGAAAGTTATTTTTTATTTACTGTTCTTTATATTCTGCTTTAATTTCTTCCATCAATTTTCTTTCTTCTTTTGTAAAATCTCTATTTTTTAATAAGTCAGGACGTTTTTCCAATGTTCTTTTTAAAGATTCCTTTAATCTCCACTTACGTATATTTTCATGATGACCGCTTAATAAAACATCTGGAACGCGTTTTCCATCGAATTCAATTGGACGCGTATATTGAGGATACTCCAACAAACCATTTTCAAAAGAGTCATCGCTGTGACTTTCTTCTAAAATAACACCGTTTAAAAGTCGAATGATTGCATCGGAAACAACCATGGCTGCCGGTTCTCCTCCTGTAAGAACAAAGTCTCCCAAAGAAATTTCCATGTCCACATAGGAACGAATTCTTTCATCAAACCCTTCATAATGACCACATAATAAAATAAGATGTTTTATTTCAGAAGCAAATTGACGTGCAGTTTTTTGTGTAAATGTTGCTCCCTGGGGAGACATCATCACAACAAAAGAATCTGGTGTTCGTATATCCTTTAAACAATCTACGATTGGCTGAGGGCTTAAAACCATCCCCTGTCCTCCTCCACAAGGCGTATCGTCTACATGATTATGTTTATCTAATGTATATTTACGGAAATCAACCGTATCAAATTCCACCTGTTTTCGATCTAAAGCACGCTTAATAATTGAAGTAGAAACAAAACTATCAAAAAACTCAGGAAAAAGAGTAACAATTGTTATCCTCATATCATTCCCTCCACTAGATGAACCACAATTTTCTTATCTTCACGTGAAAAAGAAACAACGAATGCTTTCACATAAGGAATCAAGATATCTCCTTTAACACCTTTCACACGCAAAATTGCATTCGCATTTGTGTCCAGCACCTCACTAACGATACCAAGTTTATTTCCTTCTTCATCAAACACTTCACAGTTTTTTAGTTCAAAGAAATAAGCTTCGTCTTCTTCCAGTTCATGAACATCTTTTCGATCAATTGATAATAAAGAACCTTTCCATTTTTCGACCTGATTAATATCATCAAATCCATCAAACTTCACAAGCAAGAGTCCTTTTTGTTCACGCACACTTTTAATTTTTAAAGAAAGCAGCCCCTCTTCTGCATGCAGATGAACAAGAGCTCCCTTTTTAAAACGAATATGCGGAAAATCTGTCATTGTTTTTATTTTTACTTCCCCTCTTAAGCCATGCGTATTAACCAATACACCAATCGTAATTTGTTCCATATATTACCTCCAAAAAAAGGATGCATTTTGCATCCTAATAAGATTCGAATTTAATAGTAACTCGTTTATCTTCTTTTCTTGATGCAACAGACATCATATGACGGATTGAGGAAGCCATTGATCCTCTGCGTCCAATCAGTCTAGCAACATCTTCACTGTTTGCATATACATACAGTAAAATTTCTCGCTCATCAAGACTGTCCATTTTCTTAACAGAAATACTGGATTTATCATCTACCATTGGTGTTACGATATCCAGTAATACTTGTTCGTAATCGATCATAAGAATTACTTAGCGTTTTTTTCTTCGTGCAGACGTTTCAAGATGCCCTGAGTAGACAGGATGTTGCGTACTGTATCAGAAGGCTGCGCTCCATCTTTCAGCCATTTAACAGCCAATTCTTCATTTACTGTAATAGAAGCTGGATTTGTAGTTGGATTGTAAGTTCCAATTGTTTCAATAATACGTCCATCTCTCGGTGAACGAGAATCAGCAGCTACTATTCTGTAAAAAGGTTTTCTTTTAGAACCCATTCTTTTTAATCTTAATTTAACCATTGTCTATTTCCTCCTGTAATTTTTATTACAGATGTTATTATAACAGAGTTTTTTTAGGTGTCAAGTATTTTTCCTTTACACTTTGTTTAAAAAAGAAGAAAACAGAGCCTATACGCTCTGTCTAGAATTTTCTGCCCTTTTTACCGCCCATAGCACGACTCATAGCACGCATATTTTTCATTGCGCCTAAGCCACCCAAGTTTGGCATTTTTCCTCCTTTTGCAAGAGATGAGAACTGCTTCATTACCTGTTTCATCTTTTCAAACTCATTCAAACAGCGATTTACATCCGCAACACTCACTCCGCTTCCTTTCGCAATACGGTTTTTACGAGAAGCTCTTAAAATATTAGGGTTTTCCCTTTCTTCCGGCGTCATACTTTGAATAATCGCTTTGCTTTTCTTGATTTTATTATCTGCTTTTGCTTCATCAATTTGTCCAGCCAGCTGTCCCATGCCCGGCAATAACTTCATCATACCACCTAAAGAACCCATTTTTTCAATTTGTTCATACTGAACAAGCATATCTGTTAAGGTAAATTCACCACTCATCATACGATTTGTTGATTTTGTGGTAGCTTCCATATCCATTTTTTCTTGCGCTTTTTCAACCAAAGACATGATATCTCCCATTCCCAGTATACGATCTGCCATACGATCTGGGTGGAAAACATCTAAATCTTCAATTTTTTCTCCTAAACCAACAAATTTAACAGGTACATTTGTAATGGCACGAACAGATAAGATACCTCCGCCACGAGAGTCTCCATCAAGCTTTGTTAATACTAATCCGCTTACTTCTAATTGCTCATGGAAACTGCTAGCAACATTTACGATATCCTGACCAGTCATAGCATCCACAGTTAACAAAATATCATCTGGCTGAACATAGGCCTTAATATCGGATAACTCCTGCATCAGTTCATCATCTATATGCAAACGTCCTGCTGTATCAAACAGTACTGTATCATAGCCATTTTCTTTCGCATAGACCATTGCCTGTTTAGCAGTTTCCAAAGCTTTTGTTTCTACACCTAAAGAAAATACTTCAACACCAATGGATTCTCCTAATGTTTTCAGCTGATCAATTGCCGCCGGACGAATGACATCGCATGCGACAAGCAAAGGATTTCTCCCTTGTTTCTTCTTCATTAAATTAGCAATCTTAGCGGATGCTGTTGTTTTACCAGTACCCTGAAGACCAACCATCATGATTGTTGTAATACCACTTTTTTTATAGTTTACAGGGGCGTCTTCTGTCCCTAACAATGCAACAATTTCATCATGAACGATTTTTACGACCATTTGCCCCGGATTCAAAGAAGTTAACACTTCCTGCCCCATGGCTTTTTCTTTAATACGCGAAATAAAATCTTTCACTACACCATAATTAACGTCTGCTTCCAGCAAAGACATACGAACTTCGCGAAGCATATCATTCATATTTTTTTCAGTTAGTTTTCCTTTTCCAGTTATATTTTTAAACGCCTTGCCAAGACGTTCACTCAGATTTTCAAATGCCATTATAAATCCGCCTTTCTCATCAATCGCTTTCCATTATAACATACTCTTTTTCACTTGAGAATGTATTTCCCCTATGTTTTAACTTACTCACACGCTTTTTTACGATAGATTTCAATATGAAATTCTACATCCGTAGTTAAAGATGACAATGTTTTCAAATGTTCACTTCCCTTTTTCGGTGTTTTCCAGAAATAAGGCGTCATCTGAAACAATGCCCAAATATCTTTCTGATCATCTATCGTTATTTCATAAGACAAGTCTTTTTCATCAACAAGTTCCATATTTAAAATGCGATTATCTTCTATTTTATTTTCATATACATTGTCATATAAGTGTTCTTTTAATCCATACAGATGTCTTGGACCAGGTCCTACCTTAATAAACCAGCCATCCTTCTGCAATACTCTGCATACTTCTTTTGTATCAAAAGGAGCGAACACTGATAATACAATATCTGCACAAGTATTTGATAGCGGCATATGAAAGACACTGCACACTGCATAAAACACACCATTATGTGCTTTGCTGGCTTCATCCACTGCATACTTCGAAAGATCAAAGCCAAAAATATTACATTTTGGTAAAACTCTTTTTATCTGGTTCGTATAGAATCCCTCTCCACAGCCAGCATCAATTAACATTAAAGGCTGCTTTTGTTTACAAATATTTGTTAACATATCACATAATGGCTGGTAATATCCATGTTGTAAAAATGCTGTCCTGGAGCGCACCATATCTTTATCATCACCTGTTTGACGATGATTTCCTAGTCCAAGATTAACATATCCTCTTTTCGCAATATCAAAGGAATGATGATTGTCGCAGCAATAGCGATTTCCATCCTTTTGTAAAGGTTTTTTACATTTAGGACACTGTAACATAAATATTCTCTCCTTCTTCAAAAATATGCTTCGCCTTAGAAAAGCGAAGCATATTTCTTATTCCTTTTTCATTTTATCTGTATCCATATGTACATTCATTTGATCGTGTAAGCCTTGTTCCTCATATAGTTTCTGATGCTTTTGCTTTTCCATTTCTACATCAGCACCTAGCTCGATTCCCATTTCATACTGATATAAATCTTCCTGTACTTTTGGACTACGATAATGTTTTCGATTATTCATCTAGAATCACCTCATCCATAGTATGAGAGATTCTTATTATTTTATTCTAAAAGATATCTTCGCTGTCTTTTTCCTGCGCAGATGGGTACACATCAATACTTTCCATATTTGCTATGCACTCATCAATCAATGTTTCAAAATCAAAACGTGATTCCAATTTTTCAGCTTTGTGACGAGTTGGTTTTGTAACTGGGTTTTTAGGCGTAAAAATAGTACAGCAATCCTCAAAAGGCTGAATGGAAATATCATAAGTACCGATTTTTTTGGATATGTCAATAATTTCCAATTTATCCAAACATGCAACAGGACGAATAGTTGGCATATCCGTCACACAGTTAATTGTCTGCATACTTTCTAATGTCTGACTGGCAACCTGACCAATACTTTCCCCATTAACAATAGCAAGACAGTTTTGTTTTTCACTTACTTTCTGGGCAATACGATACATCATGCGACGCATAAGCGTAATTGCATAACTTTCATCACAATGTTTATAAATGGCAAGCTGTAAATCCGTAAATGGAATGATATGCACACGAATATGTCCCTGATAAGGAGCAATTGCTCTAGCTAAATCTAAAACTTTATCTTGTGCCGCATCACTAGTATAAGGAGGAGATGCATAATGGATACATTCAATTGCCACCCCTCGCTTCATTGTTAAATAAGCGGCAACAGGAGAATCAATGCCTCCTGAAAGCATAACAAGTGCTTTTCCTCCTACACCGACTGGATATCCTCCATTTCCTTTGATTTTTCCAGTCATAATATAGGTAGCATCTTCGTGCACTTCAATTTGAATACGTAAATCTGGAGTTTTTACATTTACTTTCCAGTCAGTATTGCGAAGAATTTCCCCAGCAACAGCACGATTAATTTCATCTGATACAAGAGGAAACATTTTAAAACTTCTTCGTGCCTCTACTTTAAAAGTAGAACCTTCTGTTTCCTGCGCAACTTTTAAGCATGTTTTCTGAATAACTTCCATATCGGTTTTGACTTTGATTGCGAACGAAAAAGAAGAAATCCCAAAAACTTTTTTCAGTCTTTCTGCCACTGCCTCATGATCTTCACCATTTAAAATAATATACATGCGATCATGTGTTCTTTCATAACTTAACGCATCAAAATCACGCAGTGCATTACGCACATTAATTAATAATTTTTTAATAAAATCTTTTCTGTTTTTGCCTTTTGTAGACAATTCTCCAAAGCGAACCAGAATGTGGTCATAAACGATTTTATTTTGTTCTATAGTCATAATAAATCTCCTTTAATGCTTGTAAAAAGCCCTGAATTTCTTTCATTGTCGTTAAATGAGACAAAGAGATACGAATAGCATGTGTTGCTCGCAGCTCACCAGCCCCCATAGCTAAAAGAACCTTGGATACAGCTTTGCTGTGAGAAGAACAAGTGCTTTGTGCAGAAACAGCAAAACCTTTCCTATTCAACGCATTCAGCATTACCTCACTTCCAATTTTTAAACAAGAAATATTTAAAATATAAGGAGAGGCATCCTCAGGACTATTGATTACCATATCTTCCATATTGGAAATTTCCTTGCGCAGCACCTCATTTAACTTTTGTACATATATCAAATTTTTATCTTTTTCTTCTAACATAAGGCGAAGCGTCTTTGCGAAAATAATATTAGCAGGTGCATTGCTAGTTCCCGCTCTTAATCCATATTCCTGCTGTCCCCCACTTATTAAAGGAAGTAATTCAATATTACTTTTTTTATATAAAATTGCACTTCCCTTTACCCCATATATTTTATGTGCTGAAAAAGTAGCCATATCTACGGATTCCAAAGGAATATCTACTTTTCCAAGTGCCTGTACACCATCCACATGAAAGAAAGCACGTGAATTTTTATGCACATAGTCTGCACATTCTTTAATAGGATTTATTGCCCCAGTTTCATTATTCACCATCATAATAGACACTAAGATCGTATCTTTACGCAATGCTTTTTTCAAATCATCTAATCGAATTTTTCCATCTTCATAAACCGGCAAGTAAGTTATCTCAAAGCCAAAAACCTCTTTTAGCTGTTCAAGTGCCATAGATACACTGGAGTGTTCAACACAACTAGAAATAATATGATTCCCTCTTCTTTTATTTTGCCACGCAAAACCTTTAATTGCATAGTTGTTAGATTCACTAGCACAGGAAGTAAATATAATTTCATCTTTATGAACATGCAAAAGCTGTGCAATCTGTGCACGGCTTTGTTCCATCAATTTAGAAGTTTCTCTTCCTATTTCATGCAGGGAATCACTATTCCCATAATATTTATGCAAAAGCATTGTATAAGTCTCTAAAACTTCTTTTCGAATAGGTGTTGTTGATGCATAATCTAAATAAATCATATTATTCTTCCACCTTCAACTGCTCTTGTGAATGCTTCTCCATCATTTTTTCGTATGCGCCTGGATGAATTTTCTCAATACACTGAATTCCAATTTTCAATGCCTTTGTATATTGTCCATTTCTAAAGCACAATTCTGCACGTGTTAATTCTGAATCAATATCTGCATACGTAGAACGATAGCGATTGCCAAAGACAATTGTATTTTCTACCATAATTGCCATTCCAACTAAATTATTGACATCATTATATAATGTATAAATATAATCAATTGCATTTTTTAATAGCCCGTTTAACTGCTTTACATCTAATGGAGAGTGATCAAGAACAATTTGCATATCCTTTAGCATATCTTCTCCCTTATGTAAATCATCCTTGTATTTCTGAGAAACATTTGGCAAGCGATGTTTTGACATTTTGACACGAATTTCATTTAAGATTAGCTGCAGTTTTACCATTTGTTTTTTTGCACGTTCCTCATCACTGCATGCTTTGTTCAGTTTTTCTTTCATATCTGACACTTCTTTGCGAAATGCAGTAATACTTTGTTCAAGTTCATGATAAGCAACTAAGATTGTCGTATATGGGATTCCTTTATCAACGATAACTTTATCAAGTTTACGCTGCATATCGTTTAGTACTGCCAATTTATCAGCTACATCAGCTAATTTTTCAGACCAGTTTTCAAATCCAAAACGTTCATATACACGTTTATATAATTTAGAAATTTCCTCAATGTCATGATTGATTTCTTTCACATCATCAAATAAAAGATCTACATTTTCATTTATTTCATCAAAAGCTTTTTCTTCTTTCGATATTTGCTCTTCCAACTGGTTAATTCTTTTTTCACACTCAAGCAAATCCTCATCTACACCTTTTGGATTGCCATTTCGAAGCTTAGTTAAATTGTTTTTCAGCATTTCAGAAATAACATCTAAATTTTTACGTATTTCCAAATGTTCAATATAAACACCTTTGTTCTTAACTTGTGCATAATGAAATCCCACCTCATCAATCATTCGAGGCAGAAGACCTTTTGCCTTTTCATATAATTGAGGCAAGGACTGCGTAAGTTCTTCTAGATGCTGCAAAACATCACGAATTTCATTTTGCTGATCCGCAGCCTTATTAAATTCTGAAGCAAACATCCATTCTTCAAATACAGAGAACATTTTTTCAACTGAAGCGACCTCTGTTTCCATATGTTCGTATGACTGGGAAAAAGAAGCCTTGTTTTCATTAATTGCACGTTTAACTTTGCGAAATCTTTCTTTTAATTCATTAATAGAAGCTCGCTGTTCGCTTTCCTGTTCCAACACCTCATCAAGAGTATTATTCACACCTTGAATTTTGGTGTCAAGCAACGCAATGCTTTGTTCCATTGAAGACATCTTTTTTAAAGCGCCTTTTACTTTATGCACATAAATCAAGTCATCTATTTCAGCCAAGGAAACGCTGCACTCTTTAAGCTCTTCCTGAATATTATCAAAATCATTGCGACAAGTTTCGACTGTTTCAGCCATCATTTCATTAACTCTGGATAAAGCTACAGCTTTATTTAACTTAAAAGCCAAAGGAACACTCTTCAAAGAATTATAATGCAGTTCTAGATCTTCCAGTTTTTTTCGAGCTTTCTTCTGGCGTAAAGCCATCATCAGAATTGATAGAATAACGAGTAAAACAACAGCTATCAATATATAAATCAACATTTCTGCTGATATAACATTTTTTATATTATTAATGAACTCTTTCATAAAAGGCACCTCTTTCAAGTTTTCATTTGTACAGGGAACTCCCTTTCACAGTGTATTACCTTTTTTATTATATCATATAACTCATTTCAATCCAAAGCACCTTTTCCATTTTTCTTACTTTTTTTTAAAAGTTCAATATTGACACCTACGCATCGTTTTGTTAGAATTATAAAGCATAAAATTGATAGCAGCATGCAAAGTCTTACAGGTATGCGTTCATAACGTAAAAGATACGGGACATCGAGTAACTCGGCTGCCTTGAGTGATGGTGTCGTAAGTATGAACACATTGTAATGATGATTTGTACTGTTATTGTTTTATAGCTATAAAACAATAAGGAGGACATAGAAATGTCAAGATTAACTGGACCGGTTTGGAAAACATCCCGCCGTCTTGGTTTCTCAATTCTAGAAACCGGAGAAGAACTTCAGAAACGTGCTTATGCACCAGGTCAGCATGGACCAACAAAACGTGTAAAACTAACGAACTATGGTTTACAGTTACGCGAAAAACAGAAAATCCGTTTCATGTATGGATTAAATGAACGTCAGTTCTTTAACACTTATACAAAAGCAAACAAAATGAAAGGTGTTACTGGTGACAACTTCTTAGGATTGTTGGAATCAAGACTTGATAACATCGTTTATCGTTTAGGATTTGCTCGTACTCGTCGTGGTGCTCGTCAGCTTGTTAACCACGGACACATTCTTGTAAATGGTAAAAAAGTAGATATTCCTAGCTTTATTGTGAAACCTGGTTCTACAATTGAAGTTAAAGAAAAATCTAAAAACATGGCATCTATTGCTGAAGCTCTAGAAGCTAATTTAAATACTGTTGCATTTGTTGATGTAGACAAAGACGCAAAAAAAGGTACTTACCTTCGTCTTCCTGAAAGAAGTGAATTAAATCAGGAAATCAACGAACTTCTAGTAGTAGAATTCTACAACAGATAGTAATAAAAAAGTCCTCGTGGACTTTTTTATTTTGTTTTATTCTTGCAAATTAAAACAGCACCAACAAAGGTGCTGTATAAGAAAGAAAACATTTTTATAAAATTTTATCCTTCTTTTCCAATAAAAGATACTTTCTCTGCAATAATATCATAACTTAAATACGTTGTACCATCCTTTGTTTCATAAGGACGCGACTGCATTCTGCCTTTTATTGCGACAACATCTCCCTCTCCTGCAACTTGAACCGTAGTTTGTGCAATACCTTTCCAAAGTGTTACAGAAAATTCATCCGTTTCATAAACACCTTCACTGTTGGCAAAAGGACGTGTAACCTCAATTTTCATTGTGGCATACGTATTCCCATGAGTAGATTCTTTCAATACAGGAATTTCTTTTATTTTTCCTACAAATACTATTAAATTCATAATATCCATCCTTTCTTTTATGTTTATATTATGCATGGAAAAACATATAGAAACAAAAAGGCAAATATACATAGAAAATACAATAAAAGACAGAATTTAAGGATTTTTATTACTATATCCCTAAGTTCTGCCTTTTTTCTTCAAATTAAGTTTAAATTACTGGCTTTTTTCTGGCATAATCTCAATAATACTTTTATGTTCTTTTACTATGAACTTGCAGCACTCTTTAATATCTTCCAAACAGATTTTATCTAGAATATCTAACGAAACAAAAAAATCTGTTTGATCAAAATAGTTACGCACAAATGTAATAGCAATATCGTCAAAACTATTTAAACTGCGAATCGTTTGTCCAAAATATCTTCTTTTCAACTGCTGCAGCACATCTTCCTGAATATCCCCTTTGCTGATCCTTTCAACAACAGATTCAATCAAAGAATAAAATTCTTTCCTCTTCTCTGTTTCTCCATAAAACATCAACACTCCATAATCTTTGCCAAAATCTATATCTCCACCAACAAAATCATTTATAATACCCTGATCAATCCAGTCTTGGTATTCTGGATTCAATGAACTAAACACAGAATCTATCATCATACGAATACACCATTCTGCATAAATGCGTTTTTTTACATCCTCAATACCATCTAACTTATAAGAAAGTGATACTTTTGGTGTTTGAATATCCATTGAAAAAGTGTATATTTCTCTATTCGTATTCTTAGGCTCAATAAATTCTTTTCTTTTTACTGCTTCAATCGGTTCAAAATGCTTCCCTTCCTGGTTTTTGCGTATAATTTCCATAATGCGTTTAGGATCATCGGAACACACTCCCACTAACACCATACGCTGTGGATGATAATTTAAATGATAGCAGTTTCTTAAATCTTCTACTGTTGTAGATGAAACACTTTTGTCATCTCCTCCAATATCATAACGCAAAGGATGCTTTGAAAATAAAGATGCATATGTTTCATTTAATAATCTGGAATCACTCATCTGTTTATACATATTTAATTCCTGTATAATGATGCCTTTTTCTTTTTCTACTGAGGCTTCACTAATATTTAATTCCTGCACAAAATCAAGCAAAAGATTCAGCGGTTTCTCAACATCAGATGCACATGTGAAATAATAGACAGTTTCTGTATACGAAGTAAACGCATTAACATTAGCTCCCATTTTAGAAAACTCTTCCATGATATCTCCTTCTTTAGTTTCAAACATCTTATGTTCTAAAAAATGTGCAATCCCTGCAGGAAAACGATAATTGTTTCCTTTACTGTCTACTTGTTCTATATCCAATGCTCCAAGTGGTGTCGCCATCATAAACAAAGATTTTTGATAATCCGGTTTTTGCCACAAAACAACATGAAGTCCATTTGACAAAGTTTCTTCCACATAACTCTCTTTATATCTTTCATTAACAATCTTTTTCATCAGAATCCTCCTTTGTCAAAACAAACACCATTTTTTCTTTGCACAGCTGCATAACTTCACATACATCTTCTTTAGTTACTTTTGAAATATGTTCTATCATAATTTTTGTATCCCATTCACGATTTAATAATATGTTTTGATATTCCTGAGCCATAAGCGTATTCATATTATCTCTTCCACTTTTAATAGAATTTATAATCATTTTTCGACTAACCTCTAACAATTCATCACTGAAATTACCTTGACAGATAACATCAATCTGTTCACGTATCAACTCAATCACTTCATCAATATGTTCTTTTTCTATACCGGTAGTTACACCTAAAACGCCATCATAAGAGATTATATTAGAATATATAGTGTAACACAAACTTCTTTTTTCTCTAACTTCCTGGAATAATAAAGAAGATGAGTACTGTCCTAAAACTGCATTTGCTAAACGCAAGGCATAATATTTTGTATCTAGTAATGAAATATTTGTGAACCAAACCATCATCAAATAACTTTGTGATATATTTTTATACATATATTTTTTCTGCTTTTCATCATCATTTGATACTACATAATAAGAAGCAAATTTTTGACTTCGCTCCTTAAATGGAAAATTTTTAACATAAGAGAATATTTCCTTTTCCAAAACATCTCCACAAACAAGAACCTGAATGCAATCTTCATTAAGCATAGATGTATATGCATTTTGTACATCCTGAAGACATAATTTTTCAATATGTTTTAGCTCTCCTAAAGATGAAATTCCTAAAGGTGTATTGGTTCCTGCTGCTTTTAACCCTTCACTTATTACAAGCTGAGAAGGATCATCTATCATACGCTTTGATTTTGAAATCAAAACCTTTTTTGATTCTTCAAACACTTCCTCATTTAACAAAGGATGAAATATAATTTCTTTTAGAAAAGAAAAAACATTTTTTAAATAACTATCTTCGTTTGTTACATATGAGGGGTGAATCACTTTACAGCGAAACTCAATAACATGAGATTTCCCATAACCTAATGTTTGTGTGCCTAAAACTGCCCCATACAATTCATCTTGTTTCTTTGTCATTTTTTCTTTTGTATCATACACTTTACATCGATCACATAACATCAAAGCTAACAATGATCGAGCAGCCGCTGTTTCATCCTTTAATTCATTTTGAAAACGTATACTGATTCCAATATCTTTAAATTTTTGTGTAGGAATCGCATTTAAATTTACACCATCTATAATTTTCATATTGTTACCTCGTTCTTTTCTTACTTTTATAGTATGACACTAATTGTTTAAAACTATGTCAGCGACATTCATTGTATCATATTTTTTTATAATGAAAAAGAACTGCATTGCAGCAGTTCTAATAACTATCGTTTTCCAGCGTCGTAAATTTCACCACTTGCTTTTGGCCCAACACTTTTTCTTGCGAATAATACAAGAGCAATAACTGTAAGAACATAAGGGATTGCAAAGAAGAATTCACTTGGGAAACTTCCAATAACAGGAATCTGTCCAGAGAACATTGAAAGTACCTGCGAAAATCCAAAGAAAATTCCAGCTCCTAGACATCCAAAAGGGTTCCATTTTCCAAAAATCAAACAAGCCAATGCAATAAAACCAACACCATGAATGGAACTTACTGTGAACTGAATATCCATTGTAAGAACCATAATAGCACCAGATAACCCAGCTAAAGCTCCACTAATTAAAACGCCAGCATAACGCATCTTAATCACATTAATTCCCATAGATGCACTTGCCTGCGGATATTCTCCACATGAACGTAAATGCAAACCAAATTTAGATTTAAATACAACAAAGTATGTAATAAAAACAAGTACGATACTAATAAAGAACGTTGGATAAACATCTGTAAAGAACAAATCACCTATTACAGGAATATCTGATAATACTGGAACACTAATTTTTGAGAAACTTTCCTGAAAATTAGGAGAGCGCTGTGCATCAAAAATAATCTGACACAAATAAACAGTTAATCCTGTAGAAAGCATATTCAAAGCAGTACCTGAAATTGTTTGATCTGCTTTTAAATGAATAGATGCAAATGCATGAATAAGTGAAAAAAGCATTCCAAAGAAAGCACCTATTAAAATACCAACCCATGGTGCCAAAGCACCAAGACTACCTTCCAATAAAATAGAAGAAGTAGCACCAGCAAATGCACCCACAAGCATAATACCTTCCAAAGCAATGTTTACAATACCGCTTCTTTCAGAAAACAAACCACCTAAAGAAGAGATAATAATAGGTGTTGCTACCCCTAATGCAAGAGGAACCATACTATATAGCAAATCCATTATTGTCCACCTTTCTTTATCGTTGTCTTATCATTTTTTTCAACTTTCTTTTTTGCTATCCAGCCGATGAACATTTTTATACCATACTGCATTGCAACAAACAATACAATAGAAGAGGAGATAATTTCTCCGATTTCTTTAGGCACTCCATTGATTTGAAGCATTGGTTGAATAACTTTTAATAAACCAAATAATAAACCTGACAGTACAATACCGATTGCATTACAAGCCCCTGTCAATGCCACTGCGATTCCATCAAATCCATAGTTTTCAAAAGTAGTTAGTACACGTCCCATATTAAATGTACCCAAAGATACAATAGCTCCAGCTAAACCTGCCAAAGCACCTGCAATCATCATAGAATATATAATGTTACGATTTACTTTCATCCCAGCATAGCGAGCCCCTTCTTTATTAAATCCAGTAGCACGTAAGTTATATCCAAAACTTGTTTTTTCCAAAATAAACCAATAAGCAACTACTGCAAGAATGACAAAAATAATGCCCCAATTCAAACGAGAATGATTGGTAACATCTGCTAAAAAAGACGAGCTTAATGAAGCTGTAGAATTGATGATTTCAGATTTTGATTCCGTAGAACCAGGAAGAGATCGAATAGCCCAGTTAGAAAAATAAAGTCCAATGTAATTCATCAT
The DNA here is from genome assembly GCF_010537335.1 of Amedibacterium intestinale. NCBI lineage: Bacteria > Bacillati > Bacillota > Erysipelotrichia > Erysipelotrichales > Erysipelotrichaceae > Amedibacterium > Amedibacterium intestinale. Next base: position 897,336 of record NZ_AP019711.1, read on the forward strand.
AATACAAATAACAACTTCATGTACGTTCCATTTGCTTTTAAAGAATCCAGGAATAAAACCCCACAATGCCCCTGCAAGAGTACCTGAAAGAACACAAACAATAGCATGAATACCAGCTGGCATAGGCACAAGAATCGCAACAACGATAGAAGTCATTGCACCTACCATTAACTGCCCCTCTGCGCCAATATTAAATAAGCCCGTACGATAAGCAAAACCCACAGACAAACCAGTTAAAACAATTGGCATACTTGTTACAATAAATTCTCCAAAATAACGAAGATTAACACCATTGCCTTTTATTAAATCAACACCAATAATCCCTCTTAAAAAGGAGTTGAATAGCAAAAATGGGTTTTTTCCTGAAACAAGCAGGATAACAACTCCAAGTAAAATACCAAGAAAAATTGCAATCAAGGAGATTTTTAATGTTTCTTTTTTATTATTCATTTATATCTCCTCCTTTTTTTGAACCACTCATATACAATCCAAGTTCTTTTTCGTTTGTATCTTTAGCATTTAATGTTGTAGTAATTTGACCTTCAAACAATACAGCAATACGATCAGACAGATCTAAAATTTCATCCAGTTCAAAAGATACAAGCAGGATTGCTTTTCCTTTATCTCTTTCTTGTATAATTCTTTTATGTATATATTCGATTGCTCCAACATCCAGTCCACGCGTTGGCTGAACAACAACTAATAAATCCGGAGAGCGATCAATTTCTCTAGCAATAATCGCTTTTTGCTGATTTCCACCCGACATGCTTCGTGTTAAACTGTCTTTACCTTTCCCACTGCGCACATCAAACTCATCAATTAAGCGTTCTGCATACTTACTGATTTCATCTGGCTGGAGTACTCCATGCTTAGAGAAAGGTTCCTGATCATATGCATGAATAACAAAATTTTCTTTTAAAGAAAAATCAAGAATCAACCCATGTTTATGACGGTCTGCTGGAATATGTCCCATACCTTCTTTATAACGGTCTTTTATGTTTTTATGCGTAATATCTTTTCCATTAATCAAGATTTTTCCGTTTACTACTTTACTAAGCCCTGTAAGACCATAAACAAGTTCTTCTTGTCCATTTCCATCAATACCGGCAATCCCTAAAATTTCACCTGCACGAACCTGTAAAGACACATTTTTTAAAGAGATTATCCCTTTTGGATTTTTTACACTTACATTTTGCATGTCAAGCACAATATTTTGTGGTTTAGCTTCAGTTTTATCAACATTAAACTTAACATTTCGACCCACCATCATATCCGCCATTTCCTGTTCCGTTGTATCCGCAACATTAACAGTACCAATATATTTTCCACGACGAAGCACGCTACATTCATCTGCTACTTCTTTGATTTCTTTTAGCTTGTGAGTAATCAAAAGTATACTTTTTCCTTCTTTTATAAGGTTATGCATGATTTTAATTAAATCTTCGATTTCCTGTGGCGTCAATACCGCTGTTGGCTCATCGAAAATCAAAATATCTGCATTACGATACAGCATTTTTAAAATTTCTACACGTTGCTGCATTCCTACCGTGATTTCACTGATTTTCGCATCTGGATCAATTTGTAAACCATATTGCTCACTTAATTCAATAATTTGTTTACGAGCTGTTTTCAAATCAACCATTCCATATTTCGTAGGTTCCATTCCTAAAATAATATTTTCCGTTACCGTAAAACATTCTACCAGTTTAAAGTGCTGATGAACCATACCAATACCAAGATCAGTTGCTACATTTGGGTCACTGATAACAACCTCTTTACCATTTATTTTAATTATTCCGCTTGTCGGCTGATATAAACCGAACAAAATTGACATTAGTGTTGATTTACCAGCACCATTTTCCCCAAGCAATGCATGAATACTTCCTTTTTTCAGGCGAATGGTAACATCATCATTCGCACGAATTCCAGGAAAATCTTTTGTAATATTCAGCATTTCTACTGCATACTCCATGGGTATCCTCCTTCTATCGTTCCTTATGAAACTCAATAATATTATATCATAAATTTATATAGAACAATAGATAAAAAAGACAGGTTTTTTCACCTGTCTAAACTGTACAATTTTTATCCTATATTCCCATCTTTAATTTTTGCTTTAGTGCTAACTTTTACTTTTCCATCTTTGATATCTTTTACAGCTTTATTCAATGCATCTTGAATATCTTTACTTAAATTAGGGTTTTCAGCAGGAATTCCTACACCTTCGTTTTTAATATCAAAGTTTACTGTTGTTCCGCCTTTAAACTCACCATTCATTGCAGCAGTCGCAACATTATATGTAGCAACATCTACACGTTTTAACGCAGATGTAAGGATAACTGATTTTCCATCTTTTCCATACTTACCATCTTCGTACTGATCACGGTCTACACCAATTGCCCATACAGTATCACCTTTTTCTGTACGTTCTTTAGCTGCTTTGATCACACCACTTCCAGTATTACCTGCAGAGTGGTAAACAACTTTAGCGCCAGCATCATACTGCATATTAGCTAAATTTCCACCTTTTGTAGGATCATCAAATGCTCCTGCATAATTTACCATAACTTTCATATTTTTATCAACAGATTTAACACCTTGTTCATATCCTGCCTGGAATGTCTGAATTAATTCTGAATCCATACCACCGACAAAACCTACTGTATCTCCACCTGCAGCTTTTGCCTGCATAGCTGCAGCAATACCAACTAAATAAGAAGACTGTTCAGCAGCAAACATACCACTTTCTACATTATCTCCTGGAACTACTGTATCAATTACAAAGAATTTTGTATCTGGATATTTTCCAGAAACTTCTTTCATAGCATCTTCAAATAAATAACCAGCTGCAACTACCAAGTCAAAGCCATCATCTGCAAGACTGCTTAAGTTTGGTACATAATCAGCTTCAGCTTTAGACTGTACATAACTTATACATTTTTCAGGCAAGTTATTATCTGTTCTCCATTTTTCAATACCTTCCCAAGAACCCTGATTAAATGATTTGTCATCAATACCACCTGTATCAGTAACAAAACCAACTTTGATAGGACAATTTCCTTCCCCATCTTTGCCACTTGCATCGCCGCTGTTGCTAGCACATCCAGCCAATGCTGTCATAGACATAGCTGCAACTAATGCCATACTCAATAATTTTTTCATATTAATCCTCCATGACCCTTTCCTACTGGTCCTAAAAAAATTTTACATCAATTTAGCTCTCTTTGTCAAGAAACCTACTATGTTATTTTATACAAGAGTTAAAATATCGCATATGTAGACATAGAAATCATAAAATAAAATAAAACTAAATGATAACACTTTCTTTATTGCCATTTTCTGCACAAATCTTTTTATAAGTCTCCATATATTCTAAAGATACATTTTCTTCCCCCAGCTTGTTAAGTCCCTCTTCACGAACTCCATATTTGCGATAACGTATCAGTTTATAACGACTTTTATCTTTAATTTTTTCACTAACATAACGAACTGTTTTTTCATTTTGTTCATCTAAATAAGGTAGAATAACCGTACGTACTTCTTCTAACTTATGAATTTTCAAAAGATAATCTAGGTTTTTTAACACTGTTTCATTTGAACAACCGCATAACTCTTTGTGAAATACAGGATCAACAGCTTTAACATCTAACATAACACCATCACAAAGATCCATCAACTCTGGATACAGTTCAAAGTCATAATAACCATTACTATCAATCAAACAAGATAAACCAAGTTTTTTTACTTCCTTAAATAATTCCAGCAAGAATGCTGATTGATTCATACATTCTCCACCACTTACTGTAATCCCGCGTAAAAAAGCTTTTCTCTTCTTTATTTCCGCTACAAGTTCTTCTACGCTCATAAAACGAATTTTAGGAGAAGCAAGATATTCACATGTTTTAATACATGTATCGCAGTCTACACAACGTACTGGATTCCACTTTACTGCCCCATCTTTTAGTTCCAAAGCGTCTACAGGACATGTTTCAACACATTTTCCACAACTTCTGCACATATGGATCGTTTCTGGATTATGGCAGTACAGACAGGAAAAAGGACAGCTTTGAAAAAAGATGGCACAGCGATTCCCTGGGCCATCTACATTCGAAAAAGGAATAATTTTATTTACGGGAGCTTTCATCATAAATTCTACGATCCAATGCTTTTGCAGTATTTCTTGCACCTTGTCCAAAAACAGTTACATTATTTAAACTAGCTTCATGATGATCAAGTTTTTCAATCTCGCTCTTCTTAACAAGATATCCTGTTACTCGAACGACATCATTATCTGCATTATATCCTGTAAAATAACGCATTCCCTGTGCAAATGCACCTTTGATAATATCCAGCAAAGCCTCTGGAGTATTGTTCCATGTATCATCAAAACGGAAAATATCACCAATACCTGACACAAAGTATTTATGGAATTTACACTCAACCTGTATATGGTCGCACAATTCAGGTTCTACTCCAATTGGAATTCTAGCTCCTGGAGAGTTTTCCCTTCCATCGCTGTCAATTCCTACCTGAGCATGAAGAACATACTGGTTATTGCAGCCTTCACAATATAAACCATGATGTGCCTTGACAATTGATTCTAATTTATCCATGATTACGTTTCCAAGTTTTTCTGCTTCTTCATTATGCCCATATCCTTTTGCAGGATCATCAATACCCAATAGATAATTACAACATTCAGCTAATCCAACTACCCCAAACATTCCAGTAAAGTTTTCACGTTTAACGAATCCTTCTTTAACTAGGAAATTACATTTAAAGAAGTTGCTTTCTTCTACAATATAACGTATACGAGCATCCATATTTCGCAACATCAATTGTGCATAATGAGGCAGTACATTTTGTAAGAAATCATCTTTGTCTTTTGCTTTTGTAGCCACATTATATAAACGTATACGTGGAAGCGTATAACCTCCACCTCCAATTTTTAACGCGTTATAACAACTTGCAATACCATATTCTCCGATTCCATCACCACGATACATCACATCATTCGCAAAACTTGGCTTAGATGTTGCCAGCATACAATCAATACATGCTTTTGCAAAATCATCGCTTGTCTGTTTTGGGTCATACAGTAATGTCAAGTTTGGAATAGCAAGCTGCATTTCTTTGGTTAAGTCTAAAAGAATTCGGTTTACGCGACTATCTTTAGGTCCAATATTGGCATGAACAAAAGAATCCGTTAATGTTTTATCAATATGCAGCAAAAACATTTTTAGTGCTTTTCTTGTTTCCTGTTCATCTTTATCAAAAGGGGCAAATAAATCAGTAAAGTTTCCTAAATAAACAGGAAAAGATGTGATACTTGGAACATGCTTATACATAATCAATAGATTATTACACGCCTCCCAAATATCGGCTGCAGGAGAAAGTCCTAAAAAACTACATCCTTTTTCCATAAGAATACGGTAATCAGGCAATATATATCGCGGTCTATATGGCGCTCTTCCTTCTCCTAAATCGCATAATGTCTGATCTTTTAAAGCTTGTTCAAACTCTGGCTCTAATGGTAATGAATCATCATCATTTTCTGCTAATCGTGCTAGTGCCAATACCTGCTGATGATACGTTAATGTCGAATCACTAATAATATTTTTTACTCTACTCATAAGAATCCTCCTCTTCATATCTAACCAATACTTCCCTTGGTTTGCTTCCTCTGCTTGGACCAATAATTCCACGCTCTTCTAAAACATCAATCAATCTGGCAGCGCGTGCATAGCCAATACTAAATTTTCTTTGTATTAACGATGTACTCGCTTTCCTTGTAGATATTATAAACTGTTTTACTTCTTCATACAATGGATCTGCTTCTTCATCTTTATTAGATAAACTGCTATCCAATGCTTCTAAACGAAGAAAGGCATCTTCATACTTTGGTTTTGCCTGACGGCTCACAAAATCACATATATTTTGAACTTCCTGGTCACTAACAAATACTCCCTGTACGCGAACAGCATTCGTTTCTCCTACAGGAATATATAACATATCTCCATATCCTAACAGTTTTTCTGCACCCATCTGATCTAAAATAGTTCTAGAATCAACAGCACTGGAAACGGCAAATGCGATACGAGATGGTATATTTGCTTTAATGACACCAGTAATAACATCTACACTGGGACGCTGCGTCGCAACAATCAAATGAATACCAGCTGCTCTTGCCAGCTGAGTAATACGCTGAATGCTTGCTTCAACCTCTTTTGCCGCAACCAGCATCAAATCTGCCAACTCATCAATAATTACAACAATCCATGGCAATCTTTTTAAACCTTCTTCTGGATGTTCTTCTATATAGGTATTGTATCCACCGATATTTCGAACACCTGCCAGTGCAAATAATTCATATCGTTTATCCATCATATTAACGATAACTTTTAAAGCTCGATTTGCCTCTTCTCCATCTGTGATGACAGGACCTAACAAATGGGGAACTTGACGATAAGGAGTAAATTCAACTTTTTTAGGATCAACTAAAAGCAATTTTACTTCATCTGGTTTTGTTCTCATCAAAATCGAAGTAATGATAGAGTTCACACATACACTCTTCCCACTGCCTGTAGCTCCCGCAATCAATAGATGCGGCATTTTATTTAATTCTCCGTAAACAGAATTCCCCATCAAATCTTTACCCAAAGCAAACAATAATTTCGATTTCTCATATTTCGATGGAACTGTTTTTAGGAGTTCTTTCATGTGTACCATTGTTTTTTCGACATTAGGTATTTCAATACCTACTGCACTTTTTCCTGGAATCGGTGCTTCTATGCGAATATCTTTCGCAGCCAAGGCCATTTTTATATCATATTGCAGATTGCTAATCTTATTCACACGAACCCCTAGATCTGGTTTTACTTCAAATTTCGTTACAGCAGGCCCAATATGTGTTGCCACAAGGGTTGCCTTTACACCAAACTGATCTAAAATTTCAATTAACTGTCTTCCACTTTCATTAGCCGCCTCTATATTTGTACGACTTCTTCCTTTTTTACCAGCATCATTTAAAAGTGTCAAACGAGGCAGACGATAGTTTGTATAATCTTCATCAAATGAAGATGTAAACGTATCTTTCATCCCAATCGTTTCTTCGATTATGCGTTTATCTTCTTGCTTTTTATCTTCAAGAACGGATGTTTTCTTCTCTTCATCTGCATTCAAAAATAAAGAATTTGAAGAAGCATTGCTTCTTTTATCTGTTACAATATCAAAATCATCATCAACATCAAGAAAAGAAACTTGACCTGGTCGAATCCTTTCTTCTAGATTGATACTATCAAAAACACTTTGCTTTGTATTTTCTTTTTCATCTACCTGATCATCTTCTTCTTGCTGTTTTGCTCTATTCCTATTTTCCTTTTTCTGTTTCAAACTTTCTCTAACACCTGCTATTGGCTTTTTCACAGATGAAGCTCTCTGCTTCAAATGGGCATACACAGGGCCACTGATAATTAATATACAGCCTAACACCAGTAAAGCAATAATTAAGATTTTTGTCCCAATAAAATCAAACAGGAATGTACATACAGAAACTAATAAAGCACCAATGATGCCGCCTTTTGATGATGCTTCCAATGTTAAGACACTAAAAGCATTTTTCACATAAGAATTAAAAATCGCCATTCCCTTTATAGTTTCATCTTCAGGTAATGCAGACGCAAGAATCCATGCAGTCAAAAGCACTCCTACTCCAATACTATACTGTAAAGGAATATCTTTCACAGATTTCTTTAACATCCATAATATACTAAATACAATAACAACAGCATACAACACTCCATATAGGTTTCCAAAAACAAGCTGTATAACCCCCGTTAGAACCTCACCAACAAATCCAATTTTTAGACAGCCAATAATGGACAATGTAATAAGTGCAAGAGAATATACATAAACCATTATTTCCTGCTGCTTATTCTGCTGTTTCTTTTGCGTCTTTCTTGTCTTTTTTTTAGCTGCCATTTCTCTCTCCTATTTTACTATTCGTTAATTTCAATAATTACTGGCAATACCATAGGACGTTTTCCAGTTTCTTTTAATAAATAACGAACAATTTTATCACGTGCTTCTCCGCGCACAGTTAAATTTTCGTAGCGTTTTTCCTCTACTGCTGTATTGATGCACTCTTCCATAATATTTCCAACTTCTTTAATGATATGCTCAGCATCCTTTAAATAAATTAAACCACGAGTCTGTACATCTGGTCCATTAATAACTTTTTTCGTTTTAAAATTAACACCTACCCCAATGATCATAACACCATCGGTAGATAATACTTCACGATCTTTTAACACAACCCCTGTAACATCCCAGTTTTCTTTTCCATCAATCAGCGTATCTTCTAGTTCTATATGTTCTGCAACACTCTTTAAAACTTTATTTTCAAAAGTCGCAATCTGTCCATTTTCTAAAACAACGATTCGATCTGCAGAATACCCTACACTCATTGCTAAATTTGCATTCATAAACAAATGACGAGATTCCCCTTTGACAGGTATATAATATTTTGGGCGGAACAAATATAACATCATTTTTAAATCTTCTACAGAAGGATGCATAGATAAAACTGTTTTACTGCTTAAAGTAAAAATCTTTCCACCTTCTTTGTAGATTTCATTTTCCATATTGTTTGCATCTAGTTCAGTACCAGAAACAATTGGACTTGCAACAATAATTGTATCACTAGTACGGAAACTAACATATTTATCTTCATGATTAGCAATGTTCGTCATTGTACGGAATAAATTTTTTCCTATTCCTGATACAAGTACTACAACATCTTCCATATCATCAGAAAATTCTTTTTCGCTAATTAACATATCTTTAGGAACTCTATAATACTTCATAGTTTCCAGATGTTTTAATAAATCACGTATCCCTTTATCATGGAAGAAAATACGACGATTCTGTTTTTTTGCTAATTCAATAATTTCTATTATTCTAAACAAACTTTGTGAATAACATGAAATTAAAATACGACTTGTACTTGCTTCAAAGATTGGTTCAATTAAGGAAGTAATTCGATGTCTTGGAGCGGTATGTCCACTTTGTTCAACACCTTGAGATTCACTTAGTAAACAAAGAACACCTTTTTTTCCAATATCACTTAATTCATTTAAATCACATAGATATTCTTCCTGCAGCATATCATAATCTACGATAAATTCCCCCGTATATACGATATACCCCTGATCTGTGTTGATTGCTATACCAAAATTATCCGGAAATGCATGTGTCATTGGGAATGTTCGTACTTTCACACCACCAATTACCTGACGGCTTGTTCTTTTCATGCGATGAATTTTAACATCTTTAATTCCCTCTTTTTTTAAAGTTTCATGCAATATACTTGCAGTTAATGCGCCAGTGTAAACAGGTATATTAATCTGTTTTAGAAGATATGGCAATGCCGCAATCACATCATCATGTGCATGTGTGATAAAAATCCCTTTGATTCGATCTTTATTTTCAATCAGATAAGAGAAATCAGGAATTATAAATTCTACTCCTAATTGTCCGGTATCTGGATATTTTAAACCGGCCTCAATGATAAAAATAGCTTCATTGACTTCAACGACATACATATTTTTTCCGTTTTCATCAAGTCCACCAAGTGCAAAAATGCGTACCTGATCCATAAATTTAACCTCCATTAGCTACGATTTCATAATTTTATTATAAATAATATATGTAAACCCACAATAAACTAACTTTATTATACCACTACTAATGCTAAAAAAGACAGAAAAAAAGTGATTTCTCACTTTTTAACATTGTTCTCCGTCTAAAGAGAATGTTTTGCATGCAGTTATACGAACTTCAACAATATCACCAGGTTTTACATTGTTTGCTGTAAAATTTACCAATTTATTTGTTTCTGTATAACCACTGTATACATCTTTATTTTTCTTGCTGGCACCATCAACAAGCACCTTTACAACTTTTTCAAGATAAGCTTCATTTTTCTCGTGTGCATAAGCATTCCATCTTTCATTCAAGATTGCCAGTCTTTTCTGTTTTGTTTCAAGACTTACATTGTCTTGCATACGTGCTGCAGGTGTACCCTCTCTTGGTGAATAAATGAAGGTAAATGCATTATCAAATTTACACTCATCAACAAGCTCTAATGTATGTTCAAACTGCTCATCTGTTTCATTTGGAAATCCAACAATAATATCGGTTGAAAAAGCACAATTTTTTACCCTTTCTTTTATTTTATGGAATAGAGTTAAATATTGTTCTCTTGTATAGCGTCTTCCCATGATTTTTAAAATTTCATCATCACCGCTTTGTACTGGAAGATGGATAAATGGCATTATATTGTCATAACGCGCAATCACATCAATCATCTCATCTGAAAAATCCCATGGGTGTGAAGTTGTAAAACGAATACGCTCTACGCCAATTTTTGCTGTTTCTTCTAATAAGCGTGCAAAACCACCTTCTAAATGTAAATCTTTTCCATAAGAGTTAACATTTTGTCCTAATAACGTAATCTCTTTATAACCTTCTTCTTTTAGTTGACGCACTTCATCAAGAATATCTTCCATTAAACGAGAACGTTCTTTTCCTCTTGTATAAGGTACAATGCAGTATGTACAAAATTTATCACAGCCATACATAATGTTTACCCATGCTTTATGATGTCCAAAACGTTTAACTGGCAAATTCTCAATAACATCGCCTTCTTTTGATAATACTTCAATACAAGGTTTACCTGTTGTCATAACCTCATATAACAATTCAGGAAGTCGATGTAAATTATGTGTACCAAACACTAAGTTAACATGACGATATTTTTCCAGCAATAAAGAAATAATATCTTCTTCCTGTGCCATGCATCCACATAAACCAAAAATAATATCAGGATTTGTTCTTTTTAAACGTTTTAAAGACCCTAGTTCACCAAGAACCTTATCCTCTGCATTTTTACGTATCGCACAAGTATTCATCAGAATTAAATCTGCATCCTCTGCTTTATCGACAGCAGTAAATTGAAGTTGTTCCAAAATACCCGCTAATGTCTCAGAGTCGCGTTCATTTGCCTGACACCCATATGTTCTCAAAAAATATTTCTTACCCTGTCCGATTTTTCTTATTTCATCAGGAATTTGAAAAAGGGAGCGCTCAACATGCGATTCTTTTGTTGTTCTTTTTTGTGCTTCTTGTAGGTTAGGCAACGCCCATCCTGGCTGTTTTTTCATAATTTCTTCCTACTTTCTTCATCATCTATATAGAAACCATATTAATGGTTTTAATTTTTTAAAAAAACCAAGCATTGCTACTTGGTTTACTGAGAAATTGCATCTACAGGGCATGCAGATAAACAAGTACCGCAATCGATACATGCACTTTCATCACAAGTAGATTTACCTTCATCATTCATTGATAAAGCACCTACTGGGCAAACCCCAACACAAGCACCGCAACCGATGCATGTTTCAGCATTAACATTAACTGCCATTGTATATTCCTCCTTTTTTTACAACCACATGTATTATATCAAATAATCATGTTTCCTTGCAAGCTTTTAAACCAAATTATAAACCCTTACACTACACTTTCTCATTTAAGTTTATGAAAACACTTTTTTCATAAATGTAATTTTAATTTACAACATATAAGAAAAGTGATGTTCCTTATCAAAGGAATCATCACTCTACATTACTTCTATATTTTCTGGACAGATACGAATTCGCTCAATATCAACACAGCGTCCTGTTTCATCATCCAGTTCCATAACTGCCCCACAAAAAATACCAGGGCCTTCTGCAATTTTATATTTTGTTTTTTTATCGGATGTAAAACGAGTAATAATTTCTTCTACATCACGTCCTAAAACACTAGTGTAAGCACCACACATTCCCAAATCCGTAATAGCTCCACATCCATAAACGATACGCTCATCGGATGTTTGCACATGTGTATGCGTACCTACCACAGCACTCACACGATCACAAAAATGATATGTAAAGGCAATCTTTTCGCTTGTCGCTTCTGCATGTAAGTCTACTAAATAAATATCCGCTTCAATATTATCTAATATATCCTCCATACAGTAGAATGGCGAATCGACAACATTGTTCATCCATACTTCACCAATCAAATTTGTAACAGCCACGCGTTTTCCATTTACCTTTACTACAATAGTATGTTCCCCTACATCAACAGGTTCCATATTGGCAGGGCGAACCATGCGCTCAGCTTCATCAATAAATGAATATAAATCATTCTTTGAGAAAGTATGATTCCCCATTGTGATAATATCAATACCATAACTCAGCAGCTGACGATAGATTTTCTTTGTAATACCTTTTCCATGAGCTGCATTTTCACCATTACCAATCACTAAATCAATTTGATATTGCTCTTTTAGTTTTGGTAAATTTTCTCTTACTACTTCACGTCCTACAGAACCAACTATATCACCAATAAACAAAATCTTCATAATTATTTAGCTAATTCGCAAGAACGTGTTTCACGAATAACTGTAACCTTAATTTGTCCTGGATAAGTAAGTTCTGCTTCAATTTTATCTTTAATATCACGAGCCAGTTTATGACATGCAAGATCATCAACTTTGTCTGGTAAAACCATTACACGCACTTCTCTACCCGCCTGAATAGCATACGATGAATCAACACCGTCAAAGGAACGAGTAATTTTCTCAAGATCTTCTAAACGATTAATGTAATTCTGTAAAGATTCATAACGCGCACCAGGTCGTGCAGCACTGATAGTGTCAGCCGCAATTACAAGATTGCTGATTAGATATGCTGGTTCAACTTCCCCATGATGGGATTGAATTGCATTTAACACAACGTCTTTTTCACCATGTTTTTTACAAAACTTATATCCTAATTCTATATGGCTTCCTTCTACTTCGAAGTCCATTGCTTTTCCAATGTCATGCAGCAATCCAGCACGTTTTGCCAACTGCTGATTTAAGCCAAGTTCTGCAGCCATCATCCCTGCTAAATGCGCAACTTCCATACTGTGCTGAAGTGCATTTTGTCCATAGGAATAACGATATTTTAATCGACCGATCATTCGAATAATTTCTCTGTCGATTTTTCCGATTCCTAACTTGAAAACAGTATCTTCACCTGTTTTCATGATATTGCTATCCATTTCTTTTTTGATTTTGTTAACAACCTCTTCAATACGTCCTGGCTGAATACGTCCATCACGGATCAAATGCTCTAAGGCTAAACGAGCAACTTCACGACGGATTGGATCAAAGCATGAAACTGTAATAGTTTCCGGTGTATCATCAATAATTAAATCAACACCTGTAGCCTGTTCAATAGCTTTAATATTTCTACCTTCACGGCCAATGATGCGACCTTTCATCTCTTCAGATGGCAAAGCAACTACAGAAACTGTTCTATCTATAGTTTCATCGGAAGACAGTCTTTGAATACTTTGCGCAATAATATTACGCGCTTTTTCATCCGCTGTACTTTTTGCTTCATCTTCTTTTTCTTTGATATAAGCAACAAGTTCTTTTTCCATTCTTTTTTCAGTAATGGCAAACAATTCTTCTTTTGCCTCTGCGCTTGTCATTGCCGCAACACGTTCCAATTCTTCTACCTGAACGTCAATTTTGGCCTGCAATTCTTTATCTTTTTCATCTAGCATTGCCATTTTGTCAGCTAATTGTGCACTTTTCAAATCAATCTGTTTTTCTTTGCTAGTTAAAGTTTCATCACGAAAATTCAGATTATCTTCTCTGCGCAGGAGTTTATTTTCCATATCGGTAATTTCCTGCTTGCGTTCTTTTATTTCTTTTTCTGCCGCAATTTTTAATTCATGAGCTTGTGTACGACCATCCAATACTGCCTGTTTCACTGTAGCATCTGCTTTTGCTTCAGCTTCTTTCAACAATAATGAGGCCTTTTGCTGATCTTTATTTAAACCTGCTTTAGAGATTGCAAACATAAGAACAATCCCACCTGCAAGACCTGCCAACACAGACAAAAAGATAATCAGTGTACTATTCATAACACGATTCCTCCATTCGTCTTTTTCTTCGGGAGTCTTCCCTAATTGTTATTGTACTAAATTTTTTAGCTTTTCACAACAAAAAACCATATTTTTTACAAAATGAAAAAAAGATAAAATCATTCATTGAAAGAGCTTGCAAAAAAGGAGGAATTAATCCTCCTTTCAGGTTGTTGACAAACTATATATTTTGAAAATATATAAAACCAATTTAAAAAAAGTGGTAGAAAGATTCCTTTTACTAGGTGATTTTTGGTAAATGATAGCTTAAAATCACCTGTTTTTTATACAAAAGTGGGGATAAAAAAAGACCGAATGACAAAGTCTGCTCAAAGAGCGACTTTGTCAACGGTCTGAAAGGAGGAATTAATCCTCCTTTCGTTCTTTCTTTTCTTTTAACTTAGCAGCAAGCTCTTCCATTAACGCAGGATTTGCTTTAATAAAAGCTTTTGCTGATTCTTTGCCTTGTGCAATTTTTTCTCCATTATAAGAAAACCAGGAACCACTTTTATTCACAATTTCATTATCAACACATAAGTCAAGCAGTTCTGCCACATAAGAAATTCCTTCGCCATACATAATTTCAATAGCAGCTGTTTTGAAAGGTGGAGCCACTTTGTTTTTTACAACTTTTACATTTACCTTGTTTCCAATAATATCCGTACCGCTTTTAATAGCCTCACTGCGTCGAATATCCAAACGAACACTAGAATAAAACTTTAAAGCTCTTCCTCCAGGTGTTGTTTCCGGATTTCCAAACATAACTCCAACTTTTTCTCTTAACTGGTTAATGAAGATAGCAGTACATTCACTTTTGTTCATGACACCACTTAATTTACGCATCGCCTTTGACATCAAACGAGCCTGTAACCCAACCTGTGCATCTCCCATTTCACCATCTAATTCTGCTTGTGGTACCAGGGCTGCAACAGAGTCAACTACAACTAAGTCAATTGCACCACTTTTAACTAGCATTTCTGTAATTTCCAGCGCCTGCTCCCCACTATCCGGCTGAGAAAGAATCAATTCATCAATATTTACACCTAAATTTTTTGCATAATTTGGATCAATTGCATTCTCCGCATCAATAAAAGCTGCACGTCCACCTTTTTTTTGCACCTCTGCAATTGCATGCAAAGCCAAAGTAGTCTTACCACTTGACTCTGGTCCATAGATTTCAATAATACGCCCTTTTGGATATCCTCCGATTCCTAAAGCTTCATCAATTTTAATAGAACCGCTGCTGATAGCATCAATTTCAACCGCAGCGCGTTCCCCAAGCTTCATTATACTCCCTTTGCCATACTGTTTTTCAATTGCTTTAATTGCATCATTTAGTAAAGCATCTTTTTTTTCGTCTACTTTTTTATTCTTTTCTTCCATTGCCATTTATATCCTTTCCTCAGGATATTTCCTGAATCCATTCTTTAATCTTGTTAGCTGCATAAAAAATCGCATCTTCACGAACAGTGTTTCGATTTCCTTTTATGTTTTGCTCATATACACGACATTCATCTTTATATGCTATTCCAATATACACTAGCCCTGCCGGCTTATTTTCCATAGCGGAGGGTCCAGCATTCCCTGTAAAAGATACACAAATATCGCAACCTAGCATTTTTTTTGTCTTTAATGCCATTTCTTTTGCGCAGGAACTGCTGATTACCCCATCTTTTTCAACAACTTCACTGCTAACTCCAACAACATTCGTTTTTATGTCGGTTGCATATGTCACGATACCACCTTTTAACACAGCGCTTGCTCCACTGATTTCAGCTAGCTTTGCACAAAACAACCCAGCTGTAAAACTCTCACAGCTCCCTATCGTTAAATGCTTATTTTTCAGACAATCTAACAGTTCTTCCATTTACATTGACTCCATAACAATATCTTTTAATTGTATGAAATATTGAATTCCACTTGCAAGAGATACGATCGTTGCAGCCCATAACAAGATCTGATCCATTGGAATACCTACAAATGCAAATGGCAAATTTTTTAGCATTAGGAAAATAATTGCAAACATCTGTAACACTGTTTTTATTTTCCCCAGCATTCCTGCAGCAACAACTTTTCCTTTTGCACTGGCGTTCATACGAAGCCCATCTACAATCATATCACGCCATATCATCAAAAGCACAGCTAAAACAGAAATACGAGAAGTACAGGCAAACAGAATCAACATACTGTTTACTAGTAATTTATCCGCAATTGGATCAACGAATTTACCAAAAGATGTAATAAGATTACGGCTTCTAGCAATTTTTCCATCCAAAAAATCGGTAAAAGATGCGACTGCAAATAATACAAATACTAAGATGTCTGATAAAGTAAACACGATATCCCCATTTGCTGTATGAATACGAAAACATTCCATAATACCATCTGTCAAAAAAAGTATGACAATGATAGGCACCAAAGCAACGCGAAACAGCGATAATTTATTTGGAAGATTCATTTTGATCACCTACTGTAAATTCAAAAGTATAAGAAGTACAAGATCCAGTCCATGTAGACGGATTGACAGAACTGTCTAATTTTACAACTTTGTCATTGATTTTAATTTCTGTTTGATACATGCATCCAACATAAACATTAATTTTAGTTCCCTTTTTAACTTCTACTTCTGTTGAGGCAGTCTGTCCCATGTTGTAAACCTCATTGTTACGAACCTCTTCATTACCATCATTAATGATAGTAACGCTATAACCCGAATTACTTCCATTAAATGCAGTATCTACTTTTAACTTATCGCCATCTTTTACATTTGTTAAGAAAAAGTGAGTTGCATCATCACCGGCAACAATTTCCATTTCTTCTTTTTCGCCAGAATTATCGGAAGAAGGTTTATTAGAATTTTCTTCCGTAACATTTTCCCCAACTTTATTTTGAATCGGTGCAACCGGCTGTTTCTGGCTTAAGTCATCATTTTTATTACCTGTTTTCAAAAAGATAACAAAGGCAAATAAAATTATAATGGCTACTACACCAATAATTGCTACTAAAGAAACCAAAGATACATCCGGCTTTTGAATACGCAAAGAACGCCGTCCCGTATCACTGCTTTGAACACGACTTAAACGCTCTGAACGTGAAACGTTCTTCTCGATTTCCTGATGTGTCAACTCCGCTTTATTAAGAAAAGTTGTCGTATAATCATCGATACTTTCTCTTAATTCATCTTTTACATCTTCGAAATCAACATTTACCGCTTCACAATAAGATTTAACAAAAAAACGCAAATATGACAAATCCTCATGAAAAAAAGACATATCTCCTTCTTCCAATGCTTTGACATGTTTTGGTGTTAAACGAGTTTTCTCACTGATGTCATCTACACTTAAACCAAGTTCTAATCTTTTTTCCTTTAGCATTTTACCGATATTTTCCATAACACACCTCTTCAACTAAAAAACAAATTAAATTACCACTACAATAGCATATTGATAGATATTATCATTATAGCAAGCAAAGAATAAATTGTAAAATTTTTTAGGAATTTTCCATACATTTCACATACTTTTTTCAAAATTCCAATATTTTCAGTAATTTTAACCACCGAGAAAAAACCTTTCTATAAAAAAAGCAGAGATACAACTCTACTTTTTCTGATTTCACTGCATAAGCCATGTTCTGTACTTCAAATAGAAGTGGCAGCCATTTATCTACATAGATAATCTATGTTCCATCTGATGGTTTCGTTTCACCTCAGACAGATTCCCCTACCAAATTTGGGTTTCTCGCTTGCGGGGTTTACCCGTTCCACCTTTATGATTTCTCATAAAGCTCGTCTCTGTGGCACTTTTAAAGATTTCCATCATAGTTTTCACCTTAGATTTCCATCAGCCGTCAGTTTGCACTGCCTGGATTTATCATTTCATCCAGCACAAACACTACATTCATCACAGAATGTGCGAGCATGGACTTTCCTCTAGCAATATTTGCCAGCGACTGCCGCAGCAAATCCTTTATTTTTTGAACACTTCATTTTCTAAACGTGTCAATCGTTTTAAAATATCCACGTTATCAATGACTGCTTCTTTATCTACTGTATTTGCCTTGCTTTCAAACTCTGCAATACGATTTTTCAAAGATGCAATCTGACGTTCATATTCCTGAAGATGGTCACCAAGTTCTTTTATCATTTGATCATATTCCTGATAATCACTAATAACTAAATCAAGAAATTCATCTACCTCAATAGAGGAGTACCCCTTAAAATCGATGTTAAACTGTTTGTTTAATACATCTTCAACTGTCAATTTGAATCGTTTATCCATATATGACTCACCTTCCGCTTTATAGTTTCTCAAAAAATAGAGTATTTTTCAAGTTTTTTTTGATGAATTTTCTCTCTTTCTTTCTGAATTCTTACAACTTTCGAAAGAAAATTGAATATGATATGGTTTTATAGACTTGAAAATTATTTTGTTATATAATTAGACAGGTGATAGATTGTGATAGGATATCCAAACAAAAAGAAGATAAGCACAACGCATTCTGTTTCTGATAACTACACTCGAAGAGGAATGTCATTGGAAAAAGATTTGAATGACAGCAATGCATATTATGCAGATTGTGATCGTGCTTTGATTCATAAAAAGCCCACCCCTATACAGGTGGTCAAGGTAGATTACCCTGCACGTAACTCGGCAAAAATCACAGAGGCATACTACAAAACTCCTAGTACGACCGATTACAACGGTATCTATCGTGGACGGGCAGTAGATTTTGAGGCAAAAGAAACACGTTCCTTAACTTCATTCCCGTTCAAAAGTATTCATCCACACCAGATTCAGCACTTAAAAAAGGTGTTATATCATGGAGGCATTGGTTTTTTTATCATTCGCTTTTCGCGTTACAGCGAAACATATCTAATTGATGCCAGAATATTGATTGATTTATATGAAAATGGAAAAAAACAGTCAATATCTTACAAAGAGCTGCAAGAACTAGGTTCTTTAATACGCGAGAGTTTAACCCCTCGCCTATGTTATCTGGACAATGTGGATGATTTATTCTTCAAGGAGGAGATTAATTATGGCAAAGAATCCTAAAACCAATAAATCAAAAAGAAATCCGCGTAAAATCATAAATTCCATTATCGTCGTATTTCTTTGTTTAATTTTAGTAGGCAGTGTGAGTGGCTTTTTTATCTTAAGCAAGATCGTTGCTAAAGTACAGCTGACAGATGAAGAATTGGTTGAAAAAATCGTAAACTCCAGCCCTACTGAAGTTTATTCAGCAGATGGTAAAAAAATTGGGGAACTTGGTGCAGAATCCAGAGAACTGATTACATACGATCAGCTCCCTCAAGTAACCATTGATGCATTTTTAGCAATTGAGGACTCTCGTTTCTTTACACACAATGGTTTTGATCTTCCACGTTTTATTTCCAGTGCTTTTTCAAATTTACGTACAGGAAGCTTGGCACAAGGTGGTTCTACATTAACCATGCAGACTATCGATAATTTCTTGATAAAGCCGCAGGAAGAAAAAGATGAACAAGCAGGAATCAGATACAGCCCGCTTGAAAAGATCGAGCATAAAATTCAGGAAATTTATTTAAGTATGCGTTTAGATCATCTGGAAAGCAAAGAAGATATTCTTGTTGCTTATTTAAACAAAATCAACTTTGGTTCTTCTATGAATACAAGAGGAATCCAAAAAGCTGCAGAATATTATTTTGGGAAAGATGTAGAGCAGTTGAACTTAAGTGAATCAGCATTCTTAGCTGGTGTAGTGAATGCTCCTGCACTTTATAATCCATACAAAGGATATTCAAAAGAATATCAAACAAATTATTATAAAGCTGCAACACAGCGAAGAAATGAAACACTTTCCATGATGTTAATGCATGGATATATCACAGAAAATGAGTACAACCTGGCAAAATCAACAAAGCTTGCTTTTCAGGTAAATGGTGAGCCTAGCGAGACTGAAACTTCTTCTTATCAGTATTACATTACGCAGGCTGCAGAAGAGGCAAGAAAGCTAACGGGTGTCGATCCAGCAACTACATCAATGAAAATATACACAGCATTAGATCGTGATGTACAAGATCAAATGAATAAAATTGCGGATAAAGAAAGTGGCATTGCAATGCCAAATAATCCATATTATCAAATCGCATCTGTTGTCATGAACAACCAGACCGGAGAAGTAGTTGCAATCAATGATGGCTTTAATGAATCTATGGCAAGCTATCGTTCCCGTTCTATGGTAGATACGCATGCTCCTGGTTCAACGATGAAACCAATCCTAGAATATGCATTATCTTTTGAGAACTGTGGGTGGGCTACATCTCGTGTCATGAATGATAGAAAGTTTGATGTCAATGGACACGTGATCGTCAATTATGATATGAAATATCATGGAAAGGTATCTTTGGAACGTGCAATAGCACAGTCTTTAAACGTTCCTGCCGTAGAAACCATGTTAACCGTTGAAGATACAATGGGAGCAAATTCTATTATTGATTATTTGAAATCTTTAGGATTCAAAGATGAAGTAGCTGAAAAATATGATTATCAATATGCAATTGGTGCCAATAACATGGAAGCAACACCATTAGAAATGGCAGCGGCATATTCTGCATTCGCTAATGGCGGAACTTATATTCAGCCTCATTTAGTAACAAAAGTTGAATTTTCAGATGGCAGCAAAGTTATTGAAAACAATCCAAAACAAACACAGGTATTAAGTCCTCAGGCTTCCTACATGGTAAACGATTTATTATATAAAGCTGTTAATGGCAAATATAATTCTTATAACTATATGGGAGGCGTATTTGCTGGAGCAGGCTATCCTGTTTACGGAAAAACAGGTACTTCCGATTGGGATGATTCTGTTGCACAATATATCGGTGGGAAAGCTAAAGATAGCTGGATGGTAAATTATACCAGTCAGTACACCGTAGCTTCCTGGAATGGATTTGATGGAAGAGTGGATGGCTATAGCTATTTATCAACAGATATCCAAAATATGAATGTACCTGGACGAATTAATCGTATGATTTTAGATATGTTAAGCAATGGAGCATATAAGATTCAGCGTCCAGATGGGCTTAGCTCTTATGGTGGCGGATTAATAAAAACAGAATACTTAAAAGATGCAGCAAAAAACAATCCAGAAACAGAAAACAATATGAAGGATTATCACAAAGAGCTTGAAAAAGTTATTGATAATTATCTAAAATATGATGCTTCTAAATATAGCGAGGAAACATGGAAAGCATTTAGCAGTGTCTTAGAAGAAGCAAAAAAAGCTCTTGATAACAAAGACTTAACGGATGAAGAGTTAAAAGAATTAATTTCCAAGCTGGATAAGGCCTCTAAAGAATTAAAAGAAAAAGAAGTTGTAGTTGATGTATCTTCTTTAAATAATGCTATTAAAGAAGCTCAACTATATCTGGATACAAGTAAATATGATGCAAATGCAGTGGCAAATCTGATGAAAGCTGTAAATGATGCCAGCACAATAGCCGCAAAAGAAGGAGTTACGCAGCAGGAAATTGATGCTGCTGTCGCAAATATTAACAGTATGATTACTATATGCAAAAATAGTCCTGTTAATACTCCGCCAGGCAGCACAACAGAAAATGGCAATAATGTAACAGTGCCACCTACTCCATCTAATTAAATATTCTATCCTCTAGCGAGATATTTCAATCTCGCTTTTTCTATACAAAAAAAGCCGGATAAATAGATTATCCAGCTCCACGAAATAAATACATTATTTATTTTGATTTTTATATTTTTCAAGTTTTTCTTTTTTACAGATATTTTGAAATGGACAATTATTACATTGGGGATTTCGTGCCGTACAAAAATATCTACCAAAAAAGATAAATAAATGATGTGCTTTATTCCAGCGCTCTCGCTTTATTTTTCTTTTTAATTTCTGTTCAACAACTTCCACACTATCATATACTTTAGCTAATCCCAAACGCTTAGAAATACGTTCTACATGTGTATCAACCGCAATAGATGGAATATCAAAACAAACACTGCGTACAACGTTAGCTGTTTTTCTTCCAACTCCAGCTAATGATGTCAAATCTTTCATTGACTGTGGTACATTTCCATCAAAGGATGTTAATAAAGATTTGCTTAGATTTTGAATAGAGCGTGCTTTGTTTCTATATAAACCAATACGTTTAATTTTGTCTTCTATATCTTTAATATCTGCATTAGCCATTGTTTTTGGGTCAGGAAAACTTTCAAATAATGCAGGAGTAACTTTATTTACTGCATTATCTGTTGTTTGAGCTGATAAAACAACCGCAACTAAAAGTTCAAAAGGATTTTTATGGATTAATTCACAATGTGCATCAGGAAACATAATTTCCAGCTGATCTAAAATTTCATCTGTTGTTATCATCTTCTGCCCTCTTCATACATTTCTGCCGTTAACCCTTTTTCTTTCCAAATTTGCAAAATACGTTCTATATAGTCAAAACTCTTTTTCTCATATGTCAATGCTTCGCGTAAAGCATAACGAATCAGTTTTTGATCATATTCTTTCATCCAGTCGCTTAAACGCTGTACTTCTATTTGTGATAAAGGTCTTGCAAATTCATTTTCAAAATGTTCAAACAAAGATTCATTAAAAAGATTTCCAGTATTCTTATTTTCTTCAAATAGACCATCTATTTGAAACATAACCCGTCCATCTTTCACATCAATCGAAACATAACCCTTACTATTTAATTTTGTAAATAATTCATCAATTTCATCCATGGACTTCTGCATTTTAGTACTCAATAATTCATGTGTCACAGAAATATGATTTTGATTCATAAAATCAATCAATAAAACCATCAAGGTTTCATCTGCACTCATATTAAATTCATTTAAATGATCTAAGATATAGTCTCTTTTATTGACATGTCTTTCCTTCCACCATTCCATCTATTTTCCTCCAGTTCTAATAATATATACTTCTTCTAAAGTTTCGTAATCTAATAAAACTTCTCCTAACTCACAATACACAACATATACCGGATTATTATATCCATATCCAAGCTGCACATCATTTACCCTGGTATTATATTTATCTTCAACGCTTCTTTTTGCCTCATCAAAGCGAACAGTATCATCTTCTCTAGAGGTAATCGCAACTCCTTTTTCATTAAACCAAATCCAGCGATTCTCCTCTTTTCCAACATACGTTGTATACTGAAAAATGTGTCGATGAAGATTTTTAATATCTTTAAATTCTTTCTGTATCATTTTTTCTTGTTCTAAAATATCAGCTTCATATTTAAATTTAGGTCCACTGATAAAAACAGCAACACCTAGATAGAAAATAAAGCATGTTAAAAGAAGTAATCCTAAAGTAATTCCTATTGACTTCACATTTATATGCTCTTTCATTGAATACCCCCTATGCTTTTTTCACTGTTGTTATTATACATGATTTTTTAGATAAATGCACAAAAAAAGCGTATGAAACGCTTTTTACAATTGTTCAATAAACTTTTTACAAAACTCTGCACTTCGATTTGCAGCATGTTTTACATAGGTTGTAAAATCCATATGTGAATTTTCTTTATGTGCAATATCCGACAAAGAACGAAGAACAACGAATGGTACATGATAATGTGAACATACCTGTGCAATTGCTCCAGCTTCCATTTCTGCACAAACAGCATCCGGGAAACGCTTTTCTAAAACTGTAAGCTGATTTTCACCTGCAATGAACTGATCTCCGCTGGCTACAAGTCCACAATGCACACAAACATCCATTTCCTTCAGTGTCTTTTCACAAAGTTCACATAATTCTTTATCCGCATCAAAATATAAACCAATACCTTCTTCTCCATCAATGGGACTAGTATCAAAATCATGTTGAACAACTCGTGTACTAACAACGGCGTCTAAAATAGACTGTTCCTTTTTTAATCCGCCTGCCGTGCCGATATTAATCACTTTTTCTATGCGAAAGTTCTCTAAAAGAATCGTTGTAGCCATAACAGCATTTCCCTTACCTACTCCACTTTTTAATACCATTACACGCTTATTCTTTATCGTTCCCTGTATCATCTTAATTCCAGAAATATGCTTCAATTCTTTATGTTCCAATAAAGTTTCAATAGCCTCTACTTCACTATCCATTGCGGCAATAATCCCAATCATGCTTTCACTTCCTTTCTACAAATATAGAACTGTTTTTCTCCTTCACAAATTCCAGGATATACAAAATCTGTTAATACTTCTACCTTAAAACCTGTTTCTTTAAGTTTATTCATTACCCATGCTGGCTCATAAACTTTTTGAATATGCTGTTCTAAAACACTTCGTCCATCTTCATCATAGAAGGCAAAATTCTGATATATACAATCTTCAATCGTTTGTATTGTCCACTGGTATTCATGTCCATTGATGCGACCTGCCTCATTATATTCCTCTTGAAACTCTTCTAGTCGATCCATCGAATGCATATCTACAATAAAAACACCTTCATCTTTTAAATGGGCATATACACCCTGTAACATGTTTTCAACATCTTCTTCTTTTAAAAGATAGTTAAAACTGTCACACAAGCATAAGATTCCATCATACATATCTTCACCAGTAAAATGACACATATCCATAACGTTCCATTCTACCAGTTCACTATTTTCTTTTGCTTTTGCCTGCGTAATCATATCTGCACTTAAATCACTTGCATGGACTTCATAGCCATCCTTTGCAAGTGCAATCGTGATTTCTCCGCTGCCACAAGCCAGTTCCATGATTTTTCCTTTTGGAAGATAACTTTCAATTAAATCTACCCATGCTTTTGTTGCTTCTTCATCTTTTACTAAAGCATCATAAAACTCTGCCAGTTTTTCATACATCATAAGCAAAAGTCCACCTTTGGAAGATCAGCATATAATTTTTCCAGCTGAAAGTGATTTCTTTCTTCTGTTTGAAATACATGGACAATTATATCCCCTAAGTCTACCAAAACCCAGGAAGAATCACGATCTCCTTCCATAGAGCGAACCTGATAACCATTTTCTTTTACTCTATCGCAAACATTATCCGCTATCGCATACACCTGACGCAAGCTGTCTGCACTGCAAATAACGACATAATCAATAGCAGGATTTAAAGAAGAAAATGTGTATAACAATGGGTATTTTCCTTTCTTTTCATCAATTGCTTTCTGTACAACTTCTAAAAGACTCTTCATCTCTTCAACTCCTTATTGTAACGTTCCTTCTTTTCTTAAATATTCTTGTTGTTCTTTTTTTACACGTTTAAATCCCAAATCTAAGTTCATCTTACATAATTCAATTTGTTCACTGGAATCATATCCACGTGAAGGATCTAGTTTATCTGCAATAAACAAAATCTTATCATACGAAGATTTTCCATCACCCAGCACATGATGATAAATTGCAGATATAACATCTTTATCCCTAACATCCAATTGTCTTTTTACAAAATCCGCGCCAATATACCCATGCCAAATAGCAGGTGCTTCATTCATGTGAAAAGGCATATGATGTCTCATCCATATTTTTGAAATCTCATATGGCATTTGTTTGCATATATCATGTAAAATGCCCATTTTCCATGCTTTTTCCGTATTCAAATTATGAGCACTTGCCAATGCAACGCATAACTGTGCAACAGATAGACTATGTCTATAACGTTTTTCATTCATATACTGCCTTATGGTTTCTTCAAAATATAAACCTTTCTCTGCTATTTTTAAACGTACAGAAACAGGTACTTCATATAATTTTTTTCCTTGACGAATTTCTGTAGAAGATACAGGTATTAAATCCATGGAAACTCTTTTCATTCCTTCTGGCAATATCGAAGACCCTTCTCTGGAAAATACATAAAATTCGACTTCTTTCTTCAAACGTTTTGACTCTTTCCAGGCATCAAATTGTCTAGCCTGATCATCTCCAATCAGCCAGCAGAAAGAATGCTGAGGATAGCGTTTCTTTAATTCCTCTACTGTATGAATCGTATAAGAAATACCCTCTAGTTTTCCTTCTAATTTACATATTTTCATATGTTTATAAGGTTTTATCGCTGCCTCTAATAGTTCACATCGATCTTCAAAAGAAGCCAATGCTGTTTCTTTTAGAGGAGTATCTTTACTTGGCATAAACCAAACTTCTTGAACAGGAAGTTTTTTTAAAGCTGTTTTTGCTATTTGCAAGTGTCCATTATGAACAGGGTTAAAACTTCCCCCTAATATCGCAATATGCATACTACAGCTCCAATTTATTTTTCTTGCTTCTTCTATATAACACAAATGTACGTCCTATGATTTGAACGATTTCACTAGATGTAGCCCCACTCATATCAAGAGCTGCCTGTCTTACATCATCTGCACAAGTTTTAAGCAAAGCTATTTTTACCAGTTCATGTGCTTCTAAAGAATCTGAAACAGTTCGTATCATATTTGGAGTGATTCCATCTTTACCAATCTGAAATAAAGCACGTTTTGTCTGTGCCAATCCTCTTAAATAACTCTTTTCTTTATTTGTAAGCATATTAAATCATCGCCTTTCTAAATGTTACATTTACATTTTTATTCACATACACTTTTATTTCTTTCACATCTCCACTAATACAAAACCACCCCAGACCATGGATAACAACATCAATTTTATGTTGTGCACCCTTAGTTGTATATACTTCCATATCATGAAAATCATGATCCATAGAAGGAGACAGCAGTTCATT
Organism: Amedibacterium intestinale; assembly: GCF_010537335.1. NCBI lineage: Bacteria > Bacillati > Bacillota > Erysipelotrichia > Erysipelotrichales > Erysipelotrichaceae > Amedibacterium > Amedibacterium intestinale. Next base: position 924,056 of record NZ_AP019711.1, read on the forward strand.
CAAATGGGTTTCCCATAAACGATCTGCTTTTTCCTGTTTTCCTCTATGCAAAGGAAGTCTTTCAGAAAAATAAGCAACACAGCTTACTTTTTTTCCGCCTATCAAATCCAGACGAACAAGTCCTCCTAGCGAAATGCTTTGATCTTCATATAACTGATATCCTCTTGGTTTTAATTTACGAGATGGAACAACGGTTTTTAATAATTCATCATCAATATGAGTTAAAAATGAATCCATTCTTGTAAGACCTGGAGTATCGTATAAAATATAATCTTTCATTTGTATTTCATTGATATCTAATGTAGTTCCAGGATGACGGGAAGTTGTTAAATTCTGATTTCCAAGAAGAGCATTTAATAATGTACTTTTTCCTGCATTTGCCATTCCCATAACCGCTACATTTCTTCCTTTGCGATAAATAGCAATTGCTTCTTCAATCTCTTCTATAGAGTTATTCTGCTCCCTACTTGGATGTTTTACCAAATCACCGCTAATAACAATTCCCTGAACAACAATCGATAATTCTTTTAATCGGCGCAATAAAAAATCTGCAAGTTTCTCATCAGATAAAGTATCTGGCAGCAAATCTCGTTTTGTCGCAACCATTAAAATATCTTTTCCCATCAAATGACGATTTAACCCTTTGATCATATTCGCCTCAAAATCAAACAAGTCAACGACCCATACGATAAGGGCATCCAATTTTGCGATACGTGCCAGCATTTCATCAGAGTCAATTCCCTGCTTCATGGAAATAACGACATCATCATAATGACGAATACGAAAACATCTTTGACAATAATCTGCTTCCATTTTTGGTGTATATCCAATTGCCTGCTTATTTTCATTTTGTAAAACTACACCGCATCCTTTACATATTTTACTCATCAAACTCTCCTCTTTTCAGCTTTCCGCTTTTTTCTAAAAGAAAAAATACCATTCTTTCAAATATTCGATTAAACTTCGTAAATGACAAATCTCTTTGTACAATTGGGGCAGTTAAAATCGTAAATAAACGCATGATATTTGCCCCCAGCATATCTGTCATCAGCTGATCACCTATAACAGCAACTTCATTTCGAGAAACTGCCATTTCTTTTAACATTTTGCGATAGGAAAATGGCAAAGGTTTACATGCGAAAGGATAGGAAACAGGATTTTCCAATTCGCACCCATCTACAAATGTTTTTACACGTTCTTCTACATTATTTGAAATAAAAACGACACGAATTCCTGCCTCCTGCATTTTTTTCAAAAAGCTTTTTGCCTCTTCATCCGGTAAAGCTACATCATGGGGAACAAGTGTATTATCAATATCGCATACAAGCAGCTTAATTCCTTTTTCCTTTAAGAACTCAGGTCTTAATGATGTATATTTTCGTATGTAATAATTAGGGGTAAAAAGTTTTAACATGTATCCATCTCCTATCGTATTTCTCATTATTTTCATTATAGCATATTTCCTGTTTCACTTCGATTTATTTTACTGGAAAACTTATACTTTGTCCATAAGAAATTATTCAAAATGAATACATATTTTGATAAAATAAACGTAATAGAAATGGAGGTTTTTAAAAAATGAAAATCTGTAAAGAAACAATCGAAAAAATTACAAGAGAACTTATCAATACACCTAGTCCTGTAAGTTATTACGATGAAATTCATCCAAAACTGGAAAAGCTTGCGGATGCTTATGGCTACTCAATCACGTATGATCGAAAACGAACTGCCTATATTACAGTGGATGGAGAAGATAATTCCAAAACGATTTGTATAGGAGCTCATCTTGATACGCTAGGTTTGATGATTCGACACATCAATGAAGATGGTACCCTTGCTTTACGAAACTTGGGAGGTATCAATTACAACAATTTAGAAGGATGTTTTTGCAAAGTTCATACAAGAGAAAACAAAACCTATACAGGTATGATTCTATGCCGCTATCACTCTGTTCATGTTTTTGATGAAGCAAGAAAAGTTCTTCGTGATGAAACAAATATGGTAGTTATATTAGATGAGCATGTAAGCAGTAAACAGGATGTAAAAAATCTTGGTATCGAACATGGCGATATTATTTCCATTGACCCAGACTATCACTATACAGAAACCGGTTTTATAAAGTCACGTTTTATTGATGATAAGGCTGCAGCAGCTGCTGTATTTGCGGTATTAGAAAGTTTACAGAAAGAAAATAAAAAACCTGCATACCGTACACTGTTTGCCTTTCCTATTTATGAAGAAATAGGACATGGTGGAGCTTATGTACCAGAGGAAGTCAGTGAATATGTTGCCTTGGATATTGGTTTGATTGGGCCTGATTACAATGGAAGTGAATACAAAGTATCCATTTGCGCAAAAGATAACTATACACCATATGACAGAGGATTAACTAATAAAATCATTGCTTTGGCAAAACAGGAAAACATCGATTATTGTGTAGATGTATTTTATCATTATGGCAGTGATGCCAGTGCTGCTATTCGAGCTGGAAATAATCTTTATGCGGCAGCTTTCGGTATGGGATGCTTAAGTTCTCATGGAATGGAACGCTGTCATATCAACAGTATTATGGAAACCGCAAAACTTTTATATACTTATCTTATGAGCAGATAAGTAAAAAAGCATCTATTTTGTTCTTTATAAACAGAATAGATGCTTTTCTTATACATTTTTCTCTTCTTTTTGAAATTCACGATAAATTTTCATAAAAGCACGTTTTTCTATTCGAGATACATATGATCTTGAAATATGCATTTCTTTCGCAATCTCTCTTTGTGTTTGTTCCTCCTGTTTAAATAATCCAAATCTTCGTGTGATGATTTCTAACTCTCTAGGATCTAATACATGAAGATATTTCTTCAACTTTATAACCCTATCTTCAAGTACGATCGAATCAACAACACTTCGCTGCACAGGAGCCGCAATAGCATCTAGAAGCGTTATTTCACTTCCATCTTTATCTGTCGCAATCGGATCATTTAAGGATACATTTTGAAAATAATTTTTAGAACTTCTAAGGTACATTAAAATTTCATTTTCAATACAGCGTGATGCATAGGTTGTAAGTTTATGTCCCTTTTCAGGCTTAAAAGAATCAATTGCCTTAATCAAGCCAATGGTTCCAATACTTATCAAATCTTCGCTTTGTTCTTTCTTTATATCATATTTTTTTACAATATGTGCGACCAGTCTAAGATTATGTTCAATTAGTTTTTCCCTAGCCTGCTCATCATGTTTTGACAAACGTTCTATACAATCCGTCTCTTCTTCTTTTGATAAAGGTTTTGCGAAAGAATTATTTCGTACATATCCTACATAACATAGTGCATGTTGGAGAACTTCAAAAACTGCACTCAGCATTTTTATCACCTGTTGTATATATATGTCGAAAAAAGTTAAAATATGAAAAAAGCAGGATATTTCCTGCTACATCATATCTTGAAGAAAAGATCGATAATAAATCTTAAACGACATCTTCTCATTTATTTTTTCTAATGCAATCTTAAATCCGTCAATATCAAAGACTGCAACATCAATATAAGAATAATATACACCTACAGCACCACCCATCGTTCTTGCGATAGATATATCATATAACAAATCGTTGATTTCTTTTTCCAGCTGCTGACGTACCAATGCCTCTTTTTCATCCTCATATAGCTTTTCAAAATACAAATAACCATACTCTCCACCTAATTCTTTAAAAGCACTGCAGGTATCACTTTCTTTATTTAATAATTCTTCCTGCAGCTGTGGATTTGTTGTGACAATCAGTTTCATATCTTTACGCAAGGTTTCACTAACAGGCTTTTCATCTAACTTATAAGCCGTGTATATAGATAATGGATCATGGTATTCCATCCAGTCTTTATCAACTATGATATCACAAATATCTTCATAGAAATTTGGAAGCAGACATACATTTTCTTCATCACTAGGTGCATCTAAAATTTCAATACTGCTAATACGAGCTTCAAATTCTAACTCTCCGATAAACAATTCCAGCATGTATGCGACAACCTGTTCCTTATAGCTTTGATCCACCCCATCTAATGCTTCACAATAAACTTTTATATCCAGCATATGCATGGCATCATTGATTGTATAATAAACTTTAAAATCACTTCCGCGTACTTCTTTGTCTTTAATTCTTAAAACAGTATATAACGCTCTCTCACTTAACGGAGGACGTACATCATTAATGATCCAGTCTTCTTTTAATACAGAGGGCGCATTCTTTTTCAATAAAGCAGATGCAAACTGTGCATTCTTGTTTCCGCCACAAGCAAATGTCATTTCAAAAAAGCCAGTTTCACTCATTTCTACTTCCATCTTACATCCACTAATTCTTTTCAGCTGACTATTCAAATCTTCTAAGATATGTCCATATTCATGGCTATCCTGCTGTTTTAATGCAGTTTCTAAATCTTCTCTTATCGTTTCAAAATATTTCCAGAAATTTTGTACTCGATGTTTCAGGTTCATAAAACATTTCTCCTTTACATGTTTTTCAACTGGATTATTATAACATATCCTTGTCTGTTACAATACAAAAAGTCTACATTCATTATTATTTTTTCTGATAAGGTTTCGCAATTTTATAGGTGTAATATACATCAACAAGAAGAAGACTTAGTAAAACAAGCAAAGAATATACAATACTCATAAAACTATCTACACTTATGCAAATAATGAATAGAACAACACCCGCAAACATACATGTGATACCTCCAAATCGCTGACTTTTTTTCCATGTTTCCTCATTTAACATGCTCCATTTCGTACGTAAACCTAACACAGAGTTTTTACGAAGCTTTGGCATTACATTTCCCATTATAACAAACATAATCGCGATAAGTCCAAAGACAAGCTGTATAGGGTTTAGAGGAAGAATTGACAAATCCTCTATTAGAAAATAGGCTGTATATAAAAAATAATAGGTTTGACTTTGCAAGATCAATACTGTAAAAATCGTTAACAACAATTCAATTTGCTCATTATTATGTCCATTTTTTCCTGTTTTGATGCATATTTTGTTCCTGCATATAAAATTAAACCAGCCACTGTACAAATAAGTGGAGATACTAAAACTTCATATTTACTTCCCCAGCGATCAGCTAAGTAATCTGCTCCATAATGTATAGGTACTTGTTCTGGCATAGACGGCAAAAGAAACAAGGTAAAGACAACAGGCAATACTATAAGTACAGCATATATGATTTTTTTCACTTTCATAAACTATCTCCTTATTTTATCAATCCATATAAGAACTTCATCAAGTATCGACAAATTCAATTCATAATAAATAAAATTTTTATAACGTGTTTCATAAATCAGTTCCGCCTTTTTTAATTTCGTTAAATGATAAGATAATGCCTGCGGTGTCATTTGAAGCTTTAAAGCTAATTCACCAGAACTTATTTTTCCCTCCTTCAACAACAACAAGATTTCTTCTATTTTCATCAACAATAGCTGTTAATACATTTTGAACAGACAAGTTTGTAGCCTCCTATCTTTTTCAAATTTTCTTACTACTTTAAAAATTACGTCAATATTTAGAAGTTTTATATTCATTGATTTTGATTCATGCATAAAACCCCATATAAAAAGCAATATATACTTCTTTTACTTACTTAAGAATTCCTGAAATTCTTCTTGAAATTCCTGTAGTTCTTCTTTTGAAAGATGGTGAATATAATCCTCTTTTTTCCAGTTATCCATATATCCAGATAAGATTTTATCTGGACATTCATAACCTAGTTTTCTTGCTACATGAACTGCAAAATCATTAAAAGCACTTCCCTGTGCAGTAATGATATTTCCAGCTTCTACTACTGGGGCTGCCTCAAAATTATCTTCTTCAATAAAAGAAAATTGATCTCGCATTTCAACAAATAAAGAATCTGTATACTTCTTTTCTTTTAATAAACCAGCTTGTGCTAAAAACATTGGACCTGAACAAATTGCCCCAATGATAAAGTCCTTAATACCAGAAAAACGTTCTAAAAAGGATTTTAACTTCTTATTTTGAATTGCCTGACGAGTATCACTGCATCCTGGCAAAATCAAACAGTCGTAATCTTCTACTTGAAATTCTTCACATGTCTTTTGCGGATAAACAAAAATTCCTTCTTCACTCATAACTGCCTCTTTTTCTGTATACACTACCTCACTCATCGTGTCATAGTACCAGCGAAAAAGCCACATTAAATTACTAACCTCTTGTAAACTGAAATTTGGATATACCAGCAAAGCTATTCTTTTTTTCACTATCCATCCCTCCTTTAACTTCCTTCTTTACCATCATTATACGCTTTTCATTTTATCTAAGAAATAGATGAAGACGAAAAACGCCTTGCTAACCTTCAACAAGACGTTTTTTTAATTTCTCTAACACCTTTTTCTCCATTCTTGATACCTGCACCTGTGATACATGCAGTTTCTCTGCAATATATTCTTGTTTCATTCCTAAATCATAGCGATAATGCAGCAGTAGTTTTTCTCGTTCACTAAGCTGTGTGATTTCACTTTTTAAAGCCAGTTTCATAACAACATCTTCCTGCTTGTTTGTTGAGATACGATCTTCCAGTAGAATAGGAGAACCATCATTTTCATATATCGTTTCATCTAATGAATATAAATATTGATTTGCTTCAAAGGCAAGTATTACTTCTTCTACATCTTTTTCCAATGCATCTGCAATCTCCTTATATGTTGGCTCTCTTAAAAGTTTTTGTACAAGCTGTTCTTTAGCCTTCATCATTTGAAGATAGCCTTCTTTTAGAGAACGTGATATTCGCATGCTTCCATCATCTCGAAAGTATCGCTTAATTTCTCCCATGATAATCGGTACTGCATAAGTAGAAAACTGTACCTGATAAGAAGTATCAAAATTATTCAAAGCTTTCATAAGACCTACACAGCCAATTTGAAACAAATCATCCTGCATATTTCTTTGGTAAGAAAATCGTTTGATTATGGAATATACCAGCGGTGTGTTTTGTTTTACAAATAAACTTTTTGCTTCTTCATCCCCTGCTTTGCTTCGTTTGATTAATTCATCATTGGTTAGCTTCTGTTCCATGATGAAGATGTTTCACAATCGTTACCGTAGTTCCCTTTCCCTTTTCACTTATTACATGAAAATCATCTGCAAATGTCTGCATGATGGTCATTCCCATACCACTTCTTTCTAAATGCTGCTTGCTTGTATATAAAGGCTGCATCGCAAGCTGTATGTCATCAATTCCACATCCCTCATCTTCAATAATCATATGAATATCCGATTCATCATAGGCAATGGATACTCGAATTCTTCCATCTTCTCTTCCTTCATAACCATGTATCATAGCATTTACAACAGCTTCTGCCAGCAATGTCTTGATTTCCATAATTTCATCCATGTGCAAATTCAATGGAAGTAAAAAAGCTACAGCACTTGTTCTAAGAAAGGCTTCGTTTTCCAAACGGCTGACAAATTCTACACTCATCTCATTGTTCATAGTTTTACCTCATTTCTTTCATGCTGCATAATCTGAAAAATACCTGACATCTGAAATACTCGACTGTTTTCTGCCGATAGATTGCATAAAATCAGTTTGCTGTTCATTTTTTGTAATTGTTTAAAGCGAGCCAGGACAAATCCTATCCCTGTACTATCTACAAAGGTAACTTCTTCAAAGTCCAATTTTACGATTTTTGGCTTATATTCTTCTATAAGATCAATACATATCTGTTTTAGATTACAAACCGTAAGATTATCTAGATCCCCATAAAAATAAAAATATAGGGTTCCATCTTTATATTGATGTTTCATGCTTCATCCCTCCAGCGATATAGTAGCACAAAAAAAAGATGCCATGTGGATATACGACAAAGCATCTCTTTCTTCGACATAATTTTTTTTATAAATCGTCCTCTTTGTATAAATCTTCCCCATATTCTTCTAAATAGTTAGCTTCCTCATCAGCTCTAGAAGAAACCTTGCAGGATGCAAATAAAAACAGTGTTAAAAATCCAACAAGAAATAACAAGCTTATCCAAATAATGCCCATACAAACCATTCCTTTCTTTCATAGTTATCGTGTCTGCATCCACCTATTTTTATACTTCCAGTTTTTACTAGGCAAATATTTCATGAAATCCTCTCATAAAAATATCTATATAATCGAGTGCTTCTATATTTTTATCTGCATAAAGTTTTACATCCATTTGATAGCCATCATTCATTAGGATATGCATAATTCCTACTTCTTCTCCTTTTTTATAAGGTGCATTCTTTTTATTTAATACAATCTTTTTTTCTTTTACTTTCGTTGGTTTTCCTTTTTCATATACCGATATGACATCTTCTTTTGTAACTAAATACATAGAATCTGGCTTTCCATTTTCAACCTTGATTTGTTGAATGCGACTTCCTTTTTTATACAGGACTTTTTGTTCATATTGTAAAAAACCATAATCAAGCATTGTTTGTATTTCTGCATTTCTGACTTTACTATCTGGCTCTTTCATAACAACAGCAATTAAACGCAATCCATTTTTCTTTGCAGTTATCGTTATACATGATTTTGCTTCACTTGTATAACCTGATTTTAAGCCGTCAACACCGGGATAACTTTTCAATAGCTTATTTGTATTTACTAACCAAAATGGCTTTTCACTATTTTCACGAATATAAGCATCATAAGTAGAAGTAATATCGAGTAACTGCTGTCCCCCTTCTTTAATTAATGCTTGTCCTAAAACAGCCATATCTTTTGCACAACTATAGTGTTTTGGATCATGCAGTCCTGTAACATTTGTAAACTGTGTATTCTTCATACCAAGTTCTTTTGCTTTCTTATTCATCATTTCAACAAAATGCTCATTTGTACCTCCAATATGTTCACCCATTGCGCTCATTGCATCATTTGCAGAAGCAATGCATATGCTTTTTACCATATCTTTTACACTTAGTGTTTCATTTTCTTCTAAATATACCTGACTTCCCCCCATGCCAGCAGCAAAACTACTTGTAACAACTTGATCATCCCATTTTAATTTCCCGCTGTTAATATCTTCAAAAATAAGTAATAATCCCATCATTTTTGTCATACTTGCCGGATATAATTTCTCATTTTCATTTTTCGCATATAAAACCTTGCCGCTTGTATATTCCATTAAGTAAGCAGATTGTGCATGCTTAGCCAAATCTGGTACCCCTTGTTTTGGATTCTCTTCTCCTTTTATTTCCATACTAAAACCGATTAACAGCAAAAAAGACATACAAATCTTTATCATCTTCTGTATCATTCTTCTTTTCCTCTCTTCTTTATCGCTACATCGTATGCCAAATTAAAAAAAATATACCGATTCTATGTTCATCCAGCAACTCTGTTAGAGGATACATAAAAAAGTATGATACAATATAAAAGGCCAAAGGAGGAATGCCTTATATGGACAAAAATCTAAAACAAGAATTACTTGAAGAAATTGAAGAGTTTCAAGTACAGACAAATCGTTTTTTACAAAAAGAATTAAGTGTGAAGGAGTTTAAAGGATATAGTGGAGGATTTGGTAGCTATGCGCAGCGTGGAGCACAGAGTTTTATGCTTCGTCTTCGTATGAATCAGGGAGTCATCACAAAAGATCGATTAAAATTTATTTGTGATGTTTGTGAAGAACATCAGGTATCAAAATCACATTTTACAACTTGTCAAACCATACAGCTGCATGATTTAACAGGAAGTGAAATTCCATCTATTATGAAAGAAGCTTTAGACCATGATATTGTATGTCGTGGAGGAGGGGGAGATTTTCCTCGAAATGTAATGTGTTCTCCTTTAAGTGGTGTAGATCCAAAAGAAGCGTTTGATGTACGCCCTTATGCAGAAAAAACAGGAGAGTATTTATTAAGTATTATTAACAAATATACCCTTCCTAGAAAATTAAAAGTTGCTTTTTCAAATTCTGCAGAGAATGAAACACATGCTACATTCAGAGATTTAGGGTTTGTGGCGAATGAAGATCACACCTTTGATGTATATTGTGCCGGAGGACTTGGAAATAATCCTAAAATGGGTGTGAAAGTCGGAAATCATGTTCCTTGTAAAGATATCTTATATTATGTATCTACTATGGTTCTCATGTTTATGGAATTTGGAAATTATGAAAATCGTGCGAAAGCAAGAACTCGTTATATGCAGGAAACCTTAGGCAGTGAACAATTCGTTGAAGAGTTTAAAAAGAAAGTTGAACTTGCAAAACAGGGTCAAAGTCATGACTTGTATATAGAAGAGCCAGTTCTTACAAAAACAGGAGATGGTATTATAGAAGGAAAACGTATTTTTAAACAAAAACAAGATGGTTTATACGCTGTCTTCTATCATCCAATTTGCGGTATGATCACACCTGCGAAATTAAAAGAACTTTATACAGTTATGAAAGATATGGAAGATGTAGAAATACGTATCACACCTCAGCAAAGCTGTTATATCATCAACTTAACCGCAAGTGAGGCACAGAAAGTATTAGCAGTCACAGAAGATGGTGCACGCACTCAATTTGAATGCAGTGTTTCCTGCATTGGAGCTTCTACCTGCCAGGTAGGTCTTCGTGATTCTAATGGCATGCTGAAAACATTAATTTATTATCTTCGTGATAAAAATTATGCAGATAACGTGCTTCCTAAAATCTTTGTTTCTGGGTGTACAAGTTCTTGTGGAACAAACCAGATTGGAGAAATTGGTTTGCAGGGAACGATAAAAGTGATTGATAAAAAACCTCTTCCTGCTTATCAGGTAAGTCTGTATGGAAATGATAAACAAAACAATGAACGTTTTGGTGATATCATTGGCGTACTTCTAGAAGATGATGTATGTTTGTTCTTTGATGAAATCGCATCAAAAGTAAGTGAAAAACAAATGACTTACACAACATGGAAAGACGAATGTAAAGAAGAATTTGATACAATCTTAAATACATATATAAAACCTTTACGTTAAATAAAAAGGAATATACAAAAATAGTTAGGATATAGGTGATTCTCCTAGTTTACTTGGTGTAATGAGTCAATTCGGCTTCAAAAAGCTGCAAAGCTTTTTGGGGCTATTTTTGTTATACTATTATTGAAAGGAAAAATGAGCACAAAAAAAGTTATAGTACATAGGCCCCTTTCTGGAATTTGTTTACTCTACAACTTCAACTATTAGCTCTATTGAACTGCTATGATACATATTTACTATAAAGAGTTTGGTTTAGATAATCAAGAAGCTCCTTCTTCTCTACTTCTTACAATAATTTCAGCTGTCAAAATAAGTCATTGATTCGCGTTGTCAAATATCCGCTGTGCGGCAATCATGGAATGATTTTTTATGGTACTCATCACTTGATCATAAAAAATTTTTACCCAATAGTATTCTTATAGTGGATCACTATCATGTAGCTCAAGAATTACATCGAAGACTGGATTCAATTCGCTTAAGGATAATGAAGCCTTTACGATGTATAAACACCGGTAAAAGAATATATGAACAGGAAGAGAACTACTATATATTAAAGCACCACAATATCTTTTTGTTCAAACATTTTGAACGGGCAAGGACAAACGAAGGAAAGCGGTTGTTTGATGCGAATCTGAAACGTTCCTATAATAAAAAATTAAAAAAATACATGAATCCTTATGATTATGCCATGAAACTGATATCTATTCATCCGGATTTAGAAAAGGCTTGGAAGTTAAAGGATGAAATTGCAGGTTTTTATTGTTCGTGTACATTGAAAAATGCTCCTGAAGAAATAGAAAGAATCATACAAGACTTTTTACATAGTGAAATTGATGAACTTGTAAAATTCGGTTATACGATGATAAACTGGAAAAATGAAATCGTCCATTCATTTATCGTAAGTAGAGCAGAATACAGTATATCGAAGAAGACAGGAAAAGCAGCTGTCGAATCTAAAAGAATCAACAATGCGAAAATAGAAAAGGCGAACAGTACCATAAAAACGATGATAAAATCGGGAAATGGTTATACCAACTGGGAACGTTTTAGAAATCGTGTGATGTTGATCTTAGAAAAAGGCATCGAATTTGAAATTGACGAGAAGGATGGCCGAGTCAAAATGGTCGCAAAAAAAGAGCCTGAAAAGTGAGTCTACATTCCCAGACTCTTGCGAGCTTTCAACCATGTTGGGGTATATGCCGCCCCCTAACTTCTTAGAGATTCAATTCAGCAAACCCTATCTAATTTTGCAGAACCGAAAAAAGGCTGTACAGCCAAAGTGACAATCCTAAAATCACTTAACTGTTACAACCTCTAAATCAAGATAAAATTATAAAGTATTTAAATTATATTTTACTATCATAGGATATAATTTTGAAATCTTTTGGTTAACAGGCTGAAATAAAAGCATTAGTCTTGATCCTATTTGTTGATTTTTATATCATATGGGTCACCATCGTAGTAATTTGTCTCTAAGACATAGCCCTTACCAGATTTAGAAGGTGAAGTTTTAAATACAACATTTACATCTACTGTATCTGAATAAAATCCTGCTGCTGATCCTTTAACAGGAACAACGTATGTTGCAGTATTACCAGAAAACTTAGCAGACTTTTGTTTAGGTATAATTGTACATCCTGGATCTCCAATAAGTGTACAATTACAGTGACTTTCAGTAATATCTAAGGCAGATATTTTACTTGTTTTACCGCTAGAAGTACCATAAGTCATATTTGCATAGTAAATGTATACTTCATCATGGCACTATAAAAAGCTCCATTAATAGTTTTACTCATTTGTTTTGTAGTAGTTGCTGCGGAAACGAATATAATTGTCATGCAAATTGAAGTAAAAAACGCCATAATACGATATACCATTTTCTTCATTTTCATATGAGTTTCCCAAAAAAATTATTTATTTACATGGAATAGAGAATAAGAATTAAAATTATGAGTGCAACAATTATTGCAATTACTAATCTACCTTTATTATGTGACTGTGCAAATTGTTTTGAAATAGAGTACTTCTTTCCACTCTCTTCAAATTTCTTTACTTTTTCTTTATTGTTCATATTTTCACTTCCTTAAAGATAAAAATATAATCAAATTACGAACCAAAACGACTACTTAAATAACTCCGATGAAAATCATTTACAAATAGGATATTAAATGCTAATAATCAACAACTAGAACCATAGCGAACCATCTCCTTTCATTAATGGAATAATCAAATAGAAAATCAATTGGATTCTAGCTAAATAAATTAATCGTTAAACATCAAACTACCTAACTAAGAATAAGTAAACTACTAATATGGTGGTAGCCAAGTTAAAATTTCAGCTATTATAGGTATTTTTTTTCCGAACTTTTCACTTGATGCTTTTTGTTTACCAACCCATGCAATTTGATCTCTACTGTATCCTGCTTTTGTTAAATTTTCTATTTCCTCTTCCGTCAAATTCTCTTCTATGAGTTTCTCACGTTCTTCCTCTTCGAATAAGGGTTCTTCTTTGCCAGAGTTTTCTTTTTCTAATTTCTTCATTTTTTTACCTCATTGAACAATCATAACCATGTCCGTTTGGTCGTACAATACAAATTCTCCCATTAGAAGTTTTTATTGATTTCAGTTTTTGTTGTTCACTAACATAAGCATCGGTCATATCACTGTACGTGTTCCATGCATGCTTAATTTGATTGATTACTTCAGTTTTTAGAATTTTATTTGAAGTATATGTTACTAATCCACCTGCAGCCATCCAGCCTATTATTCTTGGAATACCACTCACATAAAGCCAAAGTACAACCGCCCCTATAGCTCTATTTTCCACATATAATTTCCCATCAATTACTTCAACATGCTTTCCCGCGTAAAGCGTGTTTTTTAATTCTTCTTGAGAAAATACATGATCAGCTTTCTTAAGTTGTTCTTTTTGATTTTCACTATAACTTTCTGTTGTTTCTACAATATATCCTTCTTGGCTATCTTTAGCATTAACAGAAACTATTGTATTTCCAGAAACTCCCACTAATAGACATAAAGAAATGATTAATGTAATTATTTTTTTCATATATATTCCTCCTCTTAATCTACATTAATGACTTTAGCGCTATCCTCAATTTGATTATACATCGATTATGTTTTTTTACAAGCGTTATTTTTATATATTTTATTATTTTTAATATCCGTTGTAAAATTATGAAATCCATAATGTAATGTTTGTCGAGGAGGAAATAAAATGTCATATGCTAAATTAACAAAACGTGAAAGTGAAATTATGGAAATACTATGGGACAATAATAATGCTATGTCTGCAAATGATATTATGATTAGTTCTAACAATATTAGTTTAGCCACCATTCAGCAATCATTACAGAAGTTATTAAAAATGAATTATGTATATGTTTCAGGTATTGGAAAGAATAAAAAAGCAATTACTAGATTATATCGCCCTTCAATTAGCGAAGCTGACTATATCTCTTCATTTATCACTCAATCAACTTCCTTGAAAATTGCTTCAAACTTCATAGAACAAACAGAAGATGATGAAATACTAGAAGAACTCAGTAAACTAATTGAAAAAAAGCGAAAAAGTAAATTAAAGGGATAAGAGCATGCGATTGTCTATATCTTCTATTGTAATTACCATTTGCATGTCTACTGTTTTAATTTTTTTCTTTAATTATATGATTTCAAACACCAACAAGTTTAAAATATTTAGAACAGATTTTTTATCTTTTTTAATCTTAATAATAATATTAAGGATTATATTTCCTTTTGAATTTCCGTTTACTATAACCATAGTGGCACAGAACTTAATGAACCCACTGTTCTCATTATTAAAAAAAGAGATTTTATTTGATGTTAATCTCTCTCAGATACTGTTTCTTATTTGGTTGATAGGCATCTTATATTTATCTGTTAAACTGAGCCATATTCATAGATGTTCAGCACAAATAGTTAAAAGAATTAAATTAAAATCATCCATCCACAATGCAAGTGAATTTATTAACACAACAATAGGTAAGAAATATACAGTAATGGTTTCAGATTTAGTTAAATCCCCTATGATATTTGGATTTAATAACATTATCTTTCTTCCTGATATCGTTTTATCAGAAAAAGAAATTAAAAATGTTCTTTATCACGAAATACAGCACATCAAGAATCATGATACATTTATTAAACTCATCATTAATGCATTAGTTGTAGTTTATTGGTGGTTCCCCCCTATATATTCTTTTAGAAGGAATATTAACTCTTTTTTGGAAGTAAGAGTAGATGATCAGGTAACAAGCAAAATGTCATCTGAGGAAAGGCTCGATTACGCAGCAACCTTAATCAGCATTCAAAAAAAGATAAAAAGTAAAGATAACAATTTCTCTACTTCGGTTTTTTTCATTAATGATTCTGATAATATCCTTTCTTTTAGAATAAATTATCTATTAGACGGAGCATTTCTTAAAAGAACGAACCCAATTTTTTTATTAATACTTTGCATTATTCCATTTATTTCGAATGGAATCATACTAGAACCAGCTTATTACAACTCTCATTTATTAAAGGATACTGTTAATTCTCAATCGTTAAATGACAAAGGATATATTGTACAGCATAAAGATGGTACTTATACTCTAATATATAATGGAGAAAGTGCTTATTTGGGAAAATCAATTCCTAAAGAACTTAGCGACATATCAATCATTAAAGAAAGTGAGGCAAAACCATGAAAAAAATTTTATTTGGTATTCTAGTTACGTTAACCTTTATTTCAACAGGTACAATCCAAGCGAAAGCGATAGAAAATAACAATCAGATTTCTACTTATAAAGATGTAAAAGAGTGGAGATACAAGATTATGAATGGACGTTTATATAAAAGATTATTTAACTTATCAAAAGAAAAATGGGAAACTGATTGGATTTTAGTACAATAAATTTAATGTCAAATAACACGCACCTTTGTCAAGCAATGTAACAAAAGGAATAATTATTTATATATTTTCTCTTCTTTATGTACTATAATTATCCTGTTCTTGGTTATTAACTTTGGACTAAATATATTTTCTCTACAAGAGAAAATTTCCCCCACCAAAAAGAGCTATCCCTGATTGCTCTTTTTTTATTGTGGCAATGTTGCAGGCAGCTGTATTTCCTGCCATGACCTTTAACGTCTATTACTCTTGCAGGATTTATAAATTTCACATCATTTAAGAATGATACCGTATCGTTTTCATATTTCCAACTTTTTTAAATCATAAAAGGTGCAATTTACCATTAGGATTATCTTCTGACATTGCCTGCATATAATTTTTCTTGTTGCCAGTCATTGGAACTACAAAAATTTTATCATTACACATTAAAAGAACTAAAAACCAAAATGCTGATATCCTATTTCCGCTGATAAGCTTTTCCATAATCTATGTAACATATATCTCCTACTCGTACTATTACACCAGTAGATGCATTGCTAGGCATATTTCTTATCTCTTGATAATTCTTTTCAGATATATATAGACTTGTTCATTATTTTTCATTTTCCAAGTCTACCCCCTGTAAATTTAAGTTAATAAATTCATAAAGCATCTCATCAAATTGTTTTTCCATAGTATACCTCCTAATTTCACACTTTTAACAGTTCATTCGTGAACGATTGTGTCAATCGCAGAGCGTTCATATTACCTTTGACATGCTATTAAACGAATGATAAGGTTTAATAAAAAATAGAAAAGTTAATTAAAATTAAAAAGCCTGAAAGTGAGTCTACACTCCCAAGCTCCTGTAAGCTTTCAACCATCTTGGGGTATATGCCACCCTATATCTTCTTGGAGATTCAATTTAGCAACCCCCATCTAATTTTATAGAACCAAAAAGGACTATCCGCTGTGTGTTATACACATAGAAGATAGTCTTTTATTTTCGAAAATCATAAATTTTTTGTTCACTGACAATCATGTCTAAAGGAAAGTCATGACTTTCTGTAATAAGCGTATCTACTTTCTGACATTCATAACCTACACCGATACGCAAAGCATGTGTATGCTTTAAGTAACGATCGTAGTATCCTTTTCCATAACCTAATCGATTTCCTTTTATATCAAACGCAACAAGAGGTACAATGATAACATCAAAATCGACTGGTTGTACAATATGTTCACTTAATGGTTCTAATACACCAAAGCTGCCTTTCTTCCAGTTTGTTGCGATATTTGTTTCATAGAAAGCTATTGTTTCCTCATCCAATGTTTTTGGATAGGCAACAACATCTGCATAGCAAGCTAATGCATCTACGATAACTTCATTGCGAATACTTTTGTATAAGCCAACAGTTCCATGAAGGTAACGAGTCAGTTTTTTACAGATGTTTTCACTATAGATTTCTACCTTTGCAGTTGATAATTGATTTCGAAGATATAACTTTTCTTTTCGTATTTCTTTCTTATCCATTATCCTATCGAGTCACTCATGTCCAGTTTCAATAATTGGTTTAACTCTACTGCGTATTCCATTGGAAGTTCTCTTGTAAATGGTTCTAAAAATCCCATAACGATCATTTCTGTTGCCTGTGAACGGGATAAACCTCTGCTCATCAAATAAAACAGCTGTTCCTCTGAAATATTAGAAACGGTTGCTTCATGTTCAATCTGACTTGTCATATTTTTACTTATATTTGTTGGAATTGTATCACTTCTAGATTGTTTGTCTAAAATCAATGTATCACATTCAACTTTGCTTTTTGAATACTCTGCATTTGGTCCATGATACACAAGTCCTCGATAGTTCACTTCCCCACCAGTTCTAGACACTGATTTTGAAATGATGTTGCTGTAGGTATGCTCAGCAAGATGAATCATCTTTGCGCCAGCATCCTGTACCTGATTACGAGAAGCTACCGCAATAGAAATACATGTTCCTTTCGCATATGGCTCTGCCAAAATACATGCTGGATATTTCATATTAACACCAGAACCTATATTTCCATCAATCCACTCCATACTCCCATTTTCAAATACTTTTGCACGTTTTGTAACAAGATTTACGATATTATCGCTCCAGTTTTGTACCGTAGAATAACGACATCTTGCATTTTTATGTACAAAAATTTCTACAACTGCCGCATGCAGAGAATCTTTTGAATAAGTAGGTGCTGTACACCCTTCTACATAATGTACATCTGCACCTTCATCTACAATGATCAAGGTTCTTTCAAATTGCCCGGAACGCTCTGTATTAATTCTAAAATAAGACTGCAAAGGTTTTTCCAGTTTTACTCCTTTTGGTACATAAATAAAACTTCCTCCACTCCATACACAGCTGTTTAATGCAGCAAATTTATTGTCACTGTATGGAACGATCGTACCAAAATACTTTTTAACTAAATTCGGGCATTTTTTCAATGCACTGTCTGTATCCAAGAAAATAACACCTTTCTCTTCTACTTCTTCCAGCATATTGTGATATACAGCTTCACTGTCATATTGAGTTGTAACACCTGCTAAAAAATCTCTTTCTGCTTCTGGAATTCCCAGTTTATCAAAAGTTTCTTTAATTGTTTCCGGTACATCATCCCAGCTTTTTTCGGTTTTATCACTTGGCTTTACATAATATGTATAATCATCAAAGTTAATATCATGTATATCTGGTCCCCAATTTTGGATTTCCATTTTTTCAAACTGTTCAAACGCTTTTAAACGATATTCCAGCATCCACTGTGGTTCTTTTTTTATACGAGAAATTTCCATTACTGTTTCTCTTGTCAAACCTTTTTCTGTTTTATAAAGACTTGTATCTTCATCGTGAAAACCGTATTTATAATCTTCCTGATTTAAAAAATCTTTATCCATTATTTTTCCTCGCTTTCTAAAAGCAATTCTTCCATGGCCTTCCAGCCAATCGTAGCACATTTAATACGATTGGCCTGTTTTCCTACATTATGAAAAGCAACTGCTTCTTCCAGCAACTCTTCATCGTATTCTTTCTGATCAATCATCTGATAATAGTTTTCAATAATATGTTTTGCTTCCTGTGTTGTCTTACCTTTCAACAGTTCACTCATTATCGAAGTTGAAGCCGTTGAAATCGTACAGGCAACTCCATCAAAGCGAATATCTTCTACTATACCATCTTCGATTTTTGCCTGCACATAAATATCATCAATACAGGACTCACTCGCCATGTGCTTTTTTTTGTAATCTTCCTTTTCTGTTAATTCATGATTTCTAGGATATTCATAATGATCCATAATAATCGAACGTAAAATCATTGGATCATCCATTAGTCTACTCATATTGTTCGCCTCCTAAAAAAATACATTCAGACAATTTTCCATATTTGCTTTTGAACAAACATCTACAAATGTATCGATTTCTTCCTTTGTAGTATAAAAATAGAAACTAGCACGAAGAGTTGCACTTGTCTGTAACTGTTTTACCAGCAGTTTCGCACAATGCTGCCCACTTCTTACCGCTATTCCATTGGAATTAAAGAATGTTGCGGCATCCTGCGCAAATACGCCTTTTACATTAAATGTAATAATACCACTGTCATTATCTGCGTTATAAATTTCGATATTATCCAGTTTCTTCATTTTTTCAATCGCATACGTATGAAGTTCTTTTTCGTAGGCATGGATATTTTCCATACCAATACTTGTCAAATACTGAATTGCCGCATGCAAACCAAAAATAGCTTCAATTGGCTGTGTACCACTTTCAAATTTATAAGGAGCATCTTTTAACTGGATATTTCCGCACATATCAAAGCGTGCATTGCTGTCGCCTCCAAGTCGTACAGGTATCATCTTATCTAAAAGTTCTTTTTTTCCATATAAAATTCCAATTCCTGTAGGCCCACACATCTTATGTGCAGAAAAAGAGAAGAAATCACAATCTAAATCTTTTACATCAATCGGCATATGTGGAACACTTTGCGCACCATCTACACTTACGATGGCTCCATAGGAATGTGCAATTTTACAAATTTCCTTAATAGGAACTTCATATCCTAAAACATTGGTAATCTGTGCCAAAGCAATCACTTTTACTTTATCACTCATCATAGATGAAAAAGACTCCATATCAATTCTTCCTTTTTCATCTAAAGGAATATACTGTAATACAGCACCTGTTGTCTTTGCTACACGCATCCATGGCAGCACACAGGATGCATGTTCTGCTTCACTTGTAAGAATAACATCATCTTTTTTTAAAAAAAGTTCTCCATAACCACTTGCCACAAGATTCAAAGAATCACTGGCTCCACTTGTATACACAATTTCATTTTCATCAGCATGAAGAAACTGTGCAACTGCTTTTCGTGTAGCACTGTATTCCTGATCTACAAAATAACTCAAATCATAATCCCCGCGATGTGCGTTTGCACTGTAGTTTTCATAATAGTTCACAACAGCATCGATCACACACTGAGGCTTTAAAGTTGTTGCTCCATTATCAAGATAAATCAACGGATGTCCCTGCATGGTTTTGCCACGTAACATTGGGAAATCCTTACGGATCGTTTCTACATTAAGCATGCAACCCCACCTTTTTCTCAATTTCGTTTTTTAATTTTTCTTTTATTTCTTCATTGTCAAACAATTCACTAATTGGAAGAAGATATCCTAATGTAAGCAAACCTAAAGCCTGTGAGCGACTTAGGCCTCTTGTTTGTAAATAATACAGCTGGTTTTCATCTGGCTGTCCCAAGGTTGTCGCATGACTGGCTTTTACTTCATTTTCATCAATTAGAAGAACAGGAAGAACCTCACTGTTATGTTTTTCACTCATTGTTAAAACACGTGTTGTCTGATGACTTGCACTGTCGTGTGCACCTTTTTCAATTTTCCCTGTTGCTTCCATACGATACGAAGCTTTGTCTTTTACAACTGCATAATTTTCCATAAGTCCTGTTGTATAAGGGCATTCATGAATGCATTGTATCGTGAAATCTTTCTTTTTATCTGCAATACATGCACTTTTAATCTGGGCAAAAGCCCCGCTTTCCAGTAAATAATACTTCGCTTTTACATTTGTGTTACCTTTATTTAATTCACAATAAGCAACAGTCAAAGAAGCATCTTTTTGTACTTCTGCCTGCTGTATAAGTTCCACATCTTCATCTCCATCATTTTTCATCATCAATGTTAAAGAAGCATCCTGCTCCAATGCAATATTGGAAGAAATGACATTATTCTTTCCATTGTATGAAACATACAAAGAAGCGTGAGTCCCTTTTTCTACATAAATATCCAAAGTTTTATCTTCCAATGTATATTCCATGAAACCATCATTTTTAATATTCAGCTTCATAGCTATACTCCTTTGTGGGAAGCACCACATTGTGATAAAAGTTCAACACGTTTCTTTTCTTCTTTTACAACATGTACCTGGTATTCTTTTTCAATCCAGTCATACCCTTGCGCATCGATCTTGTCAACCAGCTCACTTCCTCCACTCACAACAATTCTTCCATCAACCAAAACATGTGCATGGGTTGGTTTTAACAGCTGCATAAAACGTGCATAGTGAGATACAACAACAAGACCCATTGGCTTTTCTTCCTGCATTTTCAAGATTGCATTTGCTACAATTTTTAAAGCATCAACATCAAGACCTGAATCAATTTCATCCAGCATCGCAATGGATGGTTTCAACATTTTCATCTGTACGATTTCATTGCGTTTCTTTTCGCCGCCACTAAATCCTTCATTTAAGAAACGATGTGCCAGATCTTCCTTCATTTCCATTTCTTTGATTGTTTTTTCCATTTCTTTAATAAAGGAAAACAAAGGAATTGGACGTTCTCTTCTAGCGTTAATAGCAGCACGTAAAAAATCAGAATTTGTTACGCCACTGATTTCACTTGGATACTGCATTCCTAAAAAAAGACCAGCTTTGCTTCTTTCATCTACTTCCATAGCAAGCACATCTTTTCCATCTAATGTAATGCTTCCTTCACTTATATGGTATTTAGGGTTCCCCATGATGGCTGCCAGCAATGTACTTTTTCCATTCCCATTTGGTCCCATCAATGCATGGGTTTCTCCTTCATTTATTTCTAAAGTTAATCCTTTTAATATCTGTTTACCTTCTACATCAACATGCAGATTATCTATTTTTAAACAACTCATGTAATCATCCTTTCAAACAGTATTATAATACCAAATTTCCCTTTAATTCACAATTCAAACGATTGTAAATCTTTTAATCAGAATCAAATTTTCTATCTTCATTACCCATGTTTTCAAATTTTATGTGAAATTCAGTGAAACACTTATAAAAAATTGCATTTATACCTTAAATTGATTATAATGAGACAGTATGAAACTAGGAGGACATTATGATTGATATTATTAAAAAACAATGGTTTGTCATACTAATCGCTCTTATTTTCATAGGTTTTTCTGTTTTTTGTATTTATGATACAAACAAAGGAAAATTACCTGGAAAAAGCGTAGATGGCAAAGATGTAGTCGTTTCTTTAGAAAAGGAAAACATTACAGCTGATGAACTGTATGATGAAATGTACAAAACATATGGTGATTCTGTACTAATGAATCAATTCAATAATGCAGTGATTGATGAGGCTGTAAAAACAACAGATGAATTAAAAGAAACAGCAAAGCAAATTCGTACAAATGTTGAGACAAATGCACAAAACTATGCTTCAAGCTATCAAATGAGTTCTGAAGAATACATCACTACGATGCTTAATCAGCAAGGATATGAATACGAACAACTTGATGATTTCTGTCTGTTAGCGGCAAAAATGCAGAAAATGCAGAATGACTACATTGATAAGAATTTTGATTCTTTATTTGATGATTATTACAAAGAAAAACAACCTAGAACAGTTTCACACATCCTGATTAAAGTGGCTGATGTGAACAATCCTAGCGAAGAGGAACAAAAACAAATTGATGCGGTAAACAAAGAATTGAAAGAAGGAAAGTCTTTTGAGGAAGTCGCAAAAAAATACAGTGCTGATGGATCTGCAGAAAATGGTGGATCCTTAGGTTTGATGGATACAGACACACAGTATGTAGAAAGTTTCAAAAAAGCTGCACTAGGTTTAAAATCAAACGAAACCAGCGAATGGGTTAAAGAATCCAATGAAAATTATAGTGGATGGCACTTGATCAAAGCTGGTAAAACAACAAAAGAAGAAATTAAAGAAGAAATTAAAAAGAATAAAGATCTTAAAGATCAACTTTACTACAACATTGCAAATTACCACACCGATATTACAAATAAAATGATCAAAGAAGCAATGGAAAACTTAGATATCAAATACAGCAGTGACGATATCAAAAAAATGATTGATGAATCTTTAAACAGTGAAAATTAGGAGGCATGGAAATGAAAAAAATATATGGAATCTTATGTGCATGTGCCTTGTCTCTGACTCTGGCTGGTTGTAAAGATGCAACTGCTGGTGTATCTGACTCTAAGAAGGCATTAATTACTGTTGGCAATACAAACATTACAAAAGGTGATGTTTATAATGTTTTAAAAGGCAATAGCGGAGCTTCTACTGCATTAACTATGACTACAAATACCCTTTATGAATTAGAAGGTATAAAAGTAGATGATAACATGAAAAAACGTGCAGAAAAGGAATTTCAAGAATCTTTAAAATCTTCAGAACAAAAGGAAGAAGATTTTATAAAAAATTTAAAATCTTATGGTATTGAAAGTAAAGAAGACTACTTTGAACAATATTACTATCCAGAATATAAACAAGAAGCTTTAAACGAAAAATACGTTAATGATAAAAAGAAATCTGTATTTAATACGTATAATCCTGTAAAAGGGCGTGTACTAGAAGCTTCTTCTAAGGAAAAAGCAGAAAATGCTTTAAAGGCAGTTCAAAACGGAGAAAATTTTGAAAGTACTGCCAAAAAATATGGTGATACAACAACCTATAGCGGGAAAGAAGAAGTTTATATAACAGAAAGTTCTTTACCGCAAACCGTTTTTTCTCAAATGACAAATGTTTCAAAAAATGGTGTTATTTCAAAAGTAATTGAAGATACATCTTCTGGTAAGTATTATGTTGTACAGGTAACAGAAAAAGATACATCAAAATTTGAGGAAGATGCAATTAATACCATCTTAGAAACTTCAACTTCTCTTGACGATACTGCATTAACTTATTATCTAGAGAAACATAAGTTTACAATTTATGATATTGACGTATATAATGGTATTAAATCTACAAATGAATCTTATATCGTCCAAGACTAAAGAACCTTCGGGTTCTTTTTTTTATCTAAAAAAGCAAGCAGATTTTATTTTTCTGCCTGCTGCGCTGGTACATCTAAATAAGTTATTTCATATT
The DNA here is from genome assembly GCF_010537335.1 of Amedibacterium intestinale. Classification (NCBI taxonomy): domain Bacteria; kingdom Bacillati; phylum Bacillota; class Erysipelotrichia; order Erysipelotrichales; family Erysipelotrichaceae; genus Amedibacterium; species Amedibacterium intestinale. The sequence goes on from NZ_AP019711.1 coordinate 948,375, forward strand.
GTTTTTTATATTTTTTATTTATATAGGATTCAAATGTTTTTTTATCTTCTAAAGCTGTATCTTTACTGTTTATAATTTTTTCACCATAAATATTTTCATCTCGTATTTCAAAAGAAGTATTAATTTCATTATATGTTATCATATAATAAATTTTATCTTTTTTTATTTGTTCACCCTCAGTAAAGCTAGCTTCAATAGAATAAACATCTAATATTTTATCTTTTTGTTCCTTATTTTTTGACTTCAAAAACACTCTGTATAAATATGTACTGTTATCAAGTTTGGGTTTTTCATCTCTATCAAAAACCGTAAAGTCTTCGTTCAAAATTGACTTCATATTTTTATCTAGATAATTTTTACTTTTCTCATGAAGTGTTTTATAAAAAGGATCATCTAATTCAGGCAGTTCATCTAGTCTTTGTGGTAAATCTGTAACTACGATTTCACGCTTACTCTCAATTGGTTTAATATGATAACGTTTTGCCAAATCCTCATCATAAGAAGCCTGTACAGTGATAATATCTCCATTTGAAAGGTTTTGATGGGGAGAAACATTATATGTAACAGAATCCATAAACTCCTGTATTCTTTGATTATAATTCAGCATTTCATTTCTTACCTTTACCTCACCACTACCTGATTCTCCACTATACTGTAAAAATGCATCCTTGGTAACATCAACTTCTACTGTGCGAAAAAAGAATATATAACAAGTCGCATATAATCCAGACAAAATTAATAACATACTGATTGCTGTTACAAATTTATTTTTTCTTGAATTCGCATTAGGCAAACGGAAATGTCCATTTTTCATAATAACATCATCCTTTCTAAAAAGAAAATTTCGTTATAAGCTAAAATTTATTTTGTATATATGAATGAACAGCTTCTGGCACCAAACCATTAATATCCTTCCCATATTTCAACAATTCTTTAATGACACTGCTGGAAACAAACCCATAGCGCTCATCTGTATATAGAAGTATCGTTTCAATACTTTGGTCTAAATGATGATTAACAGAAGCTATGTCTTTTTCATACTCAAAATCTTTAATACTTCTTACTCCCCTTATAATTACATTTGCACCAAGTGTTTTGGCTGCTTCAACCGTAAGTGTATCTGCACTCATAACAGAAACTTTTGATAAATGTGCACAGGCAGACTTAATCATATGAAGTCTTTCTTCCAAGTCAAACAATGCTCTTTTTTCAGAATTCTCCAATATGATAACAATTACCTCATCAAATATTTTACAAGCTCTTTCTATTACGTTCATATGTCCCATTGTAAGAGGATCAAAACTGCCTGGAAAAATCGCCTTTGTCATATTTTATCCCTTCTTTCTGTAATATGTAATTCTAGTAATACCATAAGTTACATCCTTTACTTTTTCTAAAGAACCAACAAGATCAGGAAACTCATCTTCTTTTAAACTTTCACAAACAACATCACCATATTCTTTTACCATATTGTTATCATCTAAAAACTCCAATATGCTTTTTATCTGTTGTTTCTTATAAGGAGGATCAAGATAAACCAAATCAAAACAACGTTTTTCTTCACAGGCTTTCTGCAATGCCTTCTTGTAATCCATTTTCCAAATTGTACACTGTGATTGAACATCTAAACTTGCAGCATTTTTTTTAATTGTAGAAATAGCTTTTCCATTTTGATCACATAGCAATGATGTATTCATACCTCTAGAGATTGCTTCAAATGAAACATTGCCACTGCCCCCAAACAAATCAAGCATATCTCCTCCATCAAAATATGGCCCAATCCTAGAAAAAATAGCTTCTTTTATTTTATCTGTAGTAGGACGTGTTGTATTCCCTTCTACCGCCTGAATCACTCTAGACCCAAACTTTCCAGCAACAATTCTCATATTTTTTCTCTCCTTTATGTATAAAACAAAAAACAGGGGGAATTATAAGAATGCAGCCAATGATGCGGCTGCACCCCCAATCTTTGTTTCTCCTCTTCCCTTTCTTAAAGAGTCTCAGTTTTGAGGCTCTTTTTTATATTTAATTTTTTTCTGTATCGTACCCTGTCTTCGAATACGGGCGATAATTGCCTGTGATATTCCTATAGCAGACATGATTGACATCATGGAACTTCCACCACTGGAAATAAACAGCAATGGCACACCTGTTAATGGTATCAAACCTCCTACACCACCAACATTTAACACAAAATGAGCAAAGATATACATAGCTGTTCCAATAAGAATAACCTTATACCCTTCACTTTTTGTACGAAATGCATAATAAAATAAACGTTTGATAATGATTGCATATCCTGCAACAATGATTCCTAAACCAAAAACCCCTAGTTCCTCAATTACAATTGATAAAATATAATCATTATCCGATTGTGTCAGGTATCCATATTTTTGAATAGACTCCCCAAATCCAACCCCCTGTAAACCTCCTCGTGCGATTCCATACAATCCATTGATTGGCTGATAACCGCCCACATATGGGTCTAAAAAAGGGTTAATGGCATTTTCAAAACGCGTAGTGATATGAGCAAAATATGGAAATTTTTCACCAAACCATCGAACAACTTCCATTCCCGGCTCACTCATTAAAAATAAAAGCAAGCCAATTCCTGTACAAATCAGTATAAGCAAAATCTTTTGCGGTTTTCGAAGATTTTTATGACTCGGTATCAAAAAGCAAACCCCTACCATGGATAACATAACTGCTAATGTTCCTATATCTTTTTGAATGAAAATCATTAAAATAAAGCTTAGTAAAAAGATGATTGGAATACGCATGACAGTTGTCCATTTATAATTGCGCCTTGCATAAATTTCAACATAAACTGCTAATACGACAACCATAAAAGTTTTAACAAACTCTGATGGCTGCAAAGTTACCTGCGTAAAACCAAGTGGTATTCGAATCCATGCCTTAGAACCATATACATCAGGAAAAAACTGCGTAGCTATCATCGCTGCCATTAAGCCAACAAAAATTGGTACAAGCCATTTTTGGGCTTTTTGCATGGTAAAATTATTCGCCAGCAAAACCATTAGTGTATAAGAAACAACCAGAAACACTGCCTGTTTAACAAAGGCAATAATAATGGAAAGGACACTACTTGCATTTCCTACTGTTGTAGAAACAATCATTAAAGTTCCAAACAATAATAATACCAATACCGTAAAGTGAATCGCAAAATCATACTTTTTTGGCATTTTTGCTGTGATTACTATATTTTTAATACGCAAATGGCATTCTCCTTTCCTCTTTCATGTTCTTTTATAATATCATAAACCAGATTATTTTTTAATATGAATTCGCTAATCTTTATAATTAAGTATCTATTTAAACCAGCACATATACCGATTCCTTCTTTCTCCTATATGCAAACATATAGATAAAATTAATCTTTCTTCTTTTGATAGTGCAGTTCACATAAAAATATTTTCTTACAAAATACACACGTTTTTTAATTATTTTATTAAAAGACTTCCATTCTTTCATAAAAACGTATAAAATATATAGATGGAAATGTAAAGGAGTTAAATATAATGAAGATTAATTATGATACTATCATTAAGGATATTAACCCTGTAGTAAGACAAAAAAGTGAACCGGTCAAACTTCCTTTATCTGATGAAGATCGTATACTTTTAATGGATATGTTAACCTATGTCAAGGATTCTCAAGATGAAGAAAAAGCAGAAGCGGAAAATCTTCGTCCAGCTGTAGGAATTGCGGCCATTCAGTTGGGAGTCCCTAAAAAAATGCTTGCGGTAGTTGTACCTGATGAAGATGGAAATGACATGGAATATGCCTTGGCAAATCCTAGAATTATATCAGAATCTGTACAGCGGGCATACCTTAAAACTGGGGAAGGGTGCTTATCTGTGGAAGGGGCTCATGAAGGATTCGTTCCAAGAGCTGCTCGAATCACTGTTAAAGGATATGATTTATTGCAGGACAAAGAAATTACAATTCGTGCAAAAGACTATTTAGCAATCGTTCTTCAACATGAAATTGATCATTTTTCCGGAACATTGTTTTATGATCATATCAATAAAGCAAACCCTTGGAAAGATATTGAAGATGCTATTGTCATCGAATAAAAATCTGCTCTTAACAGAGCATTTTTTATGCCTGTGGAAAATAAAGTGTATAAAAGTTTATTTTTTATAAAGTATGCTATAATAGTAAAAGGTACAGGTGCTAATTGAAGAAAGGAGTTTTTATGAACACAAATCATAACAAAAAAATGCACGCACCGAGAACACATCAGGAATATAATAAAGACAGTTATAATAAAATGAATATCGAACGTGGAGATACTCTTGTATATGCAATGGGAGGACTAGGCGAAGTCGGTAAGAATATGTACTGCTTTGAACATGAAAACGAGATTTTAATCGTTGATGCAGGTGTTCGTTTTCCTGAAGATAATCTGCTCGGTGTAGATTATGTCATTCCAGATTATAATCATCTGGTTAAAAATAGTAAAAAAAGAAAAGTACTGGTCATTACACATGGACATGAAGATCATATTGGAGGTATTCCCTTCCTGTTAAAAACAATAGATATTGAGGCAATTTATGCACCTGCATTTGCAATTGCTTTAATTAACAAAAAGCTGGAAGAAAGAAGAATGCGTGGCGTTAAGCTTATTGAAATTAACGATCGCAGTTCTGTCAAAATGAAATATTTCACGATAGGCTTCTTTAATACTACACATTCCATTCCTGATTCATTAGGAATCTTGATCAATACTCCAAATGGACGTGTCGTTCATACAGGTGATTTTAAGTTTGATTTGACCCCGGTTGGCGGAAATGCTGACTATCAGGTTATGGCTTATATGGGACAAATTGGTGTTGACTTATTAATGAGTGATTCTACAAACTCTGGTGTTGAAGATTTCTCTATCTCTGAAAAGAAAGTAGCTTCAGAGATTTTAGATATCATGAGAAAAACCAGAGGCAGACTTATCGTTGCAACTTTTGCCAGCAACGTATATCGAGTTTCACAAATTCTTGATGCAGCTGTTGCCTGTGGAAGAAAAATTATTATATTTGGTAGAAGCATGGAAAATGTTGTTACCATTGGAAGAAAATTAGGAAAAATTAAAGTCGGAGAGCAGCACTTTTTAAGTCCTGAGGAATTACCACACACACCTGCACATAAAATCTGTATTGTGTGCACTGGTAGTCAGGGGGAGCCTTTAGCTGCATTATCCCGTATTGCGAATGGAACTCATCGTTATATCAAACTGATTCCTGGAGATACTGTTGTTTTCTCTAGTTCCCCTATTCCTGGCAATGGTGCCAGTGTAAATCAAGTTGTTAACAAATTGTTTAAAGCAGGGGCAAATGTTTTAACAAAATCTATTTTAAGTAATCTGCATACAACAGGGCATGCATCTCAAGAAGAACAGAAGTTGATGTTACAGCTAATCAAGCCAAAGTATTTTATGCCTATACATGGAGAATACAAAATGTTAAAACAGCATAAAGAAACTGCGATTGAAACAGGAATTCCAAGTGAAAATATCTTTACCTGTGCAAATGGCGATGTACTTATTTTAAGAAAACACAAAGTATATCCTAGCAGTTTCCGCATTCAGGCAGATGATATTTATGTTGATGGAAACGATATTAGCGGAGTTTCCACTGCTGTATTAAAAGATCGTACAATCTTAGCTGATAATGGTCTTGTTTCTGTTATTATCGCTATTGATTCCAGAGAGAATAAAGTCTTATGCAAACCTGTCATCGTTTCTCGTGGATTTGTCTTTATCAAAGATAGCCAGGGGTTATTAAAAGAAGCAGAGATGATTGTTTACAATGCTTTAAATGAAAAAATGAAACAAAAAACAACCTTCTCTGAACTTAAAAATTGTGTAAGAAGTACTTTAGAACCTTACTTATACAATAAAACCCATCGAAATCCAATCGTTATTCCTGTCATTATTAATTCAAAGGCAGCTATGCAGGCGATGGCCGCAAGAGCAAATCGCTCTACATCAAATCGAAAAAGATCCGTATCGAAACAGGTACATGAATAGCCGAAGGTACTCCTTCGGTTTTTGTTCTTTTATAAGTAAATTTATGATAAAATAGATGCATATTGAGGTGATTTGAATGCTGCATAAAATACTTAAGACCATTCTTTGTATACTTGTTCTTATATTGATAGGACTTTCTATATTTTTCTATGGAATCTACTTTGCGATTGATCATACAAAAATAAACTTTGAAACACTTTCCAGCGAAAAGATTCCTGTTTCTCTTGATGGAAAGAGAATTGTTTATTTCAGCGATATCAAATATAAAGAATTCATGAATAAAGAACGCTTAGAGAAAATCATGAAAGATCTAGAACAGACACATCCAGATATTCTTATTTTTGGTGGTGATGTTTTCTCTAATCTTGCTGATACACCCTTTGATTCTAAAGATGTCGAAGAAGTAAAAAGCATATTAAAAAACCTGGATGCTCCATTAGGAAAGTTTGCTGTGTTAGGAGATGAAGATTGCATATCTTCCGATATAAAAAAGAAAATTAGCCAGATGTTATATGATTGTGATTTTGAAGTATTAGATAATCAAAATCTTAAAATACGAAATGGAGAAAAAGAATCTATTTCTTTAATTGGTATAGAACCGCTTATTAATGGAAATCCAAACATGGATTCTGCATTTAAAAACATCAGTGAAGATGAATACAATATTCTCATTACCCACTGTCCTGATTTAATAACTTCTAATGAAATTAATTTAAATTATTTAGATACAATTATTTCTGGTCATTCTTTAGGTGGGCAAATCAGAATTCCACTGCTTGGTCCTCTTACCAAAATAGAAGGAGCACAAGATTATGACCATGGAAAATATACGATAAATAATTCTACTTTATATGTCAGCAATGGCATTGGTACAACAGGTATGGATATACGTATATTTTCTCCTGTGGAAGTTCTTGTATTTACATTAGAACATAAAGCATAATAAAAAAGGTAATTTAAACTAGTGTGTGGTTTTTGAAAAATCCGCTTTAAACTAATGTGTGGTTTATGAAGTGAAAAACAGATGATTTTATGGATGAAATTGATTCCTAAGTATCATCTGTTTTTTGTGTGCCGAGAAAAGTTTTTAAGTTTAATTATTTTGTTTTTTATCTGTTGTATATTTATCTGATTTTAATTGATCATTTATGGAATAGAATACTTTTCTATTCAGTGATAATAAACAGCGCTTTCTGAATCTTGTGAAGTTTCTTACTCCGTTGGAAACTGCCAGGTATGTACGGATTTGTCCATTGATATTTTCGGAAAGTGCATTGCTTAATTTTCTGTCATCAAGAGGTCTTTTGAATGAGTTTAATATTTCTGTTCTCCAGGTTTGAAGAATAGATACAAATTCATTGTATTCAGGCAATTGGGCTTCTCTAAATGCTTCGTATATGGAATCGAACCAGGATTCGCAATCCTTTTCTGTTGCATTTTCATTAAAGTATAGATACATCTCTTTTAATCTGTATCCAAGAGTCAGGTTTTCACTAACGTCTAGTATCATATCTAAAAGATTACGTTTGTTTAATTTCTTTTTGAAACGTTTATTGTATACAGGCTCATTATCCAAATAAACATCCCTTTCGATAAGATCTTTCCATGTCTTAAGAAGATAATAGCTGTTAGAATTGTATTCTGCCTGATACATGATATTAAGACGGATACGTTTAAAACAGTCCATGAGATGTTTCACAACATGGAAAGGATCTACAGCTATAATAGCGTTCTTTAAATAAGTATTGGCTATATCTTTGTAAGGCTCCCACATATCGATAGTGACGTAATGAACGCAGTTTCTTTCTTCTGCTGGAATCCTGTCGAAGTATCGTCTTAATTCAGATTTGGAACGTGAGGGAAGGATTTCAAATAGAGATCTGTTTTTATTATCTACCATGACGCATAAATAAGCAGAATCAGCTCTTTTGGCCATTTTAGAATGTATCTCATCAATACCGATAGATTCAGGAAGACGAATTTTTGGGATGTTGACAAAACTGTCAAAATAGCGCTGTACCTGAGTAACAGATATATGGTTTAATTCGGCTACCATGGAATAAGTATAGTTTAGGTTTGATAAAGATTTCATGATGTTGTTCATAGAAAGAAATGAATTTTTAAAATTGGAAAAAGTAAAAGGATTCTTTCCAGAGAATGTGCGCAAACATTCATTGCATTGATATCTATTGTTTTTGAAAACGATGATACATTTACGATCGGTAAGCTTTGGATGATTGATTACTTTAGGTTTTGAAAAGCCGTGTAAATGAGTGATGCCATGACAATATGGACATCTAAGTTTTTCAGACACTAAAGAGATGTGAAATTCGGTTAAATCTTTTGAAGAAATTACTTCAATCTTTTTGATCATCTTTTTGTCAATATTGAATAAATCTGTGATAAAATCGTACATAGGTTTATTACCTCCTTCGTGTGTATTTTCTCGGCAAAGAAATGATAACACGAAGGTTTTTCATATATAAAAAGTGGGGTATCCACACAAATGTTAAAGATACCCACACATAATGTTAAATAGGTTTTAAAATAGCAACACCAAAGTTTAAAGGTATGGCACACCCACACACGAATTTAAAGCGCCATAAAAAAAGCCAAATGGCTTTTTTTATTATGCTCTTAACTGTGCATTTACATCTTTTTGCAATGCTTCTAAAACAGTATTGAAAATTGTATTAATTTCCTCATCTTTTAATGTTCGCTCATAAGATTGGAATGTCATTGTTAAAGCGATAGATTTATATCCCTTCTCTACATGTTCTCCTGTATAAACATCAAATACTTCTACATTTTGAATAATGTTTTCTTTATTTAGTTTTCCATTTTTCTTAATGCAGTTAACGATATCCCCTACTTTGCAAACATCTTCTACTAACAACGCTAAATCACGTGTAACAGATGGATATTTGCTGACTTCTGTAAATTTAACTTTGCTTGCCTTATTACTTAATAAAACTTCCAAATTGATTTCTAAAGCCACTGTTTCCTGAATACCATACTGTTTTGCCATGGATGGATGAATCTGTCCTATAATTCCTAATAATTCTTTTCCTAAATATACTTCTGCACTGCGATATGGATGGAAATTCAATGTATCACTTGTATTTTCTTTAAATACAACTCTATTTTCACCAAATCCAATAGAATCCAATAGACTTTCTATTAAACCTTTCATTGTATAGAAGTCAACATCTACACTAAAGTTTTGCCAGCGATTTTTCTGCAAACTTCCACTTGCCGCAATACACAAACGTTCTTCTACATGTCCAACACCGTATACGTTGCTGACTTCGAAAAGAGCGATATCGCGAATAGAACGTGCCTGATTATATGCAATAGATTCTAATAAGCTTGGAAGAATACTTCTTCTTACATAACGTCTATCTTCACTCATTGGAGAAGCAAGTTCTACTGCTTCTTTTTTTGGAAGAACAGCATGTTCATTTTCTTCTTTACTTACCAAAGAATATGTGATGGCTTCATTATATCCTAGTGCACTTAATGTCGTACGAAGTTTTCTTCTTAACTGCTGACGTTTGTCTAATGCCCCTAAAGTTGCGCTCATAAATGGCAATGTGCTAGGTAAGCGATCATATCCTAAAATACGAATGATTTCTTCCGCAATATCTGCTTCAATAGCCAAATCAGTGCGATAACTTGGAATTACAACATGAATATCTTCTCCATTTTCACTTGGTGATAAATGTAGATCAGACAATACTTTTACTACTTCTTCTTTTTCAAAAGCAGTACCCAGCAAGTGATTGATACGATCCAAATTCACATCAAATGCAACTGGTGTATAGTGATTAGAACCATATTGTTTCGTTTCTTCTAAATCTTTTGCATCGGCATACTCAATTAACAGCTGTACTGCACGATCCATTGCCTTAAAAGTTGCCATTGGCTCGATACCTTTTTGGTAACGTACACTTGCATCTGTATTTAGATTTAAACGACGTGCACTGTTACGAATGGATACATGATTGAAAATTGCTGCTTCGATAATGATTCCCGTTGTTTCATCTGTAATCTTAGAATCATCTCCACCCATAATTCCTGCAATACCAATTGGTTTTCCTTCACTAGTAATGACAATATCATCATCTTCCAGATGATACGTTTCTCCATCTAATGCTGTATATTCTTCATGAATATGATCTTTTACAGTAATTTCCTGTGAAGGAATTGCCTTGATATCATAGAAATGAAGAGGCTGCCCTGTTTCTAACATAACAATATTACTAATATCAACCACATTGTTGATTGACTTGATTCCTGCTGCCATCAATAATTCCTGCATCCATTTTGGAGATGGTTTTATCGTTACAGAGTTGATGACTTTTCCTAGGAACAATGGACATTTTTCTGTTTCACTATGAACTCTTAATTTTGTGCTTCCTCCAACATTAGAAGATCCTTCCTGATATGGAAGTGTAACTTCTTTTCCTAGAATTGCACCTGTTTCAAGTGCCATAGACCATGCTGCCATGCAATCATTACGATTGGGAGTAAGACCTACATCTAAAATTGCATCATCTAAACCAAGATATCCCAGTGGATCTTCATTTCCTAGCGGTGCCTCTGCATCCAGCACTTCAATTCCATTTTTACTTTCTTCACTCAATGTATGCCCATCTACACCAAGTTCCAACAAGGAACAAATCATACCATTGCTTTCTACACCACGAATCACACTAGCTTTGATTTCTCCACCTGGAAGCTTTGCCCCAACTTTTGCGACTATTACTTTTTGTCCTGCCGCAACATTGGGTGCACCACATACGATTTGATTTACACAATTACCAAGATTTACCTTGCATACATGCAAATGATCACTGTCTGGGTGATCTTCACAGCTTAAAACTTCCCCAATTACCAGATTACTTCCCTGTGACATATAGGATAAACCTTCTACTTCTAATCCAGCAGATGTCACACGATCTGCTAATTCTTCCATTGTAATATCACTTAAGTCCATATATTGACTTAGCCATTTTTTACTGATAATCATACTCTTACCTCCTATTCAAAACGGTTGAATGTCTTCAAGAAACGAAGATCATTTGTATAGAAATTACGAATATCAGTAATTCCGTACTTCAACATTGCAACACGTTCAACTCCAATACCAAATGCAAATCCACTGTATTTTTTAGAATCAATACCAGCCATTTCCAATACATTTGGATGTACCATTCCAGCACCTAAAATTTCAATCCATCCAGTTCCCTTACATACCGGACATCCTTTCCCGCCGCACACATGACAGCTAACATCCACTTCTACGCTAGGTTCTGTAAACTGGAAGTAACTTGGGCGGAATCGAATCGTTCTGCTTTCTCCAAACATTTTCTGTGCCAAAAACAACAAAGTTCCTTTTAAATCAGACAATTTAATATTTTCTCCAACAACAAGTCCTTCGCATTGAATAAACTGATGAGAATGTGTCGCATCATCATCGTCACGACGATACACTTTTCCCGGACAAATAACCTTAATAGGCAATTTATCTTCTTTTGCATATTTTTCCAGCTGACGTGTCTGGATTGCGGTTGTATGTGTACGAAGCAATTCTTCTGCATTGATATAGAAAGTATCCTGCATATCACGAGCTGGATGATCTTTAGGAATATTGGCACGTTCAAAATTGTAAAGATCCATTTCTACTTCAGGACCTTCCGCAACTGTATATCCAAGCCCAATAAACAAATCTTCCATTTCCTGCTGTACCAGCATCAATGGATGAAGATTTCCAAAATTAGGTTTTTGTCCATCTAAAGTAATATCGATTTTTTCAGAAGCAATTTTCTCTTCCATTTCTTTTACTTCTAAAACAGCTTTTCGCTCTTCAATTTTTCCCGCTAAAAGACTTTTAATTTCATTTACCTGCTGACCAAAGGCAGGACGTTCTTCTTTTGGAAGATCTTTCATAGATTTCATTACTTCCTGTATTGGTCCTTTTTTTCCTAGATACAAAACACGAAGATTTTGCAGCTGTGCAAGATCTTCACAGGCTTCAATCTGCTTTAGCCCTTCTTCTTTAATACTTGCTAATTTCTCCATACGTTTCATCCTTTCTATCATAAAAAAAGCCGCCAGACACAGGAACCCTTAATAGGGCGGTACCATCCTGTTTCATCTTGCGACACACTTACTTACCATTTGCATACTATAACCGTCATGCAACAACGGGGGCTCATTACACCCACTCCAAGGTGAATTCACAGACTCTAGTATGAAGAAGACTTTCAGCTGTTATCTTCTCTCTCTTGCATATAGGGCATCTGCTACTTGTCCTTATCAACGTATTCTTAATCATTATAGCGAATCTTGTTTTAAAATACAAGATGCAATTTTTTATGATATTTTCCTATACCAGATTTTCCTGCATCCATATTCTGAAAATAGGAGGATTTTTATGAAAAACTTATATGAAATTCCCTTTTATCAATGTGTATATGTAAAAGAAATTCATCACCATACCGCAATGAAAAGACGACTAATGGATTTAGGTTTTACCATCGGAAGTGAAATTATGCCTCTTATGGAAAGTATAAGCAAAAATATGAGAGCTTTTAAGGTGAAAGGCTGTGTGATTGCTTTAAGAAAACAGGATGCTATGTGCATTATGGTAGAAGAAAAGAGGGATGGAAGTGTTTGAAAAACTATTAAAAATAAACGATGAAATCAATCAGTTGTATGAAAAAGAACAGCATTGCTATCGTGTAGCACTTTTAGGAAATCCCAATGTTGGAAAAAGTACCCTATTTAATCATTTATGTAAAATGCACCAGCATACAGGAAACTGGCCTGGAAAAACGGTTGCTCTTGCCAAAGGAAAATACTATTGTAAAAATCGCTGTTATGAGCTTGTAGATTTGCCAGGCACTTATTCTTTATTCGCACATTCTGCCGAAGAGGAAGTCGCTAGAAACTACGTTTGCTTTCATGCATGTGATGCTTGTGTTGTCGTTTGTGATGCTACCTGTTTAGAAAGAAATTTAAATCTTGTTTTACAGGCACTGGAAATCACAAACAAAGTCGTTGTCGTCTTGAATATGATGGATGAGGCAAAGAAAAAAAAGATAAAAATTGATATTGAAAGCCTAAAAAAACAATTAAATATATCTATTGTTTCTATGTGCGCTAGAAACAAAGAAGATTATGAAGATTTAAAACAAGCCATTTATCGAGAAGTACATCGGTCTTTTAAAGAACAAAGTTTCCCTTTTTCCTATGAAGAAGAACTGGAAGAAAGTTTAAAGCGTTTATCGAAAAACATTGTGGCACCTCGCCATAACAGAAGATTTTTAGCTTTAAAATTATTAGATCCTTCTGTAGACTCTGCACCTTTTTATGCAGAGATTGAAAATAAAGAAGAAATAAAACCACTCATAGTTCATGAAATACAACATCTAAAACAGCTGCATATATATCAAAATTTTGAAGATCATATTCTAACTGCATTAAATACACATCTCATGCAGTTATGCACAGCATGTATACAGACAGACACCTCTATGCAAAAGAAAGATCTTCGTATTGATAAATTTGTCTGTGGAAAAAAAAGTGGAATTTTCTTGATGTTAATCATATTGTTTGGTATTTTCTGGATTACGTTATCACTTGCAAATATTCCAAGCGCTTATTTAAGTGAATTCTTTGTAAACTTGGAAATGCAGGGACATCTTTTGTTTTCTAAATGGAATGTTCATCCCTTTTTAAGTGGACTTCTTTTAGATGGAATTTTAAAAACATGTGGATGGGTAATTTCCGTTATGCTTCCTCCTATGGCTATCTTTTTTCCCTTATTCAGCCTATTAGAAGATATTGGCTATCTTCCTAGAATTGCGTTTAACTTAGATGGTTATTTTCAAAGATCTCACACCTGTGGAAAACAGGCACTTACAATGGCAATGGGATTTGGATGCAATGCGGTAGGTGTTGCTACTTCTCGTATCATAGATAGTCCAAGAGAAAGACTAATTGCCATTTTCACAAATGTATTCATGCCATGCAATGGAAGATTTCCAGCTTTGCTAAGCATTCTTGCAATGTTCTTTACACAAACTATCTTACCTCCATTAAATACCTTCCTATCTGCTTTTCTCCTTACCATTTTCATCCTTTTCAGTATATTCTTAACCTTTCTTGTATCTTACCTGTTATCGAAAACAATATTAAAAGGAATTCCTTCCAGTTTTACCTTAGAACTTCCACCTTATCGAAAACCGGAAATATCAAAAGTAATCGTACGTTCTATATTTGATCGAACAATCTTTGTATTAGGAAGAGCAGTAAAATCCGCAATCCCAGCCGGGGCTATTATCTGGCTTCTTGCCAATATTGAATTTCAGGATATGACCTTGCTTGCCCACATATCTTCCTTTCTTAATCCAATTGGAATCTTTATGGGATTGGATGGTGTAATCCTTCTTGCGTTTCTACTTGGTTTTCCTGCCAATGAAATTGTAATTCCTATTATCATTATGTCCTATATGGCAAATGGAACAATGCTTGATATCCAAAATCTAACCTTTATAAAAGAATTATTTATTAACAATGGATGGACGATTACAACTGCCCTATGTACTATTGTGTTTATAATTTTTCATTTTCCTTGTGCAACAACGCTTCAAACAATCTATAAAGAAACACTTAGCTGGAAGTGGACATGTTTTGCTTTTATACTTCCAACACTTATTGGTATCTTTCTTTGTACTACTATCCATGGTATCTCTATACTTCTTTCCATAATGATTTAAAAAACACATCCTAACGGACGTGTTTATAACCTATTCATTTCTTCTTTGACTTCTTCTAAATTTTTTCGAATGGAAATTGCCTGTGGACATAATGTTTCACACTTACCGCACTTTTTACAATTTGATGCTTTTTCTTCTTCTTTTAAAGAATCATATTGTTTTCTTGTAAGGTCTTCATTTCCATACTTTGCATACTCATTCCAAATTTTAAAGTTTCTTGGAATATCAACTCCAAAAGGACAAGGCATACAATATGCACAGCCTGTACACCCATTTCTTGTTCTATCAAGAATCTGTTTTGCGGTACTTTCCATCAATTCTCTTTCGGTTTCATTTAGTGGTTGAAAATTTGCAAACGTCTTTATATTATCTTCTACCTGTTCCATTGTAGACATACCACTTAAAATAACCTTAACATTGGCATGACTTCCTACCCAGCGAAGTGCCCAGGAAGAAATACTTTTATCTGGAGCATAGGCTTTTAAGGGCTGTGCAATATCTTCCGGAAGTTTTGCTAAAGAACCCCCTTTTACAGGTTCCATTATCACCATTGGGATTTTTAAAGATGCAGCCAGTTCATAACCCTGATCACCAGCCTGTATCCTTCTATCCACATAGTTATATTGAATCTGGCAAAAATCCCAATCTCTATATTTTATGATTTCTTCAAAAACATCATATGCATCATGAAAGGAAAAACCAAAATTGCGGATTTTCCCTTCTTTTTTTAACTGCTCACAATACTCTATAACCCCTAATCGTTTCGCTTTCTCCCATTTTTCTTTATCTAAAGCATGAAGCAGATAAAAATCCACATAGTCAACATCCAAACGCTGCAATTGATTTCAAACATCTTTTTTACATCTTCTAATGTTTCTATCTTCCATAAAGGCAGTTTTGTTGCCAAAGAAAAGCTGGAACGATCATATTTCTTTAATACCCTTCCTACAAAAGGCTCACTATCCCCATTATGATAAGGAAATGCGGTATCAATATAAGTAACCCCCTGCTGTATTGCCCTATCTATCATATTCTCTGCTTCTTCTTCGTTAATATTTCCATCATCATTCAATGGAAAACGCATACAGCCAAAGCCTAAAAGTGATGGCTGATACCCATTTTTCATCTTTCTATACTCCATGTTATCCCTCCTCTTTTTCTTAATTATATACTTTATCAAGTATAAAAAAAAGCGAATTTTTAACACAAGTCTAGAAGTATCTGTTATACTGAAAACAAGGAGGAAACATACTATGAAATATGAAATTAAAGGAGGGCAATTGCCTGTTGTTGTATGTCATTTAGATAATCATGAAAAAATGTTTACAGAATCTGGTGGAATGAGCTGGATGGATGAAAATTTCATCATGGATTCGAATACAAGAGGCGGTTTTTTAAAAGGATTAGGACGTGCAATGGCTGGAGAATCCATTTTCCTAACTACCTATCAAAGTACAAAAGATAATGCAGAAATAGCCTTTGGTTCCAGCTTTCCAGGGAAAATTTTACCTATCGAACTTCAGGAAGGGCAAAATTTTATCATTCAGAAAAATGCTTTTCTTGCTGCGGAAGATACGATTCAGTTAGAACCTTATTTCCATAAACGTTTAGGAAGTGGATTTTTTGGAGGAGAGGGATTTATCTTACAAAAAGTAAGTGGACATGGAACTGTCTTCTTGGAAATTGATGGAGATGTTATAGAAAAAACACTTGAGCCAGGTGAAACTTTACGCGTTGATCAGGGATACATTGCATTATTTGAAACCAGTGTACAGTTTGATATCACAACCGTAAAAGGAATTAAAAACAAATTTTTATCAGGAGAAGGATTTTTCCTGGCAACCTTAAGTGGGCCTGGAAAAGTTTATCTTCAAACCATGCCATTTAATGTATTGGCAGATCGCATTATCAAAGTTATTCCAAGCAGTAACTAACAGGTGTAAAAGCACCTGTTTTTTTACCTGAATACGTAAAGTCAACTTTACTTCTTGGATATTTATGCTATACTGTAAGTGTAAAGGAGGCTTTACATCCTATGAACAATCGAATGAAAGAATTTCGTTCTCAATTCAACATCACACAGGAAGAGCTGGCTAACAAATGTTATGTAAGCCGACAGACAATCATTTCCTTAGAGAAAGGAAAATATGACCCTTCCATTCACCTTGCCCATAGAATCTCAAAGATTTTTCATACAACAATTGAGGAAGTGTTTCTATTTGATGAAGAGGAGGAATCATTATGAAAGCAAATGAACACGAATACGTAAAAAGACAGTTAAAAGAAACATATTTCTTTCTTGCTCTCAGCATTTGTCTTATGCTTTCCGCTCTTTTATGGTTTCAGCATACAAGTCTTTTTATGGCTGGAGCAGGAGGTTTTATCGCACTGCTTCCTCGCTTTAAAAAACTTAAACAGGCATCAAAAAATACAACACTTGCACGCGAATTAAAAATTGAAGCGAACGATGAAAGAAATCAAAGCATTGATAAACGAGCCTCTCAATTTGCTTTTGCCGCCGGCATCATTCTAATTACCATCATCTGTTTTATCATGGATCTTATGGGAAGAAAAGATATTAGCTTTATCTTATCTTTTATCTTATTGATTCAGCTTCTTATTTATATCCTATTGCACTTTTATTATCATAAAAAGAACTGATCATTTAAAGTTATAATAAATAAGGAGGCATCATTTATGCAAACAGAAAAAGAAGAAAAAAAATATAAGTTCTTACTATACCTAGAGTTTTTCCTATCCTTACTTCTTATCATCCTGAGTTTTTTCTACCAGCCTCATTCTTTTCTTCTTCCAATTGGTGTAACTTTATTGTTTTTGGTTGGACTTCGATTTATCCATTTTAAAAGGCATCTAAAAAATAATAATGATATGTATCGATTTTTTGCAGAACAAAAAGATGAACGCATGGAATTTATTCATCAAAAAGCTGCTTACACTGCATTAAGAATATCTCTTTGCTGCATTATATTTGCAGGATTTATTACCTTTGTTTTAGACAAGGAAATTATAAGCATTACATTATTTAGTGTTGGAATTTTTGAATATATAATTATCATGATAACAGAAGCATATTACGATAAAAGTCTTAAATAATCCTGAAGAATACATTTATTTAAAAAAAGTCTTGCATTATTGTATGTTATAGTGTAATATAACTACTGCAAACGGTTATGCGGGTGTAGTTCAATGGTAGAACTTCAGCCTTCCAAGCTGACTACGTGAGTTCGATTCTCATCACCCGCTCCATTAATCGTTTATGCAGTAAATTTGCGGGTGTAGTTCAATGGTAGAACTTCAGCCTTCCAAGCTGACTACGTGAGTTCGATTCTCATCACCCGCTCCATATGAATTGTTTGCAGACAGATGTCTGTTTTTTTTATATTTTAAATCCCTGTGTTTCCTATTCGTTATCCATTCTAATTTCGAAGTGAACACTATTACCCATAACACAAAAAAATTCTAAACAAAAATTAAAAAACAGAGATTTAAGTTGTACACTCATATTCAAATCTCTGTTTATTTTAGGCACTTATTCACTTTTTCATACTTTTTTCATTTTATTAATAAGAGTATCATCTCTATTTACTTTCTCATTATCAAAAATAATCTATTTTACACCCTTTACCTTGATTGTCCCTGACTTTAGATTTTGATACTATCTATTTCATTTAAATCCATCGTATGAACATCACTTACCTCAAAAGCCAAATCCGTTAATTTCATGGCACAATCTTCCAAAACTAAGTTTTTAAAATAGCATAATGGCTACGTGCCTATGATTCTGCAACGTACCCATTTTTAATTTTCAGAATACCCGCCTAAGTATTCTCCTTGGCTACATTTCTGAAGATCAAGGTTTCTGCATTTCCATGCAAATTCTACTGAATAGATATTAGTTTTCTTCCTGCTTCTTTTAATTTTGTTAACAATAATTCTGACTTATTTTCTTCATCATGAGCCGCAAACATGCCACAATCTTCAAGATGCAAATACTGCAGAAAGGAATTCTGGTATTCGAAAATCGCACCACTGTAAACCAGATCACTATCAGAAGACAAAAGCAATGCTGCTTTTCTAAGTTTTTTTGGTTTATCTAATGCATAAATACGATTAATGGCACATTGGAGCTGCCCTGTAAAGCTATGGTAGTAAATTGATGAAGCTAATACAATCATCTCCGCTTCTTCCAGCAAAGGATATACTTCCTGCATATCATCCTGCTGAATGCACTTTCCATTCCCTTTGGTATGGCAATATTCACAGGCAAGACAGCCTCTAATGTTCTTTCTACATACATCTACGATTTGAATACTATGTCCTGCCTCCTTTGCACCCTCTGCATAAGCTTTGATCATGGCGACGGTATTTCCATCAGGACGAGGGCTTCCATTGAGTATCAAAATTTTCATACTTAGATTCCTTTTCCTGTCTGATAGGCTTTTTCTAA
This sequence comes from Amedibacterium intestinale, assembly GCF_010537335.1. NCBI lineage: Bacteria > Bacillati > Bacillota > Erysipelotrichia > Erysipelotrichales > Erysipelotrichaceae > Amedibacterium > Amedibacterium intestinale. Next base: position 967,675 of record NZ_AP019711.1, read on the forward strand.
AGCACAATGTCCACTTATATCCCCCATATCATTGACTCCACCGGCAAATACTGTACCAGCAAGTTTTGCCTTTTCAAAACAGTCGATCCATCCCATTAAGCCACTAGTTGCTTTTTCAGGCACAGAAATTTCATCTTCTGCAGCCGTTGTCAATAAATAAACTTCTCGAAATGCATAATCTGATGTATATAAAGGATTTGCACGATCCAGCAAAGTCTTTAATTGCCCACTCATTTCATAGTAATAAATTGGGGTTGCAAATACTAAAACATCTGCATTTTTCATTTTTTCTACAATTGCAGCAGCATCATCCTTTATCACACACTTTTGTGTTTTCTGACAAGCCAAACATCCCTTGCAAAATGAAATTGCCTTCTCTTTTAAAGTTACTTTTTCAACGATATGATGCGCTGCTTTAATACCTTCTATAAAAGCATCTGCCAATCTTTCAGAATTGCTCATATCTCTTAAACTTGTACTGATAACTAAAACATTTTTCATATATACCTCTCTTTCACAAGATAATCATCTTGTACTACCTATTTATTAGAATAGTACCTAAACCTTGGTTTAGGTTAAGAACTTTATGAGTTTCTCGTTACCTTGTACAGAGTTTAAAATAATTAAACTACACTCTTTTTATAAGCATATCAAAAAGAACCGCCAAAACGACGATTCCATTCATTTCTTTATATATTTCATAAAACAGGAACTACTTTTTTATTTCATGATTTTTTTCTGTTATTAAAAATCATTTGAAAATTACTGTACACAAACTACCCCATCTTCTTTGACAGTAATTTCCATTCCATCTTTTACATAAGTCAAAAACTCATCTTCCAGACAATCAATAACAGGCATCGATATATCTTCCAGCCAGACAGCTACCAAAGAATCAATCGTATTAGAAAATAAAAGACAAGATGGCTGACGATTCATGGAGCAGGCACAGTATAAAACAAGCTCTCCTGTGTGGATAATTGTTTGTGGCAGACACAACGCTTTTCCTGCCATAGCTTTGCCATATAGATCTTATTTCCATAGTTCCCTTCTGTTTTTTTATTCAAGTGAAAACGTATAAACGGCATCAGGATCACTGTAATTTTCGTTACCTACCCATGTTACTGTTTTATCCGTTAAATTATAAACTACACTGTGTACTGTAAGAGAATTTTTATCATCATTGTTCCAGCTGCGTCTTCCTACAATACTTAAAATATTCATAGCTTCATTTTCATCAGCTACAATTCCATTTCTTTTTTCCAATTCTTCATAAATGCGATCGTATCGATCGGCACCTTTCTTTTCTTTTATATTTGATGCTTCATAATACCCAGGCTGAAGAACAAAGTTTGTAACTACCTGATAATCACTGTTTGCTTCTTTCTTTCCAATATATTCATCCTGATCATTATAAATGACTTTCAGTGTTCTTTGTGAACCATCATTGTCGCTGGCATCATTTTTCCCTGTCCACTCCAAAATAGCACTTTTCCCTGTACTATCCGCCACCATATAGTGGTAAGAAGTAGATGCTGAATCATGAAGATCGTAAGAAGATGCAATTTCAACAGCTTCCTCCACGCTATCCGCATAATCCAAAATCAAACGTAACAATGTCGTTGAGGTAAAGTCTGGTTTATCCGTATTTTGATCGGTAGCGATTGTTTTATCTCCTCCCTGATATGTCATATAGATCCCACAGCTAACACCTGCATCATTAATACCATCCAAAGGAGCATAAGTAGAAGCTAAACTAATTACCTTATCCATTAAACCATTCATATTCTGATCAACATCAATCCCTAAAAACTGAAGATCCACTGTAGAAATTGATGCATGTCTTCCTTTATTTTTTTCGGTAAACACCAGCATCGTATTTGTTTTAGAAAAATCGTAATTACGTGCAAACAGCATATCCCCATCTTTTGTTTTCGCGCTAAAAGAAGAACAGCCTATTTCAGGTGCACTCATATGAATCGGAATGATTCCCTTCGTTAAATGATCTGTTACGAATTGAATCAATTCACCATCATTGGAAACTCCACCTTGTTCTACAAAATCATCAAGATAAAAATCCCCCTTAACATTCATTCGATAAATTGCACCATCAGAATGCTCATCATTGCGATCACGAAGCATTTCAATACTGGATAGTGTACTGATTTCATTATGCCAAAGACCATAAATACATCCTGCAATCAAAATCACCATAATTAATACAACTATCCCAGTTATTTTTAAAATTTTTTTAATTCGTATTTGTTTCATAATTACCTCCACTCAAAATGTTGACAAGTCAACATCGCAATTATACAGTTATGATGTTGAGTTGTCAACATCTTTATACCATTCTTACTATATTTTATTATGCGAAAACTCAATCAATTTCAATAAAGAAACCCCTTAAACAGAACCACACATTTTCTATTTTTATTTATATACTCAAAAATTATATAGAATTAAAAACATATATTTTTTAAGGTATAAAAAAGCAGAGATTTTGATATCTCTACCACCTATGTTTTTTATATAATTTAGGACGTTTACATATTTTTATTTCCACTACCTAAAAGTGAGTTAAAAAGCAAAATTACTATATTTAGTAACATGAAAAGTGGCATCAGTACATGAAATGGATAATCCAAAATATAGTTCATCCCAATAAATTTCACACTAACCTATCGTTACTTTTTTCATCCATATTATAAACCGTATCCTATCTTTCTCATCACACAGAAATTAATATCTCGCACTCTGTTTTTTTTAAGATTACCCTATACATACTTTCGTTCAATGCATATTCTATGAATAGAAGGAGGTATAGTATGACAAAAATTATAGTTGATAATGTTTATGAAAATACGCTTGAAACGTATTATCGCAGTGAAGATGATACCATGCCTTATGTGTATGGAAATACCATGCGTGTTAAAGAATTTCGTGGTTCTTCTCGCTCTTCTGTATTATGGACTACAAACGCTGCCATGGAAGCATGGAATGCCACAAGAAGAACCTATGGTTCCCCTATTCCTTTCCGTTATGCATTTAAACGCATTTGGGAAGGAGGACATGGAAGACAGTCACAACACTATGCAGGTGTATCTTTTGATGTAGGACAAAGTTTAAGTCAATCACAAAGAAATCGTATTTGGAATGTTGCGTATGATCTAGGTGTATGGTCTTATGTGGAACCACAATATATGACACCAACATGGGTCCACTTTGACAAACGCTATGGTCCTCCGGCATGCAGTGCTGGTTACCCTGTTGTAAGAAGTGGAAGTAAAGGAATCTATGTGCTTGTATTACAAGATGCGTTAAATGCTTTAGGGTTTAGTACTCGTACATTAGATGGCATCTTTGGTGCTAATACGCGTTCTGCATTAACTTCTTTCCAAAGAAACAATGGATTGGTGGCTGATGGGGTATGTGGTTGTCAAACATGGACAAGACTTGTAAATGAAGCTGTTGGTATCGGAAGAACTCCATCGGTTATAGATCCTTAACTAACACCTTAAACAGACATGTTAGGTTTGAAAGTTTAACAAAGTAAAAATTGCGAAAAACCATCACGATAGAATATCCATGATGGTTTTTTATACTATTTTAAACTTAAACATATCGTCCATAGAAACATGCACGCAGTATACGTATTCAATTTTTACAAAATTAGAAGTATTTAATTGTAAATCTAGTACCCTTATGAACCTTAGATTCAACTGAAATAGTTCCATTATTTTGTTCAATGATTTTCTTGGCAAGAGATAAACCAATACCAACGCTATCTTTAGAAGAATGTTTTCCTTTATAAAATCTTTCAAAGATATGTTTTAATTCTTCTTTAGAAATACCAGTTCCATGATCTTCAATCACAATATAAGAATAAATTTTTTCATTTCCATAAGAAATCTCAATAACAGAATCATCAAAAGAATGTTCTACACAGTTTTTCACTATATTCGTAATCGCTTCTACCTGCCATTTAAAATCACATTGAATCGTATCTCTTTCATCCCCATTCACAAGAACTTTAATATTTTTTAAATCACATAAAGCAGCTACATTTTTTAAAGATGTACAAATGATGTCTTTAACTTTCACTTGTTCTGTCATAAAATGTATGACATTTGCATCAAACTTAGATAACTTTAATAACGACTGAATTAAGAAATTCATATTCATTATTTCTCTTTTTATATCCTGTATAAATTCTTTTTTGATCGTTTCATCCATATCCGAATCATCTATGATTGCATCCAGCATGATCATCATTGATGTTAACGGTGTTTTTAACTGATGCGAAATATCAGACAAAGAATTTTTTAAATTTATTTTATCTAACAACGAGTTTTCTGAAGATTCTTTCAACATAATTGTCGTTTTATACACCTCATTTTTTAAAATAGAGAGTTCATCTTCTTCATTTTCTTCCATATCAATTTCATAATTATGCTTATTGATCTCTTCTATGTATCTTGTGATATCATGAATTCTTTTATCTTTATTTTTTTCATACGTTAAAAAATAACAAAGCAAAATTCCAAACATGGTGATATTTAAAAAAACTGTGATACCTAAAAATAATTTAAAGCTTTCTTCATTTTTTAAAACCAGGGAGTCTTTATTCGGATCAATCCCAAATTTCAATAAACCTTCATAATTCCCTGCTTCTGTATTATTTAATATTTCGATGACTTCTAAATCCGTTACTTCTGGATATTTTTCTTGCAGTATAGAAATAATCTGGCTCATTTTCTGATTATTGTTTTGCGTGTAAATACGATACTGGTAAACGCAAAACAAGGCAGAAGCACATGTAAATAATAAAATTAACAGCGTGGTTATCTTTAACCATGTTTTTTTATAATGTTTTAACTTCATCGATTCTATATCCTATTCCCTTTATTGTAATAATGATATCAAGACCTAATTTTTGTCTTATTCTTTTCATATACACCGTAACCGTATTATCATTTACATCATTACCTGTCCATTCCCATATTTTTTCAAGTATATAATTTCTTGTCACTACTTTATTCAAATTAGAAAATAAAAGTGCTAAAATTTTCAATTCTAAACTTGTTAAAGGGATTGGCTTACCACTTTTATAAACTTCCATCTTGTCCAAATCAAATGAAATATCACATACCTGTACAATGAAATTCTTCTTTTTTCTTAATAAGATTTTATTCACTCTGGCAATCAATTCTTTTGTAGAAAATGGTTTTGTAATATAATCTTCTGCACCTAATTCTAAGCCTAATACCACATCATCTTCACTATCTTTTGCGGTAAGAAAAATTGTCGGTATTTCTAATTCACTGATTACGCTTTGGTATAAGTCAAAACCATTTCCATCTGGAAGTGAAATATCAAGAATGATTAAATCAACTTTATTATTTCTTAAAAAAGACGTTGCATTTATAACATCATGTTTTACAATACAATGATAATCATTTTTAAAAAGAGAATACTCTAATCCTTTTGAAATTGCCTTATTATCTTCTACTAATAAAATATCCAATATATTCACATCCTTGTTCCTACATTATATCATCAGAAAGGGACTTTTTTCGTCCCTTTTTAAATATTATATTTTCGTATAGTTTCCATAATATTTTGCTTATTAATCTTATTCATAGAGTATTTCATGATGATATACACTAGAACATATACAAATATTATGGATAAAAGAATTGATAAAACAGGAAGTTCAAATGCATTATCAAATTTTATAGAAAAAGCTTTATGAATTGCAAAAGAACCCAGTACCCCTAACAAAATCCCAAAGAATAATGATTTTGAACAATAGAATAAAGTTTCCAAATTTATCATTCTGTTAAATTCCTTTTTCGTCATACCAATGCTTTTCATCATTGCGAATTCTTTTTGACGTAATTCCAAATTTGAAGTAATTGTATTAAAAATATTCGTTACCCCAATCAAAGTAATAACACCTATAAAACCATATAAGAAAACACAGGCAACAAAACCTAATATTTTTTCATTTTTCATAGTTTCTTCTAAATTTACAATTATAAAGCTATCATTTATTTCTTTAATTTCCTCTACTGTTTTTTGTGTGTTTTTTGATTGTAATACGATTTGCGAATATATTGTGTTTATAGATGGAAACTGCTGTCTTTCTAAAATTACATACGTAGTATAAGTAGACTCAAGACCTTTTGGTGGAATCATAGTAGCATGTGCTATTTCTATCTGCATAGGCTTTCCTAAATATGTTCCTTTTATCTTATCTCCTTTTTGATAATCAAATCCTCTGCATTCTGCAGAATCATCACACATCTGTCTATCCCAAAGAATCGCTTTCTTCTTTATATCTTCATATTTTAGATTCAATTGATCTGCATATCTTACAAAAGAAGTATGATCCAGCAATGCAATCGTGAAAGGGTAAGAATTTGTTTTTTTACCATTTTCATCTGTTGTTTCCGACATATATGGTTTCATAAATTCCTTCATTTTATGATCATCCGATACTTCTAAAACATCTTCTGCCAAAAATAACAATGAATAGCTTTCTATATCTTCCAATTGCAGGATATTATCAATAAAGTCCTGGTTACTATCACTAGCCTCTACAGAAATATTATAACCATACGCGTATTTCTTAGCACTTATTTTTAAAGTTTCAGATATAAAGCCTGACATAGAAATAAAAGTGAAAATACTAATGGTTAAGGAAATAATCGTTGTTCTATATTTCTTTTTACTTCTTTTTAAATTTTTATATGCCAGAACCCCACCTGTTTTAAATACTGTTTTAATAATCTTCGGTGTCTTTAATTTCTTTGCATTTATTTTTATTTCTGTGTTTCCTCTTAACTGTTCCATTGGACTTACTTTCGCTACTTTTCTAGCTGATGAAATAGCAGAAAAATAAATGGTAACAATTCCTAATAAAATAGAAATTATAATAGATAGATAGGAAACTGAAAACGATATTCCACTTGAAAAGATATATCCCTCTAAAAGCTGATTCACGATGTTTAGTAAAACATAAACTGCACTTATGCCACCTATAACGCCAATAGGTATTCCAATAAGTCCTAATAATACCCCTTCAAACAATACACTTCTTTTAATTTGTTTTTTGGTTGCACCTATACTTGCCAGCATTCCATACATTTGAATCTTTTCAGTAGTAGAAATTACAAAGGAGTTTCGAATGCAGAATACACTTGTTGTAATGATAATCGCTATTATAATGCTAATAACAGCATAAAACATTGTAATCGTTGAATCTGAAAATGCAAAAATTTCCCATCTTAACAGCTCATAATTAACTTCATATTCAAAAGGCGTTTTACCTATATATTCATATTCTTTGTCTAAATCAAATCCTAATATTTGACTTATAGATTCTTTATAATTTATAGGATCATTTAATGAAATACAAGCAACGTGCTGATTCGTTTGTATTCCATTTGTAACAAAAGAATATCCCGCATCATTCTTATATGCAAGGGGTCTTAATGCCTGATCATTATTGGACATAATTCCTACAATGGTAAACTCTTTTTTCATGTCTGTTTTAATTGTTTCTTCAAAAATCTTGCGCACCCCATTAGCATCATACATCCATTCTAATGGTTCATATTCATATCCAGATGGAATAACTTCATTTCCAGCATAACGATTTCCAATAGATAACGTAATCTTATCTCCTATTTTATAGATAGAAGCAACATCTTCACTTACAACGATTTCTGTATCATCTTTAGGATATGTTCCCTTAAGCAATGTAAGTCCCATATTCTTAAAAGACTGTTTATCTAAAGAATATATATGTGCATAAGGTTTATCTTTACGAAATACTGTATCTAGTTTTGCATATCCTGCATCATTGATAACATTTACGTCTTTGATATCTCTGTTTTGTTTAAATATCTTTATATTTTCATCTGTAGCATTTTTAATTTTTAAATGTGTATAACCCGTATCTGCAATGGTAGCATCTATTAACGTTTGTCGAAAACTTACTGCTAATGTTGCGACTGCACATAGCAAGGATACAGCCAATACAATTCCAACAATAGTACCAATCGTTCTTTTTTTATTTAACTTTATATTCTTATAAGATATCTTGTTTAGAGTTTTCATGCACTATAACTCCTTCACAATTCTTCCATCTTCAATTTGAATAATTCGATCGGCACATTTAGCAATCTCCATATCATGTGTAATCATAATAATCGTTTGCTTATAATCTTTATTTGATTTTTTTAATAACATTAAGATTTCATCACTAGATTTTGAATCAAGATTTCCTGTAGGCTCATCTGCCAATATAACAGATGGATGTGTAACCAATGCACGACCAATGGATGCTCTTTGTTGCTGACCTCCAGACAATTCATTTGGTAAATGTGTTTTTCTGTTTTCTAAGCCTAAATGTTTGATGAGTTCATTTAGCTCTTTTTCATCAACTTTTCTACCATCTAAATCTAGAGGAAGCGTCATATTTTCTACTACATTTAAAATTGGTATTAAATTATAAAACTGATAAATTAAACCAACTTGCCTTCTTCTAAATATAGCAAGTTTGTCGTCATTAAAACTATAAATGTCTTTCCCTGAAATAAAGACTTTACCACTTGTTGGCTTATCGACTCCTCCAAGTAAATGTAACAGTGTCGATTTTCCTGAACCTGAAGCGCCTACCACAGCTACAAACTCCCCTTTTTCAACAGAAAAAGAAACATTGTCTAAAGCCACTACTTTAGTGCTGTCTTTTCCATATACTTTTGATAAATTTTCCACTTTTAAAATTTCCATAAAAACTTCCTTTCTTTGATTTTCGGATAGATTATAACAACTTTATGTGACAGCTAAGTGACTATTCATATTATTTATGTTTTACATAGTAAATTATACAGCAAACACTATTACATTCCTGCCCCTTTTATTTTTTCAAGCAATTTCAACAAAAATATCTTCTTTTCTACTTTTTTTATGATTTTTTCTATGTTTTTTTGTATTTTTACCTGTTTGTTTCGTATAAGTTAGTGAACAGGGTAATGTATACCTTGTATATCACGATATCGGTATAGACAAACAATATTCATATTTTTATAATGAAGATGAATATGTATCATCTTTCCGATATCGTAAAAAAGAAAGGAAATAGGTGATGCGTATGTCAAATCTGGATATTTTATCCAGAGATTTCTGGAAGGACAACAGGCGTTTTGCGGATTTATTCAACACGGTCTTATACGATGGAAAACAGGTCATTCTTCCTGAAAAACTGATGGAGGCAGACAGCAATCTGTCAGGAAACATTCAGACAAAAAAGAAGGAAGATGTCTTTGTTGAAAGAAGGGCAGATCTAATTAGAAAGTTTGCAGGGGACAGTGAATATGCTATCTTCCTGCTGGAAAATCAAAGCCATATCCATTATGGGATGCCTTTGCGGGTAATGATGTATGATGCCTTAGGGTATCGTGAAGAATGTGCAAAGAAGAAAAGAGAAAACAAAAAGAATGCAGTTTATGCAAACAGGGATGAATTCCTGTCAGGAATGCGAAAAGAAGAAAGAATCCATCCTGTATTTACCTTGGTAGTATATTATGGGGAAAAGCCATGGGATGGACCAAGAAGACTGAAAGATATGATGGTGGATATGCCAAAATGGATGGAGAAAAGCTTCAGCGACTATTCAATGAATCTGCTGGAAATACGGTCAAGTGAACATGCATTTCGAAACGAGGATGTAAGCAGGCTTGTTTATATGATCCAGCACATCTACAGAAAACAGATAGAAGAGATGAAAAAAGAATGTGCAGATGTGTATGTAAAAAAAGATGTCATAAAGCTGGCAGGAGTTATAACAGAAAATGAAGAAATCATAAAGTATGCGGAAGAACATAAAGAAGAGGAGGTACTTAATATGTGTGAAGCAACGAAACAGTGGGAAGAAAAAATAAGAAATGATATTATCAACATGATGGGAGTAAGAAAAGAAGGAGAAGAAAATCTTGCACCTGAAGAAGCAATTGAAAGATTAAAACTAAAAGAAAAAACAGAAGGTGAAACAAAAGGAAAGGCTGAAGGTATTCTTGAAGGAAGAGAAAATGAAAAAATAGAAATAGCAGAGAAAATGAAGGAAAAAGGATATTCTACAAAAGAAATAGAAGAACTAACAGGAATCCTTCTACATTAGAATTACATCGAAATAGCCTTGTAGAGACTATCTAGCTCCTTTTTTTGAAAGTGTAAAATAAAGTGTGTAAGTTATTGGTAATATCACTTATGCACTTTATTTTTACTTTATTGAGCAATACACTAAACGAAAGGATTATGAGCACAGAAATTATGGCAACATAATAAAGCAAGCATGGCAATCGCCAAAGCAATCATTGATGAATATCAACCTCGTAACGAAGAAGATATACAAGATGCCTTTAAAGATATTTTTGAACCTGTGTTTGAAGCAATGCTTCAGCCTGCATTGTATCAATGTAAATTCAATCTAATGAATTCACTGAAGAAACAGCAAAGGACTTGCTCTTTTCAATTTTCTTTATATCTTTAATATAAATAAGCGTCTTGCTAAATCCATAATAGAAATTAAAACCTTCATCATACAGTTCAACATACTTTCTAAATAAAACAGAAATCCAAATAATATAAACCACATAGTAGATAGCCCAAATCACAAGAAAACATCAGCTATAAAGTTTTTCATTATTAAGAAATAAGACAAGAGGAATAACGTTATACACCCTAAACAAAAGCAGAAACGGGAATATAAAAAAAGATGTGTAAATAGTTGAAAACAGGTAAGAATGTGAAAGTAAAACAAACTTACAAGGAGGAAATCAACATGAACACATCTTTTATTTCGACAAAACAAATCAGGGATCTGGTTAATGAGCAAAAGTTTACATCTACTCAAGATATTATGAACTGTATGAAAGGAATGTTTGCAGATGTTTTGGAACAAACTCTGCAGGCTGAAATGGATCAGCATTTGGGTTATAATCATGCGGAAAGAAGAAATGATGAAGGAGAAAAAAACTATCGTAATGGCTCTGTTAAAAGGACGATGAAGACGCAGTTAGGCGAAGTGGAAATCAACGTTCCAAGAGATCGCAACGGTGAATTTGAACCTCAGATTATCAGTAAATATCAACGCAATACAGACGGCATAGAAGATCGTATTTTATCTCTTTATGCTGCTGGTATGTCAACCCGTGATATCAAGGAACAAATCAAAGGTCTCTATGATGTAGAAATTTCAGAGGGCCTGGTAAGCAAGATAAGTGAACGTATTCTTCCTGAAGTGACGCAATGGCAGAACCGACCTTTAGAGGCATATTATCCTTTTGTTTTTATGGATGCCATTCATTATAAGATACGTGAAGATCACCAGATAGTAACAAAAGCAGCTTATGTCATTTTAGGAATCAACAATGAAGGAATCAAGGAAGTACTGGGATTGTGGGTAGGTGCAAGTGAATCCGCTAAATACTGGATGGGAGTATTAAATGAGCTGAAGAGCAGAGGGGTACAGAATGTTTCTCTATTCTGTGTAGATGGACTTGCAGGGTTTAGAGAAGCAATCACAGCTGTATATCCAAAAGCAAGAATACAGCGCTGTATCATCCACCAGATTCGCAACAGTACTCGCTTTGTAAGCTATAAGCACATCAAGGAATTCATGAAAGATCTGAAGATGGTATATCAGGCAAATACGGAAGAACAAGCAATCGGTCAGTTAGGAATTTTCAAAGAAAAATGGGGCAAATACTATCCAATGGCTGTACATAGCTGGGAAGATAACTGGGACATACTAAGCACGTATTTTGATTATCCGGTGGAAATCAGAAAAATCATATACACAACAAATGCAATTGAAGGATTAAATCGACAATTTAGAAAAGTAACAAAAACGAAGAATGTATTTCCAAATGATGATAGCTTGAGAAAAATGCTGTATCTGGCAATACAAAATCTGAGCAGCAGATGGACCCAAAGATGTCGTAACTGGGACATAATACAGAATCAGCTAATGATAATGGATGGAATACAAGCATAGGATTGTAATAATTAAATTATAAAAAGTCAGTATAAAATCCAAATAATTGGGTATACTGACTAATAGATAAAAACAAAGATGCATAGACAATATTCGACTTTCACAAATCGAACTATGTCAAAAATTACTTACACATGATATTTCACATTCTCGCAGAAACCACCAAGCATTCTTCCCTTGAAATCTTTCCATCTTCTCATCTTCTATGTTTTATTATGTAACAAAACAAACAATATTTATAAATATATTTTATCAAGAATCTACATATTTTATCATTAACATCTTTTCTTCTTTCAACATTTCTTTAATCATACTATTCTTTCTTATCATGATCATATTTTAGAAAAGCTTATGTTCTTCTTTCATATATCAAATCTACGATACCATTATAATTTTTCGTAGCTTTTAATGTCAGTTTTTGGTTAATATCTATGTTTTCAAAAAGACGAATACCTTTTCCTAATAATATTGGAATTACCGATATATAATATTGATCGATCTTATCTGCATTCATTAGCTGCTGTGCTATGTTTGCCCCACCGCATATCCAGATTCCTTTTCCTTCTTCCTGCAACAAATCATCTACAAGTTTTACAGGACTTTTCGAAACAAACTTGATGTTATCATGAGATTCTTTTTGCTTTGATGTAATAATGTAACTGTTCAAATCTGCATACATCCATTCATTCGGTGAGATTTCGCTGATTAGTTGATGATATGTTGTCCACCCCATGATAACACTATCTATATTCTTTATAAATTCATAATAGGAAATCATATCATCTTTATTCGATGATTCTCCTTGCAGCCAATCTACTCCACCTTGCTGATCTGCAATATATCCATCTAAACTCATTGCGATAAATAATGTAACTTTTCTCATAACCTACCTCTGTTTCTTATTAACCCACTCTAGCAAAACTTGTACTTAAGTATATCATTAATCGTTTAAAGAGAAAAGTGATTAACCTTTCTTTTCAACTCTTGTTATTCTTGTCTTCAAGATGTTGTAAAAGACCAAAACCTATCGCTTCACTAACTTCTTTTTGTCCTTTCCGACTATTTAGATATGTAAAATCATTAGGATCACTAATAAAACCAGCATCAATAAGCATAGATGGAACAGGGTTGTTATCAATAACATATAATTGCCCACTTTCTCTTGTATTTTTTATCCCCCTGTTTTTTGTATAATTTAACGATGTTAAACTACTTTCAATTTTCTTTACCAAAGCAGCGATATCCTTGTTTCTATTATCCGTATATATTTCAAATCCAGAGGCTCCATCATTATACTTACTGGAATTCATATGAATTGATATAAAGTAATCGGCATCTGCACGTTCAGCTACTTTAATTCTTCTTTTCAAATCCTTTACTTGACTTGTAAATGTAATATTATCATCTTCTCTGGTATATACTACATGAATTTCTCGCTTTGTTAAGTAGTCCCCCCCCAATCATTTTTGTTATAGATAAATTCATATGTTTTTCATACACCTGATTTTCACTGCGACTTCCAGCATACATTGCCCCATCTCCAGCATCTAAAACAACTGTATCCTCATACACAGATACCTCTTCTTTCAAGTTCTTTGTCCTTCTGTGTAGTAAACAATGCTTGATCATTCACCTTGATACTGCAACCTTTGTTTTTCTATATACATCTGTTGTAAACACAATACATAGGACAACAAGCACCCCTATGACAATGCGAAACTTTATAGAGATACGTCTTGTTTTAATACATTTCACATTTATCACCCTTTTCTATTGTTCAATTCCCATCACTTCGTAACTGAAAGCATCCATCGTAACCTCTGTTTTATCATTTAACGCTTCCACTTATGTAAAAAATGAGAATGCAGATAGTGATTTATCTACATTCCCATTTTAATTATTATTTTTTAATCTAATACTCTTTTTCTATCCTTCATTATACTTTAAAAGCATGTTTCAACATCTCTATAAATTTTGCAGTTGCAGTAGAAAAGTTTTGATGTTTTTTCCAAACCAAAACACTTCCTGTTTCTAAGACAGGTGAAAAAGGACGAAAACATACATTACGATTATTTGCTGTAATAAGACTTTCTAAAGTAATTCCATATCCTAACCCTTCTTCAATCATCGTTATGGCATTATGAAACAAATTAATTGTTGCTACTTCATCAAGCTTATCATACGTATCCCCAAACCAGTTTTCAATTTCTTCTTTTACAAGTTTTCGACTAGAACCAATAATTTTTTTCCCAATTAAATCTTCTTGTGTAATCACTTCTTTGCTTGCTAATGGATCATGGATTGGCATGACAATTCCCCATCTGTCTTTTTCCTTCATACGAATAAATTCAAAGTTACTGATTTCAACAGGTACACTTAACAAGGCTATGTCAATCAATCCATTGTTAATCCTTTCTTTGATATCATCTGCAGTACCGCTAAAAACATTAAACTTAACTCCTGGGTATTTTTGAGAAAAATCTTTCATCACAGATGCCAGCAGACGAAAAGCTTCCATTTCTCCACTTCCAATAAATATCTCTCCTGAAATATTTTCTGTATCTTCCATTATTTCTTTTTCGGTTTTATTAGCTAGATCCAAAAGTTCTTCCGCTCTTCTTCTTAACAGCATTCCTTCACTTGTCAATTCAATGCGATGGGTTCCTCTAACCAGCAGTTGTTTACCGAGTTCTTTTTCCATCTGCATCAGCTGTCTTGACAAAGTGGGCTGTGTAATATGCAGGGCTTCTGCAGCTTTTGTAATATTTTGTTCTCTTGCAACCGTTAGAAAATATTGCAATACACGAAGTTCAAACATAGAATTCACCTCTTTTATTGTATTCTCTTTATATAATAAAAGAAGAAAAGGAAAATGTCTAATACCTATAAACCATTTCTTATCATGCCTTTAAAGTATAAGGCAGTAACCACTAGATTACTGCCCTGTTTTTATTCTTCACTTAAACCGTTGTTTTTAATAACTTCCTGATACCAGTAAAAACTGTCTTTTTTTATACGAGCCATGTTCTTTAAATCTTTTTCATCACGATTCACATATACAAAACCATATCGTTTTCCATATCCCTGATGTGTACTAACTAGATCTATAAAAGACCATGGACAATATCCTATCAATTCCACACCATCGCTAATCGCAAGCTGTGCCTGATGAAAATGACGTTTTAAATAATCAATGCGATAAGGATCATGAACGCAACCATCTTCTGTAAGTTTATCTTTTGCGCCTAACCCATTTTCTGTGATTAACATTGGCAAATGATAGCGATCATAAATACGACGCAAAGTAACACGCATTCCAATAGAATCAATCAGCCAGCCAAATTGTGTTTCTTCTAAATAATTATTTTTCGCTGCTCTGTAGACACCTTCTTCACCAATCATGACCTGCTGATCTCCATTTCTTGGCTGACAATCGGTCCCATCATTTCGAGCTTCACTGACCGTTGCTGTTGCATAGTAATTTACCCCTATAAAATCTGGTTTTGCTTTCGCAATGATTTCCATATCTCCATCTTCTATCACTGGTGTATAGCCTTTTTCTTCCATATATACCCAGGCAATGGAATTATATCTGCCATGAACCGCAACATCTAAATACAGCCAGCAGCGAATACTTTCCCAATTATCTGCCGCAATCACATCTGCCGGATTGCATTTTTCAGGATAAATCGCCGTAATGTTAGGCGCTGGACCAATTTTTCCATTGCTTACCATTTCATGACATAGAATGGTTGCTTTTGCGGCTGCCACAAACATATTGTGGCATTGCTGGTACAATTCCTTTTTTGTAGGAATACGGCCTGGATTCATCGCATTCGGATGATTGATCATAACATTTTGTTCATTGATGGTTAGCCAATATTTTACTCTGTCCCCATAGGTTTCAAATAGTATCTTTGCATATTTTACAAATGCATCAATGGTATTGCGGCTGCACCATCCGCCTTTTTCATGCAATTTCAATGGCAGATCAAAGTGATACATGGTTACCACTGGTTCAATTCCATAAGAAACCAGTTCATCAATCAATTCATTATAAAACTGAATGCCTTTTTCATTAACTTCTCCATCTCCATCAGGAAGAATACGTGTCCAGGCAATTGAAAATCGATATGCTTTCATTCCCATCTCTGCCATAAGTTTCACATCTTCTTTCATGTGATGATAATGATCACTGGCAACCTTGAAATCCGCAATATCTTTTGGTTCATGCAAGTCTTGAACGGATAAACCTTTTCCATCTTCCTTATATGCACCTTCTACCTGATACGCAGATGTGGAAGCTCCCCATAAGAAACCTTCTGGAAATGCTTTTAATTGTTTATAGAACATATGAATTCCTCCTTATTTATGCTTTCAGCTTCAACAACTGTTCTCCATTTTTAATATCGCCTTCATGAAGAGCAGTAATCTTCTGATAGGATGCAGTATTTGTTACAACCACCATGACTTGCGTTGCGTATCCAGCATCTTTTATTTTCTCAGGTTCAAATGTCACCAGTTTTTGACCTGCTTTTATCTGTTCTCCCTGTTTTACAAAGGATTCAAAATATTGCCCATTTAATTCCACCGTATTAATTCCAATATGTATAAGTACTTCTGCCCCGTTTGGTGAAACCAAACCAATCGCATGTTTGGTAGGGAATAATGTTACGATGGTTCCATCAAATGGAGCTACAGCTACTCCATCACTTGGTTCAATAACAACGCCATCCCCCAATGCTTTGGATGCGAACACTTCATCATCTGCCTCACTCAAATGTAACACTTTACCAGCTACTGGTGCCATGATGATTTTTTCATCAGCTGTTGTTATTTCTTTCTCTTCAGCAGTATCGCTGTCTTTCTTTTCAAAACGTAAACTTAATACAAAAGTGATAATTGCGGTTGCGATGATACTAATGGCGATAGCAATGATAATATTGATAAAACAAGTCATAGAGTTATCACCAATGTAAAGCAATACAGCCGGCAAGCCAGAAGATCCAGTCGCAAAACGGTGTGTCTGTGTTAACCCTGCATATAAACCACCAAGTCCTCCACCAATCATGGCAGAAATCAATGGATATTTCTTTGGCAGATTCACCCCATATAAAATTGGCTCTGTAATTCCCATATAAGCGGTGATAGAACCAGATGCTGCAGTTTGACGAGTATTTTTATCTCTTGTTCGCAGCGCAACAACAAGACCTGCGGTAGCCTGTGCCATGTTGGAACAAACACAGCCTGGACCAAAGATGCTGTCATAGCCAAGATTTGACATCTGCATAACACCAAGAGGTGCAACCCCATTGTGAAGTCCAAACATAACCATAATTGGCAAGAATCCCCCAATTAATACAGCTGGTGCCCAGCTGGCATTTGTACTTAAAAATTCAAAGAAGGTTGCCAGATAACCACCCAGTACACTTCCAATAGGACCTAATACAGAGAATGCCAATGTACCCATGATCAGGAAGGTACACATTGGTACAAATACTAAATTCACTGATTTTGGTATCCAGCGATTTAAGAATTTTTCTACATAAGCCTGAACAAAAACAATTAATATAATAGGAATTACACTAGAAGTATAAGTAGCTAATGTAAAAGGGATAACTCCAAAGAAATGGACAGGTTCTCCTGCAGTGACTAACGCTGTCCAGTTAGGATGCATCATCATTGCTGCAACACCAGCCGCTAAGATTGGATTGCATTTTAATTTTTGAGCTTCTGTGAAAGCTAATAACATTGGCAAAAAGAAGAAGACCCCATCCGCAAACAAATTTAATAAATAATATGTTTGAGAATCTGTTGTGATGATCTTGAATACAACAAGCAAGGCTAAAACTGCTTTTACCATACCAGCACCAGATAAGGCTGGAATGATTGGCTGGAACGTACCTGCAACAAAATCAATAACAGTAGTTACGATTCCTTTCTTCTCACTTTCCTGCTGTGTTTTATTTGATTTGATATCAACAAATTTTTCAATTTCTTCAAATACTTCTGCAACATGTGTTCCAATAACAACCTGAAAAACACCTGCATTGATTAAAACTTTTGTGACACCATTTAAATCTTCTAAGCCTTTTTGATCCGCCTTGGATTCATCAACTAATTTAAAACGTAAACGTGTTTGACAATGATAAACATCACTGATGTTTGCTTTTCCACCGACTCTATCAACGATTTGCTGAGCAAATCCCTCATATTTTTTACTCATGATTTCTCCTCCATTTTTATCAAAATATCCAGAAACAAAGCAAACTACAAATTTGTGTGACCGGTACAAATTTACTTTTATTTCTTGTTACGCCCATAATTTAACATGTAACAAAAAGCGCTTTCAAGCGTTTTTAGAATTACGAAAATAAGTTTTACATTCCCATTTATTATTCCTGTTATTCATGAAATTTAATGAAACTTTTCTTGTTTAAAAAGGCTTATTCTCTAACATCTATTAGAAAATAAGCCTTTATTATTCATCTTTCATACTTTTTAATACTGCCCATCGACTTGACTCCAAAATCTTTGAATTTTGCAGTTTATATAAATTATTATCTTGATAATGTTTCGCAAAATAACAGGAAAACAACACATTAAAAATATATTGCAGGGATTCTTCGGTCGCAAAGTTTGATATTTTTGTATAAAGTCTTTCTTTTGATGACATCGTTAAGACACAATCTAACTCTTTTCTCATATAGTTATCTCCACCGCTGGTAATTCCTATTACACTTACCTTGTTTTCTAGTAACGTTGGAATATAACACATTGGCTCTGCGTGTTCATTATTACCTGAATAGGATATCATTATGGCACAGTCATCTTCCGTTAAAGTATTGGAAATAATTCCCATTTCTCCCAGTTTTGCGATATCTACCTGTTTTTTGATCGTAATCATTTTTCTTCGAAACAATTCCCCAATAAAAATATTAGGACTTAATCCAAAGATAATGATATGTTTTGCTTTTATTAGATAATGTACAGCCTTTTCCAGCATTTCAACATCTAACAAATCTGCACTATCCTGGATACTTTCTATCTGTACTTTTTTTATACTGTCAATAATTTCATTTACAGAGCTTTTCGCATCAAAAGGATAATTAACATCTGCATCTGCTTTATGCTGTTCAAGATACTTCATTTCAGAAATAAATGCCTTCATAAATTCTTTCCAGCCATCAAACCCCAATGTTTTCGCAAAGCGAACAACCGTTGCCTTTGATGTATAACTATACTCTGCAATTTGATTGATCGTATACTTATGTAAATTTGACTGTTCATGTAACACAAATTCTCCAACCGCATAACGTGCATCATGGTACTCCATCATAAGCTCTTCTATTTTCTGTAACAAAAACAAAACACTCACCTCACTCTACACATAGTATACAGGAAAAAGCTAGAAACTCTAGCCTTTCTTTTATCTATCATTGTTTTAGTTATTCTTATCTTTCTCAATACAATACTTTAAATAATCCATTCTGGCGATTTGACGTTCTTTAAAATGAATATCATTCAATACCTCGCCCCTTTTTTTATTTAACATATCTAAACGCTCACGCTCTGTATCTTCATCCGATAATAATAGGCGCATATAAGTTTCTACTTCATTTACATCAAATCCCATATCATGCAAAGACATAATTGTGCTTAATCGCTCTAAATCCGTATCATCATACTGCCATGCGCCCATAACTTTTTTCACTGCACCGCAAAGTCCCCAGCTTTCATATTCATTTAAAATAGATATAGGAATCTGGTAACGTTTGCTTGCTTCTTCTTTTGTCATTTTATCACCTTTTTACTTTCTATACATATAAGATTACTGTTCAAATGTTATACCATGCAATCGATAAACTTCAGCTAAATCTGTAATATTTAAAATAAGTGGTATTTCTTTATCCATTGTTTGAATTGTCTGTAAATCCTCTTGCGTTAAAGAAAAATCATGGATAGCATAATTCTGTTTTATTCTATCCTCATGTACAGATTTAGGAATAGCAATGATATGATTTTGATATAGCCATCGAAGAATTACCTGTGCATTGCTTTTATTGTATTTTTTACCAATTGTACACAATGTTTCATTATGAAAAATATCAAGATTTCCTTGTGCAAATGGTGCCCATGCCATGATTTGTATATCATACTTATCACAAATGTTTTGTAACTTCTTTTGCTGATAAAAAGGATGGAATTCAATTTGATTTACCATTGGTTTTATTTCATGACTTAAAAGCAAATCAACAAGACGATCTTCCAGAAAGTTACATACTCCTATGGCCTTTATTTTTCCTTGTCGATATAATTCTTCCATTGCTCTCCAGCTTCCATGATAATCTCCATAAGGCATATGAATCAGGTATAGATCGATATAATCCGTTTTCAAGTTCTCTAATGTTTTTTCAAACGATTTCATCGTCTTTTTATACCCACTATCTTGAATCCAAACTTTAGAAGCAATACATATCTCATTTCGTGCTATCCCACTATTTGCGATTGCATTTCCAACTGCTTTTTCATTTCCATAACATGCTGCAGTATCTATAAATCGATAACCTGCTTTAAGTGCATTACCTACGCTTTCTTCACATTGTTTTAAATCTGTAATTTGAAAAACGCCAAAACCCTGTAAGGGCAATTTATATCCATTATTCAACGTTACTGTTTCCATATTCTCACATCTTTCTATACATCTGTTTTAATAACTGTATCACGTTCACAAACTTGTTTATTATCAAAAATAATCTGTTTTATACCCTTTGCCTTGATTGTCCCTGACTTTGGATTTTTGATACTATCAATTTCATTTAAAACCGTTGCATGAACACCACTCAACTCAAAAGCTAAATCCGTTTGTTCCATGGTACAATCTTCCAAAACTAAATTTTCACAATAGCATAATGGCTGCGTACCTATGATTCTGCAACGTACCAATTTTAAGTTTTTAGAATACCAGCCTAAGTATTCTCCTTGAATCACAGAATCATAAACCGTAACATTTTCACTATGCCAAAAAGCATCTTTGGTATCTAAGACCGAATTTCTTATTTCCATATTCTTTACATACTGAAAAGAGTATTTACCTTTCATATGCAAAGAGTGAATCTTCACATCTTCACATTCAAAAAAAGGATACTGTGAATCCAGCGTACATTCTTGAATATTTACATTTCTGCATTTCCAAGCAAACTCCAAAGAATATATTTTACTATGCTTAACAGAAACTAAGTCACATTCTCTTAAAGCCTTGATTCCTTTCATTTCACAATGATCAATTTCAATACCTTTATCATACCAAAGTGCCGCTCTGCAGGAAGCACTCATTTTACTATTAAATATTTTCGTATAATCTGCATGCCAAAGAGGATAACGTAAATTAAAATAACAATTTTTAATAATATTATTAGAAGTTTCCTTTAATGCAGATTCTCCATCCTGTACACCATCAAAATCACAATCTAAAATTTCACTTTCACTTATTCCATACAAAGCACGCTCTTCATCAAATTTTTGTTTATAATACTGCATGTCCTTCCTCCTTACCTAGACTTATTTTAAATTACATACTAGTGAAAGTAAAATACTTAAAAAACACGTACCTCTATGCTTAAAAAGCATAATTAATTTATACGCAACAAAATGTAGCGTGCATTCTCATCATCAAATTGTTAAAATAATATTCAAAAAAAGCAACATAAAAACTAGATTTTCATATTGCCCTTTACTATATAAACTTTTACTTCCATACAATCTTTATAGAAGCTATATTATTTTTTATTTCCTGATATTGCTCTTGATGAAGCGATTGCACATAGATTCTTAAATACCTCATCCACTCGCTATCTTCTTCTATTCCATATTCTAATAAATCATCAAGATCTGTATAACTACTATCCATAATTATGCATTTTAATAAGATAGAAAAAGAGAGTAAGTCTAACGAACGAAAATATTGTAAATATTCATCTTCAAAAAATACTGCATTTTCTAATAAATCAATCATATCATATATCTGTAATTGATTCCGTTGTAATAATTCTATTTTATCCTTTACAGTTATATTTGCTTGTAATTGTTCTATCATTTCTGAAAAATTAATATCCGAATATTTCTTCATAAAAAATGTATGCAGCTGTTCATCCTGTTTCTTTTTATAAACCAAAATATCTACATCAAGAAAAGTAAAATCCATAAAGTTTTTCACCCATATATCCTGAAACATCATAAAATATTCCTTTGTTTCTTTATCTGTAAAAGATAAAATAGCTTCCATAGCTGTATGTACAATCGTTTCTACGGACTTTGTATTTTTCAATTTTTCTTTAAGATACTTCACCTGTGTTTCGCTTAATAAAAGTGAAAGTCTTTGATGAAGTATATAGGAAGCAATCGCCTGATTCATACATATTTCGCTTAAATTAATAAATACTTCTGAAACAGAAATATTTCTTATGGATTTAAAAAGTTGACAAAATTCTGCATACTCTTTTTGAAACAACATACAAAAGGATATTTCCATGTCTACTCTTTTTAAATAATAAAAGACCAAATCACTTCCTTTTAAATCATACATTTGATGAAGCACAGGTAATCCATCTAAAAGCGGATAGCTAAGATCTTCTTTTATTCTGCTATAATACAATTCAAAATTGTATGAATTCCATGCACTTAAAATAGAAGGTATTTCCTTTTTTATAAGATACTTCATAAAATCATTAGGAAAGTAAACTGCCTGCATTTTTATCTTCTCAAACAAATCCTTTATCTCCACTATCTCATTTTGTATTACTTTAACACCAGTATATAAAACATCTTTTAAAGCTGTTGTCTGTAAAAGGTATTCTTTATTTTTATAGGATGCATATCCATGTACGAAAATATAATCTATCGCTTCTATGATCCATGTATAATTTCCAAAACTAATTGATGTACTGTTTCCATGATTAAAATTTAAAACTCTCTTTTGTATAATCAAATCTAATTCATGTGAAAGTTGCCATAATCTTTGCTTTGTAAGATAACCTTGTGCATAAAGATTTTTCAAAGTAATTTCTAATGTTTCATCCTTTTTACTAATAAGATCGTTCATTTTTCCCACTCATTTCTTTTCTTTTTCCAATCTTCTTCTACACGAGTGAACAAGCTTTCTATTCCCATTCCAGACAGCATTGTATATTGGTTTATAATAGATGCAAGCAGCTGTTGGTCACGAACCTTATTGGTAAGTTTTTTTCGCATCCGATAGTAAATAGATATTACCTTTTTTAAAATATCTAAATAGTTTCCTTCATGAAGATAACCTGTAGATAATAGTGTATAAGCAATCGTTTCAATTTTCTTTTTATCTGTTTCCACCCACTCCAGTTTTCTGCATAACTTTGCTTGATAGTCTTGTAAAACATTAAAATCTTCATTTGTTATTGTTATATTTTGTACTGTTATTTCTTGTGAATTCTGTTCCATAACACGTATCTGCTGCTTCATTTTTTCACCTCAAGGCGTATTGTAAATAAGGAAATCAGAAAATACAAGACTGGAAAAAATCAGTAAAATATGGTATTATATAAACAGAAATTAAGATATTATTTAACACATGTTGCTTATTTCATGTGTTTTTTTATTCACATAAAAAACTGTATAAAAGCCAAAGCCTCTATACAGTATGTATTAGATATCCATCATCATTTTAATAATCTCATCATCGGTTGTTTTCATTCCATCTCTGGCAATATGACCAACACCTTCTATTGTTTTTTCAATGTTGGAATTAACAATTCCTTCTCCACAGTAAAATTCTTTGTTTTCTTTTGCCATCATACAACCCATGATTCCCGCATCTACTGCAGATGCAATTTTAGCAGCACAGCTTGGCTTTGCTCCATCACATAAAATTCCACTTGTAATAGCAAGTGTATTTACAATCGTGTGACATACTCTGGAATAATCCCCACCTAAAAGGTAAGATATTCCTGCTCCTGCTCCAGCCCCTGCACTAACCGCTCCACAATAAGCAGATAAGCGGCCAATAAATTTCTTTTGATACAAGGTAGATAAATTTGATAAAACCAATGCACGAAGCAATTTTTCATGTGAGCAGTTATATTCCTTTGCATAAACAATGACTGGTAAAGAAGCACTCATTCCCTGATTGCCACTTCCTGAGCAAATCACAACTGGCAGTTCACACCCACTCATTCTGGCATCACTTCCTGCCGCTGCCATTGCTCTGGCACGTACCTGTACACTATCTCCATACGTCTTTATCAACACATTCGCAATATCTGCACCATAGCCTTTTTTCAATCCTTCTTGTGCAATTGCCATATTACAAGAAATCTGCCGTTCTAAAACTTCCCTAACATCTTCAATATCCACACTTTCCGCAAACTCATAGATAGATTTCATTTGTAAAAGCTGATAACGTTCGTCATCGCTGCCATACGTTTCTTCCTTCTTAAAAATGATTTCTCCATCTTTTTCAATGTAGACAACGTTCACATGTTCATTTTGTATTTTTACCTTTGCCTCATGCTCTGCATTACGCAAAACAATCATAATCTGCAAAGCACAGTTCCCCTTCTCATGAAATACACGAATATCCTTTGTTTCTAAAAAAACATCTAGCTCTTTTAACTGTTCCTCATTTACATGAGATATAACTTCTAAAAGAAGATCGCTGTTTCCTGCTACAACACCTATTGCAGCTGCAGCTTTTAATCCTTTTTTTCCATTCGTATTAGGAACGGTTACACTTTTTACATTTTTAATAATATTCCCACTGGCATGAATCTCTACTTCTTCAACATCTCCAATCAGATGTTTTCTTGCCAATGCAGATGCATATGCAATCGCAATCGGTTCTGTACATCCCATTGCTAAAACCAATTCCTTCTTTAAAATTTCTACATATGCCTGATAAATAGGATCTTCTTTTCTCACACTATTTCCTCCCATACTTCCTGTTTTTTAAGTATATCATATTCTTATACACACAATCTAGCGTTTCAAATACAAAAAAAGCCTTTTACAAGACTTCTTTTTATTCTATAGGTTTCTGATAAAAACGCCCTTCCAAATACTCTGTTTTAGTAACATTCACAAAGGAGGTTGGATCAATTTCACGAATGCGGTTGATAAGTGCTTTAGCTCCAGAATTTTCAATTACTGTGTAAAGCATCGTAACATCTTTTCCATAATATGTACCTTGTCCTTCAAAACGAGTAACACCATGATGTGTTGTATTTTGAATTTCTTCAATCACGATATCCGGATGTCCTGTAATGATCAATAACGTCAATTTTTTATATCGTGTATGAACTGTATTTACGATTTGTGTTGAACAAAACTGGAAAATAATAGAGTATAGTGCTTTATCCCATCCAAATAAATAGCCTGCTACAACAAGCATAATTGCATTCATTGCCAGTACATAATTCCATGCGGGCTGATTTGTTTTCTGTGAAATGCCCATAGCGATAAAATCAGTTCCGCCACTGCTTGCATTTCCTTTTAAAGCAATTCCTAAGGCACTTCCCTGTAAAATTCCTCCAAAAACAGTAATCAGCAAGATATCTTCCGTAATATTCATTACTGGAAGGATATCTACAAATATACCTGTTAACACAATCATGATACAAGAATAAATAGTAAACTTCTTCCCTACGATTTTAAAACCAATATAAGCAGGTATCGCATTTAATAAAATATTCACCAAAGAATAAGAAACTTCTATTCCTGCATAAGTAGAAAAGCAGCGTTGAATCAATACGGTTAATCCTGTAAAACCACCTGGAAATAATCCTCCAGCATCAATAAAAGTATTAATATTTACAGCACATAAAAACGATGCAATTATCACACAAAGCAAAGTAATAAAATCTTTTTTACTTACTTCCATTTTCATGGATGTCATCCCCTTTAAAATTAACATGCATATTATACTATGTTTTCTACAGTATGCAAGGAAATTTTTTTTGTCTTTGTCATACACTAAAAAAGAAAGGGTGAGAAAATGAAAGAAATACTCGCAGGTATTGAAAATGATATATTTATGAAAGATGCATCTTTTATCATATATCAAAATGAAGAGTACCAAATCGTCATTGATGGAGAGATATACAATGAAGATGAATTATTTGCCGAATTAAAAGATATTTATCCAATGCATAACACAACAGAAGAACTTGTGTTTTATGCATGGAAACATTGGGGCATGCAGTTTAGCAACCATTTAGAAGGAGCCTATACGTTTCTGATAGGCAATAAAGAACAATTGCTTGTTGTAAAAGATCCTTTAGGACTTCGTCCTATATATTACTGTGAAAATAATGGAAACTGGTATGTAAGCAACTCCATCAAAACATTATTGAACAAGAGTGAAAAAAAAGCCGTACTTGCAAAAGAAGGAATTTTAGAACTGTTTAGTTTTGGTCCTGGTATAAGTGAAGATAAAACTTTACTGAAAGGTATTTTCACAGTCCCTATGGGATCTTATCTTGAAATTAAACATCATACAGCAAATATCTATAAATACTATGAACTGCCTGTCTATGAACATAAAGATAACGTAGAAGAAACTGCCAAGCATGTTAAAGATCTGCTTCTTCATTCTGTAAATCAACAAAAGCAAGGATGTAAAAGCAGCTTTTTATCAGGAGGACTAGATAGTTCCATCTTAACAGCTCTTTGTGCACAAAAGGATTGGAATACCTATTCTTTAGACTATGAAGGAAATAAAGAAAACTTCCACTCTAATATGTATCAGGTATCTATGGATACCGATTATATAAATATGATGAAAGACAAATACCCTTTGGTTCATCACCATGATCTTATGATTACCCAAAAAGAACTTGCTTCTTTACTGGAAGAAGCCATGCTGGCAAGAGAGATGCCAGGTATGGCGGATGTAGATTCTTCCCTATTATGGTTATGTAAACAGGTAAAACAGCAGGAAGATGTCATTATAAGCGGAGAATGCAGTGATGAAATTTTTGGAGGTTATCCATGGTTTTATCGTGAAGAATTAAAAGATTTAGATACCTTCCCTTGGCTTCGTTCTACAAAAGAGCGTATTTCTCTGTTAAATAAAAAATATCAAACTTTAGAATTTGAAGAATATATTAAGAAGCAATATAATAATACGTTAAAAGATATACAGTATCTGGACAGTGATACCCAAGAAGATAAACTTGCCAGAAAGCATACATTGCTTTGCCTTCACTGGTTTATGCAGACATTAGTTGTGCGTCAGGTATGTGAAGGAAGATGGGCAGGTGTAAACATTCGTGCTCCATTTGCCAATGTACGCCTATTAGAATATGTATATAATATTCCTTGGAAAATGAAATTTTTAAATGATGAAGAAAAAGGAATTTTAAGAAAGGCATTCGCTGATATTCTTCCAAAAGAAGTATGTGAACGAAAGAAAAATCCATTTCCTAAAACCCATAATCCTATCTATGCACAAATTGTATCCGATATAGTAAAAGATACACTGAAAGATAAAAACAGTCCTTTGCATAAGCTGTTTGATGATAAAAAACTGGATGAACTCATCCAGTCAAAAGGGGAATCTTTCCAGCTTCCATGGTATGGACAGTTAATGAGCGGTCCACAGCTCCTTGCTTATTTATACCAGATTCATTGCTGGATAAAAGATTTTGATATTGAAATTGAAGAAAGCATTTAATCCATGCTTTCTTCTTTTTTTTCTAATTGAACAGATTCTATTTCATGAAAACGATTAACGAGTTTTCCTGCTGTTATCTGCAACAAACGCATATCTTCATAACAGCGTTCAAAATCACTGCATACATTCTGATAGCGTTTTTCAAATCGTTGAAATTCCTGCTGCAGTTTTCCTAATTCCTTCTGCATAGCTGCCATATTTTCATTTCTTTCAACCCCTAAATAAATCGCTTTGATTGCGGTAATATATGCCATTAAAGTTGTTGGGGAAACAAGATATACTTTCTTTTCATAAGACTCTTTCACAACCTCATC
The DNA here is from genome assembly GCF_010537335.1 of Amedibacterium intestinale. Classification (NCBI taxonomy): domain Bacteria; kingdom Bacillati; phylum Bacillota; class Erysipelotrichia; order Erysipelotrichales; family Erysipelotrichaceae; genus Amedibacterium; species Amedibacterium intestinale. The sequence goes on from NZ_AP019711.1 coordinate 995,759, forward strand.
ACAGGCAGCATATATATAAGAAAATATTGCTTCTGCAGGAAGAAACATATAAGCAAATTCTGCTGTTTCCTGTGGAACGATATATTTTTTCTGAATTGTCTGTATATGTTTTTTTACATCAGAAACAAATAAAGCATGATATTTTTTACGCTCTTCTTTACTGGAAGCAGACATTAAACGATTATAATTTTCTAAAGGAAATTTCGAATCAATGCATATCATTCCAAGAGGTTCCTTTCCAAATATAACTGCATCTGCAATGAAACCATTGCTTAAACGATATTGTTTTGCATATTGCTTCTCATTGCTGCCCATAGCATTTTCTAAAAGATGATACAATTCAACTTCTCCAAAAATTCCTCTTGTTTTTTTATCTGTTAAGACATTTTGAATACTGGAAATGGACATAGATAATTCCTTTAAATTTTTTTGTCCTTCATCCAGTTTTCCTACCTGTTTTAAAACTTCCCCAAATACACGAGTTGTGGTTTCATAACTTTGCTGCATTGAAGAGTGCATATTCTTTTCCATTGTATAAATCTGCTTTGCCGCCGCATCCTGCATAACCCCCATATCCTGACGAAGCATATTTTGCATAGAAGATAATTCTGCCTTCATTTGCTGCTGAAGAGCAAATAAAAGATCCTGCTGACGCTTTTCACTTTCTAACAATTCCTTTTTCATAGAGGGTTTGTTTTGTATACGAAAGAAAAAAACAACAATTACAACAAGCATAATAACGAAAATACACAACATAAATACTACATATTCCATAAAATCACCTAGTAATCATTATAACAGAAACAATCAGGTATATGCATAAAGATATTCCATATATTTTTCACATAACAACATCGAACGCTTTACACAATGCATACTCGTATCTACTTTTATCTTTTCTCCGTTTAAAAATTCAAATACGATTTGCTTATCTTCCTCTGTATAGGAAAAAACACCGCGGTAATTGATCCAGACATTTTCCTTGCTGGATAATGCCTTGCATGGAAACATCAAATCTTTTGTCGCTTCACTGATTAAAACCGGTACTCTTTGATGAGAGTGTAAAATATATCTGGAAGCTTCCAATCTTCCTCTTAACGTACTTCCATGCTGCAGGCACCATGTTTCCAGGAAATGTATACTCCCCTGCTTCCAGAAAACAACATGATCTTCCCGCAGGATCTTTCCTTCATCTCTTTGATCCAAAATCGCATAAATCATAATTTCACCTCTATACGATTTTTTCATAAAACCTCTAAAAAAAGACAAATATGAAAGAAATTCAATAGCAAATAAAAAAGGATGTGTATTTCACATCCAATTAGCAGCATCCTCCATCGCATCCGCCGCCACAGCTTGAGCATCCACCCTGCTGTGCAGCCATCTGCTGTTCGTATACTAAAGTATCAATAACGATACATTCAATTTCTACTTTTACATCTTTAGGTAAGCGTGCAATCTGTACACAGCTTCTTGCTGGATATGGTTCTTCAAGGTAAGATCCGTATACTTCATTCAAACGGTCAAATTCACTTAAATCACTCATAAAAATTGTTGTTTTTACGATGTGACGATAATCAAGTCCCATTTCTTCTAATACAACTTTAATATTTTTCATTACCTGGTGTGTCTGTTCTTCAATAGTTGTTCCTTCAATTTCACCAGTTTCTGGATTTAAAGGAATTTGTCCAGATAAATAAACGAAATCTCCTAATTTTACTGCTGGAGAGTAAGGTCCTAAAGCTTTAGGAGCTTTTTCAGGTTTAATTGCTTTTAAAAATACGTTCATGTTGTAACCTCCTATGTGTTTGCAGATTTATTATATCTTAATTATCAAAAATTTCAATTCAAAAGCATTCGATAAAGTTAAATCTTTCCATATTGTATAATTCCAAATTCCCATCACACAATAGTATCAGGAGGTAAGTAAAAATGAAAAAAGAAAAAAATTCTAAAACACGTTTTGTAGCTGCTCGTAAAAACAGTGATGGTACTTTAAGTGAATTTAAGGATAACCATGGGAAAACCTATGATTATGAACAGGCATTAGAAGCTGTTGAACAAGGTTTGATTGAAAATGCACAGCCATTTACAGGCAGAGATGGTGCAAGACACATTCGTGGTGTCAATGACGGAAGCAAATCATCAAACTTAAAAAATCTAAAAGATTTCTAGAAAAAGCCGCAATCAAGCGGCTTTCTTTGTTATTTGATGAACTTTTTTCTTTATATGATATAGAAGCAGCAATATAATTATCGTATTGATCAATACTAAAATTACCCCTACTCCTTTAATATAAAACATTCCTTCTTCTAAGCTTGCAGATTGAAGCCCTGTATATATACAAAACAAACATCCAACAGTTTCAATCACAAACAAGAAAAGACACCATGTTGTCTGTTTCTTTTCACAAAGCAATGGCCACGCCGCAATAAAAAGTGCAGCTACCATAACTTCATACCACTGTACTTCTTTTAATACCACATATAAAATATTTGTAAAAGATACCTGACTCATGGAAATAAAATCCATGGATACTCTGGATAAATATGTCATATGCAATAGTTTTCCATTTAATAAAGTATACAAAGAATCATAATCATCTAAGGTATACAGCGATATTCCCACAACAACATAAAGAAGTAGAAAGAATACCCATACAGCCAAACATAGAATTAAAAAGCGGGAATATGCATCATCTTTTTTCTTTATCATTCAACTTCCAGCCAATCTTCTCCCTTGATTACCTCAACTCCACTTAAGCCAGGATAATCAAGCTGACGTAAAACTTCATAAACAATAATAGCTGCACAGTTAGATAGATTTAAACTTCTGGCATTTGCTACCATTGGAAGACGCATACAGTGATTCAAATGTTTTGATAAAATAGTTTTTGGAATACCTGTACTTTCTTTTCCCAAAATCAAGTAAATATCTCCTTCACATTTTGTAAAGTCAAACTGACTTGGTGCTTTTTTCCCATAACGTGTCATAAAATAATAGTTCTCACTTGGATTTCTAGAAGTAAAATCTTCCCAGTTTTCATAAATGGTGTAATCCAAGTCTTTTACATAATCCATCCCTGCTCTACGTAAATGTGCCTCATCTAATGAAAATCCTAAAGGTTTGATCAAATGCATCTTCGTATTGCTTGCCATGCAGGTACGCATCATATTTCCTGTATTTTGAGGAATTTCCGGTTCAAATAAAACTAAATGCAACATATTAATCCTCCTCTGCCAGATATTCTAATAACATCTGTAACGCTCTTCCTCTGTGACTTACCGCATTTTTCTTATCTTCACTTACATTCGCCAATGTTGTATTGTATGGAGGATAGAAAAAGATAGGGTCATAACCAAAACCTTTTTCTCCTTGGATTTGTGTTGCCACTTCCCCTTCTACTACTCCACGAAATACCTGTTCTTCTCCATTCGCACGGATATAGGCAATTGCACAAACAAACTGACATCCACGATCTGCTTTTCCAGCACATTGTTCAATGATATAAGCATTTTTAATATCGTATGAAGTATCTCGTCCCATAAAACGAGCAGAATGAATACCCGGTTCTCCATTCATCGCATTCACCATCAAACCACTATCATCTGCCACCACTTCAATATGTAATTTTTCATGAATAGCTCTAGCTTTGATCAAGGCATTTTCTTCAAATGTCGTTCCGTTTTCTTCAATATCAATTTCTTCATCTAAATCCAGCAAACTTTTTACCTGGTAGCCTAAAGGTTTTAACATCTGTTTAAATTCTTCAACTTTATGCGCATTGCTTGTCGCAATCATAATTTCTTTCATAGCTTCATTTCCTCACATGTCATCATTTCTAAATCAATAAAATATTGTTTGGGATACGTTTGATGTTCATTATATAAAACAATCTGATATCCCAAAGTATTTTTATACCCAATATCTGCCAATCCATAACAGAATAACTGCTGCTGATTAGCTACTCCTTTTTCAAACGCAAAACGAAGAAGTTCGTTTTTCTTTTCCTGTGTTAAATAATTTTGTATAAATCTTTTTGGTTTTTGTTTAAAACGTCGATTATAATACGTTAAGATAATGGCATCTGCTTCTTTCTTACTACATTTTAATAATGAATACAAACATTGAAACAATTCATATGGCTGATATGGACGTTTAAGTTTTGCATACTCTTTCCCTAAATCCATAAACATCAAAAAGGCACTTGTATACCAGTTTTTCTCTAAAACAAGACGTAGCACATCGCGACAAACCCCACTGTTCCAAAATTTCTCTACCGCATCTGCACATTGATGAATCTTCCGCATTTCCTCTTGAGAAAGCCATGCTGTCGATACAACATCATACGGAGCATGTTCATGATAATCGAAAGAAAACTCTTCCTGTTGACTTCTAAGTTTTGTACCCTTTAAAAGTTTTAAGATACCTAGCTGTACTTCTCCTGCCTGTAAAGAAAAAAGGGTATTGAAACTTTGTTCAAAGCTTTGCATTCCTTCATAGGGAAGCCCTGCGATCAAATCCACATGAAGAATACATCCCGCCTGTTTCAAACGATGCAAGACCTCAACCAGTCTGGCATTATTTTGTATTCTTCCAACACTTGCCAGTGTCTTTTCTTTAAAAGATTGAACACCAACTTCAAATCGAAAACGTGATACATCTGCTTCTTCACAGAAAAACTGCAGCAAATCTTCACTTAACGTTTCCGCAACAATTTCAAACTGAAAGATTTGATTTTTACAGTGTTCATTAATATAACGGGCGATTCGTAAAGCCCTTTGCGGATTGCTGTTAAATGTACGATCTAAAAACTTCACCTGTTTGACATCGCTTTTTGATATCTGTTCCAGCAGATTTATGACATAGTCCTCTGAAAACATACGAACACTTCGATCAGTAGAACTTAAACAATACGTACAGCCATAAGGGCATCCTCTGCTTGTCTCTAAATACAAATAACGTTTTCCCATATCATTTATATCCATAGATAAAAAGTAAGGATCTTCAAAAGTTTCCAGCCATGCCAAATCCACTTTTCGATATTCCTTGTTTGGAAACTGCTTTGTATAGATACCACGAATTTCTCTTGGCTTTGTTTCCAGCATCTGTATATATTCCCAGACACTTTCTTCCCCTTCTCCAATGCAAATCGCATCGACACCTTCCTCAAGCAGTTCAAAAGAAGAAAAACTTACTTCTGGTCCGCCAACGAATATATGTATATCGTTTTGTCTCTTTTTCAGCTCTTTTATAATTTCTTTGGTTTTTTCAATATTCCATATATAACAGCTAAAACAAACAACTTCTACCTGCATAGATAAAATATCTTCTATAATACGATGACTGTCATCTTTAATCGTATATTCTTTTAAGATTACATCTTCTTTATTCGGACAGGTTGTATAAATCCATCTTAATGCCAGATTTTTATGTATATATTTCGCATTACAAGTCGTTAGTAATGTTTTCTTCATACTCCACCTTCTTTTCATCGTTTATTTTATCAAATTTTATAAAAATATGCTATGATAAATGCGGTGATACAATATGAAAAACTGGAAGCTCTTAGACACTTTATTTCACTCTTCTGACTTGCAGTTCATCGATATGAAAAAAGGTTTAACAAATACGAATTATTTATTAAAAACAAAAGAAGATGCCTACGTTTTGCGTGTTCCTCGAAGTGACAGTGCAAACATCGTACACAGGCACCATGAAACCCTGGCTTTAGAAGCTATCAAAGACAGTCATATTGATGTAGAAATGCTGTACTATGATGAAAGCAGCGGCTATAAACTTACTCGTTATGTAGAAAATGCGATGACATATCAGGAATGTCCAGATGAAAATAAGATTGAACAAGTGGCTGCTTTAATGAAGAAGTTTCATAATCTAAATAAACAAATTCATGTATCCTTTGATCCTGTCAAACGTTTGGAATCTTATATGCAGCATATTCAAGATCCTATCTATGATTTAAGTCCTTATATGTATTTAAAAGATAGAATAAAAAATCATCCTCATAAAACTTGCCTATGCCATAATGACTGGGTAGATGGAAATATTTTGTTCACAAAAGAAAACGTATATTTAATTGATTATGAATATGCCGCAGACAATGATCCTTTATTTGATGTCATGTCTTTTTTAAGTGAAAACAAAATTTTTGATGAAGAAGAAAGAAAACGTTTCTACACTATATATTTTGAAGGAAAAGAAGTTCCTTATAAAGAGCTGCACTTATGGGAGACTTTCATGAATATCTTATGGTGTGCATGGGCAATGATGATGTGGGAGAGTAGAAAAGAAGATGTCTATAAACAAATCGCAGAAGATAAATATCATGCACTTCTTGTCTGTTTAAAATCCCATATCTAATGTATAAATTTCTATTGAATTCAAAAAAGAAAAAGAGCATAATGAAGATAGAAAGAGAGGGATATTTTTATGAAAAAGTCCGATTTTTATCATATTGAAGAAGGCTATATCATTCTTCATGAAAGCAATCATAAGCTTTGTACTACCGATATTAAAAAAGTAGATGTATCTATTCTTCCTGTACAAAAAAATGCTGGTGAAGAAATAATGAATGCAGCTGCCAATGCACTTAGCTCTTCTTTAGGAAACGCAAATGAAAAAGTAAATATTTATGTAGAAATTATCCATGGAAATAACATTGACAAAATAAAAGTCAACACGAATCCTCTTATTCGAAACAATTTAGATTATCATGAAATGGTTACCCATGCCAGAAATCTGCAGGTAGCTATTAAAAAAGATTGTAATTTATAAACTCTGATAAAAAAAGATGTGAATACAAAAAATCACATCTTTTTTATCTGACACTATTTCCTAACTTAAAAGTATAAATATTTCTTTGTTCAGGCATTGGCTTATTCTCTAACAATGCTTCCATAGCCATCATAACATCTTCTGCATATACTTTATAATCTACACTGACACAAGTTAATCTTGGACTTGTTACATTTGCCAAATCATATCCGCAAAATGTTGCCGCAGATACATTTTCCGGAATTGTTATATGATATTCCCTTGCATATCTGCTTAAAGAAATTCCATATTCTTCTTGACCTAACAAAATCAGATCGACTCTTTTTGTAAAAATATCCTTGATTTTTTCAAAAGCATCACTGTAGCTTCCATCACACAAAGTAGATACGATATCAATAGGCTGATGTGCCTTTTGATAAATATTTTTAATACCTTTTAATCTGTTTTCTCCACGTTTTGTTTCACTACCAAGATAATGAAGTGAAAGACATTCTCGCTCTAGAAGATATTTCCCCATCATTTCACCGGCCTGCACCTCATTCATTTCCATACTGCAGCCTTCTACATGCTCATTTAAGAATAAAACAGGTAGATTTTTTTGTTCTGCATATGCCTGTATTTCAGAAACTGAGGAACAATCCTCTATAAAAATTGCATCTATACCTGTATCTTTACAATAAGTCACATAGGCTTCTTCCAGTTTTGGATCGTTCTTTGTGATGAAAATCTGAAACAAGAAATTACGTGCATACAATTCTTTCTCTAATGCATCAAGGATTCGACGAGTACGCCCTCGATTCATATTTTCTACAAAGATAGCAAATGATTTCACAGCTTCTTTCTCTATATTTTCTGCATTTTTATCTGTTACTTCTTGTTCTTTTCTTGTATAACCAATTTCACAGATTGCCTTTTCTATTTTTTCCGCAATTTCAGGTCGAACATTTTCACCCTTTAAATAACGAGATACTGTAGTTTTTGAAACCTCTGCAAATTGTGCTACATCATTTAGGGTAGCTTTTTTCATAAATACCAAACTCACTTTCTTTTCTATCGCTATTGTATCGTACTTTACTGGAAAAAGCAATTTTCCTTTCTTTCCATAGTACATGCAGCTATATATATTTACTGGCTTCTTTTTTACTAAGATTAGCAAGTCCATCATCGTATCGAGCTAAAAAATCACGTACCCATGCAGGATTGGTTTTCGAATAATCTCGCAAACTCCATCCGATCGCTTTATTAATAAAAAATTCACTGCTATTAAGGTTTTTCACTAGAATTTTTTCCAGCAGTACACTATCTGTTTTTTCTTTTTTTCCAAGCTGATGATTTAAAGCGACTCTTCTAAGCCACATATCTTCATCTTCTGCCCATAAAAGCATGATTTCCTTTACACGCTTATCCTTTAAAGCCATATTTCCTAAAATTTGATTAAAACAGTCTACACTGTCCCACCATGATTTTGTTTGTATATACTTTTGTATATTCGAAATATCTTCAAATCCAATATATTTCTGCATCATTCTTAAGTAATCACATACAAAATACTGCATTTCTCTATATTCATCTTGATAACACTTATCAAGCAGCTCCCAGTTAATTCGTTTCTGGTTTTTTTCTCTTTTTAAAATTCCTTTATAAACCTCTTTTCTTTTTGAAGCAGGTATCCCATAAAATAAAAACTTATTTTTCATATAACGTGCCATAGATATTGCTTGCGATTCATTTTTTTGATCTTCTAATAGTTTTTTAACTTCGTCATATTCTTTATTTATATCCATGTTTTTCTCCTATATACTTCCTTTATAATATAATCATTCTGTTTTCATTATTATCAGACGATTACAAAAACTTCTATTTACTCCAGCTTCATTATCTTATAAAACCAAAAGATGACATTGATAAATGCAAGAAAAAGGATACCAAAAAATAAAAACACAGGTAATTGTATTTGAAAAATCATCTCAAAAGATATATAAGTCAGTACGCAGACCACCAATAACCTTGTTGTGGCAAAAAGATGTTGAATGAAAGAATAAACTTGTTTCTTGTTTTTCTTTTTTATAATAACAGGATTGTTGTAGATACCAGGAAAATTTATAACAGCTCCAATACCTATATAAACAAACAAAGACATAACAGGAAACAGCCAGCATTGTGATTTACTTCCCCACTCATCTGCTTCACCCAAAAGATTAAAATGTACAGGTATCTTATTCGGCATTCCTTTCCACATAAATAAAAGTGCAATGAATGTACAAGCAAACAAGATTAGGCATAAAACATTACAAATCTTATCCATGTTTTTCTGTTGTATTTCCATAAGAAGAACCTCTTTCCCTTTATATGTTATAGTATAGCACCACAATATCAAAAAGTGTATTTTACTTTTCATTCTTACATGCTAATGTTACAATATGTACATCATATAAGGAGGTCTTCTTATGTTAGAAACAGGTACAAAGGCAATTGATTTTACACTTCCAGATGAAAATGGAAATTTGATTTCTCTTCATGATTTTTTAGGCAAAAAAGTAGTTGTATACTTTTATCCAAAAGATTCTACTCCAGGGTGTACAAAGCAGGCATGTGCATTTAAAGATGCTTACAATATCTATAAAGAAAAAGATATCGTGGTGATTGGTATCAGTAAGGATTCCAGTAAATCACATTTAAATTTTAAGACCAAATATGAACTTCCATTTATCTTGCTATCTGATACAGAAACAAAAGTAATTCAGGAGTATGATGTATGGAAAGAAAAGAAACTGTATGGCAGAACTTATATGGGAGTTACCCGTTCTACTTATGTTATTGATGAAAATGGAATTATTATCAAAACATTTGAGAAAGCTTCTCCTGCTACAAATGCACAGGATATCTTAGATTATTTACAAGAGCAGGCATAAAACCAAAAATCTTCTTCTCGTAAAATACGAAAAGAAGATTTTTTTAAGAGTGAAAATGTACCAAAATGACATCTCCATGAATATTTTCTATTTCTGATACCGAAATTTGAATTTGTTCAACTGGGAATATCCATGGAAATATCTTTTTCACAAAGGATTTGCAAGGTGTCGCATAAATCGCAAAAATCTCAAAAGTTCGTGAATCAAATTCTAAATCTGCGACATGTCCGATTAAACACCCATCTGCTATATTAATGACTTCTTTCCCACATATATCGCTAAATCTCATGCTTGATCACCTATTCCAGTATATGTATCTATAAGAAAAATGTGCTAACTCTCAAACTCTTTCTTTAACTGTGCAATCGCATTTTTCTCCAATCTAGATACCTGTGCCTGTGAAATTCCTAATTCATTTGCGATTTCCATCTGCGTTTTATCCTGATAATAGCGTTTCTCAATAATTTCTTTTTCTTTTCCTCTTAACTGGGCAAGACTTCTTTTTAATGCCATCAGATTATTTAAATGTTCCACTTCATCTTTATCATCCTTAATTTGATCTAACAAATATAATTCATCTCCATCTCCATTATATACTGGTTCAAAAATACTAATTACACTTTGTGTTGAATCCAATGCATCAACAATATCCTTTTCCTTTACTTCCAGCTGTTTCGCAAGCCATTTGACAGATGGTTCTTTTTGATGTTCATGCATATATTCTTCTTTTAATCGAAAAGCTTTATATGCCAGATCTTTTAAATGACGACTTACCCTTATAACCTGATTGTCTCGCAAATATCGTTTGATTTCTCCCATGATCATAGGAACCGCATAAGTAGAAAATCGTACTTCATGCGATAAATCAAAATTATCAATGGATTTTACCAGCCCAATACATCCTACCTGAAACAAATCATCCATATTTTCACAGCGAGATGAAAACCGCTGAACGATAGATAATACAAGCTTTAAATTCCCCTGAATTAACTCCTCTTTCGCATTTTCATCTCCTTCCTTTAACTTAATAAACAATTCTTTCATCTGCGTGTTTGTTAAAACATTTAAATCAGAAGTTCGAATTCCACTGATTTCTACTTTATAACGACTCATGTTCAGTTTCCTCCTAGCACACTAGGAGTTTTCCCTCACTGCGTTTGCTTATCCCCAAGGATTCCTGTAAGTAATTGGAAGAAGAAAATTCTTGACAAGTTTATATCTAAATCTCCACCTTTAAAGAAGCAAATTACTTTTATATTTCAGTATTTAAGTATATACTTAATATATAACAGGAGGTAAATTTATGTTATTTAAGAAAAAACCATCATTTGATGCCTATGTAGAACAAGGAAAAGTCGATCCAAATATCGTATTTATAGATGTAAGAGAAAAAGAAGAATATCTTCAGGGACATGTAAATAAAAGCATAAATATTCCGCTTTCAAATATTCAAAATATTAAAATAGAGAAATCCAAATCTCTTTACGTATACTGTCTGAGTGGGGCAAGAAGTAAAATGGCATGTATGTATTTAAAACAAATGGGATACCATGATATAACAAATATTGGAGGTATTGCGAAATCTAAAAAAGGATACCTGCAATAATATCAGATATTGACTTTTAGAGAATCTTTCAACGAGGTTCTCTTTTTTCGTAAAAAAAATACGAAGAGATATAAATATTTCTTCGTATCAAAACTGTTTCTTTTTCAGCTGTATTTTTAACTTCTCTATAATTTTCTTTTCTAGACGTGAAATATACGATTGAGAGATTCCCAGTTTCTGCGCAATATCTTTTTGGGTTAATTCTTCTTGTCCAATACCATAACGCATTTGTAAAATCTGGCGTTCTCTTTCTTTTAAGGTAGCCATTGCCTCCATCAATTCTCTTTTATTTTCCTGTTTTTCAAATTCTTTCGTTACTAAATCATCTTCTGTACCAAGAATATCAGATAATAAAAGTTCATTCCCATCATAATCAATATTTAGTGGTTCATCAAAGCTTACCTCCACTTTTCTTCTGCTTTTTTTACGTAAAAACATTAAAATCTCATTTTCTATACAACGTGATGCATACGTTACGAGTTTAATATTTTTATCTCTTTTAAATGTATTTACAGCTTTAATCAGCCCAATTGATCCAATACTAATTAAATCTTCCATAAACACAGGATTTGTTTCATAACGTTTTGCGATATATACAACTAAACGAAGATTGTGTTCTATCAAAGTATTTCTTGCCTCTTCATCTCCTTGTTCAAGCGCAATCAAAGCTTTTTGTTCTTCTTCTTTCTCTAATGGCTTTGGAAGTACATCTCCCCCCTGTATATAAAACACTTCGCTTCTTTTCTCTGGTATAAATAAAAACTCAAAAATCTTCCATAACTTTCTTAACATACCTTCACCCCATCATCATAAGATTCATATTTAAAAGCACCTGTGCATGCATTGGAAGCCTTATTTCCTGCTGTAAACAAATATATACCTCATGTTTCTGACATCCAGCTAAATATACCTGTGTCTGGATTGTTTCAATTGTATTACTGTAGGAAATACCTTCCATTTGTATATAGTGTATGTCTTTATCTTTAAATACAGAACCATACTTTTTATGAAGAAACAGTACTGGCAATCCATTTTCCTGTAATAAATTTCCACTATCTAAATACCCTTTCATCTTTTTCCATCCAAGTGATGTTAAAACATAGATCGTATATAGACAAGATCGTTTTGCTACCCACAAATTCCATTTTTTATATAAAAGAAGAAAAGTAAAGCTGCATCCTATCCATATATACAAGAAAGGACAGTGAATCGGTACAAACCAAGTAAGATTATGAAAGCTTCCTTGCCATACAACAAAGCACGTTAACATCAAAAGCCATCTATACAGGTATGCAAATATCCATGTTTTTATCGCATATTTAAACAATGTCAGACAAAATAGAAGTTCTAAAGTGATAAGCATATATACACTCCATTTTTCCCAAAGCATAACCGAAAATAATGATATTAATAATGCATAACATATAGAATTTTTTGTATCTACAGGTCGAAGGGTAATATATTGTGCAATTTGTACAGACAATAAAATAATAAATCCGTTTGTTAGAAAGGTAACTTCTATATAGCTTTCCATAATCTTTCCTCCAACATGTATCAGTATAGCATGTGGTAGAGATGGAAGTTGTCATAATATGCGGATAAAAAAAAGGTCTAAACAGACCATAAGACAATTCGTACTAAGACATCTTTAAGTTAGAAATAGTTTGTATTTTTCTGTTTTGACATAAAACTTTCCACACAGCAATTGAAATAATAAAATCAACAGAACTGTGAAGAATCGTTCCTATTCCCGTTAACCCAAAAATCATATACACCATATTTACACTATCTCCATTTGTAAAATATAGAAAAGTAACTGCCATTTCCAGCAATGCATGCAAAAGAGCAATTCCTAGATTTAAAAAAAACATTTGCTTTCCTGATTTTCCCATATCTTTATGTTTGCTGATATACCATGCTGCACCATATGCCCATACAACATGTGTAAATGCTCGAAGTACAACTGGCAAAGGAAATCCTGCAAGTAAAAAACCAACTGTCGTTCCTAAAGCCGTTGAAAGTGCTACTTCTTTAGAAATAAAGATAGCAACCATTATAGCAACATGTGATGCAAGTGTAAATGACATTGGTTCTATAGTTATTTTAATCGGAGAAATAATAGGAATAATAATACCAATTGCGACTAGCATCGCAGTTAAAGATAATTGATACACATTTTTATTAGTCATAAAAAAAGAACACCCCTTAATATCAAGTTATATGTCATGACACTTATCTATACTATTATTTTTCTATCTAAAAGTCAATAAAAAATACATATATTTCTTTCCCTAAAATAAAACCTTGTTCCAAATTTTGCCATTTGTTTTTAAAATAAGAAGCTATTGTAAAACATATTTTAAACAAAAAAACTAAATTTTTGTATTTTTACCTATTGGTTTCGTATATGTATAGTGAAAAGGATAAAGTGTATCCAATCATGCTTTCCATATATCACGATATCGGTATAGACAAACAATATTCTTATTTTATAATGAAGATGGATATCTCTTATCTTTCCTTCATCAATATTATATCCGATCAAGAAGTATCAAAAGAGGAGCTGATGAATATGGGAAAACAGGATATCGCACTAAAATCTTATTTCAAAAATAATGATCGCTTTGCGGATTTAATTAACACAGGCATATACAATGGTATACAGGTTGTTAAACCTGATGATTTGGAAGAACTTGATACGGATTCATCGCTGTATATCCATACGCAGGGGATGAAGATTCCCCTTGCAAGAGTAAGAGATGTTATCCGAAAATCTGCAGGAGATTGTGAATATGTGATTTATGGGGTTGAAAATCAATCCAGTATCCATTATGCAATGCCTTTGCGTGTGATGATGTATGATACTTTGACCTATGAAGCAGAATGCAGACAGTTTGTAAATGCGGGAAGAAACAGGAAAGACAGTGAATATCTTTCTAAAATGCGAAAAAAGGATCGTATTCATCCAGTATTTACACTAGTCATATATTATGGAGAAGCACCATGGGATGGGGCAAGAAGTCTGAAAGACATGATGGTGGATATGCCGAAATGGATGGAAAAAAGATTCAATGACTATCCTATGAAGCTGCTGGAAATAGGAACCTGCAGAAATACATTTCAAAATCAGGATATCTTCAATTTCATAAAGATCATACAGCTTTTATACAGTGATAAAGTAGAAGAACTGCAAAGGTATTATGCGAATGTAAAAGTAGGAAGAGATACAGCAGAACTGGTAGGAACAATAACGGAAAATGAAGAAATATTAAACTATGTAAAAGAACATAAAGATGAGGAGGAAATCAACATGTGCGAAGCAACGAAGAGATGGGAACAAAGATGGACACGAAAAATTACAGATGGATTCATCAATATGATGGGAGTAAGAAAAGAAGGAGAAGAAAACCTTGCCCCTGAAGAGGCCATCGAAAGACTAGAATCAAAAGGCAGGATAGAAGGCGAAAAGAAAGGCATAGCGAAAGAGAAAATGGAAATAGCACAGAAAATGAAAAAGGAAGGCTGCAGCAAAGAACTTATAGAAAAAGTTACAGGTATCCTTCTTTAATACATAAAAAGATAATTACTTAAAATTGTATGAAAACAATTGAAAAGCAAGGGATATGAAAGTATCCCCTGCTTTTTATTATATTAGCTATTTTCTAAGTGATATTCTATGTTTTATAAAAACTGCACAAGTAAAAAAGAAAATTATGAAACATTATGCGTGATATAAAAACCCCTTTTCCTCCAAAGCCTTTTCAATTCTATGAAAGGTTTCTTCATCTGGAAATGTAATGGTATGTAAATGCAATCCATGAGTGAGATACGACAATGGTTCTACCTGCTGTACACGTTTTAAAAAACAATCCACATCATATCGAGATGCTATATGCATCTTTCCGCACAGTTCTCCATAAACTTCATGTTCCACAATTACATCCTTAACAAAACCGCCCATATCAACAATTGTATATAATTCTTCCTGAATTTGTTCCTTCGTATGACAAACAGCAATTTTTCTTTCTAGTACTTTTTTCTCTTCTAATACGTAACCGCGAGGTGTCGCAATTATCTTATTTCCTTCTGCTCTTAACAAAGCAACATCTCCAACAATAATCTGTCTCGATACATGAAATTTTTTCGCAAGTGTTCCTGCTGAAACAGGAACATCACTCTTTTTTATTTCTGTTAATATCTCATCTCTTCGACTCATACTTCCACCTTTCTTCTATCTTTTTTATACTACCATAACATTATAAAACAAAAAGTAATGGAAGTGAATTTAAAAAATAGAAACGGATAATCTGTCCGTTTCTATATGTAACTAATTAATTTGTGAAATTATCAAAGTATCCCTGTACTAAAACAATTGGAGTTCCTTTATCACCAGAACCACTTGTCAAGTCACATAAAGAACCAATCAAATCAGTAAGTTTTCTAGGAGTAGTCCCCTGAGAAGCCATATTTCCTTTTAAGTTATCATCTTTTTCTTTGATTTTTTCTTCAATGGCATGCTGCAGTTCTTCTCCATTTAAATCCGCAAAATCATTATCTGCTAAATATTTTAATTTTAATTCATTTGGAGTTCCTTCCAAACCACTTGTATAAGCAGGAGATACAACTGGATCAGCCAATTCCCAGATTTTACCTTGAGGATCTTTAAATGCACCATCCCCATATACCATAACTTCAATATGTTTCCCTGTTTTTTCTTTAAGAGATTTCTGAATATCTTCAACTAAATCCTGACACTCTCTTGGGAACAGTTTAACCATATCTTCTGTTGATTTATTTGAACCTAATAATCCATATTTTTCATTATATCCGCTTCCATTAACAGAAGAAGTCATAAGATCATCAAGTCCACATACTCTTTCAGCACCATGTTTTAGAAGAATACGTTTTGTACGTGCTCTTGTGTGAATATCACAGTTAATTACATTTTTTGTATAATTCAAAATTGTTTTTGGATTATTCGCAAAAATAATTTCTACTTCTGCACCGCATTCACGAATCAAGTTGCCATAGTATTCTACATAGTCTACTCCAGTAAACTCATGTTTGTTTTCTCCAAATAATTCACGATATTTTTCTAGTGTTAAAACATCACTGTATGGATTGATGCCTGCATCATCAAGTTTCTCAATGCTTACAAGTTCATTTCCAACTTCATCACTTGGATAACTAAGCATTAAAACGATTTTCTTTGCCCCTTTCGCAATACCGCGAAGACAGATAGCAAAACGGTTACGACTTAAAATTGGGAAAATAACACCAACAGTTTCTCCTCCCAGTTTTTCTTTGACATCCGCTGCAATTGCATCAACACTTACATAATTCCCCTGTGATCTAGCCACAATAGATTCTGTAACTGCAACAACATCACGATCACGAAGTGCAAAACCTTCTGATTCAGCCGCTTCCATCACACTGTTTACTACAATGTTTGCCAAATCATCTTTCTCACGAATAATTGGGCATCGTACACCTCTTGAAATTGTTCCTACTTTTCTTTCCATATTACATCCTGCACCTTTCTATTTGCATAAACACAAGAAAAACCGTAGCCTGTACGGTTATCTGCTATCATCAGAAAAACTTACTTTTTTTCTGTGGGAGAAAAATGAACTCTACATCAACGTTTTCTTCATTAAGAGTAAGGATTGCATAGGATGGAGCTCTTCCATCTCTGCTTCTCCATAAAGAACCTGGATTAATCAAACGAACACCATCTATCGTTTCATCCTTTGCGACATGCGTATGCCCATAACAGAAGATGTCACAACGATTTTCACGTGCTGTTTTTGCCATTTGTTCCAATCGATGAAGATAAGAAAAGCTATGTGAATGCGCCATATAAATACGATGTTTTCCAACCTCTAGAATGCGATAATCCGGATAGTCGTAAAAAAGATCGTTATTCCCTCTTACAATTGTATATTCCGGATAGTATTCCTGTGGTGCATCTATATCCCCGCAATGAAGATATGCAGCAGCATCTGGATGCTTTAAAACAATTTCTTCCAGGATATCTGCTTTTCCATGACTGTCGCTAACGACAACTAGCTTCATTTTCATCACCTAGTGTTAGTATACCATATTTCTAGAGTACATACCTAGAAAAATTTACGAAATTATTTAAAAACGCACTTCATTATAAACAAGATCATTTACAGAAATACTATTTTTGTTTTCAAAAGGAGAGAGGATAACTCCATCTACTTTTACCTGCAGTTCTTCAACTCCCTCCAGCATAGATAAAGAAAGTATCAGACAATTATATGCATCTTGTTTTATTTCACGATCACTTCCTAAAAGATTTCCCTTCACATCAACACTAAGCACTCCATTTTCAAAATGACTCGAATGCAAAGTAATATTATCATCATATAGAGGCTGACTTAAATTGGCAGATACCTGTACATCACTTACGATTTGCTCGATTTCTTCTTCCATCGTATTTACATCATAAGGCACTCTTCTACTTTGCGGTACCATATAAACCACTCCATCGATCTTTCTTGTCGCAAAGACAGTTATTGTATGAGAATCATGCAGAGTAGAAGCCTTTGTTTCAAAATGATTGATACCTATTTGTCTATTTAAAGTTGCAGGAATTGGTGTATGATCTAACGGCATTTCTTTTAACTCCTGATTATCCAGCATCAGCTTTACATCTGTGATATCTGAAAACTGTGTAACTCCCCAAGCCAAAGACTCTAATAAGCGTAATTCCTGTTTTTTATCATAATTTTTAAAAGATTCATTAAAATACAATACAGCTGTATGATCTTGTAATGAAACTGTTTTTAAAATACATTCTTTTTTAAATAAGGGCTTAAAGTTATCAATTTTCTGTTTTCCACTCATATACGCTATCAGAAGCTGTAATTTATCTTCAATACTTGTATCCGGATTTACAGAAATGCTTACAGGGACCAATGTATTTTCTTTATCCAGCAAATATACCTGCATATAAGATTCTTCTTCCTGCAAAGATAAAACAGGTGTATCCTGCGTTTTAAAAGGAAAATAAGTAAATGAAAGATAACTGACAAGTGCCAGTCCCCCAAACAACAAGGCAATTTTTTTCTTAAGTTGTTTCATGTATTCACCTCTACCCCATGGTATGTATACCTGTATAAAAAAAGAACATACTAGCTGTTCTTTCTTTAAGAGAATTCTTCTATATCTTTCTCACTGAGTTCTTCCATAACGATTCCTTTATCATGCATATATTTTGCACACTCTTCTCCAACATAGCGAAGAATATAAGGCTGATAGGCTTTATGTGTTACATCTTCTTTCTGTTTAGGATAGCGAATAACAAATCCATATTTATAAGCGTTATCTTTTAACCAGATAGCCTGCTCCTGTTCTTCCTTTTTTGTTTCTTCCTTATTTTTATTTTTACTATTTTCTTTTGGAAGAAGTTCTATCGTATACCCAAGCTGTGCTTCATTTCTCCCTGGATAATCAGTATAAGAAAGTGCCTCATCTTTATATTTTTTTACAGCTTCCTCATATAAGGAGACCTGGTTTTCATAGGAAATATACCCTGCTGTGACCTCCATATCCCCAAAGGTCTTATTATTAATTTCTTTCGCATCCTTTGCCATCTTCTGCAATGGCTGTAAAACCTCTTTTTTTATTTTAATATTCTTGTTTTTAACAGGAACACCGCTCACATTCACAAGATTATCAGGTTCATATGTATAAAATGTTTCTTTATTTTTTAATACTTCTAATTTCATAGAAGGATCTGGTACAAGAATGCTTTCACTTTGATAACCATCTCCCTCATCAAAATATCGTGTCAGCACATTATACGAATATGTTTTTAATAAAGAATCTAAAGTTGTATATTGCAAATTCGAGCGATATTTATTTATGAAAGAAACAATATAGCTTTTATCTTCCTTTCTAGCATGATAAGCCTTATCATACCATAACGTATTTTCTACCTGAAATCCTTCAATATCAATATATGGTAAAAACTGGGAAGGTTCAATTTTCTGTGAAACCAAAAAATCGATTTCTTCTGTATCCATATGTTTTAAAACTAAAGAACGTTCTTCTTCATTCAGCTCGTATGGATATCTTGCCAGTTCGTCATAATGCTCATTCATTTTAAAAAAACAAATAACAAATAAAACAAGCAACGACACTAGAAATAATGTACGTTTTAGCTTCATAAGCAACACCTCATTTTTCATTATACCATGTTTTTATATTTCTGTCTTATCTTGAAAACCAACAACAAGATAAATTGTATGCTTTCTGATAAATAACAAACTGGTAACAACTTCATAATGAAAAAGCAAGGGGACTCTTTGCCAATGGTATTTGACATGCAAAAGCGGATATAAGGAAATTCCTCGCCATCGAAAATTTTGTAATACATCCCTGCAAATATAAATTGCTTTTGTATCCTGCTGTTCTTTCATTTTTTGTTTTTTCAGCTGTTTCCACATAGCATATACTTCTTGTTCATGCATCATTTTCATATACTTTTTTTGATAAGAAAGCATTTCTTTATACAACAAAGAATCATTAATTTCTGGCTGCTTTTGTATTTTCTTTTGAAAGTAAGCATGCATATGATGCGTTTTTTTAATTTCATTTTCCAGATATCGATATTGTGTATGATTCACACGTAAACAATAAGTGACTTTCTGCATATAGTTCACTCCTCTCTATAAAGAGATACGAGTGAAACAGGAAAAAACCCTAAAAATTTTAAAGAAATTAAAAAAAGGATATCTTTCGATACCCTACTGCAGATGCAGCTCTTCATTTCGTAACAGTTCTACAACCGCCTGTGCTCTTCCTTTAACGCCTAGCTTCAACATTACATTGGAAATATGATTGCGAACGGTTTTATCAGAAATGTGCATCTTTTCTGCAATTTCTTTTGTACTGTAATTTTCAATGAGAAGAGAAAATACCTGCTTCTCTCTTGGTGTCAAGATTTTCTGCGTAAGCAATTCCCCCTTGTCTTTCACATCTACGTTATCTTATGCGACAAGTTTCGTTTTGCTCTGTATTAATTTTGTTCAGCGTGTAAAATCTGATATAAATCTTCTGCCACTTTTAAAGGAATTACTTCTGCAATTTCCTCTACACTAGCTTCTTTTAATCGTTTTAATGATTTAAATTGTTTCCATATTTCTTTTTTACGAACTTCTCCAATACCTTCAACTTCATCTAAAATCGACTTTGTCATAGCCTTCCCACGAAGTTTTCGATGAAAAGAAATCGCAAAGCGATGCACTTCATCCTGCATTTGTGTTAATAAAAAGAATAAAGAACTTTCTCTTTCTACAGGAAGGATATTTCCATTTCGATCCATTAAATTGGCAGTATGGTGATTATCATCTTTTACCAAGCCACATAAAGTGATATCTACATCTAAGGCATCTAAAATTTCTTTTGCGGCTTCTATTTGTAAATAACCCCCATCCACAATCAGTAAATCAGGAAATCTTCCTCTTTCCTTTAATAAACGAAAATATCTTCGATACACAACTTCCTTCATGGAATCCAAATCCGATACATATTCTTTCAAACGATAGGTTCGATAATCTTTTTTACTTGGTTCTCCATCTACAAATACAACCATACCACTGACATTAAATGCCCCTGAAATATGCGAGTTATCAAATAATTCAATACGATGAATTTCTTTCTTCAACAATGCTGATAACTGCTTCATCGCCTCTTCTTTTCGATGATCTTTACGCTCTACTAATTCAAATTTCTGCTGGTGAGCATTTTTCGCATTTACCAAAACCATTTCAACCAGCTTTAGTTTATCCCCACGTAATGGCTGTATGATCTTCGCATTTAAAATCTCCTGTAAATGTGTTATATCATATTCTTTTGGAATTAGTATTTCACTAGGAAGTGGATTTGCTTCATAATACTGCAAGATAAAAGAAACAAAGGCATCCATTGCATCTTCATACAAAGGGGTAATGGACAAGGTTCTTTCCAGCATCTTTCCTCCACGAAGAAAAAATCCCTGAATTGAAATATATCCTTTATCTACATAATACCCAAATACATCACGATCTTTACGATCTTTAAAATCAATTTGCTGTTTGGCTGTTACATGTTCAATAGAATGAATCAAATCCAGTTTTTCTTTTGCTTTTTCAAACTGCATTTCTTCACTTGCTTTCTGCATTTCAGCATATAAATTTGAAACAATTTCTTTCACATCTCCATTTAAAAATTTTCGTATTCCTAAAGCCATCTGCGTATATACACTTTCATCAATATCCTTTACACATGGGGCAAGACATTGTCCCATGTGATAATACAGACATTCTTTTTTAGGAAGACGTTTGCATTTTCTTAATGGGTAAAGCTGATTTAAAAGCTTCATTGTTTCCCATGCAGCAGAACTGTCTGGAAAAGGTCCAAAGTACTCTGCTTTTTTATCTTTCGTGTTACGTACAACACGAAGAATAGGAGCTTTTTCCTTAGAAAGTTTTAAATATGGATAGCTTTTATCATCCATAAACATGATGTTATAAGGAGGAGTATGTTTTTTTATCAAATTAATTTCCAGCAGAAGTGCTTCTTTTTCACTGCCGCATACAATATATTCAAAATCGTCAATATTAGAAACAAGACGAGTCGTCTTAAAATCATGCGCGCCTACAAAATACTGACGCACACGATTTTTTAACTTTTTCGCTTTTCCTACATAGATAATATCTCCCTCTTTGTTTTTCATCAAATAACAGCCAGGAAGTGCTGGCAAAATTGCCAGCTTATCTTCAATTTTTGCCATATTTGCCATATAAAATCCTCTATTTCTTTTGTTTCAATTTCACAACGGTAGCACCAAGTCCCCCTTCGCCTTGTCCTCCCATCATATAGCTTTCTACATTCTGGTTTCGTTTTAAATAATCATGGACACCTTTTCTTAGCTTGCCTGTCCCCATTCCATGAATGATACGAACCTGATATACTTTCGCAAGAATCGCATTATCCAAATATTTATCAATGACAGGAATCGCTTCGGCAACACGCATACCAATGACATTGCATTCCATGGAAAAGGAAGTAATACGACTTTTGGAAACACCACTTTTTTTCTTTTTCTGTACTTGACGTGTTGCATGTGTAATTTCTTTTGTAGTTGTATTCATCTTCATATGATTTGCCAATACACATACTTTATCTTTTTGAATCGATAAAATTTCTCCATAATAATTCAATTTCTTTAACTGAACATAATCCCCTACCGCAAAACTTTCTTCTTTTTCTTCTTCTGCCTCATTTTCTTCCACTTCAATATTAGACAAACGAGATTTTAAGGCACTGATTTCATGCGGTTTTGCGTCACTTTGTAACTGTTTTAACTGTTCCAGCACTTCATATGCTTCTTCTTTTGTTTCCTCAAGCTGTTTTTGTGCTTCATCTTTTACTTCCTGTAAGATCTTATCTTTTTCTTTCTGAAGGTGTTCTTTTTCTTTTTCAAGTTTTTCCTGCAGCTGTTTTACATCTTGTAGTTTTTCTTCCAGTTTTAGTTTTGCATCATGATGTTCCATTGCCAAGCGTTCTACTTTTTCTAAAGCAATGTCCGTATCATTTTTTTGTTCCTCTTTCATATTTTTGGCATGTGCAATGATGGATTCTTTTAGTCCATAACGTTTCGCGATTTCAAAAGCATAAGACTGCCCGCTCATACCTTCAATATAACGATAAGTCGGTTTCATCGCATCCACATCAAATTCTACACTGGATAGTAAAATATCCTCATGCTGAGAAGCATATGTCTTTAAAGCAGAATAATGGGTTGTCGCTATAACCATAGCCTTGTTTCTTCTTAATTCATCCAAAATCGCAACCGCCAAAGGCTCTCCTTCTTTTGGATCGGTCCCACTTCCCAACTCATCCAGTAAAACCAAAGAATGCTTTCCAGCATGTGCACAAATTTGGGCCATTTTTGAAATGTGAGAAGAAAAAGTAGATAACGATTCCTGAATAGATTGTTCATCTCCTATATCTACAAATATATTGGTAAATAAAGGTACGATTGCTTCCTGCGCACTTACCGGCATTCCACACATTGTCATTGCGACAAACAAACCGATAGTTTTTAACGTAACCGTTTTCCCTCCGGTATTACTTCCTGTAATCAATAGACTATGATGAGGAGAAGCAATTTCATACGTATTGGCAACTACCTTTTCTGGTTCAATCAAAGGATGACGGGCATCTTTTAAATACAAATGTTCATCTTTTGTATCTAGAGTAGCAACACATCCATCCATTTTCTTTGCCCAGGCACCTTTCGCAAAAATACTATCCAAAAGTGCCATCGTATCTAAATTACCTAACAATTCATATGCGACCGTTTTTACACCTTGACTTAATCCAAATAAAATCTTAGCGATTTCTTCCTGCTCTTTTGATACAAGACTTTGCAAGCGATTGTTTAAGACAAGAAGACTTCCAGGTTCAATATACGCAGTTTGTCCTGACGCACTTTCCCCATGAATAAATCCATCAACACTATTTTTCTCTGCGATTTTTACAAGCACACAAGTTCTTCCATTTCTTTGTGTCGTAATCGTATCCATTAATTTTGATGCATTTCTTGCGATAAAACGCTGTACTTCCTTGTTGATATCTCCCTCACATATACGAATAGATTTACGTACAGATTTTAATTCTGCACTAGCGCTGTCCATCACCTCATAATTAACAGAAATACAGCGTTCAATTTCACTTGCTGTTTTTCTTTGATCGCTAAAAGAATCAACAAGTTCTTTTAAAGATGGAGTTTCTAAATCACACCCCTTAAAATAAGATGTAATGTGCTCACAAGAACGTATTCCATCCGCGATACGACGTAATTCCATAGCGCTTAATGTAGCATCTTTCTTACTTGCTTCAATACTTTCCTGTGTATCATGAAGACCTTGAAAAGAAGGAGCCCCATAACGTATCAATAAATCATAGGCTTCCTTTGTTCTTTGCAGTTCACGCTTGACCCACAATTCTTCAAAACGTGGGGAAAGTTGTCGTATTTTCTTTTTTCCCAGGGAAAAGCAGCAATGCTGGGCGATCTGTTCCTTTACATTCTGCAATTCTAATGATTCAAATCTATCTTTCATGTTCTTCCTCCCTGTTTTGTACACCATATATTTCTGTATTTATATCCATTGATTGTAACGCCTCTTCAAATTTCTGAAGCTCTTTCATTGGTTCTTCTAAATAAAACATTAGCTGATCACTAATTGGAATGCTGTAGCGAAGAATCGATTGTCTTCCGATCTGTGACCAGTCATTCCAAAACAAAAGCTGTGTAAACAAGAACGCCACCAGCATCAAAAAGCATGACTGGACAATACCTAAAAGTGCTCCTCCCACTTTATTTAACCATGATACTATCGGAATTTTCTGTACTAGTTTTGCGATTGGTTTTAATAATAAAATCAGGAAATTTCCTATAATAAATAAAATAACAAACCAGGCTAAACGATTTATCGTTGTATACAGCATTGCATCCATCAAAAGTGAAGCTGATGTCAACATTTCCTGCTGATAAAGTGGAATCGACTGTGCAAAAGGAACAGATAAGTTCCATGCAAGAACGCCTGTGACAAAGAATCCTAATAGACTTAATAGTTTCCATAAAAAACCATTTTTCCAGCCAGTATATATACAAACGGCTATTACGATAACCGCAATAAAATTAACAACAAATACTGCATTTACTTCCACACGATCACCTGTATCCTTTCAATTTTTTATTTTATCATATTTTAAAAGTGAATGTAAAATACTTAACGAGTTAACAAATACAACATTTTATTATCCAACCCCTCTAGTTTATGGTAAAATAAATAGCACACCAAGGAGGTTACCTATGTCAACCTATACGAAAACTATGAATCCTGCACAAATTGAAGAATTAGAACATCGACTAAAAGACTGTACAAAACGAAAAACTCCTCCCTATGCATTGTATCAGTATAAAACATCCGATTGTGTGATTACTGCTTATGCTTCTGGAAAAGTTGTTTTTCAGGGAGAAGGTGCTGATTTTTATATAGATTCACTGCCATCTGAAAAAAAATCTACTCCTGCAGCTTCTATAAAAGAACAATTTCCGCAATGTGGAAGTGATGAAGTTGGTACAGGAGATTATTTTGGTCCAGTAGTAGTATGCGCAGCTTATGTAAAACAAGAACAAGTTTCCTGGTTAAAAAGCCTGGGGATACAAGATTCCAAGGCAATGGATGATGCCTATATACGAAAAATAGGAAATCAGGTAATGAGTGAAATCCCTCACAGTCTGTTAATTTTAAACAATGCAAAATACAATCAAATTCACTCTTCGCATAATATGGTTGCGATAAAATCAAAACTGCACAATCAGGCTTATGTGCACTTACAGAAAAAAATAGGAATGCTTCCTTCCCTTTGTGTTGTCGATCAGTTTGTGGCAGAAAATTCTTATTATCGTTATTTAAAAAATGAAAAAGAAGTAATCAAAAATCTGCACTTTGAAACAAAGGCAGAAAATAAATATCTTAGCGTTGCCTGTGCATCTTTAATTGCGCGTTATGCATTTCTATTGTCCTTTGATGCCATGCAGCAGCGCTATAACTTTTCTTTTCCTAAAGGTGCTGGAAAAAACGTAGACATCAGTATTCAGAATTTTGTAGAAAAATATGGAAAAGAAGAACTGTACAATATCGCAAAACTTCATTTTGCGAACACAAACAAGGCAAAAATCATGTAAGGAGAATGCTTATGAAAAGAAAATTACCTGGAATAATAATATTACAAAGTGGAAAACCAACAATAGAAATAGAAGGCAAAATATATTCTTTAAAAAGAACTTATCGAAGACTGCAGGTTGCTTATCAAGTTGCTTTTTGTATCCTTGCTGTACTTATGATTTTGTTTCTTCCTGATTATCTTCCTTTTCCTTTTTTTGTTTCATTAGGAATTATGATCCTTGCTGTATTGCTTCTATGGTTTCTTTTGCCTTTTTTACTTGGCTTATTTATGCCTAAGAAATCTTCTGCATATATTGAAAAATAAACCAGCTCTCGCTGGTTTTATTGTATATTTTCTTCTTTTTCTACACACAGATTCACTTTATAAGGAAGCTGCTGCAATATTACCCCTGCTGCACGCAGCATCTTTTTACTTGCAATTGTCGCATCGGTATTTGCATACTTATCAGATTCATAAACGATACGGCTGATGCCACTTTGTATGATTGCTTTTGCACATTCGTTACATGGAAATAAAGAAACATATAAACTGCATCCTCGCAAATCATTTTTACTATTTAATATAGCATTTAATTCTGCATGAACAACATATGGATATTTCGTATTGCCAAACTCTCCTTCACGATCCCATGGAAACACATCATCACTGCATCCATTTGGAAAGCCATTATACCCAATACTTACCACGCGATGCTCATTACTAACAATAACCGCTCCTACCTGTGTGCTTGGATCTTTGCTGCGCATAGCACTTAAATGTGCCAATCCCATAAAATATTCATCCCAAGTAAGTACATTTTTCCTCTTCATGCTATCGACCTCTCATTGCTTTTAGTATACCATATCTTCTAAATATCCAAAAGTATAAATATCTTGATATATATTGCAGCCATTCAAATGGCTTATAAATTTTCTTAAACCTATAATATTCTGTATTCTTCTATTTTCTTATTTACTGCAATTTATACTGCTTATTGTATGCCTTTTTTAATGTTTCTGCATAATCCATATATCCATATTCCTTGAAAGTTTCTATCACTTGCTTATCAACATTTTTTTCTAAAGGTTCTACACGCTTTGTCTGATAAGTTGTATATACTAATCCGCTAGTAAATATAAGTAGCGCAAAACAAGTTTGCAGCCGAATATAATGCCATTCTTTTTTTCTAGAAAATAGGATGCCTAATAAAAAACCAGTGACACCTCCGCCAATATGAGAAAAGACAGATAGACCTGGAAGAAGGCATACAAGAAGATCTAGTGCCAAAAAGCGTAAAAGTATTTTTTGTATGAATGGTGCTTCATATCTTTTTCCTTCCAGAACCCATGCAAAATAAGAACCTGTCAATCCAAAAATAGCAGCTCCGGCACCAAACCCAACTGCATTCGCTTCTCCTACCAGCATAAATACATTTCCAACTAAACCAGATATTATGAAAATTAGAAAGAATTGATATTTTTTAAATATTGGTTCACAAATTTTACCAACACTATATAAAGCATATATAGAAACAGGGAAAAGCAGCAAATCCCCTTGAACAAACATAGAAGTAAACAATCGAAAATATTCATGATTTGCCACAACATTCATTTTATAGTAACATCCGCTTAAAATCCATCCAGCTAAAGAACTGTTCAAATATATCCCCAATAAAAAAGAAATGATTGTAAAGCTACTGCATACAAACACAAGAAAAAGAGTTAAATACGGATATATTTTTTTCAGCGTAGACTTCAGCAGTTTCTTTTGATTTTTCAACTGTACACTTTCAATATGTCCGCTAATATGAACAAATTCATTTTGTAAATCTTCAACATCATGCAGTACGCGATTCAATTTTGGAAATAATTTTAAAATAGATACATCACTAACACCATCTTTATGTACAAATACCTGCTTCAAAGGAGCTGCATGATCCATATGATTATCTATTGTCGATAATTCTAATGGTTCTCCCTGCTTTTGAATCAGTGAGTAAAGCATCATAAAAACCGGATGTACATAACTATCCCAAGAAGCATCATCATCTTTCTCATAGATGACATGAATCACCGGATGCTGTTTGTGCTTTGGATTTGCCAGCCATATTTCATGCTTTTCTTTTGCGACTCGCATGATTTGATAATTATGTTCACAAACAAGATATTCTACAATCTGATAAGCAGAAATGAATGCTTTAGAATATTCCATTCTTATTTCTGTTCCTTTCTTAATTCTTCTAAAATATCTTCAAATTGTTTTGGAAGCGGCGCTTCTACCGTAATTTTTTCATTTGTGGAAGGATGAACAAATGTTAACTGATGAGCATGTAAAAGCTGTCCTCCACAATCCATTGTTTTACGATAAGAATATTTCTCATCACCAACAACGGGATGTCCGATGTATTGCATATGTACACGAATCTGATGCGTTCTTCCTGTCTCCAAACGACACTCTACAAGTGTATAATTTTTAAAACGTTCAATAACTTTAAAATGCGTACGTGCGTCTTTTGAATTTACTTCTGTAACAGCCATTTTCTGACGATCTTTTACATCTCGTCCAATCGGCGCATCAATTGTACCAAACTCATGTTCAATTACTCCATGTACCAAAGCATAATATAAACGATTTACCGTTTTGCTTTGCAGCTGTTCACTTAAACTAACATGTGCTTTATCATTTTTCGCAACAATTAATAATCCTGTTGTATCTTTATCAATACGATGAACGATTCCCGGACGAAGAACACCATTAATACCAGATAAATCTTTACAATGGTACAACAAACCATTCACCAGTGTTCCAGTTTGATTTCCAGCAGCTGGATGTACAACCATATTGCGAGGTTTATTTATGACAATGACATCACTATCTTCATAACGAATATCTAAATCCATTTTTTCAGGCTTTGCTTCTAATTCTACTTCATCATCAAAGCAGGCATAGATATGATCCCCTGTTTTTACTTTGTAATTTGCTTTTGAAACTTTGTCATTCACAAGAAGCACTCCATCCTGCAATAATGACTGAACACGACTTCTTGACAGGTCTTTTTCTTTATCACTTACATACTTATCCAAACGACATAATGCATCTTCTTCTAATACCGTTAAATCTATTTTTCGCATCTATGAAACCCTCCATAACTTTCTAAAAAAATGGACACAAACAATAAAAATACTCCAATACATAGCGCCATATCGGCAATATTAAATACTGGAAAATCATATCCTAAAATTATAAAATCGAGAAAATCACGTACATATTGAAAACATAAGCGATCAATAAAATTACCTATCGTTCCTGCAATCATGAACACAAGTGCATATTGTGTAATCTTATCTTTTTTATCCATTGTAAAATAAAAATAAAACATAATCCCTA
Source organism: Amedibacterium intestinale (assembly GCF_010537335.1). Taxonomy (NCBI): domain Bacteria; kingdom Bacillati; phylum Bacillota; class Erysipelotrichia; order Erysipelotrichales; family Erysipelotrichaceae; genus Amedibacterium; species Amedibacterium intestinale. The sequence goes on from NZ_AP019711.1 coordinate 1,025,213, forward strand.
AAGCAAGCAAGGTTACAATATAGAAAAAAATCATTTTTCCTTCCATCATGCTCCAGGCAGCACCTGTATTATGTACATACGTCAAATTAAAAAAGCCTGGTATAATTTCCTTACTGTCCCCTAACGCAAATGTATTGCTGATTCCTATTTTACTTAGCTGATCCGCAACTATTAACAAAATTCCTACTGCTATATGTTTAACTCTCATAACGATTGTATCCTTTCTAAAAATGGTGTTACCATTTTACATAAGCGAACCAATTATAACAAAGTTTTATACTATCGTCCACCATACATTTCAGACATTTTAACTATTAAAAGTTAAACATCATAAATAATAGAATATTTATATATTTTCAAAAAGACGTATAAAAAACATTTTAAAACCATCTTCTAGAGCAGATGTACTTACATCCTTTGCGGCAATATCATAGTAATATTTTCCACTTGCAATATCTTTAGACAAGGAATCTAAAGGAAATCCATGTACTCGTTTTCTATGAGGTTTTGAAACGAGCAAAAATGGCTCTGTAGCTAGTGAATCATCCATGCTTGAATAACAAGTATTTTCATTAAATACAAAGGATATTGTATTTCTATATCTACCAGTCATTTCTCCTCCATGTTTCTCAATTTACGAATAAATAAGGGATTTATGATTAATATTCTACTCATATAAAAGTTTTTTATAAGTACACTATCAAGAATACATATTCATTTTATTTAATAAATCCAATTTAATATTATTTTATTTTTGACCTTCGACATTGGGACGCCACGTTGCAAAACGTTTTAGCGCTTCTTCATCTCTGCCATAAAAAGGCTGATTTTTATCAATACTTGCAATTTTCATCATATCCTCTTTCGTCAAAGTGAAATCAAAAATATCAATATTTTCTTTAATGTGCGGCTCTGACTTAGAGCCTGGAATCACAATAACATTCATCTGCGTATGCCATTTCAGCACAATTTGTGCTGGACTTTTTTTATATTTATCTGCTAACTCCTCAATAACTCTTTCTTTCAAAATTGATTTGTTATCACGACCACCTAATGGATACCATGCTTGCATAACAATGTTGTTTTTTGAAAGTAGTTTTTTCAGCTCTGTCTGTGGATAATAGGGGTGTGCTTCTACTTGAATTAATGCAGGGACAACTGAGCAATTATCTAATATTTCCTGAATTTCTTGGATATTAAAATTGGAAATTCCTATCGCTTTGAGTTTTCCCTCCGTATATGCTTTTTCTAATTGTCTATAACCAGCCAGATAATTTGCAGAGGGCTGATGTAAAATCATCAGGTCTATATATTCTGTATCTAACCTCTTTAATGTTTCTTCTATTGCATCTTCATCTTCATAGAAGGATGGCCATAATTTAGTTTCAAGAAATATCTTATCACGAGAAAGTCCCGATTTTTTCATTCCTCTTCCAACAGCTTTTTCATTAACATATGCATTAGCAGTATCTATTAATTCATATCCATTTTTCAATGCATATGTGACAGCATTTTCAGCATCATCTGGCGAAAGTAAATATGTACCTAATCCAATCATAGGCATCTTAATGCCATTATTTAAAGTAATATAATTCATAACTCTGTTCTCCTTTTTATTCTTTTTGTTTATCTGGGTCTTGATAACGAATTATTTTCGCAGGAACTCCTCCTACTACTGCATAGTCTGGAATATCTTTTGTTACTACTGCTCCTGCTCCTACAACAGCATATTTGCCAATAGTTACCCCAGGACAAATCGTTACATTCATACCAATCCATGCATTTTCTTTAATGGTAACCTTTCCATATGTATAAATGGTATGTCGTTCGTTCATGTCATGATTAATTGTTGCAATCCGAACACCTGGTGCAATCATAACTCCATCTTCAAATTCAATGCCACCAGATGACGATAAAATAGCAGAATGATTAATAAAAACGTTTTTTCCAAACTTCACACGATTACCAAAATCACAAATAAATGGTGTTAAAATTCTAACATCTTTAAGACTTTTTCCAAACAGTTCCTCCAAATATTGAATATATGACGGATCATCTGGCAATACTGCATTTGCTTTAGCACAAAGCGTTCTTGCACGAAGCATTTCATCAGCAGCTTCTTTAAAATAACCTTCACATACATCAGTCGGACCGCCTTGTTCCATTAAACTATATACGTATCCTTTTTCATAATTCATTTTTTACCCACCTTTCAATTATATCTGTTGCTTCATCTACCGAACCTCCCAATATTGCAAGTCCTGATGATACTTTTGAACCTTTGGCAAATTGTGATATTTCTTTTTCTGTTGAAGAAAGACCGCTTCCTTCATGTGTACAAAAAGGGTGTATTACCTTACCCTTAAAATCAAACGCTTCTAAAAATGTATATACTGCCATAGGCATAGTTCCCCAATAATTTGGATAGCCTAAATATATTTCATCATAGTTCTCAAAATTTTTTGGTAAAGAAATAAGTGGAGGTCTTGCATTTGCTTGTAAATCTTTCTTTGCTTCTTTAACGCAAATATTATAATCACTGTTATAGGGGTTCTTTTGTTCTAATTTAAATAAATCAGCACCTGTAAACTTAGCAATTACTTTTGCAACTTTTTCGGTATTTCCAATCTTTATATACTTCATTACACCATTGAAGTAATTCTCGTCTGCCCTTGAATAAAACACCACGAGTTGATATGATCCCACTAAAGTAGACACACGAAATAAACAAACGTGTATCTATGGAGGTGGGATTTTTCTATGGGAAGAAAGCCAAAGTTATCAACAAAAGAAAAAGTATATATTTGTGAACAATATTTAAACAGAGAGAAAAGTGTAAGAGAGCTTGTCAATGATTTTAATATCGATAAGAAGACAATAAGTACATGGATAAAGATGTATCAGTCATTGGGACCTAGATGTTTCAACCATAAAACACATAATGCAAAATATACTAAAGAGTTCAAACAACAGGTAGTTCAAGCATATTTTGCAGGAGAAGGTTCTCTCGTAGATATTGCCATCAAATATGAAATTCCTTCATACAGTACTGTCAGAAGCTGGATTAAGAAGTATAATAACCTTGAAGAACTTAAGGATTATGATCCTAAGCCGGAGGTTTATATGAAAGATCGCAGCAGAAAAACAGCAAAAGAAGAACGTATTAAAATCGTAAATTACTGTTTGGAACACAACAAGAATTATAAGGAGACAGCTGAACTATTTGATATTTCATACACGCAGATATATCAATGGGTTAGAAAATATCTATCAGCTGGAGAGGAAGGTCTTATCGATCGTCGCGGACAGCACAAGACTGAAGAACAGCTAAGCGAAACAGAGAAACTGCAACGTAAGGTAAAACTTCTTGAGCATCAGCTTAAGGAAATGGAAATGGAGAATGAGCTCTTAAAAAAAGTACAGGAAATCGAAAGGAGGCGGTATTCTCCAAAACGAAAAACGAAGCGAAATACTTAGCTATCAGAGAACTTCATGAAGCAAAGAAATATAGTATCAGCTGGATGTGCAAACGATTAGGTGTTAAACGTTCAGCCTATTATAAATGGCTGAATCGCTCTATTACAGCCAATGAACAGGAAGATATGAAACTAGCAGAAATCATCATGGAATATCATCAGAAATATGGTGGGATTTTAGGTTATCGCAGAATGCGTATCTTCATCAATCGTAAATATAATAAGCACTATAATACGAAACGTGTTCGTAGAATAATGAGGATTCTTGGGATTCATTCTGCAATCAGAGGAAAAAGAACCTGTTGTACGGTTTCAAACAAGCTGAATCAAAAAGCTGAGAATATACTCCACCGAGAATTTGAAGCATCTGGACCAAATGAAAAATGGACAACCGATGTAACGGAGTTCAAAGTCCCACATTCGCAAGAAAAACTATATCTTAGTGCATTTTTCGATCTGTATGATCGTTCTATTATCGCATGGTCTATTAGTAATCGAAATGATAATGCACTTGTGTTAGACACCTTCAATCAAGCAATCAAGCTAAATCCAGATGCTCACCCGCTATTTCATTCAGATCGGGGTTTTCAATATACAAGCCCGGTATTCCAGCACAAGCTGAAGGAACAAGGAATGACGCAGTCCATGTCAAGAGTAGCGTGTTGTCTGGATAATGGTCCAACAGAAGGTCTATGGGGAATCATTAAAACAGAAATGTATAAGATATATGATATCCATAATAAAGAGAGCTTGGTGGAAGCAATTAGCAAATACATCGATTTCTATAATCATCAACGTTATCAAACGAGATTTGATTCAAAAGCACCAATGGAAGTAAGAATAGAAGCTATCAATAATGAAAAACCAAAACATTATCCAATCGCATTTAATCCAAGAATCGCAAAATATAAGGAGTCACTCAAAAACAAAACCCAATCAGCATGATGCCAATTGGGTAATAAATTTTACTTATTTAGTGTGTCCACTTGACAGGGACCAGATCAAGTTTTTTCATTCTTTTTTTTCTTTTTTCCATATCAATTTTCCTGTCCTTAACGCTTCCTCATAACGAAAAATTTTAAATGATAATTTATCCATAGTTTTTTCGATGTTGTTTTTTTGTTCTTTTAATATCTCCATTTGACTATTTAAAAGTTCTAATCTTGCTGGAATTGTCTTATCTCCCTGTTGAAACAGTCTTACATATTCAATCATAGCTTCAATAGGTAATCCTGCACTTCTCATACAAATTGCCAATTCTACCCACTTTAAATCTTCTTCTTGATAGTCACGTATTCCACCAGATGTTCTGGTAACTTCAGGTATCATTTTAATTCGTTCATAATATCGCAAAGTATCTTGACTAATATGATATTTTTCTGCAACTTCTTTGATTGTCAATTTTCAATCACCTCCCGCTGAAAACACTATACAACTTAGAGTTTACTCTAAGTCAAGAAATTTTCTTATTTTTTTATGTGATTTTTATTCTTATAGCAATCAAATTGTATATGAAACAGATGGAGTCTTTGTCGAATTGTCAATGGGTTTGACAATTATACGCCATTTCTTCCTCCTGTTAGCACAGAAAAAGGAAAAGGGGATATTCGTTCTAACAATTTTTGAAACTTCAAATGCTGGATAAATTTTTTAAGTGGATAAAAATCATACACATGTATACTCTTTCCATTGATATAGTCTGTTATATACTTGCGTAGCTGTTCTAACTCATCTTCCAGACATTCTTCCTCGCTGTCAAAGAAATTATCATAAATAAACGTCTAAAAAGAAAACCGATAGAGATAGATACACAACAATTTATTCTCCTGCATGGTAAAGAACTATAACAAACACCACGCAGACAATCCCCTGCCATATATCTATCACATCGTACATACTACGCCTACGTTCTGTACAAGATTGGCAAGCAGGAACATGAAACCGAAATATTTACAATACATCATGACACATTCCAACTTCAGTTTCACGATGAACTGGTATGCTTATGCATCCATAGATACCGCAAAATCAGAGGTTTGACGTCTTATTACATAAGAAGGATTTACCACGATTGACAGAGAAAACATAAAAAAACCGCCATAAGCAGTTTTTCGTTCTTCCTTTTTATAAAAGAAATGGAATTAGGAAAGTATGTGCATCAAGGAGGATGAACTTGACAAAAGTTTTTCTTTTATAAAAAGTATATAAGATTTCTTTAAATCTTGTACATACTTTATCACACATAAAAATAATTTTCAATATTTTTCTGTAAGAAAATGCTTTTATTTATGAAAATAATTTCAAAAATACATTCTTTTTCCATAAATCGATAAAACAACTTTCAATTTACACCTTTCTTTTCCATAAACATTTATAAGATATATAGATAAACAGCATAAATATAAGACTAGTGCCAGAGAAAATCATCAAAAAAAGCAAAATAGAAGTATTATAAATAGCCGACCAATTTACTATAAATGATAAGGAATAAAAAGCAAAGCTTAGCAGTATTATCATACATAGGAAAAAACTTCTTTTTACCGATAAAAGCTCCTTCCAATTCCCTTCATTTAGTACATGAAGATTAAAATTAGAAAACTTAAGTTCTTTTATGCTTTCCCCCTGGTATTTTTCAATACGCTTTTTTAATGCTTTCATTAGCGTAGAAACAAAAACTAAGATATAAATCACATTAACCAGTACTTCCCATGGTTTTATTAATAACTTACCTATATCATATCCTAAAACACCATTTAACAAACCCGATCCTAGAATAGATATTAGGTTAAAGGGAATCCTTAATAATAGAAGCAAAACAAGAACAACAAAAATCTCAAACAAGAAACTTAAAATCTTTCCTAAATCCATAGAAAACAAGGAACAAACTATCCTTTTACAATTTTCTAATACAAAATTCAAACTTCTATCCTCTTGCTCACTTGTTTGTTTCATTTCTTCAACATTGATTTTATAAGCATCCAAAATTTCATCAACCAATTCATTGAAATCTCCAAAATCCTGTATTGCTTCTTCTTCATCTTTTCCTTCCTGCATCTTCATTTCAATATGCGTACGATATTCATCCAGAATGTCCTGTCGCTCCTTTTCATTTAGAATATGCAAACGTTTTTCTAGCAGGCTTAGAAATTCATCTTTTTTCATCTGTATCACTCTCCTCTATAAACCGATTCACTCTTTCATAAAATGTATGCCAATCTTCCAATAAAGCTTTCATACGTTCTTTTCCAATAGCTGTCATTCGATAATATTTTCTAGAAGGTCCTTCTTTTGATTCTACCAGATATGTTTCAAAATAATGTTCATTGGTAAGTCTGCGAAGCAAAGGATATAATGTCCCCTCATTAACATCAACAATCTTTCCTACCTCTGATACAAGTTCATATCCATACTTATCTTTATTGTTTAAAGACAATAAAACAATAAGTTCTAATACTCCCTTTTTAAATTGAGCATTCATGGCATCACCTCTTTGCAGATATATTCTACCCCTCACTACTGTGCAATGTCAAGTACTGTATATATTATAATACTAAAAAGCAGATGATTTTAATCTTTTACGATTTCTTTCATCTGCTTTTTATATCATTTATTTGTACTTCCAAATCCGCCATTTCTTATTTCTTTTACATCATCATCTTCACAAATACCAAAAGGAAGAAAAATACCCTGCATAAATCCAGCTTGTGCTTTCAATTCAACAACCTTTTGTTCTGTTGTATCATTTGTTAATTTTGAAAACATATGTCCTTCATTATCAGAATAGAAATAATCACTGTCAATAATTCCAACTGTGTTGTTTAACTGTAAACGATATTTAAACCCTAATGAACTTCTTGGAAACAGCTGCAAGACCCAGCCTTCTGCTATTTCTACACGTATTCCTGTAGGTATCTTTATAATTTCTTTTGGCTGTAAAACAATATCTATAGGCAAAAAGAAATCATATCCTGCAGAACCACTGGTAGCTCTTCTTGGAAGCTGAATACTTTCATAGATTTTCACCACTTCATCTTTTGAAGTATTTGGAAAAGTATCTAACCAGTCTTTTTCAAACTGTTCATAACTCACTTTATAAAATTTCGCAATTCTTTGCATATCATCACCTGCTATCCTTGTTTCTTATACTGCTGCAATGCCTTTGAAATCTGATCTGGGCAGGAAGTAGCTTTCCCTCCGCAGCGAACCCCGCAAAATGCATCAATCACTTCATCAATTGTTTTGTTTTCAAGAATACGTGAAATTCCTAAAAGATTTCCTGGACATCCTCCAACAATTGTAACATGTCGAATAATATCTCCATCCATTTCAAAACGCATTTCTCTTGAACATACCCCTTGCGGTTTATAAATAAATGTTTCCATATCTTTCATCCTTTCCCTATCATAGTCTATGCTGTAATCGCTCTACAACAGAATCTGCTAAAAAAGCAATAAACAATCCACTTGGAATCCCTAATAAGATCAAAAGTGGTAAGATTGCCTGCATAAAAAACTGCTGATATATAAATGTTACCATTATGACCTGTCCAATCGCATGAAAAACACTTCCTGCAACACTAACCCCATAGATACTCATAGGGGTAAACTTTTTAGCAAGCAAACATGCAATTGAACTTAATATCACGCCACTTAAAGAAAGCCAAAATCCTGTTCCAAACAAAGTTCCTTTCAATAAAGATGCAAAAATCACTCTTGTTAAATTTACACCTATCATAATTTTAAAATTAAACAAATATAAGGCAATCAACCCTACAATATTTGCTAAACCTAAACGAAAACCTGGTACAGGAAGAGGCAATGGTATCATTGATTCAACCATATGAAACAAAACACTTAATGCCACCAGCATCGTAATTGTCGTCATTTTCTTTGTCTTATTCATCATTGAATCACCACATCCACATCCCCTTCTTCAGAAGAGAAAATCTGTACTACAATATCATTGGGAAGACATACGATTGGACGATTCACATCATCTACCCAGCCTTGAATAGAACATAAATGATTAGGAGATGTTTCTTTTTCAACACGAACTTCTCCATCTTTTACTTCTACATGTACAACCCCCAAAGTTCCTTCTACTTCATAGGTTGCATCTTCATTTAACGGTTTACGCAGCACTTCCTTATCTTTATAATTTACGACGACTTCTTTTTCACTGTTTTGTGTAAGCATTTGTTTCCATAAAGAAGGAAGATACAAACCAAAAGCTATAAAAACTACCAATAGGATAAATATTTTATCCGCTTTATTCATACACTTTCCTCCTCTTATAATATTTAGCCATTCTATTATAACTGGGGAAGGTATGCATTGCAAATACTATTTAAAAAAGACAACGATTATTATGAATCATTGCCTTCTATTTCTTATTCTTTGCATCCATTTCTGCTTGTTTGATTGCTTCTATAAAAGTATCTACACGAATTGTACAGCCTGTTTTTAAATCTTCATTAACACTTTTTCCTTTTTCATCTGTTTTAATATTTTCGATTCCATGCGTTTTTACATAATCTTCAAAAAACAAGACTTGCTCATACCATTCTTTTCCAATGCTGCTAGCCTGTTTCATTCCATAGCTATTTTGCAGCTGCTTCTTTGTTTTATCAACATCGGCTACAGTTTCATCTATCGACACTTCCTGAATTTTATTGTCTTTTAATATAACTTTTGCAGTTGTGATTTCTCCATTATCTTGCGTAACTTGTGCACTGCCTTCCATTTTTGAACTGCATCCGCAAAGAAGAAAAGAACAGACCATTATAAAGAAGAATTTCATAATCATATATCATCCTTTCTTTATTAATATGTTCTCTTTTCTTTATCTTATTCATTTAAAACTGTAATACTGCATGAATTGCTTTTTTCCATTTTGTTAAGTTTGTTTCTCTTGTTTGTGTATCCATCTTTGGTGTAAAACAAGCGGATACTTGAAAATACTTTCGTATTTCTTCCTGATTTTTCCAAAACCCACAGGCAAGTCCTGCTAAATAAGCAGCACCAAGTGCTGTTGTTTCAAAAATGACTGGTCGAATAACCTGTGTCTTTGTAATATCACTTTGAAACTGCAACAAGAAAGAATTCGCAGAGGCACCTCCATCTACCTGCAGTTTTTCTATCTGCATATTACTATCTTCCTGCATAGCACATAATACATCATTTGTCTGATAAGCCAAAGATTCTAATGCAGCACGAACAATTTGTTCTTTGCTTGTTCCTCTGGTAAGTCCAAAAACAGCACCTTTTACATCTGGTTTCCAATAAGGAGCACCTAACCCTGTAAAAGAAGGAACAAAGACAACACCGCCATTATCTTCACAATGTACTGCCATCTTTTCACTTTCGCTGCTATCAGAAATGATTTGTAAATTATCTCTTAGCCACTGAATCACTGCTCCAGCTATAAAAACACTGCCTTCTAAAACATACGTGCACTCTCCCTGTATGCTCCACCCTGCACATGTCAATAAACCATGTTTTGAGTGAATTCTTTTATTTTTGGTATTCATCAGCAAAAAACAACCTGTTCCATATGTATTTTTTACACTTCCTGCTTCAAAACATGTTTGTCCAAATAAAGCAGCCTGCTGATCTCCAATCATTGAAGCAATTGGAATTGGCTGTGCAAATAACCCCTTTACATGACCAAATATTTTAGATGAATCTACGATTTCAGGAAGCATACATTTTGGTATATTCCAAAGTTTTAGTAATTCTTCATCATATTGCAATGTATCTAAATTCATTAACATGGTTCTTGAAACATTGGAAACATCACTCATATGACATTCTCCCTGTGTTAGTTTCCATAACAGCCAGCTATCCATCGTACCAAACAATAATTCTCCTCGTTCTGCTTTTTCCTGTGCCCCTTCCACATGGTCTAAGATCCAGCGAATTTTACTTGCGGAAAAATATGGATCAAGTAAAAGACCGCATTTTTCCTTAATCCACTCTTCTTTTCCTTCCTGTTTAAATTTTTCACAATAGGAATTGCTTTGCCTAGACTGCCAAACGATTGCGAAATAAATAGGCTGTCCACTTTTTTTATCCCATACAACCGTGGTTTCCCTTTGATTTGTTATCCCAATAGCCGCAAGTTCTTCCTCCTTGACACCTGTTTTTGCCAGCACTTCAAACATGACACCAACCGTACTTGCCCATACATCATTTGCATTTTGTTCAACCCATCCTGGATGAGGATAATAGTTTTCTATTTCTTTTTGTGCAATTCCTACCATATTGCTGTCATGGTCAAAAAGAATTGCACGTGTACTTGTCGTACCCTGATCAATTGCCATTATATATTTTTTCATAGAAACCTCCTCTTTATATATTTTATTATATATGAAAAAACAGCTCATCGAAAGCTGTTTTTTCATATCCTCTATTTATTAGAATGTATATTTCCAGACATAACTTCTTTTATCTTCTTAATATGTTTATGCAGATAACTCATTGCCTGATTACAGATATCCACTTCCTGATATAAGAAAGCATCTTCACTGGCAAATGCCATTTCTTTTACATCATGATATATAGATAAAGCATTTTCATACCCTATTAAAGCCTTATCATAATCTTTGATTTCTTCATAAATAGATGCCATTTCTTTAATACCGTTTGCTAATTCTTTGTTCTCTATATCTTTATGTAAACGTATATCATATCCATTTTGATAAAAATAAAGAGCTTTATCAATATTGCCATTTAAGTGGTACAATGCCCCAACACGATCACTTGCATCTGCTGCTGCCATTGCCTCCATATAGCCTTGTCCCATTCTTTCTGCCTGCAAAAGATAATGATTCAAAATTTCATATGCCTTTTCAGCCATATCCAAAGCTTGCTGAAGCTGATGGTTTTTTTCCAGTAAAACAGAATACTGCAAATATTCTTCTGCTGCTATACTGCTGTATTCCCCATATTCTTTTTGAATCCAAGACAAATATACTTTGAAATGAACAATAGCCTTTTCATAGTCTTTATTAAGTTCGTAAATATCTGCAAGACGAAGATGAAGATCCGCTATTTCTTCTTCGTTATGGGTATCAATTGCCTCTTTTAATCCTTCTTCCAGCATCGCGATACCTTTATCACGATAAGCTTCCTGCTCCCCATACATAATAGCTATACTTTTTTGTATAAGTGATGCTTTTTCACATCCTGTTCCCATTTCTTCCTCATAAAGCTCTATTGCCCGCTCATAATATAGAAGTATTTCTTCTACACCTACTTCTTCCAGTACTCCTGTATCCAAGTGAAGGCCATCCGCCAAAAGCGCATAAGCATCTCCAAGCAATTCCTTATGTTCTATATCTTCATCTAATAGTTCTATCACATATTTTGCAGTGGAACATGTTTTTTCTACATCTTCTTTCATAAGATAAATCTTTGCGATTTCCAAAAGGATAGATGCATGAACCGCCGTATTTGTTTTATCCACCAGCAATTGTAAAGAATATGCCATCTGCAGGTAATACATCGCCTGTTCCAATTTTCCATTTTCTCTTGCAGATATTCCATGATAATATATAAATTCAAGTTCTTCTTTTGATGGAGCAGATAACAGTTTTGTATGATATTTGCTGTACTCCTGCAATCCTTCCATAAGAGAAAACTGCTGGTCACATGGCTTACAGGTAAAATTGCCATATATATATGGCAGCATCGAATTTAAATCTTCTTCCTGCATTTCATCTAAATAATGTTTAAACATAAAATAAGGATCATACACACCTGCATGCTCTTTTCTAAATACCGGCTGAATTTTTCCTTCACTTTCATCTCCTGGAAGCAAAGAAGGAAGTTCATATACACGTCCGCAATAAGGGCATTGAAAAGAAGCACCAGAAGAAAACAGACCATGTACAAATAAAAGCAAGCCATCAACCCCAAAATCCATTAATGAAAAATACACATGTGCAAGATATGTTTTATCTTCTTCTGCAATATCGATTAACTGCTTTGGATACATGAGAAAACGCAAACGATATCGTAAAAAGCAAAGACTGTCATGATACATCGTATAAATTTCTTTTCCAAATCCAAACAGGTTGATCTGCATAAAACGGCATTTTTGCATTGCTAAAAATACAATCAGCTGCAAGATATCAGGACTCTCTTCTTTTTCATTAAGCAAAGAAGAAAGTTCTGTAAAAAGCAACACCATACTCTCTACATTAAATTCCTGTTCCATTCGCTCCTGTATTTCTTTTAATACAGCAGCCAGTTCATTTCCACTTGCCTCATAAATACGTTTTCTATACTGCTTCATTTCTTTTTGAAGCTTTATATCCTTTTTATCTTCTATTCTATCCTTCATATTCTTACACCATTCCTGTCTATAACCCATTATAACATGTTTTCTTTTAGCTTATCCACAAGACATCTCATCTATAATTTCTTTTAAATAAAGAAGTGCTGTTCTCATATTTTTCTGAGAGATAGAGGCAAAAGAAAGCATAAGTTCATGATGGTTTGCTGTATTGAGATAAACTCCTTTTTCTTGAAGTCGAGATTGTATATACTTGCTATTACCTTTTGGCAGTTCTAAATGAAAACATAATGCCGCTTCTTCCAGCCATACAGAGGTATTTGGAAATATTTCTTTTAATACATCTTCCATCTCCCTGCAGCGTTTCCCATACTGTTTTGATAGACGTTTTACATGTTTTTCTAAATGTCCATCTATGATATACTGAGCCAATGCCATTTGTTCTATTTTACTGGCAGTAGGAGCATAGCTTTTCTTGCGCTTTTCATACTCTTTTAAATAAGGAAGAGGCAATACCAGATAACTTATACGAAACGCAGGAGGTAAAATTCTTGAAAAAGAGCCAATATAAAACACATGTTTACCAACATCCATACCTTGCATTGAAGGCTGTATACGACTTCGATAACGCAATTCACCATTATGATCGTCTTCTAAAATATAAGAATTTGTTTTTTCTGCCCAGTGCAGCAATTCTATTTCCTTATCTTTGGATATCGGTTTATAGGTAGAGGTAAACGCTCCGCTATGAACGTATAATAAGGTAATATCGTAACGATACAATTCATCCATATTGTATCCATCCTCTGTTTTGCTTATGTATTTTATGGTAAAACCAAAATCCTGAAAAACTCGCTTTGCCTGTATAAAGGAATTGGATTCCATCGCAATCACACTATTTTTGGGAAGCATTCCACATATGATATAAAGCAGTGACTGAAAGCTGGAACCAATAAGAATCTGTTTTATATCACATAATACCCCACGCATACTATAGGCATACTTTTGTAATGCCAAACGAAGTGTATATTCCCCCTGAGCATCACCATAAGTCGAAATCAGTTCTTTATTCTGCAGCACTTCTTTTAAATATTTTTTCCATAATACTTTATCAAAAAGTTCTACATCAATTGTTCCAGTCTGCAAATCGAAAAGAATATTCTGTTGTTTTTTGGAAAGAGTTTCCTGCATTAGCTGTTTTCGAAAGGCAACACTTTCTTTTTCAACATCAACATAGAATCCTTTATGTTCTAGCGCATATACATACCCTTCATCTATCAGTCTTATATAGGCTTTCTCTATACTTGTTCTTGATACTTTCCACATCTGTTCACACTGTCGTATACTTGGAAGTTTATCCCCTTTTTTTAAATAACCATGTAAAATATCTTCTTTTATTTTATCATAAATCTGTAGATATACATATTTCCCTTTCTTTTTTTCAAAACTAATATTCTGTATATTCATATAATCACTTCCATAGCTAGTATAACATAAAACTGTGTACTAAATATTTATATAATTTGTGTATTTTTTAATGCACAGTTCTTTGTTAGAATAAACAGGAAGGAGGCTTATTATGAAAAATGATACAGTAAAAGAACTTGTATGGTCCTCTTTGGGTATTGCTTTAGTCTTTTTGGCAACATTTTTATTAAAAATCCCAAATGGCATTCAAGGCTATGTCCATATGGGAGATGGGTTCATCATGCTGTTTTCCAGCGTCTTATCACCTTTATGCGCAGTTCTGGTTGCCGCAGCAGGAAGTGCACTTGCAGACATCGCTGGAGGATATGCATATTTTGCTTTGTTTACGCTCATAATTAAAGGACTGGAAGCATTTCTTATAGCAAAGATTTTCCAAAAAAGCAAGTTACGTTTTGTAAGCTATTTTACAGGTTCAATCGTTATGATTTTTGGATATTTTTTAACTGATGCCTTTATAAATCAGAGCTGGTACTTAGCACTTACTGGTATTCCAGGAAACATCATACAGGCAGCAGTTGGCATTATCATAGCTTTCCTGATTTATCCTCTTTTTATCTCTAATTTTAAAAAGTGATACATCGTTTATCGCTTTTTTTATTTTCACTAGAAAATAGATGTAAGTAAAATATTTTAAAATGTAACCGCTATTTCAATAAAAGGGATTGTCTTTTAAAAAAAAGAGGAGTACAATGACGGAGTTCGAAAGGAGTCGACAAAAAATGGAATATGGTTTTATTTTTGATGTGGCACTTATTCTGGCTACCACTAAAATTTTAGGTATGGCAACTCGCCGCGTGAAACTTCCTCAGGTTGTTGGTGCGTTATTGGCTGGTTTGATTCTTGGTCCTGCCTGTTTAGGGATTCTTCATGAAACAGAGTTCATCAACCAGCTCGCAGAATTAGGTGTTATCGTCTTAATGTTTGATGCCGGATTGGAAACCGACATTAATGAGTTGAAGAAATCCGGCAAAAATTCCTTCATTGTTGCGACATTGGGGGTTATCGTTCCATTCGTTGGAGGATTTCTAGTTGCTCAGGCTTATGGATTAGGTACTACAGATGTATTGAGAAGTGTATTTATCGGTCTTATCTTAACAGCTACTTCTGTAAGTATTTCTGTTGAAACTTTAAAAGAAATGGGACGTTTATCCACTCCATCTGGAAACATTATCTTAGGAGCTGCTTTAATTGATGACATTTTGGGAGTTATTTTATTAACTGTTGTTACAAGTTTTGCAGATCCAAATGTAAACATTGCAATGATGGCATTTAAAATCATCGCCTTCTTTGCATTAAGCGGTGTAGTAGGTTTCTTATTACACAAAGGATTCCAGGTTTGGATGCAGCGTCATGATCGTGATTTAAGAAGATTTGCTGTTTTCTCATTTGCTTTCTGTTTGCTTTATTCATTTATTGCAGAAGAATTCTTTGGTGTAGCAGATATTACAGGTGCTTTCCTTGCAGGTTTGATTATTTCTAATACCTCAAGAGCTACCTATGTTTCTTCTCGTGTTGGAATCTTATCATATATGCTGTTATCACCACTGTTCTTTGCTAATATCGGTTTAAAGGTAGTTCTTCCTCAAATGAATTTTATGATCGTTTCCTTTACGATTATCATTTGTATTGTTGCAATCTTATCTAAAGTTATCGGTTGTGGACTTGGTGCTAAGCTATGCGGGTGTCCAAATACAAGAGCTTTACGTGTTGGTGTAGGTATGATTTCTCGTGGTGAGGTTGCCTTGATCATCGCAATGAAAGGAATCGCTTTGGGTATGATGGATGAACAGTTTATTGCCCCTGTGATTCTAATGGTTGTTGTAACAACAGTAATCACACCAATCTTGTTGAAATTTGTTTATAATCCTAAATACGACACGGTTGAATATCAAAGCAGTAAACTTGTTGATAGCTATGAAAAATCAAAAGACTTTGAACGTGCTTCACAGGCACTGTTACGTCAACATGATCAGGTCAATACTGAAAACAAATAGTATTTTATAAACTAAGATGCCACACAGGCATCTTTTTATTTACCTGCTAATACGCTGGATTAAAAAAAGTATCGCTTTACTTGTGATACTTTTACTTATGATATAGATAACAGTCTTTTGTATGATCATTAACAATTCCTATTGCCTGAAGATACGAATAAATAATCGTTGAACCTACAAAAGACATTCCTCTTTTCTTTAAATCCTTTGATATAGTATCCGATAATGGTGTAGTAACTGCTACCTCATCTCCCTCTAAATATATGATATTTCCATTCGTAAACTTCCATATATAAGAAGAAAAAGAGCCAAATTCCTTTTGTATGCAAAGAAAAACCTTTGCATTCTTAACAGCTGAGCGTATTTTTAAACGATTACGAATAATCCCTTTATCCTGCATCAACGACTCTATTTTATCTTCTTGATACAAAGCTATTTTACATGCATCAAAGTTATCAAAAGCTTTACGAAAGTTTTCCCGTTTTTTCAAAATCGTAAGCCAGGATAATCCTGCCTGAAATGATTCCAGCAAAAGCATTTCAAATAGTTTGGTATCATCATAAACAGGTTTTCCCCATTCCTCATCATGATATCGAACATAAATATCTTCAGTATCTTGAGCCCATTTACACCTTATCTTACACATACTTCATAGACATGCTTTCTACTAAATGCCCTACTTCTTCACATGCATCGCATGCTTTTTCCATTCGATCATAAATCGACTTCCACTGTATAACTTCTATTGGATCCATGCCAGAAGAAAATAACTTTCTTGTTGTATCTGCAAAAAGTAAATCTCCTTTATCTTCTAACAAATCAACCGAACGGATACAATCCTCCACTTTTTCATTGTATTCCATTTTTTCAATGGCCTTCATTAACTGTGAAACAGCATCACAGCATTTCACAATAACTTTTCCATATGCCTGTGCATCTTCTTTGATTTCTTTAATGTTATAAATATGAAGTCCAATAGAAACATCTTCAACCATATCTACAACATCGTCCAGCGCATTGCATAAGGCCGCAATATCTTCATGTTCAAATGGCGGTCGATTATCTTTAGCAAGTGCACTTAACACATCATGTTTACGCTGATCTGCATCATTTTCATAATGATGCATCGTCTGTAAATGTGCTTCCATCATCGATGGATCATAATTTTTTAAAACCTTCATCAATTCCAATGCACATGAACATGCTGTATCTGCCATCAACTGAAATGTTAGATAATAATTGAATCTTTTTTTCTTAATCATATTTTATACCTCTATATCCCCTAAACAAATATAAAGATATTTTAACACAAATAACCTTTCAACTCAATTTTATTTACAAGAATACTATAAGCAATTTTAACTCATTCGATAATGTCCAACAAGATCTTCTCTTTTTTCTAAAATATCTTCCTCATAATTGAATTGGAAAGAATGCTCATGGTGAATGATAAAAGGAATTCCTTTCTTATTTCTTTTATTGGATACAATTCCTATATGATTTTTAAATACAACAATATCTCCTCCCTGCCAGTTTTTTATATCATAAATATCTGTTGTAAGAGATTTTGCGTTATGATCAAAAAACACTTTCAAATTTCTTACTCTTCGAAAATCAATGTTTTTATCTATAATATCAATCTGATATTCTTTTTGGTTTTTCTTAATATCTTCATCTACAAGCTCCATAAGGTCATATCCTGCATCTTTTAAACCAAAGGCTACTACATCGCTACATACACCATATTCATCATCCGGATACCCACCACTATAATACTTGCTTTTATATTTTGGCTTTGTAGCTATATAACTTCTTACATTTTGTAAAATATCACTTTGGTCATCCATTCCATCTTTATCTTTGTCTATTGTACTTTTATATGTAACAATATTAAAATCTTCATCTGTATATTTCTTATGCGGCAATATATGAAAACTATTCATAAAATACCAGCATAAAAAAATTCCTGCAATAACAAATCCTACTTTCTTTTTCATATTTCTCCCTGCTTTCTTTCTTTTAGATTACACTATACAGGGATTTTATATATAAAGAATTTCTTACATCTTTCATACAAAATGTTTGCCAAAGCAGAAAAAGAAAAGCTCCTCATGGGAGCTTCAGGTTGTTGACAAAGTAGTCGACAACCATTTTTAAATATGATAATATAAACACGGCAGAAAGATGACTTCGTAAGCCAAAAAATTGTTGCTCTTTCTGCCTTTTATTGTGCGAAGATGATATAATTATAATGGCTTACGGAGGAGATTTTATATGGCAATGACAAGAAGAAATAACAAAAACGATAGTATTATATTAAATACAATAGAAGAATTAGTACCGCAGGATCATGATATCAGAATGCTGGAAAGCTGTATCGACTGGAATTTTATCTACCCTCTTGTAGAAAATCTTTACAGTGATGTTGGAAGACCAAGCATAGATCCTGTGGTTCTTTTTAAAATGATCTTCATCAATATTATTTTCGGAATAGGTTCAATGAGAAAGACCTGCAGAGAAATACAGGTAAACCTTGCGTATCGCTGGTTTCTGGGAATCTCCATGGATGAAAGGGTGCCAAATTATTCTACCTGGAGTCAAAACTATATCCGAAGATACGGTGACAGTGAAGTGTTTGAAAAAATATTTGATCAGATATTGAAACAGGCAATCTCTTATGGCTTTGTAGATATGGAAACTGTATATGGAGACTCCACACATCAAAAGGCAAATGCGAATAAAAACAAGTATACAGATGAAGAAGTTGAAATTATGAAGAAGATATATGAAAACGATCTGCTGGATGAGATAAACAGGGATCGTGAAGAACATGGGAAGAAACCAATTAAAAAAAACGAAAAAGAAGAATTAAATTTTGATGAAGAAACGGGAAAACTGAAAAGGGACATACAAACAAAGCATATCAAAATCAGTAAAACAGATTCGGAGAGTGGCTGTTTCCATAAAGGTGAAAAAGAAAAATGTTTTGCTTATTCACATCAAACATTTTGCGATAGAAATGGATTTGTACTGGCAAGCGTATGTGTTGCGGGAAACGTACATGACAGCGTATCTTTCTTTTCAGCGTATAAAGTATTAAACGATAAATATATGGATCAAATAAAAAATGTATGTCTGGATGCAGGATATATAACACCAGCAATATGTAAGACGATATTAGAAAATGGGCAAAAAATGTATGCGCCTTATAAAAGACCAATGACAAAGAAAGGATATTATAAGAAGTACGAGTATGTATATGATGAAGGATATGACTGTTATCTGTGTCCAAATAATAAGGTGCTGTCATACAGCACGACAAACAAGCTTGGATATAAAGAATACAAATCAAATCCAAAGGATTGTGAGAACTGTCCTTTAAGAGGAAGATGTACATCATCAAAGAACTTTCAGAAAGTAGTGACACGTCATGTATGGGAGGAATACCGGGAGGAGGTAATGGATGAGATAAGACATACACCGGAATGGAAAGAAATCTATCCAAGGCGTAAAGAAAGCATAGAGAGGGTGTTCGCAGACTGTAAAGAACATCACACGTTGAGATATACCAGAGTAAGAGGGCTACAAAAAAATCAGCATCAGTCGCTGATGATTTTTGCGTGTTATAATCTAAAAAGAATGTCCAGATGGAGGTGGAAAAACCTCTCTAAAACTGTACAAAATCTAATAAAAAGCACAATTTTAAATTATTTTAAGAAAAAAGAAAAGCGATACTTGTTTATAAGTACCACTTTGTCAACAATCTGAAGCTCCTCATGGGAGCTTAACTTCTTACTTTTCTAGTTCATTCATAGAAATTGTTGTAAAGTTTAAAGATTCTAATACTTTTAGAATTGCATTTGCTGTATCAAAAGATGTAAAGCAGCTGATGTTATTTTCTGCCGCAACACGACGAATCAAGAATCCATCATTTGTAACTTCTTTGTCATTTGACATCGTATTTACAACATAATTTACCTGTCCCTGACGAATAACATCAAGTACATTCATTTCATCGCCTTCTTCAGAAATCTTGTTTACAACTTTTACATACAATCCGTTTTCTTTTAAATAACTTGCTGTCCCAGCAGTTGCACAAATTCCATAGCCGATAGAAGAGAAACGTTTTGCTATTGTTAATGCTTCTTCCTTATCCTGATCCGCAATCGTCATCAAGACAGTACCATGATTTGGAATTTTAATTCCGCTTGCAAGAAGAGCCTTATACAATGCTTTTTCTAATGTAATATCTCCTCCAAGAGCTTCTCCAGTAGATTTCATTTCTGGGCCTAATACTGTATCAACACTTCTTAATTTTGCGAAAGAGAATACTGGTGCTTTTACAAACACTCTGTTTTCTTCTTCTTTGACACCTTCTTCATATCCCTGTTCTTTTAAAGAATGACCAAGAACACAACGAGTAGCGATATGGCTCATAGGAACTCCTGTGATTTTGCTTAAGAATGGAACGGTACGAGAAGATCTAGGATTTACTTCCAGTACATATACATTATCATCTTTATCTACGATAAACTGAATGTTATATAAACCTACAAAGTGGAATCCTTTCCCAATACGCATACCATAATCGATAATTGTATCTTTTACTTTCTGTGAAATGCTTTGTGGAGGGTATACAGAAATAGAGTCTCCAGAGTGAATTCCAGCACGCTCAATATGTTCCATTACTCCTGGAATATAAACATGTTCTCCATCACAAATCGCATCGATTTCCAACTCTTTACCAACGATATATTTATCTACTAGAATTGGTGCATCATGACTGATTTCTTTTACTGCAGTTGCCATATATACACGCAAATCATCATCGTTATGTACAATTTCCATTGCACGTCCTCCAAGTACATAAGATGGACGTACCAACACCGGATATCCAATACGATTTGCAATCTTAACAGCTTCTTCTACTTCTACAGCGGTTTCTCCTTTAGGCTGAGGAATATCTAATTTATGTAACATTGCCTCAAACTCATGACGATCTTCTGCGCGGTCAATATCTTCCAAAGTCGTACCTAAAATCTTAACGCCTCTATCTACTAATTTATCCGCTAAGTTTATCGCTGTTTGTCCTCCAAACTGTACGATTACACCTAATGGCTGTTCCAAATCAACGATATGCATTACATCTTCAATCGTTAACGGTTCAAAATATAATTTATCAGAAATAGAGAAATCAGTTGAAACAGTTTCTGGATTGTTATTAATAACAATTGCTTCATAACCAGATTCACGAAGTGTCATAACGCAGTGAACAGTCGCATAGTCAAATTCTACACCTTGCCCAATACGGATTGGACCACTACCTAATACAATGACTTTTTTACGATCACTTCGAACAGACTCATTTTCCTGTTCATAAGTAGAGTAGAAATATGGTGTTGCACTTTCAAATTCTGCAGCACACGTATCTACGATTTTATATACAGGAATGATTCCATTTTCTTTACGAAGATTGTATACTTCTTTTTCATCCATTTCCCATTTTCTTGCGATATAGGAATCTGCAAAACCATTCTTTTTAATTTCTTTTAAAACTTCCACATCTTTTGGATGTGCCATCATTTTTTCTTCTAAAACAATTAAATTATTGAATTTATGCAAGAAGAAATAGTCAATTTTTGTAATTCTGTGAATTTCTTCCATAGATTCTTTTCTACGAAGAAGTTCCGCAATCGTAAACATTCTTAAATCGTCCTGCACATGTACTTTTTCCCATAATTCTTCTGTTGTTAACATCGCAATGTCTTTATTTTCAATATGGTCACATTTCATTTCCAAAGAACGAACTGCTTTTAAGAAACTTTCTTCAAATGTACGTCCAATTGACATAACTTCCCCTGTTGCTTTCATCTGTGTTCCTAAACGACGATCTGCATTTGGGAATTTATCAAATGGGAAACGTGCAAGTTTTGTAACGATATAATCTAATGCAGGTTCAAAACATGCATAACTTGTTTTTGTAATTGGGTTAATAATTTCATCCAAAGTCATACCTACTGCAATTTTTGCGGCAAGTTTTGCGATTGGATAACCTGTTGCCTTACTTGCTAAAGCACTAGATCTAGATACACGAGGGTTTACCTCAATGACATAGTATTTAAAAGATTTTGGATCAAGTGCCAGCTGTACATTACATCCACCACAGATTTTCAATGCACGAATGATTTTCAAGCTGGCATTACGAAGCATTTGATGTTCGCGATCACTTAATGTCTGTACAGGTGCAACAACCATGGAATCTCCTGTATGAATACCTACTGGATCAATGTTTTCCATGTTACATACAACAATAGCATTATCATTGTAATCACGCATAACTTCGTATTCAATTTCCTTAAATCCTGCAATACTTCTTTCAATTAGACACTGGTGTACTGGTGATAATTTTAATCCATTATCCGCAATGCTGCGAAGTTCTTCTTCATTATCCGCAAAACCTCCACCAGTTCCTCCTAATGTATAAGCAGGACGAACGACAACTGGATAACCAATTTCTTCCGCGAATTTTACAGCTTCTTCTACACTATGTACAATATCACTTTCTGGAACCGGTTCATTAATATCATACATCAATGCACGGAACAACTCACGATCTTCTGCCTTATTGATAGCTTCTAAATCTGTTCCAAGAATTTCAACACCATATTCATCTAAAATACCAGAATTTGCAAGTTCAACAACAAGGTTTAATCCTGTCTGTCCACCAAGACTTCCAAGAATTGCATCTGGACGTTCTTTATTAATGATACGACTTGCAAAGTCTAATGTTAAAGGTTCAATATATACTCGATCGGCAATAGCTGTATCCGTCATGATCGTTGCTGGATTGGAGTTAATCAGAATTACTTCATATCCTTCTTCACGAAGTGACTGACATGCCTGGCTACCTGCATAGTCAAATTCCGCAGCCTGTCCAATAACGATTGGACCGGAACCGATGACCATGATTTTTTTAATATCTGTACGTTTTGTCATTTTAACCATTCTCCTTTTCCATCAGTTCCATAAATTGATCAAATAAGTAATTGCTGTCTTCTGGACCAGGTGCAGCTTCTGGGTGATATTGAACAGAGAAGACAGGATATTTCGCATGACGCACACCTTCTACACTCTTATCATTTAATGCCTGATGTGTCATAACCAAATCTGTATTTTTCAAGCTTTCCATTTCTACTGCATATCCATGGTTTTGTGATGTCATTTCTACTTTTCCTGTTTCTAGATTTAAGACAGGATGATTGCATCCACGATGTCCAAACTTCAATTTTACGGTATTGGCACCATTCGCTAAAGAAATCAGCTGATGTCCTAAACAAATACCAAATACAACAACTTTTCCCATCAATTCACGAATGGTTTCAATAGCTTCCACCATATCTTTTGGATCCCCTGGACCATTACTTAACATAACGCCATCTGGATGAAGTGCCAAAATACTTTCTGCACTGGTATTATATGGAACAACGATCAAATCACAGTGTCTTCTTGACAATTCACGAATAATTCCATGTTTCGCTCCAAAATCCATCAAGACTACTTTACGTCCACGTGCAGGAATTGGGAAAGGTTTCTGTGTAGAAACTCTGGCAACCTGATCATGCATAAGTTCAGTTGCTTTTAACATTTGAACAACTTCTTCTACATTCGCATCTTCATCTGCCATAATTGCACGCATTGTACCGCTGCTTCTTAATTTACGTGTAATAGAACGTGTATCTACTCCATAAATTCCTGGAATATTTTTTAGTTTCAAAAATTCATCTAATGTTAAATCACTACGGAAATTACTTGGCATTTCGCAGCATTCTCTTACTACAAAACCAAAAACCGCAGGATCAAGACTTTCAAAATCATCACGGTTGATACCATAGTTTCCAATCATTGGATATGTCATCATAACGATCTGTCCACAATAAGACAAATCAGACAACACTTCCTGATATCCACTCATTCCTGTATTGAATACCAATTCACCAACCTGATAATTATCGGAACCGAAAGCATACCCTTCATAGACACTTCCATCCTCCAAGATCAGTTTTCTTTTCTTCATATATCCTCCTTGCATATGTATAAGCTGTTTTTCAGATTATTTATTCATCCAAGATTCATCATTTGGATCCTGTTTCCAAGCAAGCAGTTTTTCCATATCGCTTTCCTGGATATAATCCATTTCTTTTGCTACTTCAACTAATACATCATAGTTGCTTAATGTTTTAAAATCACAGTTGATAGATGTAAATAACTGTGTAGATGCAGGTAACAAATAAGTAAAGATAGCAACAACACCTAACACTTCTGCACCAGCTTCACGAAGTGCTTCTACTACACCTTTCACAGAACCACCTGTAGAAATCAAATCTTCTACGATAACAACTTTTGCCCCTTTTGGCAAATTTCCTTCAATTTTATTTCCTTTTCCATGGTCTTTGTTAGAACTTCTAACATATCCCATAGGAAGTTCCATTTTATCCGCAACAAGAGCTGCCCAGGAAATTCCTGCAGTTGCTGTTCCCATTAAGATTTCAGCTTCTGGATATTCTTTTTTGATCAATTCTACAAATCCCTCTACTACTGCTGTTCTTTTTTCTGGGTAAGACAATACTAGACGATTGTCGCAGTAAATTGGTGATTTAATTCCACTAGCCCATGTAAATGGTTCATTAGGACGTAAAGATACCGCTTTGATATCAAGTAAGTTTTTCGCAATTTTCTTTTCTACATTCATCTTATTTTCCCTCCATGATAGCTTCAATTTCATTATATGTTTTATATGGATCTTCACTCTTTGTAATAGAGCGTCCTACAACAATATAGTCACAACCTTCTTCTTTCGCAAATGCAGGTGTTGCGACACGTTTTTGATCATCTTTTGAATCCTCTGCCAAACGAATTCCAGGTGTTACTGTTAAAAAGTCATTTCCACATGCTTCATGAATTCCTTTTGCTTCATGCACAGAGCAAACAACCCCGTCAAGTCCACTTTCTTTTGCCAGTTTTGCATAAGAAATAACGACATCTTTTACATTTCCTGGAATTAACAATTCTTCATTCATAGCTTCCTGAGATGTGCTTGTTAACTGTGTAACTGCGATACACAAAGGACGTTTTCCATTAACTGCACCTTCTTCTAATCCTTCCATAGCTGCTTTCATCATGGCACTACCACCAGCTGCATGAAGATTTACAATATCTACATCTAATTTCGCAAGATTTTTCATACCATTTTTTACTGTGTTAGGAATATCATGTAATTTTAAATCCAAGAAGATTTTATGTCCTCTTGCTTTGATTTCACGAATCATTTCAAAACCAAACGCATACGTTAATTCCATACCTACCTTTACATAAATAGGTTTGTCAAACTTATCTAAAAAATTTAATACATCCTCTTTTTTAGAAAAATCAAGTGCTACAATTGTTCTACTCATTATCGAAAACTCCTTCCCACAGCATCTTTAACACTGTTGTAACCATATTTTTCCAATACTTTTGGTAATTCCTCTATAATTTTAACACAACAATACGGATCTACAAAGTTTTGCATTCCTACTTCTACTGCACTTGCTCCTGCAAGCAAAAATTCCAATACATCTTCCGCACAAGTAATTCCTCCAACACCAATGATAGGAATATTTACAGCCTGTGCTACCTGATAAACCATACGAATTGCAACCGGCTTAATAGCAGGTCCACTTAATCCTCCTGTCACATTGGCAAGAACTGGTTTTCCTGTTCTTAAATCCAAGCGCATCCCCATCATTGTATTGATCATAACGATACCATCTGCTCCAGCTTCTTCTACTGCTTTTGCGATTTCTACAATGTTTGTTACATTTGGAGAAAGCTTAACATAGACAGGTTTTTCTGCCGCTTCTTTACAAATACGTGTTACATGAGCAGCAAGTTTTGGATCCGTACCCAACCCAATACCACCATGTTTAACATTTGGACAGCTGATGTTTAATTCATACGCTTTTACGACTGGTGAATCATTTAAGCGGCGAATGACTTCCACATAGTCTTCCTCTTTTGAACCTGCAATATTTGCCATAATTTCGGTATCAAACTGTGCCAGCCAAGGCAATTCTTTTTCTTTGATAACGTCTACACCTGGATTTGCCAAACCAATCGCATTTAACATTCCCATTGGTGTTTCCGCAACACGAGGAAGTGGATTTCCAAAGCGCTTTTCCAAAGTGGCACTTTTGATTGCGATACCACCTAAAATACTCAAATCATATAATTCTGCATATTCTCTACCAAATCCAAAGCATCCACTTGCAGGAATAATTGGATTCTTCAGGTTTAACCCTGGCAGTTTCACAGAGATATCCATCTTAGTATTCCACCTTTCCAATTGGGAAAACAGGTCCTTCTTTACAAATTCGATGGTACATGTTTTCTTCTTTTTTATCTTTCGCAACACATGCCATACATGCCCCGATTCCACAAGCCATTCTTGCTTCAAAAGACATGTAGCCTCTTGTATATTTTTCCTCTACTGCTTTCAACATTGCTCTAGGGCCACAGCTGCATGTAAAATCTGCTTTTATATCTTTTTCTTTAATGGCATCTATAACCGTTCCTTTTATACCATAGCTTCCATCCATTGTCGCAACACTTACATCGCATCCCAATGCTTTAAATTCTTCTTCATAAAAAACACTGTCTGCATCATTAAATCCAAGTACAACATATACTTTTTTGTTCATCCTGCGATACTGTTTAGCTAATTCATATAAAGGAGGAACACCAACTCCACCACCTATAATTAAGATTTCATCTTCTTCCTCATGAAGTGGATAGCTGCTTCCCAAAGGTCCAAAAACATCTAGATAATGATTGGCATGCATCATTGATAATTTCTTTGTTCCATCTCCTACCACTTTATATACGATAACAAATTTATGATCTTCAACACTGGAAATACTTATTGGTCTTCTTAACATAAACCCATCGATTTTAATATTCACAAACTGTCCAGGTTTCATATCTTTTGCCATATCGGCAGACAATTCCATACGCCATGTATCTTTCGCAATATTCGTATTGCTTAGAATTTTTACACGTTCTTCCTGCATTGTCGTCTTCTTTTCCATCATTATTTTCTCATCCCTTTCTTGGCATCATACACACATTCTCCCATGATGAAGGTTTTTTCAATCCATCCTGTACAGGAAATTCCATCAAATGGTGTATTTTTTCCTTTGGAATAAAATTCTCTTTTATCAATTGTTTTATATGTATCGGTATCTACCAAAATCAAATCTGCATCATATCCGACTTCGATTTTTCCTTTATGTTCCATACGGAAACGTTTTGCAGGTGCTTCACTCATCCAGTGTATCAACTGCTGCATTGTAAACAGCTTTTCTTCTTTTACAAATTTTGTATACAGCAATGGAAATGCTGTTTCTAAAGCAACGATTCCAAAAGGAGAAAGTTCCATACCTCTGCTTTTCTCTTCTTCACTATGTGGTGCATGATCATTGGCAATCATATCAATCGTTCCATCCAGCAACCCCTGAATCAGAGACTGTCGATCTTCTTCACTTCTAAGAGGTGGATTCATTTTATGATTTTCATTTTCTACTGCCATTTCATTTAACAGCAAGTGATGTGCAGTTACTTCTCCACTGCAGTCGACTCCCATTGCCTTATATTCTTTTAAATACTGTACACTTTTTTTCGCACTCATATGGCACACATGATAGCGTACACCTACTTCTTTTGCTAAATCCAGATCTCTTTTTAACTGTGCATATTCACATGCACTTGGTATACCTATTAATCCCAGTTCTTTATTTCGAATTCCTTCATGCATACATGCTTTTGGTGCACGATAACGCATATCTTCTGTATGGGCTACAATCATGCCATCAACTTTTTTACAAGCTTCCATTGCCTGTTTCATCATAGCAGCAGTTGCAACACCAACTCCATCATCACTAAAAGCATGAATTCCTAACTTGGATAATTCTTCCATATCGCTAAGTTCTTTGCTTGCTTCTGCTTTAGTAATCGTTCCATAAGGAATCACATGAACCAGCGCATCCTGTTCAATCTTTTTTTGATAAGCCTTCATCGTTTCCGCATTATCTGGAAAAGGAAGAACATTTGGCATTGCCATGATAGTCGTAAATCCTCCATGAGCTGCCGCTTTTGTACCAGTAGAAATTGTTTCTTTATGTTCATGTCCTGGTTCACGTAAATGTACATGAACATCAATAAGTCCAGGCAGTAACAGTTTCCCCTGTGCATCGATTACTTCTTTATCAAAGTTTTCTATATGTTTTTGGATATCTTTAATTTTACCATCTTCCACTAAGACATCCATGAACTCTGTTTCATTATCATGCATCAAGATTTTTGCATTTTGAATTAGTGTTTGCATACGTATTCTCCTATTTATCAAAAGGTTTATAACCCATGGCACGTTTAATTACAGCTTTTCTTACAAGAACACCATTGCTCATCTGTTTAAAGATACGACTATTTCCCGCTTCTACCAAATCAGAATCGATTTCTACTCCACGATTCACTGGAGCTGGGTGCATAATGATAGCATGTGGCTTCATACGTGCTGCACGCTCTTTTGTCAACCCATATTTTACCAGGTATTCTTCCTTGCTCATTTTCATTGTATCTGCATGTCTTTCATGCTGAATACGAAGCATCATCACAACATCTGCCCATGCAACGGCTTCATCAATATCACGATAGTTTTCATCATGTTCACACCATTCAGCTGGTCCGCTAAACACAACTTCTCCGCCAAGCATATCCATAGCTTCTTTAATACTATTCGCAACACGAGAGTGTTTGATATCGCCAATAACAGCAACCTTAATTCCTTCAAAAGTATTAAACTCCTGATAAATCGTTAATAAATCCAGCAGACACTGTGTAGGATGGTTTCCACATCCATCTCCCGCGTTTAAAATAGGAATGTTAATATTTTCCAGTTCTTTGAAATACTCGTCTTTTTTATGACGAATAACCACAGCATCAAAACCAATGCTTTCAAATGTCTTTACGGTATCATAAAGACTTTCTCCTTTTTCTACACTGCTTCCTTGCGCTGTAAAATTTTCTACGCAGGCACCTAATTGATGCTGTGCAGATGCAAAGGAATAATGTGTTCTCGTGCTTGGCTCAAAAAAAAGATTAGCAATCAACACTTTATTAGGAAATTGCCAATCCGATTGAGAACAGGAAAAAGCCATTGCATCCTGCAGAATATCAAAAATTTCTTCTTTAGATAAATCACGAATTCTAAGCAAACTATGTTCATTCATACGCCAGACCTCCCAGGCTACAAAAAAAGCCCTTTTTGCATACAAAAGGACCTTGTAAAATTCACGCATTGTTATGTATTCCTTCATAACCTCTCTGGATTATTTTAAAGGGCCTTTTCATTCTTTAATATTTTACCACATATATAAAAGAATACAAGATTTTTTTAAGCATTCCCTTACGAAAATCTAACGTTCGAAAGATATCTTACATATTTGTTCTGCATAGACACAATATATTTTTCAACAAAGTTATTTCTAACTTTTCCCTTACATATTTCTGTTTTTTATTATGCTCAATGATGAATTGTGCTTCCTCTTTTTTCATATCAATATGAAGAAAAAATTGGCTTTCCTGATAAGGATACAACACTTTATCTATAAGAATTCCTTTTTCTTTTATTTGAAGCGAAAACAAATGTTTTTCTTTTACTATATCCAACACATCATCCTGCATATAAACTTTCACAAATGAAGAAAAAACTTGTGGAAACTCTTTATTTATCTGCTCTATCAAACGCTTTTTCTGTTTTTGCATAGAGGCTTCCTGTTTTTCTTTTTTACGCAAATATATTTGTTTTACACCTTCATGATGGATTTCATCTTTGTGTAAATACGCTTTATGTAAATGCATCAAATCAAGTGCATCACTCAATGCATTATGATCCACTTCCCCTTTTTGTCCATAAGCTAGCTTCATATCATCTAACGACAAGGTTGCAGATAAAACCTCTCCATTCCATAGTACTTGTTTAGACATCGTTTTCTGCAAATCTTTCATATCTTCAAATAGTTTTGTTTTTACATTGCTGCGTCGTGCATTTTCCAGTAAAGTCCTTTGATCATCCGGTCCAAACCCATACAATAAAATTCCTTCTTCTTTTCGTCTATGCTGCTCTATCCATAAAAAGAAATGTTTCATGACCAAAGAAAATGACTCTGCACTTAAGATTTCTTTATCTGATAGTTTTGTCATTCGTTTCACAACAGGAGTCAAGCGCTTAAAACCTGTCGGTCTTACCAATTCATAAAAACGATCTATTTCTACCAGTTCACTATCCAGCATTACAGCACCAATACTAATAATTGACTGCACATAACGCCCTTCCTGTTTAATTGCATCAAATTCTGTATCTACGTATATATGTAACATATAAAACCATCCTTATACGCTCCATTATAGAAATTTTTTCATAGAAATGCAACAAACTCTTTTTCATAAACTGCTTATTTGATTTTCGTATAAATATAGAAACTTCCTGCACACCCCAGCAAAAATACTACCCATACAATAGTCTGTGAAACAATATCTCTTATATTTACATCTCTTTTTTTCTCTAATCGTATATGTACTATATTTTGATTATCATCCGTTATATGAAATGTAAATTCTGTTTTGTTCATATTATAAATTGATAAATTTTCCATCAGTCGAATGGTAAATTCTCCTTTTTCAAGTTCATAAAAATACAATTTTCCCTGCGAATCACTTTTTTCCATTGACAGCAACTTACCTTCATCATCATATATACCAAACATCGTATCTTTTATAACATTTCCTTCTTTATCTTCTACATATACGATCATAGAAGTTTCTTCATTACTCTCTGCTGCGTAAATTGATAAACATGTAAACATCATAATTACTAAAATAAAAAAACATCGTTTCATCTTTTCACCTCACATCATTGTATGCGATGAAAAGATTGATTTTCCCTTTTCTCATAAATTTGTATAACGTTTTCTCCTTCTTTCATATAGTATAAAGAGAGGAGATGAAATATGATGACAGACTATGTAATCGAAAAAGGAGATATTGGAATTGGTGTAAAC
Source organism: Amedibacterium intestinale (assembly GCF_010537335.1). NCBI lineage: Bacteria > Bacillati > Bacillota > Erysipelotrichia > Erysipelotrichales > Erysipelotrichaceae > Amedibacterium > Amedibacterium intestinale. The sequence goes on from NZ_AP019711.1 coordinate 1,056,620, forward strand.
AAACTTCAGGCTTATTTAAATATGATGCAGGAAAAAGGCTATATTCAAACCAGCAACCTGCAAGATGGTGTATTTGGAAATCGCACAGTTGCGGCTGTAAAAGAATGGCAGCAGTATGCAAATCTTCCTATGAGTGGAATCATTGATGAAAAAACATGGGATTCTCTTATTAATAAATTAAGAGAAATGCAAATTATAACCAATATTCCTTTAGCTTCCAGAAGCTATTTTTTATCAAATGGACAACAGGGTTTATCCGTATTTAAAATGCAGGAATATCTAAATGAGATTGCTGCTGTGAATAAATGTCTAAGACCAATACCAATTGATGGACTCTATGGTCCAATGACTGTTACTGCAGTACAGCAGTTTCAGTATCTATATGATTTAAAAATTGATGGAATCATTGGCAAGGTTACATGGGATTCAATTATTAATGAGCGAAATGCACTTCCTTTTTAAAAAATACAGTTATCACAATATGTGGTAACTGTATTTTTTTTATCTTCGATACGGTAAATCAAAATCCAAAAGTTGCTTATCTACATAGGTTTCGATTGCTTTTAGCTGATTTTTTTGAAACATATCTGGAATCCTTCTTTTTTCAAAATAATAATTAAATAATGCCAGTAAAAACGCTCCTATAAACGCCATCAAAATCTCAATATGTAAAAACAAAACCAAAATAAGAAAAACAATTGCAAATAATCCTGCTGTTAATAAAAAAACTTTCTGATTAATATCCGCATAAATATCTTCTAAAAAATCTGTATATCGATTCATAAAGTTTTTCATATCTTCTTCCATTGTGAAATCTTCCATAATTAAATACATTGGCGCTTTTTTTCTTTTCTTAGATAAACATTCCACCATCCACAAGATTCGCATAGCACAATAACGTGCAGCATTTTTATTTTCTTCTTTTTCATACTGCATACCTGCAATATACATAATTTTACAATATGTGAAAACATCCATTTCTTCTTTTGGATTTTCAACAAGCTTTAAAAATGCATCTTTTTCAGATCCACTCATTTCAATCCCTTTTTTTGTATTTTCTAAAAAAACGTGTAATTGTTCCTCAAACATTACTTGTTCCATAAACCTCGCCTCATTTCTTCATAAATTATAACATAACTCAAACAATTTCAACGCATCTTTTTAACCTGCATTTTGATATAAAAAATAGATGCCTTTAAGTTTTTCATCGCTTAAAAGCATCTGTATTTTCTATTTGTTGTAACTCTTTATAAAATTCAACAAATATTTCTATTTATCTATATGAAGTATTTTCAAACAAATAATATTTCTCATCTTCACTATTTTTCAGAATCATGAATCGATTCTGAAAATCAGCAGCATATAAAATACTATCTTTTGGTACATTTCCAGTTAGGTTTTCTCCAGCAATGAAAAGATTCTTCTTTATTGTTCCTGCTTTCTGGAAACAGCCAGGTAATTCTATCTCTTCTCCCTGATAGGTTTGATATCTCATATCATTATAAAAGAAATGTGGTGGAACAGCATAATCTGCAGATTGTGAACCTTCATATCTTTCTATTGGCTCTTGTCTTGCATCCGTTTCAATATATTGCAAAACATGAATATCTTTTCCTTTTTTTAAGTAGATAGTATCCCTGTACTTATATAATTCAGAACCCTTATATTCTTCCATTGTATCTGTTCCTGTATAATTTGAAACAGGAAAACAATTAGGTTTTGCAACTTCCTGCAACACTCCTATTTTCTCTCCTTTAACCGATGTGTTTTCTATAGATGTTTCCCAATATATTTTTCCATCATAATAAATACCTTGTGGAAGGTCCGTATGATAGAGTGTTAGTTCACAGACTTCATTATCTGCATGATAGAGTTTTTTTTCGTAATCTTCATTATCTGTTGAAGTAGAAGTACATGAGCATAATAAAAAACACGCAAAACATAATATCATTCTTTTTTTCATATTCTTTCTCCCTATTTATCCCAAGCGAATAACATATCCTTTCTAATTATTAAAATACCATCATAAATAACAATTGTCATTCATATATTTATAATTTCTTTATTTCTAAATATATTTACCTCTAATTACATAATACCTGATAAAACACCTTAATACAAGGCTGTTTGTATCTTCATGCTGATAAAAATTCTAAAGTTTTATAATTCTTTAGATTTTATTTACCTCTCTTATATTACAATAAAGTTGATAGAAGATATTCTAACTATATATCTATATGAAAAAGATAAGAAAGAAGGGTGTTCATCATGAAACATACGAAAAATCCAACAAGAAAAGCGTTACTTTTTTCTATTCTCATTCTTTTCTTAATTGTTTTAGGATACAAGCTGTATAAACTGGTTTCTTTCCCTTTGCTTTTAAAAGATACCCATATAACAATAGAAATTGGAGAACCGTTTCATCCAGAAGAAAATATAAAAGCTGTGCTGTTTGGTGATAAAAACAGTGTAAAAGAAAAGGGTAAAATTCAAACTGATAAATTAGGAACCTATCCCTTTACTTACGTATATAAAGATAAAGAGTATCTTGTTGAAGTAGAAGTCGTAGATACCACTCCTCCTGTATTTGAAGTTGTTCCTTTGGATATTGATGCAGGTATGAAGGTTTCCGCAAATAGTGCAGTAAAAAATATCAAAGATAAAACTAAAACAACAGTATCCTTTAAAGAAGATTACGATTTTAAAGCACCTGGTACGATTGAAGTATGTGTCATAGTTCGAGATGAAGGTGGAAATACAAGCGAGAAAACTACAAAAGCAACAATTGTTCTAGATAAAGAAAAACCTGTATTAAAAGGAGTAGAAGATATTACTATATACCCTCAATCATCTTTTGACCTAAAAAAAGGAATTGCAGTAACAGATAATCGAGATCCGAATGCAAAGTTAGAAATTGATAAAAACAATTTTGACAGTTCTAAACCTGGAGTATATACCATTGAATATAGTGCACGTGATCGAAGTGGCAATACAACAATGAAAAAACGTATAATTACAGTAAAATCGAATGAAAATACAAATTCAAATGAACAAAACAAAGAAAAAATCGTCTATTTAACATTTGATGACGGACCATCTGTGAACACCGCAAAAATACTAGACATTTTAGATCAATATCATGTGAAGGCAACTTTCTTCGTAATTGGAGGAAACTCCTCTTATTATCCATTGATAAAAGAAGCCCATCAAAGAGGTCATACAATTGCTCTTCATAGTTATTCTCATGATTATGGATACATTTACAGTTCTGTAGATGCCTATTTTAAGGATTTAGAAAAAATTGGGAATATAGTAAAACAACAGATTGGCTTTGTACCAAAATACATTCGTTTCCCAGGAGGTTCTTCCAATACAATTAGTAAAAATTATTCATCAGGAATCATGAGTATTTTAAGCGAAGAAGTGCAAAAAAGAGGTTATCAATATTATGACTGGAACTGGGATTCCAGTGACGCAGCTGGAAACAATCGTCCAGTTAGCTCAATCGTAGCCAGTGCAACAGGTGGACAAAGCAATAAGTTAAACATTTTATTCCATGATGCAGGAGCAAAATCTACAACAGTAGAAGCTTTACCACAAATTATAGAGTTCTACCAAAAAAGAGGATACCGATTTGAAGGAATCCATGATGATTCCTATATTCCTCATCACAATATAAACAACTGATAAACAAAAAAAGAAGAAGTATATTATGTATTACTACATTTTATGGTAATCTAAAATTACGTGGTGTTTGAAAGGACAACACTTTATGCTGTGGTCTTAGTGACTGCAGCTTTTTTCATGCTCTCATCATCTTTGGGGTACCTTTTCTGATATTTCCTCATTATTTCGATCATCATTTATGTTATCATATCTTTAAATCAATATATAAAAAAAGTAAGAACCACAAAGTTTAGCGACCTAGGTTCTTACTTACCCAAAGTAGGCATCTTTATGATAACATTTAATAACTTTTCTCTCAAGTACATATCTCAAAAATCTTATGACGACTATATTTCTAAGATCGAACTTTCTTCCATCACATGTCCATGCTGTTCTCATCTTGGATTTCATTTTCATGCTTATTATAAAAGATCTTTACTTACACATAATGGTATTATTACCTTAAAGATATGCAGGATTATTTGTCCTCACTGTCACAAGACTCACGCCATCCTTCCTGTTTCTTTAATTCCTTACACCAGACTCCTGGCTTCTGATGTAATAGAAATCATTCTCGATCACGATACTGATAAAGATCATTCTAACCTTTTTCTTGATCCAGTTTACTTTTACTCCATCTTTCATCGATATCATTCCTTTTTACTGAATATTTCCTATTTCCCTTCAATTACTGATTTTTTCGTCTTTCATATTCATAGATTTCATAGAAATTTTGCTCAGTTGCGCGGCTTTCTTTTCATTCCCACATAGGATTCCTTTCCTGCCTTCCATTTTGCCTTCATAATGACACTGTAATGATCATTATAGACTGGAGGTTGATGAAAACATCCATTGTATTTTCAGTTCTTGATGTTTTCTTTTGATTTTTATGAAAAACGATACTACTTCTGCGTCCATCAGTGACGACTATATCCTTCATCTCTTTCATCTCCAGAAAGAACAGATAGATTCTTTCCAGGTAAATCATCAGGATGATGGTGTTCATGTAAGGATCAAGCTTACCCCAAAGACTACTTCATGTCCTGTCTGCGGCTTTCCCACTTCCAAGGTAAAAAGCTATGTACATAAACGCATAACACATTCCATGCTGAATACGGAAGCCTGCTATATCGATTACCAGGCCAGACGCTATATCTGCCCTGCATGTAATAAGACTTTCTATGAGGACAATCCTTTTACTTTCAAGGGAATGAAGATCTCTTTATTGACCGTATATAATGTCCTTCGAGATCTGAAAAACCCTGCCGATACATTTAAAAGCGTTGCACAGAGAAATCATATATCCTCTACTTCTGCCATGTCCATCTTTGACAGGCATGTCCAGATATCCAGAAGAAAACTTCCTGAATATCTGAATATCGACGAAGTCTACAGTTTCAAATCTGAAAACAGTTCCTATGTATGTGTCCTTCTGGATTTCAACTCCCAAAATGTCATCGATCTTCTTCCAGGCAGGAAAAAGTCCGAACTCATCAATTACTTTTCTTTCATTCCCCGAGAAGAAAGATGTGCTGTAAAGGCCGTATCTATTGATTTATGGGAAACCTACAGGATCGTCGCAAAGATGATGTTCCCCAATGCCGCCATAGCTGCGGATAAATTCCATCTCATCCAGGAACTGAACAGAAGAGTAGACAAGGTGCGTCTGCGTACGATGAATCAGTTAAAGAACTATAAGCTCATGGATCTGAAAAATGCAGATGCAGCTTCGATAGAAAAAGCTGAAAGAATGCGTAAACAGTATTACCTTTATAAAAAATTCAACTGGCTTCTCTTCACAAACGATCCTGCATATACAGATCCAAATAGAGAAAAGAAATATAATAAAGTACTTCAGGGATACTATAACTATAACGATATCCTGCATTATATGTGTTTGTATAACCCTGAACTTGAAGAAGCCATGAATCTGAAAGACAGGATGATATATTTCTATAAGAACAGTGATCTTGATAATGCAAGAAAAGATATCAATGAACTGATCAGTGCTTTCAGGGATTGTAAAGTACCTGAAATATCATCCTTTGCGAATACGATGACCAGATGGAAGACTGAAATAATAAATTCTTTTATCGTCACGAATGAACATGGAAGAAAGATAAACAGCGGGATCATAGAAAACAGAAACAGGACGATCAAATGTATCAAGCACAATTCCAATGGATATACCAATTGGAAACGATTCCGAAACAGAGTGCTTTATGTACTGAATAAAGATACCACTTATCACTTATACCCTAAGGAAGGAGAAAATGAAAATGAACAATAAAATTTATTACCAACGTAAAGAAAGATGGCTCAAAAGAGAACTTTACATTAAAAAGCAGCGCCTTATGATGCTGGAGCTGGAAGTAGAAAATCTACGATTGAAACTTCTTTTGGAAAAAGAAAAAAACAAAAATATTCTTCCATTCTGATATTAAAAACGAGAGAGCTGATCAGCTCTCTCATCCTTTACATCTTGTTTTCAATAAACATCTTTGGGGTACTGATGCCCACAAGTTATTTTATTGTCCTTTGTTAGTTTTACCACACGTAATTTTACAAAGCCCATTTTATACTTCTTTTTGTTTATTAAAACGAAAACCCTTTATTCTACACCTATGATAAAGCTATATACCGGTTGCATACCATTGTTTACTTCAACTTCTACATCAAATTTATCTTCAATGTACGCAGCTACTTCTTCAGCTTCTTCTTCATTTATATCTTCACCATAGATAAGCGTAACAATTTCACTTTCATCATCCAGCATACGATCCAGCAACTGACGTGTTGTTTCCATTTTATCTTGAAGAGATACAATGATATCTTTTTCTAAGATACCCATGTAATCTCCAGATTTGATTTCCATACCTTCAAATGTCGTATCTTTGATTGCATACGTAACCTGTCCTGTTTTTACCATAGAAACAGCTTCCTTCATTTCAGAAAGGTTTGTTTCAAAGTCAACATCAGGATTAAACATAATACATGCACTCAATCCCTGTGGTATTGATTTCGTAGGAATAACTTCAATATTTTGATCTTCACATACAAGAGCTGCCTGCTGTGCTGCCATAACGATGTTAGAGTTATTTGGTAAAATAATGATATGTTCTGCATTTAACTGATGAATTGCCTCTACGAAATCTTCTGTAGAAGGATTCATTGTCTGGCCTCCGCTAATCACATAATCTGCTCTTAGCTCTTTAAACATATCTTTTAATCCATCACCTGCCGCAACAGTAATAATTGCATATTTCTGTCTAGGTTTTTCTTCCTTAACTTCTTTTTCTACAGATGCATTCATCATAATTTCTTCATGCTGTTCCTGCATGTTTTCAACTTTTAATTTCGCAAAACTTCCATAACGAAGCCCCATATTCAATGCATCACCAGGAGTTAGTGTATGCACGTGAACTTTTACAATATCATCGTCTCGTACACATACAATAGAATTTCCGATTCTTGCTAAAGAATCTCTTAATGTTTCTTCTTCAAAAGTACGCTGTGCACTTTCACTTAAACGAATAATAAATTCTGTACAATAACCATATTCTTCACTTTCAAGTGCAGCACCAGCTACTTCTTTACTTTCTTTTGCTTCTTCTTTTTCAATTACAACGCCTTTTAATGCAGATACAAAGCCTTCAAAAATTGTAACTAAACCTGCACCACCGCTATCAACTACACCAACTTCTGCAAGCACTGGCAATAATTCTGGTGTACGATCCAGTGATTTTTTCGCTTCATCCAGCATTTTTTCCATTACCTGTAAGCATGTGACATCTTCAATAGATGTCGCATAAGCATATGTATAGTCCGCAGCTTCTCTAACAACGGTTAGGATCGTTCCTTCTACAGGACGCATAACAGCTTTATAAGCAACTCTTGATCCCATTACCAAAGCATTGGCAAGCTGAAAGCCGTTTACTTCCTTCATGCCATCCATACCTTGATACAATCCTCTAAAAATCTGTGATGTGATAACACCAGAGTTTCCACGAGCTCCCATCAAAAGCCCCTTTGACAACACTTTCGCAATATCACATACATCTTCACTTGAGCAAGCCAAAGCATCTTTTACACCTGCATTAAATGTCAAAGACATATTTGTTCCAGTATCACCATCAGGCACTGGAAAAACATTTAATGCATCAATTTCTGTAAATTTATTAGAAAGATTGTTGGCTCCGCTAGCCAGCATATCTTTGAATATATGTCCATTTATCATTTCCATAATTATCTACCTACTTCATTACCTTAACATCCTGAACATAGACATTTACTTTTTTAAATTCCAGTTCCAGGCTTTTTTCCAGTACATATTTGATACGAGTCTGTACTTCATGTACGACTTCACTAATTTTCACTCCATAAGAAACAACGATATATACATCTAGTTCCAAAGCATCTTCTTTTTTACGGACTACAACACCTTTTGCATAATTCTCTTTTTTCAAAAGTTCCGCAATTCCATCTTTCAGGAATTTCTGTGACGCCATACCAACAACACCATAACACTCACTAACTACTCCACCAGCCAAAGATGCAATAGCATCAATAGAAATATTGATATTTCCATACTGTGTACTTTTAGAAATTGACATAATATTCCTCCTTATATCAATACTTATTATATCAAACTTTCTTTCAAAAAGCCAAGAAATTAAAAAATGATATCTTTATTTAAAAGAACTGCAGTTCTCTGTTGTTAAAGATTCTGTCTGTGCATCCATAAAAACACATACTTTTTTTCCTTTTAAATCTTTTAAAGCACTCTTATAAGCATTTAAAAGTCCTAAAGAGTCATAGGAAGCATAAATCGTATTGCCATCCTGCATTACAATTTTTACCATATGTTCATCATAACTCTCTTTATGTGGTAAAATCTCTGAAATCATGGATATCATTTCACTTTCAACCTCTTTGCCACTTGTCCGAAAAGCTTTTGCCAGATTTTTCAACTCTTCTTCAGAAAAACCATCTATATACGGAAAATAAATAATAGAATTCAAATTTTCTTCTTTTATTTCTTTAGAAGATCCATCTTCCAATAAAAGATAACTCTTATCATTTGCTACATAATAGCCTAAAATTTTCGTTTCTTGTATCGCAATACTTACTTCCCCATGAAATGTTTTGTCTACTTTAACATCTTCTATTAAATCATTACGCTTTAATTTCCATTCCAGCAAGAAAGATGGATGAAGTAAATTTCGGCTTTTCTCTGATACATTTGCCAATTGTTTGATTTGATCTTCCGTATAAAATTGATTTCCTGTAATTTTCAGCACCTTTATTTTAGAAACATCACTGCCAAAATAAACTATACCAGCAACTATCAGGAACGCTAACACCATCATTCGAATTTTTCTATTTCTTCTTTTCCTTTTTTTCTTTTTATTCTCCAGTTTCAAAAACTTTGCTTCTACATCATCGTATAAAAGATTTTCTACTTCTTCCAATTAAACATCTCCACTTCACAACGCAATTCTATTCCGGTTTGTTCTTTTACTGTTTTTTGAATTTTTTCAATTAACGCAAGAACATCCTTCGCTGTGGCATTCTCTTCGTTTACGATGAAATTAGAATGTTTCATAGAAACCATAGCACCTCCGATTCTAGCTCCTCTTAGCTGTGCTTCATCAATAAGCTGCCATGCCTGTTTTTCAACTGGATTACGAAAAGTACTTCCTGCACATGGTTTATTTAAAGGCTGTGCATCCATTCTTCGTTTTCTGCGGGAATCCATCAAATCTCGAATTTCTTTTTGATTTCCTTCATTTAATTTGATTCTACATCCCAAAACGACCCAATCACTATGCGTTTGAAAAATGGAATGACGATAAGCAAAGTCCAGTTCCTCTTTTTTCATGCATGAAATAGCACCATCTTTATATACATAAACTTCCTGTAAAACAGCCGCCATATCACTTTTATATGCACCCGCATTCATATAAACTGCACCGCCTACAGTTCCAGGAATACCACTGGCAAATTCTAGTCCGCTAAAAGAGCGCTTCATGGCTTCATGTGCCAAAAGAATGATGCTGCATCCAGCCTGCGCCATAACACTTCCATCTTCTTCAAAATAAAAATCACTCATATAACGGTCTAAACAAATTACAGCGCCATCAAAGTCATCGTCACTGCATAAAATATTACTTCCTTTTCCAAATATCTTCCAAGAAATATTTTCTTCTTTTAAAATCTGCAGTATGCGTAAAAAACAGATTTCATTTTTTGGATATATGAAATATCGACAGTTTCCTCCTATACGAAACGTTGTTCGTGTTTTTAAGGACACCTGCTCTTCCACATCTGCATAAGTATCTAAACGTTTTTTTACTATCATTGATCCTTCACCTTTATTTCATTTTATCAAAAAGATCTAATATATCTTCACTGGCATTTGGTTTTCCCATTGCCTGCGCATTCTTCTTCATTTCTTTTCTTAAATTTTCATTTGACATAATCAGTTCAATTTTACGACTTAAATTTTCCGCATTTAAATCTTTTTCTTCAATCATCATGGCTGCTTTTTTATCCACCATGACAGATGCATTATATAACTGATGATTATGTGCAACATACGGACTTGGAATTAAGATGCTTGGTGTCCCCAAAGCCGTAATTTCTGCAGCCGTTGTTGCTCCTGCACGACATATAATTAGATCTACTTTCTGTATAATCGAAAGCTGTTTTACATAATCTACAACTTTGATGTTATCTTGCTTTATAACATCTTTCATTTCTTTATAATTGTTTTTTCCTGTCACAAACAAAATCTGATAATCCCTATTAATTTTTGGAAGAACATCTTTCATGATTTTGTTGACACTGCTAGATCCCAAAGATCCCATTACAACTAAAATCAATGGTTTCTCCATTGACAAACCCAAAGAGCGATAATATGCCTCATCAAATGTTGCCTGTATTGCGTTTGTGGCTCTTGGATTTCCAAGAAAATATGTTTTTTCTTTTCCAAACTCTTCATAACATTTTTCATAACAAATAATAATAGCATCCATATATTTTGCCACCATTTTATTTGATACTCCAACAACGGAATTCTGTTCATGAATCAGTGTTTTTACATGTTTTTTATGTGCAGCAAGCATAACAGGTGCACTCACATACCCTCCAAAGCCAATCGCAATATCCGGTTTAAATTCATCTATAATTTTCAATGCTTTGCGATACGCATTCGCCATCAATACCAAAGCTTTCATTTTATTCACTACACTGCCGCATAAACCACTGGCATGCAGTCCTTTAAAGGCGTATCCATGAGCCGGTACTTCACTGGCTTCCATTCTATCATCATTTCCAACAAATAGAATCTCTATATCCGAATAACGTTTTTTAGCGGCATCTGCCAAAGCAATTGCCGGATAAACATGTCCTCCGGTTCCTCCAGTTGCTATCAATAATCTCATGTTATCACTCCTTGACATGTATTATACCATGTATCCTCTATATTACGACACATAAAATCTGTTTTTTTACTCTTCATTTGCAATACTCATCAATAAACCCATAGAACCCATCATAACCATTAAAGAACTTCCTCCATAAGATACTAAAGGCAAGGTAATTCCCGTCACAGGAAACAAACCTACAACTACACCTAAGTTGATCATAACCTGTATCGCAAACAAGGAAACCAAGCCAATAGCTACATAGCATAAATATGGATCAAACGTATTTTTAGCTATCTTTACTCCCTGATATATAATGGCAACAAACAATCCCAAAAGCAATACACAGCCTATAAATCCAAACTCTTCTGCAAAAATGGCAAAAATAAAATCTGTCTGCGGTTCTGGAAGATAAAAATGTTTCTGCATGCTATTATCAAATCCAGCACCTAAAAGACCTCCTGGTGCAATCGCAAAAAGAGATTGAATAATTTGAAATCCTGTGCCTAATGGATCTTTCCATGGATCTAAAAAAGAAGTAATTCTTGCTAAACGATAGGGTGCACTTAAAATAAGACCACTAAGACCAGCTACTCCTAGAAGGCCAATACGAACAAAATAAGAAAGAGGCGCATCAGCTGCAAGCACCATGACAACAACGGAACAAACCATAACCATGCCACTTCCAAAATCCGGCTGTAAAAGAATGAGTCCAAATCCAAGTCCTACAAGTAAAAAAGGAACAAGCAAATCTTTTTTAAAAGTTTTAATGCGATAACGATTAGAAAGAAAATCTGCTACATATAAAATGATCGCAATCTTAAAAAATTCAGAAGGCTGAATTAGAAATGATCCTACACCAAACCAGCTTCTGCTTCCATTTCGAAGTACACCAATTCCCGGTATCAAAACAAGGATTAAAGATGCTGTACAAATCCAGAAAATAACTTTTATATATTTTCGAAGCTTACATAAAGAAATACGACTTGCTACATACATCACTACAAAACCAAGCAATGCAAAAATTATTTGTCGATTCATGAAATAATGAGCATCTCCAAACTTTGCCTGTGCCCATAAACGAGAACTGCTTCCCACCATCGCAATCCCTATACAAAGTAAAATAACAAGCTCTATACATAAGGTTCTGCATTTCTTAGAAAACATATTCTACACCTCTTTCTTTACTGTATGCATATCACTGATACTTCATAACATAAATAAAACTTTCTGTTTAAAAACACCAATATCTCCTGCACTATTCTTCATTTTCTTTCCCATAACAAAAAAACAAAGAAATACTCTTTTGAATATTCCTTTGTTCCTAATTTAAACATTTATTTGTTTTTGATTTCATTTAAACGTGCATGCAGCAAATAGCGAAGTTCACTAGACTCTCCATTTCTTTCATAAGAACAGGTACTTAAGCTGACAATATGATCCTTGCTGCTGATTTTTACATCTCGCTTAAAATCTGACTGCTTCTGTATCATATCCAAATATTTTGCATACTCTTCTTCACTGGCATATTGGGTATCATAGGAAGAAGAAGTACTTGTTGTTGTATGAATACTGAAAATATCACATTTGTATATTTTATCAGGCGTATAGATATATAAATATGGATGTGTATCAAAAAATTCCTTATCTTTGAATTTTTCAATATGAGTAAACATCGTATCATGCCACATATTATGCCCATAAATGATCGTATTCTCATCTTTAAAATCTTTCTGTGCATTCGCATCTATAAAGATTGCACCAGAAGAATATGGCTGTTTATCAGCACCATGTGTCAAATAAAAAGAATTATCACTTCCATGTACCACTGGATAATTAATTTTGGTGCCAGGAATTTGAATCCACGCAACAATTTCTTCATTCTTTTTCTTCAAATCGTTCCAGTTGATATCTAAAAGTCCATCATCTTTTTCATCCACATTCGCAACTTTTGCCAGCTCTGTATTTGCTTTATCTTCTTTATATGCACCATAATAAATTGTTACCAACTGATAAGCAGAATACACAAAGACTCCTAATGCAATGATCAATAAAAAATTGTATAGCATACGTTTCCACATCGGAATTTTTTTCTTTTTCTTGCTTACTTGCCTGCTCATAATATCCTTCTTTCTGTTTCTTTAAATTTGTGTTCATTTTATCATATTTATATTTCTTTTGCTATATATTGACATTATACTATAAAGGTTTTATACTTCATTTAGATAACCATCTAAATGAAAGAGGTGATGCCATGCACATGCAGGATACTTTTAAAGCACTAAGTGATCCTACCCGAAGAGAAATTATTGCACTTTTAAAAGATGGCAAGCGAAGTGCCGGAGATATTGTTGCTCATTTTCAAACAACAAATGCTACCATATCTCATCATCTATCGATTCTCAAACAGGCAGATCTTATTAGTGATGAAAAAATAGGTAAATATATTTATTATGAATTAAACACAAGTGTACTGGACGATATGATTGGCTGGTTCACATCATTGAGAGGTGAAAAAAAATGAAAAAGAAAAACATTATCTTCTTGATTGGATTTATTATGATGCTTCTAATTTGTTTATGGTTTTATCCAAAGCTTCCTCAGCAAATACCAACACACTGGAATGCACAGGGGAAAATAGACAGCTATTCTGCCAAGTCCTTTGTATTTATGCCATTAGCTATTTATCTTTTAGGATGGGGATTAATTCCTTTTACGGCCAAAATTGATCCTAAAAAAGAAAACTATAAGCGATTTTACAGCGTACAAACGCTAACACAAACGATATTATGCTTCTTTTCTGTTGTTATCCTTGCGATGACTTTAATTGCAAGCTATCATCCAAAAGCCATCAATGCGAATTTCATTATGTTCCCCCTGCTGGCTCTTTTGTTTATCGTCATTGGAAACAGTATGCCAAAAATTAAATTCAATTATACATTCGGCGTAAAAACACCATGGACTTTAGCAAACGAAACCGTATGGTATAAAACACATCGTTTTTCTGGAAAGGTATGGGTCATCTGTGGCTTTGTCGTTCTTGCAGGAATGTTTCTTCCTTCAAAATGGATTCTATCCTTTCTTCTTGGAGTTATTTTAACTTCTGCACTTCTTCCCTTTATCTACTCTTATTTAAGTTTTCAAAATGCCACACAAAAGAAAGGAAATAAAAAATTATGATTGAACTTAGACACGTAACAAAAATTTACAGCGGCAGCCATAAAGCCGTAGACAATATCAACTTGACAATTCCTACTGGAGAAATCATTGGATTTATTGGTCCAAATGGGGCAGGAAAAACTACGACGATCAAAATGATCAGCGGTATTTTGTCTCCAGATGAAGGAGAAATCTTAATTAATGGTAAAAACATTGTAACCCAGCCTTTAGAAGCGAAAAAAGAATTTGGTATCGTACCAGATAATGCTGATATCTTCCTGCGTTTAAAAGGCATTGAGTATTTAAATTTTATGGCAGATATGTATGAGGTGGATAACGCCACAAGACAACAGCGTATTCAGGAACTCTCTGAAACCTTTGAGATGCAAAATGCCTTAAATGACAAAATCTTATCCTATTCTCATGGAATGCGTCAGAAAATTGTAATTATGGGTGTCTTGATTAGTGATCCAAACGTATGGATTTTAGATGAGCCAATGACAGGATTAGACCCTCAGTCCAGTTACAGTCTAAAACAGAGAATGAAAGATCATGCCGCAAAAGGAAATACCGTTTTCTTCTCTACCCATGTATTAGAAGTCGCAGAAAAATTATGCGATAAAGTTGCCATCATAAACAAAGGAAGTATTCTCTTTTTTGGAACATTAGAAGAATTAAAGGCACAACATCCAAGCTGTGATTCTTTGGAAGCAGTATTTATGGAGGTTATTTCTCATGCGTAAATACCTCACATTAACGCATGCGTTATTAAAAAATGTTTCCTTATTCAGTGATGGCAAATCAAACAAAATAAAAATGATAGGTTTATATGGACTTATCGCTCTTTGTTTTCTTCCTACCTTGTTTTTATTTTATATAATGTTTGATACAAGCATACAGGCTCTATCCATTTTACATTTAGAAAGTACCGTATTATATCTTGGATTTTTTATCATCAGTATCCTTATATTCCTGTTTTCTATTTTTCTAATTCCAAGTATTTTCTATTTCAGTAAAGATTTAGATACCTTACTCGTTCTCCCTTTGCCTCCCCAAACCATTCTGGCAGGAAAATTCACAACCTGTATTTTATATGAATATGCATTTACCATTATCGTCAGTATTCCACTATTATCTGCCTATGTTTCCAACCTGCATCCTGGTATCTTCTTTTACCTGATGGCACTTGTTGTACTGCTACTGCTGCCAATCTATCCTTTGGTATTATCCAGTATATTAACGATGCTAATGATGCGTTTTGTTCCTTTTTTTAAAAATCGTGATCGTTTTAATATTATTGGCGGTTTCTTCGTTATCGTGCTGGCAATGGCATTTAGTTACTTTATGAATTCTCCTATGATGATGGATGAGCAAAGTAATCTGTTTACTACAATTTTAACCGATCCAGATTCTCTTGTATTAAAACTGGGTACCTGGCTGTTTCCCGCTATTTCTTTCGCCAGTCATGCACTTTCCAATACAAACATCTTGCATTTGCTCGTATTTATCGCAATCAGTATCCTTTCTTTTCTCATCTTCCTGCTTCTTGGAAAATTTCTATATTTTAAAGGAGCGATTGGCTTCAGCGAAACTACAAGCACAAGAAAGAGATTTACTTCAAGTGAAATGGAAAAGTTAAACAAACAACAGGGAAAAACATTCGCATACACAAAAAAAGAGTTAAAACTGTTGTTTCGAACACCTGTATATTTTATAAACTGTATTTCTCCTGTTATTTTGTTTCCAATTCTTTATATTATTTTTTACTTTTCTTCCTCTTCACAAATCAGCCTCTCCATTTTACAACAGCTGGATATGTCCTTTATAAAACCTTACCTGCCTGTGATTGGTATAGGAATTGGATTTTTGTTTAGTAATATTAACTGCATAAGCTCTACTTCAATTTCAAGAGAAGGTCAAAATGTTGCCTTTATGAAATATATTCCTGTTTCTTTAAAGGAACAAATCCAAGGAAAAGTAAACAGTGGAATTCTTATATCTTTTCTAACTGCTTTATGTTCTATTCTTCCTTTATTTTTCATTTTCCCACTTCATGCTATGGATATGCTCATTGTGATCGTATGCAGTCTTCCTTCTTTATTGTTTGGAAACTATCTAGGAATTCTTTTAGATATGGCACACCCAAAACTTGTCTGGGAACAGGAAGCAGCTGCGGTTAAACAAAACTTTACCGCAATGATTCCTATGTTTGGCGGAATGCTGATATTAGCACCTCTAGGATTCTTATTTTACTATCTGCCTAATACCTTTCTTCTTCCTGTATCTATAATCATATTGCTTGCGTTATGTGCAGGAACTATCGTATTCTATAGAAAAATGGATAAGATTGCTAACCATTTCTTTAAAAAACTATAGGAGAATACGATATGAAACATGTACTAATATATTTAGGTGATGAAACACACAAAAAAGAAATTTTAGAAAAAATCTGCAGTGAGCTAAACCTTCCACATACTTTTTTAGATGATGAAGCACTTAACCAAAGTATTGGATATTTATTTCAAATCAATGGCTATCATAAAAAAAGTTCAAAAGAAAGCTATCATATGTCACAGGATCTTATGATTTTCAAAGAGGTAGAAGATGAAGATATTCTTAAATTAAATAACGCAATCAAAGAAAATGGGATTGTGATGGAGCGAAAAGCTATGCTTACCATTCATAACCAGAAATGGTCTTTAAAAGACTTGCTTAGTGAAATCATTGAAGAACATGCATACTTTAAAAATCGTGAAGAATTGAAAGAATATTTAATTCAGGCAAGCCATTTCAAAAAAGATGCCTATCCATTTCTTATATGGAAAGCCTTTGAAACAAGCTATCAGAAAGCTTATATAACTTACACAGAAGAAAAAGACCCAGATAAACTTGCGAAAAACCTGGAGGATTTCAAGAAAATACTTTCCAACATGAAAAAGTAAGCAACATTTAAAAAATCTAAACAAGCTTTATCTTAAACAATATTGATAAAGTACTATCTATTAACAAATCTGCAGAAGACAAACATACAAAGACGCCCCATTCTTTTGGGGCGTTTTACTTTAGAAAAAATAGCGATGACTTAGATATGTATTCAAAAACATCAGTTCAAAGCAATTCCAGTAAGTTTTTTAATCATTTCTTTACTAAAACCTTCTACTTTCATTTTCTTTGCGATATCCATTTTTTCATCAACCTTCCCTTTTTTAACTCCTACCAAAATTCCTTCTTTACGTCCTTCTACAAGCCCCTCCTTGCGTCCTTCCTTACGTCCCTGCATGATACCTTCTTTGATATACTGACTTAAATTACACATTTCTTCCAGCTCCTTTCCCAGTTCTTTTTTCTTTGATCCACATCACACTATCCTCTATTTTCTCTTTATCCAGTAATTTCATATATTCACACCACATCAATTTTTCATCTATACAAATTCATTGAGGTAAAAGCAATCAAAAGCTCTTCTGCATACTTGATGATTTCTTCATTCTCCATTATGACTCCTGCTAAGTTTCTAACTACATACATGTATGTATTTCTTTTTTTTTCGTTATTACTCTACTTATTCTATACCACACTAAAAACGAAACCTCTTCATAAGCATACAAAGAGGTTTTCGTATGTAATTCTAATATAGAAGGATTCCTGTTAATTCTTCTATTTCTTTTGTAGAATATCCTTTTTCCTTCATTTTCTTTGCGATATCCAGTTTTTCATCAGCCTTCCCTTTTTTAACTCCTACCAAAATTCCTTCTTTGCGTCCTTCCTTACGTCCCTGCAGGATTCCTTCTTCTTTAATATACTGACTTAAATTGCACATTTCTTCCAGCTCCTTTCCCAGTTCTTTTGTCATTGGTATTCCATAGCTTTTTGTAAGAATTTCCTTTTTCTTCGTTGAATCCATCCCTGATGTAAACAGTATGTACAAAAGTGTCATGAACGTTCCATCATGGATATCCTCTACTTCTTTTGGTGGATAGATCATGACAATGTTCATCAAATCATAATATTTCTTTGGAAATGCATAGGCTGTTCCCAAGTGTTCTTCATGCAGGGAATAGCGATTCATTACACCGCTTTTCTTTTTACTGTGTTTCATGCATATCCAGATGGAATATACTTTCTTTAGATCCTCATAGTTTGTCTTTTGAAATCCATTGGGTGTATTCTTCTGCCTTACCAGCAAACGACTTCCATAATATATGCTTCTTTTCAATAATGGATATCCCATATTGTCTTTTCCCTGTGCTTCAATGTTCATGAACATATCTACTTTTCCTTCATGATTTGGCAAGCCTAGACCACATAATACATCATAGCGAACAAGTCCACCCTTTCCTGTTATATCCTCTGTATTCATACCGTTAATCTTTTCGCTTTGTTTGATACCTTCCTTTGTATCTGGTTCAAGACAGGTTAAAACTTCCTTTATGCTCATTCCTTTAAATTCTGTAATGACATGTCTTGAAATATGGGAAAGTACATATTTGTTCATAAGAACCTTCTTGCAGTATTCATCATAGCTTATTTCTTTGTTTGACAGCTGATCAATAGCCGCTGCAGCTTCTATCTGCATCGTATTTCACCTCCTAAAACTCTCTACATAACTTAATACGAGAGAAAGAAGGAAAAATATAAAAAATAATGCAAGAATCTTAATTTTTTAAGATAAGATCATTTACAATAGAATGATAATATCTATCACAATCATAATACGCTAATTTTTCATAACTTACCATATACATATTGGTATATAGAAAACATCCATGATTTAAATTACAAAAGCTAAAATTTTAATTCATTGACATAAAATTTTTACTCTGTTAATTTAGAAACAGGTAAGGCCTTACCTATTCAAATTAAAAAGGATGTGAAAAAATGTATCACGTAAGATTTAAAAAAAGTCATTATGAAGCAGGTTACCATTGGGGACAAGCATTAAAAAAGCATGGAATAGAAATTACAAAGCAACCTACTTTTGTCATAAATGAAGAAAGGAAAGAATTTGCAAAGGGCAGTATTCCTGTTTACAAAAAATATTATCCAGAAATATTGGAGGAAATAAAAGGAATTGCTGATGGACAAGAGTGTTCTTATGAGAATTTATGCACCTTTTTATTAAGTATGTATTGTTTTGAATTCAGTAACCACTGTACTTGCTTCGCATGTAAAGATCATCAAAATCTTATCTTTGGAAGAAACAGTGATTTTTTGGTGGAACTGGAAAATCTGTACATGAATTGTGTATATACATTAGATAATGTTTATTCATTCAACGGAAATACAACTGCTTTTGTGCAAATAGAAGATGGTATAAATGAATATGGTTTAGCTGCTGGTTTAACCTTTATATATCCAAAAGTTAGAAAATATGGATGTAATGCAGGTATACTCATTCGATATATCCTAGAAAAATGCAAAACGACAAGACAAGCCATCTCATTCTTAAAAGAAATACCAATTGCTTCTCAGCAAACAATTACATTGCTAGATGGAAATGGCGATATGGCAGTAGTCGAATGCAATCCTTATGTTGTAGAAGTTATTTACCCTAATGAAAATGATTATGTAGCTGCTGCAAACAGTTTTCATTCAACAAAAATGTCATCATATAATGAAAATCGTATCGATGACTGGAATTCAACAAAACGATATAGCGTTGTGAACCATGTATTAAAACAATATCAGGGCGCATATTCTTTAGAACTCGCAAAAGGTATTCTTTCAGGAAAATATGGTTTTATGTGTCAATATGATAGAAAAGAAGGTGCTGATACCGTCTGGTCTGTAATATATGATGTAAAAAACAAACAAATTTTTAGAGTAGAAGGAAATCCATCGCGTAAAAAATTCAAAGAAGATACTAGATTTAATATAAGATAAACAGCTAAATATTCATACAGCAATCTCTTCATTTCTTTATCCTTTCTTACACTTTCAGATTTTATATGAAAAAAGGTATTTTAGTGGAAATATCCATCAAAATACCTTTCTTTTTTATTCTTCTTCAAACTGTGAGTTGTATAACTGTGTATAGAAACCATTTTCTTTCATTAAGTCTTCATGATTTCCTGCTTCTACAATATCTCCATCTTTCATGACAAGAATTAAATCTGCATCACGAATCGTAGATAAACGATGGGCAATCACAAAACTTGTACGATTTTCCATTAGTTTTTCCATACCTTTTTGAATCAATACTTCTGTACGAGTATCTACAGAAGATGTTGCTTCATCAAGAATTAAAATCTTAGGATCTGCCAAGAAAGCTCTGGCAATTGTTAACAGCTGTTTTTGTCCCTGTGAAATATTGCTGGATTCTTCATTGATCATTGTATCATAACCATGTTCCAAAGTACGAATGAAATGGTCTACATAAGCCGCATCTGCCGCTTTCATAACTTCTTCATCTGTTGCATCTAATTTTCCATAACGAAGATTTTCCATTACCGTTCCATTAAACAGCCATGCATCCTGCAGTACCATACCAAACAAAGAACGCAAATCACTTCTTCGCATATCGGTTGTTTTAATGCCATCTACATAAATAGCCCCACTGTTTAATTCATAGAAACGCATTAACAATTTAATAATCGTTGTCTTACCAGCACCGGTAGGACCAACAATCGCAATCTTTTTCCCTGGTTTAATATACATGGAAAAATCATTGATAATTGTTTTTTCAGGAGTATAGCCAAAATGTACATTTTCAAATGTTACCTGTCCTTTGATCTTTGTTTCACCATGTTCATCAAAGACTTCTACTGGTGTAGATGTTTCTGGAATCTCTTCTGTTTCATCCAAAAATTCGAATACACGTTCTGCAGCTGCAGCTGTAGACTGCAATACATTCATATTCTGTGCAATAGAAGAAATTGGCTGATTAAAACTTCTTACATACGTAATAAAGGATTGAATATCCCCAATCGCAATAATACCATTCATTGTTAGATATCCACCTAAGATAACAACACCGACATATCCCAAGTTTCCTACAAAAATACTGATTGGCTGCATCAAACCACTTAAAAACTGGGATTTCCATGCGGAATTATAAAGTTCATCATTTAACTCATTAAATTCAGAAATACTTCTTTCTTCTCCATTAAATGCTTTCATGATCAAATGCGCACTGTACATTTCTTCAATATGACCATTTACATTTCCTAAAGAAGCCTGCTGTTTCGCAAAGAATTTTTGAGAGTGTTTTACAACCGTTGTAACCAAAATCAAAGACAATGGCACAACAATCAATGCCACTAAAGTCATCTGCCAGCTGATTGACAACATCATAATCAAGAATCCAACAAGCTGTACTGCAGCACTTAACAACTGTGCCAAGGCAGTACTCATAGACTGCTGAATCAAATCGGCATCATTTGAGAAACGAGATAAGATATCACCATTAGAGTGCGTATCAAAATAGCTAAATGGCAAACGATCAACCTTGGCAGCCATTTCATTACGAAGATTATAAGTTACCTTCTGTGCAACACCTGCCATTAACCAGCTTTGTATCAGGTTACATAATACAGAAATTAGATACAATCCAATTAACATCATTAAGATTTCCGCAATACGATTGAAATCAATGCCACCAGTTCCACTTAATTTTGCGGATAAGCCATTTGCAATTTCCGTTGTCGCATTTCCTAAAATTTTAGGTCCTATAACCATAAATACAACAGAAAAGGCAGTAAAGATAAACGCAACAATAATATTTAAATGATAAGGTTTTAAATACCCAATCAGTTTTTTCATAGTACCTTTAAAATCTTTTGCTTTTTCAGCTGGTCCCCTGCCTCTCATAGGACCATGTCTCATAGTCTGAGAAGGACGATTTGTTTTACTCATTTTCCAATTCCTCCTTTGACAACTGACTATATGCAATTTCTTTATACACATCACATGTTTCCATTAATTCTTTATGCGTACCAATACCAACGATTGCCCCTTTATCAAGAACAACGATACGATCCGCATGCATAATAGAAGAAATACGCTGAGCAACCATTAACACTGTGCTTCTTGTTTCTTCACATAACGCATTAAGTGCTTTACGAAGTTTTGCATCGGTTTTAAAGTCAAGCGCTGAGAATGTATCATCAAAAATAAAGATTTCCGGTTTTTTCACCAATGCACGTGCGATAGACAAACGCTGTCTTTGTCCACCAGATACATTGGTTCCACCCTGTGCGATTTCTGTATCAAAACCTTCAAGTTTATTATCAATAAATTCCATTGCCTGTGCAATTTCACTTGCAGCTTTTAAATCTTCCTCGCTTGCATCCTCTTTCGCATAACGAAGATTTGTCGCAATTGTTCCAGAGAACAAGAATCCTTTTTGTGGAACATATCCAATCTTATCACGTAAAGCTTTCTGAGAAACATGTTTAATATTCACACCATCAACAAGAATCTCACCTTTTGTAACATCAAAGAAACGAGGCACCAAATTGACAATGGTTGATTTCCCACTACCTGTACTTCCAATAAACGCTGTTGTTTTTCCTGCTTCGGCAGTGAAATTTAAATTATGCAAAACATCTTCTTCTGCACCAGGATAGCGGAAACTTACATTTTTAAACTCAATTTCTCCACGTTTGTCTGCATCGAAGTTTTCTGCTTTTTCAGGGTCACAAATACTGATTTCCGTATCTAGTACTTCTTTGATACGACCTGCTGCAACAGAAGCTCTTGGTATCATGATAGACATCATCGTTACCATCATAAATGCCATAATTATCTGCATTGCATACTGGATAAATGCCATCATATCTCCAACCATCAACACACCATCGTTAATCTGATGAGAACCAACCCATACAATTAAGATAGAAGACATATTCATCACAAACATAATGATTGGCAGCAAAAATCCCATAGAACGACTGACAAACAACTGTGTTTTCATAATATCATGATTTGATTTATGGAATTTTTGAGATTCGATTTTCTGATTGTTGAAAGCACGAATCACCGGCATACCATCTAACAATTCACGTACAACAGAGTTTAACTTATCCATCAATTTCTGCTGAATACGGAATTTTGGAAGTACAAAAGCAAAGGCAGTAGCCATAATGCCAATAATAACCGCAACAACAAGTCCGATGATCCATGTCATATCTGCATTGGAATTAATCACCTTCAGCAGTGCTCCTATTCCAATAATTGGTGCATAAATAACCATACGAAGTATCATGACCATCACCATCTGTACCTGTTGAACATCATTTGTAGTACGTGTAATCAAAGTATTCGTAGAGAATTTATTAAATTCTACATTGGAAAAGTTTTCTACTTTCTGGAAAACATCTTTACGTAAATTACGTGAGAATCCTGCTGCTACTTTAGAAGCAAGGAAACCAACACAGATAGCAGCTACTGCAGAACCTAAAGCAACCAATAACATCAAACCGCCATTAGTAAACAGATAACGATACTGAATCGCATCAGTGTCCATTCCCACTTTTTTATATTCTGCTTTCGCATACAGGGCATTGGAACTATCCATCATATCCTGTCCCATCAAACTACTTTTTTTGGTGATTTCTTTTTGCATATCTGCCAGCTGTTCTTTTGGCATCATTTTCAAAACATTAAATACATCAACACCCTGTGGAAGTTTTTTCAACATGTCCATCATGTCTTTTTGTTCTTGTGTAAGATTAGCTATATCTTCACTACTTAAATTTGCCTGTGTCTGTTCCAGTACCATGACACAAGTTTCAGCTTCACTTAATGCAAGTTTTACCTTTTCTCTTGTATCTTTATCAACGTCTTTTAAAAGATATACATTTTCTTTTTCAAGTGCCGGATATTTTTCTTTCATACCCTTATCGGCATTGGAGGAAGTTTGCAGTTCATAGTTATCTGTAAAAACTTTCTGCTGCTTTTCATCCATAAAGATTTTTAATTTATCATATTCACTTTCTCTTACTGCTTCTAAAACACCATCTTCAATACCACCGGACGTAATACCAACATTGACGATATTGGACATATAATCCGGCATTGCAAGCTCACACATTGCCTGTGCAAACAACAATACAATAATTGCCAGTATAGAGGCAATAAATGGCTTCAGATACTTTCTAAGCTTTAACATGCCTATTCTCCTTTCTCCTGTTTGGAAGAATCATGATGTTCTCTGGCAAATGTGATTCCTTTTTCAAGAATACGTAACAGTGCCTGCGCATCTTCTTCTCCAAGTGATGATAGAAATACTCCCAAACGCTCTGTAATCCTATTTTCACATTCCTGCATATGATGAATCGCTGAATCGCAAACTTTGATATAAACACTTCTTCGATCATGTTCCAGATGAACACGTTCGATCCAGCCTTTTTTTTCGTAATTTTTTATCATTTGCGAAACTGCTGCAGGCGTAATACCAAAATAATGAGATAATTCATTCATACGAACCATTCCCTCTTTCGGATGAAGTTTTAAAATTGCATCTAGCATCAATACATCACGATGCGTCATAAACACTTCTTTCTGCTGCATACCTGCACTTCTTTCCTGGCGAAATAAATACGTCATATGCATGATTTTACGAGCTAATTCCATCTCATTCATATCATCACCTCAATTTACTTAAGTAGCTTAACTATTAACTACCTTAACTATTATATGCACTTCTTTTTATATGTCAACATTCATTTTTCATGAAAGACCTTACAAATATATTTTCCCATAATTTCCCATAAAAAAACCGAGATAATTCTCGGTTATGCTTCTTCTGCTTTTTCTACACGTTCAATAGAACGCATAAATTCTTTTGCCTTATTTACAAAGAACATTGTATTCCCCTGTTCAATAACCATTGTAAAATGACGTGCCGCTACATAAATATCTTTTTGAACAAAGGCAATCAAACCTAAATAGTAATTTGCATCCACTTTCTGAAAACGAAAACCTGCAGAAGATAACAGTCCTTTATAAAACTGTTCTGCTTTATCAAAATCCTGTTCCATTAAAGAAAGTTTATTCTGAATAGCTGTCAATGTTTGCAGGCGAATAATTCCAAGAGGCCCATTCATATTACGTATTGGCAGTTTTTCACTTTCATCAAAATGATGCTGAACCATACCTTTATCACCTAACTGATAATACGCATATGCCATTAAAGAATGATATGCATACTGCAAGCCATTTTTATTTTGCATATTTCCAGAAGCCATAATATCGATCGCAAGATGAGGATCATCAAGATAAATCATACATTGTGCCATCTGCTGGATTAATGGAAAGTTTTTCTTTCTATGAGATTTATGAGCTAAAGCAAAAATAGCACTTGCACAGGCAAGAGGATCACATTGATCATAAAGCAAAGAAACAATTGGCTGAAGCATCATGCTTTTTCTTTTTGTAATCTGGAAAACGAGCATAAAATATAACATCATGCACAACAATACAACCATGGTATTTTTAACATACACAAATACTAAAAGAGAAGCAAGAGCACCTATAATATACAAAACATTCGCAATCAGCATATTTTTCCAGATCTTCCCTGCAATTTCTTCATATTGTTCATCATATTTATGATGCAAACGGAAAACTCTTTCTATTTCCTTTACACTATTTAATGAATCTTTATTCAGCTGTCGTTTTTTTCCTCTGTTAGGAACCGTTATCCATCCATATAAATAAATGATTATACATATTGGCAAACCAATCGTACCAGCAACAATTGCAATTTCTCCTCCACCCAGCATCAAAATCAAAAAAGTTACAAAAAAGCTTAAATTAAAACGCTGCATAACAAGAAAAAACAAGTTGATTCCATTTATGATACCGGCAAATGTAATTGCCCCTGTAATATAGGGAATAAGCGCATTATTTATGATTGCAGGATCATCCGTATACACTTTTAGTGTTTCTTTAATCATATCATGTTCATAACCAAGCAATCCAAATATAATAGCTCCTGCAACAGCACCTAGCAAGATATAAAACAATTGTTTTTTACATTGATATTTCCACATAAACATACCCCTTTTATTATCGTATAGTAATATACCACAATTATGAAAAAATCGAAAGGGGTCTAGCTTTTTTCTACTATCTTCACATAAAAAACGTTTTTCTTCCCATAAAAAGAAGAAAAACATTTCTATTATCCCCCTATTTCAACATCAAATCCAAGATCTTGTGCATATAAACGATAACTTGATAACTCCTCTTCTTTCATCATAGAAGTTTCCATAGTATAAAGTTTCCCCATTTTTTCATACTTTGGTTTTCCCAATGTATGATATGGCAGAAGATGTAACTTTTTTACTCCTAAATCTTGTAAATAATGAAATGTCTTTTTTAAAAGTGCTTCTTCAAAATTGAATCCAGGAATAATTGGTATACGAACGATTACTTTATCAGGACAAGTTTTTAACAGCCACGTAAGATTTGCCTTGATTCTTTTCCCATTTCCAGCAGTAACTTTCTTTAAACGAATATTATCCAAATGTTTAAAATCGTATAAAAACAAATCCAGATAAGGTTCTGCTTCCCTTATTCTTTCAAAGGGTACATCTCCTGTTGTTTCTACTGCAGTAGATATATTTTTTTGTTTACACATCTTTAACAGATGCAAAAGGGAGGAAAACTGCACAAAAGGCTCTCCGCCACTAAAAGTAACGCCTCCTCCACTAGCGTCATAATAGTCTTTATCTTTTAGAATTTCCTCTAAAACATCCTCTTCCTTCCAATTTTCACCATTAAAGCTTATTGCATCCTGCATACATACATTTTCACACGTTCTGCAAAGAATACATTTTGTCTGCTCATAGTGCATATGTCCATTTACAAAAGATAAAGCTTTAGAAGGACAATGGTTTATACATGCTTTGCATGCAACACATTTAGAAGCTGTATACATAAAAACCGAATGTATACTTTGTGTTTCCGGATTTGCACACCATGGACAATGCATTGGACAGCCTTTCAAAAATACCGTTGTTCGAATGCCGGGACCATCATGTGTCGCAAATTTTTCAATATTTGTTATATTAATCATACAATGTCCTGCTTAACAATTCATCTTGAATATCTTTTGTTAAATTCACAAAAACAGCACTATATCCTGCCACGCGGACTATCAAATCTGGATACTTTTCCGGATGCTTTTGTGCATCTTCCAAAACCCCATGATCAACAACGGTTACCATTAGCTGACATCCACCCTTTTTAAAATAAGTGTCAAACAAAATTTTTATTTTATCTCTATCCTGCTGAAACATACGTGGTGTAAATTTCATGTTCTGTACACTTCCACCATGATATTTAGCCTGAAACGTTGCCAGTGAATTTAAACAGGCAGTCGGTCCACTTTTGGCTGCTCCTCCTTGCGGATTATTTGCAGGATTCATAAATACTCCACTTTTTCTTCCATCAAGACTTGCGGATGTCTGATGTCCCCAATCCGTATTAGTCTGATTATTAGAAATCACAATCAGATAATACCCTAATCCATGATTGATCCCTCTTTGACGTATACCTTTCGCAACATATTCATACAAATCATTGGCAAGTGCATCACATTCTTTTTTATCATTTCCATATTTATCCTGTGCCAGTAAATCCTTACGAATATTTTCATATCCTTCAAAGTTATGCAGCATTGCTTCTACAAGCTGCGATAACGTATATTTCTTTTCTGTATACACAAGCTGTTTGATTGCCCACAAAGCATCGCTTGCATTAATGTTTCCATAAGTTTCATTTGTTCCTCCTAATATCTCAACACCGCCATCCAGCAATGCCTTGCCTCTTCCAATACAGTCATCCATTAAAATAGAAGTATACAGAAATGATACACATGCATTCATTACTTTATAAGAATGTACTTGTGCCTCCACACTTAAATCAAAATAATAAGCAAGCAGTTCTTTATATTTATCATATAACATTTCAAAAGTAGTAAACGTAGAACAATCTTCTATAACAACAGGGCCTGCTTTATATTTATGATCCATAGGATCAATTCCTTTATTTAATGTAATATTTAAAAGCTTTAGCAGGTTCAATAAAGTATTTGGTGTACCAACGCTTTTTCCCTGAATAACAAATTCTCCGCACCCAAAAGGAACATACTGCATAGCAACTTCTCTTGTAATACGCATACCATACATTAGCGCATCAACATTTACATCATCATTATACAAGGTAGGATAGGTTGCTCCACTTCCTATACAGTCATATGCCATATCCATGATATCCTGTGGGGTATCTTTACTGAAGCGAAGAGTAAACTGTGGTTCTACATAACGTGTATCGCGACATACTTTTAAACAGATTCTCGCAAATGTATCTGCTTCCTTAGGGTGTTCTCTTCCTACTCCTCCCACAATAATGCGTCCATTGACCGTCGTTCTTCGATTTTCAATCATTTTCCATAAAGAGCGAACATAACGATACGCCTCCTGCTCACTTATAACTCCTGTATCTAAGTCATGTTGTAAAAAAGGACCCAGTACATCATCCATTCGACCATAATTGATAACCCCTGCACACAAAGCATATAGCCAAAACAACTGCAAAGCCTGATGAAAGGTAGATGGTTTATTGGTACATATATATACCAAATCCTTTTCCATCAAATCCAAATCTTTTTTTCTTGTTTCATCTGCTGTTTTTTTCGCTTCCTGAACAAGAGAAATTTCTTTTTGAATAACTTCCTGCAATAATTCCATTGCTTCATAGCTGCATTTTAAAAATTCATTTTGCGGTTTACTGGAAATTAATGTCTTTAATCCTTCCAATCCATAGTTCATCAATCTTTTATAATTTAACATCATACCAGATAAACGAGCAGTTGCCATAAAAGGATATGCACAATCAATGAAACGACCAGTGGTATCTTGTGTCAACACATCCTGACAATAAATAGATTTTGTATCATGATCTTGCCAGTAATCGTATAAAACATCTACTCTTGCTTTTTCTTCATCTGTAGAAAGAAGTGTCTTAAATGCTCTTAATTTATGAAAGACACAATAATGTCCGACTCCTCCAATACTTGTCACACTTCCAAAACCGATAGGAAGAAAGTCTAAACGTCCTGCAAGCAAATCATCATTTTCAATAGAACGAAACAATGCAGGAAAAATTGTCTTTAAACAATTGATTTCTCTTCTGGCTTTATCCATCCCCTCACTATCTTTATGTGCTTTGGTATAAGCCTCCATAATTTGCAGTTGCTCCTGCGGTGTTTTTTCACATGGAATGGGTTTGGATACTTCTACATTTTGTTCTCCATCAATATTGATTTTCTTTTTCATATACATCCTTCCTTAATGTTTTGCTTTTTCTGCATCCCGCCAATTATGCTGATATCCGCTTAATAAATCTACAAATCGCTTTGCCGTTAAATGCGGACGTGTAATCGCACTTCCCACTACTACCGCATGTGCCCCTAAATAGATGCATTTCATCGCATCTTCTGGTGTATATAAATGCCCTTCCATCATGATATATGCATCCTCTTTAAAATCTCTGCATATTTTCGCAAACATACGATAATCGGCTCCTTCAATATTCGCTGTTTCTTTTGTATAGCCATATAATGTCGGTGCAACAATATCAGCACCATGTTCCACTGCATGTTTTGCCTCTTCATAATTAGAAACATCCGCAAAAATGATTGCTTCCGGAATTTCCTTTTTTACCTGATCCAGTAAATCCCATGCAACTGTTTTTTCATGTGTTATCTGTGCTGTACAATCCAAGGCAATAATTTCCGCTCCTGCTTCCCATACTGCTTTTGCCGCATCTAATGTTGGTGTAATAAATACATCGCTGTCTTCATACCATATTTTCCATAATCCAATTATTGGCAAATCTACCTTTTCTTTAATTGCTTTGATTTGTTCTGGTGAATTGGCACGAATTCCAACTGCTCCTGCCCATTTTGCAGCTTCTGCCATTTTGACAACCATATCTTCTGTGTAAATTGGATCATCTTTTTGTACCTGGCAAGAAACAATTAAACCATCTTTCATTCCCTCCAGCAATGCTTTTTTTCTTTCGTCTGCTGTTTTCATCATCATTCCTCCAATAGGTGTTTCTCTTTACTCTCAATATACTTCACACTTCGCTATTTGTCAATCCATTTTGATTCATATCGATTCATTTTGAATCTAAAAAAATAAGAGGGCGTTCCCTCTTATCATTTACATACAATAAAATTATCCGGAAGATTTCCTTCTACTTCCTCATCTGTAAAAACTAGATCAAACTGTTCCAAATTTGCCCATGTTGCCAGTGCCTGTATAGATAACTTGCTTTTATCTGTCAAAAGATAACATTCTCTACTTCTTCTTAATACTTCTTCTTTCACAGCACCTATGG
This sequence comes from Amedibacterium intestinale, assembly GCF_010537335.1. Lineage (NCBI taxonomy): Bacteria > Bacillati > Bacillota > Erysipelotrichia > Erysipelotrichales > Erysipelotrichaceae > Amedibacterium > Amedibacterium intestinale. Next base: position 1,087,228 of record NZ_AP019711.1, read on the forward strand.
AAAAATCAACACTCATGACTTCTCCATTTGTTAAATCGATTCCACTTGCGGAAAAAAAGGCTTTATCAAAATGAAATTTACGAATCATTTCCAAAGTATGATAGCCTGTACTCATATCATAACCGATATTGAATTCCCCTCCTACCAGGTATATTTCTCCACGAAAATCCATTGGAAGTTTCCTTACAATATAGGTACTTGGTGTAACCAGCTTAATATCTTTATGATGCAGATACTCTAAAAGATAGCTGGGAGTCGTTCCACTGTCTACATATATACAATCTCCATTCTGAATTCTTTCTGCTGCACGCTTGCAAATTCTTCTCTTTTCTTCTCTGTGAACATATTCTTTTTCACGAACCGGAATCTCTTTTAAATTATTAAGTGTTTCTTTCATTTCCACTTTCATAGCGCCTCCACGCTCTCTTTTTACAAGTCCCTGTCGCTCTAATTCAATCAAATCTCGATTGATCGTAGACTTTGATACCCCAAGCTGCTGTATCAATTCTTGAATCGTCACAAACGAATGCGAATTCAATATATTCATAATTCGAAGCATTCTTTCCTTTGAAAGCATCTTATCACCCTACTTTTTTCTTACCTTACCAAATCCTATTCCACTTGTCAAATATTCTTTTCTACAATCTCTATAAAGCTCTGCATCTATCTTTCTATAACAACAATATCTTCCAAATCAATCCATGTATTAACGACACGAATTCTTTTTTTATATTCCAAATCTATATCTGCCAACATTCCTTCTATTTTTACATAGGCATCTTTATCATAATAAACAATACGTATTATATCCCCTTTTTTCAAAGAATGAAGTTTTCGATCCAGTTCTTCACAAACATCCTCTAACAACAGTTTTCTTTCCACAACAACTCTTTCTTTTTCTTTCAGATAATCTTTAAATCCCTTCAAAGATTCAAATGGTATAAAAATTTTTGCCCTATCCGCCTTTTTTCTATTCTGCATTATGCCCACCAACTAACGCATTTCTCTTTCTGGCAGTTGCCTTATCCAGTAAATTCATTCCTTTCAACACGGCATTCTTTCCATATTTCTGTTTAATTTCAACTAGTGTATTCTGCAGCTTTTTTTCTTCTTCTCTTTCCTCTATATCATCAAAAAGAGTATAGCTTTCCCTGCATTCATCTACTACATCTTGAAAACCAATCCCTATGCTTCGAATCAGATAGTGTTTATTGACAGCTTCTTTAAACAAAGTTACAAAAGCATCTGTCAGATATGTACAAGACGCTGTCCTTAAAGAAAACTTTCGAGATTTTCCTGTTGATGGATAACTATCATCGCTATACCCAATACGCAAAGAAATATGATTCGTTACCAAATGCTTTTCGGTAAGCTCTAAAACAAGCATTTCTACCATCTCTTTCATCACCAGCAAAGCATCTTCATAAGCATAATCTTCAAATAAAATCTGATTGCTGGATAAAGAGGTATGAGCGGAACGATACTGTTTAATATCTTGCATTGTTGTAGGTTCTCTTCCATACGCATGATCAATCAAATATTCCGCATTCACACCAAATTCTTTATATAATAATCTTTCATCTATATGCGCAATATCATACATATCTTCAATTCCATATTTTGCTAAACGACTCTCAATTCCTCTTCCTACCTGCCAAAAATCATGCAAAGGTTTATGATGCCACAAAGATTTCCTATATAATTCCTCATCCAAATATGCAATATGCTCCTTTGTATGCTTCGCAGTAATATCCAGTGCTACCTTGGCAAGATATAAATTGGTTCCTATCCCCGCTGTTGCACAGATTCCTGTTGTCTCATATATATCCTGTATAATTTTTTCACACAACTCTCTTGATGACATCTTATATAACTCCAAATAAGGAGTTACATCTAAAAAAGCTTCATCAATCGAATATACATGAATATCTTCTTTTGCGATATATTTTAAATATACAGCATAAATATCTGCTGCATACTTCATATACAATTTCATTCTGGGAAGTGCTGTAATATATGGTATATCTTCTGGTATTTCATAAATGCGACATCGATTTTTTATCCCAATCTTTTTAAGATAAGGTGATATTGCTAAACAAATAGCTCCTTTTCCTCGAGATGGATCTGCCACAACTAAAGCAGTTTGAAAAGGATCTTTATTCCTTTCTACACATTCCACTGATGCATAAAAAGTTTTCAAATCAATACATAAATAAATTTTTCCCATTCACATCCCTCCCATCACCATTATATTCTCAAAAATATACATAATCAACATAATTATGTATATTTTAATTTCCATTTTATGTCAATATTATAAAAAAGCATTCTTTTTAATAAAAGAATACCTCTATTGACCTATACCTTATATGGTTTTATACTATATACACAGATAAGTAATACGAAAGGAGATGAAAAGATGGAAAAGAAACAGTTTATATGTCCAAAATGTGGATGTCATGAATTTGTCAGCGATCAGTTTCAGGCAACTGGAGGAAATTTCGCAAAAATATTTGATGTACAAAACAAAAAATTTATTACCATCAGCTGTAAACAATGTGGATTTACAGAATTATACCGTTCAGAAACAGATGGAGGATGGAATATTCTGGACTTTTTAATTGGCAGCTAATCCGGTACACACCGGATTTTTTATAATCCACTTTCTTCAAGAAACTGTGAACGATGACGATACAAAGTAAGCCAGCGAAATGCTGTTGTTAAAAAGCTGATGACAAGCATACCTGTTTCCCATAAGAAAGCATCTATGCTAAGCCAATGAAAAACAGTTTCTATGCACAAATAAAACAGAACTAAACGAAACAGTTCAAAACCAGCCAGATACAAAATCAAATGTTTTTTCTTTATGCACTTTATCCAATCTTGAAGTGTATTTTTTCTTTGCCTCTTTTTTCCGATATATGCCATAAGAATCATCAGTAAAGAAGATAAAACAATATCTACCTGAAGCAGTATGAAACATATAACTACCATTTTTATCATATAAACACCTGCATTCTCATTTTTTATTGTACCATATCTTAAGATAAAAATAGCGTGTGGAAAATTGCTCCACACACTATTTTTAAGAATATCGTTTTGTATAAACTTTTAGGCTCACATAATAGCTAATAAACAGAAGAATGATTGCGATAACAGCACCAATCAACATTAATAAGTGCTTATCAAGTAAAAGAATATTTTCAACCCCAATATTCAAAGCAGAAAATACATATCCAGCACAAAATAAAATCGTAATTGCGATAAATAAAATGGTACCTTTTTTTGAACCTAATATCATTAATCCCATGTTACAAATAGAAAGAACAGCAAGAGAAACAATCATTCCTGCTATAAAAATTTCCAATGCCGGATATAACGCTATTGTTTTATAAACATATACATATACTAACATAATCAAAAAAGAGAATATCCATGAACCAACAAGAAACAGGAAGCAAGACAAATACTTTGCCAGCATAATTTTCTTTTTACTTAAAGGGTATGTAAGAAGAATTGAATTAAATCCAGAAATATCGTCCTGCTCCATGGAATACTGCATAGGAGAAGACCCTATCAATGGTAAAGTTACCCCTACAATCAAGATAAAAGTATACAAATTTTTCATAAAAGCAACAATTAAAACAACGAATGCAAAAGCAGATAAAAATTCAAACAAGTTCTTTTTAATACAAAATGTTTCATAAAAATCTTTTAAAATAATCCCTTTCATACCTTTTCACCCTTTACATAAAACAGCATAACATCTTCTACAGACGCTCTTTCCATATCTAAATCTCGAATTTTATTTTGTAATTCTAAACGATTTTTTACCATTACCTTATACCCATAAACTTCCTTCTGGATTGCGACAATATCATCCTTGTGAAGCATATCCAAAGTTTCTTTGCCGCAGTTGATAATGCCATAGTTTTCACGAATGTCATCATACGTTTTCACAAATAGTAACTTTCCTTGATGAATAAACGCAATATAATCCGCAATCTTATCTAAATCACTTGTAATATGTGATGACATTAATACCGTATGATTTTCTTCTTCCGTAAACTCACGAATAATATCTAAGATTTCATCTCGAAAAATTGGATCTAATCCACTTGTTGCCTCATCAAGAATCAATAACTTTGGATCATGACTAAAGGCGATTGCAAACTCTAATTTCATTTTCATCCCCTTAGAAAATTCTTTTAATTTTTTCTTTGGTGGCAAATGAAATTTCTTTAAATAGGATACATAAGATTCCATATTCCAGTTTACATACACCTTTGACAATAATTTTCCAATAAACATAGGATGGAATTGCAGATTATAATGGGTTGTATCAAAAATAACGGCGATATCTTCCTTGATGCTTGTTTCCTCACTTTTCATATCTTTTCCTAACAGATTTAAGGTTTCATAATCAGAAGAAAGCAATCCAACAAGAGATTTGATAAAGGTCGATTTTCCTGCACCATTTTCTCCAACTAAACCTAATACAGAACCAGCTGGTACATGTAAAGAAATATCTTCCAATGTAAAATCTTTATAATGTTTCGATAAATGTTTTACCTCAATTGCATTTTCCATAGCCTATTCCTCCTCGTACAATACTTCAAGTGTTTGCTTCAGCTGTTCCAGTTCTATTCCGTTTTCTTTTCCCATAAGAACTGCTTCTGTTAAAAGCTTTTCTATTCTTCTTAGATTCTCTTCTCTTATAAAATCCTGATTTTGATTTGAAACAAAGGTTCCTTTTGCTGGAATTGTCACAATAAAACCATCTTTTACTAAATCATCATAAGCACGCTGTGTTGTAATAACACTAACATGCAAGTCTTTTGCAAGTTTTCGCATCGATGGCATTGGATCTCCTGCTTTTAATGTTCCTTTCATAATCATTTCTTTAATTTGAGAAGTAATCTGTTCATAGATAGGTCGAGAACTAGAATTGCTTAAAATAATTTCCATCATATCACTCCTAATATATGCATATATACTGTACTTAAGTTACATATACAGTATACACTGTTCTATATATACTGTCAATATCATATATATACAGTTGTTTTAAAAAAGTAATAAAAAAACAGAACTACAAATTATAATTCTGCTTTTTTCTTATCTTTTTTTGTTTTATATATAGGCACACAAATGAAAATCGCAAGCACTCCAGCTGCCAATCCATCCAAGATAGAATGTTGACGGATAAATAAAGTGGATAATGTAATCAAGATTGCAGATAAAACACCAACGATTTTTCTTGTTTTTTCATAAGGAAGCACTTTACTTTTCCATAAAGCAGCCGCACAAACAATAGAATTGTACACATGAATGCTGGGAAACACATTCACACAGCGATCTGCTTCATATATATTTTGTACCATCCATCCACTTATTCCTTCTAAACTTTGAAGAGGTGGTCTGTGAGAAAAGCTTGTTGGATATATCGTAAATATAATAAGACAAATGGTCATACCGATAAATAAAGCTGCACAAATACGATAAAACTCTTTTCGACTTGTGAAAAATAAAAGCAAGCAAGTAACAACTACAAAGATAAACCAGTACACATAAAACCAAATAAAGAAATCTATAAATGGTATATGTGCATCCACTGCTGTATATACATCATGATAGATGAATTCCTTCTGCTGCAATCCAAAATACCATAAGAAATAAATTGGCATATAGAGCAGTACAATCCCTATATGATGATACTTTTTCCACAAATTCTTCATATTAGTTAAACGCGAAAATCTTTTGTGATATATCATACATCACAGATAAAAATTTTCTTCCTGCCCATGTTTTCCTTTGAATTGCTTTTCCTAAAAGTGTGTGGTTTACATTTCGATACAGCCAGGGCTTTTCAAATTTTAGATACTGCCATAACTCATCTTTCTTTTTCAAGTGTTCTTTTGTACCTGAACGCACTAATAGAATCGTAGAAACTACTGAAATCATTGTCAAATATTTCACCATATATGCATATCGTTTTTTATTTTCTCTTAGACTTAGCTGCATTGTGTCAATCATCAGACGATTGACCAAAAGTTGCTGATCAATTCGCTTCAACATCGTTTCTTCCTGCACAGACTGGCCTTCTCTTCCAATAAAATAACGATATAGATCAACATCTAAATAATACATTGTATCTACATAAGGAAGCGGCTGGAAAGCAAACAGATTATCTACATAAAATGTGTGCTTTGGCAAAGAAAGCTGTGACTTCACCAATACTTCTCTTCGATAAATGATAGAATGCATCAGCAAATTTTGCTGTGGCATAAAATGTCCAATCTCATCCCATGTAAAAATACGATTTTGAGGGAATACATTTTTATATCGTATAACACTTTGTTTATTTTCACTTGGTTTTTCATAAACATAGTTTACGACCATCATATCCACTTCTTGTTTATTTTCTTCCAAAGTCTTTAATTGTTCAATTACTTTCTTAAATGCTTTTTTATCAAACCAGTCATCACTATCCAATACTTTAAAATATTTCCCGCTGGCATAACGAATTCCTGTATTAACAGCTTCCCCATGTCCTCCATTTTCCTGATGTAAAGAAATAATAGTCCCTGGATATCTAGAAGCATAAGAATCCCCTATGATTCCTGTGTTATCTTTTGAACCATCATCAACCAGCAATATTTCAATATCTTCTTTTTCATCTAATAAAGAAGTAATTGCTTTTTCCATATAATCCTGTGAGTTATAACAGGGAATCGCAATACTTAATAATTTTTCCATTTATCTTTCACCCTTTAACTTTTCTGCTAGATCCAACGCTTCTTTCACAATGGCATCCATATCATAATAACGATACTGTGCAAGTCTTCCAAGCAGATAGAAATTACCAAAATCTGATAATACATCTTCATATTGTTTATGAAGTGCTTTATTCTCTTCGCTTAAAATAGCATAATATGGTTCACTTTCTCCTGCTTTATAAGCACTTGGATATTCTTTGATAATTGTTGTAGATGGACACTTCTGTCCAGTCAAATATTTGCATTCCGTTATACGCGTATAGTCTTCACTCACCGTATAATTAACAACACCTTTGCTTTGATAGTATTCCATATCTTTATGTTCAAAATCAAATTTTAAAGAACGATAAGGAAGATGTCCCAGTTTATAAGCTAACAGTTCATCTACCATACCAGTATAAATGATATTACCACTAAATTCTTTTTTATCTATATAAATTTTTTTCTTATCGAAATCAAATTCCATAATATCTCGAATATCTTTTCCAAGTTCTACTTCAATATTTGGATGATCTAAAAGATTCTCAAATAATTTCGTATAACCTTCTTTAGGCATTCCCTGCCATGGGTCTTGAAAATAGCGATCATCCTCACTTATTAACACCGGTACTCTGGCAGTTACACTTTGATCTACTTCTTCTGGTCTTTGATTCCATTGTTTCATCGTATATTTCAAAAATACATTTTCATATACATAATTACCAAGTTCCTGAATTTCTTTATTTTCATGCTGCCTTAACTGTAATATAGGAATACGTGCATTTTCTCCATACTCCTTTAATAAAACTGAGCGCATTCGCTGTGCTTTTTCTTTTTCAAACACCATATCAATTGAATGCAGATTAAAAGGAACCGGCACCATATTTCCATGAATATTCGCTACTACTTCATGCTGGTATGGATACCACTTCGTAAAACGTGATAAATACTCATATACCTCTTTTATCTTTGTATGAAATATATGTGGTCCATACGTATGTACCAAAATTCCATAAGCATCCATTTCATCATAGCAGTTTCCACCGATATGATTTCTTCTTTCTATAATTCTTACTTTTTCATTTGCTTCTGCCAGCTGTCTTGCTACAACTGCTCCGCCAAAGCCACAACCTGCAATAATTGTACTCATAATTCTCCTACTCTCTCTATGGTTTTATTATAACATTCTTTTAATATCATCACTAGCTTGTACTTCTCTTCTATTTTGCAAATACTCTTTTAGACGCATGTATCGTTTCAGCAAGAAAGAAGTATTGAACAAGATATAGCATAATCCATTCAGCAACATTGCACAAATAACATCTACAAGGGAATGCTGTTTTAAAAACATGGTAGATAAGACAATCAAAACACTTAACACAAAACAGCCTGTTTTTATTCCTTTATGATTTTTTAATGTTTTACACTCAAATATCGCAATACATACTGCGATTGAATTAAACACATGAATACTTGGGAATATATTTGTATTCGTATCAACTGCATATAAATTTGCTACCAAACCAGTCCAAAAACCATTAGTGCCATCTAATACAGGACGAAGCTGCTGCATATTAGGATATAACCATGAAATTATTAAAAATACTGTCATTCCTACTCCTAAAGTAGCCATTAACTGCCAGTATTCTTTTACATTTTTATTAAATAACGCAAAATACGCAACAACGGCAGCAATATATCCAAACCATAAAAGATAAGGAATAATAAAAATTGGCAGAAATGGAATTACATCATCTAATGGTGTATGAATAAGATGAAACTGATTAATATCGCGCTGCTCCAGCCAATAAAAACTAACTAAATAAAAAACGGTATATACAGGAATGATCCAGATATGTTTTTCTTTAAAAAATCGTAACATAGACATTCTTCCTTTCTTCCTCTATATTCTAGAGAAATTTCCTTAGTATTTTTTGTAAGTATTTCTTATGATTTTCTTAAATCTATGTGCTTTTTAGCTATCATAAGAAAAGACATATTCATTTTTTATTGTACCCCACAAAGAAAAGAATGTCAAAAAAAGCTGTGAAAACAGCCACAGCTTTATCCTAATACATATGCTCCATCTACGGATAAAACAGCACCACTGATATACGATGCCATGTCACTTGCTAAAAACAGAAATGCATTCGCAATATCTTCTGGTTCCCCTAAACGCTGCACAGGAACTCCTTTTGCCATTGCTGAAATCATATTTGGATCTAATGCCTTTACCATATCTGTCGCAATGATACCAGGTGCTACCGCATTTACACGAATTCCATCTTTTCCAAGCTCTCTTGCCAATGATTTAGTCATCCCGTTAACTGCAAATTTACTTGTAGGATAAGCAACTCCGGCAGGCTGTCCATAAATACTTACCATAGAACTTGTATTTAAGATAACCCCTTTTTTCTGCTTTTTCATGACTTCTGCAGCTGCTTTGCTCATTAAGAATACAGAGCGAAGATTAATATTCATAACACGATCAAAATCAGCATCTTCATAGGAATAGAAATGTTTGGAGTCAGATACACCTGCATTATTGATCAATACATCAACACTTCCCCATTCTTGTAAAACTTCTTTTAAAAGATCAATACATGCCGATAAATCATTTAAATCAATATAGCGTCCCATGATAGTATCCTTATACTCACTTAACTCATGTAATGCTTTATCTACCGTTTCTTTTCTAGAACCCAGCATAACAACCTTGCTTCCCTGCTGCAAGAAAGCTTTCACTGTCGCAAAGCCAATTCCTCTAGTTCCACCAGTAACCACGACTACCTTGTTTTTTAAATCATCAAATACATTTTTACTCATCTCAAATACCTCCTTTTATAAGTCTTCTTATCTTGTAATAAGTATAACACGCCCTTTTAAAAAAAAGGATGTAAGTTGCTTTCTTAACCACATACATACAATTATGTCTAAATAAGATGTTGACATATCAACATCTTATTTGTTACACTCTTTAAAGAAAGAGAGGAAAAAACTATGGATCGATTTGAACTATTTTTATCTGGCATTCATTCTATCTATCGAAATATACAGCAAATCAAAAGTGCAGAAATGGAAGAACTGGGATTAAAAGGAACCCATTTTCTATGTCTATATTACCTGCATAAAAGTGAAATACCTTTAACACCTGTACAGTTAAGTAAGAAATGTCTATTAGATAAAGCTGCAATTTCCAGAATTATCAAACAGCTAATAGAAAAAAATCTTGTTTTTTATGAAGAAACAACAGAAAAACGTCGTTATCGCAATGCATTATCTTTAACTTCAAAAGGAAAACAAATTACAGAAGTTTTTATGGATCGTATTGATGTTGCCTTGTCAAAAGGTGGAAAAGGATTAACAGAAGAAGAAAGAAGTATATTTTACTCCTGTCTAACAAAGATAAAAAACAATCTGCAGGAAATTGTAGATGATGGAGGAGTCTTATGAATCTGATTAAAAAAGTATATTGCAGAACCTATCAAAGCGTATTTCGATGTGCACTTCCGTTGCTTCCTTATCGAAAGCCAAAGATTTTAAATGATTATGAAGCCTGTATTTCATTATTAAAAGAAAAAAATATTTCTTCTTTACTTTTGGTAAGTGATGAAAGTATTCGAAGTCTTCATCTGACAAAGTCATTGGAAAATCATCTGAAACAAAACGATATTCAATGTATTATATATGATAAAACCGTTGCCAATCCTACAAGCGACAATGTAGAAGAAGCAAGAGAACTGTATATTAAAAACAGCTGTCAGGCAATTATTGGCTTTGGCGGAGGTTCTTGTATAGATTGTGCAAAAGCAGTAGGAGCACGCATCGCAAGACCAAAGAAAAGCCTAGATAAAATGGAAGGTATTTTAAAAGTATTGCGAAAACTGCCTTTGTTGATTGCAATTCCCACAACTGCCGGAACAGGAAGCGAAACAACCCTTGCAGCCGTCATTACCGATGGCAAGACACGACATAAATACCCAATGAACGACTTCTCCCTGATTCCTCACTATGCTGTTTTAGATCCTATGGTTACCCTATCCCTTCCTGCACACATAAGTGCTACAACAGGCATGGATGCTCTCACACATGCCATAGAAGCTTATATTGGACGTTCTACCACAAAAGAAACAAGAAAAGATGCGCTGGAAGCAGTGAAACTGATTTTTTCTAACTTGCCAAAAGTGGTAGAAAACGGAAATGACATAGAAGCAAGAAAACATATGCTGCATGCCTCTTTTTTAGCAGGAAGTGCCTTTACCAAATCGTATGTGGGCTATGTCCATGCAGTAGCACATTCCCTTGGTGGAAAATATAATATAGCACATGGTTTGGCAAATGCAATCTTACTTCCCAATGTATTGGAAGCTTATGAAGAAAGTGCATATAAAAAATTACATAAACTATCCTGTGCAGCAGGACTAAGCAATGATAAGGAAGATGAAAAAACCAGTGCTTTAAAATTTATACAGGCAATCAAAGATATGCAGAAAAAATTTCATATTCCAAACACGATTCCTCAAATCAAAAAAGAAGATATAGAAGAATTAGCTGCTTATGCAGATAAAGAAGCAAACCCTTTATATCCAGTACCAAAATTAATGGATGCAAAACAGCTAGAAAAATTTTATATACAAGTCATGGAGGAAAACAAATGAAAAAAGAAGAAATACAGGCTTTAATTGAAAAGCAGAGATTATATTACTTAAGTGGTGAAACACTTGATGTGCAATATAGAATCAATGCTTTAAAAACATTGAAAACTGCCATTTTAAAATATGAACAGGAAATAGAAGAAGCTTTAAAAAAAGATCTAGGTAAAAGTTATTTTGAAAGCTATATGTGTGAAGTAGGACTTTCTTTAAGTGAGATTAGCTACATGATCAAACACACTCACTCTTTTTCAAAAGAAAAACGTGTTCGTACACCTTTGGCACAATATGTCTCTCGAAGTTATACAAAACCAAGTCCTTATGGTGTAACCCTCATCATGAGTCCCTGGAACTATCCATTTATGTTAACGATAGAACCTCTAGCTGATGCTTTGGCTGCCGGAAATACCGTTATCTTAAAACCAAGTGCATATTCTCCCAATACGACACAAATCATAAAGAAAATCATTGATGAATGTTTTGATGAAAAATATGTTGCGCTTGTTAGTGGAGGAAGAGCAGAAAACACATCTCTTTTAGAAGGAAAATTTGATAAAATCTTCTTTACTGGAAGCGTCAGTGTAGGAAAAGAAGTCATGCGCAAAGCAAGTGAGCATTTGACACCTGTTACATTAGAACTAGGTGGAAAAAGCCCTTGCATCATTGATTCCAGTGCAAATATAAAGCTGGCAGCTAAGCGTATTGTATTTGGAAAATTTTTAAACTGTGGACAGACTTGTGTTGCCCCAGATTATATTTATTGTGAAGAATCTTAAAAGATGAGTTTCTTAAGGAAGTAAAACAACAAATCAAAAAACAATATGGTGAAGATCCACTAAAGAATTCAGACTATGGAAAAATTATCAATGAGAAACATTTCTTTCGTATTGTTCAGCTGATCAATTCTGATAAAGTTGTATATGGCGGAAATACAAATAAAAACACTTTGCAGATCGAACCTACGGTAATGGATCATGTAACATGGGGTGATGCAGTTATGCAGGAAGAAATTTTTGGACCTATTCTGCCAGTATTAACCTATCGTAACCTTGATGAATTGATTATGCTTTTACAATCTAAAGAACATCCACTAGCATTCTATGTCTTCTCCAGCAAGAAAGAAACTATTAAAAAACTGACAACAACATGTCAGTTTGGAGGAGGATGTATAAATGATACGATTATTCACCTTGCCAACTCTCAAATGGGATTTGGCGGTGTAGGTGCAAGTGGAATGGGTTCTTATCATGGAAAAATTGGTTTTGAAACATTCTCTCATCGAAAAAGTATTGTTGACAAAAAGACATGGCTGGATCTTCCTATGCGTTATCAGCCATATACTTCTCTATACGAAAGAATGGTTCGTTTTTTCTTAAAATAAAGTAAGAAGCAGATACTTGTCTGTTTCTTTTTATTTTTCCCATATAGAAGTGTGCCTATTAATAGCAGCATGAAAAGTTTCATAAAATCTTAGAAGAGCTTTATTCTTTATCGTTTGACCTATACATACATATTACTATGATAAAATCTAACGCAATTAACCAATCAAAAGCCTTATAAAATGGAGGTAAATATACAATGATTAGTCACTGGTTTGGATGGATATCATTCGCAATATGTATTTTACTTCTTTCAAAAGTAATCGGAAGAATTTCTAAAAATAAAAAACTTAATCAGATTCTAAGAAACGTTCATAAGCCTTTAGGGATCACTATAATTATTATAGGGTTAATACACGGACTATTGTGTATCACAGATAATTTTGAATTAAACATTCAAATTATAACAGGAACAATTCTCTGGATTTTTATTATTGCTTTGGCAAGGACTTTTTATGCACGAGTAAAATTAAAAACAAAATGGTTTCAAATGCACAGACATTTATCCATTGTGCTTGTAATCCTAATGATAATTCATATTATTGTATCTGTATAAGAGGAGTACATTTACAAATCTAATTCCCTCCATAATTCTACGGAAATATGTCTCTACTACCTTATATCTCATTTATGTTACTATTATCCTCTTGAACTTTTCATACTAAAACAACTTACAAGATCATTTTCTACCAATATATTTAATAAATGATTATTGATTTTACGCCTTCTTTGTGAAATTAATTTTCTTTTTTTATATTCATTTTCAGAAAAAAGTTAAAACAGATTTATTTCAATAATACATACGAACATCATAATTTAAACAAATTCATACATACTTCATAGTAAACTTAATTAAAGAAAACGAGAATAACAAATATTACGTTTCTAAAACATCAGTTCAAAGTATATATTTCTTTGTTTGTCGTTTTTACTCTACTTATTCTATTCCACACTAAAAATGAAACCTCTTCGTATATACGCATACAAAGAGGTTTTCTGTATGTAATTCTAATGTAGAAGGATTCCTGTTAGTTTTTCAATCAAAGCATTGTCAAATCCTTCTGCCTTCATTTTCTTTGCGATATCCATTTTTTCATCAGCCTTCCCTTTTTTAACTCCTACCAAAATTCCTTCTTTGCGTCCTTTTTCAATTCCTTCTTTACGTCCTTCTACAAGCCCCTCCTTTCGCCCTTCTCTACGACCTTGTCTACGGCCTTGTTTGCGTCCTTCCTTACGTCCCTGTAGGATTCCTTCTTCTTTAATATACTGACTTAAATTGCACATATCTTCCAGCTCCTTCCCCAGTTCTTTTGTCATTGGTATTCCATAGCTTTTTGTAAGAATTTCCTTTTTCCTTGTTGAATCCATCCCTGATGTAAACAGTATGTACAAAAGTGTCATGAACGTTCCATCATGGATATCCTCTACTTCTTTTGGTGGATAGATCATGATAATGTTCATCAAATCATAATGTCTTTTGGGAAATGCATAAGCTGTTCCCAAATGTTCTTCATGCAGGGAATAGCGATTCATTACACCGCTTTTCTTTTTACTGTGTTTCATGCATATCCAGATGGAATATACTTTCTTTAGATCCTCATAGTTTGTCTTTTGAAATCCATTGGGTGTATTCTTCTGCCTTACCAGCAAACGACTTCCATAATATATGCTTCTTTTCAATAATGGATATCCCATATTGTCTTTTCCCTGTGCTTCAATGTTCATGAACATATCTACTTTTCCTTCATGATTTGGCAAGCCTAGACCACATAATACATCATAGCGAACAAGTCCACCCTTTCCTGTTATATCCTCTGTATTCATACCGTTAATCTTTTCGCTTTGTTTGATACCTTCCTTTGTATCTGGTTCAAGACAGGTTAAAACTTCCTTTATGCTCATTCCTTTAAATTCTGTAATGACATGTCTTGAAATATGGGAAAGTACATATTTGTTCATAAGAACCTTCTTGCAGTATTCATCATAGCTTATTTCTTTGTTTGACAGCTGATCAATAGCCGCTGCAGCTTCTATCTGCATCGTATTTCACCTCCTAAAACTCTCCACATAACTTAATACGAGAAAAAGAAGGAAAAATACAAAAAATAATGCAAGAATCTTATTTTTTTAAGATAAGATCATTTACAATAGGATGATAATATCTGTCATAATCATAATACGCTAATTTTTCATAACTTACCATATACATATTGATATAAAAGTAATAAGAAGTTTCTCCTGTCAAATCGTATAACAAAAGTTATATCAGACATCAAATTTATCCTAGCTCTTAAGAACCTTAACGGTTCTATTTTAGATTTCCTTAATTTTCCTTTTATGTTCTTAGCGGCCTTCCTAATCCTAAAGTATCCTGTGATATAAAAACCAAAGGAGCAATACATCATTTCTTGATATATCGCTCCTTTTTAACCATCATTTGCTTATAAAATAATTACATTTGCATTATTCCCTTATTGCTCAATCATAGCATCATATATATATTCTTCTATTTTCATTATATTTTGGCATCTTTAATTCTTACGTTTTTTTCTTATAAGCTCTACCATTGCACCTAATGCAGCAATTGTAGTTATACCTAAAATAGCAGTATTGCTACGAACGCCTGTTTTAATAGAAGATTCATTTTCTTCCTTATCTGTTTTTTCAGATGTATCCGTTTCGTTTTGTCCTTCTTCAGGATTTTTAGGTGGTTCTGGTACAACGATTGGTTTTCCAGGTTCAATTGGAGTACTTGGAATCGAACCATCATCTTTCAAGCTATCTTCTAATGCTTTTCGTGTATCCTGAAGTTGTTTTAAGGCATTATCGACTTCTTCTTGTGTAGCATCCGCTTTACTAAGAACTGTTTTCGCATGATTTAATGCATTCTGATATGCATCCCAAAGCTGTACAGGATATTTCGAAGCTTGTGAATCATGAATAGCAGAGTCAATTTCCTCTTGTAGTTTACTATAATCTACAGATGGCTTATCAACCGGTACCAAATTATTCATTTCTTCAACTAATGCAAGTGCAGCTGATGTCACTTCCTTTTGTGTTACTTCCTTACCATCTTGCATATCCTTTTGAACATCTAATGCCTCTTTCAATGCAGCTTCAAATGCTTTTGTATCCTTATATTCAGTCAAATCTATTTTCTTAGCTTCTTCAATTGCATTTTCTAACATTTGGATATCTGTTCCTGTCGCAAGTAACTCAAGAGAAGTAATTGCCTGTTTCAATTTTCCAGTTATATCATCAATCTTTTTTTGTTCTGTTAATGGATTATCTAACATTGCCACTGCTTCATCATATACCTTTTTCACAGCAGTATAGCTTGCAGTTGTATATTGCTTTGGATCTTTTTTCTCAAATTCACTCATTGCCTTTTGAAGATTTGAGAAATCAGAAGCCTGTTCATAAACTGCTAATTCTGCAGCGGATGCGAAATTTCCTATACCTTCTGTAACTTCAAACATTACATATTGTGCCTGTACAGGTTCAAATTTCACTTTTTGCACTTCATTTACATTTTTAAATGTACCATCCGCAACAATTTTAGTCCAATCATCGCTTTCATTGTTTTTAACATATAAATTAAATTTCTTTATTTTACCATTATCACCAGTAAGCCGCTGTAAATAAGAGAACTGATTCACAGTATACACATTTTTCATGTCAATCGTAATTTGTGCGGGATTTTGAGCAGTAACAGGAACTTTTGGTTCATACTTGCTGTGCCATAAAGTGTTTGGATTTTGATCAAAGGCAAGTGCAATTGGTCCCTCATTTCCCGTTTGCGGCTGTTCATTATTCGATTTTATGTCAAATGCAGAAGAATCAATTTCTATACTTGATGAAATTACTGGACGATTTAATTTATTGTTTAATGCAGTTTCTAGCTTGTCTAAGACTTCATAATAGTCTGCAACTTTCACATTTGTTTGTGTACTCATTTCCTGCAATGCTGTTTTTGCTTCTGTAATGGCTTTCCAATCTTCTTCAAGATAATATTCTTCTTTTACATCTGCTTTTTTAAGTGCTTCATTTACCATTTGATTTTTCATATCTTCTTTTAAAAGAATCATATTGTATGCATCTTGTAATTTTTTTGTCGCAGATGCAATTTCTTCTTCTGTTACCCCAGGTTTTATGTCCACAGCTTTCGCATTTTCAATCGCAGAAAGAAATGTTTGTAATTCAGCTCCATCTACTACCGCATTACGATCCACACGTTCTGCTTTTTTCATAATTTCTTTCAATGCACTGCGATCAACAACTGGATTTAATGCGTCTTTCGCATCATTCAAATCACGAATCATATCACTAACCTGTACAGAAGTTGCTTTATCATTTTTATATAATGCTTCTGCTTCTTTGATCAATGTCTGTAATTTCATCCATTTATCATCTTGTTTGTAATCGGTTGCATGTAACGATTTCATTGTTGTAACAATTTCCATTAAAGAAGCTTTTTCTTCTGTAAGCGCATAAGGAACTAGCTGTTCTATAGCTGCTTCCAAACCTTTATAAGCATCACGAATTTCTTCCTTTGAGGCCTGTGCATCATCTAAAACTTTGCTTGCTTTATTGATTGCTTCCACCACTTTCGCATAACTTTCTGGTGTATATGCACGTTCCTCAAGTTGTTTTGCTTCTTGTATTAACTGTCCTAAAGTTTCTCTATTTATTGGACGTGCAGCCTGTACATAGAAGTTATCCAAGTAATATTCCGATCCTGCTTTTTTCGTAATATCAATATAGTAGTCATCATAATTTCCAGTTGTAAATTTTAATTCCAGATTTCCTTCTTTATCTATCGCATCAATACTTGCAATCACAGCATGTGCTTCATCATTTGCTTCCTTTGCTTTATCCGATTTTACCGCAAAAATAAATGCATTTGCTGCTGGTGATTTATAAGAAATACCAATCTTATATTCCGTTTCCGGTTCTAAACGAACAGTGGAAGGAATCGTACGCATATAATCTCCAGCACGTACTTTTAAAGAATAATTTCCATCAATCACATCATCTGTTACTTCTGGATTTACAGGATTTTTCTGTGATAGATGAGATTGATCAGATTCCGTAGATATAAATGCACCCCATCCCTGATCTGTATTTTCAAAATCTTCCCAATACGTATATTTTTTTGGATCTGGATTTGTACTTGGATCTACTTTTACAACACGAACATCATCAAAATCAACAATAGATTGTGCATCTTTTCCTTTTGCAGCAGATAATGTTAAAGTAGCACTATCAGATAGTGCTGTAAATCTAACCTGCATACGCTGTGCTTTTGTTTTATATTTATCATTATGGTGTACTCCATAAGTTACATTGCTTCGATTCATATAATTCACTGCAACCTCATCACCATTTTGAACTTCAATACTTGCTTTTCTTCCATCATCTGTGATGCACCAAACAGAAGCAGCATACGTTTGTCCTGGAATTAATCCTGTCAAAGTCTGTGTAACTTTTCCATCGTTTTCTCCTTTGATATATAAGTGAGAATTTCCAATTTCATTATTTTCTATTGTTATATGATCTGTATTTTCTGCACTGGAGGATGGCTTCCATTCATCGAAATTATGAGAATCAAAGCCCATATCTTTTACCGGTGAACCACTAGACCACTCCATTGTATCTGCAGTTTTCATATCCTTTTGTGCAACTTTATCTTTGTACAGTACATATCCTGTTTTCGCTTTCGCATTTATCGTTACACGATTTCCATCTTTTTGAATCACTTCTGAAGTTACTTCTTTTTTCCCTTCATCACTTAATTCATACAATTTAACAGTTGTTACATTTGACCAGGAATCTGGAAGTTCCCATGTAGTTGTTCCACCTTCCGGATTCCAATGATAAATCTTTCCTTCTTTTTCTTTATCTTCATTTTCCCAAGGAATAAAGATTTGATTTCCTTTCGCAACCGCTTTTTCATTCAGCGTAATGATATTTTTACCATTTTCCATTTTTGTGACAACTTCATTTTTGTTACCTAATACAGCTTTCTCATCACTGCTATACTGCATAATTGGATATTGTGCTAAAAATTTATTTGGAAGAATTTTTTCATAGAATGACTGGATTGCTTTATTCATATCTTTCGCTCCCTGCCATCCATCAATTCCTATATCCTCATTTGCACGACTTGCTGCACCTCTAAATAGCTGATGATTAGCAAATATATCTGCCTGGCTATTATCCACAATTCTAACTAGATTTCCTGCTCCGCCAAAATTTGATCCAATATGATGTGCAAATACACTGTGAGATACCATTTCATCAACATATTCAGTACCTAGTGCCATATCTCTGCTGTTGATATTATCAACCAATTTGTACATTGGCCAGCGTGTACCGAAAAATACATCAACATAAACAGTATCTAACATATTTTCTGTATCTTTATCAAATAACTGCTCAAGTCTTCCATCAAGCCCCTGAGATGTTTTATCTAAATCATCATTTTCTCGAACGATTTGTTTTGCGGAATCATACCATGACCATGCTCCTAATTCTGTTTTTATTTTTTCGTATTGTGGAGCTTCTGGGTAAACATCTGTATGATTAATATGAACTCCTACTTTTGTATTATAATTTTGTGATTCTTCCAATAATGTTTTAAAATCCTCTAAACCTCCAGCACGTTTGTTATAGTTCGCAAAATCTGGATGAGATGCATCATGTCCCTCACTTTGATATCCTTTGATAATAATATTTTGACTAAAGTTATCGGTTGCTAAAGACATTTTCTTCGCATTATCAAGAATACGCAGGAATGGATATTGTGCTTCCGAACCTACATTCATCGCAATCATATTCCAGCTATCTGTTACGGTATCAGCACCAGTTTTACGTTCCATACAATCATCACGTAACACAATGGCACCATCTTGATAATCCACTTTACTATCTTTGTTACAATCTGTCGTAATTGCCACTCTTGCCCATGGTTCATTTTTTTGTTCATCACTGTAATGCTTGCGATACAATTCTCCATCAAGTCCTCGATATGTGTATTCATTTACCCATATACCAGTTGAAGTATGATCTCCTAGCGCAAATGTTTGATATGCCATTTCATGACGATTTTTGTATGATTCTCCACTAATTGCGGCTGCCACGTTATCATTGCTTAAGACAGTCAGCGTTGTTTCATTGTAATGTTCAAAGGGTTTTGCATCTTTAAGATTGATCCGCTTTTCTTCCTTATAATTGTTCACACGAAGCTGTGCACTTGGATCTTTGCTGGACATGGAAATCAAACTATGTCTTGGAAAATTCAGCGTATATAATTTCGTATCACTTTCCTTGATATTTTCTACATCCATAGAAAGCACATTTTTTTCAACCGTAAAAATAACATCAAAAGATAACTTAAGCTCATCTATATTCATATGATACATCGCTTTATTTCCATTTATTTCAGATGTTACCTTTGGTGTATACAATTTATTATTAATTTCTACTTGATGTAAAGCAATTTTTTGCCCTTTTACTTTTTCACCTGTAGTTAATGTATATTCTTCTACACGAGGAAATGCGGTATCCATTTTTACACTCATTTCATTCGATTGGATTTGTTTTGAAGTAACATTTGCTGCTTTTTTATATTTTACAGCGGTTTCCTGAGTAAAGCCTTGTATCGTCATTCCTGCGTTATTTGTTGTACGAAACCCTGTTTTCCCTGGTTTCATTGTAATTCCATCAATTGTCCCATTCCATATTTCTTCTTTATCCACATAGATAGTAATAATATTATCCACTAGACGTACTTTTACATTATAAGGTACTTCTCGTCCCTCTAATATGAAACCACTATCTTCGATTTCCTGAATCAATCCATTTGGTCCATAGATTCCCCATTTTGTATAATGCTGTGCATTTTGTCCTGATGGACCTACATAAATATATTCACTAGGAGATGTATACCTCAAAATCACACCATAGTTACAATTGTTATTTATAGGATCATATGTAAATTCTACTTCTTGATTTTTTAAAATCTTTGAATTTTTATCAACAAATACTCCATCTCCCTGTATTGTCACAGAATCTTTATTTACCTGTAATGAACCACTTCCTAAAACCTTTTCAAAGCCATCTTTTCCTTCTTTGAAATTTCTTATATAGCTTACAACTTCCTCTTGTTTTTCAATGAATAAATGGCATGTTTTTTCCTGTTCATCTTCAAAAACAAATGTTAAGTCTGTTACTGCTGTTTCTTTCAATGATTCCACATACGTTTTTGAAAGAATAACATTGGTACCATCAATTGTATAATCCTTTCCCTGTATAAGAGAAACATCACCATTTTTAATCATTTTTAGATTTGGACTTACCTCTGTCATCGTAAAGACTACATCTTCTTTTCCTGCTTCCTCATAGGGAATGGTAACGTTATCTGGGCTAATTCCTGCTTCTACTTGTAAATCTCCTGTAGTTACATTATCTACCTGGAAGGCACAATGTCCATCAAAATTTTCCTGTATATCGCCCCAAAGCCTTATACCAATATTTCCTTCTTTTGCACCATTTAATTCTTTAATATCTTGATTTATTACCTGTTCACCATCTACAAAAACTTTCAGGTTACTTCCTCGATATTCAACACGCAAATGATGTTTTTCCCCAACTGAAGTAAAGATTTTCTTTGTTGAAGAAACTGAACCCCATTTATCAGATCCTTTAAGCCATGTCCAGTCGCCATGATCAATACCTATTCCTTCCCAATCAGTTGGACTATTATAGCGGAAAATAATCGCCATTCTTGCCCCTGTTGGAGCTTCTGTCATCTTCATATCCATTTCGACAAAACCATCTGCACGTTTTGTTGTACTGGTATCTGCGAAAATAGTATCTCCATTCGATTTTACTGTCATAAACCCATTATCACCTTGACCATCCTGAAAAGAGATGGAACCATTTCCACTTGTTTTATCCCATTTACCTCGATCTGTTTTATCAGTAAACTCCACTAAATCATCAATCGCAAAAACTTGAGATGAAATAGCAGACACTGGTAAAGCGCTTACATTCATGCATACAGTCAGCACTGCCGCCATACCAGATATGAACTTCTGTTTTTTCATTGTTTTCCTCCTTAAGATTTACTTGATGTTGTTCATCATGTTTCTGATTATAACTAATTATTTGTACAACAACAAGAAACTTACATTCTATAACCAATATTCGCAATATAAATAAAAATAACTTTATTCTCTTTCCTTAGTGTTCAATATCTATAATAAAATAAACACAATATCCTGTACTTTTTTAGTAAACCTCCAATTGAAATAAAAATCGCATAGAAGTTATTTATTAAACTTCTATACGATTTTTATTCTCTATTCTTTCCTACATTGACAACACAATACTTGTCACATAGGAAGCAAGTACCAAAATACTGCAAAGCAACACTGCTGCTCTATTCTTTTTAAAACGTATAATTCCTAATGTCATAAACATCGAGAACACCCCAAACAAAAGAAGATTTAACACGCTTCCTTCTTTTACATAAATACCGCCTTTTACATATAAAATATCTGCAAATGAAAGAATAATAAAGTTAAACAAATTACTTCCTACAATGTTTCCAAAAGAGGCATTGAAATTCCCAATACGCACCAGATTGATAGATGCACTTAATTCTGGCAAAGATGTCGCAACACCTAAGAAAATAGCCCCTGCTACGGTAGCTCCTAGCTGCAGCTCTTCCGCAATTCGATCAGTTACCTGTGTTAATAAAATACTTACTGCAACAAGTGCAATCGCAAACAATACAAATCGTACCATGATTTGTCCTGTTGTTAAACGAATATCCTCATCATCTTCACTTTGTGCACTTTCATCATGTTTCATAAATTTCACATTCAAAAGATATACAGCAAGAATCAATATGGATGCAAAATTCACATTTATGATTCCAAGTCCAATTTCTTTTGGAATAAAGATTCCCAAGAATATGATAACATACATCAAAATTCCATATATCAATGTTGTACGATGTGATTTCGCCAAAACTGCATTCTGGTATTTTTTGCTCGCAAACAATAAAATTCCCGCAATCACACAAAGATTAAAGATATTACTTCCAAGTACATTCCCCTGTACTAAATTTGGCTGATCCAACGCCAATACAGCCGTTAAAGATGTAAACAATTCTGGCAAAGAAGTAACAGCAGCCAGCATGACTCCTCCAATAAATGCACCAGATAAGTTTGTTTTCTTATCTAAACAATCCACATAATACGATAGACGTACAGATAGAAAAACAACCAATACTGCTAAAACAAGATATAAAGCATAAATCATAATATTTCTCCTTTTATTTTACCATTTTTTCAAATGCATCTTTTGCGGCCATTTGTTCTGCTCTTTTTTTAGACAAGCCTTTTCCTCTTCCAAGAATAATATCATCCAGCAAAACAATGACTTCAAATTCAGGCTTATTGCTAGGACCGCTAATATGAACTGTTTCATAATGTACATTTTTTCGTGTATCACCCTGCACATATTCCTGTAATTTTGTTTTATAATCGATTACTTTTTCACTTTTTGGTCGTGAAATCGCAGGTGTCAAGACTTCTTCCAGTATTACATCTACAGCATCCATACCCTGATCCAAATACATTGCCCCTAGAAAAGCTTCAAACATATCTGCCAAAATGGAATCTCGATGTCTTCCTCCTGTTTTCTCTTCTCCAACACCTAAGCGAAGATAATGCCACAACCCCAGCTGTCGATTATATGCAGCCAATGCTTCCTCACAAACTAGCTGTGCACGTAAGGTTGTCATCTGTCCTTCACTTAACGCTGGTTCTAGCGAGAAAAGTTTTCGTGTGGACCAAAGCTGTAAGACAGCATCTCCCATAAATTCCAAACGTTCATTATCGTGTTTATATAGTTTGTTTTCATTTACATAAGAAGAGTGTATGAACGCTTCTTCTATCAATTTTTTATCGTTATATTTTAGATGTTTTTTATCTAACCAATCAAATATTGTATCCATAATGCTCCTTTCAATCAAAATAACCGGCATGTTCCAGTGTTTCTTCTATATATTCTTTTATATTTTTATAATGTTCATTCTCAATATTTTTCAAAATAGAAAGTGCATCTTCTCTTGCGACTTCCAAAATATTCGCATCCGCAACGACATCTCCAAGCAAAAAGCCAGGAACTCCACTTTGTCTGTTTCCCAAAATATCGCCAGGACCTCGAAGCTGCAAATCATAGCGTGCAATCTCAAAACCATCGCTTGTCTTTTCACAAATCTTTAATCTTTCTAAACTGTTTTTATCTTTTGTATCACTTAACAAGAAACAATACCCTGGTTTTGTTCCTCTTCCAACACGTCCTCGTAACTGATGAATCTGACTTAATCCAAAACGATGTGCATCATAAATAACCATCAAATTGGCATTTGCCACATCTACCCCTACTTCAATAACAGTCGTAGAAACAAGTATATCACTTTTTCCTGCAGAAAACGATGCCATAACTTCATCTTTTTCCTGTGCACTCATCTTTCCATGCAGTAAAGCTATACGATATCTTCTTCCTAAAGACTGCTTCATTCCCTGATAAATGTCTTCCACATTGCGCATTTCATAGTCTTCATTTTTCTCAATTGCCGGACATACGACATAACATTGGTTTCCTTCATCAATCTTTTCCAGTACAAATGGAAGAATATCTTTCATAGAACGTGATTGTACCAGTTTTGTTTCTACACCAGCTCTGCCTTTGGGAAGAGATTGAATAGTGGAGACATCCATATCCCCATATAAAGAAATAGCCAGTGTTCTTGGAATAGGAGTAGCACTCATCAAAAGAAAGTCTACTTTATCTCCTTTTTCCAGCAATCTCCTTCTTTGCATAACTCCAAAGCGATGCTGTTCATCCGCTACTACCATACCTAGATCATAAAATTCCACATCCTCCTGAAAGAGTGCATGTGTTCCCACAAGGATATCAATTTCATTGTTTCTAAGTCTTTCCAGTATATCTTTTTTTTCTGCTGCTTTTAAAGAAGAATATAAAACTTCTATTTCCACTTCAAAATCTTTAAATGTATTTTTTAAATTCTGTGCATGCTGTTTCGCAAGAATTTCTGTTGGTGCCATCATAGCTGCCTGTTTATGACTTAACACACATCCATACATTCCAAAAGCCGCAACTAGTGTTTTCCCACATCCTACATCTCCCTGCAACATTCGATACATGATGCTTTCACTTTTTAAATCATCTAATATTTCCTGAATCACTTTCTTTTGATCTAGTGTTAAAGAAAATGGCAATGTGTGCTCTAACTCCCACACATCTTCGTTATCAAACTGTTTGGCATGTCCTTGTATTGTTTTCTTTTCTTTTGCTTTACAAGCGCGCATCACAAGCTGAAAGCGAAGAAATTCTTCATATTTTAGATAGCGAAGACTTTGACGTATCGTTTCTTTTGAAGAAGGATGATGAATAAAATACAATGCTTCCTTACGTGTAATCAAACGATATTTTTGTCGCAGTTCTTCCGGTAGAAATTCTTTTATATCATTTTGACAAAGCACCCAGGCTTTCTCTATATACTTACGTATATCTTTCTGCGTAATTCCATCTTTAAGATTATAAACGGGAAACGTCCCCATTTGTTCCTGCAGTGGCTGGAAATTATAGGAAATGGCAGTAATTCGGTTTCCTCCATCATACTTGCCCATGATCGTAATCTTTTTTCCTGGTGTAAACATGGATACCCATGGACGATTAAACAAAGAAATATCAAACTCTTCTTCCTCATATACGATTTTAAATCGTGTAACACTTTGTTTTCCTTTAAAACGTAT
Organism: Amedibacterium intestinale; assembly: GCF_010537335.1. Lineage (NCBI taxonomy): Bacteria > Bacillati > Bacillota > Erysipelotrichia > Erysipelotrichales > Erysipelotrichaceae > Amedibacterium > Amedibacterium intestinale. The sequence continues at coordinate 1,112,874 of NZ_AP019711.1, forward strand.
GACACGTGCTTTAGAAACGATGACTCCCTCAACAGCAATACGATCATCTTTCTTCCACGTATCTCTTGAAAGTTCTTCTATACTTTCATAGCGAAAAGGATAATACGTTAAAAGATCCTCCACCTGTGTAATATGAAGCTGCTGCAGTATTTCTATTTTCTTATCTGAAATCTTCAGTTTTTTTAATTCCATGTACCCGCATCCTTTTCGCGTTTCATTATACCATACAAAGTTTGATTCCTAATGAAAAAAACAAAGAATTCCATTAGAAACTTTCTTTTCCTTTTGAAAAACGAAGTCGATAGGAACAGTGTTTACAAAGTTCTTCTTCTATTCGATTTTCATCAAATCCTTTACAAATTGACTTCACTCTTTCACTTTCCAGTAAATCTTTTAATGGTGTTGTAAATACATTTCCCAGATTACATTCTTTTTTAGAATCTAAACAGCAGGGAACAAGTGTTCCATCACTTAAAATACCAGCCATTGTTTTCATGCCAAGACATCTTCCTGTATCTGAAACATAAGGATGTTTCAAAGAAGGCCACTGAAATACTTCTTCAAAATGAAGATGAATATACTTTTCTAAATCAAAACGTTTTAATCTTTTAATTTCCGCTGGCTTTTCCACTTGAAAATAAGCACATACTTCTTCCAGCAATTTTTTACTTTCTTTTGATAATACCCCATTTTCTAAACTCCACAAGCGAAGATTTATATGAATGTTATGCTTAGCCAGCAATCTGCTGTATGTACATACATCATTTAAATAATTCGCCTGTTCATGTTCTGAAAAACTATGCAAAGAAACATTCAGCTGTCGAAGTGCTGGATGACACAGCTCTTCTCCTTTTTTTCTTAATAAGGTTCCATTTGTTGTAATATTTACTTTTATCTTCGCATCTTTACATATATCTAAAAACGCAAGAAGATGGGGATGGGATAAAGGTTCCCCTAAAATATGCAAATATACATAGTCTGTGTAAGGTTTTACTTGAGAAATAATATGAGAAAACTCTTCAATTGTCATACTATGAATAGGCCGATCATTTTTTATACAAAAACTGCAAGATAAATTACAGGCATTTGTAATTTCAATATATACTCTTTTAAATCGCATAACATCACCTTGTCTATCTTACCAAAAGGAAAGCAAAAAGAAAAGGTTCAAAAGAAGAACCTTATTCTTTCGCAAACCATTTGCTTGCTTCATTAATAACAATTACACTCATACTTAATCCAAAAACGATTCCCCATTCCATAAGATTTAACGATACTGTTTTTAACAGCATATGAAAAATGGGAATTTCACAAACCGCAATCTGCAGGATACAGCCAAACAAAACCGTTAAAATCAGCCATTTATTGTTTAAAACCCCTACTTTAAATATAGAATGTGTACGACTTCTTAAATTTAAAGAATGAAACAGCTGTGATAAAGATAATACCATAAATGCCATCGTTTGTGCTTTCGCTCCACTGCTTTGTAATCCATACCGAAAGGCTACCAGCGTAATCGTACCTATAAACATACCGTTTAATACAGTAAATATCCATCCCCCATGGGCAAACAAACTCTCTTTCGCATCTCTAGGCTTTTCTTTCATAAGATAAGCATCTTTAGGATCTACCCCCAGCGCCAAAGCTGGAAATGCATCGGTTACCATATTCACCCATAAGATTTGAATAGCACTTAAGGTGGATACAACATGAGGCATACAAATCAGTCCTAATGAAAGGGCCATAATTTCCCCTAAATTACAACTTAGCAAATACAAAATAGCTTTTTGTATATTTAAGTAAATACTTCTTCCTGCTTCGATTGCTTTTACAATGGTCGCAAAATTATCATCAGCCAGTACCATATCCCCTGCTTCTTTACACACATCACTTCCTTTTCCCATCGCAATGCCTATATCCGCCTGTTTTAATGCCGGTGCATCATTGACACCATCACCACTCATAGAAACAACTTCTCCCTGCTTTTTATATGCAGAAACAAGACGTACCTTGTGCTGTGGTGTTACCCTTGCGAAAACACGATAATTGCTAATTTCCTCTTGAAGATCTACATCCTTTATTTTATCTAGTTCACTTCCACTTAAAACTTCTGTTTTTTCTTTCGCAATTCCTAATTGTTTTGCGATAGCATAAGCTGTTAAGGGATGATCTCCTGTTATCATCACAACTTTAATGCCCGCATCACGACATACCTGTATTGCCTGTTTCACTTCTTTTCTAGGGGGATCGATCAATCCTGCAAAACCAATAAAACACATTCCTTCTTCTACATGGACGCATACAGGATGCTGTACAACTTTTCTTGCTAAAGCTAACACACGCTGTGCATTTTCACTAACACTTCTGCTGGCTTCTAAAATCTTTCTTTTTTCATACTCACTTAAATATACCATGCGATTATCTACGAATACATGCGTACATAAAGGAAGTACTTTTTCTAATGCCCCTTTGGTGTATGCAATATAAGTTTGTTTATGCTGATGCAAAGTAGTCATGCGTTTACGAATCGAATCAAAAGGAATTTCATTAACACGTATATACGATAAGTCTTCATCTGCTTTATGCATTCCCTTGTCTTCACTAAATTGTAACAATGCACTTTCCGTTGCTTCTCCCAAAATTTCTTCTCCCTGTTTTCTAGCATCGTTACATAAAGCAAACCCTCGTAATAACTCTTCATTATACTGGCCTAATTTTCCATCCGCAAAACTGCTTTCCACATGCATTTTATTTTGTGTTAATGTTCCTGTTTTATCACTGCAGATAACACTTACTGAACCCAGTGTTTCTACTGCATGAAGTTTTCTTATGATTGCTTTATTTTTGCTCATAATCTGTACGCCAAGTGCTAAAACAATCGTAACAACTGCAGGCAAACCTTCTGGTATAGCAGCTACTGCTAATGAAATTGACAATAATAACATATCCAGTATATCTCTTTTCTGTAATACAGAAACAGAAAACATACTCATACAAATTACAATCGAAATGATACCAAGAACTTTGGAAAGATGTGCCAGACGTTTCTGTAAGGGTGTGCTTTCATCTTCTGTTTTTTCCAGCATCTTCGCAATTTTACCAACTTCTGTATCCATTCCACAACGAACAACGATTCCTCTTGCTTTTCCATATGTAACAAATGTAGACATAAACACCATATTTTTTTGATCTGCTATTAAAATCTCTTTATCATATTCCTCTAAAGCATCTTTTTCCTGAGCTTCGCTTTCTCCTGTTAAGGCACTTTCTTCTACTTTTAAACTTTTCGATGAAAACAAACGAATATCAGCTGGTATATAGCTTCCTGTTTCTAGTTCTACAACATCGCCTACAACCAATTCCTTTGAATCAATTTCCTTGATATAGCCATCACGTATGACATAGGCTTTAGGACTTGATAATTCTTTTAAAGCATCGATTGCTTTTTCTGCTTTATATTCTTGAAATAATCCAATAAGCGCATTCATAAGTATTACCGCAAGAATAATACTTGCATCTATATACTCTTTTAAAAAAGCTGATAGGAAAGCTCCAAAAATTAAAATAATAACCATAGGATCCTTGAACTGATTTACAAATAATTTCCATATACTATCCGTATGTTTTTGTAAAAGCTCGTTCTCCCCATTTTCTAACAAACGCTTCTGTGCTTCTTTTTCACTCAATCCATTTACACTATTTGTATGTAACTCCTTTTCTAACTCTCTAATTGTTTTACGATATGGCATTCATATTTCCTCCTTCACATTGTACTTTATGGAATAATGAATACCTTTATGAATCTTTCGACAAAACAATATAAAAGATACACAGCAAAGCCATGTATCTTAATGCACTTTATATTTCTTTTTTATTTTTTGAAACTCTTCTTCTAAAAACTCTTTCAGATCTTCTATCTCAAATGCAGTATCTTCAAAAATCTCATGATTTAAAAACATATCAAGGTAAATTCTTCTACATGTTTTTGTATCTTCATCATATTCTACAACAGAACCTGAATATGGCTGCATAGATGGAAAACCTTCTACAGAAAGAAATGTGGAATGAAGTTGTCCTCGAATACCATCTATTTCAAATATAGCTGGACTAACAAGAACATTATGATGATTTTCTATAAATTCCTGTAAATACTCTGTATGTTTATGACAGGAAGAAATGAAAATCATTTTCGTCTGCTCCTTTTGAAGCAGACTTAGAAATCTCTCTCTTACCTTATCCTGCATCGGATTTGATAAGAACATTGTATCTTCAATATAATATAATTTCATTTTTAACGTCTAAAGAAAGAAGGAATACCTTTATCATCATCTTCATCTTCGATATAAGTTGAGTGAACTTCCTGAGATCTGGCAGACTTAACAGGCTGTGAAAAAGAAGTCTGTGCAGATGCAATATCTTCATCTTCCGCATCAAAACCAGTTGCGATAACCGTAACGATGATGGAATCACCAAGTTTTTCGTTAATAGCAACACCAAAAATAACATCTACATCATTTCCAGCAGCTTCACGAATCAATGCCATAGCATCTTCTGCATCAAACAAAGTAATGCTTTCTCCACCTGTAATATTTACGATTGCATTACGTGCACCTGCAATTTGTACTTCCAATAAAGGAGACTGAATCGCTTTTTCAGCTGCTACACGTGCTTTATCTTCTCCTTCAGCCATACCGATACCAATTAATGCAGAACCCTGATTTTCCATAATTGTACGAACATCCGCAAAGTCAAGGTTGATCATTGCTGGAACTGCAATTAAATCAGTAATTGTCTGAACCCCCTGACGCAATACGTTATCAGCTGCCTGGAAAGCCTCTGTCAATGGACGTCTTCCAATTACTTCAATCAGATTATTGTTAGATACAATAATCAAAGAATCAACATATTGTTTCAATTCTGCAAGTCCTGCTTCTGCAGCCTGCATACGTTTTTTACCTTCAAAAGTAAATGGCTTTGTAACGATACCTACCGTTAAAGCACCTTCTTCTTTCGCAATTTTCGCAAACAATGGTGCAGCACCTGTACCTGTTCCTCCACCTAAACCTGTTGTTACAAATACCATATCGCTGCCTTTGATTGCTTCACGAATTTCATTTTCACTTTCCTGTGCAGCGCGTCTTCCCATTTCTGGATTTGCACCAGCACCTAGACCTTTTGTTACTTCACGTCCCAAAATAATTTTATTTTTAACCAGAGAGTTGTTTAATACAGACAAATCCGTATTTGCCACATAAAACTCTACTCCCTTTACACCTTCATTTACCATTCGGTTAACAGCGTTGCAGCCTCCGCCTCCAACACCAAAAACCTTTATATTAGCTACCTGGTCAAACTGTAATTCACTCATCTTCATTCCTCACTCTCTTATACCTATTTATCATTAAGTAAAATACTTTTCAGTTTTTTTGTAAAACCGCCTTCATCATCATTAGATTTCATTCTGCGGCTAACACTTCCAACAGAAGCCACTACGTCCTGCTGCGCACAGCTTACTCTCTCATCAGCACGTATTTTCTGCTGCTCTTTCCAGCTATAAAACATACCAAGACAAACAGTTAATGAACAGTCTCTGGCACCGATTGTCTGTGGAACATAAATATTCCAAGGTGCATTTAATCCATCCAAAACATCTTTGATTGCCTGTATTTCACAGCCCTCTCCACTTAGTAAATACTGCACATCTCCATTTTCAATTATTGGCGCACATGCTTCATTCACAGTATTCAGCCAGTTGCGAACCATAGGAGCTGTCATTTCACAAACATTTCGCTCGGTTAACTGACGCTGTACACCATTTTTTGCCCAAACATAAATAACAGAATTTTGCGCATACGTCTCATTAAACGTGCAAGTATTCTGCAACAATCGAAAGCCAACATGTTCACTTAAATTTGTCTGTTCCAGCAATCTTTCCATCCAGCTGCCATAACCAGTTAACAACACTTCACAATTTGCAAGCTTTCCATGTGTAAACAAGGATAAAGTTGTAGACTGACGTGATATATCTACCAGTACTACATACTTATCTACCGTCTGTTCAAAAACAGCTGCTTCCTGTGCAGAAGCATAAGAATCAAGGCAAACATCCAATATTTCTAAGCCTGCCCGTTCTACACACCTTGCATAAGAATACACAATGTCTTTATCTGCATATAATAAATCAACATCCATCAATAAAATATCACAAACTTCATCAATTGGAATTTTACGAGATGTAATCCCATTTACTATGTATTTGATACACCCTACATTAACCAATTCCACCTGTTCATCAGGTTTATATGATACTGCTTCATTTAATGCCTTTTGTACATCGCTTAATCGAATACGTTTACTGCTTTCCTGTGGAATAACATGAACTCTTCGATTATGACGCTGTACATTTACACTAGGAAGAGCTAGGAGAACTCTTTCAATTCGATACCCTAATGCTTCCTGTGCCTGATGCAAGGTTTTTATAATCCCATTTACAACATTTTGCTCATCTGAAATTCTTTTATCTATAACTCCAGTGACTGCCGCTTTTTCTACGCGTAAAATATTAAAACGGGTCTCATAAAATTCACCAACAACAAGTCGAACTTCATGATCCGCAATTTCTATAGAGGCAAATATTTCCTTTTTCTCCATAAGGATGACCCCCTTACTTTCATTTCTACTTATACTTCTATATCATATCATAAATCGTGTACTTTAAAAACACTTTCAAAGAAAATGTCAAAATATTTTTCCTAAAATAATAGCTCTATCGAAATTTAAAAGCAGGAAACATTTTACTTCAATTTCCTGCTCTTCGTTTATTCTTTATCTTTAAATTTATTCATAAGACTATCTGCTTCTATATTAGAAGCTTTTGACATTTTTCTTGCAGGCATATTTACCCTTTCATATTTTAAAGAAGTACCCTTTCTTTTAGAAGCCATCACAATAGAAACAATCATGCCAACAGCAAATATCCCCGCTGCAATACCAAATATAACATTCCACATTTGACTATTATCCAGTTTTTTCTCCATATCCTCTTTATATTTCACAAAGGCTTCTTGTGAAAGCGGAGCACTTCCAGAATATAGCTGTAATGTATTCTGTGTTTTTTCATACTGATAATACACATATTTACCAGCATCGTTCATTACATAAATCAATGCATAGTTTTCTAGATTTTTATCATCAAAAGTCCATCCTGTAAATTCTTTTCCATCTACCTTTACTTTTGTGAAATTCATTCCTTCTCTTTTCTGAAGATTTTCTGGAACATCTATACGTACAATATTCTGACCTAAAACAGCCATTGGTTCATAAACAGAAACAACTTCCTGTTTTGTTTCATCATAAATGTAATAACCTTCTGTTCCCTCACTTTGTAAATACACTAATGTTATATTTAAAGCATTGTTTTTCCATGCAGGAATTTCTATACCATCCACTTTTATCTTTGTCTCATCAAATGCCTTAGATAATTTCCCGCCTTTTCCATTATGAGCAGAAACACCGAACTTCACTCCATTATAAGTCATGTAAGTTAACGGTTTTTCATCAACATACACATTGATCGTATAAGTTGTAGATGAGCCATCTTCGGCACTGCATACAACAGATAGCTTATTATTTCCAGGCTCTAATTCTCTTGTACCAGCACCAGAAACACTTGCTTTCGCATCTCTTGCACTCGCAGAAATCTTAATACTTGAAGCAGTAGATGGAAGAGTTACTTTATAAGAAGTTGTTCCTGAAGCAAAATTAGGAGAAAGTTTACCCTGGGATACACTCAAAGATGCAAGAGCACTATCAGTGTTTTTCTTTACTTCTTCCTTTGGTTCATCTTTTACAACATTCTGATTCGTATTATTTTGATTTCCTCCGCTAGAAGTTGGTCTATTCATAACTGTAACATAAGAACTTCCACTAACATTTTGATCTAAGCCTGTATCATAGCTAGCCAATACTCCGGATACATTGATACCAATTGTTCCTGCTGATGTAGCTTTCACTGTATAAGACTGAGAGCTATTATCTAACCATATACTGTCATTTACTGCACCTGAAATATTTACATTCCCAGCAGAATTTGAGGCACTAACAGTAAATGTCACACTATCTCCTACATAAACGCTTCCTGCACTAGCACTTACTGATAAACCTCCTGCCGCAAATAGTTTTACCGGCAAGCCTAGAACACTAACGATTACTGTTAAAGCAAAAGCCCATATACATATTTTTTTCATTATTCTTTTCATCAAGTTCTCCTTTTCTATTTACCCATTATTTTATTTTTAATCCAAATATAATCTGCAGGGCTAATTTTATTATCTTTATTTGCATCCGCAGCCTGTAAAGCTGTTCCTGTTAGTTTTGACTTATTCATAATATGATTTTTTACCAAAACATAATCTGCAGGTGTAAGTTTTCCATCAAGGTTAGCATCCCCCTGTTTATAACTAGGCTTTGGCGGTGTTGTTTCACTACCATTACCGTTATCGTTTCCACCATTGCCAGCATCAACTTTATCTAGCAAGTAAATATCGTTATCAGCTTTTATGTACGCATAATTTTTAGAAAAATCATAAACACCATTACTGTCTGTATTTACATTGCTGCGATCACTCTTTAAGATTTCATCAGATTGAATTTTATACCATGTTCCCTGCGAATTTTTTACCGTATCTAAAATTACATACGAAAACTGATGAATTACTTTTCCTGCATCATTTCCAGTTTGATAATATAATTTAGACTTGCTATCTGCTTCTTTATATACAGAAGCTGTAGCATTTCCTCTATCTATTCCAAGCTGATATTTCTGATAATCTTTCTTGCCATTGATATTTTCTAACTGCCAGGCTTGAGCTGCTGCTTTTTCACCCCAATATGGATCAGAAGCATATTTCACATTCATTCCACTTTGTTTATCACCTAAGTGTGGACCATAATATCGCCAGTCAAATGGAGAAGCATAGCCTAAGGATACATAATTTTTCGCATAATCATTAATACAGGCTTCTACAGATGCAAACGTACTTGCAGAAGTACCTGGACTAGAATCCACTGCATTTAATCCAAAAATATTGTTTTTGCTTTGTGCAATGGAGCTCATTCCCCATGCACTTTCATTGATGGCAAGTCCCATCATCAAGGCCGCATTCGCACCAAACTTTTCAGCACCCGTAAAAGCTGATCCTTTATTCCAGATTTTTGACTTGCTGGTTGTTCTTGATGCTATGTATTTATTTATATCTGCTGCCGAATAAGAAGTTTTTGTACGCTGTGATAAAAACTGGTAATAGTTATAGTAAGGCTGTGAAGCATTTACTGCATTGCTGTAGCGATTATTTTTATAATCATCGATCATGGCTGCATAAGATGTATAAAAATAATGTCCGTCATAGCTGTAATACTTTGTATTAGATTTTATATAATTTGGCTGATATCCTACCATTTGTGTAGAAGCAGCGCCACTTCCATAAACATTTGTACTTATATAATGATAAAATTTACCATTGTCCGCTTTATAATAACTTATATTTAAACTATTTGTATACGGTATAATTTCTACATTGGATGCATTTACCCAGCCAGTTACCCCAGCCATCTTGAATTTCACTTTATTCCCACTAGTTGCCAGATACGCAGCATCTGCCGCATAGCTTGCATGTGTATATCCTGCAATGCCGGTACCATCTTCTGTATAGGAAGTTGTATCTCCAATATTCTTAAATCTTACAATAGATGGTGCAGTAGTGGAACGAAGCACATCCTTTGTATAAACAGACACTTCACTTGGAACTGCATATCTTGTCCTCAATTTTGTACTTTCAGACATCACTGCAGTTGAGCGATTGTTTTGAATGGAGAAGGCACTTTCCTGGGCCTCTTTCATCGTGTCTTCTTTCGCAACTGTTATCATTTCTCCATTTTCACTTTCTACTTTAACATCAAAAGTGATATGTTTTTGCTGCTGTTCAGGCATTTTTGTATTCTCCACAACATCTGCGCTTTCCGGCGTAATATATTGAATATTTCCATCTTTATCCATGGATAAAAACAATCCACTCTTATCAGAATAAGACTGTCCCTGCATCTTAAGCTCTTCATTAGATGCATACAAATCTGATTTATTTATCATATAGAAACTTGCAGTTAAAATCGCTGCAGCAGATAACAAAGTTAGTACTTTCTTTTGTTTCATCCTCTCACATCCTTTAATAGAATACTTTACAATCACCCTCATTATATATGAGGATAGCATTTAATACAATCATTTCTATATGGGAAAATTTACAAAAAAAACACATTGTATAAAAAAGTTAAAAAAATTCCTTGCTTTTTTCTATATGTAATGCTATGATTACTAAGCGAATTATGTTTATATACGGAAGGAGGTAAACGGTATGTCAAAAGTTTGTGCAATTACAGGTAAAGGTCCTTTATCAGGTAATAGACGCTCTCACTCAATGCGTGCATCTCGTCGTAACTGGAATGTAAATTTACAGAAGGTTAAAGTCGTTGTTGATGGGAAACCTCAAACGATCCGTATTAGTGCTCGTGCATTAAAAACATTAAAAAGAAAAGGCACTATCTAAGAGTGATCATTAAAACAGGGAAACCTGTTTTTTCTTTTATAAGACAAACGAAGCCGTCATTGTGACGGCTTTTAATATACATCAAATACACTATTTCCAATGAATTCTGCTAAAATACTATGTCTTGGAATCGCATCACTTTCTCCTTCTACAAAATAAGATAAAAGTTTTTCAATACGATGAGCCTCTAAATATTCTTTCTGATCCACTGTAATTTCATTTAATAATGGTAATACAATTGTTTTTAAAATAGGAAGTTCATATATCATAGATGAATTAAACACCGCATCTGCTTCTTCTTGATATGGATAAATATATTTTTCTTCTCCTTCAACTACATTTTTCCATAAATGAATTGTTTGGGCTGCACTCCAGCCTCGAAATTGATAATCTCTGGCAATACGTCTAATTAGACGATAATCTTTGGTTGGAATTGGATTATGTTCATCTAGATTCAAATGTGTTAATGCATTGATATAAATCTTAAACACGCTGTCTGCTGGCAAAGCATTTGTTATTTTTGGATTTAATCCATGTATTCCTTCAATGATTAAAATTTGATTATCTTCTAAACACAGCGGTTCTTTTCGCCATTCTCTTTTCCCTTTTTGAAAATTAAACAAAGGCATTTGTACTTCTTCTTTCTGTAAGAGTTTTTTAAGACATGTTTGTAAAAGAGGAACATCCAAAGCTTCTAAACATTCAAAATCATAAGAACCATCTGCCAGTTTTGGAGTATCCTCACGATTTTTAAAAAAATCATCCATAGATAATGCTACCGGATTTTTTCCTAATATTTTTAAATGAATGGCTAAACGTCTAGAAAACGTTGTTTTCCCTGCAGAACTGGGACCGGATATCAAAACGAATTTGATTTTTTCTTTTTGAACCATCTTCTCTGCTACTTGTGCCAGTTTTTTCTCTACCATCGTTTCACTCATCAAGACCATATTCTGCATATCCCCATGTAGAATTTTTTGATTTAACTGTGCTACATTGCTTGCGCCAATAAGTCGTCCCCATCTTTCAAATTCCTGAAATACTTGAAACATCTTTGGCTGGTTCTTAAATACTTCTTGCGAGGAAAGCCATATCCCTCCTTCATAAAGACGTAATGAAAAATGTGTAAGATAAGTTGTATTCGGCAGTAAAATACCATAAAAATAACCATCTATTCCTTCCAAACTATAAATATTTACATTTTTTCTCTTCCGCATTTCAAACAACTGTGCCTTATCTAGTTTATTTGTTTCTTTAAAAAAAGTAACTGCTTTTTGTAATGGCATACTTACTTTATGAATGATACACTTATGTTCGACCATGTCCTGCATTCGTTTTTGAATCGTTTGTACACATTTTTCATCAAGGTGTTCTTTTCCTTCCATTCTACAAAAATAACCATTGCTAAGGGAATGTTCCACATGCACCTCACAATCAGGATACAACTGTTTAACTGCACTAATAAAAAGCATAGAAAGTGTTCTATCATAAATCTTTTTCCCTGTATCACTTTCTGGATCAATCGTTTGAAGTTTTCCATCTTCCATCATACAATAACTTACATCATGCAGATGCCCGTTAAATAAAAATGCATATACGTTTTTCTGTTCTTCTTTCGACAACAATGAAAAAGCACATGTTCCTTTTTTTATATCCAACATTTTATCATTATATAAAATTTTCAAAAAAATCACCTCTATTGCATAGTATATGCTTTTATTATAATACAAATTCTTTCATAAAACTGTTAAAAAGTCAGCTTTTCAGCTGACTAATCCTTTGCTTCTATCATTAATACACTTCCCTCATGTATTATAATTTCTGCATAATCCTCTACAATCTCATTAGAAATTGCATATATATCCCGTTTATAAAGTTTCCTTTTTTCAAGCGGATAAGCAACCCCCTGCTCACTAATGACACTTTCTTTTAAAGGAATAAAAGATAAATAGGTATATTCTTTTTTAATTTTATAAGTACCTTGATGCAATACACGTATACGATTTTGATCATCCATAAGAATCAAAGGAAGATCTCGATGAATCAATAATGATAGATTTGCAATCTCATGATCCATTCTTCCCCCAAAACCACCATATACATAAATGGTTTTATATCCTTTTTCCAGTGCATAGGAAATTGCGGCTTCCGTATCTGTTTCATTTTTCTTTTCTGGAAGTCTTACGACTTCACTTTCAGAAGATATCCATTCATATTCCTGCTTGCTGACACTGTCAAAATCTCCAATAGCCCCTACCATCTTTACATGATTTTGTACACATAACAAGGCGCCATGATCAACACCGATCATATCCATTGATTTTAAAGAATCTGGAATATGTTTTGCCATCCCCAAGATAAGTACTACTTCAGACATAACAAAGAATCAACAGCTTTCATAATATCATTTTTGAAAACATAACTTCCTGCAACCAGTGTATCACAACCTGCTTCTACTGCTAAAACAGCGGTTTTATCATTGATGCCTCCATCGATTTCCAAACGTACATCTAAATCACGTTCATCAATTTCTTTACGTAAAACACGTACTTTTTCCAGCTGATCTTCCATGAAAGACTGCCCGCCAAAACCAGGTTCAACACTCATGACCAATACAACATCCATATATTCCAGATAAGGAAGCAAAGTTTCTACAGATGTTTTTGGACGAAGAGAAACACCTGCCTTTACACCTCTTTCACGTATATGTTTACAAAGCTTTATAACTTCTTCCATATTTTCCAACGCTTCTACATGGAATGTTAAAACATCCGCACCGGCATCTATAAAGATATCCGCATAGGTTTTTGGATCACTTACCATGATATGCACATCCATCACCTTATCTACTGCTTTTTTTACACCTTTTAAAATATCTGGCCCAAATGTTAGATTTGGCACAAAATGTCCATCCATCACATCAAAATGAAGCCATTCTGCTTTGCTTTCGTTCACTTCTTTTAATTGTTCACTTGTTCTGGAAAAATCCAGAGATAAGATAGATGGCGCAATAATACATTTTTTCTTCATACTCTTTCTCCTAATATTTTACCTTCGCATTTTTTATCATTTCTACGATTTCTACATAATGTTCATAGCGTTCTTTCTTAATACTTCCCTGCTCACATGCATTTCGTATCGCACAATCTGGTTCTTTCACATGGATACAGTCATTAAAACGACATTCATGTAAATAGTCTTGAAAATCAGGAATTCTTTCTGCCAATGTTAAAGCATCCATATTTGTAAAATCCATGGAAGAAAATCCTGGTGTATCTGCAACCCAGCCACCAGCAATTTCATGAAGCTCACAATGTCTTGTCGTATGCTTCCCTCTACCTAACGCTTTACTGATTTCCTGCGTCTGTAAATGAAAACTTGGATCGATACGATTCAACAAAGAGCTTTTTCCTGCACCGCTTTGTCCAGTCAATACACTAATTTTTCCTTTTAATGCCTGTATTAGTTCATCACATGCATATCCTTTTCCACTTACATAGACTTCATATCCACTTTCTTTATACTCTTTAATTTTCTGATGAATGATATCATCTTCTTCAATCAAATCCATCTTCGTAAAACAAAGAACAGGATGAATCTGTGCATAAACTACTTGAAAGATCAGACGATCTACCAGTACAGTAGAAAAATCAGGATTTTTACAAGACATTACAATGATTGCCTGATCTACATTTGCGATAGAGGGACGAACCAATTCATTTTTTCTAGGCAGAATTTTCTGAATACCAATCTGATTCTCAAATTCTTCAATCATAACCAAATCTCCTACAACAGGAGATTTGCTTTTGCGAAGTTTTCCCATCGCAACACATAACAAACGATTTCCCATTTCATCCAGCACTTCATAACGACTGGAAACAATTTTAATGATTCTAGCCTTCTTCATAATAGTATAACGTAATAACGTTATCTCCTTCCTGTGTGTACCATGAGCCTTCCTGTGGATCAACCTTCACTACAACACCACTTTCAGCAGTTTCCCCTTCCGGCAGTGGCATTGCATGTAAAACAGGGCTAATTCCCTTCTCTTCCAGCATTGCCTTGACCTCTTCCACACGTTTTCCAACAAACCCTTCAATTTTAAAAGATACGCTTTGTGTTACCACAAATTTTAATTCATATACTTTATCCGGATCTAATTTTTCTCCGACAGAAATACCACTTTGTTCTATAATATAGCCCGCTTTTTGCTGTGTCGTCTGCTTATACTCAACAGATACATGCAGATAAGGAACTTTTTCTTCCAGCATCTGTTTTACTTCCTCAAAATTCTGATACGTATAATCTTCCAGCGTATAATACATTCCTTTTGAAACTTTCAACGTAATTCCATCTTTTGTCTGTACTCTTTTTTCACCTGATGGTTCCATTTCATATACGATACCTTTTTCTATATCATCTGTATATGCTTCTTCTATTTTAATATTGTTTTCTGAAAAACCAAGCTCTATCAATTCCTGTTTTGCTGCTTCTATCGTTTGATTTCTTACATCAGGAAGCTGAACAATTTTATTACTTCCAAAAGCTGTAACAAACAAAAGAAAGCTAATAAGAACGATAAGCAAAACCATAACAATTATACCCATTGGTTTTCTTTTTTTCTTTTTTGTTCCTTTTACACTAGCGTTTTCTTTTTTTCCTTTGTTGACTTCTTTATTTACTTTCTTATTTCTTATATCAATAGTTGGATCATCATCAACCGGAAATGTCAATTTTTCGACATTTTTATTCATCTCATCCATACAATGTTCCAAATCATATAACATTTCCTTTGCGCTTTGATAACGATTCATGCGATTTTTAACCGTTGCTTTTATAATAATATTTTCAACAGACTGATATACTGTAGGATTAAATTCACGAATACTTGGAATTTCTTCTCTTAAATGTTTCATTGCTATTTGTACAGGACTATCTCCTTTAAAAGGAACACTTCCTCTTAACAACTCATAAAACACAATTCCAAGTGCATAAATATCGACTTGATGATTGATCGTTTCTCCCTTTGTTGTTTCTGGCGCCAAATAGTGAGCACTTCCTAAAACTGCATCATCTCTTGTCAGCTGTACAACATCATGTGCTAAAGCAATTCCAAAATCGGTAATCTTCACAGTGCCATCATCTGTTACCAAAACATTTTGCGGCTTGATATCACGATGAATAATATTATGTTCATGTGCGTGCTGCACCGCACTTACCAGCTGTTTCATAATGGATACAGCTTCTTTTTGACTTAATGCACCACGCTGAGAAATCATCTGCTTCAAAGTTCTTCCTCGAACATATTCCATGACGATATAATGTCTTCCTTCATATTCTCCAACATCATATACATCTACAACATTTGGATGATGCAATTTACTAACTGCACTGGCTTCTCTTTGAAAGCGAAGTAATGCAACTGGGTCTTTCCCCAACTCGCCGCGAAGAATTTTTACCGCAACTTCACGATTTAAAATCGTATCTAAAGCAAGATATACATCTGCCATGCCTCCTTCTCCTAAAGAAGACATCAGCATATAGCGATCAGAAATCATCTTCTTCATGCCGCATCCTCCTTCTCAATAAGAATGACACTGACATTATCAAAACCACCTGCATCTAAAGCAGCCTGAATAAGAAGATCCACTTTCTTTTCCAATGAAAAATCACTTTCTAAAATACGGCGAATCATCGTTTCACTTACATACCCATGCAAACCATCACTGCAAATCAAAAGACAGCGATAATCTTTATTAATTTTATTTACATCAATACGAATGTTATCCCAAACACCAACAGCATTTGTTAAAACATTGCGATTGGGATGGTTTCTAGCTTCCTCTTCACTGACTTCTCCTTTTTTCAACAAATCAGCCACATAGGAATGATCTTCTGTCAAGCAGATAAAATCATCCTCATACAAACCATACGTACGCGAATCTCCCGCATTAAAAATATAGGCAGCATCCTCACATTGAATAACCCCTACCATAGTTGTTCCCATCCCATGTAATTTTGGGTTTGAAGAAGCCTCTGTATATACCAAATCATTTGCTTCTTTGATCGTATTTAACAGCCACTGCTTGATTTCCACATCTGTTTTTTTCGAAATATCAAACGCTTTAAAACTATCCTGCATATGACGAACAGCCATCTTGCTAGCAACATCGCCGCCATTTCCTCCGCCAATACCATCACAAACAATTCCCATCAATGCATGCGCACCGTTTTCCACTACGGCAAAGCTATCCTGGTTATTTTTTCTGCGAAGCCCCGTATGCGTTTTTCCAAAACCATGCACAAGCATTACCTTCCTTCCTCTTCTTTGCGTAAATGTTTGATACGCAGCTGTCCACAAGCCGCATCAATATCGGCACCATGTTCTTTACGAATCGTACAGCGAATTCCCTGTTTCATCAAGGCATCATAAAATACCATCGCACTGGCATGATCCACTCCTTTAAATCCATGTTCATCAACAGAATTATACGGAATTAGATTCACATAGGCATTTAATCCTTTTAATAATTTTGCCAATTGTTTTACATGTTCAGGTTTATCGTTTACACCCTTCAATAAAATATATTCAAAAGTTAAACGACGATTGTTTTCAGAAGCATAATAACGAATTGCCTCCATTAGTTTTTCTAAAGGATATGCATGATTAACCGGCATCAGCTGATCACGCAGTTCATTGTTTGGCGCATGCAAAGAAATCGCCAGATTGTATTGGGTATGTTCTTTTGCGAACTCATAGATACGAGGTACAACACCACATGTTGAAATCGTAATATGACGAGCTCCGATCCCTAAACCACGATCATGATTTACCGTACTTAAAAAATTCATCACATTTTCATAGTTGTCAAAAGGCTCTCCTGTTCCCATAACAACAATGTGGCTTAAACGATCTTGGGTTTTATCCAAATCCTGCTGCACATACAATACCTGTGCTACCATTTCTCCACTTGTCAGATTTCTTTTTTTCTTTGTTAAACCACTCGCACAAAAAGCACACCCCATATTACATCCTACCTGTGATGTAACACAAATGCTTTTTCCATAGTCAAACTGCATCAATACACTTTCAATCAAAGAACCATCTTCCAAGGCAAACAAATACTTGCAGGTTCCATCACTGGAAACTTGTTTATCTCTTAATTCCAAAGAAGCAAGAGAATAGTTTTGTTTTAATATTTCACGAGTATCTTTCGATAAATCACTCATCTCATCTATAGTCGAAACGCGTTTGCGATACAGCCACTGAAAAATCTGATGTCCACGAAATTTCTTCCATCCCTGTTCTAGTGCCATATCACACATCTGCTCATAATTAAAATCATATAAACTTTTCATTTTATCACCATGTATTATTTTACCATAAAAAATCTTTTGTTCATCACTGGATTTCACAAATACAAAAAGAGTACAGACTTCTATAACATAAACCTTATAAAAGTCTGTACAAATACTTATTTTCCACTTACGGCTATATTCGCAAACAAAATACTTGGAGTTCCAATTCCAGATAAATTCATCTTGCAATCATTTCCCACCATAGAAATATGATTCATCATATCCATGAAATTTCCTGCTATGGTAAATAAATTGATCGGTTTTACAATTTTTCCATGTTCTACATAATAACCGCTGGACTGTAAAGAAAATTCTGTAGAAATTGGATTTAACCCTGCATGCAGCCCAGTAATAGAAGTTACGATAATTCCCTTATCCATAGAAGCAATCATGGCTTCATAACTATGTTTCCCATTTTGAATATAGAAATTGGTTGGCGAAATACCTACAGCAGAGCTATATCCTCCTTTAAAACCATTCCCAGTTGAAGCTGTATGCATCATCATAGCAGATTTACTGTTATGAAGATACGTTTTTAAAACTCCATTTTCTACAACCGTTTTCTTAAAGCAGGCAACACCTTCATCATCAAATGGTGCGCTATTATAACCATTTTCCATCAAAGGGTCATCAATGATCGTTATTTTATCATCAAATATTTTTGTATCCTGTTTATCTTTTAATAAAGAGATACCTTTAAATGCATCTTCTCCATCAAACAAGCCACTTAAAGCCGTAAACAAACTAGACATGGCTTCCTTTTCCATCAACACTGGATACATACCACTTTCAACCGTATCCGCATGAAGTTTGGATATAACTTTATCACATAAGTTTTGACAGAAGGCTTCTACATCCACATCTTCTAAAGAAGATAGTGTGCACCAGTCATACTCACTTTTCGCATCTTCTCCATCTTTTGCCAATACCTGCATGCTTATAACACTGACACTGTCATGATCATCAAGTATCATACCTTTGGTATTACAGATACTTCTTGTAACATCAATTTCTGCATAGGAAGTTCCCATGACCTGTGAAATACGCGCATCCATAGAAAGAAGTGTTTTTTCCATCTGTTTCAACAAATCGATTTTTTTCGTATTTTCCATTGTTAAAAGCGTATTTTCTTTACGTTTTACTGTTGGATAAGAAGAAGCAGGCATCATAATTTCCACTTTATCTTCACTGGAAATCGTTTGCGCATTGCGCTTGATCATTTCCAGTACGCTTTCCATTTCTTCCTCTCTCACTTCTTCTAAAAAACAGTTTCCCATTTTTCCATTATATACGCCGCGCATTGCGATTCCATCACAATCTGATATCGTATAAGAATCAACTTTTTGTTCGTACACTTCAATTGATGTTGACGTATGTCTTTGTTCATAAATTTCAAATTCTTCTAATCCAGCTTTTTTCGCTGCTTCCATCCAAGCCTGTTTATTCATTTGCACTTCCTCCTTCCTTTCCACCTACAATCATATCCTGCACACGTAAAGGAGGCTGTCCAACATCGGTAGGAATCGATCCACTGCTTGCCCCGCACATTCCCTGTGCACGAAGAAGATCACTTCCTACCATATCAATTTTCATCAATACATCTGCACCATTTCCAATTAAAGTAGCACCTTTTACAGGCTTTGTAATTTTTCCATCAACGATTAAATATCCTTCATTAACCGCAAAGTTAAAATCACCGGTACTAGGATCAACACTACCTCCACCCATACGTTTCGCATAAAGTCCATAAGATGTCTTTTTGATCATATCTTCCAAAGTATCTTTTCCAGGGGCAATAAACGTATTCGTCATACGAGAAGTAGTTTCATATTTATAAGATTCTCTACGAGAACTAGAAGTAGATTCCATTCCCATACGTTTTCCATTTAACGTATCTACCAGATAGCTTTTTAAAATTCCATTTTCGATAAGAACTCTTCTTTTCTGGAAATTTCCTTCATCATCAATATTGCTGGAACCCCAGGCATTTGGAATCGTCCCATCATCAATCGCTGTTACACAGTCACTGGCTATTTTTTGATTTAGCTTGCTGCTAAACACAGACTGTCCTTTTGAAACTGCACTGGCTTCCAAAGAATGCCCGCATGCCTCATGGAAAATAACACCACCAAAACCATTGTCCATGATAACCGGCATCGTTCCACTTGGACAATCATCTGCATAAAGCATTGCCATGGCAATACGTGCTGCTTCTTTTCCTGTTTCTTCTGGAATCGCTTCCTCATAAAACTCCATTCCTTTGCTGGCACCTGGAGAGCATGTTCCCGTTTCTAATAAGTCTCCATCAGATGCAATCGCATTCACTGCCATTCTTGTATGAATACGTGTATCCTGAATATATTTTCCATCACTATTCGCAATTGCCACATGCTGCTCTTCATCAATTAAACTAGCCATTACTTTACTGATATGTTCATCATATGCTTTGGCCGCATCATTGGCACGTTTCAACAATTCCACTTTTTTATCCATTGGATACTCTTTTGGATAAATTTTAACTGGATGCTGATTTTCATATACAACTTCTTCTAATGTTACCTGTTTTTGTACAGGATTTCCTTCCACTGCCATAGATAGTTTTTTCGCAAATTCCACTAAATTTTCTTCTGTTAAATCATTTGTATATGCGTAAACAGATTCAAATCCATGATAGATACGAAGTCCAATTCCACGAACTACTCCGCTATTTACATTTTCTACGATTCCATTCAACATAGAAATACCATTTTTATATTTCTTTTCTTCAAAGATTTCCGCAAAATCTCCACCAGTAGATAAAGCGATTTCCAAAACCTTTTCTAATATTTCTTTTTTCAGCATACTTTTCACCTCTTACGCTAAGTATACTCTTCTTCATCCTTTAAAACAACAAAGAACACTTATAACATTATAATAATATTGAAAACCTCCATTTATTCATGATGTGTATTTGGTTTTCTTCATATACAAAAAAGTTAGTTTTTCCAAAAAAATCTTATTGTGACTTTTCAACTAAATTCATCAATTCTTCTACATCTGATATTTCCTCAAGTATCAAGGTTTCTCCCATATACAAATACTTCTATTTTTCATGAAATAAACTTAACTGTACATGGTTTTGTTTCATTTCAAATGTAGTTACATATTCAAAGATTTTTTTATTGTTATGGATAATTCCATTTTCCTCGCATAACTGATGAAATAATTTCATTAAATGCAAACTATTTGGACTATCAATTTCATACTGCATCCCATATGTTTTTATATATTTTTCTTTCATGTGTGGAAACAATTTATCCAATTGCTCATAAAAATATTCTCTGTTTCCTTCTCGAAGTGTTAACCCCATACCAAAGCAAACAATTCCATACACCTTTGCTTCTATACAATACTGAAGAATCCCTTTTATATTTTCCTCTGTATCATTAATAAAAGGAAGAATTGGACAAAGCCATACAACAGTAGGTATTCCTTCTTCATGTAATCTTTTTAAAACTTCGACTCTTTCTTTTGTCGTACTAACATTTGGTTCAATTTTCTTACACAAATCCTCATCATACGTTGTCAATGTCATTTGCACAACACACTTTGTCTGTTCATTAATTGCCTTTAACAAATCTAAATCTTGTAAGATTCGATTCGACTTTGTAAGTAAGCTCATCCCATATCCATATTGATTTGCTAAAGACAAAGCTTTTCGAACATTTCTGATCTTTGTTTCAAGAGGAATATAAGGATCACTCATTGCCCCCATTCCTAACATACATTTTTTACGCTTTCTTCTTAATGTGTTTTCTAATAATACAATGGCATTTTCTTTCACTTCTATATCTTCAAAATCATGTTCCATATGATAACATTTACTTCTGGCATCGCAATAAATACAGCCATGAGAACAACCACGATACAGATTCATTCCATTTGATGAAGATAAAATCCCCTTAACTTTTACATAATGCATATGTATATATCCTCTACAATAAAAATTTCTTTTTTAAAAAAACTGCATTTAAAAGATGATGTGTCTCAAATTCACCTTTATAAAAAACTGCCCAATTATTAAAGACACAAGGAAGATTTTTCGCTTTTTCTAATGTATCCACCACAATTAGATGAAGTGGGATATTATGCTCATTACAATACTCCTTTACTTGTACAATACTATTTAAAATATACGGACATTGAAAATCATAATAAATGGTTAATTCATTTTCTTTGATACGCAGTTGTTTTGCACATTCTGTAAAATAAGGCTTGTTTCCATCAAAAGACAAAGCCAGCAATTCATATTCTTGTTTCACTGTATCAACAACTTCAAAGCCATAGTTTAGAAAAAATTTCTTATCTGATAAAAATGGTTTTTTCTTTTTTGAACTAAGAACACAAACACCTGCTTTCCCCTTTTCTTTCGCATCCCAGATACAATATTTAAGAAGTTCGTTTGCATAACCTTTTCCCTTAAAAGAACCAGCTACCCAAAGGCAATAAATATACATATAATTATTCCCCTGAATAGGAACCCAAGCTGTTTCTAGTGGTGCATATTCAATAAATACTTTTCCCTGCACATCCAATTTTCGAAAGACATGACCTTCAGTGAATCTTTCCTTTAACCATTTCTTTTTTTCTAATACACCCGCCTGATGTTTTTTATCAGAAATAGCACAACATACATGTTCCCTGTCAATCGTGTCCATTGTTAGATTCATAAATTTTTCTGTCATAAACACTTCCCTCCTTATTCTGTTTTCATTATACCAGAGCAACCTTGACACCCTATGTCATGGTTTATGATATTCCCCTATTTTCTTTGCTTCTTTCCATACAGCATTTTTTAAATATTCTGGTTCCAAAATTTGAACATTTGAACCAAATGAAAGAAGATAACCAAGCAGCCAATCATCAACAGGCAACTTTGTAGAAACGATAAAATCATCATTTTCATCTTTCCTTATTTCTTCTACATCAAATTCATCATAAACGCGATAAGCCATCATTTGCGGAAAACGTAAAACAATCTGCTGAAGTTGTATTTGCTGCTCTTTTTCATTATTTTCTGATGGAAATCGCAAAGGATGAAAGTGTCTGTTTACTTCATACAGATTTATGATACGTGTCAGTTTAAACATACGAAAATCTTTTTTAGATAAGCAATATGCTTTTACATACCAGCTTTTTGCTTTGTATGTTAATTTTATTGGACATATCACTCTATCCTTAATTTCTCCTCGTGTATTTGCATACGTAATACAAAGCATTGTATTCGTAAGGATTCCTTTTTTTAATGTTTCAAATACATGGGAATCTAATGATTTACTTCCCCAGCGTGAAAAATCAACTTCAAGCCAATGATCTTTTTGAACACGAAAGATAGAGGATAGTTTTGAAATAATATCATTTTCTCTATTTTCTGCAATTGCTACACTTTTTAATGCTGTCAAGATTTCGTCTTTTTCTTCATCAGATAAAAACAAACGGTCTATGACATAATCTTCAGCAATTTGGATTCCTCCATTACGACCTGTAGTTACATAAATAGGTACTCCTGCACTGCTAATAACGTCAATATCTCTATATATAGTTCTCACAGATACCTCAAATCTCTCAGCTAACTCTGGAGCAGTTGATTTCCCTTTTTCAAGTAAATAATACATAATTTTAAACAATCTACTTTCCTTCATATAGAACTTTCGCTCCTTTTCTTTCATCATACAAATAGGAACATCGCATGTCAAGGTGGTGTTCTTTCTTTAAAACAAATAAAGGATATATGAAAAAAAGCACCCACACTCTCATGCGCAGATACTTTTCATCCTTTATTTATCCTGTTTATTTTTATCTAATAAATTTAATATATTTATAAATCCTGTTGTTACGATTGCCATGACAGGAAATACGATCCACATAATCTTCCAATTATCATATTCTAATCCCTGCCAAATAAAGAAGAAAGCTGTTAAAGGCATCGTAATCCCCCATAGAAAATCATATTTTGCTGTCTTTCCTTCTTCCGCCTCTTTTATTTTCTTTTGTTCTTTTTCCTTATTTTTATTATGTTTATCAAAATAAACAAAACGCTGATAAGAACTATCTATTATACCAGCTGGTATGATAAGCAATAAGGCAACCGCTACAAAAAGCACAAACCAGACTCCATTTTTATCACTATATTGTGTATATAAAGCATCCATCAAAACTACCACACACAATCCTATGATGCATAAAAATACACCTAAAGTAATCATAAGAGTAAACTTCATTCGAAAGCGGCGATATTGTTCATGCAGCTGATCGATATCTGATTGTTTTACATAGATACGCTCATCCAAATGTTCACATAAGTGATGATCCATCAAACCAGATGCGATAAAGATTGCTACACTAATTGCCACTGCCAACAAAAAGACTGCACCACCCATATCTGAGTTTCTCATCAAAATAGGAAAGCTTAACGCTCCTACAATGAATGCCACACCAAAGGCAATGAAAAATGCGAACCGCTTTTTCCAGCGAAGCGTAGACTCTATCATTTCCATTGTATATACATAAGAGGCATTTCCTTCATTTTCACTTTCTGTATTCTGCACTACATTCTCATTGTTCAACAAATAATCCATAGATACATGAAATAACTTTCCTATTTGAATAAGCTTATCCATTTCCGGATATCCCTGTGCAGTTTCCCACTTGCTCACTGCCTGT
Organism: Amedibacterium intestinale; assembly: GCF_010537335.1. Classification (NCBI taxonomy): domain Bacteria; kingdom Bacillati; phylum Bacillota; class Erysipelotrichia; order Erysipelotrichales; family Erysipelotrichaceae; genus Amedibacterium; species Amedibacterium intestinale. The sequence continues at coordinate 1,137,536 of NZ_AP019711.1, forward strand.
CGACTTACACCAAGTTCATATGCCAAAGCTTCCTGCGACATTCCTTTTTCTTTTCTTAACTCCTGCAGTTTTTCATTAAATTCCATGTTGCCACCTCCTGCTTACAGATTAGCATTTTTACTGTATTTCACTACCAATTTATGTTTGCTTTTTGTCAAATACAGGTTGCATCAACCCAAAATTGCTTACTTTATCTATATTTTATATCTTTTTCATCATAAAATGAAGATAATACAGTCGCTAAAGCTTCTGGTGCATCAATATTCACTTCATGTCCCGCATGTTTTATAAAAACAAGATTTGCATTTAACAGTAATGTTTTTAACTGTATAGATGCATTCCTATTCGCCTTATCTTTTTCTCCACATACAACAAGAGTAGGACAAACAATCTTTTTTAAACAGGTTGTAAAGTCCAAATCCATCATAGATTTGGTAAGAGATATCATATCTTGTTTTGAGATTCCCTGTTTTTGAAAAAGGGAATTTGGCAATATATGAAAGACAGTATTTTGAACCTTCAACAATTTCTTTGGCATTTTATACTGTGTTCCAATTAACACCAAAGATGCTACCTTATCAGGATTTGCAGTCGCATAATGCAGCGCAAGAATACCTCCTAATGATAATCCACATAAATGAAGCGGTTCTTGAAACTGTTCACAATAGGATACAAATGCAGAATATAAGGATTCATAATCAGCATCCTTTTTTAAGAAAGAACATAGAGATGGGCAATGCATATTTTCTATCTCCGATATTTTCAAAAATTTTAACACATCATTCCAGCATAATAGATCCTGTCCTAATCCATGTAAAAATATATACGGCATACTCTCACCTCTTGTCATTTAACAATCTGCTAATTTCATTATACAGGAATTTATTCTTAAAGTGAGAATATTTCTAATTCAGATAAATTTTAATGATTAAAATTATTCGTATATTTGAACATAGATTATGCTAATACATATATTGATACAAGAAGTCCAATTATATTCCTTAAAGCAAAGAGAAAGCGTTTCCAAAAAATACTTTCTTTGTTATAATGAAGTTAGATAAAGCAGCTTACTTTTGGAGGTGAAGAACATATGAAAGCTAAGTTAGGTAAAGTTATGACATTGTTTCTGGTGACAGGTTTATTATTTGGGTGCAAAGCAAAATCACAAAACATAACAAAAGTAAATACAGAGGAAGTATCAGTATCCATTATGGAGCCTGCAAAACTTACTGAAAAAGAATCATTTTATCTTAATGCATCTGGTGATAATCTACTTGCCTATGATGCCAAATTCAAAGAGGATATTCGATCCCTTACGTTCAACTTATATAAATACACAGATAAGCATTGGGAAAAGATAGATAAAGGAAATATTCCATTAGATAATACGGGTGATGCTTGGATTGTAGTAAGTGAACATTTATCTGATTTTAAAATCTGTGTAAAAAGAGGAAATAGTATGATTTCCCAGCAAAAAGATCCACTGAAACCTTTATGGGAAGAAGGATATACAGCTGATACAGATGTCGTTCAAAAATATACAATTGAAAAAGATAAAGAATTTCCGGTTGTTGCCTATCGCAGATTTCATGTTGATGATACTTCAGAAAGAAAAGCGTATTTGAACGATTTTCAAAACACAGAGAATATAAAAGCAGATAAAAATGATGAATATTTTATGTTGACCTTTATATTCGAATAATATTATTATAAGGTTGTTTTATAACATATTTTATAATTATTATGACTATATTCACGATATTTATCGTATATCTTTTCTTAACTTGACAAATAAGGGAAATTAAATTTTCTTTGAGAATCACAATACTATCTAATCTGAAAATTACTTCCTTTAGGTATATAAAATTATACAATAATTTTGATTACCTTTTATCAAAAGAAATTAAATCCACAAAAAAGGAGTGTTCGCTTCAAACGCACTCCTTTTTCCTTTTACATGGCTTGTTACAATATTTTTCTAATAGTAATGCAAACATAATGATTTAATCAATAGGCGTTATCCAAGGTAAGAGATATGTAAGGATGTCAAGAATTTTTCCAAATTTTTCACCTGATGCTTTTTCTTTGGCCACATATGCAATTTGGTCTCGGCTAAATCCTTCTTTTTCTAAATTTTCTACTTCTTCTTCAGTTAAATTTTCTTTAATTAGTTTCTCTCGTTCTTCTTCCTCAAACAAAGGCTTATTATTATTTTGAGGTGTCTCTGTTTCTGATTTTTTCATCTTTTCCTCCATTTCCCCACACTTAAAGTTGTGTGGACATAAATAGTTCATCCAAAATTTCTACATACTTATTTGTATTACCTATAGAAAGGTGACACCTTACAGAACATTCAAAGAAAGTAAGACATTATCTTAGATACTTATAAATCGTTTTTATTAATTCTATCATATCCGAAATTCCCAAAATTTATAGTATTATTTTATTCATCTTTCTATGATAAAATTAATTATATAGACCATCTTAACGAAAGAAGTGGAATTTGAACTCTTAAATACGTATGGAAGGCTATCAATATTACTTAGTTTGCAAATCTATCACAATGATTTCTGGTCGATTATTGATACGCAATGGAAGGATACTGTTTCCAAGTCCTCTGCTTACAATCATGGTAGTCTTTTCGTGCGTATATACACCACCATCATATTTTGGGAATAAACCTTGATTTGGTGCTACAATTCCTCCAAGAAAAGGAAGACGAATTTGTCCGCCATGCGCATGACCACTTAACACTAAATCTACCTGTGCATCTGCATATTTTAAAAATAATTCCGGTCGATGAGATAACAGAATCGTATAATCTTCACTCTTTTTATCAGACATCAAATTTTCAAGTGCTGTTTCTTTTGTATCAGTAAAAAGATAATCCGATGTAAAAGCAGGATCTTGTAACCCCATCAATGTTATACTTTCTTTACCTTTTTTCAGTATGGTTTTTTCATCTTCCAAAACAGTGATACCGAGCGCTTTCATTTTCTTCTTTAACGATTCATATTCAGAACTTGCAGCTTCATGATTGCCGTTTACATAATAACATGGAGCAATCTTTTGTGCTTTTTCCAAAAAATCCAATGCGATCGATACATTTGTTTTTCTAGAATCAATTAAATCTCCGCTAATCGCAATCATGTCTGGGTTTTCTTTATTGATCATGCTTAGCAGTTTTTCATTATCATCTCCAAACTGTGCATTATGCAAATCAGATAAATGTACAATACGATACCCTTGAAAAGAAGTGGGTATCTTTTTATTGGCAATGTTTATATGATGCATCTGCAATGCACTGTTTCCCCACCAAAGCCAAACACCTGTAACGATAACCATAACTACAGCCAACACTATTATCCATGTTCTTTTTTTCATATATTTCCTCCATTTTGGATATTATACATTATTCCTAAGGAAATTCTTTTAAGACTTTCTTAAATAAAAAGAAAAGAGGTTGCCCTCTTAACCTTTTCTTTGCATTTTTGCCATATAAAATCCATCGCTGTTGTATTCAAATGGGAAAATCGTTCTTTCTTCTAACAGTATAAAATCCTCATGTTCCTTTAAAAATTTCGCTACTTGTTTTTCATTTTCTTTTTTATTTAATGTACATGTTGAATAAACCAAAATACCACCTTGTTTTACTTTTGCAGATGCACATTGAAGAATACTTTGCTGCAAAGGAAGCAAAGTATCCATATCTTCACTTTTCATATGATATTTAATATCACTTTTTCTTGATAATACACCATATCCACTACATGGAACATCACATAAAACACGATCAAAATCTTCTTTCACTCCATCTAATACGGTCGCATCCATGCATTTTGCGTTTACAATCTTTACTCCTAGACGCTGCGCACTTTCTTCCATAAGTTTTACACGATGTTCATGAATATCTCCACAGATTAGTTCTCCTTTGTTTTCCATTAACTGTGCAATATGCATAGATTTTGTGCCTGGAGCTGCACATACATCTAAAATACTTTCCTTAGGTTTTGGATCTAGGACTTCTGCCACAAGCTGGCTTGCTTCATCTTGAATAGCCAGTTTTCCTTCCTTATACCAGGTTGTAGAAGCAATGGATGTTCCTTTATAAACAACTGCATATTTCGCCAGTTTTCCTTCTTCAAACATAGGATCTTTTAAAACTTCTTCTTTCGTTGTTTTTAAGGTATTCACTCGTGCACTTTGCGGTTTGGTTTCCATATTGCTGAAGCATATATTTTTACAGATTTCTTCTCCATACTGTGCTTTCCACATTTGTACGATCCACTCTGGATGGGAAGTTTCAAGTGCCAGTTTCTCCACAAAATTACCACTAATTTCCTTTTTTCCCTGCTTCATCACATTACGTAATATCGCATTTACCATATTTCCAACTTTTGCATGACTTTTTTTCTTTGCCAGCTCTACTGCATCATTGATAATCGCATAAGATGGTATTTTTTCCATAAACAAAAGCTGATATACGCTCATATCCAGCAATAATGCAATTTTATCATCTGGTTTACGCTTAACAAAATCACTCCACTCATATCGACATAAGCGTGCATTTTGAAGTGTTCCATAAATGATCATTGTCGCAAGTGAGCGGTCTGCTTCCTCTACACTATCCAAATGTTTACGTAAATATAAATTGCTGTATGTATTTTCTAAACAGATTGCACATAATGCCTCCCATGCAAATTCTCTAGCTTTCATAAATACCCTCTCTTTCGAAACCAGTAACGATATACTAAATACATCGTATACGTTATCATAAATCCAACTGCTGTATCACTTAAATAATGAGCTCCCTGTATCATTCTTGATATCGGCATTGCCAATAACAATCCCCAAATAAGAAAGAATTTCCATTTTGGCACTTTCTCATAGGGATTTTCCTTCCATTCCAGAAAACATAAGATAGCAGAGAATGCGGTTGTATGTCCACTGGGAAAAGAAACATTTCCGCTAAACAAACGAATCTGGTACCATGGTACAAACTGCAAAGCATGTTCCAATTGCCGATAGCGAATTCTTCCCCAAACCATTTTTATAACTGTTGTAAGAAGCATCGCACTTAACAAAACACACACATAAAACTGAAACCAGTGTATGCGACGCTTTATAAAATCATAGGAAAGCTGTTTTGTTAGTATATGTAGCAAAAACCATAAGACAATAGCCAATACAGCAACACCACTCCAAATAAACAGGTTATCATAAGATATCCAATATTTTTTTAAATCCCATAAAGCATAGATACATGTGATAAAACTAACTATTTCCCATAATTTATTTCGATAAAAACGTGCAAATATCGCAAAGGAAAAAGATACCATGACAATCAGCGGAAATAATGCGATCTTTTCAAAAAATATTCCGAAATAAGGCATCTTCTTATATAGAAAATCCGTAATTGTATAATCGTAAAATGTTCCAATCACTAATGCTAGGCATCCAATTGCATATGGAAGCCATATCCACTTTTTATTACTCATAAACCACTCTCCTTGTTAATCCAGCATATAAGGGGATAAATCTATATCCAGTCTTGCTTTTTGTTTTGTTTGTAAATGTTTATCATATACATCTTTTACATAATGTATTAAAAGCTGTTCATCTTTTCCTTTTAATAAAATACGGCAGCGCTCTTCATCACGTATCTTATGCAATTGGGCAGGTCCCAGTATTTTACAGTTTTCTTTTTTTGAAAGTATACGCATCGCTGCTTCTACACTTTGCTGTACATCCTGATTATTTTTGGAAGAAAAGACCATAGAAACCAGATAGCGATAAGGTGGATAGCCCGTTAGATGACGATACTGCATTTCCTGTTGAAAGAAAGATAAATAATCATGATGAGCAGCACATTGAATCGCATAATGATTGGGATCATATGCCTGTATGATAACTTCTCCTTTATATTCTCCTCTTCCACTTCTTCCACTTGCCTGTTCCAGCAAATCATACGTCATTTCCGCACTTCGATAATCGCTTCGATTCAACAAGGCATCTCCATTAACAATACCTACCAGTGTAACTTTTTCTATATCCAATCCTTTCGCAATCATCTGTGTCCCTAACAAGATATCTGCATGTCCTTCATCAAAACTTTTTAATAGATTTTCATGTGCATGTTTTCTTGTGGTTGTATCGGCATCCATACGCAAGATTCTAGCATCTGGAAATTTAATTTGGACAAATTCTTCTAATTTCTGTGTACCTAATCCCAAATATCTCCAGCTTGCTTCATGACAGTTTGGACAATGGGTTGGTACGTTCATAGAATAACCGCATGTATGACATTTTAACACTTTTTCTTCTTTGTGATAAGACATAGCAACATCACAATGTGGACACATCTGTACATAGCCGCAGGAAATACAGCGAAGAATAGGAGTATATCCCCTGCGATTCAATAAAAGAATGACTTGTTCTTTTTTTTGTAAACGATCATAGATAGCATCTAATAAAGCATCGCTTAGTAAATAGCTTTCCCCTTTCGCAACTGATTTACGCATTTCTACAATACGAACAGATGGAAAATTTCCATTGATACGATGTGGCATCTGCAAAAGAGCATACACCCCTTTATGTGCTCTGGCATACGATTCTAAAGATGGAGTAGCACTTGCCAGCAAGACTTTCGCATCATGATATTTTCCTCGATATATCGCAATATCCCGACAATGATATCTAGGCGTAGAGTCCTGCTTATAACTTGTATCATGTTCTTCATCCATAACGATCAATCCAAGACGATCAAAAGGCATAAAAACAGCACTTCTTGTCCCTACAACAATTTGTACCTTATGTTCTTTCACAAGCTGATACTGCTCATATTTTTCCTGTGCATTTAATCCTGAATGATAGATTGCCACATGTGCTCCAAAACGCTGTTTTACCCTTTTCACCATCTGCGGTGTTAAAGAAATTTCCGGCACAAGAAGTAAAACCTGTTTTCCTTTTTCAATTTCTTTGCTTGCCAGACGCAAAAAGACTTCTGTTTTTCCACTTCCTGTTACTCCATGTAGCAAAAATACACGATGATGCTTTTCCTGTTCCACCTGTGCAATTACTTTTTTCTGATCTTCCTGTAAGATAAACTCTTCTTCTTTATTTTTTTCTATATTTTCTAGAATAGCTTTCTTTTCTTTTTCAAATACTTCTACAAGACCTAATGCGATAAGTTTTTTACCTGGTATTTTCCATTTTTCATAAAAAACAGAACGAAGCATTTCTTTTTCTTTCTGTAAATCTTCATAGGCGCTTTGCTGTTTAGCAGTTAATTTAGTATCATTCTGCTTACATATTCTTACCCATGCTTCCATACGAATTGACCCATGTGTAGAACTTGGCTTTAACTTTGATGGAAGCATACATTGAAAACAGCTGATTTTAGGGGCAATATATCTTTGTGCCATCCAATTACCTAATTCATATAATTCCTCATTCAACAAAGGAAACTGATCAATTTGTGAGATGATAGGCTTTAGAGTGTAAGGAAAACGACGTACTTCCTCATCACTTATGTCCTCTACTTTTTCCACAAATCCAACGATAGTTTTAGAACCAAAAGGTACTTGTACACGCATACCGCGAGTTAATGTATATCCATCTGCACAATAAGTAAACGTATGGTCCAAATGATGAATTGGATGTTCCACAAATACATAAGCCAGTTTCAAACAATTACCCCCTTTTTTCGTATGCATATTATACCATGTTTTTTTATTTTCAACGCCTATTCTAAAGGATTATAAAAAAATAACAAAAGATATATAAGATATGATAGAATAAAGATAGATAAAAGGAGGAAGCTTTTATGTGGAATCGCAAACAATTAAAAAGCAATGCGAAAGCATTGATGAAACGCTCGTATTTAATGATGTTTCTTGCTAGTTTGATTATCATGGTTTTATCTGGAGATTTTAATACTACCTTTATTGAGACAAACTTTTCTGTTAATGTTCCCTATCAAGATATTACGATACAACTTCCTTTTTATGTAGATTGGTTATCTCCTGAAAAGTTCACATGGATTGTAAATAACTTTTTAAAAATTACTCTTATCACTTCCATCATCTCCATCATTTACACAATTTTCATCGCAAATCCTTTACGTATCGGTAAAGCTCGATTCTTTATATTGAATAGAGAACAAGAACCAAGTTTAAAAGAATTGTTTTCTATATTTGATGGGCAGTATTTAAATATCGTAAAAATTGCTTTCATTACAGATGTCAAAATCATCTTATGGTCACTTCTGCTTATTATTCCTGGAATTGTAAAGTCTTATGAATACAGCATGATTCCTTATATTCTGGCAGAGAATCCATCCTTAAGTACCAAAGAAGTATTCCAAAGAACTTATGAATTAACATCAAATAGAAAAATGGACTTATTTATTTTAGATTTATCATTTTTTGGATGGTTATTGCTGTGTGGATTAACGATGGGTATTGGCTTGGTATTCCTGCAACCATATATGGATGCCACCCAAGCAGAAGCGTATGCTTTTTTGAAAAAAGATAAAGATGGAAATGAAGAAAAAATACCAGGAGAAACCATTCTAGATAAGATGTCACATATCCCTGGAGCAGAATAAAGCAGATGTATGTTTTATCTTCAAAACAGATTTATATTTAAAGCACTTTTCATGAGTGCTCAGACTGTTGACAAAGGTGTCGACAGTCTATTTTTTATATGATAGAATAAAAGAGGCAAAAAGATTCCTATTTTACCCAAAAACATATGGTTCTTTTTGCCTTTTATAATGCTCAAAATGGTATAATAAAAGTGGGTAAAATAGGAGTGATTACATATGGCAATGACAAAAAGAAATGGAAAAAATGATACTATCATACTGAATACAATAGAAGAATTAGTACCACAGGATCATGATGTTAGAATGCTGGAAAGCTGTATCGACTGGAATTTTATCTACCCTCTTGTAGAAAATCTTTACAGTGATGTTGGAAGACCAAGCATAGATCCTGTGGTTCTTTTTAAAATGATCTTCATCAATATTATTTTCGGAATAGATTCAATGAGAAAGACTTGTAAAGAAATACAAGTAAATCTTGCATATCGCTGGTTTCTAGGAATCTCCATGGATGAAAGGGTGCCAAATTATTCTACCTGGAGTCAAAATTATATCCGAAGATATAGTAACAGCGAAGTATTTGAAAAAATATTTGATCAGATATTGAAACAGGCAATCTCTTATGGCTTTGTAGATATGGAAACTGTATATGGAGACTCCACACATCAAAAGGCAAATGCGAATAAAAACAAGTATACAGATGAAGAAGTTGAAATCATGAAGAAAATATATGAAAACGATCTGCTGGATGAGATAAACAAAGATCGCGAGGAACATGGGAAAAAGCCGATAAAATCAAATGAAAAGGAAGAACTGAATTTCGATGAGGAAACAGGAAAGCTGAAAAGGGACATACAAACAAAGCATATCAAAATCAGTAAAACAGATTCGGAGAGTGGCTGTTTCCATAAAGGTGAAAAAGAAAAATGTTTTGCTTATTCACATCAAACATTTTGCGATAGAAATGGATTTGTACTGGCAAGCGTATGTGTTGCGGGAAACGTACATGACAGCGTGTCTTTCTTTTCAGCGTATAAAGTATTAAACGATAAATATATGGATCAAATAAAAAATGTATGTCTGGATGCGGGCTATATAACACCGGCAATATGTAAGACGGTATTAGAAAATGGGCAAAAAATGTATGCGCCTTATAAAAGACCAATGACAAAGAAAGGATATTATAAGAAGTACGAGTATGTATATGATGAAGGATATGACTGTTATCTGTGTCCAAATAATAAGGTGCTTTCATACAGCACGACAAACAAGCTTGGATATAAAGAATACAAATCAAATCCAAAGGATTGTGAGAACTGTCCTTTAAGAGGAAGATGTACATCATCAAAGAACTTTCAGAAAGTAGTGACACGTCATGTATGGGAGGAATACCGGGAGGAGGTAATGGATGAGATAAGACATACACCGGAATGGAAAGAAATCTATCCAAGGCGTAAAGAAAGCATAGAGAGGGTGTTCGCAGACTGTAAAGAACATCACACGTTGAGATATACCAGGTTAAGAGGGCTACAAAAAAATCAGCATCAGTCGCTGATGATTTTTGCGTGTTATAATCTAAAAAGAATGTCCAGATGGAGGTGGAAAAACCTCTCTAAAACTGCACAAAATCTAATAAAAAGCACAATTTTAAATTATTTTAAGAAAAAAGAAAAGCGATACTTGTTTATAAGTACCACTTTGTCAACAATCTGAGCACTTTTCATGAGTGCTTTTCTTTATTATTACACCATGATAAATATATAAAAAAACTGTAAAACAAATTTTCCTGCTTAGGGTACATCTTTGTTTTACAGAATATATTTTGTTATGGATATCTGCTTACATAACATCGTATCCACAATCTTCAATTGTTTCCTGAATCTTTCTTGCATCAAGCAAGCTTTCATCATAAATAACTTCTACTTTTTCTTCTTTGTGATCGGCATGACACTCGTTTGCACCAGATAAAGCTAAAACTGCTTTTGTAACACGAGATTCACATCCTCCACACATCATACCTTTTACATTATATACAATTGTTTTCATAATAGCACCTCCTGTAAAAATATTTTATCACAGACTTCTATTTTCGTATATTTATTTGCCAGCGTTACACGCTATAACCAGGAGGTTTATCATGAAACTAAAATTACTATTCTTATGTTTGTTATTAAGCATTCAGCCCCTGCAGGCCAAATCAAATGAAAGTTATCTTATTGTAAGCAAAGATATGCCTTTTAGTATTATAGCTGTCATAGACAATAAAGAACATGTTACTATGCATATCGTACCCGACCAGCTGATTCTGCCTTATAAGCAATCTACTATACAAGTAAAAGACACAAAAATTACGCAACAATTTAAAGAACTGCTGGAAACAACTTTTCATTTATCTGTAAATCATATCGTTCAATTAAATTTAAAAAATATTTCTGAAGATATGAACGTCCCTTATACAAAAGAGAAGGTTTCCTCTTTTTCTTCCCTGTGTGATTATTTTAAACAGGTAAAAGATCATGTTCGCATACAGAATGTACTGCATTATAGTGATTACTTAAAGAGTAATATGAAAATAAGCGATTATTATGATTTATATAAAGTTTTTAAAAAAGAAAATATAAAATTTGATTATAGCTATCTAAACTACATAATAGAAGAAAACTTTTATCTTCCACTAGATTTAACATTTCATAAAAAGGATTAATATATTCCTTTGAATTTCCAAGGTAAAGAAAGTGAATATCAATTCTAAACTTTATTTACTAAGACCAGTCAATTGTAACAGTTTAGAAGAAATTATCTTTTTAAATAGGATAAAAAAGGCGTTTTTGAACTCTTGTTCATACGCCTTTTTATAGTAACTGAAATTACAACATAATCATATGCAATTTCAATTTATAATGTTGTTTCTTGAATATATAGACAATTTATTCAGGTTCTACTGCGATAAACAAATGATCTCTTTCATCAATGTTATAGTTTTTTTCAAAGAAATCATACATTGTCCAGTTATAATAAAAGCGTTCAGCAGGAATGATTCCATATCCATCTTGATTATGATCGGTAGTATCATAAGAATCCGCAACAATGATCACATCGTCTTGCGTAGTTTCTGTTCCTAAATCATCATAGCCTATAATCGTCTGCCAATGACCTCCCCAGTCATTCCATGCCACCATGACAGGGATACCTTTTTCTAAATATTGACGAATCATATCTAGATTTATTTTTTCACTTGCCTCTTCTTCAGAATAATCGTAGGTTGAATGAATTTTCATTCCTCCAACACCCTCAAAAATATTAATCATTGATCGTAAACTAGTTGCTTCTGCTTCTAATTTATTTGTACGAAAATTCGCAAGTGATTCTTCTGTATAACTTCCTAATTTATCATAATAATTCAAAACCATCAATGCACTGTCAACACCACAACTCCATTCAGATGACTGCTGCAATGTTTTGAAATTACTTAAAATAGTCAATGAATCTGTTGATTTCATATTATAAAAATCTGGGTGTGCATAATAAATAGAGTCTTCATGATCGCCATCTCTTTCAACACTATCTGCACCATCTTCTTTTGATAAATCAATCGGATTATTAATTTTCATTTCATCACTCATATTAACTTTGGCAGAACCACAGCCAGTCAATACAGCTGTAGATAATAACATTAAAAATAATTTTTTCATTAACTTACCCCTCTCACATATAGAACTCTTGTAACTGCTGATTATATTGATAGTATTCAATTTTTATCAGATTTATGTAGCTTTCTTTAGCATATTTTAATACTCTTATTGATTCTACAAATATGTGCTCATAAACTGAGATTTTAACCCGCAATAAGACTGATTTTGTCATCAAATCAGCAATGACCTGCTAAATACCAGCATATTTCAAAGAATCGATTTTATCTATTTGCTGGAATTTCTCAATAATGTCTTCATTTCTTTCAACATCGTTAAGAATTACTTGCGATAACTTTTACTTTACTAAATAATTCAGAAATAGTTTTTCTTGTTTTATCATCATATTTAAATACTTCATCATTTTTATTTCCAGTTCTTGGAATGTACGCATTGATACCTTCATAATCTCCACCTTCACCAGATAGTTCTTCCATAACTTCTTTATTTGGAGAAGTATATCCTACCTCGCTGGAATTATCCATTGCACCTTCATAGCTGGATACAAAGTTAATAAATTCATGAGCTAGTTCTGGATTTTTCGCATTCTTAGGAATGACCATTGCATCACTCCACAAGTTTGTACCTGTTTCTGGCATATAGAATCCCATATTTTCATTTTCACTCATAACATAAGCTGCATCTCCAGAATAAATTAATCCTAAAGCTTTTCTTCCCTGTGCCATGTTATCAATGATCTCATCCGTAACAATTTCAGGCTCCATCGTTTCTACACATTTTACAAGCCATTCATATGCCTCGTTCAATTCTTTATCATTCGATGTGTTCATAGAGTATCCAAGAGCTTTTAAAGCCATCATAAAGCTGTCACGTTCAGAATCATATAAGTAAATATCCCCTTTGTATTTTGTATCAAGGAAGATATTGAACCCTTCTTTTTCCAAATCTTTGATATCCACTTTGGTTTTATCATAAACAATACCAACCGTTCCCCAGAAATATGGAACAGAATAATCATTGTTTGGATCATATGGCAAACCTTTAATACCATCTACAAGTAAGTCCATACAGTTTAATTTACTCTTATCAAGTTTTTGGATTTTATCCTCACTGATCAATCTTTCAATCATATAATCACTTGGCACAAGAACATCATAGCTTTCACCGCTGTCGATTTTAATGTACATTTGTTCATTGGATTCAAAGTTGTCCATAACAACTTTCGCACCTGTTTGTTTTTCAAACATAGGAATGACTTCCTGCCCTGTATATTCTCCCCAGTTATACACATAAAGGGTTTGCCCGGCATATTTTTTATCCTCGTTACTAGAAGCGCATCCAGCCATCCCAAACAGCAGACTTACTGCCATGAAACATGTAAAAAATTTCTTCATTGTAAAACCTCCCCGATGATTCATATTACTAAACTTTTAGTTTCATAAAACGAACAAGCATAATTATACACATTTTATTTTTTTGCACAATACCTTTTTTTGGTATCCAAAATAGCGAAATGAATAAAAAAAGATGCTAAAAAAAGAAACAGAAAGATCAGCGTTATCCTTATTATATATAGGACTATTTTTGAGTTTTAAAAATATGTGATTTTTTGTCTTTTTTGTTTATTTATACTAAACAAAAAATTTTATATTTTTTTCGAAAAAAATAAGAATTTTCTTTGCACTTTTCAGATTTTTTAGATTTAACTTATAAATAACATACTAGAAAAATGATTCCAGCACTTAAATCAAGTACTATTTTTCGTAAAGATTTATATAATTTAAGAAACTTTATCGCTGTTCATCTCACATTAAAACCATATTCCTTTTACAACGATTAAACAAAATAAAACATATCTTTAATCAAAAATATCATAACGATATCACTTATGAATATGAAATTTATTTTATCAATACAATTGAATAATAGGATCATACCAATAAGAAGCAAATACAAAATAGTATTTTTCTAACTTAAATAATTCTGATTTTCAAAATACAATTCATATGGAAACTTTAAATATAAATTTTTTTAAAAAAAAGCTTGCAATTCCTGAGATATATTATATAATATACGAGCACGAGGGGTCGTGGCGAAATAGGCAGACGCAACGGACTTAAAATCCGTTGGGAGTTAATCCCGTGCGGGTTCAAGTCCCGCCGTCCCCACCATTTTTTTTATGGTTCCGTAGCCAAGTGGTAAGGCAATAGACTGCAACTCTGTGATCATCGGTTCAAATCCGATCGGAACCTCCATTTTGATTAGTATGACACGAAACGAAAGTTTCGTGTTTTTGTTATATTCTTAAAAAAAAGCTTGCAATTTTTCAGATATGTTATATAATAAACGAGCACGAGGGGTCGTGGCGAAATAGGCAGACGCAACGGACTTAAAATCCGTTGGGAGTTAATCCCGTGCGGGTTCAAGTCCCGCCGTCCCCACCATTTTTTTATGGTTCCGTAGCCAAGTGGTAAGGCAATAGACTGCAACTCTGTGATCATCGGTTCAAATCCGATCGGAACCTCCATTTTGATTAGTATGACACGAAACGAAAGTTTCGTGTTTTTTTACATTCTTTACATTTCTTTCTTCTATTGTATGTGCGTATTGTGTGTGCTATAATGCAATTAGTTGAAAGCTCAACCAATTGAGGTGATAACATGGATAAAAATAATTATTTTTTAATCAACATTTCCCTCTTGCATCGATGCGGGCAAAAATACTATGATAAACTTTTGAGCGATACAAACATAAATGCTTCTCAGGTCCCCTTTCTAATTCTGATATATGAAAACGAGGGAATCAGCATGCAGGAACTTGCAGCACGTGGCTGTTTCGATAAAGGCACCATTACAAAAAGCATTCAGAAATTAGAAGAAAACGGCTATGTGCAAAGTGTTCCAAGTTTTACAGATAAGCGGATTCGAAATTTATATACAAGTGAAAAAGCAAAGAACATCATACCTCAAATTTATATGATACGCAAACAGTGGTGGGAGCGTTTAACCGCAGGTTTAGACACCAGTCAACAAGAACAATTTTCTTTCTTATTAAATGAAATCAGCGAGAAAGCAAGAACTTATAACGAGGCAGATGAAAAGCAATCACTTCCTATCTTCGGAATTCAAAAATTAACGCTTCTAGATTATCCTTCAAAGATGGCTTCTACTTTATTTTGCGGAGGCTGTAATATGCGATGTCCGTTCTGTCATAACAAAGGCCTTGTATTTTTAGATGAGACAATGCAGAAATTAGATAACGATGACATTCTTTCTTTTTTAAGAAAAAGAAAAAACATCTTAGAAGGAGTATGTATCAGTGGCGGTGAACCACTTCTTCATGATACTTTAGAGCCATTTTTACGTATTCTTAAATCCTTTGGATACTCCATCAAATTAGATACAAATGGAAGTTTTCCTGAACGTTTAAAAGATTTGATTGAAAAAGGTTTGGTTGATTATGTTGCCATGGATATAAAAAACTGCATATCCCGTTATGAGGAAACGTGTGGTGTTAGTGATTTTGATGTTACACCAGTAAAAGAAAGTGTTTCTTATCTTATGGAACATCGTATTCCCTATGAATTTCGCACAACACTTGTAAAGGAATTTCATGATGAAAAAGCCATTCAAGAAATTGGTGAGTGGTTAAAAGGAGCAGACCACTATTATCTTCAAAACTTCAAAAATTCTTCCAGCGTCATTCAAAGCGGACTACATAGTTTTGAACCAGATGAACTATATGCATTTAAAAAAATTTTAGAGGAAACTATACAGCAAGTAGATATTAGAGGAATTGATTAGAGAGGAGCAATGTATATGTATCGGGTTATTAAAAGAGATGGAAAAATTGTAGATTTTAATATTTCAAAAATTACACAGGCAATCACCAAAGCTTTTACTTCTGTAGAAAAGCCATATCATCCAGATGTTATTGATATGCTGGCAATTCGTGTTACCAGTGATTTTGCGAACAAGATTCACGATAACAAGATTTCTGTGGAAGATATTCAGGATAGTGTGGAAAATGTTTTAATACAGGCTGATTATGCAGATGTTGCGAAATCGTATATTTTATATAGAAAACAAAGAGAAAAAGTGCGTAATATGAAATCTACGATTTTAGATTACAAAGAACTTGTGAACAGCTATGTTAATGCGACCGATTGGCGTGTAAAAGAAAACTCTACGGTTACCTATTCTGTTGGCGGTCTTATCTTAAATAACAGTGGGGCTATTACCGCAAACTACTGGTTATCTGAAATTTATGATACTGAAATTGCCAACGCCCACAAAAGCGGTGATATGCATATCCATGATTTAAGCATGTTAACAGGATATTGTGCAGGCTGGTCATTAAAACAGCTAATACAGGAAGGTTTAGGGGGAGTAGAAGGCAAGATTACCTCAAAGCCTGCAAAACATTTAGCTACTTTATGTAACCAGATGGTTAATTTTTTAGGTATCATGCAGAATGAATGGGCTGGAGCGCAGGCATTTTCTTCCTTTGACACTTATCTTGCCCCTTTTATTAAAGTTGATCAATTAGATTATGAACAAGTTAAAAAATGTATAGAGTCCTTTATATATGGTGTAAATACACCAAGTCGCTGGGGTACGCAGGCACCTTTTTCCAACATTACACTTGATTGGGTCGTACCTGCAGACTTAGCAAACCAGCCTTGTATTGTTGGTGGAAAAGAAATGGATTTCACATATAAAGACTGTAAAAAAGAAATGGATATGGTCAACAAGGCATTTATTGAAGTCATGCTGGAAGGAGATGCAAATGGAAGAGGATTCCAATATCCAATTCCTACCTACTCTATCACTTCTGATTTTGACTGGTCAGAAACAGAAAACAATCGTCTTTTATTTGAAATGACTGCAAAATATGGTACTCCTTATTTTTCTAACTACATTAACAGCGATATGGAACCAAGCGATGTACGAAGCATGTGCTGTCGATTACGTTTGGATTTAAGAGAGTTACGAAAAAAATCTGGAGGATATTTTGGAAGTGGAGAAAGTACAGGTTCCATTGGGGTTGTTACGATCAATCTGCCACGTATCGCATATTTAGCAGAGAATAAACAAGACTTTTATGTTCGATTGGATCGTTTAATGGATATTGCGGCACGTTCTTTAAAAATTAAGCGAGATGTTGTAAGCAAACTTCTTAAAGAAGGTTTATATCCTTATACAAAACGTTATTTAGGTAGCTTCTCCAATCACTTCTCTACGATTGGTCTTATTGGGATGAATGAAGCCGGTTTAAATGCGAAATGGCTGAGAAAAGACTTAACCCATGTAGAAACACAAGAATTTGCGAAAGAAGTCTTAAATCACATGCGTGATCGTCTTGTATTGTATCAAGAACAGTATGGTGATTTATACAATCTAGAGGCAACACCTGCAGAATCAACAGCTTATCGTTTAGCAAAACATGACAAAGAACGTTATCCTGACATTATTTGCGCAAACGAAAATGGGGAAGCTCCCTACTATACAAACAGTTCTCATTTACCGGTTGGATTTAGTGATGATGTATTTGAAGCTTTGGATATTCAAGATGAACTTCAAACACTTTATACATCTGGAACAGTATTTCATACATTCCTTGGGGAAAAACTTCCTGACTGGAAAGCTGCAGCCTCTCTTGTTCGAAGCATTGCACAAAATTATCGTTTACCATACTATACGATATCCCCTACGTACTCCATTTGTAAAACACATGGATATTTAAGTGGTGAACAGTACCAATGCCCTATATGTAAAGAAAAAACAGAAGTATGGAGTCGTATTACTGGATATTATCGCCCTGTTCAAAACTGGAACGAAGGAAAAGCACAGGAATTTAAAGATCGTACAGAATACAAAAGCAGCAATCAGACTTTTGATGAAAGCTGTCATCAATTAAACGCTTCAAAAACAATTCAAACCTTAGAAAAAAACAAAAAAGCAGACACACTGCTTTTCACAACACCTACCTGTCCAAATTGTCCTGCCGCAAAAAAAATGCTGGATGATGCAGGAATCAACTATACCGTAATTAACGCTATGCAAAATAAAAAACTTGCGATAGAATATGGAATATTGCAGGCACCTACCCTTCTTATTTTAAATGGTGAACAAAAAAGTATGTATTGCGGTTTAGAAAAGATCATAAAATATATTCATGAACAGTAAGGAGCATAGAAACATGCTCCTTTATTCTTTATAAGTGTTATAACTGGGTACTTTCCCACTAATTACTTGAACAACCAAAGGTATTTCACTGCTTTCTTTAAACGGAGTGATTGACATCATCGTGATGGCTTCTGCTTCAATTTCTACTTTTAATATGATAGATACAAGAGAACTATTTACCCCATATGGTTCTATTTTGGTTTCTATTTCGCCTCCCACATCATTAAACATACGAATATGAACTTTAAGTTTAGGTCCTTTATTCGCAAGAAAAAATATATTGCTTAAAGAACCAATTGGAATCTCATACACAATTCCATCCTCATAGTAAACAGATTGCGTAACAGGATCCTTTTTTCCATCCTGTGCAGCCTTTAATGAAGTATCAATCGTATCCAAAGCTTCATATAAGAGTTGATTTAATTGATAAGAATCAAAAACAACCTGCGTTATCTCGCCATTTTCCCCTATTCTTGTCTTATACAGGTTCTCTGGATCATACTCTAGATTATTTATTACCTGTTTCACAATATTGTTGATCGCAAAGCCTGCATGTTGACGTGCAAGTGCATTTAACTGCGGTTCTATACAGCGATTAAAAACTAAAAACATGCCGTATACAAGAAAACCTGCAACAGCCACAATAAGAGTTCTTTTAACATTTTTATATTTTTTTATGCGTACTCTTCTCACAAAGAAGCAAGGCTTCCTTTCCTTTCATAGCGGTATTTACCCCTATTTTCTGTGCAAAACCATTATATGATACAACTTCACTATCAAGTAAGTTTTTAAAACCCAAAGAACTCTTTACCAATATAAGCGCTACTTTTTTATCTAAACGATCAAAATATTCTTTAGAAAAGCAGAGCGGAGCCAATATAACATGCATGGAAACAAGAAAATAGATAGGATATTGCGGCAATTTCATATAAATACCCAAAAAAGAATATTTCTCAACAGCAATACTGTGTATTTCTATCATGATTTTCCTCCTATACACAAGTATATGTATATACCACAATAACTTTGTCAAAAAAAAGAGCGCTTCTTACGCTCTATTCTATAAAATCAAGTTGTCCAATTTCATCAGAACCACTAACAATCACAATATGATCCTGGGCTTCAATACGATAATCAGGATCTGGACAAACATTCATATGATCTTCTAAATATCCACGAATCCCAATAACATTAATACCATAACGTTTACGCAAATCAAGTTCAATCAGCGTTTTTCCAACCCATGCACCCGGTGTTGGAATTTCCACAACACTATATTCATGGTCTAGGTCAACAATATCAACGATATTTTTACCCAATACGCTTTTCGCAACCATTTCTCCCATTTCTTTTTCAGGACGAACAACCTTATTTGCACCTAATTCCTTAAAAATCTGCATGTAACGTTTATTTTTAGCTTTTGCCACAATATAAGGAACCCCTAATTCTTTCAGGTTAATGATTGCCATTACACTTTCTTCCAAATGAGAACCCATACTAACGATTGCAATGTCACAATCCTGTATACCTGCCGCTCTTAACTGGTTGATATCTGTAATATCGCACTGTATTGCCTGTGTTACAATATCCGCCATGCGATCCACACATTTAATATCTGTATCTACCGCAATAACTTCACAGTTAAATTTACTTAATGTTTTCGCAACTGTTGAACCGAAAATCCCAAGACCTAAAACCGCATATTGTCTATCTTTATATTTTTTCATACCCATTACTCCTAACCTACAATAATATTTCCTGTTGGATAAGAAACCTTATTTGACGCTGTATTGCCTGATTTGTGTCGTAAAATCGATATAAGAAGCGTAGAAATACCAATACGTCCAATATACATCATCATTATAATAACGATTTTTCCCAAAGACGTCAAATCCGCTGTAATACCTAAGCTTGAACCTACTGTTGCCAGTGCACTGGCTGCTTCAAAAGCAATTTTTATAAACTGTGCATTTTCTACGATACAAAGCAAAAATGTACCTGTTAATAGTGTTAACAAATTCAAAAAGAAAATCCCCATCGCATGTGTTACTAAATTTTGTCCGATTGTACGTTTCCATACAACCATTTTCCCATTCCCTTTCAGGGCACTCACAATATAGATAACAAGCAATGCTACTGTTGTTGTTTTTACCCCACCTGCTGTTCCACCAGGAGAACCGCCAATAAACATGACCACGATCATCAGCAGCGATGTTGCACTTTGAAGTCCGCTGTAAGCAATCGTTGAAAAACCAGCTGTACGCAAGGCGATGGACTCAAAAAAAGCTGTCATTACTTTTTCAGGAAAAGTAAACGTCCCTAGTGTTTGAGGATTCTTATATTCCAATATAAGAATTAATAGAGCAGGTACAAGAATTAAAACTGCACTTACAAACAATACAATTTTCGTATGCAAAGACAAAGAATGACGGAATTTATGAAATGTTATCTTCCTTTTTAATAAATCTTTAATTTTATCTCGCATATCAAACCAAACCGCAAACCCTATACCACCAATAACAATTAATGCCATTATTGTCAGACAAACAAGTGGATCATGTGCATATGCCTGAAGACTTGTCGAACCAAGCGTATCAAACCCAGCATTGCAGAAAGCAGAAATAGATAAAAATATAGATTTAAAGATTCCATCCCACACTCCATAATCCGGAATCATACGAAATGCAAGAAGAATCGCTCCTACACCCTCAAAAATAAGTGTGTAACGAAGAATATCCAGCAAGAATGTTTTTGTATTCCATAAATTTTCCTGATTTAACATTTCACGAACAACAATTTTTTCATTTATAGAAAGCTTCCTTCTTGTCGCAATAATAAAGATTGCCATAAATGTCATCAAACCCAAACCGCCAACTTGAATCATCGCAAGAATAACGATCTGACCAAATAAATTAAATGTGTCCGCAACCGTTACCGTTGACAACCCTGTAACACACGTAGCACTTGCTGCTGTAAACAAGGCATCTAACGGGTTAAAAAATGAACCATCCTTTGTTGAAATCGGCAAAGTCAAAAGAATCGCACCACTCAAGATCACAATCAAAAAACTAGCCGCAATCTTTTGCGCAGGAGACATTTTTTTAAACCCTAATGCCGAGTGAATAATATTCGTCATAATGTATATGTATCACCTAATAATCCTTTCTAAATTAGAAAACTTGATGTATTAAAATAACATATCACATACATTGTACACATTTAAAATAAATTTACAACATCAAATTTAAATTTAATATAAGAAAAGAGCCTTTCGGCTCCTTTAAATTAATAATTTTCTTTTCTAACTTCAAAATATGCACGAGGATGATTACATACTGGACATACTTCTGGAGCAGTTTTTCCTTTGTGCAAATGTCCACAGTTCAAGCATTCCCACACAATTTCTTCTTCTTTTTCAAATACAGTTCCATCTTCAATATTGCTCAATAATGCCGCATAACGTTCTTCATGAGTTTTTTCAATTGCTAATACACCTTCCATAACAGCTGCAATTTCATTAAATCCTTCTTCACGAGCTTCTTTAGCCATACGTGCATACATATCTGTCCACTCGTAATTTTCACCAGCTGCCGCATCTTTTAAATTTTCCATAGTATCTGGCATACCATTATGCAGCAGTTTAAACCATAGTTTCGCATGTTCTTTTTCATTGTTTGCAGTTTGTTCAAAAATGTTGGCAATCTGTACATAACCTTCTTTTTTTGCCTTAGAAGCATAGTATGTGTACTTGTTTCTAGCCATTGATTCTCCAGCAAAAGCTTCCAGCAAATTCTTTTCTGTTTTTGTACCTTTTAAATTCATGATTTTCCTCCTTCTGTGTGTTTTTTCACACTTTATGATTTCTTACTATTATTATACACCTTTTTTTCTAGTTCGTATACGACAGGTCATATTTTTTATTTTTAATATTTTATGTCTCTTTTTAAAAAAATTAACTGAATTTTCTAATTATTTTTGAAAATTTATGATCAATATTAATTTTTTTAATAAAATTTCTATACTTTTTTTTAAAAATGAAGTAATATTTCTATATAGGAGGAATTTTTTGTATGACTAACAAACACCCTTTTGATGATTTTGGTATTAATTTATTTAGTGAAAATGTGATGAAAGAATGCCTTCCTCATCCAATATATATGAAATGGAAGACCGCTACACGAAAAGAAGATGCACTTGATCGTACAACTGCAGATGCAATTGCGCATGCAATGAAAACCTGGGCCATGGAAAAAGGTGCAACACACTTTACACACTGGTTTCAGCCATTAACTGGAAGCACTGCCGAAAAACACGACAGCTTTATAGAACCAGGAGAATATAATCAGCCGATTTCTCGTTTTTCTGGAAAATCTTTAATAAAAGGAGAAGGTGATGCCTCTTCTTTTCCAAGCGGAGGACTTCGTGCAACTTTTGAAGCACGTGGCTATACATACTGGGATTGTACTTCTCCTGCTTTTTTAAGAGACAATGTTTTATGTATTCCAACAATTTTTGTTTCTTATAATGGAGAAACCTTAGATAAAAAAGCACCTCTATTAAAAAGTGCAGAGGCTATCAGCAAACAGGCTACTCGTATCGTAAATTTATTTAAAGATAAGGATATTAAACAAGTCAATGCCATGGTAGGTCTTGAACAGGAATATTTCTTAATTGATAAAGAATTATATAAGCAAAGAAAAGATCTTGTACATACAGGAAGAACTTTGTTTGGTTCGATGCCTCCAAAAAGCATGGATATTCGCGGGCACTATTTTGGCAGTATACCTAATCGTGTACAGGCGTTCATGAAGGATGTAGATGAAGAACTATGGAAACTTGGTATTTATGCCAAAACAGAACACAATGAAGTAGCACCCTGCCAGTTTGAAATTGCCCCATTGTTTATCGACGCCAATGTAGCCGTTGATCAAAACCTGATCATCATGGATGTATTAAAAAAGAAAGCAGATAAACATGGACTTGCCTGCCTTTTACATGAAAAACCATTCCAGGGAGTAAATGGAAGTGGAAAACACAATAACTGGTCTCTTGTTACAGATGATGGTCAAAATTTATTAGAGCCGGGTGATCGCCCTCATGAAAACATTCGTTTCTTATTATTTGTATGTGCCATCATTGAAGCTGTAGATACCTATCCAGAGCTTCTTCGCATGGCTGCCAGCTGCTATGGAAATGATTATCGCTTAGGTGCTGATGAAGCTCCTCCTGCAGTTATCTCTATCTGTATGGGAGATGAATTGGAAATCATTTTAGAAAAACTTAGAAATGGAGAACATGAATTAAAAAATGTAGTAGAAACACAACCTTATGCGATAGCGAACTTATCTTATGTACCAAAAGATACAAGCGACCGAAACCGTACTTCCCCATTTGCCTTTACAGGAAACAAATTTGAATTCCGTATGGTAGGAAGCAGCCGCAGTGCTTCTACAACAAATATTATCTTAAATTCTATCGTAGCAGATACCTTACGCAAAATTGCCGATCAGCTGCAGGAATATAAATATATTGATGATATCCGCAAAAAATCATTAGACATTTGTCGCGACATTTTACAACAGCACCATCGTATTTTATTCTCTAAAGATGGTTACAGCAGTGAATGGCTGCAAGAAGCTGAAAAGCGTGGTCTTCCAAATATTCCTTTCTATGTTGATTCCATTCCTTCTTTAATTAATGAAAAAGCTATTCAGATGTTTGAACGAAATGGCGTTTATAATAAACTGGAATTAGAAGCACGTGTGGATATTCTTTTCGATGAATATCGCAAATCCGTAAAAGCAGAAGTATTAACGATTTTAGATATCAGTAAAAAAGATTTCCTTCCTGCACTTGTAAAAGAAATTAAATTTTATAGCGATGCTCAAAATTCTTTAGGATTTAAAAATGAGTATTACGAAAGAAAAATTAATTTCTTAGTAAATCTGTTAAATTCACTAGACGAACAGTATCATACGTTAAAAAATAAAATGATGGAAAGAAATCAATATGAATCAAGCATGGAAAAAGCGCAATATTTAAACCAAGAGGTACTTCCGCAAATGCATAAGCTTCGCCATATTCTAGATACTATTGAGGAAGCTGTTTCAAGTGAACAATATCCATACCCAACATACGATGATATGTTTACATCTGTACAATAACTGCTCAAACGAGCAGTTATTTTTAATTGAAATTTTACAATTATTTACTAAAAATTGATGAAATATAAAAAATTAACAGAATTTTAACATTTCCTTAACACAATTAACATGTTATCTTTACCAAGATTTAATATACTAAAATCATAACTTATAAAATTACAGGAGGAAAATAACATGAATTTAACAAGCCTTCTAGGTTTATTCGGTGGGCTGGCACTATTCCTTTATGGAATGCATATGATGAGCAACGGATTAGAAAATGCTGCCGGAGACAGAATGAAAACAATCTTAGAAAAACTAACGAGCAATCGTTTCCTGGGACTTTTGGTAGGAGCTTTAATTACTGCTGTTATCCAAAGTTCTTCCGCAACAACTGTTATGGTCGTTGGATTTGTTAACTCTAAATTAATGACTCTTCAGCAGGCTGTCTGGATCATTATGGGTGCTAACATTGGAACTACGATTACTGGTCAGCTAATAGCATTAGATGCAAGTAAGATCGCTCCAGTTATCGCATTTTGCGGTGTTGTCTTAGTTACTTTCTTAAAAAACAAGAAATTAAACTCTATCGGAGATATTTTAGCAGGTCTAGGTATTTTATTTATTGGTATGGATATGATGAAAGAAGCAATGGTTCCACTACAGGAATCACAAGTCTTTATTGATGCCATGACAACCATCTCAAATCCAATTCTTGCCATTTTATTAGGAGCTGGATTTACTGCATTAATTCAGAGTTCTTCTGCTTCTGTTGGTATTTTGCAGGCATTGGCATTAAGCGGCTTGATTCCATTAAGCAGTGCAATCTATATTATCTTTGGACAAAACATCGGTACATGTATTACAGCTGTTTTAGCATCTTTAGGTGCCAATCGTATGGCAAAGCGTACTACGATCATTCACCTTTCATTTAATATTATAGGGACACTTATCTTCATGCTGTTTATCCAGTTTGTTCCATTTGTTAGCTGGATGGAAGCAATCACATCAAATCCAGCTGCACAGATTGCAAATACTCACACAACTTTCAACATTGTAACAACTTTAATTCTTCTTCCATTTGGTAATTACCTTGCAAAACTTGCAGAAATTATCATGCCTGTGAAACCGGAAGAAATTGAAGATGCGAATTATGATGTACCATTAGTATTTGTTGATACCAATAACATTGGTTCATCTGCTATAGCAATATCTTCTTTAAGAAAAGAAGCTTTAGCAATGTTAAAACTTGCAGAGACAAACTTAGAAACAAGTATCGAATCTTTATATACACCAAATACTGATTTCAAAAAAATAGAAAAGCGTGAAAAACGTATTGATTTTATCAACTATGAAATCACAAATTACATGTCTAAAGTTTCTCAAATCAATATGAATGAAAATGAAACCATCACAAGCAATGCTTTATATAAATGTTTTTCAGATATTGAACGTATTGGCGATCACGCTATCAATATTCTTCAATATTCAAAAGAAGATTCTGAAATGCGTTTAACAAACACTCAAGAAATACAGGATGAACTTTCACAACTGTTAGAACTTCTAGAAAAAAGCTTCTCTTTACTGTTTGCTTATCGCTTAGATTCTAATGATGACTGTTATAGTAAAATAGAACGTATTGAAGATCGTATCGATGAATTAACTGCTACATATCGTCAAAAACAGATTGATCGTTTATATGAAAAGAAAGTTACCGCAAAAGACTGTGTTATTTATTCGGAAATTATGACAGACATTGAACGTGTCAGTGATCATCTTATCAATATTATTCAGGAATGTAAAAGATGCAGTTTTACATTAAGTGATGATTTATTTACAAGTGGCTTCAGTGCTGTAAATCCTGCATCCTAAATAAAAAAAGTGAAAGGAATATATGCTCCTTTCATTTTTTATATACAAGATCATATTTTATTTATTAAAAAGATACAATCTCTATAAGAAAAAGTAACTTTTAAAAACAAATCATTAATTTGTGTTGTTTTCTAAAGAGACAACATCACTTTCACTTGCATCTACCCCTTTTTTCTCTAAGCGATAATGAACAAATTCTTTTACAGCTACATAGAAAACCGCAAAGCAAGGAACACCGATAAACATTCCAACTATTCCAAACAGCCCTCCTCCAATGCATACCGAAAATAAGATACCGATACTTGGAAGTCCCAATTTATCTCCCAAAATCATAGGTCCCAATACATTCCCATCAAACTGTTGAAGAGCAAATACGAACAAAGCAAAATATACAGCCGTTATAGGATGAATTATAAATAAAATAACAACTCCTGGAATAGCCCCAATAAAAGGTCCAAAAACAGGAATCATATTCGTTACGCCAACAAACACAGACAGCAGCAATGCATAAGGAAATTGGAATATTAAAGAGCCAACATAGCATAAGATACCAATAATCAAGGAATCTATCGCTTTTCCAACAATAAAATTATTGAAAATTTTACTGCTTAACAAAGACATACGATGAAAATATTTCGATACTTCTTCAGGAAAAAGCGCATAATTAATCTTTCTAACATAACGAAGCAGTCGTTCTTTATCCATCAACATATATAAAGCACTTACAATACCAAGTACGATATCTAATAATGTACTTCCAAATGCATACGTATATTTCAACATCTGTGGTAAAGCAACCGTAACAAAATCTGTCATTTTTCCAAAAATATCTATTTGTTCAAAATAATTTCCTACTTCTTCAGCCCGAATTCCATGTTCCTTAATAAAGTCCTGAACAAACACCTCAAAGTTTTCCATATATTCTGGAAAGGAAGAAATCAAAGACAAAATACTGTCAATCAATTGTGGAATTAATAAAGCCAGGAAACATGAAACCGCCACAATTCCTAATATAATTGCTAGCAGTGCAGCGAATGCTCTTTTATGATTTTTCTTTAAAGGAAGATGAAGAAATAATTTTTCCTCAATCAATATCATTGGTTTATTTAATAAAAAAGCAATCGCGAAGCCAATAATAAAAGGCGTAGTTAAAGAAAGAACCTTTTTAAACAGCCCAAACAAGACATCAAAACGATAGAAGCAAAAGAAAATAGAGATAGCAACAAATATAATTACAGCTGCCAGCCAAACTTTATTTTTCATTTCCCCTGTCATTTTTACTTTCATTTACATCACCTCAGTGCTTTCATTTTACCATGAAAATCCGCTTTCATTTCTTAAATTTTAGAAAGTTTTATTTTTTTCTTTTTCTGATGCCTTATTTCGTTTATAATAATGTCGAAATGAGGTGCATCATGGAAAATTATATCGTAGAAGGAAATATTTCCGTTAAAGCTGTATTACTTGCAAACAGAAGAAAAGTAGAAAGAATTTATGTAGATCCTAAGAAAAAAGATCGAGATACATCATTTATCATTCGCAAAGCAAAAGAGATGCTTGTTCCTGTTCAGACCTTGCCAAGAGAAGAAATTGATGCATTGGCACAGGGAAAAACACATGGTGGACTTCTTGCGGTATGCTCAGAAAGAGAATATCAAAATTTAGAAGATATCGTACAAAAGCCAGATTTATTTTTAGCTTTGATTGAGGGAGTAGAAGATCCATTTAACTTTGGCTATATTTTGCGAACCTTATATGCGGCTGGCTGTGACGGTGTTATTATTCCACCAAGAAATTGGACAAGTGCTGCCGATGTCGTCACTAAATCCAGTGCAGGTGCTAGTGAATACATCAATTTGTTCCTAGCAGAAAACATGGAAGAAACACTTCAGTTATTAAAAAAACATAAAATTTCAATCGTATGTGGACAAAGAAGCGATGCTATTTCTTTATACGAATATCGTTTCCCACAAAAAGTATGTATTGCGATTGGTGGAGAAATGCGAGGATTAAGCAAACTGGTACAATCTCAAAGCTCACAAAACTTGTTTATTCCCTATCATGCTGAATTCAAAAATGCTTTAACTGCTGCATCTAGTAGTGCTATCTTCGCCTTTGAATATTTACGTCAAAAAGAAGCAAAGACAAAAAAACTCGATAAGTGATCATCGAGTTTTTTATTTTTCTACTTCATATTCCCAATAGATAATACCGCCAATATTATATACATTGGTTCTTCCTTGATCCTTTAAAAAATTCACATAGGCATTTGAACGCTGTCCGCTTCTACAATATACATATACAGGCTTATCTTGTGGAATCACATCTATCTGCTGTTTTGCCTTTTGTAAAGGAATACAAACAGCTCCTGGCAAATGACCTTCTTCATATTCATCCTGTTCTCTAACATCCAGTAAAAAGAAGTCCTTGCCTTCCATCATTTCCTGATGCACTTCACTCATTTCTTTATCAAATTTCATTCTAAAAAACATAATTTACCTCTTTTAATCCGCAAATACAAAACCACAAAAAACATAAAGCATGTACATGTAAATTCCTTCTAATCCAAAAAAATGAAGAAACCTGCTTAACGGTGGCAACTGTAAAATACCCAGCTGTAAAAACAGCAAAAGCAACAATACCACAATAGAAAATACTTTCGGCATCACTGCATTGGAGATTTTCTTATATTTTGCATTTAAAAAATAACCAAAGAAAAATAAGGCTGCACATAAAAAGATAGTGTGAAATGTCTGTGTATAACTTCCTCTTAAATATGTATCCATCAGTCTTTGTAATAATGCACAAACAATTAAGATAGAAAAAGGTATCCCCAGACGTTTTAGTGAATCCATGAATTATTCTTCCTCCAGAATAACCACTTTCTCCATAACATCTCCATTCATCATGTTTCTTACTGCACCCATATTATCTGTTACTTTACCAAATACAGTATGCACACCATCAAGATGAGGCTGTGGACAATGACAAATAAAGAACTGACAGCATCCAGTATCTTTCCCGCGATGCGCCATAGACATACTTCCTGTTTCATGGCGATGTGGATTATTAGCCGTTTCACAAGGAATGGTATAACCTAAATCTCCTGTTCCATTTCCATAAGGACATCCACCCTGAGATACAAAGTTTGGAATTACACGATGAAATGTTTTCCCATCATAATACCCTTCTTTTACCAGCTTCACAAAGTTATTTACAGTAATCGGTGCATCATCTGGATACAGTTCAAAAGGAAGTTCTGCACCATTTTCCATTACGATTTTTCCATGTAAGATCATATAAAATTCCTCCTATTTAATTCCTAACTACTATACAATACTTCCTGTAAAAAAACAACTACACAACAAAAACATTCATATCTTTATCCGGTCTACGTGTATCAAAAAAGAAGTGCTTTTACCAAACACAACACAACACTTCTTTTCCTGTATATCGCTATTTTTTTACTGCAGGAATCATAATTTGATTTGCAGCATATTCTACATTTGATTTTACATCAAACACATACACTGGCTGATAATACCCTTTACTATCCTGTTTATATCCAATATGTACTTTTCCAACATCTAACGTAATATCTTTATCGTAAAATCCAAACTCTTCATCATAAAGCTTTTCAAAGGCTTCCTGTTGAGAAATCAGCGGAAATTCTTTATATGGATTAGCAACAATGATTTCATTCCTAATATTATCCAATTCTCCATTTTCATAATAGGTACATTCCAATTTCCCATCATATAGCGTATCTCCAATTTTGATTTTATCCGCCTCAAAGCTGTATGTTTGACGTTCCTTGTTTATTGTTAAAGTAGTTCCTTCAGGTAAAAATATCCCATATTTCGATAATGCTTTCTCTAGTGTTTCTCTGCTTGCCTTTATACTTTGCTTGTTCTCTTCATCTCTAATATTTAATGTATTAATATTAATATTCCCGTTCTTAAAATAAATCCAAATATTATACTTTTCATCCACATCTTCATAAATAACACATTCATCATAAACCATGACACTATCTTCATTGATTTTTGTATGCATTCTATCAAAAAAAGAAATCGCCACCTGTTTCGCTTCTTCTTTTGTATAACCTTCCATCTTATAAACCATTTCATTTACTTCCTTTGTATCGTATGTTTCTGATGAATGAATCGTAACATCAATATTATGTTTCATAGTGATATCCAAAGGATAGGTTGGTATATTTCCTAATTCCTGCATTTGATAAACGATATAAGTACCACCAAAGCCAGCAATACAAAGAAATAGTGGGATTTGAAATAATATCGTTTTCATGATAGAAATTTTTTCTTTTTTCCTTGCACTCATAAAGCAAACAATAATTTTGTAGAATCCATAACCAATACATACCCCTATCGTATTATTTAATAAATCTGCAGTTTCAAAAATTCCTAAATGGAAAAACAGCTGTATAAGCTCAATAGTTAAACTAAACAAAAAGCCTGCAAGATATGTTTTCCAAAATGTTTGAAATTTTTTATTTCCTAGTGGCAGCAAGAATCCAAAAGGAACAAATAACACGATGTTTACAACAATCAATCCCCACGCAGCAAAAGAAGCACTCATCCATGCTTCCTGATATGCGAAGAATGGAGAAAGAAGCATAGCACCATCATGATAGGAACCCCTTGATAATAATGTTCCTAGCACTACCACAAGAATATAACATATAAAAACAAACCACCACAGCAGTTTATACTTATCCGCTTTTTTCTTTCCTTTGCCAATCTTTCGATAAACCAAATAACCAATACCAAAGATAGCAACAAGCAACACAGTCAAAAAAATTCCTATAAGTAGAAAATCTTTTCCCATACCTAATATGTCTCTTAATTCCATAAAACCTATATCCCTTTCCTCTATAATAATTACACTAACAAGATCATAGACTTGCTGTTAACAAATCGTATTCTTCTTCCCTTAAAAACTTCATTTCCAAACACACCATCAAAAGTAAAACGATCAAACATATCCACTGGTCCACTGATGGTATGTGTTAACCTGATTTTTGCACGATCTACATATACTTCTACATTCTTAAACATTTTCATCTGCATAGACTCCATGCCATGCACACCAAAGCCTAGTCCCTTAACTTCCTGTTCCTCTTCCCAGCCATGTTTTCGCATACTGTCTTCCCCAAGCCAGCTTCGCTTTGATCCACTGTCAAAACCAAAGGTCAAAACCTTTCCTTTTTCATCTTTCACAAGAAGAAATGGGAAATCTCCTGGAATCATATTTGGATTTGGAAAACGAAAGCGATTTTTCAAAACTTTGCATTCATGAGCAATATCATCCAATTCAAAATCCAGGGTGGATAATACATCCCATCCTAAAAGACCATCAAAGGATAACATGTCTATATTGCCAAAGCGCAAAGAAAACGCATCCTGCGATAAAACGATCATTGCCTTGTTTCGATATGCGATACCACCAAACTGCATATCATCTATGACAATACTATCCAGATGTTTCTGTTTCCCACCTATGCTTCCTACTTCTATCGTCTGATTTTTCTTTTTCAAACCTAGTTTATCCAAGGTTTTCTGGCGAATCGTTGAAATTTGTGCTCCCGTATCCAGTATAAAATGACATAAGCAATGATTGATATATACAGGTACAACAAGCAAACCAAATAGATTACGTTTCATGGGAAGTGTAAATGTATCCTGATAAATTACTTTTTCCTCTTTTATACTTCCTAGTATACTTTCCCTTGCCTTTTGTATAGAATCTGAAAAACTTCCATTTCGTGTTATCTCCTGCCATTTTTGATAATCACAAGTATCTATAATACATGGTGATACACTTGTTACTTTACATCCCATAAAATCAACTCCTTGTTTAAGATTATATCACACTTTATGCTTGGATAATGATATAATTGAACCGATGAAAGGAGACGATATCATGAAATTAAATAAGACCCAACTGCCAATCATGAGCGTACAGGGAAAAGTGGATCATCCTGGTATGAATGGAAATCCATCCCGTGCTGGGTATGATGGCTATTCCAGAATTCCTATGGCTACTGGAGGCATTACATATAATTATAAAATTGGAGATTCCTGCATGGGAATTGCGGGAGATCATATTGAACCGGGTGTAAGTTTAAAAAATCCAGCAGATAAAGAAAACAATGCTTTACAGGCATTCGCATGCATTGGAAACAAGGCAAAAATTATCAGTGGCGATGCGAAAGGAAGATGTGGCTATGTTACCGGTAAACATGGCGGTATTGATCATGTCATGGTATATTTTGATGAAGAAACACTTGATTTAATGACCTGTGATGATAAAGTGTTAATAAAAGCCTGTGGACAGGGATTAAAGATGCTTGATCATAAAGATATCTTTGTGATGAACATTGATCCTGCTTTATTAGAAAACATGGCAATCCAAGATAAAAAAGACTATATAGAAGTACCTGTTGTAACTAGTGTTCCTGCTTACCTAATGGGAAGTGGATTAGGGAGTGCATCTACAATGCTTGGCGATTATGACATCATGACACAAGATAAAGAAGCAAACAAAACGTTTGGTATTGATAAACTTCGTTTTGGAGATATTGTCATGATTGAAGACCATGATAATAAAAATGGTCCACATTATAAACAAGGAGCCGTATCCATCGGTGTCATCGTACATTCTGACTCTTTCACAAGCGGACATGGTCCAGGTGTAACAGTTATCTTAAGTGGTACAAAAGACAACATAAAACCAGTAATTAAGGAAGATGCGAATATCGCAAATTATCTTAATATCAAATAACACAGAGGATATGTATAAAATAAAAACTTATTTTGTACATTCCTCTTTTCATTTAAAAAATTTCCAATACAATACTCTTATCTTTATTTCCTTTATCTAAGGATTCCAAACGAAAAACAAGATTATCATCTAAATCCTTTCTTTCTAGATTTGAATATGTTTTTGTTTTTCCATCCTTTCCATCTATTGTTATATTATATACTTCTATCTGCAACCCCTTTTTATCAAAATATTTTTGCAGCATTTTAGCTTCTTGAACAGCCTGTGCAAGACTAGTTGAAACATCTACATGCAAACCAAACGTAAGAGGAATATCTTTAAAACTCTCAATTTCATATTCATCATTATTGTTATATTTTAATTTTAAATACGCACTTGTTTCCTTTGTGTTTAATTCACCAATCACAACATGATGTTCTTTAGGTAATAGATTTTGAGTAAGAATTTCCATTTCCTTTTGAAATTCATCTATAAAACGCATAACCATATTATCTTCATTCTCAATATTTGAAAAGCTATCCTCTACCTTTTCAAAAGTAGTCCAGCTAATTGTAAAGTGCTCATCTTCTCCATCTTTACACAATTCCATCGTATAGAATGTTTTCCCCTCAATATCCTTGCTTGCATAATCAGTAGAGACTTCTATAACTTTATAACCTTGAGCACCTTGAATCCCTTTTAAATGCTGGTTCATCAAAAATCTTCCTAAAACCTCATGAGATAAAGAACTGCATAACATACAGACAAGAAAAAGAAAAATCCCCCCGCCAACAACAATAGATTTCCATCTTTTTTGTATAAATATCTTCACTTTCTTCATAATATAGCTTCCTCCTTTAAGCATGTATATTATAAAATTTATAAAGTGATGATCTATAAACATTACATAAATATTTGCTTAAGAAATCTTCCATAGTTACATAAAAAAAGATGAACTTTCCAGTTTAGAAAGATCATCTTTTTTTGTTGCGATTAATCTCTATTTCCTAACATACGTAAAATATAAAGGAAGATATTAATAAAATCAAGATATAACTCAAATGCAGAATAAATCGATATCTTTTTCAGCATTGTTTCATCATGCTCAAATTGAAAATACAAGGCTTTTACTTTCTGTGCATCATAAGCACATAAACCTGTAAAGATAAGTAGTCCTATGAAAGACATAACCATTGTATTTGTATCAATGTTAAATAACATCATCACAACAGAAGCAATAAAAAATGTTAATAAAGCACCAAACAACAATGGTCCAAAGCGCAGTAAATTCATCTTTGTTCTTGTACCAATTACAATCAAGCTTCCAAAGTATACCAAGCTAACTAAAAAAGCAATGGAAATAGAACCAAGATCATATGCAAATGCTAAAGTAGAAAGTGTAATACCAAGCAATGCTGCATATGTGAAAAATAATATTTTGGCAGTTACCGTTGATAATTTATGGAGTCTAGCTCCAAACATAACCGCAACCACAAGCTGCACAATTAATAATACAGTAGAAAAAAATGGAATTGAAAATAAAGTAAACAGCATTCCTGTTTGAACTAACAAAAATGCAGATACAAAAGATACAAGGACACCTGCCATCATCCACATATACGTATGAACAATATGTGTCTGCAAGGTTGTTCCACCTATCGTTCTTTGAAATTCTAAATCATGATTATCATACATAGTAAACGCCTCCTTTATTTAGTATTTCTATTATCCTTCTTGTTCATCACGTTGAATTTGACGAATAATTTCATAAGAATCACTTTCTTCATCTAACAAAGATTCATACTTTTTAAATATACGAAGTGTTTTTTCTACATCATCATCGATATAAGCCAAACCATAATGCAATACGACTTCTGTTTTATCACGATATGTTTTCAACATATCCAAAAACATCTTTTCTCCTTTTGAAGAATGCATTGCGACATAAGCCTGTGCCTGTTCATAGAAAAGCATCATTTTAACCATTTCACTAGTATTTGTAAAAACCTGAAGATACTTCTCTACAAACTTTACAATTCGCTCATACAAAGAAGCATCATTTCTTCCTTCCTGCATCATAATATCCAGCATATATGCCAAAGTACCAAGCATATCCATACCATCATTCACTCTATATACCAGACCCTCTAAAGAAGTTTCTTGAAACTGCTTAGCACTTTTCATTAAGCTTCTAAACAATGTTTCCATATCATCAATTTTTTTATTCTCAGGTATTTGTTGATCTAACAGTTCACTTAATGCATGTGAAATTTTTCCATAATGCTGAAAAGAAAATTTCTCTCTATTTGCTATTTCAAGCACTGCTTCATCTACAAAATCAATAGAATAACAGCTATCTGTATCATCGATCTTACATTCTTCAAATATTTTATCGCTAACACTTAAGTCATTTAATGTATTTGCTAATTCGTTATAAATCCTTTCATAACTCCAAGTACATCCAAGTTCTTTTAAATGCCTGCAAATTTCTTCTTTTGACATCTGTTTTAACTGTTCACATGCTATTGAAAATGCTACTTTTTCTTTTGCCATACAACACCTCATTTATTATCATATTTACAGTATCATTTTTTTTAATTATTTACAAGAAATAAACCTTGCGTATGTTACACAAGGCTCTTTTTTATATTTTTTCTACAAGATGTGGCTGGTATCCATTTTCTTC
This sequence comes from Amedibacterium intestinale, assembly GCF_010537335.1. NCBI lineage: Bacteria > Bacillati > Bacillota > Erysipelotrichia > Erysipelotrichales > Erysipelotrichaceae > Amedibacterium > Amedibacterium intestinale. The sequence continues at coordinate 1,173,466 of NZ_AP019711.1, forward strand.
CAGCAAGTTTAAAACTTCCTGAATATGTTCATGGCTATTTGTTTCGATTACCATCCCAACCCTACACTGATTCGCAAGAATTCCCGGTTGAGAACGATTATGTTCTATAGATATGATATTCACATTACAGGATGCAATTAAATCAATGACACGACTTAAATTTCCTGGCTTATCAATAACATTTAGATTTAAAATAGCTTTTCTTCCTGTTTTTATTAAACCTAAATCAATAATCTTACTTAATAGATTTACATCGATATTTCCCCCGGATAAAACACTGACAACTTTATGTCCTTCCATATCTACTTTCCCAAACATAGCTGCCGCAACACTTGTTGCCCCAGCACCTTCTGCTACCATTTTCATTTTTTCCAGCAATACCAAAATCGCAGCAGCAATTTCTTCTTCGCTTACCGTTACTACTTCATCTACATATTTCTGACACATTGCATACGTTAAATCCCCTGGAGTTTTTACCGCAATTCCATCTGCAATCGTAGAAACAGAATCTAATGTTATCATTTTATTTTCTTCCAAGGATTTTTTCATACTTGGCGCATTTTCTGCCTGAACACCAATGACACGACAATCTGGTTTTAAAGATTTAATGGCACATGCAATTCCGCTTATTAATCCACCACCACCAATTGGCACGATTACGGTATCTGCATCTGGCATTCTTTCTAAAATTTCCAAACCAATCGTTCCTTGTCCTGCCATAACATCTTCATCATTAAAAGGTTCAATAAAGACTGCACCGGTAATTTCCTGTAAATTCTTTGCATATGCATAGGCATCATTAAAAGTATCTCCCTGCAGTTCCACATCTACTCCATAAGAACGTGTAGCTTCAATCTTGGATAATGGGGCAGTTTTTGGCATAACAATCGTTCCTTTAATCCCCATTTTCATACAGGCATAGGCAACTCCCTGTGCATGGTTTCCTGCACTAGCCGCAATAACCCCTTTTGCTTTTTCCTCTTCACTTAATTTTGATAATTTATAATATGCTCCACGCAACTTAAAAGCACCTGTTCCCTGTAAATTCTCAGCTTTGATCCATAAATTATCATGAATCTTTGTCGCATGAACAATTGGTGTTTTACTTGTAATATCATTTAATACAACTTTTGCATCTTCAATTCTAGTGATATCCATACTTCTATCCTCCATATGATTCTGCTTCTATTTTACACTGGAAAAGAAAATATGAAAAGGCTTTTTTCTATTATTTAGAAACACTTTTATATAAATGTTCATAAATCATAAACATTTGAATAAAAAAGAAAGATGTTTCTTACGAAACATCCTAATCTTTTTCAATAAACTCTAGTAACTGTTTTGCGGCAAGATTTATGCCATCTCTATTTTCTTTACTTAATCCCAAGTGCGTATAAATCTCTCCAACAAAGACACCGTTATCGCGTAATGCTTTAAACATTTTATCAATTAAAGGATCACATACTTCCTGCTGCTGCATTGGTCCAAATGGATTCGCAAAATAGGTAGTAGATATACCAACTTCCTGCGTTGTTCCTTTCGCCATACGTTTTCCTTCAACACAAGTAGCCTTTGCATCTTCAATATTATCAAAACGATGAAGTCCTAATTTATCATCATAGTTATTTGCATAAGCAAACAAGTCAATACGATGGTTCATCGCAACAATCTCATAAGGAGCAGCTGGTGTAATAACACGTGCATTGTTGCTGGATTCTGGATTCATGAAAATAGAACGGTCCATATCACGATATGGAGTACCTGGATCTAAATCGTCCAAACGAATAAAGGCACCGATTTCTGTTCCCTGACCATAAGGAATACCATCTTCCAAATGAATTGTTCCCATATCATCAAAAACAACCTCGATATCTTTAATAACATCTTTTCCCGCAATCTTTAAGGCTTCAATAGATTCTGATTTTCCAGCACCAGAATCTCCCATCAACATGATCCCTTTACGTTTTCCATTTTTTAAAGTAATATTCACAAATGCCCCATGAATTGGAAGCCATCCATGCTGCATCTTACGAACATTATGAAGCGTTAAAGACATTTTCTTTAAATATCCAAAATATTCAATGCGCTCATTATAACTTACACAACCAATCCAGATATCTTCTTCTTTATCATAATGGAATGTTGTCTGGTCTTTTCCATCTTCATTTCCAAACAAACAGATCAAATCCGGTTTTTTACGACATTCATCAACCGTTGCCAATTCAAACAGGTTTCCTAAAGAAACTGCTGAAGAAATAAAATCCCGATGGAAATAAACAAAAGCCAGCAAACTTCCGATTTTACATGGATAACAGAACCATGTGTCTTTATCTCCGCTAAACTCATGAATTGGATTGTTTTCTGTTTCTGTAAACATTCCTGTACGTTTATTTGATTTTGGATGCAAAATCATTGGAGTTCTCAGCATAACTGAAGTAATGAATGGAATATCCTTTAATGCTGCATACGTATCAGACAATTTAACATTTAAATTCTGCACAGAAATTGCCGCATTCGTACCAGCCTGCATCTGACGATATACTCGATTTTTTCGTCCCATGATTTCTTCTTCCAAAGAACGGTATACTGCTAGAATTAAATTATTAAAATTAGAATCTGCCTGTACAAAACTTAAATCCTGTAAAGCATTCCCACTTCCACTATGGATAACAGAAAATCTTTGATGTCGTTTCCAAAAGTTGTACATTTCTTCAATAAGTTCCAACAAACGACCTTTATCATGTAAATAAGGTGATTCAATTTCATCAATTTTAAAAATTCTTAACATACGGAATAATTTAATTAATTCTACTGTAGATTCTCGTGCTGTTTTCCCATTAATTACATAGTAGTATAAATCTTCATCTGCTTCTTTTAAATAATCAATGAAGTTATGCACATAATTAGAAAACGTACTAGACTTTAAAAGCTGTTCCGGATTTCTTGCATATCCTGCACTATAATTTAAAATAGCGAGTTCCTTGTTTAAATATAAAGTTTCTTTCATTTTGTTCTGCTCCTTTCGCTTATCGCGTTATCGCAAAATAGGGCAAAGGCCTTATCGACTATATTATACTATAGGTATAGTAAATAAGAAAGAAAAACTGTTTTCAAGGTTCATCATTTTTGTTTCATTTAACAATCATTTGTTTCATAAAAATCAGATTTTATTGTTTATCATCTTTCTGCTTTTTTTCCAGTAATGTATTATATATATCTTTTGTTTCTTCTTCACTTTTTTCATTAAAGATAATCGTTTCTTCATCTGTATACATAACAACAAAATATTTTTCATGATAATATACATACGCTCTGCATTGACCTATATCTTTAAAATCTGCATCGCCGGAAAAATATCCATTATTCGAAAAACCCGCTCCTTTTTTTCCACCATGTATTTCAAAATCATCCAAATATTCAACTTTATTAATTTCATCAAAGTCCACTGTATCATGAATAAATCCATCTAATTGTATAGATTCATTACTTATATTAATTTTAGCGCTCATATCTTGCATAGAAAAAAGAAATATAGCTGCGAAAACAATGAAAAACCCTATTCCAAAAATAAAAATACCAATAATTTTATACGTTTCTTCTTTCATATTTCATCATCTTCCTTTCTTTTGAAAGAAGATACACTATCTTATCTATAATGATATCACAAAGAAATACTGTTTCAATATAAAAAGACAGGCACAAGACCTGTCTGAATTTATTGGTAATCTAAAATTACGTGGTGTTTGAAAGGACAACACTTTATGCTGTGGTCTTAGTGACTGCAGCTTTTTTCATGCTCTCATCATCTTTGGGGTACCTTTTCTGATATTTCCTCATTATTTCGATCATCATTTATGTTATCATATCTTTAAATCAATATATAAAAAAAGTAAGAACCACAAAGTTTAGCGACCTAGGTTCTTACTTACCCAAAGTAGGCATCTTTATGATAACATTTAATAACTTTTCTCTCAAGTACATATCTCAAAAATCTTATGACGACTATATTTCTAAGATCGAACTTTCTTCCATCACATGTCCATGCTGTTCTCATCTTGGATTTCATTTTCATGCTTATTATAAAAGATCTTTACTTACACATAATGGTATTATTACCTTAAAGATATGCAGGATTATTTGTCCTCACTGTCACAAGACTCACGCCATCCTTCCTGTTTCTTTAATTCCTTACACCAGACTCCTGGCTTCTGATGTAATAGAAATCATTCTCGATCACGATACTGATAAAGATCATTCTAACCTTTTTCTTGATCCAGTTTACTTTTACTCCATCTTTCATCGATATCATTCCTTTTTACTGAATATTTCCTATTTCCCTTCAATTACTGATTTTTTCGTCTTTCATATTCATAGATTTCATAGAAATTTTGCTCAGTTGCGCGGCTTTCTTTTCATTCCCACATAGGATTCCTTTCCTGCCTTCCATTTTGCCTTCATAATGACACTGTAATGATCATTATAGACTGGAGGTTGATGAAAACATCCATTGTATTTTCAGTTCTTGATGTTTTCTTTTGATTTTTATGAAAAACGATACTACTTCTGCGTCCATCAGTGACGACTATATCCTTCATCTCTTTCATCTCCAGAAAGAACAGATAGATTCTTTCCAGGTAAATCATCAGGATGATGGTGTTCATGTAAGGATCAAGCTTACCCCAAAGACTACTTCATGTCCTGTCTGCGGCTTTCCCACTTCCAAGGTAAAAAGCTATGTACATAAACGCATAACACATTCCATGCTGAATACGGAAGCCTGCTATATCGATTACCAGGCCAGACGCTATATCTGCCCTGCATGTAATAAGACTTTCTATGAGGACAATCCTTTTACTTTCAAGGGAATGAAGATCTCTTTATTGACCGTATATAATGTCCTTCGAGATCTGAAAAACCCTGCCGATACATTTAAAAGCGTTGCACAGAGAAATCATATATCCTCTACTTCTGCCATGTCCATCTTTGACAGGCATGTCCAGATATCCAGAAGAAAACTTCCTGAATATCTGAATATCGACGAAGTCTACAGTTTCAAATCTGAAAACAGTTCCTATGTATGTGTCCTTCTGGATTTCAACTCCCAAAATGTCATCGATCTTCTTCCAGGCAGGAAAAAGTCCGAACTCATCAATTACTTTTCTTTCATTCCCCGAGAAGAAAGATGTGCTGTAAAGGCCGTATCTATTGATTTATGGGAAACCTACAGGATCGTCGCAAAGATGATGTTCCCCAATGCCGCCATAGCTGCGGATAAATTCCATCTCATCCAGGAACTGAACAGAAGAGTAGACAAGGTGCGTCTGCGTACGATGAATCAGTTAAAGAACTATAAGCTCATGGATCTGAAAAATGCAGATGCAGCTTCGATAGAAAAAGCTGAAAGAATGCGTAAACAGTATTACCTTTATAAAAAATTCAACTGGCTTCTCTTCACAAACGATCCTGCATATACAGATCCAAATAGAGAAAAGAAATATAATAAAGTACTTCAGGGATACTATAACTATAACGATATCCTGCATTATATGTGTTTGTATAACCCTGAACTTGAAGAAGCCATGAATCTGAAAGACAGGATGATATATTTCTATAAGAACAGTGATCTTGATAATGCAAGAAAAGATATCAATGAACTGATCAGTGCTTTCAGGGATTGTAAAGTACCTGAAATATCATCCTTTGCGAATACGATGACCAGATGGAAGACTGAAATAATAAATTCTTTTATCGTCACGAATGAACATGGAAGAAAGATAAACAGCGGGATCATAGAAAACAGAAACAGGACGATCAAATGTATCAAGCACAATTCCAATGGATATACCAATTGGAAACGATTCCGAAACAGAGTGCTTTATGTACTGAATAAAGATACCACTTATCACTTATACCCTAAGGAAGGAGAAAATGAAAATGAACAATAAAATTTATTACCAACGTAAAGAAAGATGGCTCAAAAGAGAACTTTACATTAAAAAGCAGCGCCTTATGATGCTGGAGCTGGAAGTAGAAAATCTACGATTGAAACTTCTTTTGGAAAAAGAAAAAAACAAAAATATTCTTCCATTCTGATATTAAAAACGAGAGAGCTGATCAGCTCTCTCATCCTTTACATCTTGTTTTCAATAAACATCTTTGGGGTACTGATGCCCACAAGTTATTTTATTGTCCTTTGTTAGTTTTACCACACGTAATTTTACAAAGCCAATTTATTTTTGTAAAATTGTTTGTAGTTTTGTTACAACTTCATCAAGTTTCACATTTTCATTTTCGCTTGCCGTACGTGCACGGAATTCCACATTGCCTTCAGAAATACCTCTTCCTACTGTAATACGATATGGAATACCGATAAGTTCCATATCTTTGAATTTAACGCCGACACGTTCCTTACGATCATCTAATACTACATCAATACCAGCTTTTTTCATTTCTTCATATAAAGCATTTGCAACTTTCATTTGCTCTTCATCTTTGCTGTTAACAACAACCACAGCCACTTCAAATGGCGCAATAGATGCTGGCCAGATAATTCCTGCCTCATCATTATGCTGTTCTACAACTGCTGCCATCGCTCTTCCTAACCCAAAGCCATAACATCCCATTTCTACTGGATGAAGTTTATTATTTATATCCTGGTATTCCAAACCAAGTGCTTTCGCATATTTTGTACCTAATTTAAATGTATTTCCTACTTCAATTCCTTTATCAAACGTTAATTTCTTTCCACATACAGGACAAATATCTCCTTCCTGTACCTGGGCAATATCCGCAACAGTTTCTACAGTGAAATCTTTCAAATTTACATTTTTAATATGATGATCTGTTTTATTTGCTCCTACAATAAAGTTTTTCATATGACTTATTTCACGATCCATGATAACTGGGCACTCAATTCCAACAGGACCGGCAAACCCAACTTTTGCATGTGTAACACGTTCTACTTCCGCAAAATCTGCCAATTCAATTTCTGTTGCTTTTAACAGTTTCAATACTTTAGTTTCATTTAGTTCTCTATTTCCTCTTAAAAGAAAAGCATATGTTTTTCCATCTACACGATAAATCAATGTCTTAACAAAATCTTTAGCCTGTTTCCCAAAAAATGCCGCAACTTCTTCTATTGTTTTCGCATTTGGTGTTTCCACTGTTTCCATTTCTAATTCTGCTTCATCACTGTCTTTTAAAACATCGACTACTTCTGTAACTTCCAGATTGCTGGAGAAATCACAGCCTTCACATCCAACAACCACATCTTCTCCAATTGGTGTAATTGCCTGGAATTCTTCACTCAAACTTCCTCCCATGGCACCAGTATCAGCCTTAACAATTTTATAAGTTAGATTTAAACGATCCATGATGTTTTTATATGCATTAAACATTTTCATGTAAGATGTATGTAGTCCATCTTCATCTACATCAAAGGAATATGCATCTTTCATAATAAATTCACGTACACGAATCAAGCCATAGCGAGGTCGTGTTTCATCTCTGAATTTTGTTTGAATCTGGTATAGATTATATGGGAAATCCTTATAAGAACTTCCTTTCATAGTTGCCGCAATTGTAAATAGTTCTTCATGAGTAGGCCCCATAACATAACGTTTCTGATAACGATCTTTTAATGCGAACATATTTGCCCCAAATGCTTCTCTACGACCACTTTTTTCATATACTTCCTCTGGAATCAAAACAGGCATCAATAATTCCTGTGCACCTGTTGCATCCATTTCTTCACGTACAATATTTTCAATCTTTTGTAAAACTCTTTTCCCCATTGGCATGATCATATAGATACCAGCACTGCTTTTTTTGATCATTCCTGAACGCACAAGCAGATTTCCACTTGTACTATCTTCATCTTTTGCATTTTCACGAATTGTGTAAAAGAAACTATTACTTAATTTCATACTTTATCCTCTTTTCTTAATAAACTTCTCTTCGATCTTTTACCATGACTTTACGAATCATAGCATCTTTTTCCATTTTACAAGGCACTTTTGCCTTAATGATCTGCATTGGTGTTTTTGCGACTTCCATTACATTTCCATCCATATCATATAGATCATTAAACATAAAACGTGTCGTTGTGATGGAAGGTCCAAATACCTCTGCTTCTATATGTCCTTTAAAGTTATTTCTAACTTCTAATGTTGCTTCTTTCGTTTCTTCATTATAATCTAGTACATACGCAATGAATTCCTGTGTAACACCAGCTCCATTAATTCCAAAAAGCTGACCGCTATAACGCGGCTGTCCTTCAAAGAAACCAACTCCTGTCGGTCGATTTTCCGCCTTTGCAAGTTCATCATAATACCATTTCATGCGTTCAGGCGTTAATCTTCCTTTTTCATAAATTTCATCAATCAGCAAGCGATACGCTTTTACAAGTGTCGCAATATAGTAAGCACTTTTCATTCGTCCCTCTATTTTTAAACTTGCTACACCTGCTTCTATCAAGTCAGCTACATAATCTGCACCCATTAAATCCTTACTTGACATAGAAAATAAATGCATATCATCATTTAGCTGACGATCTTTTTCAAATAAGCGATATTTCCAGCGGCAGCTTTGTGCACATCCTCCTCGATTAGCATCTCTTCCCGTCATATTGTTACTTAAAACACAACGTCCTGAATAAGAAATGCACATTGCTCCATGAAGGAATACCTCCAAAGGAACATCACTATTTTTAGCACTTTGTTTAATTTCTTCCAAAGTAGCTTCTCTGGCAAGCACAACACGATCCATTCCTTTGCTTTTCCAGTAATTTGCCGCAGCTGAATTGGTAGAAGAGTGCTGTGTACTCACATGCACTTCCAGTTTTGGTGCATATTTTTTAGCACACATCATAATGGTTGGAGATGCCGCAATAATTGCAGTTACTCCCACTCTTTCAAGTTCCATCAAGTATTCTTTCAATCCATCCATATCTTCTTCATGCGGCAGCATATTTACCGTTACATGTACATGGGCATTATGTTCTTTCGCAAATTGTACACCTTTCGCAATATCTTCAATATCAAAATTGCTGGCACGGGAACGTAAAGAAAACTGTTTTCCTCCAAGATATACGGCATCCGCTCCATAAAGAATCGCTATTTTTAAACGCTCTAAGTCCCCTGCCGGAGCTAAAAGCTCAATTTTCTTCATGTTCTTAGCCCTCCTTCACTTTACTTGTTTTTGTATAGTAGAAACCATGTGTTACATGATCTTTTTCATATTTCTTTTTGTATGCTTCAAACACTTCTCTTCCTTTAACCTCATCCTGTAAAATAGACTTGTATAGTTTTAAAGCTTCAATAACATAATCTGCATCATGGAAAATACCATCAATGCGAAAATGACGAATTCCTGCATGCACCATATCTTTGATTTCATCAAAACTGGATAACGTAAATCCAGTAAATACATGTGTTCCTGTTTCATCTTCCACAATTGGCATATGCTCATCTCTATGCTCTTCCATAAGATACAGATCCATCTTATTTCTAATATCTTCTTCTTTTCCTAAAAAAGAAAAATAATTACTTAATAAATTACGCTTACTGTGCATCATATTTAAGCGACCATGGATAATGACTTCACACTCTCCCTGCACTTTTTTCGCAATAGCACAAATTTCATCCAAAGTGATTTCTTTAGAAATCGTAACCATAGAAATTCCTTCATCTAAATAATACTGTACATCACTATGATTTGTTATTAATGTATCTGGATTGTAAATCAAACGATTTTCTATACCTAGTGCTTTTGCCTCCTGATAAACGCCCTCATCACCATAATAAATACCATCTACATCCAAGTCTTTTAAACGTTGTAAATGTTCACGTAAAGCCTCTAATTCTTCTTCCACAAAGAAGCGATTTACCAGTACATACATACGTAATCCTAATTTATGACATTCTTTCTTTACTAAAGGAAGTTCTTCTACAGAAAAATCATGTACGTTTCTAACAGAAAAAAACGGAGTTCCAATCACCACACTCGTACTTCCTGCTTCTTTTAATTTCTTCAAGTCTTCTAAAGAAAACGGGGTTGTAATAAAATCTATCATAACTCTCCATCCTTTCTGCATAGCATACCTACTATAATATAAGAAGTTTCTATCTAAATGTCAATTCTTTTCCTCTTTCTTCCTTGTAAAAATAAATAAAAAAATTACATACTAGAAGATATGTAAAAAACATGATATGGTTATAACTGGAAAGCAGGGATAGTATGATTCGAATCATTGTCGCAACAGATGAAAATCTTCTTATAGGAAATCCAAATGGATATTATGGCATGCCTTGGCATAATGATGAAGATTTAAAGCATTTTAAAAAAACTACACTGCATAACACTATTTTAATGGGATCTAAAACTTTCCAAACAATTGGGAAAGCTTTATCGGAAAGAAAAACAATTGTAGTATCAAAGAAAGGTGTTTCTTATCCTGATGTAGAAGTTGTTTCTTCATTAGAAGAAATACTAGAATCTTTTAAACAATCAGGGAAAGATATCTATGTATGTGGAGGTGCATCTATTTATAAACAGGCACTTCCCTGGTGTGATGAAATTCTATTATCACGTATACCTGGTCATCATGAAGGAAACATTTATTTTCCAAAAGAGTTTCAATATTATTTTACATTAGTAAAAAGAATACCTTATGAAACCTTTACCTTAGAAATTTACCATCGCAATTAAATTTAAAACATTTCATTTATACCAAAAACAAAGAAACAAGATATCAAATAAGATATTTAGTTTCATTGTTTTTTATATTCTATTTCCCTGCATACCATTAAGTACTCTTTTATCATAAAAATCATTTTACATCATCTTGTAATACCCCCATATCCTTTAAGGTATTCTCTATTCCATCTGCGATTTCTTTCGCAAATTCAGTTTGTTTTTCTTCTACCAACAAATACTCACAATCTTCTTTACTTTCTAGAAAACCAGCCTCAATCAAGACTGCAGGAAGTTCATTATAATGAAGCACGTGCAAAGGAGAGGTTTGTTCATCTTTTATTCCTCGATCGGTAATATAAGGAAGTGTTACGACCTCCTGTTCTATGTTTTCTGCCAGTTTCTCTGTTTGTTCGTCACTAGTTTTCGCCCATATTTCAAATCCTTGCCCATCTTTTGTTTCTGTCGCATTTGTATGGATAGATATAAATAAAGAAGCTCCACTTGTATTTGATATATGTACACGTTCTTCCAAATCCTGTAATTCATCACTTGGCCAGTCTACATGATCACTATCTCTTGTATATGTAACTGGAATATCTCTTCTTTCCAATTCCTCCCCTACTTTTTTTGTAATTTCTAAAGTAATATTTTTTTCATACACTCCATTAAATTCACTTCCTACATCATAACCTCCATGCCCTGCATCTAAAACAACCAATGGTTTTTCTTCTATAAAATCTAAAATAATTTCTGAAACAGGATTTCTAGGAAGAATATATACAAAACATAATAATAACAATACGATAACAACCAATTCTAAACAAATGATTTTCAACAAATGTTGAATCCGATTATTACGTTTTCTTTTTTTTCTCATTCTTTGACACCTCTAGTGTAAGTATAGCAGAAACAAACGCAATTTCCTATAAAAAAAAGAGGACCGAAGTCCTCTTGATTCGCTTACTAGATATCTTCTTTAGCGATTGCCAATAAACGTCTGTGACGTTTCTGAGCATCTTTCTTAGTTTTTTCAAACATTTCGTAAGCTGTTTCACCTTTTAATTTAGGTAACTGAGCGAAACGAGTTTCTGTTAACATGAAGTCTAACATTTTATCGTAATCTGGTTCTTTAGAGTCAATAGTCAATGGCTGTTCTTTTCTTGGATCATAACGATATAGATCTACATATCCACATTCAACAGCTTTTGCCTGTGTTCTCTGGTGGTTAGCCAATCCACCTTTAATACCGTGTTCAGCACATGGTGAGTAAGCTAAGATCAAAGATGGTCCATCATAGCTTTCAGCTTCTTTCAATGCTTTCAATGTCTGTGCTTTGTTTGCACCCATAGAAATAGAAGCTACATATACATGTCCATAAGCCATAGCAATCTGTCCTAAATCTTTCTTAGCTGTTGTTTTACCACCAGCAGCGAATTTAGCGATAGATGCAGCCTGACTAGATTTAGAAGACTGTCCACCTGTATTAGAGTAAACTTCTGTGTCTAGTACTAATATATTTACGTTCAAGTCGTTAGCTAATACGTGGTCTAATCCACCGTAACCGATGTCATAAGCCCATCCGTCTCCACCAACGATCCAGATAGATTTGCTTACTAAGTCATCTTCAGCTAATTCTTTAACTGCTTCAACACTTGATTTAGCAGCTAATTCTTTAATTGTTGGAGCTACTTCTCTTTCAGCTTCACGATCTCCGTGAACTTCGATATATTTAGCAAATGCTTCTTTCAATTCTGGTTCAACAGTTTCCATGTTGTCTTCCATAATTTTTAGAATACGTGCTTCTTTGTAGTTCTGTGACAATGCCATACCATAACCGAATTCAGCATTATCTTCAAACAATGAGTTTGCCCAAGCAACACCTTCTCCGTTTTTGTCATTAACAAATGGAGTTGATGGAGTTGAAGAACAGTAGATCATTGAACATCCAGTAGCATTAGCAACTAACATGTCACGTCCGAATAACTGAGAAACAAGTTTGTAGTATGGAGTTTCCCCACATCCTGGACATGCTCCACTTACTTCAAAGTAAGGCATTAAGAACTGAGATCCCTTAACTGTATCTTTAGGGAAGAATTCAGTTTTGTAATCAATCTGTTTGAATAGGTAATCTGCAAGTGGTTCCTGATCAAGTTTTTCGTTGATATCAACCATTTCAAGAGCTTTGTTACCTGCTTTACCTGGACATTCAACAACGCATAGACCACAACCTACACAGTTTGCAGGAGTAACCTGAATACGATATTTCATGTTTTCTACACCTTTACCCATTGCAGGAACTGTTTTGAATTCCATAGGTGCATTTGCAACTTCTTCGTCAGTCAACAAGAATGGACGAATAGTAGCATGTGGACATACGAAACTACAGATTCCACACTGGATACAGTTTTCTGGGTGCCAAGTAGGTACCTGTACAGCAATTGTACGTTTTTCTTCAAATGCAACATTGTTACGGATAGATCCATCTAACAAGAAGTCTCCAGTAAATGCAGATACTGGCATATCATATCCTTCAAGACCATTGATAACTGCAACATGGTTATCGAAGTATTCATCACCAGTCAATTTACGAGTTGAATCAAATGGAAGTTCAGCCCAAGCTGGATCTACAGTTACTTCAACGATTCCATCTTTACCAGCATCGATTGCTTTGTAGTTAAGTTCTACAACAGCATCACCTTTCTTAGAATAAGATTTTTTAGCGAATGCTTTCATCAAATCTACAGACTGACTTAATGGCATGATCTGTTCGTTCAATGCGAAGAATGCAGACTGTAGAATTGTGTTTGTTCTACGTCCCATACCGATTTCCTGAGCAATCTTAGTTGCATTGATGATATAGAATTTAGCATGTTTTTTAGCTAACTGAGCTTTCATACGGTTAGGCATATGCTCAACGATTTCTTCTTTAGAGAATGTTGTGTTCAACAAGAATGTACCACCATCTTTGATGTTTCTTACCATGTCATATTTGAACATGTAAGCATCTAGTGAACAAGAAATGAAGTCCGCATTACTGATATAGTAAGTTGAACGGATTGGAGATTTTCCAAAACGCAAGTGAGAACGAGTTACCCCACCAGCTTTTTTAGAGTCATATGCAAAGTAAGCCTGTGCATACATATCTGTGTTATCACCAATGATTTTTACTGTTGATTTGTTTGCAGAAACAGTACCATCAGAACCTAATCCCCAGAACAGACAGCTTGTGTAGTCTGCAGGAACATGGAATGTTTCATCACAAGGCAAGCTTGTGTGAGTAACATCATCATTGATTCCAATTGTAAATCCGTTTTTCAATTCAGTTTCATTTAGGTGATCAAATACAGCTTTAATGTGGTAAGCCTGTGTATCTTTAGAACCTAAACCATAACGTCCACCGATGATTTCGATGTCTTTATCTTTTAATGCAGCAAGTACATCCAAGTACAATGGTTCACCGATAGAACCTGTTTCTTTTGTACGATCCAATACAGCAATTTTCTTAACTGTTTCTGGAAGCACAGCCAATAAGTATTTAACAGAGAATGGACGATACAAGTGAACTTTGATCATACCAACTTTTTCTCCGTTTGCAGTCAATGCATCGATTGTTTCTTTAGCAGCTTCTGTAACAGAACCCATAGCAACGATAACACGTTCTGCATCTTTTGCACCATAATATGTAAATGGAGCATATTCACGTCCTGTGATTTCACTGATTTTTTTCATGTATTCAGCAACAACATCAGGAACTGCATCATAATGTTTGTTTCTAGCTTCAACACCCTGGAAGAAAATGTCATCATTTTCAGCACCACCACGAGTAACTGGGTTTGTGTGTGGGTTCAAAGCATTTTTACGGAATTTAGCCAAAGCTTCTTTATCAATTAAGTCTTTGAACACTTCTGTATCCATAACTTCGATTTTCTGAATTTCGTGAGATGTACGGAATCCATCAAAGAAGTGAATAAATGGAACACTTGCTTTAATAGCTGACAGGTGAGCAACACCAGCCAAGTCCATAGCTTCCTGTACAGAATGAGAAGCTAACATACATACTCCACTCTGACGAACAGAGTAAACATCTTCGTGATCACCAAAGATGTTAAGTGCTCTTGTAGCTAATGCACGTGCAGCAACATGGATAACTCCTGGCAAACATTCCCCAACCATTTTGTAAATGTTAGGAATCATCAGCAATAACCCCTGAGATGCAGTGAATGTAGTAGCTAGAGTCCCAGCCTGAAGAGCACCATGAACTGCACCAGCAGCTCCTCCTTCAGATTGAAGTTCAGCGACTTTTACAACACTGTCAAAAATATTCTTGCGACCCTGTGTAGCCCACTGGTCAACAACTTCAGCCATTGGTGAAGATGGTGTAATAGGATAGATCGCAGATAATTCGGTAAATGCATAGGCACAATGTGCAGCAGCAGTATTACCGTCCATTGACATAAATTTCTTTGTCATTTAGTTTTTCCTCCTTGCTTAACCTTTACTTTAATATTATAAAACTAATTTTATTATTTTACTAGGGATTTTTTTAGAAATCCTCTGTATATCCTCATCATTTGCACATTTTTTCACAAATTATGTTTCATTTTTCTTAAACAAAAGAAAAACGGCGCTGTCAAAACGCCATTTCTCTTAAAATACAATATGAATGTCTTCGTGTTTTTTTTCAGATATGTCTGCTTTGTTAACAGCTATAATTTCATGCATTTTTTCATCCTGAACATCAATCACAGCTCTTCCATTTAGAATCTTTCCATCCATTATCCAGTACATAAAATCTTCTGAATTTTCATACAGTACATACCTTCCATAAGGCAGATTGTTCAATTCACTTGTAAAATTATTTTCATCATCCAATGTTACATCATGAGAATATCCTGCACTCTCATTTCTTACTTCTATGATATAACTGTTCATTTTATCCGGCTGATTTTGTCCTTCTACTTTTTTGCTTATACGCATGCTGCCATTTTGCACATTGTTTCGATAATTGATGATACCAATAATATTTGTTTTTCCTGGCTGTGCCTCAAAAACAGCCTGATCCTGTAACACATCGCTATTTACAAAATACTGTACACGATAAGAAGAACCTATTTCCTTGACCTGGTATGTTCCGCTTGGATATTGTGTAAGAGTTATGTGCCAGTTGTTATTAGCATTCAATTCATAACGTTCAAACACACCTTCTCCTCGCAGTTCAAAATAGAATACTTCATTTTGATTAGGGGCGATAAAATTCCCATTTTTCTCCAGCATATACTTAAAGATTTCCATGGTATTTAAATTTCCAGCACGTTCATTAATGATTTCTACGACCTGATTACGTTCTTTCAAATCAACACTGGCCTGGCTGCTTTCTGCCCCTCCATTAACACGATATGTTACTACAAAATCTTCCTTGCCCACTTCTTCGATTTGATAAACACCACTTGGCAAATCTCTTAATCGCGCTGTAAAACTATTTCCATTATTTAATTCTACCTGCCGTTTCACACTTTCTCCTGTAATATTTACCAAAAAGACATCTCCACTAACCGGTCGCATCAAATTTCCATTTCCCTGACGGATAAATTTTGTAATTTCCAAAACCGTAGCTGGTGCTTGAATAGAATTGATAATTTGAACCGTATGCACATTTTCCTGTACATCTATGATAGCTTGTGTACTTTCTGCGCTGGTATCTACAACATAGCTGACCTGATAATTATGTGCACTGATTTCTTTTACCTCATATCTTCCCGGTGCAAGCCCTGTGATATCCTGCTGCCAGTCATTATCCTCATTTAATTCATACTGCATTGAAAAATTATTGCCAGTTACCAAGATACGGAAAATCTCTGCATCTGATGGAGGAACAAGCTGTCCCTGCATATTACGCATAAATTTAGTAACTCTTAAAAATCCATAGGAGGCATCCCGATTTTCAATCACTTCTACAAGATTATGATTTCCATGAACTTCTAAAGTTCCATTTGTTTTCTCACTGCCTTTGTTTACGATATAGCTTAATGGTTCCAATGCATCTACACTGCTAATAACATATTCTCCATCTTCCAATCCATACACCATACATGTATACGAGTTATCTTTGCATAATGTAAAGATTTCATTATATCCAGGTTTTGATATGCGTATTTTACAATCCTGATTGGAAGGCTGCAATTGTTTCTGATTCCCTTTGCGCACATATTTTTCAATGCGTATACTTCCTTTGTTTTCTTTCTGTAAAACGATTTGCAAGGTATGATGATCACTTTTCATTTCGATATGAGAATCTTGTTTTTTATTTGTTCCATCCAATATATAGAATGCTTTGCCATTTTCCTGAAGTTCTAAATCATACATACCATCTTCTAAATGCTGCAAGCTTACATAGAAATGATTCTCTGGATTCAGCTCTATCATTTTATGCTGTATACCATGATGAAGTACTGCATGATATACCTGTTTTGGATATACCATATTTCCATCTTGCTGTTCCATCATACAGATTTCAAGTGAACTTTTGTGTTCCTCTAAATTTCTTCCAGTAACAATTTTTATATGATGGGTATCATTTTGTACATGGATTGTAACATTTCTTGTTTCTTCTTTTCCATCTACCATATAAGTGCACATCGTTCCACCAATTTCTTTTACTTCATAATTTCCATCCTTTAAATTCGTTACTTTCACTTTCCATCCATTTTCTTTATTTAACTCAAATATTTCATGATAATTTTCACCATCAATACCTACCTGATAACAATCATCAACAGAAGGCTGTCTATAACTTTCACAAGAATCCATTGCTTCTACACACTGTAAATATACTTCCCCTTTTACACCTTCTTCTTTATCCTCCGGCACAATTTCAACAAAAGTTTCTTTGTCTAATAAGAATCGAGCCTGCTGCATTTTAGAACCGTTTACGATATAAGATACAGGAATACCTTCCATTACCTCTAAAGAAATATCGCCTTCTTTTAAAAGTCCCAGCATCTTCATCCACTCATTATCTTCTTCCAGCATAAAGGTATGCGTTTTTCCTTTGTGCTGCATACGTACCTGACAGGATTCTTTGTTTTTAGAATGATATTGAACAGTCAAAGGAAATTCTGTTTTCTTTGTAACAATTACTTGAATATCAACTTCTTCTCTTCCTATTTCGATACATACTGCGTCATGGAAAATACCATCTGCTGTTTCAAAGCGAAGTTCTTCTTCATCGATACCTGTTAATGTGTAACTTCCACATTCCAAATCTTCTAAGCAAACACAACCCTGATTTTCTTTATTTAAGGAAATAGACCAGCGTTTTCCAGCTCTGCATAAAACAAGTCTGATTTCTTTTTCGATACTTTTTTGTATACTGTTTTCTTCTATCAAACCATGAAGACAAAGTTTCGCACCCATTCCTCTGGCATTTCGCAAGACTACATCTGCACAGTTTTGACATAAAGTAACACATGCCCGCTCACAAACTTCTCCATTTACTTCATAACACAAAAGCGTATCTTCCTGTTTCTGATATATTTCATAATATCCATCACACATACTATAAAGCTGTACACAGAAATGATTATATTTGTCCAAAACTACACTTTCACAAACACCTTCTCCTTCGATAACCACTTCATAACAGGAGTTTTGATTTGGCTCATAAACACAATTATCCTCTTCTTCATAAGCGCTAATTTCAATCATGTTCTCATTTCTTGCAAGTAAACAGATTTCCTTATCTTCTCCATCAAAGAAGAAACATCCATGATCTTGTTTCAAGCCATCCACAACAAATCCTTCAATTCCATCATCTACGCAGATTTCATACTCCTGCATGCATAAATCATGCAGACACACACAATAAGAATTCGATGCATCTAATACAATGTGCTGATGTGTATCACAGGAAGTAAGCTCCACTTCAAAACAGCCGCATAAATTCCAGTTTCCATTTGGACATATTTTTAAAAGAACTACACCATTTTCTTCTTCCTGCATGATATCAACATTTACATCTTCACATCCTAAATTGATGATTTTTTCTTCTCCTTCTTCATCACATCCATTTTTTCCATAACTTCTTATCTGATAACATCCCTGAAGCAAATCCGTAAAACATACACAGAAATCATTTTGTTTACATAAATATACCTTTTCATGCACTCCATTTCCAAACAATTCTACAGGATAGACATTTTCACAAAATGGCATATGTGCATTCCCATCCTGATTTCTCACATACTGGGTAAGAATTAACTTTCCTCCCTGCTCACGCATATCACTGCGTATTCCAATTTCTCTATCTCTTTCATCCATATATATACAAAGATCTTCATAGTACTCTTTATCATTGCATAGAAAAATTGCCTGAGCTGATTGTAATCGATATTCCCCCCAGTACAATCCAGAAACTTCAATACACCAGTTATTCTCTTCGCATAAGGTATAAGTTTCTTCAAAATCTTCTTTGCACAAAGATACTTCAAAACTATTTTCTTTCTTTTTACACTCCTCATAAGCATAAATTTTCAAATTTCCCGCTTGTCTTTTACAAGTGCTCATAATACATACTTCCTGCATCCGATCATCAATATATATTCTGGCGTTTTTTTCTCTTCTTCCATTTACCAGATAACAGATACAAGAGTCACTATCTCCTTGTTCAACAAGTTCATAAGTTCCATAGGGAAGATCATCAAAACAAACACACCAGTTATTTCCCTCGTTTAATTCTATATCATAGCTATGAAAACAAGAGGATAGTATCACATGGAAAATCTCTTCCCTGCAAGGTTTACATACATGTTCATTTTCTTCATATGCCTCTATTCGAAGTTTCCCTTTCTCTTTATAAGCAGTAATAATTTGTACCAGATAACAATGTTCATTTTCTACCTGCACCTGTGCACAAGAGGTTTCTTCTCCATCCACAAGATAACAAATATCTTCATTTGAAAGTTCCTTTACACGGTAACATCCCTCATTCAAATCATGAAGCACGATACAAAAATCATTTTCGCCATCCAATACGAATTGTTCACAAAAATCATTACCTTCCACTTCTATCGTAAAGCTCTCATCATCGCAGGGTTTCCATAATTCTCCATCTTTTTGAATTGCTTTTTCTATACGTAAAATACCGCACTGAACAGTTGGAAGTTCACATTCCTGTACGATCTCAATACAAGCATGTTCCGCTTTTTCAAGACAGATGCAGGCACGATCTTCCTGTATTACTCCATTCACACAATAATACGTATCCAATCCATCTCTGTCTACCAGATAGATGTCATAACAATCCGGACATAAATGGGAAAGTGTTTGTGAAAATCCATTCTCACAATTCAGTTCTATTATTTCATCATAATACAGTGATACAATTCGTACATACCATACTTCTTCTCTATCCATTTCCAGACATTTCCCCTGTGGGGTTTTTCGTGTTAATGATAACTGCAGTTCTGCATCTTTTCTTTCCCGATAAAACATATCCAATCGTGTATCTTCATCATCCAAAACCAGACAGTCTTTTTCCTGTCCATTAACTAAAAACCAGCTATCATATCCCTGCTGCTGTGTTTCCACATAATATTTTCCTCTTGGTATTTGTATGCATTCTTCAAATGCATTTTCTTTCTTTAAAGTTATATCCCATTTTTGATCTGTATCATCTTGTATACACACATTGTATTCATCATTACAGTCATCTTCATACTCTTCATTTTCAAAAGACAGCCTGTGCTTTCTTATATGAAGCGTCGTTTTCTCTGCATTATAATGTTCCAAACGTACATACACCTCTTTTTCACTTTCTTCATTTTTTATATCCACACTATCTTCAATAATTTCTTTCTGGTTTACTATCCATTTTCGCTTATAACCCTCAACTGGATTTCCATATTCATCACATTCACTTATATGACATCCACAACCTGAAGCATGTTTTACACAAATACTTCCTGTTTTTTTCTGAGGATTCATAAGAATCTGTGCAATACAAATCTCTCCATCCTCATATTCTATTTTTATAAAATAATGATCCAGGCATGGTTTTTCATCCATATCTTCTACTTCTACATGCAGCTCCATTTCTTTACTGGAATCTATGGTTTCTAGAAAGCTGACATGCGTAAATGCCGCAAACACTTCCTTCAGTTTCATTCGCATATTATTCCTCCTCCTATAAGCAATTCGCCCTTATTCACTCTAGTATATGAGCCTAGTTTAAAATTGTTCATAAAAGTATAAAAAAAGACAGCAAATCGCTGTCATTAATTTAAAAGGGGCTGTACTTGAATCGTCAAAAAATTTTCTCCTTCTACTTTATGAATATGAAGCTCAACTGCTTTACAGGACTCTTCCCACTGCAAGGAAACTGCAACTGAAATTTCATATTCTATCTGCATAAACATCACCCTTTACAATATTATACGTTTACATCTCCATCATGAATACATGCCATAAACATGTAGTAGAAACATAAAGCTCCACATATAAGAATTCCATATACAAAGGAAAAAATCACTGCCATCAATACATTCATATTTCCTCCAATTTCCGTTATATATGTACATGCAATCATAAACGGATTCATGGTCATGATATCGATTACGGCTGAAAATGGATAAAACGTATACCCTATCCCAAAAAAAGCACTGGTTAAACTGTAATATAAAGCCACAATTACAACAAGCAGTAAAATACTATAAAAAACAGAACGATAATGAGTAAAAATCGTTTGAAAACTTGATTTAATTACAGAAAAAGGATTTCTTTTACCATCATATATATGAAAAGCTCCAAATATCTGTACTGGAATATAAAACATCAAAAACAACATTAATATTACATTTACGATCATATTAGCCTGCTGCATATCTTTTTCAATCAAATACAATGATAAAAAACTTCCACCTGCCATCAAAACAAAATAAATACTTTGTACCAAAACCAAAGGAAGTAGAAATGTTCGAAACTTCACTTTCCGTATGTCTTCTCTTTTGGTTTTTAAAAAATTCATTAGAATCATCATATAGACAACACCAGA
Organism: Amedibacterium intestinale; assembly: GCF_010537335.1. Lineage (NCBI taxonomy): Bacteria > Bacillati > Bacillota > Erysipelotrichia > Erysipelotrichales > Erysipelotrichaceae > Amedibacterium > Amedibacterium intestinale. Next base: position 1,195,208 of record NZ_AP019711.1, read on the forward strand.
AAAGACTACGATCAAATACAATGCCATGTAATACAAAACGGAATTATTCATCATAAACAATATACGCATTACCAACGTATAAAAGGAAGAATACAAAAGACTCGATACAACCAAAACAAGAAGTGCCGATTTCCACTCTTTTGACAAATTTGTAAAATCCAAAAAATCTTTAATCGTTTTCATAAATCCCCTGCTTTCTTTCATCATTATAACGTATGTAAATTTCTTTGCAAATACCTGTAGTTAAAAAAACAGCATTAAATATGCTGTTCAGACCGTTGACAAAGTCGCTCTTTGAGCAGACTTTGTCATTCGGTCTTTTTTTTATCCCCACTTTTGTATAAAAAACAGGTGATTTTAAGCTATCATTTACCAAAAATCACCTAATAAAAGGAATCTTTCTACCACTTTTTTAATTGGTTTTATATATTTTCGAAATATATATAGTTTGTCAACAACCTGAACAGCATTAAATATGCTGTTCATGAAGCTCCTTTTTTGTTTTCTCATCATCAACAAACTGAGAAAACCAACGCTTTATCTTCTTCTTTCCAAGACACTTTAAATCTACATGTTCCCTATTTTTTAAAACAATATGCAATTCATCGAGATCATTTCGACTCTCGCTAATATTCCATTTTAATATATCATTCCAAAACAAAAGAAAACACTCTTCATTTCCATTATTTAAATAAAAAACGGCATATTGATCATAAAATTCTATTAGCACAACATTTTTTACAAACAGCAGATAATAAAGAAATAAAATTACCAATACGATTCCAAAAAGGTAAAAGCGAGTAAACAGTAAAAAAAATCCCAAAACAATGCATATACATATGATCATATATGGCTTTGTTCCGATAGAATCTAATTTTTTTCCATCTTTAGGAAGATTTCGTGTTTTTAAAATTTTACTTTTCACATTCACTCTTACACCTTCTTGTCTAAGAATATTATATATGATTCTTTCCTAATATCAACCGTATCACATAATTCCACTTATTTATGATACAATTTCATGCAATGAAAAAATGTATATTTTTTATTGATTATATAGACGAAAACCGTATTATAACTTTATGCAAGTGTCTATTGAATCAAGGAAAAAGCCTGTATTATCAACAGTTTCCCCCATTTTTGCTTGTATCATCTCATATTGCCATATAAGTTGGTTTTGTTAAATTGGGCATCATTTTAGCATCACAAATAAGCCAATACACAGAAGCATAGGGCGATGTTAACACACCTACAAAGGAAATTTAGAACAACCTTGTTTTACACTTTTGTGTTACGCATTAGAGTTTTAATAATCTTTATAGGAAAGATATTACAAGCACTAAAGCTGATAAGGTAATGTTTTTATATCTTTTCCCAAAAAACGCTCTTTAACTGCGTAACATTTCAAAATAAGTTGCTACCTGTTCGGATTATCCATTTCTTTCCACTCCCTTGTGAAAAGTTCTGTAGCAAGCACAGGAAAGGGGTACCCTTTCCGTAAAAATCACTCGTTTCCGTCTGCGATAGAAAGGGAGATTTTTGATTATTGGGAATATCCCAAACCCTTGCGTAAACTGGGATTTACCTATCTGCTCAATTCGGCGAAAATGAGAGTTATAGCACTAATTGAGAAGAAGCAGATTCTTCATTCTCACATTCTTCATAATCAATATTTTTTACATTTCTTTGAGTGGCATATTGAACAATTCTCTCTTGAATTATTTCATATACAATTATTTTTCCACATTCAGGACATATTTTTGCTGGTACATTAGTGGCATGATATGTTATACCGTTATAAACTACATCTGTTTCTGTTGTAGTACTTTTTAACCATTTTTTACATTTTGAACATCTAAACATAAACGTTTTTCTCCTTTAACTTCCAATTTGTTAATTTGTCTACTCAGATTATAACACTCATATATGAATTTCTCTATTCTATTCCTATTTGAACGTAGGGTTTTTCCTTATATTTGTCCGCATCATTTTATATCTCCATAGGAAATTCGAGCACCATTTGGGCACCAAAAAGCAAATAACATTGTTATTTCAAGTTACTAGATCTCTGAAAGGGTCAGTATTTTCAATGGTTTTCAGGATGTAGTGCTTTTTAACAGTTCAAAAATAAATACTATTTTTTATAAAAGAGAGAAAGAAATCTAAATATATAACGATCGTGCAAACATTGTTCCATCACTTAATAGCTATGAAAGATAAAAACATGTTATAATCTAATAAATGATATAAAAGGAGTAAGCTATGGATTTTTCAAAAGAAGAACTGATAGAAGCAAAACGACAGATACATTCAATTTTACACAAATTGAATGCATCCATTATTACATTAGAAAATAAAGAAAATGCACATCGGTATAAATCACAGATAACCCTGGCAAAACGAAGAGTACAGGCAATGGAAATTGCGGAAGTACTCATTACAAAAGAAATGGAGGAGAATTTATGAACATCGTATTAAAACCATGGACAAGAAAGGACAAAGACATTTTAAAAGATTTATGCAATCACATTGACAGAAGTCATCTTTCTGATCGAATTCCTTCCCCTTATACAGAACAAGATGCGATATGGTGGCTGACTATGGTGGAAGAACACGAAGGAAAAGATGGAATTTTCCGCGCAATTGAGGTGGATGGAAAGATTGTCGGAAACATATCTGTAGAACAAGATAGCGATGTATATAAAAAAGATGCAGCAATTGGCTATTTCTTATCTAGCGATTTATGGGGAAAAGGTATCATGAGCGAGGCTGTCAATGAAATCTGTAAAATTGCTTTTCAAAAACTGGACATTCTGCGTATCAGCGGGCTTGTGTATTCTAAAAACATCGCCTCTCAAAAAGTATTAGAAAAAAATAATTTTGTACTTGAAGGCGTAAAGAAATGTGCTGTATTTAAAAACGGACAGATTGATGACTTATGCATATATGGGAAATTAAAAAACTAATGTATCTTGGAGAATAATATGAAAAAATGCAAAATTACCGTTATGAGAATGGTTTGTCACAAAGACTTGATGGAAAAATATGAAAATCCAATAGAACATGCCTGTGAAATGAAAGTAGGCCAGATTTTTATTACGAATGGATGGGAAAAACCAGAAGGAATGTGCGAAAGTGCATGGAATAGCCTATCTCCTTTTGTCATGACATTATCGCATGGGGGAGAAAACCTTTATAACGGATGGATGAAAAATCCAAAATCTGCCATGATTTCCTGTAACGATGGTTTTCGACCTGTCAGTTTTTTGATTGAAGCTTTAGATGAAGAAGCGCAATAGCTTATTGCGAATTTGATAGATAAAAAAGGTTCTAGCGACGAGAACCTTTTTTATCTTTTTTTCTATTTTTACGAATACTTTCATCTGCTTTTCTGCGAGAGTGATTTCTTGTATTCTTTTTATCTTCATTCGATTTCTTATCTTCTTTGCGACGATTTCTTTTTCGTTTTGGAGCACTGTCAATTTCTACCATAACTTCCTGTTTACGAATACGACTTCTTTGCATGCTTGTTAAAACAAGATCTACTTTTTCAGCCGCGATATCTACCAAAGAGAATTCTTTTCGTACATCAATATGTCCAATTGCTTTCGAACTAATACCACTTTCTTCACTAATTGCCGCAACAATATTTCCCGGTTTAATTCCATGTGCTCTTCCCACATTGAATTTTAAAGTAATGGCATCAAATTCAGAAGCATAATTTTTTACTTTTTCTTCTTCCTCAATATCGATTACTTCATTTTTGTATGTCATGGAAATAAGTGCAGAAATAATATTTTCTAACGCAATACCATCTGCCATCAATTCATTTGCAATTTCCATACTTTCTTCTGTTACACCTTCATCACATGCTTCTTTTACTTTCGCAAGGAAGGCATTGCGATTTGCCTCCATCATCTGTGCAGAAGTAGGTAAAGCATGACGAACGATATTCGTTTTTGTATAGTGAATAATATCACGCAATGCTTTTCGCTGTTTATTTCCACTAATTAGTGTAATCGCAACCCCTTTTCTTCCCGCACGTCCAGTACGCCCAACACGATGAATATAATATTCATTATCCTGAGGAATATCATAGTTGATAACCAAATCAATATCATCCACATCAATACCACGTGCTGCTACATCTGTCGCAATCAAAATTGGGAAGTTCCCGCTTCTAAACTGTTCCATTACACGACTTCTAAATTCCTGTTTCATATCTCCATGCAAAGAAATAGATTTAATTCCATGATTATTTAACTCATCATTTAATTCATCTACCATTTTCTTTGTATTACAGAAAATCATACAAAGCTCAGGATCATAATGATTTAAAAGTACACGCAGAGCATTTGTTTTCTTGCCACGCGGTGCTTCATAATACACCTGTTCTACCGTATCAATGGTTCTTTGTGCACTCTTAATTTCTACACGTATAGGATCTTTTTGAAACTGTTCTGTTATTTTTAAGATATCCTGTGGCCATGTAGCAGAAAATAAAATCGTTTGATGTTCTTTGTCTTCTGGCATCATGGAAAGAATTTCTTCAATGTCTTCTTTAAATCCCATGTTTAACATTTCATCTGCTTCATCTAGGATAACCATATTTGTATCTACCAGTTTTAATGTACGGCGATTTAAATGATCCATGATTCTTCCTGGAGTACCTACAACGATACCACAACCTCTTTTCAGCAACTGAATCTGACGTTCAATTGGCTGTCCTCCATAAATAGGAACGATTTTAATTCCTTCTTTATATTTGGAAAACTTTCTTAATTCTGTAGCGACCTGTGTTACCAGCTCTCTTGTTGGACAAATAATCAAAGCATTTGGATACTTGCATCCCGGATTTACCATTTCAATGGCTGGGATACCAAATGCGGCTGTTTTACCTGTTCCTGTATTTGAACGACCTAGCACATCTTTTCCTTCCAAGATACATGGAATGGCACGTGCCTGTATGTCGGTAGCATTTTCATATCCCATCTCTTCAACAGCTCTTTTTACTTCGCTGCTAATGTTCAATTCATTAAATGTTGTCATTGTTACCTCATTTCTGTTATCAGAAGATAACTTTGATAGTGTAACACACCTGCTTTGGTGCGTCAAATAATTTTCAAACAATCTTGCAAAGACCGTAAGCTTATATATTCTTATTATTAATTTTGATTACGATTTTATCCTTTATATGGAATAAAAAATAAGATTAAATTCCTATGCATCAAACATAAGAAACATTTGTACCTATGCATACTATACTATCCAAAACTTAAAAAAGGATGAAATCCTTGAAATTTAACATGTGATTTCTCCTTTTTATAATATATGTGTATTTAAATAAACGGCAACCCCATCTTCTTCATTTGTTAACGTATACGCATTTGCGACCTCTTTCGCATCTTGTGTACCATTGCTCATCCAGACACCAACACCAGCATCTTTAAGCATTTCTACATCATTGCTTGTATCTCCAAAAGCCAAAACTTCTTTCATGGAAAATCCTTTTCTTTCACACAACTGTTTTAATCCATAACTTTTATTCACTCTGGGATCTACAAATTCAAAAAGATTAGGAGCACTTTTAAAACATGTGCAACTATCACTCTGATATTCTTGTCCGTGTTTTTCTACGATTGACATATCTTCTGGATCACATTCAACAATAAGCTTAGTAAATGGACGGCTGCATAAAGCAAACATATCTGTTTGAACTTCTATTTCACCAAATACTTCAGCTGCTTTTTTCGTTTCATCGTCACTATAATTTACATAGCGAATGTTTTTATCAAACAAGTAAAATCGAACATTCATATTTTCATAGTGCTTCATTATATTTTTAATCACGTCCGCAGGCAACTGATAAAAACTTTCTTTATCCTTCGTATGACAATCAAAAATCTCTGCACCATTCATCGCAAGAACATAGTCACAATGTTCTTCAATTCCCCATTCTTTCATAAGTTCTAAGACAGGTTCTAAAGGTCTGCCACTTGCTATTGCAAACTGCATCCCTTTTTGTCTGCAAGATGCAATTGCCTGTTTATTCGCAGCACTAACTTTTTTATCTTCATTTAAAAAAGTTCCATCTAAATCCGTTACAATCAACTTTATTTCTTGTTTCATTATGCAACCTCCTCATTGACATCTATATATACTATTATACATAAATGTATCAGAAAAGAATTAAAAAATCTAACATTTATCTTTATTTAAACCTTCCATCATAAATTGCTGCAGTTCTTTTTTGGTATCAAAATCGAACACCTCATCTTTTTCACATGGCACACAAATTACATTCTCTTTATGTACATAAGCAATTTTTTTTGCACCTTTATCTCCCTGCAGCTGTAATAATTCCTCATAGTACCTTTTTGGAAACAACATCGGATTTTGAAAGTTATCATGATTTCCAACACAAACAATATGTTTTTCATCTGCTTTTTCTAATATGTTTTGTAACGTAGTTTCCTTTAATAATGGCTGATCTGCTACCATAAATAGAATTCCATCATCTTCTTTACAAGAATTCACAGCTAAAACAATGGAATGAGAAATACCTTTTTCTGGATGCTTATTATGAATGATCTCATATCCATAAGATAAAGCTAGCTTTTCAACCTGTTCATGCTGTGCAACGACATATCTTTTTGATACAGGTAATTGTTTTCCCTTTTGCAGTGCTATTTCCAGCATACATGTAGTATTGATTTTATAAAGCAGTTTATGTTCAGGAAAGCGGCTGGAATTTCCAGCCGCTAAAATTACCAAACTATTCTTCATCTTTTTTCATCAATACTTTTTCTGCTGTAATTGGAAGTGTTCTTACATAGACTCCACTTGCATGTGCAACAGCAGAAGCCAGTGCAGGAGATGGTGTATTAATAACAACTTCTCCAATGGATTTTGCCCCAAATGGCCCACTGTTTTCATAACTGCTTTCAAAATCTACACGGATTTTCCCTACATCCATTCTTGTTGGAATTTTATATTGAAGGAAAGAATTGTTACGCATTTTCCCTTTAGAAGAATATGTAACATCTTCATAAAGTGCCATACCAATCCCCTGCGCAATACCACCTTCTGTTTGTACACGTGCTAAATTGGTATTGATAACAGTTCCACAATCTACTACCGCAACATAATCTACAATAGAAATTTCTCCTGTTAATTTATCTACATCAACTTCCGCAATACCTGCCATAAATGGTGGTGGAGATGTTGGAGATACATGAGAAGCCTCCCCAATCAAAGCCTTTCCTTTTCCCCCTTCAAAACATTTGTTCGCAAAATCTTTCAAAGAAATTTCTTTACCTTCTTCAACAGCCATGATACGCTGTCCATCAAAAGTAATATATTCTTCTTTCGTATCCAATAATACAGAAGCTTCTTTTATCAATTTTTGTTTTAGTTCATCACAGGCTTTTACAACTGCCATACCGGTTACATAAGTAGAAGCAGATGCATAAGATCCTGTATCATAAGGAGAAGAGTCTGTGTCAACAGGCTGTGTAATGATCTGATCTACGTCACATTCCAGACATTCTGCAGCCATCTGTGCCAAAATCGTATCGCATCCCGTTCCCATATCGGTTGCCCCAATTGCAAGGGTATAGAAGCCATCATCCATGAGTTTAATAATAACAGATGCAATATCTACATTCGCAATCCCACTTCCCTGCATAGAAAGTGCAACCCCTAAAGAACGTACCTTATCTCCCATATCTTTACGCAATGGTTTATTTTTCCAGTCAATCATTTCCATCGCTCTTTTTAAACAGCGATCAAGTGCACAGCTTTGTAAATATTCATTATAATACTGCGACATGACTTCTTTTTCCTGTACCATGTTTTTCAAACGCAATTCACAAGGATCCATATGAAGTTCATCCGCAAGCTCATTTACAATGCTTTCCACCGCAAATTGTCCCTGTGTTGCCCCATACCCGCGATAAGCACCTGCCTGCATCGTATTGGTATAAACAACATCATAGGTAAATCGACTTGCTTTTACATGATTATATATAGGCAAAGATTTATGACCGGATAAACCTACTGTAGTAGATCCATGTTCTCCATAGGCTCCGGTATTAGACAACGTATGCAAATCGATTGCCAGAATTTCCCCATCTTTTTTCGCACCAATTTTTACATGCATTTTCATTTCATGGCGAGAATTGCTTGCCATAAACGTTTCTTCTCGTGTATAAACGATTTTACTTGGTTTTTTTAATTTCCATGTTACAAATGCCGCAAAGATTTCACAGCATCCTGTCTGTTTTGCCCCAAAGCCTCCACCAATTCTTGGTTTTGCTACTCGGATAGAAGACTTTGGAATTTCCAAAGCATTAGACACCATACGGCGTACGTGGAAAGGAACCTGAGTGGAACTGACAACATTTAAACGATCATAAGTATCAATATAGGCATAAGAGCGGAAAGTTTCCATCATTGCCTGTGCATTTGCTTTTGTATGATAATCTCTTTCCAGGATAACATCACATTCTTTAAACACTTCATCTACATCGCCAACAACACTTTCACCTTTGGAACAAATATTACGCATACGTTCATTTCCAATATCACAAAGCGTTTTATAATCATCTTCTTCATGCACAATAACTGGATGATCAATTGCTTTTGTAAAGTCTAGCAGTGCAGGTAAAACTTCATATGTTACCTTAATCAGTTTCATTGCTTTTTCTGCACATACTTCATCTACACCAACAATGATGGCAACCTCATCTCCTACATAACGTACAATTTCATCTAAAATCTTACGATCATAAGGAGAAGGTTCTGGATACGTTTGTCCAGCTAATGTAAAACGACTTCCAGGTACATCCTTATATGTATAAATTTCAACAATTCCAGGAATACGTTTTGCGGCTGTTGTATCAATATCTAAAATACGTGCATGTGCATGAGGAGAGCGTAAAAGCTTTATGACTAAACAGTCTTTTAATGCTAAATCATCACAATATACCGGTTTTCCACTTAACAATGCATAAGCATCTTTTTTTACAACTGGCTGATTTACATATTTCATCTTATTTTGCCTCCTTATCACGGTTCAAAAACCCTTTTAAGGCACGAAGCTGTCCCATATAACCTGTACAGCGGCAAAGATTTCCTGCTAGATAACGATTGATTTCTTCTTCACTTGGATTTGTTAATTCTTTATCCATTGCTAAAACATTCATGATAAACCCTGGGGAACAAAAACCACACTGTTCCGCTCCCTGATTTGCCATATAATCCGCAAAGATTTTTGCCTCTTCCTGTACACCTTCCAATGTTGTAATGCTATGTCCACTTGCTCTAGCTGCCAGCATACTGCAGGATAAGATAGGTTTTCCATCCATCCATACGGTACATAAACCACAATTGCTTGTTTCACATCCACGCTTTACACTGTAACATCCATGATTTCTTAAAAAATCAAGCAGCAGCAAATCTGCTTTAATTTCCTCTTTGACAAGTGTTCCATTTACCTTAATATTAACCAGCATATGAATCCTCCTCTATTGCAGCTAATGCCTTTAAAGCACAGGCATATACAAGTTCTTTACGATATTGTGCACTTCCTCTTATATTCGATGCACACTCTACTTTTTCTTTTAAAGAAGAAGCAATTTCCTCTTTTGACATATCCAGTGAATAACTGTAGCGTTTTGCACATTTTGGAGTAGCTCCAACAACCATGCGATATTCATTTTCTGTACGAGCAGCTGCTACATTTAATACAGATAAATCTGTAGCACTTCTTCTTACACAGCGAAAAGCTGCTTTTAATGCTTCTTTCTTAACAAATACATGTGTTACTATATCTCTTTCCCCATGCCCTTTTACAAAGTCTTCTATTTTAACTGCTCCTGCGTGATGAAAATATACGGTTGTATCCAATGCCAAAAATGCACATAAAACATCGGAGAAACCAAAACGTGAATACAAGCTTCCTCCTAGCGTTGCCATGTTTCTAAGCTGTACCCCCACAATATCTTTCACACTGTCACAAAGCATATTTTGACACCATGCATTTAGTGCAGGATGAGTTTCTAACGTTCTTAAGGATGTCATTGCCCCAATAAGAAATCCATCTTCCTGTTCAATGATTTCATCGCTTAAAAGATCGCTGCAATCAATTGCGACAGGAATATTTCGATTTTGCATCTTTAACCAAATCATACCACCCAGAATTTGATTGTTACGATTTTTTTGTAAAAGTTCATACGCTTCATCCAAAGAAGCACTTTTTATATATTGCTGAATCTGCAGCATAAAACCTCTCCTCTCCTTTTACAAGTATTCTCTATTTTCATTATACAATATCTCATGTGTTTCCACATAAAAAAATGAAATACGTACAAAAAGGAAGCGCATGAACACTCCCTTTCACTCACTTATTTTTCTTTGCTTTTTGGAAGAATTAAATTTAATACAGTCGCAATCACAAATGTCATAATGATTCCATTCTGTGCAAAGATATTTCCAACCCATGCTGGAAGCTGATCCAATACAGCAGGAACATTTCCAATTCCAACTCCTAAACCAATCGCCAAAGCAACAATTAGACCATTTCTTTCATCAAGAGCTTCTCTTGTTAAAGACTGAATACCACTTACTAAAATCATAGAGAACATAATAACTGCCGCTCCCCCTAAAACAGATTGTGGCATAACAGAGAAAATAGCACTCAATTTCGGACAGAATCCACAAAGCAGCAGGAAGATTGCCCCTGTCATAATCGTAAAGCGATTCACAACTTTTGTTACTGTAACAAGACCAACATTTTGAGAAAAAGAAGTATTTGGAAGAACACCGAAGAAAGCCGCAAAGATACTTCCAAGTCCATCTGCCATAACACCACCGCGAAGTTCATCTACAGTTGCTTCACGATTTAATCCACCATTGGTAATTCCACTAATATCACCTACAGTTTCAACCGTTGTAGCAATAAACATAATTCCCATCGCAATGATAACTTCCCAGTTAAATTCAAATGCTACCGGCATGAATTTTGGAAGAGCAAACCATGATGCATTAGAAACAGCACTGAAATCAACCATCCCAAGACAAATTGCCAAAATATAACCAGCAACGATTCCAATCAAAATAGAAGCATTGTTAATAAATCCTTTAAACTGTTTCGCAATCAAAATAACGATAATAACAAATGTACCAACTGTTAAATGCTGCCAGCTACCAAAATCCGCAGCACCACTTCCACCACCAAAATAATTAATTCCAACTGGAAGTAAGGATAATCCAATTGAAATGATGACTAAAGAAGTAACCACTGGAGGAAACAATTTTTTCAATGGTTTGATAAAATATCCAAGAACCATTTCAAAAATACCGCCGATAAAACAAGCACCCATCAATGCTCCATATCCATATAAAGCACCCATAGCTTTTGCTGTACCGATAAAACCTGAACTTGTTCCCATTACGATTGGTAATTTAGCACCAACCTTCCATACAGGATATAACTGTACAAGTGTAACTACAGCTGCAACAAACATCGCATTTTGAATTAGATTTGTTTTCAAGCCTGTTGCCATATCCAGCATACCGCAAATAATTAACAATGGGGAAATATTTCCCAAAAACATTGCTAGAATATGCTGAATTCCTAAAGGCAATGCCTTTTTTAGCTCCACTTTCCCATCAAGTTCATAAATAGAGCCAGTTTTCTTTTCTTCCATTCTTTTCTCCTCCAATAAAAAAATTCTCGTATTTCGCGAGAATCAACTATTGTATTACAAAAAGCTGATTCCGTAGTCTCGAAATAACGGTTCGAGCTAGAAACATCTGCACCATAACAGCAGAACTATACGAAACGTGATTCATTTTACCATAAATTTCACATAAATGTCACGTAATTTTTACATCTATTTTATTTCCTGCCTAATACATACTCAATAAGCTATAAAACAAATGATATTTAAAGAACATTTTTAGAGATACTAGTATTCCATACAAGCTGTTCTACCATTTTTACTCATGCTATACTATAAGCAGAAAATGGAGGAAAACACACATGGAAAAAATATATACAATCAGTGAGATAGGAAAACTTCTTGGATTAAGCAATGATGCCATTCGTTTTTATGAAAAGAAAGGACTGGTTCATCCAGATATCAATCCAGAAAACAAATATCGCATGTATACGATACAAAATGTACTGGAGCTACTGGATATTATTTATTACCGCCATCTTGATTTTTCTGTTTCTGATATTTGTGAACTTTCCAAATCCTTAGACCCTAAACGAGTATATACACTTGTTGAACAACAAAGAAAAAATGTAGAAAGAAGAATTCGCTATGAACAGCAGCTTTTAAAAAAAATCACATATATTCAATCTTTATTTGAAAACATTAAAACAAAAGAAGGCGTATGCAGTTTACAGGTTTTCCCTGCCTCCTTCATTCTTTTTGAAGATACAAACAAAAAACAGTTTTTTCATCACGAAATACAGCATATTTCTACTGATCAATTTGTCTTATGTTCGATATATCGACATTATCTTATGAACGATGATACCTTAAAGAAAATATATACATACGTAACTCTTGATGAAGCAATTATAAAAGAACTGGATATGCATATAGATAAAGCAGAAAATAAATTTCTCTTTGAAAGAAAAAGCATTCATATGAGCGTAAAAATGGAAAATGGGAATATCCAAAAGAAAGATATTGCCATCATGCAGGAATATGCCAGAAAGAAGCAGCTAGCTACAGAATCTTTCTTTTTTGCTCGTGAAATACCTTTAACGTTTTATCATGATACAAAAAACTATTATGCAGAAATTTATCTCCCTTTAAAAAAATAAAATTTTAGCTTGACCCTAGTCTTACTCCAACCTTTATACTGATAAGCATTGGAGGTTGACAGTATGCGAAAAGAAATAATGAAAAAACAGTTTTGGAAATATGTACTTCCTTCTATGTTTGCCATGTTATTGAGCGGTTTTTACTCCATCATTGATGGTTTATTTGTAGGAAATGCCGTTGGTAATACAGCACTTGCGGCAATTAATATTGCCTATCCAATACAAGTTGTATTGAACGCCACTGCTATTGGAATAGGAATCGGAGGAGCTGTTACGATGTCCTGGTTTCGTGGAAAAAATCAAGAAAAATACTGTGATCAAACCATTGGAACATCCTTTAGCTTATTAGTATCAGCAGGAATCCTTCTTCCTCTTGTCTTTTATATGATAACTCCCCAGCTTCTGCATTTGCTTGGGGCAAGTGGGGAAGTTTATATAGGAGCATACGAATATATTGCAGTCATTTTAATCGGTGGATTGCTGCCTGTTTTAGGAAATGGATTAAACCCATTATTAAGAAATCATGGAAAAACGATTCATGCCACACTTTGTATGAGCAGTGGTTTGATTACAAATATCGTTTTAGATTATGTTTTGGTATTTAAAATGCAAATGGGACTGCATGGAGCTGCGCTGGCCACAATTATTGCCCAAGGTGTCGTTGCATGTTCCACTTTGTCATTTTTATGGTATTCCAATATACGTCATTTACCAATCCGTTATTTTTTTCCTTCTAAAAAGCTCATATTACGAATCCTTCGTATTGGAATTTCTCCTTTTGGACAAACCCTTGTTCCTTGCATCGTTATCATTCTGACAAACTGGATGTGTTTAAAGTATGGCGGAAACGATGCCGTTACAGTTTTCTCCGTCGTATCCTATGTACTTGCCAGTGCACAGCTTCTTTTACAGGGGATTGGAGACGGTGTACAGCCTTTATTAAGTTTTTATCATGGGGCAAAGGAAGAACATATCATTCATGCTTTATATAAAAAATCTTTCTTCCTATCTATCGGTTGTGCCATTCTGCTTTCTTCAGGTGTATTCTTATTTGCTACACCACTAACTGCATTGTTTGGAGTAAGTACTTCTATTTATGAAGAATGCCGCATTGCCTTGCTAATCACTGCGCTTTCTTTCCCTTTTATCGGCATTACTCGTTTAACATCGGCTGTTTTTTATGCAACAGGAAAGTCAAAAAACTCCTCTTTACTGGTATACATAGAGCCATGCATTATTCTTCCTGCATGTCTTATTATCCTTTCTTCCACTTTTGCATTAACTGGCATCTGGGTTGCATATCCAGCAGCACAAATTATTTTAAGTTCTATTGCCTTGATTTTAAAAAGTCCCGCTTTAGTAGCACACCCTATTACACCCATTACTCAACTTTAATTTAATTGTTTTATCCACCTGCTTTATGGCAGGTGATTTTTATATTTCTTCTGTTATTAAAGATAAAAAAATGCCCATATATTTTATAAGAATTCAATGTGTATGAATTTTAATTTGATTATACTTCTTATGGTATTTCTATGACAAGCTTTTACGTATAACAGCTAAGATTTCTTGTATAAAAGACATTTTGTATAAGAAAAAGCCATGAAAACATTATTCATGACTCCTTCTAACATTATTCCTCTAATAAACTGGTATATCCTACCTCTTCTATCAAATGCTGTCCCTGTTCTGCTTTTATCCAATCCAAAAGAAGATCGATATTTGGATTTGTATGATTTTTCAAGGTAACTGCATAAAAATCATTTGTAATAGGATACGTTTTATTGATGATATTTTCTCTTGTTGGCTGTACTCCATTTATCGCAAGATGACGAATCTTTTTTTCTTTCACAAGCTCTGTGGAGTAGAAACGAAAGCTATATCCAATCGCATTTTTATAGTTTTTATAATTTGCAGTTTGATGAATGATACCTCCCATTCCTATGACAACATCTTCTTCCAGTGGCTTTATTAATGTATGACCTTTCATTAAACGAAGAAGTGCAGACTGAGAACCACTGCCTTCTGGTCTTTGGAATGCACGAATACGCTCATCATTTCCTCCAGCTTGTTTCCAGTTTGTTATTTCTCCACTATAAATCTGCTGTATTTGCTTTACAGTTAAATTATCCACTGGATTTTTCGTATTGACAAAAAACACAAAGGCTTCTTTGCCAATTGGAGTTAATTCCAATTCTACTCCTGCTTTTTTCGCATCTTCCAGCTGCTTATCACTTGGTGCTGCCACAAATATTATATCGGTTTCCTTATTTATTAAACGATCGTATGCATTTGGTGTCTTACTGCATACAACAAGGCTTTCCTCTTCTTTGGAATACTCTTCTCCATATTTCCATGGAAGATACTCTCTATTTGGATATACATTTTCTGCAATCGAAGCATAGACAGGATATAACGCTGTTGCCCCATCCAAACGAGGAAGATTTTCTTCTAATTTTAAATCTGAATTCATTTTTACTGTTTTATTTCCTTCTGTAAATGGCGTATAGTTCGTAAAAATCAATTCATCATCATCTACAACACGTGGTATGTTTTTATCATACAGGTACAACATTTGATAGGAAGCACCAAATATAATACAAACAAGACTACCGATAAAAGCAGTTAGCAAAATCTTTTTTCTAGATGATTTTGAAAGAAACATAGAAACCGCAATTTCAAACAATACGACACCAGCACTTACACTTCCATAAGCCAGCATAGGTACACCGCTCCATGAGCTATATAAAGAATATACTAATAATCCATATATCGTAGAAAAAACAACCAATATGCATAAAACGATTTTCCCTATTTTTTTCCACATTCTCCTATCCTCCTGTTTCTTTTTTACCTATTAGGTATATCATTTCATCGTTACCTTAATCTGTGTATCTTTGCTTATCGTTTTTCCTGCTTTTACATTTTGCTTCGTAACACTTCCATTCCCTTCCATTTCGATTGCTATCCCTGTTAAATTCCAAAAAGCAGTAATATCTTTTTTCGTCCACCCTTTCATATCCGGCATTGTTATCGTATTTCCATCCGTAAGAAGGAATACTTTTCCATTGCTGTTTATAGAAGTATTTTCTTCTGGAAACTGACGAAGTACACTTTTTCCATTACCGATTTTTACGATATTGACATCTATTTCCTTTAATTTTTTCTCTACATATTCTGTGCTATGATTTACCAAAGAAGGCATTTGATATTCTTCCCACTTATTTGAAGAAGAAGTATTTTGCTCATTGCTTTCACTTTCTGATTCTCCGCTAATATTGCTGGAAACAAGTGCTGCTTTCATTGTTTCTTTAAAAGGAGTTCCTGTATCATTAAATAAATAAGGACTCTCAAATATATAATAAACCATAACTTTTGGATCATCAGCTGGTGCTGCGGCCATAACAGACTGCGTATATGTATCTCCATACTGTCCTTTATCATTGGCAATCTGTCCTGTACCAGTTTTCGCAATAACTGATACACCATCCATTTTATAACGCTGCCCGCTTCCCTCTTTGTCCTCTACTACCATTTTCATTAATTTTCTCATATATTCACTGGTAGATTTTTTTATTGGATTTCCTACAACTTTTGTATCATATTCCTCTACAACTTTTCCAGTATTTGGATCTTCAATTCGCTCTACAACATAAGGACGAACCATTACACCATCATTTAAGATTGCTGTATAAGCTTGTGCCATCTGTAGAGAATTAACAGAAATCCCCTGTCCAAAACCAGTATTCAGTTTTTCTGAAGCATAGGTAAAATTCATATGCCCAGGTGTATTCTCTATAAAAGGAATATCTACTTTTTTTGTAAAATTAAATTTATTAACAACATAATCTTTAAAAATATTCGGATCTAAATATTTTGTCAACAATTCACAAATCCCAATATTGCTTGATACTGCAAATCCTTTATCAAAAGTAATTGTTCCATGATCTTTCTTTAAGGCATCATAAATAGGAGGTAAACCCGTCTTTGTTTCACTTCGTATAATTTTTCCATTATCATCTGTGTAATAATTAAATACACCACTTCTAAATGTTTTGTCATACGGATAATTCCCAGAATCAATCGCTGCAGCATACGTAATACCTTTCATTACAGAACCTGGTTCATATAAATACTCACTTGGTACGTTTAAATAATCTTTGATGTTTCGCTCATTTAAATCAAAGGAAGGCGTAGAAGCCCATCCTAAAATCTTTCCAGTTTCTACTTCCATAACAAGTCCCCAGGCTTTTTTTGCCTTGGTTTCTTTCATTGTTTTTTGAAGGCTGCTTTGTAGTGCTAATTGTACATTGCTGTCTAATGTCAAATATACATCATCTCCATTTAATGCATATTTTTCTGTATGCTTTGTACCTGCCAAAACATTTCCATTTACATCTTTCTGATAAACTTCAAGTCCATCTTCTCCACTTAGATAATCATTTAAGGTCTTTTCCAAGCCCATCTGTCCCTGAATCTCTTTACTTTCTTCATCATAACTTGCAAATCCTATTAAATGTGAAGCAAATGTTCCTTGTGGATAATTTCTTTTTACTGTTTTCGTAAAAGTAATTCCTGGAAGTTTCATGGCATCTATTTTTTCTTTTGTCTCTGCTGACAAATTTTTTCCACGCAATCCCAGCTCCGTTTGATAAAGTCCATCTTCTCTTGCATCTCTTAAGATCTTGCTAATCTCAGTTTCTTTCAAATCCAAAACTTTCGATAACTTATATGCTGTATCATCAATATCTTTTACATAAGCCGGTGTATTATTAATTCCTTTTCTATTTTCATCTAAAATAGCAACAAGTGTATATGTATCTTCATCTTTCGCAATAACTTCCCCATTACGATCATAAATCGTTCCTCTATTTGCTTTTAATACATTGCTGCTGTATGTATCTGGTTCCTTGTATTCTTTTACATCTACTCCACTTCGATAATGTTTATGTGTAACCATAGTAAAAAGGACATTCGAAATAATGAGTGCCCCTGTTATAATCATTACCAGCAGCAATACTGCCATTGTTTTATTACTGCGCTTTGGATTCATTCTGCATCACACCTTATTTATCTTCCAAATCCTCTCCCATAACAACAACCTGTTCCTGATTCGTTTTCAATCCTTTTTTTTCTGCCATCCCTACAACTCTATCTCTTCTTTGCAGATTAATAACTTCATCTTCTAATTTTCCAACTTCATTTTTAAGATCTGTTACTTTCTCTTCTGCCTGTGTCGCAACTTTCTGCAGACCTTGATTATATGCCTTTAATCCACATTTTGCCCCTAAATAAACAACAGCAGCAAGTACAAACAATAAACCTGCGATTCCTTCCAATCTAATTCTTCTTTTTCTTTTTACAATTTTTGCTTTCGCCACTGTCATCACCTAATCCTTTCAATTATTCTAAGCTTTGCAGAATGAGAACGATTATTTTCACTTAATTCTTCTTCATTTGCTAATATTGGTTTTCGATTAATCAATCGATAAGAAACTTCTTCCATGTCTTGAGGCAAGATAGGAATTCGTTTGTCAATTTGTTTTGGCTTACTATAAGATGCAAAAGTTTCTTTCACAATACGATCTTCTAATGACTGAAAGGAAATAACACATAACCTTCCACCAACATGTAATAAATCCAATGCATCTTTTAATACCGTTTCCAACTCGCCCAATTCATCATTAACCGCAATACGTATTGCCTGAAATACTTTTTTTGCTGGATGTCCTTTTTTATTTAACACTTTCATAGGAAGTGCACTTTTAATAATTTCAACAAGTTCCCCTGTTGTTTCTATTCTTTTTTTCTCTCTTGCCTGTTCGATTTTTCTAGCAATCTGTTTCGAAAAATTTTCTTCTCCATAGCGATAAAAAATAGATACCAGTTCTTCATAGCTCCATGTATTTACAATCGTATAAGCACTTAATTCCTGACTTTGATCCATTCGCATATCAAGAGGGGCATCAAAACGATAGCTAAATCCTCGATCAGCTTCATCAAATTGAGGAGAACTGACCCCCAGATCAAGAAGCATACCATCCATACCATCAACACCAAGTTTATGTAACTCTTCTTTTAGGTTGGAAAAAGCACTATGGATACATGTAAAATTATTTCCGATTTCCTGCAAGCGAGGAGTAGATTCTTCAATAGCGCTAATATCTCTGTCAAAGGCATACAGATGTCCCTTAGGAATTCTTTTTAAAATTTCACTGCTATGTCCTCCTCTCCCCAAAGTGCCATCTACATAGATGCCATCTTCTTGAATTGAAAGACCTTCAATACACTCATTTAACAATACACTATAATGTTTCATCATAATAAAAACTCCGTTAAATTTTCCGCAATATCTTCAAATACTTCTTCGCCATCTTCATCAAATTGTTCCCAGCGCTCTTTTGACCAGATTTCCACATGATTTCCAGCACCAATAACCATGCATTCTTTTACCAGATCTGCCAATTTAATCAAGGAAGATGGAAGCAATACTCTTCCCTGCCCGTCAATCTCACATTCTGCAGCCTTACTCGTCATTTTACGAACATATAAACGAACATCTTTTTTTGTAGCAGGCAGTTTTAACAGCTGTTCATATATGATTTCCCATTGCTGCTGGGTGTATACATTTAAACACCCATCCAACCCTCTGGTAATAATCACTTTTTCACCAAGTTCATCGCGAAACTTTGCAGGGATAATCATACGCCCTTTTTTATCTATATTGTGTGCGTATTCTCCCATGAACATACCATTACCTCCACTATCAACCACTTTCTGCTACTTTATACCACCATTATAGACCATTTACTTTTAATTTGGTAGTAAAAATTTGTTTTTTTGACTAGAAAAAAAAGGATATCTTATCACAGATATCACTTTTCATTGCTGCATATTTTTTTAAACTGATGTCGTATGTAGGGGGTATCCTCATCATCCATCAATACAACAAGAATATCCCCTGTATATAAATTTGTATCTCCTCGAGGAATCAATTCCTTTTCTTTTCGGCAAATACTTACCAAAAGACAATGCTTTGGCCATGAAATTTCAGATACTTTTTTCTCACAGGCAAAGCTATTTAATTCAATTGCAAATTCTTCTAAATGTTTTTCTCCATGAAAACTATCCAAATTTACACCATTTTTTATTAAAAGCCGTTCTAACAAGCTTTCATATATCGGTTTGCTGCGACAGGCATCTGCTACTATATAAGAAACAAAGGAAACAGCAACCAGTGGAAGCAATTGCTGCAGTGTCCCTGACATTTCCGCAATCAGAATAATACCTGTAATTGGTGCTCTGACAATTGCCGCAAAAAAGCCAGCCATACCCAGTATAATAAAATTAGATAAAAACGTCGAATCCATACCTGCATATTGAATAAAGAAAGTAGCAAAGATTGCTCCCGCATAACTACCAAGAACTAGCAAAGGAAAGAAAATTCCTCCTGGCGCTCCGCTTCCAAAGCAACAAAGCGAAAATATAAACTTAATCATCAAAAGCCCAAACAAAATCGATAAAGAAAGTGTTCTTTCACTTAACAATTCTATCATGAAATGTCCACCACCAAGAACAACAGGTACAAAATATAACAAAATTCCTGACAATAAGAATGGAAACAGAATACGATAACATGGTTTAACAAAAGAGAATTTCTCATATATATCCTGTACTTTTAAAGTTGCTGCATTATATACAACACCTAAAATTCCCATTAAAATACCAAGAATAAGAATCCATCCATACATATGCAAAGGCAAGGTCTTTTCTATTGCAAAATGAAAAACAGGTCCAAGCCCAAATACATTTCTAGATAAGAAATCACCGGTAATAGAGGAACACATAACACAAATTAATACAGAAGGACTAAAATTTCTATGTATTTCTTCCAATGCAAACATCACTCCTGCCAAAGGAGCATTAAAAGCAGCTGATAATCCCGCCGCCGCACCACATGTGAGAAGCAGTTTCTCTTCCATACGTATTCGATGAAAAATGCGAGATATCCCTTTTCCAGCCATAGCACCCAGCTGTATACTAGGTCCTTCTCTTCCCAGTGATAGTCCTGCAAACGCACTTGCACACCCGCCAATAATTTTATACAAAAGAATTGTATACCACTTCTGATCAAGAAAAGAAAGCATTTCTCCTTCCACCTGCGGTATTCCACTTCCTCCAATCAACGGTTCTTTTTTTAATAACCACGAAACTAAAAGTCCTAACAAAATAAGTACCACAAACCATTGTATAAAAGCAAAAACATGTTCCTTTATATAAATAGACAAGAAACTTAAAAACTGTTCACAACTACTTAAAAGTATGCGATACACAATCGCAATCATCCCTGCAAAAGCACCGCATAAAATACCTTCCACTACTAATTTATACTTGAAATGGTATCTAGTATGCAAGACATGCGAAACACTTCCCTTTTTATTATCCATGCAATCCCCTCATTTCTGTTCGATTATATCACTTTACCTTTCTTCTTACAAATAAAAAAGCCTCTTCGTATAAAAGCATACAAAGAGGTTTTCGTATGTAATTCTAATGTAGAAGGATTCCTGTTAGTTTTTCAATCAAAGCATTGTCAAATCCTTCTGCCTTCATTTTCTCTGCAATTTCTATTGATTTATTGTGTTCTCCTTTTACC
The DNA here is from genome assembly GCF_010537335.1 of Amedibacterium intestinale. NCBI lineage: Bacteria > Bacillati > Bacillota > Erysipelotrichia > Erysipelotrichales > Erysipelotrichaceae > Amedibacterium > Amedibacterium intestinale. The sequence goes on from NZ_AP019711.1 coordinate 1,216,708, forward strand.
TTACCCTCAAGAATACCTTCAGCCTTTCCTTTTGCTTCTCCTTCTGTTTTTAATCTTTCAATTGCTTCTTCTGGTGCAAGATTTTCTTCTCCTTCTTTTCTTACTCCCATCATGTTGATGATATTGTTTGTGTTTCTTCTTCCAATTTCCTCTTCCCACTGTTTCGTTGCTTCACACATATTAAGTACCTCCTCTTCTTTGTGTTCTTCCGCATACTTTATGATTTCTTCATTTTCTGTTATAACTCCTGCCAGCTTTATGACATCTTTTTTTACATACACATCTGCACATTCTTTTTTCATCTCTTCTATCTGTTTTCTGTAGATGTGCTGGATCATATAAACAAGCCTGCTTACATCCTCGTTTCGAAATGCATGTTCACTTGACCGTATTTCCAGCAGGTTCATTGAATAGTCGCTGAAGCTTTTCTCCATCCAGTTTGGCATATCCACCATCATATCCTTCAGTCTTCTTGGTCCATCCCATGGCTTTTCCCCATAATATACTACCAAGGTAAATACAGGATGGATTCTTTCTTCTTTTCGCATTCCTGACAGGAATTCATCCCTGTTTGCATAAACTGCATTCTTTTTGTTTTCTCTTTTCTTCTTTGCACATTCTTCACGATACCCTAGGGCATCATACAACATTACCCGCAAAGGCATCCCATAATGGATGTGGCTTTGGTTTTCCAGCAGGAAGATGGCATATTCACTGTCCCCTGCAAACTTTCTAATTAGATCTGCCCTTCTTTCGATAAAGACATCTTCCTTCTTTTTTGTCTGAATGCTTCCTGACAGATTGCTGTCTGCCTCCATCAGTTTTTCAGGAAGAATGACCTGTTTTCCATCGTATAAGACAGTGTTGAATAAATCCGCAAAACGCCTGTTGTCCTTCCAGAAATCCCTGGATAAAATATCCAGATTTGACATACGCATCACCTATTTCCTTTCTTTTTTACGATATCGGAAGATGATACATATTCATCTTCATTATAAAAATATGAATATTGTTTGTCTATACCGATATCGTGATATACAGGGCATACATTACCCTGTTCACTAACTTATACGAAACAAATAGGTAAAAATACAAAAAAAATAGAAAAATAATTTTATTTATACGCTTATACTTCTAAAAAAGCATTTTATATTAAACAAAAAATCCTTCCAATATAAAAAAAGGCATTGTCTACTGACAACACCTAAAATAAACTCATTTGATTTTCTTCCTGGAGACCTTCTAAAACTCCCATAGATTCCAGTTTTTTTACTAAGGTACCACTTAATGAAGTTCGTCTTTGCAAATCTTCTTTTGATAAGAAAGCTCCATTTTTTCTAGCTTCTACAACGGTATCCGCAACACTTTCTCCCAAACCATCAATACTAGTAAACGGAGGAATCAAACGTTTCGTATTTGTAGGATCTACAATAAATTCTTTTGAAGTAGAGCGCATTAAATCAATATTTGTAAAAGAGTAGCCTCGAAGTACCATTTCAAGCGCAAGTTCCAAAGTAGAATAAATATCTTTATCTTTCTTTGTTACATCTTTCTTTAAATTATTGTCTCGCAGTTTCATATCAATTTCCTGCATTTTTTTACGTATAGACTGTTCTCCCTTGATCATCGTTTCTATATCGTAGGCATCACAACGAATAGAAAAGAACATACAATAATAATATTGCGGCTTATGCACTTTAAACCATGCAATTCTTATAGCCATCATAACGTAGGCAACCGCATGGGCCTTAGGGAACATGTATTTAATCTTCTTACAAGACTCAATATACCAGTCCTCTACTCCATTTTCCTTCATTTCTACAATCCATTCATCTTTTAATCCCTTTCCTTTACGCACACTTTCCATAATCGTAAAGGCAGATTTTGGTTTTAATCCTTTATACAGCAAATATACCATGATGTCATCACGACAACCGATAACGCTTTTTAATGTACAAATCCCTTCATCAATCAAATCTTTCGCATTTCCAAGCCATACATCCGTACCATGTGACAGTCCAGATATTTTCAAAAGCTCATCAAAGGTTGTAGGACGTGTCAGCTCTAGAATTCCACGTACAAATGGTGTCCCATATTCTGGAAGTCCGGCTGCTCCTGTTTCCTCTGTATTTTTTGAAGTATCAATACACAAAGCATCAACACCGGAAAAAATACTCATTGTTTCTGGATCGTTCATAGGAATCGTTCGAACATCAATCCCACTCATTCTTTCCAGCATTTTCATCGCTGTTGGGTCAACATGTCCTAAAATATCAAATTTTAAGATATTGTCATGAATCTGATGGAAATCAAAATGTGTAGTTTTCCATTCTGCATATGGATCATTGGCAGGATATTGTACCGGTGTAAAATCATGAACATCCATATCCAATGGCACAACGACAATTCCCCCAGGATGCTGTCCCGTTGTTCGTTTGACCCCTTCACAGCCTTTCGCAAGTCGAAGAATCTGTGCATTTCGCATACTACCCTCAATACCCATTTCCTCTTCATATCCTTTTACATATCCAAAAGCTGTTTTTTCAGCCACCGTACCAATCGTTCCAGCACGATACACATGGTCTTCTCCGAATACTTCTTTTGTATATGCATGTGCATTTGGCTGATATTCTCCTGAGAAGTTCAAGTCGATATCTGGCACCTTATCCCCTTCAAATCCCAAAAAGGTTTCAAATGGAATATCATGTCCATCTCCACGAATAATTTCTCCACAATGCGGACATTCAATATCTGGTAAGTCATACCCATTCAATACACTTCCATCTGTAAAGAATTTTACATAATGACATTTTGGACAAACATAATGCGGTGCTAATGGGTTTACTTCCGTAATTTCCGACATGGTCGCAACAAAACTAGAACCTACAGATCCTCGAGAACCAACCAGATATCCATCATCCAAACTTTTCTTTACTAATAGATGGGAAATATAATAAACAACATAGTAACCTGCCCCAATGATGGCATCCAGTTCTCTGTTTAGTCGATCTTCTACAATTTTGGGAAGCTGCGGTCCATACTTTTTATGTGCATTCTCAAAACAAATTTCTCTCAGTTTTTGATCAGATCCTTCAATATCTGGTGGATATAAAGCATCTTTCACAGGACGGATAATTTCAACTTCATCTGCAATTTTCCTTGTATTTGTCACGACAAACTCATAAGCACGTTTTTCCCCAAGCCACGCAAATTCTTTCAACATTTCCTGTGTTGTACGCATATGCTGCATTGGACTTTGAAAACGACGACGTTTTTCCTGATTATAAATATACAGAGGATGACGCATACCCCCAATTGCCTGTGAATTGATATAAATATCGCGAATTAGTTTTTGATTTGGATGTACATAATGAGCATCACTGCTTGCGACAATTGGCTTATGCAAAGCATCTGCTTTTTCTATGATTCCTGTAAGAATTTCTTTTAAGCGATTTTCATCACTTATGGAATTTCGATCAATTAAAAACTGATAGTTTCCTAAAGGCTGCAGTTCAATATAGTCATAAAAACGCATAACTTCTTCAAGTTCTTTTTCGCTTCGTGTCTGCGCAATATCAAAGACTTCCCCATTAACACAGGAAGAACCAATCAATAAGTTTCCATTCATTCTTCTTTTTTCTATCTCAGAACGAATGATACGTGGTTCAGCTACAACATTTGTTGTACTTTTCGAATTATAACTTAGATATTTTGTATGCGATAAAGTAATTAATTCAAAAAGTTCTTTTAAACCAGCCATATTTTTTGCCAATATCGTCACATGTTTATCCCTTACTTTATTTAAACAAGTTTCATCCTGCATTGCCTGTAAATCTCTTAAGGTCGGTATATGCTTTAACTCGTTTAACATATGCATGAATACCTGTGCCAGCACTTCTGCATCATAATCCGCACGATGGGCAACATCTTCATCATAGCGAATTCCATATTGACGTGCCAATTGTCCCAAACGATATCCTTTGCGATCTACCATGCTTCTAGCCAAATCCAAGGTATCAATTACAGGATTCATCAATGGTTTTCTTCCAATTCTTTCAAGTTCAGCATTTAAAAACCCATAGTCAAAGCTGGCATTATGTGCTACCAGAATACTATCCCCAATAAATTCTAAGATTTCGTCCACACATTCTACAAAAGGTTTCGCATTTCTTACATGTTCTTCGCTGATATTTGTTAACTCAGTTGTAAATGCGCTCAATTCTACAGGTGGTTTTATAAACATCTGTAAACTTTTGATACATGTACGATCCTTAACGATTTGTCCACCAAATTCTATGATATGGTCATAACGAGAAGATAACCCCGTTGTTTCAAGGTCAAACACACAATACGTTCCCTCTTCCAGTTTTGTATCATCTGCATTACGCACAATTTGTAATACAGGGTCTACCATATTCATTTCCACACCATATAAAATTTTCATTGGTTTTTCTCGTTTTTTATTTATACCATCCACAACCGATTGTGCAGTAGGAAAAGCCTGCACTACACGATGATCCGTTAACGCAATGGCATCCATACCCCATTCATCTGCTGTTTTGATAAACTCCGCTATATCACAAACACCATCCATCTCAGACAACTTGGTATGTACATGCAGTTCTACACGTTTTTCTTCTGCTTCATCAACACGTTTAACTTCTGCCACTTTCTGCAATACATCCGGCATAAATACAAGTTCTCTGGAATAAGAATCGAATTCCACTTTTCCATCCGCAACAACACAATCCCCTTTGGAAATTTCGTTTAACACTTCTTTTGTTACTGCTCCACGTTCAAAACGTTTCATGATGATAGCGTCATCATCATCCGCAATCCATAAAGTCTGAATATCTTTTCCTGTACGAAGTGTACGATTTTCAATTTCAAAGATTTTCCCATGAATTCGAATATCATGACATTCTTCTTTAATATCACAAATAGAAAAAGGAACATAGTTTTCCAATCCTTTTTTCCCTTTTGGTTTAAAGTTATATGCTTTCTTTTCCTCATATACCTTAACTGGTTTTGGCTCTTCTTTTTTCATTTTTACTTCTAACACTTTTTGAGAAACTTTCATTTCTTCTATATCAATTTTTAACTCAAATCCACAGGAATCCAAAAACTCTTTTAATAAATGTTTATTTTGAATAGCTACATCCCTTTCATCTTCCTGTGCAATATGATAAATCAAATGCTGATTTTCTAATGATGGCAAAGAATCTTGAAAAATACGTAAAGCTGGATGAAAACTAACAAAATGCGATATATAGTCGCTTAACTCTAAAATCGATGTCTGAGCGTTTTCTGTTTGTATCTTTAATGCAACCTGGCATTGTGTAATTTTCTTTAATCTCACACAGAAAACATCCCATACCTTATAAGGCAAAGGTTTGGGCAAAGATATTTCCATATGAAGAACATGAGAATTTTTCTTATACACTGGTTTCATAAGAAAAGAACCCTTTTCAAAATACGCAGTATCTGGGTTATCTTTCTCCATCCTCTTCACAAGATCAACTAATTTTAGCTCCATCCAATCCCTCATTTCTACTTCGACTATTTTACCATAAAACCGATATACAAAAAAGAACCTTGCCAATTTTTCCATGCAATATTTTTATACAGCATACGCCAATAAAAAAAGAGAGTTGACAATCCATCAACCCTCTCTTTAGTTTCTTTTAGATACTATCTTTTAAGCTTTTCTTTTTTTCTAAGAACTAAAAATGCTATTAGCCCAGATGCAATCGCAAGAATAATAAGTCCACCTGTATGTTCTTCAACTCCTGTTTTTACTTTTACAGGTATTTTTTGATTCCTGTATGTTACATGAAGAATATTTCCAATACCTTTTGCTTTTTCATCAAGCACAACCTTTTTAACTTCTTTTGACAATTGATAGCCTTTTGGTGCCTGTATTTCTTTTAGATAATAAACACCAAATGGAAGGTTTTCAAAACAAATCGTACCATCTTCTTTGTTGGCATTTTTAATAGAAATTAAATCTGTACAACCTTCATCCTTGTAAATCGCAAATATAAAATCACTTCCTGTAATCGGCTTACCTGTTGTAGAATCTACTTTATGTACTACAATATCCGTTAACAACAATTCATCTTTCATTTGTACTTTTTGTATTTCTCCAGTATCTTTTACTTCAAACACTATCTCCTCAGCAAGTGCATAACCTTTTGGAGCAAGTGTTTCTACTAGTTTATACTTGCCAACAGGAAGTGCCTTAAATACGGTTGGCTTTTCTTTTGATATAAATTCTTCTACCACTTCATCACTTTCTAAATCCACGATTTGCAAATGTGCACCGGCAAGTTCTTTTTCTCCTGTTATATCTGTTTTCGAGATTTCTACTTTTGTGGCTTCATTTCCAATATCGAAGCTAAATGACAGTACATCTTCTTTTTGATTTGTATACTTCGTATCAAACAAATAACGTGTTGTTACACCACTAGTATATCCTGCAGGAGCTTTTGTTTCCTGAACATAAAACAAAGCATTCAAATCTCCTTCATAACGAATATCTTCATCCTTTGAGGCATTTTCTTCTTTCAATGGATCCATCGCATATTCAGGTGTCAGATCATTTGGCAAATCAAGAGTAAAAACTGCCTTTCCTGTTTCATCACTCTCTACTGTTTCCAATTTTGTATTTGGATCTGCAATCACCTCTCCATCATAATTGTACAGTTTTCTGTTCGTATAAAGACTTATTTGTGCACCTAGTAACCCTTCTTTTGTTTCAGAATCCAGTTTATTTACACAAACTTCTATTTTTTGTCGTTCATTATCAAAATCCTGCAGCTCACTAAATACAACTTCTGTTTCCTGATTCTGATATTTGAGTTCTACTTCTTTTTTTTCTGTAGATTGTACATAGCCATCAGGAGCTTTCTTTTCTACGATGTAGTATTTTCCTAGAGGAAGTAAAGATGTAGTTATAACTCCCTGTTTTCCTGTTACTAACGTTTCAATAAGTTCATCTTTTCGATATAAGATATCTCCATGGTTATCTGGTGATAAAATATCTTCTGCAGCATAAATTTCAAATTCGGCATCTGCGAGTTTCCTTTTTTCATATACAAATTTTGCAGTTCCCTTTTCATCAAAGTAAAGATCTTTAAGAACTTCTCCTTCTTTACTAACTTCAATTCTTCCTTTTACCGATTGATCTGACATTTTTACCGTTATAAGCGGTGTTGTTCCATCTGGAAGAGTTTCATGTGCTTCCTCTTTCGAAATTTTAAATTTCACTGGTTCTGTATTGATAACATACCCATTTGGAGCTTTGATTTCTTCTAACCGATATTCTCCCGGATGAAGCACATCCCCAGTCATTACGGTTCCATCCTCCGCAGTTTCCCATGTATCTACATAATGAGGAAATGGGTTCCATTCCCAATAACCTACATATTTGTTTGTTTTTAAGTCTTTAATTTTAAAAGTTGCACCTGGAATAGCCACTGTATTTCCTGTTTCTATATCAAGTTTTACAATCTTCAATACAGCTTTAAATTTTTCGTCATTGAACACTCGCCAAACCTGCGGCTCTCTGCTATCTTCTGTAATCGTTACGGTAAAATCAGGAACGCTGTAGTGATCAGATGGTGTTTTTGTCTCTCTTATAACATATGTTCCAAATGACAATTCATCAGAAAGTGCATATCCTTTCTTATCTGTGACCATGACTGCTGCATCTTTACCAAATGCATTTTTCGCAACTGGTGCTTTTTCCCAGCTTCCATATTTATCAATCTCTTTCTGTGCTTTGATAGTAAATTCTGCACCCTCTAACAAGTCTGCCTCTCCAGATCCATTATCAGAAATTTTAATTATTTCAAACGGCTGAGAGATAACTTTTTCTGATGAAGTAACAGATTTTATAATCAATGCCACTTCCTGCCCCTCATAGCTAATATCAATCATATAAGTTTTTGGATCCAATGTATAACCATTACTTGGCTTTACTTCCTTTACATTGTATTTTCCTAAATACAACTGATCATTTGTAGAAGCATTTCCTTCGCTGTCTGTTGTAAGTGTTGTGATCAAAGTGTCTTTTTCATGAAGAACACTTCCATCTGCTGGATCAACAATATTTTCCGCTGCTCTTACTTCATAAACTGCACCTTCCAGTGTTGCTTCTCCCTGTGGGTTTTTTCCAATTACACTATCTTCTTTAGAAAGCTTAATTTGTCCTTTTACTCTGGTATTTGATAAAACTGCTTCATATTTTTTTCCATCTTCTGTAATGTTATAGACTAGTTTTTCATCAGAATGCGTATAGCCATCTGGTGCAGTTTTTTCTACTAAGTAGTAGCTTCCATAACGAAGAAGATTGCTTTTCGCAATACCATTATTGTTGGTTGTAATATCTGTTACATAAGTATTATCAGACTTATATACAGAGAATGTCGTATTAGCCTTTACTACAGTTTTTCCAGTTTCTTTATCACGTTTTAATACCTGAATATACCCTTCAATTGGTTTATCACTTCCACTAACTTCAATTCTCTGTTCATTTTCTGACACAGTTACGCTATACTCCTGTGGATTTAAAACATATCCTTCAGGCGCAATAATCTCTTTTACTCTATATTCTCCAAATCTTAAATATCCGGATTCCACATAGCCAGTTGCCGTTGTGACCAGTCGTTCTAATTCCTGTCCTTGTTGATTATAAATAGCATAAGTTGCACCACCTACCTGCTCATTGGTTTTGCTGTCAACTTTTCTTAGTTTGATCTTACCTTTTACCCAATTGTTTTTTGCAGTATAAGTAGCTGTTTCATTCGGATTGATGGTTACAGTTCGAATAGTAGTATCAAGTACTAAATGACTAGGTACAGAAGTTTCCTGTATATACCAAGTACCCTGTTCTAAATCATTGACAGTTACCGTACCATCACTTCCAGTCGTATAGGTTCCAATTGGAGAGGACATATCCGCATTTTTAGACAGCTTGAATGATGTATTAGAAACATAATTTCCATCTTCATCCTGTTTCGTAATTTTTAAAGACCCTGTTCGATTTACTTTAATTCTAACAATTGAACCATAGGGATCTTTTCCAGTCAAATAAGAAACAGCCTGATTTTGTCCTTGACGAACGACAATTGTATCTTTCGTTTGTTCAGTAGACATACCTCTATCAAAAGTAATCGTCATTGTATCCAATGTACCATCAGGAGTGACTTTTAAAGTGTTTCCACTGATACTTGCTTTTCCACCTGTCACACTCTTGATTCGCAAACCACTTAAAACTTTATTCGTATCATTGATACTGGCAGTTTCCCCCATATCAATTGTAATTTCCTTATTATAAAAACTAGGTTTATCATAGAAATGATTTACTTTATTCATGACATTGTTGAACCAGGATTGCATAGAGGATTCATTTGGATACGTGGAATTTCCCATTCTCTGTCCACTTCCTAAATATTTCCACACTAGATTCTGTGTCATCATATAGTCAACTTTTGTTGGTTTTGATTTACTTCTGTATCCATACCATGTAATAAGTGCCATTTCATTCATCTGTTTATCTGTCAAGCCAATATCACTAGGTTTTATAGGTTCATTTGGACCTATTGCGGATACTTTATCCGGCTCTATACAGAAGGCCTGTTTTCCATTCAAATAAAGAATAGATCCATCCCCATATTTATCTGAACCAAAGAAATACCAATCTGACTGATACTCTTCTGTTAAATTATAAGTAGCAGCTTTGACAATCGGAATTCCATTTGTAAAGACTGTTGTCAGTGCCATAAAACCTGCTAGTACAAGTTTTGGAATTTTATTTAAAGTCTTTTTAAACTTCATACATTTTTCCTCCTTCTTCTATTGTGTAAAAATTATTATTTTTTATCTATACACATACTATGAAGTTTCTCATCTTCAACTTTTCCATTAAAAACGCACGATTTCTAACCAAATTATGGCGGTATAATTTTAAAGTAACACATTGTTTATCTTCCTTTCTATGTAAAGAAAAAAACTTGTACGCTACAAGTTCTTTTCTGGTTCCATGCATATATTTAATTCCAATAGTCTATGTGAAAAAAATAAGGGCTCCACATTCCACATGAACATTGTTTTGATGAATATCCTCTTGCCGACCACTCTCCATTAGGTCCCCAATAATTACTTGCCCAGGTATCACATTCATACTCATTCTCAAAAAACACTCCACTATATACAACATCTGAATATCCCGTTACTGTAATTGAATGCTGGTGTGGATTTGAATCTAATCGCGTTTCTTCTCCACCACTAGATGATTCGCTATTTCCTAAGTAAGGCGATTCTTCTGAAGTACCGCTATCCAATTTTTCATTATTTGAAAAATTATTCTCAGAATTTATAGAATCATTATTTGTATAAAAATTTCCAGTCTTGTTTGGATTATTTAGCGATTTCTTTTTTGTCTCTTTTTTCTTTACGATTACGTTAAATACTTTTTCTGACTTATTTCCATTTACATCAACAGCAATTACTTTCACATCATATGTTCCAGTTTTCTTTGTATCCATTTTGCCTTTTTCAATATAGTATCCATCTTTCTCTATAACTTTGTCACTATATTGCAAGACTCCATCTACAGGATCTTCTACAAGTTTGATGTTATCTTTTAACACTAAATTATCTCCTAAAGTAACAGTAATTGAATCTTTTTTTAATTCAATTACCGGTTTTTTTGTATCTTCAACGATTACCTCTATATCTTTTTGTACTTTTCTTGATCCATCTGTAAATGTAACAGCTAATTTCTGCTTACCAATTTTTTTCTCATCAAAACCATCTACCCTGCTTACTTTAACATTCTCATCAGAATCTTTTGTATAGAAAAGCTTTGTCTTATCCAATTTCTCTCCATACTCTATTTTCAGATTTTCTACAGGTAATATCATTAACTCTTTATCACACCCTGCAAGCAAAAATACAATACTTAACCTCCACCATAAGTTACCTTTCATATTCACAATGCTCCTTATTCTCATCTATGTTAAATCGTATGATCCTATTTATTTACATTACAATTTTACCATGGATAAACGAGCCTTTCTCAAGCATTTTTCTTGCATTTTTCTTGCACAAAAAAAACAATTCATCTTGTAATCATACAAAAGAAAGATGAATTGCTTTCCTTAATTTTTAACAGTTGGCACACTTAAAACATCCACTATATGTTCTCGTTTTTCAATAAACATAAATAACATTACGAATATTAAAATTGCCATTAGAATAATTATAACTCTTTTTATCTTCATAAACTTATCTCTCATTTTGATTCAACATTTCTTTATGAAAAAACTTTTTTTCATACTTTTCTTCTGTTGAAATTGTTTTAATACGAAACAAAAAATAATAATATTTAAACACAATCAAAAAGCCAATGAATATACGAACTGCAGGAACAGGCACCACTATCATTGCGATAACAAGCATACAGCTTGCAAATAACAGCAAAGAAACCTTTGTTTTTCTTGTCATCGCACGATGTTCTACAAAACTTTCTAAATGTTTTTTATACAAGCTTGTATGTGTAAACCATGTATGAAATCGTTTCGAGCTTTTCGCAAAACAAAAAGTTGCCAGCAGTAAAAATGGGGTTGTTGGAAGAATGGGCAACAAAACACCGATAGCTCCTAGCCCTGCCGAAAGAAATCCAAGTAATAAAAAGAATAGTTTCATAAATATTTCTCCTTTTTCTCATAATACAAATGACGAAGCGCTTTTATTGGATGATACAACAGCATGCGTGGACCACTGAAACGCATAACAGTTTGTATTTGTGCACGATATTTCTTTTGATAACAATGTACCTTGCAGCTGCTGCAAAAAGTCTTTGTTTCCATAAAAGGACATACTTCTATACGTTTACATGCATACTCATATAGTTCTGCACATTCCTTACATAGTTCTTTTTGTGCATGTTTCTTTCTGCAATATAAACAAATCATCAAATACAAGATAGCTTTTTCTTCTTTACGTTTTTTATCAACATCTTTCCTCATTAGCTGACCCTTCCATTTTCTATTCGAATCAGCTTATCCGCAATTTTTAAAGTGCTTAAACGATGAGAAACAAGTATGATTGTTTTTTCTTTCTGTGCTTTTAGATTTTTTAGAATTTCCGCTTCATTTAATGCATCCAGATTGCTGGTTGGCTCATCCAGTAAAATACAGGATGATGCGTGAAGAAAGGCTCTTGCCAAGGCAATACGCTGACGTTCTCCTCCAGATAAGGATTCTCCAAGTTCGGAAACATTGGTATCATACCCCTTTGGCAAAGAACTGATAAATTCATGAATATTCGCTTTCTTGCAGGCAGCGATGATTTCTTCCTCGCTGGCATTTAACTTAGCAATGCGAATATTGTTTTTAATTGAATCATGGAATAATACTGTATCCTGCGTCACAAAGCTTTGCATATCTCGTAAATTGCTTGTATTCATATCTTGCAGGTTTCGATTTCCCACTGAAATCATCCCTTGATTTGGTTCATAAAAACGCATCATAAGTTTTAATAAAGTTGATTTTCCACAACCGCTTTGCCCAAGAATACCTGTAATTTTTCCTTTTTCAAACACATCAGAAAAATTCCTTACAACTTCTTCATCCTGATATGCAAAGCTCACATTCTGTGCATGAATGGAATCAAATTCAGCTTCTTCTTTCCCTGTGATATCTTTTGTTGTCTCTTCTTCATCCAATAATGCCAATACACGTCTTGCACTTGCAAGTGTAATCAAAAGATTATTTGATAAATTGCTTAATGCCAGTACTGGTCCAAAACTAGACAGCATTAAAACAGTAGATAATAAAACCTGTGTAAACGAAACAATATGATTTACATACAGCATATATCCAAATACAAACATCAACATAGAAAATCCCATGATTGCGGTATTATTCAATGCTGTAGTTAAACCTTCATAGCTTTTTAAATTCTTTTGAATATCGTTAATGCTTCTGCTTTTTTCCTGCATACTTTCCATTCGTTTCTTGCCTATGCCATACTGCAGCACTTCCTGCATACCACGCAATGTTTCTAATACCGAATTGCTTAAATCCCCAAACTCTTCACGCGATGTTTTTCCATCTTCTTTTCCGATTTTACTAATATACATAGGAATGAAAACTCCTACACAAAGATAAGCAAGAAGTGCTATGATCACAAATCCAAAATGCAGATAGAAAAAGATAGAAAGAAGAATAACACTGGTAAATATTGCGATCAATATAGGAGAAATCGTATGAGCATAAAATACTTCCAATGCTTCAATGTCACTTGTAATCAAAAAGATTAAATTTCCAGAATCTCGTCCATCCAGTTTTGCCGGACATAAACGTCGCAGTTTTGAAAATACTTTATCACGTAAAATCGCAAGAAGTTTAAAGGCGATATAATGATTGCATGCCTGTTCTCCATAATGCAGAATCCCTCGCATAATTGCCATGACCAGGATCATAACAAAAAACAATGAAACGGGAAATGCAAACCCCTGTGCTACATGTGCAATCGTAATAGAGGCAAAAAAGGGAATAAAGATGGCACACAGAAACCCAAGCACTCCTAAAAGAACTGCTAAAGCCATATAGCCTGCCAGTGGTTTTACCAATTTGCTCATTCGAAACATCAATAAAACATTATGCTCTTTCTTCATCTTCACTACCTCCATAAAACTGTTCCAATTCCTGCTGTTTTGTATACATTGATGCATACATACCATGCTGCATCATTAATTCTTCATGTGTGCCATTTTCTATACAGCTGCCATCTTTTAAAACATAAATACGATCGGCTGTTGCAATGGTACTTAAACGATGTGTAATCATAAGAATCGTTTTCGTTTTTGTCATTTCCTGAATGACCTGTAAAATAGCTTCTTCACTTTCCAGATCAATATTACTTGTAGCCTCATCAAATATATACATATCCTTGTCTGCCAAAAGGGCTCTTGCGATTGCTAAACGCTGCTTTTGTCCTCCAGATAAATTATTTCCATTTTCCACAAGCATCGTATCCAATCCATCCTGCTCCATTAAGAAATCATACAGTTTTACTTTCTTTAATGCTTCCAAAAGCTGTTCCTCACATAAACCATCTTTTGCAGCCATCAAATTTTCACGTACACTTCCTTTAAACAAAGTTGACTTATGTGTTACATACATTACATGTTCATAAAAAGATGCATCATCAATTTCACTTCGTTCTATATCGCATACCATAAGATTTCCCTTATATCCGCTGGCAAGCCCTGTAAGCAGTTTCGCAATCGTACTTTTTCCAGAACCGCTTTCTCCAACAATTGCGACAAACTCTTTTTCTTTTACACCAAGACTTACCTCCTTGATGACCTGACGATCGCTATCATAACCAAAGCTTACATTTTCCAAACATACAGAAATATGTTTATCCTGTAACTGCTTTGTTTTTGTATGTTTTACTTCCACATCCAAAAGCTTAAATATTTTCGCACTTGCGGCAATCCCATTCATTGCGATATGAAAGAAGGAACCAAGCATGCGAAGTGGAATAAAAAACTCACTGGATAACAGTACAATACATAACAAGGAGAACAAGCTGACTCTTCCTGCCATATACCCCTGTATTGCCACAATACTTCCTATGGCCGCCCCGCCATACGCAACAATATCCATAACGCTGACAGAGTTTAGCTGCATTGTTAAAACTTTCATCGTAATACGGCGAAAATGCTCGGCTTCTTTGTTCATTTCTTCATGTTTATATCCATCTGCCTGATATATTTTTAATGTTGTAAGTCCTTGTAAATTTTCTAGAAAACTATCCGATAAAGCTGCATAACTGCCCCAGTATTTCCCAAGCAGTTTTTTCGCAATTTTTTGTATTGCGATAATGGATAAGGGAATTAATGGTACACATAGAAGAAGAACAAGAGAACTGTAAACATCCATCCAAACCAAAAGTACAAACAATGTAACTGGTGCCAGCATGCTGTAAAAAAACTGTGGCAAATAGCGTGAAAAATATGTTTCTAACTGATCGACACCTTCAACACTTAACTGCACAAGTTCACTTGTAGCTGCATAATTTGTATAATCATTTTTCAATTCTAATAATTTTTCATATATTCGTGTTCGTAAATGCAGTTTCACATCACAAGATGCTTCATGAGAATACATGCTTGCTTTTCTTGTTACAAAAATGCGTAATATTATCAAAACACTAACAATCACGACAAATACAACAATATTTGTTACAGAAATTGTTTTCTTTAAACTTTCTACTAAAACAGCAGATAAAGAAAAGACCAATCCCACATTGCAAAGCATGCCTATCCATTGCATAAAAACCTGTTTAAATACAAACTGTTTTGCCTGTGGCATTTCTTTTATCAAACGCTTATCAATCATAACAACCTCCAAAAAAGTTATATCAATCTAATTTATGTGATAAGTTTACCAAACCTAACTTTGTGTGTCAACTCTTCTCTTAAAAATATTTTCTTATTTTTACTTATCATCACATATAGATAGTTTCATTTTTCTATTGTAATTGCATAAACCAAATATATATCATTTAATAAATATAAAATGCACGCATATTATTCCAAAGATACTTCCATTACCATACATTTTTATTCATTTTCTTTACCTGGAGTTTTAAAAAAATATTTACTGAATAAAAAATTAGACTTTTATGAATCACAATACCCTTTAAGATATTTCAATATAATCTTCATTCTTTATCCAGCATCCTTTCTTTAAAGGTCTGTAGTAAATCAGCTTTTTCTGCATGCAAACTTAACTTAATTTCTAACTATAAAAAAACGGTATCTACCCCTAAGCAATGGCTTTTCTTCCCTCTAGTAGATAATCGTATCGTACTTTATATATAAGAAAAAAACTTCTAAGTTTCCCTAGAAGTTTGAATCAACATAAATGGTGGAGAGGGACGGATTCGAACCGCCGAACCAAAAGGAACTGAGTTACAGTCAGCCGCGTTTAGCCACTTCGCTACCTCTCCGTTAAAATGGTGCCGACTATAGGAATTGAACCCACAACCTACTGATTACAAGTCAGTTGCTCTACCAATTGAGCTAAGTCGGCATTTCATGGTGGAGGTTAACGGGCTCGAACCGCTGACCCTCTGCTTGTAAGGCAGATGCTCTCCCAACTGAGCTAAACCTCCAGTTTTTTTATTTAAAATGGAGCGGGTGATGAGAATCGAACTCACGTAGTCAGCTTGGAAGGCTGAAGTTCTACCATTGAACTACACCCGCATTTTTTAAATGGTGACCCGTGGGCGATTCGAACGCCCGACCCTCTGATTAAAAGTCAGATGCTCTACCAACTGAGCTAACGGGTCAACACTGGCTGGGGCAACTGGGATCGAACCAGTGAAATGCCAGAGTCAAAGTCTGGTGCCTTACCGCTTGGCTATGCCCCAATACAGATTGCATAGTCAACTAACAACTTTTTGTTGTTGACCTTGCTAATTTTAACTTAAAAAACTCTTATTGTAAAGAACTTTTTTACAAAATATTAAATTTCTTTATTTTTGATGCAATTTAATCATAACTTTTCTTCATATTTTCTAAAATCACTTATAATAATTGTTTAATTTTTTTAAATGCCTGTTAAAATAATTTATAGTATATAAAGTTTATGTTATATAAAAGGAGAGAATCATGAAACTATTTCAACAGAAAACAGAAATTATGCAATTTGACAATGTCGATACATTTTTAAAAGAATTCACATTTGAAAGCAGTGATTATATTCTTGCCAGCCGCAGCATTTATAATGCTTATTTTAAAGAACATAATTTACCTTGTAAAATTGCTTTTCATAGCGATTATGGAAAAGGGGAACCAACGGATACAATGTTAGATGCGATGCTAAAGGATGTTAGAAAAGCCAATCCAGCCAGAATTATCGCAATTGGTGGAGGCAGTGTCATGGATTGTGCAAAATTATTTGTCTTTGCTGGTGAAGATTGTGCAGAAGATATGTTTTTACAAAAATGTGAATATAATAAGAAAAGGCAACTTATCGCAATCCCTACAACTTGCGGTTCCGGTTCAGAAGTCAGCCGAATTTCAATATGTGAACTAACTTCTCTGCACACAAAATTAGGTCTTGCTATTGATGAACTATATCCAGATCAGGCAATATTAATACCGCAGCTTCTTTCTAAATTACCATTCTTTTACTTTGTAACAAGTGCTATCGATGCTTTAATTCATGCCAGTGAATCCTTTTTATCCCCCAAATCAAATCCTTATACAGAACTATTCAGCAAGGAAGCTATACATCTTTTAATCCACGGTTTCCAAAACATTCAACAGTACGGAGAAAATGAACGTTTAAATCATTTAGAAACTTTCTTAAGAGCCAGTAATTATGCAGGTATTGCATTTGGCAACACTGGTACTGGATCCGTTCACGCTTTAAGTTATCCACTTTCTGGTGTATATCATGTAACTCATGGAGAAGCAAACTATCAATTTTTTCTTGCTATTTTAAAATTATATGAAAAAGCTGATCCAAACTGTCAAATAAAACAGCTTAAAAACCTTTTATCCAACTGCTTGAAATGTAAAGAAGAGGAAGTATTTAACTCTTTAGAAAATCTTTTATCCTCTTTGCTTCCAAGAAAGCCATTAAAAGAATATGGAATGAAAGAAGATGACATCAAGAAATTTAGTGAAAGTGTTATACAATCACAGCAGCGTCTTCTTACAAATAGTCCAATTGTTATGACGAAAGAATTCATTCAAGACATTTATCAGCAATTATTCTAATTTTATATCCAGTATTTAAAATGTAATTCTTATGCTTTCTTAAAAATAAATAGTATTTAAATAATGAGTAGTTTCCTATTGCTATAATAATGAGTAGTTTCCTATTGCTATTTTGAAAATACTCATTTTCTTTTTACAAATATTAAAAACCGCCAACAAAATCAATTAAAGAACAATTTTGTCAACGGTTAAAATCAAATATGTAATTGTTATTTTAAGAATCCTTCTACAATCACTTTTTCAGCTTCTTCATCACTTAAACCGAACGTTTGAAGTTTAATTAACTGATCATTATTAATTTTTCCAATAGCTGCCTCATGTACAATCTGTGCATCAACATGATTTGCCGCAATTTCAGGAATCGAACTAATTTTCGCTTCATCCATAATAATAGAATCACACTGTATATGCGCTCTGGATTTATTATTTCCTACTGCAATTGGATGAAATACCTGAACAGATGTATCTTTTCCAACAGAACGTGATATAATCTGAACGACACTGTCTTCTCCATTCAAATTTACAGTAACATCACTATATGCTTTCTGTTTACCATGGGTCATCAGTTTTTCATTAATTACCAGTTTTGCTTTTGGCCCAAGATTCGCTTCTGTTTTACGCATGGTAGAGTCAACCCCTTTAATTTGACTCATATCCATTTTTGCATAAGAGCCTTCTTCCATGTGAATAACAGTAGTAGGATTTAAGATTCTTTCTCCACTGCCATTTCCTTCTCCTACATGTTTTTCAGAATAAACGATTTTTGCATTTTTCCCAATATGGAAAGTATGGATTCCATCATGTTGAGATGTATCACATCCATCGTTATGAATTCCACATCCAGCAATAATTTCCACATCACAGTTTTCCCCAATATAAAAATCATTGTATACAACATCTTTTATTCCACTTTCTGTTAAAATAACCGGAATATGGATACTTTCTCCTACTGTATTAGCATCAATCCTAATATCAATTCCAGGTTTATCTGTTTTCGCAGAAATTTTTACATGTTCTGTAGAATGACGTTCAACACCTTCTCCGTTTTTTCTAAGATTAAATGCACTTCCAGGCATAAACCCACGAATATCCGCAATCGTTTCTAAAAGATCTTTTTCCATGTTTTCCATATCAACACCTACTTTTTAAAGCTGCATGGCTCAAATTCATTCATCAAAGACGGAAGTACATCTTCTTTTCTTCCTTTTGTTTTTACCATACCATTTTCAATAATTACAATTTCATCTGCCAGCTGCATGATTCTTTCCTGATGGGAAATCAGGATAATAGATTGTCGAGAAGTTTCCTGCAATTGCTGGAAAGTTTCTACCAATTTCGCAAAGCTCCATAAATCAATTCCTGCTTCTGGTTCATCGAATATTGACAGCTTTAAATCTCTGGCAAGAATCGATGCAATTTCAATACGTTTTACCTCTCCTCCAGATAATGAACCATCCACATCTCTGTCCAAATAATCTTTTGAACACAAACCAACATCGCTTAAATAGCTGCAGCAGCGATCTTCATTCAATTCCTTACCATGTGCTAAACTCAACAATTTTCTAACACTCATTCCTTTAAAGCGAGGGGGCTGTTGAAAAGCATAGCCTATTTTTCTTTCCGCACGCTGTGCAATACTCATATTTGTAATATCTTCCCCATCAAAAAGAATACTTCCTCCTGTTGGTTTTTCTATTCCCATAATAATTTTTGCCAACGTGGATTTTCCACCGCCATTAGGTCCTGTAATCACTGTGAACTGATTATCATCAATTGTTAAATTGATATTTCGCAATATATGTTTTCCTTCTACTTCAAAGGATACGTTTCTTAATTCCAGCATATATTTCGCTCCTTTTTTCCAACGTACTTTATTTTAGCATATTTTCCCCTAATTACACGAATATATCCAAAGTTTCTTCATTTTTTTAAAAAAGCATAGTCTTACAAATGTAAACTATGCCAGTTATGATTAATTTTTCAAGCTTTGAAGCGGTGCTGGAATTCTACCTTTTCTATGAATCAAAATAGAATTATCTGTCTGATTGATGTTCATGATCGGACCACTTCCAAGCAATCCTCCAAATTCCAATACATCGCCTGCTTTCTTGCCAATTGCTGGAATCACACGAACAGCCGTTGTTTTCGAATTTACCATACCAATAGCAGCCTCATCCGCAATGATTCCACTAATGACTTCTGCACTTGTTTCTCCTGGTACAACTACCATATCCAAACCTACAGAACATACTGCTGTCATAGCCTCCAGTTTTTCCAATGTTAACGTGTTTGCTTCAACTGCTTTGATCATTCCTGCATCCTCACTAACCGGAATAAAAGCTCCACTTAATCCACCAACACTGCTGCTGGCCATGACGCCACCTTTTTTCACCGCATCATTCAACATTGCCAGACATGCTGTTGTTCCATATGCGCCACAAGAAGAAAGCCCCATTTCTTCTAAGATATAAGCTACTGAATCTCCTACTTCTGGTGTTGGTGCTAAAGATAAATCTACAATTCCAAAAGGTACACCTAAACGTTCACTGGCAATTGCCCCTACCATTTGTCCCATTCTTGTAATTTTAAAAGCTGTTCTTTTAATAATATCCGCCAATTCATTCATTGGTGCATCTTTTGACACTTTGGATAAAGCAGAGCGAACAACCCCTGGCCCACTAACACCGACATTGATAACACAATCAGGTTCTCCTACACCATGAAAAGCTCCAGCCATAAAAGGATTATCCTCTGGTGCATTACAGAAAACAACAAGTTTAGCAGCTCCTAAACAATTTTTATCTTTTGTAAGTTCTGCACTCTTTTTTACAACTCGCCCCATCAGCTCTACTGCATCCATATGAATTCCTGCTTTGGTTGAACCAACATTAACAGAAGCACAAACATGCTCTGTCATGGCAAGTGCTTCTGGAATAGATTCCATCAATTCTTTATCTCCGGCTGCATATCCTTTCTGGACAAGTGCAGAATATCCTCCAATAAAATTCACGCCAACGGTCTTTGCACATTTTTCCAGTGTTAACGCATACTTTAAAGGATCTCCTCCACTTGCTGCCAAAAGCATTGAAATAGGTGTAACTGAAATACGCTTATTGATGATAGGAATTCCATATTCTCTAGAAATATCCTCTCCTGTTTTCACTAAATCTTTCGCAAGTCTAGTAATTTTGTTATATATTTTTTCACAAGATCGATCAATATCGCTGTCACAGCAATCCAGCAAAGAAATCCCCATCGTAATCGTTCGAACATCCAAACATTCTTCATCGATCATTTTAATTGTTTCTAATATATCATTGACATTCAACATACAAACTGCCTCCTAAATTTTATGCATGGAATTAAAAATATCCTCATGCATAACATGAATAGACAATCCATTTTCTTTCCCTTTTTCTTCCATATATTCTGCAAATTCTGCCAAAGAAACATTTCCTTTAC
This sequence comes from Amedibacterium intestinale, assembly GCF_010537335.1. NCBI lineage: Bacteria > Bacillati > Bacillota > Erysipelotrichia > Erysipelotrichales > Erysipelotrichaceae > Amedibacterium > Amedibacterium intestinale. The sequence continues at coordinate 1,237,982 of NZ_AP019711.1, forward strand.
TGATATCCACAAGCATGATCATCGCAAACATATCCTGCAGCAATGTTTGTGAAACTTCCAAAACATTCATATTTGCCTTTTCACATTCTCCACTTACTTTCGCCAAGATACCTACCATATCTTTCCCAATAACACTAATCACAGCTTTCATACACATATCCTCCTGTCATTGTTATAAGAATTATACTACAAACCAAACACCATAACTATATATTCTCAAAATTTGCATAATTAAAAAGGGAAAACTCCCCCCTTTATTTGATGATATCTGTTGATAGTGCCAGTGGCTGCATCTCAAATGGTTCATAGGCCATTTGTAATCCTTCCAGATTGCATAAAAATTCTTCTTCCTGATACAAAACGTCTTTTTGTATGCGAAGCTTTTCCGCAATGACATCAGAAGTTTTACGCGATAAATGAAATTTCTTTCTCCCCATAACCCGATTTTCTTTATCCAAAAAATATAAACTGCATGCATACCCATTGTTATCCGGCAAAAACAATTCTTCTCCATATGTATTATCATGAACATTAAAAATAAAATCACTTGTATCCAATGCATCTTCAATCGTTAACAGAAAAACAGCAATATCATATTTGTATACAAACTGTATTTCCAATGGTTTCTGTTTTAAACATTGAAGTTCATAGGGCATCCATGTTTCATCTTTAATAACAAATACAAATTCCTGATCAATAAAATCCATCAAGGTTCCTTCTTCTATAATTTCTACTGGAAACTTTTCCTTTATTTCTACATTCATAAATTACACCTCTTTATTACAAGTATATCATAAATTCTAAACATCTTTTTTCTTACTTTCTTCCGTAACAGGAAGCACCACATAAAAACGAATGTGTTCTCCAATGGAACTAGCTCTTACAAATCCTTTATGCATATCCATAATTGCTTTGGCAACCCCAAGTCCTAAAACATGTTTAGAATTGGTTTGTTTCATATCTTCTAAGCGATAATAATTATGAAAGATATGTGCAATCTGATAAGAATTTAAATGAAAAGCATCAATATCCAAACATATTTCATATGTTTTTTTAGATTGTTTGAGTTCTACATGCAAAGTTGAGCCTTCTTTTCCAAGTTCGATTAAATTTCGTATCAAATCACGCATAGCTCTTGCTATCTTTTCACTATCTGCATATATAGGACAAGAAACACTACAGGAATAAGCCAGTCTTATATTCTTTTCTTCTATCATAGTATATGCTTCATCCAGCACCTGCTCCATCATTCTATCTAAATACATGGTTTCTGGATTCCATTTTGCATACTGTAAATTAAAACGTGTAATATCAAAAAACTCATTTATCATATCCTCTAAATCCATTGATTTAAATAAAACCTGCCGTATAAAATCTTTACGCAGTTCCTCGGATATTCCTTTTTCTTTTTGAATAAAATCCAGATACATTTCAATATTAGATAGTGGCATCTTGATATCCTGTGCTAATAAATAAATCAAGTCTTTTTTCTTTTCTTCATCTTCTTTTGCACCTTTTTCATAAAAGCTATATTCTTCCGCAAGACCTCGCAGGATATTTTCCGTCTGTTTCATTTCTTTGGGAAGTGATAACTGATTTCTTTTTTTCAACATTACATCATCTATACCTTCCATCAAATATCGCATATATTTCGATAAATCTTTACAAAGAAAATAAACTAACAAAAAACCAGTTATAATAATAAGAACAGGCAAAAAGACAGAAAAGATATTTCGAAACATCTTAAAAGGGTCCGTATTAATCAATAGAACTCGAAGAAAGTCAATAATGATTCCATTTAAAACATTATCAAATAAATATAAACATAGAGCTCCTCCAATACATAAAGCTACAATAATCATGATATATTTTAAAAAGAGCTGCTTTTGAAGAGAACGAAAATATTTTTGTTTCATAACTTTTCCTCCTCTTTATTAGGTAAGCAAATCACAAAGGTTATCCTGTCATCTTTTATAGAAGCTTCTATTGTTCCTTTATGCAACGTAATGATTTCTTTTGCGATAGCAAGCCCTAACCCAGCACCCCCACTACTGGAAGTACGTGCACTGCCTGCTCTATAAAACTTGTCAAATAAATGCAATACACTTTCCTGATTCAAATCTTCACTTTGATTACTCAAAGTAATACAAATTTTTTCTTCTTGTTTTTTTCCACAAATAGAAATGATAGAAGAAGGAGTACTGTAATTTAAAGCATTACGTAACAGATTATCAAATACACGCTGCAGTTTATCATAATCACCATACACCATCAAATCATCTTCTATATTTTCCTGAAGTGTCATATGGTTTTGTTCCAGCAAAGGATAAAAGCCTGTTAATTGCTGTTTTAATAATATAGATACATCAATTTCACTGTTTTCTAAATGCTCAACACGATCATCATAACGAAGCATTTCACTAAATTCATCAATTAGTGTGTCTAATCTTCTTGCTTTTTCACTGGCAATAAGAATTGCTTTTTTTTCTTCTTCTTTCTCTAATTTATGATCTAAAATATGATTAATATAACCAATCATAGAAGTTAAAGGAGTTTTTAAATCATGTGCTAAATACATCAGCAGTTCATTTTTATGTTCTGTTTCCTGTAGGGATAACTTTCTAGTTTCTTCCCTTTTTTCTTTCATCTGCTCAATTTTTTTTAAAGCCTCTTGAAATTCCGGTATATATTTTAAAAAGATGGGATAAGAGTCTAATTCTTTTCCCTGCATGAAAATCACCAAGGCATCCATACACTTAAAAAAAGAATGAAGAAAGAAAAACAGCATAAAAATATAGCTCCCTGCAAATAAAAACGTATTCATTTCCCATGTATGATACCTGTAAAAATATAAAAAATCAGATTCTTTCAAAGCTCCCATAGAAGCAAGAAAACTAGAACGATAAAACAGAATTGCGATAATCAGTAACAAAACAAAGGTAACCAATACAGTACACAACAAAAAGATAAGAGTTAAACGACGCTGAACACGTCGATACAGATTATTCTTCAATTTTGTATCCTACTCCCCATACAGTCTTAATAAACCTTGGATTTTTAGGGGGTTCCATCATTTTTTCACGCAATCTTCGAATATGTACCATAACGGTATTGTTGCTGTCAAAATATTTTTCTTTCCATACAGCTTCAAATAACTCTTCACTAGGAACTACTCTGCCTCTGTTCTTACATAAATACCAAAGAATTGAAAATTCGATAGGAGTCAAATTTAACTGTTTATCATATAGCGTACAGGAATGAGAATCATTATCAATAATCAGCCCTTTAAAATCTATAACATTCACATTGTCATTGGTCTGATTATATTTTTTGTAACGTCTAAGCTGTGCTTTCACTCTTGCGACCAGTTCCAAAGGGTTAAATGGTTTTGTAATATAATCATCAGCTCCTAAGGACAAGCCCTGGATTTTATCTACATCTTCTATTTTAGCGGTAAGCATAATTACCGGAAAAGTATAATTCTCTCGAATTTGTCTACAAATTTCAAAGCCATCAATTTTAGGCATCATAACATCCAGCAATGCTAAATCAACTTCATTATGTCTTAAAAAATGCAATGCATCTTCACTATCATAAAATTCGTGAACACTATACCCCTCATTTCTCAGATATAGGGTTACCAAATCGGCAATTTCTTTTTCATCATCTAAAACAAGTATTTTTGTCTGCATAGTAAACCCTCCATGCTACTATTATATCAAATTCATTTCAACTTGTGTTAGAGTATTCAAAATGTAAGAAATACTTAAGTAAAAAAATATCATTCCATAGATTACAGAACAAGCTTTTATTACCACAGAAGATTATAAAAACTTCCCCATAAACTTTTAAAATCACATCTTACCAATCTAATAAGTAATATCTTCAACTACGAAACACTCTCTTACACACCATCTTTCCTAAACTTTATCGCTATATTTAAAAGTACTATTCGTTTAAATATCATTTTTTAAAGGATTCTTTACGAATCAACCTATTAATTTCTCTAATCTCTCAAGAACATTCTTCCTTCTCTATATTACTATCCATTCTATCAGTTTGTTAATCATAGTGGATAACAATTAAATCATTATGATACTTGCCACTTAATTACATAATTAAAAAATAATTGAAATCAGCAGTGTTTTATCTGATATATAGTATAATATTCATAGTTAATCTGAAGATTTCTCACATATAAATCATGTAAAAAATACACCTTATTCCATATGGAATTTAGGTGTATTCTTTAATCTAGAGCTTCTCCATCCCTATTATCTTCATTTATAGCTTTTCTCCATTAGAGGCAATTACATCTTTATACCAATAGAAGCTTTTTTTCTTATAACGTTGCATAGTCCCACTGCCATCATTATGACGATCTACATAAATAAATCCATAGCGTTTTGCCATTTCTCCTGTGGATGCACTTACTAAATCAATACACCCCCACGGAGTAAAACCTAATAAATCCACTCCATCTTCCTCAACTGCTGCCTTAAATGCTTTAATATGCTCTTTTAAATAAGAGATACGATAATCATCAGACACTCTGTAACCATCAATTTCTTCCTCTAAAAGCACATCATTTGCTCCTAAACCATTCTCTACGATAAACAATGGTTTTTGATAACGATCGTATAATGTATTCATTGTTATACGAAGTCCTAATGGATCAATCTGCCAACCCCATTCACTTGATTTCAAATAAGGATTCTTTGTACCTTTAAATGCATTCCCAATAGTCTCTCCAACACCTTCTTGTGTTGTAATACAACGTGAAGAATAATAGCTAAAACTAATAAAATCTACAGTATGATTTTTTAAGATTTCACGATCTTCATCACTTATATCAAAATGAATGCCTTCACGTTCAAAAAATTTTAAAGCATAGTTTGGATAATATCCACGAGCCTGTACATCAATAAACATCATGTTTTCTCTGTCTTTTCCTAAAGCAGCCCAAACATCTTCCGGCATACAGGAATATGGATAATAATTCCCAGCTGCCATCATGCATCCAATCATATTGTCTGGATTTATTTCGTGTGCAATTTTTGTAGCCCAAGCACTTGCGACTAATTCATGATGAGCACTTACATATTTTGCTTGTGTCTGATCTTCATTTTCTTCAAAATGTAGTCCTGCCCCCATAAAAGGTAAATGTAAAATCATATTGATTTCATTAAATGTAATCCAATATTTAACCAAATCCTTATAACGAGTAAATAATACTGTTACCAGGCGCTTATAAAAATCGATCATTTTACGATTTTTCCATCCGCCGTAAGTATTAATCAGATGCATTGGACAGTCAAAATGTGTAATCGTAACTAATGGTTCAATTTCATACTTTTTACACTCTTTAAACACATCTTCATAAAATTTCAAACCCTCTTCATTAGGTTCTTCTTCATCACCTTTAGGAAATATTCTGCTCCATGCAATTGACATACGGAATGTCTTAAATCCCATTTCTGCAAATAAAGCAATATCTTCTTTATAGTGATGATAAAAATCAATTCCTTTTAATGCTGGATAATACTGATTTTCATCTATACGATCCATTGTATATAAACCTCGCATTACTTGCGGACGTAATTCTCCATGAGGAATTACATCCACATTAGCTAAGCCTCTGCCGCCTTCAAGGTAGGCTCCCTCACACTGATTGGCAGCAGTAGCACCTCCCCATAAAAAGTCTTTTTGTAATGCCATACATACCTTCCTTTCGTTATTTAACTACTTTAATTACAGTTTCTTTAGGATGTGTATTTCCTTCTGTTAATGAAATAATATCATTATACTCTATTGTATTTGTAATGATCATCGGTGTAATAATATCATAACCTGCTTTTTGTATAGCCTCAAGATCTACCTTTAATAACGGCGTACCTATTTCTACTTTGTCATGTACATTAACTAAAGTTTCAAAATGTTCTCCTTTTAAATTTACCGTATCCAAGCCTACGTGAATCAGGATTTCTACACCTTCTTCAGATTTGATTCCTATGGCGTGTTTCGTATCAAAAATCATTTGTATAGTACCCTTTACAGGAGAAACAAAGGTTCCATTACTTGGATAAATCGCAACCCCTTTACCCATAATTTCCTGTGCAAATGTAGGGTCGTTTACTGCTGATAAGGGTTTTATTTCTCCTTCAACAGGAGCACAGATGTCTAATGCAGTCCCTTTTACCACTTCGTTTGTTTCTACTGGTTCTGTTACATTTTCTTCTGTCGTTTCACTCACTTTTTCATCTCTATATAGAATAAAAGATACGATAAATGAAATCACAAACGCAATCAAAGCACCAATACACGCAAAGATTAGATCATGGAAACCATCTCCACCTAAATATCCAGGTAATGTCAGTAACCCTGGAGAACCTCCTCCATAATTTTTGACAACAAATAACCCCATAAACAATCCACCAGCTGCACCACCAATACATGCAGAAATCAAAGGTGTTCTATAACGCATATTTACTCCAAATAGTGCTGGTTCTGTAATTCCACATACTGCTGTTATTGCAGCAGAGGAAGCAATTTGACGAACTTCTTGTGATTTAGTTTTAAAGGCAACACCAAAACTAGCGGCACCTTGGGCAATATTACTTGCTAAGTTTGCTGGATATACAATAGTATCAAAACCTGTTGTCATACGATTGTTGATTCCAATCGGAATAATTCCATAATGTGTTCCTGTCATAACCAATAATGGGAATAGACCACCTAAAAGCATTGGAACTAGCCAGCTGCAATATGTATTTAATGTAGTAACTGCTGTAGAAATCCATCCAGCGACAATATATCCAATGGGTCCTAATACCACCAATGTAACAATTCCCGCAACTAATATTGTTATTAATGGTTTTGTAAAGAATTTAATTGCTTTTGGGGAAATACGATCTGCTATCGGTTCAACATAAGACATGAACCAAACAGATAGTATAATTGGAATAACAGAAGAAGAGTAAGAAGCCTGATAAATTGGCAAGAAGAATAAAGAAATTCCTTCTCCTGTTTCAGATGCAGTTGATACCATTGTCAAAAAGTTAGGATGTAACATAATACCTGCAAGCATCATCGCAAGATATGCATTACACCCAAATTTCTTTGCGGCAGAATTTGCTAATAAGAATGGTAAGAAATAGAATGCTGCATCGCCCATAAAGTTAATAATCTGATAACTCTGGTCTGTTGTTTCTACTACATGGAAAGCAACTAATAAAGATAGAACTGCTTTTAACATACCTGCGGCAGTAATTGCAGGTAGTACTGGTGTAAAAATACCTGTAATAGTATCAATAAATCTAGCAGCTAAGCTTTTCTTTTCTTCTTGTGCTGGTTTAGAAGACTCTAGTCCTGTACATTTTTCCATAATAGGCTTATAAACATGATTTACATCATTTCCTATGATGACCTGATACTGTCCTCCATTAATCGCAACACCTAATACTCCAGGTGTTTTTTTTAATTGTTCTGTCTGTGCAATTCCTTCATCCTTTAAGTTAAAGCGAAGTCTTGTAGCACAATGTGTAAGACCTGTAACATTGTTAGATCCGCCGACTAGATTCAATATTTTATCGGCTAATTCCTGATAATTCATTTCAGTACCTCCTAATATGCAGATACGTCATTTTTTACATAGTAGTGATGCGATGAATGTGAATCATTAAATACATGATTTCGTCATTTGTCATTTGCAGATGATATTCTTTTCTAAGATACTCGTAAACTTTTAAAACACAGGCATATTCATTTTTATATTGATTTTTAATCATTAGGAAGAAATTATCTTCTTTATCTTCTTTTTCTCCTATTTCAACATTTGAAAAAACACGCTTCACAAAGAATTTTAAATGCGTTAAAAATCGATCATAATGAATAGAATTCTCATCTAATTCAATGTTGAAATGATATTTTACAATATTCAATGTATTTTGTATTACTTTCATCATCTCTTTTGTCTGTTCCATACCTATTGAATCAAAAGAAGCATTCACAACATGCAAAGCAATAAAACCAGCTTCTGCATCTGGTAAACGGATATCAGCCTTTGCCTCAATAATATCTAAAGCTTCCATACCAATTTGAAATTCATGCAGATAATAACGTTTAATTTCAGATAAAAGAGCATTTTGAATATTGATACCATTCTTAAATCGCTCAATTGCGAAAGCAATATGATCACATAAGGTTAAATAAATGGTATCACTTAATTCTTTCCCTAATGAAGCTTTTGCATAATCAACAATCTTATTTGTAATCTGAATGCAAGAAAGCGGAACTCTTGAAAGTATTTCTTCAAATTGATTATTTTGCTTATCATCTAGCATAGTATAAACTTTTTCTATTTTAAATTCATCAATTAAATCTCCTACTTGTTTTTTAAAGCCAAGTCCACATCCCATAACTAAAATTTCCTGTTGCTTGTTATTACGAGAACGTACTAGATTATTGTTTATTACTTTCTCTACGATCAAAATGCATTCTCCTTTCCCAAATAAGTAGAAAAAAGACTATACCTGCTCACACCACGCAAAAAAATAACGTATGTGTACAATCGGTATAGCCTGCCCTACCAGTAACAATCCTTTTATACGCAAAAAATATATCACAAGTACTTTTACCTTGTCAATCAATTTGTTTGGAATTATAGCCGATTAAAATCAAACATTTAATTTAACAACAGCGTAATTGTATTCCTACAGGCATAATAAGAAAGCCGAAATTAAGCAAATTCACCAATTATTTTACATTCTCTACTTTAATGTCTAAAAAAATTAATAACATTCTAGATCCCACTAGTTAAATGTAGAAAAACTATATAAAAGCTAACTTTATCGCCTAAAAATTGTTAAGGCTCATCCAAAAAAAATTTATGTTTTCATTTAAAAAGGACGGTTTCCCATCCTTTCTTTTATCTTATTTTTCTTCAACTGCATTCACGATATCTTTTGCAGTCAAACCATATTTTTCTAGTAATTCAGCTGGTGTTCCACTTTCTCCAAAAACATCTTTCATTCCTACCATACGCACTTTTCTAGGTGCATACTGACTTAATGTTTCCGCAACTGCACTTCCAAGTCCACCAATAACACTGTGTTCTTCACATGTAACAAACAAATCATGTGTTTCTGCTAACTTAACAAGCAAGTCTTTATCAATTGGCTTAATAGTATGCATATCAACTACTGTAGGATTGTACCCTTTTGTTTTTAGCTCTTCACAAGCTTTTAAAGCTGCTTCTACCATGATACCACAGGCAATGATTGCAACATCTTTTCCTTCGTGCAATACATTTCCTTTTCCAATTTCAAAATGAATTGTATTTTCATCATAAATTGTTTCCACAGCACTTCTTCCTAAACGCAAATAACATGGTCCATCAATTGCTGCTACAGCTTTTGTTGCTTCTGCAGCTTCTACACTATCTGCTGGACATACAACAACCATACCAGGAATTCCGCGCATTAAAGAAATATCTTCAATTGTCTGATGGCTTGCACCATCTTCCCCAACCGTAATACCAGCATGAGATGCACAAACTTTTACATTCAAATGTGGATATCCGATGCTGTTTCGAATCTGTTCAAATGCTCTTCCTGTTGCAAACATAGCAAAACTTGATGCAAACACAGTATTACCGCTAGCAGCAAGACCAGCTGCAACTCCCATCATATTGCTTTCGGCAATCCCCATATTGTAATGTTGTTCAGGTGCAACGTTTTTTACATCTTTTGTTTTTGTAGAACCGGAAAGATCGGCATCCAGTACGATAATATTTTTATTTTCCTGTGCCAGTTTAGCAAGCGTTTTTCCATACGCTTCACGAGTTGCCACTTTTGCCATTATTTATTTCCTCCTTCAAGTTCACAAAGCGCCTGTTCACACTGTTCTTTATTTGGCGCAACACCATGCCATCCAGACTGATTTTCCATGAAAGATACTCCTTTTCCTTTAACTGTCTTCGCAATTACAACACTAGGCTTTCCTTTCACGGTTTTTGCTTCTTCACAAGCTTTGATAACTGCTTCTAAATCATTGCCATCTCCCAAAACGATAACATTCCATCCAAATGCCTTAAACTTTTCATCAAGTGGAAATGGATTCATAACTTCGCTTACTTTACCATCAATCTGTAATCCGTTCATATCAACAAAGGCCAAAAGATTGTCTAATCCGTAATGAGAGGCAGACATAGCCGCTTCCCACACTTCCCCTTCCTGGCATTCTCCATCACCTAATAAAGTATAAATACGATAAGGCAGATTGTGATATTTATTTGATAATGCCATACCAACGGCTGCAGAGATTCCCTGTCCCAATGAACCCGTTGACATATCTACTCCAGGCAATTTGTCCATACTAGGATGTCCTTGAAGACGTGTTCCAATCTTACGGAAAGTTAATAATTCTTCTTCATTTAAAAATCCTTTTTCTGCAAGTAATGAATATAACAATGGAGATGCATGTCCTTTCGACAATACAAAACGATCTCTGTTAAGACTTGAAATATTTTCCTCATTGATATCCATTTGTGTAAAATACAAAGCAACTCCGATTTCAACTGAAGATAAACTACCTCCTGGATGACCAGATTTTGCTTCTGTTACCATTCTCACAATATTCTTGCGAATATTTACAGCATGCCCTTTTAAGATATCTAATTCTGACATTTTTAATAATCCTCCTTGTAATCCATATAGTATTATACTATATTTTTTTCTTTTTTTTCAAAGAAATTCAAAAAAAGGCAATCTTTCGATTCCCTTTTATTTATCGGCTTATTTTATATTTTATATGTGATTTTTTTGACAAATTCAACCCCCTTTAAAACTAAGCTGCACTTTCTGTTTTTCCATATCAATCCCAATAACTTTTACTTTGACAATATCCCCCACAGAAACAACCTCTTCCGGATGTCCAATCCTGTTTTCACTCATTTGTGAAATATGTACCAATCCATCTTCATGAAGACCAATATCAACAAATGCTCCAAAATCAACAACGTTTCTTACAACACCTTCTAAACGATCTCCAATTTTTAAGTCTTCCAATTCTACAACATCTTTCCTTAATAAAACAGGAGTAAATCGTTCACGATAATCACGGAAAGGATGTTGGAAAACTTCCAAAATATCGTCCAATGTATACATATCACAAGATAAATCTTCACATAGTTTTTCCTTATCAACACAGCGAAGCGTTTCTTTCATTTCTTCACTACCAATTTGACTTTCCTTAAGTCCTACATAAGAAAATAACTCTCTAGCAAGCTTATAACTTTCTGGATGAATAGCCGTACGATCCAAAAGTTCTTCTCCATCTTCAATACGTAAAAAACCTGCAGCCTGTTCAAATGTTTTCGCTCCAATTTTTGAAATATCTTTTAGTTCCTTACGATTTTTCAATTCACCATGTTCCTGACGATAGAAAACTATACTTTTTGCGCTTGATTCTTTTAGTCCGGCAACATGTTTCAAAAGCTCTACACTTGCTGTATTAACATTTACACCTACACGGTTGACTGCTTTTTCCACTACAAAGTCTAATCGTTCTTTTAACTGTGCACCTGCAACATCATGCTGATACTGTCCTACCCCAATGGATTGCGGATCAATTTTTATCAATTCACTTAATGGATCTTGTAAACGTCTTGCGATAGATACAGCAGAACGATGTTCTACTGGAAGATCTGCAAATTCTTCCTTGGCAGCTTTACTTGCCGAATATACTGAGGCACCTGCTTCTGACACAATCGTATAAGAAACATTTAAATCATGTTTATGAACGAAATCTGCTACAAAGCTTTCACTTTCTCTACTTGCCGTTCCATTTCCTATCGCAATTACTTCTACATGATAATTCTCAATTAATGACAGCAGTTTTTCACTAGCTTCTTTTACTTTCTTATGGGGAACATGTGGATAAATCACATCTACTTTTAATAATTTTCCTGTCGTATCAATAACTGCCAGTTTACATCCTGTACGATATGCAGGATCAAATCCTAATATTACCTTATTCTTCAAAGGTGGCTGTAATAACAAATGCTCTAGATTCATAGAAAACACTTGAATGGATTTTTCTTGTGCCACAGCACTTAAATCTCTTCTTACTTCTCTTTCAATAGCCGTATAAACCAAACGCTTAAGTCCATCTTCAATCGCTTCCTGTACCAACGCTTCTAATGGACTTTTTCGATTTCTCATAAGATAACGTGCTACCCATCCACTCAGATATTCTTTATTATAAGAAAAAGATACACTTATTATATTTTCTTTCTCTCCACGATCAATCGCCATAATACGATGAGGAGCTAATCGATTGACTCGTTCACTGAACTCATAATACATCTGATATACTTTCTTTTCATCCTCTGCATCTTTTTTCTTCTTTGTTTCTAAACGCCCAAAATTGACAATATTATCTTTTACCTTTGCGCGAATTTCCACATCTTCTGCTATCCACTGTGCCAAGATATCCTTCGCTCCCTGAATCGCTTCATCAATGGAAGAAATCGCCCCTTTTACATATTTTTGTGCTTCTTTTTGAATATCTGCATCTCTATAAAACTTTCTGATCCATTCTGCCAAAGGCTCTAGACCCGCTTCTTTTGCCAGCATCGCACGCGTTTTTTTCTTTTGTTGATAAGGACGGTATAAGTCATCAATTTGAGAGATTTTCTCACATGCAAGAATTGCTTTATTTAATCCTTCATCTAAAACTCCTTGTTCTTTTAATAAACGAAGAACATCTTCTCTTCTTTTTTCTAAGCGAAGCGTATTTTCTTTTAATTCTTCAATTTTTCGAATTTGCTCTTCATCTAGACCACCCGTCATTTCTTTTCGGTATCTAGCTATAAAAGGCACTGTATTTCCTTCCTCTAACAAAGATAAGGTATGCTCTACCTGCCATGAATGTAACTTTAATTCGTTTGCTATCATCTCTATCATACATTTTCCTCTTTTCAATACCATACCATTATACAAAGCCATCAAGTGCAATGCAATGCTTCTTTTTTTGTATACTCACATGTTATAATAAGCAAACAGGAAGTGATACTAATGAAAGAAAAAATAGAAACTCCAAGAATGTTAAAAGAACTCGTTCCTCTTTTCGATTTTCATAAAGAAGTTTGTGAAGAATCTTATCTGCAGGGTTATTCTATCTGTGATTTGCTTATTGAGGAAGAAGAACTTCCCTATCTCCACTTAGATAGCTGCTATTTTAAAAATTGTGTATTTGAAAACTGTACATGTGAAAACATTGATATGGTAGATTTAATTTTTGAAAACTGTGAAATCAGTAATTTACATTTTTTAGATGGAGCGGTCCACCGCATCCAATTTAAAAATTGCAGATGTATGGGCATCGAATTTTCTAATTGTACTTTACAAAACGTCATGTTTATAAATTGTAATGCCCGTTATTCAAATTTTAGTGGTTCAAAATTAAAACAAGTGTATTTCAAAGAATGTGAACTTTCTTCTTCCAGTTTTGTACAATGTAGTTTTTCTAAAATATGTTTTGAAAACTGCAAGCTTAATGAAAGTGAATTTTTTAATACAAGTTTACATAGTGTAGATTTTTCTACAAGCAGTATTGATGGAATCGCAGTTAGTCAAAATATGCTGGAAGGTGCTATCGTAAATAGTACGCAAGCCTTAGAACTTGCCAAATTATTAGGACTTATCATCAAAGAAGATATATAAAATATAAACATAATGTTAGAAATCCTCCTCTCCGTACGAAAATAAACAATGTTATAATCGATATATAAGGAGGATAAACATGTGGATTATATTGGGAATATGTAGTCTTATTTCAACGATAATAAATGTATATTTTGGAATAAAGAAGCGTCTTTGCACAAAGTGCACAACTACATTTGCACTAATTTTTATGACACTTACTATATTAAACCAATACATCATGGTAAAAAAACGGGTATTATTAGAAGATTGGAGTGCTATTTTAGATGTTGTTCCTTCTATGACAACAGTATTAATAATTTATACAATAATCATCGTTACAATAAATGTAGTTGCCTTATGGAATTTCTTTAATAAAATAAAATGTTATCATAAAAAAACGGGATTTCCCGTTTTTTTATGATAGGTTATTTTCTACTATTTTTAAAAGCAGTTCTACACTTTTTTCCATTTCCTGAATAGAAGCATATTCATATTTTCCATGGAAATTATACCCTCCTGTACCTAAATTTGGACAAGGAAGGCCTTGATAAGTTAAACGTGCTCCATCGGTTCCTCCGCGTATCGCATGAGAAGATGGATGAATTCCTATATCTTTCATTGATTTTTTAACCAAATCAACTACACGCATATCTTTTTCAATAATAGAACGCATATTTGCATAACTGTCTTTAATTTCTAAGCGAATCGTATCTTTTGGATACTTCTGATTTAAATAATCTGCAATTCTTCTAAAATCTTCTTTCTGTTTTTCAAATAATTGTTCATCATGATTTCGAATAATATAAGACATTACTGCATGCTCACATTCTCCATGTAAATCACAAAGATGATTAAATCCTTCATAACCTTCTGTATAAGCTGGATTTTGATTTACTGGAAGCATAGAATGAAATTCCATTGCGACATGCAAAGCATTGATCATTTTTCCTTTTGCACTTCCTGGATGAATGCTTAAGCCTTGAATTTGAATATTTGCATCTGCAGCATTAAAGTTTTCATAATCTACACTGTCTACTTCACCACCATCAACGGTATAGGCAAAATCTGCATGAAATTTTTCCACATCAAAATGATCCGGTCCTCGTCCCACCTCTTCATCCGGTGTAAATGCAATACGTATATTACCATGTGGACGATTTTCTTTTAGAATAATTTCTGCCATCGTCAAAATTTCTGCAATTCCAGCTTTATCATCTGCACCTAATAACGTTGTTCCATCGGTTACAATTAAATCTTCTCCAATTTTATTTCTTAAACTTTCAAATTCTTCTACACCCATAGAAATAGCAAGTTCTTTATTTAAAACGATACGAGAACCATCATAGTTCTTTATGATAGATGGATTTACATTTTTTCCACTCATATCTTCTGCTGTATCCATATGAGCTATAAATCCAATATCTGCACATTCTTTATCTACATTAGATGGAATATTTCCATATACGATACCAAATTCATCGACATGTGCATCTTGTATTCCTAATTCTTTCATCTCAGAAACTAAATATTCAGCCAGTTTCAACTGTTTTAATGTACTTGGTGTTGTCGTTGATGCACTATCAGACTGCGTATCAAAAGCAACATATTTTAAAAAACGATCTTGTACTTTCATCTTATCCCTCTTTTCATGGGTATATTATACAATGAAACAGAAAATCTCTCTATACATATTGTGCTTCTAGCTGAAATCTTTTTAATTCATACAATATTTCTTCATAATCTTTTTTCATTGTCCTTACTATTTTATCTATATCTTTATTTGGAAACTTTTTACGTAAAACAAATGCACTTAAGGCTTTTCTTCCTTGTTCCATACTTGTAATTGAAAGCTCTAAAATATCCTTTTCATCAGAAAGAAAAATATAACGCATTTTATATAAAACATCTGTCATAGTACCCATAATGCCAGCAGTATCTACAGGTTCCCCTCCATATGTTTCAATTAGTTTGGTCAATATTTTCTCATGATCAGATAAGGTATTTATCATTTCTTTCCATAATTTTCTTAACCTTTTTGTTTTCAACTTTTTTTGTAAAAATTTAAACAGCGAAGTTCCCATATGGGTACCTTTTAAAAGCTGATTTAATGCTTTATTTACTTTTTTTGAATTCATGTATTTCACCTCAATTTCAGTATGTATCATATCGCTACATTTATGCATTATGAACCTTCTTATTCTGTAGTATCTCTTCTTTTTTTAATATCTATATGATAAGATAAAACTATATTAGAAAAGAGGAAAAAAGATGAATCATATCGATCTGCACATGCATTCAAAATTCAGTATAGATGGCGAATATTCTCCTGAAAGTTTATTAGAGATGGCATACCATCAGAATCTTCAAACCGTATCGATAACTGATCATAATAGTGTGAAAGCATATCAAGAAATAACAAATACGCATGACATCTCGCTTATTCCAGGCATAGAATTGGATTGTCGCTTTCAAGGTAAAGATTTTCATCTGCTGGGCTATGGGATTGATATTCATGCCCCTATTTATAAAAAAATAGAACAGGATATCATGAAACAAGAACAAGAATGCAGCCAAAAGCGACTATCCCTTATCAAAGAAAAGCTGCATCTTGAAATTGATGAGGAAAAACTAAAAGAAGTATCCCCATTTGGTATCTATGTGCCTGAAACAATTTGTGAAATTGCAATGAAAGATAAAAGAAATCAGAAGAATCCTTATTTACAGCCATATTTCCCACAGGGGGAAAGAAGTAATAACCCATATGTAAATTTTTATTGGGATTTTTGTTCACAAGGAAAAATTGCTTATACAAAAATAAATTATATTTCTATGGAAGATGCCGTTTCCATTTATCATAAACAAGGCGGTATCGCTGTAGTGGCACATCCTGGAAACAATGTGAAAGAAGATCTGCAGTTAATGGAAGATATTAGACATCTAGGTATTGACGGTATTGAAGTATACAGCAGTTATCACACACAGGAACAAATTGCATTTTATCATAAGGTTTGTCAAAAATATCAGTTAATAGAAACAGCAGGAAGCGATTTTCATGATAAAACAAAACCAAATGTATCCATGGGATTATGTCATATGCCCAAAGAACAGGAAGAAATGTTAATAAAAACAATGCTTTCTTTAAAAAGCAGAAGAACTTAAAATGAAGTATTCTTCTGCTTTTTTTCTCTCATGCTTGTTTTAAAGCAAAAAAGTGTTATTATTATATATGGAATTGCCGACGTGGCTCAATGGCAGAGCAATTGTTTCGTAATCAATAGGTTGGAAGTTCGATTCTTCTCGTCGGCACCATAAATTAGATAACTGAGTTCTATGGATAAATATGTTTGTTTTTCCAAAACTCAGTTTTTTTGATTAAGAATAACAGGACTTTTATGTATTCATTTGTAATTATTCTATATTTTTTTATCTGGAGGTGTACAGATGCTGAAAAAGAGTGGTACTATGTCAAGATTTCGGACACATTTAATTGAGACTTTTTTTCTTTTCGAAATTACGTTCATAATTATTAGGAGATTCATAGTCGCAATGGCTGTGAATCCTAACTGTATTGTAAAAAGTTTCGATATATTCAAATACCATTTGATACGCCATTTGATAATCAATCATCTTTTTTCTATTCAGCCATTCTCTTTTTATCAGTGAATGAAATGATTCTATACACGCATTATCCCATGGATTTCCCTTTGCTGAATAACTGTGCTTCATTCCTGCTGTTAATTCCTGATACCACTTTGAGACGAACTGTACTCCCCTGTCACTATGGATTACAACTGGTTTTTCCATGTTTCTTCTTTCTTTTGCCTTTTCCAAACACTCTAATACATCTTTTACTTCCATCGTCCTGCTCAGTTTCCAGCTTATGATCTTGCGTGAATACAGATCCATGATGCTTGTCAAATAGACAAATCCTTCTTCCTGCGTCCATATGTATGTGATATCCGTACACCATGCTGCATTTGGTTCGTCTTGTTGAAAATCTCTTTTTAGTATATTGGCAAGGGTCGCTGAATAATCACAGTCTCTCGTTGTTTTTGTTCGATGCTTGATATATTGGGCTTTAATGCCATTTTCACGCATATATTTTCCTACTGTACGCTCTGAAATTACTTCTCCCTGTTTTCTTAATTCACGAGTGATTTTGGGTGCACCATAATTTTCATATGACTTTTTATGGACTTCTTTTCTTTTTTCTACAACACGTTCTTTACGTTTTGCTGTTTTACTTTTATCTCGCTTTTTCCAGTCATAATATCCAGATTTTGAAATGCCTGATTTCTCAAGCACACCGGAAACAGAAAATTCTTTTCGTTTTTCTGCGGTATCTTCTACTTGTTCATATACAGCTCTCGTTAATCTCCCAGTATGCCTATAGCCTTTTTTAAGATTTCAAGTGCATCCTTCGTATCACGCAGTTCACGTTTCAGGCGTGCAACTTCCTTGGCTTCATCAGATTCAAAATTACCCGTTCCTCTCATTTCTATGGTACCATTACTGGATTGACGAGCTTCTCTTAACCATCTGGCTAATGTGCTCTCGCCTATACCTAGATTTGCAGCCCATTCTTTTCTGGAAAGATCTTTATGTTCCTGTGCATATCGCACAGCATTGTTTCTAAATTCGTTATCAAATACTGGTTTCTTATTTGCCATTTTTTTACTCCTTACGTTGCTTCTTTTATATGTTGTCATCATTGTATCAAATACATGCATGTTTCTCTATTAGGACTGTCCAGTTTTTATTCTAACATCAGCATCCAGGATAGCCTGAGCCAAAGCCACTTTCCTAGGATCTCTTTTCTTTCTTGCCATTTCCATACTTCCTTTTCTCCTTTATTTTAACATAAAACTATTAAAAACCGTGTGAGTTGAGCCGTACGCTCTCAACTTACACGGTTTATATTACACTCTCAAAAGTTTATGCTTCACACTCTGTCTCTGCCTCATCAAAAAAAAGAAAGCTGTCCAAGACCAAGTGAATGCGATGTCTCACTTTTCGTTCCAAACAGTTTTTTCTTCAGATATTCATTCTCTTCTTTCAGTAATGCATTTTCATTTTTCAAACGTGTATTCTCATCCCTTAAGATCTGCATATCTTCGTTTAATTTCTTGATAAGTGAATTCATTTCAGTAAGTTGTGCCGTAAGATTTAATAACACCTGTTCTTTCATGAAATCCACTCTCTTTAACTATTATACCATTTTCAAATAATAAAATCATGGATAAACAGAGATTTAAAATACTTTTTTAGGCATGGATTTCTGTATCCTTTTGGGCTGTTCTATATGCAGCTCTTCCATCAGCCAGCGAAACTGCTGGGAAGTAATGAGCTGTGCTTCCTGTTCGTTTCTAGGCTATTTGAATTTTCCGTTTTCCAGTTTCTTGTAAAGCAGGACGAAACCATCTTCTTCCCAGTAGAGTGCCTTTAATTTTGAGGAACTTTTTCCACAGAAGAGGAAAAGAGAATTGGAACATGGATCAAGGTGGAAATTCTGTTGAACGATGGCAGCCAGTCCATCAATGGATTTTCTCATATCTGTATAACCTGTTGCGATATAGATCTTCTCAGCTTTTGAGATATCACCTAGCATAACAGCACCTTCAACATATTCACAAGCACATCAATATCAATATTATCTGGCACGTGGATATGAATATCTCCTTTTATGATTTCAATATTTTCATGAGTGATTTCTTTTTCTTCATTTACCACTAAGGGATAAAAATCCTGATCATCATCAGCCTCTTTTATTGCCAATTCTCTAAACTTTTTAAGATAATAGTAGTAAGATGGTTCTGATATATTATTCTCATCGCACCACCTCTTTACAGGAAGCCCGCTGTCACGACAGTTTTGTATGATCTGTTTCCATTGACTTAATCTGACATTATCATTTACACATTGGATCTTGGTTCTCATAAATAAAGTCACACCCTTCTGATTTATAGTAAGTTGATACTCGAATTACTATAATATAGTAACTTGAGCACTCAGCTTACTGTATCTCAGCTATAAGTGTGACATAATTTAGTCTACTATGATATACACTATTTTATTTTGCGGTTACATCAAAGAAAATAGAACGGTTGTTACTACTCCTATAATTTTTGTGAGTTTATTTAGTCTTACTACATTATCCATAAACATTATCCTTTCAAAATAGCAAAACAGCCCCAAAAATGTATTGGAGCTGAAAATAGGGTGGACTAACTCATACCTTAAAACTAAGAATGAGCTAATCCTAACAATTTTAGAAGACTTTAAATTCGTAAATTCTTGATTCTATACGATTAATAAGTCCAAAATCGCAATCAGTTATTTTACTACTTTTCTATTTTTTTCTTTTCTTTGTTTCATAACCTAGTACTAATCCGGATCCAGCTAATAAACTAAATAACAATGGTAAGTTTACTCCATTTCCTGTACTTGGTCCTTCTGATTGTTCAGGATTTTCTGGTTTTCCTGGTTGTTCAGGATTTTCTGGTTTTCCTGGTATTTGTTCTTTCTTAACTAAGTTATCTTTCGCATATTTTAAAGAAGAAATCAAATCATTCATCTGAGTTTCATTAATATCTGAAGTATCTTGTACAGCTTTTTCTAATGCTTTTCTTGCTGATTCAAATTTCTTCCAAGAATCTTTTGTATACTCATTCTCATTTAAAGATGATAAGCTATCTAGCAACTCATTTGCTTTTGTTGTATCTGCACGTTTTACTAATACTTGTCTATGTGCATTGATTTTTTCAATTAGTTTTTCAACTTCTTCATCTGATGCTGTATTTTGATTCGCTAATAGTTTTTCTGCTGCTTTTAAAGTATCTTTTGCAACTTTATTGTACTCTTTTATAGAAGTTTTTGTATATGTCTTACTTAAATCTTCATTTACAAGAGCTTCTAAACGACTGAAATCTATGCGATAAATAGAATCCGCAGGTCTTCCTTTTTTTGTTCCGTATGCTTCAAATTCTACAATATGATCAGAAGTGCTTGTTTTATTGTTATTTCCGTTTACATAAATTCGGATATATCGTGCAGTTTCTGGCTGATCTAAAACAATTTCTTTTCCATCTGCTGTTTCTTGATACAAATCATCTTTTCCTTTGCCCAAATTATGCACAGTTCCATCCTTATCAGAATTGAATACAACCGTCTTATCTTTGAAATCTTTATCATTACTCAACACGATTGCTGTTGGTCCATAAGTTCTATTATCACCAAAATAACGTGTCAAATGTAATTTATTCAATTCACATGCTGTTCCTAAATCAATTTCAACATAACGAGAATGAAGCTTCTGATCTGAAGTATCCGTTAACTCTAAGTAATTATTTGTATCCTTAACACCATCATTTACTTGAGTAAATGGACGATCACTTTTTTCAGAAATCACTTCATTTTCAGTTACATCAAATGCACTGAGCTTAACTTCTTTATTAACACTACGTGCCACAACATTACCATTAATATCTTTTTCGTCAACATAATCTGTTATTTCATCAAATGCCAATGCTCGATCCAATAACGTAATATAAGAAGTTTTTCCTTCTAATCCTTTAGCAAATACTAATTCACCTTTTTCAAGTTCCAAATCTTTATTTGCTTTGTTATATGCAGAGCCAACCAATTCACCATCAATATAAAGTTTCAACATTCCATTTACTTCTTTCACTGCTGCAAATTGATGTTTTTTACCATCTGCTATCATACCTTTTGTTTCTGATGTAACAGATCCATCATCTTGACGTGTTTTCTTGACATACTTCGAATTTGCTGTTGTTCCATTCAACGTGAATGTCAAATATCCTTCCTCGTCAATTCCAACACTATAACCATTTTCCTGACGCATGATTTCAACGCCTTTGGATGCTGTTTCAAGAGTACCTAAAACAGTAAATCCTCCGCTTCCATCAATTGACAGTGTTTTTCCTTTAGAAATTTCTTTTCCGTTCAACTGACGATTAACTACGCTGTTAACAATATCATCTTTATAGTAATCATCAACAACTGTCAAAGAACTTGTGTTTCCAGTTACATCTTTTACTCCATTTACTTTTACTTCAATATCTGACAAATCTTTTACTTCTTCTTTCAATGTCAACTCAACTGTACGTAAATCCTCTTTTAATGTAACCTTTTCTACTTCGTTATTTGTAACTTTGAAATTTTCTGCCTTTGGTGTGCGAATCGTTTCATTAAACTCTAATTCAACTACTTTATCATCACCATGAATAGACTTAACTGTTGCACTTGTTGTATCTTTTTCACCATACTGCATGATTAATACTTCTTTTGGTTTCAATGTAAATGTTACTTTTTCATCATATGAAAGTGGTTTGTTAGTTTGGTACTTATCAACATTACCAACAACAACTCTACCATAAACATCCTTCATACCTTCATTAACACCTACTAAACGGTCATACGTTAAAGTGTATGTCTGTTCAACATCTTTTGGATTTCGAATAGAAACTATACCTTCATTTCCATTCCAGCAAGAATATCCATAAACTTCTCCAGTTTCTGGATTTCCACCAAACATTTTTGATTTTTGAAGAATATCAAAATTATCTTCAATCCAGTTTGCAGCCTCAGCATTGATATCCCATTTATCATCATCAAACATAGATGGACTATAATAGTATTCCCAGAATGCCGTACCACGTGTTCCTAACATATACAGATGTTCACGTAATTCTTCATCACTATAATTGATTAAATAATTTGGCTTTCCACCAGGAGCACTATTTGCTGTTTTTGCATACACCGGATCATGATTATAGAAGTATTTATTTGGAAGCTGCCACTGATTTTCATTAAAGAAATCATAATAATCACCATCGCGATATGTTAACATTGCTTCTTGATCTGTAGCGTTAAATTTATAGTTGAAACCACTGTCTCCAGTATTTTGCATCCAAACACTATTGACCCATTGCACATGCCAAGGACTTGGGTTTGTGTAAGATGTCATATTCAGCCATAATCCCTTATCTCCACGTTGTGCACGCATGTCTTCAAACATATCTGTCCAACGTTCGTACGTTTCGCTGATGGTATAGAAATCCCCACCTGTTACATGGTAATTTCCTTCAGCAGTTGAAGGTTTTAACAGCATTCCATCTAATTTCCAATAGTTGATATCAAACTTTTCTTGATAATTTACAAAAATATCATTCACAAGTTTATTTAAATAACGAGCATCGGAAATATTAATATCATTTCCTGATTGATGATTTACAGAACCAAGATTATTTTTTGCAATCCAATTAGCAATCATAGTTTGTGTACCATAACCACCACGAGGTCCTAACCACAAGCCAAAGTTTGAACCAAACTGTTGAACTTGTAAACTGGAATCATATAATTCATTTGGAAATTTACCTGGATCTCTATTAAAATCCCAGAATGAATTATAGTTAATCCAACCATCATCCACAACATAAGAATCAAGTGGATTTACGCCATGCTGTGTAAAGCCTTTTTCTATTTCGTAGAAGCTGCTCTTGATATTTTCAGCAGTAATATTTTTCATATTGTCATACCAAGAGTTAAATTGCTGTCTAAATTCAGTTGGAGTAGCAATCGTTTCGATATATTCATAGAAATCTGATTGTACTACCAGGTAATCTGTACTTCTTGCTGCCCCAACAACACTATCCCATGTAACCATTTTCCCTGGCTGTTCATTCGCACCATTATAATTATTATACTCCGTAAATTGTTCATCTATAGCTAAAGATTTTCCATAGTGATAACGAATAAATCCGTTTTGTTTCTGTGTTTGACTGTTTAATCTAATTTTATTTTCAGACTGTGGAAACTCACATCCCCAATACATCGCACCTACATAATAAGGTTGTCCTAATTCTAAGTAATCACCTTTCATATTTGCCATATCAGGATTATCATTCAATTCAGGAATCGTCCAATAATTTTTTGTTTTATCCCCTAATTTATAACTTGTTGAAGCATCTTCTTCTGCAAAATCCATATTTTCTAGATCAATGTAATCAATCTTAGTATTTTCTGCATCTGCTTCTGGAACACTGATTTCCAAATGTTTACGCATGAAAGAATCTCCATCTTTCATCGTAATGACTTCTTTAATTGTATATTCAACACCACTTACTTCTTTTGGTTCAAAAGTGAAAGTCAGAGTTTTAACCCCTTTACTTTCTTTTAATACAGGTTCTCCCTTTACTTTTAAATCACTCGCTTGAAGTGTTTGAGCCTCTTCTTTTCTTGTTCTATCTAATAATGACGTATTATTTTCGTCTAATACATCAACTTCTGAAGCAGACATAACTTTATTTCTGTTATCTGGTTTACCATTTGTACCATCTTGCCAATGATATGTTTTTGTTGCAACAAACTTGATTTTAGAAGTACTGACAGGTTTTTCAAATTCAATAATTGTTTCTCCTTCAGCATTCATTGCATGTTTATCTCCAATTTGTTTCCAGCTATTATCACCATCATCAAAGTAGTATAGTTTAGCTTCTTCTACACGCCCCGTACAATTCCATTTTACTCCACTGTCATATCGAGGTACATATTTAAATTTCTTTACTTCTGCTTTTCTACCAATTGCAATTTCGAATGATAATTCCGTACCAGCTACATAATTATTAGCGTCTTTAGAGGCCCAGAAGTTACTTGAATCCTTAGAACTCAATACCTGATCAGTCAAATTGCTGATTTTTCCTTCTCCTGTTCCTACAGCATCACTAACATTTACCTTTGATTTACCTTCAATTTCTTTAGGTAATGTCTTAATCACGAATTCTTCACTAGATGCCGGAGTTAATACCTTAGGCGTTTCTCCAGTACGATAGTTTGTGATTTTTTCAGTCTTCAGTTTACTGTCTGTTAAACTAAACGTACGAGTAATATACTCATTCCCGAAAGTATATTGATTTTCATTTTGAGTTAAAGATACAATACCAGTTTGTTCTTTTTCAGCAACATTTTCTTGTGCTTGCACATAATCTGAACTTAAAGGTAAAATTGCTCCCCAGCTCATGCAAAGTGCCATAAACACCACTGCACCTTTATAAATCCCTTTTTTCTTCATACTCTTCTAGGCAAGATTTCCCTATCAACGATTGGGCGGAATTACTTTTTCTTTTCTTAATTTCACTTTTACTTGCCAACGTAATTCCGTTTTCAGTATAACATTCTAACTAATTTGTATAAATAATTTTTACTTTTATCACTCCTTTATAATTTAGAGCCCACTGCCCACTTGATGTATGCGTTTTCAAAGTGTTGCCTTAATAGTTTATTATATAATTGGCACTATGTCAAGTTTTTTAATACATTTGATAGAGTAAAAAGTTATGGGATAGAAAAAAGTAACAAACTCTGCTATAGTGATATTGAAGATATACACAAAGACTGGTCTGTTACTTTTCCTTGGAACCAGCCATAAGGGAGGTCCTTGTATGAATAGTATATCACATGTTCCCTGAATCAGGTCATAATTCTGCTAATTATTTTCTTTCCTCTACTTTTTCTTTCCTTGAATCTATGGACGGCATCATCAATCCCGATTTCCCTGCGATTCTTTACGCTACTCTTGTTCATTGTTTACAATATGATATGAATAATTTTGCTTTACACATTTTTAATTCTGCTATTCACGCTATTGATTCCGCTTTTCGCGGCAATCCCGCAAGGACTCTTCATACTGTTTTTGGTGATCTTACTTTTAACCGCACTCTTTATAACGACAAACATGATAAACATCATCTTTTCTGCTATGTTGATCATGTCCTTGGCATCCCTAAATATATCCAATATGATCCTTGTATACGTTCTCTGATTTTTACCTATGCTCTTAAATTCAATTCTATGGAAAAGGTCGGTCTGGTTATCGGTGATTTGATACAAGGTTTTTCTTTTGGCCTAAATAATAGAAAATTAAAAGCTATCTCAAAACAGACAGTTTCTAATATTCTACACTTTTGTCCTTCTTTTTCTATTTCACCTGTTCGCTGCGAAAATACTCCAGATCATTTGTACATCATATCTGATGAAAAAAATAAATCGCTGCAGCATGAGCACTCAGATAATGATAAAGCTAGGAAAGCAATGATTAAAATGGCAGTCATTTTTGAAGGTGTCGAGCGTGCTGGCAATAGAAATAAACTTATCAACCCTTATACAGTAACGGGTTTTGGAAATACTTTTTGGCAAGATGTTTTAGACATCTTGCATGCACGTTATGATATGGACAAAGTGAAGCTGATAACAACCATGGGAGACAGTGTCCCCTGGATCTATGCTTCTGCTTCAGAATTAAAGACAGATAAAACAAACACCAGGTTCTTACTGGATGCATTTCATGCGAAACAGGCAATCAATAGAATCAGTACAAAAATGGAGAACAGGGAGCTGTTGAGTTACTATCTGATTCATGATGAAATAAAGGAATTCAAATATCTGGTAAATCTAATATCCCTAAACAAGAAAGAGGATAGAAAACAGAGAATCAATAAACAATGGAATTACATACGTACAAGATGGAAAGATGCTGTTGCAATATTTCAGTCCTCAGTTGGCTGCCCAATGGAATCACACATAGAACATAATCTGGCAACATTGATCAGCAGTGTACCGAAAGCCTATGGCAGAGGATGGCTTGAAAAACTTGTAGGATTTATCGCATTAGACAAGAATGGATATGATATGCAGGAGATGTATTTAAAAGCAGCGACGATAAAACAAGCTGATGATATTGTGAACTTTGATAAGCAGTTAGACTTAAGTATGTTTGATAAGAAGCCAGATACCTATGATAAAGGTAATAGTGGAAAAACAATACAAAACTTATTAAGAAGTATATCTAATAATTATTGACATTTAATAAAAAAGAGGGTTTGTCAAGGAAAATGTGTAAGTAAATTTTAAATACATATTGAAATATGTATTATGCAAAACATTGTTTAAAAGTAAGTGATGATAAGCACCAAAAGCCAGGTAGTTCTATCAAATAGCTGCCTGGCTTTTTTTATGTTACGGAAAACTCAGCGAAGTACCGCTGAGTTTGGGAAGACTTTAGTCAGTTGAAGTATGCAAAGCATACGAAACAAAAAACCACCTGCTACTGAGGTGAACCCATAAAATTGGACACGAGAGTGTAATATAAACCGTGTAAGTTGAGAACGTACGGCTCAACTCACACGGTTTATATTACACTCTCAAAAAAGAAAGATTTCTCTATAATAATCTATCTTCTTTATAATTCCCATAAACTTTTGACTCTATCAATACATTTAACTATTATTTTTTTCTTATTTGTTACTATTCACAACCAAATATGAAATATATGATACCTATAAAAAAAATTTAAATCAGCAGAAAATATATCCATTTATACTTACTTTTTTTTACATTTCATCTAATTTATGAATTAGCGATGTATAGTAATCCTTATTTGTATAAGACTTTTTCACTATTATAATATTGTATGAAATATTTATATCCATCTCTGTCTCTGTAAAACTATAGGCAAATTACTAAATCAGCTTCGAATCAAAACTTTTTTTGAACACTTCGCAGTCGACATACCTTTGAATAAAATTTTACTAATTCAAAAATGCTGTAAATTTTTTCTACAAGATAGCAGATGAAATCTTATCTGCAAACCACAGAATACATCATCTATATAATTTATGGCAGAAAGACTTCTGCTTTGTTTTTATTATCATATTAAAAAAAGGTTACTGTTTTATCAGCAACCATTCTAACTATATATGCATTTTAATTATCTGCTATCAGAATCAAAGTTTAATATTTCTCCCGTTGTTGTACTAATATCACAAGAATATTCTTTATTACCTGCATCAAAATCAATATCATAAACTTCTATTCCATTTTCTTTATCTAATTTAACTTTAACATTTTTCACATTCTCAGAAGAAACTTGAAATTTCTCATATGCTATTTGCAAAGCTTCATCTTGTGTTATTTTTTGATTACTTGAACCTGTTTTATCTTTTGTTACTTCAGGCATATTTTGTGCCATAGAAATCACTTGTTTCTCTTCAATTTTTCCACTCTTACTTATTTCATAGAAATAGCTATTGGAAGTATTTTGAAAATGAAATACATATTCATCATCTTCCATTCCTTCACTTGTAAACGTTACTTCTGCTTCCTTTACTTTGGCATCTTCCAACGCAATCTTTTTCGCCTCTTCGCTTGTCACCTTTCTTTGACAAGCCGTTAATCCAAACATCAATATTGCACTTGCTGCTACATATACTAGCTTATTCATAATACAATTCCTCCTAACACTTCATCAAATCATAGTAATTCTATAGTATACATCTTATAGAATACCCATAATTTCAAAAAAAAGACCGTACAAGAACAGTCTTTTCTATTTACATGATTTTAAAATCACTTGTGCAAACACCTTTGCCTGTATAAAATCATCTTCATTTGGGTGTTTTGAAGCTCGATCAAAATTATCAATCATCTGCTGTACTTTATTTTTGTCCACACTTGTTTCCAGCATATTCTCATAACGCTTACGAATTCCCAAAGGCATTTTCCCCTGGCACATAAATCCGTCTACATAGGTACAATCATCTTCTATAAACGCACTAACCCTTTGTAGAATGGAATTAAAATATTCTTGTGAGCCTCCAAAACCACATGTACCAAATAGGGCAATTTGTTTTCCATGTAGATTTCCTAAAAAATCCATCATATCTTGTGAACAGCATCCTTTATCTGTCCAAAATCCAGCAAAAATCATATCTGCCTGTTTTGCAGCTTCATTAACTTCTCCAAAATATACAACATCTTCTTTAGGAAGTTCTTGTGCAATAACCTCCGCAAGTTTTTTCGTATTTCCAGTATTACTGGAATATATTACTGCATAGCGCATACTGCTCATCTCCTTCTTTTCTATTGTAACACTTTTTCATTTTAAAACAAAGAATTTGACATCTTTTGAAGAATACTCTCAACCATTTCTTTTGAAGCGATTCCTTTTGAAAAAGCTGTTGCATTTCCACAGGAAACTCCTATTTTTAATGCATCGCGCATCGTAAATTTCTTTTCATAAGCATAAAGAAATCCTGCTACCATAGAATCCCCTGCCCCTACAGAATTTACAACTTCTCCTCTCAGTGCAGCACATTCTAAAACATCTCCATTTTTACAAACTAAAATTGCTCCATCACCTGCTAAGGATACTAATATATTTTGTGCGCCTGCTTTCTGCAAAAGTTTAGCATAACATATAAGTTCTTCTTTTGTATAAATTTTTACATCAAATAATTCTTCTAATTCTTGTTTATTGGGTTTTATTAAAAAAGGATGGTATGCCAATGTATGCCTCAATACTTCACTTGATGCATCTACTATGATTTTTATTTTTTTATCTTTTACTCTTTGCATAATATCTGCATATGTCGTTTCACTCATTCCTTTTGAAAGACTTCCACTTAATATCAAAATATCATTTTCTTTTAATTCTTCTAATTGGTTGATTAGCAATTCCATATGCATTGGTGAAACAATTGGTCCTTGTCCATTTATTTCACTTTCTTCTTCCGCATGTATTTTTACATTGACCCTAGTAACTCCTTCATCAACTTCTATAAACATTGGATTGATGCCATAATCTTTCACACCTTGAACAAATGCTTTTCCTGTAAAACCTGCCACAAATCCAAATGCATAACTATCAACACCAAGTATTTTCAACATATGAGAAACATTTATACCTTTCCCACCAAATATAAAATCTTCTTTTTGAATACGAGTGATTCCCCCAATACATAACCTAGGAAATTCCACTACATAATCAATAGAAGGATTCATGGTAACTGTATAAATCATAACTCTTCCTCCATTTCCTTTTTTCAGAAATATACAAAAAATAAAACTAACTTTTGCTTATTTCTGGAAATGCTTTAAATAAAGATAATGCAATACCGTCTTTATCATTTGATTCAGTAATTTCATCTGCGATTAATTTAATAGGTTTCACTGCATTACCCATAGCTACTCCATGCCCTGCATACTGCAACATAGTTAAATCATTCATTTCATCTCCAAAAGCAATAATTTCCTCTCTTGAAATCTGTAATTCATTTGTTATTTTCTTTAAAGAAGCTCCTTTATCGATACCATTTGGAACTACTTCAATATAAAAAGGTGCAGATGTATATATACTTAACCTATCTCCAAACGGGATACGGAAATCTTCAAAGCGTTCCTTTAAATATGCCTCTGGTGCACTGATTAAAAATTTATTTGGTTCATAATCTATATAATCTCTTAAATCTTCAACAACCTCAACTCCCATATTACAAGCAGATGCCTCATATTGCAGCTTGTATGTGTCCTCTTTATCTGTAATTACATTTTCCCCTTTATGTATCATAATATTTAAATTTAATGCCTTCGCATTGTTGATAATTGGCTTTATATATTTTTTTGGAATCGTACAGGAATATACTTCGTTTTGTGCAGGATAATCACACACATAAGCTCCATTATAACTTAACAAATAACCTCCATATACATCCATCATTAATTCTTTTGCTTCTTTATACAATCCAGGTGTTGGTCTTCCGCTAGCCAACACTAGTTTTACTCCCAACTTTTGTGCTTCTATTAAAGCGTATTTCGTAAGTGGTGATATTTCTTTCTGACTATTTGTCAGTGTCCCATCCATATCCATAACAATTAATTTATATTTCATAAGTCCCTCCATCCAGCACGAATCTTTTCCTGTGCCAAATAACTCCTTCTTAAAAGAAAATCCCTTTTCAGGGATTCTATTATACTTTTGATAAAATAAAACGGCAATTTCCTTTTATTTTAACATTTCCACTACCTGCACTTACAAAGAAACTATCTCCTTTTTTTGCAGGAAGTGATGTATCTTCTGTTTCAATAACACCTTCTCCATCGACAATTACAAAAGAAGCAAAACTCTCTTCATTTACATTTACATCACACTGTGAAGTCACATCATAAATATAAGTTGTAAAATAATCACAAGTTGCCATCATTGCATAACGATATCCTTCATATACCTGTTCTTCACCACAAGGTTTAAAATCACTTTCCAATGGTTTCAAATTAGATACATCAATTGCCTTATCAATATGCAATTCTCTAGGTTTTCCATCTTTACCAACACGTCCAAAATCGTACACACGATAAGTCGAATTTGAATTTTGCTGAATTTCACAAATAACAATTCCTGCTCCAACTGCATGAATCGTACCAGCTTTTATAAAGAACACATCTCCTTTATGTACAGGAACACTCTTTAATACATCTAAAATTGTATTATTTTCAATTCTTTCTTTGAACTCTTCCTTTGAAATTTCCTTATTTGTTCCATAGTAAAGCTGTGCACCTTCTTCCGCATCCAAGATGTACCACATTTCTGTTTTTCCATATTCTTTTTCTACACGCAAAGCGTATTCATTATCTGGATGTACCTGAATAGATAAATTTCCTTTTGCATCAATAAATTTGATTAACATAGGGAAATTTTCAAATGCCTGTCCTTTCGTACCCAAAGCATCTTTTCCTAATTTTTCAAGATATTCTCCAAACAACATCCCTTTAAATTCTCCACTATCTACAACACTTTGTCCATCTTTATGTGTAGAGAGTTCCCAACTTTCTGCTACAATATCCAAATCTGTTTTCTTGTTGTATGCCTCTTTTAATTTTGTACCTCCCCATAAATAATCTTTAAATGCAGGGAGAAGTTTTACCATAGCCATATTAAATTACCTCCAATTTCTTTAGTGCTTCATATATTCCCTCTTCTTTTACAGTTCCTGTAACCATACAGCAAACTGCATCAAGTTTTGGATCATGCTTTCGCATGGCAATCCCATGTCTTACATCACGCAACAACTCGACGTCATTATCTCCATCACCAAATGCATATGTATTTTTATAATCAATATGATAATAATCCATGATAGCTTTTGCGCCAACACCTTTATGTACTTGCTTATATCCAAGATCAAAAGAATTACAATTGCGATGACGACATATTTGATAGTGATTTTCAAGTCGTTTTATCGCTTCTTCTAAATGATTCTTATCTTTGCATATTAAAGTAATCTTAGAAATTTTATCCTTTACCTGTTTTAAATCTTTGTATTGTACAAAGTTGTCTAGTGGAATCTTAAAATTTTCTATAAAATGCAAGTATTCCCTATCTTCCATATCCTGTACATAACAAAATGAATTTCCTTCCAGAATAAAATTCACATCTTCTTTCATAGTGTATTCAATAAGTTTTCTTAATTCTGCTTCATCAAAAATCACTTTATGTATTTCTTTCCCATGAATTGTAGCATATGCCCCATTGCATGTCACATATCCATCTAAAGACAGATTTCTTGCTTCTTGAGGAATATAGCTTAAAGCCCTTCCTGTCGCCAACACACACAGATAGCCTTTATCCTGTAACAAAGAAATGGCTTTTTTTGTTTTCACTGTTGGTTCATAAATTTCATCTCTTTCATCCACTAATGTACCATCATAATCATACAATACAAGACCTTTTATCATACAACAACCTCCATCTTTATTATATGGCAAACAGAATATGAACGCAAACAAAAATCATTTACTACAGCACATTCCTGACGTTTGTCAATTTGTAAGCAAAGACATCACATAGAAGCAGAAAACTGCCTTTAAAAGGCAGTTTCAATCTTTGATATATTTGATTTTCCCACACGCAATCATAGAACCAGAATTTCCTGATGGCTGTGTATGAAAGTCATCAGGTCCTGCATGAATTATCATGGTTTTCCCAATAATTTCATGCATTGTAAAACGATCATCCATCACACTCATCATCGCCATTCCTTCTTTATTAGCAAACAATGGTGGAAGATCCCCTGCATGATAAGGATGTGGACAATCATTAGGATTAAAATGTCCTAATACATCTTTAAAAGGTTCCTGCCTTGTTCCCTTACAAACATCTCCTGTATGAATATGAAATCCAAAAATCGGCTGATTACAAGAAATTCTGTTCGGCATTGGAAGTCCCTTCACATCTGCTTCTATCAATATACCATCTTCTGTTTCATAAAAGAAAACCATGCCTTCTACACTAGCATATTTCATAGAACCTTTGATACAACAATATGCATCTGGATAACGTTTTTTCATCTTTCAACCTCCCACATAGTATATGAGATCGTTGATTAAAAAGTTACTCTCTATTCATTTCTTCTATTTTTCTAAAAATCAAATCCCAGGCTTTATCATTATCTTTTTGATACGTTTCTTTCTTCGCATTAAAATTTTGTGGCATATCTCCTCTGTATGGAACAAAGCCCATTTTTAGATACATAGAAATAGCTACATAACTATTGGTCTGACTTGTAAGATACAGAGTTTCTTTTCTACCTGTTTGTTCATATAGCTGCATTGCTTTTATAAGAAGAGCCTTAGCTAAACCTTGTCTTTGATGAAGAGGATCAACCCCTAACCAATGAATTCGATATCGTTCCACTCCAAAATGATGTCCCGGCCAAATAGAACTTGTACCAACTAATTTTTTATCTTTATCAACAAGTAGAAGAAAAAACTTTTTCACTTTTTCTAAATCATAAAAAGTCTTCTCAAAATACAATTTTCCTTCTTCATAATTTTCAAATTCACCTAAGGTAACATGAAGCTTGATCCATGCATCTTGATAAGAAGGATCATACCTTTGAAATTGATATCCTTTAGGTAAGATAATATCAGGAAGTTTTCTTTGCTCTTCCAACAACATCAATACTGGAAAAAAAGGAATTGTTTTATCTAACATGCTCATACGCTTCTTTCTATTGCATAAGAGTATTTTTCTCCTGGATAATAAGATATTGTATACTCTAAAACTCTACCCATCTCATCATAAGAAATTCTTTTACGAATCAAAACTGCATCATTTTTTTTAATATGCAGTTTTTCCGCAAGATTTTTACTAGCTTTTATCGCATGAATCATTTCCTTTGTCTTCTTAGGTTGTGGAATATTCAATTCTTTTAGTAATTCATACATACTACCCTGGTATTTTTCATCATCTAAAGGAAGATTTTTATCTTTTGAAAAGTACGTAACAAAATAAACAATTGGTTCTTTATTAGCAGTTCTTACACGACTTAGACGATAGAGTTCATCCTTTTCCTCACAATGAAAAACCTGTGCGCATTCTCGATCTGCATGTACAATTTCCATATGTGCATAGCTCGTTCCAGGTTCCATTCCTCTTTCACGCATCTCATCTGTAAAACTTTTAATATGCAGCAAATCTTCTTCTATACGATCCTGCATCTTGACGCGAGTTCCTTTGCCTCTGGCGCGTTCTACCAATCCATCCTGTTCTAACTGTGCAATTGCCTGACGTGCCGTAATACGGGATACATCATATTTTTTCTGCAAAAGCGCTTCACTTGGAATAAGTTCTCCTTTTACATAAACATTTGATAAAATATCTTTTTTTAATATTTGATAAATTTGAAGATACATTGGCATAGCACCTTTGCTTGTATCTAGTTTTCCCATATTTTTCACCTCGTCTCAAGATTATTTTTGTGCTAATTTCATTAAATCTTTCATAGAAGAAAGTGTTTCCTCATAACTCACTTCTGGTTCCAAAGAAAGTTTACAATTTAATTTTTTCAAGCCATCCCACATATCCTCAAAGGCAATATCTCCCTTTAAAAGAGCTTTATGAATAAAAGGTTTCTTTTGAGATTCATCATAATGATAATTTTTTAAGTGTACATGTACGATTTTATCTTTTATCAATTCAAACTCTTCTTTTAAATTTAATGTTAAAAATTCATGAGGGACCTTCTTTATTTCTGCACGATAAGAATTTGCCGGATCCCATAATAATCCAACATTTGGATGTGCAATTTCTTTAATCATACGATACGTCATTTCACCTTTAGGGCAGTGAGAATAAGGGCAATTTTCTACCGCAATCATTATACCATAAGATGCAGCAATATTACCTGCCTCTAGCAGGTGTTTTTTGATTTCTTCTCGATCTGCGTCATTACCTACCACCACTATATCCTCATTATCAGGATAGCGAAATGGAAATACACGTACAATGGAACAGTCTAATCTTTTCGCAATCTTACAAGCACGCTTCAAATATGCAAGGTGGGTGCTTATATCACCTGTTATCGCATGAAACGTTTCATTGAACAAAGATACTTTATAATTCTCATATAAAGGTGCTAGAAAAAAGACGGTGGATGCGATAGCGGAAACTTTTATTCCGTTCACATCCAGAATCTTTTTGATTTCTTCTACTTCTGTATCACTGCATTCTTCAATACTTTTTCCAAAAACATTATGCAGTTCCACATAAGAGAATCCTTCTTCTTTTGCTTTCTTACAAGCTATTTCAATATCTTCATCAATCTGATCGCTAATAATTGAACACACATTAGTTCGCATTACGTACGTACGCTTTCAGCACCTTGATTTCTTTTCCTTCGCTTTCTCCATAAGGGCGAATGGTATATGCCCCAGCAGATGCAGGAACAATGAAAGTTTCTGCATAATGTACAACATAAGGTTCAAAACTGTTATCCACACTTTCAATAATAGCTTCTCTACCATCAATTAAATTTAACATATTGACAGTCCCTTTTGTATCATGATAAGAAACCTTATCTGTTGTATAACGTCTTGTTTCAATAAATTCAAGTTCATGTAAACCAGTATGTTCAACTTTACATTCCTTATTATTTTCTTCTTCTACTTCATAAATGGCATTTACCAGATTCTCTTTTACCCATGGCGTTGTGCGGTTCCACTGAATAACCTCTTTTCCATGTTCTACGTGCACTGGTCTTGGTTTTCCATCCAATCCTAAACGATCCCAATCCCATAATTTAAATGTAAAGATATATGGTGTAGCACTGATTTCAAGTACCATGGCATTGCTTCCAGAACAATGGCAAGTACCTGCTGGAATTAAGAAATGATCATGTTTTTTTGCTGGGAAACGATTGATGTATTTTTCAGCATCAAATGAAATTTCTCCTCGATTTGCTCTTCTTAAATCTTCAATCATTTCATCTGGATCAATGCCTTCTTTTAAACCAAGATATACACAAGCATCATCCCCTGCATCCAAAATATAGTAGCTTTCATCCTGTGTATAAGTCATACCAAACTGTTTTTTAATATATTCTGTTAATGGATGTACCTGTAAGCTTAGGTTTTGTCCACCCATCGTATCTAAGAAGTCAAAACGAATTGGGAATTCTGCACCAAAACGTGCAAATACCTGTTCTCCAAGAAGTGGTTTTGGCTGATATAAAACTAAATCCATTGCCGGAATTTCTACCTTTACACCTTCAACTTCCAAATATAAAGAGTTTTCTTCTGGAACACCATCAAAACTCCATGCGAAGTTTGGTTTTTCTTTATCTAATCCGCAAACATCTTTCATCCACTGACCACCCCAAACGCCTGGGTCAAAATAAGGTACTGTACGGAATGGCTGTGTAGCTGTCTTCTTTAATCCTTCACGGAATGCATCACCACAAATCATCTTAGGTTCGCCTTTTTTATTTGTATCTACAAGATAATCAATATCTTCAAACAAAGTAGCTTTGTGTTTATCTGCAATTCTCCATTCAATAAAGAATCCACGTTTGTTTTTTCTTAAAGGATCTTCATCATAGTTGCTGCATTTATAATTTCCCATACCTGCACGATAGCGAAGCTGGATTTCCCATCTTGCCATATCAAAATAGCATAATACATCACCCTTTGTTACAAGAGCTGCACCAAAGCCATATACGATAACTAGTCCTTCTGCTTCTTCTACCTGTTTTTTTGCCTCTTCCAGTTTATCTGTATCAATGAAATCCATGACTTCTCCATAATACATGCGTCCAAAAACACGATCGTCTGTCAAATGATATTTTAACTGCTCACTGATACGTTCTTCTGATTTAAAAATTTCCTTCATATCAATGAATAAAGATGGTTCCAATTTTCTCAATTCAGGAATAATTTCTTCATCAAATACACCTGGATACGTATCACAAGTATAAACCTGTTTTCCTTCTTTTCTTTCTTTTTTCAACTGTTCAAGAATTGTTTCATACCCACAGAATACGTGATATCCTTCTACTTTTGTAGCAGGATACTTGTTGTAATTGCTTGTCATTTTTAAGTCCTCCTCTTAACGTTTTACTTCTTTAAATAAAAGCTCTCCATTTTTATCCTTAAACACTCGATAACCAAATGGCATAGCCTCAACAGCAGCATAATCATGTCCAGCTTCCTTCCCCCAGCATGCAGCTACTTTCATTACTTCTTCGCCTGTATTGATCAGACGATGTGCAAAATGACCATCAATATGATGAAGAGAACCCTCAAAAACTTCTTCAGCCCATGTATTTCCTTCTTCATCCATCAACATTAAAAGTCCTTTTCCACTGATTCCATAATAAATCTCTGTACACTCTCGATTTTCATGCCAATGACCTCTTGTCATATTACATTCTCCATCTACAGTCAAAGGATACAAAACGGTTAATCCCCAGTTTAAACTAGCTTTACATGTTGTATCTGGTGTATAAGAGTATACATCATACATTCCTGTTTCTTCATCCAAACAGCCATCATTCAAATAAAAAGATTTAGCATCTTTATATACTTTTGTACTTTTTATAACATTTTCTCCTTTGATAACGTCATCTATTGGATGATATACAGTACTTTTCAATACTTTCATGTTTTCCCTCCTTTGATTGTTATATCATTATGACATGTACAATCCTATTTTAGATTGCATACATAAAAATGTCAAGTTTCGATTAAAATTAAAACAACAAAGAATAAGATTATTGAAAAAAAGCTATGATATTTTTCTATTTTTTGTATTTTTACCTGTTTGTTTCGTATAAGTTAGTGAACAGGGTAAATGTATGCCCTGTATATCACGATATCGGTATAGACAAACAATATTCATATTTTTATAATGAAGATGAATATGTATCATCTTCCGATATCGTAAAAAAGAAAGGAAATAGGTGATGCGTATGTCAAATCTGGATATTTTATCCAGGGATTTCTGGAAGGACAACAGGCGTTTTGCGGATTTATTCAACACTGTCTTATACGATGGAAAACAGGTCATTCTTCCTGAAAAACTGATGGAGGCAGACAGCAATCTGTCAGGAAGCATTCAGACAAAAAAGAAGGAAGATGTCTTTATCGAAAGAAGGGCAGATCTAATTAGAAAGTTTGCAGGGGACAGTGAATATGCCATCTTCCTGCTGGAAAACCAAAGCCACATCCATTATGGGATGCCTTTGCGGGTAATGTTGTATGATGCCCTAGGGTATCGTGAAGAATGTGCAAAGAAGAAAAGAGAAAACAAAAAGAATGCAGTTTATGCAAACAGGGATGAATTCCTGTCAGGAATGCGAAAAGAAGAAAGAATCCATCCTGTATTTACCTTGGTAGTATATTATGGGGAAAAGCCATGGGATGGACCAAGAAGACTGAAAGATATGATGGTGGATATGCCAAAATGGATGGAGAAAAGCTTCAGCGACTATTCTATGAATCTGCTGGAAATACGATTAAGTGAACATACATTTCAAAACGAGGATGTAAGCAGGCTTGTTTATATGATCCAGCACATCTACAGAAAACAGATAGTAGAGATGAAAAAAGAATGTGCAGATGTGTATGTAAAAAAAGATGTCATAAAGCTGGCAGGAGTTATAACAGAAAATGAAGAAATCATAAAGTATGCGGAAGAACATAAAGAAGAGGAGGTACTAAATATGTGTGAAGCAACGAAACAGTGGGAAGAAAAAATAAGAAATGATGTCATCAACATGATGGGAGTAAGAAAAGAAGGAGAAGAAAACCTTGCACCTGAAGAAGCAATTGAAAGATTAAAAGCTGCAGAAAAAAACGAAGGTATTCTTGAGGGCAAAGTAAAAGGAAAAGCTGAAGAAAAAATGGAAATTGCAGAAAAAATGAAGGCAGAAGGATTTGACAATGCTTTGATTGAAAAACTAACAGGAATCCTTCTACATTAGAATTACATACAAAAACCTCTTTGTATGCTACTATACGAAGAGGTTTCAATTACAGTTTAATGTAGAGTAATAATGAAAAATAAAGAAATACATAAATGTATATAGTCATAAAGCTGGCAGGAGTCATAACGGAAAATGAAGAAATATTAAACTATGTAAAAGAACATAAAGATGAGGAGAAAATCAACATGTGTGAAGCAACGAAGAGATGGGAACAAAGATGGACACGAAAAATTACAGATGGATTCATCAATATGATGGGAGTTAGAAAAGAAGGAGAAGAAAATCTTGCACCTGAAGAAGCAATTGAAAGATTAAAACTAAAAGAAAAAATAGAAGGAGAAGCAAAAGGAAAGGCTGAAGAAAAAATAGAAATAGCAGAGAAAATGAAAGAAAAAGGATATTCGACGAAAGAAATAGAAGAACTAACAGGAATCCTTCTACATTAGAATTACATACGAAAACCTCTTTGTATGCTACTATACGAAGAGGTTTTATTTTATTATTTAATATTTATATAATAAGAATAATAAGTAATTCCCTACCTTTCTAACTCAAAATAAGAAGCTGAGAAGAGAAATTATTAAGAAAAAAACAAAAGAAGGGGCGTAATAACCCCTTACCAATAGAAAGTTAAAGGAAAAATAGAGAATGTGAAATATCATGTGTAAGTAATTTTTGACATAGTTCGATTTGTGAAAGTCGAATATTGTCTATGCATCTTTGTTTTTATCTATTAGTCAGTATACCCAATTATTTGGATTTTATACTGACTTTTTATAATTTAATTATTACAATCCTATGCTTGTATTCCATCCATTATCATTAGCTGATTCTGTATTATGTCCCAGTTACGACATCTTTGGGTCCATCTGCTGCTCAGATTTTGTATTGCCAGATACAGCATTTTTCTCAAGCTATCATCATTTGGAAATACATTCTTCGTTTTTGTTACTTTTCTAAATTGTCGATTTAATCCTTCAATTGCATTTGTTGTGTATATGATTTTTCTGATTTCCACCGGATAATCAAAATACGTGCTTAGTATGTCCCAGTTATCTTCCCAGCTATGTACAGCCATTGGATAGTATTTGCCCCATTTTTCTTTGAAAATTCCTAACTGACCGATTGCTTGTTCTTCCGTATTTGCCTGATATACCATCTTCAGATCTTTCATGAATTCCTTGATGTGCTTATAGCTTACAAAGCGAGTACTGTTGCGAATCTGGTGGATGATACAGCGCTGTATTCTTGCTTTTGGATATACAGCTGTGATTGCTTCTCTAAACCCTGCAAGTCCATCTACACAGAATAGAGAAACATTCTGTACCCCTCTGCTCTTCAGCTCATTTAATACTCCCATCCAGTATTTAGCGGATTCACTTGCACCTACCCACAATCCCAGTACTTCCTTGATTCCTTCATTGTTGATTCCTAAAATGACATAAGCTGCTTTTGTTACTATCTGGTGATCTTCACGTATCTTATAATGAATGGCATCCATAAAAACAAAAGGATAATATGCCTCTAAAGGTCGGTTCTGCCATTGCGTCACTTCAGGAAGAATACGTTCACTTATCTTGCTTACCAGGCCCTCTGAAATTTCTACATCATAGAGACCTTTGATTTGTTCCTTGATATCACGGGTTGACATACCAGCAGCATAAAGAGATAAAATACGATCTTCTATGCCGTCTGTATTGCGTTGATATTTACTGATGATCTGAGGTTCAAATTCACCGTTGCGATCTCTTGGAACGTTGATTTCCACTTCGCCTAACTGCGTCTTCATCGTCCTTTTAACAGAGCCATTACGATAGTTTTTTTCTCCTTCATCATTTCTTCTTTCCGCATGATTATAACCCAAATGCTGATCCATTTCAGCCTGCAGAGTTTGTTCCAAAACATCTGCAAACATTCCTTTCATACAGTTCATAATATCTTGAGTAGATGTAAACTTTTGCTCATTAACCAGATCCCTGATTTGTTTTGTCGAAATAAAAGATGTGTTCATGTTGATTTCCTCCTTGTAAGTTTGTTTTACTTTCACATTCTTACCTGTTTTCAACTATTTACACATCTTTTTTTATATTCCCGAAAAATAAAGTATTTTCCTTTCTAACTAAAAATTCAACAACTTTTCTTCATATTTTTGTATTTGTCAATTTCATTGTAAAACTATTTCTCTGTCCATGATAAGAAGCAATTGAGACTTCTACAGCTTCATTTTCTTTTGTATAAGCAGTTGTACATACATGCAAAATAACATCATCTTCATTCATATTTAAATATTCTTTTACTTTTTTATCTGCATGTGCTGCCTCCACAATACGATCTACATACGCAATACTGCAGTTATAGTCTTTTTCCATGATGTTGTATAAAGAAAATTTTGTAAAATCATACTTTTGAATATTAGAAAACCGTTCAAAAGGAAGATAAGTCTCTACATACACCATTTCTTTATCATCTGCATAACGTACTCTTTGTAAATAAATAACTTTATCTGTTTGCAGCTGTCTACAAACATCTGGTGCTTTTATAACCTCACATCCAATTACTTTTGTTGATGGGTGCAATCCTAATGATTCCATCTCTTCATTATAACTGCTTAATTTTTGAAAAAAATAACCTTCCACTTTAGGCTGTGAAACAAATGTTCCTTTTGCTTTTTTACGTATTATATAACCTTCCTTTATTAATTCAGAAAATGCCTGTCGTATCGTAGGTCTGGAAATATCCAGTAATGCGCATAATTCTGACTCTGTTGGAAGTTTATCTCCAGACTTAAAATATCCCTCATCAATCAACTTTAACAATTGTGTTTTTAACTGATAATAGAGAGGAACAGGTAGTGTTTTATCAATGAGAAAATGCTCTTTTAACTTTTTATCCATATAAATCCCTGCTTTCTATTCCATTATAAAAGATAAAAGACAATTTGACAACCATATATCCTAATATTATAATGTAATTACATTATGTTAAAGGAGGATATTAAGATGAATGTAAATGAACTTAATGAAACATCACTAGCAGCATTATTCGATCACACTTTCTTAAAAGCTTATGCAACAAAGGATGATTTTAATAAACTTTGTGAAGAAGCAAAAAGCATTGGTGCAGCTATGGTGGCAATCAATTCTTCACCTGTTTCCTATTGCAAAGAGTTATTAAAAGATACAAAAGTGCATGTAGGGGCTGCAATTTCTTTTCCATTAGGACAAACTCCACTGGAAGTAAAATTAATGGAAACGGAAACTGCTATTAAACAGGGTGCAGATGAAATTGACTATGTTATTAACATAGGAGAAGCAAAAATGCACCATTGGGATTACATTAAAGAAGAAATGAAAAAAATGAGCGAGCTATGTCATAAATATCATGTTCCCTGCAAAGTTATTTTCGAGAATTGTTATTTAGAAAAAGATGAAATAAAAAAACTTGCGCAAATAGCAAAAGAAGTCAAACCAGACTATATTAAAACAAGTACCGGATTTGGCACAGGTGGTGCAACTGTAGAAGATGTTAAGTTAATGAAAGAAATTGTTGGAGATGAAGTAAAAGTAAAAGCAGCTGGAGGAATACGTGACTGGGCTACATGCAAGGCCATGATTGAAGCTGGTGCACAACGTATAGGAACAAGCAGTTCTTTAAAAATACTGGAACAATTCAGAAAGGAACAAAAGTAATATGAAAAAAATCATTATTACCGGAGGAAATGGTTTTATAGCTTCTTTAGTAAAAGAAAAATTGCAAACTTCTTTTGAAGTTATTTCTATGACTAGGAATGATGCAGATTTAAGCGATGCGGAAGCAGTAAAATCTTATTTTGATTCACGGGAATTTGATTATGTTTTCCATACGGGGGCAATGGCACAAACTGCAGATTGTGAAAACTATCCGGAATTAACCTACAAAGTGAATGTAGAAAGTACAAAAATTATTGCGGATGCCTGCATGAAAAAACATGCTCGTCTTATCTTTATAAGTACAGAACAATGTTTTAATGGCAAAACTGAAAAAGGACCATTTAAAGAAGATGATGATGTATGTTCTGTAACACGTTATGGTCTTCATAAGGTAGAATGTGAACAATATATCACTTCTCACCTAGATGATTATCTCATTTTACGTTTTTCCTGGATGTTTGGATTAAGCCGACCTAAAGTAAAAGCATCTCCAAATATCATACAAAATGTTATGAAAGCAATGTTTTATCATACCCCAACACAATTTACTGTAAATGAAATTCGAGGTATGACTTATGCACAAAAACTAGCTGATCAGTTTGAAAAAATTCTACAATTAGAATCAGGTATTTATCATGTCAGTGATATCAACACCCATAATACTTATGAATCCGCAAAAATAGTTGCACATATGTTAGGATATAAAGATGATGAAATCAATACTTATATTCTCCCTAATCATGAACGTTATAAAGAACGTTTTCGCGATTATCGTTTAGACAATCAAAAACTAGAACAGGCAGGAATCTCTTTTGGAACTTTTGAAGAAAATGTTGAAGCCTGTTTAAAAGATTTTGGATGGATGAAATAGCGTATGAAAATTTTATGTTACGGAGATTCCAACACATGGGGATTTGATAGAGAACATAATTGTCGTATCCAGCAAAGATGGACAAAAGTTCTTCAATCACTATGTGCAAAAGATGAAATTATAGAAGCAGGGTTAAATGGAAGAACCACTACTTTTGATGATCCTTACAATGAGCATCGAAACGGAAGAAAAACTCTACCTGTTTTATTAAAACAGCACCAGCCTCTGGATATGCTTATTATTATGCTTGGCACCAATGATTTAAAAAACGTTTTTCATGCCAGTGAATTTGCTATTGCGAAAGGAATACGAGAACTTATTCGTATCACACGCAATCCTTATCTTTATGAATTCGATTATAAACCTCCAAAAATTTTAGTAGTCGTTCCCGCTCCCATTCATCCTGACTATAAAGAAAATGAAAGTATTATGGCCGATTTTGGAGATCGAGGCTATGAAATAAGCCTTAAACTGAAAGATACATATAAAGATATTACGGATGAATACCAATGCGAGTATTTAA
This sequence comes from Amedibacterium intestinale, assembly GCF_010537335.1. NCBI lineage: Bacteria > Bacillati > Bacillota > Erysipelotrichia > Erysipelotrichales > Erysipelotrichaceae > Amedibacterium > Amedibacterium intestinale. Next base: position 1,281,886 of record NZ_AP019711.1, read on the forward strand.
ATGCAGGAGATTTTATATGCGCACACAACTTTGATTGTGTTCATATCAGTGAAGAAAGTCATATAATACTTGCACAAAAAATAAAAGAAAAAATTGAAGAAATACGTATACAGGAAGGGTTGTAAAACAGCCCTTTTTATGACTTTTATCACTTACATCACTTAGAAAAAATGCTATAATAAATATATATTTTGGAGGAATTTACATGACAATTGCATATCTAATACATTCTGAACGTCCTTATGATGAATTACAGGAATTGATTACGCAGCTAACAAAACAAGGAGATCATGTATTCATCATGATTAACGATAATGAGCTGCGTGATCAGATTGCATTTACCTTTATGGAATATTCGAAAGTGCATATCTCACAAAAACAAATGTATGCACAAGAAGGAGATCTTTCTTTAGCGCGAGGTACTTTAATGCAAATGAAAGAAGCATTGCAGCTGAAAAATCAGGAATTTGATTATTTTATTAATCTTACAGATGGCATGGTTCCATTAAAATCTAGAATGGAAATACTGGCGTATCTAAAACAATACCCTGACAAAGACTTCTTCTATGTTGACAGAAGTGAAAAAGATGATCCTGATTTACGTAAAAAAACAGAAAAATATTATCCTTACACAAATATTATTACATTTCCAACAAACAAATTTGTTCGTGCAATGACAAGAGGGATGGCTTCTATTTTATATGCTTTCCATTCTAAACGTAACTTAGAAGATGAAATTTTAATTGGGAGTCCCTGGTTTATTTTAACAAGAAAAAGTGCAGAGATTTTAATAGAAAATTTTAGTTACTGTTCCAATACCTATAAGCTTTCCTGGTATGCAGAAGAGTTATATATTCCTATGATGCTTCATAAATTTGCACCTGAGCGTTATCAGGAACACATTAACGATAATTTAAGAGCCGTTGGAGATGGAAAATGGATAGAAAGCCATGTTGTATTGCCTTGTACTACAAAAGCTATTGAAACATGTCCAAATGCTTTATTTGGAGGTCGTATTTCTGCAGAAACAGAAGCTGGTTTATATAGCAGTTATTTCGATATTTATAATGCAAATTTAGGATAATAAAAACTACCAGTAAAAATGAACTACATGGTTTGATTGTTCAAATCCTGTAGTTCATTTTTATATATTTCCTGCTTTCTTAAGCACTAAAAAAGGTTAACCTCTGCATATCATGCAGAAATTAACCAAATAACAACCTTATTCTTATTTTACAAAACTCAACAGAATTCTAGTTTTTCCTTTTACAGTTACTTTTGAACAGTCTGCAGGAATAAATATGCTTTCAGTATAAGCAAAATCAACTTCCTGTCCATCCCATTCAATCTTAGCATCCTGTTTCATATTACTAATCGTAAAGAACCGTTTTCCATCTTGAGGAAGAACATATTCTTCACAAATATCAATTAGCTTTACACTAAACTCATCACGATCTACAAGCTGCTTTTCCACATTCATATTTACATTTTCGAACGGATTTGAAATCTTTTTACACTCCAATGTGAAATCAGCAACATCAAAACTTTTCTTTATATGCAATTCTCTTGGATTTCCGTTTGCATCTCTTCGATCATAATCGTAAAAACGATAAGTGACATTTGAATTTTGACCAATTTCTAAAGCAACGATTCCTTTCCCCAGTGCATGAAGCATACCTGCATCAATACAAACAAAATCCCCTTCTTGTACAGGAATTTTACGAACATATTTTTCTACTGTATTATCTTCAACTGCTTTTTTTAATACATCAGCATCTGCAATGGTAGTTCCAGCAACTAAAGTTGCTCCCTCTTCTGCTTTCAAAATATACCATGACTCCGTTTTACCTTCATCATTTTCATGCTTATGTGCATATTCATCAAATGGATGTACTTGTATTGATAAATCATCTTTTGCATCAAGAAATGCTAAACGAACCATTTTCGAACGAGGAATTTCTCCTAAAATAGCTTTGGGATTATCTTCCAGTAAATCCCAAAGTGTCTTCCCTGCATATTCTCCATTCAAAATTTCATTTTTAGAATATGGATGAGCACTTACCTCCCAAATCGTTCCAAAGCCTGTTTCCTTAATACCACGAAGTTTCGTTAAATTATCATTTGCCCAAATTGTTTTATCATAAATCGGTTTCAGTTTTAATGGATACATTATATCATTCCTCTCTTTCTCAAATATTATAATATGAAGATGCATAAAAAACAATAAATGTTATAACATTATATCTTAATAAATTAAATAGAAGCATTTATCTACCTCTATTTTAATAAATACTGCAATAGCAACACAAATAGCAATGCAATGACAGGTATTCCCAATAAACCTGCATAAGCAAAATTCACTTTACGAACAACCTTATCCCACGCCTTTTGATCAAAATAATACTTCTCATCATCCGTACGTTTCACAACTCCATTATCCATCAAATTTGCAATTGTATATGCAATGATTTGCGTAGGCATAGGAATTTTTCCTATTTTATCATACCCAATTGCTGTATCGGGTGAAAATGCATAATTTTTCTTTAATATATCAATTACCTTCCTTGCTGCTGTCTGCTGTGTTGTTTTACCTTTTTTTGCCATATCCTTACCTCTCTATTTTCTAAAATTTTCCTTCCCTTTATGGTATGCATTACTATCTATGTACAGTTTATAAATATAAAAGTGAACTAGAATACCATCATTTCCATGTATCATTCAAACTTCATATATCAACTGCATTTTTACACTACTATTATACATGATACATCCCATAATTTTAAGGGGATAAAGTTAGTCAATGACATTTGTACTTAATATAATGAAAAATACCAGTTTACAATACATTCCCCATATAAAGAAGCTAACATAAAGCCAAAGCATAAAAATGGTCCAAATGGCATTTTAACATTTTTCAGTTTTTTCTTTTTTATAAGAATGCATAGTGCAGCAATTCCCGCTGCTATAACCGCAATAATAAAAGCACAAATCATATTACTCAAACCAAGATATAAACCAGCAGCTGCACAAAGTTTTATATCTCCAAACCCAAAACTGTCAGCTTTTACTTTACATAATGTAAACAAAAATAAACTAATCGAAACCATCCCTAAAATATGACTTAAAACATTTACAGAATTGTTAAATATACCATTTGCCAATGCACAGACAAATAGTATACCAGTCAAACTATTAGGAATTCTCAACGTATACACATCTATTAAAGAAATGTTTATCAAAACCATATACCATATAAAAGAAATGAATTTCAGATACTCTTCTTCATTGTAATAACAAGAGACATAACTCAATATAACTCCCGAAATCAAAGACCATATAATTAAATTTTTATGTGTCCACTTTCTTATATAATAATTCAAAAGAAGAGTTGCAGAACAGCAAAACAAAAGATAGAAAGAAAACATGATATCACACTCCTAACAATTCTATCTATAACTAATTACGTATTGCTTTCTGCAAATTACAAATTTTAAATAAAAAAGTTTCAGATTTTGTATCTGAAAACTTTATTTTAATAAGTCAATTTGTTTTAATAAATGTTTTTTCCCATTTCGAAAACTCATAGATGCCAATACACCAAACACTCCAGATAGGATCGCGAAAACTAAAGCAAGCCACTTCACAATATTCCTTACTATTTCCGGTATATTAGGAAGAAGTGCATCTTTCATCCCACTGAATCCCCAAAAAGCTACAGCCGCAAAAGCAATGCATAAAAGAAATGATATCTTTACCCATTTACCTAATCGACGCACTAAAATATTTTCCTGTTGAATCTGCATCTTTAGTTTTTCTTTTTCTTTTTTATTTAAAGCCATAAATGAAAATCTCCCTTCCTTTTTCTTATAACTTTGTATAATGAACTTATGTTATTATAAGCAAACTTATAAGAAAAAATCAACCCCACTTGGGAGGTAGGGCTGATTATTTCATTGCATCTATTATGCTTTTGGTGCTGGAGGAGTACCAAAGAATCCAATCAATGTACCTGCAATACCTACAATGATCATCAATAATAAGATTTTAATTGCAGAAATACCTTTTTTAGCCATTAGCCACCAGCATAGAAGCACAAAGCATAATGGCAATACTTTAGGTAAAGCACCATCTAATTTAGACTGTAATGTAACTGGATTTCCTTCAGAGTCATCCGCAATCTTAATTTTTGTCTGTAACCCAATCCAGCTAGCAGCCATAGCACCAACTACAACCTGCCCCATAACGATAACAGATTCACGAAGTGCTGTAGCCTGTTCCCCTACGATAACTTCTACCGCAGATCCACCTAATTCATAACCTTTATTATAAATCCATTTCTGGAACCAAGTAATAATCGCATTCCATACAACGATATAGAAGATAGGACCAACAACAGATCCACCTTCAGCAAGACCAATTGCGATACCTAACAAAATAGGAATTAAAGTACCAACGATCAAAGAATCTCCAATACCTGCCAAAGGTCCCATAAGACCGGCACGAATACCATTGATCATTTCATCATCAATATCATCAGCACCATTTGCACGTGCCTCTTCCAAACCAGCTGTGATACCTACGATAATAGTACCAATCTGTGGTTCTGTATTAAAGAATGGATAATAAGTTTCCATTGCTTTACACTGTTCTTCTTTTGTATCATATAGTTCCTCAATAATTGGAAGCATTGCCCACATGTAACCAAATGTCTGCATGTGTTCGTGAGAGAAACCAGTCAAGTTTCCATAATACCAACGCCAGAAGGAACCATTCAGAGCTTTTTTACTTAACTTTTTCATATTAAATGTCCTCCTCGTCGTCATCCATAGCAGAAACTGCAACACGACTGTTTCTTAGCATTGTAATCTGGTAATTGATGAAACCAAATGCAACACCAACTAAAGCAGCTGCGATTAATGTAAGACCCATAGAACCTGCCAATACGAAACCTAACAAGAACATGATAAGGTCTGTAGCCTTTGTAACAACTGATTTTAACAAGATAGCAATACCAACACATGGCAACAAGTTACCAACCTGAATCATACACTGTACAAAGATAGAATCCTGACTTAATTTTGTAGCCATTTCAGATACAACTGTTGAACCATAGTAGTTCAATAAAGTAACAGGAATAAAGGAAATTAAGAAGTGGCTGATTAATGGATATAAAGCATCTACTTTACCAACAACGTGTAAATCTCCCTTATCCAGTTTTGCCCATCCAATGTGCTGCCAAATTAAGTTCATCATAGCAGTACCATAGAACTGAGAAATACCAATAGTACCAGTAGCTGTTGCTAATGCTGAAGCGATACCTTTTGCTTCTTCTCCACCAAAGTCAAATCCAGCACCTTTAACAGCAACATAAGCCAGTGGAATACCAATATAAGAAACGGCACGCAAATCTGCTGCAACAGTTCCCCCCGGAGTAACCAATGCGATATAAATTAACTGCATTGGAATACCAATTTGAATACATCCAGATACGTCGTTCAAAATTAATCCTACGATCATAGAAGCGACCAATGGACGGTTTAATGTATAGTTACCTACAGAGGTACCTAAACATGCAATTGTTGATGCGGCTGTACAACTCATAATCCCAATAAGGATAGCCTGCAACCAAGTCATAGTAGTTCATCTCCTTTTCTCTAAACTTGTCTATATAACCCAATTCAATTACTAATTCTCCCAATATTAGTAACCAAATTTAGATCTGAATTTTGGCCATGAACCAATTGCAGTTTCTTTTAATAATGCGAAATAAACATCATAACCTGCATTTGTCATAGCTTCGCAAGCATCTGCTTCTTCCTGTGTAATTGATTGATTTTGTCCTAATTTTGTTGCCCCTGGACGATCGTTGCAAGGTCCAATAACAACACGTTTAACATCACTAGGTACAAATCCTTCATCTACTAAAATTTTCTTCATATCAATTGGATTTTTTGTAATCAAGAAATAACGTTTTTCACTTTTCAATACCTGTTCTTTCTTTTCAAGGAAGTGTTCCATTGTCCAAATAAACACTTTTTTATCTGTAGAAGCCTTGAAAGACTGTGCCAATACAGGTGTAGTAGCTGCTTTATCATTAACAGCGATAATTCCATCACATGGGAATTCCTTAGACCAACGTGTAACAATCTGACCGTGAATAATACGATCATCTACTCGAATAAAACTAATCATAATGTTTCCTCCCTATTATTTAATGTTTTACACATTTAAAACCAAATTTTATAAATCTTCATCGTCATCATCAGAACCGCCATTTACATTAAAATCACATAGTCCTGCATGACCTTCACTTAAAATTGTCTGTTTCAATAATTCCATATCATCAAAATTATCTTTCATTAAAACAGCTGTAACAGCCAGTGGCATATTCATTCCGGCAATAACAATTGTGTTCCCAATTAGTCCTTTTTCACTTAATACATTAACTGCATTTGTGAATGGAGATCCACTTAAAATATCTGCCAATAAAATGATTTGATCATCCGCAGTGATATTTGCAACTAATTCTGAAAAGTTTGCAGCAAACTGATCTGCATCCATATCTTCCTTTAGACTTGTACTCAGCACATCTTCTCTGTTACCAGTCATCATTTTTACTGCGGAATGTAATCCTGGAGCAAATTCGCCATGACTTACCATAACTACATATTTCATTGTATCCTCCTTCTGTAAGTTGTAATCGCTTACTTTATATAAAATATAATACTATAGATATTCCATCTTTGCAATAATTTTCCACTCTCTTTCACATAATATTCACGTAATTCACCATATATTCATATTTTTTCGTATACATAAATGCATATCTTCTTTTCTTGAAAGTCATCCCTTTCAGAAATCGTTTACATTATAAACCATTGTTCTTCAAAATGTAATTTACAAATGTCATCACTTTTATTTTTATAATTTTATTAATTTACCTATTTGATATTGTACACAGGTTTTAAATTTCACGTTTTGTATCACTTGCCACACTTACCTAAAAAATATAAAAACGGGATGTTTTTACTACAATAAAAACATTCCCGCTTCTTCATCACCAATTAGATGATTTAAAAAATATGATTATTAAAAATTATGGAATTGTACAAATTATATTTCAAAACTATCTCTTTGTTTTTTTACGTGCTTTCCATGCATCATATGCATCCGATAGCTGCATTCCCATTTTTCTTGAAACAACTACCTTCTGTCCATCATTCATCAAAACACGTACAACTCGAAAAAAAGTGCCTCGCTGTTCAAAATTCACTATTGATCGAAAGCGAAAGGTTCCTTCATCCACTTGAAATGCATCATGACTCAATATCATTCTGCGCTTAGATAAACCATCAAAAATCAATCCAACAAAAATCAAAATCAATGATATATACGCAACACGATACCAGTATAATTCCTGTATATCCGCTGTCATTTTGTCTCCTAACAAAAACATAATTACCAGTGTTAAAATACAAAACGATAATATTGTACACAAAAGCATTTGCTGATTCACAAATACAAGTTCATCTTTTTTATGAAGACGAATAAAATCTGCTCTGGCTTGCTGGCACTTCATAAAGTTTTGGACATTTTTCCAAAATAAATAGACCATATAGCCTATAATAACAACTGTCACCGTTATTTTAATATAGGGCTCATTTATCATATCACTTTCAACCTCTCTTTTCTTGAAAATATTATACAATATTTATACTGCATTTAAAAGTTACGCTTGTCATTTCTGTTTCAAGTTCTTTTTTTGAAATTGTATCGCCCACTCTAAATCTATGTTTTGATAATGCTCATGATCATCCTTTGGAAGAATATTTAAAATATTATCATAAATTTGCATATGTACAGCCATCATTTCTTCCCCTTCTTCTGTTTTTACCTTAAACCATATCGATGATTGTTCCTTTTCACTATCAAAATAGGTTATACAAACAGGATGTTTCTCCTGTTTCCTTAGGTGTAAAAGCAGCTTTAATTTCATTATCGCAATAGCACGATCATCATAACCATCTTCTAAAATTTTCATAGTTTCTTTTATTTTTGTTGTATTATCAACATATCGCTTGCAATATGCCTTTTCTTGATATAAAAGATGATCTGTATCTTTTTGATCATGTTTTGCTTTTATAAATAAAATATATCGATACTTTTTCTCCACAAACAAACAAGGGTGCAGAAAATCTATTTTATTCTTACAACAGGGGCAAATGGCTGAAAAATAAGTTTCATCTATCAGCTGTTTTTTCAAGTATGGTTCAAAATCAGATAAAATCAGTGTTTCACTTTGTTTATGTGTCTGATACCCACAATTTCTACATGTTAACGCTACATAGATAGATTTCATGTTTTTACCCCCTAAAAAAGAAACTGTCTTTTACAGACAGTTTCGCTTAAATAGCTCTAGTTGCATGTTTCAGCCATTCTTTTTCTTCATTGTTTAAATATGGAGACACAATGTCATATACTTTCGCATGATATTCATTCAACCATGCAATTTCATATTTTGTCATATACGCTGTGTCAACCCCATCCAAATCAAATGGTACAAAGGTAATTGGTTCTAAATACATGAACTGTCCGTATTCGTTCTTTTCTCCTTTACGAACAATCATTTCATTTTCATGACGAATTCCATGAGACCCTTCAATATAAACACCAGGTTCATTTGACTGAATCATACCTTCTTCTAATACACAGCTGTCATTTCTTTCAGGAACAATTTTCCAGCGGAAACCATTTGGTCCTTCATGCACATTTAACACATGACCAATGCCATGACCTGTACCGCATTTATAATCAAGATTTAGATCCCATAATGGTCCTCTTGCCAAAATATCCAAATTCATTCCTCTACATCCATATAGGAATTTCGCTTTTGATAAAGCAATGTTAGAGCGAAGCGTTGTTGTGAAATGGAAACGAATTTCATCACTAATTTCACCTAACACAAATGTACGTGTAATATCTGTAGTTCCATCTAGATACTGACCCCCACTATCTACCAAAAGAAGACCTTCTGGCTGCAGCACGTAATTTGTTTCTTCGGTTGCACTGTAATGCATCATAGCACCATGATCTTTATATGCAGTGATAGTATTAAAACTTGGTTCAATAAAGCCATCCTGCTGTTTACGTAGATTCAACAAATATTCGGTAGCACTTATTTCACTAATTTCTGTTTTCCCAATATTAGTTTTCAGCCAATACATAAATTTTGTAACTGCCACTGCATCTTTTATATGTGCATGAAGTGTCATTTTCTGTTCAACTTCATTTTTCATAGCTTTCATCATCTGTGAAGGATTTGGCATAGATACAATTTCTATACTTTCTTTTAATGCAGAAGTAATTGCATAATTCACATAATTTTTATCAAGCATTACACAACTTGCATCTAATGTCTTTACAAAAGAATAGATGGCATTATACGCATGTATTTCAATATTATTTTCTTTTAGATTCTTATAAATCGCATCATCCAGTTTTGTTTCATCTACAAACAGGTGTGCCTTTTCTTCTTCAATAATCAAATAAGAAAGCATAACTGGATAATTTTTTACATCGTTTCCACGCATATTTAAGATCCATGCAATGTCATCCAGTGTTGTAACAATGTGACAAGAAGCTTTATGTTCCTTCATTACTTTTCGAATATCTTCCAGTTTTTCCTTCGTACTTTTTCCTGTGTATTTTTCTTCTAAAAAGAAACCTTTTTCCTTTGGAAGAGCAGGACGATCTTCCCAAATCATTCCAACCAAATCTTCTTCACATGAAAAACGAATTTCTTTTCCTTCCAGTTTTTTAGAAATGCGTTCTACAAGTGCAGTATTCATCGTACGACCATCAAAACCAAGACAATCCTTTACATGCAAAGTATTTTTTAGATATTCATCAATTGATGGAACACCTTCTTCTCCCATTCGCATTAGTTCAATAGTTGATCCTTTTAACTGATTTTCTGCCTGAATAAAATATCTTCCATCTGTCCATAAAGCTGCTTTATCTTCACATACCAGCAAAGTTCCCTGTGAACCAGTAAATCCAGACATATAAGCTCTTGCCTTAAAATGTTCTCCTACATATTCGGTTTCATGAAAATCGGATGTTGGTATCAAATAAGCATACATTCCTCTTTCTTTCATCAATGTTCTTAATGCTGTTAACTTATCTGTAATTTTCATAGTATTACTCCTTTTCACTTACTTTTTTATTGTACTCTTTTTTTTACCAGTTGCCTATGCCTATTCTTTATTTTGTTTTAAATTTATCGCATAAGAGCCATGGGCATTTACATAGCAAGAAGAATCTTTTATTAGAGAAACAAACGCTCTTGCCTGCGCAATGCGAGAACCTGCATGATCACATATTGCCTCTACCAATACCTCATCCCCTTCTTTTATTGCTTTTATAAAACTTACGGACATTTGTAAAGTAGGTGTTGCTGCAGCATTACTGGATGCATAGCAAACACATCCCATCGCAACATCTGCCATAGCACTTATAATTCCGCCATGAAGTGTTTGATATGGATTTAATTCCCATGTAGAAACTGTAAATTTGATTACGAGCTTTTTTTCTTCAGAATTTATAGATACAAGCTGCATCTGCAACATTGCATTTATCGTATCTTTCCTATTTTGTCTTTGCTGAATAAAATAAGAGACCCTTTCTTCAAACAGTGTTTTTTCCATGATTTTTACCTCTTTATAATAGAAAGAAAGGATACAACAATGTCATATCCTTTTCACTTTTTTATTCCTGTACTTCTTTTTCCAGTTTTTCAATACCGATTGCAATACGGCGAAGTGTTTCTTCTTTTCCTAAAATATGTGCAATTTCAATTGCTCCACCTGGTGTAAATTGTTTTCCTGTAATTGCAGTACGAACTGGCCATAAAATCTGTCCATTTTTCATTTCCATTTTCTGTGGCAAAGATAATAATACATCATGTACACTTTCTTCACTTGACCAGTCATTTAAGGAAGACAATGCTTCCTGTGCTGCTTTTAATGCTTTCAATGCAATTTCATATGTTGTTTTCATTTTCTTATGAATATACATAGCATTATCATAAACTGGAAGTTCATCAATAAAATCAATACTTTCTGGAATGGAAGTCAACACATCTGTACGAGGCTGCAAAATTTTCGCAACTGCCAGCATATCCACTGGACGATGAACAGATTCTTCAATATAAGGTTTTGCCAGTTCATAGAACTTTTCAATATCCATAGCACGTAAATACATTCCATTCATCCATGTAAGTTTATCAATATCAAAGATTGCTGGTGATTTTGAAATACGTTTGATATCAAATACTTTAATTAACTCATCTAATGTATAGATTTCCTGTTCTGTTTCCGGAGACCATCCAAGCAATGCAATGTAATTTAAAATTGCTTCAGGAAGATAGCCTTTTTTCACTAAATCCTGGAAGCTGGCATCCCCATTACGTTTGCTTAGTTTATGCTGTTCATCCTTCATAACTGGTGGTACATGAACATAGGTTGGAATCTCCCACCCATAAGATTCATATACCAGATTATATTTAGGAGTTGATGATAAATACTCATTCCCACGTACAACATGTGTAATACCCATCTGATGATCATCAATGATATTAGCAAAGTTATAGGTAGGATATCCATCAGATTTTAATAAAACTGATTCATCAAGTACATTATTATCTACTTCAATTCTTCCATACACTTCATCATCAAAATAGGTTTCTCCACCATGTTTAATTGTCTGACGTACAACATAGCTTTCTCCATTAGCTATTCTTTCTCTTGCCTCTTCTTTGCTGATATGTTTACAAGGATCATCATATTTAAAAGAAATACCTAGAGATTCTGCTTCTTTACGCTGTTTTTCAATATCTTCTTCTTTACAGAAACAATAATGCGCCCCACCTAAATCAACAAGCTCATCTGCATATTTTTTATACATTGGCAATCTTTCAGATTGAACATAGGGTCCATATTCTCCCCCAACATCCGGTCCTTCATCATGATGTAAACCAACCTGTTTCATTGTATCATAAATAATATCCACAGCACCTTCGACCAAACGCTCCTGGTCTGTGTCCTCAATACGTAAAATAAAATCTCCGCCATCATGTTTTGCAATCAAATATTCAAACAATGCAGTACGAAGATTCCCAATGTGCATATATCCTGTTGGACTTGGTGCAAATCTTGTTCTTACTTTTTTCATATCCTTCATTCCTTTCGCATGTATAATAATATAATAAAGAATAGGGTTTCGCAATATCCTTATGTAAAACTAAGAAAAAAATTTTTATTTTTTTATTTTTTATGTTGACAAAAAGATATGTTTAGAGTATTATATATGCGTTGCCGCTAGATAAAACATTGGGGTATAGCCAAGCGGTAAGGCACCAGACTCTGAATCTGGCATTTCCTTGGTTCGAATCCAAGTACCCCAGCCATATAAATATTGAAGCCTTTATTTAAAGGCTTTTTTTGTGTTTTATAATAAATTCTCCGCAAAATCTGGAGCAAATTCTTGCCTTCTTTTCAAAGAAAAAGCACTCATCCTTATGTATTGTTTTAATTCCATACTCTTTTACTTACCTTTAATATATCGAGGTAAGCTTTTACATTTTAAAATCACAGAAAAGAATTCAATTAATAGAAATCTTATATTCATTCTATAGTATAATAGGAACAAAGAAAACATCTTATAAAAGGAGTTTACAAAATGAAAAGTAAAAAAGATTCATTGCTGGTGGGTGGATTCATTAGTACTGCTGGTATTTTTATCACAAAATTAATCGGGCTTTTTTATATGATCCCCTTTTCCCAGCTTATACAAGATAAAATGATTTATTATTCCATGCCTTTTAACGTGTATTCTTATGTTTTGAATATTGCGACTGCTGGATTTCCATTCGCAATCGCTTCTTTAGTTGCGCGCTATTATAATAATAAAGACTATCGCACAACGCTCATGATCAAAAATTTATCAAGAAACATCATGATATTATGCGGATGTATATCTATGTTATTTATGATCTTATGTTCAAATGTGATTTCGAACATTCAAATAGGAAAAGAACATGCATATCTTCTAAAGAACTCTTATATTTTATTATCCATTGCTTTATTTTTTGTTCCCGTTTTAAGTGCTGGAAGAGGATTTTATCAAGGTTTAAAAGAAATGGAAATATATGCAATATCACAAGTTTTAGAACAACTTATACGCGTTGCCTTTCTTTTAGGTGCAAGTGCTATTGCTATTTATGTTTTTCATTTAAATTCTATATGGGCAGCCTACTTTGGTGTTTTATCCACTGGAATTAGTGCTATAGCTGCACTTCTTCATTTACATTATTATGATCGTAAAAAAATGAAGCATCTAAAACAGAAAGCAAAGGAACAAACAGCAGATACATCTCACACAAAATCAGCTTTGTTAAAAGAATTGTTTCATATGTCTTTTCCTTATCTTCTAATGGCTGCGCTTGGATACAGTGATATGATTATAAATTCATTATTTTTAAACAAAGGGCTAGCCGCGTTTGGTTTTGAATCTTCGCTGATTGAATCTATTAGTGGAAGCATTAATGGTCCTATTCAAAAACTAATGTCAATTCCCATGGTATTAGCACTTGGTTTTTCTGCAGCTATTATCCCTCACATCAGTATCCATTTGGCAAATAAGGATTGGGAAAATGTAAGAAAGAATATAAAAGAATGTTTAAGCTCTGTGCTTTTCTTTGCTATCCCTTTATCTTTTTGCTTATTTGTATTTGCTAAACCTATATACTATGTTATGTACGATGGAGGAGAATTGCTTCCCATCTATGCAGATATATTAAGATGGTATGCTTTAGAAGCATTCATCAATACGATTTTACCTATTTTCAACGCCTTTATGATGGCAGGCGGTCTAATGCGTCTAAATATACGTAATTTATCTATTTTTACCCTTATCAAACTTTCTTTAACTTATCCATTCATTGCCTGGCTAGGTTATAGTGGTTCCGTCATTTCAACAGTAATTGCCGCATTAGTTACAATTTTATTAAGCATGTACGCTTTACACAAACATTTCCACTATTCCTTTCATGAACTTCTTCCATCTCTTGTAAAAATACTGCTTTGTTCATTTGGAATTTACATAACCTCTTTGCTGTGTATACAAATAGGATTAAAAGGATATGATTCATCACGATGGATTTCTTTTCTACAGTTAGGTATTACATGTGTGATATCCATGATAGTTTATATCCTCTTATCTTGTGTTTGTAAGCTTCCTCAAACAATCTTTGGTATTCATCCCTCACAGCTTATACATCAATTAAAACATAGAAATAAATAATTAATTCAAAATAAAAACTATATAGAGATATGAGAAATCGCATATTCTATATAGTTTTTTATCTAATTTATTTAATATAAGCCATTGGAAGCATAGCTGCTCCAATAAGTCCTGGTTCATCAAGCTGTGCCTTCGCAAATTTGACATTTCGCATTCCTGGGAACACCAAACTACGATAGCGTTCAACAACATCTTCAAAGAAATGTTCACTTGATTTCATGACACCTCCGCCAATAACAAAGATATCCGGATCAACAACAAAAGCAATGCCACTTAATAATCTTGCGAAATCATCTTTAAAATTTTCTACAAGTTCTTTTGCTTTTTCATCACCTTGTGCAGCAAGTTCAAACAATTCTCCTGCATGAGCAATTGGACGCTGCAATGCTTCACTTGCTTTTCTTGTTAAAGCAGGACCACTCATTTCTGATTCTGTTGCTCCTGTGTTTAATCCTGCTCTAGCAGGACGATGTGGATCTAGAATCATATTTCCCACTTCTCCAGCATGTCCATTTGCTCCGGCAATCAATTTCTCTTCTACAACCAAAGCACCACCAACACCGGTAGAAACAGTTAAATAATATACAATACGATTGTCTTTCCCAGCTCCCTGCAAAGCTTCACCTAAACCTGCAACATTTACATCATTATCCATAAAAACTGGTTTATTAAAATGTTTTTTAAAACGATCTGCAATTGGATAGCCGATTAAATCAGGCAAGTTATTTGATACAATTATTTTCCCTGCCTGTGTATCAATAGGACCTGGTATTCCTAATCCAATTCCCTCACAGCTTTCATAATCATCCAAAGAAGCAATCATTCTTTCAATTTTCGATAAAATATGTTCAGGCCCTTGTTTTGCTTCTGTTTCCTCTTTTAGAACCTGTAAAACATTCCCACTTTCATCTACTTTGGCAACACGAACATTTGTACCACCTAAATCTACACCAATATAAGTTTTCATAGTCTCCTCCTTATAATACAAAGAATAATCAACATAATTATATCAAATTCTTGCTATTTTGTATTATGAAACAACAAAAACTCTAATAAATAAAACAAGATATGATAAAAAACACACTTTATTTATTAGCATTATTTCGATAAAACACAACACCTTTTTACTTTCTATTTTAATTATATAAGCTTTCTCATATAACCATATTGCAAGATAACTTCCCAAACAAAACAATAGGATTTAAAAATGTACTTGATATGAACGTCTATTAAACATAATTTTTACTAAAAAGTACTTTACCTAATATTTTTAAAGATGCATCTTTGGCCTGTTTTACAGTAAAATGTCTATCTTCTACTTCTGGATTTTCCGCAGAAAGCACAATTTCATCTTTTAATTTTATAAACCTTTTAATCGTTACCTCATCATTTAGCGAAACGACTGCAATATCTCCATTATTCACAGAGCTGCATTGTTTCACATACACAAGTCCACCATGAACAATTCCTGCGTTGATCATTGAATTTCCTTCAACCTTAAGAAAATAATCTCCTTTTCGATATTCCTCCATTGAAACACTTTCTTCTCCTAAATAGTTTTCTTCCAAAAACATATCATATCCAGCTTTCGCAATACCTAAAATAGGTCTTTTCATAGTAACTGCATCACCAGATAATACTTTTTGAATATCGAAACCAAGAATTTGACTAATGTTATAAGCCGTTTCATCCTGTACACTTTTCACTTCACCACGAAGCCATCTTGCCACTGTATTCGGTGTTACCTGAAACCTTTCTGCTAATGCAATATTGGAAAGATGAAATCTATTCTTATAATCTCTAATAATTTCATGCAGCTCCATAACATCACCTCTAACAAATTATACATAAAAATAAAAATAAAGAAAAGTTTTAAAAATTTCCTCTTATAGAGTAATTACCATCAAATGCAAAAATTGTGGACATTTGCTGCAGAAATAGTGGACATTTTTCAAAATCGAGGCATTTTCCAACAAAAAAAGCATCTCGAAAGTCGAAGATCTCAAAAATATAAAAAAAACTCTCAAACCCTTTATTTAAAGGCTTTAAGAGCTCATTTCAATCAAGAATGGTGCGGGTGAAGGGACTCGAACCCCCACGCCGAAGGCGCCAGATCCTAAGTCTGGTGCGTCTGCCAATTTCGCCACACCCGCATTCTTTTTTTAACAAGTCTTACCGAACTTGCTCATATATAATATCATAGCATTTCTATAAATGCAACTACTTTTTTTAAAATTTTTCGCTTAATTTAACCAATGGGTACCTAAATATGACTTCTTACATAAATAATGTAACAAATAGATATATGATTATTTCAGAAACAGGAGGAACAATCCATGAAACAATCAGAATTATTAAAATCTATTGCTGCTTTAACACCATACCAAAAGAGAAAATTAGAAATCTATGTTATTGATGCTTTGAACCTTAATGAAGAAGACAGGGATTTGAAGCCAAAACGCTGTCCATATTGTGGCAAGGAATCCAGAATGATCAAGAAAGGGTTTAAAAACGGGAAACAGCGTTATATGTGTAAAGATTGTAGTCATATCTTCACTTACAATTCACACACAATTACAATGTACTCCAAAATTGAAAGAAGCATGTTTAAAAAAATCGTATTAGATACATTAAGTTTTGTTTCCGTTAAAAAGACAGCAGCCGACTTGGACCTCTCTGTCCCTTGTATATTTGAAAATCGCCATAAAATCCTTTGTGCACTGGAAGTATTGCTGGACAGCGAAAATATGAAATTAAGCGGAACCATAGAGATTGATGAAACTTTTGAACTTGAAAGCCAAAAAGGGTGCAGGAAGATACAAAGAAAAGCCCGCAAATGAGGCGGGCCATCATCTTATAGAGGATTATCTCATGAACAAGTCTGTATCGTTACCACAACAGATAGAAATGGTCATGAGATATTCAAAGCAGTCGGTTATGGAAAACCAACCAAGAACAGTATACTAGAAAACTTCCTAAAAAATCTAGACCCAAAATCAATTATTTATTCCGATGGAGCATTTTGTTATGATGAACTGGCCAAAAAGGCAAACTGCAGTCTTGTACAATTAAAATCACATTTGTCATACAACACCGTAGAACATATCAACACAGTGAACAGTATACATTTGCTAATAAAAGGTCAATTGATTGCATACAGGGGTATCGCAACAAAATACATGAATCGATACATGAGCTTGTTTGTATTTGTTCGTAGATTTCAGGAAATGGATGATAATGAAAAACTGCCTATCATCTTACGAAGATTGAAAGATTTAAATTTTACCATAACAAGAAAATCTTTAAAAACATATAATTTGCTTTATATTTAAAGGTTCATTTGTTATCTAGGTACCTTTTTGTTAAATTAAGCGAAATTTTTTTAATTTATATTTTCACCACTAACATGCTATACTTTATCATGAGGTGAGATCATGAATGACTGGACTAAGAAAGCTATATTTTATCATATATATCCTTTAGGATTTTGCGGATGTGAACAATATCATCAAGATACCATTACTCCCCGCATTCATAAACTAAAAGACTGGATTCCACACTTTAAAAAGCTCCACATTAACGCATTATATCTTGGCCCTGTTTTTGAAAGCTTTGAACATGGGTATGATACTAGTGACTATCGTAGTCTTGATCACAGGCTAGGCACAAACAAAGACTTTATAGATGTATGTGATGCTTTACACGGAAATGGAATACGTATTGTTTTGGATGGAGTTTTTAACCATGTAGGAAGAGACTTCTGGGCATTTAAAGATGTACAGCAGAGAAAAGAAGCATCTCCATACTGCAACTGGTTTTCTAATTTAAATTTTAACTGTCCAAGTCCTATGGGAGATTCTTTTACTTATGATACGTGGCAAGGGCATTATAATTTAGTAAAGTTAAATCTTTATAATGAAGAAGTCATACAATACCTGTTAGATTGTGTTAATTTTTGGATAGACACTTTTGCTATAGATGGACTTCGACTTGATGCTGCGGATTGCATCCCCTTTTCTTTTTTTCAACGACTACGGCAATTCTGCAAACAAAAAAAAGAAGACTTTTGGCTAATGGGAGAAATCATTCACGGTGATTACAACCGATGGGCAAACAATGAAATGCTTGATTCTGTTACAAATTATGAATGTTATAAAGGACTCTATTCATCACATAATACAAAAAACTATTTTGAAATTGCATATTCTTTCAACCGACAGTTTGGAAATGACGGTATTTACAAGAATCTTACTCTATACAATTTTGTAGACAATCATGATGTTAATCGACTTGCCAGCACCTTAAACGATAAGAACGATTTATTCAACACATATACTATGCTTTATACTATGCCTGGCATTCCTTCTATTTATTATGGAAGCGAAATGGGTATAGAGGGTATGAAAAAGAATGGCAGTGATGCCGCATTACGCCCTTGTATCGAGCTTGACAAACAAATACAAAATACAAAACTAACAAAGCATATAGAAAAACTTGGACTTTTTAAACAATCACTTCCTGTTTTATCCTTTGGTGATTATCAACAAGTTTATCTCACAAATGAACAATTCGTTTTCAGCAGAACATACTTGCAGCAGCATTTTTATGCCGCCTTCAACACTTCTGAATATGATGTAGAAATTCATTTTACCTGCAAAGAAAAAACTTTATTAAATTTATGGGATGATACTATTTATAATCCAGAAAATGATACCCTTACCCTTTTTATACCTTCCAAAAGTTCGCTTCTTCTTATTAACGATAAACATTCAGATGTACAGAAAACAACTAACCAAAACAATACAAAGCCATCACAGATAACATCCATACCAATAGGTTTATATGAGCATTTTAAAGGCAAACAATATCGTGTATTGCATATCGCAAAGCATTCAGAAACAGAAGAAGCATATGTAGTATACCAGCAAATGTATGGCAACAAAGAGATTTGGATTCGTCCTTTATCAATGTTTATTGAAACTATTGATAAAAACGGAGAAAAAATACCGAGATTCAAATATATAGGAGAATAGTATCCAAAACGGATACTTTTTTCATACACATATACAAAACAATCCTCAATATACCCTTAAAATATATCTGCGATTTATCCAAATACCTTAACACAAAGATTCAACAAGCAAAATCCACCATTATATGAAATCATTTCAGGATTTAATTTTTTCCAAATTATGATCACCATCATTTTTCATACCTATAAGATAATAAAAAAAAATCATACAAGAACATTTTCTCGTATGACTTATATAATTTACATGGTGACGCGTACGGGATTCGAACCCGTGAATGCATGCGTGAAAGGCATGTGAGTTAACCGTTTCTCCAACGCGCCACTTATTTTTTCACCAGCTTTTCGCTTGGTGCCTGTATATAATACCATTGACTTATCATACTGTCAACACATTTTTTAAAAAAATATAAAAAATTATTTTGCTTATTTTCCTGCAGATATTTTTACAAAAGAAAAGCACCTTTTCAGATGCCTTTCTCTACTATTTATTTATAATATCCATTATGTTTTGATAGTATGTGTATCGTCCATCAACAAACTGTAAAGATTCATACGCTAAACTTTTTGCTTTATTCAAATCAATCGGTTCATATACAGAAGCAAAACGATAATAGATATAATCTTTAATCTGATTATCTCTTAAAATATATCCATAGCATTCATCACCATGTTGGAAATCTCCATGCTTAATATATAAATCCGCTACATCAAGAAGAATATTCAGTTGATATTTCGTATATAAGTCTGAATATTGGGATAACACAGCAAATGCAAAATCTTCATAAAATTTTACATCATTGTATTGCCATCCAGGTAAAATATCATACGCCAATTTAAAGAAATGCTGCATAAACTGATCAATATCACTTCCTAATAGCGAACCAACTTCTTCTGCAGTGGAAATATGCTTTCTTTGTCCGATCATCAATATTTTTTCGCATACTCTAAATTCCTTTAGATACTGTGCAGAATTAACTTCCACATCCTCTGTCATGTTAAACTTAACACATTCCCCTATCTGTTTCTTTATTTCTTTAAAATCTTTTGCCTTGATATCCATTGTATCTGCTACTTTGTTAAGAGTAACCATAACTAAGTCTTTATCATATCCATGTTTATCAAAATCATAGTCAGCTTTATCTATCCCATTTCCTTCTATGATATTTTTCTCAATAATCTTTACATCGGGTTCATCTAGCAGGAAATGTGCATAATCTTCATAGACATGATGAACATTCATTGCCTGCAATTTAGAAATACATTCTTCTAAACTCCATGATTCATAAACAGATAGTTTTGCTTTTTTCGTTGTTTTTTTACTTGTTGTTTTTTTAACTGCTGCTTTCTTTGTTGTTTTCTTTACTTCTGATTTTTTAGAAGATGTTTTTTTCGTTGGTGACTTAACACCTTTTTTCTCTTCAATTTTTTCCACTTGTTTGACTGCTAATTTTTTTGGTTCTTCTTTTGCAGCAATTTTCACCGGTTCTTTCGAAGCCGTTATTTTTTTTGGTTCTGGTTTTGCCGTAATTTTTTTCTGTTCTTCTTTCCCATTGTTACCTTCTGCTTTCACAGTCATTGCTTTTTTACTCTTGTTTGCCATTTTTATCAGCCTCCCTATATTTTCTATATTAATGTAAATCGAGATAATACGGAAGATAGTACTATATATACCAAACTCATTATAGCACACTTCTTTGTATTAGGAACAAAACTCATGATATAAAAGAGAAAATGTTTCACGGGAGTTTGACACATATAAAATTTCATAAATTTACTATGGCGCTTTAAACAGGCGCTTTTCTTTTACTTTTTTTGTCAAATTTTATGTTCTATTATGTGCTATATTGTGCTATATGTGTTATTATTATATTGGGTGATGAATATGTACGTTGCAATCAATGGCACTGGCAATTCCAAAAGCATTTATATTATGAGTTCTTATCGCAAAAACAATGGTAAAACTTCTAGTCGCATTTTTAGAAAGCTTGGTCGATTAAATGACCTGCTTCCTCAATTTGATAATAATGAAGAAAAATTATTGGAATGGGCTCGTTCTGAAGCTAAAAAGGACACTTTATCCCATCAACAGGATACTGCACCTGTTCTCATACCTTTCTCTAGCGACAAAAAAATCAAAAAAAATGAAGTTTTGTTATTTAATGTTGGCTACCTATTCCTTCAATCCATCTGTTCCAATCTTCATTTTGACAATATTTGTCGTAATATTAAGAATCATCATAAATTCGAATATGATATCCATCGCATCCTCTGCGATCTTGTCTACGCTCGTGTTCTATATCCTTCCAGTAAACGCTCTTCTTTCTCTTTCGCTCATTCTCTGCTGGAACAGCCAAAGTATAAATTACAGGATATCTATCGTTCCTTATCTATATTGGCCGAGGAATCTGATTACATACAGGCGGAAGTTTATCGAAATTCTAACTTTCTTCATAAAAGAAACACAAAAGTTCTTTATTATGACTGTACGAACTATTACTTTGAAATCGAACAAGAAGATGAACTTAAAAAATACGGAAAAAGCAAAGAACATCGTCCAAATCCTATCGTAGGCATGGGGTTATTCATGGATGGAGATGGTTTCCCTTTAGCTTTTGATATCTTTCCCGGAAATCAAAACGAACAGAAATCCTTGAAACCATTAGAACATAAAGTTATTCAGGATTTCGACTGTTCCGAATTCATCTACTGCTCAGACAGTGGACTGGCATCACAGAATAACAAACTGTTCAATGATATAGGAGGAAGATCCTATGTCATTACACAGTCATTAAAAAAATTAAAGAAAGAAGATAGAGATATCGCTTTAAATACGAAACAATATCGAAAAGTAGGAAGCAGCACATTCATTGATTTGAAAGATCTTGATGAAAATGACCCAGAGGTATATGAATCCATCTATTATAAAGAAGTACCTATAGAATCTAAAAAGATATCGGAAACTCTTATCGTTACCTATTCTCCAAAATATAAAGCTTATCAGGAAAAGATAAGACAAGGGCAGATAGACAGAGCAAAAAACATGATAAGTAAAAATGGAAAAATCAAAAAGAATAGAAAAAATCCGAATGATCCAAGCAGATTTACAAAGAGGACTTCCATCACAGCGAATGGAGAAGTAGCAGAAGAAGAAATCTACGAAATCGATCAGGAGGCTATAGATAAAGAAGCAATGTATGATGGTTTCTATGCGGTAAGCACAGATATGGAAGGTGATGTAGCGGAGATCATCGCTATCAACAAACGCAGATGGCAGATCGAAGAGTGCTTTAGAATAATGAAAACGGATTTTGATGCACGACCAATCTATCTGCAAAGAGAAGACAGGATCAAAGCGCATTTCCTGATTTGTTTCTTGTCCCTTCTGATATATCGAATATTAGAATATAAATTAGAGAAAAAATATACATCTGAACAAATAATAGATACATTGAGAAAGATGAACGTAACAAAATTAAAAGAAGGATTAGGATATATACCTTCTTACACACGAACAGATTTAACAGATTTACTGCATGAGTTGTTTGGTTTTGAAACAGACAGAGAAATAATAAAACGATCCACAATGAGAAATATTATCAAATACACAAAAGAACATCATATATAGCACAATTCGTTACAAAGACAAAAAGTGCAAAAAAGCTTAATTCTAAAGTCTTTAATGCACTTTTTTCGCTTTCTAACTGTCAAAGACGAGATTATAGCACACTTCTTTGTATTAGGAACAAAACTCATGATATAAAAGAGAAAATGTTTCATTTTTTTCAACAATTTTCATCTCTCTTAATCAAATATTGAAAATTTAAGACAAATTTCACATATTTTTGAAATTTTTTTGAGATAATATATAGGTATAATACATAATGTATTTAAGGAGGTACCTATATGGAGGAACAAAACATATACAATAATGATGAGAATATAGATGCGAGCTTTAACAGTCAACAGCACGCAGAAGCAAAAAAAGGTTCTAAGAAAACCATGCTTGTTTTATGCGGATGTTTTATTTTAGCTGGAATAGGTGGTTTTGGAGGAACAATGGCTGCCTTATCTCTAAATGGAGGAACTGGTAGAGCTGTCTTGTATCAGTCTGTAACAAATACAGAAAATGGATCTGATAAAGGTTCTGTTGATGCAAATGCAATGAGTGTCAAGCAAGTAGCGGATGCTACCGCAAACAGTGTGGTTGAAATTCAGACAGAATCTGTTTCTACAAATCCATTTTTCCCACAAGCTGTTACATCAGGAGCAGGTAGTGGTGTAATTTTATCAAAAGATGGCTATATCGTCACAAATAACCATGTTATTGAAGGAGCAAGTAAAGTTACAGTAAAAACAAAAGATGGTAAAAGCTATAATGCTGACTTTGTTGGTACAGATAAAACAACAGACTTAGCAGTTATTAAAATTAAAGCAGAAAATTTAACACCTGCTGTGCTTGGAAAATCAGCAGATTTGGAAGTTGGAGATGTGGCTATTGCCATCGGTAATCCACTAGGGGAACTTGGCGGTACAGTAACCAGCGGTATTATTTCTGCCTTGGATAGAGAAATTAATGTAGACAATCAAAGCATGCATTTGCTGCAGACAAGTGCAGCTATTAACCCTGGAAATTCTGGCGGTGGATTGTTTAATGATCATGGAGAATTAGTTGGTATCGTAAATGCGAAATCTGGAGGAGAAAATATTGAAGGATTAGGATTTGCTATTCCTATTGACCATGCAAAAACTGTTATTGAAAATCTAATTGAAAATGGATATGTTAAAGGAAGACCTTCTTTAGGTGTTGTTTTACAGGCAGCAAGTACGATTAACAGCGACAAAGAAAATGTATATATTGCTGAAGTAGAAAAAGGAAAAGCTGCTGATAAAGCCGGATTGAAAACAGGCGATCAGATTTTAAAAGCAGATGGAAAAAATGTTACTTCTATTTCTGATGTAAAAGAAGCAATTGATTCTCATAAGGCAGGAGATAATATGAGTTTTACAATCTTACGTGAAAACGAAACAAAAGAAATTAAAGTGAAACTTGGAGAAGCTGATACAACACAAACAGAAACGCAATCCTACCAGAACAATACCATCCCATTTGGAAATCAATAAACCATAAAATAAAATTTCACAATATATAAATATAAAACCTAGATGATTCACGATTTAATACTGAATCATCTTTTTATTTACCTGTATACATAACAAAAAACTTATCATTTCACTGATAAGTTTTAACGTTTGCTATCTTTGATCCATTTCCCAAGGGCAGGAAGAAGAGAATAAAATTCCTTTAGATTTTTTACCTTCCATTCCCAGTTTGGCGAACCAATTGTTCCCGGTGTATTTAATCTTCCTTCCTTTTTTAAACCTAAAACATCCTGCAAAGGAATGATTACTGTAGAAGCATTGCTGTCCAGACAATAACGAATAACTAAATTATGAAAATTTCGATCATCATATCCACAATTGTGGAAGAATCTTCGTAATGCAATCTTTTGATTTTGTGTCAAATCCAAATAAAATCCTTCCAAAGTATCATTATCATGTGTTCCTGTATATAAAATCACCTCTTCTTTACGTGATTTTTTTAATAATTTAGGCTGCATTTCAAATTGAATCACATGCATTCCTTTCAAATGATAAAAGTCTCTAAGTTTTAATACCTGTGGCCTTAAATCTCCAAGATCTTCCGCAACTAGATGAATATCTGGAAAACATTTATACACTTCATCAAAAAAATCATAGGCAGGCCCTAAAATCCATTCTCCTTCTACCGCTGTTGGACAAGATGAGGGAATTTTCCAATATGTATCAAAAGCCCTGAAATGATCCAATCGGATAATATCAAACTGCTGTGCATTCCATGCCAAACGTTTCATCCAAAAATCATAACGATTTTTTTTCATAATGTTCCAGTCATAAATTGGATTTCCCCATCTCTGCCCTGTTTCACTGAAATAATCAGGAGGTACACCTGCAACAAAAGACGGATATCCATTTTCATCTAATAAAAATTGATTCTTATACTGCCACACATCTGCACTATCCAAACCCACATAAAATGGTATATCACCTAAAATCTTTACATGATGCTTTTCTGCATACTTCTTAATATCATTCCACTGCTTATAAAAGATAAACTGCAGGAATTGATGATACTTAATTTCATCTTCTATATCCTCTAAAGAAAGTTGTCGACTATCAATCCAATCTCTTTCTTCCTTTTTCCATTCCTGCCATGGCTTATTTTCATTTTTTCTTTTTAGTACGATAAACACAGCATAAGGATATAACCATTCTGCTGTAGAACAAAACAGCTGGTATTCTTTCTCAAACTGATGAAAATTCTTCAAAAAAATCTTATATGCTTTTCTAAAATAAGGCTCTTTAAAAGCTCGAACCCCTTCAAAATCCACCGCATCACTGAATTTATTAAAATTTCGTACAGAACTTTGTTTTATTAATCCATAATCTGCCAGCGTGTCTAAACTAATGTAAATTTCATCACCTGCAAAAGATGAATATGGCTGATACGGTGAATTCCCATAACCTGCAGGATTCAATGGTAAAATTTGCCATATATGGATATTTTGCTTCGAAATCGCATCAATAAAACGATACGGATGTTTACCAAAGTCCCCTATTCCCTGATTTGAAGGTAATGAAGATATTGGCATTAAAATTCCAGCTTCTCTTTTCATAGATACCTCCTATTTATATAAAAATAACTTTACAAAGAAAATGAAAGCGTTTTATGTTTATAACAATATTAACACATTTCTGATAAAAAGTACATTTTTATAAAAAAAGGTCTTTTCTAGAAAGACCTGAAACGTGAAGCTTATCCACGCATGCTAATATGATAAGAAAGCAGATTTTTCAATAATTCAATAGATGCATACATCTGTTTTTCATCCATCGTCTTAATAACCCGAAAACTATCTAAAAGCATTTCCTGATCCAGATTATATTCTTCACTTAAATATTTTGTCCAGCGTTCTGCATCTTCTTCTACCTGCTGAACAGATAAAATTCCTTCCGAAATAACAACACAATGAAAATCGTCGACATCTACAGGAACAGCCCACTTTATCAAACCTGCATGACAGGAATAAATACTTTCTGAATCAATTTCTCTTGCATTATTATAGTTTTCATGTGTACAGCGCTCACATTCTGCCAAAGCCTTTGCAGATACCTTTAAGCACTTACAAAAATAATTCCTTTCAGAAGCACTCTGAATAACCGTATTATCATATAAAACATAAGAACGCAAACCAGTAATGCGGCGATAATCATCCATAGCGTGCTGTACAATTTCTTTCATTTCCATATCAAAGCCTCCTCGCCTATTCTTTATATAAAATATAGCATATTTAAGTAAATATTTCCATATTTCATAAAAAACCGCTTTCTTTTTACATTATTTTATATTTTTATTCATTATTGCCTACACTATCTTCATATATTATAATGTTCTTAGTTAACAAAGGAGAGATATAAAATGAAACTTATAAACATAGAACCAGAAAAACTACATGCGGATTGTTTTACCATGATAGGCAAAGAATGGATGTTGATTACAGCTGAAAAAGATGGAAAAGTGAATACAATGACCGCTTCCTGGGGTGGTATGGGTATCTTATGGAATAAGAAAGTTGCCTTTATTTTCATACGTCCACAGCGATATACAAAAGAATTTGTAGATGCTACATCCCACCTTTCACTTACTTTCTTTGATGAAAGCTATCGTAAGCAATTATCTTATTTAGGAAGAGTTTCTGGTAGAGATGAAGATAAAATAAAAAATGCAGAGCTTCATGTAGCCTACAAAAACAATATTCCATATTTTGAAGAAGCAAATACTGTAATACTAGGAAGAAAGCTATATATGCAGGAAATGAAGGAAGAAAACTTTCTTGATAAAGAAATCTTAGCTAAAAATTATCCAAATATGGACTTGCATACAATGTATGTCATTGAAATCGAAGAAGTATTTACTCATCAACAATAAAAAGAGACAGTTTCTTATCAACACCAGTAAGAAACTGTCTTTTCTTTTATTTTTTAAATAGCACTTTTTTTAATTTTAAATGATTGCCATAAGATAATGTTCCTCTTCGATATAATTTTGCACCGATAAATCCTACACATAGTGTTGTGATCGCTAATAAAAGCAAAGAAATTATAACTTCAATAAACGAAACACTTCCTAATGCTACATTGACAAACATACACATCCATGAAGTAAATGGTATATAACATACAATTTTAGCGAATAAAGTATCGGGTATCTGCAACGTAACCATACTGATTAGAAAAACTGCTACAATAAACAATTGCAATGGCAATGTTGCTCCATTTACCTCTTCTACTTTCGAACACAACGCACCAATTGCTCCAAATAAGAAACTGAACAACAAATACCCCAATATACCAAACATAGCAAATGTCAACAATACAGAAGATGGAATATTTAAAAATCTATCTAAAGAATAGTTCCAGCTTTGTGCATTCCAGCTATAAGAAAGCAGGAAAGAGCCAACCATCAAGGAGGTCTGTATGATCCCTGTAATAGCACCTGCCATTACTTTCCCAAAAATCAACGCATTAGAAGAACAGCTCGTTGTTAAAATTTCAATTGCACGATTGCTTTTTTCAGTTGCTACTCCAACTCCAATCTGATTTCCATAAATTAAAATCATCATATATAAAAGTAAAATCAAAACATAAGTATAAAAATAATTACTTTTTCCATCTTTACCTAATACCTGTGTTTCAGAAGCAATTGCTGATTGATAAACCTTTTGTACCTTATTAACATCATACCCTAATTTTTTTAATTCACTTGTTTGAAAATTTTGTTTCATCATACTTTCAAATCGTGAAGAAGTCATATCATTTAAAGATGAATTTTCTACATAATATACAAATTCTGAAGAATTTCTAATTTCAAATCCAGCATCCACTTTGCCATCTTTAACTTGATCTTTTACTTCAGATAAAGAATCTACAAACTGTATTTCATATTCAGGAAAGCTTTGTTGCATCAGTTCTTGATTTTTTAAAACATCCATTTGATCATAGACAAGCATCTTTTTCTCTTTTGTAACTGCACCATTATTATCTTGCCCATCATTTGAAATAAAGCGTGGCAGTGAGAAAAGCACAATTGCCCCAAGCATTACAATAATGGTAGAAATTAAAAAAGATTTTTTAGACAGCATCGTCTTTAATTCAAATCTTAGTACGATTAAAAATTCTCTCACTTGTCATCACCTGCCTTATCAACAAAAATATCTGTCAAAGATGCCTCATACAAATAGAAGGCTTCTAACTCTATATCGTGTTCCATCATCTTTTTTAATACATCTTTTCTTTCTACATGATTTTCAAGCTCAACGATAAACTCATTTCCATTTTGTTTATAGACATGCAAAATTTGAGAACATTCTTGTTTTAGAAAAGACGAAAACTCATGCTCTGGTATGCCTGCTCGAAGTACTATTCGATTTTTCCCATACTCTTTTTTTATTTGTTTTACGTTTCCCTGCAGCACAACATCTCCATGATGAAGAATTATGATATCTTCACAAAATTCTTCAACATAATTCATTTGATGTGAAGAAAAAATAACAAGTTTTCCTTTCTGAATCTGCTCCTGTACAACTTCTTTTAAAATTTGAGAATTTACTGGGTCCAAACCAGAAAATGGCTCATCCAAAATAATAAGATCAGGATTACAGATTAATGTTTGAACAAGCTGTACCTTTTGTTGATTTCCTTTACTTAAAGTATCCAGTATTCGATTTTCATATTCCTCTATTCCCAATCTTTTTAACCATGCTTTTACATTTTGTTTCGCTTCCTTATGAGATAAACCTCGAAGCGAAGCCAAATAAATTAATTGTTCACTAACTTTCTTTTTAGGATATAATCCTCTTTCTTCTGGTAGATAGCCAATATTAAAATCTTTCGCATAAAAAGGTTTTCCATCAACAGTTATTTCTCCCTTATCCGCCTTAAAAACGTCCATTAAAATACGTATGGTTGTTGACTTCCCTGCACCATTTCTCCCTAATAAACCAAGTGCTTTTCCACTTTCAACCGAAAAGGATACCCCATGTAAAACTTCATTTCCATCAAAGCTTTTATGTAAACCTTTCACTTCTAAAAACATAAAATCCCTCCTCTTCTTTTTATAAAGCATATAGGATTCACATTCAAAATGCAATATAACATTAACTAGATATTCAAAAAACTGCACTTTAAGAAAACTCTACCTATTTTTAAAAAAAGACAATTTTAGAAATCTTAAAACTGTCTTTCTTTATTTATTTTATCTTTAAAGTATTTTATACAAATTCTTTTTCACCATACATTCTCCTCGTATAAACGTTTTTCTAATTTTTCCTAGAATCTTTCTTTTCCTCTTTTCGGGCTTTATATATCTTATTTCTCAACGGAATACCTCCACAAAGCAGTATTACTACAGCCAATATTGTAAAATCCATAACGGTATTCCTTAAAATTCTTTTTTGTTCATAACAGAGATACTCACTTTCATCGAAAATAATACAACTATCATGGAAATTACAAAAATCAATATGAATAGACCTCCAGCACCTAAAAGCGATATACGATTTATAACTTCCGCTATATTAATTCCCAGCATACCTATTGATTTTCCTAATACAAAACTAATAAGAAATACAATACTAAATACTGCTGAAATCACAATTCTTCCTTTTTCACTACCAAATTTTAGTTGAAAGGGTATCAAAATTGACAATAAAAGAAGTATAAATGGTAAAAGCATACCCCCACTAATCAATATATTACTGATTGTGTCACTCTTTTCAATTAAATTAAGAATTATAGCCAGTATGATGGCTAGAAACAAAGAACATCCTCCAAGTAACATCCCAAACACATACTTTTCTGCTGCATATTTTTTACGATCAATAGGAAGTGTGAATAAAAAAGCATTCCCATTATCAAATTCATCATAACTGATCGTACTAATTGTAAACATCGATGTTATAAAAGAAATAAATCCAAGCATAAACGTAGTATCTTCTGTAAGCAAAGAAATAACAAAAGCAATAGCAATAATCATAGCAAAATAGTTTCTATGCATCTTTATTAACTTAAAATCTTTTATTAGTAACCCCTTCATAACTTTTCACCTCGAATCATCATCATAATAGCTTCATCAATCGTTCCTTTATCAACTGCTATATCTGGATAGTTTTCCATATAGTATTGTTTTTGATTTGTTAAACAGCTATATCCATAAGTTTCTTTCTTTATTCTTAAAAGATATTGTTTATCCAATTTATAAAATTGTTCATCATTAACTTTTAGTAATGCATAATCACTTAACAAAACATCTGTATCTTCATGTAAAATTACACTTCCTTCATGTATCATATATAAATCATCACACAAAGTTTCCAAGTCAGAAGAAATATGAGAACTAATTAAGATAGCACGTTCCTCATCCTTTTCCATAAACTCTCTTAACATCTCAAGAATGTCATCTCTGGCAATCACATCTAATCCAGAAGTAGGCTCATCCAAAATCAATACTTTCGCATTATGAGAAATCGCAACCAAAACCTTTAGCTTAGCTTTCATTCCAGTGGAAAATTCTTTGATTTTTTTTGTAAGAGGAAGTTGAAATTTTTGCACTTGTTTCATAAAAAATGACACATTAAAGTCTTTATATAAGTTTTTTAAAACAGGTAGAATATCGTTAATGGTTAAATAGCCACTAAACCCAGAATCTGAAAGAACAACACCTAAATCTTCTCTATCTGCAGCAGTAAAATCTTTTATATCCTTTCCTAACAGGCGAATTGTACCATCATCAATCGAAATCAACCCTAATATCGCCTTAAAGGTTGTACTTTTCCCTGCCCCATTTTGTCCAATAAGACCTGTAATCTGTCCTTTTTTTACTTCCAAACTACAATTCAAAGAAAAATTATCATAGTTTTTTCTTACGTTTTCAATTTGTAACATTTCTTATCCCTCCAATATGATTTCAAATATGCTTCTTATATCTTCATCACTTATTCCACAGCGTCTACCTTTTTGGATTGCCCTTTCTAAATCCATTTCGACCTCTTTTCGCTGTTCCTCCAGTAAACGCTCCTTATTGGTTGCGGCTACATAAGTTCCCTTTCCATGAACTGTTATTACAAATCCCTCTGTTTCTAAAGTATCATAAGCTTTCTTCACAGTTAAAGCACTTATTTTAAGTTCCTTTGAAAGTCCACGTACAGATGGCAAGTTATCATTTTCCTTTAACTCTCCATTTCGAATTTGTGTCTTAATTTGGTCTACAATCTGCTCATATATAGGTATCATTAATGAATTATTTATAATAATCCTCATATCTAACATCCTTCTTTCTATAAACAGTATAGAACAGCAAATAACTGTTGTCAAGTGTTATATACTGTTATATATAAAAAAAGAGGAACATTGTCCCCTTAACGATATGCATGCTTTACATCTTATAAGACTTTTCGATTTCACTATATGTTTTTATTTATTAGTCAAGTATTTATAAATCTTTACAAGATACACCGTACTAACAACGATGCAAACTGGTACGATTAAACGTACTATAATCAAAAAAACAGTAGCCAACTTTACAAAAAATCCAACAAATTCTTCCATTATTTATCTCCTCCATAAAACTATAACTCTTGCAAAATATCATCAGTATATGAACTTTCTTTCATTGTTATGTATATAACATTTCCCACTTATATCTTAAGAATGTTTTCTTATAAACCGCAATAACTTTTCTGATGTGCCCTCTTCAAATTTCATTTCACCTTCAAAGAAAAATCCATGCCTGTTATAGAAAGTAATTGCTTTCCTATTTTTTTCTAGAACCCAAAGATTATCCACATGATGTTTATCTATTACATATTGAATAAGTTTACTCCCAATACCTTCCTTCTGAAAAAAAGTATCTACATATAATTTGATGATTTCTGTTTTATCCACTTGAACAAATCCTTTTATTATTCCATCATCATAAACATAAATATTCTTTCGTACATCTTCCCTTCCAAAATAATCATTAGAAATAGAAATCACCTGCAATTTTTTAAAGGAATATTCCACATCTTTAAAAATTGGTAAATAGTTTATACGATTATTAAAAACATATATTTCAGCTATTCTTGATAAATCAGATGCAGTCGCAATTCTAATATTCATATACCTACCTCAAAACTATTTTAATTTCCTTTCCTGTTAAACTTATTAAAACAAAGATAATACCTCAATGATGACTTTTCTCAAATAATCAAATATATTTCCACTTCCAACAGTATACTAAGAATCTTCTTCTATTTTCTTTACAGGGTGTCTTATAACTGTCTTTAATTTACTTTTATCACCTTTTCTTGGATCACTTATGTATATTTCATGATGAAATCTTTCATCGTTTATATCTAATTCATATCCCTGTGCATAGGCATATTCATGCATAAGCTTAACCGTTGCAGGCTCATCATCATAAGAACCTATATGCATGCATTGAACACAAGTTCCTTCTTCATAGGTCAAAAATTCTACTTTTGAAAAGTCTTTCTTTTTCTTCCTTGTTGCTTCTTCAATAGCCCATTCAAAATCCTCTTTTTTGACAAAATCTGGAAGTCTTATGATAGATATAAAACATAAATCATTCTTTTGATGATAATCCATTCCCTTTACATTTTCCTGCCACCAAAAGCCTTCCAAAGGCGGAACAACATATTCAAAAAACCCCTTAATTTTATATGTTCCTTTATAACTCATTCGAATGGTATAAGCAACTGCGTATAACAATTCAATTGATTTTTGATAGTCTCCATCTTCCTGATTTGGATCACCATTTCCTCTTACCGCCAAATAATTCATTTTAGGTATCTCAATTATATTTGGAGTTTTCTTTGGCATATACATTTCTTTATATTCTTTTTTAAAATCAAAAGCCATACATATCACCTCTTTAATAAAATTCTGTTTCTAAAATTATAGCTGAACAAGTAAATATTTTTCATCATTATATTAAACAATCTATTCTTGAAAAATATACAATCACTTTTTCAAAAGCTATAAATTCCACATGATTTCTTCTCCATTTCAAAAAGATTACCATCGTTAATATCATTATACCTTAAACATGTTTAAAAAATATATAGAAGCAGTTAAAAAAAGCTATTACATAATATATTACAATAGCCCATAGTTTTATTTTTTATATTCATTATAATCATCGCAGTGCAAAAGTTTTCTGGCGTATTCGACCTGTTCTTTTGTAGGTGGCTCTATCCCTTCTAATGGATATTCCATACCTAATTCTTTCCACTTATATACTCCTAATGTATGATAAGGAAGAACTTCTACTCTATCCACATTATCTAATGTTTTAATAAATTCATCTAATCTTTTTAATTGTTCATCTTCATCATTTCTTTGTGGTACAAGCACATGACGAATCCATACCGGTTTTTTCACAGCAGATAAATACTGTGCCATTTCTAAAATATTTTCATTTCCCCAGCCAGTTAATTCTTTATGCTTGTCATCATCAATATGTTTAATATCCAGCAAAAATAAATCCGTTAGTTTTAGAAGTTCTTGAAATTTAGAAAAGAATGGTTCTTGTTTTGTGAAAGGATTTCCACATGTGTCGATTACCGTATGGATTCCTTGTTTTTTCGCCTGTTGAAATAAAGAAAGTAAAAAATCAATTTGTAATAAAGGCTCTCCTCCACTTACCGTAATTCCCCCTTTATCTTTCCAGTAAGGACGATAGCGTAAAGCTTTTTTTAACACTTCCTCAGCGGTTTCCTTCGGTTCTTCTATTTTCCATGTATCCGCATTATGACAAAACTGACAACGCATTTTACAACCCTGCATAAAAATCACATATCTTATCCCTGGTCCATCTACAGAGCCAAACGTTTCAATTGAATGAACTGCCCCTTTTATATTTTCCATAGCATCTTCTCCTTTTTGTAAAAAGGTCTGCATTGTTTACAGACCTTTTGCTTATTTTACAGATGTGAATGACAAGTTCTAGAAATTACATCTAACTGCTGTTCACGTGTTAAATCAATAAATTTAACTGCATATCCAGAAACTCGAATCGTAAAGTTTGCATATTCTTCTTTTTCTGGGTGTTCCATAGCATCTTTTAATTTTTCCACACCAAAGACGTTAACATTTAAGTGGTGTGCACCCTGATCAAAATATCCATCCATTGCACGTACAAGATTTTCTACACGTTCTGTTTCATCATGTCCTAATGCACCTGGATTGATTGTCTGCGTATTACTAATTCCATCTAACGCATATTCATAAGGAAGTTTTGCGACAGAGTTTAAAGAAGCCAGTAAACCATTCTGCTCTGCACCATAAGAAGGGTTTGCACCTGGTGATAATGGTTCTCCTGCTTTTCTTCCATCTGGCATTGCACCAGTTGCTTTTCCATACACAACATTAGAAGTAATTGTCAAAATAGAAGTTGTAGGTTCTGAATTACGATATGTGTGGCGTTTTTCAATTTTTTCCATAAATGTTTTTAATAACCATACCGCAATATCATCTGCACGATCATCATCGTTTCCATAACGAGGAAAATCTCCTTCTACTTCATAATCCACAACCAGTCCATTTTCATCACGAATTGTTTTTACTTTCGCATATTTAATAGCACTTAAAGAATCCACTACATGAGAGAATCCTGCAATACCTGTTGCGAATGTACGTCTTACATTGGTATCGATCAAAGCCATCTGTGTTGCTTCATAATAATATTTATCATGCATGTACTGAATCAGATTTAAAATATTTACATATAAATCTGCCAGCCATTCCATCATGACATCATAACGATGCATAACTTCATCATAATCCAAATATTCACTTGTGATAGCTTTGTATTCCGGTCCAACCTGTACTTTTGTTTTTTCATCTACACCGCCATTAATTGCGTATAATAAACATTTCGCAAGGTTGGCACGTGCTCCAAAAAACTGCATTTCTTTTCCTGTCTGTGTTGCGGATACACAGCAGCATACCGCATAATCATCACCCCATACAGGACGCATGACATCATCATTTTCATACTGTACAGAACTTGTCGCAATGGATACTTTTGCAGCATATTTCTTAAATGCTTCTGGAAGATTGCTGGAGTATAAAACAGTTAAGTTTGGTTCTGGAGAAGGCCCCATGTTTTCTAATGTGTGAAGGAAACGATAACATGTTTTTGTAACCATATGTCTTCCATCCATACCTAAACCAGCTACATCTAAAGTTGCCCAAACAGGATCTCCAGAGAATAACTGATTGTAAGAAGGAATACGTGCAAATTTAACCATACGGAATTTCATTGTCATATGATCTACTAATTCCTGTGCTTCACTTTCATTTAAAATTCCTTTTTCTAAATCTCGTTCAATATAAATATCTAAGAAAGTAGATACACGTCCAACAGACATTGCTGCTCCATTCTGTGTTTTAATTGCAGCTAAATATCCAAAGTATAACCACTGGAATGCTTCTTTTGCATTTGTTGCCGGTTTACTGATATCAAAGCCATAAATTGCTGCCATCTCTTTCATTCCACGTAATGCTTTAATTTGTTCCGCTAATTCTTCACGCTGACGAATGATATCATCACTCATCGTACCACAGCCACAATTTGCCAAATCTTTTTCTTTCTGTTCAATCAGATAATCAACACCATATAATGCAACACGACGGTAATCCCCAACAATACGACCGCGTCCATAAGTATCTGGCAATCCAGTTACGATTTTATTACGACGTGCAAGACGCATTTCAGGTGTATAAGCATCAAACACTGCCTGGTTATGTGTTTTATGATATTTTGTAAAGATTTCATGCAGTTTTTCACTTGGTGTATAACCATAAGTTGTACATGCTTCTTCTGCCATTTTAATACCACCATAAGGCATAAAGGCACGTTTTAACGGTTTATCTGTTTGAAGACCTACAACTTTTTCCAAATCTTTCAATTCTTCTTTAATATAACCTGGACCATACGCAGTTAAAGAAGAAACAATTTCTGTCTCCATATCAAGAACGCCGCCTTTTGCACGTTCTTCTTTTTGCAGTTTTTGTAACTCATCCCACAAAGTCATCGTTGCCTTTGTCGGTTCAGCCATAAAGGACTCATCACCATCATAAGGCTTATAGTTATTCTGAATAAAATCACGAACATTGACTTCTTCTTTCCAGATACGTCCACTAAATCCTTCCCATGCTTTCTTTTCTACACTCATGTCTTTTCCTCCTGTTATAACACTATAAACATGTAGTTTCGATAAATATATGACAATCATCGCCATCATTTATCTGCAATTGTACAAAAAGAGCCGATTTTCTCTGTGCTCTTCAAATATGAAATGCCCAGACGGTCGGCTCTTGTTATAATTATACTCCATGTAGTCAATTCTACTTCCGTCAGTTGTATAACTGTTTTCATTTTAACATATCCCCTATAAAGCTTCAATCCTTTTATCCAAGAAATTTTTACCCAAAGAAAGAGGACATAATTTTATCGAATGTAAGACCGATCTCTGTTATAATCATACTGTAAAATTGACAAGGAGGAAAACTAATGAATTTTGCAATCCTAGGTACAGGAAATATTGCACATATCATGGCGGATACCATAAAGAAAATGAAACATCCAGACATTTCTTTATATGCTGTTGCATCAAGAAATTTAGAAAAAGCAGAAGCTTTTGCCTCTAAATACCATATACCTGCTGCATATGGAAGTTATGAAGAACTTGTTAAAGATGAACAGATTGATTTGATTTATATTGCTACCCCACATTCTCATCATTATGAGCATGCCAAACTATGTATTCTTCATCATAAACCTGTATTGTGTGAAAAATCATTCACTGCCAATGCCAAACAGGCAGAAGAACTATTAAGTCTTGCAAAGAAACAAAAAGTTTTTATTAGTGAAGCTATCTGGACCAGATATATGCCTTCAAGAACAATTATTAAATCAATTGTAGAATCTAAAGTTCTTGGAGAGGTTCATTCTATTCAAGCCAATCTGGGATATCCAATAAAAGATGTACCACGTATGAGCAATCCAGAGTTGGCAGGAGGTGCTTTATTAGATGTTGGTATCTATACCTTAAACTTTGCCATGATGGCATTTGGTGAGGATGTAAGTGATGTCAAAGCACATGCTGTGATGTCTACTCAGGGAGTCGATTTATTAGACAGTATCACGTTATATTGGAAAGATAAGAAAATTGCTGTTTTACATGCCAGCATGCTTACGCCAACTGATCGCATGGGATATATTTATGGAGAAGATGGCTATCTCACCATAACCAATATCAACAATCCAGAAAAAATTGAACGCTTTAATAAAGACCATCAACTTATAGAAACATATACCATTCCCTCTCAGATTACAGGTTATGAATATGAAGTACTAGCATGTTATGATGCACTGAAAGAAAACAAGCTTGAATGTCCACAAATGCCACACCACGTAACTCTTCATATCATGAAACTTATGGATACCATACGAAAACAATGGAATATGAAATATCCCTTTGAATAGCAAAAAACAGCAGGAAATCTGCTGTTTTTGTTATCATTTATCTTCCTTATTCTCTTCATCTTCAGCCTTAGGCTGCGGTAAAATTAAATGTACTTCTTCAATACGATTTTTCAAAAGCTGATGAACTTCTAAAATTGTGCCATCCTCTAATACAATTCGATCATGCAATTGTGGAAGACGATTCAACTTATCAATAATCAAACCACCAATCGAATCAAAATCTTCTGATTCTAAATCTAAATCCAATTCATCATTTAAATCATTCAAGCTAACAAAACCTTTAATGATATATTCACGATCTTTAACTTTACGAATATACTCCTCTTCATGTTCGTCATATTCGTCATGAATTTCCCCTACAATTTCTTCTAGAATATCTTCAAGTGTAATCAGACCGGAAGTTTCTCCATATTCATCCAATACAATTGCGATATTAATAGAAGTCTTACGCATTTCTACTAAAAGATCAGAAACTTTTTGATTTTCATATGTAAAATAAGGCTTACGCAAAATCTTGCTGATTTTAAAATCTTTCATGTTATCTTTATATAACAGAAGATCTTTCATGTTGATCGTTCCAACAACGTTATCAGTAGTTCCCTGATATATAGGAAGGCGTGTAAATTTTTCTTTTCTAAAAATCGCTATTAATTCTTCATAACTCGTTCCAATTTCAGCAAAGACAACATGAATTCTAGGAACCATAACTTCCTTCGCTTTGGCATCTCCTAAATCAAACACATTGTTAATCATTTCTTTTTCATCTGTTTCAATGACACCTTCTTCATGACTCACATCCACAATCGTACGCAATTCATTTTCTGTCATTCTCTGTGTACTTTTATTCATATCAATACGAAACAGCTTCAATATTATTTTTGAAACAAAGTTAATAACAACAATAATTGGTGTTAAAACTGTCATTAAAAAGGAAATAATGCCTGCATAAAACAAGGCCATCCCTTCATTATGCTGTGTTGCAATCGTTTTTGGTGTAATCTCTCCAAAAATCAAAATAAGCAATGTGATGATAAACGTGGCAATACTAACTGCATAGCCCCCAAAAGAATATGCTATTGTTGCAGTAATAGAGGCTGCAAATGTATTTACCAAGTTATTTCCAATTAAAATAGCACTTAACATTTTGGAAGAATCTTCTGTAATATCAAGTACCTTCTGTGCTCGATGATTTCCTTCTTCTGCCAAAGCACGCATTTTCATTTTACTGACTGAAATCAGTGAAGTTTCTGCAGAAGAAAAGAATCCAGATAAAAACAAAAGTATAATTAAAATTAGAATTTGAACACCCAGTTCCGAGTCCATATAAGCAATCTCTCCTCATTTTTTCATGTAATTTAATGTGAAACACCATTATATTAGCATTTCTTCTCATAATAATCAAATTTTTTCCTTTTTCATACAAGAAGAAGCAGCTTCCCTCTTTTTTCTTCTATTTACATCTTCCTGTATCCACAATGCAACAGCATCCTCATTATTGGAACCAATAACTCCATCTGCCAATGCTTTTATTTCATCAATTGCATTGCTTACTGCATAACAGGCATCACTTGCTTTAAACATTTCTATATCGTTGGCAGCATCACCAAAGCAAATAACTTCATCAAACCCTTCTTTTTCTTTTAAACGAAGCATCGCATCCGCTTTGCTAGCCTTTTTAGGCATTACTTCCAGCCAGTATTCCTCACGATTTCTTTCTTGTTGATAAACGATCATAAAAGAACATGTATTTTCTAAAACCTCATATACATCATCTAAATTTTCTTTATCATCAATGATCGTAAAATAAAAAATATCTCCCTGAAGCAAATCCTTTCGATTATCTAGTTCTATAAAACGAGGATCATTTTTTCTACTGTATCGATAATGGGCCGCACCTTCATGAAATTCATGTTTCTCATATAACACTTTTTCAACTCCATCAATATATGTATAAACAAAGGGATGAAGCCCATATTGTGTAAACAATTCCAAAAGCTTCTGTGCTTCTTCTTTTGAAAATAAACGTTCATGTAAGACCTTTTTACTGGAAGGTTCTAATATATATACACCATTATATACAATAACCCCATCTCTTAACTTTAAACCCTGAATAACAGATTGTGCAGAAAGCATGGAACGTGCTGTCGCAAAAGAAATATGTTCTCCCTGCTCTACCAGTGAATTTATAATCCGTATTGTTTTTTCACTTAGTTTGCTGTCATCATTTAATAATGTCCCATCTAAATCACTCAAATATAATGTTTTCATAACATTCCTTCTTTCCTGCTGCTATGAAAAAGTATAACATAAAATATACTTTCATTTTCATAAATATTTGTAATCTATTCATATGCATAGTATGATATTACAAAAGAACAAGAGGTATGATTTATGGAATGGAACTGGAAAAACTTAACATTTAACTTTAAAGAAGATACACTGCAGATAAAAATTCATACACCAGATACAAACTGGATCACACAAAAGTATCGTGCCTATCTTCTCACTGATGAAAGAAAACTTTATTTTCATGATATAAAAAGCATTTCTCATATCCCCTACAAAAATGGTATAGGAGAAGGCATTTTAACACATTATTTAGATGATGGTCTTGCATTTGATACAATAATATGGAGTGAATATCGTAATGGAACTTTACATTTTGAATGGATTCCAATAAAAGAAGATAAAAACATTAAAGAAGTTGTGTGGCCTTCCCCTATGGAATTTGAAGCATACGATTCTCATTGGTATTCACTTTTAAATTTACAGCAGGGACTGCTTTTACCAAATACATGGAAAGAAGAATTAACAAAGCTTCCCTTTGATGGACAGTTTGCTTCTTCCAGTGCTTATATGCCATGGTTTGGACAAATTAAAAACCGCAATGGATATATGTGTATCTGTGAAACGTACTGGGACTGTGCTTATAGTGTAGAGCACCCTGCCAATGGACCTTATACAAATTTATTTCTTCGCTGGCTGCCTAGTATGGGACATATGTGCTATCCTAGAAAAATGCAGATGCACTTTTATCAAAACTGCGATTACAATACACTTTGCAAAGAATATCGTCTATATGCAGAAGAAAAAGGAAAAGTAACCACATTAAAAGAAAAATGTGCAAAAAATCCTCTTGTAGATAAACTTATTGGAAGTGGCTTTGTTCATATGGGAATTAAAACCTTTGTACAAAAAGATTCTTCATTTTATGATCAAAAAGATCCTGAAAAAAACAATTCCATAACTTCTTTTTCAAAGCGTGCAGAAGAAATTTTACATTATAAAAAACAAGGAATAAAAAAGCTTTACCTTCACTTAGATGGATGGGCACAATATGGATATGACAACAACCATCCAGATATTCTTCCTGCATGCGAAGAAGCCGGAGGATGGGAAGGTTTGAAAGCCTTAAGCGACACGATAAAAAACTGCAATTATATGCTGGGACTTCACGATCAATATCGTGATTATTATCATCGGGCTGCTTCTTATGATCCAGCTTACAGTGTGCATACAGCAAATGCTAAACGGCCATCTCACGCATCTTGGGCAGGAGGTCATCAGGATTATTTATGTTCTGCTTTTGCCCCATTGTATGTAAAACGAAATTATACAGAAATCTTAGCTCACAATATTCATTTAGAAGGCAGTTATCTTGATGTATTTACATGCAATGAACCAGATGAATGCATTCATCCATACCACCCTGTTTCCCGCAGACAATGTCTGGATAATCGACTGGAATGCTTCTCTTATATGCAAAGCCAGGGTATCTTGCCTAGCAGCGAGGAAGTTAATGAATGGGCTCTTTCTCAACTTGTATATTGTCATTATGCACCTTATGATTTTCAAATGCATGCTTCCAGTGAACCAAGAAAAGGAATTCCAGTTCCATTATTTAATTTAGTCTACCATGACTGCGTACTTATTCCCTGGCCAATGGAAAAACAAAAAGGTGGAGATGACTTTATGTTATATGCATTATTGAATGGTGGAGGAGCTTATTTAAGAAAAGATGCAGCATATCCTAATACAGATGGCATGTTTGAAAATGAATATGAAAAACTGTCAGAAGAAGA
This sequence comes from Amedibacterium intestinale, assembly GCF_010537335.1. Lineage (NCBI taxonomy): Bacteria > Bacillati > Bacillota > Erysipelotrichia > Erysipelotrichales > Erysipelotrichaceae > Amedibacterium > Amedibacterium intestinale. The sequence continues at coordinate 1,324,010 of NZ_AP019711.1, forward strand.
ATGTATAAAACGCTGCCAGATCGTAGCCCAGCTGCAGGAAAAAGTAGCTTATCAGAAAATGGTGCATCATGAATTTATTCATCACGATCCTCATCTTCAAAAAACTGTTTTTGAAGATGGAACAACCATTACTATCGATTTATATAAACAAACTTTTAAAATACAATAAAGTACATTTATCAATAGCATTTTAACCGTTTTCATGCTAGGATTAAAATGTTATCAAGGGGAGGTCAATATGAAACCAAAAAAAGAAAATGTCAGAACTCTTCCTTTTAAAGAAGAAGATATTCGCTATGTCATCATGAATCCCAAACAGCATAATATCCGTAAATATAAAGAATATCGTAAATTAGATGAACAAAACTGGATTGAAGATTATGGTGATGGCGCTATTGAACAGTTCACAATTATCAAAAACACATCCAAAAAAATTGTACTGAAAAACTACCCTGTAGGTTCCAGTTCTAAAAAAGTATATACCACTTCCTTTACATTTCATCCTAATACAGATGGAACTTGTACTTTAGAAATTCTCTTAGATTTAAAAAAAGGAAATATCTTTCGTCAAATCACATATCTATTTGATGCCCTTACAAATATGGAAGAATACTATGACAATATGTTTAAAAAGATTTCTTATGAATGCAGCAAGATTGCAGAACCTGTAACAGCTGATAAGTAAAAAAGCCGATATGTCAGAAAAACATATCGGCTTTTTCTTTATTTCCAAAGTCCATTTGGATATTCGTTTTTATCAACTAGATTTTTAATTCCTGCTTTTACATTTGGCTTATCTTCCTGATAAGTTACCCCAAACCATTTTTCATCACTGCTTAACAATTTAACATCGACATTTCCTTCTTTAATAAGTTCATCGACAACAACTGGAATTAAAAATTCTGCTTTCATTGGATTTTCTTTCACTTTTTCTTCTAGGAAAACATGGAACTTCTCTTCGATTTTTTCAATGAAATCTGGATAGAATCCCCACATATTCATAGATACTAAAGATTTCGCATCAACATCTACCCATTCATCATTTTCAAAATACTGTACACCACAATCATGTTTCTCAATTTTCGCACATTCTTTTACTTCACTTAACAATCCATCTTTTGACTGGCAGATTCCACGAGTCACACTTCCATTGTCTGTTAACGTATTTTCTAAAATATATCCAACCAATGCATACTGTTTGTGAGTTTCATCCGCAAGATAATCATGCAATGTCTGATAAGAACCTTTTCCATAGAAATCATCCGCATTAATAATTGCAAATGGTTCTTTCACTACATCTTTACAGCATAAAAGTGCATGTGCAGTACCCCAAGGTTTTGTTCTACCTTCTGGAATTTCAAATCCTTCAGGAAGCATAGAATCCATTCCCTGGAATACATATTCCACTTCAATTTTTTCTGCTATTTTGCTTCCGATTAATTCAATAAAATCTTTTTCCATTTCTTTTTTAATGATGAAAACGATTTTATCAAATCCTGCACGAATTGCATCATATGCAGAAAATTCTAAAATTGCTTCTCCATTTGGCCCTAATGGATCCATCTGTTTTAATCCGCCATAGCGACTTCCCATACCAGCCGCAAGTACAACTAATGTTGTTTTCATATTTCTTCACCTCGTTAATTTCCTTTGTCATTTTATCATAATTACAAATTGATGAAAAGGATTTCAATAAGAAAATAAGCTTTCTAGGCATCTAAAAGAGGCAATAGTTTCTTTTTTTACATATCATAATGCAGAAATATAAAAAGGAGGAGATTTTATGGGAATAACAAGTGTAAACAAAACGATTGACAAACAGGAAATCAGCTGTGATGAAACTTTAAAAGTTACCCTGTCTTTAAATGCAGCGCCTAACATCATTACCCATCCAGTGGATATTGTACTTATATTGGATGAGTCAAAAAGTATGGAAGTCAGTGCTTTGGAAAACCTGAAAATAGCAGCCGATGCATTCATTGATATTATTCAGGAATCTACCCAGGGAGAAAGTGGACAAATTGGTTCTGGAAGTCATATCGGTATTGTCAGCTTTTCCGATACAGCAACACAAGAAACACAGCTTATTACCTCGACTGCAGATTTAAAACAAGCAATTGACAGCCTTCATGCGAATGGAAGAACAAATCATGCGGATGCTTTTACAAAAGCAATTGACTTATTCAATGCAGCTTCCAGCAATGAAAAAGTCATGATCATGTTTACTGATGGAAAAACAACGATTGGACTAGATCCTGCGCCTATTGCACAAAATGCCAAAGCACAGGGTATTGAGATTTATTGTATTGGACTTTTAGGAAGTGATGGTGTCGATGCAGATGCTTTGAATGAATGGGCAAGTGACCCTGACGCTACTCATGTCGCACTTACCCCAAATGAAGAAGATTTGAAAAAACTATTTGAAGATCTCGCAATGAATATTACACAGCCCGGAGCTACAAATATTGTATTAGAAGATATCATACAGCCAGATTTTACAATTAGCGGTATTCTTGCACCTGATAAAGGAACTGCAATCATAATGGATTCACAGACCATTAAATGGAATATTAGTGCTCTAGGTGTCAAAGAAAGTGAAAATGCAGTATTAGAATTTTATATTCGACACATTGGAACTGCATCCGGCTTAAAAAAAGTAAATGAATCTATTTTATATGAAGATACACAAGGTAATGTTGTGGATTTCCCAGAACCTATGGTACAAGTAAATTGTGGAGGTGATGTCATAGGAGAAAATTGTCCTGAACCAAAAGAAATATGGCTAGATCACTGTAAAGATTTCATTGAAGTTAACGCAGGTGATGTATATTTGCACTCACAGGGAAGACTATTAGAAATTGAAACTACGATCAAACATGTATGCCCTGATAAAAGAGTAGCTTTGGCTATCGCAGTCAGTGAAGAAGATGAATACAAAAAAGAGCATTCTTTAGGTACAAAGTTTCTAACAATCCCTGCACATCATGAAAAAGAATGTAAAGATATTCATGTTAAATGTATTCCATTTGTCTTGCCAGAAGAAAACTGCCGTTGCGATATGGGGATGTGTCAAAACCGCAAAATTAAAATCCGTGTATTTGCAAATACCATTGACAGTGATGTTCACTGCTGCAAAGATACAAACTAACAAAAAACCTGTCATAGCGACAGGTTTTTGCATTTATTTATTTGTCATTTTCAAGTTTTGCATCGATATCAGCAATTTCTTCTTCTAATTCCTGAATGAAAGCTTCTTTATCCGCAATCGCATCTTCCATATCGGCAATTGCTCTTTCTCCTAAAAGACCAACCATATCTGCCTGCATACGTTTGATTTGCTGTTTCTGTTTTAAAATTAGATCTGCTTTTCGATTACGAATATCTAACATACGATTTCTCCAGTTCGCATGCTTTTGTTCATTCCATTCTTTTAATCCATGGAAATATGCATCCATTACAGAACGGAATTCCTGCCAGATAGTATCTTCTCTATCTTTTCCACATGATCCAACACCTTTCCATTCAACACCTAAATCCTTCATTTTCTGTGTATTCTCACGTGTATATTCTTTTGTTTCTACAATATTGCGAGCCTGTTCCAGCAATTTCTGCTTTTCTTCATATTTAGCATCAAATTCTTCACGAAGAGTGTTATAATGTGCATTTCTTCTATCATAGAACGCCTGGCGATAAGCATTGAACTGTTCCCATAACTGCTCTTCCTCTTTACCAGCACTTCCAAATGCTTTCCATGCATCCAAAAGCTCTTTAAAGATTTCTCCTGTTTTTTTCCATTCTTCGCTATCTTTTAAAGAAGCTGCTTTTTCTATTAATTCCTGTTTTCCTTTTTGAGAAGCTTCAAATTTCGCCTGCATATCTTCCCAATGCGCATGCTTGCGGTCAAAGAATTTCTGTCTTTCGCTATTGAATTCTTCCCATAAAACATCGTCTTTTTCTCTTCCCGCAGATGGACATGCCTTCCACTCATCCATCAATACTTTCATATCCTCACTTGCTTTATTCCAGTCCTCAGACACAGCAGCTTTACGAGCTCTTTCAATTAATGCTTTTTTAACATCTTCATGTGCTTTATACTCTGCATTTCTTTTCCCAAAGAAACCATCTACAAACTGTTCAAACTCTTCCATCAAAGAATCTTCATAAGCGGATTCCCAATAATGGATTCTTCTCCATTTTCTTTGGATATCCATTACTGTTTTAAAATCCTCATTCCAGTCTTCACTTAACTGCAGCTCTCTTACTTCTTTTAAGATTTCCTCACGAAGTTTTACATCTTCATCAAAATCACTTACTTCAAACATTTCATCTACATCATTACGCATAAAAACCCTCCATCGATAAACCGATTTTCTTTAATATATAAATTTTAACTCATATAACAAAAAATATCATTCTTTTTTATAAAATATTTAAAAAAACTCATATTTTATAAAGAAAATTCCTTTCATTCATACATTTCTTCATGATTATTTGTTATATACTAAGTTCTCTTCATTATCTAATTGAATGTATACATAACAATTTGAAGTAACAGAAGAATACGATTCGCTGTCTATTGAATACCAGCAGGTCATCTTATCAAATTAAGATTTGTATATCTTCTTTTTAGGAAACCTTGTGATACATTACAACTGCTTGTCTATGCAAAGATTCATAACATTTCTCTACTTGTTTTCTATCGTAAGAAATTTCTTTTTCATATAAGGGATCATTGAAATAACAATGTGTATCATCCATTCCAACCAAAACCAGGCAATGTTCCTGTGCAGGATATTCGAAATATTGTCCATTACTATATAAAGAAATATAATATTCTATGTCCTTCATATCCAATGTAGCCCACAAAATAACAGGAATGTCCTTTTCCAGCCAAACTTCAAGATCACTCAATGCTGTTCCACTTATATCTTCTACGTTCCAAGTACTATCACTCGCATCTTTTAATCCTTGTACAATAACAAGTGCATAGCAACCTAAACCATCTGTCACTGTATAAGGATTTCCTGCATATGCGTGTGATGGATCTGGTCCACATAAAATATTATTTTCATAATATAAAGGCTGCATAAAAAGATATTCATCAACAAATTCCTGTGCTGTTATATCAAAGCCATAATATTGCAAGATCATAGCAGCACTAACTGCTTCACAGCCATTAGGAAGAAGAGGATACTGCTGGATCAAAGGAACTCCAGAAATTTTTGTTAATTCATTCTGCGACATCTTTTCCTCTAATACAAAATTACTATTTAATGCTTTTTCCGTCACATTTTGATTAGATAAAAAATTACTAATAGAAATCAAAAACACCAGCATAATATAATAGATTGATTTCATATGAACCCCTCCTCCTCTTTTATTACAAGTATCTTAAAGAATGTTACATAGATGAAATCAAACAAGACATTACTATACTTTATTAAGCAAGCACATGTCTTATTATCCATCAACAAATCCTTTGCTTTCTAAATATAATTGTTTTCTTCCATGCTATATTCTTATTCTGAAAGCTCTATTGTAACTTTAAAATCCTCTGTTTGTGATGTTAAGATATCAAGTCCTTCATCGATATGTCCAATCGCCAAAAGATCATCTGTATAATTATATTCATGATAAAAAATAGACAAATTTCCCCATGGTGCATATACCAGGATATCTCCTTCTGCCGGTGCAGCCCCCTTCTTTGTTCCTTCTAATGTAAAAGGTGTTTTTGGATATGCAATCTTTTCGGTATTGTTAAAGTCTTCAAATGTCATCGTTACAGGCAACATAGCTTTTAAACTATCTGCAGTTGGATTATCAAGTAATGTTGCATATATTTCCTGATCTCCAACTTTTAGACGAATTCGATTGCTTTCTGTCTTTTCTTCTGGTTTCATTTCTTCATTTTTTTCTTTCACTTCTTCTTTCACCTCTGCTTTTTTAGATTCTTTTTTATCTGGTGTTGTTTCCTTTTGAGCAGAACATCCACACACCAATAACAAGAACATCATAAAACTGCCAATTACCTTTTTCATATCATTGCCTCCAATTATTTCACTAATTTTTTTAACATTAAACCAATCCAGGTAAATAAACTCATCATTGCAATCTGCTTGATCATATATACAAATAGGAATTCCTGATAGTTCAAAAAGACAAATTCAACCAGTAAGAACAGTTCATTCCATAGTTTTCTTTCAAAAAACACATATACCCCATACAAAACAAGCATATACCCTAATGTCTGAGAAAACGTCACCAAGAAATCTGCAAACTTACCTTTCGAAATCTTTCTTTTAAACATTTGAAATATACTTTCCCAATGCATTCCAAGATGCAAACTCATAAACACAAAACACCAGGCCGTCGATGTTAAATGCAGTTTTCTTGTGAGAGCTGCGAAATGTATGTTCAAAAATGGAAAGGCATAGTTTGACATTAATATCCCGCTTAAAACTGCTGTCAAAAATGCAATAAGCAACAATATATTTATTGTTACAGAAAGTATTTTTGTTTTTGTCCATTTCGTTTTCCAGATTACCTTATACCAAGAAATATTTAAGATATTATGAAGAAGAAATAACACAAAAAAGCATACACCTAACCACTCATGCAGGAATACTTCTGTATATTGATACCCCATCACAAACAAACTGCAAAGTATCATCAAAAAATCAATCAGCAATCTTAACTGCACTTTTCTATTCATATGGATACCTCCTACAAAAAATAAAGAATGCAGATACTTTGTTCTACATTCTCATTTTAATTGATTTATTGGTTTAAATCTAATACCCTTTTCCTATCAAAATCTATACTTTAAAGGCATACCACAAAACAAAATAAACTTTGTGATTACAAAAGAAATGTTTTATCTCTATACATAAACATCCATCTTTAATTTAAGTAAAAAGCTTGATGATAACAGTTTCATTTCTTCACTTGTCAATTCATTTTATGTAGCGCAAGTACCACTTCCAGTATACACAGTTCAAATATGGCAATCATCAACAAGTTAACCTTATTCATCGCTACGATCGCTTTTTTCACACTTTTCTGCCAATCAAATTTATATATATCAGGAATTTTTGCCACTGGAACTTTCTTTATTTTGAAATCCGATAGAATCAAGCCATGCACTGATTACAGTTTCAGCATTGCCCATATCATCTCGATTAATGTCAATAGCAGGTAATACTTCTGTTGTTGAAGGAAGATCAGCAATAATGTCTTTTACACTGCCTGCCACTCCTCCTGTTCCATGAGAACAAAATGGAATCACTGTTTTGTTACTAAAGTCATATTGTTCGATGAAAGAGAATACTGCCATTGGAGCTGTATAACACCAATTTGGAAAGCCAAGAAAAATTATATCGTAATCATCGAAATTATTAATTGTATTTAGTAATTCCGGACGTACTCTATCTATTTTTTCATTTGCAGCACGATCAAGACATTTATCATAATCATACGGATACGCTTCTTTAACCTTGATTGGATATAGTTCTCCTCCTATTTGTGAATTTATTAACTGTGCCATCACTGCTGTGTTTCCTGGAATTGTAGAACTTGCTGAAGATAATACATCCATGTTTTGATTAAAAACAGTGTTATCTGCCCATGAAAAATAGGCAATTAATACCTTGCCATTCATACCTGCAAGATTCCCTGTCTTTGATTGAACAATTTCTTTTTCAGTTTTATCTATCGGTAATTGACGATCTGCTATAGCACTATTTTTACTGTAATAAACATAAAGTATTGTTAGAATAGACACAAAGAAAGCAATTATTATAATTTTTTGTTTCATCATACCACCTTATTTATGTTTCAAGGAAAACGTAATTTCTTCTCTGTTATCAAGATTTTCAAAAACAGATAAATCAGATATCACTTTTCCAATAGGAATCACATTAACGGAAAGATTTGGATTATCTGTCTGTGCATAAAAAATTGCCATGTTGTGATGATCTTCACAGTAAGTAATATCTCCATTCTCAAAAGTTTTTTGTCCGCCTTCCAGGCTTTCAGGATAGAAATCTACTCCGCCATAAAATTCTCTGCCTGCATATTTTGTCATAGAAATTGTGAATGGGAAATACTGCTTGATTTCATTAGCCAATGCAGTATTATAAAGCACTCCATCAAGAGTAATATTACCTATTTGAATCGCAATTTCTGTTTCACCCTCATCTGTTTTTTTTGAAAGCATACCAATAGAGTTTAACCAATTTTCTATAACAGTGGAGGAATCTTTAATATCCTTTGCTTCAATTGCCAAAGCTTCAAGCATATTTTTCGCAGAACTTTCTACACGAATACTATTATAGCTATTTCCTGCACCATAACCATCATGAGTACAAAATGGTATTACGGTTTTATCGGATAAGTCATATTTTTTTTAAAATGAAACCACAGCCTGTGGTACATCGGTTGCCCATACTGGATATCCAATAAAAATCGTATCGTAGTTAGATATATCCAAGTTACTTTTCTGAAGTTCTGGCAGCTTGTTATTTTCCATTTCATTATGGTTAACATCTCTAAGTTCATCAAAATCATCTGTATATGGTGTTACAGTTCGAATAGGAAACAGTTCTCCTCCAACTGTTTTCTGGATCATACGTGCCATATACTCAGTTGTTCCATAACGTTCTTTATCAATTACAACACTAGCCGAAGTAGATGCATCCACATCATCTGGATAATCCGTATTGCCATACCTTGAAAAATAAGCAATTAAAATGCGATTTTTTTCAATAGGAAGTCCGGCTGTTTTTTCTTGGGAACTATCTGCATAGTTTTCACTTTTACGATTACTATTATCCTTTGTACAGGAAGCCAATGTACATATCATACTGATTATTAAAGCTGATAATAAAAATTTCTTCATATTACTTCCTCCTAACAACGCCAGCATGCTTACTCTCATATCTTCAAAAATAATCTTATAAGGATAGAATTAAATAAAAATGTAAGCAAAACTTAAAGTGTATTACCACTGGTTTCACTTACATTTTAAATGAATGTTAACCGTATAACAAATGCTTAATTTTTATGTATTTCCCATACCTAGAAAGCATTTTGCATGCTCTATAAATTTTGTTGTTGCCAAACTAAATGGCTTCCCTCTTTTCCATGCAAAAACACTGGTTGCCGTAAGTACAGGATATAAAGGTCGGTATGTAATTTTAGATTGATCCCATAAGGATAACATGCCATCAATTACAACAGAATATGCCAATCCTTTTTCTACCATAATTGCTCCATTTGTATTTAAATTACTTGTGAATACAACATGAAGATTCTTGTAATAATCTCCAAACCAGCTTGCCAATTCACTTTGTACCTGTAAACGACGAGGCAATATCAAAGGCAGCTTCGATAATTCTTTTGCGCTAATATGTTCTTTTTCAGCAAGAGGATCACTCGGCGGCATCAACACGACCCAGCGTTCTTTTGTATTTAAACGAACAAACTCATATTTTTCAATATCAATCGGCTCTAGCAGAAGACCTATATCAATAAGTCCTTTATCCATCTGTTCCTTGACAAAATCTGCAGTAGCTGTGAAAAAATCAAAAGTAACACGAGGATATTTTTCTGTAAAAGACTTAATCAAATCCGATAGTATCTGAACTGCTGCAATTTCTCCGCAACCAATGGTTATTTTACCTTCAACTTGTTCATTTTGTCCCAAAAGTTCCTGTTCTGTTTTATCCACAAGCTGTATGATTTCTTCTGCACGCCTACGTAGCAGCATACCCTCGTTTGTTAATCTGATTTTTCTGGTACCACGATCAATCAACTTAACACCCAATTCTTCTTCCATCTGCGCTAACTGACGGCTTAATGTCGGCTGTGTGATATGAAGAACTTCGGATGCCTTTGTGATACTTTCTTCCCTTACAACTGTCAGAAAATATTTTAAAACTCGTATTTCCATAGTACACCTCCAATTTTTACATATACTACCCATTACATTAAAAATATCCTATCTATGTTTAAAGCGATACATCAATTCAGAAAACTTGATAATAGACAAGTTTCATTTAAGGAAATAGGCATTGAGAATCATAACGATAAGCAGATTTTATATTTTATCTGTACTACATTTATATTATACATTGCTTATTTTTGTAACTCAAAATATTTTATACTGAAAAAAGAATCTAATTATATTCTCTTTACTCTAGAGTATAATAGATTCTAATTTTACTATTCTTTTCTTACTTTAATGATTCTAACCAGTCACTAACAATTCCTTCACAGTTATCTACATTTGAATCCTGAATTGATAAACCATCTTCATTAACAGTAGCCCCTTTGACAACATTGGAAATATCAGAAATACTGCTTCCAAAGCCACTTCCTCCATGCGTAGTAAATGGAATTATCGTTTTTCCACTGAAATCATGACTTTCTAGGAAGGTAAAGATAACCATAGGGGATGTTCCCCACCAGCAAGGATAGCCCACATAAATCGTGTCGTACTGATCAATATTTTCTACATCGTTTTTTATGGCAGGTCGAACATTTGCTGCTTTTTCCTCACTAGCTAAATCTACACATTCATCATAATCCTCTGGATATGCTTTTTCTGGAACAATTTCAAATATATCACTGTTTGTTCCCTGCGCAATCAATTGTGCTACTTTTTCTGTATTTCCACTATAGGAAAAATAAACAACTAAAGATTTTGCGGAATCTTGATTTTCTGCCGTTGTTTCTTCTTTCTTTTCTTCTTGTTTTACCACAGCTTCTTTTTCTTGCCCACTTTGTTCATCATTATTTGATGAACAGGCTGCCAGTGAAACCATCATCACACCAGCAATTAAAAACACACATAATTTTTTCAACATATTTCATCCCTCCATAACATTTACTGTTCTAAAATATGATTTTGAGCTAACCATTGTGAAATATCATCGGATAAGCCACTATCTCCAGAGTAATGAACGCTTAGTGCTTCTCCAATTACACTATTTGGTGCCAGCTTACGAATATCATTTACACTTTGCCCCAATCTTCCGCCTCCATGCGAACAGAATGGAACAATTCGTTTATTAGACAAATCGTATTCTTCTAAAAACGAAGCAACTGGCATCGGAATCGTTGCCCACCAGTTTGGATATCCAATAAGAATCGCATCATATTTTGATATATCCTCCACATAGTTCTTTAATTCTGGTCTGGCATTGGCATTCATATCTCTTTGTGCTTCATCAAGAACGGTATTGTAATCCGATGAATAAGGATTTACCAATGTAAGTTCAAACATATCTGCACCTGTTTTTTCCTGAATTTGTTCTGCAATACCTTCCGTATTTCCTCCCCATGAAAAATACACAATCAGTGTTTTATCTCCACGAATATCATGCTTATCAACCGCTTCAATATCATTTACGATAATTGATTTTTCTGTAGTAGAAGCTGCATTTCTTGCTAAACGAAATCCTACGTTGCTAGCGGAAGTATTGGGATCTTTACTAGAGCGATAAGCACTTCTCAAGTGTTTTGCATAATCATTCCACCCGCCTCCGCGAACGATTCTAGCATTTCCAGTTGCTGGACCAGTTGGATTTTCTATATTTTTTTGATCGTATGCTCCATAAAAATCCCAGCACCATTCACCAACATTTCCATGCATGTCATATAATCCCCAGGCATTGGGCTGAAAACTTCCAACAGAAACACTCGTTTCTCTATACTGTCCTGGTTCTGTATCTAAATTGCCTTGTGAAAAATAATTTTCTTCAATCAAATATGGATAATGCCCATAATAATTTGATTCCTAATCACTAATAGAAGTTTCTGTATTAAAGGGTGTAGTCGTATTCGCACGACATGCATATTCCCATTCTGCTTCTGTTGGCAAGCGATAACCATTGGCATTTTGATCCCACTCAACTTCTTTTCCATTTACACGATATACTGGAGTCAAGCCATTTTTCTCACTCAGCTTGTTACAATACTCTACGGCATCAAACCAGGATACATTTTCAATGGGAAGATCTTCTCCATGAAATTCACTTGGATTTTTACCCATCAATTCTTCATACTCTTTTTGCGTAACTTCCAAAGGACTTATATAAAACGAATCAATTTTTACTTCATGAAGAACTTCATTCTCTTCCCTTTGCCTTTCTGTTTCAGGACTTCCCATTGGAAAGGTTCCAGAATCTAACAATTTCATATGATCCGATACACTCACTTTCTCAGGATTCGACTTAGCCTTATCCACTTCCTTATTCGTAAAGTAACTGGCAAATAGAACCATAAGGACTCCCCATACACTTATGATCAATACAGACAATGCAATATGTAATAATTGTCTTTTTTGCATCTCATCACTCCTTTACTTTCTGTACAAACAAATAATAAAACACTCTAAAAAAGATGTCTAATACTCCTTAAACATGTACATTTATACACTTTAGGCATGAAAAAAAGCCGGATAAATTCCAGCTTCTTCACAGTGCACCAACAACTTTATGAGGCGTATATTCTTCTTCCAAGAACTTTAAATCTTCCTTTGTTAATTCCACATCAAAAGCCTGTATTGCTTCTTCTAGATGTGTTATTTTTGTTGCCCCTATAATCGGTGCTGCCACCTGTGGCTGATGAAGCGGCCATGCAAGGGCAATCTGTGTTCTAGTTACATTTTTTTTCTTTAGCCAGTGCAGCCACACAATCAACAATAAGATGATCCACCTGTTCATTTCCATCATATTTAACAATCGATTCTTTATCTGTTTTAAAGCGAAGCGTATCCCCCTGCCAATCCCTTGTTAATCTGCCCGCAGCCAAGGGGTGAATAAGGCGTCAACTGAATGTTTGCATCTTTACAGTATGGAAGAAGTTCATGTTCATCTTCACGATATAAAAGATTATAGTGATTTTGCATAGAAATAAATTTTGTCCTGCCATTTCTTTCCGCAATATTCTGTGCTTTCTGAAATTGCCACGCATACATCGCAGAAGCACCAATATAAAGAACTTTACCAGACTTTACCAAATCATTTAATGCCCTCATCGTCTCTTCAATAGGGGTATCATAATCCCAGCGGTGAATAACAAGTAAATCAATATAATCTGTATCCAAACGCTTTAATGACTGTTCTACAGCTTGAAAAATATGTTTGCGTGATAATCCCATTCCATTTTTCTTTTCTTCTACTGGAAAAAAACTTTTGTAGCAATCACAACTTCTTCTCGATCTGCATACTCTTTTATCGCTTTTCCTAAAATACATTCACTTTCACCTAAAAAATATACATCCGCAGTATCAAAAAAATTAATTCCCAAATCTAATGCTTTTTTAATAATTTTCTTACTTTCTTCCTCTTTTAAGATCCATTTTCCTCTAGACCATTTATCTGGATACAAAATCGAAATGAAAGCCATTAAAATTGAAAATGATTTTTTCATTATCAAACCCCTTCCAATACTGCTTTTATGTACTTGAACCTGCAATAGGCCCTTTGTTTTTCAACTCAGAAATTATTTTTTCAACTTTACTTGATAAACTTTGATTCCCCTGCTTCTTTAATTCTTGATTGATTTCATTGAGTTTTCGTAACAAGGCTTCTCCCTCATTTTTATCAAACAGCCATGCTTCTTTCCCATATTTGGATGATATGGCAAAAGATAATAATATTGGCTCATCAAGATTCAAAGAACCAATCTCTCCATTAACATAGTCAAGCCTCACATTACTCATAAAACTGTAATATCCATCGCCATTCATTTTCACATCAACATATACATTCTCATACGTTTCTGTTTGATCCTCTTGTACAGGTTCAACAAAATCAACGATTTGTGCTTGTTTGTTGATATTTTCCGTTTCCTCATTTTCTGAAGCATATACAGTAAATGACAATAAACATATACATGCCATCACGAAAAGAAAGATTTTTTTCATGAAATCACCTCATTTTCATTTATTGATCCAATTTAACAATATACATACATCGTATTTCATCTGTCTTTTGTATATTTAAACAATGTTACCTATTTCTCAAGTTTTAAACATTTACCAAGTACTTCACCAGTCGATAAATATTGATACGTCGGCATTTCAAATAATACCGGTTTTAACTTATCATAATTAATTTTTCCTTGTTCATCCAAACATTCTTCCTTAACAAACGTATTTTTTATTAAAAGAATGAAATTATCAAAGTCTTCTGTTTCATAATTGTTTTCCACAATACACTCCATTGTTAATGGGGAATCCTTGATCATTGGAACCCCTGTTTCCCCAATTTCTTCATCAAAAACATTTGATTTATCAACAGTTTTGCCACTAACTGATCCTACATAATTGGCTTTACTTAACAATTGTTCATCAATTAAATTCACAGATACCACACGGCTTTCTTTTATTCCTTTGTTTGTATAATGTGCCTTTGCACAACTAATCAATAAACGATCATGGCCTAATATACCAACATGGGCAACCAATAGCCAATTTGTTTTGCCATCTACTTTCGTACCTGCTACACAAACAGGTGTGGGATACAATGCCAACACTGATCCAATATTTTTTCTCATATTACTTACATTCCTTTTTTCTGTTTGAATACAATACATTAAATAATCCATACGTGCTAACTGATGTTCTTTAAAATGAATATCAACTAAAATCGAGTTAGGAATCTGATATCATTTGCCTGCTTCTTTTGTCATTTTACTAATCACCCTTTCTAAAATTATTTTAGGTTGCAATACAGACAAAGTAAAATACTTAAATTTAATTGATTCCTATGCTTTGAAAGCATTTCTTTTTTTACATGAATACATTATTTCAAATAACAAATAATAAACCGTTTCAATAGGAACAATAAAAATCCTTATTTACCACATCCCTCTTTTCTTCTTATGCTGCTTCCACAAGCACATATGATCGAAACACTTTAGATTTAGTTTAGACATAAGAAAAAACCTGACTTTTAAAAATCAGGCTAAACATCATATATCATCAAATAAGGCAAATTTTAAAACTTTGAAAAAACTTAATTCAAGAGTGTTTCAACTATATACTTTTATTTTCTAACTAAAAGACAAATGCTTTCGATATGAGATGTATTTGGAAACATATCTATTGGCTGAATACGTTCTACACGATATCGGTTTTGTAAAACAGCTAAATTCTTTCCTAGTGTTGCTGGATTACAAGATACATAAACAATGTTCTTAATTTTACTTCTTAAAATACAATCCAGCATTGCATCATCCAAGCCACTTCTTGGAGGATCCACTACCAGCACATCAATATTTCTTTTCTTAGAAAGATATATAAGTTTATCAGCTGCATCTGCACATAGGAAAGAAACATCTTCACATCCATTTTTCTTTGCATTCTGATTTGCATTCACAACTGCATCTTTAATGCTTTCAATTCCAATAATTTCTTTAGCCTTATCTTTTAAATACATAGAAATTCCACCAATTCCACTGTAAGCTTCTACCAGCAGATTGCACTTAGCAGGAATCATAGCTGCTATATTACGATACAACTGTATAGCCTGTTTCGTATTCAACTGGAAAAAAGAACGTGGTGAAATCTGCAGCTGTATATCTTCAAGCTGTAAAGGAAGATATTTTTCTCCTGCAAGCAAGACAACTTTTTTTCCAAACACTTCTGTTGTTTTCTTTGTCGTATGTACACTTTGCCATAAACTGTACATGCCCTTGATCTGCATCAGTTTCTGTATTAAAGATGCACCAATTTCATTTTCTCCTGTTACCAAGGTACATTGATATTTTCCATCAAAGCCACGTACAATTAAATTTCTTAATCCTTTTTTTGTCTTATGAGAATATGCTTCCATATGTGCATTATTTAAAACTTTCATAATCTCTCTACGGATTTCTTCTAACCCTTTATCATGAATGATACATTTTTTTATTCCCAGGAAATAATTCGTATTTGGTAAAAACATTCCACTTTCTAAATACCCTTCATCAACACCACAAGGCATTTTAAACTGATTACGATAGGCAAAAATATCTTCACTTGGTAAAACATTGCTGATTCTTCTAGGATCTACCTGAGCATATTTAATAAGTGACTGTTTTAAAATCTCTCTTTTATATTCCAGTTGCTTTGGATAACGTACATGCATTAGAGAACAGCCGCCGCATACATGCTGCAAATGACATTTAGGCTGCATACGATCTTTATTTTTTGATACAATCTTTAATACTTCCCCGCGCGCATAGCGTTTATTTTTTTCTGTAATCTTAATATCAACAATTTCTCCAATCATTGCTTTGGGTACAAAAACAGGAAGATGATCAATATATCCTATTCCTTCTCCATTGATTCCAACTTTTTTAATTTCCACTTTCATAATGCTTTCCTCTATTTTCTTTCTATCAGTTTACTGATTTTATGTGATATATGAATTGCTAAATCATAAAATCTTCCATGTTTTAAAGGAAGATGCTGTTCATATCCATATTCATCTTCAATTACTAAATTTAAACAAAAGCCAAAGTAAATAATACACGATATTAAATAGATTGCCAACAATAAAGTTACCAAAGATGCTAAAGGACCATAAACATCCTGATATGATGTAAATTTTGTAACGATCATTACAAATAAAGTTGCCAAAAGCAATACCCCAATGGTAGAAAACATAGCACCTGCCAAACCAAATGACCAGTCACGCTTTCGAAAACTTAAAGTTCGATACATAAAATAAAAGACCAGCAGCATAATACCAGAAAAAATAAACGGTAAAAAATCAAAAAAATTAGTCGCGATATAAGCACAGGCAATAAATAAAAATGCCATCAACACAAAAATAATAACAGATTTTATACGTATTGACCATTTTGGAACTTCCACATGTTCATGAGAAGCACTAATTAGCAGAAAGGAAAAAATACTTTTGCTGGCTAGATAAAACGATACACACATCGTAATGATAAAAGAAGTAATATTATAATCTTTATCTGTGAAAAAAGAGAAAATCTGATCGATCATTTCCGTATTATTATCAGGTATAAAATGCAAGATAAAATTTAATAATATATCTTCAGAAAGATATGCATATTTAAACAGTAAAGCCACGATTAAAACTGAAGGAGCTAATGCCAGTAATAAAGAAAATGCAAGGGAATACTTAAATAAGCTTCCTTCAAACGAGGTAAATTCACGATACAGATATACGAGTTTTTTCATAACTTGCCTCCTATAGGATTATTTCAGGCTACGAAGATAGTTTACCACCTTTTCTGTATCTGTACCAAGAACAAAACAATAATATTGTCCTATTTTCCCTTCCCATGAAGCATTTATACGCTTTTCTAAACCAGGTATTGTATTTTTCCATGTATTGAGTATATTTTCTTTTCGATATGAAATTGCATTTTTTACTTCATCTAATACAGTATCATCTGCCTGAAAAAAGGCAATTTCACCAAGTTGTGGCTTTACTACACTTGAAAATACATATGCCTCTTTCGCATGTGCTACCACAAATCCATATTCTTCTTCTATTTTCGTATCTTCCCATGGAATTTCATTTAACAATTCCATTTCTAATGTTTTATCTGTAATCTGTTTATTTATATTATATATAACTTTTTCTACATTCAGATTTCCTTTTTCAAAACTTCCCATTTTATCACATCCAAAAAGACATAAAAAAGCAAACATACAACAAAACCATTTTTTCAACATAAAAAACCTCCTGTTTCAATGTATGCCCAAATAACAATAGAAATGAAAAAAAGCTGACATTTATCAGCTTAATCATTGCTTGCCCAATAAGGGACTTCACTTCCTCTTCGAATCAAAACAGCTTTTTGAAATTCTGTTTGATTTAAAAATTCCAAAATTTCAAGTTCTTCCTCTTCACTGCATCCAATCAGCAGTTTTACTTCACAATCTTTTTTTAAAATGTCTGCACTGACAACAACAGATTGTACCAGATTTGATTTTTCACTTCCTTTAAATACATCAATAGGAGCCTGATCAGAACCTGTTGTATCACACAAGTAACCATAATCTACTGGATAAATCAGATTGCTGTATTTGTAATGACATGTATTACGTGGTCTATCAACTACCAATTTGCTTGATAAATATAGTGTGTCTAATTTCTGCCAGAAAAAAGCATTGTTTTCATATGCGCTCATAAGTACCCTCCTTTAGAATTTTACTGTAATCTTATCTCTTGTAATGTCCTTAATTGTTTTACATCCAGACATTGCCATAGCCTCTTTTAATTCCAGAGCAATCTTTTCCATATAAATACGAATACCTTCTCTGCCTCCGCCAATTACAGCATGCGATACAGGTCTTCCAATCAATACACCATCTGCACCTAAAGCCAATGCTTTAAACACATCATTTCCAGTACGGATTGCCCCATCTACAAATATTTTCATACGTCCATCCACAGCTTTTACAATTTCTTCCAAAACTTCAATACCAGCTAAAGAATCATCCAGTACTCTTCCTCCATGATTGGAAACAATAATACCATCTGCACCTGCTTCCAATGCTTTTAAAGCACCTTTCACACTCATGATTCCTTTTAAGATAAAAGGCAATGAACAATTGGATGTAATTTCTTTCAAATCTTCCACTGTTTTAAAACCTACCGGCGTTACACTTTTTCTTAAATTCGTTAATCCACTGGCATCAATATCAGAAGCGATTGCTAAAGCATTTGCCTCCTGTGCCATCTGTAAACGCCACTGCATAGCTTCCTTCTCCCATGGTTTCACCGTTGGAATACCATATCCATTATGTTTTTTTACAATACCAGTAGGTCCTGTAAACATTTCATCATGCATTCCATCCCCCGTAAAAGCCAAGGTACCTGCTTCCAGACATCCAGCAACAAGCTCCTCTGTATAAGTTAAATCATCTAAATCTGCCCCATAATTTTGCTTGATTCCACTAATTGGTGCTGCATATACCGGTAAAGATACGGGATGTCCAAAAAAATCTGCATTCGTAGAAATTTCTTCATTTCCTGTTATTGTATCCATCGTAATAAAGATTTCTTTCAACATCTTTGCATTTCTAACAAAAGATTCCCCACTGCCTTTTCCTCCAGGACCTGGGGTTTCCCCTCTGCATGCCAAACCATTGCATACAGGGCAGCAGCGACAAATTTTACATTTTTTTCTAGCTTCTGAATAAACGTCTTCCCATGTTTTCATTTTTACACATCACTTTCTATTGTGTCATTCCTATTATACTGTTTATGAAAATATTTATCAAGGGTTTAAATATACTTTCATTTTTTGTTTCATTTTGTAAAGAGAAACATATAAAAGATGCTTACTGAAATTGCTTTCTTACCTTTCTTTTCCACATCCATTATCTTATATAAAAAGAAGGTGTCTGACACCTTCCATACATTAAAATACTTCTATCGTATAAGCTGTAGTAAATGTTTTTTGAGGAGATAAGATCATAGTTCCTTCACGATGATAAAAATCTTCTTTTACTTCTGAGAAATCTGCATGTCCATACCATGGCTCTAAACAAACAAATGGTGCATCTTTCTTAGCTGTCCATAGTGCTACATACGGATATCCTGCAATTGATATTTTAACACCATGTCCTTTTTTACCTTCCAAAGTTAAATAAGCACTTTTTGTTCCTTTATATATCAATGTTTTATAGTGATCAAATGTTTCATAATCACATGGAATCTCCTGAAGTTCTACATTTTCCAGTTTATATGGTTCTTTTTTCTCCACATCAAATACTAGCTGCTGCATCTTTTCCGGATTTGAAAAACGCATTGTGTAATCTTCAAAACGCTCTTCCTCACATAAAGGGCAATTAAATCCAGGATGAAGTCCAAAACTAAATGGCATTTCTTTATCTCCAGTGTTTGTAATGCAGTAAGTAATCGTTAGTTTATTATCCTTTAATTCATAAGCAATTTCATAATGAAAATCAAATGGATACTGTTTTTTTGTATCCTCATTGCTGTTTAATTCCATTACAACCTGTTTTCCATCATCTTGTCTGCATGTTAATGTAGCATAACGAATCAAGCCATGATTTTTCATCGCATAAGACTTTCCATCGATTGTATAATCATTTGTATAGGTATTTCCTACCATTGGAAATAAAGAAGGATTTTTTCCACTCCAATAAGCTTCATCTCCCTGCCACATATACTGAATACCTGTTTCTTTGTCTGTAAAACTTTGAATTTCGCCACCTTTTTCTACAAAGGTAACAATATAACGTTCATTTTCAAGTTTCATAATTTTCAACTCCTTCTATATTATTTTTAATTCTTCACATATGTTGTACAAGCCATCTTCATCAATATGCGCACATACGCGATCTGCAGCCTGCTTTGCTTTTTCATTTCCATTTCCCATCGCAATGCCTAGTCCTGCTTCTGTTAACATACCTACATCATTGGCTCCATCTCCAAAACATACAATATCATCCAATGAGATTCCCCATTTTTCACATATATAAGCAACTGTTGTCCCTTTATCACATGCTTTCGCAGTAAATTCTAAAACGTTTGCACTATGTTCCACAATATAACAGTCCTGCATCAATTGTTTTAACTGTTCAACCTGATACGCTTTATCAGGATATGCCAGCATATTGAAAACTTCCTCCTGCTCATATGCTTTTACAAGCGGATAATTTAAATACAGTTTAAAAAATTTATCAAATACAGATGCATCACAGCTTTCCGCAAGACAATCCTTGTCATATGTAGAATAGCGAACAGGAATTTTTTCTTTATGACAGTAGGCAATCAGTTTTTCTACTGCAGGTGAATCAATTCCAAATTTTTGAATAATTTTATCATCTTCTATAATTAAAGATCCTCCATCATAAATCTTCACATCAAAAGGATATTCTCTAAAAAAAGAAGGCAGATGTTTTGTTTCATAGCGACATCTGCTTGTCGCAAACCCAACTTTGTATCCTTTTTTCTTTGCTTTTATCAAAAGATCTTTTGTCGATGCAGGAAGATCATGTACACGATGCGTATACAATGTAGAATCTACATCAAAAAATAATGCTTTTATTTGTTCCATAAACACTCCTCTGTTTCGCTTTCCATTATATCATGTCTTACTTTGTATAAAAAGTAAAAATAACAAACTGCAAATTTTTATATAAGCATCATAAAACCAGTCACTCTTCCAGCTTTTCATACAATTATCAATTGATAAAATGTAAAAAAGGGTAATCTAAAATTACGTGGTGTTTGAAAGGACAACACTTTATGCTGTGGTCTTAGTGACTGCAGCTTTTTTCATGCTCTCATCATCTTTGGGGTACCTTTTCTGATATTTCCTCATTATTTCGATCATCATTTATGTTATCATATCTTTAAATCAATATATAAAAAAAAGTAAGAACCACAAAGTTTAGCGACCTAGGTTCTTACTTACCCAAAGCAGGCATCCTTATGATAACATTTAATAACTTTTCTCTCAAGTACATATCTCAAAAATCTTATGATGACTATATTTCTAAGATCGAACTTTCTTCCATCAAATGTCCAGGCTGTTCTCATCTTGGATTTCATTTTCATGCTTATTATAAAAGATCTTTGCTTACACATGATGGTATTATTACCTTAAAGATATGCAGGATTATTTGTCCTCACTGTCACAAGACTCACGCCATCCTTCCTGTTTCTTTAATTCCTTACACCAGACTCCTGGCTTCTGATGTAATAGAAATCATTCTCGATCACGATACTGATAAAGATCATTCTAACCTTTTTCTTGATCCAGTTTACTTTTACTCCATCTTTCATCGATATCATTCCTTTTTACTGAATATTTCCTATTTCCCTTCAATTACTGATTTTTTCGTCTTTCATATTCATAGATTTCATAGAAATTTTGCTCAGTTGCGCGGCTTTCTTTTCATTCCCACATAGGATTCCTTTCCTGCCTTCCATTTTGCCTTCATAATGACACTGTAATGATCATTATAGACTGGAGGTTGATGAAAACATCCATTGTATTTTCAGTTCTTGATGTTTTCTTTTGATTTTTATGAAAAACGATACTACTTCTGCGTCCATCAGTGACGACTATATCCTTCATCTCTTTCATCTCCAGAAAGAACAGATAGATTCTTTCCAGGTAAATCATCAGGATGATGGTGTTCATGTAAGGATCAAGCTTACCCCAAAGACTACTTCATGTCCTGTCTGCGGCTTTCCCACTTCCAAGGTAAAAAGCTATGTACATAAACGCATAACACATTCCATGCTGAATACGGAAGCCTGCTATATCGATTACCAGGCCAGACGCTATATCTGCCCTGCATGTAATAAGACTTTCTATGAGGACAATCCTTTTACTTTCAAGGGAATGAAGATCTCTTTATTGACCGTATATAATGTCCTTCGAGATCTGAAAAACCCTGCCGATACATTTAAAAGCGTTGCACAGAGAAATCATATATCCTCTACTTCTGCCATGTCCATCTTTGACAGGCATGTCCAGATATCCAGAAGAAAACTTCCTGAATATCTGAATATCGACGAAGTCTACAGTTTCAAATCTGAAAACAGTTCCTATGTATGTGTCCTTCTGGATTTCAACTCCCAAAATGTCATCGATCTTCTTCCAGGCAGGAAAAAGTCCGAACTCATCAATTACTTTTCTTTCATTCCCCGAGAAGAAAGATGTGCTGTAAAGGCCGTATCTATTGATTTATGGGAAACCTACAGGATCGTCGCAAAGATGATGTTCCCCAATGCTGCCATAGCTGCGGATAAATTCCATCTCATCCAGGAACTGAACAGAAGAGTAGACAAGGTGCGTCTGCGTACGATGAATCAGTTAAAGAACTATAAGCTCATGGATCTGAAAAATGCAGATGCAGCTTCGATAGAAAAAGCTGAAAGAATGCGTAAACAGTATTACCTTTATAAAAAATTCAACTGGCTTCTCTTCACAAACGATCCTGCATATACAGATCCAAATAGAGAAAAGAAATATAATAAAGTACTTCAGGGATACTATAACTATAACGATATCCTGCATTATATGTGTTTGTATAACCCTGAACTTGAAGAAGCCATGAATCTGAAAGACAGGATGATATATTTCTATAAGAACAGTGATCTTGATAATGCAAGAAAAGATATCAATGAACTGATCAGTGCTTTCAGGGATTGTAAAGTACCTGAAATATCATCCTTTGCGAATACGATGACCAGATGGAAGACTGAAATAATAAATTCTTTTATCGTCACGAATGAACATGGAAGAAAGATAAACAGCGGGATCATAGAAAACAGAAACAGGACGATCAAATGTATCAAGCACAATTCCAATGGATATACCAATTGGAAACGATTCCGAAACAGAGTGCTTTATGTACTGAATAAAGATACCACTTATCACTTATACCCTAAGGAAGGAGAAAATGAAAATGAACAATAAAATTTATTACCAACGTAAAGAAAGATGGCTCAAAAGAGAACTTTACATTAAAAAGCAGCGCCTTATGATGCTGGAGCTGGAAGTAGAAAATCTACGATTGAAACTTCTTTTGGAAAAAGAAAAAAACAAAAATATTCTTCCATTCTGATATTAAAAACGAGAGAGCTGATCAGCTCTCTCATCCTTTACATCTTGTTTTCAATAAACATCTTTGGGGTACTGATGCCCACAAGTTATTTTATTGTCCTTTGTTAGTTTTACCACACGTAATTTTACAAAGCCTAAAAAAGATGGATATTTTCTCAAATATCCATCAAATACATAATTTTAAAATGCTTCTTTTCCTTTTACATAAGTCATTTCAACAGAATAATCATCATTTAATACAACAACGTCTGCATCATATCCTGCAACTAATTTTCCTTTACGATCATCAATTCCTAAATAACGTGCAGGATTAATTGTACAAGAGTTAATTGCATAATCCCATGGAATCATTGCTTTTTCTACCAATACTTTTAATCCCTGGTTTACTTTTAATGTAGAACCAGCCAATCCTTTTGTTGTTGTCAAATGTGCACTTCCATCTGGATAAAGTTCAATTTCATTTCCACCAAACAATACCTTTGTACCTACAGGAAGTCCTTTTACCATCAAGGCATCTGTTACCATGATCGTATAATCACGTCCTTTTGCCATAAACAAATCATTTAAGGCTTCTGGTGTAGAATGGTTTCCATCACAGATGACTTCTCCAAATACATCGCGGAAACGCATTGCAGCACCTACAAGACCTGGTTTACGATGATGGAATGCAGTCATACCATTAAAAATATGTGTCATTCCTGTTGCCCCATGTGCAATTCCCATTGCAGCCTGTTCAAAAGTAGCAGCAGAATGTCCCATGCTTACACGAATACCATTTTCTACGCAATATTTTGTTAATTTGAAATCATCATCCTGCTCTGTTGCCATCGTAATAACTTTAATCAATCCATTTGCTGCTTTTTGATAGCGTTTGAACTGTTCTACATCTGGTTTTACGATGCACTGTTCTGGCTGAGCACCTTTATATTCCATATCTAAATAAGGTCCTTCAAAATGAATACCTACGATTTCTGCACCTTCATATCCTTCTTCTACAACTTTCGCAACATTAGCGACAGCTTTTGTCAATACTTCCTCTGTTTGTGTAATTGTAGTAGGACAGATAGAAGTAACACCTTCTTCAGGAATATGCTTCATCCAGTTACGAAGTCCTTCTGGTTCAGCATCATTTGTATCAAAACCATATGCACCATGTGTATGTACATCAATAAATCCTGGAACGATTCGACGATCCCCATAATCTTTATCTACTTCTTTTGTACCATATGAAAAAATATTTTTAATTTTTCCATCTTCCATTTCAAGCTGTGCTTCCATAAAATGTCCACACACCCAAACTCTTTTACTTTGAATAATCATATGCAACCTCCTATTGAATATCTCTATATTTATTATACTCTTCTCACCCTCTTTGTAAATCCGGAAACACTTTCATTTTTCAATTTGTACATATATTCCGTTAAAAAGTGCAAATGCGTAATTTTTGTAACATAAATGAGCATATGAATAGACAGAGCACTTCTTTCCATTATATAATAGATAAGAGGTGAACGAAAATGAAAAAGGCTATACAAATCAAAGAAAATATATATTGGGTAGGTGTACATGATTTTAACTGCCGAAAATTTCATGGAGAATTATTCCCTATTGAAGATGGGACTACATATAATGCATATCTAATCGTAGATGAGCAAGTTACATTAATTGATACTGTTGAAGAAGAATTTTTAGATATTATGCTGGAACGTATTCAATCTGTTATTGGAGATCGTCCTGTTGACAATATTATTGTTCAGCATGCGGAACCTGATCATTCCAGCGGTTTCTTAAAAACGATGCAGAAATATCCTAACGCTGTTCCTTATGCCAGCAATGCCGGTGTAAAACACATGCTGGAACAGTATTTTAAAGAATATGCATATAATAAAGTTAAAACCGGTGATACATTATCTATCGGAAAGAATACATTAACATTTGTGGAAATGCCTATGATTCACTGGCCAGATAATATGTTAACCTATCTTCCAGAATCTAAGATTGCATTTTCAAACGATGCATTTGGTCAGCATATTGCCAGCTACAAGTTATTTGATGATGAACATAGTTTAGAAACATGTCTGGACAAAGCGAAAGATTATTATGCAAATATCGTTATGCCATATGGATTGCAGGTAAATAATAAATTAAAACAAATTTTAGATATGAATCTTGAATTTGATATGATTGCTCCAGCACATGGTGTTATTTGGAGAAGTTATATTTCAGAATTGCTGGAAGCATATAAACAATTCGCAAATTTCTCTTCAAAAGATAAAGTGGTAATCGTTTATGAAAGTGTATGGAAACACACACAGATGATGGCAGAAGCATTGGCAGAAGGAATTGGAAGAAGCGGTGTTGAAGTTAAAGTATTTAAAAATTCAGAAACTTCTACATCTCTAATTATGAAAGAAATACTGGATGCAAAAGCAGTTCTTGCCGGAAGTGGAAATTATAATAACTGCATGGCTCCAGGCATGGCAAGTTTCCTTGAAAAACTGGCAAGCTGTAAAATCAAAGGAAAGAAAGCTTTAGGATTTGGTTCTTATGGATGGGCTAATGTAGTCACAAAGGAAATCAATGCTCGTTTAGAAAAAGCAGGTTTTGCTCCTGTAGTTGATGAAAGTGTTACAGTAAACTTCACACCAAGCCATGATGATTTGAATGCATTAGAAGAACTTGGTGAAAAAATCGCTGACGCAGTAAAAAACATGTAATAAGCAGCAGAGAAATCTGCTGTTCAGGTTGTTGACAAACTATATATTTTGAAAATATATAAAACCAATTTAAAAAAAGTGGTAGAAAGATTCCTTTTACTAGGTGATTTTTGGTAAATGATAGCTTAAAATCACCTGTTTTTTATACAAAAGTGGGGATAAAAAAAAGACCGAATGACAAAGTCTGCTCAAAGAGCGACTTTGTCAACGGTCTGAGCAGCAGAGAAATCTGCTGTTTTTTTTCATGTAAGCGAAAAATAAAAGACATTACAGAAATCAACTCTATAATGTCTTTTACTTAAATAATCTTATTTTTCATTAAAATGCACCAAAATACTGCATATTTCACTCTTCGTTCCAACTCGCATATTTGGTCCAAAAAGCCCAACTCCAGATGTTACAATGTTGTGCATTGTACCTTTCTGCAAATAACCATAAGAATTTTCCCACATTAGTTTTACAAATAAATTCCCAGGAAATAACTGTCCATCATGCGTATGCCCGCTTAAATCCAAATCTACACCAGCATCCGCCATTTCCTGCAATTCTTTCGGCTGATGGTCAATCATGATAATCGGCTTTTCCCTATCCATGTTTTTTGTAATTTCCATCGGTGATTTTCTTTGCTTTTTCGTATTTCCTCTTTTATAAGCATCTGGTCGTCCATACACATAAAAAGAATTATCAATTAGTACACCCTCATCTTTTAATAATTTAATTCCAGCTTTTTTTAAGAAATCATCCATTTCTTTACTGCTTTCTTTATGTTTATCATCATCAAAAGTAAATCCTGCCAGTATTTTTTCTTCTACATCATGATTCCCATAGCAGGCATAAACTCCATATGTACTTTTTATATTTCTTAACGTTTTTGCGATTTCCTCTGGCTGGTATACTGCTGCATATTCATTATCAAAAATATCTCCTGCAACCACGACCAAATCTGGTTTCTCTTTGTTTATTTTTTCAACCATTTGTTTCATATGCAAATTTCCAATATTATAGCCTAAATGCATATCTGCAACAAGTACAATGCGTAAATCTTTTCGATTCTCAACCGTTTTATTTACATTTACTTCATAATCGGTTGTTTTTATCACACTGGCATTGTATACACCAATACCGCTTATAAGCACAAGAATACAAAGACAAAGTGTTCCAACAAAAACACAGCCCTTTCTGGAAAATAAGAATTCTTTGCGAGAAAAAGAAATCTTTTTTAAAACTATACGAAGAAAATCCACAATAAATAAAATTAGTAGAATGTATAAAAGAATACCTAGCCAATAATTGCTAATTACCTTTAAAAATTTATGGAAAAAGTTTTGTGGAAACAACATAGAAGTTAGTAAAGAAGTAATTACAAACAAATAAACAACTCCTATGATTCCCTTGACCAGTGGTTTATCAAACAGCAAATGACAATGCTTTAGCCAATGTGTCCACCGTTTCCATATATACCAGCATAATATCAAATAAACAGGAGCTAAAAACAACGCTAACATAACATCACCTCTTCACACTTATTCCTTCTCCCATATTTGGGTTCGATAAAGAATAGATTTGATCTGCTCCATATATACATAAAAAGGATAGACATACCATAATCAGCACCTTTTTTGATATCTTATGAAGAAGATTATCAATACAAGGAGCAAGAAAGTAAACAATAAACAAGCTTCCCAAACCAAAAGCAAGCAGACCTTCTGCGCAAATTCTTCCATGAAGATTCAAAAAATAATCACTGTAATCCCACCATCTTACACCATTATGCATACGTTCCAATACATACGATGCACCATATTCTACAACACCACATACAAGCATGGCACTCAAAAATTCAATAAAAGGCTTTTTACGAAATTTCTTTAGTAATATCAATATCAAAATACTTCCACTTCCATAAATAGGCAGCCATGGACCATGCAAAATACCTCTGTTTACAAATTCCTGATATCTAAAAAGATGCAATCCAACTTCCCAGATTCACCCTAAAAAAGACATAGCAAAAAATATGATAATTAAAGATAATATAGAGTATGTTCGATCATAGTGCAAATTTTTTATAACAAAATTTTTAATTTTAAAAGTAGATATACCTTGTTTCAAGTCCGTTGCATCTAACGAAGGTGTTCCCTCAATTCGCATACCCCTTTTATAAAATACATTACTTTTTATATAACGTATATTTCTATTTAAATATAACATTACCCTTTCCATACATTTCACCGCCTTTATAGAAGCATTTTTCTACTTTACACAATTATTTTATAATTCATTTCTAAAAAAAATCTAAACAAGTTCAAAAAAATTATATAAATTTAAAAAAGCACTCTCATCTTTTACAAGAATCAAGTGCATTTTCTCTTATTTTGATTCTATAAATCTTACAGCTGTACCATAAGCAATGACTTCGGCTGCACCACCCATGATAGCACTGGAAGCATATCGGATATTCACAACTGCATCAGCTCCTAGATTTTCTGCCTCTTCAACCATTCTGTTTGTTGCCAGTGCTCTTGCCTCATTCATCATTTCATTATAAGCTTTAAGTTCACCGCCAATAAGTGTTTTTAGTCCTTGACTAATATCCTTTCCTATATTTTTTGTTTGAATTGTACTTCCTTTTACCAATCCCAGCATTTCAAATGTTTTACCTGAAATATAATCCGTATTTACTAAGATCATCTTCTTCACCCTTTCTTTTATAAACACTCTTTGACAACATGAATCCAAAGATACAGCAATCCCGCTGATCAAAATTATCTTTTTTCCTTGCGATTTCTTTTCATCGTGTATACAGTTAATAGAAAAATTCTGCAATAACAAAAAGAACAATTATCAAAAAACCTATTCCAGCAATTATAAATTCACCTTTAAATCGACGTAAACTATCTTGGAGTTCTTCTTGTTTAGCGACCCATTTCTTATTTAATTTCTTATAACTTTTTGACATTTTGCTCACTCCTTTGCTAAGTAATCCTTCCTCTAATTTCATACTACTCTTATGTAATATTCTTGTCAACTAGCATTCGTTCCATAAAAAAACCGCTACTTATTTCATAGCGGTCTAACTAACTATATTTATTTAGAAAGCAATTCCTGAATTGCGGTTACATCTTCCTGTGTTCCTGCTCCATCTACTTTGTATAAGCATGGAACATTGTATTCTTTAGCGATGATATCTCCTGCAAAACAGTAAGTATCCGCATGACGTTCCATACTACCCGAAACAACAACACCTTTTAGATGTGCATGTGTATTTTTCAAAAATTCTTCTACGATTGCAGGTACGATTCCATGTCCATCTGTATATGTAAATAGAACGAAATCTTCGTTTACCTCTAAATCTGCTGTTTCTATCTTAATAGCTTCTTCTGAAACCATTTTTGCTAGTTTTTCAACTTTTCCCATTCTTGATGCATAATATATTTTCATAAGTATTACCTCCATTTATTTTACACATATAGAATAGCAAAAATAGTTATATTTGGCAAACATTATGCTCATACATAAATAAAAACTCACAGCAAGGTTTCAATGCATATACCTTACTGCAAGTTTGTTTAATTTATTTATGATTAGTACATTCCACCTTGTGGCATTGGAGGAAGTGGTGCTTCTTTTTCTTTCATAGATGCAACACCTGCTTCAGTTGTTAAGAATAAAGCAGAAATACTTGCGGCATTTAACAATGCGCTTCTTGTAACTTTGGTTGGATCAATAATTCCTTTTTCAAACATATTGACCCATTCTCCAACTTTCGCATCAAATCCAACATTTTCTTCTGCATGTTTTTGCTGGTCCACGATATCTTCCGCATTGTATCCAGCATTTTCTGCAATCTGTGCAATTGGTGCAAGCAATGCATCCATAACAACTTTAATACCTTTTTGTACATCTACAACATCAGATTTTAGTTCATCTTTTAAGGCAACATAAGCTTCTACCAAAGCTGCTCCTCCACCGATGACAATACCTTCAGATACCGCTGCACGAGTTGCATTTAATGCATCTTCAATACGAAGTTTCTTTTCTTTTAATTCACTTTCTGTGGCAGCACCTACTTTAATAATAGCTACTCCATTGCTTAGTTTTCCTAAACGTTCAGCATAACGTTTCTTGTCATAATCACTCTTGCAGTTATCCATTTGCGCCTGAATTTCATTGATACGTGCCTGAATTTTATCACTATCACCATTTCCACCAATTAAAGTTGTATTATCTTTGGTAATAACTGCTTTTTTCACACATCCTAATTCTTCCAGTTTCATTTCTTTTAGATCCATATTTAAATCTTTAGAATAGAAAACTGCACCAGTTAAAATTGCGATATCATTTAAAATATCTTTTTGATTATCACCAAAGCCTGGAGCTTTTGTAGCAACAACATTAAATGTTCCACGAAGTTTATTAACTACCAATGTAGAAGTAACTTCATTTTCAACATCATCGGCAATCATCAACAATGGCTTGTTAGCCTGTACAACCTGTTCCAGTAAAGGTAAAACTTCCTGAATATTATTGATTTTCTGATCCGTTACAAGAACATATGCATTTTCAAGTTCAGCTTCCATCTTTTCATGATTACTTACCATATAAGGGGAAACATACCCTTTATCAAACTGCATACCTTCACTGATTTCTAGTTCTGTATCAAAGCCATTTGATTCATCAACAGATATTACACCATTTCTTCCTACTTTATCCATTGCTTTCGCAATAATCTCACCGATTTCTTTATTACCGCTGGAAATACCTGCAACACTGGCAATATCTGTATTGGTTTCCACTTTGCGGCTCTTATTTAAAATATGATTTGCGACTTCTTTACTGGCAAACTCAATACCTTCTCGCATCAAAACTGGATTTGTTCCTTTTTCAACTTGACGAAGTCCATTAGAAATCATGCTTTGTGCCAAAATCGTAGCTGTCGTTGTTCCATCACCAGCTGTATCATTTGTTTTATTCGCAACCTCATATACAAGTTTTGCGCCCATATTTTCAAATTTATCTTCTAATTCAATTTCTTTTGCGATTGATACCCCATCATTGGTAATAAGTGGTGACCCATATTCTTTTTCCAATACAACATTACGACCTTTAGGTCCAAGAGTAACACGTACAGCATCTGCCAAAGTATTAACTCCTTTTAACATTGCATTTCTTGCATCTTTAGAAAAACGTACTTCTTTTGCCATATCCATTCCTCCTCGTTAAGCTAATACAGCTAAAATATCTTCATCTTCTAAAATAATATATTCTTCATCATCCAAAGTAACTTTTGTACCTGAATATTCTTTATAAACTACTTTATCATTCACTTGTACATCTGCTTTACAGTCAGGCCCAATAGCCACTACGACTGCATAGCTTGGTTTATTTTTTCCATTATCAGTTAAAATAATACCACTTGCTGTTGTTGTTTCTTTTTCCTCTTTTTCTTTTTTCAAAATCACATTTTTGTGTAACGGCTTTAACATATTAGATTCCTCCTTTAAGCATTAGCACTCTTAGCTTATGATTGCTAACAAGGTTATTATACACCTTTCTAGCACTTATGCAATAGGAGTGCTAAACTTTTTTGATTTTTTTATTTCTTTCTTCTTCTATCCGTAAAAATTTTATAATCTTAAAAAAAAGGAAGAAACACTTCCATTCCTAAGTCTTCTTCCTTTCTAAAACTTATTTCTTCCATTTCAAACGTATAAAACTTCGAGCATAACTATATAATTCATGCACACCAATAAACACAATAAATATTTCAAGCCTTCCCATAAACATACCAATAATTTCAACGATTAATGTAGCCATATTGGTTGCAGGTCCTGTAATTCCAATAGAAAGTCCTACGGTACCAAGACTTGAGGCAAAATCAAACATCGCAGATGTTAAATCGCAATTTGCTGTTATAGACACCGCAATAGTTCCAATACAAAACAAAACCAGATAACAAACGAAAAAACTACTTGTATTTTTAAGCAAACGATCATCTACCTCTTCTTTTCCATGGGCTGTTATATAAGTTATCTTTCGAATGGAACGAGCAGGTTTTAATCGCATCCTTATATCATCTATGGTTGAGCGAAGCATGATATAAATACGTGTCAGTTTTAATCCTCCTGCTGTAGAACCAATTCCTCCACCAATCAGCATCATTATGATCATGATTCCAAGAGCTGCCTGTGGCCAATCCTGGTAAGGCATTGTTGAATAACCGGTTGTTGATAAAGCGGAAACAATATTAAATAAAGAAAGACGAAGACCTTCTGCCAGATTAACATACAACCCATATGTCAAAATAAAAGCCGTAACAGGAACAAAGACAATTAAAAGCATAAAAAGGAAGCGTACTTCACTTACTTTTATAAATTGCATGATTTTTCCTTTCGTCAAAAGTAGCAGTGCCGCAAAATTCGTTGTTCCTACCAGCATCTGGACAATTGTCACAGCCTCTATTGCAGGACTGTCATAATATCCGATACTATCAGCTCTTGTAGAAAAACCTCCAGTTGACAAGGAACACATCGTATGAATGATACTATCAAACAAATTCATTCCACATACTAGATACATTAGTACTCCAACTACCAAAAAGCCACAATACATTATACAAATCGTCTGTGCCGTTTTTCGTATATTTGGCAACAGTTTATCCGGATGACCTTCCGCACTATACAATGCCATGGCCTGTTTCCCCTGTACAAAAATAATCATCATCATAAGAAAACCAAGTCCACCGCAAAATTGCATAAATCCCCTGTGAAAAAGAAAAATATAAGGAGTTGCTTCTACATCCATAACCGAAAGGCCAGTTGTCGTCCATCCGCTAACTGCTTCAAAAACAGCCTGAATTGGATTTAGCAAGCCAGAAAGTACAAAAGGCAAAGCTCCCATAGTAATACCATAAACCCATGCAAACAATACGGCAAAACTGCCAACTCTTAAATTATCTCGAAATCCACCTTGCGATTGTTTTACATGAAGATACTTGCATAAGAAAAAACCAAATACAATGGAAAGAATGGAAGGAATTAAAAACGATGGAATATACTTAACTTCATCAGGATAAAAAGGAAGAATCAGGATAGGAACTGCTATTAAAACACCAATGATTACCGCTAATTTCCCATAGTGATTCCCATATTTAAATGCTAATTTCATAAGTTCTCACTTCCATTTAGAATCTGCATAGCTTTCCGTTCTTTATCTTTTGCCGCAATCAGCACGATATTATCATGTTCGAAAATACAAGTATTTCCTTTTGGTACAATACTTTTTCCATTACGTAAAATGCATCCAATAATAACACCATCAGGCAAATGCAAATCCTGTATACTTTTCCCTGCTGCTTCAGACTCTTTTGTGATTATAATCTCACTGATAACTACATCATCACTGGATAAAGGAATCGTCATCGCAATATTTTCCACAAATGCCTGCTGTTCTATAATACCGGTAATAGCTTGTGTCGTACAAACAACAGAATCAATACCCATTTCATAGAAAAACTTAGATTTCCTAGAATCACTTACAATAGAAACTGTACGTTTTACATGAAATAGCTTTTTACAAAGTTCACATACAACAAGATTGCTGTCATCTCTTTGAGTCAAAGCAATTGCTATATCTGCATTCCATATATCTGCATCCTCTAATACATAAGGCTTTGTGCCATCCCCATATACAACATGCAAATCATTGATTTCCGCTAAAATCTGACAATTTTGATAATCCGCATTAATCGCAGTAACTTCAAACCCTTTCTGAATCAAAGAATAAGCCAAGGAACGTGCCTTGTGAAATCCTCCTATCAAGATAATTCGCTTCTTCATTTTGTATCCATTCCCTTCTCTTCATGTAGAATCTTTCCTACTTCAAACATAGTCAACAATGCAGGACACACAACATGAATTCCCATATCCTGACAAATAAATTCCCTGTGAGAATCATATAAACGCATAATTACTTTTTCACAATGGAACCATTTTTTTACAAGCTGAGCCGCTAGAATATTTGTATTGTCATTGTCTGTTACAATTATGACTGCACTTGCTTCCTGTACCTTTGCATCCTTTAGCACTTCAATATCAGTTCCATCTCCTAAAATCGTTAATCCTCCAAAGGATGAAGGAAGTTTGCGAAAGGATTCTTTTCGATCATCAATGATCAATACATTTCTATCCTCATCTGATAAAGTACCGGCTAAAGAAGCACCAAGTCTGCCGCATCCAATAATAACTGTATAATCTTTTGTTTTCTTTTTTCCTATTTTAAATTCCATTGCTAGTCCCTCTTTCTTACGATATGTCCAATACCCTGTTCATCATATTCAACAATGTAGCTTCCTTTTTGCCTTTCATCATCTTCATCTCCAAACAAAAGCTTTTTCCCTGTAGGACGAAATGCACAAAGACTATCAATATTTTTACGAATACTTGTATTCTTGGGATCTAACGCATAAGCTGAACGAAAATGTTTCATTGCTCCTACCCTGTCATTTTCTATTTCTTTTACGATTCCCATCAAATTATGAGGTATCCCTGCATCTGGATGCTGTGCCATTCCCAATGCAATTTTTTCTTTTGCTTCACTTAAGCGTTCCTCTTGAATGAATTTCCTTATATCTGCACATAATTCCCTAAGTTCTGTTATTTCATCTTTCATATATGTCACTCCTCAAAGTTCCTTTTCTTTTTACATAGATATTATATAAAGAAACCTGTGAGATGGGTGTGAGATGTCAAAACTCTTTGTGAGAATTGTGTGAGAAAAAAGGATATAGGTAGATATTATCAGGAAAAGATATGTGTTTCTTATCTAAAGCTTTATAAGTAATTCAAAAAAAGATTATGTCTAGCATAGCATAATCTTTTTTACCTATTCATCAACCAGTCGATACCCAACACCAATTTCTGTCATGATATAGCGGGGTCTGGCAGGACTATCTTCAATCTTACGACGCAATGCCGCCATCAAAGCACGCAGTGCCTGTGTATCATTTCCATAATTTTTACCATAAACTTCCTGAATAATATAACTCGTTGTTAGAACTTTTCCTATATTTTTAAAGAATACAGATAAAAGGCGATATTCCATTGGTGTTACATGAAGCTCTTCCCCTTTTAAATATACCAAATGTTTAGAAAAATCAATCATCAGCTCTCCTACTTTTCCATTTTGCATAACTTCTTCTTTACCAATTTTTTCCAGATGTCGAAAAGCTACACGAATTCTTGCTAAAAGTTCAGAAGCAGAAAATGGCTTTACAAGATAATCATCTGCCCCATAATCCAGTGCCTTTACTTTTTCTTTATCTTGATCTCTTGCGGATACAACAATAATAGGAATATCCGAAAACTCTCTAACCTTTTTTATAACTTCCATGCCATCTGCATCAGGAAGTCCAAGATCCAGCAAAATCAAGTCCATTGGTTCGCTAACGATTTCATTCATTGCCTGTGCCGCATTTTCTGATGTCAAAACCTTATACTTTTCATTTTCCAATGCAAAGCGTATAAAATTTCGAATTTGAATATCATCCTCTACAATTAAAATGACAGGTTGAATTTCATTCAACATAAACATTCTCCTTTCTTGGAATTACAAAAGAAAATCTTGCCCCATCACCATCTTCTCTGTTTTCTGCATAGATATTTCCCCCATGTGCTTCAATGATAGATTTACATATAGTTAACCCAAGTCCTATACCCATAGATGCATCACTATGCTTGCTGGAAGTCGTATAAAACATTTCAAAAATTCTAGAAATATCCTGTTCAGCAATTCCTTCTCCTTCATCTTCCACACATACCTTTACCTCTGTTTTGCTGCAAGACACATAAATAGAAATCGATTTATCTTTTGGTGTATGCTTATTCGCATTATCCAAAAGATTTAAAATAACCTGTTCCAGCAGCTTTGCATCTGCATCAACAATGACAATATCATCTGGAAGCTGTACTTTTACTTCTCTTTCTGAACGCTTTTCAAACTGATATAAGGCAACACCAACAATTTCATCCATTGACTCGCTTTGACAACTCATCTGCATTTTCCCTTCCTGCAGCTTAGTAAGACTTAAAATATTTTCCACAAGGCTATAAAGCCATTGTGCATCTTTATAAATACCATCTGTGAGTTCATATTCTTTTTCTTTGTCGTCAAGCATCTTTTTCAACATTTCACATGTTCCCATAATTCCTGCAAGCGGTGTTCTCAAATCATGAGAAATCGCTCTTAAAAGATTTGCACGATATCTTTGCGCATTTGCCTCTTCTTTGAATTTCAAATGCTTTGCATCTGCCTGGATACGTTCCATCGCCAAAGCGATACAATCCAGCATTGAAGTTAATACCTGTAAAATATTGTTATCAAGTATAAAGCTGTTTTGTATAGGAATACGCATAATACCTAAAACTTCTTTACTTCCTTTAATTAAAAATTCATAAAAACCCTCTGTAACAAAATAAGGTTTATCATAATCTTTTAAAAACAAAAACAAGTCATCATATTCTGCAATTTCTTTGTATACAAAACCTGTTTCACTTTTTTTCAGATAGGTATCTTTCAAAACTCCCTGTTCATCCAAATGTATACATCCTACATCAATATGCAGATATTTATTAAAAGAAACAATTGAGCGTTTTGCGACATCTTCCATATCCTTGGCATGATTCAATTCGACCATAAGCTCTAGTAAAACCTGTTTTTCATCCGCATTTTTTTGTGCAATCTTTGCACTTTGTTTCATTTGAACTGTCAATGTAGAAATAATAAAAGATACACAAGTCATAATCAAAAACGTTACAAGATAACCTGCTTCATTAACATTTAAACTGTAGTATGGCTGTGTAAAAAAGTAATTAAATAAAAAAGTAGATGCTACTGCAGAAAATAAACCTGCTACATGTCCATTTCCATATTTCGCTGATAAAGCTACCGCCAGCAAATACACAATAACGATATTTGATTCCTTAAAATTCCAGGCTTGAAACAATAAGCCAATTCCTGATGCCACGATAAGCAAAAAAATACTTTGAAGAATAGAGACAATCAGATTCCAGTGCTTCCTTACTCCTTTTTGTTTCATTTATTTTCATCCTCTTTTCTTAAGCGAAGCATTCGATACCCTATTCCAATATGTGTTTGAATGTATCGCTCATTTGTATGATTTCCTTTTTCAATCTTTTTTCTTAAGGATGCCATATACACACGTAAAGATGATAAATCACTTTCCAACGCATTGGTCCATACCTTATCTAAAATATATTGATGTGTTAATACTTTCCCAACATTTTTAGAAAGCAGACATAAAAGATGATACTCAATCGGCATTAAGTGTATTTCCACACCTTCAACATAAACGGTAGCACTTGTATAATCAATTTTTAAATTTCCATTTTCAAATACAGTATTTTCAAGATTATTTTGATTTTCCAGATATTCCGCTCTTCGAAGCGTAGAGCGAACGCGTGCCAGTAATTCTTCAACAGAAAATGGTTTTGTTAAGTAATCATCTGCTCCTGCATCCAGGGCTTCAATTTTATCCTGATCATCGTTTCTTGCGGAAATTACAATGATTGGCATCATGGAAAATGAGCGAATTTGACGAATTACTTCAACCCCATCCATATCTGGTAATCCCAAATCCAAAAGCATCATATCTATTTTCTTTGCCGTCGCAAGAAGCAAAGCCCCTTTCCCATCTACAGCCGCCTCATAATGATAAGCATTTGCCTGTAAGGTAGTTGTAATTAAATTTCGAATGGATGCATCATCCTCCACTACTAAAATACCTTTTTGATTATTTAACATAATGTAATCTCCTCTTTTCTTAAATAAATCTGGAATTTTGCCCCATGCGGTTTACAGTCATGAACTTCTATTCTTCCATCATGTGCCAACACTATGGAACGACATAAGGAAAGTCCAAGTCCCATACCCCTTCTTCCATCTACTACTTTTCGCTGGGCAGAATAAAACATATCAAATATATGTTCTTTCTCTTCATCGCGAATGCCTGCCCCATCATCACAGACTTCAATTACACATTCTTCCCCCAAAGCAAAAACTTTTACATTGATGATAGATGTCTCATAAGAATATTTTACCGCATTATTTAATAGGTTTGTCAATACCTGAATCATTAATCTGGCATCCATTTTCGCTGCCAAAATTTCATCCGGTTCTTCATAAAGGAATTTCTGCTTTGGTTTTGTACGAATATGTGATATTGCTTCTTCTACAACATCAGAAACAATTTCTGTTTGAAAATTTAACTGCATCGTTCCATTTTCGATTCTTGTTACAGACAATAAGTTTTCAACAAGATTAATAAGCCATAAACTATCTTCCTGAATATCGGTATACATACGTATTCTTTGTTCTTCACTCATTTCTTTACTATTCAACAACAATGCGGAAGCATTCCCACAAATACTTGTCAAAGGTGTACGTAAATCATGAGAAATGGAACGAAGAAGATTGGCTCTTAGCTGTTCCTGTTTCAATTTTGTAAATGCATCATTTTGTTTCGCAACAAATTCTTCTTTTTCCATCGCTAAAGCACACTCAGAAAGCATCGCAAGCAGCACTCCTTCTTCAAAGGAAGAAATAGGTTCTTTCTCCATATCAATACCTACGATTGAAAAAATCTTTTCTCCATTGCGAACGGTTAAAAATAAATATCTAGAGTCTTTGCATATATCTGTAGCATATCCTGTATGTCGATTTAATTCATAGGCTTGAATCGCAGCCTGCATTTCTATAGAGGATAGAGGATGAAATGCTTTTTTTTGATAAACACACTGTTTAGGTTCATAATGGTTTGGATCTCCCATAAAATATAGTACGTTTTTTTCTAGCAGATGGGAAATCTGCCAGCTCATTTTCTGCATGACATCTTCCATGTGAACAGCTTTTTGAAGCTTTTGGCTTGTCTCCAGCAATAACTCTGTTCGATTTGCTTTCAAGGACAATACACTTGCCATATTTTTCATTTTATGCGTAATTGACGAAATCAGAAACGCTGTGATAAACATTACAAAAAATGTTCCTATATAACTTTTATCATATACCTTGAAGGTCCATACAGGACTTGTAAAAAAATAATTAAAGGCAAAAACTGCAATGCCGCTGTACAGAAAGCAAATAAAGGACGATAAAATAGAAGAAGTAAAAATTCCCGTTAATAAAACACCAACGATATACATCATTATAATGTTGATATCTCGAAATCCCCATGATTCCATAAAAAAGCCGCAAAGCGTTACAAAAGCTAAAATAAAAAAAGCAAGCAAAACATCCTTTATGATTCGTATAGATTCTTTCCTTTGTTTTTTCAAAAGCAGACTCTCTTCATCATTGCTTTGTTTATGCACATAAATATCTGTATCTGGTATTTTTTTTGCCAGTTTGCTGGCAATCGATTCCCTTTCAACAAAACTATGTCTTTTTTTCAGGCTATTTCCTAGTACAACACAATCCACTTGGTTTTTCTTTACAAAATGTGCGATCTCTGTAACAACATCTTTCCCATATATGCAGAAAACCTGTGCTCCTTCTTTTTCTGCCTGTGAAAGATTCCACTCTAATTCCTGTTTTTCCTTTAAACTCAATCGATTAAAATAAGAATTCTTTTTTACATAGATAGCTGATAAACATGCGTGATTTCGCATAGCTAGATCAGCAGCGCTCAAAATTGTTTTTCTTGATAATTTCGAGGAAGATATACATATAAGAACATGCTGTATGTGGTTATTTTCTAAATTCTTTTCCATAACATTCTCCATTTTTTATTTCTATATATCTATTTTATCAAAAATTGTTTATTTGCTTTAGATATTCATATTAAAATTGCATTAAAATCATGGTTAATTTCTATTTTCATGGAATTTTCATAGTAGAATAATATAAAAAGCAGAAAGAAGGATGCATTTTAAATGGAAAAAAGAAAAGGAAAATTAAAAATCTTTTTTGGATATTGTGCAGGTGTTGGAAAAACCTATATGATGTTAAATACGGCACATCAAAAATATGTAGAGGGAGTTGATGTTGTCATTGGTTATATTGAACCACATGATCGTAAAGAAACGATGGATCTGGTACATGGCTTGGAAACAATTCCAACAAAGCAAATAGAGTATAAAGGACATACTTTTAAAGAATTCGATTTAGACAGTGCACTAAAACGGCATCCACAGTTAATTCTTGTAGATGAATTGGCACATACAAACATTTCTGGTTCTCGTCATGAAAAAAGATACAGTGATATTGAAGAGCTTTTACGAGCAGGAATTGATGTTTATACAACGGTAAATGTACAGCACTTGGAAAGTCTGCATGATATCGTAGAAAGCATCACCAGAATAAAGGTCAATGAAAGGATTCCTGATCACATTTTTGATGATGCCGATGATGTAAAACTGGTTGATATTGAAGTAGATGATCTGCTTATTCGTCTTGAAGAAGGAAAAATTTATCCAAAAAATCGAGCAAAACGTGCCTTGGAACATTTTTTTGCGAAAGATAATTTGATTGCTTTGCGCTCCATTGCGTTAAGGCGATGTGCCGATCGTGTAAACTTAATTGCCACGCCACATACACGTACCTTTGCCAAAGACCATATCTTAGTATGCCTTGGTTCTTCTCCAACAAATGAAAAAGTCATACGCACCGCATCCCGCATGGCACAGGCATTTCATGCTGATTTTACGGCTTTGTATGTAGAAACCGATCAGCAGTCCCACATGTCTGAAAAAGCAATGGCACAATTACAATCCAATTTAAAACTGGCACGTCATTTGGAAGCAGATATAGTTTCTACCTATGGAAATGATATCCCTTATCAAATCTCACAATATGTTAAAACAAGCAGTGTATCAAAATTGGTAATCGGTCGTTCTTATCAAAAACCATCTATCTTCAAAAAAACAACGATTGTTGATCGTTTAAATCAATTATCTCCTGACCTGGAAATTTATATCATTCCTGATGCACGTTCAAAAGCCTCTGCACATTCGTCTTTGGATTTGAAATCGTATATACACTTTACAAAAAAGGAGACTTTATCCACCATTTCTATTTTGCTTCTTACAACACTTGCCAGCTATGGTATTTTTACAATTCAGCCAAATGCTACGAATGCAATCTTGCTGTTTGTATTAGCTGCCTGTGTCATTGGTGTTACAACATTATATCCTATTTACAGTATTCTTGCCGCAATCTACAGCGTTACGATCATTAACTTTCTTTTTATTGAACCACGCTTTACCTTTGAAATGTCATCAAGCCAATATACATTAATCTTTATATGTATGATTGCAGTATCTTTCACAATATCTTATTTTACTAGAAAATTAAAAAGAGAAAATATCTTAGCCAGTCTTCATGCCCACAGCATGGATGTACTGCTGGAAACAAGCCAGAAACTGCAAATGTGCAACACATATGATGATGTAAAAGAAGAAGCCTGTTATCAGCTGCATCGTATGTTAAAAAGACTCATTATTTACTACCCTGTAAAAAATAAAACTTTACAAGAACCCACACTTTACAGTGAACAGCATATTAGTGATGATCTTCATTCATTATATACAAGTAAGGAGGAAACAGCCGTTGCGAAATGGGTATTAGAAAACAATAAAAATGCAGGTGCATCCACAAGTACTCTGCCACATGCAAAAGGATTATATCTAGCTATTCGAAAAAAAGATGATATCTTTGCGATTATCGGTATCGCCATGCAGCATAAAGAAGAACTTCCCCAATATGAGAAAGGTTTACTAAAGGCAATGTTAAATGAAATCGCACTAACCATGGATTCCATGAAACAGCAAAATCTGAAAAATGAAACCATTACGCGTATTCAATGGGTGGAATCTATTGGACATGATGATATTTAAAAAGCTTCCGCGAACAAACGGAAGCTTTTATTTATAAATGTAAATCTTTTTGTTTAAAGCGATAAAGAGTAAATACCATAAAGACAATTGATGTAAAGGCAAAAATCAAAATACCTGCAAATCCGTTTGCTTCATAATGAATCAAAGCATCTGGCTGAAAAAGTGTAAATGGTGTAAGATACTTCATCCAATCAATTTTATCATTTACCTGTGACAGCATCTGCAACAAGAAAAATACAATTCCAAACCCTGCACCAAAACCAATTGCATACTTTGCCTCATTGCATAAACAGGAAAAGAAATAACATAAAGAAATAAGAAACAAATGCAGGAAGAATAAACCAATGTTTAATACAAGAAATTTCAGAAGTTCTAATTCCCCTTGAAACATGACTTCACAACCAACAACAATTAATGAACATGCATACAAAAGCAATACGAACACACTCAGCACAAGAACAGATAACTGTGTTAAAAATATTTGTTTTCGACTATAGCTTGTATTTAATAAATATGCCATAGAACCCTGATCAATATCCTTTGCGATCAAACGATAACTTAAAATCACCGTAAAAAGAAAAGGAATTAACAAGAAAAGAAAGCCATATAAATACGTA
Organism: Amedibacterium intestinale; assembly: GCF_010537335.1. Classification (NCBI taxonomy): domain Bacteria; kingdom Bacillati; phylum Bacillota; class Erysipelotrichia; order Erysipelotrichales; family Erysipelotrichaceae; genus Amedibacterium; species Amedibacterium intestinale. The sequence continues at coordinate 1,366,835 of NZ_AP019711.1, forward strand.
ATTAAAAATTCAAGTAAGGTTGTTCCTGGATTGCTCATTCCAAAAGCCGCAAACAACTCTGGCATGCTTTGTGCCATTTCATTTAAACTATTCCCCAGTTTTGGATCATACATTGCACTGATTACAGAAACATATAAGGTAAGTATTCCTGCAAATAAAAGAAATAATTTATAATTTGCTTTTACTTCCATCTTAAATAATGCTTTGCTCATTTTCTATCCTCCCCATAATATTGAATAAAAACTTCTTCCAATGTTTGATAACGTGCATTCATATCTTTTACATCAAATGTACACAACTCTTTCAGCAATACATTTACATCCCCTTTCCATAAGAAAGTAACCTTGCAAAAAAACTGTTTGCAAGCAGGTATTCTTTTCGCAAACTGCTGTGCATCTTCCTCATTCGCAAATGTAATCTCATAATGCTTGCTTCTATTAAGCTTCATTTTATTTAAATCTTCATCTGCTACAATTCTTCCATCTTTGATCATCAATATTCGATCACAAGTTTGTTCAATTTCTTCAAAAATATGCGAAGACATAAGGATGGTTTTTCCACGTTTTTGTTCACTTTGAATAAGTTCAACAAATTTTTGCTGCATAAGCGGATCTAATCCACTTGTCGGCTCATCTAATAAAATTAAGGGAGCATCCTGCATAAAAGCGATGACCAGTCCTACTTTTTGTTTCATTCCTTTCGACATTTTTCGAATTTTTACTTTTGGATCAAATTCCAAATATTCGATTAATTCCTGCGCACGCTGAAAATCTTTTATCTGCTTCATTTCCGCAATAAATTGAATGAACTCATATCCATTCATATGTTCCATGACAGAAATTTCTCCAGGAAGATAGCCAACATGTTTTTGAATCTCTAAGGCTTCTTGAAAACAATCCATTCCCATGATTTTAGCACTTCCCTGCTGCTGTTTTATAAACCCCATCAAATGTCGTATTGTCGTTGTTTTCCCTGCTCCATTTGGACCAATAAAGCCGACGATTTCTCCTTTCTTCAAGGAAAAAGAAATATCAAAGATTCCCTTTTTATTTCCATAGTCTTTTGTTAAATGTTCAACTTCGATCATCTTCATAGATATTCCTCCCGATAACTTATTTTTTTAAACATTTCTTTCCATACATTAAAATCTTCTACCATTTCTTCAAAAGATAAAGAACTTCCTGTTCTTTCAGACCGTTGACAAAGTCGCTCTTTGAGCAGACTTTGTCATTCGGTCTTTTTTTATCCCCACTTTTGTATAAAAAACAGGTGATTTTAAGCTATCATTTACCAAAAATCACCTAGTAAAAGGAATCTTTCTACCACTTTTTTTAAATTGGTTTTATATATTTTCAAAATATATAGTTTGTCAACAACCTGAAAGAACTTCCTGTTCTTTGTTTTTCTAATAAATATCCTTCCGACATCCAAAGCATCATACGATAGATTTGTTTTGGATCAATTTCTTCTTTAAATAAAGATACATCCATATGCTTAAAATAGACTTCAAAAGATGTATCCATCATCTCATTAACAAACGAAGAGGATGCTGTATCTTCCTTTTGGCTGGAAAGAAACATCGTCAAAGAAAACTCATAAATATGAGGATATTGAGAAATAAGTTCAAGTTTCACCTTCACTCCATAATCAAATAATTCAAAAAAATCATGGATATTTGAAAATTCTTCATAACAGATACTTTTTCGCATAATGGTTTCACAAAATTCACATAAATAACAATAAAAACTTTCTTTGTTTTTAAAATAATAAAACAGCAACCCTTTCGATATCCCTGCTTTATCCGCAATATCCTGTGTATTGGCTTTCTTGTATCCATATTTTCCAAAATATTCCATTCCTGCATTTCTTATTTTATCCTGCTTTTCTTCAGGAAGTTCTAGAAATTTTTCATACATGGTCGTTTCTCCTTTAACTCATCTGGTTAATTTCATTTTAATCCATTGACTTTTTTATTCAACCCCCTATATCAAAAACTATATAAAAAAGCAGGAGCCTATAAACTCTTGCTTTTTCTTTCTATTACATCATCCCAATTTCCTGTGCAAGTTCTAAATTCAAGGTAACGACATTCACTTTATCTTCACCAAAAATTCCGAAAACTTTTCCATCTGTATTATTTTTAATCAATTCTTCTACTTTTTCTTTAGGAAGTTTGCTGTTTTTCACAACACGATCAATCTGCACATTGGCAGCTTCTACAGAGATATGAGGATCTAATCCTGAACCAGATGCTGTTACGATATCACTTGGAATATCTTCTTTTTTTACTGTAGGATTTTCTTTCATAAATTTTTCTACATCTTCTGCAATTCTTTTTTCTAATTCCGGATTGCTTGGTGCATAGTTGTTACTTCCACTAGCGACTCCACTATATTCCCCATTTTCTTTTTGTTCTTCTGTATACGTATTGTAATTATACGCAGAAGGTCTGCAGTGGAATAATCGCTCATCTGTAAAATCCTGTCCAACAAATTTTGCGCCTACCACTTTCCCATCTACTTCCAGCTTGCTTCCATTTGCCTGTTTTGGAAAGATAAGCTGAGATGCACCTGTTAAAGCCAATGGATATATAAGACCGCATAGAACAAGCATAGCAATCGTAAATATAAATGCTGTTTTAAAATGATTTAAAAAGTTTTTCATAATTCATCCTCCTACATACCTAACATCAATAATAATGGAGATACGATCAAATCAATGATTTTAATTCCAATAAATGGACAGATAACACCACCAAGTCCATAAATCATCATGTTACGTCCTAACATTTTTCCAGCACTCATTGGTTTATATTTTACACCTTTCATTGCCAGAGGAATTAAAAATGGAATAATAATAGCATTAAAAATCAAAGCAGAAAGAATCGCACTGGCAGGACTTGCTAAATTCATAATATTGAGTACTTCCATTTCTGGAATTGCTGTTGTAAACATCGCTGGAATAATGGCAAAGTATTTCGCAATATCATTGGCTATCGAGAAAGTAGTTAAAGAACCACGAGTAATCAACAATTGTTTTCCAATTTCTACAACTTCCAAAATCTTCGTAGGATCGCTGTCCAAATCTACCATGTTGGCAGCTTCTTTTGCAGCAGAGGTACCACTGTTCATAGCCAAACCTACATCCGCCTGTGCAAGTGCAGGAGCATCGTTTGTTCCATCTCCAGTCATCGCAACAATTTTTCCTTCTGCCTGTTCTTTTTTTATCGCCGTAATTTTATCTTCCGGTTTACATTCTGCGATATAACCATCTACCCCTGCTTCTGCGGCAATCGTTGCTGCTGTTAATGGATTATCTCCAGTACACATAATGGTTTTAATACCAATCGCACGAAGTCTTTCAAAACGTTCTACAAGACCTGGTTTTACCGTATCTTTTAAATAAATTACCCCAAGAATACGAGCATCAAGACATACGATCAAGGGTGTACCACCCAATTTTGATATTTCATCTACTTTTCCATTCAAATCAGCAGGGATACTTCCACCTTTTTCTTTAATATATTGAGAAATTGCATCTCCTGCACCTTTACGAATGATGTGTTCTTTTGTATCCAGCCCACTCATTTTCGTAGAAGCACTAAATTCCACAAATGTCGCATCATTATAATCTTCTTCACGAATAGAAGCACCAAGTTTTTTCGCAAGTTCTACAGTTGATTTTCCTTCAGGTGTATCATCTTTAATTGATGCAAGCATTGCCACATCACGCAATTCTTCTTTGCTTACCCCTTCAACTGGAACAAATTCACTAGCCAAACGATTTCCAAATGTAATTGTCCCTGTCTTATCCAAGATCATCGTATCTACATCACCACAAGCTTCTACTGCTTTTCCACTCATTGCGATGACATTAAAACGTGTAACACGATCCATACCGGCTATTCCAATCGCACTTAACAAAGCACCGATGGTTGTTGGAATTAAACAAACAGATAAAGCAATTAATGTTGAAATAGGAATTTTCACACCTGTATAGCTGGCAATAGGATATAAAGTAACAATAACAATCAAGAAAATGATCGTCAAAGAAACAAGAAGTGTATTTAATGCAACTTCATTTTGTGTTTTTTGACGAGAAGCTCCTTCTACCAAAGAAATCATCTTATCAAGGAAAGAATGTCCCGGTTCTGATGTAATTTCTACTTTGATCCAGTCAGATACAACGGTTGTACCACCTGTTACAGAAGCAAAATCTCCACCACTTTCTTTTAATACCGGAGCAGATTCACCAGTAATTGCAGATTCATCAATACTGGCAATACCTTCAACGATTTCTCCATCATTGGGAATCATTTCTCCTGTATTTACAAGTACGATATCTCCTTTTTTTAGTTCGGAAGCAGATACGATTTTTTCACTTCCATCTTCTAAGATTAAACGAGCTTTCGTATCCTTTTTGGTTTTCTTTAACGTTTCTGCCTGTGCTTTTCCACGTCCTTCTGCTACTGATTCCGCAAAATTTGCGAATAATAAAGTAACAAACAAGATAATCGCAACAAAGGCATTATATAAACTTAGATTGTTTCCCTCATCATGGAATAAGGATGGGAAAAAGATCAATATGGTACTGATTAAAAATCCAACCTCTACGACAAACATAACTGGATTTTTCACCATATATTTTGGATTCAGTTTTAGGAAAGCACCTTTGATACTGGAGCCAAGAATATCTTTTGTAATAAATTTTGTTTTTGTTTCACGACTCATAACGACAGTATCCTCCTTTTATATTCCAATCGTTAATGCTTCCGCAATTGGACCTAATGCCAAAGATGGCAAGAATGTCAATGCCGCAAAGATATATACAACAAAGACTAAAACAATCGCAAATGTCCAAGTATTTGTTTTTAATGTACCAACCGATTCATTGATATCCATCTTATTAAATAAACTTCCTGCAATTGCCAACTGAATGATAATAGATAAATATCTTCCAAAAAACATTGCCATACCTGTTGTAATATTCCAGAAGTAAGAATTATCTGCCAAACCTTCAAAACCTGAACCATTGTTTGCCGCAGATGATGCAAATTCATACAATACCTGAGAAAGGCCATGATATCCTGGATTTGTAATACCTTCTAAACCTGCCTGACAAGCTACTGCAATTGCCGAGAATCCCAAAATCAGCAAAGGATGAATAATGATACATAAAGCCGCAAGCTTCATTTCTTTTCCTTCAATTTTCTTTCCTAAATATTCTGGTGTACGCCCAATCATCAATCCACAAATAAATACAGCGATAATTGCATAAATCAACATGTTCATCAAACCAACACCAGCACCGCCAAAGACAACATTTAACATCATGTGCAATAATGGAACCATACCGCCTAATGGTGTTAACGTATCATGCATGTTATTAACCGTACCTGTTGTAAAGGATGTTGTTACAGTTGTAAATAAAGAAGACTGTGCAACCCCAAAACGTACTTCTTTTCCTTCCATGCTTCCCAATGTTTGTGTAATGCCATTTGCTGCAACAGCTGCATTTCCCTGACTTTCTGCCCAGTAACAAACACCAAGACCAATTAAGAATAATATCCCCATGGCAACAAAAATTGTACGTCCTTCCTTACCTAGCCAAACACGTTTTTTATTTTCATCAGATACAATAGCAGAAGAATCTTTTCTTAAAGCTTTTCTTTCCTGTGCTTTATCATAAGCCATATGACCAAATGTAAATACACAGGCAGCAGGCAATACCATCATAGAGAATAATTCCACAAGATCACTCAAAATCGTTGGATTTTCCAATGGAGTTGATGAGTTAGCTCCCAAGAACCCTCCCCCATTTGTTCCTAAATGCTTAATAGATTCAAGAGCCGCAATCGGTCCGCTGGCAATATCCTGTAATTTTCCTTCTATCGTTTCGACTGTAAAATTCGCAGCTAATGTTTGTGGTACGCCCTGAAATACAAGGAACAAACCAACAAGAAATGCAGCCGGCAACAAGAAACGAGTTGTGATACGTGTAAAATCAACATAGAAGTTTCCCATAGGTTTTCCTAACAAACCTCTAACCATTGCCACGCAAGCCGCATAACCTGTAGCCGCTGAAGTAAACATCATCATAATAATAACGACCATCTGTGATAAATACGTCAATCCGGATTCACCAGAATAATGTTGTAAATTCGTATTTGTCATAAAGGAAATAATCGTATTGAAAGATAATGTCTGTTCCATATTATCAATCCCATTTGGATTTAAGAATAAAACAGATTGTATACGTAAAAGTAAATATCCAACAAGTACCATACATGCATTTACTAACAATAATGCACATGCATACTGTTTCCAGTTCATATTTGAAGTATCAATTCGAAATACTTTATAAATCACATGATCTACTCTATCAAAAACTGGATCTGCAAAACTTTTTTTATATGTGGTGATATGATAAACATACATTCCAATTGGGAATATAATCACCATAAAGATAAGCAAAGTACAAAGTATCTGTAACATAGCTCCCTTTCCTCCTATTTAAAATTTTTCAGGGTTAACCAATGCATAAACCAAATATCCGGCAAGTGCCGCAATCATAATAACTAATAACCACATAGTGCAAATATCCCCTCTCTTATTTATTGATTTGCTTTTCATTCCAATTGACAAATAATCGCATTAGCCCAAATCCAGCTACCAGCATCGCAATCATTGCCACATCTAACATCATACAGGTTCCTCCTTCAATGTCATTTTTGACGTGTTTTATCTTAGCACAAGCAAAATTAAAACAGTGTTAAAGAAAAGGTTCCTATATTAAAATCACATTAAAATGCATTGGTTTTTAATAAGGAAACGCTTTCACTAAAAGAACGATAAACAAAAATTAGATAATAAAAATCAAGCATTATTTTAAGAAATTTTGATTTTTTGAATAACATGAATTTATGTATGACAAAAAGATCGAGTTCTCTCGATTTTTTTGAAATATTGACTTATAATATCTATGGTTATTTCTGATATGAACAACCATTATTGCACATGCCATAAATTATTCGCAGTAATTTATTGGTACATGCAACACGAGCAGCTTTCGGTTTTAATGGGACGGATTGCTGCTTTTTCTTTTTATAGAATTGTTGGATTGGGTCATTTTCTTTTTTTAGACGAAGATTACATGTAACTGCCAGATAGAGTAAACAACGAAGCCTTTTGTTTCCTTTTTTTGAAATGGATAGATGCAGTCCATCTACATCGCCAGACTGACTGATATGTGGATCGATCCCTGCATATGAGATGAGCTGCTTTGTATTACCGAAACGTTTTATATCGCCTATCTCAGCTAGTATACGACAAGCTAGATTTGGTCCTATCCCATCTATGCTTAAGATAAGAAAATAATTCGGCAATTGTTCTGCTAATTGAACCATCTCATTTAACTGGGTATCACATGAAGCGATACAAACTTCTAATTCTTTGATGATTCGCAGCAGTTCAATTACTTCTATTTCATCCTTATCACAGCCTGGATATGTCTTATTGGCATATTCTATGACTTTAACAGCCCATTTCAAACAGGAATCCTTGTGATGACATGTATGCTTTTCGATATAATTGGCAACCGTTTCCGGCTTCTTGTTTCTTATCATATCAGGGTGAGGATATTTTTTAAGAATTGCTAAGGCAATATCACAGTAAGGATTTTTAAATAAGCTGCCGTATCCCGGAAATACGATGCACAATATATTTTGAAATGTCACTTTGTATTTCCTTAAATGATCCAGCTGATCCTCATAATTACGGTTCATTACTCGCAAGGTATGATAGATTGGTTCCTCATCTGCATATTCATATAGATCCTTGTCGTAATAAACCTTAGCTATGCTGTTAGGGTCATTTTTGTCTGTTTTCTTGCTATGAAGGTCTGTTTTTCTCATCTTGGCAGCTTGAAGAGGATTTACCATATAATGTCTTACCTTATGCTTGTTCAAAAATCGGGTCAAAGGTTTTGTATATACTCCTGTAGCTTCATATACAACACATACTTCTTCATTTGTCTTTTCATTTAATCTTTCCATACAATCCAGCAAATATTGAAATCCGTCCACATCGTGTTTGATCTTATGTACCTTCCCAAATGCTTTGTTTCTATCGATGAAACATCTGAAATGGCTGCATCCATTCGATACATCAATACTAATAATTGGTCCTTCCATGCGAAGTCTCCTTCCTTACAATACAATATGAAGATTCTTTCCTAACTTCATTCGACTTATTTTCGTGTAAGATACAGGTTTTTCTATTCTTGTATTGATAGAATCCTATTTAGATATAAACTAGTTCATAAATGAAGAGGAAAGCAGAATGTTTTTTGTTACGAAATCTTAGTTTCAAAAAGGCCAACATTCTTGCTTTCTTCATAAGTTCTCATGTGCCTGTATGCCTACAAACAAAAAGAACTAGGAATATTATATCCTAGCTCATAAATAAGCAAAGATGATGATTATGATAATTATGTTATTATGTCTAACTCATACATCACAATCTACATTTTATACTTTCTTATTTTTTCTTATAAGCAGGATATTTTCTTCCTGCTTTTATAATACGAAAAAAGCCAGATCAAACATGTCTGACTTTTATTATTAAATATTAGAATGCATCTGTCTTTTCATCTTCAAGTAGAAAGATATCTTCTACCAAAACTCTAAAGAAACAAGATATCTTCATCGCCAATTCTAATGTAGGATTATACTTGTTATTTTCAATCGCAATGATTGTCTGACGAGTTACACCTAAAATTTTCGCAAATATTCCCTATGTTATTTTTCTTTCTTTGGATAATAATTTGCCAAAAACTCTTTTTTATACTCTTCAAAAGTATCGTTTAAAATAGCTTCACGTGCTTCTTCTGTCAAACGGATAATAAAACGAAGATTATGCATAGATGCAAGATTAAAATATTGACGTTTATCTTCCTGGTTTTGTGATTTCCACAATTCTCTTAATTTTCCTCTTGTCCATCCTGCCTGACAAGTTGGACAATCACAATGCTCATCAATCAGTTCTTCACTATCTCGAAATTTCGCAAGATTAAATGTCCCATACTTCGTATACAGCTTTCCATGTCTTGCCTCACGTGTTGGGGCAACGCAGTCAAACGTATCGGCTCCCATCTCTGTACCAATCAAAATATCATCCGGATGCGAAAGCCCAAGTAAATGACGAGGTTTTCCTTCTGGAAGTTCTTCATTACACCAGCGTAAAATTTCTCCAAGACTTTCCTTTAAGAAAGCTCCGCCTAATCCATATCCGTCAAAATCCATCTTCGCAAATTTTTTACAGGTAGAGCGTCGCAAGTCTTCCCATCTTCCACCCTGAATGACACCATACAAAGATTGACGATAACCTAAATCATCACGATGTTTTTTATGTTCCTCCAGGCTTCTCTGTGCCCATCTTTCTGTTCGAGCCAATGCTTCCACATTATATTCATAACTATCCGCAAGAGAAGTTAATTCATCATAAGCCATGTGAATATCTGCACCTATACGACATTGTATCTGCATAGATTCTTCAGGTCCTATAAAATCATCTTCTCCCGTAAAAGGATCACGGAATTGTACACCATCTTCACTAACATGTGCCAAACGATCCTCTTCTTTCGCATTGGTAACATTCAATTCACGTTTCATACTGACAACTTTTCCACATCCAGAACCAAGTGACATAACTTGAAATCCACCTGAATCTGTCAATGTTGGACCATCCCATCCTGACCAGCTGGATAATCCGCCTTTTTCCGCAATTTCCGGGGAAATATTACGCAAGTGATAACCATTGCTTAACATTGCCTGTGCATTGATACTTTTTAAATCCTCCATAGAAACAAAACGAACTTCCCCATGTGTTCCAACACACATAAATGCAGGTGTTTTAATATCTCCATGTGGTGTATGTATAATTCCAGCACGCCCAAGCTTACCCGGAATTTTTTTCGTTATTTCAAAACTAAATGTATTGTTATTTTTATATTCTGTCATATTTCTTTCAACCTCTTCAAATTTATAATTTTTAAAAATCAAATGATTAGAAACAAGCAAGCCAAAGACACGTATTATAAAATAATACGTGCTGTAATTTACAAATAAAAACTTTGAAATCCTTGTTCTTTCTACATAACAAAAATCTTAATTTAAAATTTGACATGCAGTATTATAACATAAATAAAGAAGAAAACGAAATAAAAAAGAAGTATATGGTTTCTATGTAATCATATACTTCATTTGGGAAACATATTCTGATAACGTTTTGCTAAATAGGTATCTGTATATTTATTATCCAAAAAGATTTCTACTGCATTATGTGCTTCCATTTGCAGATGTCTATGATATGCTCTGCCTAATGCCATTGTGGAAAGAACAATATCAAAGAAAAGAAATGCAGATAAAACGACTGTTAATAACTTACCAAGACGTATAGGAATCTTTTCAATATGACAAGATAAAAAAGGATAAATTTTCTGTATCCAAACAACCGCGATAATTCCCCAAAACAGACAAAACAAAAGATTGATTCGTCCATTTATATTGAATGCTATATCACTGTAATCCCAAAATCTAACACCAAAGAATACCTCTGTAAAAACACTGCATACATATTCATAAAGTCCCCCTGCCAATGCGCCTGTAAGAAAAATAAACAAATCTTTTTTTCCTTGCAGTTTATGCAGTAAAATCGTTAATAAAACACAGCCAAACCCCCATACAACAGAAAATTGGCCATATAAAAGACTGCTTCGACTCATTAGTTTTCCCATAGCAAAATAACACCATACAATTTCGATACATGCACCAATAAAAGAAGAAATTAAAAATATCCAAATAAGTTTATATAAGTTATATCCCTGGGCAAATTTTTTTACATCCATATACCTCTCTCCTTTATAAAACTATGATATCTAAAATAAATTAACTTTTTATGAACATTTTATAATTTCTTACAAAACAAAGCAACCTCTCCACATAAGAAAGTCTGCTTATGCTACTTTAAACAAAATAGATTTTCAAATATGAAGAAATCATAATCATCTTTCTTTATTTTTCGTAATCTCCACCTTCTACACCTAAATATTCCTCCAAAGTTACATTTAATTTCCAAATTTCTGTAGCTTTTTCTCCAATATAACGTATATGCCAAGGTTCTGCCATATAACCGCTGATTTCTTCTTTTCCTTTTTGATAGCGAACAATAAACCCATAAAGATGTGCATTTTCTTCTATCCAATTTGCTTCCGGCTGTGTTTCTATCAAATTACCATCATTAGACAGTAAATCAAACGCAAGTCCACTTTGGTGTTCAGAATATCCTGCCCTTGCGGAAAATGTATCTGCTTCTTTTTTACCATAAGCATTTACATAAGACTCATAAAGATTTTTCTGATATTCATAGCTTCGATATCCACTATAATGATTGCTTACATTAAGACCTTCCTTCTGCATATCCTGAATCATCTTTTGCAATTGCTGTTTTGCCTCAGGATTTTCCATAGGTGCATAATCTTTAGGTAGTGGATGTTTTTTATTCACAATCAAAATCCCATTCACATATGTTGGTTCTATTTGTACAGAATCGTATTTCTTTTCTTGTACGATCACAGTACTGGTTGTCGTTTCCTTATTTCCACTTGTATCCACTGCTGTAACAATCATAGAATATTTTCCAGGTTTGGATACATTGATTTCATCCGTTTGAAATTGTAACTTATAGTCACTTACATCACTCACCTTAAAATGTTTATCATAAGCATAGTTTTTCTCTCCTAAAGGAACATAAATTTCCTTATCCGCTCTTGTAAATACTGGTTTTTTTGTATCTTCAACAACAATTTGCAGTTTATTCTTATACTTCAAAAATCCATTTTTATAAGTTACCTTTACATCATATGTTCCTGCTGATGGATAGTTTTTCCCCTTCTCTTTTTCTATTTCCTCAATCTCAAACGAAGAAAGAATAGATGAATCTGTTGTATCTAATATTTGATTAGCAGTAATTTGTATAGGACTTCCATATTCAAAAGTTAACTTCTTTGTTTTTAAAGAAATAGAATTTAACAAATAAAAAAGAATCCCCATACAACATACGATTAACAGAATCAAAACCATGATGACAATTTTTTTCTTTTTCATAATATCCTGCTCCTTAAAGAAATAAAGTACAATATTTTTACAACTCTTCTATTTATGTAATTAGTATGCCATACTTTTAAAAAGGATTCTACTGTTTTTTTCTTTACATTACCATACTACCCTGCTGCTTTTAAAAAAAGAAATTCATCAAAGATTATAATAAAAAATGATGCCTGTCTGTATCTTATACAAACCCGTCGCATCATTTTTCATACCCTTCTCTTAAATTTAATTTCTAGAACATTTTTCCGCATCAATCGCTAATACAAGCATCAAAGCATTTAACGCATCTTGTGGATTTGATACATCAATTACATACGTATCTGTCCAATTTAGTAACTGTTTTGATATAGCAGCAACATGATTTCCACTTTGACTTAAAATTTTATAATCCCACTCAAGAAAATTACCTTCTACATGCCAGCCATTGTAATCAATATTATATCTAGGTGTAAAAAAGCTAAACTCTTTATGAATACACCCTCGATAAGTATTCCCTATATATATTTCAAATTTAGGAAGAAAACTAAAAACAACTTCTTTCACCATACCAATTTCAGTTCCATTTTTATCAAAGATTTTTAAACAATGTCCCCATGATAATTGCCCCTTTACTGTATAAACGACATTCCCTTCCTCATCATAAATATCGTAGCTGTCAAACCATGAGAAAAATCGCTGTTTAAATAAGAGTTTCATTTCTTATACCTCCCATTCTCGTCTTATATAAATTATATACTTATAAATCTATATTCAGTATGACATATTCGAAAAAGATATGCTATATCTAACAGGGATCTATGAACAAATAAAAATCCTATTTTCTACACATAAAGAAGAAGTGACATTTCTTGCAATGAAAAATATCAATACGATGGAAGAATTAGAATTCAACCCGGAGGAAACAAATACACAAAAACATTTGCTTGAAAATAAACGTAAATATGTCTATGGAAAGATCAAGCGCTGTCGCAATGCTGACTCTAAGGCGTTGCTTCAACAAGATGTAGAAACCATGACAGCACAAATCAAAAAATTACGAAAGGAGGTGTTGCTCTATGAGAGAATCAAAAAACGTTCCTTTAAAATAAAAAAAAGAAATGTTACAAATAATGAATGATCAGCAAAAAAATCAAAAAATCGACAAAGGATATAGAAATGGAAATAGATAACTGATAGAATAAAGAAAAGTGTTTTAAGGAGAGTTATGTAATGATATTGTTTGTTGATGAAACAGAATGTGAGGATTACTTTATAGTTGCAGGGTTGTTGACGGAATCCAAAGCAAAAACAGATGCAACATTTAAAAAATTCAAAAAGAAGATAAAGAACTTCCCTATTTCTCCAAAAGATAAAGAGAAAATCTTTACAGAGTTTAAATCCGTAATATTAGATAAAAAATATCAAAGGATAAAAGTGTGTATGCTTGAACATATAAACACAATGGATTATTCCATCTATTATGCTGTTTACAAGAAAAAAAACAATTCGTTTTATCAGCAAGAAAAAGAAAATGTCTATATTTCTTTATTAAACAAAATTGTTTCACATATTGATAGTGAAATAGATATAATTTTTGATACATTTAATAAAGCTGATTTTGAGTTAAAAATAATTGAATCAATAAAACAAAACAATAATGTTTTAACAATTGTCCAACGAGATTCACGATTAGAATATGGTTTGCAATTTATAGATAATATATGCAGTATCATACGTCATCATGTTTACGAAAAAGACAGTACGCTATATTATCTTCTAACAAACTATAATACCATCAAGTAGTATTCTGACTTTAGTTGACATAAAGTAGAATTAATGGTATATTAAATTTAGAAAGAGAGTATACTCTTATAGGTATGGTTTTCTTGCCTCTTGTGGCGGGATGTGCAGATTGATGCGGAGCCATACCTTTTTCTATATTAATTTTATATAATATTTAATCTTAAAGGGACTGTGACAGATAGTCAAAAGCCATAAGATAAAAAATACACCTAAATTCATAAGGAAGGAGGTGTATTTTTTGGTATAATTTATATCTGATAATTACTCAAATTAACCAAACAAACGATACCGCATATCAGCTGTATATGCTACTGGCTTTCGCTAAAGATGGCTACGCTTCCTTACGCTGGCTGGAAAAGCTTTACCGTTATGATGTCCTCTAACGCAGCATTGCCAATGGCTGCGTTCTCAGCTACAAGAGCTTTGAACGCTTCATCAACAACACGCTGAAATGATCAATAGAAACCATCGCAAAGGAGATCTATCTGTATGTACAGGATAAAAAAGCATTTGAAGAACAGATCCTTTATTTTGACCAAACAAGATTTGAAGGCAGTGCCGATAAGATGATTTTCTACTGAAGTAAATGCTACCTTCATGCATATGAAATATGATTATTATAATCATACGAATGTATTCAAGCTCGGATATAATGTGCAGAAAAAATATACGACATCAAATAGAGGAAGAAGTGCAAGAATTGTACCAGCCTTGGAGAAGATGCATACAGAGATAGATGAGTATATAAAAAGTGAAGAAGGAATGGATAGGGATATGAAAACAGAAGTTAAAAAGGCTATTTTAAGGATAGTTGTTTTCAAAGTATCAAAAAGCAGGAAGAATTATAGAAAAAGGCTGTGATTTTCGGAGAAATTTTTTCTCTTACTCGTCACAGCCCCTTCTATTTCCTTATATAAGCAATAGATTCATATGGTTCTAATTCCAAATGATTTTTAATTTTCTTCTCTGGATAATTTGACAACAATAATTCAAAACCTTGAATATCCTCTAATTCCACCATTGTTTTTTCTCCATAAAAGTTATTTAAAACCAGCACTTCTTCATTTCCTAGTTTTCTTTTATATGCATATACACTTGGATGAGAGGATAAATATGGTTCAAAACTTCCTTCGCTGATAACCTTTAATTGCTTTCTTAACTGAATTAGTTTTTGATAATGATAAAATATAGAATCTTTATCTTCTAATGCATTTTCTACATTGATTTCTTTATAATTATACGTTACTGGAATCCATGGTGTATGCTCAGAAAATTCTGCATTTTTTTGAGCGTTCCACTGCATTGGTGTACGTGCATTATCACGTGATTTCTCAAATAAAATTTTATAGATTTCATCATCCTTTTTACCTTCTTGTTTTAAGATATGATAATAGTTTTTACTTTCTACATCACGATATTGTTCCATAGATGTGAAATAGGCATTTGTCATTCCAATTTCCTCACCTTGGTATATATAAGGTGTCCCCTGCATCAAGTGTAGTGCAGTTGCCAGCATTTTTCCAGATTGCTTATGATATTTTTTATCATCCCCAAAACGGGTAATGCTTCTTGGCTGATCATGACAATTCCAAAACAATGCATTCCATCCTTTTTTCTCCTGCATTCCCAGCTGCCATTTATAAAACAAATCTTTTAATTCCATAAAATCAAACGGCATCGATGTCCATTTTTGCTTATCTTTGTAATCTACTTTCAGATGATGAAAATTAAAGACCATCGACAGCTCATGTTCATCTTCGCCAGAATATTTCTGACAGTTTTCAATTGTTGTAGAGCTCATTTCTCCAACAGTAATAAAGTCTTTATCTCCAAACGTATGTTCATTCAAATATTTTAAATATTCATGTATTCTTGGACCATCTGTATAAAAACGACGTCCATCTCCTATATCATCATTTTCAAATACATCTGGCTTTGAAATAAGATTCACAACATCAAATCGAAATCCGCGTACACCTTTTTCTATCCAGAAATTAACAATATCACATACTTCTTTTTTCACATCATCGTTAAACCAGTTTAAATCTGCCTGGGTTTTATCAAATAAATGTAAATAATATTCATCAAATTTTTCAACATATTCCCATACAGGGCCACCAAATTTACTTACCCAATTCGTTGGCATTCCCCCATTTACAGGCTTTTTAAAATAATAATAGTTTTTATATTTTTCATCGCCTGCCATTGCTTTTTTAAACCATTCATGTTCTGTTGATGTATGATTAAACACCATATCAAACATCAAATAAATATTACGTTTTTTTGCCTCTGCAATTAATTCTTCCAGATCTTCCATTGTCCCATAACTTGGATCGATTCTTCGATAATCTGCAACATCATAGCCGTTATCTTTTTGTGGAGATACAAAGAATGGACATATCCAAAGATAATCAACACCCAGCATCTGTAAATAATCTAATTTCTGTGTAATTCCTTTTAAGTCTCCCAAACCATCCTGATTAGAATCCTTAAATGATTTTGGATAAATCTGATAAACGACTTTGTCTTTGAAACTTCTCATATACCCTCCACAACAGGATTTCCTGCATTAATCTTATCAATATCTATTAGTTTTACATCCTGACCACTTGTAAACACAATAGGAGATACCAAAGATTTTCCTGCTTTTTTAATACATTCAATATCAACTTCTGCTAGTACATCTCCTGCCTGTACCTTATCCCCTTGTTTAACAAGAGAATGAAAACCTTCTCCATTTAATTCAACGGTATCCATACCAATATGAATCAATACTTCCACACCATCGCTATTTCTTAAACCATAAGCATGTCCTGTAGGAAATGTCATTACAACTTCTCCATCAAATGGTGCAATCACTTTCGAGTCATTTATTTCAACTGCAAATCCCTGCCCCATCAAACCTTGTGAAAACACCTGATCTTCTACATCACTTAATGCCATTACTTTTCCACTCATAGGAGATACAAAACGATCCTTTGAACAAATCGCTACGTTTTCTTTTCCAAAGCGGTCTTCATTACTTAATTTTTTCTTTCCAATTATCATCGTTAACACAAATGGTACAATTATGGCAACAAGCATTGCAATCGCAAAATATAACATATACTGTGGAAAAATAGATAAGATACCAGGAATTCCCCCTACACCAATAGATGTTGCCTGTACCCCCATACCTACAGATATCATAGCTGCAATTCCAGAACCAATCATTCCGCAAATAAATGGGAATCCATATTTTAAGTTCACACCAAACAAAGCCGGCTCTGTGACACCTAAATAACAGGAAATACATGCTGGAATAGAAACCTGCTGTGCTCGTTCATTTTTCTTTTGCAGAACAATCATCGCAAGAACTGCAGATCCCTGGGCAATATTTGATAAAGCAATCATAGGCCATAAATTTGTACCCCCAAAACTAGATACTAACTGTGTATCGATTGCATTTGTCATATGATGCAATCCAGTGATAACTAGCGGAGCATACACAAATCCAAAGATTGCCGCAAACAGCCATTTTACATTCGAATTTAATCCTGCCCAAACAACATTTGAAATCCAGTCTCCAATAATCCATCCAATCGGTCCAAGAACAATGTGAGCTACAAGAACAGCACATAACAAGGAGCAAAAAGGAACAACGATCATAGAAATATAACTTGGTGATATCTTACGGAAGAATTTCTCAAAATAAACCAATGCAAATCCAGCCAGAATAGCAGGAATTACCTGTGCCTGATACCCTATCATCTCCACTTGTGCAAACCCAAAATCCCATACTGGAATATCTGCTGCAGCAGTGGATGCAACAGAATATGCATTTAACAATTGTGGTGAAACAAGGGTAATACCTAAAATAATACCTAAGATTTGGGTTGTACCCATTTTACGTGTAATAGACCAAACAATTCCTACTGGCAAGAAATGGAAGACTGCTTCTCCAATCAGCCATAAAAAGCTGTCAACACCTGCCCAAAACTGTGATACCTGCACTAATGTTTTTGTTCCATTTTCCATAAAGGCAATAGAATCAATAACATTTCGAAAACCTAAGATCAAACCACCTGTAATCAATGCAGGAATTAGTGGAGCAAAAATTTCACCTAGATTGCTCATCAGCTTCTGAATCCAATTCTGCTGTGATTTTGCGGCTTCTTTTGCCGCTTCTTTACTAACCCCTTCAATACCTGAAACTTCAACAAAATCATTATAAAATTCTTGTACATCATTTCCGATAATAACTTGAAACTGACCAGATTGTGTAAAGGTACCTTTTGCACTAGGAATATCTTCGATACCTTTTACATCTGCTTTTGATGGATCAACTAATACAAAACGCATACGAGTGACACAGTGTGAAACAGCTTGAATATTTTCTTTTCCGCCAACTTTATCTAGTAGTTCTCTAGCATCATTTAAAAACTTACCCATAGTTTCCTTCCTCTTCTTTCTAACTTGTACGTACATCTTACATATATAATATACATCTTGTACGTATATGTGTCAACATAATTATAAAAAAGAATACCTTTTCGGTATTCAGATACTTACATCTTTTGTGTTTTATCTCTTCTAGCAAAATCCACAAAACGAAATTTATCCGGTCTATGTTTTGATACTGTATACTCAAATAACGTTGCATCTTCCAAATAAGTAAAGGATCGAACACAAACAAGCAAATCATAATCCTTCATATCCAAAAGTTGTTTTTCTTCCTTTGTAGCTGGAATTACCGTTATTTCTTTACGAGCAAAGCTAACAGAAAGACCTAGATCCTTTTCAATATATTCATACAAAGAGTTTTGCGCATGTTCCTTTTTCAACCCTTCCACAACATCTGCCTTTAAATAATCTGTATCTAAAATAATTTTTTCTTTTTCTATTTCACGAACACGTACCACTTTATAAACATCGCCACCCTGCATATAAAGTAAATTTTTTATTTCTTCATCGGCTGGCATACGTTTAAATTCGATTACATGCGTTTTTGTTTCATGCACAAGATTACTTTTTTCTAATTCCTTATAACTGGTTACACCAGATACAGGAAAATTAATGGTAGAGGTATCTAAAACAAGTGAGCCCTTTCCCTTTTCTTTTTGAATATATCCATTTGTCGATAATAAATTTAAAGCTTTACGAATCGTATCTCTGGAAGCATCGTATTTTTTCATCAATTCATTTTCACTTGGCAAATAGGAATTTGCTTTTATTGTTTTATCTGCAATTTCTGCACGCAACTGTTCAAAAATCTGTTGATATTTTGGCATGACATCACATCCTTACAAAAAGTATAGCATGTGCGTACAGGTAAAAAAAGGTATTCTATCAAAATTCCTTTTCTGATTGGTAAAAATCTAAAATATCCTGATAAACTTCTTTTTTATTTATCTCATTTAATAATTCATGTCTTTTTCCTTTATATAACTTACCTTTAACTTCTACATAACCCAAAGATTGTAAGAAGCGCTCTGTTTCATAAAACTTTTTCTTGTTTTGAATCACCGGATCATCCTCTCCGCCAATTAATAAAATAGGCAGTGAAACATGATGTACTTGCCAATCATTTTTTTCATAAGCATCTTTCAACATTTGAAACAAATTCAAAAAACCATTATTCGTAAACACAAAACCACAATATGGATCATCATTGTATTGTTTTACTATGTTTTCATCACTGCAAAGCCATGAATTCTTTATCTTATAACCTAGATTATATGGCTGAAAAGCTAAAAAATTAAGAAGATGATTCCGGTGTTTTCCTCCCCACAATTTTGTAGATAGCTTTGATAGAAATAATGCAAATGATGTGAATGGATTCTTTGTAGGAATTCCACATAAGATTACTTTCTCTACTTCTGCATCGTATAGTTTCATATAGTTTCTTGCGATTAAAGTTCCCATACTATGGGCGAACAAATAAACAGGAAGATTTGGATATTCTTGTTTTATATACATCGTTATCTGATGCAAATCCTGAATAATCCCATCTGTCTTATCTGTATAAAAATACCCCAGATCCTTTCCATCTTTTACACTTTTTCCATGTCCTCTATGATCATGAATGACACAAATATAGTGATATTCAACTAAGAAGTTCATAAAAGCAAGATAGCGTTCTTTATATTCCGACATGCCATGTGATATTTGTATGATTCCCTTTGGTTTTCCTTCTGGTACCAGTACCAGTGCTTCCAGCAAAAGACCATCATATTCTGAAGATATTGTTTTTGTTATATATTCCATTAGCGAGTATCTCCTTTAACAAAATGTTCTTTATTTTTCAAATAATTTATCTAAAGCTTATTTTGTAATTGAAAAGTTAAAAAGTCAAGTCTTACATATAGAAAGTAACTGGTATATACTTACTATGTAAAATAAAAGGAGGAGTAAAAAATGCTTGATAAAAAAGTTGCGGAATTATTAAACGATCAGATAAATAAGGAGTTATATTCTGCTTATTTATATTTAGATTTCTCTATTTACTATCAGGAAGAAGGACTAGATGGTTTTGCGAACTGGTATTTGATTCAGGCAAAAGAAGAGCGTGATCATGCCATGTTGTTTCTAGAATATATGCAGAATAATGGAGAGCATATCACTTTGGAACAGATTAATAAACCAGATAAAGAATGTACATCTTTAAAAGATCCTTTAGAATTTGCTTTGGAACATGAACGTTATATTACAAGTCTAATCAATACGATTTATGGTGCTGCTCATGAAGTAAAAGATTATCGTACGATGCAGTTTCTTGACTGGTTCGTAAAAGAACAGGGAGAAGAAGAAAAGAATGCAGAAGATATGGTGAAAAAATTCGAATTGTTTGGAATAGATCCAAAAAGCCTTTATATGCTAGATAGTGAAATGGCTAGCCGCACATACACTGCACCATCTTTAACTTTATAATTCATATCCTATTTTATGAAAAGCTCACTGCCTAACACAGTGAGTTTTTTTGCAGCTTTAGGAAAATATTTTAGAAAATTATTTTTCTTTTCTATACAGCAAGGAAAAAGATATAGATTCGTGTATAATAAAAAGGTAGTATTTACAGGAGGTTTTTATATGATACTTGAACAAATTCATCCAGAAGTGCTTGCTTTGGCGCAAGAGTCTGACAGCATTTTACAGGATATTTTTAAAAAAGTTGATGAGATTTGCTTAACAAATTCCAATCGGATTTTATCTGCTTTTATCGACAATAGTGTTTCTTATTCAGATTTTAGCGATATTAACGGATATGGAAATTATGATGAAGGAAGAGATAAAATAGAAAGAATTTTTGCCACTGTACTTGGATGTGAAGATGCCCTTGTTCGTCCGCAAATCATGAGTGGTACAAATGCTTTATACTTAACTCTTTCTGCTTTATTAAAACATGGAGATACCATGATTTCTTTATCTGGGGCTCCTTATGATTCTTTACAGGAAATGATTGGTTTAAGTGGTACTTCTACACAATCGTTAAAGGCAAATGGTGTTTCTTATGAACAGATTGAGTTAATCAATGATGATTTTGATGATGAAACAATCATTGAACGTTTAAAACAGCAAAATGTAAAACTCGTAGAGATTCAGCGTTCTAGAGGATATTCTCATCGTAAATCCCTTTCTATTTCAAAAATCGAACGTATTATTTCTAAAATACGTGAAGTAAATAAAGAAGTTATTATTATGGTGGATAACTGCTATGGTGAACTGGTGGAAACATTAGAACCGGGACATGTAGGTGCAGATGTCGTTGTTGGATCTTTAATGAAAAATCTAGGTGGTGGGATTGCTCCTACCGGAGGATATGTAGCTGGAAATCAGGATTTGATTCATATGGTTGCCGAACGTTTAACAGCACCTGGTATTGGAAAGAATTTAGGTGCAAACTTTAACTTAAACAATGCTTTCTTTAAAGGGTTGTTCATGGCACCTAATGCCGTTAAGAACGCTTTAAAAACCGCAATCTTTACATCTTATATGCTGGAAAAACTAGGATACTCTAATGTTTCTCCTCGCTATGATGAACCACGTACAGACATCATTCAAACCTTAGAATTAGGTTCAAAAGAGAATCTGGTAAGCTTTACACAGGGAATCCAGCAAACAAGTCCTATTGATTCCTTTGTACGTGTATTGCCTGCTCCTATGCCAGGCTACCCATTTGATGAAGTTATGGCTGCAGGAAGTTTTACACAGGGAAGCACCATTGAATTAAGTGCAGATGCCCCAGTAATTGAACCCTATACATGTTATATGCAAGGTGGCTTAACTTTTGAATATGGAAAACTATCGATTTTACTAGCACTATCAAACATGAAAAGGAAGTTGGATTAACAACTTCCTTTTTGTCCGCCATCGATTCGAATAACGGTATTATTGATAAAATCAGCTTCTTCACTAATCAAAAATTTAACCAAATAAGCAACTTCTTTTGGATCACCATAACGATTGACCATGATTTTTTCAATCTCTTCTTTTAAAAATTCTTCATCATAGCCATCCAATTCATTTTCGGTACCAATAAATCCTGGAGCTATACAATTCACATGAACATAAGGGGCATATTCAAACGCAAGATTATGTGTCATGGAAATTAAGGCAGCCTTCGAAGCATCATAATCAATGCACATAGGATAATAGGTGTTGATTCCATTTGTAGAAGAGATATTAATGATTCTTCCATACTCCTGTGTCAGCATATGACGATATACACGTTTGCTGCAGTTAAATGCACCAACTACATTTACATCCATTGTTCTTCTAAACTCTTCTGCCGTTTTTAAATGAAACAGGTTCGATAAATCAATTGCTGCATTGTTAACTAAAATATCCACACCGCCTAGTTCTTTTTCAATAGAGATAACCATAGCATCTACTTCCTCTTCCTTTGAAACATCTGCCTGTATTGCCATACAGCGTATCCCATAAGTTTCGATAAGCCTATCTTTTAAAACAAGTGCTTCTTTTTTTGAAGTCAGATAGTTAATCACAACATCATACCCTTGTTTCCCTAGCTCTTCCACGATTGCTTTTCCAATGCCCTTTGCGCCACCTGTAACTAATACAACTTTGTTCATAATTTTAAAAAGAGCTTATGTTATTAAGCTCTTCCTGCATATTTACCATCTGTTGAGAATACAACAATTTTTTCTCCAGGTTCAATAAATTGAGGTACTCGTAAAGTTAATCCTGTTTCTGTAGTCGCATCTTTTGTCTGGTTAGATGGTGCTCCTTTGATTGCTGGATCTGTTTCCGCAATAACAAGTTCTACTTTTTCTGGAACAGATACAGATAACAACATTCCTTCAAAGAACATCAAAGAAACTTCAGAACCTTCCACAATATAGTAGCGGTTATCTCCAACCTGATCTTTGCTTAATTCATATGTATCATATGTTTCCAAATCCATAAAGTAATATATAGAATCTGCTTCATATGAATACTGTGCATCTCTTCTGGAAATATTTGCCTGTTCAAATTTTGTAGAAGCATTAAAGTTTCTTTCCTGAATTGCTCCTGTTTTCAAGTTTCTCATTTTTGTTTTTAAGATAGCTGCACCTTTCCCTGGTTTTACATGCTGAAAATCCATAACCTGACAAGGATCGCCATCAACAATTAGTGTTAATCCTGTTTTAAAATCACCTGCTGAAATTGCCATAATTTTCACTCCTACTCTCGTAATCTCTTTACATGATTTATTTTAACAAGTTTAGAATAAATCCTCAAGCCAACTTAAGATATTTGTGGCTGTTTTTCCTCTGTTTTTGTATGTGACTGTATATATTTACTCCATTTGATATATCCGTAAGTCGTATTCGTAAAATAACCTAGTTTTAAAACAAGTAGAACAAACTGTCCGGATACAATATTTATAATAGCTTCTAAAAAAGCACATATATACCATGCAATCCACTGTTCTCGAAGTCTGAAGAAAATAAACAGACCATTTGCGATTCCTACCGCAGATGCACAGGCATCAATATAGATAATTGCAGTTTCCAATGTTTTGTTATGATAGAAATCTGTCGCAATATCTAATCCACTAATAAAGTATCCAACAACAATTGTCCAAAGAATGATTCCCACAATAACCAATACTTCCTGATATCCTTTTAATTTACGTACAACTGTCAATTCACTTTCTTCATCATCTTTATGTTTTGACCAGTTGATGTAACTGATAATATCAATTGGTAGCCAGAAGAATAATGTCGTTGCCATTGTCGCAAAACGATACATTAATACAACACACATTAAGATTTCTACGATTTCAACTAAAACAGAAACAAGGAAATTGTATCTTGACTGTTTTGAAATCAGCAATTCACAAAGAATATTCAAGAAGGTATCCAGCAAGTACAACAGCATGATCAAAATACCATTGACTCCATTTGCACTTTCTTCTGGGAAAAGAACAGAGAAAATCGTTGCCAGTACCATGATAGACATAAACCATGATTTTTCATATGTTGTAAACTGTCTTGCGAAAAGCATCATGATTAAAATAGATAGTACCAGAATTAAAGAAGCAATTCCAAAGTTAAATATCGGTGCCAAATCATTTGCCATTACCTGTTTATAAGAATCCTGTACTTCTTGTTTTGTTACATTTTTATGATCAAAATATAAGCTTGTACCATTTTCTGTTTTATACTCATAAGCTGTAATTGTTTTTGTATTCAGCTTCAAATAATCCTCATAGGAGTATGATACAACTAATTGCTTATCCCCATTTTTATAGGTAACATCACAAATCGTATTATCTTCACTATAATCCTCTAAATCCATATCTCTTGTCATTTGGATCGTATTCACAAACTGCGTCTGCCCAACATCCGCATTCATTTTTACTAATCCAAATCCAAATGATGCAATAGAACCAATGCACAATAAGATTAAAAAGATGATTTCAACTTTTCTTAACCAGCTTTTCGGTTCTATATTTTTCTTAAAAAACTCAATCATACCAAACCCTCTTTCCAATAACCTTACGTTTTACAAAACGCCATAATATTATAATCTATTTTGATTAAATATGACATATTTAATTGATAAGTTATTGAAAAAACTTACAAATATAATGCAAAAGCAGAAAATACAAGCTATGAAAATAAACATTTCTATATCAATAAAACATCATTTCAAGTACAGAACTTTTAAAATTCCAACAACCAACATTTCCTATCAACTCATCTACCATCCTTAAATAGCATGATATTAATCTCCCTTCTTATCCTCTCGTAATATCTTAATTTTACCTCATACTAACACATAATGTAAGTATGAGGTGAAAATCAATGTTTTTATTCATTTCATTTGTTCTATTAATTTTAAATTGAAGATTTAATAATTGTCTCCCCCTAGTAACAAACCATAACCCTTACAAAATAAGTACATTGTTGTATAACAAAAGAAACTGTAAAAATAAGAGATTGGAATTTCTCTGAAAATTACAGTTTCTTTTTTTTAAGTATTTTTTATTTTTGTTGCACCAATATAACTATGATTAGCCTGTATTAATTTACCTTGAGATAAGCAACAATTTCTTTTCTACTGATGCTCCCAATGTTTTCCATCTTTACTAATTAGTAAAGAATCATCACTCAATGGGACACAGTAATTTCCTTGGTGATCATCAAAAGGAGCTTTTCGATGGTCGATACGATACACACCTTTAAATGGATCTGTTTTTAAAATATCCTGTAAAAGATTTGTAAATGTCTTGCCACCATCTAAACTGATGGCACAATCCAATTCATAGGTGATGATTAGAATTGTTCCATCATCCATGACAGATGAAGCATAAACATTCATTGCTGCACTTGAAGAAACGGCTTCTTTTAAATAACCTGGTTTTGTAAATGTCCATGTCAAGGCATCTTTACTGGTACCTAGCGTAACATAGCCTTCATAAGAAACCATTGCTAAATAATAAGTTCCATCTTGGTTACGAGAAATAGACATTTGCATAATAGAAAGACCATCTACATCAAAGGTAATATCCTGCCAAATATTTGCCTGATTTCTTACTAACAAATGTGGTTGTTGTTTTGACGGTGTATAAGCAAGCAATATTCGCTCTTCATCCATATAATAACTCTGTTCTCCCATGCGAAGATAAGGTAACCAAAAATCTTGCAAATCTTTTGGATGTACCGGTACTTCTATCCAATTTTGTGAATCCTTGCTTACAAAAACAATTCCATCCGTAATCTTAAGCTGCTGGTTTTCTCTATTTTGCAAAGACTCTACTTTCAAATCATCATCTTGAATACGAAGAATATTGCTTGCCTGCTGTATTTGTGCAACAACAGGTGCTTTTTTATCTTCTATGACAGGTTCAGGGTTTTGCTGATTTTGAATCGGTTCATTATTCGTTATTGGAACATTTTCTATTACTGATTCTTCCTCACGTACATATTCAAACCTTGACATAAACCATAAACCAGTAACAACGAAAAGCTGAATGATTAGCAGCGTTATCCAAATACGTATAATTTTCACTGCTCACTCACCCTTTCTTCTAAGAATTCATGCACTCTATTCACATAAATTGTCTTATTTGCAAATTTTTCCAACCATCTTAACTGTTCATAAACTCGTTCATCATCCTTTTGTTCATGGTACAAACAAGCCAATTGATAGCGTATATCCATTCTCACTCGAAGAGTTGCATAATCACTCAGCAATCGTTTTTTTAGATAGGCAATATATTGCGCAGCTGTATAGGTTCCCTGTATATACCCTATCTGCATTTCGATATGCTTTAAAAGTAATTCGCATTGATTTCGTTTTATTATTGCAGATGGTAACTGATTACAAATACTTTTTGCCTGCATAAAATATTGTTTTGCTTGTTCCATTTGTTTTTGCTGTAAAGAGACTTTAGCTAAATTACAGTATAAAACAAATTGATTCTTTTTATCAGGATGCAGCTGCAATGCTTTTTGAAACAAAGGAAGACTTGTCTCCACATTGCCTAAAAGCATTTCACATATACCCTGCATATTATACCCCTCTACTGTATTGACAATTTTAGGTTGTTGTTCAAGAGCTCTTTTTATTTTAGCAGGGTCCAGTTCCATTTCTAAAGGATCTTGCCATTCTTTCTTCATGACTTTATTTACTTTTGAAAATCCTACCATTAGTATTTCACCCAAAATTATCATTTCTAGAAGAAAAAATATTAAAATTCCAGTATAGGTTTGAAAAGAATGAATTGTTACTATGAACATAAGAGTAAATAAAAGGAAAACAATGATCATGACTTTGTAAGCAGCAGTTTGTTTAAATATTTGTGTAATCATATTTCTTCCTTCCTTTCCCATAATTGTAAGCTTGCTGCACACTGCTGTTTTACATCATCCAAGTTGCTTACTTCATACAATTGTGTAATTTCTTCAATTGCTCGCTGTGGCTGTAATACATATCTTTGTCGATTCAACAGTAAAGTTAAATATTGACGATAAAATACACTCTTCACTTGTTCTAACAAAGATTCTAATTCAAAGAGATCATCTAAACAAATTTTGCTTTTCTTACAAGTAGATAGATGTTGAAGGAATTGAATGACTAGATGGTCATCTTTGTCGTATCTTTTATCTATTACGATATTTGAAACTTCTTCTCCTGCTAGATAATGCAGCAATAAATAACAAGCATTTACACGTCCCTGAAGTCTTATATTGCTCACAGTATTAGACAAATGCTGTATCTTTTTCCATGCTTGATTGATATGTACGATAGCCTCTTCTTTTTCTTTTTGTGTAAAAAGAGAAAGTGCCGTCATCAAAGAACGAACTATTTTTATTTTTGGCTGCAAGGCAAAACTCTTTAAGAATAGAAATTGTTCTTGAGAAAGTGGCTGTCCGAAAAGAAAAAGTTGCTTCTGTATGATTAACCATTCATTTAGTACTTTGAAAATGCAAAATGCAAAAACTAATATACATAGATATGCAGCTAGAATGTATATATTCGTATTTAAGCCTAGAAAAAGATTAAGAGTCAAGAAGAGAATAATTAGAAATAGAAACAAAAATACAAATAAATCATATCGTTTTTTTAGTCTTTTCATATCCTATCACTGTCCTTTATTTATATAGTGTAAGTATAGCATTCTTCTCTTTTATATTCTACAAGCAAAGCAGGTACATATATTTGACTGCATACATACGTTATACCATAACCTATAAAATATGTTTTTATGAATTGATGTTATGATTATTATTTTGGTATCTAGTCCAATTTAAAATGCATAACAGAAGTTTAGATTTACAGATAAGAAATACAAGTGATATTCATGCATACCACTTGTTAGTTAGAAGTTTTATTTCTGATTCAAGTTGATTATTTTATTTAAAAGAATACTACAAATTCATTTCATTTATATTCTATATATCCTGTGGTGGTAGTATTTCTTATCCGTTTTTAATATAGTACCCACCAGTTTTTTTCGAACCTTTGTATTCAATAAGATCATATATTTTTCTTTTTATTGAATTCCTTATCTGATTTTCACTCACTTGAAAATTATTTATAGATAGTCTTTTTTGAAGTTCAGAAACTTTAATTCCTGGATTTGCATTAATCATTTTTAATATTTCTAAATCCATATCATTTATTTGGTCATTTATTTGGTAGTTATCCAAATAATTTAAATTAGGTAATGAACATAGAAAAAATTATCCGTTGCTTCAAAAACTGGCTTTCTATCTTCATTCTTATAAGCGTCAAAAGTTCTTGGCATTCCTGTCCCAAAATTTTCAATTAATCCTAACTTATCAAATATATTTACTAATTTATGATTACGATAAGTTTGTGTACCTTTCATGATTTCTTCCATAGAGGCATTGAATATTCCTCCTGGACTTGTAATTTTGCATTTATCTTCGAAAAATTCAATTTTGATGTTTGAACGAATGAAGTAATCAGCATGTATAAATGCATTTCACGAAAGAAAAAAGATGCAAAAAAATACCCTATTCAAGAGCATTTTGAAAACTCGGAACTATTCGAACTCGTCTTTTACATTCGTACAAACGCTTATAAAGTGTATTATTAGTTCGTTTTATATGTGTTTTGTGATTGATTATCCGCACAATCCGATTCGTTCGTAATGTTTTTGTAGCCAAAATGTAGCCACTGTTTTTATTCACCTCATTTTTATTTAATGTTTAATAACAGTACTCCTTATCTTAGATTTTTATAAAGAAACATTTAATTTTGATAGTAAAAACAAAAATAAAAACATCAAAATTCCTCTAACAGTATCTTCTATAAAATCCTTCTTCTTTGATTTTGCAACATTATATCTATTAAATAAACTAGTAATAGCATAATATCCATCACTTTTTATTATAGGCAAAAAATTAATCAGTATTGTAGAAATAATGGCATAATTATACTTATTTAAAGAAGGGAAAAAAATAAAACAAATCAATACATAAATACAATTCATAAAATTCCCTGCTAGATATACTGCTATCCTTTTATATTTAGGCAGTAAATAACTATCTGATGTATCCACATAAAATGCTGGATAAATAAAATAGATTTTAAAACCTATTTTTATTTTTCCACTTTTATAAAATAATTTAAGAAACAAAACATGCCCTAGTTCATGTATAAATATATTCGCAAATAAAATTATGTTTGCAATTATAAAATTAGAATCAATAATAACATACTTTTCATGGAAGAAATACATTACTATTGTCAAAGAAATGATACCCACCATAATTATTGCGTATATTGGATTTTCTTTAATTTCTTCTCGAAAAATCAATTTTTCTTCATCACATATCTGAATAAAATCCTTTTTTTTCATTTTATAAAAGTCATTTTGATATTTTAGAATATAATCATCAGCAGATTTTCCAACTATAATACTATTATCTTCATTTTCTAATATTTTCATAATAATTAACAGAGGCTAATAACTGTAAAAACCAATCGTCCTTAAACAAAAATTCACAAAACTCACAAGGACTAGCTAATTTATGCGGATAATCAATTTTGTTATCTTCAAGCAATTTTATAAATGGTGTAAATCCTTCTGTAAATACCGTATTTAAAACATAATTACTTTTGATGTCTGTAATTATTTCTTTTAAACTGTTTTCATTCAAGTTACCCATTTGTAAAATAGTATTTTCAATAACCTGCGAACAACATGGATAAACTTCCAATCTAGGATTGATTAATATATTAGGTTCAATACATCCTACACATCTTAAAACATCATTATCTGAGTCAAGTAATTTTATATAACTATTTTCTTCAAACAACTTTCCTGATCCAGTTGCAATTACTGGCTGATAACAAAACTTTGTATAATATGCACTTTCTCCCAATTGATTTAATATATCTCCCGGTGTCATCGAATCTTTTAAAAAACATCCAACTACATCCGTTGAAATATTATACGATTTTGCTACCATAATAATATTTTTCAAGCACTGTATATCAATAAAGGGCATATGAAATTCATCATAACTCAACGATATATACGAAAGTTTTGTCTTATATTTTTCTATGAATTTTTCAACATCTTCTATATTTTTTCCCCAAAAACCATTAGTTTTAATCGAAATTTTTACATTTCTGTCGAAAGGAAATTCCATAATTCTATCTATTAACGCAGGATATAACATAGGTTCACCACCAGTTATACCAATATCAGTTATCTGTTTACATTCTTTAACATCATTAAGAATTTTATCCAATTCTCTTTCTGTTAAAGTCTTTCCTCTCACTATTCCACGACTATCACAGCACATTTTACAATGTGCATTACAATTCTCTGTTAACAATATAGCTAAATGACTAAATTCCATTCTTTGCCCACCTCCTACGTAAACATAAAACAGCCATAACACAAATTAAAAATACTATCAAATCATATACATAATTTCCAGCAATGTAGTGTAACAAACTTGTTATTTCAATTTTCCCATCCAAATAAGATATTAGATGATGATAGTCCGTTGTTGATGCATCATAATATGCAAAATACTCCATAAAAGGAGAACCAGCTGAAACTACTATTCCTGCGATCCACAAAAAGAAACTTGAAAAAAATGCAACCAAAAAATTGCTAAATATAAATCCTATTGTCGATATGATAAGGGTATAATAAATCATTACCCCTTCTATTTTTAGGAATACCACTGGCAACATTCCTAATTTTGCATATGGTACACAAACCAAAATTGAAGAAAAAGCACTGCCAATTATTGTTGCTAATAAAATCATGCCAACCTTTGTCAAATAGTATCTTAACTCTGAAAAACCTAAAGTTTTATAAAAAAATATATTTTTTTCTTTATAATCCACATAAAACTGCATTATTATAAAAGCCGAAAATAACAATGTTCCAAATTGCGTATAAACAGTATATACACTTTCAAACATATCTTGGAAAGTCACATTTTGAACTTTGTCTATAGTAACCAATAAAATGTATCCTAGCAAAACATTTAATAAGTTAATCAATGTAAAAATTACATAAAATTTGTTTCTTACAGCCCTTTTCATTTCTAGCTTCATTCTAACCATCACCCCTTAATATAAGCATTTACAACTTTCTCTTTAGTCATATTTGACAAAATATTTTTATTTTCTATCAAATAATATGCACCTTCAAGATATTCTATATCTGTCAAATTATGAGTAATGTTGATAATAGTTGTATTACTCGTTTTGATGTATTCATTCAAAAAGCTATATATATCAAAGCAACTTTTTTTATCCAAAGCATTTGTAAATTCGTCTAATACTACAATTTCTGGCTGTGTTGCTAAGAAAAATAGTAATTTAATTTTCTGTTTTTGCCCATCACTTAAATTTTTCATCTTATTATCAAATGAAATTTCTTGTATATTCAACTGTTCAATCAATTTTTGGGCAACTGTAACATTAAATTTACGTTTAGTCACATCTATAATGTCTTTAACTTTTAAATCTGATGGCAAATTAGTATAACTTCCTATAACACAAACCTTCTTATTAACACCTTCTATATCTCCATCAAACTTCATTGCTCCAACAAGTGCTTTTGCTAAACATGTTTTTCCAGTCCCATTTTTTCCTAAAATATGATTGATTGTTTTTGATTTAAAATCTACATTTACATTTTCTAACAGGCACTTTCCTTTTATTGAAAGAGAAAAATTTGTAAGCTTCATATTTTTCGCCAAACAGTATCAAAATACTTATTAAAGTGGAAATACCTCTAAACTCCTTTTTAGAGAATTTCTTCTACGGTTATTTATGATTTACTTCCAACAATCGTAGCCTTACCTGATGAACGGACAAAATACCAAAGGCTCAGAACTTTTTCAAGTTTAAAAGAATTCAGCTTTTTTTCCAGTTCTTTTTTGTCTTTGTCATCTGTTGCTTTAAAGTCATTAATACGCATTTGGCTTTCCTCCTTTCTTCATATCAATCAGTATAGCACTCTTGTTTAAAAATTCAATATCTTTTTCGTATTTTTTATTGTTTTTTCATATTTTTTCCAAAACAATTTATTATACTTTATCTTCCTCTATCCATAGATTTTTTCTTAACTGACCGTTTTGGTTGCTGTCTGCCTTCATGCTGATAGCGGTGCAGTTTTTCCAGTACGCTTGCTTTTTTCGGCTGTTCTAACGGATTTTCTTTCTTCTGGTCCGTCTGATTTTTCCATGCCCGCAGTTCTTCATTGTATTCTATAATCAGTTCTTCTGCCTTGTTATAAACCTTCTGAAAGGATTGCACATTTGGATACCCTTCACGTTTTACAATCTGCTCCATACTCCTGTGCAGACGCTTTTCCAAATCCTCTAACAATTCAATTTTCCCTTCCAGAGATTTTCTCTCTTTGCCTTTAAATAGTCCTCGTAACTCTGACAGTTGCTTTTTCAAAGAAGAAATATCCTGCTGTGTGCGTTTTATCTCTATTGACTGTCTCTGCAATTCATACATGAGCTTCTGCATATCTTTCCACTCCTGCAAGTCAATCTTGGGTACAGGTTTAGGCGGTAGCTTAAATTTGAAAATTACTTCCTGTAAAAAGTCTTTCGCACCTCGGATAATCTGACGGAACATATCCGGCAACCAACCGTATGCCCTTATAGATTGCAGCGTTTTATCTGTGATTTTTTCCTGCTTGATCTTCAAAATATCTTCTTCAGGAACACCTTCAACTAATGCCACATCAACTGTCCGATTCCATTCCTGCCTTGCCGCATTGTCTGCCTTTATCTCCTCTGCTTTCGGATTGTTCTTTCCAATTTTCTTCGTTGCTAAATATACGCCGCCCTGTTGAAATACGGATAGTTTTTCAGATTCTTCTTTTACATATCGGTTGATCGTATCAGTAAACAGTTCCTTGACTTCTTTGGTAAATGCTTTGTTCTTAAACCATTCATCCTTTTTCGTGAAAATATGGCTTTCATAGACTTCCCCTTTGGGGATAATACTGCATCCCACCCGAAGATTACCCTGCTCGTCTAAAACCTCTTTCTTTGTGCGTCTATGCTTTCCCTGCTCATCATAAAACATATTTCGGGTAGCAATCTTTACTTCAGGCTGTTCCAACATTTTCCGTTCACTGAATACCAGATGGATATGATAATTCGTCTTTGCCTTGTTGTGATGAAGGGCTGCACTACACTCCACACCATACCTTTTATGAAAACTCTCCGTAAAAAGCCTTACCACATCATCTGCCCTGTACTGAACAAAACTTTCAGGAAGTGCAATGATAAACTCACGCCCTTCAATACATTTCCCTGCCGATCCACTCGCCTTAAAATCCAACTGATTTTCTCTTGCAAGATTTTTCCAAAACTCCGGTGTTACTCCTTCTGTCTGATAGGTCGCATAGAGATATTCCTGCCGTTTCGGATTGGAGATATAATCAATCCTTCCTTCCACATCGGACAGCTTGCTTTGTCTGATAAATGAATGTCTGCCTATAAGCATCCTCCTTCCTCGGCTCCCGCCGACTTTGTTGTGAGTAGGTGCATAGGCACCTGTTTACGAACTGATTGCCGTATCCGGCATAAGCCTCGCAGAGCGAAATACACAGAGTACAAACCATAGGTTTGTGCGATGAGTGTATTTCGCTCTCAATCGCCGAGGGCTTGTCTTTGTTTAACATAATCCGATTACTTCTCGGACTCACGCTTAGATTTATGGGCGTATCCGCCCTTTTTTTCTGCCCGTATCCGGGCTGTTTTTTCTATGACTGATAGCAAATGATCCACAGTACTTTCTTCCCATCCAGCAAGCCATATCATGGTTCTTTCCTCTGCTTTAGTCAGTTCCACGCCTTCCAGTACCTTGTTCATTTTCTGTATCTGTCTGCCCTCCATCTCATAAAACAAATCATTCACATTTCTGCTTTCTCTTTCCGGCTGCTTTAACATCTGCAACACTCCCTTCTGCTAAAAAATAAAATAAATTTAAAAATTACACGTATAAGCGTATAAACGTATCTTCCACACTTTTCAGAAACCTGTAACCCCTTGATTTTCCTGAAGATATACGCATATACGCTTCTTTGGAAAATTCTTTTTTATCGGTTTTTCATCCGTATCAACGGTAACTGTCTATGCGTATCTGCGTATGGATTCCCTGAAATCCTCTGGCATTTTTCCCATTGTCTGAGGGAATATTGGTAGAATAATGAATGTGATACTTCTTTTCATTTTCTTTTAAGTACCCCGAAAAACTTTTTGCACTCATAGGTTTTTCCGTATTGTCTTCACACCAGCGGCCGTATGCCTGATATAAATTTTTAGAAGTTGCCGTTGTATTTTCTTCCAAACGGATATACCCAGATGACTGCATAAAAGCGATAATATTATTTCCAGATTCCATAGCTTCGTGCAGATTTTTCTTTGCACGTTCACTGATGGTAAATCGGTATTTATTTTTCAGTAATCGTTTCAATCCCTCCAGACACCAGAGAAAAATATCGTCTGCTTCTCTTTGCAATTTCTCGATCAGATAGGGATCATCTACTCTGTCCGGTGGCACATCTTTGACCGTAAGGATAATCTGTCTGCGGTAAAATCCATAGGAACGATCATGCAAAGCACTCAGACTCCCGTTTCCAAAGCAGAGAAATCTGACATATAAATTCCCCTGTACGCTCTGCTTTGACTTCCTTTCCAAATCCATCTTATCCTCCAGCGTGACTATGGTTTTAATGTAGTTGGTGTCTTTCAATGCTTCCAGTTTCATATCATCATCCACCATCAAAAGTCGGTATTCCAAATCCGCCCTTGCGAAACGATTATGTTCTACTTTCTGAATATTACTTACATTCATATTCGTTCCGAGAATTTTTCTCATAACCAAACCTATACGGGATTTCCCCTCCCCTCCTTTTCCTAAGATAATCAATAACTTCTGTGCCTTGTTGGATGGAATTAAACAATATCCCATATATTCCTGCAAGGTAGGAATATCATCTTCCTCCAACAGTTCTGAAAGAAATTGTAACCACCGTTCCGGCTTTGCTTCTTTCATTTCATAATTTACAGGCAAGCGGTTCAGACAGAACTCCTTCTTTTCTGTAAAATCTCCATTTAGAAAATAAGTTCCGTTATTCACATGGATACGATCCATTTGCACCGGAAGTTCCTCTGAATAGGCTTCCAGTTTCAGAACCTCCAAAAGCTGTTTTACTTTCTTGGAAATTCCTTTCGTAAGAACTGGTTTTACCATTCTGTAAATTTCTTTTTCTACCTCGCTGTCCGGCAGCATTCCGTCATAGCTGAAAAAGATACCGTTGATACATTTCAATGGCATTCTTTGCAGGAAATTTTCACAAAATGCCACCTCATCAATCTGCCCATCCTCAAACCATTCCTGAGAGTACCCTTTAAAGTTCATTTCTCTCTGATCCAATGCTTCTTCCAGTCTATTCCTTGTTGTTTCGTCTATATTCTTCCATTCGTTTCTCAATTCTTTTCACATCCTTCCCACTATCCAGTAAAAATTCAATTCTGTCCTGTAACTCTCCAAACACCAGTAAATCCAGATAGTAATTTATCTTTTCTGTCTGCTGGCAGGCTTCTATAAATTCTGCTTTCCATTCTTCCTCTGGTGTTTTTGGTGCGTATCTTATTTTCCATTCTTCCAGCAGATGAAGATAATCCGATAAAATACGGATACTTTCCCGTTCCCATTCTTCAAATTTCTTTTCCGTCTGGTAGAATGTTCTTTTCGGTTTTTCTTTTTTCTTACTGGCATTCCTTTTTCTTGCGTTATCTGTAAAAACAGGTATCTGAAAATCTTCTGCCAGTTTCTTTGCTGCTTCCAATGGTGCTAGATGAAAGAAATCTGCCACAAATGTGATCACATCCCCTTTCGCACCACAAGCAAAACAGCAAAAACCTCTATCCACTTTCATACTGGGATGCCTGTCATCATGAAAGGGGCAACAGACCATCCCGTTTTTATTGACTTTCAACCCGTACTGTTCGGCTGCCTGCCTTGCAGTTACGTTTTCTTTTACTGTCTGAAAGATATTCATTCCATTTTCATCTCACAGCCATAATATTTTTTCTGGAAATACCTGACCGGAACTTTCCCCTTGATGATGTTATATCCGGCATTTTCCAGTTCTTCATTCATTACCCGCACAATTTCATAGGCTTTGCTTCTCCCAACCCCGAGAATCTCCATAATGTCATTTGCGGTAATATAAGATACATTAATCTGCATACAATCTCCTCCTTTTCTTTTTTCTATTTATCGAAAGTGCTATTGCAATACGCCTCTATTTCATATTTATTATTCAATACGTTTTTTATATGCACTTTTAATTCGTATTTACATCATACGTTTATTCTTCACATTTGTCAATATATATTTTTAATATTACGCACTTGCAATTCGTTTTATTTCATGTTATATTATCCATGAGGTGAATAAAAAATGAACAAAATGGAAGTTTCAACAATAGGAGAACGGATTAAAACACTCCGAAAAAAAAGAGGATATAACCAGAAAGATTTAGCAAACCTTCTTGGAAAATCTCTCCGTACCATCCAGAAATATGAAAGCGGGGAAATTGAAGTATCAATCGCAATGGTCAATGAATTGGCTAAAGTGCTTGATACGACTTCTACCTATCTTCTCGGACATCAGACAGGGGATTTCAAATTTGACTGTCTCTCTGATGTTATGGAATGTTTGTTTCAACTGGAAAAAATCAGTGGACTGCACTTTTCCATAGAAACAAAAAGACCGCCACATCATGACGGCTGGCAATGTTCCATTACTTTTGATGGGAAAGACAAATCCGCTGATCAGAATGCAGATATGTGCCTGTTCCTTGAGGAATGGGAAAACAACAGGGAATCTTTTCAGCAGTATTGCATGGCTAAAGATGCCTATGAAGAGTGGAAAGATAAAACTCTTGCCTACTACGCTTCACAGGGTGTAGAGATGGAAGAACCGGAAAATCTCGATACTGAGGAACGGTTAAAAAGAAAGAATGCTCTTTTTTCTGGCAAGTAGACCTACATAAGACGAGTTGAAAACTCTTATGAAAGGAATGATGTAATTGTCAGTAACAAAAGATACAACAGGAAAATGGATGTCACAGGTGCGTGTCAAAGACTACACAGGAAAGACTATCCACAAGAAAAAACGTGGTTTTACCACAAAAAAAGAAGCTCTGGAATGGGAAAGGGACTTTCTCAATAAAGCCAATGCAGATATGGGTATGCTGTTTCGGGATTTTGTAGATTTGTATTTTGAGGATATGGGACACCGTCTGAAAGAATCCACCATCATCAGCAAGCGTTATATGGTAGATAAAAAAATCCTTCCGGTGTTTGGGAAAATCCCGATCAATGAGATTACACCAAAGGATATCCGTAAATGGCAGAACGGATTGACTGCATATCGTGATAAGAACGGAAAGCCTTATGCTCAGACCTACCTTAGAGCAATCAATAATCAGATTACCGCTATGTTCAATTATGCAGTGAAATATTATGATTTGCGGGAAAATCCATGCACAAAGGCTGGGAGCATGGGAAAAAGCAATGCAGAAGAAATGCAGTTCTGGACAAAAACGGAATTTGAACAGTTTATTACAGCCGTACAGGATAAGCCAGCTTCTTATACAGCCTTCA
The DNA here is from genome assembly GCF_010537335.1 of Amedibacterium intestinale. Taxonomy (NCBI): domain Bacteria; kingdom Bacillati; phylum Bacillota; class Erysipelotrichia; order Erysipelotrichales; family Erysipelotrichaceae; genus Amedibacterium; species Amedibacterium intestinale. The sequence continues at coordinate 1,404,917 of NZ_AP019711.1, forward strand.
TGACCATGTACTATACTGGAATGCGTGTAGGCGAACTGTGTGCTTTAACGCCGGAAGATGTGAACTTAGAAAATAATACCATCACCATCAACAAAACCTTCCAAAGAATCAATGGCAGGGATGTTGTCTGGCCTCCTAAAACGCCAAAAAGTAACCGGGTTATCACGATACCTCAGACACTTGCTGATTGTTTAAAAACCTATATGGATAAGTGTTATGAGATTCAGCCTAACGACAGACTTTTCCCTTACACCAAACATTTCCTGAACCATGAAATGCTCAGAGGATGTAAAAAATCCGGTGTAAAGAAGATTCGTGTGCATGATCTCCGTCACTCCCACGCCAGCCTTTTGATTGAGATGGGATGCCAGCCACTTCTGATTGCTGACCGTTTAGGGCATGAAAAAATACAGACAACCTTAAATACTTACAGTCATCTGTATCCAAACAAACAAGCCGAAGTCGCACAACAGCTTGAAAACCTTATCAACGGAACAGCAGTCCCAGATAGTAGCCAAATGGCAGATGTAGCCAATTTGTAGCCAACAAAAAGAAAAATCTCTGGAAATCCTTATAATTCAAGGCTTTCCAGAGATGTAGCAACTATTCAAACTCAATAAGTTCTCATATATATGACAACCTGTTTGTTTTATCATTTATACTCATTTGATATATTCAATAGTATCAAATCATATCACGATTTCAATAAATTTAGTATCATTACCTTAAATTAATTAGATTCTCTTTTTTTCTTTATTCTGTAAGTAGAACAATTCTTTTTGCGTCTCAATTTCTGCCCTTAACTCTTGTTCTGTTGGCAAATATAATTTATATTTAGAAGCAAACAATTGTTCATTTCCATGCATAACAGAATATTTGGCAATATCTTCATCTGTATCCGAACATAAGACAATTCCAATTGTTGGATTATCTCCTTCGTTTCGTTTTAATTCATCATACATACGAATATACATATCCATCTGCCCTACATCTTGATGTGTAATCTTTGACGTTTTTAAGTCAATCAAAACAAAACACTTCAAAATATAATTGTAGAATACTAAATCGATATAGTAATCTTCTTTTTCTGTATGAATATGTTGCTGCCTTGCGACAAAAGCGTATCCTTTTCCCAATTCCATTAAAAATTTTTGTAAGTTATTAATAATACTTTGTTCTAATTCAGATTCTAAATAAGAAGTATCTTCCTGCATTCCTAAAAATTCAGCCACAATCGGATTCTTTATAAATTCTAACTTATTTTGATAAGAAGAAGTTAATTCTTTCATTTCGGTTTCAACTTCTAAAGGACTTTGGGTTTTTAACATTCGATAATAATATTGTGATGAAACATTTCTTTGTAATGTTCTTACGCTCCATGTTTGATCATATGCTTCCTTTGCATACCAATCACGAGCTTCTACATCTTCAACTTGTAATAATACTCTATAGTGAGTCCATGACAATAAATCTAATTTTCCACTCACTGAGTGGAAAATGTTTGGATAAGATTTATAAAAAGAATAGAAAGAATATAAATTGGATTTTGTAAATCCTCTTCCGTATTCAGTTGTTAATTCTTTTGCTAGTTTTTTAATCACACTTGCACCATATTCAGCTCGCTCTTGTCCTTGCAATTCTTCTTCTGCAATTCTTTTCCCAATTAACCAATTTCTTTCAACCAGTAATACATTTACAGATTGATACGCCTGTTTTTGTGCTACTTCAATAATGTTCTTCAAATCACTGATAACGTTTTCTGTTTTCTGGTAAGGAATCATTTCAAAATTAGGCATAACGTATCTCCTTTCATAAAAGAAAATCTAGTAAAGATATTATATCATTTATAAAGATACAGACATAGTTAAATCATATTCACCACAGAATAAATCTTGATTCAATTTAAAACATAAGATTTATACCATATGCATCAACAAATAAAGAAAAGTGCCAACTTAATGACACTTTATAAATTTCTTTCCTTATTGGGCTTTATCTGTCACTGCCCATTTTACGTGTTATATACTATTCGAACTCTATTGTTCCAGGAGGCTTACTTGTAATATCGTAAACTACACGGTTAACGTGTTTTACCTCATTTACAATACGATTAGAAATTACATCTAATACTTCATAAGGGATTTTTGCCCAGTCTGCTGTCATTCCATCAATAGAAGTTACTGCACGAATTGCAACAGCATAATCATAGGTTCTCTGATCCCCCATAACACCAACAGAGCGCATGTTTGTCAAACATGTGAAATACTGCCAAATTTCTTTCTGCAATCCAGCTTTCGCAATTTCTTCTCTTAAGATATAATCAGATTCTCTAACGATTTCCAGTTTTTCTTCTGTAATATCTCCTAATACACGAATACCAAGTCCTGGTCCTGGGAATGGCTGACGCCATACCATTTCTTCAGGAAGTCCAAGCTCGATACCTAAAGCACGAACTTCATCTTTAAACAATGTATTCAATGGCTCGATCAAAGAGAACTGCATATCTTCTGGAAGTCCTCCTACATTGTGATGAGATTTGATTGTCTGTGCTGTTTTTGTTCCACTTTCAATAACATCTGTATAAAGTGTTCCCTGAGCCAGCCATTTGATATCTTCACCAACAACTAGTTTTTTCACTTCTTCATCAAATGTATATACGAATTCATTACCAATGATCTTACGTTTCTTTTCTGGATCACTTACACCAGCAAGTTTTCCCAGGAAACGATCTTTCGCATCAACTTTTGTTAAGTTGATTTTCATGTTTTCCCCAAACATCTGCATAACGCTTTCTGCTTCACCTTTACGTAGTAAACCATGATCAATGAACATACAATATAACTGATCACCAATTGCCTTATGCAATAAAGCCGCAACAACCGAACTGTCTACTCCACCAGAAAGTGCTAATAACACTTTATCAGTTCCTACAGTTTCACGAATCTTTTGAATTTCTGTATCAATAAAACTCTGCATAGACCAGTCATTTTTTGCCTGACATACTTCAAAAACAAAGTTTTTCAAAATATCATTTCCATATTCACTGTGACGAACTTCTGGATGGAACTGCAATGTATAAATTTTCTTTTCAGGATTGCTTGTAGCCGCAAATGGACAAGTATCACTTGATGCATCAACAACATACCCTTCTGCCAATTCTGCTACCTGATCCCCATGAGACATCCAAACCGTCTGTTTTTTAGGAAGTCCTTTAAATAGTAAAGAATCATTTTTAATTTCTATTTCTGTGCGTCCATATTCTTTTGCTTCACAAGATTTTACATGACCGCCATTCATATAATGTGTCATCTGCATTCCATAACAGATACCTAATACAGGAATACCTGATGTAAAGATTGCAGGATCACATTTAAACGCATCTTCTTCATATACGCTGTTAGGTCCACCACTGAAGATGATCCCTTTCACATCCCCAAATGCTTTGATTTCTTCTAGTGTTATTGTATGTGGGTGCAGCTCTGAATACACACCGAATTCACGAATACGACGTGCAATCAGCTGGTTGTACTGACTTCCAAAGTCAAGAACAATAATTTTATCAGCCATAACTTCCTCCTTATTAAGAAACCGATACATAATCACGTATCGGTCTTTTTCCTTTGTTATCATACCATTTTTTTATACTTTTTAAAACTACTTTTCTAAAAAATAAAGGCTTTCTAGTGAAATTTCTTTTCCTTCCAGATATGCACTAATCTTACCTGTATCCTCTATCACCAGCATCCCATTATCTTTACAGTTATAAACAGAAAGATCATAAGGTTTTGCAGCTTCCAGAATTCCTTTTCTTTTTTCATCCTGTGCATGTGGATTAAAAATTCCTTTTACCAAATGAAAACCTTCCTCTATACAGAAACTGCCATCTTCTTTCCAGTCACTATAGGCATAAGAAAAGAAAACATTCGCTCCTGCACTATTTCCAATCAAAATTTTATTCTCTTTAAAAAACAACTCTTTCAAGATTTCATCTGCCTGTATTTCTATCAGTTTATCCTTTAATACTTTCATATTGCCGGCACCAAGATAAATAACATCTGCTTCTTTCATCATCATATGTATCTCTTGTATGGCTTTTTTTGTATGAAAAAGGCGTAAAACTTCAACACTGCATCCCATTTTGCGCAAATGTTTTTTCATACGTTTCCCATATCCCTGATCATCATAAGATGCACATGGAAGAAACAAAACGGATATATTTTCTTTTCCACAAGAAGCAAGCGCCATTTCTTCCATCCAGTGATATTCTTCCTTTTGAAAACTTCCTCCGCCAATCGCAAAGATTTTTCCCATTATCCTAAAAACCTTTTTTCTTTCAAAATTTCAAGTGCCTTCTCTATAATTTCTTCCGGCTGTACCAAAGCAAAGCGAACAAAACCTTCTCCTTCTTTTCCAAATGCACTTCCAGGTGTTACTAGAATACCGCATTCTTTTAATAGAGAAAGAGCAAATTCCTCGCTGTTTGTATATCCATCAGGCAATGGTGCCCAAATAAACATCGTTGCTTTTGGTTTTTCCACATACCATCCTAATGCACACAATCCCTCTACCAACAAATCTCTTCTTTTTTGATATTGCATACATGTTTGTTTCACACAGCTTTGATCTTGTGTTAAAGCCGCAACCGCTGCTTTTTGAACTGGTAAAAACATTCCATAATCAATATTGCTTTTCAGCTTTTTCAACATAGAAACAGCCTGGGCATTCCCCACACAGATTCCAATTCTTGCACCTGCCATACCATAGCTTTTAGAAAAAGAATTAAACTCAATTCCCACTTCTTTTGCCCCTGGATATGATAAGAAACTTTTCCCATCTTCCCCATCAAATACCAGATTGCTGTAGGCTGTATCATGAACAACTAGAATATCATAGCGTTTCGCAAAAGCAATCAATTCTTCATAAAACGCATCATCTGCGGTCGCTCCTGTAGGATTATTTGGATAAGAAATAATCATCATCTTCGCCTTCTGTGCAATAGTTTCTGGTATTTCATCAAAGCGAATCAAATAATCATTCTCTTTTCGCATCGGCATTTCATAAATTTGCGCATTGGCAATTCTTGGTCCATTTTCAAAAACAGGATAACTTGGTGAAGGAATCAATACGATATCTCCTTCATCACATACCGTTAAGGCAATATGTGCCAACCCTTCCTGTGACCCCTGCAAAGACATAATTTCACTGTTTTCATCCAGTTCTACCTGATAGCGATCATGATACCAGTTTTTAACTGTCGTACGAAATTCACTTGTATCCTTTAAAGAATACATATAACATGTTTTATCACTAGCTGCTTCCAGTAAAGCCTGCATAACTTTTTTGGAAGGCGCAATATCAGGACTTCCAACCGCAAAATCAAGAACTTCTTTTCCTTCCTTTATCATTTTTTCTTTTTCTATATCCAAACTGGAAAAAACCGATGTCTGTAATGCTTCCATTCTTTTTGAAAACTGCATAATATCCCTCTTTCTTTAAAAAAACACCCCGCCAGCCAATATCGCAAGCAGGGTATATGAATCCTTACATATGCTCGATGATTTCTACTTCCACCTTTTTTTCAGACGGATAAAATTCATATGTGATTTTCGCAAGATTCGTATCACCTAAATTTTTTGTTAATACACGCATGATATTTTCTGTTAGCGTTTTTGCGTCTTCTTCTTTTTCACAAAAATACTCAATTTTTGTACTTACGTGTTTTCTTGCAGAAACATTTTTTGAAATTTCTTCTGTTAAACGAATTGTATTTTTCATACTTCATGTCTCCTTACTATCCATGTATTATCTTACCACATTCTCTATCTTAAGAAAAGTTTTATTTTTCTATCACCCTGCGATTTACTCTCCAATAAGAAAAGTAAAAATCAAAACAGCCAATACAAGAAGAATCCCAACAATCGTTGTTTTTGTCATCTCTGCACTAAAAGACATCTCCTTTTTTTCTTTTCTATTTTTATAAAACTGCTGTTTTCTTTTTTCAATTTCTTTATGCACATGATTTTCTTCCATCATCTGATACCTTGTTTTATCATGGGAATATCCTTTTGATTTTTCATCAGATGCTGCATATTTTTTGTTTGCTATCGTTCTTTTCCCACAAATCTCACAATGTAACTCATCGGTTTCATTTTCACAAAAAGTACAAAATCTTTTTTTCATAAGTATCCCCTCTTTATACTAATATTATACTTGAATTCAACAATTTCTTCACGCTTTTTCTTCGTATTATAAAAGGATTCTTGACTTACTTCTTTTCTCTTACTAAAATAAATGCATACTAAAGGAGGAAATACACATTTTTTGTGTAATAGGATAGATATGGAAAATAAACATAGGGGACTTGCTATTGGTTCCCGGGAGTTTGACACATATAAAATTTCATAAATTTACTATGGCGCTTTAAACACGCGCTTTTCTTTTACTTTTTTTGTCAAATTTTATGTTTTATTGTGTGCTATATTGTGCTATATGTGTTATTATTATATTGGGTGATGAATATGTACGTTGCAATCAATGGCACTGGCAATTCCAAAAGCATTTATATTATGAGTTCTTATCGCAAAAACAATGGTAAAACTTCTAGTCGCATTTTTAGAAAGCTTGGTCGATTAAATGACCTGCTTCCTCAATTTGATAATAATGAAGAAAAATTATTGGAATGGGCTCGTTCTGAAGCTAAAAAAGACACTTTATCCCATCAACAGGATACTGCACCTGTTCTCATACCTTTCTCTAGCGACAAAAAAATCAAAAAAAATGAAGTTTTGTTATTTAATGTTGGCTACCTATTCCTTCAATCCATCTGTTCCAATCTTCATTTTGACAATATTTGTCGTAATATTAAGAATCATCATAAATTCGAATATGATATCCATCGCATCCTCTGCGATCTTGTCTACGCTCGTGTTCTATATCCTTCCAGTAAACGCTCTTCTTTCTCTTTCGCTCATTCTCTGCTGGAACAGCCAAAGTATAAATTACAGGATATCTATCGTTCCTTATCTATATTGGCCGAGGAATCTGATTACATACAGGCGGAAGTTTATCGAAATTCCAACTTCCTTCATAAAAGAAACACAAAAGTTCTTTATTATGACTGTACGAACTATTACTTTGAAATCGAACAAGAAGATGAACTTAAAAAATACGGAAAAAGCAAAGAACATCGTCCAAATCCTATCGTAGGCATGGGGTTATTCATGGATGGAGATGGTTTCCCTTTAGCTTTTGATATCTTTCCCGGAAATCAAAACGAACAGAAATCCTTGAAACCATTAGAACATAAAGTTATTCAGGATTTCGACTGTTCCGAATTCATCTACTGCTCAGACAGTGGACTGGCATCACAGAATAACAAACTGTTCAATGATATAGGAAGAAGATCCTATGTCATTACACAGTCATTAAAAAAATTAAAGAAAGAAGATAGAGATATCGCTTTAAATACGAAACAATATCGAAAAGTAGGAAGCAGCACATTCATTGATTTGAAAGATCTTGATGAAAATGACCCAGAGGTATATGAATCCATCTATTATAAAGAAGTACCTATAGAATCTAAAAAGATATCGGAAACTCTTATCGTTACCTATTCTCCAAAATATAAAGCTTATCAGGAAAAGATAAGACAGGGGCAGATAGACAGAGCAAAAAACATGATAAGTGAAAATGGAAAAATCAAAAAGAACAGAAAAAATCCGAATGATCCAAGCAGATTTACAAAGAGGACTTCCATCACAGCGAATGGAGAAGTAGCAGAAGAAGAAATCTACGAAATCGATCAGGAGGCTATAGATAAAGAAGCAATGTATGATGGTTTCTATGCGGTAAGCACAGATATGGAAGGTGATGTAGCGGAGATCATCGCCATCAACAAACGCAGATGGCAGATCGAAGAGTGCTTTAGAATAATGAAAACAGATTTTGATGCACGACCAATCTATCTGCAAAGAGAAGACAGGATCAAAGCGCATTTCCTGATTTGTTTCTTGTCCCTTCTGATATATCGAATATTAGAATATAAATTAGAGAAAAAATATACATCTGAACAAATAATAGATACATTGAGAAAGATGAACGTAACAAAATTAAAAGAAGGATTAGGATATATACCTTCTTACACACGAACAGATTTAACAGATTTACTGCATGAGTTGTTTGGTTTTGAAACAGACAGAGAAATAATAAAACGATCCACAATGAGAAATATTATCAAATACACAAAAGAACATCATATATAGCACAATTCGTTACAAAGACAAAAAGTGCAAAAAAGCTTAATTCTAAAGTCTTTAATGCACTTTTTTTGCTTTCTAACTGTCAAAGACGAGATTATACTTGAATTCAACAATTTCTTCACGCTTTTTCTTCGTATTATAAAAGGATTCTTGACTTACTTCTTTTCTCTTACTAAAATAAATGCATACTAAAGGAGGAAATACACATTTTTTGTGTAATAGGATAGATATGGAAAATAAACATAGGGGACTTGCTATTGGTTCCATGACAACAGGAATCGTTTCAACATCAATAAGTGCAGTATCATTGATAGTTTCTTTTTTCTTTTTACTTCCAGGATGCATTGGTGCTGCTATATCCATTGCCTGCGGCATAGTTGCGATAGCTTTAAGCAATCGTTCTCGTCCTATGGGTAGAGCCATTGCCGGCATTGTTTTAGGAATCGTTGGTGTCAGTATCAGTGGAATTCTGCTTTTAATTAATCTAATACTAATTTTCATTTTTCATTTTCCCATGCTATAGAAAGGCCGCAAGCCTTTTTTTTCATTTCTATTTCTGATAAAATCTAAACAGAACAAGGAGGAAGTACAATGAAAACAAGAATAGAACATGATTCTATGGGAGAAATTGCAGTACCTGCAGATAAATACTGGGGTGCACAGACACAAAGAAGTTTTGAAAATTTTAAAATCAGTGAAGAAAAAATACCAATGCCTGTCATTTATGCATTTGCACACTTAAAAATGGCTTGTGCAGAAGTAAATTATAAAAAAGGATTATTAAGTGAAGAAAAAAAAGAAATGATCAAACAGGCAGCTTTGGAAATTATTGATAAAAAACTGGATAGCCATTTCCCATTATCTGTATGGCAAACAGGAAGTGGTACGCAAAGCAATATGAATGTGAATGAAGTAATTGCCAATCGTGGAAATATACTATGTGGCAAGAAGCTGTTACATCCAAACGATGATGTAAACAAGAGTCAAAGTTCAAATGATACGTTTCCTACAGCTATGCATATTGCAGCTGTATTAGGCATTCAAAAACTTCAGCAGGAAGTACAAAACATGATTTCAGTAATGAAGCGCTTGGAAGAAGAAAACAAACATATCATTAAGATTGGACGTACGCATCTACAAGATGCCACTCCACTTCGTTTCTCAGATGAAATCAGTGGATGGAGAAGCATGCTGGAAAACAATATGGAAATGCTTTCTATGGCTGTTTCTTCTTTGCGTAAGCTGGCAATTGGAGGAACTGCTGTTGGAACCGGATTAAATGCTCCAGATAACTTTGGAAGTGATGTATGTGCTGTTTTATCTGAACAATTACATACAACATTTGAATCTGATCCAAATAAGTTTCATGCCTTAAGCTCTCGTGATGATATTAGTTTTGCGCATGGGGCATTAAAAGCACTTGCTGCTAACTGCATGAAAATCGCCAATGATATTCGCTGGCTGGCCAGCGGTCCACGATGTGGTCTTGGAGAAATCCGTATTCCAGAAAATGAACCAGGTTCCAGTATCATGCCTGGAAAAGTAAACCCAACACAATGTGAAGCTATGACCATGGCAGCAGTACAAGTTATGGGCAATGATACAGCTATTGGATTTGCCGCATCACAGGGAAACTTTGAATTAAATGTATATCTTCCTCTTATCATTTATAACTTTTTACAATCCACAACTCTTCTTCATGATGCTCTGTCTTCTTTCCGTATCCATTGTGTAGAGGGCATTGTCGCAAATGAAGAAAAGATGAAAGAATACCTGCACAATTCCTTAATGCTGGTAACCGCACTGAATCCTTATATCGGTTATGAAAATGCCGCAAAAACAGCAAAAAATGCATATCAGAAAGGTATCTCATTAAAAGAGTCCTGTGTTTCCCTAGGTTTCTTAAAACCAGAAGAATTTGATGCTTATGTACAGGCAGAACATATGGTAAAACCATTAAAGTAGGTGATATAGATGTTAGATTTACAAAAACATAAAGATTTTTTGTGGAAGTATACATTAAGCTATGGAAAACTTGAACAGCGTGATGGAATCTCTGTTTTCCCCTTTTGTAATATCTTGATGGAAGAAGGAAAAACAATAGAAGATTATAAAAGCGATGCTATCAAAGAAAAACTATACAATGCACAAAATGTTAGTGAAATATTTGATCTTATATCCAAAGAATATAAAGGATATTATTTTATGGAAATCAGCACCCCTTTATCAGAAGATAAAGAACTATATTCCAGTCTTCTAAAAAAAGCATTTGATACATGCGGATACCATGGATATATCTCTCAGAAAAATTACGAACATCTTGTCGAATTTGCCAGTGAAGACGTAAAAGACTATATACTTAAACACTTAGCATAAACATAAGAAAATGCTGTTAGAATTCTCTCTAACAGCATTTATTTATTCCATGGTGGAGGTTAACGGGCTCGAACCGCTGACCCTCTGCTTGTAAGGCAGATGCTCTCCCAACTGAGCTAAACCTCCCTTTAACATATATTATCTTATCATTAGAATTGTATGTATGCAAGAAAAAATCCTTTTTCTTCTTTTCTTTTTGTGTTACCATGAATATGGCGGTATTCCTAATATAGGAAACTGCACAGAAAAACGAGTGAAAAGATCAAGAACATATTCAATAAAAGAAATGCTACTTGAAAAACAAAATCTTTTTCAGATGTTTTTTTGTGCGCTGCCTTGTGCAGTTTTTTTCTGCAAAAAGGAGGGTACATATGAAAGAAATTACATTATCTGATATGCATGGTATACAAATCGGTCATGCACAAGATGAAGAACATGCCACAGGATGCACCGTTATCCTTTGTCCTGAAGGAGCGGTTGCAGGTGTAGATGTTCGAGGCGGAGGGCCTGCAACACGAGAAACGGATCTTTTAAATCCTAAAAACATGGTACAAAAGATACATGCGGTTATGCTGTCTGGAGGAAGTGCTTTTGGATTGGATGCAGCAAGTGGCGCTATGCAGTATTTAGAAGAAAAAGGATATGGATTTCACTTGGCAAATCATTGCATTCCTATTGTATGCGGAGCATCTTTATTTGACTTAAGCGTAAAAGATGGAAGTGTTCGTCCAGATAAAGAAATGGGATACAAAGCATGTATCGCAAGTGAAAAAAATACTTTTAAAAATGGATGTTATGGAGCTGGTACAGGTGCCAGTGTTGGAAAACTTTTAGGTGATACATACGCCATGAAATCCGGTCAGGGAATGTATGGTATACAAAGCCAGGATCTTCAGGTATGTGCAGTAGTAGCGGTCAATGCCTGTGGAAATGTACGTGATGTAGAAAGCGGTGAATGGCTGGCTGGTGTTTACAAAGATAAAAAAATAGTTGATCCATTACAGCTATTTGATCAAATCAGCAATTCCAATGCAAATCTTCCACAAGGAAATACAACGATTGGCTGTATTATTACAAATGCAAAACTTGATAAAAGTCAATGCAACAAAATTGCATCAATTACCCATAATGGATACGCACAAGCAATCTTCCCTGTTCATACCATGAGTGATGGAGATACGATTTTTGTACTATCTACCAATGAAGTAGAAGCTATGAGCGATGCAGTAGGCGTATTAGCAACACATGCCATGGGAAAAGCTATTAACAAAGCCGTTTTATCATCTCAGGAGTGCTATGGGTTACCAAGCGCAAATAGTATAAAAGGAGCAATAAAAGATGAGAAATAAAAAAACAGCAAACATGGTAACCTTTGCCATGTTACTTGCTATAGAAGTTGTATTGGCCTTTACCCCTCTAGGATTTTTACGTATTGGCTTTCTAAGCATAACAATGCTGCATATTCCAGTCATTATATGTGCCATGTATCTAGGCCCTAAATATGGAGCAGCTATGGGATTTGTAATGGGATTTTGTTCCTTTTACAACGCTACATTCCAGCCAAGTCCAACAAGTTTCTGTTTCACCCCATTTTATTCCATTGCCGGAATCAGCGGAAACTTCTACAGCTTATTAATCGCCTTTATACCACGTATTGCTCTTGGATACTTTTCCGGTCTAGTCTACCAAAAACTAAAAGGAAAAAAACTAGCACCTGCATTAAGCGGAATCACTGGTGCTTTAGTAAACACCGTTGGAGTACTTGGAGGAATCTGGATATTCTTTAAAGAACCATACGAACAAGTCCTTGGAGAAGCCATCATCACCTTGTTTATGACAACCATTTGGATCAACTCCATTGCAGAAATCATAGTCGCAATCATTGCCGCAACTGCGCTACACCAGGCAATCAAACATCAACATAAATAAACTACTACAGGATGATATCTAAAAAATACCATCCTGTTTTTTTATTTCTCTAATATAAATCCTTTTGATTTATTCTTTTCTCACAGCTATTAATCTACTCATAGTTTGAACACCAAATGACAGTTCTGTATTTTTTCATCATCACACATTTAATATGTAATAACTTATCAAGATATAAAATGATGAATAAATAAAATTTTCTATAATTTCTTTACTCATATTTCCATAAATTTAATTTAATGCATCAACTAAGAATTTAACATATTTCTTATGTGATATCTCCTCTAACAAACATTATCATTCACCACGTTTTTTATCATTTCAGATGTGCTTTCATTACTTCCTGCAATACATTAAAATCAATTGGTTTTGCGATATGTGCATTCATACCAGAACGTAAAACTCTTGCGACATCTTCACTAAAAGCATTTGCGGTAACTGCAATGATCGGAATACTTCTAGCATCATCACGATCTAGACTACGTATCTTTTCACTTGCTTCGCATCCATCCATGATTGGCATCTGCATATCCATCAATATCAAATCAAAGCTGTATGGAGAAGATGACTGAAAGATATCCAGCGCTTCTTTCCCATTTTCTGCACAAATAACTTCCAAATCATGCATTTGTAAAATTTCCGTTGCAATCTCTCTATTTAATTCATTATCTTCCGCAAGAAGTACTTTTTTCCCTTGTAAAACATTTTCTGTTTGCTTCTCATCTTTCTTTTCTTCACTGACCTGGGTATTTGCGACTTCAAAAGGAAGTGTAACAACAAAAGTCGTTCCTTCTTTCAATTTGCTTTCTACATCAATTTCCCCACTCATCTGTTCTACCAAACTTTTTACAATCGGCATTCCTAGTCCAGTTCCAATCGTAGATTTTGTGGAAAAGTGTGTTTCTCTTGCGTAAGGTTCAAATAAATGATTTAAGAAAGATGCAGACATGCCAATACCGCTGTCTTTGATCGTAAAGCGAATTTTATGATACTGGCGATATTCCAGTTCCTTTACCTCTAATAAGACTTTATCCCCTGCATCACTGTATTTAAAGGCATTCGATAATAAATTATTTAAAATTTGAACGACCTTTAGTTCATCTCCTTTTATATATTTATTCTTAATATCAATGTTTACTTTAAAATCTTTTTTATCTTCCATTGCTTTTGCTTCAAAACTGCCGCTAATATTATGAATACATTCCTCAAGATTAAAGTCTCTATAATCTAAATGGGAATGTCCTGACTCTAATCTTGACAGTTCCAATATATCATTGATCAAAGACAGCATATTTTGTCCAGAAAAAGAAATTTTCTTCATATAGTCTTTGTTCTTATCTGACATATCTCCGCTTTCAAGTGCCAGTTTAGAAAATCCAATAATTGCATTTAAAGGAGTTCTCATTTCATGTGACATATTGCTGAAGAAGGTTTCTTTAGCTTCTGCTGACTTTTTATTTGTTTCTAAGGTTTCCTGCAGCAGCAAAGTATATTGCAGCTCTTGCCGCTTTTCTACATCCACATCACGGAAACATAGAATAACTTCTTCACTGGATATTTTTTCGTTATATAAAGTTCGTATATTTACCCATTTATAACGATCATTAAATCTTCGCTTATAATCTCCCCCATAATCCGCAATATGTTCCTTCACTCGCTGTTTTATGCTGTCTAAAGAAAAACAAAATGCAAATTCCTGATACGTTCCTTTTTCTACGACTGTCTCAATCATTTGCAGTAAATGATCATACGTCCCATTCATTCCAACTTTTTCATTCATATCTGCAGCATTTTTTAATGTTGTATACATTCCTGTTTTCAAATTTACTCGATAAATCGCATAAAAAGAATCAGAAAGTATAGAAACTGTTCTATCTGCTTCTTTTATTTTTCTGCTATGCAAGATATCTCGTACAAACATAAACAAAAGAATCAGTATTAAAATGCCTCCAACAGCAAGAAGTCCATACATTAATACATTGCTTTCCCCCAGCAGCAACGTATCAAAAGGAATCGTCATAATGATCATCCAGCCATTTTCCATCTGTGAATAATAGACTCCTCTTCTTTCATTATTAAAATCTTTAAAACTGTCATCATAAGAGGAGAAATACCCCTTCTGCACATTAGCAAATAAGGTATGTGCATATTCATCAAGTTTTTCTGATGGTTTATTCCAAGGCGTTTTGGCATAAATCAAATGTCCTTTTGAATCACACAAATATAAAGCATTCCCTTCAATCTCTTCTGTAAGAGCATTTCTTAACCCCTGTAACTTTGAAGGATAAATATCCATCGCAAGAACAGCTCCCTCATCTTCCAATGCTATACTGGAAGTGATGATAGATTCCTTTGTTATCGCATCTTCATAAGTATCTGTAAAAACAACCTTTCCTTTATCAGTCATAGCCATCTGATACCACTCTGTATCTTCATACTCATAAGAATTATCCCCTTCCCAAGGGGTAACAGCGATAATTTTTCCACCAATAACAGCATAAGGATCAATAACTTTATCCCCATATAGTTTCGTTATCTTTTTAAAATAATCAACCATCCAGTTTTGAATTTCCTTATCATCTGCACCTGATCGTATCAGTTCATTTACATATTGAGAACCAATATCAAGATAATCTTCAAACATCCTCATTTGTGCCTGCTGCTCTGTCGCATAGCTTTGTGTCAAAGCAGTTCCAAGACTTTGTGCATTTTTCAACATCTTATCCCGCACAAAATAAAGACTGCTTATAATGATCAATAAGGTAATAACGATTGTCATCGCATTTAAAACGGTGCTCCAAGAATAGTTGGGGTAAGCTGAAATGAAACTTTAAGAATTCAAGTGGCGGCATATACCCCAAAACGGTTTGAAGCCCACTTGGGAGCTGGTAGCTTGTTTAGCTGCCTGGCTCCTTTTTTGCTGTCATGTGAACACTTCCGTCATCCTTATTGATTTCAAATGTAATGCCTTTTTCTAAGACCAGCATACATCGGTTTCTAAACCTTTCCCAATTTGTATACCCATTTGCTGCTTTGGTTATCA
Source organism: Amedibacterium intestinale (assembly GCF_010537335.1). Taxonomy (NCBI): domain Bacteria; kingdom Bacillati; phylum Bacillota; class Erysipelotrichia; order Erysipelotrichales; family Erysipelotrichaceae; genus Amedibacterium; species Amedibacterium intestinale. Next base: position 1,420,523 of record NZ_AP019711.1, read on the forward strand.
GCTTGATTACTCCATTGCGGTTTTCCATCAATGCATTATTGATCCTTTTCTTCTCTACAGTGATTTCTCCTGTTTCTTTCGATATTCTGTATACAGCTTTTGATACAGTGAAAGAATTGATGATCTCTTTCTTCCAGTTAAACATCGTATAGCTGAATTTGACCATTTCGTCAATTCCACTTTCCCGTAGTTTTTTAATCAATGCATTTAGAGCTTCAGGTGCTGTATCCAGTGTATTCGTAATATAAAAATCCGTAACTTCATCCTTTAATTCCCATGCCTTGCTGATATCCGGATGAATAGATGTCAGTTTTATGGCTATGTCATATGGATTCATGTACTTTTTGAAGTGCTGATTGTAAGTTTTCTTTCTATTGATGTCAAAAAGCCTTTTCTTGTCCGGTCCTTTTGAACGTATATAGTGCTTGAATAAAAGGTTGTTATGGTGCTTCAGTAAATAATACGCATCCTGCTGTTCCTGTGTCCTGTGCTTTGTGTTTATGCATCTGTATTGATTCATGATCCTTAAGCGAACGGAATCCATACGTCGATGCAGTTCCTGTGCGATATGATAATGGTCTACCACATGGATCGCATGAGGGAAATGCTTCTTAAATATCCTTCGATATGGCTCATACATATCCGTAACTACATAATGGACACCTTTCTTTTCGTATTCAGGAATCTTTGAATAATATTTGTCCAGATATTCATATCTTCTGCTTGGGAGGATATCGACAGGCTGACCATTTTGCTGGTTGATGATGACACAGACATATTTGCTTTCCTCTGTTTTGGAATGAAAAGCATAATTTTCATCAGTGGAGAGGACGGCAGGAAGCTTAGCCCTGGGTATATTTACCGTTTTATCGAATATCGAAGCTACAGTAGTAGGAGATACTTTATACCTTACACCTACAGAAGTGAATGTCTGAGATGGATTTTGAAGTTCCTTAAGTATGGCAAGTACTACATTGGAGGATATCTTCATTCGATGGAACACGAATGGATTGGTTTCATAGTATGTTTTACCACATACAGGACAGATGTATCTTCTCGCATGATAGTTCAATATGCAGGACTGTTCTGTCAAAATAGAGTGATTGATCTTTTTTCTTACATATCCTTTGATTTTGACGATCTCATTCCCACAAAAAGGGCAGGAAGACCTGATGTCTTTGAGTTTTACGTCGATCAGCGTTTCTTTTTCTCTTCTGAAACAGTCACAGGATTCGATTTGGTCCGGATCAAGACTGAATATAGTACTGATCAAGGCAATATTGTGATTAGGATTATTCATAAATTACACCTCACGATCTGTTTATTGATTCAAGAATATTGTAAATGAATAAAAAACAGAAGGTTAGGAAAGCTATGTTGGTAATGCCAATAAATTGTAAAATATATTTCTGTTATTTAATGCAGAATGAATAACCTCTAAAAAAGAACTATAAGAAAGCTGCTGCTTCAGTAAACGTAGAGGCAGTCTTTTGGTAAGCTTAAGCCGATAAGAATCATCAATGATAGAATCGGTGTTTTTGTTCATCATTTTTATGAGAGTAATGAATGTATAAAGGAAATAAGGGATAATGGAGCTGGTCAAAATAGAATGAACAGAATGACAATGATTACATCTACATCTCTGAATCCTAATGGTTTCTTTTCTGCCATCAGGAAGGATGACAGTACGGTTATAGTGACCATAAAAGACCAATTCACAATTGCCACAGTGAGGGCATTGAGAATGGATGATAAAATCTTTGTTGGAATAAATAATATTTTCATAAAGTTCTTGATTCAAGACAAGATAATCATTAGAATAAAGATGTATCATAAATAGTCCTGTCAGGGACGGAAGAAGCAGAGATGGTTACATTTGGAGAGATGTCAGAGCATCCTGCTTTTTTTATGTCTGTCTGATTTTTCCTTTCATAGTAAGTATAACAAAAAAAGCCCCAAAATGTTTGGGAGCTAAAAACAGGCAGGCTAGCTCATTACCCCATATAAAATTAAAGAATGGGCTAACCCTAACTATTCTTATATAATCTTTAAAACAATCGAACCGGCTGCTTTTCTTTTTCCCAATTTAAATCCCATCTTTCTTTATAAAGTCTTTTGAAATTCCGTTAAAACAGAAATCATGTTGCTGTAGATTCCTTCTATTTCTGGAAATATAGCTTCTGCCTGTTCTATCTTATTTTCTTTTAAAGCATCTGCTAAATTTGCACTCATGCTTCCAAGTTTTGAAAATCCAAGATTAGAACAGATTCCTTTCAATGTATGACTTGCTCTATAAGCAGCTTCATAATCTTTTTCTTTCCATGCTTCCACAAGCATTCCATAATTTGGATCATCTAAAAATTTCAAAGCATATTTTACAATCAGTTTTTCCAGCTGCAAACGTGCCAATACTTCATTATAATTCTCTCCCATAGCTTCATAGCACTCTTTTATTATCATCTTCTTCATCTCCTTCAAACCAGACACTTACACGATTTCTTGTTTTTTTAGCCTCATACAGCATCTTATCCGCTTCCTGCAGCAAATATTCTACTGAACAAGATCCAAAAGCACACCCAATACTGCAAGTCCGTTCTATGCCAGTATTTTTAAGCAACGTATTTTGTATGTTCAAGCGAATCTGATTTAAACGCATTTCTACGATGCTTCTTGAAATCTCGCTAAACATAATAATAAATTCGTCTCCGCCATAGCGAATAACCATATCTTTACTACGTACACTTTCTAACATTACTTTAGAAGTCTCACTTAATATAACATCTCCTACAAAATGTCCATATTTATCATTTACATTTTTAAAATAATCTAAATCGACCATCGCAACAGCACAAATATTTTTATCTCTATACATTCGATCTTCTAAATATCGGCGATTGTATACACCGGTTAACTCATCTGTATATAATTTTTTCTGCAGATCTTCAATAGACTGCGACATATTGGTTTTTCCATACAAGGCTACTTCAAAATTTTCTTTGATTTTAGATACCAGCTCCAATACATACGGATTTCCATCCACTTCCATATATTCTGATATCACATAATAAAATTCATTGTTAACATACTCAAATTTTGTTGTACTGGATTTTGATGCCTTTGCTTTATGGGAAGTACAGTTTTGACATTTTCCCGTTCGTTCCCAAAGGGAATAACAAGAATAAGGGGAAGTATGAATATTATTTTTTTCATCAATACTAATAATTTTATTTGTTTCTACATCTACAAAACGAACTACATCAAAAACTTTTTTTAGTTCCTCCACCATTGTTCTTGCCTGTGCAAAGCTCATTTTATAATACTCTTCTTTCGTATTTACACCATTAATAGAAAATACCTGCTGCTTATCTTCTACGTTTCTTTCCTGATTAATGATTCCTACAACTCCTGCAAATTCTGCTTTTGTTTTCATCAACCACATCGTTCGGCAGATACAATGACAGATTTTTTCTTCTCCATCAATTGTTAAATTGCATTCAAATTCAAAGTCTGGCTTTTCACATGTTGTGTTTTTCGCAAGTTCAATAAACTCTTCCAAGGCTTTCTTATGTTCCTCTGATATAATTCCTTTATTAGATAATGGATTCAATACTACTTCAGGTGCATTTAGGCGTAAGGCATCTTTTTTAGAAAAGAAAATCATATCCAGATTTGCATTATAAACAAAGGTAATGTTTGATAATTTATCCGTAAAGAAACTGATTTTCTTTTGTTCTATCTCCAGCTGTTCCATCATTTGATTCGTTACAGATAACTCATCATAATTTTGTAATACCTTAACAGCATCATCAACTTCACTTGCTGCATCTGAAGGTACATACTTATACGTTTCTTCTTTCAAATCATCTTCAATATCAATAAGGGCAGCCAGCAGTTTCGGATTAAATGCTCCACATTTTCCATCTAAAATCATCTGCATTGCCTCTTCATGTGGAATCGCCTTTTTATAACATCTTTCACTTGTCAAGGCATCATATACATCCGCAAGAGAAACAACTTGTGCTGATAAAGGAATTTCATCTCCCTTTAATCCATCCGGATAACCTCTTCCATCCCATCGTTCATGATGCCAGCGACAAATTTCATAAGACACTTGAATCAGTGGATCCTTTTTTCCCAGCTTTAAGCTTGAAAGCATATCAGAACCAATTTGAGAATGTGTTTTCATAATCTCAAATTCTTCCTGTGTTAATCGTCCCGGTTTATTTAATATTTCGGTAGGTATCGAAATTTTACCAATATCATGCAAGGAAGAAGCCGTTCGAATCAAAGCAATTTCAGAAGAGGAAAGACGAATATCTTCATGGTTTCTTACTAAGCTATGCAGAAGTTTTTCTGTAATATTATTAATATGAAGAACATGCAATCCACTTTCTCCATTACGAAATTCTACAATATGACTTAAGATAGAAATCATTAAATTGCTGCGCTTTTCTTTTTCATAAATCTGCTGCGTAACGATATTTTTTAATTTTTTCTGTTTTGCATATAAAGTTATTAAATTGGATACACGTCGTTTTACAATACTAACGTTAAATGGACGGTTAATAAAATCTTCTGCCCCTAATTCATAAGCTTTTTCAATATTCTCTGCGGAAAAATCAGATGAAATAATAACAACAGGAATGTCCTGAATCCAATTGTATTTTTTCATATAAGATAATACTTTAAAACCATCCATTTCCGGCATTACCAAATCCAGCAAAACAAGCGCTATATCATTTAAATTGTTTTTCATTTGTATTAACGCATCAAACCCATTTTCAGAAAGCAGAAGCTCATAATCATCCTCTAAAATATCACTTAAAAACTCACGATTCAATTCTGAGTCATCTACTATTAGAACTTTATCTTTCATAATTCTCTTTCCTTTCCCCACATCTACGTTTATCTAGCTGCACTTTATACAATTTACGCATTGTTCTTTCTCTACACACTTTTATTAAATGAATTTTATTTTATGCTTTCCATCTTTATACGTCATATAAATTATAGCACAAATAGTAAGATTGCTATGGTTTTCTAAAATTCTCTTTAAAAAAATGCCATCCACATAGTAGATGGCATTTTATCTTAATGAAAATACGTAACAAATAAAAATATAAACAATGCTAATACTGCAATAGCAGCTAATAATATAGGGAAAAATACAGATACTGCAGCAATTAACAATGCTAGAAAATCACCCTTTTCTAAAGTATCTTCTTTGGCAGGGTCTACCTCTTTTTTTGAAAGCAGTTCTTTTAAATGAGGTCTACTCATTAAAATTCTCCTCCAAAGTGACATTTTACCATATGTCCAGGTTTGATTTCTCTTGCTTCCGGTTCTTTTGTTTTACAAATATCTTTCGCAAATGGGCAACGAGGATGGAATTTACATCCACTTGGTGTATTTACGTTACTTGGAATTTCTCCTTCAATTGCATGCATCTGCGTTTTCTTTTTAGGATCTGGAATAGGAATTGCAGACATCAATGCTTTTGTATAAGGATGCTGTGGATTTGCATAAATTTCATCTTTATCAGCTAATTCCACCATGCTTCCAAGATACATAACACCTACACGATCAGAAATGTGTTTTACAACACTTAAATCGTGAGAAATAAAGATATAGGAAATATTATTTTCTTCCTGCAAATCTTTCATCAAGTTGATGATCTGTGACTGGATAGAAACATCAAGTGCACTTACCGGTTCATCACAGATGATAAATTTTGGACTTAATGCCAAAGATCTGGCAATCCCAATACGCTGTCTTTGTCCACCTGAAAACTGATGAGGATAACGATAACAATAATAGCTAGGAAGACCACATTTTTCCATTAAGTTTTTGATGTATTCTTCTAACTCTGGTCCTCTTTTATAAATCCCGTGTGCAATTAATGGTTCACTTAGTATATTGAATACATTCATACGAGGATTTAATGAACTATAAGGATCCTGAAAGATAAACTGCATTTTTTCACGCAATTTACGCATCTCTTTACGATTTTTCTGAAGAATATTTTCTCCTTCAAAGATAACTTCTCCACTTGTTGGTTCATGCAAACGAAGAATTGTTCTACCTAATGTAGATTTTCCACAACCAGATTCTCCAACAAGTCCCAAAGTTTCTCCTTCATACAAATCAAAGCTAACACCATCAACTGCTTTTACACAAGGTTTTCCTTCTGTTAATTTTCCTTTCCCAAGAGGAAAGTGTTTTTTCAAGTCACGGACTTCAAGAATTTTCTTTTTTTCCATACATTAATCCTCCTGTGCAGCTGTGCTTTCTGCATTATAATCTTCATATAAGAAACATGAAACATGATGTCTTGATTTAATTTTTACACTACCTGGCTGAGCTTCTCTACATTTATCCATGGCATTTGGACAACGATCTGCAAAATAACATCCTTTTGGCAAATACAAAGGATTTGGTACGCTACCTTCAATAACATTTAGGCGTTCTCCATCACTTGCAAGTGATGGCATACTTTTCATCAATCCAATTGTATAAGGATGTTTTGGATTTTCAAACAATTCATCAACAGCTGCACGCTCTACCACTTTACCTGCATACATAACATTTACATAATCAGCAACCTGAGCAACAACACCCAAATCATGTGTAATTAACATAATGGATGTACCTGTTTTTTCTTTCAATTCATTCATTAAAGAAAGAATCTGTGCCTGAATCGTAACATCAAGAGCAGTTGTTGGTTCATCTGCAATCAACAATTTAGGATTACATGATAATGCCATAGCAATCATAACACGCTGACACATTCCCCCTGATAGCTGATGAGGATAATTACCAAATACTTTATCTGGGCGAGAAATACCAACCATTTTTAATAACTCAATTGCACGCTTATCAGCTTCTTCTTTTGATACATCTTCATGTAATAGAATATTTTCTGTAATCTGTTTTCCTACTGTAAATACAGGATTTAAAGATGTCATTGGTTCCTGGAAAATCATAGAGATACCATTTCCACGAACATCACGGATCTGTGCATCACTTGCAGTAGCAAGATTAACACCTTCTTCACCACGTTCAACATCACCCATATAAACAATTTTTGAACCTTCCATAATTTCTCCAGGTTTAGAAACTAGACCTAGAATTGACATTGCAGTTACACTTTTACCACAACCTGATTCACCTACAATTGCAAGTGTTTCATTTTCATACATTGTAAAGTTATTTCCATCAACAGCTTTGGAAACACCTTTTTTTGTATTGAAATATACCCGAAGGTCTTTAACTTCTAATATTTTCTTATTTACTGACATAATAATTCACCTCTAGTTCAATTCCTTCGGATCAAACGCATCACGTAAGCCTTCACCAATAAGATTAATAGAAACAACTGTTAGCAAACACATAATACCAGCTGGAATCCATTGCCAAGGGAAATTTTTAAATACAGCCGCCTGTCTTGCTGCTTCCATCATATTTCCCCATGATGGAGTAGGTGCTACTACCCCCATACCAAGGAAAGACAAACCAGCTTCTGTTAAAATTGCACTTGCCATTGTAAGTGTAGCATTTACAATAACAAGATTAAAAACATTTGGCATTAAATGTTTAAAAATCTTTGAAAAATCACTAATACCCAATGCTTCACAAGCCTGCATAAATTCCTGTTCTCTTAATGTCAAAATTTGTCCACGAATCAAACGAGCTAAACCAGGCCATGATAATGCACCAATTAAAGTTGATACCATATACATTTTCTGTGTTTGTGGTATCCAAAGCATAACAGCTGATAAAGCAATGATCATTGGTGTAAAAGGAAGAGAGTAAACAATTTCTGAAAAACGCATCAACAAATTATCAACTACTCCACCATAATAACCAGCTACACCACCAACAATACAACCTAGAATAACTGTTAAGGCTGCAGCAATTACTCCAACCATAATAGAAATTCTACCACCTAGGAACAAACGAAATAAAACATCACGTCCTTGTTCATCCGTTCCAAGTAAATGTTGTGAATTTGGAGCAATATTTTTCATATCAAAATTGTATTCATTAACATCAATACCCATAATCATTGGAACAAAAATTACAGATAAAACAATTAACACGAAAATAATAAGTCCAGCCATCGCTACTTTATTGGCATAAAATTTTCTCCAGGCAATTCGCCATGGCCCAATAGATTCTATTTTTTCACCATTTTGTAAAACAACTTCTTTTTCTTTAACCATAACAATCACCTCTAATTATCCACTTTAATACGTGGATCTACCATTGAATAGAATATATCAGCTAAAAGATTTCCAAGAACCATTAATAAAGCACTAAACATCAAACAAGCTGTTACTAAACTATTATCTCTAGCATTAATTGCATCAATTAAAACTTTTCCAATACCAGGCCAGATAAATACTGTTTCCAGTATTACCGCACCACTAAATAATGTAGGAATATACATTCCAAGCAAAGTTACAAGCGGAATCATTGCATTACGGAACGCATGTTTATAAATTACAACTTTTTCTTTTAACCCTTTTGAACGTGCTGTACGAATATAATCCATATTAATAACTTCAATCATAGAGTTACGTACATATCGTGAGAATGTAGCAAAAGTACTAAACGCTAATACAATTACTGGTAAAATAGAATGTTTTAAAATATCCAGAATTTCAACAAATTTATTTGGATAACCAAATGCATCCATAGTTGCATCTTTCATACCATTTAATGGGAAATTTGGAATATTTAATGCTACAAAGAATAGTAATAACAACGCAAAAAAGAATGTTGGAACACTAACCCCTATAAGAGAAAATACTGTCCAGAAGTTATCATACTTGCTTCCTTTTTTCACTGCTTGTTTGATTCCAATAGGAATAGCAAATAATAATGCAACAATTAAAGAAAGTGCATTTAAATAAAATGTATTCCATACATAGCTACCAATTACTTCAGCTACTGGTTTTTTTAGTTTGATACTATCTCCTAAATCACCTGTAACCATACGTCCTACCCAACGAACATATTGTTCTGGCTGGGATTTGTTTAATCCTAGTTCTTCTCTTAATTGTTCTCTTTGCTGTTCAGTTACTTTAAAATTCATACCAAGGTAAGCATCTACAGGATCCCCAGGCATTGCCTGAACAGTAGCAAATACTAATATAGAGATAATAAAGACAACTGGAATTAAATTAACCAATCTTTTTAAGATATATTTTAACATCGTCTTCACCTCATTTTACTTCAATTCTATGACAACATAAGAGCAAGTCTTATCGGCTTGCTCTTAATTATCGTTTTGTTTCATCCAATTAATTACTCAATTGTAACGTCTGCCATTGCATCAGCCCATGTATAAACAGGACCAGTTTTCAAACCTTTAATTTTCTTGTTGTAGATATCAAAGTACTGATTTCCATATACTGGAACATAAGCACACAATTCGTTAGCTGTAATGATTGCTTTCTTATAGTACTCTACTGCCTGTTTGTCATTATTAACAGAAGCCATACCTTTTTTCAATAAGTTACCTAATTCTTCATCAGCGATACGAGCATAGTTTCCTTGTGCTCCTTTGTTTTCTGGCATGAACTGTGCATTGATTTCTGTCAAGTTAGTTCCTGTAAATCCTGCAGCCATGAAGAATACGTTCCATTCTCCTAATGCGTCTTCTTTAGTAACTTTAGAAGCTAATGTATTGAAGTCAACAGTTGTCTGTTGGAAATCTACACCTAAATCTTTTTTCCAAGATTTATTCCACATTGGAATCAAGTTGTTTAAGATGTCATGATCTTTGATAGCCATTAATTTGATTGTTAATTTCTGACCATCTTTTTCACGAATACCATCTGCACCAACTGTCCATCCAGCTTCATCTAAAATCTGTTTTGCTTTTTCAATGTTGTATTCATAAGTTTCTAATCCTTCTAATTCTTCTTCACCACGAATTACATTACCTAATTCACTTGCTGGATTCAAGAATGCAGTAGGAACATAACCTACATTATATTTTTTAACTTCATCAGAACCTTCTTCAAATTTATAATAGCTGTCAACAAATGCCTGACGATCAAATGCATAAGTTAATGCCTGACGTACAGCTTGATCTGCTGTAGCACCTGTAGCACAGTTATAAGCAATATATCCTTCACCTGCACGAGGATAAGTGTTGAATGTCAAGTTTTCATTTGTACTAGCTGGACCAATTTTCTTAGGTTCAATCATACCAGCAAGTAAATCAACGTTACCACTTGTAAGTTCATCAATTTCTGTAGACATTTCTACTGGTTTGATAATGATATTTGCTACCTGATATTTTCCTTCTTCAGCCTGGAACTGATCATTTTTTACAAAGCTTGCTCCAGAAGCTTTATCCCATTTGTTTAATTTATATGGTCCAGATCCAATTGGATCAGATACAGCATTTTCAATTGCTTTAGTATCTCCACGTTTGTAATCTTTGAACTGTTCATCTGAAATGATACCAAATGAAGTACCTAAATCAGCAACTGAATCAATTCTTGCTTCTTTTAAATTAAATTCAACTGTGTAATCATCGATAACTTTGATACCTGATACTTCATCTACATTTTTCTTTTTGTTATTGTAATCATCGAATCCAACAACATTAGCTACTGTAGAACCAAATCTACCTGTATAGCTATAATCCGCTGTTACTGTAAAAGTAAATTTTACGTCATTGGCATTTAATTCTGAACCATCAGAGAATTTAATACCTTTTTTCAATTTAAATGTAACAGTTTTTCCATCTTTACTTACAGTTGGCATTTCTGCAGCTAATTCTGGAACTAAGTTTGAATCAACATCATAGTCTAGCAATGACTGATAAACCAAGTCAACTGCGTAACCATCATATGCAGTTTCATAATAAATTGGGGAGAATAACCCTGCCAATTCTTCTGCACCTACTGTCAAAGTCTGACCAGAAGCTCCTCCTTTTGAACCACTATTGCTACCACAGCCAGTTGCTGTTAGTGCCATTGCTCCAACCATAAGCATTGCAAATAGCTTTTTCATATTTTTCCCTCCTATTTCATTCCTTAAGAATGACTCCATTATACCCCCCTATTTCAAAAATTTCAACAAGTTTTTTATTTTTCTTACATCATTCTTTGACATTTTGTTTCAATGTTGTGAAAATATATTGAAAATATTTTCACAAAAAGTTTAATTATTTGAAATTCGTAATTCAATTTACAAACACTCTTATTTATTTGTTCATAAACCAAAAACATTTTTCTCTATTTTTCCAAATGAGGACGCATTGCTCATGGTAAAAATTTCTTTTTCATTTTCATTAAATTTTTTATTATTTTTTACTGAAAACAGAAAAAAATCGAAGTTTTTACACCTCGATTTTTTCGTTTACATTTCTTATTCCTGTTCCAAAGCAAGTGTTTTTGTTGTGATATCACACACTTCTGCTGGACCATAGTACTGAATAGCACCTGGATATACATAGCAAGTTTCTACTGCCCATTCTTCTCTGTGAGCTTCAAAGAACTTGAATGGTTTTCCTTCTAGTTCAACAAGTGCTTTTTTGATAACTGGTTTGTCTTCTCCATGTCTTCTTTCAATGTTCATCATTTTTGTGATTGGCATACCACCAGCAACCCATTCGCTAGCTGGATTTGAAAGGTTAGAGATTTTTGACAAGTAACCATTATATCCATACTGAATCAACATGAATGCATTGTATCCTAATGAATAACAGTAGTCAGAATCAAAGTTAGATGGGAATGCACATCTTCCTTCATATCCTAAGAAGTGGTGAAGAGGATTAAATTTACCAGTATATGTACCAGCTTTCTTTCTCTCTTCCAATTTGTCTTTAACAAGAGCAGAGAATAGTTTTTCTGATTCAATCAAAGATACCTGCACGTTTCCATGAGGATCTCTTTCCAGGAATAACTGCTGCTGAATTGCTTCTGGAAGAATAGCGAATACATCCATAGATTCTTTTGTTAATCCATTTTCGATGAATTCATATTTTTCTTTCCATGTTCCCAATGCATTGAAAGCATCTGCTTTGCTTCCAGCAAGAAGTTCGTTAATTTCAGAAATCAATACAGAGAATTCAGGAACGAATTCTACAACACCTTCTGGAATAATTGCAACCCCAAAGTTCATACCTTTAGCTGCACGTTTTTCTACAGAATCAGCGATATAATCTGCAATAGAAGAAAGTGACATTTTCTTAGCTGAAACTTCTTCAGAAATCAAGCAGATGTTTGGCTGTGTTTCAAGAGCACATTCCAAAGCAACATGAGATGCTGAACGTCCCATAACTTTGATGAAGTGCCAGTATTTTTTCGCAGAATTTGCATCACGTTCGATGTTTCCGATAATTTCGCTATATGTTTTTGTAGCTGTATCAAATCCAAATGAACATTCGATGTCTTCGTTTTTCAAGTCCCCATCGATTGTTTTAGGGCATCCGATTACCTGAACACCAGTGTTGTGAGCAGCAAAGTATTCTGCAAGAACTGCTGCATTTGTATTTGAATCATCTCCACCGATGATAACGATAGCAGTAATACCATGTTTTTTACATACTTCCGCAACGATAGCAAACTGTTCTTCTGTTTCCAGTTTTGTTCTACCAGAACCAATGATATCAAATCCACCAGTATTTCTGTATTCGTTGATATAAGCATCATCAAAAATCAAATAATCATCTTCGATAAGTCCGATTGGACCATTTTTAAATCCATAAAGAACATTTTCTTTATTTGTTGCCTTTAATGCATCATAAAGCCCGCAAATAACATTGTGTCCCCCTGGAGCCTGTCCACCGGAAAGAATAACACCAACAACCTGTTTTTTAGTTTCAGAAGTGTTTTCTCCCTGCTGGAAAGTGATTTCTTTTTTCCCATAAGTATTTGGGAATAGCGCTTTGATTTTTTCCTGATCTGCTACACTCTGAGTTTCTTCGCCTTCCTTAACACAAATGTTAGAAATTCCATTTCTAAGCATTCCTGGAAGTTTTGGAGAATACTCATATCTAGCTTTTTGTAGTGATGAAATTTTCATATTTAATTCTCCTTTTTGTATTTCCATACACATAAATTTTAAGATATTTCCTTTAAAAAGTAAACTACTATTGCCATCGAATTATAAGATTTCCAGTGAAATTGTAGATAAAAAAGTTTTCTTTATTTCCCAGGCAATAAGAATACTCTTTTTACTGTTTCTTTTTTAGATATAAATACACAGCCAGAAAACTAATTACAATATCATTTACCAGCAAATATCCTGCAAGCTCCAAGTTTTTAAAAGCCATTACCCCCAGACAAGCGATATAAGATATTTCCAGAAACTGAAGAAGTCTTCCTTTCTTCATTTCTTCCTTGCTTGTCATCATAGGAAGCAATCCTTCAACATCCAGTTTTTTTAAGGCAAAACTATCAAACGAAATAATTAAAATCCAGAAGATAAGCTTATTAGGAGTATAAGTATATAAAAACACAGGCAATAAAGCAATTTCTAACATGGATACGATTTCTGCATCACGCAAGCTTTTTTTCATTTTTCCACATCCTCGTATCCAGTATATCACATTTTATTTTTGACTTCTTATCTTTTCACGAACAAAAAGTTTTTTCAAAGCCTTTGGATGAAAAGGAAACAAAGGATAAAAATAGGAGGTTTTTGTAATTGTCTTGCAATTTGCCATAACAAGCAATACAAATACGATACCGATCAGTATACCTATTTTAGGAATAAGGGCTATAAACAGCAATAACATAATACGTAAAAATTTTAGTGCATACCCTAGTTCATAACTGGCCTGTGTAAAATTTGCCATTGCAGCAAAAGCCATATATAAGATGACCTGTGCATTAAGCCATCCTGCCTGCACCGCAAAATCCCCTAATACCAATGCCCCAATTAAACTAAATGAATTATTCAAAGCATTTGGTGTATTTAAACTTGCTGTTTTCAAGATATCGATTCCTATCTCCATTAATAACAGCTGTAACAAAATAGGTACATGCGGGGTTTCTTTTAATAAGATAAAGTTTAAATAGGAGGGGGTAAGCTGTGGATTGGTAATAAAGTGAAACCAAAGCGGTGTAATACATAAAGAGGCAAAGAATACAAGAATTCTTAAAAAGCGCAAATAGTTTCCTGTAACAGGTGGCAAGTAATAATCTTGTGGTTCTTGTACAAAATCAAAAAAACTGGTAGGCAGTATCATCGCCGATGGAGAAGTATCCACAAGCAACAAAATTTTTCCTTCTAAGATATTGCTGGCTGCAGTATCTGGGCGTTCTGTATAGCGAACTTTAGGAAAAGGATTCCACCATGTATGAGGTACAAGTGCTTCCACTATACTTTCCTGTGTCATTGTTAGTGCCTGTACTTTTAAGGTATCAAGCTGCATCTGCATATTCTTTAAAATGTTCTTATCTGCCTTATTTTCCATATAACATAATACAACATCCGTTTTGCTTGTTTCTCCTACACTATGATATTCCATTCTTAGATGAGAATCTCGTATTCTTCTTCGAATAAGTGCAGTATTAAAGATAAGGGTTTCTACAAAGCCATCTCTACTTCCTCTTAGAACTCTTTCATCTTCCGGCTCCTGCATACTTCTTACAGGATAGGTTCTTACATCCAGCAAGACAGCATCTTCACACCCTTCTACCACCAAAAGACAAGCTCCGCTTAAAACACCGGTTACCATATTTCCTATATCATGTTCTACGCTTACTTCTACATAGGCAAGATTTTCATCCGCAAACATCTGTATGTCTTTGCTTATCTTCCCTTTTAAAAGAAGATGTTCCATGATTCTTTCCATAACATCATCTTTAATCATTCCATCTACAAAAAGAAAAGAAAGTTCTGTGTTTTGTACAAGCAATTTTCGTTTGACGATATCAAAACTTTTCTCTATCTGCAAGATTTGTTCTACTTCTTTTAAACATTGTTTGTATTGCATAAAATCACCATTAGTTAGAATACCTTTTTCAAGCCATCTTATACAAAAAAGGACACAATTATATGTCCTTTATGATTCCATGATTTCACTGTATTCTTCCCATTTCTGCATGTAGTGTTCAATTTCATTATGAACATCATCAATTTTATCATCCAGCTCTTTCATTTTCTGATAATCATGATAATACTCTGGTTCAAAACGAAGGGCTCGAAGTTCTTCCAGCTGTGTTTCTTTTTCTTCGATCTTCTTTTCCAGTTTTTTGATTTCTCTGGAATAATTGATTGCTTTTTCTACTGGTTTTACCGGTTTTTTTATTTTCGTATTTTCCTGTACAGCACTCTGATTATTATCTTTTTGCATATAGTCTTTATAACTCATCGGATAATACGTAGCTGTACCATTATCAATCACAAGAATAGCTGTTGCCAGTTTCGAGATAAAATAGCGGTCATGGCTTACAAACAGCATGGTTCCTTCATATCCGCTCAGCGAATCTTCCAAAGCTTCTTTTCCTATTAAATCCAAGTGGTTGGTCGGCTCATCCATCAACAGGAAATTTGGATGTGACAACATCAGCTTCACAAAAGACAAGCGTACTTTTTCTCCTCCGGATAAACAATCCACTGTCTTAAATACATCTTCTCCACTAAATAGAAAACATCCAAGTGCCGTACGTATCTGGGTACGATCCAATTCACTGAAATCATTCCATACTTCTTCCAAAACTGTATTGGTTGAACAAAACTGTGCCAGTTCCTGATCAAAATATCCTGTTTCTATCTGGTGTCCTAATAAAAACTCTCCTGATAAAGGGGGTACCTGATGCATTAATGTTTTTAAAAAAGTCGATTTTCCCTTTCCATTTGGTCCAATCACTGCAATTTTCTGCCCCTGCAATACATCTAAGTTGATCGTACACAAAGGATTTTCCTGTTCATATCCAATGCATAAATCTTTTACTTCTAATACACGTTTTCCACCGCGAACCCTTGGCTCAAACCGTGCATGAAAAGTTTTCGTATCCACATTGGGATCTTCAATTTTATCCATACGTTCCAGGTATTTGATCTTGCTTTGCGCAAAAGCCGCTTTACTTTTCTTATATCGAAATTTTTCAATCAGCTCTTCCATTCGCTGGATTTCTTTTTGTTGTCGAGCATAAGCACTTTTCTGCTGTTCCACATCACTTTTTTTCGTTTCCACATAATGGGTATAATTTCCAGGATAACGTCGCATTACCCCATACTCGATTTCATACACAACATCAACAACGTCATCCAAAAACATACGGTCATGACTTACGATAACAACAGCTTTTGGATAACGTTTTACATAGTTTTCCAGCCATTCAATCGTATCAATATCCAAGTGGTTGGTCGGCTCATCCAAAAGCAGCACATCCGGCTTGCTTAACAACAGTTTTACAAAAGCCAAACGTGTTTTCTGTCCTCCGCTAAAAGAGGAAATCCTGCGAGTTAAATCTTCTTCCTTAAATCCAAATTTTGTAAAAATTGTCATCATATCACTATGATATGTATATCCTCCTGCTTCTTCAAAAGCCTGCTGCATACGTGCATAGCGATTTAAGATATCCTCGCTGTAGTTTTCACTCATTTCTTCACTTAATTTCTGTAAATCCTGTTCCATCTTTTTTAATGGTCCAAATGCTTTCTGCAACTCTTCCTGAACAATGGCGTTATCATCAGAAAAAGTTGTCTGTGCTAAATATCCAATGGTTAATCCATTTTCCATATGGATATCCCCTTTATCCAAAGGTTCTTCTTTTGCGATTGCCTTTAACAGCGTAGTTTTCCCACATCCATTTCTTCCAACAATCGCAATCTTTTCTGTATTTCTTATTTCAAACTGGATGTTTTCAAATACGGTAGTTGCCCCAAAGTATTTACATCCTTTGTTGATTTGATATTTCATGTATCTCACCTAACCTATTTACTAACATTAATTCCTTCTGCGAAGGCTTCTGCCAGCGTATGTATTATTTTTTCTTTGTTATCTTTCCAGTACTGTGCATCTTTCTTGTTGGAAATATAACCAAAATCAATTTCTAATCCCTGCATTCCATTCGCATTTACAAAAGATTTATTCTGCTCTATGCTTGTTTCAGAATAACGTCCAGCCAGTGTTGCACGTCCTCCGCTTTCTCTTAAATATAGATTGCTGTCATAAAGCTGTTTCTGATCAACATCACTTTTCATTAGATAGCTTGTCACAATGCCAGGATCATTGGTGGAGGTATACATAGGACTCATTTCCATATGTAAATCTTTCTGCATGCGATATACGATATTTCTTGCCAGGGTCTTACTGCTGTAATAGCTGTTATGTACTTCAAAGCCACGAATATCCGTATCTAACGGATTGCTGTTGAAGCGAAGAAGCAGATAGTATCGAGCATTCTGTTTATACCCTTTTGCCAATCTTCCATTTTCTCCATACGCTTTTCCTTCTTCATTTACATTTTCTTTTGTTATTCCAACACGAAGTCCATAGCTTTCTAATTCTTTTTTCAACAGTAAAGCTGCTTCATACATTTCTTTATTTTCTACAAGCCCATTTTCACTGTATCCTTCATCTGGTAGCCATGTTAGATCCATATTCATCCCATAAGGATCAAGTAAAACATCAACATCTTTAGAAGAAGGCTTTTCTGTTGTTACATCTACAAACAAATAATTCTGATTTAACGTTTTCCCATATTCCTTTAATAAATTTTTATCTGCCACTAAAGATATGCGTGAAACCTGATTGTTTCGTTTAATGCCTGTATATGTATTTTCTTCTAGAGCTTTATCGAAAACGACACGTTTCTCTACTAATTCTTCTATAATATATACTTCATAAAATCCTTCTTTTAGTTCATCCAGATGAATCTTTTGATCAACATAGTTTTCCATTGTCATAGATACTTTATCACCTGTACATACATTTCTTAATTCTACGGTATTTCCAGATAAGGTATCTTTGTTCTCTGGAGAATATGAATCCTGATACAAAGCTAAAGATTCCCCATAATATAAGTAATCTTTTACTTCAATAGTATCTTTATATGTTTTGTTTAATTTATTTAATGTTTCTTCTTCACTTAATCCGCAAATCGTCGTTTTTCTTTGCTGCTGTGTATCATTTGTTAAAAATGCATTTATCATCCAAGATCCAACGACCACAAGAAAAACAAGCAGTGCAGCTGCTGCTTTCCAGTTCATACGACGCTGTCTTGGTTCATAATGCATATTTACTTCCTCCTAATAATACTCATCTTTTTATATTTTCATGCACAACAATACATGCCTTTTGATTTTAGAATATCTTCTTCCATCAAATCATCGCTACTATTATAGAAGATAATCGTATTGTTCACAATCTTTTTTTAAAAACATCACAAAATTGAAAGATTTCTTATTCTTTACATAAATCCAGCTCCTCTAACACAGAAGAAAATACTTTCTTTACAGATAAAATTTCTTTTGGTTCTTCCATATATTGTAAAGATTTTTCCATCCATACAACATCCAGCCATCGATGAAACTTATAACCGCTGTTTTTAAATAATGCAGCTTGTTCAAATCCAAGTTTTTCATGCATTTTGATACTTCCTGTATTTTCTTTTGTAATGCAGGCGTAAATATTGCATATATTTTGTTTTTTTAAAATCGCAAACAAATAGGTATATAACTTTGTTCCTATTCCTTTTCCTAAGCTGTCTTTTCGTACATATACAGAAACTTCCACATCCCATGCGTATGCTTTTCTTTCTTTATAGCGGCTGGCATATGCATAGCCTAGAATTTCATTATTTTCTTCATATACAAGATAAGGATAAAATTGCTGAATTGTTTGTATCCTCTGTTTAAATGTTTTTATAGAAGGCACTTCATATTCAAATGTTGCACTGTCATGCAGCACATACGGTGCATATATCGATAAAATTTCTTTTGTATCTTGTAATCTTGCGAAACGAATATGTGTATCCATAAATATCACCTTAGCTATTATATATGGTTTTTTTGTGAGGATAAAGAAAAACTTTCGAAAATCAAATTTCGAAAGCTTTTAAAATTAGAATACTAAATTTTTAGGTGTACGTGGGAATGGTTCTACATCACGAATATTCTGCATACCACTTAAATACATCAGCATACGGTCAAATCCTAAACCAAATCCTGCATGTTTACATCCACCAAAACGGCGAAGATCCATATACCATTGCAGGCTTTCACTTTCCATACCCATTTCTTTCATACGTGCCTCTAATACATCATAGCGCTCTTCACGCTGGCTTCCACCAACAAGCTCACCAACACCAGGCACTAACAAGTCACAAGCTGCAACGGTTTTATTATCATCATTTAAACGCATGTAGAACGCCTTGATATCTTTTGGATAATCCGTAAGGAATACTGGACCATTTACAACTTTTTCACACAAGTAGCGTTCATGTTCGCTCTGCAAGTCCATACCCCATTCAATGTTGCTGTTTTCAAACTTCACATCTGCTTTTTTCAACAATTCGATAGCTTCTGAATACGTCATACGTTTAAATTCACTGTCACGTACTGCTGTAATTCGTTTGATACATTCTTTATCAATCATCTTCTCAAAGAATTTCATTTCTTCCGGAGCATTTTCCAGACAATAGTTAATACAGTATTTGATCATATCTTCAATCAGATTCATATCATCTTCTAAATCTGCGAAAGCAATTTCCGGTTCAATCATCCAAAATTCACTTGCATGACGTGTCGTATTTGAATTTTCTGCTCGAAATGTTGGACCAAAGGTATAAACATCACGAAATGCCATCGCAAATGCTTCTACATGCAGCTGCCCGGATACTGTTAAAGATGCATGTTTTCCAAAGAAATCTTTTTCGTATTCTGCATCATCTCTTGTTGTAACAGTAAATGTTTCTCCTGCACCTTCTGCATCATTTCCTGTAATTACAGGTGTGTGCACATAAACAAATCCCTGATCCTGGAAAAATTCATGAATAGCCATAGATAAAACTGAACGCAAACGGAAAATTGCATAGAAAGAGTTTGCACGAGGACGAAGATGTGGAATCTCTCTCATGTATTCAAAACTGTGACGTTTTTTCTGTAAAGGATAATCACGATCACAATCTCCTTCTAAGACTGCTTCTGTAACCTGAAGTTCAAAAGGCTGTTTTCCCTCTGGTGTCAATACAAGTTTTCCAGTAACTGTGATTGCTGCACCTGTTGGATATTTTTCCACTTCTGCAAAGTTTTTTAAATCCTGTGTATAAACCAGCTGTGCATTACGGAAATAAGTACCATCATTTAATTCAATAAAACCTAATTTCCCACTGCAGCGATTGGTACGAATCCATCCTTGCAGCTGTACATATTCAATACTGTCAATTTCCATTCTAGATGCATGCATCAATTCATATAACTCACGAATCGTCATAAATTCAAACATATAATTTCCTCCTTTTTCATATAAAAAAACGTTCCTTTTCAGGAACGTATCATTACGCGGTGCCATCCTGTTTCCCATAAAAAATCTATGGGCAGCTCACTTTACGGATATAACGCCATCCTTTTGCGAAATCGTCTACTTAATTTCTCCGATTCAGCTCCACAGGTGTTCTCCATGCATTTGTATGTGCTGTCTTTCACCCTCACAGCTCGCTTCTTCATCTTCTTTGCATTTCGTCCTGCTTCATCGCTCTGCATTCAAACTATTGGTTTCAAAAACCAATTCCTGTATAGATGATACCACATCTACACTCTTTAATACAACCCCTTTTGGAATCTGGATATGCTCATGTGTAAAATCTACCAGTCCTGTTATACCACAGGCAATCAAACGATCCACCGTCTGCTGAATATTTTCACTGATTGCTAGAATCGCAATACGACATCCTTCTGGAACACGCTGTTCCAATTCACTAATGTCATATACCGGAATACCAAAGCGTACCCCCTGACGATCTGGATTAATATCAAAGGCACATTCAATTTCACCTACGACATAATCCCATTTATTATACTTCATCAAGGCACGTCCCATATTACCAGCTCCAACTAGAATAATTTTTTCATCAAAATCCATTCCCAGCTGCTGATTAAAGATTTCAATCAAACGATTTACATCGTAGCCATACCCCTGTTTTCCAAGATTTCCTAAAAAGGAAAAATCTCTTCGAATCGTTGTTGGTTCAATATTTACAACATTCGCAAGTTCTTTCGACATGATTCTTTCCACACCGGAATTTTTTAGTTTTCTCAAAGCTTTTAAATACACTGGATAACGCTGCAATGTTGCTTTTGGTACATTTTTTTCTGCCATTTTTATCACCTGCCTTGATTATAGCACATAACGAAACATTTGTGAATAATTTATCAATTTTAACTTATACAATTCATTCACATCCATCACATAACCACTTGCATGCTCGAAGACGTTCACTAACCACATCTTCCTGTAAGGATAATGGAACATATAACATAGCACTTTGCATATAGAAGTGCTCTGCATAAAATACACGTACATATTGTGTATAAATATCTTTTTCATCTTTTATCGCACAATGATTTAAGAAATCTTCAAAAGATGCATACTGCATGATCCATTCTTTCATTTTTTCCACATCGCACACATCCCATGAGGATACTCCATCATAGCCCAAACTCCAAAAAAGCATATTTGCACATTCAAATTTAGAAAGCAATTCCACTGCCTGCTGTTTATCTAAGGTATCTTTTTTTAGTAAAGATGCTTCTTGTGAGGTTAAACAATGTTCTAAAGAAAAACGCTGTTTAAACTCTTCAAACTGCTTTCTTTGTTCTTTATCATCTTCTAGACAAAGCTTTGAAAACCATGCCAGTGCATATAGTGCAAGGGCACGTTTTCCGATATCTTCTTTTTTTGGCAGATGTATCTGAGAAAATAAAATCTGCTTGTTTAACATACAGTTTGGATACAGCCAGCCCTGTCTTTCAAATTCTTTTCCTATGGATACAAATACTTCCATGTCATAAGCAGAAGGAAGACTTACCTGTTGTAAAGCATCTTCTTCACCACATAAAGAAAAATCCTCTACACCACTTGTGCCATCCATTCCCATCAATAAGTCACCATCTGCTGTATATAGACACATATCTGGATATAAAAGAAAACCATGACATGCTTTTGCTGCTTCAAAAATCATTTTCAATACATGGGTTCGCTCTTCTTTTGCTGTATCGATCACAATAGCGAA
Source organism: Amedibacterium intestinale (assembly GCF_010537335.1). NCBI lineage: Bacteria > Bacillati > Bacillota > Erysipelotrichia > Erysipelotrichales > Erysipelotrichaceae > Amedibacterium > Amedibacterium intestinale. The sequence continues at coordinate 1,442,734 of NZ_AP019711.1, forward strand.
AATGCAGTGAAACAATGAAATCTGTATACATAATTTTTGTAGAAGCATTTTATTTTCACAAGGAACATTCGCAAAGAAATTGCTCATGCCTTCCATTTGCTGTCGCACCATTTCTTCATCATCACACACTTCCATATTTATCTTTGTCTGTGTATGTAATAGAAAACTGATATTCTTATTTTCTTCTTTTACCTCTTTGATTTCTTTTTGAAACACATTATGCAATGCTGTTAAAACATCGTTTCCATCTTTACATGCTGCATATAATGTTAATTGCATCTTTGCCATATCATTCCCTCTTTTCTGTTTCTTCTTTTTTTGTTTTTCCAAGTGCCAAATACATGATCGCAAACAAAATCAAGGCACAGCCAATAAGCTTTCCTGCCACGATTTCTTCCTTTAAAAACAAGATTCCTGTTACAATGCTGGTAATCGGTTCTAATAAAGAAAACAGCGAAGTATATTTCGCTCCTAATAAACGAGAGCCATACTGCAGCATCCCAAGTGCTGTAATACTGCATAAAGATAAAATCACAAATAAAGAAAGCTCTTGTAATGTTAGCATAAAATGAATGGAATGTGTAAAAAAATTTACAATAAAAATTAATATACATGTACATAGCGAAATATAAAAGGATAATACCAGAGGGTTCATCTGGGCAAAATTTCGTTTTTCCAGCTGTACCAGATAAATCGCATACGTAACAGCAGAAATCATTGACAATACAATTCCTATCATACTTCCCTTACTTCCTTTATCTAGAAAAAATAAGATTCCAAGCAGTACGATTAAAAGTATCTTTTTCATTCTGGCATCAATCACATCATGATAATAAAAAGCACATATCAAAATAACAAATACCGGATATAGAAAATGAAGCGTAGTAGCCGTTCCAATAGAAATGTAGTTATATGCCAGATTTAAAAGCAGCATGGTGCTTCCCGAAAAGAAACCGGCATATACAAAAATAGAAACCACTTGTTTCCATGGCAAACGCAAAGAAATACCCTGCATTTTTGTAATAAGCAAAACGATGGGAAGAATGAGAAAAAAACGATAAAATGCCACCGCAATCGCATCCATTCCAAATGCATACAAAAACATGGTCAACATAGGAATAACTCCATAGACCACAGCAGAGATTCCTACTGCCGACATTCCTTTTCGATTCATACATCCACTTTCCTTCCATCCTAAATAGTTTATCCACGACATTATGTATTATACCATCGTTTTCCTTCTTTGCTTGTATATAACAGAAAAAACAGGAAGTTTGTTTTTTAAAGAAACAAATAAATTCCTGTTTTTCCATGCTTATTTTCTATCTTTGATCGCATCAATTGGTTTTTTACGTGAAATATGGAAGACTGGAAGTGCGGATGCTATGAGTGCTACCACAAGAGCAATTCCCAAAAGCAGCAGCACCTGTATGATACCAAAATTCAAAATCGTCACAAGGATTCCAAATTGTTTTCGAATATAAACATTGATAAAAGTAACCGCTCCTGCCGTTGCCAATAACGCAAATACCCAGTTAATTAACGCAATAAGGATACTTTCATTTAAGAAGATTTTCAATACATCCAATCCTCTGGCACCAACCGCTCTTAAAATACCGATTTCTCGTTTTTTATTCGCTATGCTTGTCGCAATAAAGTTACAGAACAATACGGATGCGAACAGGGCAAATCCAATACCTACATAAAAGAATACTGGCCGTAAGGTATCCACAACAGAATTTACAGTAGTTAGCATCGGCATTACCTGATTTTCCAAAGGAAAGCGAACATTATTTTGAGACGTGTAGGAATACGTAATCATATTTTTCAGCTGTTCATCATCTACCATAGGAGCAAGTACAAAATCACCTGTACCTTCTTCTTCAAATCCCATTTTCTGAATCATATGATTTTTTAAAACAACTGGATATTCCTCATCTAAAGTATTATCCCCAAAATAAATTCCTGCAATCTTATCTATTTTGGTTTCATTACCGCTAACATCATACATCAGCATTTCAGCTTGTGTCTTTTCCAGTTCTTTCTGATATGTTTTTATTATTTCTTTTAATGTCTTTAGCTGTTCTTCTTCACTATCTTCATAAGAAAGAGTACTTTCGATAATTGTCTGCAATGTTCTAGTACCATCTACTTTCACATTTTGAAACATGCGATAATCCAGATAAATATCGCCTTCATTTCCAAAATCCAGCAATCTATCTTTCTCTACATCTTTTTCATTTTTGTAGTAGTAAACATCGAAATAATCATCCTCTACATTGATATTTGCATTGTATCCATTATTTTGCATGTAATACATGTGGTATGCATCAGTGATTTCCTGTAATTGAGAAGGGGTAATATATCCCATAGTATGATAACTGCTGTTTAGAAGTTTATCAAATTCTGAAGACAGGTAATAACTCATAACACCTTCCTGCTCATTTTTTAACGTTTCATAACGAGACAAGTCTATTTTTGTATCCACAATTCCACAAATCGTAAATTCTACCGCTTTGTTGTTGATAAGAACATTTAACTTTTTCCCAAGCAAATCTGCTTTATTTTTCACATCTGCTTTTTTTACGTTTCCATTCTTATCAACATTTTGAAAACCATATGTTTCAAATGTTTTCGCCAATACATCTGTAATTACAATTTCATTTGTTTTCTTAGGCAAATTTCCTGTTAAGGTAAACCCATTTTTCTTTAAACTATTTTCATCTATTGTGGATAATCCCTGTATCTGCGTTGGATAAAACAAACTATCACTGCCTTCTAAAAGTTTCTCAACATTGGTAATTTGTGAAGCCAGATCCAAATTTGTCTGATAGTTAGTTCCAGAGAAGGTAGCGGTAATATTCGCATTGGGAAATTGTTTCTGCAATGTTTTAACATCTTCCTTATTTAATTTGACCTGTTCATCATACGAATAATCACCACTAGATACTCTGTTTGCTTTGCCAAATTAAATATAATTTACTTGACTGTCTTTCATTGAATGAAACGTGGCAACTCCACGATCATATTTTGCCATCGTATCGGATAAACCAAACAAAGTAAAGGATACAACCGATAATAAAACAGTCATAAATAAACGAAATGGTTTCAGTTTTAAATTCGATAATGCCAGTTTCAAAGAACTCTTCAGTGGAAGCTTTGATTTAATAAAAGAAATGGAAGCACCATCATAGCCTTTTGTATGAATATGTTTTTCCTTCGTGTCATGAAATACTTCCATTTCTCCGTTTTCCGCAATATGATTGATTTTTTTCATTTCCTTATTTGTATCTTTATGAAAAGAAATCATCATTTCTCCCTTATGCTTACGAATTTCCTCCATAATGGTTTGATAATCTTCTTCTTTCAACATTTCTACATTGGAAATATTAATAAATTCATTTTCCACAATAGAAACTCCATTTTTCGACCTTGCTGGTGCTGCTCGTTCTTTACTTGTATCACTGATAACTTGTCCATCTGCCAATTCAATGATACGATCCGCATAATTTTTCGCAAATTCTTTATCATGCGATACAATAAGAACAAGTTTATCTTTTGATAGTTTTTTTAATGTATCCAATACTTGTTTTCCTGTATGGGAATCAAGTGCCCCAGTTGGCTCATCTGCCATAATAATTTCGGGATGTTTGATAAGTGCTCTGGCAATCGCAACTCGCTGCAGCTGTCCTCCAGATAACTCATTCGGTTTGCGATTTCCAAGTCCACTTAAATCTACTTCCTCTAAAATTTCCTGAATTTGTGTATCATCTGCTTTTTTCCCCTGCAGCTGCAATGCCAATGCGATATTTTCCTTTACTGTGAAATTATTCATCACATTATATTCCTGAAAAATAAAACCGATAAACGTATTGCGATAAGAATCAAAATCACTCTGTTTAAAATCTTTACTGGATTTTCCACAAATACTAATTTCTCCCTCATCAAAACTGTCCAGTCCCCCAAGTACATTCAACAAAGTAGATTTTCCACTTCCACTTTTCCCCAAAATAAAAACCATTCCCTTATCTTGAATGCTTAGGTTAATATCTTTTAGCGCATATACTTCATTATGCTTTGTTTTGTATGTTTTGGATAAATGTTTTATTTCTAACACAATTTCCACCTCCAACAGGATTTTATCATAAGCCTTTAAAAAGAAAAAAAGGAAATCTTAAGTTTTTCCAAAGATAACCTTTTATAATTCAAAACATACAATGTTTTATTCTTCATAATATATGTTTAATTCATAATTTTTTAAGGCTTTTTCTAAGTCTTTTTTCGGTTTTTCATCTAAGATAATACCTGTAAAACTATCCAGCCCTGCATAGCGATAATTTCCTTCCTGTTCAAACTTGCTTCCTTCACAAAGCATATAGGCTTTTCTTGTACATGATAAGACCGCTTTTTTGGTATAGCCATCTTCCAGCACATACGTATTTACACTATTTTGATATGGATCTATGCCAACTACACCTAAAAATGCAATATCAAAACGAAAGTTTTGTATCTGTTCTACTGTAAGACTTCCAATAAATCCATCTTTCCCGCGGTTAAAACTTCCACCAAGAAAAGTAAGTACAGCTTCACAGGAAGTCTGGAAAACACGCATAACTTCTACCATATTTGTTACAACATGTACTTTCTTATGCTGGCGTATGATTTCCTTTGCGACTTCTATATTCGATGTAGAGATATCCAAAAACACCATATCTCCGTCTTGAAGAAGTTTCAACGCTTCTCTTGCGATTTTTTGTTTTTGAGGTGTATTCACATTAATTCTTTGTGAAACATCTTCTTTATGTACATTTCTCTTCTCTAAAACAGCTCCTCCATAAGAGCGTTTCAACTGTCCATCTTTCTCTAAAGCAGCTAAATCTTTGCGTATACAATCTTCACTTACCTGAAATTGTTCTGCCAGCTCTTTTACACGTACACTTCCATTTTGATGCAAAGACGCAATAATTTTTTCCCATCTTTCTTTTACAAACATGTTAACACCTGCTTATCTAAAATTCAGAATAAATTTTTTCATTCAATTCTTCTATAATCTTTTCAGCTAATAAAACTGCATGTTTATAATCCTGCATGCTTGTATAGCTGTAAAAGGTATGCGCATAACGTGTAGGAATACCAATAACAATGGTAGGAATATTGCATGTATGAGAAATTCCTCCATTGGTTCCTCCCCCTCTACGTACACTTTCCTGTACAGGAATATTATATTTTTTCGCTATTTCCAAAGCAAATCTTTGAAAGCGAGGATGCGTAATCATAGAAACATCAAAATGTCTTAACATGGGCCCTTTTTTTAATGCAGATTGAATCATATACTCTTCTTCAAACGTATCATCTGCCGGACATCCTTCAAAACAAATCATAAGATCTGGCTTTATCTGCTGCATAACACTCTTCATGCCACGCTCTCCCACTTCTTCCTGGGCACTGATGGAAGCACTAATCGTTTTTCCAATTTCTTTCTTTTCCAAATCTTTTAAAGTTTGTATCAAAGCTGCACAGCCAATACGACAATCAAATGCTTTTCCTAAAAACATTTCATGCTTTTCATCATAACTGCAGCTAACTGCTGGAACTGCAAAACTTCCTATAGATATTCCATATTCGTTTATGACTTCTTCTTTACTGGAGGCCCCTACATCAATCAGCAAGTCTTCAAAATCCAAATGTTTATGACGTTCCTCTTTTTTTGTGAAATGTGGCGGTTTGCTGCAAACAACACCTTCCACCAGCTTTCCTTCTCTATTTTTGATCCATACTTTTTGTGCAGCTACATTTTCACAAATCCATCCTCCCAGCGGAAGAAAACGAAGAAGACCATTCGGTTTAATCGCTTGAATAATAAATCCTACTTCATCCCCATGTGCGTCAAGATGAATATGAAGCTTTCCTGTTTCTTTTTTTCTATGCATAATTAGATTTCGCATCGTATCTTCTTTACAATCCATAAAAGAAGAAACTTCCTCTTTCACAACAGATACCACATCATCTTCCATCCCACTCGCTCCAAAACATGTAGATAATTGTTTAATTAAATCAATTTCTTTCATATCCTTCCCTCTTTCTTTGTTGTTCATTATAACACGCATTCCCTTAATTTTCCATACCTTTAGTAAGTTTGGTTATAAATAGGCTTGATACACTCTTTATTTCGCTGCATGATCCAGTAACAACAGCATATTTGAAATAATGCAAATATCGCAAGACAAATTCGATAATCCATTACTTCCCCTAGTGCACCAACCAGCAAGCGAAAAACAATTGATACCATGGAATAAGCTACATTAAAGAAAGCATTTAGTTTTGCGCGATTTTCATCTGGAATATAATTTTGTACGCTGCTTTCTCGAAGAGTCGCTGAATTGATACCAAGAAAACCGCATACTGCACGATTTACAAGCATAAGCGGATAGGCACTAAATAGTAAAACAGCATCCATAACAGCATACGAATAATAGACAAGCATAGAAATCATGAAACGCTTTTCCTTTGGTATTTCCACTTTATAATGAACAATTCCTCCCATAGTTCTTCCTATAAATTCAACAACCGTAAACATGGAGTACATCGAAATTCCCAAAGCTGGCGTTGTTTGAAAATAGGCAATAACCAAAGAAGAGGTACCCTCACTAATTCCTTGTGTAATTGGCATATACATATAAATCTTTTGAAGTCCTTTTTCCTTCTTCAAAAATCGAATACCCTCTAAAAAATTATTCTTATAGGCATTCCAATTAAATTTTCCTTCGCCATGTACTTCTTCCACATAATCAATACGGGATTCAAATAAAGATGCAACCAGCAAAGATATCCCTTCTAAAAAAACAATAAACGCCATTCCATATTGCTTATACAAAAATGCTGCCACAGGAGTTATCAATACCGAAACACTTGGATAAATCATAGAGGAAACTGTATATCCTTTCTGTGCAAAACCTTTTGGTATCAAGTTGGGATAATAACTTGTATAAGCTTGTTGATAAATAGTTCCAATTGCAGAAGTACTAAAAGAAAACAACAAATAAATTTGAAAATCAAACCCAGCTTTTAAAATGAAGAACCCAAAACATAAATATAATAAACCATTTAAAAAATCCAGTCCTACAATAACGGGTTTTCGTTTAAAACGATCAAGATAAGGAGAAATGACAATGGGAAGGATGACAGTAGGGATCATGGATATGGCAGAAAATATGCCCATTAAAAGTGTTGATTTACTGTTGTCAAAAACAACAAAAGACAATGCGAAATTCATGGCTACTCCGCCAATACAGCTAATAATCGTACCTAAAGTTATAATTGTGAAGTTTTTTGTCCATAACGTTTGTTTCTGCTTCAAAATACCACTTCCCTTCTTTAAAAGAAGTATATCATGATTTTAATATGAAAAAAGATACAGTTTTATAGAAAATTCTATATAAAGACTATATCTTAATCGCTTATTTTTAAAATTTTTGAGAAAATTTCTTTAACATATAATATGCTTCTTTATATTTCCGATTGGCTTCCAATACTTCTAAAACATAAGATAAATGATAGTATGCAAATCCTTTTGCACGTTCTTTCTGTAACCTTTCAAACGTATGCATCAGCATATCTATATAAATATTATCTTTTTTATAATTTTCATGTGTTAAACGATACTCTACTACATCCAGTATCAACATATCCAAATCGTTAACATTTTCATATTCTCTTCCTTTGTGAATCCATATTAATGCTTCCTCTTTTTTATGAAGATTTTCAAGACAAATTGCCATTTTGTGTGCATACAGGACATCTTTATGCTCATATTGTATTAAATAAGAATATGCAACATCCATCTTTCCTATTTCCATATAATACGTTGCGATATTATAATATGCCGCAAATACCAAATCTTCTTTTTGTAATGCTTTCGCAAATTCTATCGCAATCTGAAAGCTCTCCAGCATCAATGTTTCATCTACACATACCTTGAGAAAACTTTGCATCTAATGCCAAATACAAGCTTCCTTCCTGTAAAGCATTATCATAGGCTCTTTGAAGAAGTTCCACTGCACGTACATACTTGCCCTTTATAAACAGCCAGGAACCATAAACATCTGTATAAAAAGCACAGGGATTTAATTTTACTACTTTTTCAAATAATTCTTCTTTCTCATACAAAAGCGCATTTGATAAAGTATACAATTCATACTGGCGCTGATCCATAGTTTCTATATATTCTTCTAACGAATGAAGACTGTTTTGTATGGATTCTTCTTGAACTGTTTGTAAAGATGGAATATCTTTTTTCATAAGAATACTTATATTCTCTAATAAATAGAAATCTAAAAAGAAAGGAGAAGAAGAAAGTCGTTTTTCATTTTTCTTTAAATTTAAAACTTTTTCTTTCAACTTACTTATATCAAATGCATGAAAAAGAAGATGATAACATTCCTCTATACTCTGTTTTACTTCTTTTAAATATGCCGAATCTGTTTCATAATATAAATCTAAACGCTGAAAAAGCATTTGAATGATTTCCTGTGATGCATGTACTTGTCCAAGTTCAATTTTTGATAAATAAGATACTGCACAAATCCCTTTACACAATCCTTCCTGTGAATATGACTTTTCAATACGTGCTTTACGAATATATGTTCCTATGCGTTTATCCATAATCCATCTCCTATATCTTATATGTTTTATTAGAATACTTTTTATATAAACTGTCAAGAAATCATTTTTTATCATACAAATTAAAAATATACAAAAAAACCATCTTTCGATGGCTTCAATTTTTAGATGGCGCCTAAAACAGGACTCGAACCTGTGACCTGCCGGTTAACAGCCGGATGCTCTACCTACTGAGCTATTTAGGCATTTGCTGAATGCTCACTTATAATACCATAAAGGAATTTATTTGACAATACTTTTTTGATTTTTTAAATATGAAAAAACAGCGAATTGTTCGCTGTTAGTAATCAGATGTATTTGTTTTATCCTGCATCAAAGCAACACCAGCACTTGTACCGATACGATCGGCACCTGCTTCAATCATGTTATCAAGATCTGCACGACAGCGTACTCCACCAGCTGCTTTTACAAGACATTTATCTTTTACAGTTTCTTTCATTAATTTAACATCTTCAACCGTTGCACCTCTTGTAGAGAAACCAGTAGATGTTTTTACAAATGTTGCACCTGCTTCTATACAAAGTTCACATGCTTTTACAATTTCTTCTTTTGTTAATAAACATGTTTCCAAAATAACTTTTACACAATGTCCTTTTGCCGCCTCTACAACAGCTTTCACATCATCACGTACCACATCATAGTGTCCTGCTTTCATTTCACCAATATTTAGTACCATGTCAATTTCACTAGCTCCATGTTCAATAGCATCTTTTGTTTCAAAAGCTTTTGCATTTGAACTCATAGCTCCTAAAGGAAATCCTACAACAGTACATACTTTTACATCGCTGCCTTCCAGCTGTTTTGCACAAAATGGTACCCAATATGTATTTACACATACACTAGCAAAATCATATTCTTTCGCTTCTTTACATAAGGTTTCGATTTTATCCTGTGTCGCATCTGCTTTTAATAATGTGTGATCAATATATTTGTTAAGTTTCATATTTCATATCCTCCTGCAGAAACAGTATAACATGAAATAATAACGAAAAAAAGAAAACTAAACATCTTTTGAATAGAACTCTGGATTTGGTTTGTCGAAATAATTCGATGTAGCCTGATCCCATGCTTTTGATGTTGGTGCTTCTCCAAAATCCATTGCATGTTCATGTTCCTGTTTCTTTTTTAACATACGATGCAGCATAACAACATTCGCTCTTGTACTCTTGATTAAGTGATCCAAACATTGAGCGGCATATGCATCTTTACTTTTTTCATGACATGCTTCTAATCTTTTTAATACTTCTTCCTCTTTTTTTAGATGTGCATGAATTGCGCCAATAAATTCATTATGATTTTCCATTTTCTCTGGACGATCTACCTTGCTTTGTTTTAAATCAATTCTATGATACAAAGGATTAATATCCAGTTCTACATCAAAATACTGGTTATCCATACCACGAAGCTGATGTAATAACTGTGCTAAAATTTCCATATCATTTAGCTTACGAATACCTGCCTGCACAAATGCATTGTGAAACTCTCTGCCATACATCATATAACTTTCCCTTATGTATACAATGGCATCTTCCAATCCAATCTTGCATCCCTGCAGCTGATCCTTGATCATATCATATAAGCGAATATCCGGTTTTACCTTTCTAACATATTCTAATATTTCTTTTTCTTCATAAATATACATAGTTTCATCTCCTGTTCTTTTATTTTTAGTATGGCAAGTTGAAAATAAAATATGCTATTATAGTATAGAAAATAAAAACAAGGAGAATGTATATGAAAGAAATTCAAGTAAATCATGTTCACACAAAAGAAATCGTTGTAGATGAAAGTATGCTGGCATGCAAAGTGGGAAGCGGTATTGTTTCTGTTTATGCTACACCAATGATGATTGCGGCAATGGAAGGCTGTGCGGTAGAATGCTTAAATCCTTTTCTAGAAGAAGGAGAAACAAGTGTTGGTGTTATGATGAATACTACACATGATGCTGCTACACCTGCTGGCATGAAAGTTTATGTTACTGCAGAAATCACTGCGGTAGACCGCAAAAAAGTATCTTTTAAAATTACTGCCAAAGATGAAAAAGATACAATTGGAATTGCTGCACATGATCGCTTTATCGTAAACAAAGAAAAATTTGAAGCGAAAGCACAAGCAAAATTAGAAAAATAAAGAGAAAAAATGTCTGTCAACTTTATGGAAGGACAGACATTTTTTTTATTATTATTTAATCCAGTGCTTTTATGTATCGCAGTTTGAATTTTGCACGTTTTTTCATTCTATGCATTAGTTTATTCTTTTCTTCTTGTATGAATGATGTTAATTGATGAAATTCACTCTCATCTAATCCTTGACGAGAATATATTGCTTTTTCATATAAGGTATGAATTACTTCCTGCTCCTGTGCACCAAAACAACAAAGTGCTTCATAATACTGCATCAAGGCAATAGCTGCCTGTTTTCTATCAGAATTCATCATTTTCTTTTTCTTCCTGTAATAACGTATCTTTCTTTGTCCATAAACAAGAACAAGTACACCAAAAATACTTATCATAATATAAACATACTTAGGAATATGTATATTTAATGTTGTCTGTGTGTTTGTATTTCTATTTCCCTGCTCATTAATCAACGTTTGAAAGTTTTCATTTTGCGTATTATTCTGCTCTCTTTGCGGATTTTCATTAGGCGTATTTTGTACATCTGTATTTGGTTGTGTGGAAGGATCTTCTATGGTAGAAGGAACTGTATAATCTTCATCAGCATTTCGAAAACCAGGAGTAACTTCTACAGGTATCCATCCTTTATCACGAGTAAATATTTCTACCCATGCATGAGCATCGCTATCTCTTGCAGTTCCTTTATAATCAGGTGTATAAGCATCTATGCGATACCCTTCTACATAACGAGCAGGTATTCCATAGTAGCGAAGCATCATTGTTGCTGCACTTGCAAAATGCACACAATATCCCCTATGACTCTGTGTAAGAAACCAGGTAATAAAATCTTGATTCTTTGGCGGATAACCTGGACTTAAGGTATAACTATAATTTTTCGAAAGATACGCTTTCACATAATTGATACACTCAAGAGGAGTTTGAAAGTGCTCTAGATACAATGTATTATCAAATATTTCTTCTAACTCAGATGGTATCTGCAAGTAATGATCATATACAAAATTTATATAGGCATTTCCTTCCTCTGAATCAAAATAGCTGTTATCTGTTAAAGAAGCAACATCCCATACTTCATAAGAATAATCTTTTTTCTCTTTAGGAAGCGTCATGTATGCATCATAATAAATTCCTGATTCCTGCTGTATACTGGATAGATTATAAGGTTCCAATGCATACTGTCTGTTTTTTCTTGTATCATGAATGATAATCTTCTCATCATCCTCTTGTTGTATTTGATTTGTATAAACATTCATCCATGTACGAATCTGATTCCATTTAATATGTTTCCCTTGCGCATAGCTTTCCTGTGTTAAAACCGTCCATGCATTATCATTATAGAAAGCACTGCTTAAGGTTTTTAAATATAATGCTTCTGATTTTTCTCTTTCTACTGTAAACTGTACTGCACCTGTATAATGACGATTTCCGGCAAGATTAAGATCCACCTCTCCTTCTTTTTCTTTACCATTCAAAAGACTATAGGAACTTCTATACAATACATCAACCAAGTTTGCCCGCAGACCTGATTTTATAGCACTAATTTGATAATATTGCGGTGGAAGCAGTGTAAATAGACTTACACAAACAACGACTATGCAGCTTGCAATGTACAAAAAGATACGCAACTCTGCTTTTGTATCTGAAGTCTTCTGTCTTTTTTTATAAAAAGAGATAAACAAAAGATATCCCCATAAAATAAACAATCCTATCGTTAATATCCAGGGGATTGGCGGACTATATAATAAAGATGGAAAAAAGAATAGAAATGTACATAGGAAAACAGTAAATAAATGACTTTCTTCAAAAATACAATGATACAGAATGATCATTTCCAGCAGAAAGATACTTACCAAAAGAAAAAACACACCTGTCTCAACACCAGTATTTGCTGGAATGGGAAACTGCTCAAAGGTATAGGTTGAAGTCTGTGCATACACAGTCGTAATTTGATTATAAATATAAAATATAGAAGTTTTCACCCAGGAAATATTAAGAAGAAAGAAAAGGAAGATAATAAGTATTATAAAAAATGGCAATTTACGCAGGAAATATCTTTTCTTTACTTCTACATATACAACAGAACAAATAATCCCTACAACAAAAAACGGCAAGTAAAGATTCATGATTGGAAAAACAGTTAAAAAATGAAGAAAAGGAAGAAATAAAGATACAAAATATAAGATATAATCAGCTCTATTTAGCTGTTTCATATACATTCCCTCCTTTAAGTGATGTAACTCCTTCTCCATTTACTACCCATGCGATACCATCTATATGCGGCAGGTAAAATTCCTGCGGTTTTGGATTCATTAACATTTCTTCAATACATCTTGCTATATCCTCTTCCTGCGTTATTTCAAAACTAGGCATTTCCATTTGACTTTGCCAAAAACAACGAATGGATTGTTCCTGTTTTAAAAAGAACAAAGCCAAATCTTTAAAACAGGAAAATGCATAAATACATTCTTCAATGGTTCCACTTAAATCAACAAATACATCAATTTCTTCCCTTTCTACAGACACAAATTCTCTTACCATTGTTTTTGATAGTTTATAGCTTAACTTATGATGAATTCTATTAAGCTTGTCTCCCGGTATATATTCACGTACTTCATGTTTATCTTCCATATAACCACTGTGATTGGAATTTATCCAGCCATTTTCTTTTTCTCCTGCATTTTCTATCTGTACAATAAGATTTGTAGGAAGTAAATCAGGTTTTATCATAAATGTCTGCTGCTGTTGACAGGAAAAACGTTTTTTAAACAAACCAAGCATATCATACCCTTCATATCCTTCAATACGTAAAATATAATTTCCAATCGCAGTTTGATCATCTTCAAGTATGATTTTTTCTTTACTGCCACTAAAAAGCCAGTAATTATGCTTCTGCTTTTCCCCAGTAAAAGAATTTTCCAATATAATTGGAATCTGCAGATTGATAAGTGGAAATAATTTGAAATTTCCACTACGAATCATAAACTGATGATTCTGGTATAAAAAAGCAAGCTTAATAGAAGAAATCTGTATACGCATTGCCAGAAAAGAAAAAAGAGGAAATGAAAGCAAAAGGATTAATACTAAAAGGAAGATATAACCACCAAAGAAAAGGTTACATATTCCTATAGGAAGCAATATGAACAGATAACCTATTCTATATCGAATCATTTTGATTTCTCCGCTTTTGGAGGAGTAATGGAAAGTAATATTTCATTTAATATCTGCGTCTTCTTTTGTATATTTCCATTATCCTGCTTAATATGAATACGATGCGCTATGACATCTTGGAATACATACACAATATCTTTAGGAACAACATAGTCTCTTCCATTTAAATACGCACTTGCTTTTGCCATATTTACAAGAGAAATTCCAGCACGAGGACTAGCCCCCTGATAAATAGATGCATGATTTCTTGTCGCATTCAACAATTCTACGATATAAATCAATAAATGTTCATGAATGTATACTTGTTCACATTCTTTCTGCATTTCCAGCATATCACAAGCACTAATCACTGGCTGCACTTCATAAGAAGCAGGTGTTTGTTTTCTTTTTAATATTTCCACTTCTTCCTCTTGTGTGGGATATCCCATATGTAAACAGATAGTAAAACGATCCAATTGGCTTTCTGGAAGCAATTGTGTTCCTGCTGAACCAAATGGATTTTGCGTCGCAATGACCGTAAAAGGAGAAGGCACCTTTTGTGTGTAGCCATCTATCGTTACCTGGCCTTCTTCCATTACTTCTAATAACGCTGCCTGTGTCTTGCTGGAAGTTCGATTGATTTCATCTGCTAAAAATATATTACAAAACACAGCTCCTTTATGGAATTGCAATTCTCCACTTTTCGCATCTATCATAGAAAATCCCACAACATCACTAGGCAATACATCTACTGTAAACTGTATCCTTTTCGTTTCTAGCTGCATTGCTTTCGCAAATGCTGCCGCCATCGTTGTTTTTCCAACACCTGGAATATCTTCCAAAAGAACATGTCCTTTCGCAAGCATCGTCATTAAGATTTTTTTTGCTTGTTCATCTTTTCCTACAACAGCTTTTTGTACTTCTTGTAAAATCAACTCTGTTTTTCTCATAACCATTTTCCATTCCTTTTTTCTTAAGATTAAAATATTCAAAACAATTTGTCAAACATCAATTTATGAAGATATTTTAAAAATTTATATTAAAAACATGGTGAAGTACGATTAAATCGTTCTTCACCATGATATCAAAACTATTTATCTTCTCTTACATTGCAGCTCTTCTGGATTTAATTGTATTCTCGCAAAAGAAATTTCATTATTTTTCGGACATGGAAGAGCCTGAATCATAAAGGAACAAAGGGTACAATAACCATTTGAATTACTTCTTCTGATACATTCATAATCACACTTCTTTATACAATTTGCCTCTATCCAATCTCCTAAACGCAAAGCTGCTTCATTGGCCAGATGATGAGAAAATTCCTTAGGAACCCCACAATCCATCAAATATCTCTGTAAAATATCTGCATATGTCAAAGCATAAGAAATCACAAAATAATTTTCCGCATTATTTTTCTGCAGTTGTTTTGTCCACTGTTTCATATCTGCACCTAATGCCTTAAACTCTGATTCATCTATATGCTGTCTTGGCTGTTTTAAATAATCTTCATGTTCCTGTTTATAAGCCGCAAGAAATTCACTCATTGTCTTCAATAATTGAAATTTAAAGGTTGGAAAATCAATCGTGACTTTGCATTGTTCCTCGATTTTTTTAAATGCCTCTGCACACATAATTAAAGCAGCATCGATTGTTTCAGCTTCAAATACTGACAATCGAGTGATAGGCGGTTCTAAAAACATTAATAACTCTTTTCCATTTATATACTTCATTTTACCATACACCCTATTCTTCTTGGTTTTTATAATTTACTTTCACCAGATATAACCCTTGTGCATCTGCCTTGTAACGACATACATGTTTATCTTTGGCTTCCAGCATTTGCATAATATCTTCTTTTGTAAGTTTATGTTTTCCTGCTTCTATTAACGTTTGTGAAATCATACGCACCATATAGCGAAGAAATCCATTTCCTTCAAAAATTAAACGTACTGCATGTTTCTCTTTTCTAACCTCTAAACGATGAATCGTTTTTATACGTGGTTTTCTAGGATCTAACTTACTGCTTGTAAAACTTGTAAAATCATGCGTACCGATAAATACATTGGCACACTCCTGCATGTACGCTACATCTAAATGTGCACGATCCTTTGCCATATAACGTTCATAAAAAGGATTCAATACATCTTCGCTAATCAAATAATCATAACGCTTTCCTGCTGCATCAAAACGAGCATGAAATGTATCCGACACAGTTTCTACCTGCTGAATACGAATATCTTTTGGTAATAAAGAATTTAAAGCTCTTTTCCAGTTTTCATTTGATAGATTCTTATTACTGTCAAAATGAAAGACTTGTGCAAGTGCATGTACACCTGCATCCGTTCTTCCGCTTGCATGGATGCTAACTGGTTCTTTTACAATTCTTTCTAACGTTCTTTCTATTTCTTCCTGTATAGAATGCGTATTCATCTGTTTTTGCCATCCACCATAGTTACTGCCATCATAACTCAAAGTAACTTTATATCTAGGCATAAAAACATAATACGATCATACCTGCTAAAAGAAGCATGCTTCCTATTAACAGGATATAATCTTTCCCCTGCATTTTTAACTGTTTATAACGTGTTCTTGGCTGATTTGGCACATATCCTCTAGCTTCCATAGCATATGCTAAATCTTCTGCTCTTTGAAAAGCAGATACAAATAATGGAACGATCAAAGACAAGATAGCTCTGATTTTTTCCATTAATTTTCCTTCTTCCATATCAACACCGCGAGATGCCTGTGCCTTCATAATACGTTGTGTTTCTTCAATCAATGTTGGAATAAAACGCAATGCAATAGAAATCATCATTGCTATTTCATGTGCCGGTACATGAATCTTTTGAAATGGTTTTAATAAATCTTCAATTCCTAACGTTAGCTCAAGTGGTTTTGTTGTTGCAGTTAAAATTGTGGTAATCATAATCATTAACGCCAAACGAATAACGATATACAAAGTCTGAGAAATAGCATCACTGTAAATTTCCCATCCAAAAATTGTAAATAATAAGGTTCCACTTCGCACAACCATTAAATTAATAACCAAAAGAAATACCAGCATAAACAGCATTGGTTTCATTGCTCTCCATAAAAAATTAATTTTTAATTTTGCACTAAGTGCAACTGCTAATACCAATAATCCAATTACAGCATATCCAATATATCCAGTAGGAATAAATATCGCAATCATAACCAAAAGCATTGCACAAATTTTTGCTCTTGGATCCAATTTATGAATAACAGAATCTAATGGCAGATATTTACCTAATGCAATATTATTCATGCGTTTTCACCTCTTTTGCTACTGCTTTTGCCAGTTCTTTTATATCTACTATAGAGGAATCAATCGAAAATCCTTTTTTTCGCAGTTCTTCTCTTAAACGAATAATTGCAGGAGGATTAATACGTAATTCTTGCAATAAATCTAAATTCTCAAAAAATGTTGTTACATCGCATTGCTTTTCAATCTGTCCATCTTTTACTACCACGACTTCATCACAATACGATAAAACATGTTCCATATCATGAGTAACGATTAATACTGTTTTATGAAACTCTTTATTCATACGAACAAACAGCTGCATCATATCTTTTGCTCCTTGCGGATCTAAACCGGCAGTTGGCTCATCTAACACTAAAACACTTGGATCCATTGCCAAAATTCCCGCAATCGCAATTCTTCTTTTTTGCCCACCGGATAAATCAAATGGTGAACGTTTTAAATAACTTTCATCCAATCCTACAAGATCCAGCATGTCCTTTGCAATCTTATGAGCTTCTTCTTCATCAATTCCAAAGTTTTTTGGACCAAAAGCAATATCTTTTTCTATTGTTTCTTCAAATAGCTGATATTCTGGAAACTGAAAAACAAGTCCTACCTGTTTTCTTAATTCTTTTAAATTTTTATTTTTTTCTTTTGCTATAATCTTTTTATCTAGAATTTCCAATTCTCCTTCACTTGGAAGTAATAACGCATTTAAATGCTGTACAAGAGTAGATTTTCCACTTCCTGTTTCTCCAATAATTGCAGTAACTTTTCCTTCTGGAATTTCTAGATTTATATTTTTTAAAGCAGCATAGGAAAATGGAGAATCTGGATTGTATATATGTGCTACTTCTTTAAAGCGGATTGCCATAATTCCTCTACCACCCTTTCCATAGTTATACATGGAGAAAGTTCCACCTGTTCTTCTTTTAATGCATTTACAAACTTTAAGGCAAATGGAATATCCAGATGTAAATTCAGAAGTTCCTTTTCTTTTACTAATATTTCTTCAGGTTTCCCTTCCATAACAACATGTCCCTTATCCATAACAATAACATGATCTGATTTGCTAACTTCTTCAATATCATGTGTTATAGAAACCATTGTTATCTTACTGTCTTTATGAATTTGCTGAATTAGTTCATTAATTTCTGCTTTTCCCTGTGGATCCAGCATACTTGTAGATTCATCAAAAATAATAATAGATGGCTGCATTGCCAATACACCTGCAATGGCAACACGCTGTTTTTGCCCACCGGATAATCTAGTTGGCTCACTTTGTAAATAACGAGTCATTTTTACTTTCTTGGCATATTCTTCAATAATGGATTGCATCTTCTCTGTAGGAACTTGATGATTTTCTAATCCGAATGCAATATCATCAGCTACAGTAGCACCAATAAATTGGTTATCTGGATTTTGAAAAACAATACCAACTTTATTTCGTATATGGAATAAAGATTCATATGTTAATTCTTCTCCATCTACAAAAATATTTCCATGATCTTTTTCCAATAATCCAATCAGAAGTTTCGCAATGGTACTTTTGCCACTTCCATTATGTCCAATAATCGTCGTATAGCTTCCTTCTTTAATAGAAAAGGATACATTTTCCACTGCATTCTTTTCCTTATCATAAGAGAAGGTTAAATTTTCCACATGAATTTTATCCACTATTCCTCACCTCAACGTCACAACGCAGTAATTATACACTTTTTTGTTCGCTAGCACAACTAAAAGAAAAAGCCGAATAACATTGGTTATCCAAGAATGGTTAGGGTTAGGGGTTTACCCAAGATTACTTGGGGCAAGGAACTTACCTGCCCTTTTTTTGTTCCAAACTTTTTGGGGTTTCGTATTATACTATGATCGAAAGGATAATAACAGGCATTAAAAAAAGCAGTTACCATATTTTCTCACCCCGGCAACCGCTTTTCTGTGGCCCTGTTCGGTACCACTCATGTTACATCTATATTGTAATCACAATGAACAATTTAATCAACGCTCATATGACAATTTAATCAATAAATTTAATATTACGATCCATACCATGGAATGTCCTCGTTGTCATGCGAAGGGTTCTTTGATTTTTTATGGACATCGTGTTCGTAAATTTATCTTTGTGACTCGCACTGTTTTGATCAATGCCCAGCGATGTCGGTGTAAAGAATGTGGTGCTATTCATATCATTCTTCCTTCTTTTGTAGTTCCAGGATTCAATCATGTCTATTTATCCATCCGAAAGGTTTTGAATAAAGAGCCTGACCGATCATTAGAAGATTCTTATTTCTACAGATTCATCAAAAGTTTTTTCCCACCTTTTCCAAAATCTTCAGAAGATTCGGATTATCTTGCCTTCTTACGCCGGAGCTCGCTTTTTCGAAAATTCGGTTCTTATGCATTTTTAAGTCGATAAAAACAGCGACCAACCCGATATGTATATCCAGATATGCCTGCTTCGCTTATAGTTAAGGTGTACGAAGACTTGCTTTATCAGGAGGTGACACAATATGCAAGACTTTATCAATTGCGAAGCTTCTATTTGCACAATCTTCAATCTGGATTCATCGATTTTAGAATCCTGTTCCTGTATTAGACGAAATGAACAGACGATCATCGATGTAAAGCTTTTAGATTCTCGACCAGCTTGTCCTGAATGTGGAAATCCCATCACGAAGATCAAGGGATATGTGACCAAGACAATCCAGCACTCGTTACTGGCCGATAAAAAATGTGTTCTTCAATACCATGCCAGGCGATATATCTGCCCAATATGCCACAAAACGTTCTATGAATACAATCCTTTCGTCTTCCAGAACATGAAGATTTCTTCAGATCTGATGCTTCAGATCCTCAAGGACTTGCAAGAACCTGGCGAAACCTTTACCCACGCAGCTAAGAGATATCATATTTCTCCAACTTCTGTTTCATCGATCTTCGATTCGGTTGTTTCGATTCCAAGGGCAAAACTGCCAGAAATCATGTGCACAGATGAAAACTATGCCTTTCATTCCAAAACACAAAACAGTAAGTACATCTGTCTTTTGATCGATCAGACCAATGGGCAGCCAATCGATATCTTGCCTAGTCGACGATATGAATATTTAGATAAATACTTCTCAAATATACCAAAATATGAAATAGATCAGGTCCATATCATGATTACGGATATGTACGAACCATACCGCAGGATTATTAAAAAACATTTCAAAAATGCGATTCATGTGGTCGACCATTATCATGTTTCACAGGAACTGCACCGCAGAGTGGACAGGGTTCGCTTAAGGATCATGAACCCCCTGCGATGCATCAACACATCGAAACGCACCCAGGAACAAGAAGAAAACTATTATCTGTTAAAACACAAGAACGGACTCCTGTTCAAGCACTTTACAAGATCTAAAGGCGCCGATGGAAAACCACTTTTCGATATTTTAAGACCAAAAGAATATAATAAGGTTCTAAAACGATATATGAACCCATACGATTATGCCAATGCGCTTGTATCTATTCATCCGGATATAAACACGGCCTGGGAATTAAAGGATGAACTTACGGATTTCTATGTCTCGAACACACTTGAAACGGCACCTGCTGCTTTGAAAAAAGTCATTACCGATTTCAGAGAAAGCAATGTAGAAGAAATGGTCAAGTTTAGTTACACATTAGCCAACTGGCAAACCGAGATCATCAATTCTTTCTACATAGCCAAAACCGAATACAAGCTCTCGAGAAAGACAGGACAAATCACTGTCGGATATAAAAGGCTCAACAACGCACTGATGGAACGACTCAACGGAACCGTCAAGCTGATTACCAAGGCAGCCAACGGATATACCAATTGGGAACGATTCCGTAACCGATGCATGTTGGTCCTTGAAAAAGGCATAGAATTTGCGATCGACGAGAAAGACAAAAGCGTAAAGATGGTCGAAAAAAAGGAGCCCACCACCTAGGACAGGTGATGAGCCCTTTAGACCCTCTCAACGAAATAGGGTATATGCCGCCCCCAAGTAATCTCGAAGATCAAATTCAGCTAACCCCAACTATTTTTGGAGCACCATAACATTCGACTATTTCTACAAATCTTCATATTCTTTTTTTATATCTTTCCAACAATCCGCATGTTTAATTCCCAGCTTTTCAGGATCAAACAGTGGATCTTTTCCTTCTTTTTTCTGTTGTGTATAATCACGTAAGCAAATGAACGCAACTTTTCCTAAAATCAAAATAACCACAATATTTAAAACAGCCGTAAATCCCATTAACACATCCGCAAGATCCCATACTGTTGTAAAATCAAGCTGTGCACCGAAAAAGATTGCAAGAATACATACAACTCTAAAAATAAATAAAGATTTTTTACTATTGATAATAAATTTAAGATTTCCTTCTGCATAACAATAATTTCCAATGAGCGATGAAAAAGCAAATAAGAAAATAGATATTGTTATAAAATGAATTCCTATTTCTCCAATTTCAGAAAAAATAGCCTGCTGAACATAAGGCATCCCCTGTAATCCGTCATATATACCATAATTCAACAACATGAAGGCAGTAGTTGTGCAAATTAATATTGTATCTATAAATACAGAGATGGTCTGCACCAAGCCTTGTTTCACCGGATGAGATACATCTGCTGTCGCTCCTGCATTAGGAGCTGATCCCATACCTGCTTCATTTGAAAATAAACCACGTTTTATTCCATGCATTACACAAGAACCTGCAAAACCTCCTGAAATTGCTTTGAAATCAAAAGCAGCTGAAAAAATATCATGGAATAATACAGGTAACTTATCTATGTTTATAAACGTGATATAAACTCCTAAAAGAATGTATAGTACTGCCATTACAGGTACGACTGTTGAACTAATAATACCAATTCTATGTACACCGCCAAAAATAACGAATGCACTTAATACAGCTAATATGATTCCTATGATAAGGGCAACAAGCTGTTCATTATCAAAGTAGTATGCAACAGCACTGCTTACATTATAAGCCTGCAATGGATTAAATCCAAAACAGAAACAAGCAATTAACAAAACTGCAAATATAACTCCTAGCCAGCGTTTACCTAAAGCCTTCTGCATATAGTAAGCAGGTCCACCTCTATATTGTTCGCCATCTTTATTTTTATAAACCTGTGCTAAAGTAGATTCAATAAAAGCACTGGCTGCTCCTATTAAGGCAATAATCCACATCCAGAAAATAGATCCAGCACCACCAGCAGCTAATGCAGTCGCAACACCAGCGATATTTCCAGTTCCTACTCGAGAAGCCGTTGAAATCATCAACGCTTGAAAAGAAGAGACTCCACCCTGTTTATGTGATTTTTCACTTAATAATTGAATTCCTTCCTTGAATAAACGAAATTGCACAAAACGTGTACGAAATGTAAAATACAGTCCAGCTACAAGTAAAAGTGCAATTAAAATATAACTATATAAAAATTCATTTAATATACTTAATAAAGCTCCCATACATTCACTTCCTTTCTAAAAACATAAAAAAACATGATACTAATCATTCATGCTTTCTGATTATATCATGTTTCCTATGTTTGTAAAGTTGTTTTACTTATACGTCTTATCATAAGGTGACATAACTCTAGGATAAAACATAAGCATATATAAACCACTTAATCCAACTAAAACGTACACACCTCGCTCAGCTAGTGAATTGAACCCAAATAGGAATGTTACTAAATTAAAATCAAACAAACCTATTAGACCCCAGTTAATTGCACCAACAATTCCAATTGTAAGGAATAAACAGTTCAATAATTTCATAATAATACCTCCCTATTTGAAGTATGCTACAAGAGAAAGTTTTTATACATAAAAGTATAAATCTTCTCCAATTGGGAACATCATAAATGGAGGGATGTATATGTATGCAATTATCAGTAAAAGAAATCATGAATGGCTATCAAAGATAGATAAACAAAAAGGAGTAGGAAGTTCTCACTATGTAAAGACCGGAAAAATACCCTTGTTATTTGAAACAAAAGACTTAGCAAGAATTGAATTAATAATGTATCATTTATCGCAAAACAAATATCAAATAGTAAAAGTACAAATAGAGAAAATAAATGATGAGGTCGATATACCCTAAAGTATATACTAATTTTTAAGAATATTTGCTATTATAAAATCCCGAGGTGATTTTATGAATAATCAAGCAAGTGAATTAATGATAACCTATTTATTTTTAGATTTTCTTCTTTATTCTTATGATAGAAAAAATAAAGAAGAAAGCTTGCACTTAGAAAAATTATGTAGGAATTATATGCAAACATTTTTACCTCAAAACTGTTTAGAAATATTTGATAAAGAGATAAAAGAGTTTCACTCTTATAATAAAATATAGAAAGCAGTAACCGTGTATATCTACATGATTACTGCTTCTTATTTATACTCCTATAATAAACATGAAATAAAAAAAGCCATGGTATAGAACCATGACAAAAAAAAGAGCCGCAAGGCTCAAAAAGGAACTGGCGACGTGCTATCTTCACCAGAGCACGTCTGGATATTGTCGCCGCTGAAGTGCTTAACTTCTGTGTTCGGGATGAGAACAGGTGTGTCCACTTCGCCATCATCACCAGATCCCTGAAGGTTCGAACCTTCAAAACTGAACAACAGTCAACATTTGATTAAGTCCTCGACCTATTAGTATCAGTCAACTCCACGCATCGCTGCGCTTCCATCCCTGACCTATCTACCTCGTCGTCTTCAAGGGGTCTTACTACTTGCGTATGGGAGATCTCATCTTGGAGTAGGCTTCGCGCTTAGATGCTTTCAGCGCTTATCCCTTCCCTACTTAGCTACCCGGCTATGCTGTTGGCACAACAACCGGTGCACCAGCGGTAGGTCCATCCCGGTCCTCTCGTACTAAGGACAGCTCTCCTCAAATCTCCTACGCCCACAACAGATAGGGACCGAACTGTCTCACGACGTTCTGAACCCAGCTCGCGTACCGCTTTAATGGGCGGACAGCCCAACCCTTGGAACCGAATTCAGCTCCAGGATGCGATGAGCCGACATCGAGGTGCCAAACCTCGCCGTCGATGTGAACTCTTGGGCGAGATCAGCCTGTTATCCCCAGGGTAGCTTTTATCCGTTGAGCGACGGCCCTTCCATTCGGCACCGCCGGATCACTAATCCCGACTTTCGTCCCTGTTCGACCTGTCTGTCTCACAGTCAAGCACGCTTCTGCATTTGCACTCGCCGATTGATTTCCGTCCAATCTGAGCGTACCTTTGGGCGCCTCCGTTACTCTTTGGGAGGCGACCGCCCCAGTCAAACTGCCTGCCTGACACGGTCCCCCGTCCAGCTTCATGGACGCAGGTTAGAACTCCAATCAGACAAGAGTGGTATCCCAACGTCGACTCCAGATACACTGGCGTGCATCCTTCTTCGTCTCCCACCTATCCTGTACATCTCTGATCAAAATCCAATATCAGGCTGCAGTAAAGCTCCATGGGGTCTTTCCGTCTAGTTGCGGGTAACCTGCATTTTCACAGGTACTAAGATTTCACCGAGTCTGCTGCCGAGACAGCGCCCAAATCGTTACGCCTTTCGTGCGGGTCAGAACTTACCTGACAAGGAATTTCGCTACCTTAGGACCGTTATAGTTACGGCCGCCGTTCACTGGGGCTTCAATTCATTGCTTCGTCGAAACTGACAAATCCTCTTAACCTTCCAGCACCGGGCAGGCGTCACCCCCTATACTTCGTCTTGCGACTTCGCAGAGAGCTGTGTTTTAGTTAAACAGTCGCTTGGGCCTCTTCACTGCGGCTTACTTTCATAAGCACTCCTTCTCGCTAACTTACGGAGTCATTTTGCCGAGTTCCTTGGCAACAGTTCTCTCGCTCACCTCAGGATACTCTCCTTGCCCACCTGTGTCGGTTTTGGTACGGGCCGCTATGGAATCAGCACTAGAAACTTTTCCTGGAAGCTGGCCTCGCATGCTTCGCTACTCCCCAAAGGTTTCGCTTACCTATCACGTTTTACATTCCGTGCACGCATTTTACTATGCACCTGCTATTCGCTTCGACCACAATCCAATAAGTGGCTCATGCTAGCCTTCTCCGTCATTCCTTCATTTCCATCGCGGGTACAGGAATATCTGCCTGTTTTCCATCGACTACGCCTTTCGGCCTCGCCTTAGGTCCCGACTTACCCAGGGCGGACGAACCTTCCCCTGGAATCCTTGGGCTATCGGTGTGCAGGATTCTCACCTGCATCTCGCTACTCACACCGGCATTCTCACTTCCATGCTCTCCACCACTCCTTTCGGTATGGCTTCCACGTGCATGGAACGCTCCCCTACCACTTGTATTACTACAAATCCGCAGCTTCGGTAGTATGCTTAGCCCCGGTACATTTTCGGCGCAGGGTCACTCGACTAGTGAGCTGTTACGCACTCTTTGAAGGATGGCTGCTTCTGAGCCAACCTCCTAGTTGTCTGTGCATCCCCACATCCTTTTCCACTTAGCATACATTTTGGGACCTTAACTGGCGGTCTGGGCTGTTTCCCTTTTGACCATGGACCTTATCACCCACGGTCTGACTGCCGGGAATATCTCATGGCATTCGGAGTTTGATTATACTCAGTACCCCGGGATGGGGCCATCGTACATTCAGTGCTCTACCTCCACAAGACTCATCCTCGACGCTAGCCCTAAAGCTATTTCGGGGAGAACCAGCTATATCCGTGTTCGATTGGAATTTCTCCCCTAGCCACAACTCATCCGCCAACTTTTCAACGGGGGTCGGTTCGGTCCTCCATTCAGTTTCACCTGAACTTCAACCTGGTCATGGCTAGATCACACGGTTTCGGGTCTATGTCATCGTACTGCCGCCCTATTAAGACTCGCTTTCGCTTCGGCTCCGCATCTCCTGCTTAACCTCGCACGATAACATAACTCGCCGGTTCATTCTACAAAAGGCACGCCATCACACCTTAACGTGCTCTGACTTCTTGTAAGCATACGGTTTCAGGTTCTATTTCACTCCGCTCCCGCGGTTCTTTTCACCTTTCCCTCACGGTACTGGTTCACTATCGGTCACTTGCTTATATTTAGCCTTGACGGATGGTCCCGCCTGCTTCCGACAAGATTTCTCGTGTCTCGCCGTACTCAGGATCCCGCTGGGCTTCCTCACGGTTTCGGATACGGGACTTGCACCCTCTCCGGTCGGCCTTTCAATGCCGTTCTCCTACCATGATTCTTGCCGTATCGCGGTCCTTCAACCCCAGACCTCGGTCTGGTTTGGGCTCCTCCCCTTTCGCTCGCCGCTACTCAGGGAATCACTGTTGTTTTCTTTTCCTCCGGGTACTTAGATGTTTCAGTTCCCCGGGTACCTCTCTCGCAGACTATTTGTTCATCTGCGGATGACATGCTATTACGCATGCCGGGTTCCCCCATTCGGATACCGGCGGATCTTTGCTTACGTACAGCTCCCCGCCGCGTTTCGCCGTTTGTTGCGTCCTTCTTCAGTTTCAAGTGCCTAGGCATCCACCGTACGCCCTTTCTTACTTAATCACCATTAGCTTAGCTTTGAGTTTTCTGTTTGTTTAACTTCAACTCGTGAATTTCTTACAACTTTTCGTTATAGACCTTCTGTTATGTCTTCTGTTATTCAGTTTTCAAAGATCGATTCGGAATGCTTCTCAGCCTTCCAAAACCAAACAGGAAATATCTTTCTCTACACTCTTTCTCCTTAGAAAGGAGGTGATCCATCCCCACGTTCCCGTAGGGATACCTTGTTACGACTTAACCCCAGTCATCGGTCCTACCTTCGACGGCTCACTCCTCACGGTTATGCCACCGGCTTCGGGTATTACCAACTCCCATGGTTTGACGGGCGGTGTGTACAAGGCCCGAGAACGTATTCACCGCAGCATGCTGATCTGCGATTACTAGCGATTCCGACTTCATGGAGTCGAGTTGCAGACTCCAATCCGAACTGAGACGGCCTTTATGAGTTCCGCTCCCCCTCGCAGGTTCGCTTCTCTTTGTAGCCGCCATTGTAGTACGTGTGTAGCCCAGGCCATAAGGGGCATGATGATTTGACGTCATCCCCACCTTCCTCCGGTTTGTCACCGGCAGTCTCGCATGAGTCCCTAACTCAATACTGGTAACATGCGACAAGGGTTGCGCTCGTTGCGGGACTTAACCCAACATCTCACGACACGAGCTGACGACAACCATGCACCACCTGTGTGATGTATAGCTATCTCCCTATCTCTAGGGCATTTACATCCATGTCAAGGCCTGGTAAGGTTCTTCGCGTTGCTTCGAATTAAACCACATACTCCACCGCTTGTGCGGGCCCCCGTCAATTCCTTTGAGTTTCACACTTGCGTGCATACTCCCCAGGCGGAGAACTTATTGCGTTAACTGCAGCACTGAGTCTCCCCAACACTTAGTTCTCATCGTTTACGGCGTGGACTACTAGGGTATCTAATCCTATTTGCTCCCCACGCTTTCGTGCCTCAGTGTCAGTTGCAGGCCAGGCGACCGCCTTCGCCACTGGTGTTCCTCCATATATCTACGCATTTTACCGCTACACATGGAATTCCATCGCCCTCTCCTGCACTCCAGTTCACCAGTTTCCAAAGCCAACAGCAGTTGAGCTGCTGCCTTTTACTTCGGACTTAATGTACCACCTGCGCACCCTTTACGCCCAATGATTCCGGATAACGCTCGCCACCTACGTATTACCGCGGCTGCTGGCACGTAGTTAGCCGTGGCTTTCTGGTAAGCTACCGTCACTTCAGTATCATTTCCTCTACTGACCGTTCTTCACTTACAACAGAGCTTTACGATCCGAAGACCTTCTTCACTCACGCGGCATTGCTCGTTCAGGGTTCCCCCCATTGACGAAAATTCCCTACTGCTGCCTCCCGTAGGAGTTTGGGCCGTGTCTCAGTCCCAATGTGGCCGTTCGCCCTCTCAGGTCGGCTACGCATCGTCGCCTTGGTGTGCCGTTACCACTCCAACCAGCTAATGCGCCGCAGGTCCATCCATGTTCGCACCTTTGCAGGTCCTTTAATGAATACGAGATGCCTCCTATTCACCTATCCGGTTTTAGCTACCGTTTCCAGCAGTTATCCCGGGCACATGGGCAGGTTACCTACGTGTTACTCACCCGTTCGCCACTGAGCTCTTACAGAAGCAAGCTTCCATATTCGCTCCGTTCGACTTGCATGTATTAGGCATGCCGCCAGCGTTCATCCTGAGCCAGGATCAAACTCTCCATTTGATTTTAGCTCAAAACGTTTTCTGCTAACGTTTTTTCTTTTGTTTTGTTATCTTTTTCATTGTTTGAAATTGACGTTTCCTGTTTAGTTTTCAAAGACCGAGCCAAGCTCTCTCGCTTGGTGCTCGTATATATTACCACCCGCTCTTCCCTATGTCAACATTTTTTTACTCTTTTTTTACTTTTTTTTCGAGATTTTTTCAAGTCCTTTTTATTTCTCTTATTTTCCTGTATCTATTCACTTTCTTTTTGATTTTTTCTTCTGTTGATTTGCTGTTATCTTTTTGCGATTTCTATCTATAAATCATATAAATATGATATAATCTTTTTGGTCTTTCAATTATTTATTGAAAGCATTATTTACTTTTATTTATCATAGAAAAGAGGTTGAATAGATTGGATTGTATTATTAACAACAAGAACCGTTCTTTCCTCCCTGTTCTTCTTGGTACAGATGCAAATGCTTATGGTATGGCAAAATCATTTCATAAAGCCTATGGAATTACTTCTCTTTCTTTAGGAAAAGCACCTTTACTTGAAACAAAGAGAAGTAATATTGTCAAAGTCATGACCTTCCATAACTTTGACCATGACGAAGTATTTAGAAAATATATCCAGGAAGTAGGAGAAACATATGGCAAAGAATATAAAAAACTCCTTTTAATAGCATGTGGTGATCGCTATACGGAATTAATTGTTAACAATAGAGATATTATTGATAAATACTTTATTACAAACTACATTCCAAAAGAAATGAAGGAACAGTTGGAAAATAAAGAGGATTTCTATAAAATTTGTGAACAATATGGATTAGATTATCCAAAAACTTTTATTGTCACAAAGGCAAACAAAGATAACTTTACTCTCCCGTTTTCTTTTCCAGTAGCAGTAAAAGCAAGCAATAGTATTGAATATGTAGACTTAGAATTTGAAGGAAAGAAAAAAGGATATAAAGCAGATTCTTTGGAAGAATTAAAACGTATTCTTAGCAGTGTATATAATGCTGGTTATACAGGGAATATGATCATTCAAGATTTTATTCCTGGTGATGATAGTACCATGTATGTATTGAACAGTTATTCAGACCAAAACGGCAATGTTCGTGTCATGTGTTTAGGACATTGTGTAAGTGAAGATTATACACCGCATGGAATTGGAAATTACAATGCTATTGTGCAGGAAGCAAATTCTGCAATATACAAACAGTATCAAAAATTTTTAGAAGATCTGCATTATGTGGGATATTCAAATTTCGATATGAAATATGATGAAAGAGATGGAAAATATAAAGTCTTCGAAATCAACATCCGCCAAGGAAGAAGCAGTTACTTTACAACAGCGTCTGGATGTAATATTGCTGAATATATGGCTGAAGATTTGATTTTCCACAAACAAAATGAATTACATTATCATAACAATCCTTATCTTTGGCTGCATATCCCTCCTAGATTACTATTAAAGTATGTATCAAAAAACAGTTATGCACAGGTTAAAAAATTAATCAGAGATAAAAAATACGATTACACATTACTTTATTCGAAAGATTTTAGTATTTTTAGAAGTATTATGATTCGAAGATTTTATCACATGGCTTATAAAAAATATAAGCTATATTTTAACAAAAGAGGAATGGACTAGTCTCCATTCCTTTTCAAATGTTGTTTATCCGCAAAATATGTGATAAACTAATAACGCTTAAAGGAGGTGTGTTATGCACTATCAACTTGGTATTTTAGGTGGAGTTGGATCTGATGCCAGCGCATATTTATACGAAAAGATTTTAAAACACACAGCTGTTGATAAGGATCAAGATCATCTTGACATGGTTATTCTAAATCATGCTAGTATACCAGATCGCACTTCCTACATTTTAGATCATTCTAACCCTAGTCCACTGCCACACATTATTTCTGATATTGAAATTTTTAATAAACTACAAGTAGAAATGATTGTTATTCCCTGCAATACATCCTATTACTTTTATGATGAATATTCTAAGTACAGCAATGTTCCGATTTACCATCTCATTGATGAAACAATAAAGAATATTAAAAGTAAAAATATACAGAAAGTTGGCATTTTGGCTACCGATGGAACAATTCAATCCGGACTCTATCAAAATTCATGTGAAAAGTTTCATATTAAATGGGAAATCCCCTGCATAAGCAATCAGAAAAAAGTCATGGATATGATTTATACATATTTAAAAAAAGGAGATCCTGTTCCTAAAGAATTATTTGAATCTGTGCTTTATGAGATGAAAGAAAAAAAAGTCGAATGCATTATTCTTGCATGTACAGAGCTTTCTTTACTAAAAGAAATGTGGAAGCTTTCAGATTTTTTTATTGATCCATTGGATATATGTACAAATAATATTATCAAACACTTTAACAAAAACTTAAAATAGGAGTTATATTTCAAGCATTGTGAAAATAACTCCTATTTTTTTTATTCCAAATCTTCAAGTTTCAGGCGATCTACGATCATCGCAATAAATTCTGAATTGGTTGGTTTTGTTTTAGAGTAGCTTATCGTATTCCCAAAAATTTCTTCTAATATAGCAAGATTCCCTCTACTCCATGCTACTTCAATTGCGTTTCTAATTCCTCTTTCTACACAAGAAACATTTGTTTCATACTCATCTGCAACATCAGGATATAATCTTTTCATCATATTTCCATGATAGGTAGCATCCTCATACATTTTTATAATTGCTGTTCTTAAATAATTGTGTCCTTTAATATGTGCAGGTGTCCCTATCTTGTGTAACTCACAAGTTACCCTTCTATATAAGCTTTTCCTTTCTATTTCTTTTTCCATACTTTTCTCATCCTTTCCTTTCATAATCAAGCAATAATATTTAAAACCTAAAAAATTAAAAAGTCTGTCACTTTTTATCTAATTTTGTCGATTTTGAATATTTTTTTAATTTTAACTATAAAAAGTATAGATTTACTGCCTTTTCTGAAAAAGCATAGATATCCTACTCTAATTTCATTAGCGAACTCGTTAGCAGTCTTCTTATAAAGTATTAAAAAAGCCTTTACTTAAAGGCTTAAATAACTTATTGGTGGAGGTGAGGGGAGTCGAACCCCTGTCCAGAACCAGCCCCACGTACAGACTTCTACAGTTTAGTTCATGACAAATATTCAGCAGGTAATCATGAACCACTCCTACTGAGGTGTCTATTTAATTTTTCGTATAACCATTCATAGACAAATGATTATCTTATCCTTTGCATCTTATGCGCTCTTCTATCTAATCAAAGGAGAAAAAGATAGTGGCGGCTGCGAACCTATGTCGGTTAATTAAGCAGCGAAAGCAACTCTCTGGTTTCCACCAAAGATGTTAGCTAATTTAGTTTTTCCGTTTAAATTTAATTGGTTATTACGTAACCATTCGACTGCCATCTGTACCAAGCATAACCCTGTCGAAACCAGTACACCCCCAAATACAAGCAGTTGTAGTTTACCACATTTATAAGCAAACTACAACATGCATTACCAATGATTTTTCATTGCTTTTTCAATTTCGCGTTTTGCATCTTTTTCTTTTTGCGCATTTCGTTTATCATGTAAATCTTTTCCTCTAGCAAGTGCAATTTCCAGTTTCGCTTTTCCTTTTTCTAAATACAATGAAGTTGGAACCACCGTGTATCCCTTCAATTTCACTTTCTGCTGAAGTTTTCGTATTTCTAGTTTATGCAGAAGTAATTTTCTTATTCTTGTTTCATCATGGTTAAAGCGATTCCCAAATACATATTCTGGAATATGCATTTCTTTAATAAATGCTTCCCCATTTGTAAAACTAATATAAGCATCTTTTAATTGGACATGTCCCTTTCGAATAGATTTTATTTCTGTTCCTTTTAAAACCAATCCAGCTTCAAAGCGATCTTCCAGAAAATACTCATGTGATGCTTTTCGATTAAACGCAATCACTTTTCTTCCAGATGTCATAATCTTCCGCCTTTCCGTTTTCTTCGTCTTCGATTTCTAGTTCTATCCTGTTTAGTTAAGCGATTTTGCTGTTTTAATAGCGGACTTTTTTTCTTGGATTTCTGTACCAGCACTTCAAAATCTACCTCTCGCTTAAAACGATCGGCGCCTATACATTTCACACGCACATGTTGTCCCATGCGATATACTTTTGCTGTATGCTCTCCAATTAAGGAATGTGTAGTTTCGTCATAGTGATAATAATCGTCTTGCAAGCTTGCGATATGGACCAATCCCTCTACTGTATTTTCCAGCTCAACAAACATTCCAAATTTTGTAATTCCACTGACTACGCCATCAAATACAGAACCTACATATTTTTCCATATATTCTGCTTTCTTCATATCATCTACTTCACGTTCTGCATCTACGGCATTACGTTCACGATCACTTGCCTGTATAGCAGCTTCTTCACACCATTTTTCATCACTATTCATTTTTTCTGTATTCGTATTGGAATTGAAAACATATTTTCTAAGCATACGATGCACAATTAAATCGGGATACCTTCGAATAGGAGAAGTAAAATGTAAATATTCTTTCAAAGCTAAACCAAAATGACCTAAACAGCGATTATCGTAACGTGCTTTCTGCATACTTCTTAACATAAAACTAGAAAGCACAAAATAATTATCTTGCCCTTTCGCCTCTTTTAAAAGACTTTGCAGCTGCATTGGATATACATTTTGGATACCCCCCTGAAACGTATAGCCTAAAACTTTCGCTACTCTGGCAAATTCGCGTATCTTTTTTGGTTCTGGCTGCTCATGCACACGATACATCGATGGAATTTCCATCCATTTCGCATGTGTAGCAACAGTCTCATTTGCGGCAATCATAAAATCCTCGATCATACGCTCTGCATCTTTTCTTTCACGCAAAACAATATCTTTAGGTTTACCTTTCTCATCAACAAGAATTTTTGCCTCTCTTGTATCAAAATCAATTGCCCCTAATTTTTCTCTGCGTCTTCGAATGATATCGGATAACACTTTCATTTGAATACACATATCCAAAAGGTAAGGATAGCGTTTCTGGACTTTTTCATCCCCTTCTAATATTTTATTAACATTTGTATACGTCATTCTTTCATTACTGTTAATAACACTTGGGAAAATTTTATAGTTTATAACATCTCCCTTGCGATTTATATCCATCTGACAAGTTAAAGTCAAACGATCAACATGGGGATTTAAAGAACAAATCCCATTGCATAATGCATGTGGAAGCATAGGAACTACACGATCAACAACATAAACAGATGTTCCACGATGATATGCTTCCTTATCAATTTCGCTTCCTTCTCTTACATAATACGATACATCTGCAATATGAACATACAGTCGATATCCTTCTGGTATTCTTTCAATAGAAATCGCATCATCCAAATCACGTGCATCTTCTCCATCAATAGTAATTGTCAATAACGAACGTAAATCTTCACGATTTCTTAATTCTTCATCTTGTACCGCTTCTTCAATCTGCATCACTTCTTTCATGACAGCATCACTGAATTCTGGATTAATATCTTTTTCTAAAAGTACACTTAAAATATCAATTCCCGGATCATATTTATATCCAATCTCTTTTTCAATATGACATTTTAATGTAGCACCATAACTATCAATCTTCAACAACACTTTTGAATCATTGACCAAATGAAAATCCTCATAATTAGTAATTCTAAATCTTCGATTTAAAATAGGAGAATCCGGTAAAAAATACCTTCTTCCCTCTTTTATTTTTACGACACCTACAATATGTGTAATATGATGTTCAATAACATCAATAACTTCTCCTTCTACGCTGCCATCATTATTTGTCCAGCTTTTCGCGTATACGATATCTTTGTCCATTCCAAGGCCTAACGCCTCTTTCGCAATATAAAAACTTGTGTCCGTTGTATCTACAAAACCAAATCCTTTTGGATTCACACGCAATGTTCCTGTAACATATCCTAAATGAGAACTCAAAAAATAACGTTCCCTGGAATCTCTTGCAATTAAACGTTCTCCTTCTAGCTCATTCAAATATTTTAACAACTCTGTAAAGGAGGCACTGTCTTCCATTTGAAAGTAACAAGACAGCTCAGCTGTAGTCATTCCTTTATAAGAAGAATCATGCAGCAAATCTAATATTTCCATTTTCTTTTTCATTCTCATCCCTCCAAACAAAGGCAAATATCTCTTATTCATTATACCACATCTTATTTCTTTCCATTACAATAAGCAAAGAAAAAAGACCATTGCGGCCTTATTTAATAATACGGATAATAATTACAAGAGCAAAGAATACGATCCCTGTAATAAGTGTAATATTGGAAATCACTTTCTCAGATCCTCGTTCTTTAACATTTGCAAATAGGTTTAATCCATCGCTTCCCCCAAAAGCTCCGCTCAGACCATCTGATTTACCGCTTTGCAATAAGGAGAGTATTATTAATATGACCGCTGAAATCATTAAAACTATCTCTAAAACGCCCATGTATAGTCCTCCTTTCCTGTAATCAAGTACTTTAATAGTATAACAAACACTCTTCAGAAAAACAACCTATTTTATGTTTTTTCATAAGAAACGAAAAAGGCGCGCCATAAGCGCACCTTTAAACATCATATCTTAGTGTTTGTAGATGTTATAGAATGCAGATTTTCCCTGGAATACTCGGGAGTTTGACACATATAAAATTTCATAAATTTACTATGGCGCTTTAAACAGGCGCTTTTCTTTTACTTTTTTTGTCAAATTTTATGTTCTATTATGTGCTATATTGTGCTATATGTGTTATTATTATATTGGGTGATGAATATGTACGTTGCAATCAATGGCACTGGCAATTCCAAAAGCATTTATATTATGAGTTCTTATCGCAAAAACAATGGTAAAACTTCTAGTCGCATTTTTAGAAAGCTTGGTCGATTAAATGACCTGCTTCCTCAATTTGATAATAATGAAGAAAAATTATTGGAATGGGCTCGTTCTGAAGCTAAAAAGGACACTTTATCCCATCAACAGGATACTGCACCTGTTCTCATACCTTTCTCTAGCGACAAAAAAATCAAAAAAAATGAAGTTTTGTTATTTAATGTTGGCTACCTATTCCTTCAATCCATCTGTTCCAATCTTCATTTTGACAATATTTGTCGTAATATTAAGAATCATCATAAATTCGAATATGATATCCATCGCATCCTCTGCGATCTTGTCTACGCTCGTGTTCTATATCCTTCCAGTAAACGCTCTTCTTTCTCTTTCGCTCATTCTCTGCTGGAACAGCCAAAGTATAAATTACAGGATATCTATCGTTCCTTATCTATATTGGCCGAGGAATCTGATTACATACAGGCGGAAGTTTATCGAAATTCTAACTTTCTTCATAAAAGAAACACAAAAGTTCTTTATTATGACTGTACGAACTATTACTTTGAAATCGAACAAGAAGATGAACTTAAAAAATACGGAAAAAGCAAAGAACATCGTCCAAATCCTATCGTAGGCATGGGGTTATTCATGGATGGAGATGGTTTCCCTTTAGCTTTTGATATCTTTCCCGGAAATCAAAACGAACAGAAATCCTTGAAACCATTAGAACATAAAGTTATTCAGGATTTCGACTGTTCCGAATTCATCTACTGCTCAGACAGTGGACTGGCATCACAGAATAACAAACTGTTCAATGATATAGGAGGAAGATCCTATGTCATTACACAGTCATTAAAAAAATTAAAGAAAGAAGATAGAGATATCGCTTTAAATACGAAACAATATCGAAAAGTAGGAAGCAGCACATTCATTGATTTGAAAGATCTTGATGAAAATGACCCAGAGGTATATGAATCCATCTATTATAAAGAAGTACCTATAGAATCTAAAAAGATATCGGAAACTCTTATCGTTACCTATTCTCCAAAATATAAAGCTTATCAGGAAAAGATAAGACAAGGGCAGATAGACAGAGCAAAAAACATGATAAGTAAAAATGGAAAAATCAAAAAGAATAGAAAAAATCCGAATGATCCAAGCAGATTTACAAAGAGGACTTCCATCACAGCGAATGGAGAAGTAGCAGAAGAAGAAATCTACGAAATCGATCAGGAGGCTATAGATAAAGAAGCAATGTATGATGGTTTCTATGCGGTAAGCACAGATATGGAAGGTGATGTAGCGGAGATCATCGCTATCAACAAACGCAGATGGCAGATCGAAGAGTGCTTTAGAATAATGAAAACGGATTTTGATGCACGACCAATCTATCTGCAAAGAGAAGACAGGATCAAAGCGCATTTCCTGATTTGTTTCTTGTCCCTTCTGATATATCGAATATTAGAATATAAATTAGAGAAAAAATATACATCTGAACAAATAATAGATACATTGAGAAAGATGAACGTAACAAAATTAAAAGAAGGATTAGGATATATACCTTCTTACACACGAACAGATTTAACAGATTTACTGCATGAGTTGTTTGGTTTTGAAACAGACAGAGAAATAATAAAACGATCCACAATGAGAAATATTATCAAATACACAAAAGAACATCATATATAGCACAATTCGTTACAAAGACAAAAAGTGCAAAAAAGCTTAATTCTAAAGTCTTTAATGCACTTTTTTCGCTTTCTAACTGTCAAAGACGAGATAGTATAACAAACACTCTTCAGAAAAACAACCTATTTTATGTTTTTTCATAAGAAACGAAAAAGGCGCGCCATAAGCGCACCTTTAAACATCATATCTTAGTGTTTGTAGATGTTATAGAATGCAGATTTTCCCTGGAATACTGCAACATCACCTAATTCTTCTTCAATACGAATCAACTGGTTGTATTTAGCAATACGATCTGTTCTTGACATTGAACCAGTTTTGATCTGACCAGCATTGAATGCAACTGCGATATCAGCAATTGTAGTGTCTTCAGTTTCTCCACTACGGTGAGATACTACTGCAGTATATCCGTGTTTCTTAGCTAGTTCCATAGCATCGAAAGTTTCAGTTAAAGTACCGATCTGGTTAACTTTGATTAGGATAGAGTTAGCGATGTCTTTATCGATACCTTCCTGAAGAATAGCAGGATTAGTAACGTATAGGTCATCTCCAACCAACTGGATTTTCTTACCTAAGTGTTCAGTAAGTTTTTTCCATCCGTCCCAATCTCTTTCACCTAATCCATCTTCGATAGAGATGATTGGATATTTTTCTACTAATTCATCGTACCAAGCGATCATTTCATCAGTAGTTTTTGTTCCCTGTCCAGATTTTGTAAGTTCATACATACCTGTTTCAGTATTATAGAATTCACTAGCAGCTACGTCCATAGCAATGCAGATTTCTTCACCTGGTTTGTATCCAGCAGCTTCGATAGCTTCCATGATACATTTTAAAGGAGCTTCGTTATCTTCCAAGTTTGGAGCGAATCCACCTTCATCACCAACAGCAGTAACCTGTCCTTTGTTTTTCAATACTTTTTTCAAAGCATGGAAAGTTTCAGCACCCATACGAATAGCTTCTTTAATGCTCTTAGCACCTACAGGCATGATCATGAATTCCTGGAAGTCAACTGAAGAGTCAGCGTGGCTACCACCATTCAATACGTTCATCATTGGAACTGGAAGAGTTTTTGCATTAATTCCTCCTAAGTAACGATATAATGGCAATCCATAGCAATCAGCAGCAGCATGTGCTACAGCTAAAGAAATACCAAGAATAGCATTTGCTCCGTATTTTGATTTATCTTTTGTACCATCAGCTTCAATCAATGCTTTATCGATAGCAGCCTGATTTGTAACATCCATTCCTCTAACAACGTCAGCTAAAACGTTATTTACGTTATCTACAGCTTTTAAAACACCTTTTCCTAAGAAACGAGCTTTATCACCGTCACGAAGTTCTAACGCTTCACGCTCACCAGTACTTGCTCCACTTGGAACCATAGCACGTCCGAAGAATCCACTAGCAGTTCTTACTTCAACTTCGATTGTTGGATTCCCTCTAGAATCTAAAATTTCTCTTGCATGTACATCAACAATAATTGACATATGAATAGTCCTCCTTATTCTTCACATTACACTCAAAGTATAGCACATATCAAAAAAAAGAGAAAGAACTTTTGCGAATTCTCTCACAAATATCTTACTCTTTTAATAATTCACAAAGATTATCCACAATGTAATCTGGATGTATGCCCAATTTTTCTATATCTTCTCTTTGATGAACTCCACTTGTCACAAAAACAGTTTCAATATCACATCGATTTCCTAACAAGATGTCAGTTTCCAAATTATCCCCAATCAAAATAACTTCTTCCTTTGTTTTATCAAAATAATCCAAAGCCTCTAAAAGAATCGTTTCATGAGGTTTTCCAATTTTTGGGCTTTCCTGTCCACTGGCATATTCAAACATCGCCACAATGGAACCATTTCCAATGCTAAAGCCATCTTTTTGAGCCAAAATGCGATCATTGTTTGTACCTATAAGTTTTGCACCTTTCAATAAATATCCTAAAGCTTTAGAATACTCCTTATAAGTAGCCTCCGTATTTAAACCCACAAATACAACACCCACATTTTTTTCACTTAGGATAAAACCATTTTCTTCTAATGCTTCTTTCAGACCATCCTGTCCTACATAATATGCATTTCTTCCCTCTATATGTTTTTTCGCATAGCGAGCGGCCGCCATAGCAGATGTAAAAAAGTGCTCTTCTTTAATACCATGAAAACCAACCTTTTCCATATGCTCTACATTTTGTTTTCTTGTTCGTTTCGAATTATTTGTAAGAAAATAAAATGGCTGGTTTCTTTTTATTAATTCTTCAATAAAAGGTATTGCTCCTTCAATCTGTCCATCTCCTCTATACATGGTACCATCTAAATCAATCAAATATGTTTTCAAAATAATCCCCTGCTTTCTTATGATACCATCTTATCGAAAACTTTAACTTTATGCAAGATTAACGTTTTCTTCGCATTTGCTTTTTTGATGGTTTTATAAGAAACATTCCGATCATAACCAATAACATTGGCCAGCATTCATGTATCATTTTTTCAAAAACAGGCAGTATTTCTTTCATATCAAAATATGGTTTTACCAGCAAAAAGCAACCACCAATTCCAAATATAATCCCTGCTCTTTCTTTCATTTGCTCACTTCCTGCTATCATTATAAAAAACAAAAAATGCATATTTTGTCAAAATAAAAAGGACTTTCGTCCCTTTTAAAGTTCAATTTTCTCTAGTTCACTATATCCAACTTCTGTTGGTGTCTCTCTACCAAACAGGATTGTCAATACTACCGCAATCTGATTATCATCGTCCATTTCTTCAACAGTTCCTTCTATGTTAGAAAAAGCACCGCTTAAGATACGAACACGATCTCCTACCTGGAAATCAACCTGAACTTTTTTATCAGTAATTCCTAATTTGCGTAAAATATTTTCCATTTCTTCTTCTGCGACAGGGAAAGGTTTTGCCCCTCCACCACTAGATCCGATAAACCCAGTAACTCCAGGTGTATTACGAACAATATACCACGCTTCGTCAGTCATGATCATTTCTACAAATAAGTATCCGCTAAATAAATTCGTTGTTTTTTCAACTTCTTTTCCGTTTTTATATTCAATTTCTTTTTCTTCTGCTACAACGATACGAAACAAGAAATCCTGCAGACCCATTGTTTCAATACGACGTTCCAAATTCTCTTTAACTCTGTTTTCATGTCCGGCATATGTATTAACTACATACCATTGTTTTTTATTTTCTTCAGCCATCTTGAAATTCCCTCCTACATTCCAATTAACTTAAGGAAGCCAGAAGAAACAAGTTGGCAAAGGAAAAAGAAAATTCCTAAAAACAACACAAAAACGACACAGATTCCGCTGTCATGAAACAAATCTTTTGCCTTTGGCCAACGAATTCTTTTCATTTCTGTTAGAATTCCATTAATACTGAACCATTTCATTCACTCATCCCTCCTATTTCGTTTCCTTATGAATAGTATGCTTTCCACATTTTTTACAATACTTTTTCAATTCAATACGCTCATTATGCGTTTTTTTATTTTTGGTAGTTGTATAATTTCGTGAAAGACATTCGGTGCATGTCAAAATTACTTTATCACTCATGAAAAACACCTCTTTCTTTGCCTAATAACTTTATCATAAACCACCTCAAGAAGTCAATTATTCTTTTTATTACGTAATTTTCTTAAAATATATTCAACTTGTCGATTTGAAATATTCAAACTGGATGAAATCTCCTGATATGAATATCCCTGCAATCTTAAATGCAAGACTTTCATTTCAATCTTTTTTAATTGAATTCCTTTCTTCCTCAACAAATACTGTAGTTCTTCTTGATTTATAGATACTTTTTCCGTTTCATTCTCTTTATAAACATTATCCCCCTCTTTAGCTTCTAACTCTTGTAAAGAAACAGTATATATTCCTCTGCTTTTATTTCTAAAATAATCTACAAAGGCATTTTTTAAAATCTGCTGATAAAAATACGCAAAACTAGTGATTTTCTCTTCTCGAAAAGAATTCACTGCCTGCATTAGCTTAATATACGCTAATTGTTTCATTTCTTCCTTATCCTGCTGCTCAGCAGAGTTTATTCCTATATATTGATAAATCATTATATATATTCTCATTTCATATTTTTTAAATAAAATTTGCAAAGCCTGTTCATCTCCCTGATGAATCATATACAATAATTCATTATCTAGAAACTCTGTAACATTGGCTTTCATATTTTTCACCTAGAAATCTACTGGATTTCTTCCATTATATATTTGATATAACAAAATACCACACGCAACACTTGCATTCAAGCTAGTAACACTTCCTTCCATAGGAAGTCGAACACAGTAATCACAGTTTTTCGCTACTAATGGACTAATTCCAAATCCTTCACTTCCTACTACTAATACAAGTGGAACATCGTATTGTCCTTCACGATAGTCCCGAGAGTTATGCAAGTCTGCACCAACAACCCAATAACCCTGTTTTTTTAAATACTTAATACTTTGTGCAAGATTTGTTACCATGCTTACTTTTACAGTATCAATTGCACCAGTACTAACCTTCGCAACTGTTGGTGTTAGTTTCACATTTCGATGCTTTCCAATAATGACTCCATCAACTCCTACACAATCGCATGTTCTAAGAATTGCCCCTAAATTATGAGGATCTTCCAATCCATCTAACATAACAAGCAATGGAGTCTTTCCCTTTGGTATACTTTCTAAAAGCTCATCAAGTTCATATGTTTTGTAATCGTCAATTTTAGCTGCAATTCCCTGATGATTTGTCGCATTTAGAAACTGATCCATTTTCTTTCTTCCTAAAACTCTTAGTTTTATATTTCTTTGTCGTATCAATGCTTCAATCTCTTTATCTTTCATACCATCTGCAAGAAGAATTTCATAAATCTTCTTGTTATCTTCTAAAAGAGAGCGAACGACATTTTTCCCATATACATATTGTGTCATGATTTCTCTCCTATCTCAACAATGCGCTCCCACAAAGTTTTTAAACGCTTATAGTCCTGTTTTAAATACAGCCAGCCAAAGATTGCTTCTAAACCGGTTGACTTGCGATACGTTATCACATCTGCATTTTTCGCTTTCGTTTTTGGATTCGTATTTCTTCCGCGAAGAACAATTCCCCATTCTTCCTCCGTAAAAAAACCTTCTGTTTCCAAAACTTCCAAAAAACGTGCCTGTGCTTTTGCACTTACCCATTCCACACTTTTTTTCTGCAGAACATTAGGTTTTTGATATCCTTTTGATAAAAGCATTTCCCTTACGAACAGTGACATAACAGCATCTCCCATATAAGCAAGAGAAGTTCCATTATACTCCTGTAAAAGCATTACAAAATCCCCTTCTCTATTAATTGCGCACGGAATTTATCTGCAAGTTCAAAATCTTTTTGCGTAACTGCATTTCTCCACTCTGCATGCAAGTTTTTATCTTCTTCACTTAAAACGATTCGATGATTTTCAATTCCTAATACATCTAACATTTTTTCAACTGCATTTACTTTTAATCCTAATGCAGTAAAATCAATCTCTTTTTGACGTACAACTTGATTCAACTGTTTTACCACATCAAAAATAGCCGCAAAAGCATTCGGTGTATTCAAATCATCTTCCATTGCAGTAAGGAATGTATGAAAACTTTCTACATCATACTCTTCTTTTAAATCTACACCTGCAAGACCTGCTTTTACATATGCTTGTTTTAAAGGTGTTTTAACTTTGTTTAATTCTTTTTTAGCTGTTTCGATTGCTTCTTCATTAATATTTAAAGGACTGCGATAATGAGAGGATAAGAACAGCCAGCGAAGAGTATCTCCACCGATTTTTTCAATCATATCTTTTGCCCAAATAACATTGCCAAGTGATTTACTCATTTTTTCCCCATCAATATTTACCATACCATTGTGAATCCAGTAATTGGCAATTCCTGTTTCATAAGCAGCTCTAGACTGTGCAATTTCATTTTCATGATGCGGAAATTTTAAATCCATTCCCCCACCATGAATATCAATCAAATGGTTCCCATCAAACTCTTTGTTGATCATAACAACACATTCTGTATGCCAGCCTGGTCTTCCTACAGACCAAGGAGATTCCCATTTAATCCCCTCTTCTGTACGTTTCCACAAGGTAAAGTCCAATGGATTTTCCTTTTTGCTGTTTTCATCAATACGAGCACCTACCATTAAGTCATCAATTTGCTGATTGCTTAATTTTCCATAGTTTTCCACACTGCTTACACGAAAATACACATCCCCATCAACCACATAAGCATGTTCTTTTTTTACTAGTAAATCAATAAACGCAATAATGGCATCCATCGTTTCTGTAACTTTTGGTGCTGCATCCGGCATCATCGCATGAAGAGCTAAACGATCATCATTATAAGCCTTTATAAATTTTTCCGTTACTTCCTTTTCACTAATTCCGCATTCTTTCGCAACTTTGATAATTTTATCATCTACATCTGTATAGTTTGATACCATTTTCACCTTGTATCCAAGTGCCATAAATGTACGTTTTAACGTATCAAATACTACAATTGGTCTTGCGTTTCCAATATGTGGATAGTTATAAACCGTAGGCCCGCATACATACATACTTACTTGTCCTTCTGTAATAGGCTTAAATTCCTCTATTTTTTGACTCATACTATTAAATAGTTTCATAAATCTTCCTCCTTTAGAAATAAAAAAAGCACTTACTGTAAAGACGCCACAGCGCGGTTCCACTTTACTTGAAAAATGCTTCCACCTCTAGATACATTAACGCTGTATACCACGTATTTCTCTACGTTATCGAAAAATCCCTCAAAGGGGCATTCACCTTATCTTCACACATCTGCTTCCACCATCCAGAATTCGCTATTTGCTCATAATAAGACTACTTTTCCTTTGTCATCAGTTTTGTTATAGTATATCAACCTTTATCATAAAATTCAACTTATCAAACTTATTTTTCTTTTTCGTCCAGTTCCTTCATTAGTTTAGAAAACTGGTTTAAAAACTCTTCCTGTAAACCCGCTTTTTTCATATCTTCCATATATACAGCATCTAACGGATCTACATTTTCTTCTGTATCTTCTTTGGTTAATTTTTCTTTTACAGCCATAATCCACCTCTACAATACTAGTATATACCTTTTTACTAACTTTTGAAACGCAAACTTCTAAAACAAGCACAAAAAAACCGGAAATACATCCGGTTTTTGTATCACTCTAATAAATCTTGAATTAAGCCAATTCAGAGAAGTATTTGATTGTTCTAACCATCTGGCTAGTGTAAGAGTTTTCGTTGTCATACCAAGATACAACCTGTACCTGAGTATTTCCATCTTCCATTTCGATGCACATAGTCTGAGTAGCATCGAATAGAGAACCATAACGCATACCTACGATATCGCTAGATACTAATTCTTCTTCAGTGTATCCGAAAGATTCAGTAGCAGCAGCTTTCATAGCAGCATTGATTTCTTCTTTTGTAACTTTTCCTTTAACTACAGCAACTAAGA
Source organism: Amedibacterium intestinale (assembly GCF_010537335.1). Classification (NCBI taxonomy): domain Bacteria; kingdom Bacillati; phylum Bacillota; class Erysipelotrichia; order Erysipelotrichales; family Erysipelotrichaceae; genus Amedibacterium; species Amedibacterium intestinale. Next base: position 1,487,278 of record NZ_AP019711.1, read on the forward strand.
TAGTTGTAGATCCTGTAGGAGTTGGAACACGCTGAGCAGAACCGATAAGTTTTCCGTTCAATTCAGGAATAACTAGACCGATAGCTTTAGCAGCACCTGTAGAGTTAGGTACGATGTTGCAAGCAGCAGCACGAGAACGACGTTTGTCACCTTTTCTCTGAGGTCCATCAAGAGTCATCTGATCTCCTGTATAAGCGTGAACTGTAGTCATGATACCGCTCTGGATAGGAGCAAGATCATTTAATGCTTTAGCCATAGGAGCCAAGCAGTTTGTTGTACAAGATGCAGCTGAAATTACTGTATCTTCTGCAGTTAATACATCGTGGTTAACGTTGTAAACAACTGTTGGAAGGTCGTTTCCTGCTGGTGCAGAAATAACAACTTTACGAGCACCTGCTTCGATGTGAGCAGAAGCTTTTGCTTTAGAAGTATAGAAACCTGTACATTCAAGTACTACGTCTACTCCTAGTTCTCCCCAAGGTAAGTTTTTAGCATCTGCTTCAGCATAGATAGTGATTTCTTTTCCATCAACTGTGATTGATTTTTCACCAGCTTTTACTGTATCAGCTAATGCATAACGTCCCTGTGTAGAGTCGTATTTTAATAAGTGAGCTAACATTTCAGGAGAAGTTAAGTCATTGATAGCAACTACTTCATATCCTTCAGCTCCAAACATCTGTCTGAATGCAAGACGTCCGATACGTCCAAATCCATTAATAGCAACTTTTACTGTCATTTTCAAAGTCCTCCTTCATTAACACCAATATTATACGAACTTCTTACCTAAAAGTCAATTGAGAATTCTTTCACTTATGCATTTTTTCAATTCTTTTCCAGTACTTTTTCACATAGGTATAAAACAAGAGATAAATCGCATACTATATAGCATATTAAGGAGGAAAAACAATGGTTGTTGTACCTACAATTTTAGAAAGAAGTAACGATAAAGAATATATGTATGATTTATATTCTTGTCTTTTAAAAAAAAGAATTATTTTACTTAATGGTGAAATTGATGATACGATGTCAAACAGTATCTGTGCACAGCTTTTATACTTATCAAGCCTAAGTAAAGACCCTATCCAAATCTATATAAATTCCAATGGGGGAAGTATTTCCGCAGGGCTTGCTATTTATGATATCATGCAATATATACCATGTGAAATCTCTACTATCTGCATGGGTTTATGCGCTAGCATGGCTGCTGTAATACTAGCTGCTGGTACAAAAGGAAAACGCTGTGCTTTAAAGCATGCAGAAGTCATGATTCACCAGCCTCTTGGTGGTATGCAAGGGCAGGCAAAAGACATGGAAATCGCAATGAAACACATGAGCCGAACGAAAGATACCATCTATGAAATTTTAAGTAACACGACTTCCCAGCCAAAAGAAAAAATACAAATAGACTGCGACAGAGATTATTTCATGAACGTCCATGAAGCGAAAGTCTATGGTATTATAGATCACATCATTTAAAAAAGTCTGAATTTCCTCAGACCTTACATAAACAGTTTTCAAATAAAAAAAGCGAGATTTTAAACTCGCTTCATTATTTCGTGGATATTATCTTCATAAGGTGTACCCTTACAATGTTCCAATGCAGGGGTAAAATACTTCATCATATTTTCACGATCATTTTCATAAGAGTATTGTAAACCAATCAAATATTCAAATGTACCAACAATCATTTTTTTATCATCACCAAGAGGAGTCTTTCCATCCCACAAAGCTTCTAATTTCTGTTTTACCTCATCAATATATTTGCTTTCTTTCTTCAAAAGAATACTATATTGCATTTCTAAATCCCTGCAAACATTTTCTCCACCATTTGCCTTAACAAAATCAATCATATCACGAGCTTTCTTTGCACGTCCCTGCTCTAAATAATAGTAAAACCCTCTATTCCCCAAAGCAATTTTGTATTTTGCTTTTACACGCATATTTTTCATCATTGCAAACTGATTTTCAACATCATCTTTGCGTCCTTCACTCATATATCCTGACAAACGCATATTTTCTCTATCAAATGCAGAATAGGATACTTTACACATAAAAGAGTCAATTGATTTGTAATATTTGTTAAAATCTTCTTTTTCAAGAGCCTTTACGATTTTATTCCAAGATAACTTACGCATCACTAATGGAATACAAGCTAATATAACTACAAACAACAGTATAATCAATAAATTTTTCATTTTCTTCCATCCAATCTTTTAAAAATATAAAACATTAAGTAAATAATTCCTATATTTTTTATTTCTTGTTTTTTGTTAAACACGCAAACAATTCAAACAATGCCATAAAAACTGAAGCCACAGCAAAAGCATAGTTCAGATACAAAACAACACCTGTATAACCCTGCTGTTTTACATTTATTACCAGCAAGGTTGCTAATAAAATAAATAAGACAATTTTTAAGATTACTTTATTTAAAGGCTTTTGTCTTTCAGCATCTACCTTACTTATTTTCTTTTCCGGAACAAAATTTGTCATTTGTGTTAAATTTGATAAAAATCTTCTAAATTTAAATTCCATAAAAGCATACACTGCAATACCTAAAACAACACAAAGCCATAAAGGAAGTTTAAATGCATAGATAATGACAATTGCAGCGATTCCTAAAAAGAAACGCATACTATACAATTGATATGTTTTCTCCACATCTTTTAACAAGTATGCTCTTTTTGAAAAACGATCATAGTACACTGGTCTTTGACGTGAATCAAAATATACATTCATACCACCGATTTCAGGTGTAGTTTTTTTATCAACCTGTTTTACACGATTTGATCTCTTGTTTTTCATATTTGCCATACAAACACCTCTTTACCACGCAACAATTTCTTCCTGCTCTTCTTCTGACTTAGCAGGCCCTCTCTTAAAATCATAATAAGTTGTTAACCAGCCAGCATCTTCTGGTTTTTCACTGCTTTCTAAAGTTTCTCCATACAACGATAAGAAATCTGTTTCAGATAATTTATCACCCACTGAATTAACTCTGTAAAACTTAGGAGCTTTTCCGATTTGCATAAACATTGTATCAATCATCATATAATCAGCAACATGACTTGCTTTTGTAGAAAATGAAACTTCATCTAACAACGTTCTACAAAACTGCTTAACCATACCTTTATCTACATTACCTCTGAAAATAATAAATGGAATCTTATTATTTGTAACCTTCAATGCTTGACTGAATGTAAACTTATTAACAATATTGACATAGCACTCATCAATAATTTGTTCCATATATGATTGATAATCTTCATCTGACTTTAACATATCCTCATTCAATCGAATATTAAAATATACGGTTGGATGAATCGAACAATGTTTATACAAAGTACCCATTAAATTTGTTGCATAAAGTACTGGATATTTCTTATCTTTCATAGTAGAAGCACCTCCAAAAACTGCTCTCTAATTATAATATATAAATTTTAAAAATAAAAGGACCATGGACAATTCATGGTCCTCTTAAAAGTATAGTTACAAAACTTAGTTTATTAACTATTCTGGCATTGTTACTTTAACACCATTTTCATTTAACTGATCAACAATTTTCTGAGTTGCATCCCAAGCTTCCTGACCAGTTTTTTCTGGAGCAGCTGGAGCTGGGTATTCATACCATTCAACCAATGGTTTATATCCACCGTTAATTCCTGCACCATTTTCATCGATAGCTTTAGAATCACCTGTCCAGATACCGAATGCACAACCAACGATACCTGCAACCAAAATCAATACGATACATTTGATTGGAGTCCATCCTTTTTTGATCAATGCATATAAACCACAAGTGATTAACAATGGAATCAATTTAGGAAGGATACCATCTAATAATGACTGAACATTAATAGCTGGATCAGCAATTGCAATACGAACAGTTGTAGAACCATAGTTAGCAATCAATGCACCTACTGTAAAGATACCTAAGATAGAAGCTGCACGAGTAAATTCTTTTGCGTTAGATGTTAACATACCAACAGCAGAAGTTCCTAAGTTATAAGACCAGTGCATTAAGAAATAACGAATTGCGAACTGCACAGCATTGAAAATTACTAAGAATAAAATAGCACCTATGATAGAAGCATCGTTTAATGCCATATTAGCTGTAATACCACCAACAATTGGTACTAAAGTTAACCAGAACAATGCATCACCGATACCACCTAATGGACCAGCAGCAGAGATACGTACAGAACGAATTGTCTGTGTATCAACTTTATTCTGTTCCAATGAAAGAACGATACCCATAACGAATGTTACTAAGAATGGATGCGTATTTAAGAAGTCCAAGTTGTGAGCCATAGAAGCTTTCAAGTCTTCTTTATTTGTATGGATTTTTGTCAAACCTGGTAAAATAGCCCATAACCAACCTGCAGCCTGCATACGTTCATAGTTGAATGAAGCCTGCAAGAAACAAGACATCCATACCATTTTATTTAAAGTCTTTTTATCCAGTTTTGCAGCTGGAGTCAAATCTTGATAATGTTCAGGAATATTATATGCCATCTGAAACACCTCCTGCTCCTATACCAGCATTAGCTTTAATTTTAGAGTTCATCTGGTAATCGTAAAGAGCGATAGCCAAACCAACCATAGCACACATTAACAATGTAGCACCTGACATTCCTGGAACTGCAGCACAGATATTTGCCATAACGAAACCAGCAAATAAGAATCCCCACATTTCTCCAGACATCATAACTTTCATCAAGATAGCGAAACCAACAAATTTCATAGCTCCACCAGCAGCATCTAATCCAGCCATTACCCAAGACCACTGGAATGAGAATGCACGTAAACTATCACCTAAAGCAGATGCACCATATACACCAGCTACAGCTAATACACCAAACAAGCATCCTAAGATTGCCATTTCAGTGTAGTTAACCATTGCGATACCTTTAGGATCTGCATTTTCAGCAGCTTTATCAGCTTTAGCCATAAGACCTGACATAATTGTAAATGTTAAAGTAACAGCGTACTGTCCAAATACAGCAAATGGAATAGCTAAACCAACAGCTAAACCAACACCATCAGCAGTTGGTTCCAAATTCATTGCGATAGCAAATGCAGCTGTCATGATTGTACCCATGATAGCGTTAGGAGGCTGAGCTCCACCGATTGGCATACTACCAATCTGAACTAGCTGGTAAGCACCACCAACTACGATACCTAATTCAAGATTTCCTAAAATCGCACCCATGATTGGTCCTAATACAACCGGCTGGTACAAAGATTCCAAGAAACTGAACTGGTCAATACCCATAATGAATGCTACTACGAAGATCATAATAGCTTGAACGATTGAAATATCAATACTCATTATTGTTTCTCCTTTCAATTCCTTTAATGAATTTTATTTAAATAGTTTGTTAATGTCTTCAGAAGGTGTATCTGGAACTCGTTTAATTTCAAGTTCTACACCAAGATCCTGAAGTTTTTTGAAAGTTGCAACATCATCATCATTTACTGCAACAGAAGTAGCAACCTGACGTTTTCCTTCTGCCATGTGCATGTTTCCGATGTTAACTTTCTTAATTGGCACTCCGCCTTCCACAAGTTTTAATACATCCTGTGGAGTTTCACAGATAATAGCAATATGCTGTGCTGGACTCGCTTTACCGATAATATCGATAGTCTTCTGAATACTGAAGAAACGTGTCTGTGCATATGCAGGTGCTGCCATGTTCATTAATCCCTGACGGAATGTGTCAGTAGATACTGCATCATTAGCAACTAACAATAAGTTAGCACCTACAACACCACACCACTGTGTTGCTACCTGTCCATGAATTAAACGGTTGTCAATTCTTGTAAGTACAATATCTGGCATCTGGTCTTTTCTCTCCTTTCCTTTTTCTAGACTTGAACGAATCTTGTTTGTTAAATCCAAATCCCAAAGGAATGATTCAACAAGTAACCCCTTTCAGTTCACTATCGATTTTATGCGAAAACAACTCTAAATTCTTTGTAATTTTTATTACTCATTTTGTACTTTTTAGTATTTTGTAGCAAATTCTATAATAAAAATCACAACCTTGCATAATTTTACATAATTTTTGCAAAAAAATCCATATCACAAAATTATCGTTGATTATGTGATATAAAAAATATAGAATCTATATATCTATCACTTTTTAGTAAAAATGAAATTATTTTCATAAAATACACATAATTTTATCAAGAGTTTTTCCTTTTCTACTTTATAAACTTTTGTTATACTATAGAAAAAAGGAGAGTGTATACATGTTTACCAAAACAACAAGCTTTGCTTTTAGTGAATATGGAGAAATCGTTAATAAAAGTGAGTATAAATTCCCTCAAAAAAATATACATTCTACACTTCGTATTAAAGAGAAGAGTTTTACTTCTTTTCTTTCCTATGATCATGATGTATATATTCAGGCTACTTCAGGAATCGTTATGTTAGTCGTATGCAAAGAAGGGGATATAAAAGCTCCAGAGCAATTTATTATTCATAGGACAATAAAAATCAAAAAAGGTATTCTATTTAACTTCATAAGCATTTCACATTCAGCACGTATTCTTATGAATACAGATACTAAGGCAAAAAAAACAACACATCCTCTTCCAAAAGATGCTCCTATTGTATATGAGCCAATCATTCCAAGTTTCGAGATCAAAGAAATATTATCTTATTTTTATCAAGTAAGAAATGCCAGTTATGAATTTCCAGGTGAAGAACATGAATTTTGGGAATTGACTTTTATTGATAATGGTGAGTTAACAACAACAGTTAATGATGAGGAATATAATCTTGATGAAATGGATTTGATTTTATATGCTCCTGGTCAATATCACACACAAAAAACCGGGCATTCGAAGTCCTGCAGTTATTTAACGATATTATTTGATATGGAACTTCCAGATGCATATTTATTAACAGATCGTGTGTATCATGCTCATCGAGATATTCAAAATGCACTTAACAATTTTATTAAAGTATCAAGCAATGATATGCTGTATGATAACGAACTCATGCTTTGTTATTTAAAAGAGTTAATTATACGTATTCTACAGTATGATTTTTTATCAAGCTCACCAATCGCTTCCACCCCTATGCAGCAGCGCTTTGAAAATGAATTATTAAATGAAATCATTGTTTATATAAATGATATGATATATAAACAATTGACTATAGAAGAGATATGCAACAAATTTTCCATCTCTAGATCTAGTTTACAGCTTTTATTTAAAAATAATTTAGGCACCGCCCCTAAACAATATATCAGTGATTTAAAGCTTAATAAAAGTAAGCATCTTATCAAAGAAAGTATGTATACAATAAGTGAAATTGCCAGTATGCTAGGCTTTACAAGTATCCATTATTTTTCCAGAAAATTTAAACAGCAGTTTGGTATTACGCCTACTGATTATGCAAAAACTATCTACAATTAAAATAACTATAGCTTTTCTTTCATAATCCTTAATCTTGCTTTATAATTATAAGTCATATATAAAAAATACACCTCTCCATATGGAATTAGGTGTATTTTTTATTCATAAGCTTATCTTCTTTTTTCTTATTGATTCGTGAATCTTAGATACCATCACTAGATTCTACTTGTTCAACTTCTTTAAGTTCAAAACGAACTACCTGATCTTTACCTGTATTCAATGCCATATTTGTTAAAGTTTCTAAATCTTCAATAAATTTACGACCCATTGCTACTTCTACAAGCATTGGAAGGTTTGTACCAGCAACTACCTGAACATTTCCTCTTGGGAAACCTACTTCTACAGCCGTTTTAAATGGAGAACCACCTGGTAAATCAGAAAGAACTAAAATTCCTTCGCAATCTTTTAATTCATCCATCGCACTCGTTAAAGCTGCACGAAGTTCATCAATTCCCCACTCCTGTACGAAATCGATTGCTTTATAGTTTTCCTGTTCTCCACCAATCAGGTTTAAAGAACTAGTTAATCCACTACCAAAATTTCCATGACCTGTTACGATTAATCCAATCATATTGTTCCTCCTTATATATGTATCAATTATTTTATACGATTTTTCATTTAAAATCTATCTTTTTGTATATGGATGTAAAATTACACCTTTAACAACACGATTTACTTCTCCAGTTGGACATGGATTATCTGGTGTAATACCATAAGATAATGATTTAAACAATGCTAAAATCTGTGCACATACGATATAGTTGAATCCCAGGAATGCATTATCGTGTTCTTCATTTAATTCACATGCATAAGCATAATCTACAAGAGAAGCAATTTCTTCATCTTTCTTATTCATGATTGCAACGATTTTGTTTCCTTTACGCTGTCCACTCATTTCTTTGATCAAATCTACTTCATACTGACGAGTGTATGGATCATCACTTACATAAACAACTGTCAATGTTTCATCGTTGATGATTGATTTAGGACCATGTCGGAATCCCATTGGTGTATCAAACATAGTTGCTACTTTACCAGCAGTAAGTTCCAGCATTTTCAACTGGCTTTCCTGTGCAATACCTTTTAAGCAGTTAGCTCCTAAATATACGATACGATTGAAATCATATTCTCCTGCAATATTTTTGAAGAATTCATAATCCTTCATTGTTTTTTCAGCAGCACTGATAACATCTTCCAACTCCGCTTTTACACTGTCTAATTTATCTAAGCTGAAGCATAACAATGTTGCCAGCATCATATTTGAGAAACTTGAAGTCATTGCGAAACTTTGATCGTGTGTTTCTGGAGTCAAGTTAATTGCGTATGCATTATCTCTTGTTTCTGCAGCTTTTGATAAAGCACCTTCTGCGTTACATGTAATGAATAAGTGGTAAACATTTTCTCCACATACTTCATCTGCTACATCAACAGCACCAACAGATTCAGGAGAGTTTCCACTACGTCCATAAGAAATTAATAATGTTGGTTTATTCTGTGATAGATAATTTTCTGGAGTAGCTACGATATCTGTAGTTCCATAAGATTTTGTTTTGAAATTTGTTCTTTTCGCAACATATGTATAAATAGCATTACCAACAAATTCACTTGTTCCTGCACCTGTTAAGATAATATCATAATCATCATGTTTTGTTACATTTTCAATAAATGCTTTTAATTCTTCTTTAGAGTCTTCAATCTGTTTGATTGTTTTTCTCCATGTTGATGGCTGCTGATTGATTTCTGCAGCTGTAAAGATTCCTTTTAGGTTTTCCCATTCAGATTTGTCTTTTCCAAAAATCATGTTATCGCTCCTTTTCTGGTATAATATACCCTTGAATTCGTTTACATTATAATACTCAGTTATCTAAAAAACAATTCCTAGTATAGAAGGTTGTTAATTTGTGCAAAAAACTTGCTAATTTGATATATTTATTTTTGATAATTAAATCATTTTTGAAAAAAACCTTTGCATTCTTTACAAAGGTTAATATGTTTCATGAATCCATAAAGGTTTATGTAATAAAGCAAACGCTTCTTTTACGGAGCTAATATCACAACAAAACAGTTTGTTAAACAATTCATAATTATTAATATGTGCCATAATATAAGAATTCTTTTTTGGTATCGCTAATGGAAATAACTTTTCCAGTTTCTCGCTAGGACTTACATTTATAAATATCTCTTCTGCTTTTCCTATTGCACATTTCAACATTCGAAGCAAGGCGATAGAATCTAAATAGATAGCTTCTTCTACATGTACTTCTCCATTTTTCATACCAAATATCAAATACCCTTTTACTTCTTTGTTTTCATCACGATAAATTACCATCTGCTTTTGTGTCGCAACCAGTTCTTTCTGCATCATTTCATAAGAATCCAATGTTCTTTCATAAAATCCATCAAAACGAGAAGTAAATTTTTGATACACTTCCAACAGTTCTTTTAACTCTGCACTGTAAGATACATTCTGAATCGTTACTTTATTTAATTCCTCTTTTTTTATCATATATTGTTTTTGATAATAAATTGTATGAAACCCAAATGGTTCATACAAACGCGGCTGAAATGCAGGCACAAGAGTAATGAGATGTGTATGAGCTGCTTCATCTAACATTGACTCTGTCAACTTTCGCATATATCCTCTTCTTCGATAATCAGGTGATGTAGATACTCCACATAAAAAACCGCAAACAAGTTTTCTTCCATGAAAATGCAATACATGGCGATTCATCTGCAAACTGCTTACAATCTTTTGATCCTTTTCTTCAATCAGACAAACTCCTGAATCAAAAAGATGTTTAAAATAAAAATTCAAATAATTGCGATCTAATGTAGGATAGGATTGTTTCCATAATTGATAGACTTCACTTTTATCATAAACTCTTGCTTCTCTTAACATAGCCTATTCCTCATCATGAACATCACTTTCACTATATTCCACATCTATGACACTATCATCATATATTTGTCTGCTATCTTCAAAATAAGTGTCTGCATCTTTTTGTATATCTTCCATGTTTCTTTTTATCTTATGCCTGATATATAAAAGGAAAATTCCTACCACAAGCAATATGATGATTACCAGTGGCAACAAAATTGGAAGTATCGCCAAAAACAAATATATCAAACCAATACATACAAAAATATAAATTAAAGTTTCCATGGAAATCCTCGCTTTCTTTTTCTTTATTATAAAACATTTTTTTCATGATGTATATTGAAAAAGAGGGAATATGTCCCTCATAAAAATAATTCTCTTTCATCTACTCTCAATGCTTTCGCCAAGAGTTCCACTACCCGAAGCGACACATTTCTTTTTCCTAATTCCACATCGGAAATATAATGTTGCTGGAAACCGCATAAGTCTGCCAAATCTTCCTGTGTCAAATGCTGCTGCCTGCGCAGTCTTCGAACATTACGTCCAAATCGGGTTTCAATATTCTCAAATTCATATAATATTTCCTGCTTCTTTTGTTTTTCCACCATCTCCTTTTCAGAAGCAATGAGAGTCTTATCATGTTTCTCCATAAAGACTCCCTTCTGGAAAGTGTTACCTTCTTTCCAATAAGTATTTTATCATATTTTATTTATATTCCCTTTTTTTGCTTTCTTTTTTTTATTGAAATATCCAAATATGATACTTCCCCATAAAAGAAAAGCAATTCCAAAATATAGGGGGCCTTGAAAAGCAGGAGAATGGGATTCTTCCTCTGTATCCTTTGCGATAACATTTGTCGCATTATACGCCTCTTCCATTCTTTTTTCATATGTATACTGTGGATTTTTAATAATTGGATAGGCATACCCCTTTTTTAACAGTTCTTCCTGAAGCAGCATTTCATCCGCAAAAAGATAAACAGGAAGATCCTTTGTTATTTTTGAACTTGGATCAATTTCAAAAGTAACTGTATTTGCTTCTTCTAATAAAGAACAAGTCATATCCCATCCTTTATCATCCGTTATTTTCGTATTAAATAAAGAAAGATTCAATTCACTTCCTTCACTTTTCACAATGATCTGATCTTTTTGACAAGAAACCATTTCTGCTTTATAACTTTTCTCATGTAAAAAAGGAAAAAGTGCAGTTAGAACGATCATGAACAGTTTCATCTTCATCACCATTTCTATTTTGCACTTTTCTTTCTCTTTTATACATTGCGATACTGATTTGCAATTTCTTTTAATTTAGCTAAACGATGTTTCATACCAGATTTTGAGATTGTTTCATCAAACTGTTCTTCACAATACTCACAAAGTTCAAGTAAGCTTGCCTCTGGCATAGCTTTACGGGCATAAGCTGCATTCTGAAGTTTTACAGGTAAAGCATCTAAACCTTTATAATTTTCAATCCACTGAATATCTTCCAGCTGACGTTTTCCTGCTGCCATGCTTTTCATTTCATTCGCAAGTTCACAATTATCTAATCGTGTTAAAGAATTCATAAAATCTCTTTGAATACGACTATCTTCAAAGGTAAATACAGCTTCACTTGCACCTACACAACGTAAAAAATCACTGATTTTATCACTCGCTTTTAAATAAACTACATCGTTATTTCTACGTTTAATATATTTTGCAGGCAAATTAAATTTCTGCATGATCTTCTGAATAAACTTTGCCAATTCTACATTTGTTGTACTTATCTCCAAATGATAATTGCTTTTACTAGGAGAGTTTACAGAACCTCCCGCTAAAAATGCACCGGCCAAATACGCTCTTGCACAGCACTCTTTCTTTAACAGCTTCATAGATGGGTGTGTCTGCAACCCTTTATCTGTAAAGATTTCCAAATCTTTCAAAATTTCCATCGCTTTATTTTCTACACGTATTACATATACATTATTCTTTTTTAGTTTCATTTTTCGAATAACGGATAATTGTGTCACCACATCATATCGTTCCTTCAAAAGCTTATAAATTCGTTTCGCAGTTGTCGCATTTTCTGTTTTTACTGTTAGATGCAATCCACTGGAATCAAAATTCATAGTAGAGCACATCTGTAAAACCGCACTTAACTCTGCCCGCATACAACATGTATGCAATTGATTTGCGGCAATTTCTGCCTTCACATCTGTTGTAAAAGACACAATCATCATCCTATCTGTTCAATTAACTCTTTTACTATATCACGAATCTTATTTGAATCATGACGAATTAAATTATCTTCGAAAGATAATATATCTCGATATAAAATATCAAAAGTATGTTCTTTTTCTACTACTTTTATTGGCTCACTGCCCATTTTCTTATATTTCTCTAATATTTCAGAAGAGGCTTTGTTACTGTGTGTTACAACAATATCAACTGCACCTTCAAAAGAATGCTTCTGCAAAGCACGTACATGATCTTCCAATGAGAAATGATCTGTTTCTCCCGGCTGACTCATTGCATTACAAAAATAAATCTTTGGTGCCTTGTTGTTTTTTAATTCCTCCACAATACCATCTACAATTAAATTAGGAATAATACTTGTATATAAGCTTCCTATTCCATATAAAATAATATCTGCATCATGAATTGCCTGTAATGCTTCTCTTGTAGGCTCTACAGGTTTATCATAAAATACCTTTCCTATACGATTATTAAACTCTGGAATATTGCTTTCTCCTCGTACAATCGTACCATCTTCCATTATGGCATATAACGTAATGACCTGTAAAGAGCAAGGAACGATATTTCCTTTTACTTTTAAGAATTTTGAAAATGTACGAATAGCTTCCATAAAACCACCGCTTGTTTGAGTCATAGCCGTAAGAATTAAATTTCCTAGATTATGACCTCCAACATCTTCATCATCCCCTTCAAAACGAAAGTTCATCAAAGAAGTAAAGATAGTTTCCTCTTCTGCCATTGCACACATGACATTTCGTATATCCCCCATTGCTGGAATATGAAACTGACGGCGAATACGCCCTGTACTTCCTCCATCATCCGCAACTGTTACAATAGCAGTCAAATTAATATCCTCAATTTGTTTTAAACCTCTAAGCATTACAGAAAGACCGGTACCTCCACCGATAACAACAACATTTTTCATTCGTCTTATCCCACTTTCTTATCTCTATGTGATTTATAACAATGATACTGATCCTTATAATGTGCATATAACCAATTTGTTATAGACACACTTCGATGATGCCCCCCTGTACAGCCAATCCCTACCATTATATGATTTTTATTTTGATTTTTATATTGTACAAATGCAAAATCAAGTAAGGATTTTATATTTCTTATACACTCTTTGGTTTCTTCAAACCCCATAACATAATCATATACTGGAGCATCATCTCCGGTTAGACTTTTTAACTCCTTTATATAATATGGGTTTGGAAGAAATCTGACATCAAAAATAAAATCAGCATCTAGTGGAACACCATGTTTAAATCCAAAAGAAACAAATGATATAGAAAGTGCAGGCTGCTTATCCATGGATAGTTTTTCCATTAGAATGCTCTTTAATTCTCCCTGTCCAAGCTTTGTAGTATCAATATGTAAAATAGCTCTATCATTTAATTCTTCAAACATATCACGTTCATATTCAATTGCTTCCTCTAAAGTCGTTGCTTTTCCACTTTGAATCATCGGATGATGTCTTCTTGTAAATTTATAACGCAATAACAGACACTGATCTTGTGCATCTAGAAAAACAACCGTTACCTTCAAATCCAGACTTTCAAAATATTGTAAAAATTTTGGATAGTCCTGCGCTGTTGTTGCCAAAGCAAGATTTGAATAGCGCTCATCCAACTCTTTATTTTTTTTCCTAATAATTTTTCCAAGGTTCTCAATCAACTGTACTGGAAAATTATCAATACAATGATAACCCATATCTTCTAATATACCCATACAGGTTGTTTTCCCTGCACCAGACATTCCCGTAATAAGTACGATATTTTGATTTTCCATAAGTTTCACCTCGCTATAAGTTTACCACAGCCTATACATATGTACCAGTTTAACTGATATTTTAATTACTAAAATTGTTTTCTCAAAATATTGCATTTTACAACATGATATATTCCTAATCTTTTATAACAACTAACTAAGCGAAAAATTATATTTTTCATTCTGTAAGCAATGCATGATAAAAAGGTTCCATATAGAGGGATCTTGACTTTCTCTTGACGATCATAGAATTAACATTTGAGTGTAAGCACAAAATAGTGTATACAAAATAAAGCAGAAAGATTTCCAATTTTGTTTATATTTTCTTTCTGCTTTTTATTAACAATATATTTTTTCTGTTTTAGCGATTCATTCCAAAAATTTATACCCTCCTATTTCTTACATAATTCATTAATATCAAAGATTCTGACACTTTTTACACTTTATCTTTACAATAAGAAACGAGCTGCACTTTTGACTCTTTCTTCCTTTTTATCAGGAAATCGAATTCCATTTATGATGATGACGCATTAATAATTCATCAGCCTCTGTTGGTCCATCGCTATCTGCCATATAGGTAAATAATGGCAATTGTTCCTGTTTCATTCTTTCTTTTAACTGTTCTACATAACTCCAGCTGTATTCAATCTGATCCCATTTTGAAAACCATGAGGTATCCTGCTGAACAGCTGCCTGTAATAAACGCTCATATGCTTCAGGAGTATTGATTCGATTAAAATCAGAACAGCTTTGACAGAAGTCCATACTTGTTGTGACAATTTCATCGCTATCTCCCGGTTTCTTTATATTAAACTGAAAATACACTCCTTCTGTCGGCTGTATACGAATTAACAAAACATTCGCATCTACATCTGGATTTGTTCTTTTAAATGTAATCACAATTTCCATCTCTCTGCGATTTAATTTCTTTCCTGTACGAATATAGAATGGAACATCTTTCCAGCGTTCATTGTCCACAAACAATCGCAATGCCGCATATGTTTCTGTCATAGAATCATCTTTTACTTGATTTTCTTTTTGATAATGAAAATATTGTCCCAAAACAACACTGTCATGAATATCAAGCTTTTCTACAGAGCGCAATGCATGCAATACATCTAATTGTTTCTGATGCATATCTTCTCCAAAAAAAGTTGCAGGCTGCTCCATAGCGACAAGGGATAAAATCTGAAATAAATGATTCTGAACCATATCCTTCAAAGCTCCGCTTTGATCGTAATATCCTCCACGATTCTCTACTCCAACAGTTTCTAATGCACTAATCTGTACATGCTCTATGTACTTAGCATTCCATACATCTTGAAAAATAGGATTCATAAAACGAATGGCCTGCATATTGCGAACCATTTCTTTTCCAAGATAATGGTCAATATGAAAAATATGATTTTTTGTAAAGAAAGCTTCTAAGTCCTTATTCAATGCCTTAGCAGAAGCCAGGTCCTCACCAAACGGTTTTTCAATAATTACTTTCCCAAGACAAGCGTTCTCTACTTTTTCCAAACCTTTCGCAATAACTGCAAAAAATCGAGGGGCAACCGCAAAATAGAAGATATGATTTTTTAAATGATGTGCTTTATAGAAAGCATCCAGCATTTCATAATTATTTAAATCCGTAAAATCCATCTGTACATAATGAATGCGTTTTGAAAAACGTTCGTATTCATCTATCCGATAAGGAAGCCGAGCAAATTTTTTCACCCAATCTTTCACTTCTTCACAATAACTATCATGGTCATATGCTCGACGGCCAATGATAACAATTGAAAAATCATCAGCCAATTTTTTTTGTGCCTGCAGATTATAAAAAGCAGGCAGCAATTTACGGAATGTCAAATCACCTGTTCCACCAAAAATAGTAAATGTTAAATTTTCCATACTATTTCCCCCATTCGTGATGAAAACTTCCGTCCTTATCAATACGTTCAAATGTATGAGCACCAAAATAATCTCGCTGTGCCTGAATCAGATTAGCTCCGACATGATTTTTTGTAAATAAATCTAAATAGCTGATTGCATTGGCCATAGCAGGAACAGGAATTCCACTTAACATCGCCTGTGCCGCAATCTGTCGTAATGCGTTTTCATAAGAAATGACACGTTTTTCAAATACTTCATCAAGCAATAAATGAGATAAATTCTTTTCATGTTCATATGCCCTTGTAATATCATTTAAAAATTTTGCCTGAATGATACAGCCTGCGCGGAAAATAGATGCAATCTTGCCAAGGGGAAGATTCCAGTCATATGCTGTACTTGCTTGTTTTAAAAGATCAAACCCTTGTGCATAAGCAATAATTTTTGCAGCATATAGACTTTTACGTACATCTTCAATTAATGTTTCATGATTAGGGATTTTTGCAATCTTTATTCTAGGATAATGTTCTTCTGCTGTTTTTCTTGTTTCTTTATTTGACATCAAGCGCGCATTTCCGGCAGCAGCAATCATAGAAACATCAATTCCCTGTTTCAAGGCCTCCATATTCGTCCATCGTCCAGTGCCTTTTTGCTGAGCGCTATCTTTAATCATATCGACTAAACTTTGCGTGCTCATATCATCCATTTCCTGAAATATTTCTGAGGTAATACGAATTAAGAAACTGCTTAGTTCACCTTTCTGATATTCTTCGAAAATTTTTCCTATTTCCTGATTATTAAATTTCCCAATATGTTTTAAAACAAGATAAGCCTCTGCAATCAGCTGCATATCCGCATATTCAATTCCGTTATGCACCATCTTTACATAGTGACCAGCTCCATTTTCACCAATATACGTACAACATGGAGTGCCATCTTCACTCTTAGCCGCAATATTTTCTAAAATGGATCGAATTTCTTCATATGCTTCACAATCCCCGCCTGGCATAATGCTTGGTCCTTTTCGAGCGCCTTCTTCACCACCTGAAATACCAATTCCAAAATAATGCAACCCCTGTCTTTTCACATATGCCTCTCTACGTATGGTATCTTCAAAGAATGAATTACCGCCATCCATAATAATATCGCCATTTTCAAGCAACGGAAGCAGTTGTTCAATCACAGCATCTACTGCTTTTCCTGCCTTTACCATCAGCATTACTTTACGAGGTTTTTCCAAAGATTTTACAAACTCTTCCAATGTCTCATAAGGGATAAAGTTTTCATGGGGATTTTTTTCCACCATTTGTTTTGTGACTTCATAACTGCGATTATATCCTGCTACTTTATATCCATGATCTGCCATATTCAAAGCTAAACTTCTTCCCATGACAGCCAATCCTATAATACCTATCTGATTCATATACATCCTCCTCTCTTTTATTCATAGCACACAATACTTACACCTTGTGCTATGGCATCAACTGTATCTTTTTCTTCCAATAAACCATTTTCATCAATCGCAAACGCAACTAAATTATCACTATTTCGATTTGCGACAAACAAGTAACGATCATCAAGGGAAAGATTGATATCGCGAGGATGATCGCCTCCACTTGAAATCACCTGTAAAATCGCAAAACTTTGTGTATCTACAACATAGACACGATTTACTTCACGAACGGATATATACAATCGTTTTTCATTTTGACTCAAACGAATTGCAGCTCCTCCGCCTTTTTCATTCTCTTTCAGCAATGAGATTTTCTTTAAAATCGTATTAGTCTCTAAATCAATAGCAAACACTTCACAGCTATCTTCACTAACCATATATAATATATGATCATCATGACTTGCAACACCATGGCGAATCCCTGTATGTTTTGGAAATGAAAGAACTCTTTTAAATTCCAGAGTATCACGATCATACACATATACATGGTCTAATAAACGACATGGCACATATACATGCGACTTCGTTAAAATTGCCTGATGTGCTCCCGAATGTTCTTGAATCTCAACTTTTTTATCTTCCACTAACTGATGATTTTCAAAACAATAGCGAATCAGTGTTCCTTCATGATAATTAACTGTATATATATAAGTTTTATCTTGTCCAACATAACATGCCGTACAGCTTTCTTTTCCGGCTTTATATGTTTGTCCATCTTTCAAAACACATATACCTGCAGCTTCTTCCTGTATTGGAAATACAAAACGATTATAATCATATGATAAATATTTTGCATCTCTTGTTTCAAAGTATACACTTGTTTCTATAAATTTATCTTTTTCAGTATCAAATACAAAAGAGTAAACTCCTTTGCTTGGTGCATAAGTTCCTACCCAACCTTTTATTGTTTTCATAACAAGCCTCCATTCATATCATTACTGCTTATAATCATCATACAAGAGTGTCATTTTAAAAGCAATTTGCATGCTCAACCGAAATATCTTGGGATACTTCCCTGATTTCTCTTATGATGTATTATAGCTAACACAATATATAGACATGAAACTAAAGTTATAGATATATCTTTTAACAATAAAGATGGAGTATTTTATTGTCACATTTGTGCTATCATTCCTTCAAGCAACAAAATACTTGCATAAAAAATGACGCTCTCTATCATTATTTACTTGTATGAAATATTATATCCACAATTTTTGATTAACATTTTGAGAATTGTAAAACATGATAAAATTAGCACTTTAGTGCAATTTTATTGCATACCTGCTGCATTGCCATTGCTACTCACAAAACTTATATCCGCTTATTCTGCATTATTATTAGATTATGATACAGCTTCAACCTGAGCAATTAATTGTTCCTTATCAGTTCACAAAATCAAACCAATGGAAGATTATCATTTTCATCGTTTATTTCTGCTGCATAATAATTCAAATACATATTAAGTTGTCCAACTGCTTTTGGCATCAATTTAATCGTCTTTAATTCAAGCAATACACATGATCTTTATCGGCTTGTTTTCTGGAATTTACAAGAATGAGATGGAAATTAGATTAAACATATTTAATATTTTGTAAACAAGTGTATATATTTTACATATACTATAATTATCATAATATATACTTAAATCTTTTGACATATGCGTGCATAATTGTATGTTGAAGGTAGAAATACCGCAAACAGTACGGCTCCTACCGCCATAAGTGTAGGGCGTTAAAGTGTGGAGGGATGCATAATCCTTCCTTTTAATTTTTTATAAAACACTTAGCATTATTCTTCATCAGAAGAAAACCAAAGAAATTAAATTTGGTTACTGTAATTATGATTTGTTAGAAGATAAAATGAAGGAATGGGAAACTCAAAACCATTGATGATATCTGAGTCTTTTTCGCATATTTGAGAATATGGGGTTAGAATATTGTATCTTACGTTTCGCATATTTATCGCTTACCGTTTTTAATTGATAAATATACAAAAAAAACTCAAATCGAGTCTTAGCCGATAAATAAAGGCTTTTGATGATTGATTTGAGTTTCTTTGAATTGTTTTGAATATTCCCAAAAATCAACGTTTTGAGAACTCCGAAGCCTTATAAAACAAGGGTTTTAAAAGCGTTTTTGTTGCATACGTATTGCATTGTCAAAGCATCTTATAACAACATATCACTATTCTTTAATAGCAATAGCTTCTTAGGAGTTTTAAAAGATTTCAACTCTATTTAACAAGAAATCAATTAAACTGCAATGATAAATCCCGTGATTGTCATAATAATTATGAGATATATCATTCCTAATGATAATCTTTTTAAAGAAGTCATTCGTTAGTTTCAAAGAATTCAATTCAGAATTTATTTTTTCTTCTTCATCCATTCTTAATGCTGATTGAATATATATTCTTTTATCACCATCATTGACCACAAAGTCTACTTCTTTTACAGCTGTAGTTCTATTTGTACGATCATATACGACTCCTACATCAACTGAGTAACCTCTTCTTATCAACTCAAGATATATGATATTTTCCATTAAATGACCAGGATCAAATTGTCTAAAATTTAGTCTAGCATTTCTAAGTCCAACATCTGTAAAATAATATTTATTCGGGTATTTAAAATATGATTTCCCTTTTATATCATATCTTTTTGCTATCAAGATTAAAAAAGCATTAACAGAATGATTAATATAATGACTAACAAGAATATTGTCTATTTTCTCTTTCTTCTCATTAGAAATGGCATTTGCGACTTTTGTAGGATTTGTTAAAGATGAGATTTGTGAAGATAAGTAGTCAAGAATTTCTTCTAATATATCTTCCCTTTCTATACGATTCCTTTCCTTAATATCTTTAATATAGACTTCCTCATAAAGTGATAACAAATATTTTTTCTTAGCATTATCATCTTTTAATTGTGTTAACCTTGGCATTCCTCCATAGAGCATATATTCTTCTAAGCATTTTCTTTCATCTCCACCCTTATATGAATAATACTCTTCAAAAGATAGAGGATAAACATGAATTTGAGTTGATCTTCCTCTAAATTCAGTTAAGATATCACTTGCCAACATTTTAGAATTTGAACCTGTAACATATACATCTATATTCTTATATGATTTTAATTCATTTAGCATGTCATAAACAGTTACTTCAATATTGCCATTTTCTTTGTCAATAGTTTTTATGCTCATCTGAATTTCATCAATAAACACATAATACTTACTGTCATCATCTTTTATAACCGATTCAACATAATCACATAAAAGAATAGGATTACGATATTTATAGTATTTTCTTTGATCCAGTGAAATAGCAATAATATTTTTATCTGATACTCCTGTTGATATAAGATAATCTCTAAATAATTCAAATAAAAGAACTGATTTCCCACATCTTCTAAGACCAGTGATTACTTTTACTTGTCCGTCCCACATACTAGATTTAATTTCTTCTAAATAAAAATCTCGATTAATCATATTATACCTCCATCTATAAGTGAAAATGTTTGTACTTATAGATATAATAAGCCTTTTACCTTATAAAATCAATTATTATCTATGAGTATAAACGACTGTGTTTTAACTTATAGATATATTATATACAGCTTTAAAAAAATATTCATAAATGATTTATATTTTAATTTTTATATAGACAGAATAAAAGACTTATCAATAAAAAAAGATCCAAGATAATCCTGAATCTTTCTTCATATTTGTTTTGATTAACGTTTAGAGAACTCCGACATATGATAAAATCAACTTTTTTTAGCTGTTTTGTTGCATACGTGTTGTATTGACTTAACTACTCACAAAGACTCACACCCATTTATTCTGTATCATCATTAGATGATAATACAGCTTCAACCTGAGCAATCAATTGTTCCTTGTCAGGCATATATGTGACATATTTTGATGCAAAAATATTATTACTCAGACCTCCTAATGCATACTGCATATCAACATTCCCCTTATCAGTACATAAAATCAAACCAATCGGTGGATTATCATCTTAACGCTAATTCAAGAACCCTCTTTTTGTTAGCCTCGCCATTTGATAACAACAATCTTTCAAATAATGAAGTGCTTATTTGTCTTTTTAACTCCCTTACTGACCAATTTGCATTAATCGCTTCCTTTTCATAGAAACTACGTTTATCATCATCTGATATATACAGTAATTCACAGTAATGTGACCAGCTTAATTTGCTAGACAGTGTCTGGCAATTTGGATATTTCAAATAAAGTAATCTCATATTTTGAAGGTTTGCTCGAGAAAATCCTTTCCCAAATTTATTTGTAAGAGTCTTCGATAGTGTAAGTAATTGCTTTTTCCCATATTCGCCACGCTCGGATTTTAACTCATCCTCAACTATGATACGTCCTATATTCCAATATGCATTAATTAACTCATTATTAACATTTTTAATAACATTATTTCTAGCATTTACGATAATATAAGTGATTTCATTTACTAACGATTCATTATCTAGAAAATTATTTTCCAAAATCAAATACTCCTTTCAATATTAATTATTCTTATTATACCCCTATTTTAAAAAGAAAAAAAGAAGCATCTAAACTTCTTACAAAGTCTAAATACTTCTCTAATCTTCTCACAACAATTATTACTAACGTTTTGAGAACTGTGGAGCACGACGAGCTGCTTTAAGACCGTATTTTTTACGTTCTTTAGCACGTGGATCACGAGTAACGAATCCAGCTGCTTTTAATGCAGGACGATAATCAGCACTTGCTTCCATCAAAGCACGTGTAATACCGTGACGCATAGCACCAGCCTGACCAGTGTATCCTCCACCTTTAACATTGATTTTGATATCAAATTGTTCTAAAGTTTCAGTTAATTCAAGTGGTGAACGAACAACCATACGCAAAGTTTCTAGTGGCAAGTATTCTTCTAATGTTTTACCATTAACAACAATATTACCTTTACCCGGAGTCATGAAGACACGAGCAACAGAAGTTTTACGGCGTCCTGTACCATTGTAAGTTACTGAATTTTTCTTAGCTGCCATTTCTTATTCCTCCTTACCCTTTGATTTTCAGCTCAACTGGTTTCTGAGCTGCATGTGGATGTTCACTACCTGTGTAAACAAACAAGTGTCTACGCATTCTGTCTCCAAGTTTTGTGTGAGGCAACATACCATAAATTGATCTTTCAACCCATTCAACAGTATAGTTTTCTTTCATAACACGTGCAGTACGTGTACGAAGTCCTCCAGCATAACCAGAGTGGTTGTAGTATTTCTTAGTTTCTAATTTGTTTCCTGTCATAACGATTTGGTCAGCGTTGATTACGATAACGAAATCTCCACAGTCAACGTTTGGTGTGTAAGTAGGTTTGTGTTTTCCTCTTAACACTGATGCTACTTCAGTAGATAAACGACCTAAAGTCATTCCTGCTCCATCTACTACGTACCAAGTACGTTCTACTTCAGCAGGTTTTGTAAAAGTTGTTTGGCGCATATTTTTTACTTCCTTTCCTATGTAGTTTCCGGGGCTACAAAGGCATAAGTGCCTATTTAATAGTTTATATTCAAAATGTTTTAAAGTCAACAGAATTTTATCAAAAATTTTTAAACTTTTTTTATCGCATCTTGTAAAATCTTCTTCTATGAAATACGTTTCCTATCTCTTTGTTAAAATTGATGAAACTTAATCGTATCTATAATATTAATACCTAGCCCTTCCAAAAAAGAAATCGCTTCATCTCGATACTTATTGTTTTCCATTGCTTTGGGTTCATGAGCGTCAACACCTATAATAGTCTTATTCCCTACTTCTGCAGCTATTTTCCAAAATTCAGGATGAGGATACTGTGTAGTATTCATAATGTCATTATATGCTGCACCTGCTAAATTATATTCTAAGGGAATATCCATATCTTTTGCAGCCTGGCATAAACGATAGCTCTGCTGTTTTGAAAATTCATCAAATTTTCTTCGTCCTCGCATAAATAAATCTGGATGACATAAATAGGAATACAATCCTGTTTTCATCCCTTCAATTGCTTCATCAACATATTTTTCAAGCATATCGTCTTTCTCACAAGCTGTACCAAAATACACTCTATCCTCATCTGTTTTATAATAATGATTGCCAAAGATGATGTAATCCAAATGATATTCTTTTAACAATTCTTTTAGCCAAGGCATATACTTAGGAAAATATTCACATTCTAAACCTATTTTAATAGAAATCTGATTTTTATATTTTTCTTTTAAAGCAGAAACGCTTCTATAATAGTCGTGAAACTGACTATCCTTCATACGCATATGTGCAACAAAATTGCTATCATATTTCCAGGGGGAATGATCAGAAAATCCGATTTCTTCATAACCATTTTTAATTGCACTTAAGACATACTCTTCATCAGTTCCAGAAGCATGCATACATCGATAAGTATGCATATGATAATTTGTTTTTCTCATATAATAAACACTTCCTCATTTTACTAGCTTACTATACCACAAATCAAAAAAACATATAATAGCTAGTGCTTTATTTTTTTAATTAAACACTCCACCAATTAAAAGAGAATCCATTTAACCTTACTAAATGTAAAAAAAGATTCCATGTGGAATCTTTCTAGTTTATCATGGTGGACCGTAGCGGGATCGAACCGCTGACCCCCTGCGTGCAAGGCAGGTGCTCTCCCAGCTGAGCTAACAGCCCATATGTATATTAAATTCGATGGTGGGCCTGAATGGACTTGAACCAACGACCTCACCCTTATCAGGGGTGCGCTCTAACCACCTGAGCTACAGGCCCGTCTTCCATCGAATGCCTTAATATAATACCATCCTCCTATCCCTATGTCAACAACTTTTTTATAATTTTTTTCAATCCTTAATTTTACCTCTTTTTAGTAAAAAACAATTCTCAAAAAAAAGAGCTTATAACTAGCTCTTAATTGTTCATAAATTCTTTTATTTGCGGAAGTCTGTTTTTTGTATCCTCATATCCCAAATCAAACCACTTCTGCAACAAATCTTTATCATGTGTATACCGTGTTACACCATAATCTGCACTTGGTCTTAACACAAGTGCTTTTCCTTTGTTTTCCAAATCTTTCACAATTCCCCATTGTTTATTATAATTCTCATGACGGATTCGTAAAAACTCTTTTACTTTTTTATTTCCAGGATAGAATAAAGAAGCTAACATCAACTGCCATTTAGGTGCAGGCTTTCTAATATAATTTTCTTCTTTTGTAGAAATAAAAACATGTTTTTCCATCCCATTTCGAATACTTTGTTCAATTGGAATCATATCAACAAGACCTGCATCCATACATTTATGTCCTTTAAAATAAACAGGTCTAGTTAACAAAAACAAAGAGCAGGATGCTTTCATAAGATTTTGTTCTTCCGGATCAAAATCTTCTTTTGGATAATATTCCACCTGATCATTATCCATATTATAAACACCAATATCCAGTTTTGTTGGATTTTTCATAAACGTCTTATAATCCAGTGGTTCATGTTTTTCAATAAATTTACAAACATAATCAATCCCAAAGACTCCTTTTTCATGAAGTAAGGGAGAAAGTCCTATTGCTTTTGGATCACTAGCTGCCTCAACACCACTAAAGCGAAGTCGTTCTCTTTGTTTTGCGACAAATGGCAACAAAACTTCTGCTCCTGCACTAATTCCAACAGTATATGGAAAATTAATATCATTATCTAGAAAGCACTGTAAAACACCGCAGGTATATGCTGCTTTTGTTCCTCCGCCTTCACAAATCAATCCAATTTTTTTACTCATAACTATCACACCTCAACGATAAAATTATAATTATTTTTTTAATATTGTAAAGTTTTCTTTTTTCATAACGAAATTGGTCAAATATGTATCATTACGTAACACTTCCTGTTTTTTAATGATCTTGTAACCTCTTTTTTCAAAAAAACGACAAGCTGTTATGGAGGAATGCGTTTCAAAACCAAGCGCCTTGCTTTGTTTTTCCAAAGCATCGCACAATGCACTTGCAATTCCTTTTCTTTGATGATCCTTATGCACATACAAATGATCTAAATATCCAGTTTTATCCATATCCGCAAACCCAACAATCTGATGATTGATACAGGCTACCAGCGTTTCATGGCATAACAAACTAGTTTTAAACTTTTCCACATTCATGCCTTCCACCCACGCTGCAAGCTGTTTGCTGTCATAATCTTTTTTGTTAACAGTATAAATCGTATCTTTAAACAGTTGTAGTATGATTTTTAAGTCAGCTTCAACATATGGCCTTATTTCCAAATCTATTTTCTTTTTCATCTGCAATTTCTCTCTTTTACATCATAGGAGAAAATAAATTTAAAATAGAGCGCAAGATACGAACTGGAAGTTTTACCTTTAAACAATCTTCTAAAGTAATCTGCTGTGATTTTTCCAAAGTTTCCAAATAGTCTTTCTTAACATCCATAACAACTTTGCTTTTATAAAACCATACACCACATTCATAATGAAGATAGTAAGATCGATAATCCATATTTACCGTTCCAACAACTGCCATCTTATCATCTACTACAAACGTTTTTCCATGTACAAAACCTGGTGTATATTCATAAATTTTAACACCAGCTTCAATTAATGAACGATAATTAGAACGTGTTACCATAAATACATACCATTTATCAGGAATATGAGGAACTAAGATACGTACATCAATTCCATTTTTCGCAGCTAATATCAATGCTGTTTTCATTTCATTATCAATAACTAAATAAGGCGTTGTCGCATACACATAAGAATTCGCACCATTAATCATATTGATATGTGTGTATTCCCCTATGTTTTCAGAATCCGTAGGACTGTCACTATAAGGCTGTACAAAACCATCGTTTTTAAAATTCATATTTTCTGCTTTATATTGGAAAAAGTCATCTTTTACATCTTCATCGTAATTCCAAAACTGTAAAAACATCATCGTAAGATTCCATACAGCTTCCCCTTTCAACATGACGCCGCAATCTTTCCAATGTCCAAAACGTTCTTTTTTATTTATATATTCATCCGCAAGGTTAATTCCACCTGTCATTCCAACTTTTCCATCAATAATAAGTATTTTACGATGATCGCGGTTGTTCATCTGAATAGCCAGTCTTGGACGAATCGGATTAAACACCTTTGTCTTAATACCTAATTTACATAAAACCTGTGCATAATCAGGCTGAAGCGTTGTAATACATCCAAAATCATCATACAGCACACGAACTTCTACGCCTTCTTTCACTTTTTGAATCAAAATATCCAAAATCGTATCCCACATAATACCTGGGGCAATAATGAAATATTCTAAAAATATAAATTTTTCCGCTTTTTTCAATTTTTCTACAATTGCCTTAAACTTTTCTTCTCCAATTGGAAAGAATGTTGTTTCTGTTTGTTTATAAATTGGAAAACGTGCATTTTTCCACAAATAATTTGCCTGTTTAAATGCATTTGAATCTTCTTCCTGCAATTCTTCCATAATTTCTGCATTCTGCCAAAAAATTCCCGGATATTTTTTTGCCGCTTCATTGTCACGAACACGAAGTTCCTTAGGTACTTTCTGACCGCCAAACAACAAATAAATCAAACCGCCAAAAACAGGGAGCCCCATGATCAACATGACCCATGTCATCTTATATGTCGGATTATCATCTTTATTTACTATATAAATACTAATGATAAAGCTAAGGGCAATCAAAAAGAAATAAATTGCCACGAAGTATTCGCTTAATTTAAAGACAATACCAAAAAACACTGCCAGCTGAATAAGGATCAATACCCCAACAATAAAGATTTTATTATGTAACAAAGATAAAATTTTACGAAGCATAAAAAAGCCTCCTTCCAATTAAGAAAGTTTACAAAGATAATTATAAAGCATTTCCACTACATCATCCGCCATACTTTCTTCTATATGTTTATCTTTTGAAGTACATGTTGTTGTTAAACATAACTCATTATCTTTATCCAAATCCCCTCTTGCGATAACAACAGCATGAGAAAATACTCCCATCGCATTTTGCATACGCATTGTTTCTGATAACTTAACCAAATCGATGTTCTCTTTTTGTTTTAATTTTACAGCCATTTTTCGCATATTCGGATTATATCCAATCTGAATAACAGATCCTTCACCAATACAATCAATACAGATAAAATCTGGATTTTTGTTTTCTTGTATAAATTTGTCAACTGCAAGCTGTGCTCCATAATACCTTGTTTTATTTTTATCCGTAAACAAGAATCCAACCTTTCTTTTTTCATCTTTTCCTAGTTTCTGTGCCAGTTCTATCGCTGTTGCCACAGACAAAGAATATCGATTGTAATTGTTGCGATTCGCAATTCCAATTGTCATAAGATACAAAAGGAAAAAGATTAGAAAATATATAAACAAAGAAATCCCAAAAGCCAATTGTGGTGATGTAACAAAATGATCCGCAATCCACAGCATCACAAAAACCATCAAATATAATAAAATAACTGGTGCAAACATAGGAAGCACACTTTTATTTGCAGATTTATTCCCATTTAAAGGATAGTAAGAAACTCTTCTCCAAAAACAGTGCTGAGGTGTATCAAAGGGTATAACGATGACTGTTTTCATCGTTTTTATATTTCCAAACAAATAATTTTCTGCTTTTGAAAATACTTTTCTTCCACTTATCATTGTACCTTCATAACCTGCATCTTTCATATCCTCAAACAACACCAAAGAAGCTTTTCTTTTTTGTCGTCTTGAAAAACGTACGCCATATTCTTTTGTATATTTATCTATTATTTTTTTATTCATCCTGCACACTCCTAAACCAATACTGTAATTATAACGTAAACCTACTTTTTTTAATACCCTTTCTTTTGGAATCACTATAGAAAGCATAGATAGTTGATAAAATATATCAAAAATATTCCCACGCATAAAACCATTACAAACAGAAGATATATTATTTTTCGCATATATTTACCCCCTGTTTTAGAATATTCTTCTTATTTAAAAAGGTATAGACACTATTTAGAAATACAGCATTTCTTTTATTTTATTTAATTTTATTATCAATTTCATTTATTATAAGCTACTAAACATCACTTATCTAGTATAATTTTATCCCAGGAGGTAGGAAATCATGAAGAAAAAAGACGCTTTTTTAATTCAATGTGGGGAAGTAATTAAAGAAGCTATTTCTTTCCATGATACAACACAGAAAGAAATAGCAGAAAAAATGCATATGTCTCCTCAATCTTTGAACAGTTACTTAAACGGAAGAACAACTTGGAGAATTGATGATTTTTGTAGAATCGCAAGACTTTTAAACCTTGATCCTAACCATATATTAGGATTTCATACAGATAGAGAAGTGCGAAGTGAATTATAAAAGTTTTTTCACTCCATGTCAAAAGAACAAAAGCAGAAAATTATACAATTAATTTCTTATTTTATTATGCAATGTTAAAAAAACTGAGTAGTTTTTCAATCAACACTCAGTTTTTTACTCTTTAACACACATAAACATTGTTTTGGAAAAACAATCTGTTTCTGCTTTGTAATACATTCTTCTTTACATAGCAGCCATTTTGCACAAGTGCCCTTGTTTCTTACAAAACTATAAGTTCCATTTAAATTCGAAATTGTTTTTACAACCTCAATCTCATAACTGTTTTCAGATTGTTTTTGTGAGCATATATCTTCTGCACGTATCGCAGCATGTGTATATGAAGTATTTAAAGCTATATCACTTTTTAATACCATGTCCCAGTCCTTCGCATAAAAAGTATACGAATCAAGTATTTCAATCTCAGATATGTTTTCATATCCTGCCTGGATAGCTCCATAAACGGTTTCAGGGTGATGAAATATTTTTTCCTTGTTTCCTTTTTCCACAATCCTTCCATGATTCAACAAAGCAATTTGATCAGCTAAAGAATACACTTCTTCATTATCATGTGACACATAAATAACACACCCAGAAAAGGTTTCTAAAAGATGCTGCAATTCATAACTTAATTTCTTTTTTATATACTTGTCCATAGCAGAAAACGGTTCATCTAGTAATAAAATTTGTGGATTGGAGGCCATGGTTCTTGCAAAAGCACAGCGCTGTGCCTGTCCACCCGATAAATGCGACGGGTATACATCTGCCAGTTCCATTAAATCATAGGTTTTCATGATCTGTTCTGTTTTCTGTTTACGTATTGTTTTATCTTGAACTGCACATGCGATATTTTCCTTCACTGTCATATTCGGAAATAAAGCATAGTTTTGAAACATAAAGCCACAGTGTCTTTTTTGAATAGGAACATTGATATGATTTTTAGAATCAAACACAACAACATCATTGATAGCAATATAACCTTCATCCGGTGTTTCTATTCCCGCAATACATTTTAATGTCATACTTTTTCCACATCCACTAGGACCTAACAGTGCAAACACGCCAT
Organism: Amedibacterium intestinale; assembly: GCF_010537335.1. Classification (NCBI taxonomy): domain Bacteria; kingdom Bacillati; phylum Bacillota; class Erysipelotrichia; order Erysipelotrichales; family Erysipelotrichaceae; genus Amedibacterium; species Amedibacterium intestinale. Next base: position 1,517,380 of record NZ_AP019711.1, read on the forward strand.
CTTCACAATCTAAATCTACCTGCAGTAAAAAAGAGCGAAGCTGTTTTTTGATATGTATCGATAGTTTCATTTTTCTACCTTCTTCCATTTATAAGAAGTAACATACTGCATAACAAGGATGCAGGCAGTAGAGAACAACAAAATACACGCTACCCAGATATAGGCAGTTTGAAAATCACCCGATTGCATCGCAGAATAAATTGCCATCGATATAGTTTGTGTTTTTCCTGGAATATTCCCTGCCACCATAATCGTTGCGCCAAATTCACCAAAGGCTCTGGTAAACGCAAGAAGGATTCCAGAAACAATCCCTGGTATACAATTTGGTATAACAATTTTCCAAAAGATCGTTATTTCTTTCATTCCTAATGTTCTTGCCACAAGGCATAAATTTTCATCCATTTGTTCCATCGCACTTTGTACACTACGATATATCAATGGAAATGCAACTATGAAAGAAGCAAAGACGCCTCCCCACCAGCTAAATATGATTTGTATTCCCACACTGTCTAAAAACTGTCCAAAAGGATATTGTTTACTGAAAAACAGCAGCAAGAAGAATCCAATCACTGTAGGAGGCAATACCATCGGCAGCAAAAAGATAATATCCATGATCTTTCTTGTTTTTTTCCAGTGCAAAGACTTATACGCAAGAAATAAACCACTAATAAACACAAGCAGTGTTGCCAATAAAGCAATTTTTAAAGAAATGAAAAATGGTGAATGAAACATATTATTCTACCTGAAATCCATTATCTTTAAACACGTTTTTAGCATCATCACTTTGCAGATATTCCATAAATTCTTTTGCGGCTTCTTTATGCTTGCTGTCTTTGATAATTGCTATAGGATAGCGAATTTCTTTATGTGAGTCGTTTGGAAAGCTATCAACAACACGTACTAAATCACTGCTTTTCGCATCACTTCCATAAACGATTCCACAATCCGCCTGTGATGTTTCAACCCAGTTTAAAACCGCTCGAACATCTGAACCATATACAATTTTGTCTTTCAATGTATCAAACATACGCAAAGAATCCAGCGCTTCTTTTGCATATTGTCCAGCAGGCACACTGGCAAACTCACCCACAGCAATCGCTTTTACACTGTCTTTTTCTAGATCATCAATACTCTTGATCGCTGTATTATTTTTTCCAGCAATCAAAACCAAATCATTTTTCAGTAATACGCCTCTTGTATCCGCATCAATTTTGCCTTTTTCCTCTAAAGTATCCATCTGTTTATCTGCTGCAGATATAAAAATATCAGCTGGTGCTCCCTGTTCTATCTGGTTTTGCAGTGTTCCACTTGCCCCATAAGAATAATTGATTACTATATTTTCATTTGGATACATCGTTTTAATTTCTTCCAAAGCATCCTTCATACTGGCAGCTGCCAACACAGTAATTTCTTCTTTTTCTTTTCCTGTATTGGAACAAGCGCATAACATAAGAGCTAACATTCCCGCAAATAACAATCTACTCATTCTTTTTTTTCTCATTTTCTTGCACAATTCCTTTCTATATTCATCATGATTCCTAAAGCATGTGGAAGTTCTTCAATGATTGCCTCCATACATTCTTTAACTGCCTTGGGACTTCCTGGAAGATTAATGATCAACGTTTGTTTTCTTGTAGCTGCAACCGCTCTTGAAAACATGGCACGTTTTGTAAATTGCATAGAATAGGCACGCATTGCTTCCGCAATTCCTGGTACCATACGCTGTGCAATTGCCACAGTAGCTTCCGGCATACAATCTCTTTGTGATAAACCTGTCCCTCCACTTGTTAGTAAAAGCTGTGGTTTTATGTTATCACAAATATCTTTCATTGCTTCTTCCAATTGCTGCTGCTCATCTGGCAATATTCTACAGTCAACCACTTTATAGCCTTGCTCTTTCAACAATTCCTTTAAATAAGGCGTACAGAGATCTTCTCGTGTTCCTGCATATCCTTGATCACTAGCAATCAGTATCGCTGCCTGATACATAAAACTCATCTCCTATCTGAATATCTCCACCTTGTAAAACTTTCGCAAATACCCCTTGTTTTGGCATGATGCATTCACCCATACGCTTATAAATTTCACAATGAGTATGACATTCTTTTCCAATCTGTGTAAGTTCTAAGATTACATCCTTGCATTTCATGATTGTACCAACAGGTAGATTTACAAAATCAATACCGTCCACAATAATATTTTCTCCAAAAGCACCTGCTTCTACATTGGCACCTTTTTCATTAAAGGCACGAATACGCTCATACGACAACAAACTTACCTGTCGATGCCAATTACCTGCGTGTGCATCATGTTCAATCCCATAATCCTTTATTAAATGTATTTTCCCTACATTTTGTTTTACTGTCCCTCTTTTGGGACTTATACATACCGCAACAACTTTCCCCATCTTAACCTCCTATTTTTGACATTGGTTTTGTTTCCTTATCCTTATGATCTTCGGATAAAAACGCATGAGATTTTGGTTTATGATAAACCATATTTGCAATACGATGTCTTACTTCTTCCACATCATGTTTTTTTAGTGGCTCTTTTAGATCACATCCATAAGAATATTGTAAACATGGTTTTAAAAAACCATCGGCAGTCAATCGCAAACGGGAACAGTTTGCACAAAATTCATGTGACAAAGCACTAATAAAACCAATATATCCTTGAAATCCTTCTAATGCATAATAACTGCATGGTCCATTTCCTAATGATTTATGAACTTCCTTCAATTCTCCATATGCATCTTTGATCCACGAACGAACAACTTCCTCTTCCAATCGTTTTTGCTGTTTTCCCATACCAATCGGCATCAATTCAATAAAACGAACGTGCAATGGATACTCTTTTGCCAGATTTACAAGTTCTATAATTTCTTTTCTTGTTCGCTCTTTTACCGCAACAACATTAATTTTTATATGCATGCCTAAAGATAAGGCATGTAAAATACCTTTCCACACCTTGCTTACTCCATATTGTCCAGTAATACGATGATAAATTTCTTCATCCAAGGTATCTAAACTTACATTGATATGACGAATCCCTGCCGCATATAAATCTTCTACCTGTGCATCTAATAAAATTCCATTGGTTGTAAGTGTTACTTCCTCAATACCTTTTACCTTCAACAAATTCTTAACAAGCACAGACACATTTTTTCTTACCAGAGGCTCTCCGCCTGTTAATTTAATTTTACGTATGCCACTTTGCGCAAAAATTTCTACAAGCTCTATAATTTCATCATAAGTTAAAACATCTTCTTTTTCTTCAGAAATTTCTTTTGGCATACAGTATGTACAAGCAAGATTGCATCTTTGTGTAATCGAAATACGAAGATAATCAATATTTCTTCCAAACGTATCTTTCATACATTTACTCATAAGAAAAATCTCCGCTTTTTCCACCACTTTTTTCTACTAAATGGACATGTTCAATATGCATATGTTTATCAATGGCTTTACACATATCATAAATAGTTAATAAAGCAGTGGTTACGGCTGTTAAGGCTTCCATCTCCACACCGGTTTTCCCATCTGTTTTTACCGTAGATACTGCTTCTATACACCCTTTATCTTCATGGATATGAAATTGTACCTGACACTTTCCAAGCATTAAAGGATGGCACAAGGGAATTAAATCACTTGTTTTCTTGGCGCCCATAATTCCTGCAATCTGTGCAACACCCAAGACATCTCCTTTTTTTACTTTTTTCTTCAACAAAGCCTGCATGATATCTTCACTGACATAAATTTCACCTTTTGCCACTGCTGTTCTAGAAGTAATTTTCTTTTCACTTACATCGACCATAACAGCATTTCCATGTTCATCAAAATGTGTTAATTCCATATTCTCACTCATTTCTATAAAATCTCTTTCCCAAAACTGCAGTTTGGATAATGACATTCTTTGCATTGCATACAAAATCCGCCATTTCCTAATCTTGCGATATCTTTTTTCGTTAATTTAATTCCACATGCAATTCTTGGAAGACATAAATCAAATACGGTTGCCTTTGCATACATGACACAACCTGGAAGTCCTACAATTGGTGTATCATCTTCAAAATAACCAAGCAAAAACATGGCACCTGGAAGAACTGGGGCTCCATAAGATACGATATTTGCTCCACTTAATCGAATAGATAGCGGAGTAACATCATCTGGATCTACACTCATACCTCCTGTGCATAAGATCATATCTACCTTAGCTTCTTTCATAGTACGTATTGCTTCTGTAATTTGTTCTGGCTTATCATCCACAATCATATGCATACATACTTCTATGCCATATTCTTTTAATTTATCTATGATAACCGGTGTAAAGGTATCTTTGATACGTCCGTGATATACCTCACTTCCTGTTGTGACTACACCTGCTGTTTTTAATACGAAAGGACGAATGGCTAACAAAGGCTTATCTTTCGCTTTTTGTTTAACCTCTTCCATTTTTGCTTTACTTACCATTAAAGGAATCACACGCATTCCAGCAAGTTTTTCTCCTTTTTTCACAAGAGAATAGTTGCTTCTTGACGCAATCATGATTTCTTCTGTTTCATTGATGTCGCATAAACGCTCTACATCAACATCCAGCATGCCATCCACTTCTCCAATTACCTCAATCTTTCCTTCTCTAATTGCAGAAGGGTGCATATATTCATTTTCACAAAGAGAATATAAGATTTTTGCGGCATCATTTTCATGCAGCATATCTTCCTTTTGTTCCCATACATATAAATGTTCTTTTCCAAGCGATAATAAAACAGGAATATCTTCTTCTTTTACAATATGCCCTTTACGAAAAGGGGTATCTTTTACCTCATCTTTGATAATTCTTGTAATATCATGACATAATACATGCCCTATCGCATCCACTGTATTGATTTTTTTCATAGACACCCTCTCCTCTTTTGTTCTTTTTCAATATAGCACATTTTTTTAAGTTGATAAAGAAAGAAACCTTACCAATACTCATCTATTTCTTTTCTTTTACCATAACATATCTGCTTTTTCTAACAATACACAGGCATCTCCCCCGCATACCATTCCTTCTTTGGCTGCATCTTCATTCGATAATGAAAAATACATAACTTGTGATGTATCTAAACTTTGAAATAAAAGTTCTGCCTGTTTTTGCACTGCATATTCCAAATTTCCTCCACCAACACTTCCCTCAATATGTCCATCTTTAAAAATCAGCATCTTGCTTCCCATTTCTCTTGGAGTAGAACCATGATGATATAAAATAGTCGCCAGGATACAATCCTTTTCCACTTTTTTCCAAACACTTTCTGTTGTGGATTGTGGACGTAACTGCGCTCTTTTCTGAATCAATTCTGCCACGATACTTATTGCAATTTCAGCAGGTGTATCCGATTGAATAGCAATTCCGATTGGGGCATGCACCTCATCCAGCTTTTCTTTTTCATATCCCTGCATCAGCAAATGCTCCCTAATGATATTGTTTTTTCTTTTTGAACCAATCATCCCTACATAAGCATAGGAAAGCTGCAGCACTTCTTTCAAACACTTTTCATCATTCAAATGTCCTCTTGTCACAAGTACAAAATATGCATCTTTTTGAAAATGATAACAAGAAAACAGCTCATCAAAAGGCATGCATAGGACTTCTTCTGCCCATGGAAAACGATGGGAATCTGCAAACTCTTTTCGATCATCAAAGACATGAACTTCAAAATCACACATTTGTGCCATCTGTGCCAAGAAAAGCGCAATCGTTCCTCCACCCATAATATATAACGGTGTTTTGGGAAGTACACATTCTAACATATAAGAAGTATCTCCATCTTTCCAATAGGCACTTTTCTTCTCATGAAAAAGTTCTTTTATATGTTCACTCTGTAAAAAGGAAGGAAGTTCTTCTGCCTTTTCCACAAACCAGCATCTTTTTTGTTTTGTATCATCCAATTCATGCAGTGCAAACATCGTCACACCTTTTTTAATTTGTTCTTGCATTTTCTCTAACATACGCATCCCTCCTACAACAAAATTTCTACAACCTGTTCATATACGACTGATTCCTTTGAAAGATAATCCAGCAGTTCCATTTTTAAAGACAAAGGAGATTTCCATGCTAATCCACACCCTGATGATAACGATGTCGGTAAAGGAATCAGCCTTCCTTCTATAGGACAATTTGCCTCAAAACGCATTGCATCATTTGTTGTAGAAAAACTTACAATCAGCCATGTTTGTTTTACTCGCATACTTCCTCCATAATTTCCTGTAATGCCTTCAGCGCAATATCGACTTCTTCTTTTGTATTGTCTTTTGAAAAAGAAAACCGTAATAACCCACATGTTTCTGTATGCAGCTGTTTATGCAGCAAAGGTGCACAATGAATTCCACCTCTTACGCATATATCATAGTTCTGTGAAAGAAGATCCATCGCTTCCTCACTTGCTATTCCATGTAAGCGCAAGGAAACAAGCGCACATCGATTTGTATTTTCTTCACATAAGATTTCCACATTGGAAATCTGTTTCACCTTTTCTATAAAATATGTACAAATACGTTGTTCCTGTTTCTTGTTTTCTTTACTTTCTTCTTTTAATGCCGCCTGCAAGGATGCAATCAGTTCTATCGGCAAAGTCCCAGCTTCCAAGTGTTCCGGAAGATTTTTTGGCTGCCTTTTTTCAAAGGATGAAAATCCACTTCCTCCACTTAATAAAGGATCGATAGCATATGCCTGTTTCATAACGATAGCACCTATTCCTCTTGGCGTACGCAGCCCTTTATGTCCACTAAAACATAAAATATCAATTCCCATTTCGTTCATGTTAATATCCATATGTCCCACTGCCTGTGCTGCATCAACGATAACAAGCATTCCATACGCATGTGCAATTTCCGCAATCTGTTTTACTGGCTGTATCACTCCAAATACATTGGAAACCAATGTCATGATCATTGCTTTCGTATTGGGCTTTCTCTTGGAAATGAATTCCTCTATATCAATTGTTCCATCTTTCTTAAAAGAAAGAATATCCACTTCTACCCCTTGTTTTTCCATCTCATACAAAGGACGCAAGATGGAATTATGTTCCAATGCTGTTGTAAGAATATGATCACCTTTATGAAACATTCCTTTGATGATGATATTGAAAGCCATAGTCGTTCCACTTGTAAACACAACTTCTCCATTTTCCGCATGAACGTATTTTTTTATATCTTCTCTTGTCTGATAAAGCATTCGTGATGCCTGCAAGGAAGCTTCATAACTCCCTCTGCCTGCATTGGCATACGTATTTGCGGCATAAACAAAAGCATCCAGTGTTGCCTTTGACTTTGGAAAGGAAGTAGCCGCATGATCAAAATATATCATTTTATTCCCTCTTTTCTATATACATCGAAAAACTGTAAAAAACTCACGGGATTCATGAGTTTCTTTCACTTCTTATATCTTATATTCTTAAAGATTATGCAAATGTAAAATAGCTTCTACTACTCCACCAGCAATACAGCGTGCTTTATCAGAAATCGTTGTACAGTTTTCTACCTGTTCCTTTCGAGGATCAATATCTGCCATTTTCAATCCTTTCCATACAGAAAAACCATCCGGAAGAATTCCTCGTAAAACACCACTTAAACTTGCTTCTACACATACATTTCCAACCATCGCAATACACTGCCCTTTTTCTACGATATCACCGATTTTTGCCTTGCAATGTAAAATTCCTGTTTCCGGGGCATGAATAACTCTTTCTTTTCCATATCCGCCAATCACTCCTGGTATTCCTGTATTCACAATGGCTTTTCCTTCATAATATACAACACCTAAAGAATGTCCACGTTTTGTTTCCACAACAGCATGAACATCTTTTCCTGCTTCAAATCCAGGACCTAAACCAATAACAATTTTTGCCATATCGATTCTTGTTCCCAAGTTTTTTTTCGCCAAGATGGCATCCACGACAACATCTGGATGAAGTTTCGAAATGCTTTTTCCATCTGGATCAACAAGCAAAGCAATTTTCTTATCGCTTAAAATTTTTTCTACTTCCTGTATACATTCTGCTTTTACACACCATACATTTTCTACACTGGCTTGCCCATGATATACCGCTTCACTAAAAGATACATAACGACGAATCGATGTCGGTTTTTCACATTCTAAAAGAATGACTTCAAAACCGCATTGAAATAGCTTGTACGCTGTTCCACTTGCTAAATCACCGCCACCTCTTACAATTACTCTCATGGACGAATCACTCCACTAGCCAGCATTTGTCTTTCCACAATTTCATACATATTGGTAACTTGACCAATAGCTACTTCATCAACAAGTCCATAATGAGACAGACAGGTACCACAGCTTAAAATTTCAACCCCTAAAGATTCCAGTGTTTTCAAATCCTCTAATACAGCAGAGCCTTTACAGGCAAGTTTTAATCCTCCATTATAGAAAATAACACAGGAAGGTAAAACATCCATCTGTGTGAGTGCATAGATAAATCCTTTCATCAATACGTTTCCCAAAACATCATCTCCCTGTCCCATGACTTCTGAAGAAATCACAACAATTTTCTTAGACAATGTATCTTTTTGACACACAACAGGTTCTTCTATTATATTTTCACTTTGTTCTTCCTCTTTTGTAAGATTCACTACAAAAACATCTTCCTTTTTTTCACTATGCATTTGATAATTCTTTTGTTTTGCCAGTTTCATAAGATTTTGTACTGCAATCTCATTATCCACAACAATTTCAACTGCCTTTTCCTCTTTCATTGCATCTTTTGCAAGTATCACAGGAATCGGACATTGTTTTCCTCTGGCATCAATGATTTTTTTCATTCCAATTCTCCCTTCACATAAATTTCATAAGGCTGTTTCTTTTCAATTCTTCCTACAATGTTACATGATTCCTGCATAATTTGAAGTTCTTCTAACAAACTTTGCGCATCTTCTTTTGAAACACTTATTAACAGCCCTCCACTTGTCTGTGGATCAAACAAAATTTCCTCCATCGCAAAATCCACATTTTCAAAATGAACCTTGCCCTCTAAAAAGTTTCGATTTTTTTGTCCGGCTGCCGTAATATAAAACTCCTCTGCATACCCATGAACATTTGGCAACAAAGGAAGTTTACCTGCATCAACATGCGCACTGTATGCACCATCCAGCATTTCATGCAAATGCCCTAAAAAGCCAAAACCTGTCACATCTGTACAGGCATGTACATGATATTTTTTCATTATTTCACTCGCATAGCGATTTAAGGTTGTCATAGAATGAATCATTTTCTGATAGGCATCATCATCTAATGCCCCCATACGATGGGCACTCAATAAAATTCCTACTCCCAGCGGCTTACTTAGAATTAATACATCTCCTTCTTTTACACCGCAGTTTTGATAAATATGATTGGGATGTATGGTGCCAGTTACACTTAACCCATACAAAACATCCTCTCCCTGAATGGAATGACCTCCAGCAAGCACACCACCAGCTTCTTCTACTTTAGAAGCACCTCCCATTAAGATTTCTCCTAAAATATTTAAGTCCTCTTTTTCAGGAAAGCTAACAATGTTTAAAGCACTAATCACTTCTCCTCCCATTGCATATATATCACTTAATGCATTTGTTGCCGCAATCTGTCCAAAGGTATACGGATCTTCTACCATGGCAGGGAAAAAATCAAGCGTTGATACGATTGCCAGATCTTCACGAAGCTGATAAACTGCAGCATCATCCTTTGATGCATACCCTACCAAAAGATGCTCATCTATTTTTCTTGGAAGTTTTGAAAGTACATGATCAAGTGCATGGGCACCAAGTTTTGCACTGCATCCTCCACTTTTACAAAACAATTTCTTTTCCACATATATCACCAAATTTCTACATCTATATTTTACAATATTTTTTGTTTATTTTATACTATTTTCAGGAAGTGATACCATGAATACCATACAACTTATCATCGATCAAGAAAAGCTTCAAAAACAGCACTGCATTTCTGTAATTGGAGGAGGTGGAAAAACCTCTTTCTGTTTTGCGCTAGGTGATAAATTCTCTAAACAGGAAAAAACGATCGTAACAACAACGACACACATGTTATATCCAAAACATCTAACAAGCAAGCAAATCAGTCTAAGCGAAGACATCAGGGAAATACAATCAAAACTTTCTTCTAATCTTTTATTCCTTGCGAAACCTTATCAAGGTAAAAAACTGCAATCGGTATCATCTGAAGTTTTATCAGCAGCTTTATCTTGTTGCGATAAAATGATCATAGAAGCAGATGGCTCCAGACAATATCCATTAAAATTCGAAAAAGAAAACGAACCAGCAGTTCCCTCTTTTTGTGAATGTGTCATCCAAATCGTAGGAGCTAGTGCCTTTCATAAAAAAGCATGTGAAACCATTCATCGCTATCCTTTGGCAAAACAGCATTTTCAATGGAAAGAAGACACTAGAGTTGATGTTTCTCTTATGGCACAGCTTATCACCTATAACTTTAACAAAACACACGCACAGCAAAAAATCGTTATCATCAACCAGATGGATACAGTTACTGACAAACATTTGCTGGCACCCCTAAAACAAATCCTTCCTTATCCTGTATACTTTTTCTCTCTACTAAATGATATCGTATATAAAATGTAATCTTTTATTGTAAAAAAGCAAACTCCATACTAAAATATAAAACGATTAAAAAAAGTATATGTAAGATTTATGGAGGATCACTATAGAAATGTTAAATAGTAAAAATAAAACTCATAAACGTTTTAAAATTCTTATCGCAGGCTTCGCTGTCCTTGCCCTTCTTTTATTTTTGACAATTGCAAACTGGACACGTATACAATTAGGATATAAAGGATATCCTGCACAGGAACGAAAAATTTTACTTTCTTTAAGCGATGATGAAATCAAAGAATATTTAGATTATGATAAAGTTATTGATTTATCAAAATGGAATGCATTCCCTAATGAAAAACATTATTTGGATTATGACCTTTTAGTAAGCAGTAACAAAAACACAGAAGAAATCATCTCTTATGTAGATACCTTCTATAAAAAGGATTATAAAGATTTAAGTGCACTTGGTTATCAAAAAGAAAATTTACGTTTTTTGATGCAGAAGCTATCTTTATCTGAGTTTCAAATAGTAATCCAAAACAAACTTACATGGGAACAAATCAACCCTTATTTTGCAGTTCAGGGATATATCGTAAAAGATTTTCCTGCCTATATCAAATCAAAAAAATCTCCAAAAGATGCTGTTATGCAGATTTCTTATCGTATGATTGATACAAGAAACAAAGCAGATAGAAAATATGCAATTAAAGATCCATCACACATAACAACACTTATTAAAAAAGGATTTTATATTCCAGAAAGCTATGTTCCAGAAAATCTTGTAGAAGTCAACATTCCCAATGCCCCTGACAACACCAACAGTCAAATGCGAAAAGATGCGGCAGATGCTTTAGAAAATATGTATAAAGATGCACAAAAACAGGAATTGCACCTTGTAATCAACAGTGCTTATCGTTCTTATGAGGAACAAAAGAAGATATATGATGAATATTTCCGTATTTATGATTCTGTGACTGCTTCAAAGCTTGTCGCAATTCCTGGCTGCAGTGAACATCAGTTAGGTTTAAGTGTAGACTTAACAAGCCAAAATGTTCTTGATGGAACCTATAGTTTGTTTGGTAATACACCAGAATATCAATGGGTAATCAATCATGCACATGAATATGGCTTTATTCTTCGCTATCCTAAAGATAAAACAAACATCACAGGAACTGCAAATGAGCCATGGCATTTTCGATATGTAGGAAAAAAAGCCGCCAGGGAAATGTACGAAAAAAACTTAACATTAGAAGAATATACCCTAAAACATGGATTTTCGTATCCTGTAACTTTACTTGAATAAAAGAAAGTCTTTCTTCCTAAAACTCCTGTTAACACAGATTTTAGAGAGAAAGACCTTTTATTATATTAGAATCCTATATATTTTCATTTTTCTTATTCATTGGCCAAAATGGCAAGAATCCAATGAAAGCACCTATAACAGCAGGTATGATCCACCCAAGTCCCAGACTATAGAAAGGAAGATAATCATGAAACAAAGATGTTATCCCAAAACTAACACCGGCACTTTCCAGTGCACTTACAAAGGAAGCAAGAAAAGCCATGAACATTCCGCCAACATATACCATTCTTCTATGTCCAATATATTTTTTCATAAACGATAATAGAATCAACACAACACTTATTGGATAAATCATCATCAAGACCGGTAAAGAAATAGTTATCAATTGAGATAAACCAACATTGCTGATAACAAAACTAAATATACAAACAGCTGCCGCAATCTTTTTATAAGAAACAGATGGAAACAATTCTTTAAAATAATCTGAAAATGCAGTTGTCAAACCAATGGAAGTTGTTAAACAAGCCAAAAGAACCGCAATACCAAGAATCACTCCCCCAACATTTCCAAACAAACTGCTTGTCAATGCATGTAACAATGCACCTCCATTGGAAAAAGAAGTAGATGTAATAGCTCCTGCATAAGTAAGCATAAAATATACCACTGCTAAAAAGAAAGCTGCACCAAGTCCACTAAAAATCGTATACTTTACAATACTTTTTTTATCGGTAATTCCATAACTTCGAATCGCATTGATCACAATGATTGCAAATGCCAAACCTGCAGGTCCATCCAATGCGTTATATCCTTCTATCATTCCTTTAAAAAAAGGAATAGAAACATAATCCTGTTGAGGAGCACCAATTGTTCCATACTGTATCATTTCTGAATTTACTGGATTTGTAAAAATACAGCCAACAAAAATCATAACAATGCTAATCAGCAAAATAGGTGTCATATATTTCCCTACAACATCTACAACTTTGTTTGGATTGCTGCTCAAATAATACGTAAGCAAAAAGAAACCTGCTGTAAAAAGCAAGGAAAAGATCCATGCATTATGCTGTGGCACATAAGGAAGCAATGCAAGTTCAAAAGAAACACTTCCTGTTCTTGGCAAAGCAAACAATGGCCCTATCAACAGATATACCCCAACAGAAAGTACCACCGCAAACTTTTTACTTACAAGTCTTCCTAAATCACTCATAGAATTTCCAACAAGGACAACCCCAATCATTCCTAAAATCGCAATTCCTGCATCCGTCACAAGAAATCCAGCCAATGCATGAATAAAATTTGTACCAGCCAATTGTCCCATAGCAGGTGGAAAAATCATATTCCCTGCCCCAAAGAAAATCGCAAACAAAGTCAGTGAAACAGAAAGAAGCTGCTTAGCATTTAATTTTCCCATATAAAACTCCCCTTTTCTTAAATTGTTATCAATCATAACGTATTCTTTTAAGAAATACAATAATATTTAAAAAGATTTAGAAATTGTTACAGCATTCGTAAACACACATTCTTTTTCGTTTCTATACACAAAACATTCTCTATCTTATTATGCCATCATCACTTGTTAAAAAGCCACAAGCAAGACCTTGTGACTTCTTTCTCTTTATTGAATAGATGCGATAAAAGATTCCAGTGAAGCATCTCCTAAAACACGAACTCTTTTCAAAGATGTAGGATCATCCCCTTTAAATACTTTTCCATACTCCGTACTAAAAGAACATAAGATATTCGCATCCTTTACTGCCTGTTTGGCATCTTCTGTTACATCTCCATATGGATACGCAAAAGCCTCTGTATTCTGAACGATAGTTTGTGCCTTTACTAAATCATCTTTGATTTCATCTTTTGTTAAAGCACTAATAATACCCCCATGTCCAATTGTTCCTCCACCAATATGCATATTATAAGAATGAGACTGAAAACTAATATACTCACTTGCATACTTTTTCACTTTCTCTTCCCCATTTTTAGAAGCAATTATATAGGATGTAGCAGGTACTTGATATTTCTCCAACAATGGAATTCCATACTCCAAAAAACCTTTTTGCCCATCATCAAAAGTTAAAATAATACTTTTTTCAGGTAAGTCTATTTCTCCCTTAATATATGCATATAATTCCTTATAAGAAGGAAAATAATAATTTTGAGAAGTTAAATATGCTAATTGATCTTCTAAATCTGTATCTAACAAATAGTTAGTATTGATATTTTCAGGTACATCCTCTTTTGTATATACATAATGATACATCATGACAGGAACTCCATTTACATTCTCTTTAAAATCTTTTTCAGAGACAACCTGTACGATTCTTTTTCTGGAACACTCTACCCCCTGTTTGTTTTTCACTTTATAAACAACTTCATATTTTCCAGGTTTGCTAGTATCCACATTCCCTTCTATTTTTACTTTATCTGTAAGATTTCCTTCTATTTTATCAATCGCATGACATCCAGACTCAATATATTTTTGATTCTGTTTCACATAAGTATGTGCAGAACCATTTAAATTCATTACAATTTGTTTATTATCCAGAACTTCCACTGTGCGTGTTACCTTTTGTTTCTTATATGTATAACGAAGCTTGTATGTTCCTGATTTTGTCGTATCTACTTTTCCTTCCATCTCTGCTTCAGGAATATTTACACCAAGCTCTTGATAAGCAGAATCTAGCATAAGTAGCTGTTTTTCATTCCCCACCAATTCTAACGGCTTAGAATTATCCATAACATAAGAAATGCCCTTTACAATTCCAAAAGCAAGCAAACATATTAAAATCAAACCAGTAACAATTACCAGCAGCAAACGCTTTTTATTTATTTTTCTCATACATCTTCCTCTTTCATTATCTTCACAACAGAACTAGTGTAACATTTTAGGTTATATGTGTCGAGATATAATTCAAACTATACTACCCATGACACTTCCCTGCTTCTATACAAATAAAAAGTATGAAACATACGCTCATTGCAGTGTACTTCATACTTTTTAATAATTCTATTACAAACAAGGAAAACAAATTAGAAATCCTGTTTTCTATATTTTCTATAAACAACCATTCCCAAAACTCCTGCAGAAACAAGCAACATAACACTCAAAAGCATCATATTCATTGCAATCCCTGTCTTAGGATCATCTGTATGAACAACAGGTGCTTTCTTAATGGTAAATTCTGTAGTAGCTGTACCAGTTTCGGAAACAATAGAAAGCGTATGCTTACCAGCAGATAAAGTTTCCAGATAAGAAGCTTTTAAAGTAACAGTGGTACTGCCTTCTTTTACCTCATAATTTGCCTTATCAAGTTCTTTCCCATCAACCTGTACTTTAATAAAGTGATTAAAAGATGCATTAGAAGTAAAAGATAATGTATTCTTATTCCCTTTCTGCCATGTACCATTCGCACCAGCAATAATCATAGCCTGAAATTCAGGATCTATCCCTTCACAAACAGTACATTTGCCATTTTCATAGCGATGACCTGTAGCAGGAATTACTGTACTTTCAAGACTTATTTCATTTTCACCTTGTGCATCACTAAAATGTTTACCACAAGTTGCACATGTCCAGTATGCAATATTTCCAGCTTCTGTGCAGGTTGCTGCTTTCATTTCTGTTTTCACCAGTTTATGACCTAATGCCGTAATATCCGTCATTTCTTTTACTACAACATAAATATTTCCATTAAACTCTACTGTTGCTGTATAAGCACTAATCCCCATCTTTGTACATGTTGCAGGTATTTTTACTACTGAAGTCATAGTAACTTTTGGAGTTGCTTTATGAGTTCTGTCATTTTCACAGGTAAATACAACTGTTGCTGTTTTTCCATCATTTGACCACTGCCACTTCGGTTCACTCCATTGATGATCAGCATTTACGGTTATTTTATATACAACATTATTTCCTGCTTTATCAGTAGCAACGATTGTCTGTTCGTTTACTGCTGATGCCACTGTATAAAAACCATCAGAGTCAGGTATAACTTCCTTTCCGTCAATCGTCACACTACTAAGATTATCATCCTCAACGGTGAACATAATTTCTCCACAGTAAGTCTTTCTGTCCTCAATACCATTCATTACAGGTGCTTTTGCATCGTATTCAATACCTTCAACAGTGATTTTCTTGTTCTCACTAATGTTTGATATGACATAATTTCCATTATTGTCACTCTGAATTTCAGCATCGTTTACCTTAATTACAAAATTTTCTCCGGGATAATATCCTTTATCAAAATCAACTGTAAAAGAAAAATCTCCGTTATATGGTATGTTTGTATCTCCTGTATAGTTAATGTTGTACCCTTTTTCTTGCGGCAATGTGATCGTGTAATGGTTTAATACAGGAGTAAATACTGCTGAATACAAAACAGATGCACTGACTGTTTCTCCATCAACAATAGCTGGATTCCAACCTGAAAATTCATAACTGTACTGCGCATCTCCCTGTTTTTCAGGTGTCTGCCCATCATAAACAAGAGGTGTTCCATATTCCATAAAATCTGTTTTATCTGAAATACCATTGCTGTCTGTATCCCAACCGATTTCATATTTTACTTTGTTTGTTTGAGGCTGCATTCCGGTATAAGTTCCTCCAACATTTACCTGAATATTTCCTTCATTTACGACATTACCCTCATTTGTTAATGTAGTATCCTTACCTACAGTTAACACAGCGTCCTTATTAACTAGCAAGGTTTCATCTTTACCTATGGTATAATCTGATGCTAGTTCGTAATTTCCATACACACAAGATTCATTGGAATTATCATTTCTTACAATTTGATGTACTAGTGAATCATCAATTGTATATCTTTCATATGGTGCAAGACTCCTATGTTGTCCATTGGCAACAACAAGGCTGTTTTTAATGTTTATTTCATTTGCTTCAATTGCACTGCTGTCTGCATCTCCCATATTTCTTACATTTCCGGCATTTACTGTTACTACACTGTTTTCAATGGTTATGTTTATACCATCCAGACCATTTCCGGCCATAAGCCCTCGACTCCACCACGCATTTTCATTGTCCGGTGTTTGAGTATTCATTGTACTGTTCTTGATATAGATACTTCCTGCTTCACTTCGAATTGCTTCATTTCTTGATACTTCGGTTTTGCCGGTAGTTGCAGTAATATTGACATTATCAATGATGATATTTTTTGCTATAAATATAGCATATGTTGTATCGTGCGTATCTGCACTTTTTATATCAAGAGAACCTCCACCTAAAAGAGTAAGACCATATGCAAAATTATATGCATTCGTTATTCCGGCTGAATCTGAGTCATCCGCAGAAGCAATAATCTTATTATCTCCCTTCAAATCAATTGTTAAGTCTCCCCCCTTAAACAAAATACCTGCACCATAGCTTGTACTACTTACGCCGGCAATTGTCGCATTGTTCAAATACAGCGTTCCATTTGCATCATAGTACACATTGTAATTTGATTCATCAGATGATGTAAGAACACCATTTTCGTCCGTCATCCAATATCCTTCCTGCGCTACGTCAACCTTAATATTGCCTACTGTCAACTCTGTAGGATTATGTTCAGCTGCAAAAGCTTCGCTCGGCAATAATCCGCTCATCACCATAAACGACAGCAATATTGCCAGTGTTTTATTGAATAATTTATGTTTCATAAAGCCTCCTCCTTTACTATCTTTTCATAACATTTATTCCATTGAAAAATACTTCTAAAACCAGTTTTTGCTACGATATCACTTAACATCATTTATTTCTCACCTCCATTTTTAATGCATAACAAGAGATACCGATTTATAAACACATGACTATATACAACTATCTATATTTTTCAAAAAGGAAAATCGTTATAGTATAAAAGAGCACAATATCCCATAGAATGCCATGGATTTTACTGTGCTCTTATTATAAAAAATATAGATTGTTGTGCAGAAGAATTAATCTTTTTATTATAAGTGTAATTTTTTTCTACAAATGCATTAAGAGCACTTTAGTGAATTTTATCTTCCAGCTTTTCACTTCAAGTATTCACTTACTTAATACACCTTTATTATACTTTAATAAATTTAGAAGTACTATCCCCCATTTCAGAGGTTGAAATGGGGGATATGGAATTGCTAATTCTTTGTCCTTTTTTATTGCAGCATATATTTTTTCAAGTCTTTTCTGTTTTCTACCTGAAGTTTTTTCATTGCCTCAGAAATGTGATCTTTTACTGTATTTGCCGAAATATTCAGGTGTTTTGCGATTTCCTGTGTTGTCCAGCCTCTTGCCGCAAGCATAGCAATAGCAAACTCTGTGGTAGTCAGATCATCCGCAACATCATGTCCTGTTATCGGGTTATGAACTCTACGCCATCCGGAAGAGAAACGATAGGTGATATCGATAATTCTTTTAAAATCTTTTGGCCATTTTGGTTTTATTTCTGCTTCCAGCATAGCTCCTAAAAGACCATGATGTTCCCCAAAACCTTCAATAAGATCATCTAAGCGTGCAATGTCCCATGCAGCAAGTAAATGAAACTTTGCTTTTTTTGGCTGTTTTAAACTCATATAGTCCATGACAGCTACTAAATGCAAATAAATAGCAGGAATTGGATAATTTGATGCTCCCATCGCAAGAGTAGCTTCTACAATCCCAGCACTGTGTTCGTATTCCTCTTTCAAATAAAGATAATGAGCCTGCACATATAGTGCAAATGCTCGAATACCTGGTGCCAGCAAAGGTAAGAATTCTTCAGTGGATGGCATTTCCTTTGGCAAAGGCAAGTGCAAAAGCACAGCTGCTCCAAATGCTACAAAGGCTTCTACTGCATGTACTGATGGTTTGGTTTTTCCATCGTTTGCCAATGTATTTTGAATTTCCTGCAAAGCATGACGGGCATGGTCAATTCGCCCCATTGTCAAACAGGAGTAGGCAAAGATCCAGCAGGTAGAAAGTCGGATTTCTTTATCTGCTGCACTAAGATAAAGTTCTGTTTTCTTCATGGCCTTTTCGGCCTGTCCACTAAAATAATAGTATTCTGCCATGGCAATATCCTTTTTTTGCCCTTCCTTCATATTTTTGATTGTTTCCAGACAATGTCCTGCTTCAAATGGTGTGTTCATCAAGGGCATAAATCCAGAAAACAATTCTTTTACTTTTGTCTGTTTAAGATTGACTGACTGCTTTTTCTGCTTGCGAGGATCGCCTGGTTTTTCTGCATCAAAAGGAACTGCCCATGCTTTTCCAATCCTTTGTGCACCAGAAACACGCCCCTCTACACAGTATTGATTCACTCTTCGCTTTGATACGCCCCATTTTCCCGCAGCTTCTTGAACAGATAGATAACGTTCCATCATACACCTCCTATAGAAATCTTTCTTTATCATGTTTCTTTCTAGTTTTAAAATATACAAAAAGGAATTCTTTCATAAGAACTCCTCTTTTCTTTAATTATGGATGAAGCTGTGCATATAGCTGACAGTATGTATTTGCACTTCTTTCCCAGCTAACATCACAATTCATGGCATTTCGAACCAGAACTTTCCAGTCTTCTGGACGATCATAGTAAACATGAACTGCGTTGTTCATAACATTGATCATTTCATCGCTGTTGTAGTTGGCAAAACTAAAGCCAGTTCCACTCTTTTCAAATTCATTGTATGGAGTTACCGTATCTTTTAGACCTCCAGTTTCTCGTACAAGTGGAAGTGTACCATAACGCATAGAAATCAACTGAGAAATTCCACATGGTTCAAACAAGGAAGGCATAAAGAATAAATCACTTGCGGCATAAATACGATGAGCCAACGCATCATTATATCCGTTGTAGAAAACGATTTTTCCTTTGTTTCCTTCTTCAAGCTGACGCATTTTTTCTTCTATACTTGCTTCTCCACTGCCTAAAATTGCCAGCTGAATTGGCATAGCACATATTTCAGAAAGTTTTTCCATCATTAGATAGAACCCTTTCTGCCATGTTAAACGAGAAACAACACCTACGAGCATCACATTTGGATCTTCTCTTAATCCAAGTTCTTTTTGTAAAGCAAGTTTATTCGCTTCTTTTTGTTTCTTCACATTCACTTTGTTGTAATGATATGGAATATCTGGATCAGATTTCGGATCCCAGTATTCAATATCAATTCCATTGGTAATACCCCATAAATCATATTTACGAATATTTAACACCATTTCCAAATGTTCACCAAATTGAGGTGTTAAAATTTCCTGTGAATAGGTTGGAGATACTGTTGTGACTTTATCCGCATATAAAATACCAGATTTCATAAAGCTGATGCCGCCATCATATCGTACATTTCCATTATCGTATAAACGATAATCAAGTCCTAAACAGCTATCCAGCATTTCTACACCAAAATTTCCCTGATAGGCAAGATTGTGAATTGTATATACATGACGAATATTGCGATAACGTTCATCAAAACTATGTCCTTCTTTGCACATAACAGGAATCATACCTGTATGCCAGTCATGACAATGCATGATTTCAGGGAAGTAATTCAACTGGTTTAACATTTCAATGACTGCTTTTTGAAAATATGCAAAGCGTTCTCCATCATCTGCATATCCATACATGTTATCTCTTTCAAAATAACCTCTATGTTCCACAAAATAAAATTTTACATCTTTGCGCATCGTTGACCAGATATTTACAGGTACTTCATGATAGTTAATAGAAACTGTATATTGTGCTTCCAGCTGCATTTCATCATGAAAATTCTGTGCAATCTTTAAATACATAGGAAGTACTACACGTACTTCATGTCCTTTTTTTACCAGTTCCTGTGGAAGAGAACCAATAACATCTGCCAGACCTCCACTCTTAATGAATGGAAGTCCTTCGGATGCGACCATTAATATTCTAGCCATTATATTTTATCATTCCTTTTCACGTACAGCGGATGTTCTGATACAGAACAAACTTCTTTTTTATTTACGATTCTTGCTCGTTTATCCACTACTACATTATTAATGTGTACATTTTCTCCGATAACAGCCCCTGGAAGAATGACACTGTTTTCAATAACAGCACCTTTCTTAACTTCAACACCACGTCCAATAACACTATTAATTACATTTCCTTCAATGGTACATCCATTGGAAATAATGCTATGTCTTACTACAATATCTTTGTAATACTGTGTTGGACAGGAATCATTGGTACGTGTGTAAAATGGCCAGTTATCATCAAACAAATCTTCTCCCTTATCATAATCCAAAAGCTCCATATTTCCTTTATAATAGCTTTGGAAATCATTGATGCAGGCAACAAAGCCACGATGTGCTACACCTCGAATATCCAATTCTGTACACATATCATTTACGATATCTCTAAACCAATATAAAGAACTTGTATTTGCAGCTTTTTTTACTAAAGATATAAACAGCTCTTTACTTAATACATAGGTTTCTAAGGAAATAGCACGAGCTTTGGCATTTCCTCTGTTTCTTTCCAATGATAACAATCCTTTTTGTTTATTAAGATTTACCACATCACAGTCGATAAATGCTTCCTTTGCATTATCTACATTTTGATACAGCATTGTAATATCTGCACCACTTTCCATATGGATATCTAATAATTTACTAAAATCCTGACGATATACCATATGACTTGGTGCCAGCACTACATATTTTTGACTAATATCTTCAATTGCATTTAGATTATACATCAATGCATTTACATCTGTGTTATAAAAATCTTTATCATCTAATGAAGCAGCCGGAAGAATATGCAGCTTCCCTCTTTTTGAATTTATATTGTAATGCCGCCCTGTTCCCAAATGTTCAACAAGTGATCTTGGATTTGATTTTACTAGAACTTTAATATGATTAATTCCGCTGTTACTCATATTTGAAATTGGAAAATCTACCAGTCGATATCTCCCTAAAAAGGAAAATGCGGATACTGGACGATAATCACCTAATCCCTTTATATTTACGTTTGCAGTTTCAAAATTTACAATACCAAATGCATCACACATATTACTCACCCCTTACTCTTTTACTGACAAGCTCAATGTGTTCACTGTCAGGATCTCCAACGACACAGCCAGCATCTACTTTAACACCTTCCATAAGAATCGCACGATGTATGATTGCACCTTCGCCAATTTCAACACCAGGCATTAAAACAGAATCATTGATTTGTGCATCTTTTTCTACTTTTACATTGGTAAATAGTACAGAGTTATTAATCTCCCCATTAATAACACATCCCTGATTGATATAGGCATTGTTGATTTTGGCATCCACTCCAATGTATTGTGGCACTGCTGCAACATCTTCTGTATAAATTTTCCAGTTTGAATCATTTAAATCCAGCTCATTGTTGGAACTTAACAGATCCATATTTGCTTCCCATAAAGAATCTACTGTTCCAACATCTTTCCAATACCCTTTAAATTCCCACGCAAATAAGCGTTTTCCATCGTTTAGTAAATTTGGAATGATATCTTTTCCAAAATCGTGATTGCTGTTTGGATCATCTATATCTGCTACCAGCATCTTGCGTAACAGTTTCCAGTTAAAGATATAAATCCCCATAGATGCCAGATTGCTTTTTGGATGTTCTGGTTTTTCTTCAAACTCTACGATACGTCCATTTTCATCTGTATTCATAATTCCAAATCGACTTGCTTCTTTCATTGGTACAGGTAAAACCGCAATCGTCGCATCTGCACCGCAAGCTTTGTGATGAGCAAGCATTTTTGAATAATCCATCTTATAGATATGATCCCCTGAAAGAATCAAAACATATTCAGGATTCTGGTTATCGATAAAATCGATATTTTGTGAAATCGCATCTGCAGTACCCCTATATACGTCAAAAGCTGCACCGTCTTTTTCACGTGGAGGAAGGACATAAACTCCACTGTCTTTAGCGTCCAGTCCCCAACGCTGACCAGCAGCCGCATAGGAATTCAACAATACACTTTCATATTGAGTTAGTACTCCAACTACATTAATGTTAGAGTTTGCGCAGTTACTTAATGGGAAATCAATAATACGATATTTCCCACCGTAATATACTGCAGGTTTCGCAATTTTTTTAGTTAGGTCATACAGTCTTGTACCTCTTCCCCCAGCTAAAATCATTGCCAGCATGTTGTTTTGTCTCATGTGTTAATTCACCCCTTGAAAAAATAGATATGCCATTTATATAATATCTTATACTATAAGTATAAACCTTTTTAACTAAATTTCCAGTAATAAAGTGTTAAATTTTCATTTTTCTGTATGCGTTTTCACATATATATAATTTAGTTAAAAGAAAAGCATGCTTAACCTAATAAAGTTTCTGTTTAAACTTCGGTTCTGCATGCTTATTATATGTATGACAATTTAAGGATTTGTATCTTAAATAAAAAAACTTATCGACAAATTATTTATGGTATGGATTATGATTTAAGATCATAAATGCACGATATATCTGTTCCAAAACTAAAATACGTGTCATTTGATGCGTAAATGTTAAATCAGATAACTTCCATCGATAGTTTGCTCTTTGGTATATGTTTTTTCCTGGCCCAAGGGAGCCGGCTATCACAAAAGTAATATTGCTGGATTGATAGGTTTGCAGTTTTTCAAGTTTTTCCGCAAACTTTTCACTGCTGATCATTTCTCCCCAAAGATCTAACAAAATCACATACTCATTATCTTTTATTTTCGACAACAAGCGCTCTCCTTCTTTTTCTTTTACTTGCTCATTTTGTGCATCACTGTTTGTTTGTGGAGCTATTTCATCGGCTACTTCTATCATTTCCAAACGAGTAAAAGGGCGAAGTCTTTTTTCAAATTCTTCAATCTGTGCTTTTGAAAACTTTTCCTTTATTTTTCCTACCGCAACTATTTTTATCATAAATCTCCTTTCAAAAATGCCGCATATTGCGGCATCTTACATTTCTTTATTTCCACCTATATAAATAGAAAACTGATCAGCTGGATATAAACGCATTCCATCATAATTAACTTGTTTGCTATCCAAAATCTGTTTTAAAGTAGACAATGCCATTTCTCTTGTATTTCCTTCTTGTGAAATATGTGCCAATACGATTTCCTTTGTTTTTTCTTCTGAGATCACTTCACTTAAAATATGAGCACTGTCTTCGTTGCATAAATGACCATAATCATTAATAATTCTTTGTTTTACATAAACCGGACGTTTTGTCTGCATAAGCATTTCAATATCATGATTGCTTTCAAAAATATAGTAATCCGCATCTTTCAAGTAGTCTTTCACTTCTTTTTTGATATATCCTGTATCTGTCACATATACAAGTTTTTCATTTCCACATTCAATAAGATAGCCAACCGTATTTTCACAATCATGACTCATGGGAAGTACGGTAATATGAAAGTCTTTGATTTGAAAAGTATCAAATGCTGAAATGTTTCGCAAATTTGATGTTTCTATATTTTGTGCTGCATAAGTAGGCAGTTCTTCAAACATTTTCAATTGAGAAATATGATCCGTATGCGTATGTGTAATTAACAAAGCATCTGCTTTCATAGGATCATACGACAATTGTTCAAAGCAGCCTTTCAAATACTTCTTTGTTGTCCCGCAATCAATAATCAGACTACTGCTGTTATGTTTGACAATACAGCAGTTTCCTTTTGAGCCACTCGCTAATAAAGCAAATTTCATAGTTATATCCCTTCTAATATCCATTATGGGCAATATTGAAAAAGGCAGAGATTGACTTTTGAAAGGCAAGTTCTACCCTTCCTGTTGCCCCATTACGATGTTTGGCAATATCCACATCGGTTTTATCTGTCGGATTTTCTTCTCCATCATGTTCTTTATTGTAATATTCATCACGATATAAAAACATAACGATATCCGCATCCTGTTCAATCGCTCCAGATTCACGCAAATCTGACAACATAGGATGTTTATCTGGTCTTGTTTCAACAGAACGTGACAGCTGTGACAATGCGATAACCGGACACTCCATTTCTCTTGCTAAAGATTTTAAAGAACGCGAAATTTCGGAAATTTCCTGCTGACGATTATCAGAACCACGACCACTTCCACTAATCAGCTGAAGATAATCGACAACGACCATATCTAGTCCATGTTCGCTTTTTAATTTTCGACATTTTGAAAATACTTCACTGATTTTCACATTGGAGCTGTCATCCACAAACAGTTTGGTTGCCATTAATTCGTTTGCGGCTTCATTTAATTTATTAAATTCTTCATCACTGATAAATCCACTTCTAAGTTTGCTGGATTCTACAGCGCTTTTCGCACTTAAAATACGTTTCATCAAAGCTTCTGCAGGCATCTCCAATGAAAAAATCGCAATCGCACCTGGATTATAGAAAGATGCATTCAATGCCAGATTCAACGCAAATGCGGTTTTCCCCATGGCAGGTCTTGCGGCCAGAATAATCAAATCGCCTCGCTGAAAACCATTGGTCATATTATCCAAATCCGTATATCCTGTTTTTATACCTGTAATTCGCGTATCCGAATTTCTTAACTTCACCAGTTCCTGCATAACAGTGGAAACAACCTGTCTGCTGGAGCGAAACTCAGTGGCTTTTCGATCACGAGTAACATTTAAAATGTCGCGTTCTGCTTTATCCATGATCTCATCTAATGAAGATGCACCATCAAAGCCTTCTTCTACAATTTCCTGTGCTGTTTCAATCAAACGTCTTACATGTGCCTTACTTTTAATAATTTCTATATAAGACATACTGTTTGCTGGAGAAATCGCGGTATCGCTTAATTTAATAATATAATCGGCTCCTCCAACTAAATTCAACTGTTCTTTATCCTGTAAACGTGCAATCAAGGTTGTTACATCTACTGGCTTTCCACTGTCACAGATGTCCATCATAGCAGAGAAAATACGCTGATGAATATCCAGATAAAAATCTTTTTCCTGTAGATTTTGATCAAATACAACACCCGTAACATTTGGATAAATCATCATTCCGCCTAAAATCGCCTGTTCTGCTTCGTTACTGTGCGGTAATTCTCTGCTCATAAGCTCCTCCTTTATTTTTCACTTACATGTACTCGAATTATACCTATAACTTTATTTTTATATAAATCAACTTTAATATCTGTATAACCTAAAGAAGATACCGCTTCTTTATCAATAAACTTACGTTTTTCAATATGAATTCCATGTACTCTTTGCAGTTGTTCTACGATCTGCTTACTTGAAACACTTCCAAATACACGTCCACCTTCCCCGGTTTTCACATGAAACTGCAATGTAATTTTAGAAAGCTTTTCTTTTAACGCAACCGCATCACTTTCTCTTTGTTTTTCTTCTAAATCATGCTGCAGATTTTGTTCATCAAGAATTTCTTTGCTTTTTTTCGTAGCTAATACCGCAAGTTTTTGTTTTAACAGAAAATTTCTTCCATATCCATCACTAACTTCTACGATATCTCCTTTTTTTCCTACTTTTTTAACATCACTTAACAGAATCACTTTCATCTGTATTTTCCTCCTTAATTTCTTCTAAATATGCATCAATTGTTTCCTGCAGTTCTTTTTTCACTGCTTCTACACTCGTATTTTTACGCTGTAAAGCGGCCGCACCAAAATGTCCTCCACCATGCATCATCTCCATGATTCTTTGCACATTGATAACACCTTTGCTTCGAGAGGAAGCCGCGACACTTTCAGCATCTGTTTTCGCTAATACAAAACTAGCTTCAATTCCTTTGATCTCCAAAAGACTATCTGCCACTTGCGACATTAAGGTTCGACTCATCTGATAGCGCTCATCAACTGCCGCAATGATCATATTGTCTTTATACATGCTGGCATATT
Source organism: Amedibacterium intestinale (assembly GCF_010537335.1). Taxonomy (NCBI): domain Bacteria; kingdom Bacillati; phylum Bacillota; class Erysipelotrichia; order Erysipelotrichales; family Erysipelotrichaceae; genus Amedibacterium; species Amedibacterium intestinale. Next base: position 1,544,094 of record NZ_AP019711.1, read on the forward strand.
TCATAATATTTGTTTTAGCCGCAAAAGAACGATAATCTTCTTTCAACATATTTTCCGCCTTTAATGGATCTACACCATGATTTTTTAAGTAAGCCGCAGCTTCAAATGTACGACTTCCTGTTCTTTGACGGAAACGGTTTGTATCTACCAAAATACCTAAGTACATAAACGTAGCTTCTATCTCGCTTAACTGTACGGTATTTGTCTGATAAGGCAAGAACTCTGCCGCAAGTTCACAGGTAGAGCTTGCACTTGTTTCCACATACACAAGAATTGGATTTCCTACAAAATCTTCACTTCTTCGATGATGATCAATAACAATAATTCGATTTGCATTGTCCAAAGTTAATGGTGCTCCTGTCTGATTTGGATTATTGTGGTCAACAACAATCAATAAATCTTCATCTTTTATCATGCGAGAAGCTTCTCCATCTTCAAGAAAGCGATGTCTACCATTCAAATCATCATAGAAGCTGTCAAATGCTTCCTTCAGCTGTGATTCAATACCACCACTCTTACTTACAACATATACTTCCTTGCCATAAGCCGCAGCCATTCTAGACATGCATAAAGCTGCTCCCATGCAGTCAAAATCCATTTCTTTATGTCCCACAACAAACACACGTTTCGATTCTATAATAGCTTCTGAAACAGCCTGTGCCATAACACGTACACGTACCTTGCTTCGTTTTTCTCTGGCTTCACTGTTTCCCCCAAAATATTTTACACTTTCTCCAAACTTTTTCACAGCCGCCTGATCCCCGCCACGACTTTGTGCCAGTTCCAGCAAATCATTTACCATGGTATCTAATAGCTGATAATCATCTGTACCACGTGCAAAAGACATACTCAGTGTAATAGAAGCATCAATTTCCTCTGCATTTTTTCGAACGATGTTCAAAATAGAAAAGCGATCTTTTATAACTTCAGATAAAATCCTTTCATTTAAAAGAACTAAAAATCGATCACTTCTTAAACGGCGAATAAACATGCCATACTGTCCTGCCCATTCTACCAAAGGCTGACGTACACTTGTGTTGATCTGTGCCATCTTTGCTTCATCTTCATATTGCTGAATTTCCATATAGTTATCCAGCTGCAGCAAACCAACAACAACGCCATCCGCTTCAAAACGATCCTTTAAAGTTTTTACTTCTGTAATATCTTTTACAAATAAAACCTGTCCGTCTTCTTTACGTAAAATTTCATAAAAACGATCGCTATCTTTCGCAACAATGCTATCCACTTCACCACGAAATAAATCCGAAATTTGTGAAATCCAGCTTGTCAGTTTTTTTCCTACAATATCAATATGACGTTCTTCTAAAAAATCATTGATCCATGTCGCATTATACTGTTCATCGTAGGTAATGATTCCAATTTCTCCATAAGACAATGCATCCTTAGCATCATGTCCTAAAATATGAGATATACTAATATCACTTTCTTTTCGATCACTTTGAAAACGCCAGACGATCCATATAACAATCGAAATGTTAAATACGACCAAAATAATCATCGGCAAAATTCTTACACCATCAAAATCCGCTATAAACAATGCCAAAAGCGCAACGATTTGCGCAAAAATAACAAGTGCAATTTGTATTTTAAAATTCTCCAGACGATCCACGAATGACACCTCGTTTCCATATTTGCAAATAAATATCTTTTAAATCGATAAACATATCCAAAATACCAATACAGCCAATGGCCATCTGCACATACGGTACAAATGCTGCCAGCAAAACAAGAAATACAAATTTCTTCTGTTTTGATAAAAGCAGTGCATAGCACAGAGAAATTACCCCATAAAAAATGGCAGTAACTTTCGCTATCCCATATAAGAACACAAGGATTCCTAAAACCTCTTGGTTTAATTTTATCACATTTCGCATAAAATACAGCACCCAAATGAAGAAGATAAGCAATCCTGCATAAGATGGAAGATGTATTTCAAAGATTGTTTTTATCTTTCTTGTTTCTATATGCAAACGCATAAGCAAAACGTGTGCAAATAAATGAATGCACAACGCCTGCATCGCACTTAACAGAATCGTTGATACCAGAATGATCATTCCCGTTAGTTTTGCCAAGTCTAAATCCTGTCCTATATGAAACAAAGATAATAATTGACTTATCATTTCTATGTCTTCCTTGGGATCATATCCAAATAAAGATGCTAGAAAAAACGTTGTTACCAAATAAGAAAGAAATGTAAAAACTGCAGTTCCCATATACAATACTCCGTTTTTCCATTTTTTTCTTATCCCTTCACCATAAAACAATCCACAAACATTGCAGCTAAACAAATAGAAAATGGTTGTCGGTGAAGAAATCATAAAAGAAAGGAGCGTTGTACTAAATGCCGCAATAAGTCCATTCCTGATTCCATATTTTGCAGTATAGATCAAAATAGGAAACGTCAAGATCCAGTACATCAAAGCTTCCGGCATACCTCCAAGCTGTAGATTTACAAACAACATCAAGCCAACCAAAGCTACCATCATAGCTCCTTCTGTTAATTTTCTTGTTTGTGTAACCATAAGCAACACCCCTTCTTATATATCTATATGAAAAGAAAACCTCCACCAGCTTTTGCAGTAGAGGTTGTACCATTTTTATTCGCTAACGTATGGTAATAAAGCCATCTGGCGAGCACGTTTAATTGCTGTAGCCAGCATGCGCTGGTACTTTGCGCGTGTTCCAGTTACACGTCTAGGAATAATTTTTCCGTTTGCAGAAATAAATCTTTTTAATAATTCAACATCTTTGTAATCGATGTATTCAATTTTATTTTTTGTGAAATAACATACTTTCTTACGTCCCATGCGCTGTTTTTTGAAAGCCATATTCATTCTCCTTTCTACCAATTAAAATGGTAAATCATCACTTGCAATATCAAGTGTATCACTTGACGCAAAATCACTGGAGTAGGACTGCTGAGCACTCATATCCGGCTGATAACCCTGATTCATCGGCTCATAATCTGGCGTGTAGACATTTGCTGTCATATTGCTAGAAGCGCTTTTTGGTTCTAAGAACTGAACCGTATCAGCAACTACTTCTGTCACATACACACGTTTGCCCATTTGATCATCATAACTGCGTGTCTGGATTCTTCCTTCCACACCAACCAAAGAACCTTTATGTGTATATTGTGCAGTATTATCCGCAACTTTATTCCAGCATACGCAGTTGATAAAATCCGCTGTCGGCTGTCCTTCTGTTTTAATTCTGCGATCACACGCAACAGTAAAAGACACTACACTGGCACCAGAACCTGTTTTACGAAGTACAGGATCTTTTGTCAGACGTCCTACCAATACTACACGATTGATCATAGTCCATCTTCCTTTCTTTTATTATTCTTCGTCCTGAGTTTTAACTACTAAGAAACGAACGATGTTGCTGTTGATACGAGCCAAACGTTCGAATTCGTGAATTCCTTCGTTGTTAGCTTCAACATTAATTACAACATAGTAACCTTTGTTCATGTGTTTGATTTCGTATGCGAACTCTTTTACACCCCATTCGTCAACCTTTTCGATTTTTCCTTCATGGTCTGTAATGATCTTGTGAAGTCCGTCCATAACCTCTTTACGAGCAGCGTCTTCCAAAGATGCGTTCACAATGTACATGATTTCGTATTTTTTCATTCTGTACACCTCCTCATGGTCTATAGGCCCTATTTTATATAGAGCGGGGAGTAGATAAATCTACCCGTTTACAGATTATAACACTCTTTCTTTCTGATTGTAAAGACTTTATCTTCAATTTTCTTAAAGAACCTGCACTTTGCAACAAATATTGTTTTCTTCTTCTAAAAATTGTTGTAGACTTTTTTTCTTCTGCTTGTATAATAAGCATGAAAACCACAAAAAGTCAGCTGTATAAAAAATAAAAAGTGATGTTATGGATAAACAAGGAAAGGATGGATATTTTAAATGAAAGTAAAAGATCTTTGTCTGATTGCGGCAATGGCCGCTATTGAAATGGTTGTCTTCACTTCCTTTTCTTTTGTTTTATATTTAGAATGCATCACCTTCACAATTATATTATTTGCGATGACTTTTACCAGAAAACAAGCTGTATTTGCCGCAATTGTATTTACGATTCTTAATTTATCTATACAAGGTGTCACTCCATGGTCTATGATGTACTGCCTGATCTATCCCCTATACAGTTTCTTAATTGCCACATTACGCCCTTTTTTAAACAAGCATTTCCTATGTCTTGTTTTCCTATGTGCTCTTTTATCTTTTTTAAGCGGGCAGCTCGTTCAACTTCCTTTTATGCTCATTTCCAAAAAAGTAACCCTTCTTTATATTCTTTCAGGACTACAGGTATCTATCCCGCAGGGAATCGTATCAGGTATCTTCTGTTTTATCTGTTACAAACCTGTATACAATATATTACATAGAATAGAAACAAGAAATTTACATTAAACAACAATATATAATATAAAAGTTTCAGTAATGAAGCTTTTTCTTTTATTAAAATCCCATATTTTTTGATTATGCTCCATATAATCACTAAAAAAATGGTACAATAATATGATGAAGACGGGGTGTTACAATGGAAATTACAGATGTTCAGATTCGCGAATTTGCGCATAATGATACAATTTTAAAAGAAGGAGAAGAATTGTGGAAAAACAATGCTGTTGTATCCTTTGATTTTGATGATTTTTCAAACCCAGACATTATCCTGATCAATGCAAATGTAAAAGATGAAAAAGGGTATCAGGAAGTAAATATGTCAATCGATAAAGATGATGTCATCATACGTGCACATTTATGTAACTGCAAACAGCACAGCGAACAGTTAAGCTGCAGACACTGTGTTGCTGTATTATATAAGGTAAAAGAAATTCTTGAAAAAAAATATCCATCAAAACAAGAACATACAGGAGATGATGCTACACTTGTCCAATTGCTGGAAACCTATGAAAAACAAAATGTATATGCTTCTTTGGCATACACTTTTCAGGAAAAAATGCATCTGGAACCTGTAATAGAAATCCATGATCATTCCTTTCTTGCCTTAACGCTAAAGATAGGAACCAATTATCGTTATATCATTAAAAATATCTCACAGCTGATAGATGACATTCAGGAACATGTCACAAAAGCCTATGGTAAAGAATTAGAATTTTTCCACCATTATGACAGTTTTGATGAGGAAAGCCAGAAATTGCTTGATTTTATTATTTCTCATATGCATGACTCTGTTTATATAAAAAAAGAAAATACATCACAGGCATGCCTAAAAAATAAAAGTTTATTATTAACACCAGATGCACTTGATTCTTTTTTCAATTTATATGCAGGAAAAGAAATCATGTATCGTTTTAAGGAAAAAACACTTACCAATCTGCATTTTGTAAAAACAAATCCATCTTTTACCTTAGATGTAAAAGAGAATCGCTCTACCGATAGTTTTTCCTTTAGGATAGAAGAAAAAGATAATGTAATACTAGAAGGCAGAAAACACCTGTATGTTTTACGAAAAGGCTTTTTATATCAATCCACTCCTTCTTTCTATATAAACATGCATCCTCTGATTCAATCTTTCTATTACGCAAAAAAAGAACTTTCTGTATCAAAACAATTAATGCCATCTTTTTATACAAACATATTATTAAATATAAAAGAGTATATTCAAATACAGGGAGATGATATATCTCTTTATGCCCCAATGCCTTTAGAATGCAAAGCCTATTTAGATATGCCTAAACATAACTGTATCAGTGTAAAACTTATTTACAGTTATGGAAAAATGGAATATAACGCATTTTTACAGCCTTTATTATCTTCTGGAAGAAATATCAAAGAAGAAATGGCAGTACGCTCTTTGTTATCAAGATATATAACACGTATTGATACCAATGAAGGAATCGTCTATATTGAAAATTCACAGGATGCGATGTATACATTTATTACACAAGGTGTTGATGAACTAACAAAAAAATGCATCATGTATGCAACAGAAGCATTCTCTCGCATGCAGGTACGCTCTTCAACTTCCATATCTATGGGAATACGTATGGAAAGTGATTTGCTGCATATTGACTTTGATACTTATGACTTTCCAAAAGAAGAACTGCAAAACGTATTGGAAGCCTATCGTTTAAATCGAAAATACTATCGTATGAAAGATGGTTCCTTTGTTAGTCTTGAAGACAATGCTTTACAGGAATTATCCTTATTGCTGGATGGAATGAATGTGAGCGCATCCCAATTAGAAAATGGAAATCTCATCGTTCCAAAGTATCGTTCCTTATATATAGATAAAAGTTTAGAAGATGCAGATATGATGAAAATTGATCGTGATGCCAGTTTCAAAGATATCATTCGTGGAATCCATAACATTAAAGATGCCGATTACCCTGTCCCTCCTAACCAGAAACATATTTTAAGAAACTATCAAAAGATTGGATATCGCTGGTTAAAAACAATGGCCAATTATGGCTTTGGCGGCATTTTGGCAGATGATATGGGAATAGGAAAAACCATACAGGTCATTACTTTATTAGAAGATGAAAGAATCCAGCATCCAGAAAGTGTTTCTCTGGTTATTTGCCCTAGTTCTTTACTGTTAAACTGGCAAAGTGAAATACAGAAATTCTCTAAAGATTTATCCTGCATCATGATTAGCGGTACAAGTGAAGAAAGAAAAAGACAAATACAAAACTGTAAATCATATGATGTCGTTATTACCTCGTATGATTATATAAAAAGAGATATTGAACAATATGAAGATGTTCTTTTTACATATCAAATTCTTGACGAAGCACAGTATATTAAAAATCATACAACTAAAAATGCAACTTCCGTAAAACAGATACAGGCGAAACATCGTTTTGCTTTAACTGGGACACCAATTGAAAACTCATTGGCAGAACTATGGTCGATTTTTGATTATCTTATGCCTGGATATTTATACAGCTATCCATACTTTAAAAAGCACTACGAATTTCCAATCGTAAAAGAAAATGACCCAGCTACAGTAAAAGAACTGCAGCGAATGGTAGAGCCTTTCATTCTTCGTCGTGTGAAAAAAGATGTATTAAAAGAATTGCCAGAAAAAATAGAAAAAACAATGATGATTGAACTGGATGAGGAAACTCGAAAATTATATATGGCAAATGTTAACAGCATGAAAGAAGATTTAAGAAAGAATCTAAATGAAAAAGGTGTTGCCGCAAGCAGGATTCTTGTATTAACGATGTTAACAAGACTTCGTCAGCTATGCTGTGATCCTCGCCTTGTCTATGAAAATTATGCTATGGTGGGAAATAAGATCAATGCCTGTATGGAATATATTGAAACTTGTTATGAATCAGGTAAAAAAGTACTGTTATTCTCCCAATTCACTTCTTTATTATCTTTATTAGAAGAAGAACTGCATAAGCGAAATATCCGTTATTACCTGTTAAAAGGATCAACGCCAAAAGATAAGCGACAGGAATATGTCAATGCTTTTCAAAATGACAATACCCCTGTATTCTTAATATCTTTAAAAGCTGGCGGTACCGGTTTAAATCTAACAAAAGCAGAAGTTGTTATCCATTTTGATCCATGGTGGAATATTTCTGCACAAAACCAGGCTACTGATCGTGCGTATCGTATTGGGCAGCATAACAACGTACAAGTAATCAAAATGATTGCGAAAGATACCATTGAAGAAAAAATCATGAAACTCCAAGATAAAAAACAAAGTCTTAGTGATACGATCATCCAGCAAAATGAAGGAATCATTACACAAATGAGCAAAGAAGAAATTTTAGATTTGTTCTAAACAAAAAGAACTGTGCGCAAAAAACACAGTTTTTTAAGGAAGAAAGAAAATATGTTTAATCCATCATTTGTGTTCGAACGACATCAACAATCATTGCGATAAATTCTTTATTACTCGGTTTGGCTCTTTGAAAATGGACAGTATTCCCAAATACAGAATGTATGGCAGAAATATCACCCCTAGCCCATGCTACTTCAATCGCATTTCGAATTCCCTTTTCCACACTATATACAGAAGTATCATAATAAATCGCTACCTTTACATATAGATGTTTCGTGATGTTTTTTAATAAAGCTGGATTTTCACATGCTGAAACTATCGCATGTCGTATATAATCATGACCAACAATGTGAGCAGGTATCCCTATTTCATGCAATAAATTTGTAACATTTACATAAATTGCCTTTCTTGAATTATCCATATTTGTTTCTTCCCCCACAAAGCAGATGCTTTCCATATTTTAATAAACACCCTTTTAAATTAAACAGCAAAGAGTTCAAAAAAATAGTCGAAAAATGTCGTATTTTACTCTTTTTTGTCGAATATTGCTTTCTCAATTCTTATCCTTCCCTTTTTTCAACTATATATAGTTAAAAAACTATAATATATACAAAATATATCTTTTAAATTATTTACGCTTAATTTAACCAATGGGTACCTAAATATAACTTCTTACATAAATAATGTAACAAATTGGTATATGATTATTTCAGAAACAGGAGGAACAATCCATGAAACAATCAGAATTATTAAAATCTATTGCTTCTTTAACACCATACCAAAAGAGAAAATTAGAAATCTATGTTATTGATGCTTTGAACCTTAATGAAGAAGACAGGGATTTGAAACCAAAACGCTGTCCATATTGTGGCAAGGAATCCAGAATGATCAAGAAAGGGTTTAAAAACGGGAAACAGCGTTATATGTGTAAAGATTGTAGTCATATCTTTACTTACAATTCACACACGATTACAATGTACTCCAAGATTGAAAGAAGCATGTTAAAAAAAATCGTATTAGATACATTAAGTTTTGTTTTCGTTAAAAAGACAGCAGCAGACTTGGATCTCTCTGTCCCCTGCATATTTGAAAATCGCCATAAAATACTTTGTTCACTGAAAGTATTATTATATAGCGAAAATATGAAATTAAGCGGAACCATAGAGATTGATGAAACTCTTGAGCTTGAAAGCCAAAAAGGGTGCAGGAAGATACAAAGAAAAGCCCGCAAACGAGGCGGGCCATCATCTTATAGAGGATTATTTCATGAACAAGTTTGTATCGTCACCACAACAGATAGAAATGGTCATGAGATATTCAAAGCAGTCGGTTATGGAAAACCAACCAAGAACAGTATACTAGAAAACTTCCTAAAAAATCTAGACCCAAAATCAATTCTATATTCCGATGGAGCATTTTGTTATGATGAACTAGCCAAAAAGGCAAACTGCAGTCTTGTACAATTAAAAATCACATTTGTCATACAACACCGTAGAACATATCAATACAGTGAACAGTATACATTCGCTAATAAAAGGTCAATTGGCTGGATACAGGGGTATCGCAACAAAATACATGAACCGATACATGAGCTTGTTTGTATTTGTTCGTAGATTTCAGGAAATGGATGATAATGAAAAACTGCCTATCATCTTACGAAGATTGAAAGATTTAAAGTTTACCATAACAAGAAAATCTTTAAAAACATATAATTTGCTTTATATTTAAGGATTCATTTGTTATCTAGGTACCTTCTTGTTAAATTAAGCGATTATTTATTTACTGTTTTTCCTTACTTATTTTATATTTCTTTTTCAAATAATATTGACATTTTATAAACTTAAATGATATTATTATTGAGCAGTAAAAATTGGGCTGTTAGCTCAGCTGGGAGAGCACCTGCCTTGCACGCAGGGGGTCAGCGGTTCGATCCCGCTACGGTCCACCATGAAAAACGATTAAGATTCCTCACAGGAATCTTTTTTTGTATAAAAATAAAAACCATGATATTTAACCTAGCACTTTTCTTTTTATCACATAGGATAAAGTGAGGATGATAAAACCTCAGGAAAGGAGATGTTAGTATGACTAACAATTGTGGATGTGAAAACAGAAGAAATCGTTGCTACAGAGGGAATGATCGTGGATTTGATCGTGAAGGGTACTGGAATCAAGATCGCAGATGCGGATGTGGATACTACAACCCTGAAGAAGTAGCACGAGCTGCAGAATTTGTTGCCAGAGCTACCAGAGAATTTGCTGAAGGTGACTTCAGTGAAAGAATGCACGAAAGCAACTGTGCTCGTCAAATGATGCGCTGCATGCGTCGTGGATGTGGATGCGGCTGGGAATAAACTAGCCAAAAGACCATGGGATAATAAATCCTGTGGTCTTTTTTAATGAAAGCAGAAAATCTTAATCATTAAATAATATCCATATACGTACATCTCTACATCATGCAATACTTGATGGTATCTTTCTGCATATAATTTTTACAATTCATTGTTTTCATCTTCGGCTTCTGCTAAAAAATTTCCTGTAATTGTTTATAACCCGCTTGCAGAATTTCTTCATGAATACCCTTTTTTGCTAATAAAAAAGCAGAACAAAAAATTTCTGTTCTACTCATTTAAATATCCCCTTGGGTATCATTTTTCTTCCCTCAAAACAAACAATGCATTGTTAATCACTTCTAAAATTTTATATCTATAATCCCTAAAGCTTAATAATTTGTTTTATCCATTTTTAAGCATATCATTAATATCTTCTTGGACTTTTTTCATAATCTTATTCATTTCCTCAGTACATATATCTTCTAAATGAATACCACATATACATGTAACAACACATTGAAATTTTAATACAGCAGCTTTCACATACATGGCTGCGACATGATCATCTTTATGTCCCACTTGATTCCAAATATTCATTGTTACATGCGTCTCACCACCTTTTAGATATGGCTGTCCAATAACAACACTGCCAATATGCCCATTTTCATTTTGAACATGAATAACCAAATCTTTTCCCATCCATTGCATAGTACGTTTTAAATGAATTTTTCTCATCGTTCATTTCCTTTCTTCTAAAATCATGATAAAATACTCCAATAAAGAATAGGTGATTATCATGACAATTGAACAATTACAATATTTTTACGCTGTTACTATCCATCAAACTTTTTCACAAGCAGCAGCAGAAATGAATATTACACAATCTGCGCTTTCAAAGCAGATTGCTAAACTCGAACAAGAGCTTGGTGTTTTCTTGTTTAATAGAAGCCACAGACAAATCACTCTTACAAATGCAGGTAAACAATTCTTAAAAGATACAGAGATTTTACTAGCTGACTACCAAAAGATGATAGAGAATCAATACACTTTAAAAACAAATCATAAAAATACACTTAAAATAGCTATGCTCCCTATCTTTTCACAATATGACCTAGCACATAAATTAAATGATTTTTCTAAAAAACATCCTTCTATTCACCTTGTGATTGATGAAATTGAAGAACGAGATCTCCAATATAAATTAGATTATCATGATTATGATATCTATATTCTAAGAGGAAACTATCATGCACTTGATTCATTCCAAAATATCCTTTTATATGAAGATGAGTTAGTAGCAGTTATATCTAAACAACATCCTCTTTCTCATCTTAAACAACTTTCCATTCAGCAATTAAAAACCGAAAAATTACTTTTACCTCCAAAATATACAAATATTTCAGATTTAGTTATTGAAGCCTGCCATCAGAATCACTTCAATCCTTATATCCATCGACATGGACGTATCGAAACGATTCTAAGCGCAGCAAGTGAAAATGAAGGAATCGCATTGGTAATGAAGAAATCCCTACATATTTTTCATCTTAATCAAGTGCTAGTTTTACCTTTTCAAGAACATATTCAAGGTAATATTTTTATGTACTATTCTTTAGATTCTCTGCACAAAGACATCATACAAGAATTCATTCAAGCAATACGCCCTGTTCAATAGAAGAAAGCAGTCGAAATGACTGCTCAGGTTGTTGACAAACTATATATTTTGAAAATATATAAAACCAATTTAAAAAAAGTGGTAGAAAGATTCCTTTTACTAGGTGATTTTTGGTAAATGATAGCTTAAAATCACCTGTTTTTTATACAAAAGTGGGGATAAAAAAAGACCGAATGACAAAGTCTGCTCAAAGAGCGACTTTGTCAACGGTCTGAGCAGTCGAAATGACTGCTTTTTATTTCCAGCGTTTAAAATCCTCTAATTCAATACCAAACTGTGATAATATTTTTCCTACAATATGTATTTCTAAATCATCTATTGATTGAGGCAATTGATAATAAGTTAACATCGGTGGCATAATCACAACACCAGACAGCTTTGATAAATAAGATAAATTATCAAGATGAATAGTTGAAAGTGGTGACTCTCTTGCCACAAGAATTAGTTTTCTTTTTTCTTTAATCATGACATCACAAGCTCTTAATAAAAGATTATCAGAATAACCATGGGCAATACCTGCAATTGTTTTCATAGAACATGGAATAACTATCATACCATCATTTTGAAAAGTACCACTTGCAATACTTGCGCCCAAATTATGATTATCATAAACAACATCAGCCATATCACAAATTTCCTTTAAGGAATAAGGTGTTTCTTGATGAAGTGTCATCTCAGCTCCGCGAGTCATAACCAGATGTGTTTCAACATCAGGCTGTTTCTTTAATTCTTTTAACAATCTAACAGCAAGTGGTATACCACTTGCACCGCTTATACCAACAACAAGTTTCTTCATATTAAACCAAAGCCATAATATAAGTGACCCAAAAATAGCTCAATGGCATAACCAAAATCATTGCAGGAATCATATCCGCAATTGGAAAATTTTTCAATTTTACCATTCTAAATCCGGTTGCTAACATTAAGAAACCACCACAGGCTTTAAAATCAGCTATCATATCCGGTGAAGTCATTGGGTAAATAAATCCAGCACATAAAAATAAAATAAAGAAAATAATAAATTGTGGAACTGAAATTACAGAAACAACATAACCTAATTGGCAAGCAAAGATAGCTGCTGTAAAAAAATCTAAAATAGATTTAGAAATAAGGATAGAATTATCACCAGTCATACCCGCAGTTAAAGAGCCATAAATGCCTGTTCCGCTGGCACAGAATAAAACAATGATCGTAACCAATTGATTTAAAAATTCTTCTTCACTCATATTAGAATTATTTTTAAATATTTTTGAAATAGGTTTTTGCATTAATGTAGCACCTTTATGAATCCAATCACCTAAATGTATAGCTAATCCTAAAGCTGTACCAATGATAATCGCAAAAATAACAGCTGGCATATTTTTCATAAGCCCAATTGTACTAATTCCCATACCCATGGAACAAACACCGAAAATCAATGATATTTCTGCTTTAAACTTTGAACTTAACTTATGTCCAGCTAACGCTCCTGCAATACCTCCAAGTAATACAGAAGCCGCATTGATAAGAACTCCTATAGGCATAAATAATCCTCCTTTTATTTAAACATATCTGGTAGCCAATGAGCTGGATCTACATCCATGAATTTAGCTCTTTCAAATCGATTTTTTTGATCAAATGGTATCGTACAATCAAAAATAGCTTTACATGCAACACCACGTGCTCGAATATGTGGTGAATATTCAGGTTGATTAGATGGATCTAATGGGTGACATTGAACTCCTGGGATGGTAATTACATCCAAGTCCGCCTGAAAACGTGTTGTCATTGCCCACATTACATCTTTCATATCAAAAGGATCAACATCTTCATCAACTAGGAAAACATGTTTCAACTCAGCAAAAGCACTGAAAGCTAATAAGGCTGCCTGTCTTTGCCTTCCTTCATCAGATGGAACAGATTTCTTAAACTGCATAACTGCAATATATTTACCGCCTCCACTAGAAGCACAATACACATTTAACAACTTCCCAGGCATTGCTTTATCAACCATTGTTAATATACTTGCCTCAGTTGGAATACCAGCCATAGACACATGCTCTTCACTTGGACCAATACACGTTTGCATGATTGGATTTTTTCTTGTCGTTACAGCTTTAACCTTGATAATTGGAAGCTCAGGATTTGCTGGACCACAATATCCTGGAAACTCCGGCATTGCTTTACCTGTGTTAGAGTGTATATCCTCACGAATACGTTTTCCAGGTAAAATTTCTCCTTCAATAACATATTCAGCATTAGCAATAGCTTTTTCATTGATAGTCAAACATTGAACAAGTTCAACAGGTTTATTTCTGATTGCTCCAGCTGCCTGTAACTCATCATATCCTAATGGTGTTGTAGGTGCTTCAAAACAGGAAGCGATTTCGATAGCTGGATCCACACCGATACTAATTGATATCGGAAGTGGTTCCCCTTTTGCTTCTGCCAATTCTCTAAAATACCCAATATGACGTGCTCCAGGTTGTAAGAAAATAGAGATTTCATCCTTTGATTGAAAACACATACGATGAATCGTCACATCTGATTCTCCTGTTTCTGGATGAGAAGCATAGCACATACCTAACGTAATATATGGTCCTGCATCTTCTAATGTATTTGTAGGAGCAGGCACTAATTTTCTAATGTCGAAGTTCTCATCTGTTGCATAATATTTAACTTCTTGACATTTTGCTTTTTCATTTGGAATAACAACAGGTTTTATAGGATTATTTACAGAATCCTTCAATAAAAAGCCTAATTTTTCTGGTTCACAACCTAATAAATATCCTACTCTTTTACGACTTGCTAATAAACCAATAGCAACTCTTGCTCCAGGATGACCTTTTATATTATTAAAGATCATTGCTGGTCCTTCTTGTGTTGGACGCATAACGGTTCCACCTGCACCAACATGACGATATACTCCTGAAAGTTCCCCCATTGGATCAACTTCCACATTCGTTTCAACCAATTGTCCATCAATAGATTGTAATAACTCTAATGCTGAACGTAAATCAATAACTTCGTTATTTAACATCATTTACTTCCTCCTATTTTTTACCAAAAGATTCTAGCATGCCAAAAACTCTTTAAACAATTCAAATTTAGCAACACTATATTCCAAAATAGAATAGTTTTTATAATCAATCATTTTCTTTCAATTCAAAAAAGATGAAACCATCTGCAAAGATATAAATATTTTAAAATTAAGCGTTATTTTATATGATTTATTTTCAAACATTTGGTTTAATCCACTCTTATTTTTTTCAAAAGTGCTTGAAAAAAGATTAGAATATCCTTATGGTAAAGTTGTTGTTAAAAATCTAAATTTTAAGCAATGAAAAATTGTTATAATCCATGTATAGAAACAATAGTTAAATCACAATTTTCTAGGAGGTGTAAAATGAAAAAGAAGAATGATAAAATTGCAGGAGTGTGTTCTCTAGCAGCAGCTATATGCTTCTTCATTAGTGCAGCTATTATTTTTTTTAACAAAGGGAATATGACAGTTGTTCATTTATGCTTAGGTGCTTGTTTTCTATGTTTCTCATCCATGTATTTTAGTAAAAATAAAACGTAATTAAAATTAGAAGTTGTTAATATATAGTTATTAAGTATGGAGGTAGCAGTAGATGGCAACGGATGAATTTGAAAAAGAAAATGAAAAAATTGCATGGATCATGGCAGGAATCATACTAATCATCACAGTAGTATTGATTGGAACATTGCTGTGGTCAACTCATCAAGATGCACAGAGCGGGAATGCATATGAAATTCGTTTGGAAGATGATTGCATAGGATTTGATGGAATAACTGCAGATTTGGTAAAATTCAAGGATATAAAAGAGATTAAGCTCCTGGAAAAACTGCCACATGGAATGAAATCAGGCGGTGGAATCGGCACTAATGAATTATCTGTTGGAGATTTTAAATTTGATGAAATTGGAAAATGTCGTGCATATCTTTACAATGATAAAAGCCCTTATATTTACTTGAAAACGGATAAAGTATTTCTATTCAATCAGTTTAACCCCAGTGATACTAGAGAACTTTATAATGAAATAAAAAAGCAAATCAGTCATAAACAAAAATAATTAACCGTGTACAATTTCTGCCATATCGTATAAGGTCAAAGTGTATTGTTGTATAATAAATTTTAAGAGGTAAATATACGAATTTAGCAAACCTATTCATCTAAAAAAAGTCTTCATCATAATCGAATACAATACATTCCAGATTAGTAAACAAAGCCATATATAAATAAAAACTGTAAATCCCTATAAAATAAGAACTTACAGCATTCTTTTCATGGCACCCTCTACGAGAATCGAACTCACAACTAACCTTTAAAAGTAAGTCCTGTACCTAACGTTCAAGGGATGTCCAATGACATCTAATACTTTATTTTAATGAGCTTTTCACGGTTTTGTTTTCCATCTGATACCACCCTGTAATAGCTAATTCAGAGGGATTTCAGATAGCCCTTTTAGCAATCGTTTTACACATCTGATAAAAAATGGTGGGCGTTGTCGGTGCAATTTTATGGTACAAAATGATATGTTGTATATCGTTTTGTAAGCCAGTTATATACCGTACATTCCTCAAACGTAATTTTCCATCATTAAACTGATATGTATTATAACGCAATACCCAAAATCTGTAGTGAACATTTTCTTAACTTTTATGTACAGCAGCTCAAAAGCTGCTCGCCGGATTTCGAATAAATTATTTGAGGTAGCAAACTGCGACCTCAAATAATTCGTTATTCTTCCGATTCCAGTTCTAATCTTTGCAAGATGTCCCTTGTAATTCCCACATCATCAATCTTTGTTATACCAAAGCACTTTTTGCCGGCATCCTTCAGTGACGCTCCAATATGGTAAGCTATCCTGCGATCGAGAAGCAGGAATCGATCATGGAACACATCCGTATATTTCACTTCCAACTCAGGATACTGTGCATTAAAGCTGTTCACATCCAACTCACTTAATCTTGTTCGATTGTGGGTATAAATGGTAACTGCCACATTGTCCTTTTTCTTGGAGAGCAAATTAAGTGTTCCCACGTCTACGTATCCATCTATCAGTGTAATCTCATTATCTGCTTTTTGAATTAAACTGACAATCAGGCTGAAAGCATCATAAATCTGTCCGTCAAAGAATACTTTCTGGTTGGCTTCCTGATGATCGGATATGTACTCAAATATTTGTTCAAGCTTTTCGTCCGTCTGCTTCTGGTATTCCAGCTGTTTTAATTCTACGTTACTGATACGCACAAAAAGTAAAGCGTTGTTGGTGATGAAGCGGCGCATTTCTACGAAAGCATCCATTATATTTATACTAACTTGAATTTCCACATCACTTCTTAAAACAGAAGATAACATAGCAATTCCTTGCTCTGTAAATACATAAGGTAGTTTTCTTCGCCCTCCATATCCATTATCCATCTCTTCAATTGAAAGCGAAAACGTTCCGGGAAACGTTTTCTTTGAAATATGAAGAATCAAATCTTATTGAATTAAAAAGAACACTTGATGAAAAAATGAAACCTGAAATTATTGCGTTTTTGAATAGCTATTTAGGTGGAACTATTTATGTTGGTGTTAATGATGATGGCTCAGTCTATGATTTCAGCATGGAAGAAAGAGATAGTAATGAATCTAGAGTTATTAACTGGATAAGAGATGAAGCCATTTATCCAAATTGTTCAGATTTTGTTAAATTAACTCATAACGAAGATGGAGTTTTAGAAATTTGTATTGAATCAGGTAATAGGAAGCCTTATTACCTAAAATCAAAAGGTTTAAAGCCAAGCGGTGTTTATGTTAGATATGGAAGAAATAAAGCACAAGCAACTCAAGAAGAAATAGCTAGAATGATAAGAGAAAGTGAAGAAATCTCTTATGAATCATTAATTTCTAAAAATCAAAAATTAACGTTTCGAGAACTCCGAAGCATTATAAAACAAGGACTTTATAGCATTTTTGTCACTTACTTGCTGCATTTGCAAAAACTACTTAAAACAACTTATTGTAAATTTCATTTAAACTATATTAAGATTTAATGTCAACGATTACCTCTTATTCTTTTATAGATTTCAAATTGTCTATTTATTTCATCTTCCAAGTTTAAGATCATACCTTTTGCCTCTAATATACGTTCTATAGCCTGTTCAGGGCTAAGTGTATGATATGGTAAAAATAATCCTCTCAATTCCTTTGGCTTTATAATTTTATAGACTCGAGTTGATGATAATTCATACGTATATGAAAAATATCTATACAAATATCCTATCCAATACATTTCGTTTTTTGTATATTTTACTGATCCATATTTCGATTCTTTATATTCTTCTTCTACTCGTTTAATTATATCTTTTGGTTGTATATTCATCTGTAAAATGCTTTCATTATCTATCATTTTTGCCACTTTACTATTCATAAATCTTCGCATAAATATTTCAGAGCTCGTTGATGTTAGTTGAATAGAAAGTTCAAAAGCATTTCCTTGTAAATCACACAATAACAAACCATCTTTATCCATTTTTCTCATTATTTTCACCTTATCCATTTAGTATAAAATCTCATCAATATATTTACCTTTTCCTCTATACTGTATTCTTGCTAATTTTACTTTATCCTCTCCAAGTTTAGAATCAGAACTTCTCATTTCTTTATAATAGTTTTTCTCATTATCAGCAAGATATACACGTTCCACAATTTTTAATTGAGAAATAGCCAAATCACTCACAAAAACATACTGTTTTCCCAGATTCGTTGCAGCTAGACAATGTTTACATTGTTCATCTGTTATTTCTCCTTGAATAAAAGAATCAATAATTTTAAACATCCTATTATCTGCGATTGGTGCAATAATATAATCACAGTTTCTTGAATCTTTTATTATTTTTTGAATAATTGCATGATCTTTATATTTATCTAAAGCTCCTCGATAATAGGCTATCGTCATCATCCATTCTTGATTTACTTGATACTCTTTACATTTTAAATTTTGACTATTAAAATCTAAATAATAAACAGATGACCCATTATATCCAGAGACAAAAGATATTGCCTGAGCATATGTTTCTCCAGTATAAAACCCTTGTCCAAAATCATTATTTATTCTTCCAACATGTACATTTAAAGGTCCTTCTATAATCCTTTTAGCTCCGTGAAACAATAATTTATGATTTAAAGGTAATTTTTCTATCCATAACATTTCTTTTAATCTATTTAATTGTATTTTTTTATCAAAAGCAAAATTATATACTAGTTCCATCAATTGATTTGAAGGATTATTTTTATGAAGTTCATTTCTCGAAATAGTTACCTGTTCTACTCCTATTTGTTCAGCTATCTCAAATTGAGTATAGCCTAGTATTTCTCTTATTGCCCTTAGATCATCTGCAAAATTATAATCCATAATATCACCCTAACTTATTTATATCATATTACTTAAATAAGTTCAATAATAACTTTTTTATAACATATTACTTAAATAAGTTTTGTGTATCATTATTGATAAAAAAAGAAGTATCTAAACTTCTCACAACAATTATTACTAACGTTTAAAGAATTAAGGGAAAAATTTGAAGAAAAGAATTTAGACTTTAATAAGTTTAAGATGACCACATCAGGTTTTGTAGATCCTGAAAATCATCTTTATACAAATCTTGCATTTCGGTTTAGTGATCAATATGATATACCTACAAAAATGGCTGTTTATCAAGGTTTAAATCGTTCTGTTTTTCGTTCTAAAAAAGAGTTTCAGGGTTCTATTGTTAAACATATAGAAAGAGTTATGGAATATTATGAGGTTTGTAACGAAGTGCGAGTGATTATTGATGGAAAACCAACGAGAACAGAGATACCATCTTATGATATGTCTTCAGCACGTGAAGCTATATTGAACTGTTATTGTCATCGTGATTTTTCTCGAAAATTAAATATAAAGATTGAATTTTTCGATGATAGATGCGAAATTATTTCACCGAGTGTTTTTTTTTGATGGGTTAACTTTGGAAGATGCCTTAAATGGTTTGCAGAGTTTTATAAATGAAAATCTGGTTAAACTTTTATATAAGTTAGAGTATGTTGAAAACTATGCTTCTGGTCTTACACGTATTTTTCAAAATTCCAAAGAGTTAGGTATAGTTCCAGAAATTTATACATCATTATACATGTTTAAAGTTACTTTACCAAATAAAAATTATGAAGGCTTATATTTAAACCCTGAAAAACATATAGAGGATAATAAGGTAAAATCAAATGGCAGAGTAAATAGCGATATAAATGAAGAACATTTTCAACTTGAAAATCAAAAAGATATCGAAATCTTGGAAATAATTAGAGATAATCCAGGTATTAGACTAAAAGAGATAGCACCAAAGCTAAAAAGTAAATACCCTTCAATAAATTCAAATATCATTTATAAACGTATCAAAATATTAGATTCTTATATAGAGTTTAGAGGAATACCTAAGAAAGGTGGATAACACCTTGTCGAACTCGTTCTATTATCCCTAGTTTTGCATATTTAGATAACAAAGATTTAGATATTCCAATTTCTAACGCTTTAGCAGTAGTTATTGTATTATTATTCTTTCTCATTTCACATACAAGTTTATTGAGCATAGCAATCACCTCTGTTTACTTTTGTATAGATGTTTTATTCAATTTCTATTCAAAAGTTAACTTATGTATTTTAGCTTTATTCATTATCTACAGAACAAACAGAGATACACTTCTAATACAAACCTTACAAAACAAACTATAGAAACACCTTTTTCAAAAATTGTTATCAAGTCCATTCATCTAAAAAATCTTCATCATCGAAAACAATATATTATAAATTACGAAGCAAAGCTATATTTCACAGATAGGATTGTCAGCCAGAACAAACAAAAAAACTGTAAATTCCTATAAATAAGAACTTACAGCGTTATTTATATGGCACCCTCTGCGAGAATCGAACTCACAACTAACCCTTAGGAGGGGCTTGTTATATCCATTTAACTAAGAGGGCAATTGCTTAATTAGTATATCATATTTGCATTAAGAAAAAAAGTTATGGCGCAAAACATTTTCCAGTCAATACCCCACAAAAATATGGAAGTATTTATCGAAATCATGAAAAAACCACTTTATCATAGCAAACAAAGTGGTTTTTTCGTTTTATTCATTTACATGTTCAAATGCCTGTGGAAGAAATGGCTGTGGTTTTTTATTTCTATATTGATATATAAGTATTGTAAGAATACTGCATACTATAAGAATACCTGCAAACACCATACATTCTGTTGAAAGAGAAGCATTTGACATACTGATTACTTTTCTAAAACCATTTACACTATAGGTGAATGGTACAAATGGATGAATCGTATGGAAAAGTGATGTAGATGTTTCTAATGGATACGTTCCAGCTGAACCACCTAAATTAATGATCATGTAAATCAAAAGTACAAATTCTCCAATTTTTCCACATGTAATGCTTAATAAGGTAATAAGTGCCATAAATGCTGCACTTACTAAAACAGCAAACATAAACGTTTCTCCTATATTTTCAGGAGCGAAACCATTGATAAGCATCAAAGATCCAACCATTGCTACTGCAGCTAATGTAGAAATAACAAACCATACAGATGCTTTTCCTAACCAATACGTAAATCCATTTTTCGCATCTTCTACATGTTTCATTAAAGGGAACATCAATACAAATGCCATACATGCAACATATAAAGCAACACTCATCATATAAGGTGCCATCGCATGTCCATTATTTTTCACAACACTAGTTTCCACATGTTTGGTCGTTAATGGAGCTGACATCATTGTAAATGTATCATCACTTGTTTGAATATTACTTTCTTTTGCCCCATCTTGTAAACCTGTATGAAGGGTTGTAGTTCCTTCTTTTGCCTCTTTTAATCCATCCCCTAAAGTCATAGAACCATTGGCAAGCAGAGAAGCACCATCTTGTATCAAGTTTGCTCCTTTTGCTAATTCTTTTGAACCATTCGTTAACGTTTGATTATTCGCTACCAAAGTGGATGTTCCATCAAACAATTGATTCGTTCCCTGGTGAAGCTGTGAAATTCCATCGATTAATACTGGTGTCTTATTAGAAAGACTCTTTGTTCCTGCTGCCAGCTGTTTACTTCCCGCATTCAAACGATCATTGTTTTGTGTTATCTGTGCCAATCCATTATTCACTTGTTCAACACCTGCTATATAACGATTTAGTCCAGTAACAAGACCTAAGTTTTCATCATTTACTTTGCTATCCAGCTGTGTTAACCCATTTTGCAGTGTTAAAACACCTGTACGAAGTCCCTGATCACCAACAGCTGTTTGTAATTGTGCTAAATTTCCATCTAACATTTTTAACATTCCTTCAAAAGAAGGTAAATCACTTTCCACATGAATACCGAATTGTGCCAGTTGTTCTTTTTTTAATCCATTTTCTTTTAATATTTCTGCAAACTTTTTTGTTTCTGCATTACTGTTTAACTCTTCATATAAAGCAAGATAACTATCTAAACTTACTTTACCTTTTGATATTTCTTCTGATAGTAAATTAACCCCTTGTACGATTTGTTCATTTCCAGCCACAAGAGATTTTGTCCCCTCAGATAATGATTTTGTCCCTTCTTTAAGAACTGCATTGTTTTTTACTAATTCCTGCGTACCAGCATAAGCCTGTGATACACCTTCTGTATATTGACTTACCCCATTCGCTAATTCACTAGAGCCTTCATCCAATTGTTGAATTCCTTGTGATAATTGTGGAGTAGCTTCCTTTAAAGTAGTTACCCCATCTTTTAATGTTGTAATACCATCATGCACACTTAATACACCATCAGTATAGTCTTTTAAACCTACTTCTAATGTGTTTGCTCCATCTTTAAAAGTAAGTGAACTAGATGCTAGTACATTTAAGTTATCAGAAATCTCTTTGTTTCCATCACTTAACTGATTTACTCCATCCAGTAACTTATGACTGCCATCTGCTGCCTCTTTTAATCCATTAGAAACAGTTCCTATCTGCTCAAAAATCGTCTTTGCATACGTTTTTGTTACCTGAGAAGATACTTCTTCTTTGATTTGAGAAATCGCAGAATCATCCATCTTGGATGCAATATAGTTTGTTCCTGGATTTGTTGTATATTGTAAAACCATATTCTTAGGTTTTTTATCTAATAAAGTAGTCGCATTGGAAGAAAAATCCTTTGGAATCGTAATGATCATATAATACTTTCCATCTTCCAATCCTTTTTCAGCTTCTTCTTCATCAACGCATTGAAACTTCATTGCATCGCTGTCTTCTAAATTTTTAACCAAATCATTTCCTACATCCAGCATCTCATTTTCGTAAAAAACTTTTTGATCATGATTTACAACTGCAACTGGAATATCTTTTGTATTTCCATAAGGATCCCACATAGAACCAAGAAAAATACAAACATATGCACATGGTATGATAAGAATCGCAATCATAACGATTTTTAACCATTTGCTGTGCAATAACTCCTTCCATTCTTTTTTAATCATAAATAACCTTCTTCCTATTTTATAGATATTAAATATCTATAGATATTAAATATCTACGAATAATTATAGTAATATTTGTATGATTGTCAACAATTTTAAACACAAATAGTTCATTATTTGTTAAAATAAAGTTAAAGGGGTAATACGTATGAAAATTAGACATAGTTTTGAACAAGCTATCTGTATATTATTATTAATAGCATCCAGTGATGGTCCTTTAAAAAGCCACCAGTTAAGTGAAATCTTAAAAGTTTCTGATTCTTATTTAAAAAAAATAACCAGACAACTTGTTGTATCTGGCTTAATTACTTCAAAAGCTAGTAAACGTGGAGGATTTGTATTAAACAGAGAAACAAAGGATATTTCCTTTTTAGATATTTTTGATGCCATCGAAGGAAAAGAAAACTTTATTGAAACAACACATTTAATGGATAAAGTATTTGATTCTTCTATAAAAGTCGCAGAAACAGAAAATGTCTTTATGGAATATTTGAATAACGCAGAAGAACAATATCGTTCAAAACTAAAAGAGATTACATTAGAGCGCATTATTAAAGTAGCACATAAAGTAGAAAAAGAAACAGTTCATGTTGATAGCGTTTTAAAATAAAACACATATTAAAGAAGAGGAAAATCCCTCTTTTTTAATATGCGTTTTCTACAACAATGTTTCCAGCATTACCGCAATGCCATCTTCCTCATTTGATAACGTTATTTTATCCGCAATTTTCTTTAAGGAATCCTGTGCATTGTCCATAGCTACTCCAATACCCGCATAGGAAAGCATAGTCGCATCATTATCCCCATCACCAAAGGCAACCATTTCTTCCTGTTGAAATCCCATAGGTTTTAAAACAGAATCCAATGCTTTGGCTTTATCGATTCCCTTTGCAGTAAACTCAAAATAAAATGGCGCAGTAAACATACAGTTTAAACGTTCTTTAAATGGTTCCATCATATCCTGATAATGTTCATTTAAATACTCTGGATCTCCTGCTGTTAAGATTTTATTTAGAGGAAAATCTACAAAAGAAGATAAATCTTCTATTTCACAAAGTTTAAAATTTCCACCACGTGCTTCATATTGAATAATATCAATCTTTTCATTTTGATAAGTAATCATACCTTTATATACGTCATTTACAAACAAATAGTTTCCTTTATCAATCATAGGATATACCTTAAAGTTTTTCATATGTTCTAAAACTTCCCTAGCATCTTCGATTCGCATTGTCTGATTAAATAAAACTTCCTTTGTTTGACAATCAACAACTTTGGAACCATTAAAAGAAACCAATAGTCCATGATGTTTTTCCATTTCCAGCTCTTTCGCCAATCCTATTAAACCACTAACTGGTCTTCCTGAAGCCAGTACCAGTTTGATTCCCTTGTTTTGTGCTGCAATCAGCATTTCTTTTGTTTTTGGTGTGATTTGCTTTTTACTATTGGTTAAGGTACCATCTACATCCATAATAATTACTTTTATCGCCATATTTTTCTCCTATACTACTATTTTTATACTATAACATAATTTTGATTAAAAAAAACGTGATAATCGCTACAATTACCACGGTATTTTATGATATTACTTTAAATCTTCCCCATTGCTGGCAATGACCTTTTTATACCAGTAGAAAGAATCTTTACGAATACGATTTCCGTTTCCTGTTCCATCATCCTGATAATCTACATAAACAAAACCATAACGTTTATGCATTTCTCCAGTTGATGCAGATACTAAATCAATACATCCCCATGGTGTAAATCCCCATAACTCAACACCATCCAAGCTAACCGCATCATGCATTGCCTGAATATGATCACGTAAATAATCAATACGATAAGAATCATGAATTTCTCCATTAGCTTCCAGGACATCCTGTGCTCCTAAACCATTTTCTACTACCATCAA
This sequence comes from Amedibacterium intestinale, assembly GCF_010537335.1. Classification (NCBI taxonomy): domain Bacteria; kingdom Bacillati; phylum Bacillota; class Erysipelotrichia; order Erysipelotrichales; family Erysipelotrichaceae; genus Amedibacterium; species Amedibacterium intestinale. The sequence continues at coordinate 1,569,344 of NZ_AP019711.1, forward strand.
AGGCTTTTGATAACGATCATACATGTAATTTAAAGACAATCGTAATCCAATTGGATCAATCTGCCATCCCCAATCACTTGCCTTCAGATATGGATTTTTGACCCCAAACATCATATTTCCACCTTGATCTGCCAGTACTTTTGGATCAGTTGAAGTACAATTAGACATATAATATGAGAAACTTATAAAATCAACCGTTCCATTTTTCAACAATTCTTTTTCTTCTTTTGTCAAAGAAAATTGAATACCCTTTTGTTCATATTCTTTTAATTTATAAGATGGATAATATCCTCTAGCCTGCACATCACAATAGAAATAACTTCCCTTAAATTTTTCCCAAGTTTGAAATACATCTTTTGGATTACATGTATATGGATAAATCATTCCATAACCAATCATATTTCCTACTTTATTATTTTCATCAATTTCATGTAAAATCTGTACAGCTTTCGCACTTGCCAATAACTGATGTTTTCCTGCATCTGCAATCTTTTGAGGATCACGACTTGCTACACCAGCAGCCATCCAACCACCAAACTCTAAACAGTTAATTTCGTTAAAAGTCAACCAATATTCTACTTTTCCTTTATAACGGTTTCCAACTGTTTCTACATAACGCGCAAAGCAATCAATCGTTCTGGCATCTGCCCAAGAACCCCATTTATTTGTTAATCCTACCGGTGTTTCATAATGTGATAAAGTTACCAGTGGTTTGATTCCATATTTTAAACATTCATCAAAAACATCATCATAAAATTTTAATCCCTCTTCATTTGGTTCTTCTTCATAACCTAAAGGATAAATTCTTGTCCAGTTAATAGACATACGAAATGTCTTAAATCCCATTTCTGCCATCAAAGCAATATCTTCTTTATAGTGATGATAGAAATCACTTGCCTCATGACTTGGATAATCATACCCTTCAAAGCAACCAAATTGTGCCCCTTCTGGTGCATCTAAGCCAAACATGACATCCGCTTTGATTTCTCCTTCTTTGGTCATATACGTTACTTTTCTTGGTTCACTTCTGGAACCACGTGTACAGCAATCTGCACTGCTTACTCCTTTATTTCCAATATTCCATGCTCCTTCATACTGGTTGGCAGCTGTCGCCCCTCCCCATAAAAATCCTTCTTTAAATGCCATACTAACTTCCTCCTATTTTTCAACAACTTTAAAATCAAACACTCTTTCGTGTAGTATTTCTTTTGTCTTTCCCTTAAATTCAATACGTCCTTTTTCCTGTATTACAGATGAATTATCACCTACAAAAATTTCTTGTGGACGATTTTCTATTACAAACTGCTCTAATGCATTGTAGTATCCAAACTGATGTGTATCAAATTCAAATTCAATTGTTTTTGTTTCTTTAGGATTTAAATATACATTTTTAAATCCTCTAAGTTCTTTAATTGGACGATTTATTGTTGGAGCCATAGAATGTGTATAAACCTGTACAACATCACTACCAGCAATCGTACCAGTGTTCGTAATATCTATACTTACTTTAAAACTATCACCAATTTCTACCTCTTTTTCATGTTTTAAATTACTGATTTTAAATGTAGTATAGCTTAAGCCATATCCAAATGGATATAATGGCTGCATAACACTAGCATCTGGTTCTTGATGAATGTTCATGTACCCACTTCCTGTTTTATGACCATAATAAATTGGACATTGCGCACTCATTCTAGGGAATGTAACAGGAAGATGTCCTTGTGGATTAAATGCACCTGATAGAACTTTCGCAACTGGTTTTCCACCAGATGGTCCAGGATACCAAGCTTCTACGATGGCATTGACTAGTGGCTCTGTTTCACCAAGTGCTAAAGGACGTCCATTAAATAAAACCAATACAGATGGTTTATGAATGGAATGAATGGCTTCAACAAGTTCTTGTTGATGGAATGGTAAAGATAAATCTGGATTATTTACACCTTCTCCACTTGTTGCATCCTTTCCTTGCCCTGTAACCTCACCTAAAGCAAGAATAACTGCATCGGCATCTTTGGCAACCTCTAAAGCTTTTTCAATACATGCTTTATAATTCTCAGTATTTAAACTTTCTCCATAACTAACGAATGTAATATCTTTACATTCCTGCTGCAAAGCTTCTGTTAATGACTGCGTACCTAATTCTTCTTTTAAATAGTTATCAAAATTTTCCGCAAAAGATTTGGATGGATCTTTATACATTTTTTGCTTCATACTTTCAATATCAAACATTTTTTCCGCAATTTCTTGAAATCCTTCCATTTTTACCGCAACAGATGGATCTACACACATTTCCAAAAAAGAACCCATCATAGCTGGATATGCATAACCTCCAAAAAAGGAAGAAAGTTTATTTGCAAATGGTCCAATAACTGCAATTTTCTTATACGTATTTTTTAATGGCAAGATACCATCATTTTTTAACAATGTAATTGCTTTTTGTGCAATTTCTTCACTTAATTTATCTGCTTTAGGATCATCATATACTTCCTGTGCTTTTTGAGGATCAACATAAGGATTATCCAAAAGTCCCATTTCCTCTCTAAATTGCAGAGTTCTTAAAACAGCGGCATCTAAATCTTCTTCATTGATACATCCTTTTTTTACACCTTCACTAATATGGTTATACACTGTTGTAAACATTGTATCTGCATCAATACCTGCTTTTAATGCAGCAGCTGCCAATTCTTCTCTAGAAGCAAACATTCCCTGTGTTTCAAAGACACGAGGGATAGACATTCCATCACATACTGCAATTCCATTAAAACCTAAATCTTCTCTTAATACCTTTTGTGTATATTCCTCATTTACTGACATTGGTCTGCCATCAATTTCACTGTAAGTAACCATTATACTTTGCATGTCATTTTCTTTAATAGCCGCAGCGAATGGGGTGGCATATACTTCAAATAATTCTTTCTTTCCTATATTGATCGTAGCACAGTTAATTCCACCTTCGGATGCTCCATATCCAACCCAATGTTTTGCTAAAGCTGCACATCTTGAAGTATAATCTTCTCCTTGTATTCCTCTTACTTCTTCACTTGTAAAACGTGCACAAACAAGTGGATCTTCCCCAAAAGTTTCATCAACTCTACCCCATCTGGCATCACGACTTACATCCGCAACTGGTGACATCATCGCATGAACACCAATAGCCTTTCCTTCATCCGCAATGACTTTTCCCATTTCATAGGATAATTTTGGTTCAAAACTGCTTGCTAATGCAATAGGAACTGGAAATATCGTTCCTTGTGCCGCAACCGTTCCAGAAGAACTTTCATTTTGAATAATCGCAGGTAACCCTGTTTTTTCTATCATATATTTTTGTATCGCATTATAACCAGTTGCTGCCTGTACAGGTCCTTGTGTAAAACCAGATGCAAATTGTGTCATACGTCCAACACCAAAAGGCATTTCTTTTAATGCTCTCTCCTCTTTAAATTCCCCTTTTTCTAAAACTAAAGATGGTATTACACAAGATAATTGTGCTGCTTTTTGTTCTATGCTCATATTTGCTAAAATATCTTTAACTCTTTGACTTGGTTCTTTCATAAGACACCTCCTATATTAATCTAAATCCTCTCCATTTGAGGAAATGACTTTCTTATACCAGTAAAAACTATCTTTTCGATATCGTTTCATTTCGGCTGTTTTTGCTTTTTCATCATCTTCATCACGATCGACATAAATAAATCCATAACGCTTTGTAATTCCTTCACGTGTGGAAACTAAGTCAACAGCACTCCATGGACAATACCCAAAAATATCTGCTCCTTCTTCAATACCTAGCTTCATCTGTTTTATCGTTTCTTTTAAATGTTCAATACGATAAGAATCATGAATAGTACCATCATCTTCCAAAGTATCCGCTCTACCATAACCATTTTCTGTAATAATAAGTGGTAAATGATAACGATCACTTAAACGTCTTGCAGTTACACGAATACAGTATGGATCAAAAGAATGTCCATCTTCTCCTTTTGGAAACTTATCATTTTCTACACTTTTACCAACACCAGGTTTATCCATCAATGCTTTTAAATAACTTAAGTCACGATTATCTGCACCCTCAAAAATGCCATAATCCATCTCATAAAAATCTAAAACTTCTACTGTATCATTTCCATAACAGTTAAATCCTATAAAATCAGGATGACAACTACGTAAAAGTTCCATATCCCCATCTTCAATTTCTAATTTGATATGATGATTTTCAAAATAGGTATTGACACTTTTTGGATAAGTACCAAACACTAATGGATCCAAATAAAAATTATTTCTTAAATCATCCATGTTATAAGCAGCTATCTGATCTTTCGGATCACAAGTTTTTGGATAAGCTGTTGTAATATTAGGAGCTGGTCCAATTTTCGCATGTGGACACATTTCATGACATAAATGAATAGCTTTTGCCTGTACAACGATTTGAATATGTGCCTGATTATACAAATCATTCAAATCGTTCCTTTTAAATGTTCCCCCCATCATATCTACTGCACCAAAGAAAATCAGCATATTTTGTTCATTATAAGTTAACCAGTAGTTAACATCATCTTTGAAGTTTTCAAACAATACTTTGCAATAGTTGACGTAAGCATCCATCATACGTCGATCTCTCCAGCTTCCATATTTTTCTTCTAATGCCAAAGGCAAATCAAAGTGGAAAATTATAACAACAGGTTCAATACCATATTTGTGACATTCTTTAAATACATCTTTGTAAAAGGCAATACCTTCTTTATTAATTTCTCCTTCTCCTTTTGGTAAAATACGTGACCAGGAAATAGACATACGATATGCTTTAAATCCCATTTCTGCCATTAACGCAATATCTTCTTTGTAATGATGATAAAAATCAGAAGCATAGTGGAAAGAACAAGTTCCTTTATTCAAAGGTTTTACATCCCAAATGGATAATCCTCTTCCTCCTTCATCATATCCTCCTTCTATTTGTGCACTACTAGAACTTGCACCCCATAAAAAATTTTCTGGAAATTTTGCCATTGATATTCTCCTTTACAATCCTTGCTCTGTAAGCTCTCTTGCAACGTCGTCTTTGATCGTTACACCTTCTTTTTCTAACTCTTCAATCTTTTTCTTAAATCGTGGTAAATATTTCTTGTGTGCAATCAACAATTCATCTAAAACTCGTTTCGCTGTTTCTCCTGATGGAATTTGTGGATTCAAAAAGAACGCCTGTAGTGCCATACCATAATCCCCTGTTACAGCAGCTTCTTCTACGCATAATTCCATATTTTTCATACATTGCAGCCATCCTCTTTCAGCTGGATGTAAAGGTCCAAAAGCAATTGCTTTGGCTCCTGTAGCCCCAACAAAAGAAGAAACTTCAACTGCACAATCACTTGGTAAATCAGGAATTGCACCATTATTTCTTGTTGTTACAACAATATGACGATTCGCATTGGAATAAATAGAAGCTATTGTTTCACAAGCTGCATCTGAATAATGTGCACCACCACGTTTTGCCAACTGTTCTGGTTTATGATCTAAAGCAGGATCTTTATATAATTCAAACAATTCTTCTTCTGTTTTCTTTACCTGCTGTCCTCTTGTACCAACTCCATGATATTCCTCTAAACCATGCTTTAACATTTCTTCTTGTCGATAGTAATAATTGTGATATCCACAAGCCAGCATCTTCATCGCATCATATTGTTCTTTAAACAAAGGAAGTTTATGAATGTTTTCAGGTACTCCTGTATCTTTTCCACTATATATCGCATCAATTATATCCTGAGTTACCTCTTTTCCACATTCATCGTATACTTTATGCCAATGGAAATGATTTAAACCGGCAAATCGATAAGTTAACTGATCTAATGTTTTTCCAATAGTAGCTGGTTCTGCCATCATAGAAGCTATTGGAACATTGCATAAACCAATTACTTTGTCCCATTTTCCATAACGCATGACAGATTCACTTACCATACCACTTGGGTTTGTAAAGTTGATAAGCCATGCATTTGGACATAATTCCTTCATATCTTCTACTATAGATAAGATAACAGGAATCGTTCGAAAAGCTTTAAAAATCCCTCCAGCCCCATTCGTTTCCTGTCCTAACAAACCATAAGAGAATGGAATACGTTCATCTTTAATTCTGGCATTTAATAAACCTACACGAAATTGAGTTGTGACAAAATCAGCATCTTTTAATGCTTCTCTTCGATTTAGTGTTAAATACACTTTTACATCATAAGGAGAAGCATCCCACATACGCTGTGCCATCTTTCCTACAATTTCTAGTTTTTCTTTTCCATCTTCAATATCTACTAACCATATTTCTTTAATCGGAAGTTCTTCATAACGTTTAATAAAACCTTCCATTAATTCTGGAGTATAACTGCTACCTCCTCCAATTGTAACAATTTTTATTGGTTTCTTTTCGGACATAAAATTTCTCCTTCTTCTATCTAAAAAAGGAAAGGATTGATAAATCAACCCCCTCCTCCGTTTATTTTATTAAGCCTGATTTTCTGCTGCTTTTGTTTCCTGTTCTTTCTTATATAGCTGATTATCATAAACTTTAAAGAATGGATACCATACAATTCCAGCAGGAATTAACATTAAATAATCCCAGATTGCATTTTGCCAACGTAATGTTCCAAAGAATTGTGCAAATCCCATTGGCATCAATGTCATAATTGGTACGAATGCAGGAATTAGCCATCCAGTCTGATATCCGATTAATGTACATAACATAACTACTAGAATTGCTAGTACATAAGGAATACATAAGATAGGATTATACATAATAGGCATACCGAATGTCATTGGTTCATTGATACCAAACCAGCCTGGAACCAAAGCAATTTTTGAAACCGCTCTAATTTGTTCAGATTTTGCTTTTAAACCAAAGATTGCCAAAGGAAGTGTATTACCTGTTCCTCCACAAAGTGCCATCGCACCAAATAAAGATACTGGATAGAATGTCAATGCTTCAATACCACCTTGTGCATACGCTGCAGCATTTGCAGATAAAGCCTGCATCATCAATGGCATTAACACAGACATAAGAATCATTGTTCCATGAATCCCAAAACACCATAACAAACCAGCAAATCCACAAATGACGAACATTCCTGATACAGAAGTTAAAGCATTTAATGGTGCAGCTAAAATTGCCATAAATCCAGAACAAATACCAAAGGCACCGCCAGTTGCTGTTTGAATAATGATTTGTAAAGCATACATTGGAATCAATGCAAATGCCAAAGGAAGAATTGCAGTAAATCCATTAACCAGTGATGGTGGACATACATCTGGCATTTTTACACGAATGTTGTGTGCAATACAGAATTTTTCAATCTGACATACAACAAATACACATAAGAAACCAATGAACATTCCTGATGATCCCAAGTAAGTTACATCAATAACACTAGCACCAGCCTCATTGACACCCCATGTACAGGCAATCAAAGTAAATACGATGGTTGTTTGTACAGCAGACATAACTGGAGATTTCAAACCAATAGCTTTTCCATATTGATATCCCATGATAAGAACGATCCACAGAGATAACAAATCCATTGTGAAGTGATAAGGAGCATATAAAATATTATAAATTGCATCTCCATTTTCAAACAAACCAACCATTGGTCCTACGGCACAAATAATTGAGAAGATGGCACCAACCATGATTGGCGCCATACAAGACATCATTGCACCTTGTAAAGCTGATAAAAACTTATTTGATCCTAACTTTTGTCCAAATTCCTGTAATTTTATCATCACAGGACTATTAAAGATTCCATCCATTCTTTTTCCCTCCTATAATTTTATTTTTCTGCGTATAGTTTATTTGCAATCTTCATGATATTTTCACAATTTCCGACAGCATAATCGAAAGAAGGGATTCCTTCACATGGTAAACCTGTATCTTCTTTAATTTGTTTTAAACGATAACTTACCTGTGGCCCTGTCATGATAATATCATAATCCTGATATACGTTAGCATATTCACTTAAACCAACTGCATTAATAGAATTATCTTCCCCTCTTTCTTTCCAGTAAGCTTCCATCTTTTTCATTAACAATCCTGTAGACATACCTCCGGCACAAACTAGTAAAATTTTCATTTTCTTTTCCTCCTTATTTTTTAAATTATTTTGCTTCTTTTTTATACATTATGATTAATTCTTTAATTAGCTCTGTAGCGAGCATGCTTGTCATTAGATGGTCCTGAGAGTGAACAAGAAGTACATTCACTGGGGTTGGATTTCCATTTACTTCATCAAACAACAAATCCGTTTGTGCTTTGTGAGCAAGTGTTGATGCTTCTTCTGATTTTTTCAACAATTCTTCTGCTTCATCAAAGTTTCCAGACTTAGCTGCATCCAAAGCCTGAAATGCGTATGATCTTGCATCTCCAGCATTGGCAATGATACCAAATGAAATTTCATCTATTGATTTTTTTTCTTCTTCCATCCTTTCACTTCCTTCCTTAACCTGTTTGCACTGTAACTTTATACCACAATCGTTTATGTGTCAAAGCGCTTTCATTAGTGAATCATGCATAGTGTATACACTAAAACTTTGTGTATACACTAGCTATACTAGAAAACATGCAAATTCACAGTATACATTTATCTAGTGTATAGATTTTCCCTTCAAAAAAAAGCTTAGTGTTTAAATAATCACGCTTGCGTATGTCATTTCTTATAATCCGTATAAAACCACCTTCATTTGATACAAGTTTCCATCTTCATGATATAATACAGACATGAAGTTAATAAGAAATTTTAAAATCACATCCGATGAGTTTTATGACTATTTAGAAGAAAAACTTCTTCAAGATATTCAGCAAACTACTGGAAAAAAAGTGAAGGCAAAAGAAATTAAAAAAGGATTTAGATACGACAAGAAAGACGCTTATACGACGATTACCATCAACGACTATAAACGCCATGAGATCTATTCTGCAACTGTAAAATCAAGGACGGATTTTATCACGATTACGTATCAGACAAAAGAGACGAAAGAGGGGTTACAAATAACATTTGAAGAATATGTAGATTCTTATGACAGCGTACGTGATAAAAAAAATATTGTTTCTAGAACCTTTCATGACTGGATTTCTTTTGGACGTATGTCAAATACACTCTATGGCATACGAAATGACATTGTAAACAAAAAAGAAGGAATTTCACCTGTTAATCAAAAACAAATGGAATCCTTCAAAGGATTACGAAAAACATTAGAAAAAAAATTAAATGAAAAAGGACAGGAAGACTAACTACATAATTATTCCTGTCCTTTTCTTATATACGTTTTAATATTCTTATAATGGTTGCTATCTGTGTATCGTCAATAATAATATGAAATTTCTTTTCTAGTTCTTTCATAATTTTAGATATTATTTTAAAATCCTCCTGATATACCATGTTGATTCTTTCGTCTTCCTTCGTTATTTCAAACTTCTGACCTTCTAATATTTTATCCAGCATACAGGCAATATGCACAAATAAACCTGTTTTTTGATCAGAATCCAAAGAATACATGACTTCAAGATCATCTATGATTTGTGGAAGAACACTTTTTAATTTGGAAATCGATACATAGTGGAGCTGTTCCTCCAAAAATTGATATACTTCTGTATAATTTATTCCATCTTTCGATTTAATAGGTTCAAACAACAAAATTCTGTCCAAATCTTCTGTTTTATTTTCAAATACTTTAGAAATTGAAATAAAAGGAATTCCAAGTAATTTAGGATCATAAGTACCGACAAAACAATGAATTTGGTATAGATTTTTAATTGTCATAATTTGCTTAATCAATTCACTTCGATTTGATATCGATAAGGCAATTACTTTCATTCCCAAATTCGAATATTGCTCAATATACTGTTTTAATTGATAAGCTCCTCCATCCCCTGTATGACATAAAGTAACAATCACTTCTTTTCGTTTTTCTTGTTCTCCAAACATTTTTTGTAATTCAAGATTTGTTGTATGATATACATAATCAATATCTTCTTCCTGCAAACATTTACGTGCTACATCAATGCCAATCAAAGTAATCGGAACATGGATATATCGAATCTTTACATTCTCCTCTTGTGCAATTGTATCCAGCATAGATTGGATAGAACCCATATCATAGATAACAATCACTCCCTGTCCATTGTCAATCTGCAAAATTACAGAACGAATTTCTTCTAATGCCTGCCTTGTATCTTTTTCCAGTGCTAAATCATAACTATATACATTTTCACAATGAATCAAATTCTTTGTAACTTCCTGCAATGCTTTCGCAACTCCATGGCCATGCAGAATATATAACAATACCGGATGACATCTATTTTCTTCCTCTTCATCCTCTATTAAAAACATAGCTAAAATAACGACTTCTTCTATGGATAGTTTTAAGTGAAAACTATCTTCCAATACCTTTGCAAGCTGCACACTAGCTGCATATTCCCTTGGATAGTCTTGAATAATTTGTATAACTTTATCATTATCAATTCGCTTTTTATCTGGCTTTAAAGTAAGCAGAGAATTGATATGAAGACATAATCCATAAAAAACACTTGGCTTAAAGCTTCTATTTAGTTCATCCTGACAAGTATTTAATATCTTCTGAACAGCATTTATTAATTTCGGATCTACAATTTTTGAAAGCTGCTCTATATCATATGTATCCTCTAAACCATCAAAACATTTGTATCGCTTAAATAGATTTGATATATGATTATTAATAACATCTTTGATTCCCGATGAATTAATTCCTCTTTTTGACAGTTCATCGTATTGAAGCTGAATGTCTTTATATAAGTCCCTGGTTTCATGCGATGTTAAATTTTTATAATCCATATTACAATCAAAGATAAACAACTTTTGAGTACCAAGCAATGCAAAGATTTCCTGTCCCCTCGTACGTACTTTAATAAGACTTTTTTGTACTACACTAGAAAAATCATGCAGACATACTTCTATACTGGAATTAACATCTTCTATGACCCTGACACAAGCAGTTGCACATGCTTTCCTAATTTCCATCTCTAATTCTTTGATATTCCGTGGAAAATCCGCCAGCAGCAATCCTTGCATAACTTCTTGTGTAATTTCAATGTTTCGCTTTGCATTATTTGCCTCAACAGAGAAAAAATATTTAATTAGTTCAAGTCTTTCTTTTAAGGGTCTATTTTGTAATTCAGGAAGTTCAATAACCATTGGAATTCTTTGATTAAACTGATAAAGGGCACTTGGATTACACGATAACACAAGAAAAACATCCTTACAATCCACGGAAGACTTCCGATCTTCACTATAGATTATCCCAGATTCTATAAAACTGGATAAAAAGCTAATTTGTTTTGCGTTTAATAATTCCGCACCATCAATAAACAGCATTCCACCCTTTGCTTTATAAAATAAAGTATGTTCTAAAGAAATAGAATTATCTACTCCCCTACCAAAAATTTCTGCATCTAATTCATTTATATTTTTTTGATAATGGCGACAATTTATTTTTATAAAAGGGGCAGAAGAGGTAAAGATCTTCTTTTCTTTCGCAAAGGCATACATGGAATAAACAAAATGTGTAGTCCCACAGCCTGGTTTCGCACTAATTAAAACATTTAAACTTCGTTTTGGATATAAAATTGCAGCTTTTGCCACTTGAAATGCATTCGCAAGACTCCCTTTTGCACCTATGAAAATTTTATCTCCATAACATATTTCTTCCATTTCATTTTTTTCAGGTATCCGATACAATACAGGTCTTCCTGTTGTTTTTTCAAGTTTTCCTTCCTTTACTAATGTGTTTAACAAACTAGAAACATTCGATCTTTGAATTTGAAAAGCATCTGCAATTTCATTCGTTGACAATCCTTCTTTATGGATACTATCTGTAAAAACTTCTCTTTGAATATACTCCAACAAACTTTCTTTTGTTGTTTTCATCCCAACTCCCCTGCCTTTCCACATATAGTATAATACATTTTAAGTCATATAAAAATACACCTACTTGCAGGAAGCAGGTATATTCTTATAAGGTTTACATCTAATCTAAATCAGCACCATCACTGGCAATGCATTTTTTATACCAGTAGAAAGAATCTTTACGAGAACGTTCTAAAGTTCCATTTCCTTTATCATCACGATCTACATAAACAAAACCATAGCGTTTCTTCATTTCACCGGTACCAGCAGAAACAAGGTCAATACATCCCCACATCGTATATCCCATAAGTTCTACACCATCAAGATTGATAGCATCATCCATTGATTTTACATTTGCACGTAAATAATCAATACGATATGTATCATGTACACTTCCATCTGCTTCTTTTTTATCATCCCATCCTATACCGTTTTCAACGATCCATAATGGCTTGTGATAGCAATCATACAAAGTATTACAAGCAAGTCTTAAACAGTGAGGATCTGTTGCCCATCCCCAGGCATTTGTTTCTAAATATGGATTTTTTACACCCATAACAAAATTTCCACTACCTGCTTCACTATCATGTGTTGTAAATGTACTAGATCCATAACAAGAGAAGCTTAAGAAATCAGCAGAATATTTTTCTAATAATTCAAAATCTTCTGGTTCTGTTTCTAATACGATACCTTTTCGTTCATATTCTTTTAATTTATAGTTAGGATATTTCCCACCTGTTTGTACATCACTATACCATAAAGTACTGTGATTTCTTTCCATAACCAGCACTTGATCATTCGGATCACATGTCATTGCATAATTTGGCTGATATGCCAGCATTTGTCCAACTTTAATTTCATCGCTGATTTCATGTGCAGCTTTTACTGTTAATGCACTTGCGACAAACTGATTATGAGCACCCTGTGCTTTTGTCTGTTCATCATTTTGCATACATCCACCCGCAAAGAAAGGAATCATGCTCATCATATTGATTTCATTAAATGTTAACCAGTATTTTACTTTTCCTTTGTAGTGTTTCATTACTGTTGTAGAGTATTTTACAAAAGCATCAATGCATTTTCTATTTTGCCATCCGCCATATTTGTGTACTAAATTTAATGGTGTTTCATAATGTGACAATGTAACTAATGGCTCAATGCCATATTTTGCACATTCATCAAACACTTCATCATAAAATTTTAATCCTTCTTCATTTGGTGTTTCATCATCTCCATTAGGGAAAATACGTGCCCAGTTCATACTCATACGGAAAGTTTTAAACCCCATCTCTTTCATCAACGCAATATCTTCTTTAAAGTGATGATAAAAATCCGTTGCGACATGACTTGGATAATAAGCTCCATCAATCACATCAGGAATTGCTCCTTTCTCAAATGCCATAGCTGCCCCAAAACCAATTCCAGTACAACCTGTTTCACCTGTTTCTGGATTTCTCCATGTAATTTGTCTGGGCGTCGTATGGCTTCCAGCAGTCACAACATCTGCAGTACTTAAACCTTTTCCACCTTCTAAATATCCACCTTCATATTGGTTGGCAGCGGTTGCGCCTCCCCATAAAAATCCTTTTGGAAAACTCATATAATAAAACCTCCTGTTTTCTTTAATCTAAATCAGTGCCGTTGCTGGCAATAACTTTTTTATACCATGTAAAAGAATCTTTTTTATATCTGTTAAAGCTTCCATTTCCATAGTCATCGCTATCTACATATACAAAACCATAGCGTTTTCCCATCTCTCCTGTAGATGCGGATACCAGATCAATACATCCCCATGGAGTATATCCTATCAAATCTACTCCATCTTCAATTGCTTCTTCCATGCATTTGATATGTTCTCTTAAATAATCGATGCGATAGCTGTCATGCACTTTGTTTCCTTCTTCCAGCTTGTCAAAGGCACCTAATCCATTTTCTACGACCATCAATGGCACCTGATATCTTGCATACAATTCATTTAATGTATAGCGTAATCCATCAGGATCGATCTGCCATCCCCAGTCACTTGCCTTCAGATATGGATTCTTCACTCCTCCAATCAAGTTTCCTCCAATTCCTTCCAGATTTGGATCTGTAGAAACACAGTTTGTCATATAGTAGGAGAAGCTATAAAAATCTACCTTTCCTTCTTTTAACAGTGCTTCATCTCCTTCTTCCATCTGGATTTGAATATTGTTTTCTTTCCAGTACTGTTTCGCAAAATATGGATATTCTCCTCGTACCTGTACATCTCCACAGTAATAGTTTCCCATCTGCATTTCTTTTTGACATTTCAATACATCTTTTGGATTGCAGCTATATGGATAACTTGTCATAAACGCAATCATACATCCAATCTTAAAGTCAGGATTGATTTCATGTCCCAGCTTCACTGCTTTTGCACTGGCAATGAACTGATGATGAAGTCCCTGGAAGCGAAGCTGTGGATCATCTTTCTGATTCATAAAATCAGTTGTTCCTTCATTCAAGATACCCAATCCTAAATATCCACCTAATGGCATCGTACCACAGTTGATTTCATTAAATGTCAGCCAGTATTTTACCTTGTCTTTATATCTGTTAAAAATTACGTTACAGTATTTTACATACAAATCCACAAGTTCTCTGCTTGCCCATCCATTGTATTTTTCTGTTAGATAGAATGGTGATTCATAATGAGAAATCGTAACAAGCGGTTCCATTCCCTGTTTATGAAGTTCATCAAATACTTCATCATAAAATCTTAGACCTTCTTCATTTGGTTCTTCTTCAATTCCTTTTGGAAAGATTCTTGACCATGCGATAGACATACGGAAAACTTTAAATCCCATTTCTCCCATCAACGCAATGTCTTCTTTATAATGATGATAGAAATCACTTGCGATATGGTTTGGATAATACAATCCATCTTCCCATGTACGTGTAATCTTACGTGGTGTCGTATGGGTACCATTTGTCAACATATCTGCAGTACTTGGTCCTTTTCCTCCTTCGTTCCATCCACCTTCATACTGGTTGGCAGCGGTTGCTCCACCCCATAAAAATCCTTTTGGAAAACTCATAATTTTTTACCTCCGATTTATTGTATCTTAGAAAAGTCATGGTTGATTATTTCAACCAGTTTAAATTCATTATTGTCAAATTCGAATTTTAATATGCAGCAGTTGTCTAAACGCCCCTTTTTATCAACAGAACTTGTATGTTCCCAATAGCGCATAAATTGACGACAGCTTGCCCCATGAGAAACAGCCAGCACACATTGATGATCTTCCTTTTTCATAATATCCATTAATGTATCTGCTACACGTTTTCGAAAAGAAATCTCTTCTTCTCCACCATACGTCACAAAGAAATCTTTATAAGGAAGGGATGGATTAAGATCCTCGCTCTCCCCTTCAAACATACCAAAATTCCACTCTTTTAATCCTTTCACACGCTGGTATGGCATATCACATACATATTCCAGCGTATCACATGCTCTTTCTGATGTTGAAGAATATGCATGATCAAAAACAATGTTCTTTCGTTTAAAATATTCTCCAGCAATTTTTGCCTGCTGAATACCTGTTTGTGTCAAAGGGGAATCACACCATCCCTGTATTTTTCTGCGCACATTAAACAAAGTTTGCCCATGACGCATTAAATATAGTGTTTTTTTCATTGTCTTAGTTCCTTATATATGACTTGAATATTTAATCGATATCTTTTCCATTAGAGGCAATGACTTTTTTATACCATTCAAAAGAATCTTTTTTGCTTCTTTTCATCGTTCCTGTTCCATCGTCATGTTTATCTACATAAATAAATCCATAACGTTTTCTCATTTCTCCGGTTCCTGCACTTACCAAATCAATGCATCCCCATGGGGTAAATCCTATCAAGTCGACTCCATTTTCAATGGCAGTATCCATTGCCTTGATGTGTTCTCTAAAATACTCAATTCGATATGGATCATGGATGTTTCCATCTTCCTCTACTTTATCAAATGCGCCAAGTCCATTTTCTACGACCATCAATGGTTTATGATAACGATCATAGATCATTTCCAGATAATAAGTTAATCCATCAGGATCTAGTGCCCATCCCCAGTCAGAATATGTCAGGTATGGATTTTTCGCTCCTGCTGAGAAGTTTCCTCCTACTTTTTCATCCACTTTATGTGTTGTAACGATCGTTGACATATAATATGAGAATGTATAGATATCTACTGTTCCTTCTTTTAAGTCTTTTACATCCTGTTCTGTGATTTCAAGGTTTACATTATGTTCTTTCCACAAACGTTTCGCATAGCTTCCATATTCTCCCTTGCACTGTACATCTCCACAGTAGAAGATATTTTGTTCCCATGTATGACGATTCGCAAGAATATCTTTTGGATCGGATGTCAATGGATAGAAAGTAATTCCACAAATCATACATCCTATCTGGTTTTCCGGATCGATTTCATGTCCAATTTTTACTGCTCTTGCACTTGCGACAAACTGATGATGCAGGTGCTGGTATGCATTCTGATAAGCTTCATCACTTGCTTTTCCTCCAAACAAGTCTAAAAACATAACGGTATTATTGATTTCATTAAAAGTCAGCCAGTATTTAACAAGCCCTTTGAACTCTGTAAAGCATGTTTTCGCAAAACGTTCATAGAAGGTAATCAATTCTCTGTTTTTCCATCCACCATAATGTTCTTCCAAGTATAGCGGTGTATCAAAATGCCAAATTGTTACCAATGGTTCAATGTTATATTTTTTTAATTCTGTAAATACGTTGCGGTAAAATTCAATCCCTTTTGGATTTGGTTCTAATTCATCCCCATTTGGATATAACCTTGACCATGAAATCGACATACGAAATGTCTTAAATCCCATTTCCGCAAACAACGCAATATCTTCTTTATAATGATGATAAAAATCAATTCCATCATGATTTGGATACAGTTCATCTTCCAACACTGCATATTTTGCGCCTTCTGGAAGCACTCCTCCATGTGCTGGAATCTTTCCTGGTTTTCCATCTTTATCAACAAACGTAACATAACGAGGAGAATTCACAGATCCTCCTGTAGTTACATCGGTTAGAGCTGGCCCTCTTCCATCTACATTCCATGCTCCTTCACACTGGTTGGCTGCAGTTGCGCCTCCCCATAAAAATCCTTCTTTAAATGCCATAATCTTTTTCCTCCTTTTTTAAACCAAAGAAAGGTTCAATTCGTAGAATACACCCGAATTAAACCTTTATCATATGAAATTAGTTTAAGCAGCTGATAATATCATCTCCTGCTTTCACAGTTCCTGATGCCATTTCTACTACATCTAAATAATCTGCTGTATTTGTAACAATTACAGGTGTAATCATAGAATATCCTTCTGCTTTGATAGCCTCTACATCACAAGTTACAAGAACATCACCTTTTTTAACTTTATCACCTTGTTTTACATGTGCTTCAAAATATTTTCCATCTAATTTAACTGTATCCATTCCCAAGTGAATCAAGATTTCTGCGCCATTATCACTCACTAGTCCAATTGCATGTTTTGTAGGGAATAACGTCATAACGGTTCCATCTACTGGAGATACAACTTTTCCATCTGCAGGATCGATTGCGACCCCATTTCCTAATAAACCTTGAGCAAATGCATCATCTTTTGCTTCTGATAAAGGAAGTACATTTCCATTTATTGGGCTGCAGATAACTTCTCTTCCTTTCACAAGTTTTTCTTCTTTATTTTCGATAACTGCTTCTTTTTTGTCTTTGTATGTTACAAATGCAATGATAAATCCAATAACGATAGCAGCTACCGCAACAATAACAGCTGAAATAATACTTCCACTTCCATTTGCAGGATCAATCATTGCAGGAAGTGCAAATACACCCATTCCACCCATCGTAAACTGAGAAACACCAAGCAATACAGATAAACCGCCGATGACACCTGCGCCAACACAAGTTAAGATAAACTGTTTTCCATTTGGAAGAGTTACCCCATAAATAGCAGGTTCTGTAACACCAAAGATACCAGAAATCCAAGCAGGCAATGCGATTGTTTTTAATTTTTTATTTTTAGATTTTAACCAAATCGCAAATACTGCACCTGTCTGCACAAAAGATGGAAAAGCAACTACTGCCATCAAAGGCTGAGGTTCTCCAGCCATTAACCCCATCATCATTGGTAAAACAACAAGTACATGACATCCTACCATGACAAGCAATTGCCATAAGAAACCAAGTAAAATACCTGCAACGATTGGACTAAATCCATATGCTCCCTGAATAACGTTGTTAATGATCGCACCTACTTCATTTGCTGCAGGACCAATTAAACAAAATCCTACTGGAACACAAACAAATAATACAACGGCAGGAACTACGAATGTTTTTACTACATCCGGTACTACTTTATTTAACCATTTTTCCATTGGTACTGCAATAAATGACATTACCAAAATTGGAAGCATTGTACTTGTATAAGTCGCATTTACGTTAAATCCTAAAACGTTTAGATTTACACCTTGTAATGCTGGATAACAAAGTGCAGCTCCAAGTGTCATACCTAGATATGGATTTCCTCCTAATTTCTTAAATGCGTTAAATCCTAAAATAATAGGGAAGAACCAAAACATTGCATCGGCTGCACCTGCCAAAATCTGTCCAAGACCAGATGCTGCAGGAATAAGACCAGCCATATCTAAAATTATATTTACACCTTTTAAAATACCACTTGCACAAAGAATTCCAATAGATGGCATAAAAATTCCTGAAATGATATCCAATGCAGCTTCAGAGAATTTACGTTTTACTTTTTCTCCACTGCCTTCTCCACCACTAATTCCAGCAACTTCACATACATCTTTGAATACATCTGGAACATGATTTCCAATAACAACCTGATATTGTCCTGCTGTCTGCATAACAGTAACAACACCATCCATGTTTTTCAAAACATCTGTATTTGCTTTCCCTTCATCTTTTAACTGAAAACGTAGACGTGTAACACAATGTGTTAAACTTAACACATTTTCTTTACCTCCGACATTTTTAATAATGTCTTTTGCTAATTGTTCATACTTACCCATGTTAACTCCTCCTATTAGGTAATCAAGTGTGTTTTTGACAAAAGAAAAACCTATCTACAACAAAAAGAATGTAATTTCATCTTTTCTGTTATAAATAGGTTTAGCTTGTACTTAAACAATCACTATCCGTTTTTCACGTTTTTATTATATCAATTATTTTAATTTTGTCAACGCTTTCATGCGTTTTTTTGTTTATAAAATTTTGAAGCCAATACCATTTTAACTTTAACTCAACTTGCAAAGCTAAAAAACACCCTCTTTCACATGGATTCAGGTGTATATTTCCTCAATTCTTTATTCTATTTATTATCTCTATTTATAATCTTCATCATTTCTGCTGTAACTGCATAATCGTTATTATTTCCAATGATGTGATTTGCACTTTCTTTTGCTTTTTCTGCTGCATTTTCCATTGCATAGGAATGTGGAAAACTAGCCAACATTGTGACATCATTGCCACTATCCCCAAATACTGCCACTTCTTCCTTCTTTATTCCAAGCAATTCACTCAAATACAACAAAGCCGTGCCTTTATCCGCTTCTTTTCTTGTTATTTCAATCGACATGCCATCATAAGCAATATGGAACATATCTTTCCCAAACAAATGAAACAATCGCTCTCTAATTATCTTTTCTATGGAATCATCACAGCACATAAAATCAATCTTATAAATCTTATTTGAAGCAATTTCCTCACTACTTGCATTAAAAATATTTTTTGAAAAAAACGTACATGCAATTTCTTCATAATTTATCGCTTGTTTAAATTTATCTGGTATGTTCTCTAGTACATACGCTTCAAAAGATTCTTTATCCTGTTGAACCCATTTATCTCGCATTCCAAGAAATTCCAAAGGATAGTTAGCGAATTCTTCACAAATGGCTTTTGTAACTTCATATGAAAAAGGATAGCTTTTCAAAAGATTATGCTTTTGATCTAATATGATGGCACCATTCATGGAAACGACATACGCAGGCAATCTCCACAAATATTCTTCCATTTCAATTTCACGTAAATTTCTTCCTGTCGCAAAACACATCAAATAATTCTTATCGATCATTTGTTTTAAAGTATTATAAATCTTCTCATCACAACCTGGCTGTTTACTTAACAACAAAGTTCCATCAAGATCTGTCGCAAACAATTTTATCATCATTTATTTCCAGCCTTTATTACAACGTACCCTCTAGGATTTTAGAAATAAAGTTACCTACACCATCATGATTATTATCTTCTGTAATATAATTCGCTGCACTCTTCGTTTTTTCACTACCATTTGCCATAACAACACCCATCGCAGCATTTTTTACCATATCATAATCATTATCCGCATCCCCAAAAACACAAAGTTCATCCAAAGATAAATCATGCATTTTTAATGCTTCTATTAATCCATTTGTTTTTGTAACTCTAGAATCCATGTATTCATATAGAACACTTGCTGTTTTTAAAGAAGCAGATTTGTAATTTTCATTATGGAACGTTTTACTTTTTTCTATTACTTTTTCCATATATCCTTCATCACAAACAATCATCACTTTTGATTTCGGTTCTTTTAAAAATTCTTTAAAATCTACAACCTTATAAGGTACCTTATCAAAATAAGATAGCATTTGAATATATTTATCATCTTTAGGAGCGTATAAAATTCCTTCATAAGGTATCGCAAAATTCAAATCCATTCCTTCATAATGATTTATAATGTCCTGAATCAGTGCTCCATCTAATGGATAATTTGATTTATCGATTCCTAAAATATAATCATAAATTTCTGCACCGCCAGTACCTACGATAATGTCTACTATATTGTTTACTCCCCATGTTTCTAACAAGGTTTTTACACTATCTACATCTCTTCCTGTACATAGACCAAACAAGATTCCCTGTTCTTTTGCTTTTTTTATCATTTCTATCGTAAATGGAGAAACATACCCTTCATCATTCAATAAAGTTCCATCTACATCACACATAATTGCTTTTATCACCATAAGCTATCTTCTCCTCATTTATCGTATTACTTCTTTTAATGTAAAGTGATGATCGTTATATTCATACACAAAAACACAACAGTTCGTAAAACCCTTTTTTAATTCTTCGCTAGGATCTTGTACACCTCGAAGAAAGTTAAAACAAGCACCTCCATGAGAAACCGCCAATACACTTTGATGATCTTCTTTTTCCATGATTTCTGTTAATGTTTTCATCATTCTATCTTTTACATCATCACTGGATTCCCCTCCAAACTGCAAATAGTATGTTTTACACCCTTCAGGATCATCGCAATTCAAACGTTCACTTTCTCCTTCTAATTCTCCATAAAACATTTCTTTTAATCCTTTTAAACGAGTATATTGCATATCGGTAACGATTTCTAAGGTATCACTGCAACGCTCACTTGTAGAACAATAGGCATGGTCAAAAGATATGCCATGTTCTTTAAAATATTCGGATACTTTCTTTGCCTGTTCTTTTCCCTGCTGAGTGAGTGGGGAATCACACCATCCCTGAATCTTTTTCTGTACATTAAACATTGTTTGTGCATGTCTCATCAAATATAAAGTTTTACTCATTCTTTTTACTCCTTACTTCATACACTTCTCCTGGTGCCAGTATTTTTACTCTGTTTGGATTTACAACATGGTCAAGAATATTTTGTGGATTTCCATTAAAGGGCGTCATGTCTGGTGCATCCACGCATCCCCAATGGATACAAATTAAATCACTATTAGGATATGTATTTGCCAATTGTATCGCACCTTTTAACGTAATATGCCAATCATTATCCGCAAAATCAAATAAAATAACATCTGGAGCTGACATATGCAAATGCTCTTCTAAAAGACGTGAATCCCCCGGCAGCCAAATCGTCCCATCTTCTGTTTCCATCCAATAACCGCAATACTCTTCTTTTTTCCATTCTCTATACTGATACTTTTTCACATCATTTTGCCAGTTATGCCATGCTGGTGTTAGTTTGAAAGTTATGTTTCCTATTTGAAACGTATCGTGTATTCCATGTCCAATTCCATTGATTTGCAATTCCTTTTCCATCTGCTGTGCAACATAGTATGGTGCATGAAACTCCTTGCATTTCTCCTTTAGTTTACGACAAGTCACACGACTGAAATGATCATTATCAATATGGGTAACTAAAACAGCATCTAAAAAGGGAACACTTTCTGGAAGCATTGGCATTTCAATTAAAAGCGGCATATCAAACCCCTCCAGCAATGGATCGATCATAACATTGGTACCCTTGCTGTTTATCATAATACCGGCATTTCCCAACCACCTGATTTGTGTACCTTCTATCTTATCAAATGCTTTTTTATCAATCAATTGTGTCTTCCCTGCTACTGCCTGTCCTTTTTCATTTATTTTAAATTTCATATATAGTTACCTCCTGCTTTTCCTTTTAAATTATGAACGTTCATTCTTATATACAACTCTTGCGATATGTATTGTTAAATATAACGTTTCTTCCTGTGATAAATCATATGCATAATTTGTTTTTAAAAATTGTTTGATTTTGAGGCAGTATGCATATGCATTTTTATATTTTATTTTAATTAGATCCAGCAAATCATCACTTTGTTCATCCTGATAACTGCTTTTTGTAATCAAACGATGTGCAAAAAACTTTAAATGTGTTATAAAACGATAAAAATATACGGAATCTTCATCAAAATCTATATGGAAGAAATACTTCACGATATTCAAAATTTCCTGCATGACCTTTGTAACTTCATAAATCGTTTCCAGCTTCTCATCCATTTCTGCATTTACGATATGAAGGGCAATAAAGCCTGCTTCATCCTCATTTAACTGTACATTCAGTTTTTCTTTGATCATTTCCAATCCATGTTTTCCTATTTCAAATTCATCTTTATAAAATTTCTTAATATCCCACAACAATACATTCTTTACGTCTACTCCTTCTTCATGACGCAGAATTGCGGTAGAAATATGATCACATAAAGAGAGATAAATGCTATCATTAAGTTTCTTTCCAAGCTTAAGTTTTACATATTTGATAATATCATCACTGATTTTCATATGTTCCACAGGGATTTCTGCAGCAAGTTCCTGAAATTTAGAAGAAACTTCATCAGATAACGTATAAACCTTGTCTATCAATTCATCCTCAATATGTTCTCCCACTTTTTTCTTAAATGCAATTCCTTTCCCCATGGCAATGATTTCTTTATCATGCTCATTTTTGCTAACAATGACATTATTATTTAAAATTTTGTAAATTTCCATATTCCTTCTCCTATAAATAAAAAACACCTATCTGCAACAAAAAAGAACTCTCTCAATTCTATCTGTGCAAACAGGTTTAGCTTGTACTTAAACAATCACTATCCAACTCTTTTACATTATAACAAGAATCAAATGATTGTCAACGCTTTCAAATGATTTTCTATAAAAAGACTGTAGCTATCCACTACAATCTTCTTTTACATTTTGAAAAGAAACAGAGATTAAAATAAGTTATGATTTTTACTACTCTACAGATTCATTTTCTTGTCCTGCATTTCTCTAAGAACATTATAAATTTTCTTTAGGAAAAAAACGATATCTACCAAGCACAAAACAGCAACAATTAATAGAATGTACATAATCATATAGTTCCTCCTCTCCCTTGCGATTCTGTAAACCATTGCTTTTCTCTAAATAAATACTAGCATATACGATTTGATAAAACAATAACAGTTACAAATGGAAGTGTATATACCTTTTATCAATTATTTTATTCTATTCTATTAGAAGGTATTTTGTTATAATTACATGGTATGGGGTGATGAGTATATGATAAAACTTTTCGCATCTGATTTAGATGGAACTTTACTTAATGAACTTCATGAATCTGATGAAGTTATATTTAATTCAATACAGCAGGTATTAAATAAGAATCTTTATTTTACAATTGCGACTGGAAGAGATTTAAATGGCAGTCTTAGAAATACTGGATTTGAGACTTTACCTATATATAAGATTTGTATGAATGGAGCATTTATCGCTGCACCAAACAAAGAAATTCTCTATAAGAAAGAAATAGACAAAGCTTTTTTGAAAGAAATACTTACACAATTTCCTAATATCCATTTTGATTGTATTTCTATAGATCATACATATGTTCAAGGAACAAAGAAGGAATATATACAGCATTTTTATTCTTCAAACATCTGGAAAAATCTTCATTTCTCAAAGGAAATTTTAGAAGGTTTCATTTCTTCTCATAAATTCGAATGTTCCCTAGAAGAAATATTATCAAAAGATATTTTGAAATTGAATTGTCGTGTACATGATGAAGAAACAAGAATTCGTCTTGATAATTTTTTAGAAAATCATAAGGATTGTGTTACAAATGCACCTTTTGAAAAAGGTGCTTATGAAATCACAGACATTTCTGTAAATAAAGGAAATGCAGTTAAAACTTTAGCTGATTATTTAAATATCAACACAAAAGAAGTTGCTGTTTATGGAGATGGAGGCAATGACTTGGAAATGTTACAAATGTTTGAACACTCTTACGCAACTGAAAATGCGTGTGAAGAAGCTAAGCAATATGCAAAAGAAATTATTGGACACTGTAAAGACCACGCGGTTCCTTTACATATCATAAAAACGTTATCTAACTGTTAAGAAATAAAGAAAAAAATTATTTCCCAGGTAATATTACAAAAACCTCGCAAATCGCGAGGCTTCTTTTCTTTATGGCGCACCCGACAGGGGTCGAACCTGCAACCGTCAGAATCGGAATCTGATACTCTATCCAATTGAGCTACGGGCACTTAACGATAATGATTATACCATAACCCCATGTAAGATTCCACATTCTCATTTAAAATCACTATATGCTATTTATTCTCTTTTTCCAGTTTCAGTAAAAACTCTTTCTTATCCAATCCACCAGCATAACCAACTAACTTATGATTGGTACCAATAACTCTGTGACAAGGTATAAGAATTCCAATCGGATTTTTATTATTTGCCATACCTACCGCTCTGCATGCCTTCTCATTTCCAATTTGTATCGCAATCTCCTTATAAGAGCGTGGTTTCTCCATAAGGAATGCTGCATAACGCTTTCCATACTTTTTTCTGAAATGAAGTTCCTTCCACTTTTAATGGAAGATCAAAAGACTTTCTCTTCCTTTCCTAGTAATGTTTCATTAGCTGGTAAGTCACTCCACCACATAGAATATCTATATTTTATATCTTTTTATTAGAATAATTCACAGTAAATAATGACATTATCATTAGCTCAGTTATTTTTATAATGTACTCCATATGTCATTTATACCATATTAATCAAAGTAATCTTTCTATTTCTTCTAATTGTTGAAAACAAGACAAGCTGCCCCTAATAATCCGCTGTCTTCATTTAATGTGGATTTACGCACCTTTACATATGGTTTTACAACGTCATAGACTCTTTCCTTTACCATAGCCTCTATTTCTTCTACAAAACCTTCAATCTTCAAAGCAACCGATCCTCCCAAAATAATAATCTCTGGATCTGTATAGGCTTGAATATTAGCTATAAAATTTGCAAGATAGATTTTTGCATCTTGCATAATTTCTTTTGCCACTTTGTTCCCTTCTTTTGCTAAATCATTTACCTGTCCTGCATGTTCTACTTTCAATCCTCGTTTTTTAGCCTGCTCAATGATTCCTGTTCCACTGGATATAGCTTCAATTCCACCTGGATAAATCATCCCATGACTTGGACCTTCATGTTTCATACAACAATTAGCAACTTCATTTGCAAAGCCATGAGCACCAATAAAAATTTTTTTATTAATAACAAGACCTGCACCTAATCCTGTTGATACTGTTAAATACTGAACATAGTCATACGCTTTTCCTTCCCCAATGACACTTTCTGCAAGTGCTGCTAAATTTGCATCATTTTCCAAATATACAGGAATATGTATTTTTTCTTCTAACTTTTTACTTATTTCACAATCATGCCATTTCCCATGTAAATTTGGTGTAGTAAGAATTTTTCCTTTGATAAGATCTAATGGTCCTGGACAAGACATTCCTACTCCCACAATATCTGTTTCAAAGGATTGAATTGTTTCCGCTATCTTATCCATTGTATTATCTGGATCATTCACATACGTTGAAAATTGAATTCTTTTCTTTATTTCATAGTTTTCATTGATTAGGGCTACTCTAGTATTTGTTCCGCCAATATCAATCCCTACTGCGTATTTCATTAATATCCTCCTCACATTTTTTTAGCTGATTCTTAATCGCATCTGTATAACGTTGATAACCATCTTGTGTTAAATGTAATCCATCTAAAAAACAATTTTCTAAAGGAACTCCATTTTCATCTAATAATGAATCAAATACATCTAAAAAAGAAACATAGGAATAAGGAATTATTCTTTTATATTCTTCAAATACCATACGAAGAATATCATTACTCCTTAAACCTTGCTTTTTATATTGGTATCCATGTATTTTTTCTATACAAGGAATACAGCTAATCAAATAGACTTTTGATTCTGGTAAATTCTCATGAATAATTTCTATAAGTTCTTTTACATTCATAGCAATTTGACGTGGGCTTGTCATAGTTGTATTGCCTAAATCATTAGTACCTATCATTATAAATACTTGTTTTGGGCAATATTTTATGACCGCTTCATCAACAAAATGTAAAAGCATATCACTACTAATTCCTACAATCCCACAATTTGCTGCTTCAAAAGAAAAATAGTGATCAATATCCATGTATTTTGTGATTGAATCTCCATAAAAAACAGTACTTACTTTTTTTCTATTATCTATGATTTCAAGCATTCTTTTAAGAATATCTTTACGTATTTGATAAACATCTGTATCATAAATCATTGTTTCTCGCATCTTTATCATCCTTTCAAAAAAAGTGAACATTCCTTTATGGAACGTTCACTTAACTTTATTTCTGATATAACTCAATCAATTCCTGTGCAAGTAATTTTACTGTTTCACATGAAGCCATTTGATCTTCTGCATGCATTAACAGTAATGAAAACTCTGTTTTTTCACCACTTGCCTCTTTCTGAATTAAAGTTGCATGTACATGATGTGCGTCCACGAATATATTTTCTGCTTCTTCCATTAACTGTTTGGCACCCACATAATCATTTGCTTTCGCTTTTTGAATTGCTTCTACATACATGGATTTTGCTGTACCACTGCAAGAAATGATTTGAAAACAAATCTGTTCCATTTCACCCATAAATTATTCTCCTATCATTTTCAATGCTGTTTCCAGCACTTTCTTTCCATTCATCAAACCGTAATCCTGCATATTAATAGTATCTACAGGAATATTTCCTGCTGCAGCTTTTACATTATTTAACTCATAACGAATCTGTGGTCCAATCAAAATACAATCTACACCCGATAAATCTTTTTTTGCTTCAGTTAATGATTTTGCTTCAATTTCAACTTCAAGGTTTTGTTTTTTTGCTTCTTCTTTCATCTTGTTCACTAACATACTTGTTGACATTCCTGCATTACATACTAATAAAATATGTTTCATATTATTTATTCGTCCTGCATTTTACTATTTTCAAGTTCAGCTTGTTTTGCTAATACTTTGTCATTAATTCTAACAAATGGAATATAAATTAAGATACCTAAAATGATGATAACCGCCTGTACAATAACTGCTCTATAATCACCAGCTGTCGCTAAAAATGCTGATAATAAAGGTGGAGTAGTCCAAGGAATCTGTACTACACAAGGATCCATGAATCCAGTTACCGTTGCCATGTAGCTAATAAAGATACCCATAGCTGGTACTAGCACAAATGGAATAATCAAAGAAATGTTATACACAATTGGATAACCAAAGATTACTGGTTCATTGATATTAAAGATACCCGGAGCAATTGCCAATTTTGCAACATTTTTAGTAACTAAACTACGACCAATGATAAATGTAGCAATCAATAAACAGATAGTTGATCCAGAACCACCAATTAAACCAAATGTTGCTACTTGAGATACATTGATAATATTTGGAATTTCCTGTCCTGCATTAAATGCAGCAATATTTTCTGTAATATTGATAATCAAAAGTGGTTCTAAGATAGAGCTATAGATAACTGATTGATGGATACCAAAGAACCATAGCATATTTCCTAATGAATAAAGAATGATACATCCCCATAATCCTGTACTTATATGACGTAAAGGTTCTTGAATAAATGTAGTAATTAAGTTGATTAAATTCATTCCAGTTATATTAAACAACAGTGCTGAAACAATTGCAAATAAACTCATTACAATAATAACAGGAATTAATACATTAAATGAACTTCCTACTGCAGGTGGAATATTATCCCCTAAATTCACTTGTAATTTTTTTATGCTTGATACTTTTACAAAAACCTCCGTTGAAAGTAATCCTATAATGATACCAGCAAACATTGCCCCAGTACCTAAATTAGCAAAAGGCAGAACACCTGCTACATCAACCAAATTTCCATTGACATCTTGAACATTTACAGTATTTGGCATCATAACAACTAAAGTTGCCATAGAAACCAATGCTGCAGATAAAGGATTTTTAAAATCCCTGTTTTGTGCCATATAGTAACCAGCCATTGCCGCAATCAATAAACCTGAAACATTTAATGTTCCATTCGCAATCACTGTTCCCCAATACTGTACATTCGCAAGAGTATCCCCTGAGAAAATCCAAGTAAATACAGTATTATTCAATAATACCGCAAGCCCAGCCAAAATGTATAATGGCATCATTGTTGCGAATGCATCTCGTAATGAACGTAAATGAATTTCGTTTCCTAGTTTCGCAGCAAACATTGTAAATTTATCTACGAATTTTCTTTTATTGTTATCCATAAAATTCCCCTTCCTATTTAATTTCTTCTTCTAAATCATAAAGAAAACCATTATTTTCAGATACTTTTTTATACCAATATCCGCTCTTTTTTATATTACGCTTCTGTGTTTCTAAGTCAATAGATATAAATCCATATCGATTTTTATAAGCATTATTCCATGACCAGCAATCCAAAGCAGTCCATGTATGGTATCCAAAGCAAGAGCTACCTTCTTCAATTGCTTTTGCAAGCCACGCTAAATGCTCTTTATAAAATTCAATTCGATAATCATCTTGAATATTTCCGTTTGTGTCTTTATATTTTTCTTCACCTTCAACACCCATTCCATTTTCACTAATAAACCATGGAATATTTCCATAGTTATCCTGGATATTTTTAGCAATGTCATATAGAGCTCGAGGATAGATTTCCCATCCTCTATATGGATTCATGCGTGCTTCTGGCCATTCATATTCTTCAAAATACTTATCCGGATTCCATGGATTTATATATTTTTCTGGATGCTCTTGTGCCTTTACACGTTTAGGATGATAATAATTAACTCCTAAAAAATCAACCGTATTATGATATATAATTTCCATTTCTTCTTCTGTAGAATCCCAAAGTACATTATCTTTTTCAAGTACTTTCACTAATGTTTCTGGAAATTTACCTTTTACTGCCGGATCTAAAAAAGAACGATTAAAGAAATCATCTGCAAAATGACTTGCATTCAAATCTTCCTCACTATCACTACGTGGATAGGCAGGCGTTAAGTTCAAGATAATACCAATTTGACCTGGAAGATTCATACTTTTATATAAAGCAATTGTCTTAGCACTAGCAAGATTAATGTTATACATAACCTGCACGGCTTCTTTTCCTTTACCTATATATTTTGGATAATGAAACCCATATAAATATCCAGCTTCTGGAATTACCATTGGTTCATTAAAGGTCGTCCAATATTTAATATCTTGTCCAAATTCTTCAAAAGCTACACGTGCGAATTTTACAAACAAATCTACAACATGCTTACTCTCCCATCCGCCATATTTTTGAAGCAGGTGTACAGGTATATCAAAATGATGTAAGTTCATCACTAATTCAATACCTAGTTTTTTTGCTTCAGCAATTACATTCTTATAAAATGTAATACCTTGTGTATCTGGTTCCCCTGTTTCCAAATCTTTAATTAAGCGTGACCATTGAATAGATGTTCTAAAAGAATTAAAGCCAATCTGCTTCAACAATCCAAGATCCTCTTTGTAGTGATGATAAAAATCACTTGCTACTGTAGGACCTACTCCATTAAAAAAATCTTCTGGTTTTGTTCTAAACCAATAATCCATAACATTTTCGTTGGCTTTTTCAAAAGTTCCTTCACTTTGTGGACCACTCGTTGCAGCTCCCCACCAGAAGTTTTTAGGAAAATGAATCTCTTTATTCATAAGCTTTCCTCCTCTACATAAGTAGTATATACCTTTTAATCTTATTTGTCTAGACATATTTATAATAAATATATATATTTATTTTTTAAGTATATATTAATTTGCAAAATATAGTATTTTATGGGATAATATAAAAAACTAATATGCGAAAGGGTGGATATATAAATGAGTACAAAATATAGAGAAATTTATAATATTTTTAAAGAAGAAATAGAAAATGGTACACTGAAACCTAATCAGAAAATTAGTGATGAGTTGACACTCTGTAAAAAATTCAATTGTAGCCGTATGACAATAAAAAAAGCTCTAGACATATTAGTACAGGAAGGGCTACTATTTCGAAAGCGAGGCATTGGTTCTTTTGTAATGAACTCCACTAATACACATCAAAGAATCACTTTATCAGAAAGAGAGCTAACAGGTCTTACAAAATCTGCTAAAAACAGCGTAACATCTAAGATTTTGGATTTTAAACTCATTTTCGCAAATGAAACGATAGCCAATTTCTTAAATATGAAACCTAATGAACCTTTATACTCTATTTATCGTTTAAGATATATCAATAATGATCCATGCGTGTTAGAACAAACATATATGAATCCTGCTTTAATTCCCGGAATAAATGAAGATATATTACACAGTTCTATTTACAACTATATTGAAAAAGATTTAAAACTACGTATTGGTTCCGCAAAAAAAATTACACGAGCATGTATTAGTAACGAAACTGATCACAAATATCTTTTATTAGAAAAAGAGGAACCTGTCCTCGAAATTGAGCAAATTGCATATTTAGACAACGGAATCCCTTTTGAGTATTCTTTTTCAAGACATCGTTATGATAAATTTGAATTTACCACCTATTCCTTACGTATTTAACATAAAATACGTAATTTTCTTATTTGGAAAGTATATAATTACAAACTTTAAGCTTCCATTCTCTATAATTTAGCATCATGGACTTGTTAAGCAAAAGAAATTATAAGTCATTGTAAAGAACACTCCGTTCCTTTACACAACATAAAAACGATATCTAACTTTTAAAAATAAAGAAAAAGTTATTATTTCTTGGTAACATTATAAAAACCTCGCTAATCGCGAGGCTTCTTTTCTTTATGTCGCACCCGTCAGGGATCAAACCTGCAACCGTCAGAATCGGAATCTGATACTCTATCCAATTGAGCTATGGGCACTTAACGATAATGATTATACCATAACCCCATGTAAGATTCCACATTCTCATTTAAAATCACTATATGCTATTTATTCTCTTTTTCCAGTTTCAGTAAAAACTCTTTCTTATCCAATCCACCAGCATAACCAACTAACTTATGATTGGTACCAATAACTCTGTGACAAGGTATAAGAATTCCAATCGGATTTTTATTATTTGCCATACCTACCGCTCTGCATGCCCTCTCATTTCCAATTTGTATCGCAATCTCCTTATAAGAGCGAGTTTCTCCATAAGCAATGCTGCATAACGCTTTCCATACTTTTTTCTGAAATGCAGTTCCTTCCACTTTTAATGGGAGATCAAATACCTTTCGTTTCCCGCTTAAATATTCCTCCAGCTGTTGGATAGCATCCACACACAACTTATCCTTATTTTCTTTTTGTTTTTCAGATACAAAACCACAGCGAACAATCGCAGTTCCATCACTGATTACTTCAATAAGACCAGCTTCACTTTCCACATACCCAACATACATAGGATCATACCCCTAATCTTTCTTCTACCTGTTTTAAGAAATATTGCAGGTATTCTTTATTCATTCGATAATACAAGCGATTTTGTTTCTTTTCAAAAATAACAAAACGTGCATTAATTAAAGCCTGCATATGATAAGAAATCGTAGGTGTAGATAAATGCAGTTTTTCTGCCAGCTGTGCTCCATAAGACGTTTCTTTCCCAAGCAGCTGCAGGATTTCAAACTTGCTGGTATCTCCTAATACTTTTAATCCAAAAAACAATTCTTCTTTGCTAATTTGCTGAATTTCTATAAGTTTATTCACCATGCCCACACCATAACGTATGATGATGTCTTTTGGCTTGCAGTCAATAAACGAAATACTTAAGATCTTTCCAACAGATGGATATATATATTCTCCTTCTGCTTCTATGTGAAAATCAAATTTTGTACATAGATAGGAATACAAATCTTTTCCTTCATATAGTGCAGCGATTTCTTCTTCATAGCGTTTTCCATAATACGCATAGATATCTTTATAATGTTCAAATAGTGGATATAGTTCCTGTATAATTTCACATAAATGTTCAACATACTTTTCCACATTCGTATGAATTTTCCATACATTCCATTTTACTGCATCTGTGTATGGTATATGATCAATTTCATTTAATAACTCTCCATCATGCGAAATTTGTTCTTTCATTTCTAAATGTGTAGATAATAAAACATCTAAAAATGCTTTTGGATTTTCTTTTGCGTTTTTTCGCATGGAAGCCAACTGTTTATCCAGTGTTTCTTCCTTGTAATCACAATACGCATAGCATAACAAAGATGAAAGTGTAAGATCATCTTCTTCCTGCAGAAATTGAAACAAGTATTCATCTTCCTGAAACTTTTCTTTAAATGTTTCGCCCACTTCTTTCATCATCATTAGCAAGCGATCAATCATCGCATATTCTTCTTCGCCTTTCGCATTCTGTCTTAACTTTTCAAAGTTCTTAGGCGCATTGTAGTATTTTTCTATAAATGAGATAACCTCATCTGCCATACAAAAGTGATGCTTATAAACTGCCATATCTATACCCCCTAAATTTCATCCATTTTTTTTATACGAAACATGTAGATAAACAGAAGAATAAATATTATTCCAAACACAAAGAAGATAGGAAGAATATCTGTTATCTTGCTGATAGCACCTACTACAAATGATACCACAGGCATAAATGCACATGCAACAGCGCTAAAAATAGCACTCGCCCTTGCAAGATATTCCTTTTCTACATGCATCATAAAACTGCTGGACGCAAGTACGTTTCCACAACCGGCCGTAATTCCAAGAAGAAAACTGCTACCTAGCAACCCTATCCAAATCCACATCCTATTTTCCACATAAGGTAAAGCTGCAAGTATGATATTATAACCACCTAAAATAACTCCGATGGATAAAAGCATCCATTTATTGGAGATTTTCTCATGAAGATATGGATAAAGGAAGGCACCGATAATTCCTCCACAGGAAATACTAACAGATAATCCAGATAAAAGTATTGCAGATCCATTTAAAGCACCTTGTACATAGGCAGCTTCAAAACTGTTTAAAGGAACCAATCCAACATTTAACAGTGATGCCGTTATCGCAATAATCAATACAACTCGTTTTCTCATCATATAGTGCAGACCTTCCTTCATCTGTATCATTGTGGATTTTATATGCTGCTTAATGGGTACATTATCTGCAACATTGCTTTCTGTAAGATGAATTCGAGAAATCATAAGTGCACAGATAAGAAACGCTAAAAGATCACAAAACAAAGTTCCTTTTACACCAACACCTGCGATGATAACCCCTGCCAAACCAGTTCCAATCAGTTCACATGTTCTGGAAGTTGACTGGTTTAAAGATACACCCTGCTCATACATGTCTTGTGGCAATGTATCCGCAAGAAAACATGTTCCAGCTGGCATACGAAATGCTTCAAATAAATTATTAAGAAAGGTAACAAACAACAAGAATACTGGATTCAACATATCACACATATATAAAAACAATACAAACGTTGTTAAGACAAATCTGGCACTGTCACATAATACAATAATTTTCTTTTTCGATATGCGTTCAATCATTGCACCAGCAAATGGCTGCAGTATAATCGTAGGAAGCATATTTACCCCAAAGACGATTGCTGTATAAAGTGTAGATTTTGTTAAACCATACATCATCCAGCTAAAACCAATCATATCAATGGAATCCCCCAGTCTTCCAATCATTCCCGCTATCAAATTCCATCGATATGCTTTTAACTTCCATACATCACGATACCCTATTTTCATTCTATCACCTCATTTTATGTTTATAAAACATCTTGTTTTATAATTATATTATATAGATATTTCATAAATATACAACAATAAATTTTATTTTTATCTAATATATTATTTGATAAAAATAAAATAAGTACAAATACGAATACAATTACTCTACATTTTATCCCGTAAAATAGATACATCTTTCCCCTGTATAGTGATATAATCCCTTCGTTGCCAATCTCCAACCAGCAGGAAGGAGGTGATTTCCTGTGGAGATACTATTTTCTTTTTTTCCTCTGTCGCAGCAGGCATTGTTACATACTTTATCTGCAAATTTCTAGACAGAAAATAAAGGCAACAATAATAAAAAAGGAGTGTCGCTAGCACTCCTTTCAGATTGTTGACAAAGTGGTACTTATAAACAAGTATCGCTTTTCTTTTTTCTTAAAATAATTTAAAATTGTGCTTTTTATTAGATTTTGTACAGTTTTAGAGAGGTTTTTCCACCTCCATCTGGACATTCTTTTTAGATTATAACACGCAAAAATCATCAGCGACTGATGCTGATTTTTTTGTAGCCCTCTTACTCTGGTATATCTCAACGTGTGATGTTCTTTACAGTCTGCGAACACCCTCTCTATGCTTTCTTTACGCCTTGGATAGATTTCTTTCCATTCCGGTGTATGTCTTATCTCATCCATTACCTCCTCCCGGTATTCCTCCCATACATGACGTGTCACTACTTTCTGAAAGTTCTTTGATGATGTACATCTTCCTCTTAAAGGACAGTTCTCACAATCCTTTGGATTTGATTTGTATTCTTTATATCCAAGCTTGTTTGTCGTGCTGTATGACAGCACCTTATTATTTGGACACAGATAACAGTCATATCCTTCATCATATACATACTCGTACTTCTTATAATATCCTTTCTTTGTCATTGGTCTTTTATAAGGCGCATACATTTTTTGCCCATTTTCTAATATCGTCTTACATATTGCTGGTGTTATATATCCTGCATCCAGACATACATTTTTTATTTGATCCATATATTTATCGTTTAATACTTTATACGCTGAAAAGAAAGATACGCTGTCATGTACGTTTCCCGCAACACATACGCTTGCCAGTACAAATCCATTTCTATCGCAAAATGTTTGATGTGAATAAGCAAAACATTTTTCTTTTTCACCTTTATGGAAACAGCCACTCTCCGAATCTGTTTTACTGATTTTGATATGCTTTGTTTGTATGTCCCTTTTCAGTTTTCCCGTTTCTTCATCAAAATTTAATTCTTCTTTTTCGTTTTTTTTAATTGGTTTCTTCCCATGTTCTTCACGATCCCTGTTTATCTCATCCAGCAGATCGTTTTCATATATCTTCTTCATAATTTCAACTTCTTCATCTGTATACTTGTTTTTATTCGCATTTGCCTTTTGATGTGTGGAGTCTCCATATACAGTTTCCATATCTACAAAGCCATAAGAGATTGCCTGTTTCAATATCTGATCAAATATTTTTTCAAACACTTCACTGTCACCGTATCTTCGGATATAGTTTTGACTCCAGGTAGAATAATTTGGCACCCTTTCATCCATGGAGATTCCCAGAAACCAGCGATACGCAAGGTTTACCTGTATTTCTCTGCAGGTCTTTCTCATTGAACCTATTCCGAAAATAATATTGATGAAGATCATTTTAAAAAGAACCACAGGATCTATGCTTG
This sequence comes from Amedibacterium intestinale, assembly GCF_010537335.1. Taxonomy (NCBI): domain Bacteria; kingdom Bacillati; phylum Bacillota; class Erysipelotrichia; order Erysipelotrichales; family Erysipelotrichaceae; genus Amedibacterium; species Amedibacterium intestinale. The sequence continues at coordinate 1,605,360 of NZ_AP019711.1, forward strand.
GTCTTCCAACATCACTGTAAAGATTTTCTACAAGAGGGTAGATAAAATTCCAGTCGATACAGCTTTCCAGCATTCTGATATCATGATCCTGCGGTACTAATTCTTCTATTGTATTTAATATAATACTATCGTTTTTGTTATTTCTTCTTGTCATTGCCATATAAAATCTCCTCCGTAAGCCATTATAATTATATCATCTTCGCACAATAAAAGGCAGAAAGAGCAACAATTTTTTGGCTTACGAAGTCATCTTTCTGCCGTGTTTATATTATCATATTTAAAAATGGTTGTCGACTACTTTGTCAACAACCTGAAAGGAGTGTCGCTAGCACTCCTTTTTTATTTCCTGTGGCCTATTTTCTTTTTTGCCTATTCATATTATATGCTAAAAAATATGATTTTACAAGAAATTGGCGGATTTATTTAAAACTTTTATTCCACAGATTTTAGTGATTCTACCATTGCGACATTCTTTAATTTACGATACATAACAAGGTTTACAATACATGCAAATAACATCGTAATAAAGAAAGATACGACAAAGGAAATACCATCAATGTTTCTTCCAAACATGACATTTTCCATTTCCGCAAGTCCCATGATTAGATGATGTAATCCAATACCAAGTAAAAGACCTGCCAAAGCACCAATGATCGTCAAAATAATGTTTTCACGATAAACATAGGCACTAACCTCTTTATCATAAAAGCCTAATACTTTTATCGTCGCAATTTCTCGAATACGTTCTGATATATTGACATTCGTTAAATTATACAATACAACAAATGCCAGTAATCCAGCCGCAATCACAAGAACCACAACAACAAACCCTAAAGAATCAAGTGTATCTTGGAAAGTTTCTGCCATTCCCGAATAAATGGAAACACTACTAACATGATCTTTCCCCATCCATTCCTGTGCCAATTCATTTTCCACTTTTTCATCATTGCTTGCTAATTTTGTATACACAGCATTATTGCTTTGTCTCTCTTTAAATACTTCTTTATAATAAATAGGAGACATGTAGATATAATGTCCTACATAGTTTTCCACAATATCATTAATTTTGACATCATATGAGATACCATCTGCATCTTTTAAAGAAATCACATCCCCTTTTTTTACTCCAAGATTCATTGCCAGTTTTTCACTGATCAATGCCCCATCATCGTCTAATGGTAAAAGTTCTTTACTCCCACGATGACGAAGACTTGTGAAATCTGAAAATTCTGCTATATCCCCAGGAGAAACAACAGTGACTGCACTATCCTCTCCACTATCAGAAGTTATCGTTACCGGTTTTTGTGTGACACCTAAGACTTCTTTAAAACGCGTATCTTCTTTCATACTGTCAATAACATCTTCTTTTTCCAGTATCGTTGCACCATCATCTAAAGTAATAACCGCATCGTATTGAAAGATTTCCTCATACTGTTTGGAAACAATATCAGAAATACTGTCTTGTATACCAAACCCTGCTACCAGCAAAGCACTGCATCCTGCAATACCAATGACAGTCATAAAGAAACGTTTCTTATAACGGAAAATATTTCGGGCAGTTACCTTTTGGGTAAAGCTGAAGGAAGACCATAAAAATGGAATTCTTTCCAAAAAAATCTTCTTTCCTTCTTTTGGTGCTTTTGGCCGCATTAACTGGGAAGGTACTTCCATGAGTTCTTTGTAAACTGCCGCAAAAGCTGCCAGTATTGTTACCCCAATAACAAGCGCACTGGCACCAAACATCAATGTTGGCTGTAATACAAAGGATAATGGGGGAAGATTGTACATTAAATTCCATGCGTTGAAAATAACCAGCGGGAAGATATACATACCTAAAGAACATCCTAAAATAGAACCAGCCACACCTGCAACAAACGCATACACAATATATTTTAGTGCGATTGCTCCTTGACTGTAGCCAAGGGCTTTCATCGTACCAATATTTCCACGCTGTTCATCTACCATACGTGTCATGGTTGTTAAACATACAAGTGCTGCGACAAGAAAGAAGAATAATGGGAATACTTTCGCAATACCATCCATGCGATCTGCTACACTTCCATAATCCATATACGCATACTGTTTATGACGATCCAGTACATACCATTGTGGTTCTGGAAGATTGGATAACTGTGCTTTTGCCTTATCCAGTTTCTGTTTTGCAAGTTCTAACTGTGCTTCTCCCAAGGTTTTTTGACGCAGCAATTCTTTCTGCCCTTCTTGAAGTTTTTGTTTTCCTTCTTTTATCTGTGCTTCCCCAGATGCACTCTGTTCTTTCGCCAAAGCTTCTTTGTCTTTTAATTCCTGCTTGGCATCTGCTAACATGGTCGTTAATTCCTTGCTGTAGTTATCCACATCATCCAGCTGTTTTTGAATTTCCTGCAAAGTTCCTCTCACGGTTGAAATTGAGTCTTCCAATGTTTTTTCCAATTCCTTTGTTGTTTGAATTGTTTCATCACAAACAGCAATTTGCATCTGATACAGTTTCTTTTCTTCTTCACTGCTCGCTGCATCCAGTTTTGCCTGCAACTCTATTTTTCGATTTTCATTATACGAAATAATATCCTCATATACTTTCTTTTGCGCATACAGTTCATCTAATCGTGCATTTGCTGCATCTACTTTGCTTTGAATCTGTACACTTAATTCTTTTTGTTTTGCCTGTACCTGTGTCAATGCACTTTCCAGCATCGCAATCTGTGATTTCGCATTGGCAACTTCCTGCTGTGCGTAAAGCTTGGAAGAATTTAAGGTTGCCTCTGAAACCAAAAGTGTATCTTTGGAAGCATCCAGTTTCGCCTGTGCTTTTGTCATTTCTTCCTCAAAAGTTTTCTTTGACTGCTCGTATTCCTTTTCCCCTTTTTCATATTCTTTTTTTGCAGTATCCTGTATTTCTTTTGTACGAAGTTCTACACGATCATTTCCTAAAGTCTGTAATCGATTTTTTACATTATCCGTTACATCAAAATAGGCATCTTCATAAGAATTATACTTGTCTGCACCACTTACGGTTACTCCAACTTCTGTATAATAATCCATTGTAAATTCATCATCCAGTACAACGATAAAATAATCAATGGTTCCACTACCTATGGTCGTACTTCCTTTTTCATCTGATAAATATACAGGAGAATATACCGTTCCTACAATTTTATACGTATCTGTTTTCAAAGAATCTTTGATATCTTCTTTATTTCCACTGGAAAGCGTAATTGTATCTCCGATATGAAAATCTCCTTCTGTTAACGTCGATTTTTCTACAACACATTCTCCGCTTTTTTCAGGAAATCTTCCTTCCACAAGACGAAGTTTATTCACATCATCTATACTTCCCTGTTTATCTTTAGAAGGCATCCCCATCACTTTCAACGTGTATTGACGGGCATCCTTATTTGTCACGACATCTTTTGTATAAGTAGGATGCACACCTTCGACACCCTCCACTTTACGAATTTCTTCTACATCTTCTTTTGTGAAACCTACGCTAGATACCAGCTGAATATCCTGTGCCTGATAATCATCAAAATATTTATCTGCGGTATATTTCATATCAGGAACGCTTCCTTTTACCCCTGCGAAAAAAGCAACTCCAATCGCAACGATCATCATAATCGAAAAAAAGCGTCCTTTCGATTTTCGTATCTCACGCAATATGTCTTTCCATAATGCAGATTTCATCAATATTCAATCCTTTCCACAGGCATAGGATTTTCATTAATTTCAATACTTTCGATTCTTCCATTTTTTACATGAATAACTTTATCTCCCATTGGCGCAAGTGCCAGATTATGCGTGATCACAATGACCGTTACTTTCTGTTTTCGACAAGTATCCTGCAGCAGTTTTAATACCTGTTTCCCTGTATTATAATCCAAAGCACCGGTTGGCTCATCACATAACAATAACTTAGGATTTTTTGCTAAAGCACGTGCAATGGCAACACGCTGCTGTTCTCCCCCAGACAACTGTGCAGGGAAATTTCTGCTTCTCTCCCTTAAACCAACGGCTTCAATTGTTTGATCAATATCCAGTGGTTCCTTACAAATCTGTGTTGCAAGTTCCACATTTTCTCTTACTGTTAAGTTTTGTACCAGATTATAAAACTGAAAGACAAATCCAATATCGTATCGACGATATGTTGTCAGCTGACGGGAAGTATATCCACTGATTTCTTTTCCATCTACAAAAATATTTCCACTTGTTAGTGAATCCATACCGCCAAGTATATTCAAAATCGTACTTTTCCCAGCACCGCTTGCTCCGGCAATCACAACAAATTCACCCTTATCAATAGAAAAATCCACACCTGCCAGTGCTTCAATTTCTACCTCTCCCATTTTATATACTTTTTTTACATTTCGAAATTCAATATAGGCACTCATATTACACACCTTCATTCTTTCTTTTATTATACTAAAAACCGATATGTTTTTGTTCTTTTCTCCTATAAAAACATAAAATAATTTTTATTACACAAAATCTTCTGATTTTTTAATTTTACATTGTATATGATATAAGCGCTAATTCGTTCCTCGTAGATATACTTCTATTTTTGTCTGTAAAGTATCTACTCCTATTTTAATATCCTCTTTATTTGATACTAAAGTTTCCATATCTCTATCTGCAATTGTCATTACAGATTCATATTCTTTTGATTTCTTTATAGGAATTGCTTCTTCCATGATATTCGTAAAAAATGTAATATATGGTTCTTTACCTACTAATCCATCTTCTTTTAAATAATCAGAGGCTTTTTCTGAGTTTAAGACTTCTTTTATAACAGGAACTCCTTGCGAATATTCTAGCAGTTTTTCCTGTGTATCTTTATTATAACTTAGCAGTTTCATAAATTCCCATGCCAATGCTTTATGGCTAGATGCACTACTCATTCCTATCATTAAAGTATCTAAAGAAGATGTATTTTTTCCTTGTGGACCTGCAGGCATAGGGATGCATTCCCATTCAAAATCCGAATATTTTTTTATTTTCCATGGATATGGCTTATACGTACGATATTCACTAAAACGCATTGGTCGAAAAGCTACTTTTCCATTATCAAAATCATTTTCAACTATTCTTTCTCCAAGACTCAGCATTTCCAGTTTCCTTGTAAATTCTACCGCTTCATACACTTTATTATTGGCAAGTGTTGTATTTTTTCCTTCTTTATCAAAGATCGTCCCTCCATTAGAATACACTGCCTGCTGCCAGGAAAAATCATAAACCCCAAACTGATCTAATTCCCCATCTTTGTTTGTATCTTTTGTTACTTTCTCACAAATATCATAAAACTCATCCCATGTCCAATTCTTTGATGGGATTTTAATATGTTCTTTTTCTAATAATGTTTTATTCACATACATAAGTGTAGGAACACTCTCATAAGGAAGTGCATAAAAGTCATTCTCCTGTTTACAAGTTTCTAAAGCAGGTGAAAAATAATCTTTGATATGAAATGTTTCATCTCTTCTTATATAAGCATTAAGATTTTCTAAAACTCCTACATTCGCAAAAGTCGCAAAATCTTCACTTCGAACCATAAATACATCAGGAAGATTCGATTTTAAAGCCTGCTGACTCATCCACTCTGCATACTCTTCTTTCTGCAATCCACTGACATACTTAACGTTAACATTTGGGTGTTTTTTTTCAAATTCCTGAATCGTTTCATCAATAATACGATAACTATCTGCACTTGGCACATCCCAGTTACTTCCTGAAAACATCCCCAGTGTTAAAGTAATCGTTCTTGTATGGTAATAAAACGCACCAAGCAAGCAGACAGCAATTCCTAAAATAACACTTGCGAATATGAACTTATGTTTTCTTTTCATTCATGCTCATCCTTTTCTTTATGCAAATACCAGATTGCCAATTGTGTACGATCTCGTAAGTTTAATTTTTCCAAAATAACACTTAAATAGTTGCGAATCGTTCCCTCTGTAAACTTTAATTCAAAGGCTATTTCCTTATTAGAAAGCCCTTGTGCGACCTTGCAGATAATTTGCCACTCTGTATTGCTCATAGTAGGCACATCTGTATCTGAGATAAAAGTTTCTTTCAATCCCTGATGATTTGCCATTTTCGAAAAAAACTGTGTTACTTTTCCTGCAACATTTGGATTAAAAATAGCACCGCCTTCCACAACTGTATGAATCGCACTACTTAATTCTTCTAAAGCAACTCCCTTTAACAAATAGCCGCTTGCACCATATTTTAACGCATCAAAAATATAATCGTCATCATCAAAAGTCGTTAAAATAATAATTTTAATTTCTGGATAAACTTCTTTTATAAACTTTGTACACTGCACACCATCCATATCCGGCATACGTATATCCATAAGAATTACATCCGGAGCTTCATCTCTTACTTTTTCAATAACATCTTTACCACTAACAGCAGTAGAGATAATATTAAATTCTTTTTGTGTACTTAAAATAATTTTTAAACTTTCACGAATCAATTCCTGATCATCTGCTATCATAATTTTAATCATTATAAAACTCCTTCTCGAATTGGGATTTCCGCAATAATTACAAATCCATTAGAACCATAAAAACGAATATTTCCCTGTAACAGAGAAACCCTTTCCTGCATATGATGCAATCCAAAATCCGGCTTGATATTTTCACATCCAATACCATCATCCTCAATTATTAATATCAATATGTTTCTTTCCTTCGCAATCGAAATATATATTTCTTTTGCTTTTCCATGACGAACTGCATTTGTCATTCCTTCCTGTATGATTCGATAAATAACTTCTTCCTCATCATTATCAAATACAAGTTTTGGCAAATGACATACAAAATGAATAGATACATCTGTTACTTCATGAAACTCTTGAATCATTTTATCCAATGCTTCCTTCAATGTATAATGTTCCAATGCATCCGGTCTTAGCTTATCTACAGAACGTCGAACATCCTTTAATCCTCTTCTTGCTGTTTCACTTAATAAACGCAATTGTTTTTTCGTTGCTTCAAGATCTATATCACTTGTCACTACACAGGCATCTAACCCAACAGATAAGCCTGTTAATGTGTGACCAAGGGTATCATGAATTTCCCTTGCCAGACGATTCCTCTCTCTTGTTTCCCCCATTTTTTCACGTATATCTGCATATTCTTTCAATTGCTCATTCAAGTTCTTTAACTCATTATTCATTTCAATAAAATGTTTGTTTTCCTTCAATTTATCTTGTACTACAAAAATCATATGTACGATAAAGACAATGATATTCAAAGAAGAAAGCGTAGTTAATGCACTTGATAAGGCTGCACGCATAGAAGCATCATAGACAGAAATATATTCCATGAAAGATAGCATGGAAACATAACGACTCATCACCTCATAATTGCAAATCAAATACAATACAATCATGCAAAGCATATAAATCATTCGATTTACATTAGAAGTCAGATATAATAAAATATCTGCCATCACAAATAATAAAATCGCATTGGTACTAAAGGATAATTCCTCCATAATTATCATACATAAGATAATTTCCGCAGCAAACCAAACACCAAGACGAACGGAGGTAATTTCCTGTTTTCTTCTTATCCACATCATCACAAGTAAGAAAAGAAAAGCTAGAATAGATATAAGCAATACGGAATAAGGATTTTTAGGTAAATGAGAAATTCTGCTTAGAAAAATATAGGCACTATCCATATCACATACAGTTTGTATTGTGATTGCCATTACACTTCCAATAAAAATAATAATGATAAAATTAATGAAGCTCATGAATAAAAATGTGAAATGAAGCTTATCTGTATTAGTAATTTTTGAAAACATAGTTATTCCCATCCTTCCAGAGAATGCTCATGAATATTTTCTTTCGTTATAAGTGTAACTTCTATTTTTTCGCTTTTCGCATACCCTTTTTTATTTAAAATACGATATAAGATTTCTGCAGTTTCTTTTCCCATTGTTTTTGGTGATTGAACAACTGTCCCTTCAATAAATCCATCTTTTATTAAATCTTTCACTTCTGGTGAACCATCAACTCCATATACAAGAACATCTTTTAAACGATTTTGTTCCTGCATAGCTGCTACTGCCCCTAAAATACTTGGATCGTTTAAACCCATGACAACATCAAAAGGAACATTCTTATTTAGGAATTGTTTCATTTTTGGCATAGCGACTTCCAGTTGTCCATTGCATTCTATATTTTCAACAATTCGATAATTAGGATTATCTTTTATTGTATCTACAAACCCCTGTATTCGCTGAAGTGCAGAATATGCTTTACTATGACGAAGAAGTACTATATCTGCATGACTTTTTTTCTTCATCATATCTTTTGCACATTCAACTCCTGCCTGATAATTATCTGAAGTAATACTAAAAGATACGTAATCATTCTCAGGTATATCTGTATCGACTACAAGAATCGGTATACCTGCTTCACTTGCTTTTTTTAAAGAGGAGGTCAAACCATTAAAATCAACTGCTGTTAAAACAATTGCATCTACATCCTGCTCAATAAGATATTCCAATTGCTGCACCTGTCTTTCCAGGCTTAGCTGTGGATCTAAAGAAATTAAAATATCTCCATTCGCATTTACAACACTGCGAATTTCATTGTCTATAATTTGATAAAAAGGATTGTTTAATGTCATATACGTTGCCCCTATTTTTTTAGGTTCTTTATTTCGATATATAAAGTTTTCTTTACTTTCTCTATTAATAACGGTAATGACAGACATTAACAACGTTAAAACCAAGATTCCTGCCAATGTAATATTTATAATCTTTTTTAATTTTGACATGACAATCACACCTTTTTTACACAAGTAATATTATAACATTGATTGTAAAAAAAAGAACAGCTTATAAAAGCTATTCCTTTTTATCCAATTCATTCTTTTGAACCCAGCTATCAAATTTTTCTTCTGTGATTCCATCTTCTCCACTGACAAGCTTACTTGCAATTTCTCCATCCTTAACATAATAAAGTGTTGGAGTTCCTGTCATATCCGTAAATGTTTTTTGAGAAATATCTACTGCTTCCTCACTGCTGTAATCTGGATCCATATCCAGGATCAAATCATTTAAAATTACATGGTGATCTTCTAAATAAGTATCTAACATTGCCATCAAATCTTTACAATGTCCACACCAGCTTTGCGTAAAAACGATAGCAAAAGTCTCTTTATTTTCTAACTTTTTCTGCATCTCATTTACCGTTATCTTCTTTACTTCACCAGCACTTGTATCTCTTTCATAAGATGAGCATCCACCTAATATTAACATCAGCATACAGCTAAATATACATATAAATTTTTTCATGAACATCCTCCTATTCGATATTCTTTATAAAGTATAACAATATCAAAGTAAAATGTAAAATGGAAAGTTTTTGAAAAACTCAAAAGAAAAGAAGAATATTATTTGTGATACCACCCATAATATTCCTCATCTTTTTCTTTTGATATTTCAAACCCGCTATCTTTTGGTTCATACAAATAAAAGACTTCCTTTTCAAATAATTCCTGAAAATCTTCTATTGTAAGTACGTATGCTGCATTTTTGCTTTGTACCTGTATTTTTTCTTTTTTCATACAGTAGAGAACCTTGTTTCCCTTTTGAAAGGAAACAAGAATCTCCTGCTGTTTTAGATATTCCAACGCCAGAGAAAAAGATTGTATCTTTTCCATATTAAGCGTGTTTTAAGAATGCAACATATCCTTTTGTTGCCTCAAAAATATCTGCTTTCGATGCAATTTCCCAAGGTGCATGCATGTTATGTAATGCAATACCACAGTCAATCACCTGCATATCATACTGTGCAAGAATATAGGCAATGGTTCCTCCACCACCCTGATCAACTTTTCCAAGTTCTGCAGTCTGGTATACTACATGTTCTTCATCCATAATTCTTCTAAGTTCTGCAATATATTCCGCATTGGCATCGTTACATCCGCCTTTTCCACGAGAACCAGTATATTTATTAAATACAACTCCTTTTCCCATGAATGCTGTATTTTTCATTTCATTGACAGATGCATAGTTTGGATCATAAGCTGCACTCACATCGCTGCTTAACATTTTTGAATTTTTCAAAGCACGACGTACTTTTAATTCAGAATATTCCTGCATACGATCCATCACTTCTGCCACTGTATTTTCAAAGAATAAAGACTGCATACCAGTAGCACCGATGCTTCCAACTTCTTCTTTATCAACTAATAAGCAAACACTTGTTTTTTCTGTTTCTTCCATTTCCAGTAAAGCAACTAAAGATGTATATGCACAAATACGATCATCATGACCATATCCCATGACCATACTTCTATCTAAACCATAATCTCTTGCTTTTCCTGCAGGAACAACTTCAATTTCCGCAGAAACAAAATCATCTTCTTCTACATCATATTTTTCTTTTAAAATACGTAAGATATTTTTCTTAACTGCATCTTTTTCTTCTCCTTCTACAGGAATACTTCCAACAGTAACGTTTAAATCTTCTCCTTCAATTACTACATTTGCTTTTTTAGAAAGCTGATCTGCAGACAAGTGAACTAATAAATCAGAAATACCTACAACAGGATCATTATCATCTTCACCAATGTTTACATTTACTACAGTTCCATCTTTTTTCGCAAATACACCATGCAGTGCCAATGGAAGAGTTACCCACTGATATTTTTTAATACCTCCATAGTAATGCGTATCTAGTAATGCCAGTTCATTATCTTCATATAATGGATTTTGTTTAATATCCAAACGAGGACTGTCTACATGCGCCCCTAAAATATTCATTCCATTTTCTAATGGCTGTTTCCCAATTAAGAAAAACGCAACTGTTTTCCCCATATTGTTAGCATATACTTTATCACCAGCTTTTAAAGTTTCTCCATTCGCGATAACTTCTTCTAAATCACGATATCCTTTTGCTTTTGCCATTGCAATGCTTTCAATGACGCATTCTCTTTCTGTTTTACAATCAGAAATAAATTTCTTATAGCCTTCACTTAATTCAAATACTTTTTTCATAGTTTCGCTATCATACGTTTTCCATGCATTTTCTCTCATGTTTCTTTTCCTCCATTTCGTATTTATGTATTATAAAGTGTTTTTCAACATCTTATAATCCCAATGTACTTTCCAGCAGTTTTTGAGAAAGTGTCTTATAGTAAGGATCTTTTGAAGAATTAAAAATCTGTATGCTGCCTTGTTTCGTATCATCACAAAGTTCATTTTTTTCAGCTAGAAGCTCTTTTACATGACGAATCGTTCCCGCATTGCCATCTACGATTTGTATTCGATCTCCACATAGTTTTCGAATTGTTTCTTTAAAGAAAATAAAATGGGTACAGCCAAGTACGATACTGTCAATCTCATCCATATCATAATGTGAAAAATACTCACGAAGTGTGTTTTCCACTTTATCCTGCTGATCAAGTTCATCATGTTCCACCAGTTCTACCAGCTCAGGGCAGGGCTGACGATAAATCACATGCTGCTTACTGTAACGCGATAACAGATTTTCAAACTTCTTTTCTTTTAATGTAAAGCGTGTTGCCATTACTAATACATTCTGGTTTTCTTTTCCATCCACTGCTACTTTGACAGCAGGTTCCATCCCTATAATAGGAAGATTAGGATACTCTTCTCTAAGTTCTTTAACACAAGCGCTTGTTGCCGTATTACATGCAATGACAATAGCCTTTACTCCCTGATGAATAAAAAAAGCACAGATTTCTTCACATCGCTTTGTTATTTCTTCTCTGGTTTTTTCCCCATAAGGAGCAAAAGAAGAATCTCCATAATACAGATAATGTTCATGCGGCATAAATCTTTTTAAATCTCTTAAAACACTAATACCACCTAAACCAGAATCAAAAACTCCAATTGCTTTTTCTTTTGCGTTCACAAGATCCTCCTCCTTGTTTCACACGTATGTATTATACCCTTTTTCAAAACTTCTTTCATCATTTTTACACAAGAAAACAAACTTTTTTCATTTAATTACTTATGTTTTCTTACATATAGACACATTTCTTTATTTTCACGTGTATCATCCAATAAAAATGATGCCCATTCTTTATAGTTTTCAATATCTTTTTCACATCTTTTTAATTCTTGATGATAATACTGTATTCTATCTTCTAATCTTTTCTTATCTATTCCATACATTCGTACAAATGCGCTAAGTTCATACATCACAAAACCAATCGCATGTGTTTCGACATGAACACTGGCATATCCCTGCCCAAGTGCATGACAATATGCTTCTAAAACAGGATCATTTGTTTCTTTCGCAATTGCATGTACCTCTAACAATGCTTTTTTAGCTGATTACATTTTACATTTTCCCTGTGCCCATTTCCAACACAGCTCTCTTGCGGTTTCTACTCTTGTATCTTCTTTGTCTCTATTTTTCACATAGCTTTCCGCATCCTTGCATATACGAAAAATCCACAAAACCAAAGTCCTATGTTTTTGAAGACGAATTTCTTTCAACAACTCTTGTAGACATGCACTTTCTCTTGTAAATAATATTTTATTTTTCTTTTTTAATTTTACCTCTACATCTTTAAACTCCATAAAACACCTCTTGCATATTATAACAGTTCTTTCTTCATGCTTTTCTAAAAAATCATGTTATTTTATTATTTTTGAAATACTCTATTGATTTATATGTTAGTCTATGCTAACATATAGGTACAAAAGTTAGATTAAACTAACTGAAAGGAGATATGATTATGAAAATTGCATACGCATCTAGAACTGGAAACGTTGAATCTATAGTTCAGTCCCTTGGAATTTCTTCCGTATTTATTGAAAATGGAAATGAAACAATGGATACAGACTATGTTTTATTTACCTATACGGATGGATATGGTGATGTTCCAGCTGAAGTGGAGACATTTTTGATATCGAATTCTTCACACCTTAAAGGAGTCATTGTTTCCGGAGATCAAAGTTATGGTGAAGCTTACTGCCTTGCTGGTGATAAAATTGCTGAAACATATGATGTTCCATGTCTATACAAAGTAGAAAATAGTGGAACTGACAGTGATGTAATTGCCATTAAAGAAATTCTTGAGAAATTATAAAATGTCTAAAGATGAGATGGAATTTGAGACATTACTTGCAATGTATTGTGCACCAATGTTAATGTGCAAAAAAATTGCAAATATGTTTCATATTCGAAGCAAACAATTTAACAATTTAAATGAGTTAATAAAGAAATTTAAATGTAAACTCAATAATTTTGGAATTGAACTTTGCTTATTTCAAAGTGAAAACAAAATCATAACTGTTTTTGTGTATAGAAAAAAAGCATTATTGTTACACCTTAAAAATTCTGCTATTCATTCTTTTTTAACACAACTTGGATATCCATCTGATGGTAATTTAAATCGTTCATTACATTATTTAAATAAGCGATTGGATGAGCAGAAGGAATACCCGCATGAAATCGGTGTATTTTTAGGTTATCCCTTAGAAGATATAGAAGGATTTATAGAAAACCGTCCATGTAATCTTACTGGGTACTGGAAAGTTTATGGCAATCCCGAAAAAGCAAAACAGTTATTTAATCAATATGATTTATGTCGTGATAAATTATTAAATGGCATTTACAACGGTAAAAGAATTGAAAATTTGATAGTATACTAAGCAAAGAACTTATTTAGTTATATTCCTTACAAATCCTTTTAATTCATTCCTCATAAACTTAATCATTTGCTTAGCTATATTTTTTGTATAAAGCCTAAAGAGGCGTTTCAGTCTGTTGATGAAAAAATTAACAGGCTGATTTTTTTATATTATTATCATATATTAGTTTATCTATAATGTTAAACATCTTATCAAGTTTTATATTTATGATCTATCTTTCTAAATCAATTCTAAGACAATTTGCCATCCCCAGTAGTCTAATTAACTCTATATCAATGAATGGGATTATATCTTATCTAAACCTTTTAATGGTCAACGTATAAAAGATTCAAAACTGCCTATAAAACAGGTAGTATACGCTTCCCCTATAAAGCTCGATGGTTATGCATGATCTTTTGAATCATTGAAATCTGATACAACTAGCACATAAATGGGTCGATAAATTTCTTCATCCTCATTTGATTTAAAATGTTTGTCTTCCTGCAATTTTGTTTAGATATGTTCTCATATTATTTTGTTTTTTCCTTCTGTATCCATATAAAAGCCCTTTTCAAATATCAACAATATCCTCTTCTCTTTTAAGTATCCTAAATAAGATGCTACATTGATTTTTTACACTAAAAAAAGGAGTCTGATAGCATGTTTAGCTATCAGCTCCCAAGTTTGTATTTCAAATCGTTTTGGGTCATATACCACCCTTGAATAAAGATTTATTTCTGCTTATCTAACCATTCTTAAAGCATCTATAAATTTAATTTTTCACTGTTTCTTTAAAATCCTAATCTATGTTACAACCATCAAAAATCTATTTATTTTTTTTACAGTTACATGAATCAGGACATCCAATACATTTCTTTCCACTTTTCTTTGCTTTATAAATATAAGTGGATGATAATCCTACAATCAACAAAATAATACTTATGATTAGAATATTTGTCATTTTTTATCATCTCCATTCAAAGCATATTCTTTCGCAAGATTTTTATCTGTTCTTATACATAAATAGACAATCACTGCTACAAAAATAACTACTGCGATTAAACCAGGCAAGAATCCAGCACCAACGGATCCAGTTGTTATAAGTGTTCCTATTTGGTAAACTAAATAACCAACAGTGTAACCCGTACCTAATTGTAATCCAATGCCACCCCAAAGCCATTTTGAGCTTCTCATTTCTGAATTCATAGCACCAATTGCCGCAAAACAAGGAGGAGTATAAAGATTAAACATCAGATATGCAAGGGCTGCGACTTTTGTAATGGCAATAATTCCTGAGATTTCAGCCCCCGTTCCTTCTATCATAGCGAGCTCATCAACATTAATTAAATTTTCTAGTCCAACAAAGCAAACAGCTAATGTACCTACTACATTTTCTTTTGCGATAAATCCTGTAACTGCTGCTGCCGCTAATTGCCAGCTTAATACCCCAACAATAGGTACTAATAAATAAGCAAATGGTCCTGCGATAGAAGCTAAGATAGAACTATTTGCTGTTTCTGCAACTTGAAAGCTCCAATCAAATGTCTGCATAATCTGTACTGCAGTATTACATAACAAAATAATAGTAGCAGCTTTTACTATATACGCCCATCCACGTGCACACATTGCTTTAAAAGCAAACCATAAAGAAGGCACCTTGTATTCTGGAAGTTCTATAATAAAGAAAGATTTACGACTTTTATAACCTGCAATTTTATTTACTAATAAAGCTCCAAAGAAAATCAACAAAATTCCTGTGAAATACATCAAGAAACTTACCCATCCTGCATCATCAAAGAATGCACCAGCAAACAATGCAATAACTGGTATTTTAGCACCACACGGCATAAAAGGTGTTAACATTGCTGTAGCACGACGTTCTCTTTCGTTTCTAATTGTTCTACTCGCCATAATACCAGGAATAGCACATCCTGTACCAATAACAAAAGGTATTACAGATTTTCCAGAAAGACCAACTTTCTTAAAAATAGGATCTAATACTACTGAAACACGAGACATATATCCGCAATCTTCTAATAATGCAATTAAAAAATACATAATCATAACTAATGGCAGGAATCCAACAACTGCTCCAACACCACCAATAATACCATCTGCTAATAATGCTGTTAACAATGGATTTGCATCAGCTAGAAGCTCACTCACATAAGCCTGGAATGTTTCAATCCAAGCAACAAGACTATCCGCAATAAATGGTCCTACCCAAACTTGCGATATTTCAAAAACAAGATACATGACAACAGCGAAAATTGGAATTCCAATATATTTATTTGTTAATACAGCGTCAATCTTGTCATTTGCGTTTCTTTCCTTTGTCAACACTTTTCTTTGTTCAACTTTTGCTACAAGCTGATTGACATATTCAAAACGTTTACGATCTGCTTCTTCTACTACATGTTTGTCTTTTAAATCTATATTCCCTTCTGTATAAGGAGCTTTTTGTTTTTTTCCATTAGAAGAAATAACAGCATCAATAACAGCTTTCAATCCTTCTGATTCTGTTGAAACAGTTTCCACAACTGGACACCCTAGTTCTTTCGATAATTTTTCTACATGAATTATCGTTTGTTTTTTCTTATTAATATCACTTTTATTTAAAGCTACAACAACTGGAATCTCTAATTCCAAAAGCTGTGTTGTAAAAAATAAACTTCTACTAAGATTGGTTGCATCTACAATATTAATAATTACATCTGGATGTTCATTCTTTACATAAGAACTTGTAATACTTTCCTCTGATGTAAAAGGTGACATCGAATAAGCCCCCGGTAAATCAACTGCAATCAATGTTTCTGTACTGGTATTAAAACTTTTCTTAATAGAATGTTCTTTTCTTTCAACAGTTACACCTGCCCAGTTTCCCACTTTTTCGTTTCTTCCTGTTAAAGCATTAAACATTGTTGTTTTTCCAGAGTTTGGGTTTCCTGTCAATGCTATACGCATAAATTTTCTCCTCCTTCTCAAGCCACTTAGTAATGGTTATGATTGTTAATCATTAGAATCAAATATTAAACATTGATGATACTGGCAAGAGCATTGTCAATATTGTATCGGCTATCCTTTATAGATACCACACAACCACCCTTCAAACGTGAAATGATTGTAATGGGTTCTCCTTCATAGCAGCCTAAAGTAAATAAAAAAGATTTCATTTCTTCATCATCTGTATCAATCGTTTTTATAATGTATTCTTTATCTTCTAATCCATCGACTAACTTCATAATCTTTACCCCCTTTCAACATATATTAGCTTCTACCAATAAAAATTTCAGCAGAATATATGTTAGCTTAATCTAACCAATCATATAGTAAACCTTAGTTAACTTTTAGTCAATACTTTTTGATATTTTTTTAACAAATTAATATAGTATTCTTTAAATTTAGGATTCATAAAAATAACACCACAGATTTTGAATGCATTCTTATTAAATAAAAAAATCCTCATCCAAGCGGAATGAGGACTATTTATAATAATCTAAGTTATTAATATAACATAAACATGTTTTATGCTGTCATCGTATCGGAAAAAACACCTAATTCTTCTTCTGTTTCCATCGCAATCTGTTTATCTAATTTCTTCATTTCATGTGATATAAAACAGAAAACAACGATACCGCTGGTAATATCTGCGATAGGCCCTGCGTATAGTATTCCATCAAGTCCCATAAACATCGGAAGAACAATAAGTAAAGGAATCAGTAAAATCAACTGTCGCATCATCGACAAGATACTAGCCTTTAAAGGTTGTCCAGTAGCCTGGAAATAACTAGTTGCGGTAATCTGGAAACCAGCACAGAAAATACCAAACATATATGTACGCATACATTTTATCGCAAATTCGGTAAAGACTGCATTTTCTTTTCCAAATAAACTTAAGATAACACTTGGAAAACTAACACATAAAATCCATCCGCCAATCGATGTTAATGTCGCAATCAGAGCTGCTCTTTTATATGTAGCTTTAATACGTTTTGGCTGTTTTGCGCCTTTATTAAACCCTAAAATAGGCTGTGCTCCAATTCCTATACCCACACATACAGAAGTAATGATCATGCTTACTTTTAATACAATTCCCATCGCACTTAATGCCACATCTCCACCGGTTGTAGTCATATTCCCATAAATGACCAAGGAGTTATTCATTACAATTTGCATGATGGTTGCGGCTGTCTGTGTAATACAGCTGGAAATACCTAAATTAAAAATAGTTAAACATAATTTTGGTTTTAATTTCATATGTTCTTTTTTTAATCTTAAATTTCCTTTTCTTGTAAAATAATACACAAGAATAACAGCACCTATCACTTGAGATGTAACTGTGGCAATTGCTGCACCTTTTACTCCCCAATGCAAAACAAAAATATAAAATGGATCTAAGACTGTATTTAACACAGCACCTACAAGCATACTATACATTGCTACATTTGGACTTCCATCGGTTCTTGCCATATTGCTTAAACCAATACCAAGAAGATTGAACGTTGTCCCAAACAAAATAATACTTGCATACTGTTTCGAATAAGCCATATTTTGTGGTGTTGCTCCAAATAGATTTAAAATAGGTGTTAAAAATACATACCCAACTACCGTAATAAAGATTCCAATGATAACTAGCATTAAGAATTGATTTCCTAATGTATTCTCTGCTTCATCTTCATCTTTTTCCCCAAGTTTGATAGCTGCATAAGCACTCCCCCCAGCCCCAAGCATCGTTCCTACTGCTAAGATAATTGTCATGAGTGGAAATACAACCGTAGTAGCTGCATTTCCCAAATACCCTACGCCCTGTCCTATAAAAATCTGATCGACAATATTATAAAGTGCATTTACCAGCATAGATACCACAGAGGGAATTGCAAACCTCATTAACAATCTTCCTATCGGCTGATATCCAAGTGGATTTTTTGTACGTATCGTTTCACTCATATAAACTTTCCTCCAATCACTTTTGTTATCCATACTGCTGTGCATTGTGTGCTATTTTTTCCATCAATTTAGAAACAAGAGTCTTTTCCTCTTCCTCTAATCCTGCACTTAACATTTCATTCCATTGCTTGATTATTTTCTGAATCTTAAACACAAGAGCTTCTCCCTCTTTTGTTACATACAGCTTCATAAAACGACGATCTCTTTCATCACTTTTACGAAGAATATATCCTTCCTGCTCCAGTTTTTTAACAGCTCGTGCCGTTGTCCCTTTATCATAATGATCGATATGTGCCAATTCTTCCTGACTGATTCCAGGATGTTCATAAATATGTAAGAGAAAAAACTGCTGACCGCTTCCTATATGATTTTCTTCAAGGTGTTCATCAAAAAACATATGTCCAAATCGATAAACAATAGAAGCACATTTACTAATCGTTGGCATAGTCCCCTCCTAATAGTTGCATAAACAACTATTATATTATAAGCACCTCTTTTATAATTTGCAATTATTTTTTACAAAATGTGTTTAAGAAGAAAATTATGCATCATACTGTAGACGAGGTGAACGAACATGAATGTTTCCTATTGGATGAAAAATAAAAAAAATACAATATCTTATCCTGCCTTAGAAAAGGAATGTGATTGTGATGTTTTGATTATTGGTGGAGGTATCAGCGGTGTTTCTACAGCCTATTATCTAGCAGAAACTGGCAATGATGTTATTTTGTTAGAAGCCGATTGCATAGGATATGGTGCAAGTGGAAGAAACACTGGAAAAGTATCCGCACAACATGGAATTGTTTATCATGAACTCATAGAAAAACATGGTAAAGAAATGGCACAATTGTATTATGAAAGCCATCAAAAAGCGATTGATACGATTGAAAAATTGGTTGCTACGTACGATATTGATTGTGATTTCAAGCGATGTGACACTCTTTTATATACAGAAGAAAAACAGCAAGTTCCTCTTTATCAGAAAGAATATGAAGCATATGAAACCTTGCATATTCCTTCTTCCTATATAAGTTCTCATCAAGATTATCCACAACTTCAGGCAGGATTACAAATGATGCATCAAGCTGTCTTTGATCCTTATTCTTTTGTGGTACAGTTTTCCAAAGTTGTATCAGAAAAAGGCGTTTCTATTTATGAACATTCTCCTGTAAGTGAACTTTCTAAAACAGAGGATGGTCTTTATAAGGTAAGTGTAAATGGTACTTTTGTTCATGCCCGCTATGTTATTCTTGCAACACAATATCCTATTGTCGATTATGGAAATTTATATTTTTCCTATATGTACTGTGAACAGCAAACCTTATATACTGCAAAGCAGAAAAAAACAGATCGAATGGTTTCCTTATCTACAGATACATATCCAATTTCTATTGGGAATCATCAAGATAAACATATCATTGCCTGTAAATCCCATCGAAACGGATATGAACCTAACTTTCGATTTCCTTCTTCTTTTCATACTATGATTCCTAATCAGCTGCAAACACCATGGACATCCAGCGACTTTGTAAGCATCGACCACCTTCCTCTTATTGGAAAACTAGAAAAATACAACGATCAATTATTATTTGCCTCCGGTTTTTCAAAATGGGGAAATACAACAGGTATAGTAGCAGGAAAGATTCTTGCTTCTTGTGTACAAAACAAGCCATCTTCTTTACGTATGTTATTTTCTCCTCAACGAAAGAAAGGTACTTTTTCATGGAATTATGTAAAATTAAACTTACAAAATGCTGCTATGTTTTTTAGAAGCAGATGGATTCATATGGACGATGAAATGCCAGAAAAAGAAGAAGGAAAACCTGTATGGATCAATCATCATATTTATGGTGCCTATCGAGATGAAAATAATGAATTATTTATCGTAGATATTACTTGTCCTCATGCTGGCTGTATTGCACAATTCAACAAAGAAGATAAATCCTGGGACTGTCCATGTCATGGCTCTCGATTTACTTATAAAGGAGACATAATAAAAGGACCAGCAACTTGTTCACTATCCTCCATTCATGAAGATAAAAAGGTAATCTAAAATTACGTGGTGTTTGAAAGGACAACACTTTATGCTGTGGTCTTAGTGACTGCAGCTTTTTTCATGCTCTCATCATCTTTGGGGTACCTTTTCTGATATTTCCTCATTATTTCGATCATCATTTATGTTATCATATCTTTAAATCAATATATAAAAAAAGTAAGAACCACAAAGTTTAGCGACCTAGGTTCTTACTTACCCAAAGTAGGCATCTTTATGATAACATTTAATAACTTTTCTCTCAAGTACATATCTCAAAAATCTTATGACGACTATATTTCTAAGATCGAACTTTCTTCCATCACATGTCCATGCTGTTCTCATCTTGGATTTCATTTTCATGCTTATTATAAAAGATCTTTACTTACACATAATGGTATTATTACCTTAAAGATATGCAGGATTATTTGTCCTCACTGTCACAAGACTCACGCCATCCTTCCTGTTTCTTTAATTCCTTACACCAGACTCCTGGCTTCTGATGTAATAGAAATCATTCTCGATCACGATACTGATAAAGATCATTCTAACCTTTTTCTTGATCCAGTTTACTTTTACTCCATCTTTCATCGATATCATTCCTTTTTACTGAATATTTCCTATTTCCCTTCAATTACTGATTTTTTCGTCTTTCATATTCATAGATTTCATAGAAATTTTGCTCAGTTGCGCGGCTTTCTTTTCATTCCCACATAGGATTCCTTTCCTGCCTTCCATTTTGCCTTCATAATGACACTGTAATGATCATTATAGACTGGAGGTTGATGAAAACATCCATTGTATTTTCAGTTCTTGATGTTTTCTTTTGATTTTTATGAAAAACGATACTACTTCTGCGTCCATCAGTGACGACTATATCCTTCATCTCTTTCATCTCCAGAAAGAACAGATAGATTCTTTCCAGGTAAATCATCAGGATGATGGTGTTCATGTAAGGATCAAGCTTACCCCAAAGACTACTTCATGTCCTGTCTGCGGCTTTCCCACTTCCAAGGTAAAAAGCTATGTACATAAACGCATAACACATTCCATGCTGAATACGGAAGCCTGCTATATCGATTACCAGGCCAGACGCTATATCTGCCCTGCATGTAATAAGACTTTCTATGAGGACAATCCTTTTACTTTCAAGGGAATGAAGATCTCTTTATTGACCGTATATAATGTCCTTCGAGATCTGAAAAACCCTGCCGATACATTTAAAAGCGTTGCACAGAGAAATCATATATCCTCTACTTCTGCCATGTCCATCTTTGACAGGCATGTCCAGATATCCAGAAGAAAACTTCCTGAATATCTGAATATCGACGAAGTCTACAGTTTCAAATCTGAAAACAGTTCCTATGTATGTGTCCTTCTGGATTTCAACTCCCAAAATGTCATCGATCTTCTTCCAGGCAGGAAAAAGTCCGAACTCATCAATTACTTTTCTTTCATTCCCCGAGAAGAAAGATGTGCTGTAAAGGCCGTATCTATTGATTTATGGGAAACCTACAGGATCGTCGCAAAGATGATGTTCCCCAATGCCGCCATAGCTGCGGATAAATTCCATCTCATCCAGGAACTGAACAGAAGAGTAGACAAGGTGCGTCTGCGTACGATGAATCAGTTAAAGAACTATAAGCTCATGGATCTGAAAAATGCAGATGCAGCTTCGATAGAAAAAGCTGAAAGAATGCGTAAACAGTATTACCTTTATAAAAAATTCAACTGGCTTCTCTTCACAAACGATCCTGCATATACAGATCCAAATAGAGAAAAGAAATATAATAAAGTACTTCAGGGATACTATAACTATAACGATATCCTGCATTATATGTGTTTGTATAACCCTGAACTTGAAGAAGCCATGAATCTGAAAGACAGGATGATATATTTCTATAAGAACAGTGATCTTGATAATGCAAGAAAAGATATCAATGAACTGATCAGTGCTTTCAGGGATTGTAAAGTACCTGAAATATCATCCTTTGCGAATACGATGACCAGATGGAAGACTGAAATAATAAATTCTTTTATCGTCACGAATGAACATGGAAGAAAGATAAACAGCGGGATCATAGAAAACAGAAACAGGACGATCAAATGTATCAAGCACAATTCCAATGGATATACCAATTGGAAACGATTCCGAAACAGAGTGCTTTATGTACTGAATAAAGATACCACTTATCACTTATACCCTAAGGAAGGAGAAAATGAAAATGAACAATAAAATTTATTACCAACGTAAAGAAAGATGGCTCAAAAGAGAACTTTACATTAAAAAGCAGCGCCTTATGATGCTGGAGCTGGAAGTAGAAAATCTACGATTGAAACTTCTTTTGGAAAAAGAAAAAAACAAAAATATTCTTCCATTCTGATATTAAAAACGAGAGAGCTGATCAGCTCTCTCATCCTTTACATCTTGTTTTCAATAAACATCTTTGGGGTACTGATGCCCACAAGTTATTTTATTGTCCTTTGTTAGTTTTACCACACGTAATTTTACAAAGCCGATAAAAACAAATGTGATCCTCATGTTATACGTTAAAAAGATTTATTCTTCTTTTTTATATGTGCATCATATTATTTACTTAACTCTTCTGCTTTTTTAGAGAATTCTTTCATTTCTTTTTGTAATTGTTCACGAAGTATAGAAAGGTCTACTTTTAACTTTCTGTCTGAAACAACCTGCTTCCCATTTACAAACACATCTTTTACATCGCTGGCATTTGCGCTATAAACAAGAATAGAATACGGGTCATAAACTGGAAACATATGTGCAGATTCTAAAGAGATCAAAACTATATCTGCTTTTTTTCCAACTTCCAAAGAGCCAATCTGTTCATCAATTCTCAATGCTTTTGCACCTTCAATAGTCGCAATTCTCACAATTTCCTTTGCAGGGAATAAAGATCGATCATGATATTTTGTTTTTTGTGCTCCTGCAAACATCCGCATCTGTATGAATAAATCCAACGTATTCCCACTGCTCGCACCATCCGTTCCAAATCCCATAGCAACACCATTTTCCATTATATCCTTTGCAGGTGCAATTCCTTTCCCTGCTTTTAAATTTGATACAGGGCAATGAGAAACCTTAACATCATGTTTCTTCATCAATTGTATATCAGCCTCATTTATATGAATACAATGAACTGCGAGAACATGTTGATTTAAACAAGAAATAGATTCTAACCATTCTATTGGTGTCATATTGTATTTATTTCTGAAATACGTCATTTCATAATCCATTTCTGCCACATGAGTCATCATCAAAGTATCATGTTTTTTAACAATTTCCATCGCTTTTCTAAAAATTTCCTCAGTATTTGTATTTGTCGCATGAGGTGCTAACATAGGAGTAATAAGAGGATGATGCTTCCATTCCTCAATAAATTTTTCTCCTATTTTTAATGCTTCAACTGCATTTTTTGCATCACAGGTTGGCTGATCAATAATCGTTTCTCCTAGAACAGCACGTATTCCCATTTTTTCACAAGCAAGTGCTACTTTATCCATAAAATAATACATGTCAGCAAATGTTGTAATTCCTGATAAAAGCATTTCTCCTGTACCATAACAAGCCCCATAATAAGCTAAATCTTCATTCATACATGCATTTTCCAATGGAAATAGAAAGCGCCGTAAACGATTAGGACAATCATCCTGTAAAGAACGAAAAGGAAGCATAGAAACATGACAATGTGTATTCACCATACCAGGAAGAACAAGACAATTCTTCGCATCAACGATATTATCTATACTATCAAATTCTTTAGGTTTTCCAACATAAAGAATCTTATCATCTTCGATAACAATCTGACCATCTTTGTATTCCTGCATTTTTTCATTCATCGTTAATATCCATGCATTTTTTATTAATGTTCTCATCGTATTTCCTCCACCATTTTGATTATTTTTTGTTTTGTCGTATCTATCATTCCTTTATCACTTATTTTTAATTGTGGTGACACAAGTAAAGATAAAGTAGAAAAAGACATAATCTCATTATCATGTACATAACCTAAATCTTGCATTGCTTTACGAACATTATCAATATCTTCTCCTATTTCTTCAATGGTACGCTCACTTACGATTCCTCCAACTTCTAAAGCTGCAGAAGCAATTATTTTATGTTCCTTAACAACGACATACCCACCTTGCATCTTTATAATTTCTTTTTGTGCCAACACCATATCATCTACATCATTCCCTAATACCATGACATTATGATGATCATGAGCCCACGAAGTTGCGATAGCACCTTTTTTCTTTATTGTATTCCCTACAATACCATGTGAAATATTCCCATTCTTTCCATAACGTTCATACACCGTAAGTAACGCATAATTTTCTAAATCCAAAAATCCATTCGTAACTGGAAGCCATTTTTGTATATGTTTTGTAAATGTTGAATGTGGTTCTATCTCCATAATATTACATAAAGCAGATGTTCCTTTTAAGTTAATTTTAAAATCTTTTTTTTCAGCTTCACGACATTGAATAGATTGATAAAAATGTTCAGGAAATTGTTTCTTTGTTTCCTTTTTTGTTTTTATGACTTTTTTCCCGTTTTTATACACATCAGTAATATGAAACTTATAAATATCATCTAACATTATAAAATCTGCAATTCTTCCCGGTGCTATTGTTCCTCGATCTTCTAAATGCATACGTCTTGCAGGAGTAAAAGTAGCGCAATAAATAGCCATTTCAGGCTTCATTCCCATTTCAATAGCTTTTTGTACCAATGTATTCAAATGTCCGTATCGCAAATGATCTGCCATGACATCATCTGTAACAAAACAAAAATATTCATAAAAATCATGTTCTATTAAAGTCTCCAAAACTTCTTGTGTCATTGATTTTCCTTGAATTTCAAGGAACATTCCATTTGTAATCTTTTCTATAACACTTTCTTTTGTCTGATGTGTATGATCTGCACTAATACCTTTTGATATAAAATTTGATAATTCTCTACCTTTTATTTTAGGACAATGTCCTTCCAATGGCAATATAGGCCTTAATTTTTTACAAATTCCAATGATTTTTGCGCTTAATGATTCTGGTTCATAACATACATCATAGAAATTCATAACCTCTCCCAAGCAAACGATTTTATTATTCATTAGTAATTCTTTTACTTCTTCTATTCCAATCGCACCACCTGTTGTTTCTAAGTTAGAATTTGTAGATGGAACACTAGATGGAATTCCGTAAAAAATATCTAAGAGCGTATCTTGAGATAAAAAGGAGAGTATTCCCTCTCTTCCAAAAACGTTTGCGATCTCATGAGGATCTGCTACAACGCTTGTAGTCCCATGCGCTAAAACCGCATCAGAAAAACGAGAAGGAATACTCATTGAACTTTCTATATGCATATGAATATCCACTAAACCAGGTATCATATACTTTCCTTTACCATCCACGACATATGTATTATCTAACATAATATTTTTTTCAATATGTGTAAATATACCATTTTTTACTGCTACATCTGTATACTCAAAAGACTTTGTAAAAGAATTATATACCTTACAATTTTGAATAATCATATCATAATTCATAAATTTGCCTCAATTAACGATTTAAAATACGATTCCACTGATCTGTCCAATTTGCCAATAAAGGATTTACAAATGTATAATCAATAGCTTTTGCATTCTCTGCAATTTCACCATATGTAAGTTTTTTTGCCTCATCTTCACTCAATTCAACTTTTGCATTTGTTGGACCTTCATTTAATGACTTACTTGTTACTGACTGCAATTCCTGTGAAATTCGCCAATTAATATATTTATAAGCCATGTCCTTGTTTTTTGAATTAGCTACAACATCAATGGTATTGAAATTTGCATAAGTACCACTTTTCGGCACTAGATATACAACATCCTGTGCTGCCTTTTGAATATTTGGTACGGCAAAATCTCCTACAACTGCAGCTTTAATTTCGCCTGCAGCAAACATATTTGCTAAATCAGAAGATTTTGTATACGTTTTTACTACATTAGGTTTAATAGCTTCCAATGCTTTAAATGCAGCTTCACCATTATCCTTTTTAATATCAACTCCAGCATGATCACTTGCAATATGCACCATTGCTGGTCCAAAAGTAGTAGTAATATCAGGAAGGGCAATTGCACCTTTTAATTCTGCTTTCCACAAATCATCCCAAGAAGTGATTTCAAAACCTACAGCTTCTTTATCATAAACAATTCCTACACTTTGAATAACATAAGCAGGACCATAGCCACTTTCAGATTGCATATTTTTAGCTGGGGTAATCAAATCCTTCAAGTTTTCAATTTTAGATGTATCCAGTTTATCAAATAATCCTTCTTCATATCCTTTTGCTGCTGTAGACTGATTTAATTCTATTACATCGATCCCAGATTCTGGATTATTTTCCAATTTTGTAAAACGATCAGCTGAATTTCCCAAATCTGTTACAACATCGCAATTGTATTTTTCCTCAAAAGGTTTAACTACATCATCATTTACAATATCCTCACTTAATTGGAATGTAGAAACTGTAAGTTTACATCCTTCTGTTTTCTCTGATTTAGATGAACAAGCACTAACAGATACTAGAAGAAAACCGCATAATAATAAACCACATAATTTTTTCATATTCTTTTTATCCTCCTTAACCACTAAACTAAAACAATTTTATGAGCAGGTAAATATAAATGCAATATACTTCCTGTTTCATACACTTTATTTCCATTAACTAAAAGTGTACCAAGCTTTGTAGAAACTTCATACTGATAACTTTTTCCAAGGAAAGTATGTACTTGGACAACACCCTCTAAACCATTTTCCAAAGCGGGATCATCTACAATTTCAATATCATCAGGACGAATTGTAATCTTTGCATTTTCCTTTTCGCATCCTTCTTCTACATGAAACTGTTCTCCTTGTGCTACATAGATATTCTTATTTTCACGTACAACATCAATGAAATTTTCAAATCCAATAAAACGTGCAACAAATTCTGTTTTTGGATGTGCATAGATGTTTTCCGGCGTATCATATTGTTCAATAACTCCACCATTCATAACTGCAACGCGGTCAGAAATAGAGAAACATTCCTCCTGATCATGTGTAACAAAAACTGTAGTTATACCTAACTTTTTCTGCAAACGTTTAATTTCCACCCTCATTTGAATACGTAATTTAGCATCTAAATTAGATAATGGTTCATCCAATAAAAGCAGTTTGGGTTCAATAACAAGTGCACGTGCCAAAGCGACACGTTGTCTCTGTCCACCAGACATTTGTTTTGGTAAACGATTAGCATATTCACTTAATCCACAAATTTCCAGCATTTCATCCACTTTTTTTGTTATTTCTGCTTTATCCATTTTTCTCATTTTTAGTCCAAATGCAACATTTTCTCTAACAGTTAAATGTGGAAAAAGTGCATAGCTTTGAAATACGATACCAAAATTACGTTTATGTACAGGTATCTTTGTGAAATTTTCTCCATCTACCAAAAATTCTCCATTTTTTGTATCAATATAACCAGCAATAACACGAAGCGTTGTTGTTTTTCCACATCCGCTGGGTCCTAATAAAGAAACAAGTTCTCCTTCCTGTATTTGCAAGTTCAAACCTTCTAATATGTTTGTTTTACCATCATAACTTACGCATATATTTTTTAAATCAACAAATGACATAACCTTCTCCTTTTACTTGGCAAGGGCAGAAATACCCAATGTTTTTTCTACAATAAACATAATAAAAATTGTTGCCAACATAAGCAGTACAGATACCGCTGATACTGTTGGATCATAATTGTATTCGACATAGCTCATCAAAGATGCTGGTAAAGTCGTAATTCCTGGGCCACTTAAAAACATAGATACCGGTATATTGTTAAATGAATTAATAAATGCTAGTAAAAAACTAGATATGATTCCACTAGAAATATTCGGTAATACCACTTTGAAAAATGCTTTAAATTTATTACATCCAAGGCTCCATGCAACTTCTTCAATAGAATAATCGAATTGTTCCAAAGAGCCACCTACAACGCGAATAATGTAAGGCAGCACAACCAAAAAGTGTCCAAGTAAAAGGCCTTCATAAACAGGAAATTTCAACTTAATAATTACAAATTGAAATAAAGCGTAGCCAACCACAATTCCTGGAACTATCGTTGGTGATAAGAAAAAGCTTTTAATAATCTTTTTCCCTTTGATACTATAACGAGATAGTGCATAAGCAGCAGGAATTCCTACTATCAAAGCTAAAAGTGTTGCAATTAAAGCAATTTCCATACTTAATATAAACGCTTTTTGAAAAGATTCAGAATTGATTGCTTTTATAAACCAGTCAAATGTAAAACCATGAATAGGAAAAGTAATTGTTGGCTCGCTTCCAAAAGCAGTTACTGCAATGATGAGCAATGGAATAAACAAAAATGCAAATACAAATATAGAAATAATACTTAATCCTTTATATCTACGCATTTATTTCACCTCTTTTGTCTAACTGCGCAGCTATTACATTCAACACTTTCATTACCACTAACGTGATAATTATCATTACAGCTGCAATCACTCCTGCACCAACCCAATCATTTAATGTCATAGCTCTTTGATAAATCAGCGTAGCAAGCACAAGAGATTTGTTTCCACCTAGCAATTGTGGCGTTGTATAGGCTGTTAGTGCCCCAGTAAACACAAGTACAGCACCAGTTAAAATTCCTGGAACGCTCATAGGAAGAACCACTTTTATAAAAGCTTTTAGCTTGCTTGCCCCTAGACTCTCTGCAGCTTCCATCATATCATTATCAATATGATCCATAACCCCTACAAGTGTCATAATCATAATAGGCAAAAACAAATAAATTGTTCCTATTAAAACCGAAAACTCTGTATAAAGCATACTAATTGGTTCATCAATTACACCAAGACTCATTAAAAGGTTATTAATTACTCCGTTCTTTCCCAAAATATTAATCCACGCAAATGAACGAACTACAGAATTTGTTAACATTGGAAAAATAGATATTGCGATTAAGATGCCTTTCCATTTAGCACTGCAGCGAGAAATAAAATACGCTGTTGGAACACCAAGCAGAATACAGACAAATGTTGCAATAAGTGCAATACGAATCGTTCTAATCAAAATTTCAATATAATATTCATCCTGAAAAAATGCCGTATAGGCCGATAATGAAAATCCATCTGGAAATATTGTTGGCCATAAAACAGATAGCAAAGGCATCATCAGAAAGAAAATCAACAATACGATTCCTGGAAAAAGAAATACATAAGGAATTCTTTTTTTCATCGTTTTCCTCCTCGTCTTTATATTAGTTTTTAAAGTCATTATTCCTTCTCCTTGTCAAAGCTTTCTTTGAAAAGATAAAAAAGCTTCTATATGATATAGAAGCTAAAAGACATTTCTAATATCATCATAGTCCGATAATTTACGGCTACCGGGTAGAAACTTAACGCACCATATTTGCGCCATATATGACTTATTAAAACCTTTTGTATTATAACAAAAAACAATTTATTTGTACACAAAAATTACATAGTACACCCACAATTTATTATTATAAAGTTTACCTATATTCTTATTTTAATATTGTATTTTCAAGTAATCTTTAAGATAACCTTTTCTTGTAAAACAATAAAGCAAACAATACACCAAACGCTTCCGCAAACGCTACGGTAAACCAAATGGCATCAATGCCAAATAAAGATACAAGTAAAAATAAACCAAGCAGAATAAACACAAAGCCTTTTAAAAATGCCAGTAAGGTTGCCACTTTTCCATATTCAATAGACTGAAAGAAATATAGAAACATCGTAATAAGTGCAGTAAATGGCAAACTCAAAAAATAAAACTGAATCCCTTTTGAAGCATTTTCTATTAAAGCTGCATCATTGTTTGCAAATAAAGCTGCCAGCTCTTTAGAGAAAATAAAACAAAGCAAATACGCAACAATAGAAAATATAAGACTTGTTTGAATCGATATAGAGAAAGCCTCTTTTACTCGTTTTGTATGCATCGCCCCATAATTAGCGGAAATGATAGGCTGAGAGGCCTGCGCAAATCCATTCAACAATCCTTTTCCTACATAGGCAATGTTAGTGATGATGGCATAAGCTGCCAGAAACATAGCATCTGCCTTTTTTAATATTACATAATTAAAAATAACAATGACTGCACCTGCACTTATTTCTAAAATTCCACTTCCAAAGCCATTTGAAAAAATACGTTTCCATATTTTGGTATCAAATATATCTTTTGTCAGATGAATGGTATTTTTCTTACGTATGAAATGAAGGCTCATAATACCAAGAGAGATTACTGGTCCGATTGCTGTCGCAACGGCAGCTCCAAAAATTCCCATATTAAATTGAATAACAAAGACATAATCTAAGAAGATGTTGGAAAAGTTTCCTGCCATGGTAGCTATCATTGCCAGGCGAGGGGCATGATCATTTCTTAAAATCACACTTCCTGCATAATTCACAATAAAAGCCATAGCCATTCCATTTACAGGAATCATATATGCTTTTACAAGTGGTAAAAGCTCTTCGCTGCTGCCAAGCAAATACGCAAAATCATCCACAAATAGATTTCCAAAAAAGGCAATGCATAAGCCAATACTTACCATTCCAAGCGCACCATATGTATAGGCTTTATTTCTTACTTTTGGCTGTTTTTCTCCTTCCGCAACAGACATAACAGTTGCAGCCCCTACACCAAAGGTTAACCCTATCGCAGAATATATGGTATATAAAGGTATCGCAATGTTCATTGCCGCTAAAGCTGTACTTCCAGCACCTTTTGAAACAAAATATACATCCGCTAAACAATACAAAGAATTGCTTGCCATTGCCAATAAGGTTGGAAGTAAATAATGTGCATATAAACTTGATACCTTCTTTTCAAATAAAGCCGTACTATGCATGATAAACCTCCAAAAGATCATGTAATACGTTTCTGCATTCTGTTTCATCTTCTATGGTAAATACACATAAGAAAGAAGTAATACCAAGCTGTTTATATTTTGATATATCTTTATAATTTTTTATTGGTTCTTCACTCAATAAATGCATTCGACAATGGATATCGTTCATCAATGGATAACGATGTCCTTTTATATCTCTTAAGGAATAGCGGGTATTTCCTCTGCATAATGCACAGTTTTGCTTATTGTTATCTTTGATGCATGCATTGACAGGACAATATTCACTCAGCATCAATTCCACATGCCCATATACCTGCAAAGCAAAATTTCCTTTCT
Organism: Amedibacterium intestinale; assembly: GCF_010537335.1. Taxonomy (NCBI): domain Bacteria; kingdom Bacillati; phylum Bacillota; class Erysipelotrichia; order Erysipelotrichales; family Erysipelotrichaceae; genus Amedibacterium; species Amedibacterium intestinale. Next base: position 1,637,240 of record NZ_AP019711.1, read on the forward strand.
GATGGAAATGCTTTTCAAATCCATCACAAAGATTTTTTATACTATTTTCATCATGTTCGATAGACAACGTTACAATATCCAACCCATGAGAAAATGCAAACCCGGCAGAAAGAGAATTCGTTATATTCAAAGAAGTATCTCCTATCCCATGTTTCATATGATGCATACCACCATTTTCCTGAATCATCGTATAGGGTTCATAATCCTCTTTCATAACACGGGCTTCTCTTTTATAAACATGTTCATCGATTTGATGAAGTTGATGATATAAAGCTTCATTTTCCACATAAATATTTGTAATTCCCATTTCTTTACAGACTTCATACTGTTTTTGAGTCGAAACAACTACTAAAAGTTCTTGTCGATTTTGAACAGGCAAACATGTAAACTTAGGTGTCTGTACTCTTCTATTTCCATTTACATTCTTTCGAAGTTCTTCCAGCTTGTTTAAAGCATCTCTTCGCATTCGATTTAATTCACTGATTGGAAAAATCCCCTGTATATCCGTATCCAATGTAATATCTTTAAATATAAAGGGAGTATCGTTGGTCTTTCTTAACTGTGTTTGAATTCTATCTGGATCTAATGCTGTTTTTCTTGCCAATTCACAAACACATTCACTTGCAATTTCTACTTTATGTATGCCATCTTCTACTACAAGTAATGGATGCTGCCCAATATGCATAGAAAACTGACCTGTAATTTCCACTTTTCGTTTTCCTTTTTCAAAGCTTTGTCGAAGATTTTCTAACTGTACTACATCGCTTGTTTTCAAGACCTTGCTGCCTTTTTCCACATAAGTATTTACATCCATCTGAATCCTGTCATTTGCATAGGCTTTGTTAACCAGCAAGCCATTTTTATAAATTCGGTTTGCACAAAAACCTGCATCTTCCTTCTTACTAAGAATGCGAATTCCATCTCCCTGTGCTAAATCGTGATGTAAACGAATCGTCATTTTTCCTTTATGTACATTTTCCACAATACCAATTTCTATTCCTATATGATTTGGTCTTACAGGATTCATTAATGCACTTCCCATCTGATGAAACAGATGTCCTTTTGTAAAGCCTCGATGGAAAATCTTTTGCATTTCTTCCTTCATTTCTTTATCTACATGAAACTCTTTTTTTTCATAATAGGCATCAATCGCTTTACGATACAAAGAAGTCATTAGAGCTACATATTCTGGTCGCTTCATTCTTCCTTCAATCTTAAAGGAAGCAATTCCCGCTTCAATCAGTCTTGGGACTTCCTCTAATGTATTTAAATCTTTACAGGAAAGAAGATAGCTGCCTTTTGTAGAAACATCTTTTCGAATTCCATTTTCTTCTTTTTCCAAGGTATACTGCATACGACAGTTTTGTGCACATTCTCCTTGATTCCCACTTCTTTGCAAAGTCTGTGAACTCATCAAACACTGTCCAGAATAAGAAACACACAGTGCTCCCTGTACAAACACTTCCAAATCCAATCCTAATTTTGCATATTCCCTTATTTCTTCAATTGTTGTTTCTCTAGGAACGACTACACGACTAGCCCCTTCTTCTTTCATCATTAAAATACCATCATGATTATGGATGTGCATCTGCGTAGAAGCATGAAGTTCCATATCTGGAAGCAACTCTTTCAACAACACAAAAGCTCCCATGTCCTGAACAATCAAAGCATCTACATCGGCCTCCTGCAGTTTTATCGCATATTCTTTAAAAGTCTCTAACTCTTCCTCATATAAAAGTGTATTTACAGTTACAAATACACGTACTCCATATATATGTGCATAAGCGACCGCTTTTTTTAGCTCTTCTTCATCAAAATTATTCGCAAATGCTCTTGCCCCAAACATCATTCCACCTAAGTACACGGCATCACAGCCATTTTGTACTGCGGAGCGCAAAGCATCAAAAGAACCTGCCGGAGATAAAAGTTCTACTTTTTTCATACTCTTGCCTTCCTTTCTTTCTGCATATGATAAAATGCACGCATAAGTGTTGATACAAGTAAGATTCCTAAAACAAGTACCCCTGCGATGCTAATCGTATTTAATCCTATTGCCAATGCCTTATCGATATTTCCTGCAATAGCCTGCTGCATTGTTCGATACATACCTCCACCAGGTACCAAAGGAATTAAGGCACAAATAATAAACGTTGTAACTGGTGTTTTACAAACACGAGCTAAAATTTCAGAATACAGCGAGAAGACAACAGATCCTGAAAACATAGCAATCATTTCACTGCCTCCAAGAAATAGCACAAGTTTATAAACCATTCCACCAATAGCTCCACCAATTCCAGCAAGAATCAAGTTTTTTCCTTTAATATTAAATAAAATACCAAAACCAAGACTTGCCAGAAAACTGCTAAATAAACCACTAAACATTATCTGCAGCATATCACATACCTCCAAGTCTTAACGAAATACTTAACACAAAGCCAACTCCTACCGCAATCGCAATCGCAACTAAAATAGCTTCTGTTGCACGAGCAACCCCAGATAAATAATCGCCTGCTACAGTATCACGTACTGCATTTGTAATCGCAAGACCAGGCACAAGCAACATAATACTGGAAATGATCATAATATCCATATCTGTATCTTGAAAACATAAATGAAGAAAAACAGCAATAAATGCCGCAACACCTGCAGAAACAGCATTCACAAAAAAAGAATTCAGTTGTATTTTCTCTAGGCACCAGCAAACACATTTAATGAAAATTCCAATAATAAAGGCACAAATAGCTTCTTTCCATGTGCCATCAAAAAAAATAGCAAATCCTGCTGCCCCAATCGCTCCAAATAACATTGTCACTAGAAAAGAATAACGAGTTTGTTTCCTTATTTCATCAAGCTCTGTTTCCAATTCCTCTAAAGTATAAGGTGTAACACTTGCCTTGCGAGATAATGCATTAATTTTATCAATGCAATTTAAATCAACACTTCGACTATGCACCCTCATGATCTTCGTAAAAGTTTGATCATTTACTGTTATAGAAAACATGATACCAGTAGGAGTAACAAAACTATCTGCATCTTGAACTTCTACAAAGCTCTTGCATAAACGAACCATTGTTTCTTCTACTCGATATATTTCTGCACCACTTTGAATAAGCAGTTTCCCTGCAAAGCCAACCGTATTTAACAGTCTATTTGTATCCATAACAGCACCCCTTTATTTCCTTTATACAGTATAACGGACAGCCTAAAAAAAAGAAACTCTTTTTTATTAAATAGATAATGTTTAAAGAAGAAAATCATGGAAAGAACATGTTTTATGATATACTTAATAGTAGTTAGAAATACAAGGAGATCGTATATGACAAAAATTAATTATGGAGAAGTTATGCAGAATTTTCGAGAAGAAATCGAAGCTCTGTCAAAAAAAGATAAAAAGGAAATTGAACAAAAAGATTTTCCTCATCTTCTTTCTGCTTTACCATGCCTACTAGCAAATTATCCAGTCTTTTCTAATAAAATAGAGCGAGAAGATTTAGAGAAGTATGTTCATGAACGTTTTGGAATTCACGATGAAAAAAGTGCGGTAGAAAATATTCACAGCTTTGTCTTCAACAACACCCAGGCACAGTTTGAATATTGTCTGAAATATTGGCAAGGGCAAGCAAAAAATCTAGATGATGCGGATGAGAAAACCAAAGACTTCTTTAAAAAATGCCAGGCATTCGCAAAAGAACTATATCCAGAAGTATTAGATAGAGGGTTTTGTGGCTTTGATTTTGGAGAAGCTATTCGCATGGCAAAAGAATGTTATAGTGTTGGGTATTTAAGTGAAGAGGGATATCATTTTATGCTTAATGATATTGCAAATCGTGCTTTTTACACATTTGATAGCTGGGAAGATTATGCTTTAAGTTATGTATGTGGAGGAACTTATTATTTATATTGTAAATCTGGAGGAAATGAAGAGTTTGCGAAAAAAATGTGTGAAACACTTATGGGTGGCATACGTGAACTTTATAAAGAAAATGGTCTATGGGCAGAAAGTGCATGGCCAAAAGGTAAACGTTATTTTCGATTTTTAAAAGATGTTAAAAAAGTGATTGAAAGCAAGGAAGCAGGCCTTGTAAGTGATCGTATTAGTATTGATGGAGGAAACATTAACTATATGGTTCGTATCCAGCCAGTAGAAGGAACAACAGATAGTGGATGGCAATTCTTCCATGGAGATGAATCAAAAGAATATTTAGAAAATGTATCAAATACACAATTATTTCAATTAAATGTTATATGCAATATGGATTCATCCATCATTCCTTTACTGGATTCCCCAGTAGGAACCGCTTATAGAAGAACAAAAGATGGTACATTTGTAAAAGTTGAAGTTAAAAAGGTGCTCCAAAAATAGTTGGGGTTAGCTGAATTTGATCTTCGAGATTACTTGGGGGCGGCATATACCCTATTTCGTTGAGAGGGTCTAAAGGGCTCATCACCTGTCCTAGGTGGTGGGCTCCTTTTTTTCGACCATCTTTACGCTTTTGTCTTTCTCGTCGATCGCAAATTCTATGCCTTTTTCAAGGACCAACATGCATCGGTTACGGAATCGTTCCCAATTGGTATATCCGTTGGCTGCCTTGGTAATCAGCTTGACGGTTCCGTTGAGTCGTTCCATCAGTGCGTTGTTGAGCCTTTTATATCCGACAGTGATTTGTCCTGTCTTTCTCGAGAGCTTGTATTCGGTTTTGGCTATGTAGAAAGAATTGATGATCTCGGTTTGCCAGTTGGCTAATGTGTAACTAAACTTGACCATTTCTTCTACATTGCTTTCTCTGAAATCGGTAATGACTTTTTTCAAAGCAGCAGGTGCCGTTTCAAGTGTGTTCGAGACATAGAAATCCGTAAGTTCATCCTTTAATTCCCAGGCCGTGTTTATATCCGGATGAATAGATACAAGCGCATTGGCATAATCGTATGGGTTCATATATCGTTTTAGAACCTTATTATATTCTTTTGGTCTTAAAATATCGAAAAGTGGTTTTCCATCGGCGCCTTTAGATCTTGTAAAGTGCTTGAACAGGAGTCCGTTCTTGTGTTTTAACAGATAATAGTTTTCTTCTTGTTCCTGGGTGCGTTTCGATGTGTTGATGCATCGCAGGGGGTTCATGATCCTTAAGCGAACCCTGTCCACTCTGCGGTGCAGTTCCTGTGAAACATGATAATGGTCGACCACATGAATCGCATTTTTGAAATGTTTTTTAATAATCCTGCGGTATGGTTCGTACATATCCGTAATCATGATATGGACCTGATCTATTTCATATTTTGGTATATTTGAGAAGTATTTATCTAAATATTCATATCGTCGACTAGGCAAGATATCGATTGGCTGCCCATTGGTCTGATCGATCAAAAGACAGATGTACTTACTGTTTTGTGTTTTGGAATGAAAGGCATAGTTTTCATCTGTGCACATGATTTCTGGCAGTTTTGCCCTTGGAATCGAAACAACCGAATCGAAGATCGATGAAACAGAAGTTGGAGAAATATGATATCTCTTAGCTGCGTGGGTAAAGGTTTCGCCAGGTTCTTGCAAGTCCTTGAGGATCTGAAGCATCAGATCTGAAGAAATCTTCATGTTCTGGAAGACGAAAGGATTGTATTCATAGAACGTTTTGTGGCATATTGGGCAGATATATCGCCTGGCATGGTATTGAAGAACACATTTTTTATCGGCCAGTAACGAGTGCTGGATTGTCTTGGTCACATATCCCTTGATCTTCGTGATGGGATTTCCACATTCAGGACAAGCTGGTCGAGAATCTAAAAGCTTTACATCGATGATCGTCTGTTCATTTCGTCTAATACAGGAACAGGATTCTAAAATCGATGAATCCAGATTGAAGATTGTGCAAATAGAAGCTTCGCAATTGATAAAGTCTTGCATATTGTGTCACCTCCTGATAAAGCAAGTCTTCGTACACCTTAACTATAAGCGAAGCAGGCATATCTGGATATACATATCGGGTTGGTCGCTGTTTTTATCGACTTAAAAATGCATAAGAACCGAATTTTCGAAAAAGCGAGCTCCGGCGTAAGAAGGCAAGATAATCCGAATCTTCTGAAGATTTTGGAAAAGGTGGGAAAAAACTTTTGATGAATCTGTAGAAATAAGAATCTTCTAATGATCGGTCAGGCTCTTTATTCAAAACCTTTCGGATGGATAAATAGACATGATTGAATCCTGGAACTACAAAAGAAGGAAGAATGATATGAATAGCACCACATTCTTTACACCGACATCGCTGGGCATTGATCAAAACAGTGCGAGTCACAAAGATAAATTTACGAACACGATGTCCATAAAAAATCAAAGAACCCTTCGCATGACAACGAGGACATTCCATGGTATGGATCGTAATATTAAATTTATTGATTAAATTGTCATATGAGCGTTGATTAAATTGTTCATTGTGATTACAATATAGATGTAACATGAGTGGTACCGAACAGGGCCACAGAAAAGCGGTTGCCGGGGTGAGAAAATATGGTAACTGCTTTTTTTAATGCCTGTTATTATCCTTTCGATCATAGTATAATACGAAACCCCAAAAAGTTTGGAACAAAAAAAGGGCAGGTAAGTTCCTTGCCCCAAGTAATCTTGGGTAAACCCCTAACCCTAACCATTCTTGGATAACCGTTAAAAAAGCATAAAAGGAACCTTTTAAGGGTTCCTTTTAATTACGTCCTTTTTTTGAACATTCCTTTTTATGAATCCTAAAGATGACTCCATAAGCTGTATTTTCACCACAAACACTATATCCATTTGCCTGTACAACTTTTGATACAATACTTAAACCTAAACCGAACTTTCCACCTTTTCCCATCTCATATGGTTTAAACAAAGTTTTGATACGGTCTTCTTCAAGACAAGGTCCATCATTAGCAATTGTTAATCCTTCCTGCTCATTTAAATGGATATCAATCACAGTATTTGCATAACGCAATGCATTTTCAATTATATTTTCAACTGCAACACGCCATGGTTCATCCAATCCATCAAAATAAATTTCTTCTAAGTCTGTTTTAATTTCAATTTCTGGTTTTATCAAACGTGTATTTTGTACAACGGTTTCTACTATATCTTTCATATTAGAGCGAATACCCTCACTATCTTGAGAAATTAAGTATTCTACACGATTCATAAATAATAAAGAATGTACCTTCTGTTCCAATCGATCCGCATTCTCAATAATAACATCTACACTTTTTTCCAGTGTTCCATATGGATATATACCATCTTTTATACTTTCACCATATGATTTAATTGTCGCAATTGGTGTTTTCAAATCATGAGAAATGTTATGAATCATTTCTTCTTTTGTCTTTTCCTGACGAAGAAGTTCTTCTCTCATACTAACAAGTGCATCTGCAAGTTCTCCTATTTCATCTTTACGGTTGACATGCAGTTCTGCATCTTTTCCAAGTTTTACTCTTTCTATATAATTTCGAATCTGATTTAATGGATGAATCAAAGTAACTACCCACATCATTAAAATGATAAAGAAGAAACCAACAACAATAATTGTTATATAAACAACACTATTGATGAGCATATCTTCCATTTTTACAGTATTATCACTATATGTTTTTGTAAGTACAAGGCGATCCTCTTTAAATTTACGAATTACATAATAAGAATCTACACCTGTTTCTTTATTTTTATAAATACCGTGATATGGTTTTCCATCATTGTGATTATAACACTTTAAAACATCTTGACAAATCTGCTGCCACTCATTAGAATTCAAATCCGGCTTGTTTGAATAAGCATTGTTATAGGCCAAGACCAAGTTGTTTCCTTTCACAACAATTGTATAAGTGATAGTTTGGTCAGCTTCACTATAAATAGAATCATCGCCAATCGCATTACTAGCTCCTAACAAAGCCAATTGTGTATTATCCAATGTTTCAAATACTTGTTCTTTAATAGCGTTATCCACACTATTATTGATATATATAAAGAAAAAAGCAGAGAAAAAAGTAACAAAAAATGCAATGAGCGCAAACAGCTGCTGTGTCAGTGATAAACCTTTAATAAACTGATTAAACTGTTTCATACTAACCTAATCGATATCCATATCCATAAATCGTATGAATATTTAAATTGGGAAGTTTTTTACGTAAACGACGAAGAGTATCATCTACCACGCGATCACTTCCAAAATAGTTTTCTTCCCACACATTAGTAAGAATTTTATCCCTATTAAATGCCATCCCTTTATTTTTAATAAACATCATTAACAAGTCAAATTCCTTTGTTGTTAAGTCAATCTCTTTTCCACCATCAAATACTTTACGCTGTTCTTCATCTAATTCATATCCATCTACCATAATTCTGTTAGAATCATTTTTATATACACGTTTTATTACATTATTTACACGAAGAACCAATTCTTTTGGAGAAAACGGTTTTGTAATATAGTCATCGCTTCCTTTTTCCAAACCAATGATACGATCAAATTCTTTATCTCTTGCGGACATAAAGATAACAGGTATATCTTTTCCCTGCAGACGAATTTCTTCAATCAAATCAAAACCGCTCTTATCATCCAGCATGATATCTAATATCCATAAATGCACATCATCATCACTTACATGTGCACTTGCTTCTTCATATGTATAATAAGAACGAACCTCATAGCCCTCTTTTTTCAAATATTGATTTACAAGGTCATTTATTGCCTTTTCATCTTCTACTACACAGATAACTTTTTTCATTTGATTCACCTCTTAACTCTTATTTTAGAACAAATTATGTGAAAAAAAAAGAGATTTTTCCCTTTCCTTTAATTTCCTTTCTGTTTTACATTTTTATCACATAATTTTTCAGTTTTATAAATTTTTACATTTCTTCCTATTAAAATGTTAAAAAGATGCTTTCATTTACGAAAACATCTTTTTATATCTACATACCTTTTTCTTTGATAAAATCAATAACTTTATTTACATAGCAAGAACAAAGTTCATCTGTTTTTGCTTCCACCATAACGCGAACTAATGGCTCAGTACCACTTGGGCGTACCAGGATTCTTCCTTCATCCCCAAGTTCTTCTTCCACTTCTTTAATTACCGCAAGAAGTTCTTTATCTTCCAAAGCAGCATGTTTGTCTTTTACCGGTGTGTTAATCAATAACTGTGGATAAATGAATAAACCTTCACTTAATTGTTTTAAGGATTTCCCTGTTGATACCATAACTTCTAATAATTTTAAAGCTGTCAACAAACCATCTCCAGTATTTGCATGTTCATAGAAAATGATATGTCCACTCTGTTCTCCTCCTACAGAATAGTTATGCTCTCTCATGCATTCAAACACATATTTATCTCCAACAGCTGTCTGTTCATAATCAATTCCATTCTCTTTTAATGCATGATATAATCCTAAATTGCTCATAACAGTTGTGACAACTACATTGCTGTTTAATTTTCCATGATCTTTCATATATTTTCCACAAATATACATTGTATGATCACCATCAATAAGTTCTCCATCTTCATTAACCGCAATCAAACGATCTGCATCACCATCAAAGGCAAAACCAGCATGGAAATCCCCATCTTTAACCATCTTCTGTAACTCTTCTGGATGTGTAGAACCACATTTTGTATTAATATTGATACCGTTTGGTGCAGAATGAATAACTTCTACAGTAGCACCTAAAGAACTTAAAGTTTCTGCAGCACAGCTTGTTGCACTGCCATTAGCTAAGTCAAGTGCAATTCTCATTCCGCTTAAATCCATATGAACAATAGATTTTAACCAAGACTCATATAGTTCCAATCCTTCATTCCAGTTAATTACACTACCTATATGTTCTTCTTTAGCAACTTCAACACTTATCTCACCATCAATATATTTTTCAATTTCTGCTTCCACTTCCGGATTCATCTTATATCCTTCATGGTTAAACAATTTGATTCCATTGTCGTGGAATGGATTATGTGAAGCACTTACCATAATCCCACAGTCAAAATTTTCTTTGCGAACCAGATAAGCCACTGCTGGAGTAGGACATACATCTAGCAAATATACATTTGCTCCACATGATGCAGCTCCTGCAGCTAATCCCATTTCAAACATATCACTGGAAAGTCTTGTATCTTTTCCAATTAGGATCTTTGCATGTCGATTTTTGCCATAATGCCACGCAACATACTGTCCAATTTTAATAGCCATATCAAGCGTAAGTGTATCATTTGCACGCCCTCTAGCACCATCTGTTCCAAAATATTTTCCCATGTCTTCTACCTCTTTCTTTATTTTTCCTCTACTTTAATCGTTACTTTTCCTTCTTTTGTCTTATAACTTGCAAGCTTATTCTTGCCTTCAACAAACAACTCTATTTCATAAGTACCTGGCTTATCAACCTTACTCATATCTGCATACACTTTAATATCTTCTTTTTTAATTTCTTTAATTACCTTTTCTGCCCCTATTACTGTAACAGAAGTTGATTTATTTTCTTCATTTACAAAAGATGCGCTAAATCCATCCAGTGTATTTATAATATGAATTGGTATCCCACTTAATATAGTTTCTTTTGCATCCGCCAGCTTAACTGAGATATTAACAAAGCTTTCACTTATTTTTGTTACACCATTTGGAGCAATCAATGGCATTGAAAACTCTCGATCGGAAGTCAATGTAGACGCCGGTATTGAGATTGGTAATTCAGTTATATTATCCAAAACACTTTGTTTCGCAAAAATGTCAACCTTAGGATGATTTAAAGTATAAGACTCTATTGCCTTATTATTAGGAATTACTCCATTTGGTACTAAAGTAACAGGTACATTTTTAGATGGTTTTGTTACTTTTACCTTTGCCTTCATTTTTGATGGGATAATATCTACGTCCATTTTATCTCCATTTTCATCATAGGCAGCAATGGTTGCCATTGTTTCAAAGTCTTTCGTATAATCCTCTTTCACACTAATCAACGCTTTCACATAAGAAATTTTATCTAATGTTTCATTAGACGCTCGAACATAGACTTCTCCCTGTTCAAGCTCTGGTTCACTCAAATCATAAATGCTGTCCATTTTGAAACGATTAACATAATCAAACCCCAAAGTAAAACTTCGTATTGATTTTTTCTTTATTGTAACTACCGCATTGCTTGGTTCCAAAACAACATCTACACCACTTGGAGCACCTTCAGTCGTCAGTTTAACTTCATGCATTCCTTCTGTTAAATCTGTCATATTCGCAATAATTCTTAAATTTTTTTGCTGTTTCACATTTTTTATATCACTAATATCCCCAATGACTCGAACCTTAACCTGTTCTGGAAGTCCTGTAACTTCATAGGCTTCATCTGAAATGATTGCACTTACTGGATAATCTCCTAATGTTTCCGCATTTTTTAAACTTTTTTCAAAAATTGCATCACTGTCTGCATTTAAAATAACAAAAAACAATACCGCAAGAATTAAAGCCACAATTTTACCATGTTTCTGATTAAATAATAATTTATCTAACCATCCACTTATCCAGCGAAAAAACTTACTTACTTTTAACTCTACATTCTCATAATGTTTTGCGAAAGATTCACTTTTCTCCGCAATTGCCTTAGCCAGTTCTGTTTTCCCTTCAGAACTCATTTGTGTAGTTCTTTTCTTTTTTGCCATTAGATACCACTCCTTTCTTCATCTTTATTTAAGGAGTCTTCCTCATCATCTTTTTCATAATGAAGAACAATCTTCTCAGGCTCTATCACATCATTAAACAAATCATTAGCCATATTTGTAATATCATTAGAAACTTCTATTTTCTCTTTTTCTTTCTTCTCTTCTTTTTTTCTAGGTTTGCGCTTTGCTGCTTTTTTTTCTTTCTTTTCTTCTTTTTTATCCGTTTCCACTATATTTTCAAAAAGGTGATCAAATGGGGCTTGTTCTTCTTCTACCAAATTTGCAATTTCCATTTCCTTTCCTGTATCAAGTGTGATTGTTTCACTTTCTACTTCATCAGGAAGTTGATCTTTCTTTTTCTTTGTATAGCGATTTTCCTTTTCTGTTTTTACTTTTTTATTTTTACCCTTAAAGTAATGGGCAAAAACTCCGCTATGTTTTGAAGTATTTTCTGTCTGCTCACTCTCTTTTTCAGATTCATCTTTTGATTTAGAGGAACTGCATATAACTTCCATCAGGAATTCCTTTAATCCTGTTTCTGATATTACCGTTAGTTTTCCACCTTCCGCAATAGAAATATTTCCTGTTTCTTCACTAACAACAATGGTAATAGAATCTGTAATTTCACTGATTCCAACTGCCGCACGATGTCGAGCTCCATAACTGGTTGGCAGTTCTCTTGTTGTAGGAGGGAAATACGCTGCTGCACAAGCAATCTTTACTCCCTGTATAATAACAGCTCCATCATGCAGCGGGGTTCCATATTGAAAAATAGAACACAGCAATTCACTGGAAACAACAGAATTCATTGCTGTACCTGTTTTAATAAAATCAGATAGGGAATGTCCTTGTTCTATTGAAATTAAAGCACCTGTTTTTGTTTTAGACATCTCAGAACATGCTTTTACAAGTTCTTCCACTAAATCTTCTTTTTCATTAATCGTAAGTGTATTGATATGTGAAAAAACATTCGTCTTTCCTATCTTCTCTAACATACTTCTAATTTCTGGCTGGAAAATAACAATCAGGGCAATTACTCCCCAAGACATAACAGAAGCCATAATACTTTCCATTGTATGAAGTCCAGATACAGAAGCAATTCCTTTGATAATGATAATAAGAAGTATACCTTTGAAAATTTGAATTGTACGTGAATTATTTTTAACGATCTTTAAACAATAATATACAATTGCCCATAAGCAAAGGATATCTAATAAAGATCTAAGCAGTGCCCATAGGTTGGATAAAGTTAGATAACTGAGCATAGATAAACACTCCTCTCGTTTATTTATTATACCATATTCTATCTTCTGTACCTATTCTTTTATAATCTATCAAAGCAAAAACGTATATTAGTTTCTTTATTATTTATTGTAAAGACATTAACCAATCAATACATTCTTCTATATCCTTACATATTTTTTCTGCTTTTCCCTGTACAGCCTCTTTTGCATGTGCAACACTGACACCATGAAATTCTTCCAGCATTGGTACATCATTAAAAGAATCACCAATTGTATAAATCGCATCATGATCATATCCAAATTCATCTTCTATATAATACAAAGCTTCTGCTTTCGATACACCTTCAGGTACAATATCTACGCAATTCACATTCACATAAGCTATTGCATAACCACGAAAATTTGTGTTGATATGCTGAGCAATTTCCTCTGCTAAAGCATCATCATTCAAAGAAATTACAAGTTGTGCAATTTTTCCTCTATCCAATACTTCTTCCTCATGTTCACTATGATCTTCCATATTCGCATATTTATGATCAACTTGTGACTTATCTACATCAAATTTAAAACGATGATATCCATCATTAATAACATAAGATACACATTCTAGATTCTTAATATAACTAATGATATCCAGTGCTTTGTCAAAATCCATATAACGACATTCCAGCAAATTCCCATTTTTGTCAAAAATAACTCCTCCGTTATTTGTTATAATGAAATCGTATGTTAAATTATTGACTTCAATTTCTTTTTGTAAAGATTCCATACTACGTCCTGTTACGATTCCAAAATGATTTCCATCCTTTTGAAACTTTACAATTGCATCTCTATCTTTTTTATCAACAAGAACTCCTGTGCGAAGAGTCCCATCATAATCACTTGCTAATATTTTCATTTTGTTCATCCTTTCACTACTTTATCATTTTATCAATTTTTATTAAAAAAGTGAATAAGTTTTGATTGCAGCTTCATACTACTATCGGGAGGTGTTAAAAATGGCACGAACAAAAAAATATCGTCCGGGAATGAACTGTGAAAAAACCGGAAAATACACTTGCTATGATGCAAATGGCAAAGAAATGTATAAAGATGTAGATGTTGAAAAAGGTAGACGTTTTCCTCCATCTCAGGAAGAAGGATGCTACTACGAAGAACAGTAGGATTTGTCTATAGACAAGAAAAAGCAGGAATTGCAATGATTCCTGCTTTTTCTATTAAGATTCTTCTAAATCAATACCTGGATCCGCAGTTAAAGAATAATCTGCTCGAACCCCATGCTGATAAGCTATTGTTCCAGCAACCGCAATCATTGCTGCATTATCTGTACAACAGGAAAGTGGTGGAATAATAAATTCGACATCAGAATATTCTTTTGCCAAGCCATCTGTAATTTTGCTTCTTAAACATGAATTAGCTGCTACACCACCCGCTAATACCATCTGTTTTGGATTATATTTCTCAATTGCGATTTTAGCTCTGCTTAGTAAAGTTTCAAAAGCAGTTTCCTGATAGGATGCTGCCAAATCTTCAGGTCTAAATGTTTCATTTTTTCTTTTACATCGATCGATAAACTGTAATACAGAACTTTTCAATCCACTAAAGGAAAAATCTAGTTCATTTTCTGTTTTTGGTTTAGCTAATGAATAGATTGGTTTACCATCTTTCGCAATCTTATCCACATAAACACCACCAGGATATGGAAGTCCTAAAACACGTCCCACTTTATCGCCAGCTTCACCTATCGCATCATCCTGTGTTGTTCCAAGTATTTCAAAACTCCATTCATCTTTCATATATACAAGTTCTGTATGTCCACCAGATACAACCAATGCTAATAAAGGAAACTTTAATTCTGTAATAAGTTGATTAGCATAAATATGTCCTGCAATATGATGTACTGGAACTAATGGTTTATTATATGCCCATGCAAGTGTCTTTGCAGCTTGTACCCCCACATGAAGGCTTCCTACCAATCCAGGTCCCTGCGTAACAGCAATAGCATCTACATCTTCAACCTTCATATTTGCTTTATGCAATGTTTCTTCAATAACCATTGATATGTTTTCTACATGTATACGACTGGCAACCTCGGGAATAACTCCTCCAAAGTCTTTATGTACATCAATCTGTGTCGCAACAACATTAGAAACAATTTCTTTAGCATTTTTTACAATGGATGCTGCTGTTTCATCACAGCTAGATTCAATTGCTAATATATAGGTATCTTTCATTCACAATTCCCTCCTATCGCTTTTATAAGAAAATCTGCATCTTCTCCATTATCCTGATAATATTGTTTTCTAACATTTACTTTAATAAAATCATACGCCTCATATAATTTATGAGCAGCAGTATTTGAAACACGAACTTCTAAAGATATAATTTCACAATTCTCCTGCTGTGCTCTTTCAATCATTTTATCCATAAGTAAATGTGCATAATGCTTTCCTCTATAAGAAGGCAACACAGCTATTTTAGCAAGCTGACAACTATCAAATGTAATCCAGAAATCAATAAATCCAATAATTTCATTATGATCTTCTAAAACATATAAATATGCAAATTCATTTTCATTAAATTCACGTTTATATTGTTCTTCACTCCAAGGAACTGGAAAACATTGTGCATCTATTTGAGAAACAATAGAACAATCTTCTATTTTCATTTCACGTATCATTTTATTTTACCTTATAAGAATCCTGATCTTTTAGATATCTAGGAACAAGTGTATGAATATTATCAATAGGACGAGCAAGTGGTATTAACTGCTTAAAGTTTTCAACTAAGTCAATTTCTGGTTTTTCAATTCCAAGTAACTCCGTATCTCCCAAAACTGTATATTGAGCATTTTCTGTTAACTGTTTAATTTCATCCAATGTCAAGATTTGCTCATCCATAGTAAAGTTCCCTTTATTTAAAGCTGCACAATAGGCTCTTTTACTTCTAGCATCTAATAAAACAAAAACATTTTCTCTCATACCAGCATATAGCTGCAAAGAAGATATACATGATAAAGGAATTTGCTTACGTGTACATAAAACTTTCGCAACAGTCATTGCAATTCGCACACCAGTATAACTTCCTGGTCCATCTGTAATTATGACATGTTCGATATCATCGACTTCCCAATTTGCCTCTTCCATTAAAGATACAAGTGCAGGAAATAATGTTTCACTTTGTTTTTTCCAGCATTCCTCACAAATAGAAGCTTTCACTTCTCCATCTTCAATTAATGCGATAAGCAAATTTTTATGTGCACTATCCATACATAATGTTTTCATTATAATTCCCTCACAATCTTTTCATACACATCACCAATTGGATGAAATAAAAACAAACGTTCAAATTCTCCAATTCTTTTTATTTCAATCTCCAATCGTTCATTCGGTAACTGATCCATAATATACGCAGGCCATTCGATAACACATACCCCATCATCGAATAGTTCTTCAAATCCTAAATCCTGAGTTATTCCTTCCAAACGATATGCATCAATATGATGCAAAGGCATTTTTCCATAATAAGTTTTCAATATTGTAAAAGTAGGAGAATTAATAACTTTTTTCACACCCAATGCTTTTCCAATTGATTTTGTAAAAGTTGTTTTTCCAGCACCTAGATCACCACATAGGGTAACTAAGGAGCCAGATTCTAGTAGTTTTCCAAGTTTCTCTCCTAAATTTGCTGTGTCCTGTAAAGAGGATACTTTTATTTCTCTCATATAAAGTGCCTCCTTTCATATAGGCCGCTACATTATAACATAGAAGTAGAGAAAAGGTAAAAGGATAAACAAAAAAAAGAGCCTCAAGGCTCAAAAGGAACTGGCGACGTGCTATCTTCACCAGAGCACGTCTGGATATTGTCGCCGCTGAAGTGCTTAACTTCTGTGTTCGGGATGAGAACAGGTGTGTCCACTTCGCCATCATCACCAGATCCCTGAAGGTTCGAACCTTCAAAACTGAACAACAGTCAACATTTGATTAAGTCCTCGACCTATTAGTATCAGTCAACTCCACGCATCGCTGCGCTTCCATCCCTGACCTATCTACCTCGTCGTCTTCAAGGGGTCTTACTACTTGCGTATGGGAGATCTCATCTTGGAGTAGGCTTCGCGCTTAGATGCTTTCAGCGCTTATCCCTTCCCTACTTAGCTACCCGGCTATGCTGTTGGCACAACAACCGGTGCACCAGCGGTAGGTCC
The DNA here is from genome assembly GCF_010537335.1 of Amedibacterium intestinale. Taxonomy (NCBI): domain Bacteria; kingdom Bacillati; phylum Bacillota; class Erysipelotrichia; order Erysipelotrichales; family Erysipelotrichaceae; genus Amedibacterium; species Amedibacterium intestinale. The sequence goes on from NZ_AP019711.1 coordinate 1,654,334, forward strand.
ATCCCGGTCCTCTCGTACTAAGGACAGCTCTCCTCAAATCTCCTACGCCCACAACAGATAGGGACCGAACTGTCTCACGACGTTCTGAACCCAGCTCGCGTACCGCTTTAATGGGCGGACAGCCCAACCCTTGGAACCGAATTCAGCTCCAGGATGCGATGAGCCGACATCGAGGTGCCAAACCTCGCCGTCGATGTGAACTCTTGGGCGAGATCAGCCTGTTATCCCCAGGGTAGCTTTTATCCGTTGAGCGACGGCCCTTCCATTCGGCACCGCCGGATCACTAATCCCGACTTTCGTCCCTGTTCGACCTGTTTGTCTCACAGTCAAGCACGCTTCTGCATTTGCACTCGCCGATTGATTTCCGTCCAATCTGAGCGTACCTTTGGGCGCCTCCGTTACTCTTTGGGAGGCGACCGCCCCAGTCAAACTGCCTGCCTGACACGGTCCCCCGTCCAGCTTCATGGACGCAGGTTAGAACTCCAATCAGACAAGAGTGGTATCCCAACGTCGACTCCAGATACACTGGCGTGCATCCTTCTTCGTCTCCCACCTATCCTGTACATCTCTGATCAAAATCCAATATCAGGCTGCAGTAAAGCTCCATGGGGTCTTTCCGTCTAGTTGCGGGTAACCTGCATTTTCACAGGTACTAAGATTTCACCGAGTCTGCTGCCGAGACAGCGCCCAAATCGTTACGCCTTTCGTGCGGGTCAGAACTTACCTGACAAGGAATTTCGCTACCTTAGGACCGTTATAGTTACGGCCGCCGTTCACTGGGGCTTCAATTCATTGCTTCGTCGAAACTGACAAATCCTCTTAACCTTCCAGCACCGGGCAGGCGTCACCCCCTATACTTCGTCTTGCGACTTCGCAGAGAGCTGTGTTTTAGTTAAACAGTCGCTTGGGCCTCTTCACTGCGGCTTACTTTCATAAGCACTCCTTCTCGCTAACTTACGGAGTCATTTTGCCGAGTTCCTTGGCAACAGTTCTCTCGCTCACCTCAGGATACTCTCCTTGCCCACCTGTGTCGGTTTTGGTACGGGCCGCTATGGAATTAGCACTAGAAACTTTTCCTGGAAGCTGGCCTCGCATGCTTCGCTACTCCCCTAGGGTTTCGCTTACCTGTCACGTTTTACATCCCGTGCACGCATTTGACTATGCACCTGCTATTCGCTTCGACCACAATCCAATAAGTGGCTCATGCTAGCCTTCTCCGTCATTCCTTCATTTCCATCGCGGGTACAGGAATATCTGCCTGTTTTCCATCGACTACGCCTTTCGGCCTCGCCTTAGGTCCCGACTTACCCAGGGCGGACGAACCTTCCCCTGGAATCCTTGGGCTATCGGTGTGCAGGATTCTCACCTGCATCTCGCTACTCACACCGGCATTCTCACTTCCATGCTCTCCACCACTCCTTTCGGTATGGCTTCCACGTGCATGGAACGCTCCCCTACCACTTGTATTACTACAAATCCGCAGCTTCGGTAGTATGCTTAGCCCCGGTACATTTTCGGCGCAGGGTCACTCGACTAGTGAGCTGTTACGCACTCTTTGAAGGATGGCTGCTTCTGAGCCAACCTCCTAGTTGTCTGTGCATCCCCACATCCTTTTCCACTTAGCATACATTTTGGGACCTTAACTGGCGGTCTGGGCTGTTTCCCTTTTGACCATGGACCTTATCACCCACGGTCTGACTGCCGGGAATATCTCATGGCATTCGGAGTTTGATTATACTCAGTACCCCGGGATGGGGCCATCGTACATTCAGTGCTCTACCTCCACAAGACTCATCCTCGACGCTAGCCCTAAAGCTATTTCGGGGAGAACCAGCTATATCCGTGTTCGATTGGAATTTCTCCCCTAGCCACAACTCATCCGCCAACTTTTCAACGGGGGTCGGTTCGGTCCTCCATTCAGTTTCACCTGAACTTCAACCTGGTCATGGCTAGATCACACGGTTTCGGGTCTATGTCATCGTACTGCCGCCCTATTAAGACTCGCTTTCGCTTCGGCTCCGCATCTCCTGCTTAACCTCGCACGATAACATAACTCGCCGGTTCATTCTACAAAAGGCACGCCATCACACCTTAACGTGCTCTGACTTCTTGTAAGCATACGGTTTCAGGTTCTATTTCACTCCGCTCCCGCGGTTCTTTTCACCTTTCCCTCACGGTACTGGTTCACTATCGGTCACTTGCTTATATTTAGCCTTGACGGATGGTCCCGCCTGCTTCCGACAAGATTTCTCGTGTCTCGCCGTACTCAGGATCCCGCTGGGCTTCCTCACGGTTTCGGATACGGGACTTGCACCCTCTCCGGTCGGCCTTTCAATGCCGTTCTCCTACCATGATTCTTGCCGTATCGCGGTCCTTCAACCCCAGACCTCGGTCTGGTTTGGGCTCCTCCCCTTTCGCTCGCCGCTACTCAGGGAATCACTGTTGTTTTCTTTTCCTCCGGGTACTTAGATGTTTCAGTTCCCCGGGTACCTCTCTCGCAGACTATTTGTTCATCTGCGGATGACATGCTATTACGCATGCCGGGTTCCCCCATTCGGATACCGGCGGATCTTTGCTTACGTACAGCTCCCCGCCGCGTTTCGCCGTTTGTTGCGTCCTTCTTCAGTTTCAAGTGCCTAGGCATCCACCGTACGCCCTTTCTTACTTAATCACCATTAGCTTAGCTTTGAGTTTTCTGTTTGTTTAACTTCAACTCGTGAATTTCTTACAACTTTTCGTTATAGACCTTCTGTTATGTCTTCTGTTATTCAGTTTTCAAAGATCGATTCGGAATGCTTCTCAGCCTTCCAAAACCAAACAGGAAATATCTTTCTCTACACTCTTTCTCCTTAGAAAGGAGGTGATCCATCCCCACGTTCCCGTAGGGATACCTTGTTACGACTTAACCCCAGTCATCGGTCCTACCTTCGACGGCTCACTCCTCACGGTTATGCCACCGGCTTCGGGTATTACCAACTCCCATGGTTTGACGGGCGGTGTGTACAAGGCCCGAGAACGTATTCACCGCAGCATGCTGATCTGCGATTACTAGCGATTCCGACTTCATGGAGTCGAGTTGCAGACTCCAATCCGAACTGAGACGACCTTTATGAGTTCCGCTCCCCCTCGCAGGTTCGCTTCTCTTTGTAGCCGCCATTGTAGTACGTGTGTAGCCCAGGCCATAAGGGGCATGATGATTTGACGTCATCCCCACCTTCCTCCGGTTTGTCACCGGCAGTCTCGCATGAGTCCCTAACTCAATACTGGTAACATGCGACAAGGGTTGCGCTCGTTGCGGGACTTAACCCAACATCTCACGACACGAGCTGACGACAACCATGCACCACCTGTGTGATGTATAGCTATCTCCCTATCTCTAGGGCATTTACATCCATGTCAAGGCCTGGTAAGGTTCTTCGCGTTGCTTCGAATTAAACCACATACTCCACCGCTTGTGCGGGCCCCCGTCAATTCCTTTGAGTTTCACACTTGCGTGCATACTCCCCAGGCGGAGAACTTATTGCGTTAACTGCAGCACTGAGTCTCCCCAACACTTAGTTCTCATCGTTTACGGCGTGGACTACTAGGGTATCTAATCCTATTTGCTCCCCACGCTTTCGTGCCTCAGTGTCAGTTGCAGGCCAGGCGACCGCCTTCGCCACTGGTGTTCCTCCATATATCTACGCATTTTACCGCTACACATGGAATTCCATCGCCCTCTCCTGCACTCCAGTTCACCAGTTTCCAAAGCCAACAGCAGTTGAGCTGCTGCCTTTTACTTCGGACTTAATGTACCACCTGCGCACCCTTTACGCCCAATGATTCCGGATAACGCTCGCCACCTACGTATTACCGCGGCTGCTGGCACGTAGTTAGCCGTGGCTTTCTGGTAAGCTACCGTCACTTCAGTATCATTTCCTCTACTGACCGTTCTTCACTTACAACAGAGCTTTACGATCCGAAGACCTTCTTCACTCACGCGGCATTGCTCGTTCAGGGTTCCCCCCATTGACGAAAATTCCCTACTGCTGCCTCCCGTAGGAGTTTGGGCCGTGTCTCAGTCCCAATGTGGCCGTTCGCCCTCTCAGGTCGGCTACGCATCGTCGCCTTGGTGTGCCGTTACCACTCCAACCAGCTAATGCGCCGCAGGTCCATCCATGTTCGCACCTTTGCAGGTCCTTTAATGAATACGAGATGCCTCCTATTCACCTATCCGGTTTTAGCTACCGTTTCCAGCAGTTATCCCGGGCACATGGGCAGGTTACCTACGTGTTACTCACCCGTTCGCCACTGAGCTCTTACAGAAGCAAGCTTCCATATTCGCTCCGTTCGACTTGCATGTATTAGGCATGCCGCCAGCGTTCATCCTGAGCCAGGATCAAACTCTCCATTTGATTTTAGCTCAAAACGTTTTCTGCTAACGTTTTTTCTTTTGTTTTGTTATCTTTTTCATTGTTTGAAATTGACGTTTCCTGTTTAGTTTTCAAAGACCGAGCCAAGCTCTCTCGCTTGGTGCTCGTATATATTACCACCCGCTCTTCCCTATGTCAACATTTTTTTACTCTTTTTTTATATTTTTATTTTTAAACTAGTTTTTACCTTCTTTACGTGATTGTTCCATCATATCTAAATACTTATCATATAAATGATAAATTTCCGTGTGATCAAATGGAGAATTTTTCAAACGAATATCTACCATTAACTTATCTAGTCCTTTATTAATAGCTTTATCAAGAGCACTGCTATATCCCATCTGCATCATATGTTCTCTATATTCATCTTCATCAAGAAGTGTAGTTTTCCCTACCGGATTTACCTTTACATCCAAATCATAATCTATATTCTTTATCGCTTCTCCATCATACAGAGAAGGAGATGCTAAATTACAATAATAATGTATACCTGTTTTTCGTATCATACAAATAACGTTATACCATTTATCAGGATAAAGAAAACAAATTGCCGGTTCCCTTGTAATCCACTTTCTGCCATCTGACTCACTAACTAAAGTATGATTCGTCACAACTACCGCTCTTTTTGCATTTGCTTCTATCACATATCCCATCGCCCATGTACGATGCAAAGAACCATCATGTTTAAAACTTTGTATATAAACATATTCTCCTTCTTTTAATTGTTCCAGCATATGTAACCTCCCACAATATTTTTTTATTATATCAAAAACTTTTCATATTTCCTAGAATATATCCACAATGAATGGGAAAGCTAATAACAGAAAGGAGAATGCATCAAATAGATGTAAGTGATACTATGTTAACATCAAAAGATATTTTATATATGCAAGATTTATTAGATCAAACTTTTGTTTTATACAAACGCATTCAACATGAATCTACTCTTCTACAAACAAAAGAAATCATTACCTGCTTTCAAAAGACAGAAAAACAACTTTGTAAAAATTACAAACAACTTGTTAGCATTTTGCAGGAGGAAGTAAAAAAATGAGTAAATCCAATTATACAGAAAAAGAGATTTCAACCAATCTTCTAATAAGCCTTAAACATATGAAAGCAGAATTTAACACATTTGCACAAGAAGCAGGAAGCGATACTCTTTACGATTCCATTATGAATTTATACACAAGCGTATCTACTTTACAGCGAGATGTTTTTAATATGATGTGCAATCAAAACTGGTATGTTATGAAACCAGATACCCCTGCTAATGTGTCAAAAGCTTATACAAAATTTGCAAATATGGAAAGCGAGCTCTCATAGTTCGCTTTTTTTGTGTTACTATATTGGATATAAAATACGAAAGGAAGATTTTTATGAATGATAAACAGAAGACATATAAACTTTTATTAGATCAATTAAAAGCTTTACTAGAAAATGAACATGATATGATTGCAAATTTTTCGAATGCATCAGCACTTCTGTTCCACAATTTAGAAAACATAAACTGGGCTGGTTTTTATCTTTTAAAAAATAACGAGTTAATTTTAGGACCATTTCAGGGAAAAGTTGCCTGTATGCATATTCCATTAGGAAAAGGTGTATGTGGAACATGTGCTTCAACTTTAAATGTTCAACGTGTTGATGATGTCCATAAATTCTCTGGGCATATTGCTTGTGACTGTGCCAGTAATTCAGAAATTGTAATTCCACTCATAAAAAAAGACACCCTTTTAGGCGTCCTTGATATTGATTCCTATGAATTTTCAAATTTTGACGAAACAGATGAATACTATCTGATGCAATTTTGTGAAATTCTTATAAGCTCTCTAGACAGCTAAAGCTTAATACAGCTGCCTGCAGAGCTTCCCTGCAAGAAAAAAATCGACAACAACCTTTACCAAGAAAAGTAGTTCTTACTACTTTTTTTTCTTCCATATATTCCATTGCCTCTTTTATACCTTTTTTAGAATCATATGAAATATCTAGCAAGTCTTTCCATTCTTTTTTATTTCCACTTCGAATAGGTGCACTGATGATTCTAACTGGAAATTGATCACCCTTATATTTTGCAAGTTGAAACATCACGCTTTTTTCATAAGAAGTTCCAAGCAATACAACAAATCCATTAAAATCCACCATTTTCCCTAAAGGAGAATCCTGATTCAAACCAAAATGCAAAGGATGTTTGTCACAAAAAATACGAGCATATTTTCCCCAGGCCGCAAAACTATAAATCGGATGGTAGGATCTTGCTACTCCATCATTTCTTAAAAACTGCTGTACTAAGGTATCTTCATCCATCTCCACACTAAGTCTTCGATCAAAAGGCTCTAATCCATTTCGAAAAGCTTTCCAATACTGCCGTTCCACCTTTTTTTTCTGTGAAGAAGGATCTAACAAACCAAAAGTAAAGGAAGGCATTACAATTGTCCCTTCAAATCCAACCGTTTCCATCAACGCTTCTATGACACTCTGTTCTCCTCCAACAACTGTGCCAAGTTGTTTCATATCCCCCTGCACCAGCAACGTCATACCTTTTTGAACACCCAAATACTTTAATTGTTCTATTATTTCCTCTTTTGTCAGTACAGATGCAGTTTCTTCTAATGTAATATATGTAAACTTTTCAGCCATTCTCTTAATTCCTCTTTATTTAAGTATCCTAATTTACAGTTTTCCTTCAACAAATTCCCTTGATAAAAATAATATGTAGTAGGAAGTTCTTTAATATCCCCAATCGTCACATCCAATTCTCTCATTGCCTGTAAAGTTGCTTCATCATTTTCTTCCAAATCAATTTTTAAATAATAGATTTCAAAAGGTTCTTCTTCCTCTAAATCTTCAATCACTTTTTCATACTCTTCACAAGAATAACAATTATCGCTAGTCAAATATAGAAGAAAAGAGTCACTTTTTTCAGAGTTTAATTTTGTTAGCACTTCATTAACACTTAATTCCTGCGGATGATCTATCACTTTTTCCTCAGAGCACCCACAAAGCAGAAAAATCATCCCTAATATTAATATAACCTTTCTCACGGCGACCTCCTCTTTATATACTATATATTATTATTTTATCACAGTTTTTTTATTTTATATACACATTCATACAAATAACAAAAAAGGCTCATTTTTTATGCTAGCCTTATGCCAAACATTTAAATAAGCCTTTATTTATCAACCTGGAGCAGATGAGGGGAATCGAACCCCCGTATCAGCCTTGGCAAGGCTGTGTTCTACCATTGAACTACATCTGCAAAATAAAAATGGCGGTCCAGATGGGACTCGAACCCACGATCTCCTCCGTGACAGGGAGGCATGTTAACCACTACACCACTGGACCAAAATATTAAATTTTATTAAATGGCGGTCCAGATGGGACTCGAACCCACGATCTCCTCCGTGACAGGGAGGCATGTTAACCACTACACCACTGGACCATTTATATTCTCGCTTAACGCTCGTATATAATATCAAATGATTTTACAAGTGTCAATATTTTTTCCAAAAAAATTTATTTTTCTATTTTATCAAAGAAAAAAGGGCAATGCCCTTATCTTACAAAGAAAGACTTACCATAATTGCATGGTCTATTTTTTCCATTGTTTTCTTATCCAGCGTACAAATCCATTGTCCTAGTCTACTTTTATCAATTGTACGAAGTTGTTCACATAAAATCATAGATACATAACTTAAAGCAGAATTGCTAAATATAACATGTGTAGGAATTGGAGGCTTTGACATTTTTTTAGAAATAGGTGCTACGATAATCGTTTTCGAATACCGATTCCCCTTATCATTCTGTACTACAACAACAGGTCGTATTCCCCCTTGTTCACTCCCTTTTACACCAGCAAGATCTGCATAATACACATCTCCTCTTTTTATCATCACTTCATCACTGCCACCTGCATACTGGAAATTACATCCATCATCTCTTCTGGTTCTAAATCTTCAGAATACACACTAAACTCCACATTATCATACATAACACTCATATGACTTCCATCATAAAAACCTATCAACTCCATAGAATCCATCATATCCAAAGGCATAATTACGGTTTGTGTTTCATCACTTGCTTTCTTCTTTGTTTCAATGACTGTAAAATCCTTATCACCACTATATTCTAGAATATGTCGGGTTTCTCCCCCAGAGCTTACAACACTTGTGTTTTCTAGTTTTGAAGAAAATACCTGCACAGGATATAGTGGCAAATCTTCTTCTGCAATCGCAGAGGTTGATTTTTCTTTTTCTAATGTAGTCGGTGTTTTAAAGTAATCTTTTTCAAAGTTTGTATTATATTCTACTTTATTAAACACAATTTTCAATTCTACAACATTATCTTCATTATAAATTTGCAGCCATTGAATTTTTCCATCTTTATCAAAATGCATATCTTCATGATGATAACTTTGACTAGATGGATAATTTACCTTGGCACTTATCAAATATCCTTCCTTTTCCTTTTTAATTTTCGTATCTTTTTGCTGAACAATATCATTCATCGTTTGTAATAAGTATGGCTTTGGCGTATTCAAAGGCCAATCCCCTTCAAATTTGAAAATCTGATTTAAACTTGGAGTAATCACAAAAACCCCGTCTTTGTTTTTTAAAATCTGCTGCTCCTGATTTAATTCTTTATCTGTCAAAGATACTTTAAACTGCTGTACATCCCCTTTATGATATCCTACCTCCAAAGCATATGTCTTTAAATTTTCTCCCTTGCTGATTTCCATATCACCTTTTAATACATACCCATCCATCTTATCCACTTGCTTTTGAAGCGTTGATGTAAAAGATGCCGGACGAAGAACTACCAATAAAACTGCAATCAGCAATATTGCTCCTGCACCTGCAATGATTTTTGTTTTCATACTCTGTTTTCCTCCTGCTCATCCTAATTTATGCTTTCTTCTTGAGAATCATTCATAAAATCATTTACCTTTCATAAAGTAGATACAGGTGATACAAATGAAAACATATCAAAAACTAGCTTTATTATTTTCTATTCTATTTTGCATTGGATATGCATTACAAATAATCTTTTCTTTTTCTTTCCATCCCTTCTCTAATCATTCTTTTTTACAAAATGTATTTGCTTTACTCTTACTTTTAAGTGCATTTATCAATATGCTTTTATTTCAGAAATAAAAAGAAACCAGCTGCTGCAATAGAATACCTTTTGTACTTTAAGATATTCCAAAGACCAGCTGGTTTTTTACATAAACAAAAAAATCTTAAAACATGATATACCCTAAATCATTGATAACTTTTCTGGCTACAGCAACCATATCAGAATCTCCATCTACGATAACACATTGTTTTTCCAGATTTACTTCAAAATCCACACGAGTTTCAGATAATGCAAGTTTTATTTGTTTTGCGCTCTCTTCATCTTTCAGATTTCTAACCATTAGAATACTCTTCAAACGAATCACCTCTACAATTATTATAGCATATTTCCTGCACATTTCATTGTTTTTCTTAGGATGAAATTAAAGTACCCGCACCTTTTGAAAAAGTACCCTTTAAGTATATTTCAATATGGTGCTGTTTTGCATACTCTACACATCGATCATGTAAAACGCGTGATTTCATATTAAGCATTTCATCATAACTCAAATGATCATAGCGAAGGGCAAATTCATGCAGTTTTGGATCTGAATCATATACACCATCTACATCCGTATATATTTCTACTTCTTTCAACTCAAGCATATCCGCAAATAAAACAGCACTAAAATCACTGCCTCCTCTTCCCAGAGTTGTAATTCTTCCTTGTTTGCTTACCCCAAGAAATCCTGGAACGATTACTACATCATACTGTTTTAATCTTTTAATAATCGATTCTTTATGCAATTCCAATACATTTGCATATTCATATTGTTCATCTGTAAGAATTCCTGTTTCCATAAAAGACATAGCATATGCACAAATTCCCATTTCCAATAATTCGCTGCATACTTTTAAACTTGCCACCTGCTCTCCAATGGAAACAAGTCTTGCTTTTTCCTCTTTACTCAAAGAATCACATGCCATAGAAAGAAGTGTATCCGTCGCATAAGCGTCTGGATATCTGCCCATCGCAGATACTACCATTACAACTTTTCCATATTTGCCTGCTTCTAATATATGACGATATGCATATTTTCTCGTTACTTCACTTCGTAAAGAAGTTCCTCCAAATTTCATCACTCGTATATTCATAACTCTACCCTCACATTCCTTATACGATATGCAAAAACGAAGAGGACTGTGCAGGCTTTTTTATAAAAAAAATAGAAGTTTCCTTCTATTTTTTCAACACCTCAACAAATCGTTCTGTAATTTGTTTTGGTCGAGTAATTGCACCACCTACTACAGCACTGTATACTCCAACTTCATATACCGCCTTTAAATCTTCTGGTGTATTAATTTTTCCTTCTGCCAAAACCGGAACCTTGCAAGATTCACATAATTTCTTCAATAAAGGAAGATTTGGTCCATCAATTCCTTCAGAATATGGTGTATATCCGCATAAAGTTGTAGATACGCAGTCAAAACCTATACGTTCTGCATGCATACATTCTTCATAAGTTGAACAATCTGCCATAGCTAAAACACCATGTGCATGTATATAGGCAACTAAATCCTCCAGCTTTTCATTATGAGGGCGTACTCTTTCTGTAGCATCTAAAGCAATCATCTCACAACCTGTTTCTAAAAGTTCATCTACCTCTTTTTTGGTTGGCGTGATGTATACTTCACTATCAGGATAATTTCTTTTTACGATTCCAATAACAGGCAGATCCACATTCTTTTTAATTTCCACAATATCTTCTTTGCTTTGTGCACGAATTCCAACAGCACCACCTTGTTTTGCCGCTAATGCCATTCTCCCCATAATAAAAGAAGAATGTAAAGGTTCATCCGGTAAAGCCTGACAAGAAACCACAAGTCCATGTTTAATTTTTTCCAGCATATAAGTTACCTTCCTTTTCTTTATTATCTTCATTATAGCACCATTTCTATTAATGACCCAAAAGAAATATCTTTTCCATCAATTTCTTATAAACAGGTTTCATATCTTCTTCTTTTACCCAGAAAGCTATTTCATCAACTGGAATCCACTTAACCCCACTATTTTCATCCAGCTTAGGAGAAATCGTTTCTGTTTCTTTTGCCACACAGGCATATGTTACATTTAAATGAACATGTGAAGTAACATATTTCCCTTTTTTATAATGTGGTGGTACAGGAAGAATATCAATTGCTAAAATCTCAGGACTGAGAAGATGCAGATGCTTTAAACCGGTTTCTTCTTTGCCTTCTTGAAGTGCAACTTCCACACAATTTTCATTCCCATCACAATGTCCTCCACACCATCCCCATGAACGATAAATTTTATGGTAAATCATCAACACCTTATCTTTTGTTTCATTGAGAATCCAAGGAGAACTTGTTATATGCGCAAACTCATTTTCTCGATAAAAAATATCATCAAACGTTTCCAGATATTTTAAAAATACTTTCTTATCTTGCTCTTCCTGTTCATTAAAAGGTGAAAACTGCTGTATTTCTTTATAAAAACTCTCATTCATAGGATTTCTCCTTCCACCATTCATATAGAGATTCTTTATATGTTTGAAAAGCAGAAGGAATGGCGTACGTATGTTCTAATTCTTCTTTTGTACACCATACACCTTCTTCTATCGGTTCATCAACTTCTATTAAACAAGCTTTCATATGCCATTCAATATGAGAAAAAACATGTTTTGCATCTTTTAGTTTCTTATAGGTTAACACATGTTTCGCTCCTATCCTATTTATAATATCCTTTTTCAAATAATGATCTTCTAGATTTTTAAACTCGTACATCTTTGATAGAAGGCCTTTTTCCGGTCTTTGATACAACAGCACTTTATCTTTCCACACAACTACAAGAATTGTCCTTTTTTCGATTCTGCGCTGTTTCTTTGCTTTTTTAATCGGTAAAAAATGTGCTTTCCCGCTTTGATATCCAATGCAATCTTGTGCTAAAGGACAAATATTGCAGCGCGGGGCAGCATTTGGGACACAGACCAAAGCCCCAATTTCCATCAAAGCCTGATTAAATGCATCACACCTTTCTTCTGGAATATAATCAAGAATAATTTTCTGAAATTTCTTTTTTGTACTTTCTTTCAAAATATCATCTTCGCTTACCAGCAATCGTGAAAAAACACGCAAAACATTTCCATCTACCGCAGCTGCTTTTTCTTTAAACGCAATGCTTGCAACCGCGCCTGCCGTATAACTTCCAATCCCTGGAAGCTGCAGCAGCTGTTCATAAGTTGAAGGAAGCTTTCCATCATAAAGCTCCATACACATTTGTGCACATTTTTTCATATTTTTTACACGATTATAATATCCAAGCCCTTCCCAAACTTTGCTAAGTTCATCATCTTTCGCATTGGCTAAAGAAGATATTGAAGGAAATGCTTTTAAAAATCTTTCAAAATATGGTTTGACTGCTTCTACCCTTGTTTGCTGAAGCATGATTTCACTTACCCAAACTCGATAAGGTGTTGCTTCTTCTCTCCATGGAAGCACCCTTGCATGCTCATCATACCAATCCAATAAATTAATCACTAATCTTTTCTTATCATGTATTTTTTCCATGTGGACATTATAACATGCAATCATGTTCACATAAAGGAAAATACTTTTTATGCAATTTGCCCAAAAGAAAAGGAAATATAAAGTGTAAACCTAACCTTATATTTCCTATCACTTCCATTTATAACACTTGATTAAAATGCTGTTTTATATACTTCCAGTACAAGTTCATACGTACATGGACGTGGATTTCCACCTGTACATACATCTGCCATAGCTGCTTGTGCCAAAGCAGGAAGATCTTCTTCTTTTACCCCAATTTCTTTTAATGTCTGAGGAATATTTACATCTTTTGATAGTTGTCTTACAGCTTCAATAGCGGCATTGCGATATTCTTCCTGACTCATTTCATCAACACCTTCAACACCCATGACACGTGCAATTTCGCGATATTTTTCACCAGTGTAATCTTTATTGAATTCCATAACATAAGGAAGAAGCACTGCGTTTGCCACTCCATGAGGAGTATCATAGAAAGCACTTAATGGATGTGCCATTCCATGTACAACACCAAGTCCTACATTAGAAAATGCCATACCTGTTACGTACTGTCCAAGTGCCATGTCTTCACGACCTTTTGGATCATTTTCTACCGCACTTCTTAAAGAGCGGGAAATCAATTCAATTGCTTTTAAATTTAAAGTATCTGCCAATTCCCAAGCACCTAGTGTTGTATAACCTTCAATTGCATGTGTTAATGCATCTAATCCAGTTGATGCTGTTAATCCTTTCGGCATAGAACTCATCATATCTGGATCTACAACTGCTACTACTGGAATGTCATGAGGGTCTACACAAACAAATTTACGGCGTTTTTCCTCATCTGTAATAACATAGTTAATTGTTGTTTCTGCCGCTGTTCCTGCAGTTGTCGCAACCGCAATCATTGGTACAGCTTTATTTTTTGTAGCAGCTGTTCCTTCCAAGGACACTACATCACTAAATTCTGGATTGTTAATGATAATTCCAATTCCTTTACCAGTGTCCTGTGGAGATCCTCCCCCAATCGCAATGATATAATCTGCACCAGCTTCTTTAAATGCCTCTACTCCATCTTTTACAACTTTTACACTAGGATTTGCTTTTACTTTATCATAAATAGCATATGGTAAATTTGCTTCATCAAGTAAATCTGTTACTTTTTTTACAACATTAAATTTTACTAAATCTGCATCTGTAACAATCAAACCCTTTTGAAATCCACGTGCTTTTACCTCCGTTACGATTTCTTTAATTGCTCCAGCTCCATGATAGCTGGTTTCATTCAAAATAAAACGATTTGCCATATATCGATTCCTCCTGTCATATCTTTATTTATATTTTAGAATGAAACCGTTTTCCCTCAAAGTTACACAAAAGAAAAAATGTAACATTTGTTACATCTTCTCACATTTGTAACATTCACCCTTGCAGATCCAGCAACAAAGATTCTAATGGTTTAGGAAGTGCCTGAATTAACAATTCACTTATTTCCTCACAAGACATTCCCATTCCATTTCTTACCCATTCCACCGTCATATAAATACTTCCTCTACAATACATACGCAATAGAAAAAACAGTTCTTCATCTATAGGACGTTGAAGTTTTTTCTCAATAATATCCTTATAAAACTGTAAAATACATTCATAATCATAGTTAAACAACGAGTTTTGATTATCGTGCAGAAAAGCCTCTGTGAAAAACAGACGTTCTTCTTTAATAAAGGAAAACTTTTTGATTAATCCTTCCTTTAACGTACAGCTTATCCCCATTTGTTTAAACGATTTTTGAGCGAGCACATCAAAATACCAATTTACCAAATCGTATTTATCTTGAAAATTACGATAAAACGTTTGTCTTGTCATATCTGCTTCTTTCACAATGTCTTTTACTGTAATTTTATCAAGTGGTTCTTTTTTCATCACTTCAAGCATAGCATGTGCAAATCGATATTTTGTTTTATTGAATGATTGCATGTCGACACTCCCTTCATACCGTTTCATAATACCATATTCATCTAAAAAAAACTCGATAAAATCGAGCTTTCTTTTATCTTAATGTTGTTTTTCCGTATGCCTTTTTCCAGTTTTCACTAAATTCATCTACCGCAATTGCAGTTCCTGGATGATCAATCATATTGTATGCTACATCACATGGTATCGTAACTGCTTGAATTCCTGCTTTGATTAGCTCATGTACCTGTCTAGTATTTTTAAAACTTGCAGCTACGACTTTCGCATTCATGTTATTTACTTTTAACATCGTAATTAAATCTTTTACATTTTCTACTCCATCACCGTAATTATCCATGCGATTGACATATGGTGCCAAATAATCAGCTCCATTCATTGCTGCTAAAAATGCCTGGTCTGCTGTATAAATTGCTGTTGCCAAAACACCAATCCCTAATTTCTTGCATTCTTTGATTGCTTTTAGCCCTTCATGTGTCACAGGAATTTTTACGTACATGTTTTTCTTGCGAAGAGAAGCGATGTATTTCGCTTCTTCTACAATTCCTGCCACATCTGTAGATACAGCTTGTATAAAAAGCATTTGTTCTTCATCCAAAACTGCAATTAAATCATTTACAACATCTTCAAAGCTTCTTCCACTTTTTGTAATGATTGTTGGATTTGTTGTTACTCCGCTTACATGAAGCAATTCATTTAAATCTTTAATCTGCTCAATATTTGATGAATCTAATATTAATTCCATATTCCATTTCCTCCTATTTTCATTGTATCTTTATTTTATAATTCATACAATAATTAGATTTGTTATACCACCGTTTTTTGCCATTGTATAAAATTCTTCCATTTGTTTTGATGTATATAATTCAGGATTTTCCTTAAAACAATACTGTTTCCCTGTTAGTGCGTATTTTGCTTTTGCTAAAGGATTATAATTTAGAAGCTCATATGCAGCATCTTTATAATTCGATGTTATAAACCTCGAAATTGCAGTAATATTTTCCTCTGTTGCACTCATTCCTGGAATCAATGGTGTACGTATGGTTACATCTTTTTTTCTATCACTATGCAAAAGCCATGCTACATTATCTAATATTATATGATTGTCTACTCCAGTATATTGTTTATGTTTTTCTGCATCAAATAATTTTATATCTACATATAAATGGTCAATATAAGGAAGTGCTTTTTCTAATATTTCTCTTTTCACAAACAAAGACGTTTCAATCGTTGTATGTATTCCTTTTTCTTTTAATTTCTGAAATACTTCTATCAGAAAATCACTTTGATAAAAGGGTTCTCCTCCACTGATGGTTACTCCTCCGCCATAGCGGAAAAACATTTTATCTTTTAAAGCTTCTTCTACCAGCGCATCACTCGTATATTCTTTTGTATCTAAACATAATGCTCCACTAGGGCAACTGCCTGCCAAATGTCTCCAGTCTTCCTTTCGATCTCGAAAGATTTGAAGATTTCCATGTTTTAATTCTACTCCATGAGCTTTGCTTTCTTTTACACATATTCCACAATGAATACATGTTTTTTCCATATATAAAACCTGTGCATCCCCTTCCAAACCTTCTGGATTTTGACACCATACACAACGCAAAGGACACCCCTTAAAAAAGATGGTTGTACGAATTCCCTGCCCATCATGTATGGCAAAACGTTTCACATCAAATATATTCCCTTTCATTAGACACCCTCATAACTTGTACGAGCTATGATTTCATTTTGCAGTTCTTGCGCCAATTCTACAAAGTAAGCTGTATAGCCCGCAACTCGAACAGTTAAAGAACGATACTGTTCCGGATTCTTTTGTGCTTCAAGCAAATCTTCTTTACGCACAACATTAAATTGAATATGAGGAATCTCTAAATCCACAAAGGTTCTTAAAAACATCGCAAATTTATCAATACCGCTTTCTGTTTTAAAGAATTCAGGTAAAAATTTCATATTCAGAAGTCCACCATTGGTTGTTAGAACATTATCCATTTTCGAAACGGATTTTAATACAGCTGTTGGTCCTTTTATATCTCTTCCATATACTGGTGACATTCCTCCATCTGCCAATGGACTTTTCGCATAACGCCCATCTGCACTAGCTCCAACATGTTCTCCCATAGGAACATGAGCAGATACGGTATACATTCCTGTATTATAAGGTCCATTGCGATAGTTTTTATATTGTTTTAATCCCTGCTGGAAAAATCTCGCCCATTTTGCACCTATTTCATCAACCCAGCTTTCATCATTTCCATATTTTGGACATTTATTTAACAGCATAGTACGAATAACTTGCTGATGTTCAAAATTATCTTCTAATGCAGACTCCAAATCCTTTGCTGAAATTCGATGTTCTTCATAAACAAGTTTCTTAATTGCAGCTAATGAGTCCGCTAGATTTGCAACCTGAATCATTTGAATACCACTTAAATTATAATGTGCTCCTCCCTGCGTAACATCCATTCCTTTTTCCATGCAATCATCAATAACACTAGATAGAAACGGAGAAGGAAGTGTATCAATGTGTGCTTTTTCAACCTGCTCACAAGCTTTTACCATACGTTCCATAAAATGCTGAATTTGCTTTCCAAAAGCATCTTCCAATTCCTCATATGTTTTATAAGTAGATAAACTTCCTAAATCAAGTCCTAATTGTTTTCCTGTTAAAAGACATTTTCCATGATGAAGAGTAAGTTCCAATGCCTTGTTTAAATTAAACATTGCTGCATCGCTCCAGCCAAGATTATTTCCCTGGGTTGTTACCTCCACACATCCAACAATCGCATAATCTTTCGCATCTTCTTCACGAATACCACTTTTCATCAAAGCAGGAATAATACTTTCATCATTGAAAAACTGCGGCATACCACTTCCTTTTGCGACTACACGAATCGCATGTTTCAACAAATCATCATTTGTTTTTTTATGCAGACGTACAGAAAGATTAGGCTGTGGAAGTCCTAAATGTTCCTGTGCAGTTAAAAACAAATGTGATAAGGTATTAGAGTAATCATTTCCATGCGCATCCATTCCACCAATCGCAATATTAAAACCAATAGGGAAACCAGCAAAATATTTTGCACTGTTCTTATTTCTTAAATATACGATTTGATTAAATTTCAACCATAGACATTCAATCATTTCCAGTGCTTTTTGTTCATCTAAGATTCCTTTTTTTACATCTTTCTCATAATATGGAATTAAAATCTCATCCAATCTTCCTGGAGAAAAACTGCTGGCATTGCTTTCCATATGTAAAACCGTAAATAAAAACCATACTGCCTGCAATGCTTCATGGAATGTTTGTGCAGGACGCTCACTTAAAGATTTACAAATGCGTGCTACTTCGATCATATTATCTTTCCATTCTGCATGCTCTTCTTTTTTTGATTCTTCCAGCAGCAAATCATGATAACGCATCATAAATGTGCATACACCAGACATGACAATTTGAATAGCCTCATAAAAATCTTTAGCTTCATCATTGCAGGTTTTTAAATATTGCTGTGCCTCTTCCATGATTCCTTTAGGACCAAGTCTAAGCCATTTATTTACATCTGGACAAATATGTCCCTGGGCATGATCTTTCTGATTAATTTTTACTACTTCCGCAATAGCTTTTATCTCATCGCCATAACGTTGTTTTAAAACATCCTCCATGCATTTCCCTTTCCAATATGGATAAATAACTTCTCTAAACGTCTGTATATCTTCTGGACGAACTAGAAAACGATCTTGAGGACGAGTTGGAAGTGTTTCTATTTCTTCCTCAATCCACGAACTTCCTGCTTCCGGAAATACAACCCCATAGCGTACCCCCTTGGTACGATTACCTACGATCATTTCTTCCGGTTCAATGCCAATCTCCAATTGTGTAAGTGCATTGTATAAAGATAAAGCACGTTTCAAAATAACCGGCTTATCTTCATTTTCTTTATATGTCTTTGTAATGATCATCGCTTGTTCAATCGATGCATAACGCGGCTGTGCCAGCATTTTCTCTTTTAATGTTTTAATACGTTGTGTCTGTTGCAGTTTCATAGGTGCTCTCCTTTCTTTGTTAAATTTATTATAGTACATCTCTTTATTGGTTTCAATTGTATTTTATTATTTTTTATTGATATTTATTGTTTTTTATCGTTTCTATTTTTATATGAAAGTAACTTTATAAAAAAGTAAGAATATGAAAGAGAATTGGAAAATAAAGAAAATTTCATGTTAAAATAATGTCATAATATACATTATATAAGGGGATGATTTGATGGAACAAAGAGGAAAAAGCGGTTTAATGACAGAAGGTACCATTTGGAAACAACTTCTTCTATTTTCTGTACCTTTATTGTTAGGAAATCTTTTCCAGCAAATGTATAATGCTGTCGATTCTATCGTTGTAGGTAATTATATAGGGCCGCAAGCTTTGGCAGCTGTAGGTTCCAGTGCCCCAGTCATCAATTTGCTTGTCAGTATTTTTATGGGAATATCGGTTGGGGCCGGTGTTATTATTTCACGATATTTTGGCGCAAGAAACATAGAAAATTTACAAGACAGCATTCACACATCTTTAGCTTTCAGTATTGCTGCAGGGATCATTATGACTATAGTAGGCGTTCTTCTTTCTCCTTTGATCCTTCAATGGATTGGAACGCCACAAGATGTTATGGGAAATTCTGTATTATATCTTCGTATTTATTTTTGTGGAATCTTATCTGTTCTTGTCTATAATATGGGAAGTGGAATTTTACGTGCTGTAGGAGATTCCAAAAACCCTTTATATTTTTTAATTGTATCTAGTATAACAAATATTATTCTAGATTTATTGTTTGTTGTCGTATTAAAAATGGGGATTGCCGGAGTTGGGTGGGCAACCCTGATATCACAAACCATCAGTGCTATTTTAACTCTTATCTTATTAATAAAAACAAAGCAGGAATATAAAGTAACACTTAAAAAGATACGTTTCCATAAAGAACGCTTAATAGAAATTATTCGTTTAGGTTTACCTAGCGGTATTCAAAATGGTGTTGTTTCTTTTTCAAATGTCATTGTACAAAGCAATATTAATGCTTTTGGTTCTGTTGCAATGGCAGGATGTGGAGCATATACAAAAATTGATGGTTTTGCGATTCTGCCTGTCATGAGCTTCTCCATGGCACTTACTACATTTACAGGACAAAATATGGGAGCTAACAAACTAGAACGTGTTCATCAAGGTGCGAAAACGGGTATTTTCATGAGTGTAGCTACAACCGTAGTTATATCTATTCTATTGGAATTGTTTGGCCCTCAAGTTCTTTCTATCTTTACAGATAACCAGCAGGTTATTCATTATGGTTTGTATATGCTTCATATACTTGCTCCTTGTTATATTTTCCTTGCGATATCCCATGCATTTAGCGGTATTATTCGAGGGGCTGGTATTACTACCATTCCTATGATTGTTATGATTAGCTGCTGGTGTGTTCTTAGAATGGCATGGATTCTAACAAGTGTACCTATCTTTCATGATATTGGAGTTGTCTTCATGGGCTGGCCAATTACATGGTTTGCCAGTGCCTTATGGTTATTCTTATATTATAAAAAAGGTAACTGGATGAAACAAAATTAAATAGAATTATGCTCATAGTTTATAAAAATTAAAAAGGCTATAAATTAATAGAAGATCTTAATTAAACAGATCTATCTATTGGAGTTATAGCCTCTTTATTTTAACTGTAATCAAATACACTAGCAGTATTCTCTTACACCTAATATTCTATATTTTTGAGTGTAAAAACGTAAGATTTTACAGAGTGGCTGTTGTAAATCTTACGCTTCTTTGTTTACTTTCCTTGTAAATCCTCTATGGTCGTTACTTTCTGATTTTCATAACTTCCTTCTACAACTTCTACTTTTTCTTTTCCACATAACTCCATGATTTGGGCATCATCTGTTGCCTCAATCCCTTTTTCAAATGCAACCTCAAACGCTTCTTTTATACATTCTGTTCGAAAAGCCTGTGGAGTCTGTGCCTGCCAAAGTGTACTTCTTTGTGGGGTATGTTTCACAATTCCATTTTCCACAACCTTGATTGTATCCTTTACCGGTACCATCAACAAACACGCATTGCACGTCTCTAATTTTTCCACAATTCGATCAATACAATCGATGCTAAGCCATGGTCTTGCCCCATCATGAATCAAGACATGTGAGCAGTTTACTTTCTGCAGCCCATTCCATACGGATTCCTGACGAGTTGTTCCACCTTCTACTATACATATATTTTTTTCATCACACACTTCATGAAATGTTTCCATATCCTGTGCACTTGCGACTACCACAATTTGATGACACCTTGCATCCTGTTGAAACACCTGTAACGTTTCCTCTAAAATGGTATTTCCATTCTGCAGTTTATATAACATTTTATTATAACCTAATCCAACACGACTTCCACTTCCTGCCGCTACAACTAATGCTGTATACTCCATATATTCACCCCTAACACTACTTGCATTATACCAGTAAATTATCGTATCGTCTATGCAAAGTAAGAGGGTATTGCTATAATAGGAAGTAGTAAATGGAGGTATTTATATGTATCAAAAAAGAAGACAGCGCTTTATGGAAAAACTTCCAGACAACAGTATTGCTTTATTTTTCAGTGGAAAAGCACCCTATAAAGTAGGTGATGAAAAATATCCTTTTTCTGTTGATCGAAGTTATTACTGGATGACAGGTTTAGATAAAGAAAATATGATATTACTTGTAGGAAATATACAGGGAATGACTTATGAATATTTGTTTATAGAACCTTATGATGAAGAACTTGCAAAATGGGTCGGAGGAAGAATACTGCCAGAAGATGCATCGTATATTTCTGAAATCGAAGAAATATACGAAGTAGGAGATTTGTGGGATACACTTTCTTCCATCTTTTCACGTATGTTTAACAATATGGAAAAAATCGATGTATATGCAGACTTCACAAAACAGGAAGCTTTTCAAGAGGACAGTGAAGCCATTCGTTTTTCAAAAGAACTTTTACAACGTTATCCACATATCAATTTGTTAAATGTTGCGCCAATAATGGCAGAACTTCGTATGATAAAAGATGAAGACGAAATCAAGAAACTAACTAAAGCAATTTCAATCACTAAAGAAGCGATTGAAAATATGATGAAACATGCTCATGGCGGCATTTATGAAAACGAACTGGAAGCTTACTTTGATTTTGTTTTAAAGATGAACCAGTGTGAACACTCTTTCTCTTCTATTATTGCTGGTGGAAAAAATGCGACCATTCTGCATTACGACGACAACAACCAGAAAGTAAAAGATCGCTCTTTGGTGCTATGTGATTTAGGCGCCAGCTATCAATACTTGAATGCAGATATCACAAGAACCTTCCCAGTCAATGGAAAATTCACAAAACGCCAGCGTCAAATCTATGAAATCGTCTTAAAAGGAAATAAGAAAATCATAGAAATGGTAAAACCAGGACTAACTTTAAAAGATTTAAACAATGCACTGCTTACTTTTTATCAAAAAGAATTAAGTGCAATTGGATTATTAAAACATGGAAAACAGATATCTGATTATTACTGGCATGGCGTTTCACACATGTTAGGTTTAGAAACACATGATGTTTCCATAGCTGGTTATAAACTAAAACCTGGAAATGTTTTCACAATAGAACCTGGACTCTACTTAGAAGACGAAAATATCGGTATTCGTATTGAAGATAATGTACTTGTTACAGAAGATGGCTGTATTAACCTAAGTAAAGACATCATCAAAGAACCTGATGAAATCGAAGCCTTTATGTCCCAATTCCAATATAAATAATAACTAACTGCAAAAAGAGCTGTAACTTTTTGAGTGAAAAAACTCAAATGTTGTAGCTCTTTATTAACTTTTGTTCAATCGCCTACTATTTTTCCTGCTGTGTTAAAAAACCCCCTATTGAAAAAAATACTAGTCCAAAACAACCCCAGTAAGTTTTTTGATCATTTCTTTACTAAAACCTTCCAGTTTCATTTTCTTTGCTATATCCATTTTTTCTTCAACCTCCCTTTTTTAACTCCTACCACAATTCCTTGTTTGCGTCCTTCCTTACGTCCCTGTAGGATTCCTTCTTCTTTGATATACTGACTTAAATTACACATTTCTTCCAGCTCCTTTCCCAGTTCTTTTTTCTTTGATCCACATCATACTATCCTCCATTTTCTCTTTATCCAGTAAATTCATATATTCACACCACATCAACTTTTCATCTATACAAATTCATTGAGGTAAAAGCAATCAAAAGCTCTTCTGCATACTTGATGATTTCTTCACTCTCCATTATGACTCCTGCTAAGTTTCCGACTACATACATTTATGTATTTCTTTATTTTTCGTTATTACTCTACTTATTCTATACCACACTAAAAACGAAACCTCTTCATAAGCATACAAAGAGGTTTTCGTATGTAATTCTAATGTAGAAGGATTCCTGTTAATTCTTCTATTTCTTTTGTAGAATATCCTTTTTCCTTCATTTTCTTTGCGATATCCATTTTTTCATCAGCCTTCCCTTTTTCAACTCCTTCTACAATTCCTTCTATGCGCCCTTCTCTACGTCCTTCCTTACGTCCCTGCATGATACCTTCTTCTTTGATATACTGACTTAAATTGCACATTTCTTCCAGCTCCTTTCCAAGTTCTTTTGTCATTGGTATTCCATAGTTTTTTGTAAGAATTTCCTTTTTCCTTGTTGAATCCATCCCTGATGTAAACAGTATGTACAAAAGTGTCATGAACGTTCCATCATAGATATCCTCTACTTCTTTTGGTGGATAGATCATGACAATGTTCATCAAATCATAATGTTTCTTTGGAAATGCATAGGCTGTTCCCAAATGTTCTTCATGCAGGGAATAGCGATTCATTACACCGCTTTTCTTTTTACTGTGTTTCATGCATATCCAGATGGAATACACTTTCTTTAGATCCTCATAGTTTGTCTTTTGAAATCCATTGGGTGTATTCTTCTGCCTTACCAGCAAACGACTTCCATAATATATGCTTCTTTCCAATAATGGATATCCCATATTGTCTTTTCCCTGTGCTTCAATATTCATGAACATATCTACTTTTCCTTCATGATTTGGCAAGCCCAGACCACATAGTACATCATAGCGAACAAGTCCACCCTTTCCTGTTATATCCTCTGTATTCATACCGTTAATCTTTTCGCTTTGTTTGATACCTTCCTTTGTATCTGGTTCAAGACAGGTCAAAACTTCCTTTATGCTCATTCCTTTAAACTCCGTAATGACATGTCTTGAAATATGGGAAAGTACATATTTGTTCATAAGAACCTTCTTGCAGTATTCATCATAGCTTATTTCTTTGTTTGACAGCTGATCAATAGCCGCTGCAGCTTCTATCTGCATCGTATTTCACCTCCTAAAACTCTCTACATAACTTAATACGAGAAAAAGAAGGAAAAATACAAAAAATAATGCAAGAATCTTAATTTTTTAAGATAAGATTATTTACAATAGAATGATAATATCTGTCATAATCATAATACGCTAACTTTTCATAACTTACCATATACATATTGGTATAAATACAACAGTTTTTAATTCATAAGCATAGAAAAGAGACATTAACCTAATAGGATACATATTTATTCAAAATACCTTATCAGGTCATTGTCTCTTATTTTTTTTATTTACTGGGTTATTCTACCGTAACAGATTTTGCTAAATTGCGCGGCTGATCAATCTCACAGCCTCTTTGCTTTGCACAAGTGTACGCCAGCATTTGTAAAGGAACAATACTAACGATTCCCTGCAAAAATTTAGATAGTGATGGCAGAAGAAAACATTCATCATATACATCTTCGGAAATATTTCTCATGTCTTTTACAAACAGTAATACGTTCGCTCCGCGAGCTTTAACCTCTTTTATATTACTCATTGTTTTCTCATACAATCTTTCCTCATTAACAAGAGCAATCACAGGTGTTTTATCTTCAATTAAAGATATCGTACCGTGTTTTAATTCACCTGCTGGATATGCCTCACTATGAATATACGATATTTCTTTTAATTTTAAACTACCTTCTAAAGATAATATATAATCGATTCCTCTTCCAATAAAGAATACATTATCATGAGTTGAAATCTGTTGAGCTAATGTCTCATAATAAGGATAGTCAATCATCTTTTCGATATAATCTGGAAGAAGAGAAAGTTCTTCTTTTATTTCTTTTAAATCTTCAGATGATAATTTATTATGCAAGAGTGCTAAGTGTATTGTCATAAGAGAAAGAATGCATAGCTGTGAACAATATGCTTTTGTTGTGGCTACACTGACTTCTTTTCCTGCCTGCGTATAGATTACATGATCTGCTTCTTTCGATAAAGCTGAGCCAATCACATTTACAATTGCATATGTTTTTACACCATATTCTTTTACTTTGCGAAGTGCAGCCAAAGTATCTGCAGTTTCTCCTGATTGACTAATAAAAACAGCTAATGTATTTTCATCATAGATTGGGGTTTGATATCGATATTCGCTTGCACAATAACATTCACATCGAATGCGTACATATTGTTCAATCATATATTTCGCAACCATTCCAGCATACATTGCACTTCCACAGCCAACAATGTGTATATTGTTGAATTTTTCTAGATTTGGAAAAGCATTTGATAAATCGCTAACATCATTAGGCATGATAGAGTGGATTGTATCCTTTACAACCTGTGGTTCTTCATGAATTTCCTTCAACATAAAATGATCATAATTATTCTTTTGGACACCGTTTGCATCTAAAAGACTTATCTCAGGTTCTTTATAGACTTCTTTTAATTCCAAATTATAAACATGGACATTGTCTTTTTTTATTTCTGCAAGTTCTTCATGCTGTAAAGTGATAAATTTTTTGCTGAATTGTAAAAAAGCACTAATATCACTTGCGACAAAATTTTCATCCTCTCCATGTCCGATAACCAAAGGGGAATGCTTTCTCATCGCATAAATCGCTTCTTTATGATCTTCAAATAAAATCGCAAATGCAAAACTTCCCTCCAACAACTGATATGCTTTTGCCATAGCTTTCAATGCGTGTCTTTCCTCTTTATAACATGCATCAAGACATGCAGCAGCAACTTCACTATCTGTATCAGATACAAACACATAACCCTGTTTCTCAAGTGAATTTTTCAATGTCTTATAATTCTCAATAATACCATTATGTACCAAAGTGATATTACCAATTTGATGTGGATGACAATTGATTTCATTTGGTACTCCATGTGTTGCCCATCGAGTATGTCCAATACCAATTGTACTTTTAGGCAAAGGATGACAGAGAATACTTTTTTTCAACTCTTCAACTTTACCTTTTTTCTTTCTTAATTCAATTTTATTCTTTCCTAATACTGCAATGCCTGAAGAATCGTATCCACGATATTCAAGATGAAACAGACCCGCTAACAACATATCCACAGCCTGTCTTTTACCAGTATAAGCAATAATTCCACACATATTTATTTCCTCCATTATCTTTTATAAAGCATGATAAGAAAATGGATGTTTAAATGTAGTTATCCATTATAAATTCACTTAATAGACCAAAAGATCCATTAGGATATAAACATACATTTGATTCATATATTAGGGATGTTTTTTATTTTATTAAACAATGAAAGCTGATGGTCTATCAAAGAAATTAAAATCATCATACTTTGTATGTGGTGAATATGTTTTTGTACTCATAAAAAGATTTTGTTCATATTCTAACGATTCACATATCCGCAATAGTACCCGCCGAAATATCGATAACTATTGTCCTCGTCAACCCATCGGTTCTGGCGCTTATTATGTCTGATTTTCTATCCTCCTCAACAGAGCATAACTGGTAGAAGTATACTATGATATATTAAATAATGCAAATCTTTTATACTTCATTCTTTCCTATCTGATATATTATTTTTCAAAAATACTATATAACTACTTTAATAAATAATTCAACATTCTTTCTGGACATTTTAAAAACTCACTATATACTTGATAAATTTCTGTATCTTTATACTCTACTTGTTTCATACCCTTATCAGAAAGCTCATAAATCGTTGCCTCAGGATAAGCTAATAATATAGGGGAATGCGTTGAGATAATAAATTGCGAATTATCATTAACCAGTTCTTGAATACGAGAAATTAAAGTCATCTGTCGCATAGGGGATAATGCGGCTTCTGGCTCATCTAAAATATACAGTCCTTTCCCCCAAAATCTATTTAAAAAAAGTGAAAGAAAGCTTTCTCCATGCGACAGCTCATGCAATGAATGCTCACCATATCCATTAACACCAATTGTTTCAATATTAGAAGCAACATTATAAAAACTTTCCGAACGAAGAAAATAACCATCTTTCGCATATGCCTTTCTCGCTATTTTTAAATGTTCAGCAAGTTCATATTTCGTTTCTCTTGTTGTAAATTGAAAATTTTTAGATCCACCTTCTGCATTAAAACCATAACTAACAGCAATTGCCTCTAGTATAGTAGATTTTCCTGTACCATTCTCTCCTACAAAAAATGTAACATTATTTTTAAACTTTAACCTGCATCCGTTTTTTAAATATTGCACGACAGGAATGTCATTTAAATAGGAATTCTCGTTAATTTTACCTTCTAGCCATATTTCTTCAACATATTGATTCATCATAAAATCACCTCATTTTTCATGTCTGATTTTATCACTGTAGCTTTTAGATTACTATAAATCTATCCTTGGGACAGTTTATGAAAATTATTATTTGCATAAGAAAATTATCATATAGATGTTTTAAAATTATCCGAGAACTTGTTTTTCCACTCTTATAAAAACAGATAATAGCCTCAATATAGAACTCAACAGTATGATTTACCGCCATAAATAAAGGAGCATTAAGACTTGGAAGATTACACAATCTTTCTTTTTATTTTTGTTTGTTTTTATAATCATAATATATACGACAAGTATTAATTCCTATTAAAAACCCAAGTAATAAAAAACTTAACATAGGATCAACAGAAAGTGATGGAAATTTAATACCTTTTTCATAAAGAAAAAAAGAAAATCCATCAAACAAATTCATTATTAAAAGCAAAACAACAAAAACAATCATATTTTTCACTGTAAAAATGTATTTAAAAAATCCTATCATATTTTTCATAAAGAATCCTCTCCTTTTGATTGATACATCCAGTGTACATAAAATATATAAAAAAACAGGATGTATATATATAAAGAATTCTAAATCTATAAATCATAAATACATTCACACTTACTTCAATAAACATGCTGCTCTTTTATGAATTTCTTTCTCTATCAATTTCAATCTTTCATCAGATAGATTATAACGAACATGTCTTTTAAATTTAAAATTCAATAAACGACGAAGTCCTTCTCTATGTTTTCGTGTAAGAACATCTTTTGCAGTGCCAATAAAGTCATCGTATACACATGGAAGTAAGGTATCCGCATATTCAGATAAGTTTTCCTCTGATTCAAAAACATCTTTCCCTGCAAAATTAAACAAAGAGTTTCCATGGTCAAATAATGGTGCAGGAGCTATAATCGTATTCGTTTCATTATCCACAAGAAAGCCAAAATTACCAAAATGGCGATCCGTATTGCAAATAAGAGCATCTAGTACAAACATATCATGCAATGCATCTATATACTTATCTCCTAATTTCAGATAATATTCTTCTACCGCCTTCATCCCACCTGTAGTAATGATTTTCCCAACAGGTATAAAAGAATACTCTTTACTTGTAAATAATTCACAAGTAGAACATAACTCACTTTTCCACATAGATAAACCATATTTCACTGCATCTATACCAAGAATTTCCGCAATCTGATAAGCATAGTATTCAGAGTATGGTTCATTTCCTGTATTCGATGCACCAAAAGTACCGCCTTTATAAAGTTGTACTTTTCCTTTTACCCTTCTCCAGCATTTAGGTAGCATCCCGTTTGTGGTAAATTCAGGACTAGAAGCTAAAGAAGTGCGGACACTGCTGCCATAACCAGTAAATGCAATTAACGCAAGAATATTACTGAAACGATTATCGTATAAATTATATTTATCAAAAGTTCCCTGAAATCCATCTTCAACAACCCAGTAACAATCATTCAGTGACAATCCTTTTGATACATCAATAATACGCATGGGACGATTTAGATTTAAAAAACATTTACTCAGAAAGCTATGCACATATGCTCTATTTTTAGGTACTATTCTCTTTTTCAGCCATTTTAAAAGACCATCTTCTGTAAGTTTTAAATCCAGTGGTAATAAATACTCGTATGATCATTTATCCATGTAAGATGTATTTCAGGGATACTACTGTCATTTGTAGAAGAAAATTTTAATAATATTGTATCAAAATGTCTTAATTCATAATTCATTTGAGCACCCCCTTCAAATCAAAATATAATTATATTCTAACATAGAGGATACAATAACGAAAACACATCAAAAACTCCTATTTTAAGATTTACTTATCTACTTCTTAAAAACATATGTACAAAAATACCGATGATATTACATTAACACATATAATATCATCGATATATTATGCATACTTATTTATCCTTCTATAAATGTATTTCTAATCTTTTTTTGAATTTCTTTTATAGTTAGATTTTCATTTAAGAATACTTCTAAATCTTTTTGATTTACCTGCATATTTCTCTTTTCTAAAGCTTTCGTTACGATTTTTTCTTTATCTTCCTTCGATAATGCAGAAAAATAAAAGACTTCATCACATAAGTCTAGAACCTCTGGTGAAAGATTCCTATCCATACACTTGTCTTTCATAAAATCCAAAGTGTTTTGTTTTTCTTCTGTATTCCATTCTAATACAATTAAACAATGTGTTAAATCTGCACATTCTTTTTCCTGCTGTAACTGGTTCGTTTCCATGATTTGTCTCAAAAATGAAATCTTCGCAGTACTTGCTTGTTCCATATGCGGAAAATATAAGAGCTGATTTGGATTTCTGCGAAGTTTTTTTATTACAGAAAGTGTATCTTGTTCGTCCTGGATACTTAAATAATCTTGCTGCTGAAAAAAAGACTGGGCAAAAAGTGTCGCCAGCATATCTTTTCCAGTTCCATCTTCTCCCACCAGCACCCATAACCCAAGTGGCTGATTTTCCATAGAAACAGATAAAGATCGTGCTTGTTTCAAAATCTGCTGCTTCACTGTATCCTGTCCAACAAAGCGTTCATCCAGTATATTTTGTAAAGACAGCAATCGATTTTTAAAAGATATGGAAACTCCACTAACTTCTTCTACCACTTTGTTAATCATATCTTCACTTATTTCCGATTTTTTTAAGAAACGAGCTTTTACACAAGATAAATCCAATACATCAATCGCTTTGTCCGGAAACTTGCGATTTTTTAAATACATTGCACTTTTTTCTATCATATATTTCAAAATATCATCAGAAATGTTTACGTCATGATATTCCTCATACTCTTTTTTCTTTTTCTTCAACATCTCTAAAGTTTCCGATTCACTTGGCTCTTTCATATAAACAAGCTGAAATCTTCTTTCCAATGCTCGATCACATTCCATATATGTTTCATATTCATCCATTGTTGTTGCGCCAATACAACGAAATTTTCCTCTTGCCAGATATGGCTTTAAAACACTGGATACATCAATACTTCCTTCTGATTTTCCTGCACCTATCATCTGATGTATCTCATCAATAAATAAAATAACATCTGGATATTTCATCAGTGCATCTAAAACTTTTTGAAGTTTCTCTTCAAAATCTCCACGATACCTTGTTCCTGCCACCAACGTATTTAAATGCAGTTCATATACACGAGAAGAGGATAACTCTGGCAGCATTTGGTGTTCCAAAAGCCATGCGAAATGTTCCACCAAAGCACTTTTTCCTACACCTGCATCTCCTACCAGCAAAGGATTTCCTTTATCTTTACGAAGCAATATGGATATCATAAGCTGCAGTTCTTTTTCTCTTCCTGCTATTTGTTTGCCTTTATCATCTACTCCTAAACGACGCAATTCCTTAAATTCATCCAATTCGCAATAACCGCTATGTCGCAAAGCAGTTAAAAGCTTTTGACAGTCAATCTCATAACGATCAAGCATTTGAGAAGCTACACATTCCTTTGTTCCTAGCAATGCAGATAAAAGACAATCCATATCCATCTCCTCTTCTGCACGCTCCATTGCCATTCGATTTCCCTTTTCCAGTATTTCTATAACTGTATCCGAGTATAAAACTTCACCTTCTTTTGATTTCCCACAGCCAAATAAAACAAGCAAATCCTTTTTAATCTTCTCATAATCAATATGTTCTTTTCTTAATTTATCATATAAAGGATTTTGTGTATCCCATGCAAAAGCAAGCAAAAGATGTTCACTTCCAATATACATATTTCCCATATCTTTTGCTTCTTGTTGCGCTCTTTCTAGCAGCATCGTTGTTTTATGATCCATTGAAACTTTCAATTATTTCACCATCCATTTCCATATAGTGTATGACACATCCTCTAAGTATTTGTAGTATTCCCTGTCTTCTATTTTTAAAACGATTGCTTAAGAATATTACAAAAAAATATATTCCTATTTCTACTCAACTTAATAAAACATAATATTAGATGATTTATAAATATAAAAAGAAAGAAGATGATGCTAATAAATACGGTAATCTAAAATTACGTGGTGTTTGAAAGGACAACACTTTATGCTGTGGTCTTAGTGACTGCAGCTTTTTTCATGCTCTCATCATCTTTGGGGTACCTTTTCTGATATTTCCTCATTATTTCGATCATCATTTATGTTATCATATCTTTAAATCAATATATAAAAAAAGTAAGAACCACAAAGTTTAGCGACCTAGGTTCTTACTTACCCAAAGTAGGCATCTTTATGATAACATTTAATAACTTTTCTCTCAAGTACATATCTCAAAAATCTTATGACGACTATATTTCTAAGATCGAACTTTCTTCCATCACATGTCCATGCTGTTCTCATCTTGGATTTCATTTTCATGCTTATTATAAAAGATCTTTACTTACACATAATGGTATTATTACCTTAAAGATATGCAGGATTATTTGTCCTCACTGTCACAAGACTCACGCCATCCTTCCTGTTTCTTTAATTCCTTACACCAGACTCCTGGCTTCTGATGTAATAGAAATCATTCTCGATCACGATACTGATAAAGATCATTCTAACCTTTTTCTTGATCCAGTTTACTTTTACTCCATCTTTCATCGATATCATTCCTTTTTACTGAATATTTCCTATTTCCCTTCAATTACTGATTTTTTCGTCTTTCATATTCATAGATTTCATAGAAATTTTGCTCAGTTGCGCGGCTTTCTTTTCATTCCCACATAGGATTCCTTTCCTGCCTTCCATTTTGCCTTCATAATGACACTGTAATGATCATTATAGACTGGAGGTTGATGAAAACATCCATTGTATTTTCAGTTCTTGATGTTTTCTTTTGATTTTTATGAAAAACGATACTACTTCTGCGTCCATCAGTGACGACTATATCCTTCATCTCTTTCATCTCCAGAAAGAACAGATAGATTCTTTCCAGGTAAATCATCAGGATGATGGTGTTCATGTAAGGATCAAGCTTACCCCAAAGACTACTTCATGTCCTGTCTGCGGCTTTCCCACTTCCAAGGTAAAAAGCTATGTACATAAACGCATAACACATTCCATGCTGAATACGGAAGCCTGCTATATCGATTACCAGGCCAGACGCTATATCTGCCCTGCATGTAATAAGACTTTCTATGAG
This sequence comes from Amedibacterium intestinale, assembly GCF_010537335.1. Classification (NCBI taxonomy): domain Bacteria; kingdom Bacillati; phylum Bacillota; class Erysipelotrichia; order Erysipelotrichales; family Erysipelotrichaceae; genus Amedibacterium; species Amedibacterium intestinale. Next base: position 1,687,187 of record NZ_AP019711.1, read on the forward strand.
GACAATCCTTTTACTTTCAAGGGAATGAAGATCTCTTTATTGACCGTATATAATGTCCTTCGAGATCTGAAAAACCCTGCCGATACATTTAAAAGCGTTGCACAGAGAAATCATATATCCTCTACTTCTGCCATGTCCATCTTTGACAGGCATGTCCAGATATCCAGAAGAAAACTTCCTGAATATCTGAATATCGACGAAGTCTACAGTTTCAAATCTGAAAACAGTTCCTATGTATGTGTCCTTCTGGATTTCAACTCCCAAAATGTCATCGATCTTCTTCCAGGCAGGAAAAAGTCCGAACTCATCAATTACTTTTCTTTCATTCCCCGAGAAGAAAGATGTGCTGTAAAGGCCGTATCTATTGATTTATGGGAAACCTACAGGATCGTCGCAAAGATGATGTTCCCCAATGCCGCCATAGCTGCGGATAAATTCCATCTCATCCAGGAACTGAACAGAAGAGTAGACAAGGTGCGTCTGCGTACGATGAATCAGTTAAAGAACTATAAGCTCATGGATCTGAAAAATGCAGATGCAGCTTCGATAGAAAAAGCTGAAAGAATGCGTAAACAGTATTACCTTTATAAAAAATTCAACTGGCTTCTCTTCACAAACGATCCTGCATATACAGATCCAAATAGAGAAAAGAAATATAATAAAGTACTTCAGGGATACTATAACTATAACGATATCCTGCATTATATGTGTTTGTATAACCCTGAACTTGAAGAAGCCATGAATCTGAAAGACAGGATGATATATTTCTATAAGAACAGTGATCTTGATAATGCAAGAAAAGATATCAATGAACTGATCAGTGCTTTCAGGGATTGTAAAGTACCTGAAATATCATCCTTTGCGAATACGATGACCAGATGGAAGACTGAAATAATAAATTCTTTTATCGTCACGAATGAACATGGAAGAAAGATAAACAGCGGGATCATAGAAAACAGAAACAGGACGATCAAATGTATCAAGCACAATTCCAATGGATATACCAATTGGAAACGATTCCGAAACAGAGTGCTTTATGTACTGAATAAAGATACCACTTATCACTTATACCCTAAGGAAGGAGAAAATGAAAATGAACAATAAAATTTATTACCAACGTAAAGAAAGATGGCTCAAAAGAGAACTTTACATTAAAAAGCAGCGCCTTATGATGCTGGAGCTGGAAGTAGAAAATCTACGATTGAAACTTCTTTTGGAAAAAGAAAAAAACAAAAATATTCTTCCATTCTGATATTAAAAACGAGAGAGCTGATCAGCTCTCTCATCCTTTACATCTTGTTTTCAATAAACATCTTTGGGGTACTGATGCCCACAAGTTATTTTATTGTCCTTTGTTAGTTTTACCACACGTAATTTTACAAAGCCATAAATACTATGCATCTATCTACTTTCTTTTCGTTTTATATTCCATGTACCTATTACTTCATTAATTGTAGAAACAGTTACAAAAGCTTCAATATTCGCTGTCTGTAAATAATTCAATAACTGCCGATACTCATTTACCGTCATGATTGTCACAAGCTCTGTGCGTTCTGTTTTTTCATAACCACCTTGTGCTTTGTAAAGAGTAACTCCTCTTTTCATATGATTTAATATATGTTCTTTAATAACTTCATAGTCGTTTGATAAAATACAGATTTTTTTCTTTTTATTAAATCCATCAATAAAATAATCAATTGCCTGTCCATTCGCATATGTACCTAAAATACTAACGACCAATGTACCTACATCATACACAAATATCGAAGTGAATGCCGTTACCATACCAGCTAATGTAACTGCTTTCCCAATTTCCATATGCGTATATTTACTAATTACTTTTGCGACAATATCCAAACCTCCAGAAGACGCATTGACTCTAAAAAGCATTGCCTGACCTAACGCAATCATTAAAATATAAGCTGCTAAATCAAAAACAGCATTTCCTGTTATAGAACCCTCAAAAGGAAACATTTTTTCAAACATCCACAAAAATATCGGAAGAAGAAAAGAAGTATAAACTGTTTTTGCGCCAAATTCTTTTCCAATAAGCAAAAATCCTACCACCAGCAGCACTGCATTTAAGATTAAAGTAATAAGAGACATTGGCATACTTAACAGCTGCGATAAAACCATTGCTAATCCTGAAATACTTCCCACTACAATTCCACTTGGAACTAAGAAGAAATATACAGATGCAGAAATAAAAAGCATTGCAAACGTAATATAAATAAACTCCTTAAACTGTTCTTTTTTTTCCATCACGACTCTCCTCTTATATATACGTTTAAACAATACCATATTTACAGAAAAACTTCCTTAGTTTTTTAATATTTTAATATATATTAAATCTATACAATCAAATTAGTTTGAAGACAGCTCTTTTTTACTAAAACAGATGGTAACTGCATAAACTGCTTCATGTCCAGCATCATATTTTTCAGGATGTGAAAAATCTTCTACCCCATATGCTTCTATGTTTGGTTTTGAAGAAAAATACTGAATGGCAAGTGGAATATCTTTTTCATATTCTATGTTTGTCTCTCCACTTATTTTGTTTGTTGTAGTTCCCAAATCATCAAAGGATGTATCGTCTGCTGATGCTTCTAAAACACTAGAATTTTTTAGATGTTCACTTTTAAAAACGATATTTGCCCCTTTATACATTTTGTCAAATCCCACAACAAAACGTCCTTTTGAATCATTCATTGCTACTGCACCTTCTCTTTCCATTTCCCATTTTCCATCTTTTAAACAGTAAACACGCAAAGCAACACTTTTTACTTGCTCATCAACGTTATAATCAAAAATCTGCTGCTGATTTTCAGGATCAAGCAAGTTTTTAATATCAGTTTCTTCTTGCGATAATTTTGAAGGCTGTATGCTCATAGAAGAATTTTGCTGTTTTGTACAGCCTGCGCTAAGCATAAGACTTAAAGCACATATAACAACAAATATTTTTTTCATATCCAATCTCCTCAAACTCTTATTTTTATTGTTTTTCCACTTTTATAATATACAACAATAAACAAATAAATATAGAAAACAACACATCAGATAATGGTCTAAATATCCCTGATGTGCTGTCTCTATTTTCCCCTTATTTCAATGTTTCTAATTTATTTTTATACAATTATTCCCCAGGAAATATTTACATATATTTAACCAAAGTCGTAATGCTGCCCCTTCATCATATAAATGATATGTTCGCAGATATTTTTAATATGATCTCCTGCTCTTTCAATATTTCGTAACATACCACTTACTACAAATACATCTTCAATCAAATTTTCTCCAGATTCTTCTTTTAATCTTGCTCGTATTTCTTTTACCAGCTGATTGAGATACTGATCACGTTTTACAATTTCAAATGCACTTTCCACATTACGCTCTTCATAAGCTTTCATTGTTTCCTGCAGCATATTGATCATATATTTTTCCATCTGCTGTGCATATTCCAAGACATGAGGGAACTGCGCATCTTGTTTCAATAAGTATTTTGCTACATTTTTCGCATAATCTCCAATACGTTCCAATTCAGATGCAATTTTAATATCTGCCACAACTTTTCTTAAATCGCTTGCGACTGGAGAAAGAAGAGCCAAAGAGCGTACTGCCTGATCGTTTACTTCTTCTTCCATGTGGTTGATGATGTCATCTGCCTGCATGATTTCAAGTTCCATTTCACGATCTGGATTTTCCAATACTTCCACTACTTTTTCATGCATGCTAATTACCTGTCTTGCCATTTTCATGACATTGGCTTCCATTGTATCCAGTTCTTTATCAATTTTTACCATAATTTCTACCTCCTATCCAAATCTACCAGTAATATAATCTTCTGTACGTTTATCCTCAGGATTTTGGAAAATCTTACTTGTATTATTAAATTCAATGACTTCCCCTAATAAGAAGAAAGCTGTATCATCACTGACACGAGATGCCTGCTGCATAGAGTGCGTTACAATTACAATCGTATAATCTTTCTTTAATTCTTCAATCAAGTCCTCTATTTTACTAGTCGCAATAGGGTCTAATGCACTTGTAGGCTCATCCATTAAGATTACTTCTGGTTCCATGGCGATTGCTCTTGCGATACATAAACGCTGCTGCTGTCCACCTGATAAACCAAAGGCACTATCGTGTAAGCGATCTTTTACTTCTTCCCATAAGGCTGCTTTTTCTAATGACTGCTGTACGATTTCATCCAGTACTTTTTTATTTTTGATACCCTGACATTTAGGACCATAGGTAATGTTATCATAAATTGACATTGGAAATGGATTTGGTTTCTGAAATACCATACCTACCTGTGTACGCAAATCTACAACATTTAATTTATCGCTGTGAATATCCGTTCCATCAATTTCAATCGTACCTTGTATACGACATCCATCAATCAAATCGTTCATACGATTCAAACAGCGAAGAAAGGTTGATTTCCCGCATCCACTAGGTCCAATCAATGCAGTAACTTTGTTTTTCTTAATATCCAGCGCTACATTTTTAAGTGCGTGTTTTTCTCCATAATATAAATTTAGATTATCTACATGAAAGATCGTGTTTTCCATTTGTTTTCCTCCTAATACCATGCCTTACTGAAACGTTTGCTTAAGTATTTTACTGTAATATTTAAAATTAGTACGAATACAAGAATAATAATTGAAATAGCACATGCCAGTTCAAAGTTTGGTTGTTCACTACTCATAATGTTATAAATCTGAACTGCAAGAGATGTCCCCTGTGTTGTTAAAGTAGGTGCATCGTTTACATAAGTTCCCATGGTATAAATCAATGCCGCACTTTCACCAATCACACGTCCAATACTTAACAATACCCCAGTTAAAATACCAGGAACTGCACATGGAAGAACAACTTTAAAAATCGTTTGACTTTGGTTTGCCCCTACCGATAAAGAAGCATCACGCAAAGACTGTGGAACTACAATAAGTGCTTCTTCCGTAGAGCGAATGATCGTTGGAAGAAGAATGATTGCCATCGTTAGTCCACCTAGTAAAACATTTGTAGTTTTTGCGCCAAACAATTGTGTTACTGGGAATAAAACTGTTACCCCCATCAAACCAAAGATAATACTAGGTACTCCTGTTAACATTTCAATACCACTTCGAATAATGGAAGTTAATTTATTCACTTTTGCATATTCATGCAGATAAATCGCAGCTGCAATTCCTAAAGGAAGAGCAATCAATAAAGATACAGCAATCAGATACAAAGTTGTGATAATAGAACCGCGAACTCCTCCACCTGGTGTTTTAAAATAGACTTTTCCAATAGATACTGCCTGTGTATCCAAGGTATCTGCCAAATCTTTTGCACTTTGGCTCATAATCGCACCACCAATGCCACCAACACCATTCGCATCTGTATATGGAAGATTTTCTACCTGATACCCTACTTCCACTTGTCGTTTATCTTTTGTTTTTACACTTTCATCGATCATTTTCAAAAAAGGAGAGTTTTTATCGATGTATTCTACAAGTATGATATCATCTTTATTTGTATCTTTTGCATCTACAAAACCAATTCCCCATTTGCTGCTGAAGAAAACATTTTCATCTAAATCTGATGGACGCTCAAAATTACCAGGTTTATTATACGCTTCTTCTACACTTAACATATAATTGCTGGACCAGTAATTTCCCGTCAGCATTTTTAACCCCAATGTTCCAGAACCTTTGGAAAAGATAAATACAAAGATTGCCAAAAGTACGAAAACACTTAGTGCACTGGAAAGATAGGTTATGATATTTAAAACACTATCTTTTATTTTACGTTTCTTTTTCATTGTTTCAGATGCTGCTATCATTTCACATTCCCTACTTTCTTTTTCACAAGATTCAACAACAGATTAGAAAGCAGGATGACTGCCATCAGCACAAGACCTGCAGAGAATCGAATATCATAATCTAAACCGGATGTTTCTTTTAAACCGGATAACATCGTTGTAGTTAAGGTACGTGTAGTATCAAATAGATTTACCGTTGGTCCAAACATTTTATTTCCAGCTACCATCGCAACGGCAGTTGCTTCACCAAAGGCACGACCAATACCTAAGATTGCCCCTGCAAAAATTCCTGATTTTGCACTTGCCAGCACAACTTTAAAGTTTGTTTGTGTTTTTGTAGCACCTAGTGCCAGGCTTCCAAGCTCAATATCTGGATCAACAGATCGAATTGCTGTAATACTTAAAGAAGTAATTGTTGGATAAATCATAATAGCAAGTAATAAAATTACTGCTAGTAAGGAACTTCCACCAGCGGTAACATAACCAAAGCTGGCAGCTAATTTACTAACCAATACAGTAATGGTACCAGAAGCAAATACCCCATAAACAACAGATGGAATAGATGCTAAAAGTTCGACTACTGTTGTCATGACTGCAGATACTTTTTTAGGCGCAATCTTTACAATAAACAACGCACTTAATACGGATAATGGAAAAGAAATCAACAATGCTCCAAAAGAGGAAACAAGAGTATTGATGATGATAAATCCAACTCCATATACGCCCTGATCTTTTCTCCATAAAGTTCCAAATAGAAAATCTAAGAAATTTACTTGTCCATACTGATAATCAGGCATGAATGGAGAAATTCCCTTCAAGCTGATAAATATGATAATTATCGCAATCGCACTGGAAGATAAAAGTGCAGCCAGCATGAACAGAAATCGCATTCGCATATCTTTCTTTAGTTTTTTCGCATTTTTTTCTGAGCTAATATACCCTCTGACATAAGTCTTCATTTCATCACCAATCCTTATTCCTATACAGTAAATAACAGCCTGACCCGCAGGCTGTTTATGCGATTACTTACGCTTTTATTTATTTAACATCTTCCCAGTTTGTTGTTTCCCCTTTGAAGATAGACTGTAACTGAGCCTGTGTCATATTGCTTGTTGGGTTGTCTTTCTGTACAACTGCAACAACGGCATCAATACAGTACTGTCCACTTTCCATTGCACTTGTGATATCTCCATCTTCATCTTTAAATTCACGAGAAGCAAAACCGATATCAGCAGCGTTAGGACCATCTTTTTCTCCACCAAGAACACGTTTTACAGCATCTCCACTACCTGTCTGGTTCATAACAAATTTGAAGTTACCTGCCATTGGTGAGAATGCTTCCAATGTTGCTTTTACTGTTTTTTCTACAGAAGTAGAACCACCTGTTGTAATCGTAATTCCAGAATTATCTTTTTCTAATACTGGATATTTTTTCGCAAGTTCTGCCCATGGAGTTGCTTTTGATAAATCAACTTCTCCACCATTTTTCTGAACGATTGTCATACCTTCTTTAGAATTCTGAATGAAGTCTAGATATGCAGCAACTAACTGTTCTTTATCTTCACTTCCAAAATCACCTTTTGCACGAGTAACGTAATTAAATGGTCTTTGTAATTTGTAAGAACCATCAAGAACTGTTTCACTAGATGCTGTTACTCCTTCATACTGTACAGCTTTTACATTGTTTTTCTCAAAATCTGTTGATAAGGATGTATATCCAATACCATTTGCATCCTGTCCAACTTTTGCGGCCATATCATCATTTGATGATACTTCTGTTGCAGATTTTGTTAATTCCTTTTCAAAACCTACACCTTTTTCAAAAGCTTCTCTTGTACCACTTGTGGAATCACGAGTGTATACATGAATTTCCCCTTTCAATCCAGTTGCAGAAGCATCTTTTCCATCTCCGCCTGTACTTCCACATCCTGCTAACATTGCAACTACAAATAAACTAGCTAATAATTTTTTCATTTATAACTCTCCTCCTTGAAGACAGTTATAGAATACAACAAGTTTATGAATTCCATATTTCATTCTTGTTAAGAAATTGTTAAATTCTGTTTTTTTACCTTATATATTGAAATATTAAAAAACGGATATTCTTACTATCCGTTTAAATAATCTTTATTTAATTATTTATTTTCCTAAACCAGCTGCAGCGCAGAAAAAATTTCTCACTTAACATTCCAGCACATAACATGGATGCAATAGGAACCGTTAATACAATTCCTAATGTTCCAGTAATTCCCTGCGCAAATTCAATTGTAATATAATTCGAATTCATCAGCTGCTTAACATCTACATTAAACGAAAACAAAACTAGCAAGGATACAAACGCACTTCCTGCAAATGCCAGAATTAACGTATTCGTCATGGTACCTATCATATCTTTTCCTATTTCAAGTCCAGAATGAAATAATTCCTTTGTGGTAATATCTGGCTTATGTGTACGAATTTCGAATAAAGAAGATGTAATCGACATTGCCACATCCATAATTGCACCTAAGGAAGAAATTAAAATTCCTGCAAACATAATATCTTTTATAGATAATCCTGTTTCAGCACTGATTAAAATTAAACTCTCTGCTTCTTCACTGCTAAATCCATCGATATGCAACAAAAAAGACATAAAGTAAAAGCATAATGAACAAAGCAACACTCCACTGATCGTAGATAAAATTGCGCTATACGTTTTGATAGAATGACCATTTAACAAAAGCAACGTGACAACTGTTGATAAGGCTATTACAAGTACAGTCATGAGCAAAGGCGGATATCCGGAAAATACAGTCGGCAATAAAACATAAATGATGAGATACAAAGAATATGCTAATCCAATAATTGATTTCACGCCTTTTCCTTTACCTATAAAAATAACCGCAAGACATAAGATGGATATAAAAAGAATCATTCCAAATGATCGGTCATATTGATAAACGGTATAATAGGGCTCAATGTTTTCCGGCTCATCAGCATTAACTATAATTTTTGTTCCTTCCTTTACTACTACATTATGAACAGCTGTTACATAATTGTTAATTTCTACCCTTTCCCCTTTATGCTTTCCTTCTAAAAATTCTACTTCGATATTTTGCTGACCTAAATTTAGTTTTAATTTTTCATCATATGTTAAAGTATTACTTTTTACTTTCGTAACCTTTGCAGAAATATAATAATTTGCACTGTTATTTACTCTTGAGTATTCTTTTTTATAAAATTTATTAAATAATAAGGAGAATAACATGGTTAAAATCATTATGATTAAAACCACCTTATTCTCTTTTAACTGTTTTATCATTTATTATTTAGATTCTTTTTTATTTTTTCTCAAGACAACAGCACTGCCTAATGCTCCAACCATCATGAAAGCATAAGGAATTACATTCATTTGTACACCTGTTTTAACATCATCTTTAGATGAAACATTCTGTGTATTCTCAGAATTTACAGGTTTTTTATCATTGTCTGACAATTGTGGTACCTCTGGCAATTGTGGTGTCTGCGTACCTGTATCTGGTTTATTTACATCCTGTCCTTCCTGATTTCCAGATTCTGTATCCCCTGTATTACCTGTACCATTTCCATCATCTGTTGCTGCTTTTTCATTCACAAGAACAAAACTTCCTAAATCTTTAGTTGTTACGATAATAGAAGAGCCATCTACTGTATAAGAAAGCTTATTTAGAGTGTAATTTTTTGCTGTATCAGATAATTTATAAACACCTAAATGATTTACATCAAATCCAGCTGGAAGATCAAATTTAATTTTAATATCTCCTGTTGGTAAAATATTTATATTATTTTTTACCAATGCAATATCAATAATATTAAATTCTTTATCTTTATATTGTGATTTTACATAATCATAAACTGTTCCTTCTTTAATATCCTGAACCTGGAACTGTGCATCCTTTTCGATAGAACCAGCAGGAGCTGTAATTTCTGTTTTCACTGATGTTTCATCAGATGAAACTACAACATCTTCACTATTTACTTGTGGAGATTTTTTTACACTAAATTCATCAAGCAGTTCCCAGCTGCTGTCATTATATAAATAGGTTGACATTTTAAATTCATTGTCACTAACTTCAACATTCGAAATTGTACGTTTTTTAGACTGATCCATTTTTGCAGCAAATGGGAAATCCATATTTGTTTTAATATCATAATACTTACTTCCACTAGCTGAGTTTGCAGTTAAATATACAATACCATCAGGATCTGTTACACTTTTTAAGTTTGTGGTATCCGTAACAACTTCTTGTCCTTTCATAACATGTGTACGTGTATAAACATGATCATGTCCCATTAAAACAACATCAATTCCTAATTCATCAAAAACTGGTGGAAGTTCATTTCTTCGCTGAATAATATCTCCATCTGTTGTATGACTTGCAGTTGAATAAACAGAGTGGTGGAATACTACAACTTTCCAGCGAACATCTTTATTTTTCGCAATTGCATCTTCCATAAATGCTTTGTGTTCTGCAGTGCTGGTATTATTTGAGTTAATATCCATAAACAATGTATTGTTGTAAACATACCAGTAATCTGTACCTGCTGTAGAATCTCCTAAATCTGCAGATTCATTTGGTAAATTAAAATGCTGATTATAAGAATTTGAACTACTGTCATGATTTCCAATACTTGTTGCCTGTGGCATGCTTGAGAAAATTTCCTGATTTAAATAACCATCATATTGAGACTCATTACTAGCTGTATTTACCTGGTCTCCAGCTGAAAGCAAGAAATTAGGATTGAATTTTTCTTTCGCATCATTTAAAGTTGCACTCCATCCTTCTGCATCACTTTTAGCATTTCCACTGGCCCCAATCTGTGGATCTCCTGCAAAAATAAAGTTATATGATCCGTCAAAATCTTTTGTTTCAAATGTTTTAATATCACTAGCTATATCACCATTTATAACACGATAAGCATATTTTGTGTTTTCTTTCAAATCTTTGATAGTTGCCTGATAATATCGTTTACCAGCATCATTTGATGGATTTGTCAATGCCTTAATTGTTTTGCAATTACTAGGAATTTCTCCATTTACAAGATTCTTGTATTCTGTAACTTCTACCATTCCATCTGCATCCGTATTTGCATACCATGTAAGATTCATGCTTGTTTCATCACTGCCTACAGTAAGATTAATATCCTCTTGTATAACAGGTTCTTCCCCATACAATAACTGCATGTCACTCATTTCAAAATAGACATCTGAACTGCTGCTTCTTCCCTGATGAATTTCAACAGAAACAATGTTTTTTCCGTTATGCAAAACATCTTTTAAATCATCCTTTGATAATTTCATATCAACTGTTTTTGGGCTACTATCATTAGAACCACCATATTCCATATTAGATGTAAAGCCACCATCAGGTTCATCATATGCAGCTACCTTATGTCCATTTATATAAATGATTGCGGCATCATCATATTTGAAATTAGCTGTTAACTCCGTTACTTCTTCTGCATTTTCAATGTTAACTTCTGTTCTAAAGAAAAATGCAGGAACATCTCCGTTATTTTTATCACCATTGATATATTGATTTAATAATACCGTAGGTGTGCATCCTCCACCTACATCATCCAACTTGCCATTTTTAGCACCAAATTTTCCAGCTGCTTTATCCCAGCCGCTGATATCATAAGTATCTTTTGTCCACGCAAAACGATCTTCTGGTGTTCCCGGATCTACATTGTTATCCAAATAAGACCATTGTGTATTCGCATTGATTAATTGCACTTTTTCTGTTTGTTTTGTATTTCTAGTTGCTTTTACCTTTATTGGAGTAACAGGATACGTTTGTGCTACCTGTACTGCCCCCATTGTTAACAGCAACGTTGCTGCTGATGCTTTTAAAACCTTGTTTTTATTCATCTTATATCCTCCTCATGAACTGAACGCCCATACTTTAACATAAGAAAAATATGAATCCAATACATTTAACGTTATATTTACACAAGGAAATCATATCTTTACATTTCTTTGTTTTTTATGTATTTCAAAAGTAGGAACTACTACATTCAACGATAGTTTTAATTATTTCAATTTGTCTTGAAACATAAAAAAACGATAACTGTTGTTACCTGCCAATAACATGTTATCGTTTTTTTACTTTTTATTTTTCTAATGCCATGACTTTATCAATTCTTCTTTGATGACGTTCTTCATTAGAGAATGGAGTATTGATCCAAATGTTTACAATTTCTTTTGCCAGTAATTCTCCTGTTACAAGCTGTCCAATTGCCAATACATTTGTATCGTTATGTTCTCTTGTAAGTTTTGCACTTACTGGATCGCTTATCAATGCACAGCGAACTCCTTTTATTTTATTTGCGGTAATACTTGCCCCAACTCCTGTACTGCACAATACAATTCCTCGATCATTTTTTCCTTCTCCAACAGATTTTGCTGCAGGTGCAACCGTATCTGGATAATCCATAGAATCTTTTGTATGTGTCCCAAAATCTTCTACTTCATGTCCCATTTCGACAAGCATTTCTTTAATCATATTTTTGTAATCTAGCGCGCCATGATCACAAGCCATCGCAATTTTCATATTTTATCTCTCCTTTTTACCTTCCTAATTCCATAAACATTATAACAGAAAGACTGTGTTTCTCAAAACGTTAATACAAATGATATCAGTTATTTTATAGTATTTGAGACAAACAATCCACAAGCTCATTCATGGATGCAATCATATAATACGACATTTCCTGTGTTCTTCCACAGCTAAGATGATCCCTATTCACCCAAATACGTTTCCATCCCATCTTTGCTGCTGGTACGATATCCCACCAATATCCTTTCGCAATATGACAATGGTTTGCATCAGACAGATGAAACGTATCTTCTGTTAAGGAAAAAAAGTTTAAAGATGGTTTATAACAATGACAATCTTCTGCGCAAATGGCATCATCAAAAAGATAGTCTAAACTTTTCTGATGCCATTCTAACATTTCTTTTGTACAGTTTGACATTAATATAAGCCTATATCCCTGTTTTTTACATTCTTTTAAAGCATTCATAACATCAGAAAACGGGTGAAAAAAACGATGTATATCCAAAATCTCATCATAGGAAGCAACATAAACATTTGTATTCATTTCCATATCACAATAAGAAAGAACTTCATATAATAATTCATCATAAGAACGAAAATCTTCACCATACATCAAACGATCTTCATAATTATGAAAAATTTCTACCGCTTTTTTACCAAATCCGCCCTTTTTATCTCCTATCTTTTGTATGTATGCATATAAATTGGAAGTATCAAGTAATGTTCCATAACAATCAAATGTTAATATCTTATTCATATTTCCTCCTTCTTTTTCACTAGTTCCTTTTATAGATTACTTCTCTAACATGCAGGAATTTAAAACTAACTTCTAAAAGTGCTTCTAAATAAGTTTGTAAGATACAATAATATTTTATCATTGATCCAATATCGCAACAATCCTGTAAAATCAAGAGGATAATTTGATATCTATCTTTTCATAGAAAAAAGCGGTTTTCACCGCTTCTTTGTTATATTATTTTTCTTTGTCAAAGTATTTTGAAATTAACTTATCCAATTCTCCATTTTCTTTCATTTCTTTGATTACACCATTTACTTCTTCACAAAGTGCAGTATTTCCTTTTTTAAACGCAAATACATTCCCTTCTGAGTCTGTACCAACATCTAATCTGAAAGTTGCTAAATCATCATTTTTTTCAACATATTCATCCGCAACTGCCTTTTCTACTACAATAAAGTCAATACGTTTATTTTTGATTTCCTGTACCATCTGTGCATAGTTTTGTCTTGAATCTACCTTTAATTCATATTCATCTTTAATCTCATTTACGGTTGATTCTTGAATCGTACTAAGCTGTACCCCTACTTTTTTTCCTTTGATATCTTTTGTTTCTTTGATATCTCCATCTTTTAAAGTTAATACATAGTTCGTAGTATCCTCGCTTGCATTATAGTAAGAATCTGATAATTCTGCACCCTTTTTACGTTCTTCATTTGGTGAAAGACCAGCTGCTACCATATCTCCTTTACCTGTATTAACTGCACCAATCAATGCATCAAAATCAATATCTTCCCATTTTACATCTTTATATCCTAGTTTTTTTGCGATTGTTTCTGTTAGTTCGATATCAAAGCCTTCTAGTTCTCCATTTGTATTTCTAATTTCATAAGGAGGATACCCAGAATTTGTCAAAACGGTTAAAGTTTCTCCTTCGTGTCCTTTTTTTGCATCTTCTCCACTACTTCCACAACCTGTCAGTAACAAAGCTCCCATAAGTACAACTGCCATAATTTTTTTCATAATCTTTCCCTCTCCTTCTCTATAACATATTTGAAATAAATTGTCTTGCTCTTTCTGTTTTTGCATTTGTAAAGAATTCTTCTGGTGTAGTGCATTCTACAATTTGTCCCTTATCCATATATAGAATATAGTCCGCAACTTCTTTCGCAAAATTCATCTCGTGCGTTACTACGATCATTGTCAGTCCTGTATGTGATAACCCTTTTAATACCTTCAATACTTCGGTTGTCATTTCTGGGTCTAAAGCACTTGTCGGTTCATCACATAACAATACTTCCGGTTCCATTGCCAAAGCTCTGGCAATCGCAACACGCTGTTTTTCTCCTCCAGATAACTGATGCGGATAAGAATCTACACGATGAGATAATCCAACATTTCCTAATAATTCAATTGCTTTTTTATAAGCACTTGTTTCATCCATACCTTTTACTTTCATTAATGCATACGCTACATTTTTCTTCACATCCATATGAGAAAATAAATTGAAGTTTTGAAATACCATTCCCATTTTTTCTCTGATCTTTGTTAAGTCGGTAGATGGAGAATTTACAACTTCATCATCCAGTGTAATGGTACCGGATGTTGGTTCTTCCAGCATATTTAAACAGCGAATAAAAGTAGATTTTCCACCACCGCTGGAACCAATAATCGCATAAGTTTTTCCATCTTCGAAAGTAAAGCTGATATCTTTTAATACTTTAATCTCATCACTGTAATTTTTATATAAGTGTTCTACTTTAATCATATTTCAACTTCCTTTCTAATCTTGATCCAATAAAGCTCAATACTTTGTTTAACAGATAATAAGAGATCAATACAAGCGTTAATGGTTCAAAGAACATATACACAGATCCCTGAACAATGGTTGCTCTACGCATCAAATCCATCATACCTACAACAGAAACTACAGATGTTTCTTTCGTTAAAGCAATAAATTCATTAAACATAGCCGGTAATACATTTCTTAATGCCTGTGGAATAATAATATCTTTTGTAATATCTTTGTTTTTTACCCCTAATGCCTTTGCGGCTTCAATCTGTCCCTTATCAATTCCATCAATTCCTGCACGCATAACTTCTGCCAAATATGCACCTGAATTTAATGAGAAGATAATAATACAGGAAACCCATCCTGGCCAGTTAAAGTTTAACAGCTGAGGAAGTGCCAAATGGAAGAAACAAAGCTGTACATAAACCGGTGTTCCTCGAAAGAAATCAATATATGCAGCCGCAATTCCTCCACCTATACCACCTTTACGTTTCGCAAAAGCACAAATCAATCCCAGCACACAGCCAATCGCTGCAGCTGATAAAGATAATAGAATAATTACTGGAATCCCCTGAAGAATAAATGGTATATAGGGAATAAACTCACCAAATCTCAAATTCATTTTCTGCCTCCTTGTTCTATACTATGAAAAAAAATCGTCCTTTATATACAAAGGACGATTGACTCGCGGTACCACCTTACTTCCGATAAACATTATATTTATCGACACTCTTTCCTTTAACGCAAGGTATAACGGCATCTGCCTCCATTTCCTTTCGACAGAGCAACTCCCAGACACGTTCCTCTTTACTTGATCCGCTGATTTCCACCAACCATCAGCTCTCTATGCGATATTTTTCAAGAGTACTACTTCTGTTCTCAGTTTTTATGCTACTTATTATAACAATACTTTCTAAGATTGCAAGGCTTTTTTTGAAAATTTTTGGTAGAATTTTATGAAAATTATTTCAAAACAATTTTCATATAACTTACTTATGCAATACTTTCATTATCTGCTTTTCACTGATAGGGCCTTCTCTTAAAATACGCACATCCCCATCACTAACATCCACGATCGTGCTAGAACTATCTCCTTTTGCACATCCCATAACGATTGCATCCATTCTGCCATCAAGCTGTTTTAAAACCTCTTCTCCTGTTTTGCCAGGCTCTTCCCCAGATAAATTTGCGCTTGTTACAAGCAGCGGTTTTTCACATAAGTCAATTAAATGAAGGATAAAATCATCATCAGGCATACGAATTCCAATTGTATCCAAACCGTTTGTTAAATAATCTGGAAGATTTTCATTTTTCTTTAAAATCATCGTAAACGCACCAGGCATAAATTCTTCCGCTAAATCTCTTGCTTCTTCGCTCATAATTGCGATTTCCTCCATTTGGCGAAAAGAAGAAACCATAGTCGGTATCGGTTTTTCTTCTGGTCGAATTTTGCACGCTTTCAAAGCTTTTAGAGCTTCTTCATTATCATAAATACATGCCAGTCCATAAACGGTATCCGTTGGAAAAGCAACCACTTTTCCTTCTTTTAATAAGTTTGCTACAGTTTCTATATCCTTGATCTCATATTGTTCAGTCTTCAATTTCATCACCTTCTGTTTATTGTTTATTCTAACATAATTATACACAGAATACGAATTTTTTACATCCTTCTTTAAAAGAAACAAAAGATCTGTTAAACAGACCCTTTGTTTATTCCATAATACTAGTTGAATACAGACGAATAATAATCTCTAAAACTTTCGCACTGCCCACTTCTTCCATCCATTTTCTCAATTGGGCAAGATTATCTGCTTCATTCTCTATCTTCATAATACTAGCAACCATACGAAACTCTTCTTCATCTACGATATGCATTGTCCCCGATTCCCCCTTTTTTATGGATTATAAGTATACTACCATAATTTCATGAGAATTATTGATTTTCATGGGCCAATTCTTATTTTTTTTAATTATTTGTAGTTAATTCTATTTTTTTATCATTGTATCATTTCATCAAAATTATAGTGCATATATATTGCTTTTCCTGATAAAATTATTTACTATAATGCAAGCGAGGTGTTAAGTTTGTATGAAAATTTTATTTATTGAATACCCAAGATGTTCTACATGTATAAAAGCTAAAAAATATCTACAATCTTTATCTGTAGATTTTGAAGATCGCCATATCGTTGAAGATACGCCATCAAAAGAGGAATTAACAAACTGGTGGAAACAAAGTGAACTTCCATTAAAAAAATTCTTTAACACAAGCGGCAAACTTTATAAAGAAATGAATTTAAAAGAAAAACTTCCTGCTATGAGTGAAGAAGAGCAGTTAGAACTTCTTTCCAGCAATGGTATGCTGATCAAACGCCCTTTACTGATAAGTGATAAAGGTGTATGTGTTGGATTTAAGGAAGACAATTTTAAAATGTTGTGTTCACAATAATGAAAGTATGGTATATTTAAAGTAAATATTGAGGTGATGAGTGTGAGATTGGGAGAGTCTTTAGAAGATTATTTGGAAACATTGCTTATTCTTGAAAAAACAGGAAAAATTCGCTGTGTTGATGTTGCGTCTAAGTTAAAAGTGTCAAAACCCAGTGTTAATAAAGCTATGAATGTATTAAAAGAAAAAGGGTATGTACATCAGGAAAGTTATGGAGATATTCATTTAAGTGATGAAGGTAGAAAAATTGCACAGGAAGTATATCATCGACATCAGGTTATTTCTTCTTTTCTAACTGATGTATTAGGTGTTGCTCCTGAAACAGCGGAAGAAGACGCATGTCATATTGAACATCAAATCAGTGATGAAACGTTTCAAAAAATTGAAAAATTTAAAAGATAATTACTATGTAAAAAGCAGGATGTGAATTGTATCCTGCTTTTTATATACGCTACTTTTTACCAAAAAGCGCTTCATAGTTTTGTTTCATCTGCTTTGCCAGAATTTCTTTATCTACCTGTTTAATCTCACACATCTTATCAAATGTAACTTCTACATATTTAGGCTCATTTTGTTTTCCTCTGTAGGGATGTGGAGTTAAATATGGACAATCGGTTTCTACAAAAAGTCTATCAAGTGGAATTTGTTCACACACTTCAGGAGCACCTCTGGAATTCTTAAAAGTTAAAGGACCTCCATAAGCAATATGAAACCCCATATTTAAGACAATATCTGCCGTTTCCCTGCTGCCGCTAAAACAATGAAAAATCCCTTTATGAGGAGCATACTCCTGCAAAATATCCAGTGTATCTTTTGTAGCTTCCCGCATATGAATCAAAATAGGTTTATCATACTTTTTAGCTAATTGTATCTGTCGAACAAAACCTTTTTTCTGGTCTTCTTTTTCTACATCTTTCCAATGATAATCCAATCCGATTTCACCTACTGCAGCTAATTTTCCTTCTTGTAACAGCTGCTCTAGACGAAGATAGTCATCTTCTGAAAAATCATATAAATCACATGGATGAAATCCTAACGCAATATCAAACATATCTTCTTTCTGTTTCAAAGATTCTGCTCTTTCATACTCTTTAAAACCTGTACATACGATCATCATTCTTTCCACATGATGTTCTTTCGCATTTTGTATTACTTCATCAATTCTTTCATATAAAGCATCACATGTTATATGACAATGGGTATCAATTAATGTATACATATCGTTCCTCTTTTCTTATTTTCCTAAACAGAAATTAGAGAAAAGTGTATCCAAGAGATCTTCTCTATGTACTTCTCCTAAAATTTCTTTTAATGCTGTATAGGCATCTTGAATATCAATTTCCACAAGATCAAGCTCCAATCCATTTTCCATTGCCTCAACAGCTTGAAGCATCGATTGTTTTGCCTTCATCATAAATCCAATCTGTCTTTCATTTCCTAATACAGGTTCTTCAATTGCGATTTTATGATGGTCAAACAATTCATGAATTTTATTTACCAAAGGTGTGATTTCCTGTTTGGCTGCACTAATAGAAATCCCATCGGATACCTCATATAAATCATTTTTATTATAAACAACAATTCTAGTTTTATCTTTGGTCATTTCTAACAGTTCATCATCCTGCTCATCCAATGGACGGCTTCCATCTAATACAACAATTACCAGCTGTGCATCCTCCATTGCCTGTAAACTTCTTTGAATACCAATCTTCTCTACCACATCTTCTGTATCACGAATCCCTGCTGTATCAATCAAATTCAATGTCAATCCACCTAAATGAATATGACCTTCCACTATATCTCTTGTCGTACCTGCAATGTCTGTAACAATTGCCTTATCTTCTTCCAGCAATGCATTTAAAAGGCTGCTTTTTCCAACATTCGGTTTCCCCACGATTGCTGTGCGAATACCTTCTTTCATAATTTTTCCACTTTGTGCTCTATCTAAAATTGTATCAATGTTATCTAACCATGCTTTTGCTTTTGGAAGCACCACATCATTTGTCAACATTTCCACATCATCATATTCTGGATAATCAATGTTCACTTCAATATTCGCAATAATATCTAAAATATTTTCCAGTAAAGGATCTAATAATTTTTTAACACTTCCTTTAATTCCATGAATAGCCAGTTTCATATTTTCATTAGAATCTGCCAGTATCATATCATTAATCGCTTCTGCCTGTGTTAAATCAATTCTGCCATTTAAAAATGCTCGTCTAGTAAATTCTCCAGGTTCTGCTAATCTTGCCCCCTGCATCAAACAAAGAGAGAGTATTTTTTTTGTAACAAATCTGCCTCCATGACAATTGATTTCCACTATATCTTCTCTTGTGAACGTTTTAGGTGCTTTAAAAACACTAAATAACACTTCATCAATCTCCTGTAATGTAATAGGATCAACAATGAAACCATAACTTATCGTATGACTTTTTTTATTCAATAAATTTATACTTGCGATGCTATTGGCAATTTCTATTGCGTCATCTCCACTTAATCGAACAATGGAAATCGCACCATCAACCGCTGCAGTAGAAATCGCTGCAATCGTATCTTTCAACATAATTTTCACCTGCTTTTTTTCAGTGGTATTGTACCATATT
The DNA here is from genome assembly GCF_010537335.1 of Amedibacterium intestinale. NCBI lineage: Bacteria > Bacillati > Bacillota > Erysipelotrichia > Erysipelotrichales > Erysipelotrichaceae > Amedibacterium > Amedibacterium intestinale. The sequence goes on from NZ_AP019711.1 coordinate 1,707,154, forward strand.
TTAAATGTATAAAAAAGGCATTACCTTTTTGGATAATACCTTTCAATTCTTATTCTTCAGAATGTTTTGTTAATTCTTTTAAAGCATCATCAAAACTTTTTTCAACTTCTGCTTTTTCTTTTGTTTCCTTAACAGTTTCTTCTTCTGCTACTTTTGCTTCCTCTGCATTTTGAATGTTTTCGACATTGCTGTCTTCATTCTGTTCTTCTTGTTTCTTTATTTCTTCAGGAGAATGAATGCTTCCATATTCAACAAGGTTATTGATCTGTTCACTTGTAATTGTTTCTTCTTCAATTAATGTTTCCGCAATTAATGTTAACAAATCTTTATTGCCCTCGATAATTTCTTTCGCTTTATCATAACATTCATTAATGATTTTACGAATTTCTTTATCGATTTCATAAGCAATTTCACCAGAATAATTACTTCCGCTGCTGTAATCTCTTCCTAAGAATACATTTCCACTGCCATCATCATACTGAATTGGCCCCAGTGATGACATACCCCAGCTTCGAACCATAGCTTTGGCAATTTTAGTAGCTTTTTGAATATCATTACTTGCACCAGCAGATATTTCATTGAACATAACATCTTCCGCAACACGTCCACCCATAAGCCCAGTAATCTGTGCCATGAAATCTGCTTTTGTTGGGAACATCTTTTCTTCCTGTGGAGTCATTAGGTTATATCCACCAGCCTGTCCACGAGGAATAATCGTTACTTTTTCTACTTTATCTGCATCTTTCAATTTTAAACCGATAACAGCATGTCCTGCTTCATGATACGCAACAAGACGTTTTTCCTGTTCTGTATATTTCTTTGATTTTTTTGCCGGCCCCATCATAACACGGTCAATAGCTTCATCAAGATCAGCCATCGTAATTACTTTACGTTTATCACGAACTGCTAGAATAGCCCCTTCGTTCAATACGTTTTCCAAATCCGCACCTGAGAAACCTGGTGTACGTTTTGCCAGATTTTCCAAACTGATTTCACTAGAAAGTTTTTTATTTCTTGCATGTACTTTTAAAATTTCATAACGTCCTTTTTTATCAGGAAGATTTACGGTAATCTGACGATCAAATCGTCCGCTACGAAGAAGTGCAGGGTCTAATACATCTGGACGGTTAGTAGCCGCAATAATAACGATACCTTTGTTTTCTTCCATACCATCCATTTCAACAAGCATCTGATTCAATGTTTGTTCACGTTCATCATTTCCACCGCCCATACCAGCTCCACGCTGTCTACCAACGGCATCGATTTCATCAATAAATACGATACATGGTGCTGTCTGTTTGGCTTTTTTAAACATATCACGCACACGACTTGCCCCTGTACCTACAAACATTTCCACAAAGTCAGAACCACTGATGGAGAAAAATGGAACATCCGCTTCCCCAGCTACTGCTTTTGCAAGTAATGTTTTTCCGGTACCTGGAGGCCCTACCATTAACATTCCCTTAGGAATACGAGCACCCATGTCCGTAAAACGTTTAGGATCTTTCAAATAGTCAATAATTTCTTTAACTTCTTCTTTTTCCTCATCACATCCGGCTACATCTTTAAAACGAACTTTGATGTTTCCTTCAATTTTTGCTCTTGATTTACTAAATTCGAAGGCTTTGTTGCTTCCCCCTGCATTCATTTTAGAGAAAAGGAAAATAGCAACTCCACCTAACAATAGAAACGGCAGGAAATTTTTCAGGAACATCTCCATGAAAGTTTCCCTGTTTGCATCCAGTACTTCTACTTTCGTATTTTTGTTTTTCGCAAAAATATCACTTAGCCACTGAATATTTTCATCTGTCTTTGGAACAGATACTGTAAAGTTTTCAAGTTTTCCATTGTTCTCATATGTTCCAACGATATTAACAACCGTAGTTCCTACAGACATCCTAACATCTTTGAACTCCATCTTCTCTGCACTAGCAGAAAATTCGTTATAATTGAAAACTTTTGTAGCATTTCCGTTTCCAAACGTAACCAGAAGCAGCAAAATCGAAATAACCAGAATATAAGGCAGAAAATTAATTACCTTTTTGTTGTTATTCATAAACGATTTGTCCTCCTTGTTTTTTTCTATGTCTATTGTTCGTAGACTTCTCTTTTCAATACACCAATATATGGAAGATTACGATATTTTTGATCATAATCAAGACCATATCCGACTACAAATTCATTTGGAATGGTAAATCCAACATATTCTGCTTCTATATCTACCACACGACGCTCTGGTTTGTCCAGTAAAGAGACCACATTCACTTCTTTTGCCCCTTTGCTCATCAACATACGTTTAACTTCTTTTAAAGTTCTTCCTGTATCCACAATATCTTCTACCAGTAAAATAGAAAGATTATTTACAGAACAATCCAAATCTTTCACGATACGAATATTACCAAGCGATTCTGTACCTTCATAGCTTGATACATCCATAAAATCTATCTGAATTTCCAAATCAATATGTTTAATGATTTCTGCCATAAATGGGACACTTCCCTTTAATAGACCAACCACCAAAGGAATCTCCTTTTTATTCTTATAATCTTCGCTGATTTGTTTTCCCATTTCAGCACAACGTTTCATAATTTCTTCTTGCGTAACTAATACTTTTTCCACTACATCTAGCATGGTTTTTCCTCCTAATACAGCTAATATTTATTTTAACACAAATATGTTTGGATTGTTAGAGAAATGTGCAATATCACAACCAATTCCCGGTACAAGTACGATATTATTGGCCGCATTGACAACTACTGGCCACACTTTTCTTTGTTTTCTAGGAATTTTACGGTCAATAAACCAGCGATGCACCTTCTTTGTGCCAAATCGAAGAGTAATGCGATCCGCCTCTTTTACATTTCGAATCGTAATTGGAAAGTCTTTTTCTGAAAGGGTTAAAGCTTCCACACCTCTTCCTGTTTTTGAAATTTCAAAGTAAGGTGTCTTTCCATACTTTAAACTGTTATATTCATATGCATAGGATATATCACTTCCATCATCAAAATCTAGTTTACCATATTCCTGATATAAAATTTTATCTTTTACAGGTATTTCCCAGCTATCTTTTTTATACAAAAGCTGTTGTATCTTAGATAGCTGTTTTGCGCTTAAACTTGTCTTTGTCTTATCTTTTATCCACAAAAACAAACAGCGATAACGAAGATTTTCATCTAACTCCAATAAAGAAGAAACATCAAAATCCCACTGACTTAAAAAGTGTCTTGCTTTTTTATTTTCCTGCAGCAGCCTTTCATTTTCCTCTTGAATCTTCTGTGCCAAATTCAGTTTCTCTTCCATTGTCATATGCTCAATTTGTTCATGTCGAATCTTATTTCTTGTATAATCATCTGTCAAATTGCTTTCATCAATTCCAAATGCCACACCTTGTTTTTTACAATACATTTCTAGCTGTGCTTTTGTAAAAGATAGAAGAGGTCGAAGAATGGGACAGCCAAAAATTTCTGTTTTTTCTTTAATTCCATGCCATTCCCCTAGTGATTTTCTTTGTTTCTGCATCAGATATGTTTCTAAATGATCATCTAAATGATGTGCCAGCAAGACTCCCTGTGCCTTATATTCATCTAATAATTCTTTATAAAAACGATATCGTTCTTCTCTGGCGAATGCCTGAAAATTTCCCTGACATGTTTTATTTTGCTTTCGAATCACACAAGGTATTCCATTTTCTTCACAATACTTTCTTACAATTTCTTCATCCCGTAATGCGCTATCTCTTTTCTGATAATTCATATGTGCTACAACAAGCGAATATCCCTGCTTTTTACACATATCTAAAAGAGCCATAGAATCTGGCCCTCCACTAACCCCTATAATATATGTTTCTTTCTTATCCAATAATATTTCCCAGTTTTCCATGAGTGTATTATAGCACACTCTTTTTAAATTCTAAGCTTTTCACACGATATTCCATATTCTCACAAAAAAAATCACGCGAAATAGCGCGAAATTTTACTGTTCCTTTACTCTTGCCAAAATAATGGTAGAATCATCTTTTCGTAATTTTCGTTTCAGTATATCCATAAAGATCTCCACATCTTCCTTCATACTATCCTCCTGACGTTCCCTCATCCATGCATAAACTTCCTTCATCTCTACACCATCACTCATCATAATAAATTCATCTTTATCCTGCAGTTCGATTTCAAAACAATCTGGCTGTATGGTAGAGACAATTCCTACCGGCAAAGCACTGCCGCTTAATTCATATAATTTATGTTCTCTTAAAAGCCAGGTTGGACAAGCCGCTGATTTTGATAAATAAGCAACCCCTTTGGAACGATTAAAACATATAACATCCAATGTTGCATAAGTATCACTTTGCATTAACTTATTAATGCAGCGTATTGCATTATCCTGTGGAATACCGCTAACCACCATCTTTTGAAATATACTGCTTACCAAATGAGATATCTGTGCAGCTTTTTCTCCATTCCCCATGCCATCACTAATCATGCAGACCAAACTTTGTCGAAAATGGAAAATTGAAAATGCATCTCCACTGGTTGTTGAAGCATTTTTTAAACTATCTCCATCAACTTCAATTTCAAAAGGCAAATTATCTTGTAAAACAACATCATACCCTTTAGAAAAACGATGGTCTTCTACCGATATTACTTTCATTTTTCGCTGTAACAATCCTTCTAATAAAGGTTTTAGCGTTGTACATATTTCTTTTTTATGTAAATTGGAAATGGTTATATGCAAACGCAAAGACCCATCTCGAAACTCTTCTATATGTAAATTTTCTACAGCAAACTGATATCCTTCTAAAGCTTGTATGATTCTTGTTTTATTTTCTTCTCCACACATAGGATGTTCAAGTTCATCTGCCTGATACTGTAACGCAAAAGCCATGCTTTCTAAAAGTTCTGCATGTGGATTCTTCATTGTTTCATAGTAGCTATGCAAAGACTCAAAAATAGAGGCATAATTTTGCAGCTGCCTTCTTAATAAATTATCCTGCGACAGTGATTTAGAAATGCTTAGCGGTTTTGTTTCTTCACTGACAAAAGGAAGCATTTCTTTTTTTATAATAACGATACAAAGAGCATTTACAAATAAATAGATAATATGAAACAAGTTTTCTGCATACTGTATTCCAAACAAACCAAGAAGTGTCACTGCCACAATTTTTTCTTCTTTAAAAACAGATACCAGCAAAGCTACAAGCAGCCAAAAAGGCTGAGGTAAAGCGGTAAGTAAAAATAAGGCCGCAACATATAACATCATTTCCCTTGCATGACAAAAGAAAGCTGCCCCACTCAAAAAAACAAGCAATAGATTATAAGAAACAGATGGAAATATCTCTCCTGCACACAAACCTGCACCTATAAACATCCCACCATAAATAATATTCGATAAGGCAAAGGATTGTTTGATCCAGCTATATTCTTTCAACATTTCTCTTGTTAGGGCATAGACAATACTTCCAATGATAAAAACACCATAACTTCTATACTGTAATAAGGCAAAAGGCATAGCAGATATTGCATTTATAAGAGGTATCCATTGATATACATTGCGATTTGAAAGTTTTACAAGATAAATCAAAACAAAATAAAAAGCAATTCCCAATGCATAAAAATACAAATACATCATATCTTTTGTAAGCAGACTTATAAAAAGAAATAAAATCATGGAAATCGTTTCTGATGTTGAACGAAGATAACAATGTGTTAAAAACAAAAACACCAATATCGGTTCCATCAATCCCTGCACACTTCCTAACACCAAAGCAAACAGTGCACACCACACATCACCTGAACGAATTACAAATGGCTTTCTCATTTTTTCCATTATGACCTTTTCCATAGGAACACCTCTTTCTTTTCGAATCGCATTATAAACGAAGTGTCTATGCCGATTGTGTCGGAATTTGAAAAAATCCATCCTCTTTTTACAAGTTTTTATATTTTTGATACAATACAGACATATTTATAAGGGGATACTACATATGATAAATAAACGTACTTTTTTAACGATGCTGGCAAAGATTGGTTTACCCATTGTTTTACAGCAGGTCATTTCTTTAAGTTTAAATATGATTGACACTTTTATGATTGGAAGTGTTGGAGTCAGTGAACTTGCGGCAGTCGGGGCTGCCAATAAAATCTATTTTATTTTCTCTACCATATGTTTTGGTCTATACAGTGGTGCCAGCATTTTTATTTCACAATACTGGGGTGTTAAAAATGTAAAACAAATTCAAAAAGTAGTTGCGATTGAAATGTGGATTGGTTTTTTTCTTTCTATATTTACCGTTTTTATCGCCTTTACCTTTGCCCCACAGATTCTTTCTTTGTTTGTAAGAGAGGCCTCTACCATTTCAATCGGTGCTTCCTATTTGCGTATTACCTGCTTTACATACATTCTAACAGCCTTTTCTTTTTTAATGAGTTTTAATTCACGAGCAATTCACAATCTAAAGATTCCTACAATTGCCAGTGTACTTGCTATTTCCATCAATACTGTTTTGAATTATGGATTGATTTTTGGTAATTTTGGATTCCCTGTATTAGGAGTGAAAGGGGCTGCTATTGCAACTTTAACTGCTCGTATCGTAGAGCTGATCTTTATCATGAGTTATGTATACAAAAGCAAAGACCACCCTCTTGCCGCAAATCTCTCTACAATTTTTCACTTAGATAAACAATTATGTAAAAGAGTCATTAAAACTGCCTTGCCTGTTGCCGCAAGTGAAAGTGCATGGAGCATAGGCACTACTGGATTATTCGTTGCCTATGGCCTGTTAGGAACAAGTGCTGTAGCGGTTGTACAGGTTGCTGGTGTTATCAATGATTTATTTCAATGCATCTTTTTTGGACTGGGAAATGCCTGTGCTGTTATGATTGGCAATGAACTGGGAAGAAACAACAAAGATCTTGCCTTTGCTTATGGCAAAGTATTTATATGGATAAATCTAGCCTTCTGCATCGTAATGTCACTTCTTCTTTATACAAGCAGAATCGCTATTTCTAACATTTACCAATACGATGCCCAGACAACAGCTCTTTTACAATCCACGATTGCCGCATTTGCTTTATATAACACTCCAAAAATGATGTCTTATGTATTGATTTGTGGAATCCTGCGCTCTGGAGGAGATACAAGATTTTGTATGTATTGCGATGTTCTTGGTATATGGTGCATTGCTAACCCATTAGCATTTTTAGCGGCTGGTGTATGGCATCTTTCTTTGCCTCTTGTTGTAGCTCTTTCCTTTAGTGATGAAATCGTAAAAGCCATTATTACCTATTTACGTTTTCGTTCTAAAAAATGGATTCATGTACTTATCCACGCCAATGAAATTCCTGCATCCTAAGATGCAGTTTTTTTATTCCAGACTTTGTATGACTCGTTCTTTAATTTCCTTAAATAGATTGCTATGTATATCCAAATGTGCTTTTACATCAATGATTCTAGCGGTATTAATAAATTTTGCATCGTTAATAAACAACACAGAAGTCTTATTCATTCCTTTGATACGTCCAAGTTTCATTAAATGCCTTTTCCCTTTTGGATTTGTTTTACTGTAAGCTTTTTGATAAGCTTCATAATTTCCACTCATAGGAATCACAAAGGCTTTGTTATGAAAAATAGACAAGATTAATCCAAAATGCTGAAAACCAATTTCATTAATATAAGCAGGTCCAAAATCAATGTAGCAAATATCTCCTTTTCGTATATCCACCCCCATTTCATTACTATTGGCTTTATACCTTCTTTGACGATAATTCACTTCACTGACAAGCAAAGGAAGGGCATCTTTTACTTCCGCATACGTATAATCATTTGCCTGCTCCTCTACCACACAATTCCACAAATCATTCCAGTAGCATTTTTCTGTAATTCGACCTTCCTTGTCCTCCTTCTCAATCATTTTATTTAATTCTTTAATATCCAAGCTTCTCATCTCCTCTAACATACATATACGCCAAAAGAAATGAGAAATACAAAAAATGAAAGAATTTTTTTATTAATTCATCCGCTTTTTGTCATACCTATAAACCTATGTTTTATACAGCAAATATAATGCAGTATATATCGGCAGAATATAAAATCTATCGTTGAGAAACAGACATTGACAATGCAAGTGTTTTTGAAACCAGCTATAATTTCACACAATGTGCTATCGTGGTAAGATAAAAGAAGGCTTTTCAGCAGAGAATCCTCTGTTGGAAGGTTTTTTTATATTCGAAGTGTCCACGATTGAAAAACAAACTGAAACAAAATGTATATGTATTGTAAATTGTTGAAACATTTTGTGAAAATATGTTGAAACTTTTTTCTGAAAGTGTATATAATAGGAACATAAATTTCATATCTTCAAACATGACACTTGTTATAAGGATGATGAAGTTTGAATACAAAGGAGGGGTTTTACATGAAAAAATTATTTTCTCTACTCGCCTGTACCATGATGGCGATATCTCTGACAGGATGTGGTTCTAGTGGATCTTCATCTAAAAATGTATTTAATTTTGCAAGTGAACTGGATATCATCTCCCTAGATTCAACAAAAGCAAATGATGGAATGTCTTTCAATGCCATCCACGCCTTTACGGATGGTTTAATGGGAAGAGATAAAGACGGTAATACCTCAAATGCATTGGCTGAATCTTATGAAGTAAGTGACGATGGTTTGACATATACTTTTAAATTAAAAGATGCGAAATGGTCCAATGGGGATCCAGTTACTGCCAATGATTTTGTATATTCATGGAGAAAAATCATTCAGGAAGCTGGAAACTATGCCTATATGCTTGGTACAGATGGTGCCGGTGTTAAAAATGCAGATAAGCTGATGGCAGATCAGGAAGCTGGAAAAACTTTGGATGATAAAGCAATGGAAACTTTAGGAATTACAGCCAAGGATGATAAAACCTTAGTCATTGAACTGGAAAATCCATGTCCATTCTTCCTTGATTTAATGACATTCCCATGTTACTATCCACAAAATGAAAAATTCGTAGAAGAACAGGGGAAAAACTATGCTACTTCTGCAGAAACAACACTTTCCAATGGTGCCTATAAATTAACAGCATGGGAAAAAGGAAGCAAAGCTACTTTTGAAAAAAATAACGATTACTATAATGCCGATGCTGTAAAACTGGAAGAATTAAATATGCTTTTAGTACAAGATCCAAAAACTGCAGCCATGAACTTTGACAGCAAAGCAAATGATTATTGTACTATCAACTCTGAACTTGTAGATAAATACAAAACAACAGAAAACTTCAAACAAATCCCAGAAGGTTATCTGTTCTATTTACAAATAAATTTCAAAAATGAAGACTTAGCAAACGCAAACATTCGTAAAGCTTTATCTTATGCAATCAATCGTCAGGACTTTACGGATAATGTATTAAAAGATGGTTCCTTACCTGCAGCAGGATTTGTCCCTACAAAATTATCTACTGGTCCAGATGGAAAAGACTTTAGAGAAACGGCAGATAAATATACAGATTACAACTTAGAAGAAGCACAGAAATATTTTGATGCAGGATTAAAAGAATTAGGAAAAGACAGTATTGATCTTCGTCTATTGTATGGAACTGATGAATCTCCAATGGATACCATGGCAGAATATTTACAAAATGCTTTTAGTAAGTTAAATGGATTAAACATCGAAATGGTTGCGACTACGAAAAATGATCGTATCTATACAAAACAAAGAAATGGTGAATTTGATGTATCCTTAACTCGCTGGGGACCTGATTTCTCTGATCCTATCACATATTTAAACTTATTATTAACAGGAAATACCAACAACTATGGAAAATACAGCAGTGCAGCCTTTGATCAGGCAATGGACAATGCGAAAAAATCCGCTTCTAATCCTGAAAAACGCTGGGATTATCTGATAGAAGCAGAAAAAATCGCAATGGAAGATTATGCATTCATTCCTGTATTTGAAAAAGGATCCGCTGTACTACAAAGCCAAAAAGTTAAAAACTTAATTCAAAAACCTGTTGGTGTACCTTATGATTTCACATACGTAGAAATCGCTGAATAATTTATTCAATACCACTTGAGGGGGCATTGGTAAATACTCTATGCTCCCCTCTTTTTCATAAGAAAGGAAGGGAAACTATGGACAAATCTATGTTGAAATATATTGCCAGAAGATTGCTGATTTCTGCAGTTACTTTATTTGTCATATTGGTAGTTTTGTTTGCTTTGACAAAACTGCTTCCAGGCTCTCCCATCAACAACGAGAAACTTACGGATGCACAACGTGCTGTTATTGAAGCAAAATATGGTTTAGATAAGCCAATTTTAGTACAATTTTGGAATTATTTAACAAACATGCTGCATGGTGATTTTGGCGTTTCCTATACGATGTATAAAGATATGGAAGTTGCAGGTTTAGTTTTTGATGCCGCCAAAATTTCTTTCATGCTTGGTATTCTGGCATGTATTTTTGGTGCTGTTGTAGGTATGGCATTAGGTGTATTTGCTGCCTTGCATCGAAATACCATTTGGGACAGTATCTCCACAATCATCTCTGTTCTTGGAGTATCCATTCCATCATTTGTATTTGCCCTGCTTATTTTAATGCTTTTTGGAGTAAAACTGCATTGGCTTCCAACCATTTATAACAGTTCTCAAATGTTATATTCATCTATTTTGCCTGTCTTGGCATTATCCATGAGCGTCATTGCCAATGTGGCAAGATTTACCAGAACCGAAATGATCGGTGTTCTTGGAAGTGAATATATGACACTGGCAAAGGCAAAAGGATTAGATAGAAAAACACTGATTTTTCGACATGCACTTCGTAATGCCTTAATTCCTGTAATTACCATTTTAGGACCTATTTTAGTTAATCTAATGACAGGAACCATGGTCGTTGAACAAATATGCGGGGTTCCAGGACTTGGAAAACTGTTAATCAACAGTATTCACACCAATGATGTAAATATCATTCTGGCATGTTCATTCCTATATGCTGCACTGTATATTATCATGATGCTGATCATCGATGTTGCTTATGGGATCATCGATCCAAGAATTCGTTTAGGAAAGGGGGATTAGTATGGAAGACAAGACTTTTTTAGAAGATGATTTTACCTTTGTATCACAAGATCATGAAGTTATATTAAAAGATGAAGTTCTTCCAGAAAAGCCTTTCTGGAAAGATATTTTAAAACGTTTCTGTGAAAATAAAGGAGCCGTCATTGGAGGAATTTTTATTCTTCTTATTACTATCCTAGCTTTTGTTGTACCAATGCTATCTTCCTGGGGATTTGATGATATCAATACTTCCATTGCCAATCATACACCAGATAGCACCAACTGGTTTGGTACCGATAATTATGGACGAGATTTATTCATTCGTGTTTGGAAAGGTGCTCGTATATCCTTATTTATTGCCTTTGCGGCGATGGTTATTGATGTATGTATCGGTATTATCTATGGTCTGGTTAGTGGATATTTTGGTGGTAAAGTAGATGTCATCATGCAAAGAATCCAGGAAATCATTAATTCTATTCCAACTCTTGTTGTACTGATTATTTTATTAACGATCATGAAAGCATCTTTATTTACTATCATTCTTGCCTTAACATTCACCGAATGGATTGGTATGGCACGTATTACCAGAGCACAGGTATTAAAGATAAAAGAAGAAGAATTTGTACTGGCATCCAGAACGATGGGTGCAGGAAGTTTTTTTATCATCTGTAAAGAAATTCTCCCCAATATTTTTGGACAATTGATCATTATGTTTATGATGAATATTCCAAATGCTATTTTCTATGAAGCATACCTGGCATTTATTGGATTAGGCTTACCTAGACCAGAAGCTTCTTTAGGAACTTTAATCAATGATGGATTTGATTTATTCCTTATATATCCGCACATGATGCTGATTCCAGCTGCTATTTTAGCTATTTTGATGTTAAGCTTTAACTTGTTTGGAGATGGAATCCGTGATGCCTTTGACCCTACGATGAAGGAGAGATAAGTTATGAAAGAAAGACAACGTATCCTAAAAATCAGAAACCTGAATATATCCTTTAAGACCGATAGTGGTAAAGTGAGTGCTATTCGTGGTGTAAATCTAGACTTGTATAAAGGAGAAACCATTGCCATCGTGGGAGAATCTGGAAGTGGAAAATCCGTCACAACAAAAGCCATCATGGGAATCCTTTCAAAAAATGGAACGATTGACAGTGGTTCCATTGAATATACATGGGAAGATGAACAAACCAAAGAACTTCATAGTGTAGATTTATTACAATTAAAAGAAGCACAAATGCAAAAAGAAATTCGTGGAAGAAAGATTGCAATGGTATTCCAGGATCCTATGACTTCCCTAAATCCTACCATGACCATTGGAAAACAAATCATGGAACCTATGATGTATCATTATGGAAAAACAAAACAAGAAGCCTATGCACAGGCAGTGGAATTGCTGGAACTTGTAGGTATCACAGATGCAAAAAAACGTATGAAAAACTATCCGCATCAATTATCCGGTGGTATGCGACAAAGAATTGTTATTGCGATTGCCTTATCTTGTGATCCTTATGTATTGATATGTGATGAACCAACAACAGCACTGGATGTTACCATTCAGGCAAAAATCTTAGAATTGATTCAAGAGATTCAAAAGAAAAAGAACTTATCCGTTATTTATATAACACATGATCTTGGAGTTGTCGCAAAGGTTGCGGACTTTGTCAATGTCATGTATGCTGGAAAAATTATTGAAACAGGTACGATTGATGAAATCTTCTATGATCCTCGACATCCCTATACATGGGGATTATTAAGTGCTATGTCAGATTTGGATACCGATGATGATGAGCTGTATACCATTCCAGGAACTCCTCCAAACCTTACACAGCGTATTGAAGGAGATGCATTTGCCCCTAGAAACAAATATGCATTAAAAATAGATTTTCGAAAAGAACCCCCTATGTTTGATGTACCTGGTTCTTCATCCCATAAAGTTGCCAGCTGGCTGATGCATGAAAATGCACCTCATGTAGAAATGCCTGCAGCATTAAGGAAACGATTGGAAAAGATGCGAAAAGGAGGTATGTAAAATGGAAACAAAACAACCCATTTTAGAAGTAAAGAACTTAAAACAATATTTTAAGGTAAATCGTAAATTTACAGTAAAAGCTGTTGATGACATTTCTTTTTGCATCTATCCAAAAGAAACCTATGGACTTGTAGGAGAATCTGGAAGTGGAAAATCAACGACTGGAAGAAGCATCATACGTCTGTATCAGCCTACCGACGGTGAAATCTATTTTAATGGAAAAAATATATCAAAAAAAATGGATAAAGAAACAGAAAAAATGCTGCATACAAAAATGCAGATGATTTTTCAAGATCCAATGGCTTGTTTGAATCCTAGAAGAAAGGTCATGGATATTATTGCGGAAGGTTTAGATATTCATCATGACTATAAAACACAAGAAGAAAGAAAGGAAAAAGTGTATGAGATGCTGGAAATGGTTGGCTTATCTAAGGAACATGCCAATCGTTATCCACATCAGTTCTCTGGTGGACAGAGGCAGCGTATCGGTATTGCACGAGCATTAATTATGCATCCTGATTTGGTCATTGCAGACGAAGCTATCAGTGCGTTGGATGTGTCCATTCAGGCACAAGTCGTCAATCTAATGAAACAGATACAGAAAAAAACAGAAACAGCCATTTTGTTTATCGCCCATGATTTGAGCATGGTAAAATACATCTCCGATCGTATTGGCGTACTGCATCTGGGTCATCTGGTAGAAACAGGAACAACAGAAGAAATTTTTTCCCATCCTATTCATCCTTATACAAAAAGTCTTCTAAGTGCTATTCCAAGCCCAAACCCAGCTGTAGAAAGACATCGTACCTCTATCCATTATGACTATGAAGCAAGCGGTATTGATTATACAGCAGGAACACAGCACCTGGTGGAAGGCAGCCACTATGTGTTATGTACAGATGAAGAATTTAAAACCTGGACGAAATAGTACAGTCTTGTTTCTACACTAGATTGTATAGGCGATAAGCCTAAAAAAGCGTATGATTCTCCATGAATTATATGCTTTTTTCTTTTCCACTTGTCATAATCATTTAACAAGCAAAGATTTACCATACTTCACTTATTCTTTAGATTAAATTTAGCCTTCCTCTTTATGATGTACGTAAGAATTACTAAAAAGAGGTGATTTCAGTATGAAACATAAAAATATAAAAAACATTCTATTAAAGAATTTTTTCATTCTGTTTCTTGTATGGACACTTGTTAAATTAAGCGATTATATACTTGCGAAAACCATATTAAATTCAAATATCATAGATAACATAACCATCGACAAGTTATCAAATAGCGCCCTCACTCCAAATCAACAAAAAATTATTTTATTTATAACTATGACGATTATAATAGTAAACTTAATTATAAGAGAAATCATTCCTTACTATGAAAGAAAAAAGAAGAATAAGAATAATTTAACATAAAGAGAGAAAATCTACTTGTTTCTATTGTGTAAACAAAAGAATAGACAATACAAAAAGACATCTATAATAAAGGTGTCTTTTTAACAAATTCCACATGCAATATTCAAATCATCTACTAACTTCATTATAACTTTTCCTTTGGATAATATACCTTCTGTTCTTCTTTTAAATCTGCTTTTGTCAAAGCATGTACGATTTCACTTGCTTCTTCTAATTCTGAAATACTTCCATCTTCTTTTAATACCCATACCGCATGAGCAGTATTCTTTCCAGAATATGGAGCATATGGTTTTTGGAATACTATATCTCGATGCACATAATAGGATGGATCATATCCCATATCCTGTACTCTTTTTCTAATGTCTTCAATTTCCTTTTCATCATGAATCGTTTCATATTCAAACAGTTTACGATCTAAAATACGTCTGCTTAAATCTTTTAAAATCTCATCTTCACTATTTCTTAAACAGGAAAAACCATACAAAGCAGCACCCTCATCCAATAAGAATAAATCCTGAATACTTGCTGCTTCTTCTTTTAAGAAAGGTACAAACATCGAAACTTCTTTTCCAAAATCTGGATGTTTTCTATATAATTCTTTCATTCTTTTAAAAATAGATGTAAGCAGGATTTCATAACTTCTGGCAACTGGATGAAGATATACTTGCCAATACATATGATAACGAGCCATAATGTAATCTTCTACACTATGAATTCCACTTTCTTTTACTACGATTTTTCCATCTTTTACACGTATCGTACGAAGAATTCTCTCTAAATCAAATTTTCCATAATTCGTTCCAGTAAAATAAGCATCTCGCAATAAATAATCCATACGATCGGCATCCAGCTGTCCACTTACCATTTGATTTAAACATTCTTTTGGATGGCGATATTGTATGATACTTGCGACATCTTCACTTAAATGGGGATGACAATTTTCCAGTATCTGATGAACCTCACTAGATTCTTCCATAATAATCTTTACTGTATATTCCTCATGACGAAGTTGTGAAATATTTTCAAAAGCATGAGAAAATGGACCATGTCCAATATCATGTAACAATCCTGCCAGCATAACAGTTGTTTTTTCATATTCACTTAAAGTATCATGTAATGCCTGAACCTCATTTACCATACGACGTACGATTTCATATACACCTAAAGAATGTGCAAAACGACTATGTTCCGCTGTATGATAGACTTGATAATCTCCACCCAGCTGATGAATTCTTTTTAAACGCTGCATTTCTTTCGCATTGATACAATCCCATATAACCTGTAAATCCACATGGATATACCCGTGAATAGGATCACGTAATACCTTTCTTTCCTCTGTTTTCTTCATACTCCTTTCCCCTTTCCAATGCATTTACTGCATCTAATATATCTTTATCTGCTTCTTCAAACGCATATTGATACAAATCTTTCGCTTCTACAAAGCATAGTTTATGATGTGCATGTAAATGAATGTCACCTTTTACCCATTTGCATACATACGCACACACATGTAATATACAATCTTCTCTTACATCGTGAATGCTGCATAATGCACCCAATACTTTTATTTCAATACCTAATTCTTCTTTAAATTCACGAATCAATGCCTCTTCTTTTGTTTCCTGATTTTCTACTTTCCCACCTGGAAACTCCCACACTCCATCATGAACATTGCTTTTTCTTTGTCCAATTAAATATCCTTTTTCTGTTTTAATAACTCCACATACAATATCTATGGTTTTCATGCAATCACACTTTCCTGTTACCTGTATTTTAACACTTTTTATAAAAAGAAAACAGTATGCATATTTTTGTATATTCTTCTTATAAAAAAATATGGTATAGTATCCATAAAGAAGAATAGATAGGAGTGATTAGATGAAAGTCGCAACCATTGGTACAGGATTTATCGTTGACTGGTTTTTAAATGCTGTAAAACAAAATGAAGGAATTTCTTGTGTTGCCATGTATTCAAGAAATGTAGAACACGCCAAAAATTTAAAAGAAAAATATGAAGTGGAAAAAGTATATACAGACCTGGATGAAATGTTGAATGATTCAGAAATTGACTGTGTATATGTTGCGTCTCCAAACAGTTTACATTTCGAACAATCTTTAAAAGCTTTGAAAGCAGGAAAACATGTTATTTGTGAAAAACCATTTACATCTACTTTAGAAGAATTTGATATATTATCAAACTATGCAAGAGAACATTCTTTATTCCTTTTTGAAGCAATTGTAACTGCACATATGCCAAATTATTTAAAAATCAAAGAACAGATTTCTCGTTTAGGTACCATACGTATGGTACAATGCAATTTCTCACAATATTCCAGCCGCTATGATAAATTTTTAAACGGTGAAACACCAAATGTTTTCTCACCAGCTTTTTCTGGAGGAGCTTTGGCAGATATTAATATTTATAATCTTCACTTTGTCATTGGCTTATTTGGAAAACCTCTAAATGTACACTATTATCCTAATAAACATGAAAATGGTATTGATACAAGTGGAGTTGCTATTTTAGAATATCCAACTTTTAAAGCTGTCTGTGTGGGATGTAAAGATACAAGAAGCAAATGCATCTCTCAGATTCAAGGAGAAAAAGGATATATTACTTTAGAATCAGAAACAAGCAAATGTTCAAAATTCAGTGTAAACATTCAAAATACAAGTGAAGATTTAAGTGTTGAACAAAATGATGACGCATTATATTATGAAACAAAAGAATTTGTACGTATATATAATGCAAATGATTTAGAAACTTGTTATAGAAAACTGGAATATTCCAGAGTAGTTATGGAAACTTATGAAACTTTACGAAAAGATGGTGGAATTATCTTTTCTGCAGATGCGATAAAAAGAATATAATTAGGAAAGAAAAAAACATAAGAAATTTATTTTTCTATTCAAAAAACAAGATTATGTAAAAAGACTATGATTTTTAGAGTAAAACTAATGTTCTCTTATTTTCATAGTCTTTTTTTTAATTTTTCTATTTTTTTTGTATTTTTACCTATTTGTTTCGTATAAGTTAGTGAACAGGGTAATGTATGCCCTGTATATCACGATATCGGTATAGACAAACAATATTCATGTTTTTATAATGAAGATGAATATGTATCATCTTTCCGATATCCGTAAAAAAAAGAAAGGAAATAGGTGATGCGTATGTCAAATCTGGATATTTTATCCAGAGATTTCTGGAAGGACAACAAACGTTTTGCGGATTTATTCAACACGGTCTTATACGATGGGAAACAGGTCATTCTTCCTGAAAAACTGATGGAGGCAGACAGCAATCTGTCAGGAAGCATTCAGACAAAAAAGAAGGAAGATGTCTTTGTTGAAAGAAGGGCAGATCTAATTAGAAAGTTTGCAGGGGACAGTGAATATGCCATCTTCCTGCTGGAAAACCAAAGCCATATCCACTATGGGATGCCTTTGCGGGTAATGATGTACGATGCCTTAGGGTATCGTGAAGAATGTGCAAAGAAGAAAAGAGAAAACAAAAAGAATGCAGTTTATGCAAACAGGGATGAATTCCTGTCAGGGATGCGAAAAGAAGAAAGGATCCATCCTGTATTTACCCTGGTGGTGTATTATGGAGAAAAGCCATGGGATGGACCAAGAAGGCTGAAGGATATGATGGTGGATATGCCAAACTGGATGGAGAAAAGCTTCAGCGACTATTCAATGAACCTGCTGGAAATACGGTCAAGTGAACATGCATTTCAAAACGAGGATGTAAGCAGGCTTGTTTATATGATCCAGCACATCTACAGAAAACAGATAGAAGAAATGAAAAAAGAATGTGCAGATGTGTATGTAAAAAAAGATGTCATAAAGCTGGCAGGAGTTATAACAGAAAATGAAGAAATCATAAAGTATGCGGAAGAACACAAAGAAGAGGAGGTACTAAATATGTGTGAAGCAACGAAACAGTGGGAAGAGGAAATTGGAAGAAGAAACACAAACAATATCATCAACATGATGGGAGTAAGGAAAGAAGGAGAAGAAAGCCTTGCACCTGAAGAAGCAATTGAAAGATTAAAAACAGAAGGAGAAGCAAAAGGAAAAGCTAAAGGTATTCTTGAAGGAAGGGAAAATGAAAAAATAGAAATAGCAGAGAAAATGAAGGCAGAAGGATTTGACAATGCTCTGATTGAAAAACTAACAGGAATCCTTCTACATTAGAGTTACATACAGAAGCCTCTTTGTGTATATTCACATGAAGAGGTTTCATTTTAAGTATGGTAAATACAAAATAAAATAGGTTTTACCAAGAACATTTTAACACAAACAACATTCAATAACTTGAATAAAATACAACATTAAGACGAAGAAAATTGATTTTCATTAAATCAAAAAGATTATCTGATAAATATATGAACAGATAATCTTTTTGTTATACAAATCTATGCTAGTTTTCTTTTAATCTGCCTGTGGATATACCAATTGTTCTTCACTCCACTCTTTTATTACTTCTCTATAGCTTCTTGCATACTGTTTTGCTTTCTCTAGATCATGATCCAAATAGTTTCCACATTCTCTAGATTCCTGTGCACCTGGAATTTCACCTTCAAAATTCGCTATGAAATCCATTGTCTCTTGTACAAGCTTAATTGCTTCTGTTTTTGACATATCATCTCTTGTCAAAAAGTAAAAACCTGTTCGACATCCCATTGGACCTGCATAAACAATACTTTCATCCCATTTTGAATTACGAACATATGTTGCGAATAAATGTTCAAATGTATGCAAACCATCATTATCTAAATATACTCCATTATTGGGTATTACCATACGCAAATCATACGTTATGACATCTCCATCTACACGAGATACATACATACCTTCTTTTAAAATATCGTGATCAATACAAAAACTTGTAATTTTATTCATAAATTCTCTCCTTCAATATATATGTCTTCTTCCTATATTCAAATTATCTACATAATAACGAATCACTAGATTTTCTGAATATAGTTTTTTAGGTGTTATTAGAAAAGTATCGCCTTCCAGCATCATGGAGAGCATCGCCTTGTTACAAACTTCAAGATTTTTATCTTTATAGATAGCCAGCAGTTCTTTAGCCGTTATATCAATATATAACCATTTCTTAAAACTCGCTTCCTGCTTCATTTTTAACAGATGACTTTGATAACGTAAATAAAGTTCCTCCATAATACCCTCTTTTCTTTCTTTATTTTAACATTTATCTGTCCTATAGAAAAGATAAGATAAACACATCATCAAATCTTTTTAGAATGAAATTATAAATTTGACATTTTCTTTCGAAGAATTTACAATATTTTCATAAGGGAGTGTAAATTTATGAAAAATAGGGAGAAATTTTCATCTAGATTAGGTTTTATTCTAATCTCTGCAGGTTGTGCCGTAGGCTTAGGAAATGTTTGGAGATTTCCTTATATAACTGGATTATATGGCGGAGCAGCTTTTGTTATTTTATATCTTGTTTTTTTGGCAATCCTAGGATTGCCTATTATGGCCATGGAATTTTCTATAGGACGTGCATCACAAAAATCCTGTGCAAAATCCTTTGATGTTCTAGAACCAAAACAAACAAAATGGCATCTAATCAAATATAGTTCTATTGCCGGAAACTATCTTCTTATGATGTTTTATACAACCATAGGAGGCTGGATGTTAAATTATTGTTTTAAAATGGCATTCGGCACCTTCCACAACATCAATAGCGAAGAAGTTAGCGCTGTATTTTCTGATATGCTGGACAGTCCTTTTCAAAATATCTTCTGGATGGTTATCATCAGTATCATTGGTTTTTTTATATGCAGTAAAGGTTTGCAGAATGGTGTAGAGAAAATATCCAAATATATGATGTCTTTTTTATTTATCATTATGCTTGTTTTAGTTATTCGTGCTGTAACCCTTCCAAATGCAGTTGAAGGTTTAAAGTTTTATCTGGTACCTGATTTTCATAAAATGATGGAAAATGGTTTTGGAAATGCTATATTTGCAGCTATGGGACAAGCCTTCTTTACCTTAAGCATAGGAATTGGGGCTATGGCTATCTTTGGAAGCTATATAGGAAAAGAAAGAAGTCTTCTTGGTGAAAGTTTAAATATATGTATTTTAGATACTTTAATTGCTTTTATTGCCGGTTTGATTATTTTCCCTTCCTGCTTTTCTTTTGGAGTTGATGCAGACAGTGGACCAGGACTTGTATTTGTTACATTATCAAATGTCTTTAACGAAATGCCAGGTGGACAGCTTTGGGGAACTTTGTTTTTCCTGTTCATGACATTTGCTGCGCTAACTACAATCATTGCAGTATTTGAAAACATTATATCTTTCGCAATGGATCATGGATGGTCAAGAAAGAAAGCAGTTATCTTTAACTTTATCTTGATTTTGATCTTATCTCTTCCCTGTGCGCTCGGATTTAATATTTTAAGTTTTATTTCCCCATTGGGAGCGAATACTACCATTCAGGATTTCGAAGATTTTATTGTTTCCAACAATTTACTGCCATTAGGTTCTTTGTTGTATTTACTATTTTGTACTTCTCGCTATGGATGGGGATGGAAAAACTTCCTGCAGGAAGTAAACACTGGAAAAGGTTTAAAATTTCCTAACGTATTACGTTTTTATGCTACATGGATTTTGCCTGTCATCGTATTGTTTATCTTCGTTCAGGGATACATTGAAAAATTTGATGCTCCATGGAATTTTATTCTTCCTATTCTTATCGTATGTTGTATTCTTTATATTCCTCTCCAAGCCTGGTACAGTATACAAAAAGCTAATAAATTATAGACAGAAAGTTGAAATTACTTTCTGTTTTTTTTAGATGTTTAAAAATCACTCATTCTATAGTATAATATTGACAATTTGGGATAAAACAGGGAGGTCTTTATGAACACAAACACTAGTAGTAACAAACTCGCATTAAAAATGGCAATTGCTCTTGTATGTGGGCTTGTAGCTGGATTTTCATGTATCGTGCTGCGTGAACACTTAATTTCGTCAGGGAACCAGGAAATATGGAATACCATCAATAACTTACTCTTTCAAGATATCACTGCCCAAGGTGCAGAAAATGCAATCGGTATCTTCTATATTGTAGGACAATTGTTTGTCAATGCCTTGCAGTTGATTATTGTACCTATGGTATTTGTTTCCATTACTCTAGCAATATCTGCAATAACGGATACAAAGAAATTTGGAAGAATTTCATCAAGAACCATTTTTACTTTCTTGAAAACCACGATTTTTGCCCTTATTTGGGCAGGTATAGTTGGTACACTTGTATATCAAAGCGGTGCATTTCAGTCTGTTCAAGCAGAAGGTATTGCTATTCAAGAAGGAGCAACTGGTTCTAACCCATTAATTATTATTTTAAATATCATTCCCAACAATTTAATTTCTGCTTTTACACAAAACGGGAACGTTCTTGCAATTGTTTTTTTAGCCGTATGTATAGGTTTGGCAATGAACCAGTTAAAGGATAAAACAGAAATCTTAAGTAAACTTTTTCGTGAAGTAGATAAAATTATTTCTTTATGTCTATCTTTCATAATCACAAAATTTGCGCCTATTGCTATTTTTGCATTGTTAACTAGAACATTTGCAATTTATGGTATTGAATATTTACTCCCAGCTTTAGCTTATCTTTTATGTGTATTCTTTGCTTTGTTTGCATATTTACTAATAGGATTTCCTTTATATATACTTATTATGGCAAAAGTTAATCCTAAACCATTCATTAAGAAAACAGCAAAAGTTGCTTTATTTGGATTCTCTACATCATCCAGTGCTGCAACTCTTCCACTAAACAAAAAAACATGTGTAGAAGAGCTAGGCGTACATAAAGACATCGCATCTTTCACTCTTCCTCTAGGTATGACCATAAATATGGATGGAACTGCTATTATGCAGGTTATAGCCGCTTTATTTGTCGCAATCAGTGCAGGATATGA
Organism: Amedibacterium intestinale; assembly: GCF_010537335.1. Lineage (NCBI taxonomy): Bacteria > Bacillati > Bacillota > Erysipelotrichia > Erysipelotrichales > Erysipelotrichaceae > Amedibacterium > Amedibacterium intestinale. The sequence goes on from NZ_AP019711.1 coordinate 1,729,614, forward strand.
TGTAACTTTTACATCTATGGCGATCATTGCTATCTTAGCATTAATTTCCTCTATTGGTACTCCTGCAGCTCCTGGTGCTGGGGCTGTGATTCTATTTACGATCTTGACAGGTATGGGATACACAAATGATGCCGCATTACTTGCATATTCCTTAATCTTGGCAATTAATCGTCCAATTGAAATGCTAGTAACATCTTTAAATGTCATAGGAGATGCTTCCACTTCTGTAATTGTTGCTAAAAAAGAAAATATGCTGGATCAGGATGTTTATAACAGTTAATTTTTTATATGTAAAGGTCTCCTCTAAGAGATCTTTTTAACATAACTTATCTTTTTAAGAAATATCAAGATAAACATAATGACAAAGATGTACTACATTTTATTATGAATAAAGAAGTATTATCTATTTTCTAATCACATTTACCGATTGTTTTTTGAATTATTTTCATACTATGCAAATTTTATATTTATACAACAGAATATGATAAAATAGATGATAAAAGAAAGGATGTGGAGTATGAATCGATTATGGGGACATTTTTATACCATTACTTCTCATAAGATAAAAGTTGCAGGCTTATGTTTTCGCTGTGGATTGTATAAACAGGGAATTCTACATGACTTATCAAAATATTCACCAATTGAATTTATAAGCGGAGTCCGCTATTATCAAGGACACCGCAGTCCAATTAGTAAAGAAAAAGAAGTCCTTGGATATTCCAAAGGCTGGCTTCATCATAAAGGAAGAAACCGACATCACTGGGAATACTGGGTAGACTTTTTTCGACAAGGCATGTATGCAGTAGAAATGCCTGTTAACTTCAACATTGAAATGGTTTGTGATCGTATTGCGGCTTCAAAAACATATCTTAAGGAGTCTTATACAGATTCCAGTCCTTTACAGTATTTTGAAGGAGAACAGGGAAGAATCGCTATGCATCCTAAAACTGTAGAAAGAACTTACTATTTGTTAAACTATTTGAAAGATCATGGAGAAGATGCACTTATACAACATATTCGAAAAGATATTTTATCTAAAAGAATAGATTTTTAAAGTTAACTTCTTTTATTAAACTCTATAAGAAACCAAACAGTCAAACAAGACTGTTTCAGGTTGTTGACAAACTATATATTTTGAAAATATATAAAACCAATTTAAAAAAAGTGGTAGAAAGATTCCTTTTACTAGGTGATTTTTGGTAAATGATAGCTTAAAATCACCTGTTTTTTATACAAAAGTGGGGATAAAAAAAGACCGAATGACAAAGTCTGCTCAAAGAGCGACTTTGTCAACGGTCTGAAACAGTCAAACAAGACTGTTTTTTATATAGGTACTTAATGAAAAAAATAGAAACACATGAGTTAAAGAAGCTACATCACTAATGTCTTAGAACATAAAAAAGCAGGAACTTTCTTTCCTTAGAATTTATCCTGCCTTTACATTTACTTTATTTCTGCATCTTTTTTATTTGTGGTTCTAAAGACTTATATAGCAGTGGCACAACAATCATGCCCAATATAAGAGTTGGCAACAAATATGTACACTGATAAGTTATACTTCCCCATAAGGTTGTTTGATATACAATAACACCAGAAATGGTAGAACTAATAAAGCGAATAAAGTTTGTCACAAACACACCGGTATAGAAATATCCGATATTTGGAAAGATACTTGCAATTCCATAGACAGAAAACGCTATGAAATAATCAAGCAGAAATCCAATCAAATCTGGAGTATACATTGGTCCTGTCACAAATTGCGCAAATACTGAAACAATAGAAACAATGATTCCCTTTTTCCATCCCAAATGATAACTTGCCATAAGCAGTGCAAGAGTAGATATCCCAAGGCTTCCACCATTTGGCATTTGAATAATATGCAAGGTATTTACAAATGTGTCTAATACCATGAATAAGGCTACATAAAAAGCCATGTAAACTAGATCTTTTACTGATACATTTCTCATAAAAAAACACCTCCATGAATGAGGCGCAAGGCGAATAGAAAATATAAAAATACTTTCAGACTCCCTACGCTAGCATTACCTAGTTCAGGTCATAAGGGACTGCATAAAACATCTCAGCCTTTCGGCGCCCCTGTCTTTGACATTTATATTATATTCTAATTTCCAATTGTTTCAAGAACGAATTAATAATATTATCTATTTTATTGTATAAAAAAGAATCAATGTATGTAACATCAATTCAATTAAAACAACTATAATTCTTCATCTAAACCGCCCAAAAGTTCTAATAAACGATTTAAATCATCATTTCCATTATATGCAATACTGATATGTTTTGCATCAACTTTTACCTTTGTCTGAAAACGTGTCTGTAAACGTTTTTCTACCTGTCCCAAATGAATATCTTTTGGTTTAGTTTCAGGTTTTTCTTTTGGCTCATTGATATTTTTTACCATTGTTTCTACAGCACGTACACTAAGATGTAACTGAATAGCTTTTTGTGCTACTTCTTCCATCAGTTTTTCATCTTTTAACCCTAACAAGGCACGTACATGCCCCATACTTAATTCTTGATTTACAACATGTGTTTGTACGACTGGTGGAAGTTTTAACAAACGAAGCATATTCGCTACATACTCACGAGATTTTCCAATTCTTTTTGCCAGTTCTTCCTGTGTATAACCTAATTTTTTTATTAGTTTTTCATAACCAACAGCTTCCTCAATTGCATTTAAATCTTCACGCTGTACATTCTCCAGCAATGCAATTTCCATCATTTGCTGATCATCAAAATCCATTAGAATTGCTGGAATCTTTTTCAATCCTGCTTCTTTACTTGCACGAAGACGTCTTTCCCCAGCAATTAATTCATATCCTTTTACTGCTTTTTTTACAAGAATAGGTGTAAATACCCCATGTAAACGAATAGAATCTGCTAATTCTTTTATTTTACCCTCATCAAATGTTTTTCTTGGCTGATATGGATTTGGGTGTACATCTTTTACATCTACTTCAAACTTACTATCTTCATGAACTTCTGTTTTCCCTTGCTGAATATCTTCCAGCACATTGGTTACATCTTCTCCAAAAATAGCTGATAAACCTTTTCCAAGTCTTGCAGCGCTTTCCTTTTTTGCCACAACATACACCTCCTACTATGCCTTTTTCTTTTTGTTCATACGAACAACTTCTTTTGCCAGACTGGCATATGCTTTTGCTCCCTCACAGCGAACATCATATTCAAATATAGACTGTCCTCTGGAAGGTGCTTCTCCCAATTTAATATTTCTTGGTATGTACGTTTTATATACACGATCTTTAAAATGCTGACGAACTTCCTGCTGTACTTCTACACTTAAACGTGTACGAGCATCATACATTGTTAACAATACACCTTCAATAACCAAATTTTTATTGAATAATTGCTGAACAAGACGAATCGTTAACAACAACTGCGTAACCCCTTCTAAGGCATAATATTCACATTGTACAGGAATAATAACAGAATCCGCTGCCGTTAAGGCATTCGTATTCAATAAACTTAAAGAAGGTGGACAATCAATAATAATGAAATCATATTCATCTTTTACCTGATCCAATTTGTTTTTTAATAATTCTTCTTTTCCTACTTCAAATCTTACCATCTGCAAATCTGCACCTGCTAAAGAAATGTTTGCAGGTACAATATCAATTGGTGGAGAAGTCAAGGTTTTACGAATATCTGCTACTGTATAATCTTCCATCAACAAATTATAAACAGATAATTTATCTTCTCCAACACTTGCTCCGATTCCCTGTGTTGCATTCCCCTGCGGATCTAAATCCACAAGCAATACTTTATTATTCAAATATCCTAAACCAGCCGCAAGGTTTAAGGATGTCGTTGTTTTTCCGACACCGCCTTTCTGATTTGAAATGGCAATTATTTTTCCCATACTATCCTACCTCTCTATTTCGGAATACGAATTGTTAGAATAACTTCATCTTCTGTTTCATCCTGTGTTATTTTCGCATCGCATCCACTGCGATTTACCATATTTACTGCCTGATGCAGTGTATTAATAGCTATTTTTATACTTTTGCTGATCCCTTTCAGCATCACTTTCTTTTCTGGTTTTTTTTCTTGTGATTCCTGTTTCAATACTCTTTCTGTCTGTGCAACCGTCCATCCCTTTTTGACGATTTTATGTAACATTTCCTGCTGTTTATCTTCTTTTAATCCAACAAGTGCACGTGCATGGCGCTCGCTGATTTTCTTAGCAGAAACAGCTTCCTGTACTTCTTTATCCAAACCTAGCAAACGAATCTTATTTGCTATAGCACTTTGTGACTTTCCAATACGCAAAGCCAATGTACTTTGATTGATACCGGCAAATTTCATGATTTCCACATAAGATTTTGCCTCTTCAATTGCGCTTAGATTTTCACGCTGAATATTTTCTACCAATGCCATTTCCGCCATCTGTATTTCGTTGGCATCCATGACATTTGCCAATACTTCAACTGCACCATTTAAACGCATAGCACGAAATCTTCTCTCTCCTGCTATGATTTGATATTTCCCATTGCTTTCTCGAACTGTAATTGGCTGAATCAATCCATTTTCACGAATAGACTGTGCTAGATCCATCAACGCATCATCATCAAATTCTAAACGTGGCTGATATGGATTAGGTTCAATCAAGTCAATCGCAATCATCTTCGTTTCTTTCATTTTCTAACTCCTCATATCAATTTAAAGTGGATTCTTTTTGATCTGAGCAAATGCCCTTGGATACTTCTTTGGTGTTGGTTTTATTTTCTCAAATACAAAATTAACTCTGCAGGAACCATCCGATAAGTGTTTTTCATCTCTTTGTTTTTCTTTACAACCTAAAAGTGAAATAGCTTTTTTAGCTTTATCATATTCTTCCTGTGCATTTGCCCCTTTTAAAGATAAAAAGATTCCCCCTATCTTTACTAAAGGAATACACAATTCAGAAAGCATCGTTAAGTTAGCAACTGCTCTGGCACTTACAATGTCAAAGTACTCTCTATGATCTTTCGCATATTCTTCTGCACGTGCATGAACACACTCTACATCTTTTAATTCCAGTTTTTCACACAATGCATTTAAAAACGTTATTCGTTTCCCCAAAGTTTCCACGATCGTAATCTTTAAATCCGGATATACGATTTTTAATGGAATACTTGGAAATCCAGCTCCTGCTCCCACATCACAAAAACTTCCTTTAAGAGGAACATCGAAGGAAGGCAATATCGAATCTAAAAAATGTTTTTCATAGATTTCATCCAAATCTGTAATAGCAGTAAGATTCATTTTCTGATTCCACTCTACAAGCATTTGTGCATATACTTCAAACTGTTCAATTTGCCTGTTTGATAAAACGATTCCATGCTTTTCCAAAATTGAAAAGAAATCTTCTTTTTTAAATTTTATAGACATACAATCCCTCCAGTATTTTATATTATATCAAAATTGAGGCAGAACCTAAACATTTTTATAAAAAAAATGGTTATTCAAGAATAGTTAGGGTTAGGGGGTTACCCAAGATTACTTGGGGCAAGGAACTTACCTGCCCTTTTTTTGTTCCAAACTTTTTGGGGTTTCGTATTATACTATGATTGAAAGGATAATAACAGGCATTAAAAAAAGCAGTTACCATATTTTCTCACCCCGGCAACCGCTTTTCTGTGGCCCTGTTCGGTACCACTCACGTTACATCTATATTGTAATCACAATGAACAATTTAATCAACGCTCATATGACAATTTAATCAATAAATTTAATATTACGATCCATACCATGGAATGTCCTCGTTGTCATGCGAAGGGTTCTTTGATTTTTTATGGACATCGTGTTCGTAAATTTATCTTTGTGACTCGCACTGTTTTGATCAATGCCCAGCGATGTCGGTGTAAAGAATGTGGTGCTATTCATATCATTCTTCCTTCTTTTGTAGTTCCAGGATTCAATCATGTCTATTTATCCATCCGAAAGGTTTTGAATAAAGAGCCTGACCGATCATTAGAAGATTCTTATTTCTACAGATTCATCAAAAGTTTTTTCCCACCTTTTCCAAAATCTTCAGAAGATTCGGATTATCTTGCCTTCTTACGCCGGAGCCCGCTTTTTCGAAAATTCGGTTCTTATGCATTTTTAAGTCGATAAAAACAGCGACCAACCTGATATGTATATCCAGATATGCCTGCTTCGCTTATAGTTAAGGTGTACGAAGACTTGCTTTATCAGGAGGTGACACAATATGCAAGACTTTACCAATTGCGAAGCTTCTATTTGCACAATCTTCAATCTGGATTCATCGATTTTAGAATCCTGTTCCTGTATTAGACGAAATGAACAGACGATCATCGATGTAAAGCTTTTGGATTCTCGACCAGCTTGTCCTGAATGTGGAAATCCCATCACGAAGATCAAGGGATATGTGACCAAGACCATCCAGCATTCATTACTGGCCGATAAAAAATGTGTTCTTCAATACCATGCCAGGCGATATATCTGCCCAATATGCCACAAAACGTTCTATGAATACAATCCTTTCGTCTTCCAGAACATGAAGATTTCTTCAGATCTGATGCTTCAGATCCTCAAGGACTTGCAAGAACCTGGCGAAACCTTTACCCACGCAGCTAAGAGATATCATATTTCTCCAACTTCTGTTTCATCGATCTTCGATTCGGTTGTTTCGATTCCAAGGGCAAAACTGCCAGAAATCATGTGCACAGATGAAAACTATGCCTTTCATTCCAAAACACAAAACAGTAAGTACATCTGTCTTTTGATCGATCAGACCAATGGGCGGCCAATCGATATCTTGCCTAGTCGACGATATGAATATTTGGATAAGTACTTCTCAAATATACCAAAATATGAAATAGATCAGGTCCATATCATGATTACGGATATGTACGAACCATACCGCAGGATCATTAAAAAACATTTCAAAAATGCGATTCATGTGGTCGACCATTATCATGTTTCACAGGAACTGCACCGCAGAGTGGACAGGGTTCGCTTAAGGATCATGAACCCCCTGCGATGCATCAACACATCGAAACGCACCCAGGAACAAGAAGAAAACTATTATCTGTTAAAACACAAGAACGGACTCCTGTTCAAGCACTTTACAAGATCTAAAGGCGCCGATGGAAAACCACTTTTCGATATTTTAAGACCAAAAGAATATAATAAGGTTCTAAAACGATATATGAACCCATACGATTATGCCAATGCGCTTGTATCTATTCATCCGGATATAAACACGGCCTGGGAATTAAAGGATGAACTTACGGATTTCTATGTCTCGAACACACTTGAAACGGCACCTGCTGCTTTGAAAAAAGTCATTACCGATTTCAGAGAAAGCAATGTAGAAGAAATGGTCAAGTTTAGTTACACATTAGCCAACTGGCAAACCGAGATCATCAATTCTTTCTACATAGCCAAAACCGAATACAAGCTCTCGAGAAAGACAGGACAAATCACTGTCGGATATAAAAGGCTCAACAACGCACTGATGGAACGACTCAACGGAACCGTCAAGCTGATTACCAAGGCAGCCAACGGATATACCAATTGGGAACGATTCCGTAACCGATGCATGTTGGTCCTTGAAAAAGGCATAGAATTTGCGATCGACGAGAAAGACAAAAGCGTAAAGATGGTCGAAAAAAAGGAGCCCACCACCTAGGACAGGTGATGAGCCCTTTAGACCCTCTCAACGAAATAGGGTATATGCCGCCCCCAAGTAATCTCGAAGATCAAATTCAGCTAACCCCAACTATTTTTGGAGCACCAAAAAAATACCATACCTAAACCCCTATACCTATGGAGGAATATCAAAATAGGAAGATACATTTTATAGAACCCTTAAAACGCCATCCTAGTCAACCACCAAAAACCCCTTGACATATTCACATTCTTCCTGCCAAGGGGTGTTACCTATTCAATTTTATAATTCGCGACCTCCTTATACTTTATGTCTTTGTATAAGATATCGACCTTTTTCCTTTCTGGTCTTATCAAATTACAATACATATATCGTTAAGTAATATCGTTACTGTATTCCAGAATTATTTCCACATAAGGACTTTTATCCAACTGTATCTTCCACGTTACAGGTTTTATATTTCCCCTGCATTTTCCATCTGCCTTATGCTTCTTTTCCCCTGCTTCATTTCTATTATGATCCTGATGTTGCTTGTACTCTCTAACTATTTTATGATGTACAAATCTTGTCAGTTTTTCCAATTCGCAGAGTAAACAGATCTTATAAATAACTTCGTATTCTCATCTCTTCCATCATTTAAAAGCATGGCTTCATCAAAACACTTTTGTTATTTATCCCTTCCATAGATACCCTCTCAGTCTTGTCTATCTTCCATATATATAGCTCTCACTGATTTCTCTATTTCCAGTTCCCTATTATTTATATATATCGTATCTACTTATCCATTCTCTTTTATATCTTCTCTATTTTGAATCTATAACCTCAATGCCGTTCAATTACAATATATATAACTCTAATTCCTAATACTGGGAGTTATACGCACCATGTACGTTGGAAACATCACTATTTCCTTTTCCTAATACCTTGTTTTGCTGTCCCAAAACTTCTTTAGGCTTTAACTTCCGATGATCCACACCGTATTTTCCAATTGTTAGATATATATTTTATACAGTTAAGACTGACTGTTTAAACGCCCATTCATAAATCATCTTTTCTTATATAAGTTTTACATATCTAACGAAGTAAACATCCCATTTTCTCACCGCTCTCTTTTATCTGTTTTCTTTTTACACCTTTATTATATCCACGCACTTTTCTAAGTAAAGAAAAGTGGAAAAACTGGCAGAAATCTGGTATTTTCAGTAAAACCAATATCTAATTTACATAAGTGAAGCATATTGATTTTCAAAAAACAAACGAAATCATATAATAAATGCATTAATAAAGGAGGATTCTCATGCAATTTTTCATAGTAGAAGGTGTATTAAAGAAACCAGAACTTATGAACGATACCCTGTTAAAAGAACATATTTCCTATACACAAAAAGCGATGCAGAAAGAACTGTATTTATTATCTGGATTGAAAGAAGATCAAACAGGCGGCATTTTTATAATAAAGGCAGAAAACAAAGAAGCTCTTCAGTCTTATTTAGAAAATGAACCTTTCTATAAAGCCGGTATGCAAACCTATAAGATAACAGCGTTTGATGCTCACTATACACAAGAAGCGATAAGTTTCTGGTTTCAAAAGTAGTTCCACAGTGCCTATGGTGCACTGTTTTTACTTTTTATGAATATAACTTTCCATTTTCCTTCGAACTTCCTGTTTTCGATTTCTTGCGAATGGCAAAGCTATCTTTTGAAGATAAACACTATCACTATCTATTTTGGTAATATATCGCATATTTACCAAATAACTGGAATGAATTCTTAAAAAATCATAAGGCTCAAATTCCATATATGCATCTTTCATATTTTTTCGTTCTTTAAATTCTCCTTTTTGGGTATGATAAATAAGCTGTTTATCTATTTTTTCAATATAGAAGATATCACGATATTTAATAGGTACCTGCACATAATTATAAGAAAGCAAATACTCTTCCTCTCCTCTGCTCACTCTATATAAGGAAGAAGCAATATTCTGCATTTCTTTTTTTATTTGATGTTTATTTATATAAAGTATTCTTTCAAAAGAAGTATAAGAAGAAGTTTTTTCATCTTGTGTAAAAACAATGATACGCTCTGATTTTTTTAAAAGAAAAGTATCTAAAAAACGTGGTACATCATATTTCCCTTGAATAAATAAGATTGAAAAATCCACTTCACATTCTGCCTTTACAAAATCAGAAATAGAAGAAAAATATTGAAATGTCCACTCAGTCCCCTGAAATATCTTGCCTAACTCAAAGATTATTTCTTTCGCAACCGTTTCTTCTTCCAGCAAAGCAACTTTCAACATAGAGCCTCACCTCTTTTCTTTATCATAACACAAAGCATGTTACATGGTACAAAGAAAAGTAAACGTTAATTTCAGGCATACAGCCAATTTGCCTTTTTGTAGTAAAGAAAGAAAACAATCGAACTTAATGTCCATGTGATCGGATATACCCAATATACCACTTGAATACTGTGGAAAATTGGAGTAAAAAACATTAAAATACTGACACGAATGACACACCAGCATACCAGCATGACAAACATAGGAATACTGGATTTTCCAACACCTCGAAGAATGGCAGAAACGCAATGAGAATATGCCAGCAAAAAGAAAAATAAGGCAGAGGTTCTTGCTCGTTCTACTCCAAACTGTATTACTTGCGGGTCATTGTTGAAGGCTTTCGTTAAGGCAGGGGCAAATAGAAAAATCAAAATTCCAATACCTTCTGCCAGAAGCATAGAACACATCATCCCAAAGAAAGCTCCTTTTTTTGTACGTTCATATTCTTTCGCACCGCTATTTTGTCCAACAAAGGTTGTAAGTGCCATGGTGAAACTTGTAATTGGAAGAAAAGCAAATCCTTCAATTTTGGAATATGCACCACATCCTGCCATTGCCATTTCTCCAAAAGCATTAATGTTAGACTGTACAACTACATTCGCAATCGCAATAATAGAATTTTGTATACCGGAAGGAATACCTAAACGAAGAATCATCCCTAGATGTTTTTTATGAAAGGTAATCTTTTTTAGTTCTAAACGATAGGATTCTCTGCTTCGCATCAATAACACCAGGCAAAGAAAGGCACTTAAAAACTGAGATAGGATGGTCGCAAAAGCCGCTGCACCAACACCAAAATGAAAAACAGAAATGAATACAATATCCAAGACAATATTGGTAATCGAAGAAATAATTAAATAGTATAGCGGATGTTTGCTGTCTCCGATTGCCTGCAAGATACCCACAAAAATATTGTACATAACAAGTCCCAAAGAACCTGCGAAATAAATACGAAAATATGTAATAGAAGATGGCAGTACATTGGATGGTGTATCCATCCATATTAACATCTGTGGTGCCAACAAAACACCAACAAACGTTAAAACAACACTGGCAACAAGTCCAAAGGCAACCGTAGTGTGAATCGCCTTCTGCATGTTTTCCACATCTTTTGCGCCAAAATAGCGAGCTATGACAACGCCTGCCCCCATCGCAATTCCATTAAAAAATCCAACCATTAAAAAAATCAAATTCCCAGATGAGCTTACCGCAGCCAATGCATTGCTTCCAAGAAAGTTTCCTACAATTAAAGAATCCGCTGTGTTATATAACTGTTGAAATAAATTTCCTAAAAATAAAGGCAACGCAAAAAAAGTAATCTTTTTCCAGATACACCCCTCACTCATCGATGTACTCCCTTTATCCACACATACCCCTCCTTAAAAATCATATCTTTTATTATAATACAAAATATTAACGATTATCTATAAAAAGAAAGAGATGCGTATTCATCATGAACAGATTTTCAATATTATTTTTATAAGCCTTTTCTCATGATAAAATTAAATTTTATATTCGGTTACAACTGAATTAAAGCACAACAAACAAATGTTACTATCAAAATATTTCCTTTCCATAGATTTTCATGTTCTTTCCTTTTTTCACACACCTATCTGTTATATAATATCTCTTAGTAAGAAAGGATGGATGTTATGGCTTCTTTACATGATTTGCGTATGGGTGATATTATAGTAGCCCCTTCGTATTTACACCCTTTTTTAAGAGAGCAGCTGATAGAAGAAAACCAAGGATGTATTGGTATTCATCTGCACTCTTTTTATAGTCTTTTAACTTCGTGGCAAAAGGAAGAACCACAAGGTGAAATTGCGATTATTTCACAGTATCGAAAATTGATCAAAGAGATGCTTCCTTCATTGTCTATATATAAAGAAACAGCTTCTTCTCTGCCATTTCTGCAGGAATGTTATGCCTTTATAGAAGATATGAAAACATGGGATATTTCTATCGACCAGCTGCCAAGAGAAACTGCTTCACAAAAAGAATTGTATGCCATTCTCTTTCCGTTATATCCCATTACAACTTCTGCAGATATACAAAAGAAAACACTGGAGAAAAGAATACATCATGATTTTTCAAACATCTACCTATACGATGCTTCGTTTTCCTTGAAGGAACAAAAACTGGTGGACTTTTTCATAGAACATGGCGCAAAGCACATTCCTATGCAGCCAGTATGTCAAAAAAAGCAGTTTTATCATGCGGTAAATAAACGACAGGAAATTGAAGGATGCGCACAATACATTCTTCAACATGACATATCTGCACAAGACATACAAATTACCTTGACAGATACGACATATGCTCCCATTGTAAAACAGATTTTTGAACGATACAAAATTCCACATACGTTTCTTTCCAATTCGCATACAAGTATCATCACCAAGCGTTTTCATGCCTTGTTTCAATATTACTTGCGGCAGGATGAAAAACATTTTTTAAACTGTCTTGACTGCGGATGTTTTGTGGTAGAAGGAATCGAAAGTCTTCGAAGTTATCTTGAAATTTTCCCGGGAAATATTACAACGCCTTTTGATCACCTGCAAACGATTGATTATCAAGGACATGTATTATCACCCCTTGATCTGAAAAAACTGTTACACCTGCAACAAAAAGCAGAAGAAGTTCGCCAGCAAGTTACAGAAAAACTGCATCCGTTTCTAACATCTGCTTCCATCGAAGAAGTCTTTCTTTCAATTTGTGAGCTTGTGAAAGAAACCTTATCGACACAGCATACAGAGTTACAAGTATTTCTAAAAGTACAAAACTTTTTAAATGATGTCTTTCCCTATTTAGAAAACATGGAAGATTTTACTTTCTATCTGCCTTACCTGGATAAGATTTCCTATGATGGTTCTATCAAGGAGATGCATGGGGCAATCGTTACTTCCCTAACACAAAACTGTCCAAAGAAACAATACCAGTTCATATTAGGGGCAACACAAAACAATTATCCTGCTTTTTCTTTTAAAAAAGGCATTTTTGATGAAAGCTACTACCAATTTCTTCCTTATCCAAGTATGGAAGATCGTTATGCCCATTATTTAAAACAACTAGAGAAACAATTATGGAATGCACCCGTTCTTGTCGTATCGTATCCACTTGGAACCTATGAAGGAAAAAGTCTGGAGGCAGCACTGGAAATGGAACAAATGCTTGGAAAACCAGAGTCTTACCCGCTTCATACTTCTTATGTGCCAAGGAAAACATCCCTTGAAATCTCTCCACAAATCGCAAAACAGCTATTTGTGAAAGATGATGTTTTAAAAGGCTCTATTTCCTCTTTGGAACGTTATATTCACTGTCCTTTCTCTTACTTTTTGCGTTATGGATTAGGACTTCGTGAGCCGATGCAGTATACATTCTCGGATTCCTATGCCGGAACACTTTCTCATTATGTACTGGAAACCCTGACAAAAACGATGGGAAAAGAATATGCGAAAGCAACATCAGATAAAATCGAACAATTACTACATAAGGAAATTGAAGAAATAAAAGAAATCTTTCCTTCATCTGCCAGCAGTTACTCTCTTTTAGAAAAACGATTGTTTACCAATTTAACACAGACACTGCAAAGACTGGAAGATATGGAAGAACACTCCCATCTAAAACCATGGAAACAGGAAGAGCCTTTTACCTATACCTTGCCTGTAAAAGAAGATGTAAAACTGCAGCTGTATGGAATTATTGACCGTATTGATGCCGATGGAAACCTTGCGAGTATCTTGGATTATAAAAGCTCGATAAAAACCTTATCCGAGCCAAAAGTATTTGCGGCATTGCAGTTACAGCTGTTAACTTACTCCATCGTTGTAAAGAAGATGCACAAAGAAGTATTGGGAGCATATTATGTATCTTTAAAAAACGAAAATATCCCAAACATTGCCGGACAGCTAAAACGTCGTCCTGTATCCTATACAGAAATAGGAAAAGAAGAAAAAGAAGCACTGTTGAAAAAAGCACATCGAAGAAATGGATGGACAATGTCTTATCAGGTAGATATTCTGGATGATGATGCAAGCCACATTGCAGGGGTTCGTCAAAACAAAGATGGTATCATAAAAGCAGGAAAAACGTACAGTCTTGATCAGATTGAAAAATACTTTACAACGATTTATCAGAAAATCGCAGATCGCATTCTTTCTGCAGATATATCCTTAACACCAGATGAAGATGCCTGTACTTTCTGCAAGTATTATGAAATTTGCCGTTTTCATGGATTATATACAAAAAAAGAACCGTTTATAGAGCCAGATGATGCGCTCTATCGAAAAGAGGAGGAAAAAGAAGATGCCACAATGGAATGAGATGCAGCTAAAAGCCATTGAAACAAAACAGAAAAATGTCCTTGTTTCCGCCTCTGCGGGAAGTGGAAAAACTACGGTACTTATTGAGCGATTGATGCGATTGGTTATGGAAGAGCGTGTAGAAGTCGATGCGATACTGGCAATGACTTTCACCGAAGCTGCCGCCAATGAAATGAAAAAACGACTGGCAGCAGCCTTGCAGTCTGCCTATGACACCAGTACAAAGGAAGAAGAAAAAGCATATATTACAAGACAGCTGACTTCTATACAAACTGCGCATATTTCTACCATTCACTCCTTTTGTCTATCTATTATTCAAGATTATTACTATATCATTGGATTAGATCCTGCCCGTATTTCCAGCATTATGGATAATGGGGTAATGGAACAGGCAAAAAGTGAAGCACTATCCAAAGCATTTGACATCCAATATGAAAAACAGGATGAGGATTTTCTGCATACATGTATGATGTTTTCTTCCCGTGCAGAAAATAACGATGCACTTGCAGCTTGTATTCAAAATCTTGCGAACCTTTCTTCCAGTAAACCAAACCCAAAACAATGGCTGGAAGATATGAAAGAGATGTATCATGATATCCATACCCTTGATGATATTCCTTCTTTTATGCAAGATATCTTTTTTGACTATCTACATGTACAAATGGAACGATATCATGAAGTTTTAGATCGTCTTGCATATTTATATGAATATCGTTACAGTGAAGAAGAAAAGAAAAAAACAGCTGTCATGAAAAAGTATGGAGCACTTGGCGAAGTAGAAAAAACACTAGAAGAAAAAGATTATGAAGCTTTTCGACTGGCATTTCGTGGAATTGCACAGGGAATCATCCCTACCAGTCCAGATAAAGAAGATAATGAATATCATCGTTTACGAAAACAATCACAGGAATTGGAAGATGAACTGCTTGCAATCTTATTTTCTTCCACAACTTTTCTACAGGATATCCAAACCTTATACCCTATCGTTAGTAAACTGGTAGAAATGACATTAGATTATCGAAATGCATACCAAACTATCAAAGAAGAAATACAGTGTATTGACTTTGATGATATGGAACATTTTGCCCTTGAGATTTTACAGGCAAAAGATGGAGAAGTAGCCGATATTTACCGTAACCAGTTTGTAGAAATCATGGTGGATGAATTTCAGGACAGCAACGATGTTCAAAATGAACTTGTATTATTGATATGCAAAGAAAACAATGTATTCCGCGT
This sequence comes from Amedibacterium intestinale, assembly GCF_010537335.1. Lineage (NCBI taxonomy): Bacteria > Bacillati > Bacillota > Erysipelotrichia > Erysipelotrichales > Erysipelotrichaceae > Amedibacterium > Amedibacterium intestinale. The sequence goes on from NZ_AP019711.1 coordinate 1,745,170, forward strand.
TGGTGATATCAAACAGTCAATTTATGGTTTCCGTCATGCGAAACCGCAGTTGATGAAAGGATTGATCACAAACAAAAAAGAAAACGATGAAGTTATTTACTTATCCAACAACTATCGTTCTAAAAAAATGATCGTAGATTTCAATAATATTTTATTTAAAGAGCTGATGAATACCGATGGTTTTTCTTGCAGCTATGCGAAAGAGGATGATGTAGAAACTGGGGTTCCTGCACAAAACGAAGATAACCTTCCTATCTGTTTCCATGCGATTTTCCATGATGAAATAAAAAAAGAAAATGATCTTATATTATCCAAGAATGATTTTAAAGCGTCTTATATTTCCCATGAAATTCTTCGAAAACATGAAGAAGAAAATAGAAAATGGAAAGATTTTGTTGTCCTTGTCAGAAGCAATGCCAGAAAAGAAAACCTGAAAGCTGCGTTTGATAAGCTGAACATTCCGTATTTCATTGATGTAAAATCAGGGTTTTATCAGTCCAATGCTGTACAAATTATGTTATCTACTTTACGTGCTCTATTACATCCACAGGAAGATATTCCTTTTATGGCCGCAATGACTTCTCCCTTATTCCAATACAATGTAGAAGATTTTGCCCATGCAAAACTGCAGAAAGAGAAAACACAGTCCTATTATGCCTGGTTTAAAGAACATGCCAGTGCAAATTTTAACGTGTTTGAAGATCTTCGAACAAACACAAGAACACTGTCTTTACCAGATATGTTAAACCTTTTATACAACACAAATGATTACTATTCCTTGCATACAACCTTGCAGGAGAAAACAAATTTAGACTTGTTGTATGAAAAAGCAGTTAATTTTGAAGATAGTTATGCGACAGGGATTGCCGGTTTTTTATCACAGATCGAACAAATCAAAGATGCCCAGACAGCAGAAGCGATTCCCATTGGTAGTGAAGCCGATGTTGTACGTGTTATGAGTATTCATCAATCCAAAGGATTACAGTTTCCTGTTGTTTATTTATGGTCTTCTGATTCCTTCAGCATGGTGGAAAATAAAGAATTCTGTATGTGTGATGCGGATATGGGAATTGCCTTAAAATGTATGGATCTTCCACAGCGTTATGTACGCACAACATGGTATCGTCTAGCAATGGAACATAAAAAAAATAAAGAAGAACTGGAAGAAGAAATGCGTATCTTATATGTTGCGACCACACGTGCACAGCAGGAAATGCATATTGTAGATTGTGTCTTATCTTTGGATACATACAATCGCCCACTTACCATGTCCGCTATTTATGAACGTAATGGATACTCTTCCTGGATCTTACAATCCTTCCTGCAAAACCCAAACCCTTTATTTACTATTCAGGAAGTTCATCAATTGTGGAACGACATTCCTCTTCCAGAAGAAATTCATCCTGTATCAAAAACATTCCAATATCAAAAGGATACAAAAAAACTGGAAATCATTACTCCAACAGCGATTCAAAAAGAACATCTTCCAGAATTAAACCTTCATAAACAAGTGCGAGGAAGCAGTTATGGAACAAAGATGCATAAACTGATGGAAACCATAGGAGAAGATACTTTTTCTATTGAAAACATAAAAGAAAAAGCAGAAATGCTAGGATTACAGCTATATGATAAGCAGATGCATTCCATCACAACTCTGTATGAACATCCCATCTATCAAGAAGCCTTACAGGGGCAGTGTTTTCACGAACTTCCTTTTATGGTGAAAAAAGAAGATATGATTCTTCACGGATATATGGACTTTGTATCTATTCAAGATAAAATTATGATCATTGATTTTAAAACAGATGCATTGGAAAAGGAAGAAGATTTTAAAAAGCTATATGCTTCACAGCTATCCCAGTATAAAGAAGCAATGCATATTTTATATCCATCAAAAGACATACATACGTATATTTACTCTTTCCATTTGGAAAATATGATAAAAGTATAACTACGAGTCTTTTTCAATAGCAGATTTTGATAAGTAAATACAAATCTATGTTCTTGAGCAGGTTTCCTTAATCATCATTCCTTTAAAGGTAACTGTTATATGTTATAAAGAGAAATGAAACTGAATAAGATGATGTACTTTCTTCTAAAGATATATTTTTATTTTTTAAATATTTAAATATCATGTATAAACATTTCATAATTATATTTCGTGATATAATCACTACGTTTCCCATCTCTGCCCAATGTGGAGGAGGTGATTTTACATGGAGATAATCATTACGATATTTACTTCTGTTATCGCTGGTACAATTTGCCATTGTATCTGCAAGTGGCTGGACAACAAGAAGTAGGCAACAATTTTGGCCATAACGAAAAAAGGAGTGTTGCAGCACTCCTTTTTCTTTTACATGGCTCATTACGATATTTTGCCTACACATATTATATGCAAATACAGTAACTTAGTCAAACTAAATTTTTTAGTTATATGCGTTGAATCTTAGTGGAGATACAACCTCTTTTGTATAGACAGAAGATGGCATTCATGAATATGGTTTAACATTTATATCTCTAGAAGTTAGATAATATAGATGAAATACAAAAGTCTGGAACAAGCTATCTCCTTTATAAACAATCTCCATTGCCTCTTAGCAAACACTCATAATTGTAGATAAAAATGAAGATAGAAGCGTAATAGAATATAATCCTTATGTGGTAAAAATAATTTATCCTAACAAGGATTCTAATATAATTGATACAATCAATTTAATATATGTAAAAATGAAGCCAATGCCCTCTGCTCTGTTATCTACGATATAAAAAACAAAAAAATTTTAGAGCTGATGGAAAGCTATCTTGTAAAAGTTTAAAGAAAATACAAGATGTAACAAAAGTAAAAAGCTGATTTTACTTAGCTTACATACGACATTTCCCCTAGGGCTTTATTTCTTTTCTCCGATAAAGTTTTCAAATAGTTGCGAACAGCTTCCCAAATAGAATACATAACATTTTCCAATACACCCAGCTGTACACTTTGTACAATTAGCTGTAACAAATAATCTTCTTTTCCTGTTCCATAATCATTATCAAACATCAACAATAAAACACCTAAAAGATAGTTTTCTTTTATAAATTTCATATCTTCTTTTTCTTCTTCTATATGAAACAATTTATGTTCATATAGAAACAGCAAGTTATCATATACATCTACAGGAATCTGTATTTTTCCTTTCGGATAATACAAACAGTCTTTTTCCTGCCATAATCCAAATTGTGTCTTAAAATCATGAATACGCAAGGTAAGTGGAAGCCTCCAGTCTTCAAATATATCTAAGTTTCCTGTCGCATTTAAATCTTTAAACGCAAAGCCATCTTTTTCAATGATTTGAATACCCAAATTAGGATGATAACTCAAATTCTTCCCATTTTCATTTTCTATGATATCATATGATTTTTTATGCACCAATTTCCACGTCATATCAATAGAAACCTCCTCGTTTATATCTATATTGACAGTATAACAGTTTCTTCTTTCTCCTATGTCAAACAATCTTGTGAAATTATGGTAGAACAAATATTTAAAAAGAGTGGTTTGCACTCTTCTTTAAATCAGTCTTTTATTACATCTTTAATAATTTGCACAGCTCCATCCACATCAAATGTACTTGTATTAATACTTAAGTCATAATTTTCTGCACGTCCCCATTTTCTGTCTGTGTAATATTCATAATAGTTTGCACGTCTTTTATCTATTTTATGAATAGAATCTTCTACATTTCGTTCATCCACTTCATAAGAATGTACTGCACGTTTGATTCGATCATTCATATTCGCATGAATATAAACATTTAATACATCATCACGATCACTTAATACATAATCTGCACATCGTCCAACAATTACACATGGACCTTCCTGAGCAACCTGTTCAATAACCTGTGATTGTACCAGATATAAACGATCATTCAATGATAATTCGGTAATCGTAGATAATGGTCCACCCAAAGAATATCCTAAAGCACCAATCAGATGAAATCCCAAGCTTGTACGTGTGTCATCTTCCACAAACAATTCAGGATCCATTCCACTTTCTTTTGCGGCTATTTCAATTAATTCCTTATCATAAAATGGAATACCTAAATCTTTCGCAAGCTTTTCACCTACTTCTCTTCCTCCGCTTCCAAATTGTCTACTAATTGTAATAATGGTCTTTTTCATAAATGTCGACCTCCTTATTTCTATTCTTATTATACTCCTTATTATATATTTCATCAATGAGTGCGCTTACATATTATTTTCTTTTTTCAAGCTTCTCCATCTCTCAACACTTATTGTATAAACTTTCCATTCATGTCATAATACATATAACAGAAAGAGGGTATTTACAATGAAAAAAATTTATATCTCTGCAGATATTGAAGGAATATGGGGAAACAGCAACCCTGCTTATACGATGCGAGGTGGTGCAGAGTATGAAGAATATAGAACCAACATGATAAATGAAGTAAATTTAGTTATTTCTGCCTTATTTGAAAATGGTGTTGAGGAAATTATCGTGAATGATGGTCATGGCAATATGGATAATCTTTTGCCATCTCGCTTAGATCCACGTGTATCTTTTGTTTCCAGCAATGGTGCTTATAAACCATATGGCATGATGGAAGGATTTGATGACAGTTATGATGGTGTATGTTTTATTGGTTATCATTGTCGTTCCAATACAGCAGGTATTATGGCACATACCAATTGGGGAGCGATGATTCGAAATATTAAAGTAGATGGAATGGAAATGGGAGAGGCTGGCATTAATGCTCGTCTTGCCTGGGAATATGGTGTTCCTGTTATCCTTGTTAGTGGAGATAATCTTTTAAAACAGCAAATAGAAGAAGAATTGGGTAAGGGATTTTCTTATGTAGAAACAAAAAAAGCAATTAATTCTCAATGTGCTCTTTGCTGCAGCTGGAATACACTTATGAAACGTTATCAAACTGAAATTCCAAAAGCTTTAACGCATGCAACTATGAAGAAAGAGGTAACTTCTCATAGTATGGAAATTACCTTTCATCATGAACGCAATGCAGCATTCGCAAGTCGTATGGACAATGTGATACGTATAGATAATTGTACAGTGCGAATTGAAAAAGATAACTATGATGCATTGTACCGTATGATGCGCTTTATCATCAAAACATGCAATGCTTTCGCATGATGTTTAACAAACACATTGATAAAAAAGAGACTGTGCCTATTAAAAAAAATTCGAATTTCTTCCAAAAGCACAGTTTTTCTATTATTTTCTTATTTACTACTATTATAGGAAAATTCAAGATTTGTATATTTCTAACCAATTTTTAATCATTCTAACCATTCTCATCAAATTTTGGTTAGAATAGAGAACATTCTTAATTATAAAATGAAAGAAATGATAATAAAGGAGGGAATTAAAAAGAAAACCATTAAAACTGTTATTATGTTTTGTTAAAACATTATTTAAATAAATCTGCCAGTTGACAAAATTTTTCTTTATATAACATAAAAAATGATGTATCCGCAAATGGTCTTACATCATTTTTTATTACATCTTTCTAACTTCGTTTTAACTGCTCCAAATATACTGCCAACACCGCAATATCAGCTGGATTCACACCTGAAATTCGAGAGGCCTGCCCCATCGTCATTGGCTGTATTTCTGATAGCTTTTGTTTTGCTTCTAAAGATAAATGCTGAATACTGTTATAATCCAAATCCTGTGGTAAACTTACCCTTTCCATTTGTCTTAAATGTGCAGCATCTCTTTTTGCTTTGTTGATATAACCCTCATATTTGACTTCAATTTCTACCTGAGAAAGTACTTCATCATCATATTTTATTTCCAGATAATCTTTCATGCCATCTAATGTAACTTTTGGACGTTTTAATAAATCTAAAGCAGAAATTCCCTCTTTTAATGTTCCATATTCAATAGATTCCAAGTAAGTATTAATTTCAGATTTTGGTGTAAAGCGAACTGTCTTTAAATACTCCTTACATTCTTGAATATTTTTTTCTTTTTCTTCAAATGCAGAGAATCTTTCATCACTGATAAGTCCAATTTCATGTCCATAAGTACTTAATCTTCGATCTGCATTATCATGACGCAACAACAAACGATATTCTGCTCTTGATGTTAATAAACGATAAGGCTCTTTTGTACCCTTAGTCACCAAATCATCAATCATAACACCGATATATGCTTCATCTCTATGTAAAATAAGAGGTTCTTTGCCATCCATTTTCAATACAGCATTAATACCTGCCATTAACCCCTGGGCAGCTGCTTCCTCATAACCACTTGTTCCATTAATTTGCCCTGCAGTATAAAGATTTTCAATCTTTTTATTTTCCAATGTTGGTTTGCACTGTAATGGATCAATCGCATCATACTCAATCGCATAGGCATATTTCTCAATGATACAGTTTTCTAATCCCGGCAAGCTTTTCAACATATCTTCCTGCACATCGTGTGGCATAGAAGTAGAAAATCCCTGTATGTAAGTTGTATTTAAAGATTCACTTTCCGGTTCCAGGAAAATCTGATGACGTTCCTTATCCGCAAAACGTACCAGTTTATCTTCAATACTTGGACAATAACGTGGGCCAATCCCTTTCACAAGCCCGGAATACATAGCAGAATCCTTTAAATGAGAGCGAATAATTTCATGTGTTTTCGCATTTGTATAGGTCAGATAACATACCGCCTGTTTTTCAAAAGGGCGAATGGACTTCGTTTCATTGGAAAAGCGTAAAAAAGCATCTGTGCCGGGTTGTACTTCCGTTTTACTGAAATCAATGGAATCACTGCGAATACGTGCTGGTGTTCCTGTTTTTAAACGGAATGTATGAATACCTAAATCACGCAGACTTTGTGATAATGAATCTGTTGTAGGTTCATCATCTGGTCCTTGTTTGGTAGAAGTATGTCCTACTAAAATACGACTGCTCATAAACGTTCCACTTGTGATGATCAAAGAATGACAAGGCTCTATATGACCATCCGCCTGTAACACTCCACGAACAACACCATTTTCTGCCAATACCTTTTCCACACACATCTCACGCACTTCAAGATGCTCTTGATGTAACACTTTATTCTGCATATAACGCATATACGCAATTTTATCTGACTGCACACGAAGACACTGTACACCAGGTCCTTTCGTTGTATTCAACATCTTAAACTGAAGTGCTGTTGCATCCGCAGCCTTTCCCATTTCTCCACCTAATGCATCAATTTCACGAACAACGATTCCCTTTGCAGGTCCTCCTACACTTGGGTTGCAGGGCATTGATGCGATCATATCAATATGCATAGAATATAGAATGGTATCTTTATTCATACGTGCACAAGCAAGTGCTGCCTCTACACCAGCATGTCCTCCACCAATGACAATAATATCCGCCATATACAACATCCTTTCCTATAAACGTACTAACATTTTACCACAGAACTTTTATTTTGACTGTAAAAAACAAATAGAACACTATAATTTCCAATAATACTAAATTTTTAATAATGTATTCACTTACCATACATCATTATATGTGAACGAAATACAAAAAGCAGCACAAAGCTGCCTATAATCTATGTTTTCTATTCAAGGTTTAAGTAGATAAACAACATTCTGTTTTTACCGCTCATGTCCTTAATGACTTCAATCTTCGCATCAGGGAAATATTTTCTGGCTTCTGTACTCAATGCTTCTTTTTGGTTATAACCCATTTCAAATGCCATGAATGCTTTCTCTTTTAGAATCTTAGGTGCATTCTCAAAGATAACACGATAAAATTTCAAGCCGTCTTCTCCACCGAATAAAGCCACATGTGGTTCATAATTCACCACACTATCCTCCATGACTTCTTCATTTGGAATATATGGAGGATTACTAATAAGAATATCCAGTTTGATATCACGATCAATCAAAGGCTGTAACATATCACCTACTAGAAAGGATACCACTGCATCGTTATTTGCGGCATTTTCTTTCGCCACCATCACTGCTTTTTCACTAATATCACTTGCCAGCATGTGAATGTTTTCTTCCTCTTTCTTTAAAGAAATCGCAATTGCTCCACTACCTGTACCAATATCTGCCGCAGTTACCTGCTGTCCTTGAAAATATTCATCATAAGCAGCCAATACATTGGCAACAAGCTCTTCTGTTTCAGGTCTTGGAATCAACACATCTTCATTTACTTTAAAACGATACCCATAAAACCATTCAAAACCAAGCACATGCCCTAACGGTTCTCCTGCCAGTAAACGCTGAATACCTGCTTCATATTCTTTTTCAATATCTTCTGGCATTTCCTGTTCAAATTCCATATATAAATTATGTGCTTCCATATTTGTCAGTTCCAAAAGATAAAGCAAAGCTGCCTGCTCTCCTCGATCTGCTTCTTCCATGCGTCTCTGTGCATGTTTTAGCACTTCTTTATAACTACTCATTTTTTGTACCTGCTAATTTTGCCTGCTGATCAGCACTTTGTAAAGCATCTAATAATTCCTGCATTCTACCTTCCATGATACGATCCAGCTGGTTTACGTTATATCCAATACGGTGATCAGTAACACGGTTTTGCGGATAGTTGTAAGTACGGATTTTTTCTGCACGATCTCCTGTACCAATCTTGCTTCTTCTTTCAGCTCCCTGTTCTTCTTCCAGTTTACGCTGATGTTCTTCATATACACGAGAACGAATAGTCATCAATGCTGTTGCACGGTTTTCATGCTGAGAACGACCATCCTGGCATTTTACAATAATACCTGTTGGTTTATGGATGATACGTACAGCAGAGTCTGTTTTATTAATGTGCTGTCCACCGGCACCACTTGCACGCATGGTTTCAATTTCCAAATCATTCATATCAATATCAAAATCTTCTGCTTCAATTTCCGGTGTAACTAAAACCGTCGCAGTAGATGTATGAATACGTCCCTGTGATTCTGTTTTTGGAACACGCTGTACACGATGACTTCCAGATTCAAACTTCAATCTGCCATATACGCCATCCCCTTTTACCATAAAAGATACCAAAGAGAATCCACCAGCCTCAGAATCATCCATTTCAATGATTTCAATTTTCCAGCCCTGGCTTTCTGCATATTTGCTATACATACGATATAAGTCACCCGCAAAGATATTTCCTTCATCTCCACCAGCTGCTCCACGAATTTCCACAATCGCATTGTGAGAATCATTTGGATCTTTTGGAATCAGAAGAATTTCCAGCTTTCCTAAAAGTTCTTCAATTTTAGGCTCAAGTTCTTCAATTTCCATCTTCGCCATTTCTTTAATTTCTTTATCATCTTCCATTAAAAGTTCTTTTGCTTCCTGTAAAGCTTCCGCACTTTTTTTGTATTCTTCATAAGTTTCTACAACTTGTGTTAAATCTGCCTGTTCTTTTCCAAGTTTCGCAAGTTCTTTACTGTCGGATACGATTTCCGGCATCATCATCATTTCCGTAATTTCGTGATAACGGTTTACCATACCTTCCAGACGTTCAATCATGATACTCATAACATAACCTCCTGCCTCTATTTATACTAGCCTTAAATGGCATAAATATCCTTATATACTATACCATTGAACACTTAAAATGAAAAGAATTTTTCAACATCTAAAAAGAATAAAAAAAGAAAGTGCCCTCTGCTTATATCTACAGCAGACACCCTCTATATTATTTATATTCTTGTATACTATGCAGTTAAAAATAATACAAAATAAAACAATGCAATAAGAATAACAATACCTATTAAGATAAATCGAAGTTTTTTCATCATTTGTTAATCATCTCCTATTTCTTAATAAATTTTATCTTATACTCCTTTAAATCATATTCTTTCTCAAAAAAAGGAGTTAATATTTTTTCTGCATTTTCATATGCATTTTCCAACAACCCATTAGAAATCGCATCTTTTTCCGCATTCTTTTTTAATTCCGCCAATGCTTTGTTGTTTTCAGATAATGTAATCTGTCGAAATATACTTTCATCTTCATGGTAGATCTTGCAGGAATCCATATCTATTTCCGTACTTAAAATTTTTGCTTCTGGCAATTTTACTTCAATCACATGATTCGTTTCTTTCCACTCTATCTCATTAAAGTTAAATCCTGCTTTTATATTCACATCATAACTATATACATACTTGCTTTGCGTAAATGGAATTTCCATACCAAATAGATTTCTTGCGGCTTTTGTCACATTTACTTCCGTAACATATGCACTTTGTGTAGCCAGTTCCCCAATATCTTCAAAACCAAGCTTTGTAGTTTTGCTTTCTGCTACATAAGATTTTCCTATTCCAAGTACAACTACCATAAGCAAAGCTATCATGCCTATTGCGGTAAGTAATTTATTCGCAAGCAGAAATTTCCAAACATTAAATCTGCTTTTGTTTTTCCCCTGTTCTTTTTTCTGTAATTCCATCAAACATCCCTCCAATCTTTATACGAAAATATCTACCCATGATAAGATATATCATTACAGCATCTTGTTAATATACTGCTCCATTTAATATTTACTTTTGTTATATATAATACTTAAAAATCTTACATAGTCAATATATATGCCGTTTTTTCGCAAAAAGAAAAGAAGATTACGCATAACCTTCTTTCTACAATTTAAAATTGTTAGTCTTTATGAATGGTTCTTTTTCCCGGCACTTCATGACAATGACGACATCTTGCCTCATACTGTTCACTTGCGCCAACCTGAATAATTGGATCATCATAACGAGCTGGATGACCATCAATTAATCTTTGACTTCTTGTCGCAGGTGCGCCACATTTCATACATACTGCTGTTAGTTTTGTTACAAACTCTGCATGTGTAAACAACTGCGGCATTACACTGAATGGTTCTCCTCTAAAATCCATATCCAAGCCTGCTACCATAACTCTTTTTCCCTGATCCGCAAAATGATCACAAATTTCTACAATTTCTTCATCAAAGAACTGTACCTCATCAATTGCGATTACATCATAACTATCGTCTATGTAATCAAAAATTTCTCTTGCATTTTTAATATTAAAACTTTTCACACTGCTTCCCGCATGAGAGACAACAGAATCTTCACTGTATCGATTATCTATTTTCGGTTTAAATACTGCTATTTTTTTCTTTGCATATTCCAAAACTTTAATTCTACGAATAAGTTCTTCTGTCTTACCTGCAAACATACAGCCAGAAATAACTTCCAGCCATCCCTCTTTATACTGCTGATACATATCTTCACCTCATAACGCAGTTTATTATACTACATAATTAGACAAAAAAACAGAAGCTTACACTCCTGTTTCTTAGATTAAAATGTTCCCGCAAGTTTTTCAGCTTTTTCTTTTGATGAAGAAAGAATGTTTTCAATATCATTTCCGATTACATCTAAACCTTCAATCGCAATGGTAGAGATGTCATATACACCAAAGAAATTTAACAGCGTGCGCAGATAACGATCTCCCATTTCTACTTCGCTTCCTTCATATACGCCTCCACGAGCAGTAATATGGATAGCTTTTTTATTTTCTAAAAGTCCTTGTGGTCCCTGTGCAGTGTAGCGAAACGTAATACCTGTAACACTGACATAATTCAAATAAGCTTTTAAAATAGCCGGCATAGATAAATTCCACATTGGTGCAGCAAAAATATATTTATCTGCTTCCTGAAATTGATATGCATATTTCAATACAGGGTGCTGTTTACTTTCTTCTGTCTTAGGCCCAAATACAGAATCTAAATCCTGTGGTCTTAAAAAATCAATACCTTCTTTATATAAATCCAGTGTAATGACTTCATCTTCCGGATGATTCTTTTTATACATTTCTACAAAATGGTCGGATACTTGAAATGTTCTAGACTGCCCTTCTTCTTTAATATTTGCTTTTATATATAATACTTTACTCATAAATAATCTCCTTATTTTTTCACTAGTATTAGTATTCTTTCATTTTTCAAAACTATACTACTTCTACAAGTATCTATATCGTACTTATTTCTAAGCATTCCTACAAGTCATATGACCATTTATCGCATATAAAGAATACATAGCTATATTACTATATTAAAAAAAGAGTCATAACTTCTTGAACAATTTGTCCTTCTGTCATAACTCTTTTTTCTTTGTAATTGTTGTTATTTAAGTCCGTATTTTTTGTTGAATTTTTCAATACGTCCTGCAGCAGCAGCGAATCTCTGACGTCCAGTAAAGAATGGATGACAGTTTGAGCAAGTATCAACACGCAATTCTTTTGCAGTTGAACCTGATTCAAATTCAGCTCCACAAGAAGTACATTTTACCATAATACGGTGGTATTCTGGATGAATTCCTTTTTTCATAATATACTCTCCTTCCGCCTTAAGCCTCATGCGGGCCCAAAGTAAGTGCTATACAATTATAACAATACTTTGTCTATATCGCAAGTAGCTACTATAATTTTTTTAATTTTTATCTTCTTCTTTTTCTTCATCTTCTAAATAATCATCTAATTTTGTATCATCATTATCGCCTGGAAGATATTTTTTCAACATTATACCTCTTCCAATACCCATCACGATCAACAAAATCCCAAGAAATAGAAGTATTTGTTCCTGCACTTGCCATCCTTTGATGATAAACACAAGTCCTACAAGAATTAATAGTCCTACGTAACCAAAAATCGTAACCTTTTGTTTCGGATTCATAAACTAGCTTACTTTCGTTCCATTAGGAAGATCTTTCGCAATGGAAACAATATCCAAATCATCTTCTGTACTTGCGCATAAAATCATACCTTGACTTTCTACCCCGCGAAGTTTTACTGGTTTTAAGTTCGTTACCACAACTACCTTTTTCCCTACTACTTCTTCTGGTTTAAATGATTTCGCAATTCCACTGACGATTTGACGTGTTTCATCTCCTAAATCAATCTGTTCTACTAACAAACGATCTGCTTTTGGATGTTTTTCTGCCGAAATAATTGTCCCTACTTTTAATTCTACTTTTGTAAAATCTTCAATAGAAATTTCTTCTTTCACATCTTTTTTATCTTCTTTGGAAGCTTTTTCTTCTGCTTTTTCCTGTGCTTTTTTATCAGCTTCCAGTTTTTCCATAAATTCTTTCATATCGTTACGAGCGAATAGAATTTCTGGTTTAGAATCAACTGTACGGCCACATTCTAACATACCAAATTCTTTTAAGCTTTCTGTATCTCTTTGTGAAGTACTTAATTCATCTAAGATTTTCTCAGAAGTTTCTGGCATATAGCTGCTTAAAAGTACTGCCGCAATACGGATACTTTCCATCAAGTTGTAAAGTACGGTTGCTAAACGATCTTTTTTGCTTTCATCTTTTCCTAAAACCCATGGTGTTGTTTCATCAATATATTTATTACAACGTTTCAAAAGCGCAAAAATTTCATCGATGGCTTCTCCAACATGCAAGGTATCCATTGCTTTTTCTACACGTTTTGGTGTATCCATTGCCAATGAGATCAATTCTTCATCAATAGCTTCTTTTTCTAATGGATTGCTAATTACACCGCCAAAGTATTTATTCTGCATAGAAATTGTACGGTTTACCAAGTTTCCTAAAACGTTTGCTAAATCAGAGTTCACACGCTCTACCATCAAATCCCAGGTAATTGTTCCATCCTGAGCAAATGGCATTTCATGAAGAACGAAATAACGTACTGCATCTACACCAAAATAGTGTACTAATTCATCAGCATAAATCGCATTTCCTTTTGATTTAGACATTTTTCCATCGCCAACTAATAGCCAAGGATGTCCAAATACCTGTTTTGGAAGTGGCAAATCAAGTGCCATTAAGATAATTGGCCAGTAAATTGTATGGAAACGTAAAATATCTTTCCCGATGATATGTACATCAGCAGGCCAGTATTTCTTAAAGTTTTCCCCATGATTTCCATCCGCATCATATCCTAAAGATGTAATATAGTTTGTCAAAGCATCTACCCATACATATACAACATGTTTTGGATCAAAATCGACTGGTACACCCCATGTAAAAGAAGTACGAGATACACATAAATCCTGTAGTCCCGGTCTTAAAAAGTTATTCAACATTTCATTTTTACGAGATTCTGGCTGAATAAATTCCGGATGTTCTTCAATATACTGAATTAAACGATCGGCATATTTCTGCATTTTAAAGAAATACGCTTCCTCTGTTGCCTTTTTCACTGGACGACCACAATCTGGACAGCAGCCATCAACTAATTGACTCTCTGTCCAGAAAGATTCACATGGTGTACAATACATTCCTTCATAGGTACTTTTATAAATGTCACCTTTTTCATATAATTTTTTGAAGATTTTCTGCACTTGTTTTTCATGCTGTTCATCCGTTGTACGAATAAAGTAATCATAAGATGTATTCATCATATCAAAGTTTTTACGAACAACAGAAGCAACATTATCTACAAACTGTTTTGGTGTAATACCAGCATCTCTTGCTTTTTCTTCAATTTTTTGACCATGTTCATCTGTTCCCGTCTGGAAAAATACATCATATCCCTGTTGACGTTTATAACGCGCGATCGCATCAGTCAATACGATTTCATATGTATTTCCAATATGTGGTTTTCCTGATGTATAAGCAATTGCTGTAGTGATAAAATATGGTTTCTTCTTGCAGTTTTCACACATAAGTAAATCCTCCCTTTTAGAAAATAAAAATCTCTCATCAAAGGACGAGAGATTCGTGTTACCACCTTTTTTCGTGTACAAATGTACACCTCAAATCCTTAACGCTAGATTCACGACTTTTTCTAATCATTCAAAAAAGCGGTTCCAGGGCCATTTTCCTGTCATTTCTTCATACAGATTTCCACCTGCCATCTGTTCTCTAGGTTTTCAAAATGCAGTACTCTTCCTGTCATTACCTTTGATTTTTACCATATACAATTATATAGAAATCCATACTGTATTACAAGCATTTCTTTTACAAGGATTATATCGGATACAAATACGTAAATGAATTTATGATTTCCTTCTGTTTAACCTATCTAAAATCTTAGTTTTTAATTCTTCATCAATCTCTAAAATCTCCATTGCTTCTTCTCTGCTCAAATTCATATTTTTTTCTATTTTTTCTATAGCCTTGAGCATTGTATTTACTTCTCCTTCAACTATACCTGCTTCTTTCCCTTCTGCCAATGCCTCTACTCTTGTCTTTCTTTCATAATATTCAATTACATTACACATATCATCCATTGCCTCCTCTAGTTCTCTTGTCATTTTTATTTTATATCTTTCTTCTAATATCTGCTTTTTCTTAGCTACTTCCATATCCGATACAAATAAAATGTGTAAAAATCTGATGACTTCATTTTCACTGTCTTCTTTTAATGGATATACCATAATGATATTCATCAATGTCTTATCCTCTTTTTCAGGAAATGTATGTACTTCTATCATTTCCTCTTTTTTCACATCCATATCCATTACGATCCATATGGAATACACTTCTTTCATTTCTCCATACCTTGATTTCATAAACCCTTCTGACTTATTCTTTTGTTTAGCTATCAACCTACTCACATAATAAACTGCTCTGTTCATCAATGGATACCCTGGATTTTCTTTGCTTTGTGCTTCTATGTTTACAAATATCTTCGTTTTAGGAAGTTTTACTTCATAGAGTTTATCATACTCTATTCTTGCACCTGGTATGCTTTCATCTACGATATTGCTTTCTTTTATACCGCAATATCCCTTGTTATCTAAGATAAGTTTTTCAAGTATATAACTTACTACATCTTTATTTGACAATACTCTTTTACAGTAATCATCAAACGCCTTTCCTTTTCCTCTAATTTCAACTGCACTACCCAATTCTGTATTTTCTATCATTCTTTCACCTCTTTTATCTTTCATAATTAATTACGATGCAAAAGGATGAAAATACAAATTTATCTGTTATTTTTTACTTTTTCTTCTATATCACTATAGCACAATAAACATTATCCTAGTATATACCTTATGGGATATTCATGTTATAAAACAAAAAAACAAACTTTATGATAGATTTCAGCCATCCTTAAAGTTTGTCTTAAATCAGTATTTACATTTTTGCGCGAATCAAAGATATAATTAAACTTTCTGCTTCTTCCGGGCAATGACAGTCTCCTAATTCATTTCCCTGTTTTCTACTTGTAAATCCACTTCCACAAGTAATTAACAATTTATCTTTTTGTGCATAGCGCAATAAATCAGCCATCTGTTTTTTATTATATGCCGACTGGAACACTTCAATTCCTTCGATTCCATGAGAGAGAATATCCTTCATCAGTTCTTCATCATGCAGGAAATCAGCTCCATCCGCAAGTACCGCTACACCATTTGTTAATGATATGACATCCAAGACATCCTGCAAAGGAGGACATTTCATCATCACATAACAAGGTTTTCCATATGCAAAATATTCCTGACATAAAATTTCTACTGCTTTGTTCATTTCCATCTTGCGATATGGCTTTAATACTTCACATTCATCGTATAAGCTAGAATTTAATACATGTCGCACCAGTAATCTTCCAGAAATCCTTTGGAAGCGATTTGTATGCAGCAGGCGTTCTACAGGAATTTGTACACCTAATATCTTTTCAAATCTTCTAACTCTTTCTAAGCTGGCATTTCTTTCATTTACCAAGCCATTATTTTCAATTGTTGTAAATATATCATTCTTATAATCAATAAAATATCCTAGAACACGCACTCTTCTGCCTTTATATTCTGCCCCTATTTCAATACCAGGAACATAGTTAATATTATAAAGCTTGCTCATATTTACAGCAAGAGCATTTGCTTTTACACTGTTCCAGTCTGTAATAGAAATCGTATGAATTCCTTCTTTTGCAGCCATCTGGAAAATTTCTTCCACATTATATTCCCCATTAGCACTGAAGTTAGAACGTACCCTTAAATCAATGTGATTGCGAGGATATGATACTTTAGAAACAGATTCCACTTTCTTTTCTGTAACAGGAGCCTTCACTTCCTGTTTACTTTCTATTGTTTCAGCTTCTACTCTAATCAGATATGTTCTTAATAAAAAGTCAATCAGATTGCGATGCTTTTTATCCACCAGGAAAATTATTCCATTTAATGCCCAATATACAAATACTCCAATAACATTTGTAAAAATCATCAGCACAACAAAAGGAATTGCATTTCCTAAAACCTCATGCATCAAACAAACTTTCTGACTTGCTCTTTTACCATTTTCACGCATTATCGCAAAACCAAACTGATACATTCCAAATGTGCGTCCTTTTGTTTTCTTGATAATAGAACTATTAAAGAAAAAGATAGACAACCCCATCAAGACTCCTACAATAATATTGGCAATAAAGATTGCGGTAACACTTAAAAGACTACCCAGCACAGCTAAAAGAATAAGGTTCCACAACATCATTGGAGATAACATTACAGAAACATCTAACGCAAAAGAAAGAAAACAATCCCAGTAGTCCTTTCTTTGAAGATATGCGACATTAGAAGGTGTTCTGCTTTCTTTTGTCTTACTTTTTATATTTCTACGCATACTTATTTATTCTCCTTTTTCTTTTCATATTTCAGTATCCCTATTTTTACGCAAAGCCATGTAAACAGCGCAGCCAAAACAAAAGATACTCCAAGAATATAAATCGTCTTTATGTCAATAGATGCATCTTTTAAAAAATGCATACTTGTCATAACAGCAAATATAACACATAAAAATGGAATAAACATATATCGCTTTATACTTTTCTGATCAAGACAATAAGCCTGATGACAACCAGGACAACATATATGTACATTCCCTCTAATTATTTTCATAGAAATAGGCGTATGACAGTTTTCACAAATATGAATCATCATAAGCACACAACCTTTCTTTTATAATTATACTACACTTTCCAAAATTGTATATGCATAAAAATTATATGGAAATCGTAAGAAATTTCCTCTTGCGCATAATCAATACTTAAAGTATCATACTATGCATATGAAAAAAGGAAGGTGTCTATGAAACATTATCTCACTCGCAAAAAATGTTATAAGTTTTTCCTGTCCTTTTTCTTTATTCTATATATTTTTGTTTTATTGTATTTGTTGTTTTTTGCTTCTGAATTTTCCAGAGATCATATATCCATGATGAATGGAAACTACCTGGAAACTCTTCGCCAGCAATGGAATAGCGCAACCAATCTTCATCCCTTTAAAACCATCCATACTATGATACAGATTTATCACAATCCTTATTATTCCAACATGATTGCACATACCAATCTATATGGAAATATTATCATCTTTATGCCGTTTTCTTTTTTTCTTCCACAATTATTTCCTTCTATGAAAAAAGCAGCTCATTTTCTACCTTTTATGCTTTTTCTTATTATCCTCGTAGAGATTTTACAGCTTTTTACTTTTAGCGGATCTATGGATATTGATGATGTCATCTTAAATTATTTTGGTGTACTCATTAGCTTCTACATATGTAAAAAAGTCTTTGTTTAAAACCATTGAAAACAAAGACTTTTTTATGTTTATTTATTTCCTTTTACCCAAATAGGACTTGACCATGCCTGATGTTCATCTTCCTGTGTTACTCTTACATAATAGAAATCCTCTTGTTCATTCACTTCTTTTGTAAAGGTAAAATCACATTCTCTTCCATCCGATACTTTTTCTTCAATTACTTTATTGTTACATAATACTTCTACTTTTAATTTATCCGTTCCTAAAACACTTACTGTAAAGTCGACACTGCTATGTACTGGTTTTTCTACGATTTGTCCCATTTCTTTTCCATCGCATTTAAAAGATACTAAAATACCAGCTCCACTTGTACCATACATAAAGCGATCATATAAATTATCCCAAATATTTTCATTATTTAACTTATCTACAAAGGAAATCGTGATACCACCTTCAACCCCATGTTCCATCTGGTGTGAGTCACTGCCTGCAGTAAAACCTAAATGGTATCCTTTTTCCAAAGCATCCTGTACACTGCATCGTTCGATCTGCATATTATTTTTTGTATATTTGGAATAATTTCCATAGTACTCAAATGGTGCATGTCTAGAGAATATTTCTACCATTCTTTGTACTTCTTCATCATGGAATGCCCAATCCGTTGCGGCACTTACAAGTTTCCAGCTTGCGGCAGGATGATGCGGGAATGCCATTGCCTTGTATTGTTTAATACTTTCAAACAATCGATCCGGTGTCATACCGCCTTCATCCCCTGAACGATAGATTTCTCCTTCAAATCCTTTATAATAGATATTTTTATGTCCAAAGTCATAACGATATTCATTTGGTGTCCATTCATAAGCTAAAAGCGTAGCCATTTTATTTTCCACGTTAAATAATTGAGAAGTCGTACGAATCCATTCCCATTCTGATTGACTTAACCAGTCTGGATAACAATCATGATCCGTTAAAGCTGTGAAGTCCAATTTTCCCCATACTTTGGCGGAATTAAAATACTGATCGATTTCTCCAACACCATCACTCATACCACTTTGTCCATGAATGTCTCCATACACTGGGAATTTGCCAGCATATCCATTTTTCTTGATCCATGTTTTTACTTCTTCATCATCTATGCGATCTAATGTTTTATTAGCTTCGATTGGACGTGTAAAAGGGTCACTTACTTTTTCTGCTTCCAAGTCAACATAAGAATCATATTCATCTTTGTTTAGCCATGTATACACAACTTTCGCATTTCGAATAGGTTTATGTCCATTTTGGTTTCCATATTGCCATGCCAAGTGAATCGTACCATCCTCGTCGATAAGAACTCTCTGGTTTGAGGCAAAACTATTTTCATCATACGTAAATACAACCGGATCAGACCATTTATTTTCATAATCATAGTGTCTTGCATGCAGTTTTGTTTTTCCCCATGAATAAGAAAAAGCTACTTCTCCTTTAGCATTTGATGAAATCGCAATATCTTCATACCAGTCAATACCTCTGGCAAAACAGCAAGATTCTTCTACATTTGCTTTTCCATCTTTTTCAAATACGACTGCACTATGATAAGAGAAATCAGAACCATGATTGAAATCATACCAGCATACAAGAGCTTTATCCTTTAAAGATGCCAGTAATGGCTGTGTTGCCCATGCTGTTTTTGAAGTATTTACTACTTTTTCCTCTGTCCAAACTTGATCTTTACATGCTCTTACAATCACATCGTAAGTTGTTCCGTTAAAAGAATCATATGCCACATAGATTGTATGATCTTCTGTGATACAAATACTTGGACGATACGTTTCTTTTGAAGTGGAAACCACCTGTACATCATGAATACCTTCTTCATCAATCGTTGATAAAACAATTTCACCCGCATTGCTGGATTGACGATTCCATAACAAATATACAATTCCATCTTTTGCATACAGACATGGATAAAACAAGGCTTCTCCCTCTTCCGCACAGTGAATTTCACCATACACTCCATTTTCATAGCTTCGATAGTAAATTCCCCATACCTGATTTCTACATTCTCCCCATGCATACCAAATTTGATTTCCACTAGAAACACATACAGGTTTTAAAGCCTCGCCTTCACCGGAAATTCTCTCAACTTCACTAAAGGTATCCTTTTCTTGATTTAAAACACCTGCAACAATGCAGTCATGTCCATCTTTATATTCCTGATAACAAACATACATAGTTCCATCTTCTGCTTTTGTTAAAGAAGGATACTGTGCACTGCTTTTAATAATATCGCTTACTTCTTTTGAATATTTTTGATTTAATAAATTCATAAAAGCCTCCTATTTTTAAATATTCTATTAATTTCTTAATTATTGTTTCTCTTTTCTAATTCTGCCGCAATTTCCTTAGTCTTTTTTGGAGTAATTTCATAAAAATACAATGCCAAAATCGTTAATACGAACAATACTGCCGGTATGAAGAAACGTAAATTTATAATCATCTGCAATGCTTGTGCACTTTGTTCCTGATTTGCGATAAATCCAGCAAATCCAAGTAAGATTCCTGATAAAAAACCTCCAATAGCTGTTGCACATTTTTGAATAAAGGTAAATGTTGCGGTAAATAACCCATTTGGCTGTACCCCATACTTCCATTGTGCAAAATCAATACAATCAGGAACCATTGCCCATGGCAATGCACTTACCAAACCATAGAAAAATCCAAATACAACCAATAAAACACTTAATCCAACCATCCCCATCGTCGGCATAAAACCAATGATGAATAAAGGAATTGCACACAATATAGATGTATACATAAATAAGTTACGTTTTCCAAATTTTGCTTCAAGCTTAGGTAAAACCATAGAGGCAAGGATACTTGCACTCATTGTCACAAACATAACCGTTGGTATCCAGTTCTCTTTATGTAATACATATTTGAAATAATACATATTCGCAGAATTTAGTAATGTGTTTGCTAAAAATGATAATCCAAATGCTACGATAAGAAGTAGTAATGGTTTTGTTTTAAATAAAACAGAAATATCTTTTCCTGTTGTTTTTTCCTTTGTTTTTTTGATGGAAGCATCGATACACACATCATGTGTTTTTGCACCACTTGCCGCTACCCAGATCAACAAAGTTGAAACAATTCCGATCAATGCCCCAAAAGAAGCCCATCCTTTTTGTCCACCACCAAATGCATTTACAATCGGAAGTGCAAATACACTAATGCATAAAACGGCTACCTGACACATCACACTTTTCCAAGAAATGATAATCGTTCTTGTATGTGCGTCTTTTGATAGTACCGGCACTAGCGCAAAATAAGGAATGGATACAATCGTTACAATAATGGAATATAAAATAAACACTGCATAAGCATAGATAACTTTCATACTTTCTGAAATCTGTGGCGAATAGAAAAGCACAAAAATTGCGACTCCTAAAACCGGTGCAAAAAACATTAACCATGGACGAAATTTCCCCCAGCGAGAATGTGTACGATCGGCAATGATTCCCATCAAAGGATCTGTAATTGCATCTACAATTCTAGAAACCAGCATAATGCCCGCAACCGCAAAGGTTGTAATACCAAAAATATCTGTTAAAAAGAAATTAAAATAGGTCATTACTAAATTTGTAACTAACGTTATCCCTAGTCCACCTAGAGAATATTTAAAAATATCAGTCATTAAGTTTTTCTCTTTCATTTTGTTCTCTCTTTCTTAAAACTTTTTGTTCACAATCATCTCTTTTATTAGATGTATCTGCGTTTTATTTACAACGATGTTATTTTTACGAATAGATACGATATTTTTCTGTTTTAAGTCTTTTAACACACGATACAGCGTTCTTGTACTGATTCCAATTGCTTCCGCAATATATTCATTTTTTAATGTGATCACACACTCGTCCCCTTGCGCTTTACAAAAGTTCCAATATTCAATCAGCCATATAAGTACCTGTGTTTTCGCATCATTCAATAACATCACATCAACGCGAGTAGAAGCAGAAGACATTTTCCCTAATAAATTTTGAATAATATATACGGATAAATCTCCATCACTTTTTAAACATTCAATGAAGTATTCCTTTTCAATATCTAGTACCGTACATTTTTCCAAAACCAAATCTTCTGTAATATTTGCATTTTCTTTATCTAGTACATGGTCAATCCCAATCCATTCTGGTCCCTGACACAAAGCAATAAGATTTCTTTTACCTGCTTTTGAAGTTCGATAATGAAAATATTTACCTGTCAAAACAAATACCACATAGTTTCCAACGATATCTGGCGTTAAAATAGAAGAACCTTCTTCCAGTATTCGTATTTTCATATGCGAATTCATAGATTCTCTTATGTTTTTGATATCCATCCTATTTTTCTGTTTGTTTTTTGACAGTTGAATCAACTCATATAAATCACTATGCGTACTCATAGACATTCCACCTCTCTTTCATTATTTTACACATAAAATTCTACTCTTTACGATATAAAACCTTTCGTGACTTATGGATTCATTTACATCTTATATGATTTTTACATAGTTTTCTATGACACATGTCACACTTTAAAAGTTTTTAGAAATTTATGGTAAATTTTATATTACCGTGTTTGACCATGAAGATAAAAAAGATAATCAAAAATTCTATATGAAGTTTATTTTACACTTCAATAAAACATTAATATTCATTGATATATGTTATAATATGCTAATCAAATATCATCCAACTATTGTAAACAACATGAATAAAAAGAAAGGATTAAACTATACGATCATTCGATGTATCAGGTGAAGTATATGCATTTTTTACAATTTACAATTTTTCTCATGACATTAGTTTTCATTACCTTTTTTACACTTCTTTTAAGTCTTTTTTATAAATTTCTCCATATAGACAAAAAACAATATATTCTTATCTGTATCTTATCAATATCTATGCTTGTTCATAAAATGATTTTAAAATTTCCATATATGTATGTTACATACACTATTCTTATAATCCTTTGGCTTTTTGTTTTACTATATACTCTTCTTTGTTTTTTTAAAAAGAAAGCTTTTCTTCAAACCCTATTTATTTTGGTAGTCTTTCTACTTTCTATTTTCTTTCCGACATTTGGAAATTTACGTCAATATTATGTATACAAACCTATTTTTATATTACGTTCCTATTCCATATTAGAGAATAATAATTATTTACCTTATCTCTCTTTCATGACTGGAAAAAAAGTATTTGTTTTGAAAAATAAAGTTTATTATGAATTAGGAAAACCTTCTGCATTCGATAATACAGGAGGTATTGTCATAACTTTTGATGAACCACCTTCAAAAACAGATTGGAATACATATATATTTTTTGAGAAAATTGATACTTACGCTTATTTTTATACTAGACATAAATAAGATATATAAATAAGTCATATAACAGACAATAAATAACTTCTTATGCAAAAGGAGTATACCTTTTTAAATACGTCACAAGGTATACTCCTTTATTTCTTTTACAATTCATCAATTTCTTTTATCCACATTGATACATTTGCATCACTTGGCATACGCCAATCTCCTCTTGGAGATAAAGAAACACTTCCAACCTTTGGCCCATCTGGAATACAGCTTCTTTTAAACTGCTGTGTAAAGAAGCGCCAGTAAAATTTACGCATCCATTTTTTTATGATTTCATCACTGTATTTATCTTTAAACGCAAGTTTTGTTTTACGCAGTAATTTTTTTGGATGATCTCCAAATCGAACAACATGGTATAAGAAGAAATCATGCAGTTCATATGGACCTACAATATCTTCTGTCTTCTGTACGATTTGATCATTTTCCTGTGGCAGTAATTCTGGAGAAACTGGTGTATCCAAAACATCCATCAAGATTTCTTCTAATCTTGTTCCTGCATGCAAATGTGCTACATATTCTACAAGATAACGTATCAATGTTTTTGGTACAGATACATTAACAGCATACATAGACATATGATCTCCATTATACGTAGACCAGCCAAGAGCTACTTCTGATAAATCTCCTGTTCCAATGACAAGACCTCCAATTTGATTTGCCTTGTTCATTAAGATTTCTGTACGTGTTCTTGCCTGTACATTTTCATAGGTAACATCATGATTATTAATATCCTGTTTTAAATCTTTAAACTGTACAAGTACGGATTCTTTGATATTAATCGTTTCGCTTGTAACACCAAGCTCTTCCATAAGTCCTGTCGCATTATTTTTTGTACGGCTTGTCGTTCCAAAACATGGCATCGTAATCGCATAGATATTTTCTAATGGAAGTTGCAGTTTTTCAAATGCTCGTACCGTTACAAGCAATGCCAAGGTAGAATCCAATCCACCAGAAATTCCAATCGTCACTTTCTGAATATTGGTAGCACGTAATCGCTGCATCAACGCTTGTGTCTGAATCGCAAAAATTTCTTCACATCGCTGTTCTCGTGCACTTTCTTCACTTGGCACAAAAGGATGTGGATCATAGAATCTTGTTAAGTGAATATCAACAGGTGTACTTTGAAATGAGATTACCTCATAATCATAGGCACTTTCAAATGTCGTCATTTTTCTTCTTTCAGAAGAAAGTTTCATTACATCAATATCGGCATATATGATTTCTGGTTCATATTTTCTGCTTTCTTTTAATACCGTACCATTTTCACATACGATATGATGCCCGCTGTATACAATATCAGTAGAACTTTCTCCATTGCCTGCACTGCTGTATAAATACGCACACATTAATTTGGCAGACTGCATGGAAACTAAATTTTTTCGATAATCTGCTTTTGTAGTAATTTCATTGCTGGCGGAAGGATTACAAATAATATTTGCCCCATTCAATGCCAGTGAAATACTTGGTGAATTTGGAATCCATAAATCTTCACAAATCTCAACTCCAAAAGTAAAGTAAGAATTTTCTTCGCAAGAGAAAATATAATGTGTACCAAAAGGTACTTTTTTTCCATAAAAATCAATCGATTGATTTTCTTTTGGTGCAGGAATAAAACGACGTCCTTCATAAAATTCCTGATATGTAGGAATACAAGTTTTAGGAACAAATGCCAGCACTTTTCCCTTTTGGACAACTGCGGCAACATTATATAGACTGTTTTTTACCTGCAAAGGCATTCCTATTACCATTACAAGATCATATTTTTTACTCTCTTCAACAATTTCTTTCAACGCACTTTTACATGTATCCAATACAAGCTGCTGCTGAAACAAGTCTTCAATACTGTAGCCACTTAAACAAAGTTCTGGAAACACCAGCAATCTCGTATCTGTCTTTGAAACTTCTTCTATAATTTTCAATATTTCATTTTTATTATGATTTACATCTGCTAGCGCAACCGGAAAAGATGCACAGGCACAAGTTAAATATCCATCTTTCATGAGCATGCCTCCTAACTTTCAACATTATAACAGAATTCCACATGTATTAACATAGAACATATTCGTACTTTTATGCATTCTGTACCTGCATTTCCCTTTTTCTAAAAGCTCTTTTACGTACGATTACATAACATATCAAATGGGCAAGCAATGTTAAGATCCAGGATATAGGGTAGGAAATATACAGTGAGAACTGTGTATGGAAAACTTGAAATACTGTATAAATCCAAATGATACGAAATAAGCAGGCACCTGTTAAAGATACAAACATCGGCATCAAAGAATAACCGATTCCTCTTAAAGAACCAACCAGTGTATCCATGATTCCACATAAGAAATATGATGCACTAACTACCCCCAATCTGGCAATACCATAGGAAATAACCTCTTCACTTGATGTATAAATACTTAACAGCGGATGTCCAAGTAAAAATGCACCTAGTCCAAGTACAAGACCAACCACACTAACGATACCTACACATTCAAAAAGAATCCTATCTACACGTTTATATTGTCTAGCACCCATATTCTGACTTGTAAAACTTAAAGATGTCTGATAAATGGCATTCATAGAAGTATAGACGAAACCCTCAATGTTGCTGGCAGCTGTATTTCCTGCCATAACCAACGATCCAAAAGAGTTTATAGAGGATTGTATCAATACATTTGATATACTAAAAATAATTCCCTGTAATCCTGCAGGAAGTCCAATTCTTAACATTTGTTTCACTTTATCTTTATGTAGCTTTATCTCACTTCTTGATAACTGTAACACTCCTTCTGAGCGAACAAGACACAAAATAATCAAAACAGCAGATATCCCCTGTGCTATGATCGTAGCCAAAGCAACACCTGCAACCCCCATATGTAAAACAATGACAAAAAACAAATTAAAAATCACATTTACACATCCTGCAATTGTTAGAAAATACAAAGGTCTTTTTGTATCACCAACTGCTCGAAGCATCGCTGCCCCAAAATCATATAAAATAAAAGCCGGCATTCCTATAAAATAAATACGCATATACAACACTGATAAATTAATAACATCTGCAGGTGTTCCCATCATTTCCAACAAAGGTCTGGCAAGTAGAACACCTACAAAAATCATTAAAATACCACCATACAAAGAAATACATACCGCCGTATGCAAGGTTTCCCTTGCATTTTTATAATCCTGTGCCCCAATATAGCGAGCCATTAAAACATTTCCACCAATCGAAATTCCTATAAATAAGTTTACCAGCAAATTGATCAATGAGCTGGTAGAACCTACTGCTGCCAAAGCCTCACTCCCACTAAATCTTCCTACTACGATAATATCCGCCGCATTAAACAGCAGCTGCAATATCCCAGATAACATCAAAGGCAAGGCAAAAACAATAAGTTTCTTAAACAAAGGACCATGACACATGTCCATCTCATAACGTCTACTCATACAAACATCCCCTTAATTTTTACATACCTGTATATTATAGCACTATACAGAAAAAAGTAATGATAGAGTTTTTCCTTCAAATTGTTTAAAAACAATAAAAAAGAAGACACCTTTACTTATATGTATCTTCTTTCTCTATCATTTATATTATTTTCATTAATCTTTCTCAAAGAAAACTTTTTATTCTCTTCTCTATATTTTAAAGAAGAATACCTGTGACTCTCTCTATAAGTTCTTTACTGCATCCTTCCTTTTTCATTTTCTCAGCTATTTCTATTTTCTCTTTCGCTATGCCTTTCTTTTCGCCTTCAGTTTTTAATCTTTTAATAGCCTCTTCAGGGGCAAGATTTTCTTCTCCTTCTTTTCTAACTCCCATCATATTGATGAATCCATCTGTAATTTTTCGTGTCCATCTTTGTTCCCATCTCTTCGTTGCTTCGCACATGTTGATTTCCTCCTCATCTTTATGTTCTTTTACATAGTTTAATATTTCTTCATTTTCCGTTATTGTTCCTACCAGTTCTGCTGTATCTCTTCCTACTTTTATATTCGCATAATACCTTTGCAGTTCTTCTACTTTGTCACTGTATAAAAGCTGTATGATCTTTATGAAATTGAAGATATCCTGATTTTGAAATGTATTTGTGCAGGTTCCTATTTCCAGCAGCTTCATAGGATAGTCATTGAATCTTTTTTCCATCCATTTCGGCATATCCACCATCATGTCTTTCAAACTTCTTGCCCCATCCCATGGTGCTTCTCCATAATATATGACTAGTGTGAATACTGGATGAATACGATCCTTTTTTCGCATTTTAGAAAGGTATTCACTGTCTTTCCTGTTTCTTCTCGTATTTACAAACTGTCTGCATTCTGCTTCATAGGTCAAAGTATCATACATCATCACACGCAAAGGCATTGCATAGTGGATACTGGATTGATTTTCAACCCCATAAATCACATATTCACAATCTCCTGCAGATTTTCGGATAACATCTCTTACTCTTGCAAGGGGAATCTTCATCCCCTGCGTATGGATATACAGCGATGAATCCGTATCAAGTTCTTCCAAATCATCAGGTTTAACAACCTGTATACCATTGTATATGCCTGTGTTAATTAAATCCGCAAAGCGATCATTATTTTTGAAATAAGATTTTAGTGCGATATCCTGTTTTCCCATCTTCATCAGCTCCTCTTTTGATACTTCTTGATCGGATATAATATTGATGAAGGAAAGATAAGAGATATCCATCTTCATTATAAAATAAGAATATTGTTTGTCTATACCGATATCGTGATATATGGAAAGCATGTTTGGATACACTTTATCCTTTTCACTATACATATACGAAACCAATAGGTAAAAATACAAAAAAAACTAGAAAATTATCATGAAAAAATACAAAAAAAGATTCTGATTTCAAAAATCCTATGGATTTAATAATATACAGAATCTTATAAATATAATTTTTAAGAAATAAGTTCATATACAAAGATATTTTTATTTTCTTCTTTACACATGACAAATCCTAAATTCACAAGTAGATGCTGATAAGATGCATCTTCTTGTGGATTCATCGCAAATATTTTTTTAATAGAGAAAACGGATACAGCATACATCAAAATTGCCTCTAATGCTTCTTTTCCATACCCTTTGCCACGATACTCTTTCTTTATATAGACTCCTAATAAACACTTACCATTATCATCTACATGGATTCCACAACATCCAATAAAAATATTCTTTTCCTGTATATAAAGAGGAAAGTATTGTAACTGATGTTTTTGATAAGCTTCGATTTCCTCATTTACATACTCCGCAATTTCTTTTTTATCATTGATAGCCATTACCCAGTCTATATCATTCCACAATGCATGAGCCTTATCCAGATCTTCCATCTTCCATGTGGTAAAACCAACATGTTTGCTCATCATAAAATATCGCTCTTCCTCTTTTCTATTTAAAATCGAGCGTATCGCCTTCGTGATTTTTTGGTTATTATCATTCAGTTTTTCCTGCAGATTTGCTGTTGTTTCTTTATAAAGCAATTCGTAATTATGCAATAATCCCTGTGTAATTTCTTTCATATCCAGTTCATTCATCAATTCTTTTCGATTCATTAATGCGATATTCATATTGCGAAGAAAAATCTTACTTTTTCTATGTTCCATTAATTCCTGGAAGGTAATTGTTTTCATCTTCTCATAAGGAATCCCTTCAAATAAAGAAGTATATTGACTTATATGATAAAAAAAGACTTTGTATAACTCTGTTATAGATAAATCACTTTGGAAATAATCTTCCATTCGATGTACCATTGTTTCTAATTTCTCTTTTTTCTGATTGACAAAAAAATCATTGATAAAATGATACATCAATATAGGTACAGCACTTTTCTTTTCCGCAATCACATATCCATTATTCACAAAGTTTAATGTATATAACTGATGACTTCTATACAATTCTTCTATATTTCTACAAGGCGAGGAAGATTTTAATAGAATCGGTTCTTTTAAATGTTCAAAAAAAGAAGAAATACAGTCATTTTCATTTTCAAAAATATGCAGCTTTTCTAAAAAAGAAGGATCTTTCGCTCTGTCTTTATATACCTCAAGAATACTTTTTGTAATACCTGGCGCATTAAACGCATATACTCCTGCCAGTTTATCCAGATTTTCTTCTTTCATACACAAAGCACAGTATAAGGCAATATTTCCTCCTTTGGAATGTCCGCATAAATAAAAAGGCTTATGAAGAGATTCTTTTTCTAGCTGATGAAGTGATAATAGCTGCTGCCATGTAGGACCATCTAGAAACATCTCAAAGTTATCCATCCAGTCCTGCCATCCTGTTGTATGATATTGTTCATCTAATATTTCACTTCCACGAAAAGCAACAAATAGTGCTTCTTCATTTTCATATATATCATAGACAACACCACTGTTTTTATTATCATCAAAACAGGAAACAAGATACATGCTTCTATAATTTTCTAGTGGTATGCGTTTGATCATTTCAAGATTTCCTTTCGCATCATCTATCTCTTCTGCCTGACGCAACACTTCTTCATCCTTTACTATCATTTGACATAACTTACTAAGTGAAGTACCTACTTTTTTTACATTATAGTAGGATATAAGAGAAAGGTAATAAAAGGTTTCTTCTCTTATCATATATATTCCCCTTTCCTATAACACACTTCTTCCATCCATAATGACATCACGAATTTTTAAATCATGACTTAATACAACCAAATCCACTTTCTTTCCTAATCCTATGGTCTGTGTATAGCACTTGAACTCTTTAGCTACGCTGCCTCCACACATCTCAATACATTCCTGTAAAGGAAATTTATCATAAAGATAGCGGAATGCATCTAGCATATCTATCGTACTTTCATATAAAATTCCATCTTTATATACGCATTTATCTTTCAAAACTTCATGATCATGCAAAGTTAAACCATTTGGATATTTCCATCCTGCATAACGTCCACTTCCACTAACTGCCAAGATGCGTTTACTTCCAAGAAGAGGCATAAGCCACTCTACCATTGCATCTTTTATATGCGTGCCATCCAAAATCAGTTCACAAAGACAATTTGATGTGAAAATAGCATCCATCATCGTGCTTTGTTTATGATTGATTTCTGGCATACGATTACATAAATGTGTAACATGCGTTGCACCATTTTCCAGTGCCTCTTTTACACATGCATAAGAAGCATTGGTATGACCTAGAGATACAATGATTCCATACATATGAAGCATATGGATTGCTTCCATCGCATATTTTAACTCTGGGGCAATCGTCATAATTTTTATATCCTCATGATACTTCACAAGAAACTTTTCCAGCTCTGCCAAGTCAATTTCCTGTGTCTTTTCCCCATGTTCGCTCATAATCATATTATCCGAAAGATACGGTCCTTCTAAATGTGCTCCTAAATAGCGGGCACCTCCGCGAAAATCTTTAAATGCTTCCTTATAAATATCCAGCTGTTTCGCATAATCGTTCAAGCTTTTACAACGTAATGTCGCACAAAAGGAAGTTGTCCCTCTTTTTACATATTCTAAAGATAACTCCTGTAACATTTTTGGGTCTGTTTCTTCACAAGATATCATATGAAATCCATGTGTATGAATATCAATAAATCCTGGGATTGCCAAGTCAGACAGTCCTCTTGGTGTTTTATAATCAATGCGCTCTACATAACCATTTTCTAAATGCAAATCTCCAAACACCATCGTTCCATCTTGAAAAAATCTTACATTTTCTATGATCGTCTTCATATTACTTCCTCTTTTCTATTACTTCTATTGTATTTCATTCCTTTTCTCTTTACAAGTTTTCCCTATGTCTGTTTTATGATAAAATAGGTATGTTTTAGAAAGGAAACAACATATGAAAAAACGTTATAAAATCTTAATCGGAATTCTTGTTTTTGTTTTTATATGTTTCTTAGGAACCCTTTATCTAAGAAAAGAAACACCTAGAACACCAAACACAGATTCCATTCCAGTTCTTGGATATCATCATTTGGCAAGTGATGAACATAAAAAGGAAAACTATCGTTTTGATCCTTGGACAACCAGTATTTCTACATTTGAAAAACATATGAAATACTTACATGATCATGGATATAAAACAATTTCTTTAGATGATTTTTATGCATGGTATAAAGGTGAAAAAGAATACGATAATAAAACGGTTGTTCTTACCTTTGATGATGGATATTATTCTACTTTAAAGATTGCACAGCCTATCCTTGAAAAATATGGTTATCAAGCTTCTGTTTTCATGATCGGACATAATATTTCAAATAAGGAAAAGCCATATTCTCCACCATCAAAACAATCCATCCCTGCATACCTTATAAACGATAATGATACTTTAAAATTTTATTCTCACTTCTATAATATTCATAGAAAAATAGATAATGACTATGCGATAAATGTATATTCCAAACAAGAACTGGAAAAAGATATTCAAAAAGCTGCCGATATATCCAATACCAAATATATGGCATACCCTTATGGAAAATACAATGATAAGGTACAGGAATCTTTAAAAAGCCAAAAGGTTTCTCTTGCTTTTTCTTATGCAAATTATCGAAATGCGAAAAGAAGTGATGCCCCTTATGAAATTCCTCGTTATATGGTAGATGCCTATACGCCTATGTTTTTATTTGAATGGTTCTTAAACAGATAAAAGGTTCGATTTCCTCGAACCTTTCAGACCGTTGACAAAGTCGCTCTTTGAGCAGACTTTGTCATTCGGTCTTTTTTTATCCCCACTTTTGTATAAAAAACAGGTGATTTTAAGCTATCATTTACCAAAAATCACCTAGTAAAAGGAATCTTTCTACCACTTTTTTTAAATTGGTTTTATATATTTTCAAAATATATAGTTTGTCAACAACCTGAAAGGTTCGATTTCCTCGAACCTTTTCTTTTACAGATTATAGTTTTACAAATTTTTCTACATCAAGTACAAAGATCGTAGCTCCGCCAACCTGTACTTCTACTGGGAAAGATGCGTATCTTCCAATATCATAAGATGCTGTGCTTGGTACTACTTCTGTACGTCTTCTACTATATTCACCAATCACTTCAATTGCACGTTCTACTTTATCATCATCCGTACCAACAATTAATGTTGTATTTCCTGCTCGTAAAAATCCTCCGGTAGTCGCAAGTCTTGTTACCTGATAGTTTTCTTTTGTCAATGCACTTGATACAGCAGGACTATCATCATTTGACATGATCGCAAGTATTAACTTCATAAGAATTTCCCCTTTCTACATTTACGCATGTTTTCTATATGCATATTTTATCACTTTCCTTATACATTTACAAATATATATCAAAGAAATCATTTTATATAACCAAGCACATATCCTTAAATGATATAATCCTAGTATAAAACTTAACAATAATGTAAAGAAATTATAGGATTTCAAACATAATTCTTGTTTCATTTTGTGCTATAATTACTCACAAAGGAAGTGAAAAAGATGGATAAATTAGGACTTGTATTAGAAGGAGGAGGAATGCGTGGTTTATATACCGCAGGTGTTCTTGATTTCTTTCTAGATCATGATATATATGCAGATGGGGTTATTGGTGTTAGTGCTGGTGCATGCCATGCGGCCAGCTATATTTCTCATCAAAGAGGACGAGCTTTTCGTACGGGTACACAGTATTTAAAAGATAAACGCTATATGAGCTTGCAGTCTTTAATAAAAACAGGAGATTTATTTGGTGCAGATTTTGTTTATAATCAAATTCCTAATAAACTAGATTTATTTGATTATGACGCTTTTCATCAAAGCGGAATTAAAATGTATGCTGTTGTCAGCAATCTTGAAACAGGTAAAGCAGAATATCTTCCATGTATCAATATGCATAATGATACCATTAATATTCGTGCTTCTGCTTCTTTACCGCTTCTTTCTAAAATTGTGGAAATCAACGGTAAGAAATACTTAGATGGCGGTGTTTGTGATTCTATCCCTGTAAAACAGTTTCAAAATATGGGATATAAAAAGAATATTATTATATTGACTCGTGCTATCGATTATCGCAAAGGAAAAAACAATATGCTTCCAATTATACGTAAAGCATATAAAAAGTATCCAAAGTTTGTAAAAGCAATGGAAAATCGCCATATTCTTTATAATCGCACATTAGATGAAATCGGTGTTATGGAAAAAGAAGGCAGTGTCTTTGTCATCCGCCCAAGCAAACCTGTAGAAATTGGGCGTTTAGAAAAAGATATAACAAAATTAAAAGCACTATATGAAGAAGGATATAATGATGCGAAAAAGCATTATGAAGCATTAATGGAATTTATAAACAAGTAGATAAAAGGGATTGTGATATAGTAGGAGAATTTCTCTTAATACCACAATCCCTTTTTAATGATTTTCTATCTTTTACTTAATTCATCTACTCTTCGATATAAGTCAATAAATTCATCGCATAAAACCTTAAAGCTGTCTGCACTTGCAAGTATATTCTGTGCATGACTTAATAACAAAGTTATTACTACCTCATTTCCACTTGCCTCCTCAGATACGAGCTGCTGATGTACACGATGTGCTTTCGCATATAATTCATTCCCTTTGCGTATGAGTTCATTACATCCTTCATAATTGCTGCTTTTAGCTTCCTGAATTGCTTCAATATAAAAATTCTTTGCCTGCCCTGCATCTGATATGATTTCCAGAATATCCATTTCTGAAGGTTTCATACATTCATCTCCTTATGCCTTTATACGAAATATATTCTAACATAATCTCATAAAAAAAGGCATCTTATTCGATACCTTCTTTCTTTTCTTTTTGACATTTTTTTTGTTTAACTTGTGTTATTTTTTTCTTACAAAGATTCCATATAGAAATTAGAGGATGAAACTTTTTAGAAATCATTCCACTTGTTTCAATAAAAACCTCTACAATAAACGCAATAATAAACAAAACAATAAAACCAGCGGTTTTATTTACGATATATATGTATGCAGTCAATCCAAATAAAGCTGTCACAATATACAAAATGATAACCGTATTTCTTTGTCCAAATCTTTGCATAAGCAAATGATGTACATGTTTTTTATCTGCTTCTGAAAACTTATGCCCACTTAATTTTCTTCTTAAAATAGCTCCTAGTGTATCAATAATTGGTACTGCCAATATCAAAATAGGAAGTGCCAGTGTCATGATCGTTGAACTTTTAAAACCTAGTAAAGAAATTGCGGAAATAATAAATCCTAAAAACAAGGCACCGCAATCCCCCATAAAGATACTTGCCGGATGCCAGTTATATATCAGAAAACCTAAAGTAGCTCCCGCTAAAATCAAAGCCATAGTATGGATGTCCCACCTGTTATCCACAACCGATAAACAAGCAATGATAATTAAAATAATAGTAGATATACCACCTGCAAGACCATCTAATCCATCAATCAGATTAACCGCATTGGTAATACCTATGATCCAAATAAGCGTTACCAGCACAGAGATAAGTCCCATATCAATTTGAATACCAAAAGGCAGACGAATAACATCTAAGCTTACTTTTCCAACAACCATCAACACAATTGCCGCCGCTATTTCAAATAGTAATTTATTTCTTGGTTTAAGATCTACCATATCATCTATCAATCCGCCAAGAAACATAATTGTCCCACCTAAAAGAATCCCATTAATCGTCATATCGGTTTTCATAAACACCGCCATGCAGATAATAAAAGATACGTAAATTGCAACGCCTCCAATACGGGCAATCTTTCCGCAATGTACCGTTCTTTCATTTTCTACTGCATAAATTTCAAGTCGTGTCGCCACGACTTTCAATATCGGTGTAAGCAATGCTGATAAAACCAAAGGAATCAGCAAATACATGAGATAATTCATATATACACCTCGCTTTACATGCGAATTTTACTTAACGTACCAAATGTAAGTTTTCTAACAGGATACCTGTTCCTTCCGCAACACAGCGAAGCGCATTTTCCGCAACATACACAGGAATGTGCAGTTCATTTCTAAGAAGTTCATCAATACCATGCAACAAGGCACCTCCACCTGTTAACACAATACCTCTTGTAACGATATCACTAGCAAGTTCTGGTGGTGTCTGTTCCAATACCGTTCTGCAGGCACGTACAACATCCTGTAAACTTTCTTCCATACTTCCTGCAATTTCATCACTGTTTAAGGTAATCGTTGTTGGAAGTCCGCTGACAAGATCACGTCCACTAACTTCCATTGTTTCATGAAGACTGCTTTTCCAGGCAGTACCAATACGTTTTTTAACTTCTTCTGCTGTACGATCACCAATCAGCAACTTTTTATTTTCTTTAACAAATTTAATAATATCGCGATCAAACGTATCACCAGCTACTTTTAAAGATGTACTAGATACGATTTCCCCTAAAGAGATAACCGCAACATCTGTTGTACCTCCACCAATATCAAGTACCATGCATCCACTAGGTTTTCCAATATCTAACCCAGCTCCAACCGCAGCTACTTTTGGTTCTTCTTCAATATATACTTTTTTAGCACCTGCACGATATGCTGCATCACGAATTGCATTTCTTTCTACACTTGTAATATTGCTTGGGCAGCAAATCAAAATCGTAGGACGTTTAAACATCCCTTTGATTGCCAGCTTTTTAAAGAAGAAATTCAACATAATTTCTGTTACTTCAAAATCCGCAATAACTCCATCTTTTAATGGACGAATTGCTAATACTCTTCCTGGTGTTCTACCAAGCATATCTTTCGCATCCTGTCCGGCTGCTAAACATTTTTTAGTTTCTGCATCTATTGCTACAACGCTAGGTTCGTCAATAACGACACCTTCGCCTTTTACATACATTAATAAATTGGCTGTTCCTAAGTCGATTCCTACTTCTTTTGAAAACATCATTTACATTCCTCCATTCTACGGGCATTAAACATTATAACACAAAATTATGAATTAAAAAGCTTAATTCATGAATCTTCATATAGTGTTAAGAATTGCTTATTTTCATAAAAACAGTACCCGTATAACAGGTACTATTTCAATTCTTCCAGTGTTTTATCATATATCGTTTCAGGATCTACCAGTTTTCCATTTACCTGTGTAACGATATGTACATGATTTCCTAAATCTTTATTGTAAATATTTTTTCCAGCTGTTCCTATCGTCTGTTTCTGCTCAATATGCTCACCTTTTTTTACCTGTATGGCATCTAGACTTTGATAGGTTATAATTAAATCTCCGCTTTGTATGACAACTGTATTTCCAAACAGTTCATCATTTCGCACATCGCTGACTTCTCCGGAAAAAACTGCCTGCACCTCAAAAACCTGATCATTCAATGCATAATCAATCCCCTGATTTCCACGATAAACACCTTCAAACTGTGTAATGTTGTTTATTTCGCTTTCTTTACCATCATAATAATCAAGAACGACCTGTGCATCTACAGAGAATGGTTTTACACCTTTTTGCTGTGCATCCGGCAATGCTAATACAGGGAGTGTTTCTTCCTGAAAAACCGCACTTTCTTTCTTGTTTTGCTGCTGATGATAAAAACGATAAGAAATAAGTCCACATCCAGCTATCAACAAACAAGAAAGAGAAATCAATAATTTTTTCTTCGATAGTTTTCTTTCCTTTACATAACTATACATTTCATCACCTCTAGTGATGAGTATGCCCTTCTCAAAGACCTTTATACACCAAGTTTTTCAATCTTTGTCTTAGGATAATAATGCGAAAGAATCTGCTTATAACTCTTTCCTTTCTCTGCCATAGCCTGTGCCCCTATCTGTGACATACCAACACCATGTCCATATCCTTTTGTCGTTATCACAACATTATCCTTGTTCTCTTTAATCGTAAAACAGGAAGAGCGAAGATTCAATTTTTCCCTTACTTCTCTGCCTGTAAATACAATACGATCTATACGAATTTCTTTTACATATCCACTGTCATATCTTATCGGCTCTTCAATTTCATGAACTGTATTTTGAAATCCCAATGCTGTTGAAAATTCCTGTTTGCTCATCGTTATGCTTTTTTCGTATTCTTCGCTTTGTTTATCCCAGGAAGAATCAACACTAACAAGATAAGGTACTTTATTCCCCCAATATTCCTGTGCATTCGCTGTTTTTCCACAAGAACTGCTAAAAAATAAAGCGGAAATTGGTTTTCCCTGATATGTAAGAATTTCTCCTGTTGTTTCCTGAACTGCCTGCTGTATCTTTTTATGATATACATCGTAATTATCTTTCCAGCTGTCTTTTAACTGCTTGTTATCACGATATACCTGTGTATTGGTTGTATCATCTACTTCATACCCTCGCTGTACAACAAAGGTTCT
The DNA here is from genome assembly GCF_010537335.1 of Amedibacterium intestinale. Classification (NCBI taxonomy): domain Bacteria; kingdom Bacillati; phylum Bacillota; class Erysipelotrichia; order Erysipelotrichales; family Erysipelotrichaceae; genus Amedibacterium; species Amedibacterium intestinale. The sequence continues at coordinate 1,783,332 of NZ_AP019711.1, forward strand.
CGCAGCTACACATTGTGCTTTCAATGCCTCCATTTCAAATGCTGGCGACATTTCCGAGGAAATAACTCCTTCCAAATAAGATTCGATATCCAGATATAGATCTTTTCCATCTACACGTGTAACATGTACCTTCTGTATTTCTTCCCTTTGATAGTTCCCATTTTCTTTCCAGAAAAGATAGTCTTCTCCACTATGTACCCAAAGCATAAAAACAAGCACAATGATCAATACAACAAGAATTCCTTTACTGATTTCCTTCAATCTTTCACACCCTTATTTCATTCTATGACCTCATCCAGATTTTCATTCCTTTCTTCCTGCAGTTTTTTTCGATAATCGCTAGGAGATAAATCATAATACTTTTTAAATACACGATTAAAATATAACTGATCTTCCATTCCTATCTGTGCCGCAACATCTTTTATTTTAAAAGATTCATTAGATAACAGTTCCAATGCTTTTTTCATACGCTTCTCATTAATATAAGACTTTAAATTCATTCCTGTTTCATTCTTAAACAAATGCGACAAACTGCTTTCACTCATAGAAAAATGCTCTGCAATTTCTTTTAAAGATAATTTTTCCTGATAGTTTTCATCTAAATAATTCATGACATCTACAACTTCCTGACGATAACGGTTAAAGTTTTCATCTTTCAGCCATTCTTCTACCAGCACAAAACCTTCCATTAAAACTTCCTTTAGTTTAGAAAATGTATCACAATGACGCAGATTCATTACAATCGTATCCAGCGAATACATATTCTTATGTCCTTTTACCATTTCATTTCCTTCAATGTTATGCAAAATAAAGATGTAATATTCAATAACCTGATAAGGTTCTATGCACTCTTTTTCCATCATATTAAAGGACTCTTCCAGCATTTTCTCTGCCTTTTGAAAATCTCTTGTGCTCATAGCTTCCATAATATCTTTATGCCATGACATATGTGCTACATCTAAATCCACATATTCTTCTTTTTCCTCCACAAACATCAAGGTTCCACTTCCTCGGTAAAAATGATTTCTAGATGCCGCAAACACATCCCCACAGCACTGATAAAAATCTTTTATATCCTCCATCACATTAGATAACACAAAGGATATCTGAACATTTAAATACTGCTGTATATTTCGAATCATCGTATGACAGATATTTGCCATTCGCTGCTTTTGTCCTCCCTGCAGTAAAATGATCGCAGTGTGGTGATTCAAAAAGAAACTTCTAAATTCGATATCAAGTGGAACACTGTCTCGCATTTGATCATATAAGAATTTTTCCAGTTTTTCATGTTCCTCATATTTTTCTTCATAAAATAAATGAATATTATCTACATGCAGATAGGCTACCTGATATTCTTTTTTATACGGCTGAACAAAAGCTGACTCCAAATAGGCATCTTCTTTTTCTATTTTTTCCTGATTCTTAATAAGCAATAAAGTTTGCTTAATATGATTTAACCATTTAATCTCTTCGCTATCCTCTTTTTCCTGTGCAGATTCACAATGTACAAGTCGCTGTCTTACTGCTTTCTCTAACTGTTCCTTATCCAAAGTGACTTTTAATAAATAATCTGCTGCTCCTGCCTTCATTGCATCTCTTACAAGTTCAAAATCAGAATAATTGCTTAAGGCAATAATTTGTGTATCTGCTCTTTCCTCTTTTACTTTCCGTATCAATTCAATACCATCCATCTGCGGCATTTTTAAATCTGTAATGATCAAATCCGGATGTACTTTCTGGAATACCCCATAAGCTTCTATACCATCTTTTACAGCCGCTACAACATCACAGTTAAGTTCTTTCCAATCCAGCATATTCTGCAGCGTCATACGAATCAGACGCTCATCATCAACAATCAAAACTTTATACATCTTCATCAACCCCTTTTTTTAAAGGAAGACACAAAGTAACCATCGTTCCTTTTCCTTCTTCACTTTCAATTTTCATATCATATGGTTTCCCATACATCAAAGATATACGCTCCTGTATATTCTTTATTCCAATATTGCTTAATCGAGAACGTTTTTCCATTTGCTTTTCTATTGAAAAACCTTTCCCGTTATCCCCAACAACAACCATCAGACAGTTTTCTTTTTTATATATACGAAGCGTAAGTTTTTGATGCAGCCCATCTTCACGAAAAGCATGTAAAATACTATTTTCCACAATTGGCTGTAACAAAAACTTCAAAATACGATAACCTTCTACACCCTTGTCTACAATATACTCCGTCTCAAACAAATCCCCATAACGCAGTTTCTGTATAACGATATAATCCTGCACATTATGAATTTCTTCCGCAATACTAACATATTCCTGTTTATCCACAATTGTATTTCTAAGCAGGCGTGATAAAGCGCTGATTCCCTCACTTACCGGTGCATCTTCATTTAAAATTGCCAGATATCGCAATGTATTTAACGTATTAAACAGAAAATGCGGATTAATTTGAGCCTGCAGAAGCTGGATTTGCGTCTGTCTTGTCTGCTCCTGTTCACTTTTTACTTTTTCCAGTAAATCATCTGCTTTTACAAGCAATTCATTAAAGTTCTCACTCAATTCATGCAATTCATCATTTCCATGATCTTCAACAAATCCATGCCTAAAATTACTTTCTTTAGCTTTTCTCATAGATACTACAAGATTATGAGTAGGATCATAAATACTTTTATAAATCATCATTGAAAAAATGCTTTCCACAAGAATAACGACCAGTACATTTAAAAACAGCATATTGCGAAAACTTTGCACATCTTTCATTACATACTCTTCCTGCGCCAATGCCACAAGATTCCAGTTGAAATCTTTCGCTTTCAACTGTTTTTGGTAATACATTGTATTATCCAGCTTGATTTTATCTTTATTAGAAGAAAAGTTATAGTTTCGCATGGCATCATCCCCTAATAGATAATTGCCCTGTTCATCGCATAGAAACAGCAAACGCTCTTCATTTTTCTCTTCTTTTTGAAACATATTATGAAAAACATCTTCATTGTATCCTATACAAATATACCCTAAAACTTTCCCATTTCTTTTTAACGCACTGCTTAAAGAAATCTGTTTATGCTCTGTATCAAAGCTCCAATGAACTTTTTCCTCATCATGTAAATCTTCTGCATAATATTTCCCATCCTGATATAAAAGACGTTTCTGTTCATCAAAGAAAGAAAATGCATTTCTTTCCAAAAGAGCGGAATGTTTTCTTTCCAGTTCCTTTATATCTTCCTTGCTCATAGGTTCCTGTGCAACTAAACAATCGTACAAAATTTCTTCCTGTAAAAGATCTTGCATCGTCTGTTCCATCTGTGATGTTTTATGATATAAGGCTGCTTGTGCAATTTCCAGTGACTGTGATAAATCTTTCGCATTTTTTTCCAGTATCATATCTGAACTCATTTGATAATAAACAAAAAGAACGATCAGCATCATCAATAATGGAAGCAGCAGAAAGCCAAACTGCATACGTTGTCGTATTCCTATACTACGCAATATTTTTTGAAATCTTTTCATTTTCATAAACCATTATATACAGAAAGTGCTAATAAAAACTGTGCCACCAGATATCCCAAAGCCAAAGATAAAAGCAATAGCAGGCATTGTACCTTTGCTGGTTTTCTTACATCGCAAAAACGATCAAATCGAAGGGATGACAAAGCCCAGAAACTAGCAATAAAACAAAGTAAATGTATACCAATATTGAGAATGAAAAATGACATAGGAATACCTCCATATTTTTTCATTATTATACCATATTTCTACGCGCGATACTTCTTTCGTAAAATATTTAAATAAATCCCAAAATGAAATACGTATTTATACAATACAAAATAAAAACCAGCACTCTTGAGAAGTACTGGCTAAAAACAGACATCACAGTTACAAGCTGTTAGAAATCATCATCATTTCATCTTTGGCATACATCAAAAAATCCTTATATCCACAATAGTCCTTTGTATAGTATGTAATATTTAGACGTTTACAGTTTTTATGACATATATTTACAAACGGACAATTTCTACACTCTGTGCATTCTCTTCTTTCTTCTTTCAAAAACTTCTGCATTGCATCTGTTTTTACAAGTTTTATCAAACTGTCCTCTTTTATATTCCCACAGCGATACGCATCTAGCACATAAAAATCGCATGGATATACATCACCATTGCTTTCTATTACAAACTGTGGTGTACAATAGCCAAGCATACCACACTGCTGAGGTCTGATTCCTTTAAACATAGGAATGATATTATCAAATAAAGTAATGCTTATATAGTTTCCCTTTTTGTATTCCGCAAGCCACAGACGAAAAAAAGCTTTATAAAAAGATGCAAATTCTTTCGGATGTAATGAATTTTTATTCTCACTTTCATCTAAACCCGGTAAACAGGGAATCAGCTGTACATAGGACAACTGATTCTGCTTATAAAAACGAAACAGTTTTTCCGGATGCTTTGATAATTGAGAAGTTAATACGGTTAAGATATTAAAAGGAATTTCATACTGTCTTAATAACTGTATCGTTTTAAATACATGTGAAAAGGTTCCCTTTAAACACTGATCCATACGAAAATAATCATGTATCTCCTTATATCCATCCAAAGAAACTCCAATTAAGAAATTATATTTTTTAAACAATGCGCACCATGACTCATCAATTCTTGTTCCATTTGTCTGTAAGGCATACTGAATGTTCTGTTTTGTTTTATGCTTTTCTGCATATTCACAAAATGATGTAAAGTAGGATAAACCTGCCATAGTAGGTTCTCCACCTTGAAAGGCAAAGGTAATATGAGCATCTTCTCCAAGACCTAAGGCCTTATCAATTAATGCATGCATCGTATTTTCTTCCATGATGCCATATGCAGAAACTTCTCTATGCTCTGCAACATCATAATAAAAACAATAACGACATCGCATATTACATAAAGAAGATGCCGGTTTAATTAAAAAACTAATATATTTCATACTACACCTCATTATCTATATTTTAATAATGTATTGAAAAAGGCGCTACTCATTGAACAGCACCATATCCATTAACTTTACTCTGATTGTGAATACTCTTCTTTATGAAAATAAATACTGCTTGCGGAAAATACAATGAAGAATAACAAAGAAGTTTGCACCCAGTAAATCGTATAATCTAAGATTCCATGAATTAGTACGGTAAGAAGAAACGCAACAATCAAAGAAAATAAGCGCATATCGATTCTTCTTTTAAACAGAAGCCATACTTCTTTTAAGTTGCTTCCAAGATAAACAAGCAAAATAATACATGGAATCAATCCATGACTTAATAAAGGATCAAGAATTACATTATGTGCATGCTGTGTAGGATGTCCTCCATATTGTTTATATATATGGTAGTACGTTAAAGGTCCTTCCCCAAACAATGGATGTGCTTTTATTCCTTTCACTGCTGTTTTCCAGATTTTTGCTCTTTTTAGAAAATCTCCCAGGATAGAGGTTCTTTGCATAAGTTCAGGATATACAAGTAAACTTATCCCCGAAACAGCAATAGCACCCATTGAAAAAGAAAAGAAACCAAAGCGTTTATTCATTAAAAACATAAAAGGAACTGTCACAACAAAAGGAATCCATGCAGTTCTGCAACCTGTTAAATACAACGCAAATAAATTTGCCGCAATGGTAAACAAATAAAAAACAATTCTTCGCAAAGTTTTTACCTGCATCATTTTATAGACACAAATCAAAACAATGAACTCAATTATCATCGCATAATAATTGGCATTAAAAAAAGTAGAATTTACACGATCTTTCGGACTGTCTTCAATGACCAAATCAAGAAAATGATAATCTAGACGATTAATAATACGAACATATTCCATCAATGCCCAGACAACACAAAACAAAGAAATGATACAGCACGCATCCAGCAAGAGTTCAAATAACCTTTTATTGATATATGTACGATAATAAAAGACAAATAAAAAAATCAAAAGAATTGCTACTCCGCAGACTGCACCAAGCCAGTTTTTATAAAACAATGCCACCAGCGTTGTAATTATACAAAAAGCTATTGCGAAATAAGACTTTGGTATATTTCGAATAATCCCTAACAGTCTTCCTTTTATAAGAAGATAAAAAAGAATTCCTGCAATTACAATCATTGAACAGTAAAATGGCAAAAATATGGAACATACCAAAACCATAATGATGTATTCATCACATGTAAATCCATCTAATTTTCTATGCAGGAAATCTGACAAACTACGCAACATATAGTCCTCCTATATAAAACACAGTTATTATAACATTCCCCTTATAAAATAACAAATCTTCTATCATTACGTTTTTGAAATCTTCTATCATTACGTTTTTGAAAGATTAAAAAAAGAAGAATTCCTACAAATCCTTCTTTTATCGAAAAGATGTAATTAGCGCAAAATACCCGTCTTTCTTTTTATATTTTTCTACTGCTTTTTGTGCTAATTGTTTATCTTCACTTAGCGCAAAAACTGTACTTCCACTTCCAGACATCAACACACTCATAAAGCCCATATCCAATAAATCTTTTTTGATGTCTTTAATTTCCGGTACCAGCTGAAATGCACTATATTCCAAACTGTTTGCGATGACATCCTGCAGCTTTTCAAATTCATGTGCACAAAGCACTTCTTTTACCTTTGCAGAATCAGGATGTTCACATTTATGAAAGTCCAGCATTCCAAATGCTTTCCCTGTTGAAACTCCTTTATTTGGTTTTATCAAAACAACATGCAAAGGATAAGAGAAATCAAATGGTTCTAACTTTTCTCCAATTCCTTTTACGATGGCACATTGACTTAAAACACAGAAAGGAACATCGGCTCCTACCTGTTTGCCAAGCTGTGCAAGCTCTTCTATCGTAATATCAACATGACATAGCTTGCGAATTGCTCGAAGTACAGCTGCACCATCTGCACTGCCTCCCGCAAGGCCTGCTTCAGCTGGAATATGTTTTTCTATATGAACATGAAAATGTTCCTTTAATCCAAATGTTTTTCTCATCAACTCCACAGACTTTACAACGGTGTTTGTTTCATCCATGACAAGACCTTCTATATTACAAGAATAAACATCTTCTTTTGCCAGCTCAATCGTAATTTCATCATGAAGTTCTAAAGGCATCATGATCATATCCAGTTCATGATAACCATCTTCTCTTTTTCCAACAACATCTAAACATAGATTGATTTTCGCATATGCTTTACATTTCATGATGCACCTCATATAAACGCAGGAAATCTTCCATTACAAGACTTTCTGCTCTTCTTTTCCCATCAATACCGGCTTTTTCCAGTTCTTCTTTTGCCTTTTCTTTATCCTCACAATATGTCTGATAATTATTTGAAATCGTTTTTCTTCTCTGTTTAAAACATGCCTTTACCAAAGAAAAGAATGCTTCTTCATTAATATCTTTGGAAGGAAGAAAACGAAAATGCAGCACTGCACTATCAACATTTGGTTTTGGCATAAATACATTTCTAGGTACCTTCATAACATTTCTTACTTCACAGCGATATTGGGTAACAATACTTAACGCATTGTAATCTTTTGTATTTGGCACAGCAGAGAAACGATCTGCCACTTCTTTCTGCATCATGACCGTAATAGCCGCAATATCTGCCTGCGATTCAAAAATCTTAAACAAGATTGGTGTTGTAATATAGTAAGGAAGATTGGCCGCAATGACAACATCCATTCCTTCTTTACGATACTTATCTACCCATGCTTTTAAATCAACTTCCAGAAAATCCTGCATGACCAAAGTAAAATTATCATATTCTTCCAAGGTATCTTTTAATACATCGGGAAGTCTTTCATCAATTTCAAAAGAAACAACCTTTTTTGCATACTCGCACAAATACTGTGTCAAAGCACCGATACCAGGTCCTATCTCAAATACAACACAATTATCAGAAACAATCGCGCTGCGTGCAATTTTCTCTACGACACCTGGTTCAATCAAAAAGTTCTGCCCATAATTCTTCTTGGCAAACATATCATGTTTTTCCAGTATTTCTTTTGTTCGAGAGGGGGTTGCGATTGGTTTTCTCATACAGATTTCCTTTCTTCCTTTAACAGATGCTCTACATCTTCCTTTGTTTTTTGTAACATATTTAATCGTTTCCACAATGTTTTCGCATTTGGTTTTCCCAAATGTAAAACACTGGCTATCTTTTCTCTTTTCGCTGCACTGTCTTTACCGCCATTTAAACCTAAAGATAAAAAATCTTCTCTAGATAAGGTTTCCTGTGCATTCTTATCATAGGTAAACAAATGCTGCAGCGATTCTAAAATATCTTCTTTAGATGCATGTTCTACACCTACTTTTTTGCTTGTTCTTGCTTTCTTTTTTTCAATATAGGCATTTTTACATCCATCAATAGCTTCATTTATGGTATTTCGAATATATTCTCCTGGATAATCCGGATCTGTAAAAATAATGACACCTCGTGTTTGTTTCGCAATACGAATCTGTTCTATGACTTCTTTATCAATACTGATACCATGCGTCTCAATCGTATCACAATCCACATAACTCTTTAATACATTCGTGTCATTTTTACCTTCCACTACGATAACTTCTTTGATTTTCACCAGTAATCACCGCATTTATTTTACCATAGATTTTAAAAAAGGCATAGACTCGCATCTATACCTAAAGAGGACAGCTCCCATTTTTCATACCGCCTAGACGAATGATCTGTGCCTTGGCTGATGTATTCGATACCTTTTGAATCGCTCCAGAATTTTCACTGCCGATATATAAATCTACATGCGTTCCACGTATTGCGCCTCCTCGATCTAGCACAATCGCTTCAAACGGTTTATCTGGAGATATTCCACTTCCTCGCAGTCCATGATCATATACCTTTAAAACCGAGCACATAGGGATACCTGGATCTGCCGCAATCACATAATATTTTCCATACTGAATACCAGGCTGCCAGCTTCCATTTGGAAGAAGGACTCCTTTGTTTATATCCAGCTTTACACCCATTGCTGTATTCCCTTGTCCATTATTGAAATTGCATCCGTAACAATCAACTCCATAAGTTGTCGTATACAATGGAAACAATCCATTTTCATCCGATGGGATTCCTGCCTGTCTGGCAAGTTTTGTTTTCTTTTCTATTTCTCGCTTTTTTCTTTCTGCCTCTTTTTGTTTTTCTACTGTACTTACAACATCCTCACTTAATGTTTTTAATGCACTTACACTTCGAAGCTCACCATCTGCATTGCGGACATTTGTCACAAAAGATTCGTTATTTTGAGGTTTCATATTCTCAAGAAAAGCAATTTCCTTTATATCATTTTCATCCACAGAGTGATAAAGCTGCATTACTGATAACATACTTTCATGCTCGATAGCTTTTTTATCCCCTGTAAATAATAATTCTGTTTTATTCACTGTTTGTGTAGCAGAGTTTCCACTTGCACATCCAAATAACGTGAAGATACTGATGAGTAAAGCGAATTGCATTCGTTTTGATACCATACAGGTTCCTCCTTTTTTACAGAACGTTCCATAGTCTAACATACTTTCTATAACTTGTCCAATATTTTTATTTATTAACATGTTTATGGTTTTATTTTTCCCTGATATCTGCGTTTTATACACCATCTTTTTTCTCACCTTTTTAAATTAATGCGATAAATAAAGGATTTACTTTCTAAGTCTATGAATTTTATTCTTTTTTTATACCGAATAATTATTGTGAAATTTAGGTTTTATTTCACATATTGTGCACTTTTACATTTTGTGTGAAATCGCTACCGACATGATATTTAAAGCCTCTAAGAACAACAAATTCATTTGTGAAAAATGCAATGAATTTATAAAAAAAAGACTTCAACATTACGTCAAAGTCAGTTTTCTTTCGCAATCTCCACTTTTATTTTTTTCCCTTTGATTGTCTTTTGGTTAAGTGCTTTCAATACTTCTTTTCCTTTACCATTTAAGATATCTACATAAGATTGATGTTCCTGTACCTGTATTACGCCAATATCTTCACTTTGTATTCCTTCTATCTGGCAAATTGCCCCTACAATATCTCCCGCTCTTATTTTTTTTGATTTTCCTTTATTGATATAAAGCTTTGTTGTATCCTTACGAAGTGCTTCTGCTTTGTCTTTTTTTACTTGAGGGTTTTCTTCTAGTTTTCTCAGCAGTTCTTCATCTACATGTATTTGATCTACCTCATTTCGATCATGAATTTCTAAAGCATATCCCAGGTATTCTTCCAGTTCTTCTTTTCGCTGAGCATCATATTGAGAAAGAAAAGAAATCGTAATTCCTTGTTTTCCAAACGCTCTTCCTGTCCTTCCTTTTCGATGCACATACGTTTCTTTTTCATTTGGCATGTCATAATTTATGATATGTGTTACATCCTCAATATCTATCCCTCTGGCCGCAACATCTGTCGCAACAAGAATGCGAAATAAACCTCTTTTAAAATCTTTTATATTTTGAATACGGTCTTCTTGAAGCATACCTCCATGAAGTTTATCAACACTCATTCCTTTTTCATACAAGGCATCACACACTTCAATTACATGTGCCTGTGTTTTTGCAAATACGATACAGGATTGCGGCAGCTCTTTACATAACAGCTGAATTAAAAACTGTGTTTTTTCATGTTCCTTTATTTCATACGCATAATGAATCCCTGTATGTATAGAAGTTTCCTCTATTTTTATATGCACTGGATTTTTCATAAATTTCTGTGCAAGTTCTAGTATTGGCTCTGGCATAGTCGCTGAAAATAAAGCGGTTGTATGATTTTCAGGAAAATATGTCATAATCTTTTTCACACTTTCAATAAACCCCATATTCAACATTTCATCCGCTTCATCCAATACGACATATTGTATTTTATTCAAAGAAAGTGTTCCTCTTTCTAAATGATCAAGAATTCTTCCCGGTGTCCCTACAACCGCATGCGTTCTTTGTTTTAGATCTTCAATTTGAAATTTATATGGCTGTCTGCCAAATATAGTCACACATTTTAAACGCTGATAAATGCTGATATTATCATATTCTTCTTTTACCTGTAATGCCAGCTCTCTTGTTGGTGTTAGAATCAAAGCCTGTGGTTCTTTTTCATCCCATCTTGTATTTTGAATAACAGGAAGAAGATAAGCCGCTGTTTTCCCACTTCCTGTTTTCGACTGTGCAATCACATCTTGTCTATCATATAAAAGTGGAATCACTTTTTCCTGAATTGGAAACATATCAATATAATGAAGTTTATCTAATGCATGTATAATTTTCCCATCAAACGAAAAATCTTTAAATTTCATATTCTTTCTCCTTTCTATATATAATATAAAACTACTCTTCTAAGAGTAGTTTAGTTTATTTCCTCACGCCAAATTTGAGCTCCTATGGCAGTCAGCTTTTCTACAATATGTTCATATCCGCGTTCAATATGATAAATATTTCGAATGGTAGTAACACCATCCGCAATCAATCCGGCAATCACAAGGCAAGCTCCACAGCGAAGATCGGTTGCGCTAACTTCTGCACCAGATAAAGGAGTTGGTCCATTGATAAAAGAGCTTGGTGTCATCACATTGATTTTCGCTCCCATTTTTTCCAGTTCAAAACAATGTTTAAAACGTTCTGTATAAATTGTTTCTGTAACGATTGACTGTCCCTGTGCCTGTGTTAAAAGTGCAGTTAAAGGCTGCTGGATATCTGTCGCAAAGCCTGGATATGGAAGTGTTTTAATATCAATTGGATGAAGATTATCCAAACCCCCATGAATCGTAATACTGTCAATATCAATTTTCATATCAACACCTAGTTCTGTTAGTTTGCTTGTTAAAGATTCTAAGTGATGTGGAATAATATTTTCAATTTTTACTTTTTCACCGGCTGCAGCAGCTAAAACAATGTACGTAGCTGCTTCAATACGATCAGGAATAATTTCATGGAAACAGCCGCTTAACTCATCCACACCATCAATGGTAATGACATTGGTTCCTGCCCCACGTATTTGAGCTCCCATTTTATTCAACAAAGTCGCCACATCGATGATTTCCGGTTCTTTTGCGGCATTTTCAATTGTCGTTCTGCCTTTCGCATGTACAGCTGCCATCATAATATTGATGGTAGCACCTACACTGGCAATATCCAAAAAGATTTTTGTACCAACAAGTTCAGGTGCATCTAAAACATAACATCCATGATCATATTTTACTGTTGCCCCCAATGCCTCAAAACCTTTCAAATGTAAATCAATCGGACGAGGCCCTAAATAACATCCACCAGGCATACGAATCTCTACATGTCCATATTTTCCTAATAATGCTCCCATAAAATAATAAGAAGCTCTTAATTTATTAACTGCATCATGTACCAATGGTTTATTCTGCATATTTTCTGTATCAATCAAAATACTATCTGATGAACGTACATCCACCATAACACCTAGATCCTGAAGAAGAACAGATAAGGACTCTACATCAGAAATACTAGGAACACCACAAATCGTAACAGGTCCATTCGCAAGAATGGAAGCAGGAATAAGTGCTACTGTCGCATTTTTGGAACCTCCAATGCGAACTGTACCATTTAGTTTTTTGCCACCTTTAATTTTTATTACTTCTTCCATTGCCAATCTCCTTTTCTTTCTATATTTATATAAAAAGCTATCTCAAAATAGCTGTATCGTAAAAATGCATTACTATTATAAAGCATTTTTCCCTTCATGGCTATGTATTTCTTCAAAAAAATCGCAATGTAAAATCCGCATCGATTTTCTTTTCTGCATATTACATCTTTCCTTATATATTAAGGTATGCATAAAAGAAAAATACATAAACGATCATGAAAAAATTATCTTTTATCGTTAGTCAACAGTTAAAAAATTTGTTATAATAATCCTCGGTTAAATTATTTTAGAAAAGGAGTGGTTAATATGAATAAAATCGCATTTGATAATGAGAAATATTTAAAAATGCAATCGGAACATATCTTAGAAAGAATTAATAAGTTTGATAATAAACTGTATCTTGAATTCGGCGGCAAATTGTTTGATGATCATCACGCTGCCAGAGTGCTGCCTGGTTTTCAGCCAGATAGTAAATTAAATATGCTTCTGCAGTTAAAAGAACAGGTAGAAATCGTAATTGCAGTTTGTGCCAGTGACATTGAAAAAAATAAAATCAGAAGTGATATGGGAATTACCTATGATGTTGAAGTTCTTCGTTTGATTGATGCATTTCGTGGAACAGGTTTATATGTAGGAAGTGTTGTTATTACACAATATGCAAACCAAAGTGCTGCCGATGCTTTCAAAAAACATTTGGAGAATTTAGGTGTCAAAGTATTCCTTCATTATCCAATTTCTGGATATCCTAACAATACTTCTTTCATTGTTTCAGATGAAGGGTATGGAAAAAATGATTATATAGAAACAACAAAACCTTTGATCGTTGTTACCGCACCTGGTCCTGGTTCAGGAAAAATGGCCACTTGCCTTTCTCAGCTTTACCATGAACATAAACGCGGAATCAAAGCAGGATATGCCAAATTTGAAACATTCCCAATCTGGAACCTTCCATTAAAACATCCTGTAAACCTAGCCTATGAAGCCGCAACCGCTGACTTAAATGACATCAATATGATTGACCCATTCCATTTAGAAGCTTATGGCGAAACAACGGTAAACTATAATCGTGATGTTGAAATCTTCCCTGTATTAAATGCTATGTTTGAAAAGATTTTGGGTACAAGTCCATACAAATCTCCTACAGATATGGGTGTGAACATGGTTGGATACTGCATCGTTGATGATGAAGCCGCAAAAGAAGCAAGCAATTGTGAAATCATTCGTCGTTATTATAAAGCAAAAGTCGATTATAAAAAGGGATATACAGACGAAAATACGATTCGTAAAATTGAAATCATTATGTCACAGGCAGATATCACTGACAAAGATCGTAAATGTGTACAGCCGGCAATTGAAAAAGCAGAAGAAACAGGAGCACCTGCTGTTGCGATTGAACTTCCTGATGGACGTATCGTTACAGGAAAAACCACTTCACTACTAGGGGCAAGTTCAGCTGCATTGCTTAACGCATTAAAAGCACTTGGAAACATCAATGATGAAATCCCTTTGATTTCACCAAGTATTATAGAGCCGATTCAGAAGTTAAAAGTTAATTCTTTAGGAAACCACAACCCTAGATTACATACAGATGAAATTTTAATCGCACTTTCTATCAGTGCAACTATGAATCCGATTTCTCATCTTGCTTTGCAGCAGTTAGATAAATTAAAAGACTGTGAAGCACACAGTACAGTAATCTTATCGCAGGTAGATGCAAATACATTTAGAAAGCTAAAAATCAATTTAACCTGCGAAGACCGTTATCAAACAAAAAAACTATATCATAAATAAATCATATCTCCCTTTCCGTGTGAAAGGGAGTTTTTTTCATAGGCATAAAAAAACAAAGCAGAATCATTTTCTACTTTGTTCTTTTACAATATGAAGATAATCTCGACTATGTTTTTTTCTTCTAGGAATAAACCTTGTCGCAAAATGGTGTTTCCCTCTGCTTTTCACATAAAAATATCCAAAGATAGAAAAAACAAATGCACCAATGAAATTCACCAGCAAGTCTTCCATTGTATCTAATAGTCCTATATCTATATAGCCGCCAAGACCTAATGATTTTCCATTTACTACCACATCTTTAATATTATCTACTAAAATTGGAATATTACTTTTTGTTGGATCCAGCAAAACAGAATGAAAAGAATGAATGATCGTATCTTTCTGCATATCCAGTCCCATAAACTGATCCATAAACAATTCATAGAATTCCCATAAAACACCAATGGTCATGGAAAAACAAAATGCAACTATTGCCATAAACAGCGGTGATAATTTAAATTCCATGCGTTCACTCTGATTTAATAAATCCACCAGGGAAAATCCAATCGCTGCCGCCAGAAATCCATTGAGTGTATGAAGAACCGTATCCCACATAGGAAATAAAATATAAAACGAAGATATTTCTCCAAGAATTTCTGCCGAAAAGATAAACAAGAGAATAATAACCTCTAATGTTTTCGGTAATTCTATACGAAATTGCAGCTGTATAATACTTGGCACAATAAATAAAAATAAAGTCAATATGCACAAGAATGCATTTTCATAATTTTTATTTAAAATCTGTAAAATCATCATAACAATTACCAGCGCACGAAGAATAACATAAACAGCAAATGTACTTTTATGTTCTCGTATTTCCATTTTCACTGCTTTTCCCCATAAACGAAGTCTATTCATACAAAACCTCCCAATCCTTTATTTCATGATAGTTATACTAACACCGTCAACAAATAAAGTAAAGATATATCATAATTTTCTCTGTTTTCCCTTTATCAATATTCTTACAAAAAAAGAAACAAATACACTTTCTTCAAGCATACATGTTTCTCTCTATTATATTCTTAGAACAATCCTTTAATGTGCCCTTCCTCATCAATATCCATATTGTTTGCGGCAGGCACTGCAGGTAATCCTGGCATTGTTAATACTTTACCAGTTAAGGCAACAAGGAATCCTGCTCCTAAGGATGGATTCAATTCACGAACGGTAATCGTAAATCCTTTTGGTGCCCCATATTTTTTCGCATCATCGCTTAAAGACATTTGTGTTTTTGCCATACAGATTGGCATTTTATCCCAGCCCATTTTATTATATAAGGCAATCTGCTGTTTTGCTTCTTCACTAAATTCAACTCCATCAGCACCATATACTTTTGTCGCAATCGTATGAATTTTATCTTCAATGCTGTCTTCTACATCATATAAAGGTGCATAGCTGTTTTCTTCCTCACATAAAGCAACTACTTTTTCAGCCAAATCCAAGGCACCTTCTCCACCTTTTGCCCATACCTGAGATAAAGACATTGGATGTCCATGTTCTTTACACCAGTTTTCTAATGCTTCTACTTCTTTTGGTGTATCGCTGGCAAATTCATTGATGGCAACAATATAAGGAAGACCAAATTGTTTTACTGTATCAATATGCTTTGCAAGATTTGCACATCCTTCCAGCATCGCCTCTACATTTTCTTCTTTCAAGTCTTCATAAGCCACATTTCCATGCTGCTTCAAGGCACGAATGGTCGCAACGATAACAACTGCATTTGGTTTTAAGTTACCAAAGCGGCATTTGATATCTAAGAATTTTTCAGCGCCCAAATCTGCTCCAAATCCTGCTTCTGTAACTGTATAATCTGCCAGTTTCAAACATGTTTTAGTTGCAAGAATAGAGTTACATCCATGCGCAATATTCGCAAATGGTCCACCATGAATCAACACTGGATTATGTTCCAAGGTTTGTACCATATTTGGTTTAATGGCATCTTTTAATACCATTGCTAAAGCACCTTCAATACCTAAATCTTTTACATAGATTGGTTCATTTTTGGTATTATACGCAACTAGCATATTTCCTAGACGAGTTTTTAAATCACTTAAAGAAGTAGCCAGACAAAGCACTGCCATAACTTCACTTGCAACGGTGATGTTGAAACCATCCTGACGTTCTACTCCGTTCGCTTTCGCCCCCATACCAATACGAATATTACGTAAAGTACGATCATTCATATCTAAGCAGCGTTTCCAAGTAACATGTTCAATATCAATATCCAACGCATTTCCCTGATGAATGTGATTATCGAGACATGCACTAATTAAATTATTCGCTGTTGTGATTGCATGCATATCTCCTGTAAAGTGAAGATTAATATCTTCCATAGGAACAACCTGAGCATATCCACCACCAGCTGCTCCCCCTTTCAATCCAAAAACAGGACCTAAAGAAGGTTCACGAAGGGCAATCATCGTTTTCTTACCCATACGATTTAAGGCATCTCCTAACCCAACCGTTGTCGTAGATTTTCCTTCCCCAGCTTTTGTTGGGTTAATGGCAGTTACTAAAATCAGCTTTCCATCTTCTTTATCCTTATTGCGATTCAATAAATCAAGACTTACTTTTGCTTTATATTTTCCATAGTATTCTAAATCATCTTCAGTTACACCAATTTTAGCTGCTACATCACGAATTGGCTCTAGTATACATTCCTGAGCAATTTCCAAATCTGTCTTAAACATGCCTTTTTCCTCCCTTACTGCATATCCTTTTTCCCAATATCTTTACGATAGAACAATTTATCGCAGGTAATTTTTTCTACATCTTCATATGCTTTTTTATACGCTTCCTCTAATGTTTTTTCTTTTGAAACAACAATTAAGACACGTCCACCATCTGTTACTAAATTTCCATCTATTTCTTTAGTGCCCATGTGGAAAATCATAGAATCTACATCTTCAAAGCCTGTTATAACAGCTCCTTTTGTACTGGATGCAGGATACCCTTCACTCGCCATAACAACACCCAAAGTAACTTCTTCATCCCATGTTAACTCTACAGTTTTATGATTCATGATATTTTCAATTACTTCTACAAAATCACTTTTTAATCTAGGAAGGATAACTTCAGCTTCCGGATCTCCAAAACGTGCATTAAATTCTATTGTTTTAATACCTTTATCCGTCAACATCAAACCGCCATATAGGAAACCGGTAAATGGATGTCCTTCTTCCATCATTGCTTTTGCCATTGGTTTCATAATGGTTTCCATAGCTTCATCAATAATGGCAGGTGTAATTTTCTTTACTGGAGAGTAGACACCCATACCACCCGTATTTGGTCCTTTATCTCCATCATATGCGCATTTATGATCTTGTGCAATCTGCATAGGCAATACAATATCATCACATACAAAGCAAATCAAAGAGAACTCAAATCCACAAAGACATTCTTCAATCACTACTTTATTATTTGGAATAGAGAAAGCAATATGTAAAGCATCCAGTGCTTCTTCCAATGTCTGGGCAACCGTTACACCTTTTCCTGCTTTTAATCCATCTTCCTTAACAACGATAGGTGCTCCTTGTTCCTTCACATAGGCAACCGCATCTTCTTCGTTATCAAAAGTTGCATACGCAGCTGTAGGAATACCGTGTTTTACCATGATTTTCTTTGCGAAATCTTTACTGCTTTCCACCTGTGCGGCATCTTTGCTAGGCCCAAAGATTTTTAATCCTTCTTTTTGGAATTCATCTACAACACCTAGTGATAAAGTATGTTCTGGTCCAACAATCGTTAAATCGATTTGCTTATCTTTTGCGAATGCTACCAAAGCTTCTACATCACTGTCTGAAATATCAACACACTCTGCAAGCTGTGCCATACCCGGATTTCCTGGTGCAGCATAAATTTTATCTACCTTTGCACTTTTACTAACAGCATACACCAAAGCATGCTCTCTTCCACCTTTACCAATTACCAATACGTTCATGTTTTTACCCTTTCTTTAAAATTAAAAAAGCACGCAAGATTAAAGTAAACCTTCACGTGCAACGTAAAAAGATTTACTTGTAGTCCGCTAATTTACGGTCAGCGGGTAGAGACGAATCAACCAATTATGTTTCTATACAAGTAATACATCTTTATTGTACTTTATTTCATAGGAATTTACAATGATTAGAGGTAAGAGAATTATGTACATTGGTAATTTTAAAAGATTGGAAATATTCTAGCAAAACCCATATGGTAACAAAACTTGTTTGGGCACATAGCTTTTTATTTATACTTTTCAGTTCCGCGAGTATTTGTCTTAGTAGTCTTTCCATGCCTGCCTCTCCTAAAGCAAAAGACGCCCGGTTATAAGCGTCTGTATATTTTTATAAGGTGCCCCGGCGGGTGTAGCCTGTCCCGCATTCCTTTTGACCCTAAGGGTGTGATAGCGCTACATTCTCTATCCTCGGGGCATATCTCTTTTCACTCTATAATATAATACTGTTTAGCCTTGCTGTAAAGAAGCTCGTTTTTATTCTAAATTCTTTTTAGCGTATTCTCCACAACCATATGTCCCGATAGTATCGAGCTATTATATTTAGGATTGTCCCTAGCTAATACTAGACATACATAAAGCGTCTCTGAGATTTCCTTAAAATTTTTAACATGGTAACAAAACAGGTGTACAACAAGAGCTGAGACCCGTTATGACGAATAGGACGAAAGCCAGTACGACCTGCCATATGCATATGACGAGTGGCACGAAAAATACGTACAGCCAGAACTCGACAAAATGGGCGCAGAGAAAGCTAAAGAAGAAATGACAGAACAGCTTAATTCTTTAACTGACGAAGAAAAATACGTCGTTACGTGCTGGACTGGAGCGTTAGCGCATAAAGTCAATCATGTGATAGACCATAACCTAAGCCTAGAAAAATACAGTCAAGATATGAAACTTTTAGATAGTGCAATATCTAAGGGGTGCATACCTATAGAATTAACGCTTAGATTTAACGCTGTATAGTGCTACTGACGTAAGGTTTTTAAGAGGATATAGCGGATGCAGGTATATAACTGAGGAAGCAGTAATCGGACTTATAGGTAAAATAATTACAAATTACATACATATACAGCTCTACTTCGTTCGATTGTTTAGAACTTGAAGCGCGTAATACATTTATGATACTAAGCGCACCTAGAGGCACGAGTAACGCTCTATATATCGAAAATCTAGCTCACGCTCAATATAAATATCAAAAAGTGGTATTATTTTATTGGGCGAGGGTTGTACTCTCGTCTTTGACAGTTAGAAAGCGAAAAAAGTGCATTAAAGACTTTAGAATTAAGCTTTTTTGCACTTTTTGTCTTTGTAACGAATTGTGCTATATATGATGTTCTTTTGTGTATTTGATAATATTTCTCATTGTGGATCGTTTTATTATTTCTCTGTCTGTTTCAAAACCAAACAACTCATGCAGTAAATCTGTTAAATCTGTTCGTGTGTAAGAAGGTATATATCCTAATCCTTCTTTTAATTTTGTTACGTTCATCTTTCTCAATGTATCTATTATTTGTTCAGATGTATATTTTTTCTCTAATTTATATTCTAATATTCGATATATCAGAAGGGACAAGGAACAAATCAGGAAATGCGCTTTGATCCTGTCTTCTCTTTGCAGATAGATTGGTCGTGCATCAAAATCCGTTTTCATTATTCTAAAGCACTCTTCGATCTGCCATCTGCGTTTGTTGATAGCGATGATCTCCGCTACATCACCTTCCATATCTGTGCTTACCGCATAGAAACCATCATACATTGCTTCTTTATCTATAGCCTCCTGATCGATTTCGTAGATTTCTTCTTCTGCTACTTCTCCATTCGCTGTGATGGAAGTCCTCTTTGTAAATCTGCTTGGATCATTCGGATTTTTTCTATTCTTTTTGATTTTTCCATTTTTACTTATCATGTTTTTTGCTCTGTCTATCTGCCCTTGTCTTATCTTTTCCTGATAAGCTTTATATTTTGGAGAATAGGTAACGATAAGAGTTTCCGATATCTTTTTAGATTCTATAGGTACTTCTTTATAATAGATGGATTCATATACCTCTGGGTCATTTTCATCAAGATCTTTCAAATCAATGAATGTGCTGCTTCCTACTTTTCGATATTGTTTCGTATTTAAAGCGATATCTCTATCTTCTTTCTTTAATTTTTTTAATGACTGTGTAATGACATAGGATCTTCCTCCTATATCATTGAACAGTTTGTTATTCTGTGATGCCAGTCCACTGTCTGAGCAGTAGATGAATTCGGAACAGTCGAAATCCTGAATAACTTTATGTTCTAATGGTTTCAAGGATTTCTGTTCGTTTTGATTTCCGGGAAAGATATCAAAAGCTAAAGGGAAACCATCTCCATCCATGAATAACCCCATGCCTACGATAGGATTTGGACGATGTTCTTTGCTTTTTCCGTATTTTTTAAGTTCATCTTCTTGTTCGATTTCAAAGTAATAGTTCGTACAGTCATAATAAAGAACTTTTGTGTTTCTGGTACTATGTCAAGAATTCGGACACATTTAATTGATACATTTTTTATTTTTAAAACTTCGTTCGTAATTGTTAGGAGATTCATAGTCACAATGACTGTGAATCCTAACTGTATTGTAAAATGTTTCGATATATTCAAATACCATTTGGTATGCCATTTGATAATCAATGATCTTTTTTCTATTCAGCCACTCTCTTTTAATTAGAGAATGAAACGATTCTATGCATGCATTGTCCCATGGATTTCCCTTTGCTGAATAGCTGCGCTTCATTCCTGCCGTCAATTCCTGATACCATTTTGAAACGAACTGCACTCCTCTGTCACTGTGGATGACAACTGGTTTTTCCATATTTCTTCTTTCTTTTGCTTTTTCCAAACACTCTAACACATCTTTTACTTCCATCGTCCTGCTCAGTTTCCAGCTTATGATCTTACGCGAATACAGATCCATGATACTTGTCAAATAGACAAAACCTTCTTCCTGCGTCCATATATATGTGATATCAGTACACCATGCTGCATTTGGTTCATCTGGTTGAAAATCTCTTTTTAGTATATTGGCCAGAGTCGTTGAATAATCACAGTCTCTCGTCGTTTTTGTTCGATGCTTGATATATTGGGCTTTAATGCCGTTTTCGCGCATATATTTTCCTACTGTACGCTCTGAAATCACTTCTCCCTGTTTTCTTAATTCACGAGTGATTTTAGGTGCACCATAATTTTCATATGACTTTTTATGGACTTCTTTTATCTTTTCTATAACACGTTCCTTTCGTTTTGCAGTTTTGCTTTTATCTCGTCTTTTCCAGTCATAATATCCAGATTTTGAAATGCCTAATTTTTCAAGCACACCGGAAACAGAAAATTCTCTTTGCTTTTCTGCGGCATCTTCCACTTGTTCATATACAGCAGAGGTTAATCTCCCAGTATGCCTATTGCCTTTTTTAAGATTTCAAGGGCATCCTTCGTATCACGCAATTCACGTCTCAGGCGTGCAATTTCCTTAGCTTCATCAGATTCGAAATTACCCGTTCCTCTCATTTCTACAGAACCGTTTTCTGATTTTTTTGATTCGCTTATCCATCTGGATAAGGTGCTTCTTCCTACTCCTAAGTTTGCAGCACATTCTTTCATAGTAAGGTTTGTATGTTGTTGTACATATCGTACAGCGTTGCTTCTAAAATCGTTATCAAATACTGGTTTCTTTTTTGCCATTTTTTACTCCTTATGTTACTTCTTTTACATGTATTATAATTGTATCAAAAACATGCATGTTTCTCTATTAGGACTGTCCAGTTTTTATTCTAACATCATTCTTTTATGAAGAAAGTTAGAATTTCGATAAACTTCCGCCTGTATGTAATCAGATTCCTCGGCCAATATAGATAAGGAACGATAGATATCCTGTAATTTATACTTTGGCTGTTCCAGCAGAGAATGAGCGAAAGAGAAAGAAGAGCGTTTACTGGAAGGATATAGAACACGAGCGTAGACAAGATCGCAGAGGATGCGATGGATATCATATTCGAATTTATGATGATTCTTAATATTACGACAAATATTGTCAAAATGAAGATTGGAACAGATGGATTGAAGGAATAGGTAGCCAACATTAAATAACAAAACTTCATTTTTTTTGATTTTTTTGTCGCTAGAGAAAGGTATGAGAACAGGTGCAGTATCCTGTTGATGGGATAAAGTGTCCTTTTTAGCTTCAGAACGAGCCCATTCCAATAATTTTTCTTCATTATTATCAAATTGAGGAAGCAGGTCATTTAATCGACCAAGCTTTCTAAAAATGCGACTAGAAGTTTTACCATTGTTTTTGCGATAAGAACTCATAATATAAATGCTTTTGGAATTGCCAGTGCCATTGATTGCAACGTACATATTCATCACCCAATATAATAATAACACATATAGCACAATATAGCACATAATAGAACATAAAATTTGACAAAAAAAGTAAAAGAAAAGCGCCTGTTTAAAGCGCCATAGTAAATTTATGAAATTTTATATGTGTCAAACTCCCGCGCTCTATATATCGAAAATCTAGCTCACGCTCAATATAAATATCAAAAAGTGGTATTATTTTATTGGGCGAGGGTTGTACTACAAGGTAAAAGACGCTAAAATAGAAAATGGAAAAGTTTACATAGAGGCGAAGGTGCTGAGCGATGATCGATCCTAAGAATCACACCTATCATGTAGAAATACTAGGTAGCGAAGAAAAGTTTAACGAAATGATAGAAGCTATACGCGCTAAGGCTGTATGGCTCAGCGACGAAGAGATAGAAGAAATACTGGACGAAGAAACAGAGAAGAATATAGGACCGTCATTCTGGTATTCACAAATGTATTGATAAAATATGCCTCGAGGACGGAGATAATGTACTTCCGTCACTTCCTAAAAGAGATGTAGGGCCGGTACTCCTACCGAGGCTTAAAGAGAAATATACAGACATTCATAATGAGGGAACGAAAAAAAGAAAAAAAGCTTTTTATGTCGAGATAGGCAAGGACAAGGCAGAAGAATTAGAAAAAGTCCTTGAAAAAAATACTCACTAAACGTAAGTGGCTTGAAAGCAAAATCGACGAAGAAGTCGGCAAGGCTTTCCTAATGAAAAAGTTGGATAAAAAAGGCTATAAGCCTACAGGGAGCTAAACAGCTCCCTTTTTATTCGGTAACATCACAATTGACACATTGAAAAAAGACAACGGATCAAACGAAAAGCTACAGGCAGAAGTCACTAAATATAAAAAGGAGTATACCTCTCTGAAGGGCAAATACGACAAGGACGTCAGTTTCATTCTAGCAAAAATCCATATGGTAACAAAACGCAATGCCTGCGATAATGAGGCGTGGATAAGTTTCATTCTAGCAAAAATCCATATGGTAACAAAACTGGTAGAATTAGATATACAAAATCCAGAAGGTTTCATTCTAGCAAAAATCCATATGGTAACAAAACTGTGTGTGCATTATGTCCGCCATGTACATTGTTTCATTCTAGCAAAAATCCATATGGTAACAAAACACGTGTCTTAATCATGTCTAGCATGCAATCGTTTCATTCTAGCAAAAATCCATATGGTAACAAAACTGACTTGCTCGTGCCTGTTGAGCACGTAAAGTTTCATTCTAGCAAAAATCCATATGGTAACAAAACTGATGCGGTAACCTGTCCAACAATTGCAGAGTTTCATTCTAGCAAAAATCCATATGGTAACAAAACTCCCTTGAACCAGTGGGCATACGTGGAAAGGTTTCATTCTAGCAAAAATCCATATGGTAACAAAACGCGTAAGACATCAATAATCAACAATTATACGTTTCATTCTAGCAAAAATCCATATGGTAACAAAACGGAAAGCGGACAATCGAATACCGCATAATTGTTTCATTCTAGCAAAAATCCATATGGTAACAAAACTAGCTGTAGCTTGTTTGCTTTGCTCATGCGGTTTCATTCTAGCAAAAATCCATATGGTAACAAAACCTTGATTTTATAGCTTTCAAGAGGTTTTGCGTTTCATTCTAGCAAAAATCCATATGGTAACAAAACTGGTCTGTGATGTGCCTTTTATCGACAACTGTTTCATTCTAGCAAAAATCCATATGGTAACAAAACATCTTGGGATAACTTGAGTGATATAGAACTGTTTCATTCTAGCAAAAATCCATATGGTAACAAAACCTCAAATATCATAACATATTTTATGTAATTTGAGAATTACTACCTATTCGATTCGCTACTTATTAGAAAAATGTGTCAGTTCATCGATAACATTGAATGCCTTATATGTATAATTCAATTTCACAAACTTTTTCATATTTTCTTTTAATACCTCCACTTGCTGTATTTCATTATATGTTTCCTCTATTTCGTAAAATATAGAATTTATATCTGCCAAATCATATAATTCTTCCTCTGATAATATAACTTCATCAAGTTTCATTTTTTCACAATAATTGTTCGTGAAGATAAAGAAAAAACTATGTCCAGTACTTTTCATTTCTTCAATAATAGTATCTGTTATAATTGGAATATTTACCGATACAATAATCATATCTTTATCCTCTGTATGAGCAATAATTTCATTTATCAAATGAATTTGAAACAAAATAACATCTTCATAACTCAAATCAAATTCATCTTTTTGAAAATCATCACTAAAATATGCTTCAAGGATTTTTAAAAGCTGCTTAAAATTCATTTCATGAAAAGCAATCTTCAAATTATCATCATTAGCTTCTTCTGCAAGAGATTGAAATAATATATCCAATGTACGAATTGTGTCAAAATAAATTTTGTCCTGTAGTTTCTTTTCTAAATATTTTAAAACTAATGATTTACTGCTTAATTTACAATCTTCAATTAGAGAATAATAGGGATTTATTTCTAAAAAAAGCATACGTTTATTACTAACTGCTTCACCATCCATTAATATTTTTGCCTCTAAATTATTTTCAGAGCGATATTCACTTTCTGTTTTTTGAAAAAACTGTTTTATCATCAATTCCAGATTTCTTTTTTCCTGCATATTATTCCCAATGATATATTTCTTATGGTCCATTTGGATATCAATACTGTTACTTCCATTATCTATTGTAATTTTATTCATATTTTAATAAATGAATCACTATTCAAAATTGTTTCCTGCATTGATTTTCCTCCAGTAATAATTTCTATTTTCGCATATTGTTTCTCCGTAACAAGTAATAATCGTATTTGTCCTTTTTTAGGAACACTTTTTTCTAGATTAGCAACATGTTTCACTGCTGCTTCTCGATTTGCAAATATTTTGCAGTATACGGAATACTGCATCATCATATATCCATTTTGAATCAAATACTTTCTAAACTGTGCATATGTTTTTCTATCTTTTTTTGTTGTTACTGGAAGGTCAAAAAATAAAATCAAACGCATAAATTCATAAATCATAGAGAATTGGTAAAGGAAATAACAATTTTGTATCTACATCATCGAAATATCGAAAAATAGAATCTAACATCACATTAATCGCATTGGCTACTGTTTGCTTTCTGTCATCAATGACAACTCTTTTATTTGTTAACTGGATGAGTGCTTCTTTATGCTCTTTTTTAAAAAATAGATCCTCTCTCATTTCTGTATAAACATAATTATCTACAATTGGACGAAAAACTTCTATGATATCGTCACTTAAATTAAACATATTTTGTTTCCCTTTATGAAAAATTCCAAGATTAGGAAGATAACCTTTCGCCACAATGATGGATGTAATTAAAGATCGAAAGATACTGTATCCATAATTTAATCCTGCATTAATAACATCTTCGTCAAAACGGATGAAATTATCCCCATATAATTCTCTAAAGTACATTTTCGCAGCTAATCCTTCACGATTTGTTATATCACCAGGTAATAAATCATCTGTAAAATCATACAATTTCTTTATTACCTCAAAACTTTTCTCGTTTTGTTTTAGTATTTCTATCTGATTCAGAATTTTACAACGAACAATTTCTTGATGTATATAATCTTTTTTCTCATTCTCCCAATGAATTTGCTTTTCAATATTTCCACTAGAGGAAAAATGTCCATTCATTGGTAATAGATAACTCTTTGGCAAATGATCAATTCCACATAAAATCGTACATACATTATTTTCTGTAAGTTTATTTATTAGTGGAACACTCATGTTGGATTTATAATTATCGATGACTAATATTTGAATATCTGAAATAGGAAATAAAATGTCATTACCATTTATTTCTACCTTGAGATTATCTAGGTATAATTTCAAATGTTCACATTTTTCTACATAAATAACTCTATGACCCATAGACAAAAAGAAAAGGCTCCGAAGAGCCGAATCCGGGATAAACCCTTGTTTTGTTAGGTCATATAGATTTTTGCTAGAATATAACCAAGTAGATTATACCCTATTCAAACTCTAATTTCAAGATATTCTGTTTTACTTTATAGAGATTACCCAAAACATCGGTTGCATATTTAGAAACCTCAACACAATTTAAAATTGCAGGTTTTAATTGCTTTTTACAATATGTAAACACAGGCTTTACTTCTATTATTCCATTTTGATCGTTATTCGTTGCCGTAAATTTTAAAATCTCCGAATGGATTCCATCATGATACTTAACTTCTCCCCCATGTTCTGTAGATTCATCGTAAATATATTTATCTCCTTCTTTACGAACAATACCAATCAACTCATCTCTATGCATTGAGCAAATAAATTTCGCATTATCATCAATCTTTTTACGTTTTTTCTCTTCTGCATACCAATTTGCATCAATTACATATTTTTGCTTTTCTTTCTTATAGAATACATCTTTATACCGCACTGTTACAAATCGATATTTTCCATCACTGCATAAATAAATATCTGTACGATAAGGACTTACCTGTTTTAAAATAATTTTCTTATTTTTGACATCATAATTTTTAGAAATATCAATATGACTTCCTAATTGCCCATCTACATATTTCATCGAAGTAATGACAGGTCCATTTCCTTTTTTAGAACATTTTCTAACAGGACCAAATTCTTCTTTATAAAGATATAGAGGATTGTCCCCAACCAGTTTATATGTTACTACACCTTTCTTAACTTCTTTTTTATAGTATTCTTTTGAATCTTTAAATTCATCAAAGTGGTGCATAATAATCTGTTTCAGAATATCAAATGTTTGTGGATCATTTCTAGCCATTAAGTATTTCTGCTCTGTTACACCCGAAAGGATATCATTCGTCAATTTATCAAATTTAGGTTCATAAATATCTTTATATTTTTGTACAATCATTTCTTTATTATCAATATTTCTTGTACTATAAATTGTTTCATCTGCAACTTGTCTGTTAGGTTTTGTATTGATTTTATGTGAAATTTTTATTGGTGCATATACCATTTCTTTTCTTTCTAAAATTCCACGATAATATTGATTACTTTGCATATATAACGTTTTTAAATTAACAATAAAGGAAATATATTTTTCATCAAAGAACGCCTTATCTTCTGGAACTTCTTTTACTTCTCCTGTCATCTCATCATAAAGTTTATCAAATGTATATTTCATCAAATAACTATTTAATAAGCCCATTTTCTTGATTGATGCGACAATCAATGCATCAACTGCATGATGTAGATAATCTTCATCTCTTATTTTTTCTAATTGAATTTGTTGACGTAATTTATTTGTTAATTTTCCAACTACCGTATGTACTTTGGTGTCAATTCCATTATCTTTAAAATAATCTGATAATGTATTTAACACTACACGACATGCATAGCTGGTGTCTACTAAATTGCGGTTGATAAACTGCTGAATAACACTGAATTTTGTAATGTCTTCTTTAAAAAGCAAATTTCCTTTTTTCTTATTATTGTACTTCTTATTATTCTTCACACTTTCTATATACTCTACCAAAGTACATCCAGTGTCTACAAATTTTCCTTTTTGATATGCTTCTACTGGTGTCATTTGTCCTTTTAATTGATTTTCCATACGTGTAATCAACACTTTATTATTTAAAGAATCATCTAATGAAATAGATACAGGTATAACATGATCTATTTCTGTATATGTAGGATCACTAATAATTCGTCGTATATCTAATGGCTGTAAAGTATAGGCACTTTTTCCATCCTGTTCCATATATAAACGAAGTTTTGTTTTCGTTTTACCATTTACTTTATCCGCATCATAACCATATTCTTCTAAAATACGATTTACTTCTTTATTTAATCCTTCAAAGTATCTCTGACTTTCTCTCTGTTTTTTAGCCTGTTCAACAGAGTTTTTATCCCTTGTCATTTCTATTACTATAGAATCAAATTCACCATATTTTTTACGTAGCTCATTGATTACCTTAAAAGTCTCATTTTGTGCACGTCTTGCGACAGGTGATAAAATTGCCGTTTCATCTGCCATGATATTATTCCGCCCTTTATGAGAAATCCTATTTTTATCAAACAAATTCATTTGATGTAAAATCTGCATATGGTTCATATCTGTCATGTAAAGTTCCTTGTTTAATTCTCTTAATGCTTTAAAAGACAGCGCATGATAACCAGACACTCCATTCATAAGAACCAATTTATCTAAAAGGGTATTAGTAAATGTATATTTTGAATTTTCTAGAGAGGTTTTTCTTTCCTGCATCCCTTTTTGTTTTGTGATAATTTCAATAATAAAGTCTATTTTTTCATAATCATGAAAAGAAATATCTTCTCCACATTCTTTAAATATCTTCTTTACTTTTTTATAGCCTTTAAATTCTGTTAACAAAGGTTTATTACTTTTATCGATTCGATATCCAGCAAAACTATCTTCTTCTACTTCTAAAAGTTTTGCGACTTGTTTAAGAGTAATTGATCCCTTTTGACTAACCACTTTTAAAATTTGGTTCTTTTCTTCTGTAGTGAGTTTTTCACCATCCACAGTTAAGTTATTTAAATCATTTAAAAAGTTAAATAGTTCAGCACTTAAAGACATCTTAGGTGCTCTAGATTCATTTGGATATACACTGCATTTCCCGCGCATTTTTTCAATTAAATCAATCTGTTGAATTTGACCATCGACTTCAATAAACCTTCCATATGGAGTAGGAGATTTTTCACTTCCTGGTCCTTCATAGTATGCACGTTTGCGCTGTATAATTTCAATAATTTTCTCTTTTAACTTTTCATCAATATTTTGATGTTTTAAAATCTCATTTGCTTCTTCAATATAATCTGTTGTTTTAAAGTTATTCGCATGACCACGAACCTTACCTTCTGATTGTAATCGTTCTAACTGTAGCTGACACACATATCTTCCTTGTGCTAAAAGTTTTGCATTTGTACCAAGAACTGCCTTTGTTTTCTCACTATCTTTTGCTGCTTCTTCATCATCTTCAACAGTATCCAATACACTTCCTCTATGTTTTGTAAGATGCAATAGAGCAGATGCCAATTCATCATTTGTTAAAGAAGTACTTAAGCCTTTATTACGAAGCTCATATACATTTGATAAAGGTTTAAAATTTTCATCAATAATCTGATATTTCTTTAGTAAATTACGCATATCCTCAAGTCTATTTTTTCTTCGTGATAGTAAACGACGTCGTCCTCTTGCACTACGACGTGCTTCATTTTCTGCTGCTGTACCTTCTTTAAACAATCGTACCCCATAATCCACAAAATTATTAGTCTTTAAATCAATAACACCATATCCAACAGATGTAATACCGATATCAAGCCCTAAAACATAAGAATTCATGACTTTTCCTCCCTTTATGTTATAAATAGTTACTTTTATTATATCGCCAGAAGTGTAGAAAACCAAGATTCACAAATCATTTTTATACATAATATTACAATTACAATTTTTATAAATAATTACTTAACACATATAAATGAAAAAAACTCTATTTCAATGTTAAAACAGAGCTTTTGTTTTCTTTATTTCTTTATCGTATTATCTTCTTATTTATAAAATATCTTCCTTATACACATCTATCAGCTTTTCCTGATATCCACTTCTTTTTTCCTGTTCAATCCGTTGACTGACTTGTATAAGTTTTAAATCCTTTATATTACGCAGCATCATCAATCTTCTTTCTGAAATCGTTTTATTACTGATACATTTCCTATAGTCATGTTCATCATAATGCCAAAGAACTATATTTTCTTTGTATCTTTGTTTCAGCTTATCCGCAATCTGAATACCTTCCGGATCAAAATCACCGCTGTAATACAGCTGTATCTTAGAATCCACCAGCATATCCAGTAAAATATATGCACATAGATTTAACTGCCCACTTGTGCATAGAAATCCAATATCATTGATATTATGTTTTTTTCCATACTCACAAAGCATTCGATAAACAGAAGGATTTTCCAGTATATACACCTTTTTAATATCTTTCTTTATCTTATCAATCTGTGATAAATTCCATAAAGATACATTCCATGTTTCATAGTTCATAAAGAAACCATTCCAGCCTGCATGCCCCTGATTTTCTATTTCCGCATTGATATGGCAAAGCATGCAGTAATTAGAAATATCGTCACGAATCAACCCTGCATCATAAAACAGTTTGTTTTTTTCTTCCAAAGTATTTGGCTCCTCTTTTTTCATACGATAACAAATCCCTTTATACAGCATTTGATAAGACATTCCTTTATCAAAGAAATGAGGATCTTTACTGATTTCTGCCGCAAATACAGCAAGTGGCTTTTTATTGTGTGTTAGATAAGGAAGCTGTTCAATTGCCTGTATACAAAGCAATAAAGTTTCCTTATCCTCCAACAACAATTTTTTTACTTTATGAAAAAATTCTGGATACTGTTTTTTCTGTAATTCCCACCACATAGGAAAATAGGTATCTTTGGTTTCTTCAAGAACTTTTTCTATCATTTTATTTTCAAATTCTTCTTTTTTACGACGCTCTTCTTTTTTGTTACGTAGCGGTTTGCCTTTCCATAACGTAAAAACTTCTTCTATATTACAGGTGGAAAACCTGCTGTTATCCATAGCTTTCTGCATTTGTCTCCAATAAATGTGGATCTGTTTTTGTTTTCGTAAATCACATCCAAGAAATGTTCCAATTGCCTCCATTTCTTCCTGTTTTACATTTTCTACTACCACACTTCCCCCAGCATAACCAAGACGTTCATATTGCGTTATCCATGCATCAAACAAGCGATGAAGTCCTTTTCTTTCTTTTAGAAACAAATAAAATTCTTGTTCTATGTTCATTCCATCTTCATCCTTTTTACTTTTCCATCCCATTCATATGGAATAACCGTAACAAAGCGTGCATTGTCTGGTCTAAACAATTCATAAATCGCTAAATGATGTACGGTTGGATAATCTCCCCAAAGTACCTGAGAGTTCATAATATAATCGAAATTGAATTTTTCTATCAATGCAAACATAATACTGATATTTTTATCATCTACACCTGCAAATGCTTCATCTAAAGCAATTAAAAGTGGTGCATCTTTTCTGGAACTTTCAAATTTTGCGGCAACTGCAGAGAATAATGGTACATACATTGCCATTGCTTTTTCTCCCCCACTAAATGAGAAGAACAGCTGGTTTGTTAATTCTTTTTTCGTATCCTTTGCTTTTTGGGCAAGAATTCTAAATTCAAACCACTGACGATAATCCATAACAACACGCATGAGCTGATGAAAGCTTTGCATATTATCTTCTTCATCCATAACTCTACGTACAGATTCAATACGAGAACGGAAATGTGTAGACAACTTTTTCAAATCGCTTTCCTTCAACATACCGACATCCTTCTGCAGCAATTCTACCAATTCCTTCGTATCCAATTCTTCTTCAGATTCTGCCTTTTTATTTCTCCATTGCAGACTTAAACGAAGTCCACTGCTGCTGTCTGTCATCGCATTCATATAGCGATTCATCGTTTCTACCCAATGCTTGCTGTCTTGAATACGAATTCTAATTTTTTTACTAATGATGTTTACCAGGATATCTTCAAATAAATGACGATCAGAATCTTCTAATAAATGTTTTTGTGTTTCTATCGCCGTATCCAGCTGTTCTAACAACTGTTCAAAAGGCAGCTGTTTTCCATGAAATTTTGCTTTTAAATGAATTCTGGAACTAATGCCGTCAACTTCTTCCCACAAATCATCCATCGTAAAAGATACCTGATAATCTTGAAGACTGCCTCGCTGTGCATAGAAAACTCCCTGCACATCTCCTTTTAACGTATCCGATTTTTTCTGAATTGGGTTCTGCTTTTCATAAAGCATCACCGTAGCAACCAAATCATCATACTCTTCTAATGGTATACGAATGCATCCATTGTCTACCTGCTCTTTTAATATATCCAAATACAATGCTGTTGTCTGTTCTTTTTCCTGCAGGTCCACTTCTAAATGACGTAATTCTTCATTGATTTTTATTTCTGCTTCTTCCAAGCTTCCTAACTTTCTTTCATTTTGCAGCTGTTCTTTTGGAAGACGAATCAGCAAATCACTGATTTCCTGTAAACGTTTCGTGATATCATCACCGCCAAGTTCTTTTAGCTGCTGCTGTTTTTGTACAAGAAGCTGTTGTTTTAAGATGGATTGTTCATCCAGTTGATCTTTCTCATATTTCACAGTGTCGATATCTTCTTCTAATTCATTTAGTTTTACAGAAAGGTACAATTTCATTTCCAAAGCTTTTCTTGAAGAAGGATACATCGTACAAATGTCCTGCAAATACTGTTTATAATCTTCAAAAGAAGAACGATATTCCTCAAAGGCTTCTACCTGCAATTTTACCGGAAAAGAAGATGCCATTTTTTGAACATCCAAATAAAGTTTTTGAAGCATTGCCTGTTTCTCTTCTACTCGCTTCTTCGCTTCATTTAAAGAACGTTCTAACAAAGATAAACGTCCTTCTTCCTCTTTCCACATCAACAATGCTTTTTGTAAATCATCTTCTGTCAAAAAAGATGCACTTTCTTCTTTCAGGATTTCTTCTTTTCCCAAAATATCCGCAATCTTATCTTTCAGTCTCGTTTCTTCTTTTTGCTGTTCCTCTTTTAATGCTTTTAATTCTTCAATTTTATCTTTTCGATACTGTTCACGTGCTTTTTTTCCTACAAATACAACCTGTTTATCTTTCGCAAGTGTTCCATATATCGCATGCATCTGGTATCCATCTTCATCAAAAGATAATCCATTGACAGAAATATGCAGCTCTTCAAAAAACGCAAATAAAGACTGGTAAAGTTCTTGTAAAGTATTTCCTTTTAAATACCATGAAGATAAGTATTCAACCTCTTTATCTGTAAATACATAATCATCAAAAGAACCGATTTCTTTTTTTAGAATAGTTTCCTTCTGATCTTTATGTACAAGAAGTGCATTCAATAATCTACTACGCTGTAAATATTCTTCTATCTGCCCTTTTAACTCTTCATTTACCTGCTCATCAAATTCTAATAAGGTATACAATGGACGATAGGAAATCCCCTGTTTATCTAAAAATGCTCTGTTTTGTTTACGTCCATCTTCTATAAACGGCATAGGATCTTCTTTATTTTCCCATTCTTCTATTTCCTGATGTAAACGCAACAGCTCTTTTTGAACAAGTCTTTGTTCATTTTCAAGTTGAATACGTGTTGTTGACAGCTGTTCCTTATCTATATGAAAAGCCTGCTGAATGATATTTTGTATTGGCAGGAATGTTTTTCTTTCTTCATATTCAGATAAGAACTTCTGCATGTCTTCTAATGCTGATTTTTCAATATGCAGCTGTTTTAAAGAAGCATACCAGCTATTCATACCTTCTCGGTATTCATCCAGCATTTCATCATATAAACTCTCATATTTCGAAACAAGAGATCGTTGTTTTTGTACTTCATCTTCTCGCTGCTGGCAGCTGTCTATTAACTGTTCTAACACTTCTTTCTGTGATGTATACTCTTTTAACTTCAAAATTACCTGACGTAAGTTTTCTTCTTTTTCTTTCACAAAGCGCAAAGTATAGGTAAAATCATAGTCTTTCGTTGTTTCTTCCTGGAATTCCAATCGAAATGCATCATGTTCTTCCAGCTGCAGTTCTTCCTGCAAATCATCCATTTCCTTTAGCTTTTCATCAATTTGCATACACAAAACTTCATATTCATCTTTTTGTTTCTTATAATCTTTTTTGGTTTCATGATATTGTGTTTCTTTTTTATCCAAAGCCTGCAGTTTTCTTTGAAGCTCTTCTTTCAACTGTGCATATTCTTTTTCCAAACCTTGCACTTCTTTTACCAGACGTAAACGATCACTGGCATTTAAATCTTCTTCCTCTTTCTTTAACAGTTCTATTTTTCGCTGATAATCTTTCTGTTTTTCCAGACATTCTTCTTTTATCTTTTTATTTTCTTCCTGTTCTCTATAGAAACTATCCTGTTTCTTTTTCTGCATCTCTTCTTCTTTATAGGCATTTTGATAAAGGTGCAGTTTTTCATACAGCAAGGCTTTTCCATATTGTTCATAAACCTGATAAATAGCATTTGCGGATTGTCGGCTTTGTTTTAACGCATCTAATTGATCTTTGATATTATCCATGTTGGAAATAGCTTCACTCATTGGGCGAAGATCTTCTTCACTTAAAGGACGTAAAGAATTATTTAAGATTTCATTTAACATAGAAGGTTTTAACGAATTTGAAAGTTTTGGTGATCGAAGCTGCAGCAGCAAATCAATAGCTTCCTTATATTCTTCTATTCTTTCAAATCCAAACAATGCCTGATTGACCTTTTCACAATATACTTTTTGAGAAGTGTATAATTGTTCCTGAATTAAATTTTTTAAAGATTGTCTGCTGATTGCAAGATCATTTTGCATCAGCTGAATATCGACACCAATTCTTCGATTATCTTCAATAACAAAATACCAGGTATCCAAAGGTTTTCCTTTTCTTGCGTGTAATCCCATACCAATGGTTTTATACGTATCACTTTCTTCTCGCTTAAACTCCAGGTAAAGATAACCAATACGATCATCTCTTCCCCCTTCTTCTTCCAAAAGATAATTTTCTATTTTTCTTGATCTGGTTCCAAAAGGGTCAAGACGCTCACTGCTTTTATTTCCATCCAGCAACAAAGGAATAAAGCTTTGCATAGTTACGGATTTTCCACTCCCATTGCTTCCTCTAAGAAGCATATGTCCATGATCAAAGTGAAATTCTTCATTTGTATAATACCAGAAATCAACCATTCCCATACGATTGGGATGCCATTTACTTACAAATTCCATTATTCCTTTACCTCCACAAATTCTCCCTGTATTTTCCCGATGATTGGATAAAAATAACAGTTCTCTTCATCTTCCTCCATGAATCCATACAATAAAAACATGGTATATAAGTTTTCTACAAGCTTCTGTGCAGACAGAGCTTCTTCCTGATATTTTTTCGGAAGAAGTGCTCTATTTCTTTTCACAACCGTATGCATCAATGTCAGCGTTTTTTCTTTTTCCATTATCAGCACTTCATTCGCACTTAAACGAAGGGTATACTTTGAAAGTTTTTTGTGAATTTCGCTGTGAAAAACAAGCATCAAATCATGCAGTGCTCCATTTTGCGGAAATATTTTCCCCATGGAACAATCTTCCTCCAGCATTAAATAGGCACTGGAAGAATGTACATGCAAATCACAGGAAAACATAGATCGAAAATCCTGCTCAATCTTTCCACGATAATTACGAATATATGTATAATCTTCATCCTTTTCTTTATCTAGGGATGGATACACCCCACACGACAACAATAAACGACGATAGCTTCTCTGTCTTCTTACGATACCTCGATCCTCTTCCATATCCACCCATTCACTTTGCATGAAATCTTCCGGATTTTGAAACGTAAGAATATCTCTTGCGAAAGTACGCATAAAATATCTTGAATTTCCTGTATTTTCATAAAGAACTTCACTTTCTTCATTTTTCAAAAAAGCATCCTGATCTCCATCCGATTGAAGTATTAAATTGTATTTCAATGCATATTGAAGTACATGAATCAGCTGTCTTCTGCATTGGTAAGAATTCCAGGAAACTTGTCCCTGAGGAAATCGCAGCTGTATATATTCACTTAGCATACTTAATACAAACTGTTCTTCTATTTCTTTATCTTCCAGATACATTAACAGGTAACAAAACATCTGGTATTCCTGAATCGTTTCAAACTCCTGAATCCCCATCCATGCTTCTGCTTTACCCGGTATTTTTTCCAGCTTTGCCAGTAAAGGATTGATAATAAGAACATAGCCAAAGCGATCCTGCAGTTTTTTACGAAGTTCTTTTTGATTATCTTTGATTTCATAATATAATTGAGGATTTTGTTTTTTTAAGATCCATCTTTGTTGTAAAAGCTGTTCGATACAATTCATTCTCCATCCTCCTCAAATACGATTTCAAAACAAGGCATCACTAAATTCCCATCTTCAAAAGATACGCTACACTCCCCATCTTTTTCATATACAACATGATATTCTTTTCCCTGATCCGTTTTCGCTTTACGCGTTTTAACTGCCATTGCCCTGGAAATCCATCCCAATAATATCTTTCGTATATCCTGATCAACGAGCGGTAAAGTTGAAAATGTAATCTTTCCATTATGTATCAAAGCATCAATTTTCTTTTGTCGCTCTTCCGCTTTGCGAATAACTTCCTGTTTTTGAATTTCCTTTTCAAGTGAATAATCATCCGCTGGCTTCCGCACAGTTTTCTTTCGAATGACTCTGCTTCTTGGTTCTAGTAATAAAGAAACTGATTTTTCTTCATAAACACCGCTATGAATACTGTCTGTTTCTCTTGGTTCTATATGTTTTAGATGAAGTGTTGTTTCACATCCAAAAATCATGGCACTTAATTTATGAGCTTCCAGTATATTGGTGCACTTGGAAAAAATATTGGCAACATGCTGGTATTCTTCCCTGCGATTTGTTCCCTGATTTTGAAACTCTCCAATCTGAAGTGCATAGCGAGTCATACGACGTATGATTTCATTTGTGATATGGTACAAGCGATCCACTTCATTTTCCCCATTTTCCGCAGCAAACCAATCGTATAAACTTTCCCATCTTCCATAGCAGTTTTCCAAAACATCTTCTTTCTTTAACTGTTTCCCAAGACGAGGAATTTTCATTTCATAAGAAACAACTTTATCAAAAATAGAAGCAATTTCTTCTTTGTTTAGATCTTTCAATAAACTTTCAATAACCAATCCATGATTTTGCAGGTTCTTCACAAATGTTCTTAAATAATTAATCAGTTTATCTTTAAAAAGAAGAAATTCTTTTGACTTCATCAACTCTTCCGCTTTTGCGCTGTTTAAGGTACGAATATAATCCTGATAGTTCTGATTTAAACGAATAAAATCATCATTTAAGCTATGCCACCAGCCATATACTTCCTCTTCGCTTTTATTCACGATTTGTTTTGCTTCGCTTATTTGATTTCGAATACGCTCCAGTAAGGTTGGCTGCAAGGAAGCCCCTTCTACTTCTAAGTTTTCCAGCTCTATTGTTAAACGTTCAATTGCGACACTGTATTCACTTAACTGATAGCGATATCGTTTATTTTTAAACTCCTGTACAGTTTGTACTTTGGTCGTATCTTGATGAGCAGTAAGATTTCCCCATTCACTTAGTGATTGTAAATCATTTTGACACTGTTCCATGGTATACTCTTGAAACATAGAAAATTCCTTCATCATTTGAAAAACATCTTCTTTATAAAGCCAGTAATGAATCTTTTCATGTTCTTCATAAAAAAATCGCATAATTACACGATATCGTTCCACATTATCCGCACGTAAATAATTTACTTCTCGAATTGGCTTTATAAGCTTATCATTCATTTTCAAGATGATCCCTCCAGCATTCTCTTATTATTTACAGTATACAGCAAATCGCATATAAACAAAACATTAACCTGCATTTCTTCTATATATAAATAATAAAAAGAATTGCCACTGTGATTACATAATGATTGGTGTAAAAGCTCTGTTACGTATATAATTAAAAAACTGTTGATATTCTGATTTTCTTCGCATATAGCAAAAGATACATAACGTACAAAAATATGATATAATATATGTACGTTATGTATACGAGGTGGTTCATGTGTATTCGAAAAAAGAATTTGAATTATATGTAAAAAGTGAAAATGGAATCCTTTTGTACTCTGATATGATTTCTCTTGGGCTTGGAAGATATCACATCAAAGAATTAGAAAAAGATGGAACCATTGAAAAGGTGGAAAGA
Organism: Amedibacterium intestinale; assembly: GCF_010537335.1. Classification (NCBI taxonomy): domain Bacteria; kingdom Bacillati; phylum Bacillota; class Erysipelotrichia; order Erysipelotrichales; family Erysipelotrichaceae; genus Amedibacterium; species Amedibacterium intestinale. The sequence continues at coordinate 1,822,058 of NZ_AP019711.1, forward strand.
GGCATTTACTGCCACAAGGACTATACATCGGATACGATGAAGATTTATCAAAAGATGAATAATAAAATGATCTACAGCAATGAAACAGCTTTATATCTGCATGATCTTGTAGATCGCTATCCTATGGTTTATACTGCGACAACCATTTCTGGATATCACCTTAGAGAAAAAGAAAACCTGAAACTATATTATGTAAAAGAAGAATTATGGGATATTGGAAAAATGGAAATCAAAGATCCATGGGGAAATATACTAAATGTGTACGACATGGAAAGAACCATATGCGATATTGTCAAAAATCAAAAAAAGATAGAGCTGCAGGTTTACCTTCAGGCTATAAAAAACTATTTCCAAAGGAAAGATAAGAACCTAAGAAAACTGGCAAGATATGCAAAGAAGATGGGGATTCAGGATAAGATAAGAGACATCGTGTACATGCACATGGAACCATAAAGAGGTGAACATATGATATATAGAAATACAGATAATTGGAAGAGTGAGATAAAGAAATCAGCCAAACTTAAAGGTGTAGATGTACCTTCCATGCAGCAAAGATTCATACTGGAAGAATTTGCTAAAAAAATAGGCAGTTCGCCATATGGAGATAGACTGATTTTAAAAGGAGGATTTATCGTTTCTACTCTCTTAGGCATGGATACAAGAACTACAAGAGATCTGGATGTGACTTGCAGGACAACAATCTATGATATCTCAGAAATGGAAAATATAGTGAAAAAAGTATTAAAGACTCCTTCAGATAGTTTTTTCGAATATGAACTTGCTGATATAAAACAGGCTCAAAAGGATGACGAAAATGCTGGATTTATCGTTTCTATCAACGCAAGAAAAGATAACATATCATTGAATTTAAAAATTGATGTTTCGAATAATACATTGATCTATCCAGATGCGATAAGAACAACATTACCAAGTATGTTCAATGAAGAGGATATCAAGCTGTTGAGTTATCCGCTAGAAAATATCATAGCTGAAAAATATGAAACGACACTAGATAGAGGAGAATTCAATTCAAGAATGCGCGATTTGTATGATATCTATTTTCTTATGAAAGATAGTTCTCAGCTAGTAGATAAAAACTTGCTCGCAGATACGATTATAAAAGTATCCGAGGAAAGAGGAACCATAGACAACTTGTATGAATTTGAAGAAATATTAGAAGAATTACAGAATTCTACTGCTTTTCAATCTTCATTTAAAAAACATGGCGAAAAGTTTGGATTTGAAGATATAACGCTGAAAGATGTGTTTAAAATATTTAGAGAAATTCATGATATGGTAGAAGATAAACTGAATATTGATGAATCTACATCGATAAAGATATAAAAATATAACGATGACTGGTACGACGAAGAAAAACACGAAATTCTATAATACAAAAATTTTTGCATTTTAATAGGTATATTGAACTTTTCTTTAAAAAATCCCGAAACTCAAATTAAAAAATGTTGATATTCTGATTTTCTTCACATATAATATGAACGTAAATGGCACTAAGTGCGGAAGAAGCTCCACGATATTATTCGCGGAGCTTTTCTATACTTAATTCCTTGACTAGATTTACATATTTTTTCTTACAAACCATAAACTAAACAGATAAAAAGAGTCAAAATATTACCTAAACTCATTCTATCAAAAAAGCAGTAAACATCAGCATATTTCATGATATCATTTTTCAAATCATTGATATAATCATTCATATGTTTAACTCTGTTTTGATAAACTTTTGAAAAATTAGTCACTCTTAGCAGATGAAGATAACAAAGTTTCTAATTGAACACCTATTAATAGTAGCTTTATTTGTAATTAATGGATAATTTCATTATTATATTAAAGAATTTACTGGACCATTTAATGGACCATCTTATGAAATCATTATTTTTCAGAAAGAATATGATATCCATCTTTCTTAGGAGAACCAACAAAGTGAATGAGCTGTTTCTTTGTTAATTCGCGAATAATACTTTTAGCGCTTCCATCACTTATATCTGTAATCGTACAGATTTGCGGCTTATTGATGCCAGGTTTACCCAAGATTGTGTTATATACAATATTTTGCATTTTTGGTAATTGCAGCGTTGAGTTAACAAGACTTTCCTTATTTGTATAAGCCACATCCATTAATGTAATTGTAAACCAACTTTGTTCCGATGTGATTTTAGGTTGAAATTCTTTTTCATATGGTTTGTATTCTTCAAGAATCTTTTCAAAGCCACTGCCATAACGTTGCATTAATCCACAAATTGTAAGTGTATTAGCAATTGCCTCATTTCTTTTTTTGAAAGGAATCTTACTAATATCTGCATAATCTTGTGCTCGTCCTTCTAGAAGAAAACTTCCTGGAGATACTATTTCAATTCTATCTTGATAAATATCTACATCTATTTGTGTACCTTTAATATTGTAGTCACGATGCCCGATAGCGTTACAAATCGCTTCAGTAATAGCAATGGCTGGATAGGACCATCACTGTCTTATTTATTTTGTATGCAAAATTGTGTTACGAGCATCTTACTTAAAGAAAATCCCTCAAAGATAGAGTTTCACCATTTTACTTAAGTTGATATATCTAACAACAATGCAATATAATAAAAAATGGAAGGCGCACAAGTCCTTCCACAACATGTATAAATATATACTCATTTTATAAATATGTAAAGAACTATTTTACATCTTTTGCTTATTGATAAATCATAATTTTTTTACTTATGTTAATCAAAGAAACTTGATGTTTACAATTACTTTTTTTCTTGTATAATAGAGGTGTCAATAATTGTAATAAGAGTTGACTGCTAGGCATAACAAGTGGTTACTCTGAATATTGATTTTTAGTTAATGAAAACAAGAACAGTAACCAATATCCTTTGTCGCGAGGTGGTTACTGTTTTTGTTTGTTTCTTTTATAACAATCATAAAGTTCCAACCTAAGCTTTACACTCTAAATTCGCAATGTACTGATTCTGATTATCTATATAATTACAAATAAAATACATATTCTTATTTACTCTCAAATTTTGATAAAGTATCTATATCCACATAATATTTATATGGTTTATGTGTATCATCAATTTTTATGATTTTATAATTCTTATTAACCATTTTTATCCTTTTTCTTATTGTCTGTTCTGTATTGTTAAACATCTTACACAGCTGCTGCATCGTTAATCCATCGATTGCAAACAAAGTTACTTCTAACAAGCTTTCTACCAGTGTTATGTTATCTTCATTTACATACGTATTTATTTTCTTTTTCATGCTTTTATAACGATATAATGTGCTTTCTATATATTCCTGTAATTCTCTAAGCCCAGAAAGATATATTTCTAGGAAACTTAAAATAAACGGTGTAAGATCAGATTTGTTTCTAACATCATTTGCTAATTCAAATGCATCATAATATTCTTTCTGTTTGTGTTTACATGCAATAGATAACTGTAAAGAACAATATATATTAAAGTATTTTGAAAGATATCCACTAGCTATAAATCTTCCCATTCTTCCATTTCCATTATAAAATGGATGAATATATTCAAAAAGGTAATGAAATACAGCAATCCTTATTAAAGGGTTGATTTTTTCATTATTTAGTATTCGTAAAGATTTATCCATCATCTCAATAATATTGCTTTCTCCCTGTATCCCTTTATGAATACATTTGGTACCAGATTCAATCGCAACACTCTCTTTTCTAAAATACACCCCGTCTAAAGAATCTTTTGGATTTTCCTTTACTACATCCTTTAATAAAATTTCATCATAAAGCTTTCGAACCTGGGCACATGTTTCGATATTTGCAAATTCTTCTTTTTGTAATTTCTCATATTTATTAACCATCCCATAAAATCTTCTATATTTTTTTGGAGGTTCTGAAACAATCAATTCCTTTAATTCCTGTCTTGTACTCCTTAATCCTTCAATTTTATTAGAACTTTTAATTTCTTCGACTAATGTAGAAACTAAAATATAATCTTTGGCAGTGACAGGAAAATCCGTATGTGACATTGTTTTTTCTATCCAGATATTCATATTATAAATTTCACTGATTAAATTCAACACTTCTTCATTTACAATATAAAAACACTCATAATCATTAATTTTTATATCTAGCTTATGAGCAGAATCACTTTCAAATCTTTTTTTATAAACTGCATTGCATTCATTTTCATTCATATGATAAAGTTTCTTTAAATTTGTGTATTCCATATCGTATCCCTTTCTTTTTCTTATTATTTAACACAACATATGAAAATAAACAACAAAAATCATCGTATCTTTATAAAACTTCTTTTTCCCTACAGAAAAACACCACTTATACGGTGGTGCTCATATGTTAAAAAGATTCGTTTAATGTACCAGCATTGCAGTTTTCTTTATATTTCCAGTAAATCCTCACTGCGACACCCCAATACTCGCCCCAATTTAGCAACACTCAGTGCCTGTGCTTTATTGATATCTCTTTGTCTTTGTTCAAACAATTGAATCTGGCGGATAGAAACTCCTGATAAATCTGCAAGCTCTTTTTGGGAGTATCCTGCATAACAACGTATACGTTTTAAATTTGTTTCCGGATAGAACTGTTTTATTTTTTCATTCATAGCATCTACAAACTTCATTATATCCATTTCATGGAATACTGGATACATTCGTAGTATTTCTCGTATAGGAACTGCTCTAAAAATCCGAGAAAACGATTTTGTGGAATACCACTGATAAAAAGCAAGTGCCCATCCAGCCCAATATTCTGGTGATTTATCTACATACATCACATCTTCTATTTCTTCCACTTTCAATCCACTTTTCTGTATCACTTCTTTTACAATTTCACAGCCGGTTTTACCTGCAACATAGGAAGGGTTTCCATTTTGAAACTGTCCTGCAACTCCTGAGACTATAAACATACCAAAAAAATCATCTGCATCAAACCCATAAGAATTCACTGCAAAATCCAACATATCTCCTAATATTCTTTGTGCAGTTTCAAGATAATCTTCAAAATAAGCGTGCATCTCCATTTTTAATACCTTCTCTCATAATATCCAGAATAAATAATTCATGAATAGATTCACTCTGTAGTTTTTTCTTTCTATATTCTTGTCGAGCAGCTTTTTCTCTATCCATTTTCTTTACATAGTATTCTTCTGCCAAAACAGATTCATATCCTATATATTGTATCTTCTCAAATGCTTTTTTACTTTTTAATACTATCTGCTGTCCAAGTTTCCCAAGACGCATAGCTTCTGAAAGCTTTTGTAAAGATATGGCACCGGAAACAAAATCCTGAGCAAATGCAAAATAAGAATCATCTGCTCTGTATCCTATAATGATATCATAATCGGAAATATCCAAAAGAAAATTATCTTTAATATATTTTTTTGCTTCTCCTGCAATATTTCCATTTTGCCAATATGTTCTATTATCTGCAAGTAAAGCTAGCCAGTTAAGAATATTATAGTTAGAAGAATTAAGATTTAATACTTTTAATCCTGTCAAATCCAATTCATATTTGTTTACATATCCATCTATCCCTTTTGAACATGCCCATTCTTTTGCCAATTCTATTTCTTCTGTACAATAAAATCCTCTTCCATAATCTTTATTTCTAGCACATTTTATATATCCAGGTTTATTTACAATAACTTCTGAACCATGATATAGTTTCACTTCTACCAATCACTCTCCTTATTATATTATATCTCTAAAGCATAATTTTCCTTTTTATTAATTAGGTGAACTTGATGTTTACAATTACTTTTTTTCTTGTATAATAGAGGTGTCAATAATTGTAATAAGAGTTGACTGCTAGGCATAACAAGTGGTTACTCTGAATATTGATTTTTATTTCTTATAAACAAGAACAGTAACCAATGTCCTTTGTCATGAGGTGGTTACTGTTTTTGTTTGTTTCTTTTATAACGATCATAAAGTTCCAATCCAAATCTTGCAATTTGAATTATCACTGTAATGATATCCATTACTATGTACCTCCCTGTTTATCATATATATAAACAAAGGCTTTAAACAAACTCTTCATAAGAGAACAATGATCTCCTTTGACTAAGAGTAACCACAACCACTTCCTAGCAGCCTTAACTATAATACATGAAAAAGAGATACATGTGTATATAAGTATGTATATATTAGAAATTACGAAATTCCAATAAAAACTACTCATGACGGTAAATACCCTCAATACGTTAATGAATCTTGATGCAAAAAGAAAACCATAAAGCTACTTACAGAGATTCTCTAATTTTTAAACTATCTTTTTATAATACTCATTCTAAGCATAAACCTATTAATAAGTAAAAACGAAATTATTTTATCAAATATTGTTTATATGTAAAAATTAAAATATAATTTAATTAGAATAAATTATTTAATTAAGGAGAATTCTCATGAGTGAAAAACTAACAGAATATTTATCTTCTATCCTGAAAGAAGTTGATTTCTTGCAAAAAAGGCATTCAATAAAATATGACTCTAAGCCTTTAATAGCGTTTCGTGGAGAATCAATGGATTATGGCAAGACAAGTTTAATGCCTTCGATTTTTCGTAACCCAGCTTATCTGCCAAAGGAAAAACATCTATTTGAACTCATTTGCGATTATGGTCTAATTGACTTTCATAAAACAATGATTGAAAAAGCAATAGAAACACAACATTATGTTGAAATTAGCCGAATGCTCGATATAACTCTCAATGTGTCCGTTGCACTATATTTTGCTTGTGCATATAACCTTGAAAAAGATGGATTCATATATATTTTTTGCTTTCCTGAATACTATTCACCTCATTCTAATTATATAGAATCTTTTTATGAAAATATTCTAAATTCTAAGAAAACTAAATCATATTTTAAAAATTTTAAAGTTTGTTCACACAGTTATTCTAATGATAGGATCAAAGCTCAAAGTGGAGGGTTTATATTTTTCCCAGGTGAAACCTTTAGCCCAATAAACAGTATCTATTATAAAAAAATAAAGATTAATGCTTTAGATAAAAAAGAAATATTAGATTATTTAAATATTGCTTTTCACATCAATGAAGCAAAAATATTCCCAGAAAAAGATAAAATAGCAAAACAAATCAAAGAAAAGTTTATGTCTGATCTTTTTTCAAGCGAAGAAGTTAATATAGATAGTGAAATAACATCTTGCTTCGAGAGAATTAGTTACGAGTTAAACATGTCATATAAAAAGGAAAAAATGGAATTATTAAGGTATTTACGTAAAGAAAAAGAAGATTTACTGACATTTGTTTCTAATCAAATTCAAGAAACCAATGATTCTAGTAAAAAATCAGATAACTCTGATAACAAAAATAAATTATTTTCTAAAATTAATAATACTTTTGATTTCTATTCCAAAATGATTTAAATACGCATAGGAGAAATTTATGAAACAATTAAAACATATCTTTGAGAGAATCATAACAGAAAGAAATTTAGACAATACTAGCGAGTCTCTGAATTATGAAAAATTAAGCGATACTGAAAATTTCTATACTCTGGAGGGTATCAACAAAGAAAACGGAGATGAAGAAAAATACTTAATTTATAATTGTAGCAATAATGACTTAAAATTTAATTTCAAGAATTATTCACAGAAAATATCCGATGATGTATCTTACATCCCCATTATGATTTTTAAAAACTGGGATGATGAAATTAATCAGTTTTTTGACTGTAGAGCCACTTTAAATGCAAAAAATAAAATGATGTTAAATCATTATTTTAACAATAAACTATCTCTATATACAGAGATGTGTGACGAAATAATGTTAAATATTGATGATTCAGCAAACTTCAACGAATATATATTAAATGATTATATAGACGAAACTCCAAAAGGATATATTTACAACTTATCTCTTTTGGAATTAAAGAAATTATATAATATAACAGGAACAGAACTATTTAAAAGCAACATAAGAAAAGGACTAGAGCATGATAAAAATGTAAACGAAATCAAAAAGAGTTTCCGAAATTATCTCTTCACTTATATTTACAAAAAATTAGAAAATATAATAGATTCAGAAAAATTAAAGTCAATAAAAGAAGAATTTAATCTTAATGAAGAAATTATACGCTTTTATTCTCCTAAATATTTTTGGTTTTGTCATAATGGAATAACTATTTTTTCATATGACAAAAAATCTATAGATAGAAGTGGAGAATTCATTAAGTTAAATCCAAAAAAAGTAAGTGTAATCAATGGTGCACAAACTCTAACCAATTTTTACTTAGAACTAGAAAATGCAAAGAAGAGTATCCCGGAAATCTTCAAAGCTTTTGAAATTGATCTTAATAATTTTAGCGAAATCGATTATCTTAATGAAGCATGTAACAAGACCATGGTAAAAACTATCTTTATACAAGGAGAAGAAGAATTCATTAAGCCTATTACCTGCGGTTTAAATACTCAAGTACCAATTTTAGAGGAACATATTCTCGCAGATTCAGAAATAGTTTATAAATTAAACTTATTGTTAAAGAAAATACGAATTGAAATCCTAAAAGAAGGTTCACATCCTATTTATGGAGAAGGCCTAAATGTTCTTGAATTTACAAAAAAATACCTAATAATAAAACTTCAACCAGGGAAAAGTAAAAATCTCCGCAAAACAGAAATCAAGAACTTACTCGAAAGTGCTTATGATGATATTAGTAAAAATGAAAAGTTTTATTTAGATTCCTTTAATTTGTTGGTAGAATTAGACTTCTGGTGGAAAGATACAAAAAAAGAACGAGATACATTGTATAAAGAAGATAAGCAAATAGTGTTAAATAGCTATGGCAAAAATTATTTTGGTAGCTATATGATTTATAAATCAGAATTCCAAAAAGACCTTTTCGAAAATATTGAAGAATGTTTCGATTTACAATATAGAGATTTTATAAATGAATTTTCAAATTCATCACAAAATTTATCTTTATCTGATTTTAAAACAGATTCATTATTCAATAGATTCAAAGTAGAAAATGATATAAATCAAAAAAAGGCAAGCAACTGTACTATTAAACTTGATGATTTAAAAGAATATTTAGAAAAAAATATAAAATCTCCATATTCAGTCAAAAATGTAATTTCTGATTACTTGGAAACAACGGGAGAAAACATTCCATATTTTAGAGTAATCACAAGAACAAACGAAAAATGCAATGAAGCATTTCCATTTCCAAATAGTTGCTTTAATGAACTATTTGCAGATGATAAACCTATTGAGTTTGATAATTCTATGTTTAAAAAAGAGATTATTAAACAATTTCCAGTATTTATCATTGAGAAAGATTCAATGTCAGATAAAATTTATCAAGTAAAATTTATAAAAAATTTCAGCTTTTCAAATTATTTATTCGATGCTAAAGAAGTATTCCAATTAACAACTCGAGCATTTGAAAAAGGAGATCCTCTTTTATTCCCTAAAGTCAGCTCCAAGAAATCTTTTCATGTTCGACCAAAAGCAGCTAATGCAGACGATACTTTTGAATTTACAAATGGAGAAAGAATAACCAAAAGAACTTTTTGGGCAAACAAAAATACTGTAGAAAAAATAATAAATCAAGAATATTATAAAAAGAAGTAATTCACACGAATTACATTTCATAAAAATTATATTCGTTCTATATAGAACCCTTTATATTGTATAAAAAATCATTTAATAAATTACCCTGTGGCAGAAATCCGCAAATGTTGCCCATTACATTTGAAATCAATAAGGATATCAGAAGTGTTCACACGACAAAAAGGAGCTAGTCAGTTAACTAAATTACCAGCTCCAAACAATGTTTCAAAGCGTTTTGGAGTATATGCTCCCCCCTTGAATTCTTAAAGTTTAAATTCTGCAACCCCCAACTATTCTTGGAGCACCGATTTAATAAACTACTGTTGTTATTCCTCCTATGTTATTGTGTATTGGCTGGTTAATCACAATAACATAGGAGCTTTTTTAACATAAAAAATCCATTGCCATGCACATAAGACTCTATTCGCTTTTTAATTAAAGTCAATGATATACATACCAAATATACAATTAGCTATTTTCATTCTTCTTCAATTATCATTGACAAATTTCTTTCTAATTTATTAATAATTCTCGTTACCAATGCATTGCCCATCATAAAATACCTTCTTCTTTCCGGCATACCTGTATCTGTCCAATTAGCAGGAAATGATTGTAGTTTTTCAGCTTCAATAGGTGTAAGAAAGCGTTTCTTTCCTGTTTCAAGATCCTCAATTACATGTGTACTTCTATTACTGGTCCCTTCGCTAGTTAACATGGTTCTTCCTGGACTATTCAAATCATCAGGATAAGCCATATTTCCCTCAGAATAACAATACTCCTCACCATTTGGTTTTTTTCTAGGAACCTTTTTAGCTCCCTTTAAAACAGTAAACTTTTCATCTTGTTTGTCAGTAAGGAAATATTTCTCTAAACCAGCTCTTTTTTCCCTAATTTCCTCCAACTTGATTGCTTTTTCATATACAGGTATTGTTCTTCCTGTATACACTCTACCCTCTATCATTATCCCTGTATTTTCAAAATTACCTTTAAAATTTAAAGTCATTTCAACAGTATCTTTATAGTCTTTCAAGTCAAGCAACCTATTATTTTTCATTTCTTCCTCTACTGGAAATGATGTAGCAAAAAAACCATTTCTTGTTAATAAAACATCATATTCATTTCCTAAAGTTTCGTTATAACGTAGCTCCTTTCTCCACGCAAAAATAAATACCCTTCTTCTTTTTTGAGCACAACCATAATCAGCTGCATTAATAACTCTCCATTCCACATTGTAGCCTAAATCATAGAAAGTTCTAAGCATAATCCCAAAATCTCGACCCCTTTGTTTTGCTGGTGATTTCAAAAGTCTATCCACATTTTCCAACAATACAAAAGGAGTTTGTTTTTCTTGTAATATTTCAGCTATTTGCCAAAATAAAACACCTTTTTTACCTTCAATTCCTTTCTCTCCGGATAAGCTTCTTGCTACAGAATAATCTTGACAAGGAAACCCACCAACAAGCAAAGAATGATTAGGTATTTCCGATTTATTTACCAAGCTAATATCTACATTAGAATGATTTTTACTTTTTCCAAATCTAGTACAGTAGCAATCATAAGCATGTTGTGCTTTTGTAGAAGGCTCCCACTGATTTGCCCATACAAAATTCCAATCTCTATTTTCAATTGCTCTTCCATTTTCATCAAATTTATGAACGTCATTTAAACCAACTCTGAATCCGCCTACCCCAGCAAATAATTCAACTACCGTTTTCTCCATAAATGGCCTCCATTTCTTCTAAATAATTATACATCATCTAGCAGGATTGATCAAGCATTGATATAATGTATTTAGATTTTATTATTATACAAAATTACACTGTGAAATACAAGATCGATGGGAAAATTTAAGGAGGTTTTTATATGTTGTTTAATTATGATGACAGAAATGAAGATAGTATCTTTAATTATGCTGAAAAATTAATAAACAGAACTTTTAGAGATATACTAAGCGAATATGAAAAATCTAGTAAAAAGCGCTATACAAACCCGTACGAATATAATTATGATAATATATCCATCGAAGAAGAGGAACCTGATTATATTACAAATCAAAAATCAAAAGGTGAGTTAGGAAATTTTTTAGAAAAATATTATTTTGGTTACAAGCCTAACAGTAATCAAGATGCCGATTTCTCAAAAGTTGGCATGGAATTAAAGCAAACTTGTCTTAACAAGAAGAAAAATGGCGAATATAGCGCAGGTGAGAGATTATCTATAACAAACATTTCATATAATGAACCTGTTGAGCATGATTTTTATAAAAGCCATCTTTGGAAAAAGATTGAACGTATCCTTCTAGTACATTATTTAAGGGATAAATCAAAAGAAAGATTAGATTATCCTATAATTTATGTAAGTCGATTTTCTCCCCCAAAGGAAGATTTAAAAATCATCATTGATGATTACAATAAAATAAATAATAAAATCGAAGCTGGTTTAGCTCATGAATTAAGCGAAGGAGATACTATCTACTTAGGCGCTTGTACAAAGGGTGCAACAGCCTTAAAAAGTTTACAACCACAATATTACGGGGAACATATTCCCGCAAAGAAACGTAATTTCTGTTTTAAACGCAACTATATGGACTATATACTACATGAATATGTAGAAAAGAAAAAAGTCCCATATGAACCAATTATTAAAAACGCAGCTGAACTAGACGGAATAACTTTTGAAACATATGTAACCAATCTTATTAACCAGTATATTGGAAAAACAGATAAAGAATTGTGTCATAAATTTAACAGAGAATATAATAACAACAAAGCTCAGTGGGTTGACCTCGCATACAAAATGTTAGGTATAAAAGGAAATCATGCAAAAGAATTTATAAAAGCAAATATTGTAGTTAAATCCATACGCATTGAACAAAATGGATCTATACGTGAAAATATGTCTTTTCCGCCGTTTCTTTTTAAAGATTTAGTAAAGGAAGAATGGGAAAATTCTACAATTTTTAATTATTTTGAAGAAACCAAATTCTTATTCGTTATATTCAAAAACGTTGGAGACTGTTATGAATTACTAGGTTCACAACTTTGGAATATGCCTTATAATGATTTGAATACAATTGTATATAATGGTTGGAAGAATATTCAAGACTGCATAAAAAATGATGTTAAGTTTGTACAATATGGAAAAATCATTAAAAATAATCTTCCAAAAAAATCGGATAATCCTATAATACATATTCGTCCACACGCCAAAAAATCTGCATATAAATTAAAGAGTGGATATATAGTTGGAAACATAGAAAGAGATGCTAATGAATTACCCAATGGAGAATATATGACAACACAAAGCTTTTGGATTAATAACACTTATATCCTATCTCAATTAAAGGTAAAGTAAATGAAACATCAAAAACTCATAACTACACCTGACATTTCGAAGAGAATGTCCAAAATCAAGTCGAAGCATAACAAAGTTGAAATCTTACTTGCAAAAGCTTTGTGGCATAAAGGATATCGATACAGATTAAATTATAAAAAATTACCTGGTTCACCAGATATTGCAATTACAAAATATTATATCGCCATTTTTGTTGACGGCGAATTTTGGCACGGAAAAGATTTTGAAAAACATAAACTTAAAATAAAAAATAATAAAGATTATTGGATTGAGAAAATTCAAGAAAATATAGAAAGAGATATTTCTAATGATAATCAATTGAAAGAACAAGGATGGATTCCTATTCATTTTTGGAGTAAGGAAATTTTAAGAGATGTAGAGCACTGTGTCAGTATTATTGATGATTTTGTTGATTTACAAAAAATGAATATGTAGATAGAGTCTTTGTTACGCAGACAATATGTATTTTTATATAATCTAGCATCAAATATTAAAACTTTATAATTTCAAAGAGCTAATAAATACCTTAAAAAAAGAAATTATACTAAAAGTTCTATTGTGATGTCATAGCCACTTCATCAATACAATTGACTTATTGAACTTATATTCTAACATTTATTTATATCTAATTTCTCCGATGGATTGACTCTAAAATCATCTTTAATGTACATAACAATATAAGTATTAGGAATATTCACATTGCTTCAAAAATAATGATATTTTTTTATCAATTAAAGCATTTGGCCGATTTTCATTGCAGTATTTGGCCGAAATACATTAAAGTATTTGGCGCATTTTTATTAAAGCATTTGGCCATCAAAACAATTATAAAACATCTTAATCAAGTAAATAACAATTATAATATTTTATAAATTAAATATGTACATCGTTTTCTCCTCACTTTTTGTATAAGATAAATGCAAACTTCTTTATTCACACTTCACATAAAAAATTACATATTGACGCACACTTTCATCAAATATATAATTATATCGCAATAAACAATAGCGGGGAGGTCGTGTTTCGACCTGAGAGGAAGCTGTAAAGTTTCGACCCATTGAACCTGTCGGGTAATGCCGTTGTAGGAATCATATTTGTCTTTCAGCTGTATCGTATACAAATATGATATGGCTTTTTTTACGTATGGAGGGGATTGATGTATGAAAAAAAGAGAAGTATGGATGCCGATTGCGGTTGCCATTGCACTTATTGGTATGTGGGAGTTTTGTGTAGATGTATTCCATGTACCTTTATACCTTTTACCCTCACCATCTCGTATTCTCATCTCTTTATATGAGAATCGAAGTGTGTTGTTTTCCCATGCCATGGTAACGCTTGTGGAAGCTTTGCTGGGGCTTGGAATCGCGCTTGTTCTTGCGATGTCAACAGCTATCCTTATGGATATATCCAAGACTTTTCGAAACAGTGTTTATCCACATTTGGTAGTTACACAAACTGTTCCTGTCATGGTTTTAGCGCCATTATTCAGTATCTGGCTTGGATTTGGCATGGCACCAAAAGTTTTGATTGTTATTTTTATGTGCTACTTTCCTATCACCATTTCTTTTGCGGATGGTATGGCACAAGTTTCCCAGAAACAAATCAATTTATTAAGAAGCTTTCAGGCAAGCCGTTTTCAAATCTACACCATGGTGAAAATTCCAGCTGCTGCATCCAGTTTATTTTCTGGGCTAAAAGTTGGTGCCACCTATTGTATTGGCGGTGCAATCGTAGGAGAATGGATTTCATCTTCTGCTGGACTTGGCTACTATATGCTGCGAATGAAAAATGGGTATATGCTAGATAAGGTATTCGCAAGTGTAATCGTCGTTATTATCTTAAGTTTATTGTTAAATGGATGTGTGGATATCGCTAAAAAATGGCTCTGTCCACATGCGAAAAAAGAACATAAGGAGTAGAAAACGTATGAAAAAATTTATATCAGGATTACTGGCAATGTTATGTGTCATTGCGATAAGTGGATGTGCAAATAAACAGACAACATCCACAAACGAAAAAGAAGTAACTTTAGTTTTGGACTATTTACCAAATACCAATCATACAGGAATTTATGTAGCACAGAAAAATGGATACTTTAAAGAAGAAGGTTTAAAAGTCAACATTATTGAACCTGGTGACAACAACACTTCTGCAGCTCTTGTCGCAGCTGGAAAAGGACAATTTGGAGTTAGTTATCAGGAAGATGTTACCTATGCATTAACTGCACAAGACCCAATGCCAATCAAGGCAATCGCAACAATCATACAGCACAACACATCCGGATTTGTCGCTCTTAAAGATTCCGGCATTACTTCTCCAAAAGATTTTGAAGGAAAAACATATGCAGGATGGCAGTCTCCAAGTGAAGAAGCCGTTATTAATGCAGTCATGAAAAGTGTAAATGCCGATCCATCAAAATTAAAAATGGTAGGTGCTGATGGAAATGGTTTATCCCAGTTAAATAGTGGAATTGATTTATTATGGGAATTTAAAGGATGGGCAATCACAAAAGCTGAAATGGAAGGAATGAACTTCAATTATATGCCTTTAAATGAACTAGATGAACGTCTAGATTACTATACACCAGTAATTATCACAAACAATGAAATGCTGGAAAAAGATTCACAAACTGTCCAGAAATTTATGAATGCCGTAAAAAAAGGATATGAATATGCAATTGATAATCCAGATGCTTCCGCAGAAATCTTACACGAATATATTCCAGACTATGACATTGCTTTCTTAAAGAAAAGCCAGGCATATTTATCAGAAGAATACGCAAAAGATGCGCAAAGCTGGGGTGTTATGAAAGACAGTGTATGGGATGGTTATACAGATTTCATGTATGAAAATGGCTTGATTGATAAAAAAATATCCGCAGATACACAATACACAAATGAATTTGTAAAATAAACAGAGGTTTTTATGAAGTTACAGCTACAAGATATATCCATGTCTTTTTCTAAGAAACAGATTCTTTCCCATCTTTCTATAGATGTGAAGGAAGAAGAGTTCATTAGTATTTTAGGTCCAAGTGGATGTGGAAAAAGTACGATCTTAAATATACTGGCAGGTATTCTAAATGCAGATGATGGAAAAATACGGATTGATGGAAAAGAAGTAAAAGATGCAAAAGAACATTTTGCGTATATGCCACAGGAAGATTTATTACTGCCATGGAAAACGATATTAGATAATGTTTGCTTATATGGAAGCATTCATAAAGAAAAAAAACAGGCACAAAAACAAGCTATGCAGCTGTTTCCTGTTTTTGGATTAAGTGGATATGAAAATGCATATCCAGAAGAGTTATCTGGCGGTATGCGTCAAAGAGCAGCTTTTCTTCGCACTGCCCTATGCAAAGCAGATATTTTATTGCTGGATGAACCTTTTGGTGCATTGGATGTCATTACCAGAAGCGATATGCAGGATTGGCTTATACAAATGAAAAGCAAACTGAAAAAAACAACAATTCTAGTAACCCATGATATTGATGAAGCGATTTATTTATCCGATCGTATCCTTATCTTAAATGGGCATCCAGCTTCTATTCAAAAAGAGATTTGTATTACAGAAACTAATCGTACAAGAGAATGGCTGTATGCACAAAGTGAACTGCGTACAAACATTCATGAGATGTTGAAAGGAAATAATCATGTATAGCGATGCACATTTCCATTTAAGTGAGAAGATGAAAAAGATTCTTGAAACAAATCCTTTATCTGGCATCATCAGCTGTACGACACCTAAGGAATGCATAGAAGCAGAAGCATTTCTATCCAAACATCCATCGTATGCCATTTCTTGTGGAATCCACCCATGGAAGTGCGATACCATCACCTGGAAAGAAATGCTTCCCTTTCTTGAAAAAGCACAGATAATTGGAGAAATTGGAATGGATAATGTCTGGTGCAAGAAAGATATTGATATCCAAAAAAACATCTTTGAAAAACAGCTGCAATTTGCCATGCAACATAAAAAAACAGTTGTTCTTCACACAAAAGGAATGGAAAAAGAAATTCTTGAATGTATTCGTCTTTATCCAAATACGTATCATGTACACTGGTATTCCTGTATGGAATACATAGAAGAATATAGGGATTTAGACTGTTACTTCAGTATCGGTCCTTTCCCTTCCATTGATAAAAGTGTACAAAAAGTATGCCAGCTTGTTCCCTGTGATCGCCTGTTAATAGAAAGTGATGGAATTGATGCGATATCATGGGCCATTCATCGAAATATACAAGACGATGAATATCTGTCTTCTTTATATACGATTGCCAAACAAATAGGAGATATCAAAAAGAAAACCGCAGAAGAAATTTTAGAAATTACCTATCACAATCTACAACGCTTTTTAACACAGAAAACATTGTAAAAGGGCTTTTCTTTCAACAGAAAAGTCTTTTTATTTATCTGTATCAAATATCCATAACACTGGATGCATCTTTTAATTTTTCTTTTAGAAATACATACATTTTTTCATTATCTTCTGTAAAAGGCATAGCAGGCAAAGCAACAAATGTAAATTGTCGCTCAATAGAAAACATATCTGGAAGCAAAGGCTGTAAAATCCCCTGCTCTATATAGTTTCTTGCGACTTCCTCATATATAAACGTAATACCTGCATCCTGCTTAACTAAAGACAGTATAAGCGAAACACTTTCAAATTCATGGCAAATCGTAAAATCTTCAATATCCACATCAAAAGAATGAAGGGTATGTTCTAAAATATCTCTTGAACCGCTTCCTTCTTCTCTTAATAATAAAGGAGCTTTTATTAATTCATGCAGATTTGTACAATTTGCATACTTTCCATTCTTTTTACATACACAAATAAATTTTGTATTTAGTAATGTTTTACAAACGTAACGACGATGATTTACATTTCCTTCAATAAGCGCAAAATGAAGATTTCCTTCTTCCAGTTCCTCCAGTAACCTTTTTGTATTTTGTACAAGAAGTTTAAATTTTCTTCCTTGATATTCTTGCAGCATAGAAAAAGTCAGGGATGGCAAGATCGTTTCCGCTATGGACTTTGTTGCGCCATAATAAAGTGGTATAGCCGGCTGTTTCTGCATGGAAAGATGAATATGCTTTTCCATTGTAGTCAACTGCTTTGCCATACGATAAAACTCCAAAGCTTTCTCTGTTGGAACTAAACATCGTCCTTCTTTTTTAAAAAGCTTCACTTCATATTCTTTTTCCAATGCGCGAATATGCTGTGTAACTGCAGGCTGTGTAATATGCAAAACTTCTGCACATTGTATCGTGCTTTTTTCTTCCATTAGAGTTAAAAATGTCTTTACTTTTACATCAATCATAAATACCTCGTCTTTATATAAAATTTTCTTATATTTACTTAAAAATATCTAATTTGAGTTTATATAATTATGAATTTATAATCAAGTAGGAAATAAGAAAAAAATGGAAGGAAGTAAAGAAAATGAAGAATTTTATGATACAAAAAGGACCAGGATTTCTGGTTTGTGCTGTTATCGCAGCAATCTCACAATATATCGCAAAATTTGTTCCGCAAATTGGAGCTGCTTTGTTTGCGATAGGTATTGGTGTTTTCTGTGGAAATACCTTTTTAAATAAAAAATGTTTTCAAGCAGGAACCAGCTTTTCTGAGAGAAATTTATTAGAATATTCCATCGTATTAACCGGTGCTACCTTATTGTTAAGTGAAATTTTTGCGCTTGGTTTGAAAGGAATTGGATTTATTGCGACACAAATGTTTCTTACGATATGTGCCGCCTATCTTCTTGGAAAAGCATTTGGCATGAAAAAGAAATTCCGTCTTTTAATGGGTGCTGGAAATGCGGTTTGCGGTTCTAGCGCCATTGCCAGTGTTTCTCCCATATTAGATGCAGATACGAAAGATAAAGGAATTGCGATTACGATCGTGAATGTTACAGGGACGGTACTAATGGTTCTATTACCAATTCTTACCGGTATTCTTTACCAGCATGAAATGCTGCATACAAGTGCTATGATTGGAGGAACTTTACAATCCATTGGACAAGTCATTGCTTCTGCAGACTTAGTTGGTCCAGCCTATGTTCCAACAGCTACCATCTTTAAAATTATCCGTATCATTTTTATTGTTCTTGTAGCATATGCATTTTCTCATGTAAATACAGATCCTGATCAAAAACTATTCTCTAAGAAAAAACATACAGAAGGAAAAGTCAAAACCAGTATTCCCTGGTTTATCATAGGCTTCTTTATTATGGCCATACTACATACGATAGGACTTATTCCTAGACCTCTTTCTGAACTTGCTCATTTGGTTAGCCAGCAGTTTGAAATCATTGCATTAGCTGCCATTGGTATGCGTGTAAAGTTCAAGGATTTAGCTGCAGAAGGACCGAAAGCTTTAGGTTATGGTTTAACGATTGGGGCATGTCAAATACTTTTTGCCATTGTGTTGATTAAGCTTTTTATTGGATAACTTTTATTATATAAAGGAGGAATCGTATATGTATGATATTCTTATTATTGGTGGCGGTCCCGCTGGAATCAGTGCGGCCATTTATGCGAAAAGCCGCGGATGTAATGTTTTAGTTTTAGAACAGTCACAAATTGGTGGACAAATCAGTATGGTATCTCATGTTACCCATTATTGTGGACTTATGAAAGATGAAAGTGGCACAACATTTTCCAATCGCTTAAAACAGCAGTTAAATGATGCCAATATTGAAATTCAGTTTGAACGAGTTATACAAGTAAAATTACAAGGTGAAATTAAAGAAGTACAAACCATAAGCCATACATATCAGGCACATAACATTATTTTAGCAAATGGGACTGTCCCAAGAAAATTAAACATTCCAGGAGAAAAAGAATTGTATAAAAAAGGAATTGGTCTTAATGCCCTTCAAGATGCACAAGATTATAAACATAAGCATGTATATGTTATTGGAGGCAGTGATGGAGCAGCAAAAGAAGCTTTGTATTTATCAACAATCGCTTCAAAAGTAAGTATTCTGCATTTTGAGAAAACCCTGGCATGTATTGATGAATTTAAAAAGAAAATATCTGAAGCAAAAAATATTGAAGTCTGTTTAGAAACACGCTTACATGCTGTGTATGGAAAAGAACAAATAGAGGCATTGGATATCTTAGACTTAAAAGATAACAGTATAAAACATATCGAGGAAAGTGGATGTGGTATCTTTGTATATGCAGGCTCTATTCCTAATACTTCTTTATACACTGAACTGAAACTAGAAAATGGATATATCCCTGTCGATAAAAACCAGCAAGCCGCAATTACTGGTGTATATGCAGCTGGAGATATTTGTGTAAAACAGGTACGTCAAGTTGCTACTGCTGTTGCAGATGGAGCCATTGCCGGTATTCATGCTGCTATACATTAAACAATATAATTTACAATAAAGACTTACGTTTTCATATATATAAAAATATGCATTATTGTTTCTCATATTTTACCTCATTCTTTTGCATATTATAGATTTTTACCCCCTTAATCATTCAGAAATCTCGTTTTCTATTAAATCAGCAAAGAAAACAGGTGCCTATCAAATTGATAGACACCTGTTTCTTTCCTATAAAAGAACTGTCTCTAAATCTTTCAACATTACATCCAATGCTGTAATTCCACCTTCTGCTAAATACCATACAGTTGGAGTTAAATATACTATATGATTTTCTTTATAAGCAGTTGTCTGTTTTACTAACTCATTATTCATAATATCCTGTGCTAATTTAGCGCCTTCTTTTTGAATCGCAGAATCTCTATCTAATACAAAGATATATTCTGGATTCTTTTCAACAAGCAATTCGAAAGATGATTCATTCCCATGTGTAGAATCAACATCACTTGCCAAGTTATCAAAACCAATTTCATTCCCAATCAGCGATGTTCTGCTTCCATTTCCAAGAGTATTAAAATTAGAACTTGTCACAAGACCAATCATTGCAGTCTTTCCTTTCGCAGCATTTGCCAAGGTTTCTACTCGATTGTCAAATCCATCTGTTAAAGCTTTCGTTTCTGTTTCTTTATCAAAAATCTTAGAAATATTTTGTGCATTGTCTTTCACGCTTTGTACAACACCTTTTTCATAATCTACACCAACATATACAACTGGTGCAATCTTAGATAACTCATCATATTGAGAACTCAAGCGACCTCCAATAAAAATAATATCCGGTTCACAAGCCATCAATGCTTCCATATCCACTTCTTTCAAAGTTCCTAAATTACTGATTTCTTTATTATTATTGTAATCCATCAAATAATCGATTTTTGAACCTTTCGGCATACCAACAACTTTATCTCCGACACCCCAAGCATCAAGCATATCTAATACCGCCATGTCTAATACTGCAATTCTTTCTGGATTATGAGGTACCTCAATCGTTGTCATTTCTTTTTTTCCATTTAATGACGAGATGCTTACTGTTTTCTCCTCGTTTACATTTTTCTTATTAGATGCTGTACAAGCTACCGCACTAAACACAAATAAACCACATACCGCTAACATACATAATTTTTTTAACATAATATAATCTTCTCCTTTTTCAATCATCATTCATTTTATAAAACATTATCAATAATATATAGACAATGGTTTTCCTTCTACTTCTTGAATTTCAAAATCTACACGATAAATATCTGATAAAACTTCTTTTGTCATAACTTCTTTCACTGTTCCAAATTTTGCAACTTTTCCATCTTTAAATGCACAAATATAGTCAGAATAAAAAGCAGCATAATTAATTTCGTGTAAAACCAAAATTACGGTCTTACCTAATTCATCACATAGTTTTCTTACCATCTTCATCATATTGGTCGCATGATAAATATCCAAATTATTCGTTGGCTCATCTAATAAAACATACTCTGTATCTTGTGCAATTACCATTGCGATAAATGCACGTTGGCGCTGTCCTCCAGATAATTCATCAATAAAGCGATTCTTTAATTCTTCAAGCTCCATATATTGAATGGCACGTTCAATGATTTCTTCATCTTCTTTTGTTGTATTCCCATTACTATATGGAAAACGTCCAAATGTCACCAACTCTTTTACGGTTAATTTCATTTGTGTCGCATTGTTCTGAGTTAAAATTGCTAAACGTTTCGCAAGTTCTTTACTATTCCATTCTTTTAACTCTTTTCCTTCAAAAGAAACAATTCCTTCATCCTGTTCAATCAAACGTGAAATCATTCCCATGACAGTTGATTTCCCTGCTCCATTTGGCCCAATAAAAGAAATTACTTTTCCTTTTGGTATCGTGAAGTCGATTTCATCTACAACCGGCTTACCATTATATTTTTTCGTCAGTTTTTTTATGATCATCTCTATGCTCTCCTTTGTCGCATCAATAAATATAAGAAGTAAATTCCTCCACCTACAGTAATAAATACACTGATTGGCATACTAAAGTTATATACATGTTCCACAAGAATTTGCCCTGCAATTAAAATTATTGTACCAATCAAACAAGAACCTAATATCAAATAACTATGTCGATATGTTTTAAATACTTCTCTTGATAAATTCGCAATGATTAAGCCTAAAAAAGAGATAGGACCTACCAATGCAGTCGCAATCGCAATAAATAAAGTAACACCCAGCAATAAACGACGGATTGTTTTATCATAATCCACACCTAAATTAATTGCCTGCGTTTTTCCTAAGCTAATGACATCTAGTAAACCAAGTTCTTTTCGTAGAAAAAAAACCACAGCTCCCATTAATAAGACAGAAAACAAAATAATATTCGTATTGATGTTATTAAAACTTGCGACAAGACTTGCCAATAAACTATCGTATTCATTAGGATCCATAATTCTTGTTAATGTTGTCTGAATACTAGTAAATAACGTTGTTAAAATGGTTCCTGTTAATAATACATACAAAACGTTATGTTTTGTTTTACGGAATAAATAACTATATATAACAGTAGCAATAATTCCCATCAATACTACATCTATCGCAAAGGACACATTCGCATTCGCAATTAAGACACTTCCTGATCCTAAAAAGAATACTACGCCTGTATGAATTAATGAATATAAGGAATTCATCCCGAGTAGACAAGGAGTTACAATTGTATTTTGGATAATGGATTGGAAAACGATTGATGCACCTCCAATCGCAAACGCTACAATGACCATCACAAGAACTTTAGGAACTCGAAGGCTTAGAAAATAAGCAGCATAATTCATATTCATAAATAAGCACAAATATGCAAGAATCGCAAGAATACTGCCAATTCCTAGTAAAAACAAAGTTTTTCTATATCTTAATAGATAATTTTCCATTTTATGATTCCTCATCTTTCATAACCGGTTGTGTACAGCATCCTCCTTGTGAAAGCCATGGAAGAGATATACTTTTATTTCCATTTCGTAAACGATAAAACAAAAGTCCAATAAAAATCAAGCTGCCTAAGACACCGATAATCAATTCAATCGGTAACTCATATGGATAAATAATAACTCGTCCAAACATATCACAAATCAAAACAAACAAAGCGCCAAAAACAGCTGTATCTATCAGAGTACCACGAATTTTATCACCTTTTATCATCGCCACTAAGTTAGGTACAATTAAACCGATATAAGAAATACTTCCAACAATCACTACGATACTTGCTGTAATCATAGCCGCAATAGACAACCCTCCAAACATTACAAAGTTATAATTAATACCTAAATTTTTTGAGAAGTTTTTTCCCATTCCGACAATGTTGAAATGATTAGCATATATAAAGGCAAGAAAGACAAGTGGTACAATAAAGAAAACAATTTCATATCTTCCTCGAATCACCAGTGAAAAATGTCCTACGAGCCATGAAGACAAAGCCTGTGTCATTTCATATCTATAAGCTAAGTAATTTGTAATTCCGCCTATAATATTTCCAAACATAATACCTACCAAAGGAACCATAATAACATCTTTAAATTGAATTTTCTGAATAAAATACACAAAAATCCAAGTTCCAACCATAGCCGCAAGAAATGCAAAAAACGTTCTTTCCCACAAAGTAGATGCTGGGAAAAATAAAAGTGCTATTAAAATGCCTAGTTGTGCAGATGAAATGGTTGCTCCAGTAGTTGGAGACACAAATTTATTCATACATAATTTTTGCATAAGTAATCCTGCTACACTCATTCCAACTCCTGTACATAAGATTGCCAATAAACGAGGCAAGCGTGATATAAATAACATTTGTAACTGCTTTGTATCACCACCTAATATATCTTGTATGCGTATATCTGTTACTCCAATAAATAAGGAAATAAAAGAAAGAATACACAATAAAATAATCAATAATACGGTTATATTTCTTCTTTTCAAAAATAATCCTCCTAACCATATAGTTAGCCTCACCTAACACAATTGAGTTTATCAAAATTGTTAGCCTTTGTCAACTTTTGCATATAAAAATTATTATATAAAATAAAACCGCTTATTTCTTGTTGCATTCACAAGTAATTGTATAAAAATATCCTATAATGATTTCCAATAATTATATTCAAAATTTCTCTTAAATTTAATTGCTGACATTCTAAAATTGAAAGCATATGGTTTTAATCTTACTCTTTCACTTTAAGTGAGTATATAAAAACAGCGATGCGATATAATCATCACTGTTCTTTTTCAAAGGAATACTCAAAAAGTATCTCTAATACATACTGACTTTAACTTATCTCAAGAAAAAAACTATTAAAACAATATCTATTGCCATATACCTATCTTATATCCATATTTTGCTTTCTGTTTAATTCAAACGTATATAACGTTTCTGTATCTAAATCTCTATCAAATAGCTTTATACAAGTTATCTGATTATTTTCATAAGTTTTATAATAATACATTCCTCTTGTAAGATTCATTCCACAGGAATAGGTTGTATAATCCATTTTACCTTCTTGTGTTAAAACACTTCCTTTTACCATGGAAACAGCATCTAAAATATGAAAAAACTGCGTGATATTTTCCTCTTCATCATCACCAAAAACAGAATTATCTTTTACAAAGCAGGCACGTACAA
This sequence comes from Amedibacterium intestinale, assembly GCF_010537335.1. Taxonomy (NCBI): domain Bacteria; kingdom Bacillati; phylum Bacillota; class Erysipelotrichia; order Erysipelotrichales; family Erysipelotrichaceae; genus Amedibacterium; species Amedibacterium intestinale. The sequence goes on from NZ_AP019711.1 coordinate 1,847,030, forward strand.
AGCGTGATGCAGGTGAACAGTCTCCTGGTATACCAATACTGCCAAATCCATTTCCATAAGGCTTTAAATCTACATGTCTGCTTACCTTGTTATCTGGATATGCAGGACTCATATGCAAGTAATTGTACATATTCCATTTATGATATTCATATGGTGGATTATTTGTTAGTACTCCATATATATCATCATACACATGTAAGCCATCTTTGGTAGATTCTATGATTACACTATCTACTCCATCAGTGATCATCCAGTGAAGAGGTGCTAACGGCATTTCTTTTTTAAACGATTCATCCAATAGTTGTATATTTTCAAGTGCCAGCCTTACTTCTTCCACCTTGCTATATTTACTTAAAAGATAGGGAATCAATTCAAATGGTGTAATATTGTTTTTCTTGTCATCCCATGAAAAATAGTGTGCATTTCCTGGGAAATTAAGTCCTGCCATTGCTAGTCCTTTTTCATTCATAGCATCCGCATACAAAGGATATCCTTCCACAACAGTAGCCATACCAATCATTGCATAATGATGATGAATCACTTCTTTATTTCGAAAATAAAATGGATAATTTCTGGGTGTAATAACCACACACTCATTAAAAGTATATTCTAAATCTAAATTTCTCCCAAAATATTTATCTTTTTCTTTGATTACAATACATGTACACATATAATTCCACCTTCCTTTATCATGATTTCTTATTATATATTTACCATTCCCATCTGATATTATTTATAAATATTAAAAAATACTATTTCTTCTTTATATTAACCAAAAGATATGGATGCATTGCACATATATTTTACAAAACCTCTTTTTTAGTATAACTCTTTTTATCTATCTTAAACAAATCTTCTATAAATGTTAAAAAGCTCTACCTGAATAGATAGAACTTTTTAAACATTATTTTTTTAGTTTTTTTCTAGTATACAGCATTGCTGCAGCTGCTGCGCCCATAAAAGATGACCATGCTGCTGGATGAAACAGCACTCCTGTTTTTGGAGTTTCTTCAACACTCTGCTTATCTTCCTCTTTTTTATCATCTACAACATTTCCATTATCTTTATCCTGTTGTGTATTATCTTCAGAAACATTTGTATTATCTTGCTGTGTATTTTCATAAGAAATTACAATTGGCTTTTTCTCATCTGCAGTAAATGAAATTTCTACTTTTCCATTTTCCAACAATTTTAAACTTCCTGCTACACCATTGTTTGTAAATAAAACCTCTTTATTCACTTCTGTTAACTGAAATACATTTTCTGTATATAATTTCACACTTATTTTTCCTGGTAATACATTTTGGAATGCAAATGTTACGTTTTCTTTTTCTGTATTCAAGTCGTAATCCAGTGCAAAATCTTTTGTATTTAAAATATCTTTCCCATGAAACATGATTTCTATATCTTTATATACAGCATGTATATTTACATCTTTCCCTTTCGCAGCTTCCAAAATTGATGCATCAAGAATATGTCCCTCTTTTAATTCATTCACATCAATAGTTTCACCTGCTTTTGCATTCTCAATTTTATCAATCACATCTTGATATGGATTATATGCCACATCTTTTCCATCAATAGAATAACTTACAAGGTTTCCAGAAACTTCGCATGCAGCTAAAAGAATAGGTTTTTTTGTATCAGAGTCTTTTGCCGGAATAATCGTTAAACCTTCTGGAGAATTGTCTTCCCCTAGATCTGTTGAAAAATCTCTTGAATTCATATAGTTTACAAATTTTGCTTCCTTTGGATTTGTTACATTATATACCATGACACCGCCTGTACGTTCAATACCAATAAATGCATACATTTCTTTTCCAATCTGAGCAGTCGTAACACTTTCTGGTTCTGGTCCTTTTTTCATTGTTCTGCTTTCCAGTTCAATATCATCATTAGAAACATTAAATTGTTCTGGTAAAAACCTTGCTGTATTTTCTTCAAAATCATTGTTACTATCATATACTATAGACATATTTTCCGCATCTAAAATCGCAAAGGATCTACCTCCAAACAACACTGGCTTGTCACTAGGAATTCCTGCAGTTAGATCACTGTCTAAAATACGTGCATCTTCAATATCTTTATATACTTCTTTCAAGTTATCTTTCTTTTTAATTTTAACTTCGTTACAATAGTCGCCCCATTCTCTGGCATCTCCCTCATTTGCAATTACCAAATATGTTTTTCCATTATACTCATAACTTGAAATCGCATCTGGCATATAAGCCGCCAATGCATCATATGTTTTTGGATCATATTGTTCATCTTTCTGCAAATCAATCGCATTTTCTTCTTTTGATAAATCTTTTAATCCTAAACCTTTTACCTTCGTAATTGTTTTCGTATGCAAATCTAATTCCGCAATGGCATTTGCTTCCTGCAAGGTAATATATGCTTTATCCTGTGCAGGAGAAACACTGATATATTCCGGCTCTAAATCAGTAGATGGAGAAATTGTTTTATTCTTTACCTTTCCTAAAAGAACTTGATTTTGTAACAGTTCTTCTGCAGTAAAATTATCAAACCCGGCATGTGTTACTGTATCTGTTTTTGTATCCACGATCGTAACACTTCCTTTTGGATCATTAGACATATCATCCTTATATCCTTCTCTTGGTTCTCCCTCATTAGCAGATAAAATCAAATTCCCATTATCCGCAAAGGTAATCATATCTGGCTGTACACCTGCTTCATAAGAAGTAATATAATTACCTTCATAATCCAAGACAACCAATTTCCCATTTTTGTTATATGCTTCTTCTTGAATTGCCACTGCAATTCTTCCATTTATATCATCTACAGAAACACTTGTCATATCTCCATATGCAAAATTTTCAAGTTTTGTTTCTAATATTGTTTTTACATCTACAGATTTATACAATTCTAGCTTTCCATTTTTTACTTTGGCGATATCCAGCTTTCCACTTTGTCCATTTACAACATATGCATACCCTTTTTTACTGCTGTATGAAACAATTTCTGCAACTCCACCATCTGCGTTTGCTTCTCCAAGCTTTAATGTACTTTCTCTTTTTAATGTTAATTGTGCATCTTCAACAAAACTTTGAAGATTTTGTTTTACATTTAAATTTTCTGCATATAGTGGTGTAACAAGAGAAGATGTCGCTCCACCACTTAATAACATTCCTAATATAATTTTTTTCATTTTGTTCATTATGAACCCCTCCATTACAAATGAATTATACAGTAAGCAGAAAATTCATTTGTTATGAGCATGTAAACTTTATATGAACAGAATGTAAATTTAAGTAACATCATAAAAATAAAATCCATACTGCGTTGTCATTTTTATATAACAACCTTCATATTTACCATCTCTAAAACACTAGCAAAGGTCTTCAATCATAACACTTAAAAAGCAATATTTCAAAACCTTACAGAACCAGATAAAATATACTGGAAAGAAAAAGGGTGGTTATCACTTCCCTATTATTATCCATGTAAATTAAACCCACTGAAAAAAGCAATTGGTAATACGACTTACATAGTATTAAATAAAATTTTATCAAAGGCAGATAAGGATAAATCACTGTGATGTTTATACATCCTCTATGCAATATTTCACTTCTTCATTTCTTTTTATGTATACCTCTTATAAAAATTTATACTTCTTTATAAATTTTTTAATACAAGTATAGAATTTTATTTTATACTTCCTGTAGAAAGAAACAAAAAGAGGTGCATAAAATGAAGAAATTATTCCCATACATTATCATACTTCTATCTCTTATGTTACTTGCTAAATATGCCTATAGCTTTTATTTTTTATATGTAGAAGAAATTAGTGATGATGTACGAATAGAAAACATACAAATAAATGAAAACCCAAGGTTAATTGAAGAAACGGATGACTATGTTATTTATGAAAGAGATTTTAAAGCAGATGAATTTTCCTAATGCTATTCCTCCAACAAATACTCCATCTGTGTTTTTCTAACTTTCATTCCTATTTTTTCATAAAATAAGCGAGCTTTATCATTTCCTTCCCATACGTTTAATGTTACATCATTACAATTCTGTTTTTTCGCATACTCTATCACATAGTCATACAAAGTTGTTCCTATATGTTTGCCCTGATGGTTTTGATCCACACATAAATCATCAATATAAAGCGTTTTTCGATCTTTCATATTTGTGTAGTTTTTTGTTACCTGCAACATACAAAATACATATCCAAGAACAGTATCATTTCTGTCTGCCGCTACAAAAACTGGTGTTTCCTCATTTGTAAAAATCATCTTTAATTCTTCTTTCGTATATTTCGTCGTTCCGCTAACAAAAATATCTGGACGAATCGCTGCATGAATTTCCAGAACCTGCTTCAATAAACTTAGGATTCTATCTATATCTTTTTCTTCGGCTTTGCGTACATATATTTCCATCATTCTCTCTCCTTTTATTTTTATATTATACTACAAACGCCTGTCATCTTTTCCATCTACAAAATAAAAAAGCCGTAAACACGACTTTCTTATTCTACTTCATTAGGAAGTGGATACTGCTTGGTAAGAGCACGTACTTCTTCTCGTACTTCATGGCATACTTTTTCATTATCTTCTTTTAATACTTTCGCAATCCATTTTCCTACCTGTTTAAATTGTTCTTCCTTAAATCCTCGTGTTGTCATTGCGGCACTTCCTAAACGAATTCCGCTAGTGACAAATGGTTTTTCTTCATCGAATGGAATGGTATTTTTATTGCAGGTAATACCAGCTTCATCTAACAGATACTCCGCTCTTTTTCCTGTCATGCCAATACTTCCTTTCACATCTACCAGCAATAAATGGTTATCACTTCCATCACTCACAATGTGGAACCCTTCTTCTTTTAAAGTATCCGCTAGAACACGACAGTTTTCAATGACTTGTTTTGCATAGGTTTTAAATTCCGGCTGCAACGCTTCTTCAAAGCATACTGCTTTTGCGGCAATGATATGCATCAAAGGTCCACCCTGCATTCCTGGGAATACTTTTTTATCCAGTAACGCTGCATATTTTTCTTTACATAAAATCATACCGCCACGAGGTCCGCGAAGTGTTTTATGTGTCGTTGTTGTCACAAAATCTGCATAAGGAACTGGATTTGGATGCAATCCTGCTGCCACAAGTCCGGCAATATGTGCCATATCCACCATTAGATAAGCACCGACTTCATCCGCAATTTCTCTAAACTTTTGAAAATCAATGATACGAGGATACGCACTGGCACCAGCAACGATTAATTTTGGTTTTTCTTTTAAGGCCTTTTCTCTTACTTCCTCATAATCAATTCGTCCATCTTCTTTTTTTACCCCATAATCTACAAAGTTATATAAGGTTCCACTAAAATTCAATGGATGTCCATGCGTTAAATGTCCTCCAGCAGTTAAATTCATCCCTAAAACTGTATCTCCTGGTTCTAACACTGCCATATACACACCCATATTTGCCTGTGAACCACTGTGCGGCTGTACATTCACATGCTCTGCCCCAAATAATTTTTTCGCACGTTCTCTGGCAATATCTTCTACCACATCGACATGTTCGCATCCACCATAATAACGTTTGGATGGATACCCTTCCGCATATTTATTCGTAAGAATACTTCCGGCTGCCTCTAATACATCTTTTGATACATAGTTTTCCGATGCGATAAGTTCGATATTATATAACTGACGTTCTCTTTCTTTTAAAATTGCTTCCTGTATTTGCTTATCTTTCATAAGTGCCTCCCTTTTCCACACATTTCAATTGTATGATTTCACTGTTATCTTATCATAGACTTTTATAAGTATGCATGAGTAATGCCCTTTTTTCATAACAGGATTGACATTTCTGTTATTTAAGTATATTCTTAAATACGAAAGGAGTTTTGCTATGTCAAAATTTATTGCCTATGTAGGGAAAAACTGTGTTGCCTGCGGTGCCTGTATGAATATTTGTCCAAGACAAGCCATTCAAGTAAAAAATGGAAAGAAGGCGATTGTTGCACCTTCTTCTTGTGTGGGATGTGGTTTATGCGAGAAAACATGTCCAGCTGGTATTATTGAAATAAAAGAAAGGGAGATGTTACATGCATAAGAAAAAACACTGGTATGATTATTTATGGATTTATACACCATTCTATTTATTCCTTGGATTTTTTAATATCCTGTTTGCTTGGCTTGGTATGATTGAATTCATGATTCCTTTGGTTATTGCGGTATGGAAAGGGAATAAATCTTTTTGTAATCGTTATTGCGGACGAGGACAATTTTTCAATCTTTTAGGAAATAAACTGAAACTTTCCAGACAGAAAAAACCACCGAAGTTTTTATCTTCTTTATGGTTTCGCTATGCATTTCTTATCTTTTTTATGACGATGTTCTCCTTCATGATCATCACAACCATACAAGTTTTCTCTCAAACAAAAAATTTAAAAGAAGTTGTTACTGTTTTATGGACATTTAAACTTCCATGGAGTTTTGCCTATCAGGGAACGCTATTATCGGATGGTTTTGCGCAATTTGCCTTTGGTATGTACAGCATTATGTTGACATCTAGTGTTTTAGGCTTTATAACTATGTTGTTATACAGACCACGTACATGGTGCGCCTACTGCCCAATGGGAACGATGACGCAAACAATCTGTAAATTAAAGAACAAGGGTGATATTGATGGAATTGAAAGCGAAAGAAGTTTCACAGCTACTAAAACTAATCGCTAATCCTTATCGATTAATGATTTTATGTATGTTGGAAGAAGGAGAAAAAACGGTTAGTGAACTGCACGAAAAAATAGAAAGCATTAGTATGCCGGCACTCTCTCAGCATCTTTCTGCCCTTCGCTTGGCTGGATTAATCGATAATGAAAAACATGGATTACATGTATATTATAAAATTTTAGATACACGTATTCTTAGTGTTATGAAAACCTTAAAAGAATTCTATTGCAAGTAAAGGCTCCTGTACCCATCGTACAAGAGCCTTTATTCTTCTACATAGATCATTTTCTTTGTCATTCCACCATCGACGATGATATTTGCCCCATTGATAAAATCATTTTCTTCTTTACTAAGAAATAGACAGACATTGACAATATCCTGTGGTTTTCCAACTCTTCCAGATGGATGCTGCTTATGATCCTCTAATGTTAAATGCTCATAATCTTCTGTTTCAATCCAGCCAGGACTAATCGCATTAACGGTAATATTAGTATTGCTTAAGGAAACACATAAACTATTCGTTAGAGAAACCAAACCACCTTTGGATGCCCCATATGCCTCCCAGTCTTTTTCATTTTGATGAAAACGTGTCGATGCTATATTGATGATTCTTCCAAAACAGGAAGTATCATGCTGTTTAACAAACTCTTTACAACAAACAAAAGCACCAATTAGGTTTGTATGAATCACTTCGCTAAATTCATCTATTCCAATCTCATTCACAGGCTTATGAAATTTACTAACTGCTCCATTATTAATAAGAATATGAATACATCCAAACTGTTCCTGTATTTGTTGAAAACATTTTTTAATTCCATCGCTTTGACATAAGTCTACCTGAAATGTATGGATATTTTTTTCTTGAAATGAACATAATTCTTTGTCAAGCACAAACACTTCATATCCTTCTTTGCTGTATGCGGATGCCAAATATTTTCCAATTCCACCAGCTCCACCTGTAATTAACACTCTTTTTATCATGACTGTATATCCTTTTCTTCATTATATTTCGCACTCATAACTTCATAAAAATCCTGTAATTCCATTGGTTTATAAAAATAAAATCCCTGAAGTGTATCCGCAAATACACGTTTTGTAAAATGAAGTTCTTCCTCTGTTTCAATACCTTCCATGCACACTTTCTTTCCAAATTCATGACAGGCATTTACAATTGCCTTTAAAAGCTTTTCATTATCCTTTGAATTATGTAATTCTTTCAACAAAGATTTATCTAGTTTCACAATATTTGCAGAATATTTAAATAACAACGATAAAGAGGAGTATGCACTTCCAAAATCATCCAATGCAAAGCGTATACCAATAGACTGACATTTCCCAATAAAATCCTGAAGCTTTTCTGGATATTCATCAAAATGTGTTTCGGTTAGCTCTATAGTTAATACAGAGCCTGGAAGATCATATTTTTTTAAAGTGTCATGGATATAAGAAAATAAATCTTCTTCACATATTTGCACATAGCTAACATTAACTGAGATATTAAAATCAGAATAGTAACAGCGAATTCTATTTACATTTTTTAAAGCCTGGTCAAGTATCCATTTACCCGCTTTCACAATTTGTTTACTCTTTTCCAGTAATGGGATAAATCTTTGTGGAGGTACATTTTGTCCTTTATACTTCCATCTTAATAACGTTTCTCCTCCAATAATCTCATTCGTATTCATATCTATGATTGGCTGTATCACCAGATGAAAGTTATTCATATTATGCTGGATATCATAATTTAAAGATAAGAAAACCTTAGAATCTTCTTTGTAGTTATAAATATTGTCATCTGCATATTCTACATATTCTTTATCAAATTCATTTTTCGCAAATCGAATAACATTTAATGTTTTCTCTAAAATAACTTCCGGATTATCTTTTGGATCACATTTTAAATATCCAATAGAACAAGGACTATCTATGCCAACATTATATAAATTATAATAATACTCTATGATCTTATGTACATTTACCATAAATTTTTTGATTTCTTCGACATCCTTTGCTTCATACAAAGCCATGAATCGCATTCCATCCAGGCGAAAAAAACTACTGTTAGAAAATTTCTCATGTAAAGCATATGCAATTTGACGAATGATAGAATCTGTTTTCTTTCTTCCTAAAGCTTCATTTATAGTTCTAATGCTATTTAAAGAAAACCCGATAGCATACATATCTGTATCCTTTTGTACAGGTATCAGCATATTGTTCATCAATACATGTTCTCTAGGAAAATTCGTTGTTTTATCAATAATAAAATCATATTCCTGATGAGACACAGTTCCTGAAAAAAACAAAGGTATCTTTTTTTCTTTATCCCATTTAACTTTTCCCTGACAATGTATCCAAATCAAATTATCATGGCAGTCTTTTACCTGATATTTTAAATCATGGTATAAACATTTTCCATTCATGATATTCTCTATCTGTTCATCATAAATATGCACATCTTCTTCTTTATAAATTCGTTTTCTCCATTCAGAGAAAAGGTTAAATACGATATTCTCTTTAAACCCAAATTTCTCTTTCATATTATCTGTAATATAAAAAATATTAGAACGTAAATCCCCAGCAAAAACATAATAAGGAACTCTGGAATCACTTAGAGAATCTAATAAAAATTCTGTATCGAAAAAATTGTTTTTTAAAAATGTCGTAAAAGTACTTGCCGCTGTAGCATCATACATCAAATTATAATCGTTTCGGCTACCAGAACGCAAAAAGGAATAGTACTTCTTCTTATCCTCATACATCAAACAATCCGCTTGTTTCATTAATTCATGTATGTTCTTGTTTTTATCTTCACTCCAAACACAGCCAATTGCTAAGTGAAAGGTATCTTCTTGAATTGTATTTTTTAATTTCTGTATTTTTTCATGAAATTCATCCTTTTTATTGTTTATACAAAGAACGATAAACTCATCTCCACCTAATCGATAAATCTTATCTTTTGTAAAAACATTTTCTAAAATCTTATACCAATGTAAAATCAGCTTGTTTCCTGCCGCATGACCATAATGATCATTTACCTTTTTTAGTTCTGTTATATCGCAGTATATAAGTCCTGCAGAAAGCCATGAGGCGCTGTTTTCTATATCTTCCTGAAAAGAATAGCGATTATATGCTGTCGTTAGTGGATCATGTAAACTTGTATATTTCATTTTATTGTTTAGGTCTCTGTTTTTTATTACTAAAAGTACATAGCCGCTTATCAGTTTAAGAAACTCAACAACAGATTGTATATTTTGTTTTGATGGATTATCAACTCCTATAAAACCTGCAATTTCATTATGAATACGTAAAGGCAAAGAAATCAAAGAATGAATATCCTGTGATTTTACAGCAGCATACGATGCTGGATATGTATATTTTATTTTTTCGATATCTTCAATCAAAACATAGTCATTCACTTTTAAATCATCAAACCACCATAAAAAAGTCTCCATTGGTTCCTTCTGCAGCTGATGCAGCTGCGAGCTAATATTTTCTGCACAGAATTCATATGTATTTGTGAATGTATTTTCCTCTGCATCTTTTTCAAATACATAGCTTCTCTCACAATGAAAAGCTGATATCATATAAGAAAGAATATATGGAATAATTTTTTCTGTTTCCTGTATAGACATACACTTTTGTATACATGTAGCTGCTAAATCAATTATATTTTTATCCTGAGACAAAACAATATCCCCCTTTATCATAAATCTTCATTTAATCGTATATACTACTCAAAGAATATAATAACAAGTTATGTAAAAAAAGCAAGAAAACTTCCTGCATAGAAATTGTAAACATCAAAACAGGTTCAATGATATTTTCATCAAACCCGTCATATCTTTTATTTTTTACTTGATGCCCTGGAAGTTAAGAACGGACTAGAATTCCATTCTCCTAAAATTTCACTTACATTAGATACCGTAACAAATACTTTTTCAGGATACTGATGTAGAAACACTAATAATTTTTTATATTCATTTGTATCCATAATTGTTACCAGTTCCACTTTGGTTTCCTTGTTGTAGCTGCCGATTACCTGATATCGTGTAACGCCTCGATGCATTGTATGTAAAATATAGTCTTCGATTTTCTCATAATTGTCACTGATAATAGAAATTTTCTTCTTTCGATTTAACCCGCTTGTAAAATAATCTACTGCCTGCCCATTTGCCAAAGTTCCTAGAATACTGATAATCAATGTTCCTATATCATATACAAGGATGGATGTCATGGCAGTAACGATACCTGCTGCAGAAACAGCCTTTCCTATTTCAATATGACAGTATTTATTTAAAATTTTCGCAAGTATATCAATCCCGCCGGAAGATGCATTCACATTAAACAAGATTGCCTGCCCAAACGCCACCAGTAAGATATCTGCTGCAATATCATAAATACTGCTTCCTGTCAAAGAACCATTTAATGGAATAAACTGTTCAAATACCGCAATAAATATAGGCATCAACAAAGAGGTATATACCGTTTTCATTCCAAACTCTTTTCCAAGAAGTAAAAATCCAATCACTAACAAGATTACATTTAAGATCATCGTAATCATAGAAATAGATAGTGGTACCAGCTCCGCAATTACAATCGCAAGTCCAGAAATACTTCCAATAACAACTTTACTAGGAATCAAAAAGAAATATACCGCTGCCGCAATCACAAATGTCGCAAAACTAATCAATGCATACTCATAAACAAGATTCTTTTTCATACTACTTCTCCCTGTTTTCTTAACATATCTATTATAAAGATAGAAGAAGTTTATTTCTACATATTTTTAATAGAATTGAAATATTTTACGCCATTTTTCTTTGATAAAGCTTTTCCATTAAAAATTCATAAACAAAGAAAAATAAAAATGCAAATACAACACCAATGAGATTATCTGTAATTCGCAATATAACAGCTTCCTGAATACCATAAATTCCTGTAGCGGCCATTAAGGCTCCCAGACAATTTAATACTGTCTTATGTTTATACTGACTGCATAATCCCAGCAATATACCACCAAAAATTCCAATCATGGAGTGCATTGATTTTGGCATAAGCATATACAGCACATAAAACAAGGCAGATCCTGCCAATACCCCTAAAATTCTATGCATTGACTTTTCTTTTAATTTTGTTTCAAAATTATGATCAGACAATAAAGAACCACAGGCAAATCCTATCCACATATAACGTTCCAATTGGAAAAAAGCTCCTAATGTTAAGATAAAACTAATTCCTAAAGCTATACGAATTTGCCATTGATGTTTTTTTGTATAAAAATCAAACTGTTTAATTTTACTTTGAAAAGAAATATCCGTATGCTTCCCTTTATGTTTCTTGTAAAAAACTGCTGCACAAATCAGAAAACAGAAACAAGTTAAAAGAAATCGTTTGAAAAACAATACACCTTGTACCGGATTGCCGCAAAGAAAAACATACGCAAAGCTATATAGTCCACCATTCCCCATTTCTGGTTTGTCGCAGGTAATAAATAAAATAACGATATAGGATAAAAAATGAATGAAAAATGCAAACAAAGGATTTACATAATAACTTAAAACCGGTGAAATCAGCAGCAGTAAAAAAACAATGCCCAAATTTATCAGAGAATCTTTGATACAATATCCAAAATCCACAAAACGAACAGCCAGTAAAATACAAAACATTGAAACTGCCATCGCATTGTTTTCTTTCCCAAAGACACTAGATAAAGGAGCTATAAAAACAATCGCAAACAATACAAGTAAAATAGAGCGAAAAAACATGGCTGCCCATAAAAAACCACGTTGCTTTTTCGATTCGCTTTTGTCAATCAACCTTTTTAATCCAGCTGGATCAAGCTGTAATAAATCATAAAACTTCAATGTATATACCCCCTTTTTTATTATTCATCGATAGATAAAGACTGCATTTTTTCATTTGCCCTGGATATTAAAACAAACAATTGTTCAAAGTCTTCTCCCATACTTCTCCATAGATCATAAAAAGGTTGTAACATAATTTCATAATCTTTTTTTAACTCTTTTAAACCTGTCTCACTAAGAGAAATCACATAACTTCTTTCATCAGAAGTCTGTTTCTGTTTTTGAATACAGTTTTTTTCATAAAGCTGTTTTAAGCAGCGGCTAACGGCCTCTTTTTTCATTCCACTAAGCTTGCTTAATATTAAGGGTGTACATTTTTCTGGTTCCAGATAAAGCCATGCCAACAGTTCTCTTTCACTTGATGTTAAAAACTGCTTCTGCTTATGAACGAGCATGTTTCTGGAAAACTGATGAAGCTCTTGTTGAAAAATGAGCATTTGCTGCCAATCAATATTCTGCATAATAACCCTCCCGCCATTTATTTAACATTGTTAATTATATGACGATGCTTATCCCTTGTCAATAAACTTTTCCCCACCTATAAAAGAAAAAAAAGACCAGTTTCTTTTCAAAGAAACCAGTCCTTCTAAAAATTTGCTTTTTATATCTTTTCAAATACGGAAGCAGGTGCTCCACAGAGTGGACAAACAAAATCTTCTGGAAGTGGATCACCTTCATAAATATAACCGCAAATACTGCATCTCCATCCACTCTTCTCTGTTTTTTCTTGGAAACTTGGTGCATTTTTCGGTGTTGTTCCATTCTTTACTTGATGATAATATGCATAGGTCATCACTTCTTTTTCGGCCAGTACTTCTGCATCTTCTACTTCACCTATAAACATCACATGAGTGCCTAAATCCACTTTTTGTACAACTTTTACACTAAAGTAAGAAGCCACATTTTGTATAGGATATGCTATCCCATGCACATCACGTTTAAATTCTACCTTTTCAAATTTATCTGCATCTTTACTGGATTGAAAACCGAATGTTTTGATCATTTCCATATCTGTATCCTGTGTTAAAACAGCACCGCAAAAACGTCCAGATTTTTCAATTAACTGCTCTGTATAATTATCTTTATTTAAGGTTACTGCCATCTGCTGTGGAGAAGAAGTTACCTGTTGAAGCGTATTCGCAACACAGCCTGCATCTTTTCCATCATGACTTGTGGAAATAATATATAAACCATAACTTAAATTAAAAAACGCTTTTTGATTCATAAGTAATACCTCCTTCAATTTTATATTTACTTTCTCTTTTTAGTATGTACCCAAAAGATTGATTTGTAAATAGATATGCCTAACTTCACTAATACAAACAGCAGTCTTATGTTTTATGTTTTCTTAAAACATCATATCCTCTTTTAACACATCATGATCTTTTAATACTTTTTCAATTACGGTTCCCTGTATTGTTTTAAGTAAAGGTTTTTTCAACATATTTAATGGTCCAGGCAAACGGATTTCCAATGGGGATTTTCCATCCATTAATTTTACAGAGCTATCTAAAAGTTCACGAATGTCATACACACTTCCCCAAACTTCAGGAACACCACGATCAACTCCTAATAAACCATAAACAGCTTCCATAGCAGTTCTTACGGAATATTCTGTTGTAAATACGGTATCTCTTGGAGTTTGCGCAAACTGTCCTAAGAAGGCAAAGTTCACTGCACCATCCACAATGACATCAGGGCGATCTCCTTTGGCTCTTGGCATAAAGAAAGCAGTGATATATGGCATCATGGTAGGAACACAAACAGCAGAATGTTCTGCCAAATCTTCAATCTGCTCTACTGGTGCACCTATGTGGTACAACCATTCCATCGTAATTTCTTTTCCTGTACATTCTTTCATTGGTTTTTTTACATAATCACCAATCGCATCGGTAAATAATCCATATACCCAAACACAAACCTTATCTTTATCCTGTGCTTTAAATTGTCCCTGACGATTAATTGTCCAGCTTAACAGCCAGCTAGAATCCTGACAGCTTACAATTCCTCCGGTAACGACTTTTCCTGTTCTAGGATCTCGTTTACAAATATTAGTAATATAAGGAATGATTTTATCATCTAACGTTGTAATTGTGGCGGATTCCCAATTTGTTTTTGCGATATCGGAACAAAACTTTTCAGGATGTCCAAATGCTGGATCTTGTTTTGCGATGTTTTTCCACAAATTCCAGCAGCCACTTGTTCTTACCTCCGCATCTCCATTTGGCGCATGGTCCTGATCACCATAAATCGTTCCTTCCGTACAACTTCCATTTGTGATAAACACCAAATCATTTTCACTTAATACAATACCTTGTTCTACGCCATTTACCTTACATTCAATTGCCTGTGCAACTTTTTTGTTTTCATCACATTGAAACACAACATTGGTTACTTCTGTATGAAACTGAAAATCAACACCTGCTTTTTCCAAATACTTCTGCATTGGTAAAATCAAGGATTCATATTGATTATAACGTGTAAACTTCAATGCACTAAAATCAGGCAAACCGGAAATATGATGAATAAAACGCTGGAAATACAGTTTCATTTCCAATGCGCTATGCCAGTTTTCAAACGCAAACATTGTTCTCCAATATAGCCAGAACGTAGAGTTAAATACTTCCTCATCAAATACATCTTCAATTGTTTTATCATATAGATCTTCATCTTTTGTTAAAAAGAGCTTCATGATTTCCATACACCCTTTTTGACTTAAATTAAACTTTCCATCGGTATGTGCATCTTCTCCACGATGAATGGTAGCTCTGCATAAAGAATAGTTTGGATCCTCTTTATTTAACCAATAAAATTCATCTAGTACAGATGCATTTTCAACTTCCAAAGATGGAATACTTCGAAATAAATCCCATAAACATTCAAAGTGATTTTCCATCTCTCTTCCTCCACGCATAATATATCCTCGTGTAGAATCAAAAATACCATCACAAGCACCACCAGCAATATCCATTGCCTCTAAAATATGAATATGATCTCCTGGCATTTGTCCATCACGAACAAGGAAACATGCCGCAGCTAAGCTTGCTAAACCACTTCCGATTAAATATGCATGCTTATCCTCTACTCCCTCTGGTTTTTTTGGACGTGCAAATGCTTCATAATTCCCATTTGTGTAATAAATACCTTTTTTATTTTTATCATGTTTCCCAAGTTCTGTGTTTCGATAATTTTTAATATCTTCTTCTTTTTTTGCCTTTTGTTCTTTGTTTTTTTGCTGTACTTTCTTTGCTGCCATTAAAACAGCTCCGGTAGATGCTGCTGTAGCCGCAGCAGCCATTGCTATACTTTTCTTTTTCATAGGATACGACCACCTTTCTTATCGACAGTCTTATCATACGCAAAATCATCACGCAAATACATTTACACTTATACAAGAATGATAAATTTTTTATCAAACTTCCTTATTTGTAAAGTTTTGATTGCTGTTGTAATTATATTTATAATGTTATTTCCATTACAATATAGTGATATCTTCCTTCACCTCATTCCTAGAAAGTTTTTAGAAATCGTATCCTCACAGACAAAGTTTGTTATAATATATATGTCATAGAAGAGGTTGGTAATTCAACCAAAAGCAAAAAGAGGACGGCAATCCTCTCTTTTTTGTATCAGAATATTTTTCATGCTAATTCTTTGTAAAGTTTTGAATGGATGTTGTAATTGTATTCTTTAACGCAATGCGCATATCTTCTACAATCAAATGATAATCTTCCTTCATTCCATCCGCTATCCAATCAAGCATGACTCCTACAAAACCATATTTATAAAAATTCGCTATAAAGTTTTTCTGTTCTTCGCTAATTTGGACGTCCTTCGCTTTTTCTTCAATAACCTGCATGATCAAATCATGTACCAGTTTAAATAGAAAATTTTCAATTTGTTCCCTGGAAATATTATAGTATGCATTCATTACAAATGGCTTGTTTTCATAAACAGCTTCAAATACATGAAGGAGTCCATCCTGCCAGTTTTCAGAATGTTTTTTATTTTGCAATGCCTGTTTTGCATCCTCTACACATACCCATTCCACCAAATCATGTAAATCTTTAAAATGATAATAAAAACTCATACGACTGATATGACATGCATCCGTTAAATCCTGTATCGTTATTTTATGAAATGGTTTCTTTAACATACAGTCTTTTAAGGCAGCTTCTAAATCCAGTTTTGTTCGATTTGACATATCCTCACCTGTTTCTTTATAAAAGCATTATAGATATAAACAGTAAAAAATGAAAGACTTTATTCATTCCATAATATCTGCATACTTTATTTTTAGATTTTCTTTTTTATAAAGTTTTTAGGAAGTTTCTTTAATACAAGTAAAATCAAACCTATTTCTACTACACGATCTATATAATCTGTAAAAAACTGTACGATAAAACAGCTAAGCGTTAAACCAAGAGGTGTTTTTGATAAAAGCTGTACCAGATAGCTGGAACCAGAAGAAGTAATTCCACCAAATAGATATGCGCTAATTCCTGCACTTACAAAAGATGTAGGAACACTTACACATAAAGCTACAACAAAGATCCACCATGTTTTATCAACCTTCTTTTTCCATAGGATTCCCATCAATAAACCAAACAGCATCCCTGCAGGTGCAAAGTATAAAGCATAACTATCTACGGTGATTCCAAGAATAATCCCGCTTAATAAGCTTGTCAACATACCATAGACAGGGCCATATAAAATAGAGGTCAAAATAGTTCCCATACTATCTAGATAAATAGGAAGTCTTAACATCAACGCAATTTGTCCACCAACGATATTCACCACAATCGCAAAGGCAAGTATCGTAATATGGTAAGTTGTAAATTTTTGTTTCATGCGGATACCTCCTTTTGTTTACGCATATGTGTGTACAAGCAAACTTTCTAACAAATCAAGCTCTTCTTTATGTTTATGAAGAATACACTCTAAAAACATATAGAAAAATTCCTGTACATCGACTTCTGTTAATACAACAGCATTTTTTTCTTTCTTATAAAAATCATAAGCATCTACCACACTTTGTCCTCTGCAAATGCCATCTGTTTCTATTTGTACATTGGATGAAAAGCCAGAACAAATAGCAGGATTGATGAAATAAGCGATTGCTAGTGGATCATTGATTACACATCCAATGATATGTTCCCATTCCCAATGAAAATCAAAATAAAATTTTGTAATCTTACGAATAAACTCTCCCTGAACAGGATCCAGTCTTTCTATATAAGATAATAAGGTAGGTGTTAACACGATGTTACGTGTAACATCTAATCCAATCATATGTATTTGTTTTCCAATCTTCGCCATTTCCTCATAAACAATTGCGGCAGCTTCTGGATCTTCCCAATAGTTATACTCCGCTACAGGAGAACAATTTCCATGCGATTTATACGTTCCTCCCATAGACACCAGCATAGCAATCTTAGAAAAAGCTTCTTTATCTTGTTGAATCAAATGTGCTAAGTTGGTAAGAGGTCCAATCGCAATAAGCGAACAATTTTCTTCTTTTCTTAATGTCTGAGATAAAAACTCTACAGCAGTAATAGAAGTTTCATATCCTTCTACTTCTTCTAAAAAGCTTTCTCCCAGTCCATCTTCCCCATGGGTATCCAAAGCACTAACATATTCCTTCTTTAATGGCTTATCTGCTCCCAGATAAACAGGTACATCCAATCGATTCATATGTTTTAACACTTTTTTTATATTTTCAAATCCCATCTGTACAGGCGCATTTCCACATACGATCGTAATTCCTAAAACTTCTACCTCTTTTGATGTTAGTGCCATCATGATCGCAAGACTATCATCAATGCCTGGATCACAATCGATAATAATTTTTCTTTTCATATATCTTCCTACTTTCTATATTTCAATAAAAAAGACTTTACCTATTTTTGATAATAAGCAAAGTCACGAAAAAAGTAAGATATCCTACATTTATAAATTTTCATTTGCCTATTATTATACTGGGAGGTTTGAAACCAGTGTATGTAATTATATACCATAGAAAAACAAAACTTGTAAATAAAAAGCTTAGAATTTTATGCTTTCTTTTTTTTGTATAAAAGAATCAAGTATCCACTAGCTAGCGACAAGATAGAAACAATTAGATACATTTTCCCATTTGAAGAAGATAATCCTCCATAAATAACGATCAATGCTCCTATACATGCTAGAACTGGACATACATATCCAAAAAATTTACTTTGTATACCACCCTTCCATGCATAGCGTAATACACCAATATATAAAAGGAAATAAAAGATATACATGATAACGATAGGAAGTCCAGATACATCCATTCCTAAGGCTTGAATCGCTGGATTTTCGACAGTTAAATAATGAATAAACAGCCATAAAAAGGAAAATATACAGCTTGTAAAATTAGATAAAATAGAAACTTCATATCTTTCATGGAGTTTCGCTATTTTGTTACTAAATGGAATTTCATTTCGAATCGCAAGTGCATGTGGAATACGACAGCTTCCTAAAATAATACCATTGCATGTTCCAAGTACCGATATAACAACGGTTACAAGAAGAAGCTTTGCGGCAAATGGACCTGCCAGCATGGATGCAGCTGCTTCAAATGCCCCATCTTTCAATTCCATAACTTTTTCTGGTCCTAATAAAAATGTAATTCCTAAAAAATATAACAAATAAACAAAAAGAATCATGATTGGCGCAATTGTTAAGGCAAGTGGAAGATTTCGTTTCGCATTCTTTATTTCATGGCAAATACTTGGTGCAACAGACCATCCATCATAAGAAAAGGCTGCCGCCACAATCGCACTGCTTCCCGCTACGATACCTGCCCCATCTACAGAATGAAGCTGTAAATAGGATGGATCTCCAAACAATAATCCGGCAATTCCAATCAAAAACAAAGGAATCATTTTTACCATCATGGAAGAAGTTTGTAAGTAACCTGCAATTTTTGGAGAAAATGTATTTACCAGATAAAGCAAGATGATATAGAAAATCGTAATTGTCCAGACATGAGATTGCAGCATAGGAAAATTTGAAAATAACTGTATCGTATAATTCGCACCTACCCAGCATATGACTGCTACCAGCGCAGGAAAATATACAACCATCTGAAACCATCCGATTAAAAACGCAAATGTTTTATTATACGCTTTTTCCCCATAACTAATTAATCCTCCGGCATCATCGGTTAACTTTGCCCATTCCGCAATGCTGATACCCCCAAAGATAATTCCTCCGGCACCAATGATCAAAACAAGACAGCCAATAGCTACATTTCCACCTGTTAAAACCAGAATATCATCTGCTTTAAAAAAGATTCCTGAACCAATAACAATTCCAATGACCATCGCAATTGCCATCAGCAATCCATACTTTCTTGTCTCCTGCATACATGATCCTCCTAAAATAGATAGAGATAGTATAGTATGTTTTCTTCTATATGTATAGTATAATCCTACTTCTTTATAAAATTTTACTTTTTATACCCCTCAATCATATTCCATCATTAAGAAAGCATGTTCCAACAATCTCAGCTTAACTCTGCTTTCTTGTTTCATATTCTTTGCCTAATCTGTATAAAAAACAGGATAAAAACGATACCCTGTTTCTTTCTTCTATATTATCGTTGTTTTATGAACTATGAAAGAGTTAAGAATGCTAAACAAGCTGCTCCAAGCAAACCGCTATCTTCATTTAAAGTAGATTTACGTACCTTTACATATGGTTTTACAACATCAAATACTCGCATTTTTACTAATTCTTCTACCTCTTCTACAAAACCATCAATTTTTAATGCGACAGAACCTCCTAAAATAAAAATCTCCGGATCAATATACGCCTGTATATTCGCAATAAAATTTGCCAGATAAATCTTAGCTTCCTGCATGATTTCTTTCGCATCCACATTTCCATCTAATGCTAAATCATTTACTTCTCCCGCATGTGCAACATTTAATCCTTTTTTCTTTGCACGCTCGACAATTGCCGTTCCACTGGATATAGCCTCAATGCCTCCTGGATAAATCATTCCATGACTTGGCCCTTCATGTTTCATACAGCTATTTGCGACTTCATTCGCAAAACCATGAGCCCCTGTGAATATTTTTTTATGCATGACAAGTCCTGCTCCTAATCCTGTTGATACAGTTAGATACTGAACATAATCATAGTCTTTTCCTTCTCCAATAACACTTTCTGCCAAAGCAGCTAAATTTGCATCATTTTCCAAATATACAGGAATTTGAATTCTTTTTTCTAACTCTTTGCTGACAGAAAAACCTGTCCATTTCCCATGTAAATTTGGAGTCTGGATAATTTTTCCATTGATTAAATCCAGAGGTCCTGGACAAGACATTCCTACTCCTACGATATCTGTTTCAAAAGATTGAATCGTTTCTGCTATCTTATCCATTGTCTTATCTGGGTCATTCGCATCTGTTGAAAACTGGACTCTTTCCTTTATTTCATAGTTTTCATTGATTAGAGCTACTCTGGTATTTGTTCCTCCAATATCAATTCCGATTGCATATTTCATTTCAATATCTCTCCTTTAAAATACATATAGCTTTATTATACCCTCTTCAAATATAGAAAACAGCTATTGTTTTTATTTTTTCTTATAGAAAAAGAGCCCTGTAGACTCTTTCACTCACCCTCTATTTATTCATGATGCTTACAATTTCCGGAAAACGCCCCATTATCGCATCATAATTTTTTCTTTCATGTGGATACGTACATAAAGTGCAATCCTTACATCCATTGTCTAATATACGATATGCTCCACCACAATTTGTTCCTAAAACATATAAAGGGCAAAAACAAAACAGGCAATTAAAATTTTCTTCCGAAATTCCTTTATGACAAGGAAAAAATTCACAGTCCCTGTTGGTAAAACATGCATAATTCCTATTCATGATAAACTAATTTCTACATATCCTTTGTATATAAGAATTTAAAAGAATCTCCATCTTGAATCTTTAATTCTTCTACAGCAGGACACATCCCACTTTCTTTACATGTTTCGTTATTGTCACTTTCATACAGCCACCATGGTCCCTTGTTAAAGTCTTGTTTTAACCCACTCATTTCATCGATGTAGGCTCCATAGCTTCCATCTTTAAAAACGACATCCAATTCTTCACACTTTTCTAAAAAATCATACAAAGTATTGATTTGTCCTGTCTGTGTAATATCTTTATTCACTAATTCTTTTCCATTTACCTTATCTTCTACCACAACATGAAGTGTCACTTCTTTTTCTTCACCTGCTGGTTCTTTTTTCTCACTGCATCCACTTAACATAATACCCAATCCTAAAACCAGTGATAAAATAATTGTTTTTTTCATACTCTGCTCTCTCCTATTTTATATTTTTTCTTTTCTGGAAGCTGCTGTTTTCACAAAAGAACGTGTTTTTCAATTTCCATAAGACAAAGATTGAAATATCAATTCTTCTGTATTTTCATTTTTATTTTCATATAATGCCATAACAAAAAATAAATTTGACAATAGGTTAAAAAGCTCATATATATTTTTATCTACTTCTTTTTCTTTTTGAATCTTTACGATCCATCGTACAATATTCTTGCATTCACTTCGTAATACATGTAAATAAGAAGCCCCTATACATCCAACAGGAAGATAAAATTCTTTATATAGTACTTCATATTTTTTATAGAGTGCTTCTACTTTTTTAAAACGTTCTTCATCAATTGCATTCTTTCCACGAATAGAGCCATTTGCATGGTAAATCGTTTCACATAAAAACAACAAATCTTCTTTATCTATATGTTTTATATAATGCATGGCTAATCCTAAAAAGCTTGCTAAACGATCGGTTGCGATTTCATAATCACATTGACTGGATACTTCATCTAAAAAACTATATGCACAATATCCCATACTTCCCATCTTTTCTAAAAAAAAGTCTGTTTTTAGGCAGACAAAAAGGAATTCCTTTTTTCTTGAGCCCAGAAGAAAAAGTGTATACAAAAGGCAGGTCTACCGGCTTCGTTTCATCCTTTGATCACCTTCCCATATTTCTACAGTGGTATTCGATCATTGTCCACATCACGGTTGCTGGGGCAGCTAAAGCTTATCTTTATTCCCTATTAAGTATTACTACACCATTTTGTATGTATTTGATTGTATATTCTTTATCTTCATACGTAAACCTTATGAATCTATAAAACAGCCTCCCTATACATAGTAGGGTATTTAGAGTAGATTTTCAAGAATTCCTTTTTTATTATGATAAAAATTATACTTCATCTTCAAATTCTTGAGCATAATACACATGATTCGTCTTATTCCTAATATAAGAAGGTCAAACTGAAGTTTTTTACTTCGCAAGTTTATTTAATGTTTCACCAGCAATTCTATATACCGTCCAATCGGACATAGGTTCTGCACCCAATGATAAGTAAAAATCAATACTTGACTTATTCCAATCAAGACACCACCATTCCAAGCGACCACATTTTCGTTCAACAGCAATAGCTGCAAGTTTCTTTAATATTGCTTTCCCATATCCATTTCCTCTATATTCTGGAGAAACATATAAATCTTCAAGATACAAGCCTGCTCTACCTAAAAAAGTAGAAAAGTTATGAAAAAATAGTGCAAAACCAATCTCTTTATCACCCAGACAAGCAAAAATCACTTCTGCTTTTTCTTTATCAAAAATCCACTCCTCAAGAGTTTCTTCATCGCAAACTACTTCATTTAACATTTTCTCATACTCTGCAAGTTCTTGAATAAATCTTAAAATCAAGGAAACATCTTTACGCTGTGCATATCTAAAATGTAAGTTCATATCCATATCATTAACCTCTCAAACGCTAATTTATCTTTCTGTAACTTTAAATATAGCACTTTCTATTTTAGATGCAACTTTTTTTCTATCTCTTTACTACTTAAAAACCTCATATGTAAAAAAGACAAGGAAATCCTCAAATAAAGAATCTCATTGTCTTTCTTGATCATTAGTTGAAATTGTATGCTGTAACGATAGGCTCACGATTTTGTACAACATCATTATAATATTCATACAGGCATATTCCTAAGAAACTTCCTGAAATATTATAGATATTCTGAAATCCATGTCCCTGTAAAGCCAATGTGGCATTATAGCTTCTTTGTGCACTTCTACAATGAAGATACACTGGACGATCTGTTGGAATTTCATCCAAGCGATCTCTAATTTGACTTAATGGAATATTCACAGCTGTTTTAAGATGTCCTTTTGCAAATTCATGTTCTTCTCTTACATCAATGATATATGCATTTGATTCTACCAGTCCTCTGACTTCGTCTACACGTACCTGACGATATGTCTTCTGCAACAAGTTTCCTGCAACTAAACCTGCATAGTTTCCGGCATCTTTAGCAGTTGAGAATGGAGGTGCATAACATAGTTCCAAATCTCTTAAATCATCCACAGTTCCTCCAAATTTCAGTAATGTCGCTACGATATCAATACGTTTTGCGGCATCTCCTTTGGAAATCGCCTGTGCTCCTAAAACTTTTCCGGTTGGCACTTCATAAATCAGTTTATAGTGAAGCGGATAACTTTCCGGCATAATTCCTACTTTATCCTGTGGAATCACATAGGCAATATCATAGGAAATCTCTTCTGCTTCACATTGTGCAGCTGTAAGTCCTGTGCTTGCCGCATTATAATCAAACACTTTGATACAGCTGGAACCAATATATCCGCTATTGCGTACAGGACGTCCATAAATATGATCTGCAGCTGCTCTTGCCTGTTTTTGTGCAGGCCCTGCCAATGCCAGCTGGAAAGGTTTATGCGTTAATGCATTGTATACTTCAATGGCATCTCCAACTGCATAAATATCTGGATCACTTGTACGATAATTTGCATCTACTTTAATTGCGCCACGCGCATTTAGATCCAGGCCTGCCTGTTTTGCCAAGAAAGAATCCGGTGCAACACCAACAGCCATAACAACCGCTTCCCCTTCAACAACTTTTCCAGAGGCAAGTATCATATTAGAATCTTTAAATTCGACTGTCTTATCTCCAACAATCAGCTGTACTCCTTTATCCAGCATTTCTTTATGTAAAATTTGCACCATATCATAATCATATGTACGCAAAATTTGAGGCATTGCCTCTACCAGAGAAACTTCATATCCGGCTTCAATCAGATTTTCCGCAACTTCTACACCGATGAATCCTCCACCAAGCACAGAAACTTTCTTTACATTATTTTCTTTTAAGAAATGATATAATTTTGCGATATCGACAACATTTTTCACAATAAACGTATTCGCATTTTCAATGCCTTTAATTGGTGGAACAATGGCATTTCCACCAGGAGATAAAATCAGCTTATCATAAGTTTCTTCATATTCCTGTCCATTCTCAAGATTTCTTACTTTTACTTTTTTTAAATCTCTATCAATCGATAAAACTTCACTGGATGTACGTGCCTGAATATTATACTGCTTTGCAAACTGTACTGGATTCATTAACACGAGTGATTCTGTTTTTCCAATCGTTTCACTTAAACGATAAGGCAAACAGCAATTGGAAAAAGATACATGAGGTCCTTTTTCAAACATGATTATTTCTGCTTTCTCATCAAGACGTCTTAAACGTGCAGCGCTGCTGGCACCTCCTGCAACGCCTCCTACAATTACATATTTCATCTTAATTCCTCCTAAGTATATATCTATTTCTATCTTAATGATATCCAGGCAATGGTGTCAAGCATTTTACTTTCTAAGAAATATAAATCATAATATCCTGTTACTTGCTTTCTGCTATTTAATGTATAAAAAAAGCATAGCTTCACTTCTTATTTACAAAACTATGCTTTTTACTCTTATTTAAGATATATGCATGTTATCCAGCCATTTCTTTATTTTCTCTTTTGTAACATTTCCATTCAACATTGTAGTGGATTTCCAGTTTACTTCTTCACTGCAGCTTGCATGTAAATACATATCTGTTTTTCCTGCTCCACTTCCTCCCGAAGTCGCAAATGGAACAATTGTTTTTCCTTTAAAATCATAACTTTCTAAAAAAGTATTGATAATCGTTGGCGCAATATACCACCAAATTGGAAAACCAAGATAAATAACATCATAGGCTTCCATGTTTTCTACTTTATTACCAATTGCAGGTCGAGAGGACTTATCCTTCATTTCTACACTGCTTCTTGAGGAGCTGTCCATCCAGTTTAAATCTGCAGAAGTATAAGGTTCTTTCGGTTTAATTTCATATAAATCTGCATGTAGTGTATCCGCAATCAACTTTGCGGCTTTTTCTGTAGTTCCACTGCAGGAAAAATATGCAACTAAAGATTTCATAAGACTTCTCCTTCCCTATAAAGCATTATATTCTTCATCACTTAGCGCTTCACACCATTCATTGGATGCTCCATCTGCTGGAACTTCAATCGCAAGATGGCTAAACCAGCTATCTTTGGCAGCACCATGCCAATGTTTTACTTCAGGTGGAATATTTACAACATCTCCAGGATGAAGTTCCTGAGCAGGTTTTCCCCATTCCTGATAATATCCTTTTCCCGCAGTTACTAATAAAATCTGTCCACCTTTATGATGAATGTGCCAGTTGTTTCTACAAGAAGGTTCAAACGTAACATTTGCGACTCCAACAGGAGATGTTGTTAACATGTTTAAATAACTTTGCCCAACAAAATACTGTGCAAATGCATCGTTTTTCTCTCCACTTTCAAAAATCTGATCTTCTCTGTCTTTCATTTTGTTTTCTCCTTTCTCTTTTCTATATTTTCTGATTTCCTGTTGACCATACATGTTTACTTTTAGAAGTTTCCTGTGTATTTTGTGCCATCACACCTACTAATGGATGAGGTACATAACATTCTTCCAAATACGCAATATCTTCTTCACTTAATTTCAAATCAACCGCTTTTGCAGCCCCTTCAATGTGTGATAATTTGGTGCTTCCTACAACTGGAGATTCTACTTTTGTAAGAAGCCATGCAAGAGATATTTCACTCATGCTTACCTTATATTTATCTGCCAATTCACTCACTCGATCGATTATGATTTGATCTTGTTTTGCACTGGCATCATATTTTAATTTCGCATAGCTGTCTTCCACTAGACGTTTTGAAGTTTCCCCAGGATGTTTTGAAAGTCTTCCTCCAGCTAAAGCACTGTAAGGAGTCATGGCAATATTATCCTGCGCACATATTTTTGCCATTTCTCTTTCTTCTTCACGAAATAACAAATTATAATGTCCCTGAATAGAAATAAACTTCGCAAATCCATATTTATCCGCAAGTGCATTTGCCTGTGCAAGCTGATAAGCATAGCAGTTGGAAATTCCAATATAGCGTACTTTCCCTGCTTTTACCATTTCATTTAATCCTTCCATAATATCATAAAGCGGTGTTTGATAATCCCACATATGATAAATATATAAATCTACATAATCCATTCCTAAATTTTCAAGACTTTTGTTTAACATTCTTTCTATATGCTGCTGCCCTGTAATCCCCATATCAATTTCTTCCTGTGTTCTTGGAAGAAATTTTGTCGCAACAACGACATCTTCTCTTTTCGCAAAGTCACGAAGTGCACGTCCAAGGTAGCGCTCACTTGTACCACTTTGATAGGCAATGGCAGTATCAAAAAAGTTTACACCTAATTCTAATCCTCGCTTAATAATTTCACGAGAATGTGCTTCATCCAAGGTCCATGTATGCTGGCCGTTTTGCGCATCTCCAAATCCCATACATCCCATACAAATACGAGATACCATTAAATCTGAATTACCAAGTCTGACATATTGCATTTTTATTCCCTGCCTTTCTTACGAAAATAACTACTCTTTTGCTTTGTTTACACAGGAAAGAGCATTTAAACTTCTAGGATAACCAATATAAGGCAAACATTCCAATACGATATTTTCTAAAAACTGTGCATCATTTCCAAGATTCATATTCCCTTTCGCATGGGCAATGACCTGTGGTTCACATCCCCCTTGTGCCATCAAAATACAAAATGTAACAATTTCTCTTTGTTTTAGATTCAGTCCAGTTCTTGTATAATAATCCCCAAAACAATTGGAAGCTAAATAATAATTGATCGTGCTGCTTTTCCATGCATCCTTCATATGTGCCCCAAAGATTTCTACCTGTGCAGCTTCTCCTTTTTCTAAACGATTTTTAAGTGTTGTCGTACTTTGTATTTCTAATGGAAGTGCAATTTCTTTTTCCTGGAAAGCTTCATTCACCGCTTGTAAAAATGGATATACTTTCCCAAAACCTGCATAATCAACTGCCTGATAAACGAGTTCTTTTATTTCTACCGGTGTCAATGTTTCTGTAACATATTCTAAAACCTTTTCTTTAAATAACGCAAGCGACTGTGAACCTAACAAAGCCGCCAGGATTGCTAAACTTTTTGTTTTTTCATCTACATCCTTATCCAGCTTCTTTTCCACTTCCTCTTCTACAAAATATTGAAATCTCTCCATAAATTCTGCATCTGTTTCATAAAATTTCATGTTTTCTTCCATCCTTTCTGCTATTCTTATTTAAATCAAGGTAAATTCTTTCCATTTACCTGATCGAAACCTTAGATAAAATATAAGACCTCTGCTTATCCAGTCTAAACACATCGCATACGCAATTCCCATTACACCCATATGAAGCATGATTCCAAATAAATAAGAAAGAATCAAACGTACACCGATGGTCGTTCCTAACGAGATATACATAGTATATTTTACATCACCCGCAGCTCTTAACCCTTTTCCAAATGGATCGGCAAAAGGGTAGGCAAGGGCATTGCATATATTATGTACAAGAACTAAAAGAATTACCAAATGTTTTGTCTCTTCACCGACAGAAAAGAAATTTATCATAAATGGTGTAATGGCAAAAACTAGTAAATTCCATACTATTGAAAAAACAACTGTAATCTTTGTTAGTTTTTTTAAAAAGTAAACTGCCTGCTGTATATCTTTTGAACCCATGCACTGTCCAATAACCGTAATATATACAGGTCCCATCGTAACACCAACCAAAGCCGCAACACTCCATATGCTTTGCGCAATTCCATTGGCGGCAATCTGATATGTACCAAACAATGCAATCACGCTGCTAAGCGCTACTTTTACAAATTGAAAGATACCACTTTCTATGCCATTAGGAATCGCAACTCTTAAAATACGAGACAGCATTTCTTTATCCCATTTAAAAATATATTTTTTATCATATCGTATTCCATCATGTTCTTTGAAACATAAAACGGTAATGACAACGGCAGAGAAACTGCGTGCAAGCAAAGAAGGATAAGCAACACCTGCAACTCCAGCACGAAGTACAAATACACCAATGATGTTTCCAATCACATTAATGATATTGGATAAAATAGAAATATGCATCGTTGTCTTTGTTTTTCCAATGCTTCGATACAAGGTAGCCCCTGCATTATAAACAGCTAATGCAGGATAGGAAAATACCGATATTCGTAAATAGGTAATGCATGCATCCATAACACTGCTTTCTACACGACCAAACAATAGCTGTAACAATGACTTGCCAAAAGGCAAGATACATAAAGAAAGAAACAGCGAAAATAAAACAGAAATCATAAGCAGCTGACTAATTCCTTCCTTTGCCTTTGTATGCCATTTTCTTCCTATATACTGACTAACAACAACGGCTCCTCCAGATGCCAGTGCTGTAAATAAATATATAAAAATCGTATTAAACGAATTTACCAGTGATACTCCAGATACTGCAGCTTCTCCTACAAAACTTACCACAAAAGTATCTGCCAGTCCTACCAGCATCACAAGAAGCTGTTCTAGAAACAATGGTATGATCATGGCACGCAGTGTTTCATTTGTAAAAAACATTCTCTTTTCTTTATTTTCTATTACTATACTATCACTTTTCATAATCACTTTCCTTACTTCATTTCTAATCTTTAATTCACTTCTATTATAAAAAGTAAGACACTGTATGTCTAATACCTATTATTTATATAACCTTATGCTTATTAAGCATGAAGTCGATACATTCCATTTTTCTATCTAATTTGTATAAAATACATCATTTCTAATTCTCTGCATCTATTATTACACATAATAAAAAGGTGTATATTCTTTAAGTTACACCTTTTGTTGAATATCGATTTATATATCTCATTATCGCTATTTTTCGATAACTAAAATAAAGTTCTATTATCTTCATTCGTTAATAAATCAAAGTATTATTACCCCTTACTTTGTCTTTTATCAGGCTTGTTTAATAGTTTTTTACCAATTATTAGAAAACAAATCGTTGTCGTAGTTCCTGCCAAAATATCTGCTATTCCTTCTGCACAAAATACTCCATTTACCCCACTATTTGTTACTGCCGGTATTATATAGATTAATGGAATAAGAAGAATCACTTTTCTTAACAAGGCAAGTACTAAAGAAACTTTTGCCTGTCCTAAAGATAAAAATGCATTTTGTAAAGATGACTGTGCTCCAAACATAAAAATTCCAAAATAATAAAGCGGCATGACCTGCGCTAAGATTGTTCTCAACTGTTCATCAGGTGTAAACCATGTATACAATAACTGAGGAAGAAATACGCAAAGCAAGCACATCAGAATCGTAAAACTCATATTAATCATAAAAGATGTTTTTACAGCCTGTCTTACTCTGCTGTATACCCCTGCACCATAGTTATAACTAATAATTGGCTGTGCTCCATTATTCAAACCATTTAAAGGCATTAAAATAAGCTGCATGACACTCGATAACACCACCATTGCCCCTACATATAAATCTCCTCCCATGGTACTTAATTGAATATTGAACACAGTAGTTACCAAACTATCTGTTGAATTCATGATAAAAGGAGAAATTCCTAAAGAAATTACCATCCAGAAAATTCTTTTATCAAACCTGAAATCTTCTCTTGTGATTCGCAACTTTGATTTTTCACTTGTTAAATAACGAATGACCCATAAAGCAGATACTCCTTGTGATATAACTGTTGCCAAGGCTGCTCCTCTTACACCCAAATGAAACACAAAGATAAAAAGAGGATCTAATAATAAATTTAGAATTGCACCGATTGCGACTGTAGCCATCCCAATCTTTGTTTTTCCCTGTGCATTAATAAATGGATTTAATCCTAAAGAATACTGTACAAAAATTGTACCAATTAAGTATATATTTAAATAGCTTTGTGCATATCCTATCGTGTCATTACTAGCTCCAAATGCAAATAAAATCGGTTTGGAAAACATATAAAAGATAAGTGTTAACAGAATTGCACAGACTGTTAATGAAAAGAAACAATTTCCCACAATTTTTTGTGCCTCTTTTTCTTTTTTAGCACCCAATCGAATAGAAGCAAGAGGTGCTCCTCCCTGTCCAAGCAAAGCTGAAAATGCGCTAATCAGCATTAAAATGGGAAAGCAAATCCCAACACCTGTTAATGCGGTTGTACCAATATTAGGGATATAGGAAATATAGATTCGATCAACAATGTTATACAAGGCATTTACCATTTGTGCCAATATCATTGGCAAAGCCAAAGAAATAAGCAGTTTTGGAACTTTCTCATGTAATAATTTTAAATCAGATTCTTGCATAAAAATACCTCCACGAATCCATATTATAACACTTTATAAATATCAAAAAAATATTTTAAACAAACATCTTATTTCCATATAAATTAACTGAAAACTATACTTCTATAAAAATTAAAGCATCAAAAAGGTGTAGCTTCTTTTTTAAGTTACACCTTTTTACATATACTTATTTTGTAGAAAATTTCTGTTTAAAGAAATCTGTAAATTCTTCCAACTCTTTCTCTTGAGAAACATAGACATATAATTTTTCATCATCTAGCCAGTCATAGGCATTAATTCCAATATAACTTTTCTTATCTGGATAAATAATAAAAGCATCTGTTGGATATTTGTTTCTATATGCCTTCAGTATTTCATTTCTACGATAATACGTAGGTTCTCCACATTCTGATAAATCAGGTATCGTTGGTACGACTACAATCGTTACATCTTCTTCTTTCCATCCAACAATTAAATTTCCTATTTTTGTTTTACTGCCATGCACAAACCCATAAT
Source organism: Amedibacterium intestinale (assembly GCF_010537335.1). Taxonomy (NCBI): domain Bacteria; kingdom Bacillati; phylum Bacillota; class Erysipelotrichia; order Erysipelotrichales; family Erysipelotrichaceae; genus Amedibacterium; species Amedibacterium intestinale. The sequence goes on from NZ_AP019711.1 coordinate 1,878,714, forward strand.
TAAAGCGACCTACATCCTCGCTATAACCAAAAATAATCTTATAGTCATCTCCATTTTCTACTCTAGAATTAAACAGTTCTCTCATTTTTCTTGCATTAGCATTACTTTTTTCCATATCTACTTGTGGACCTTTAAATAAATGATTAAATAAACCCATACATGACCTCCTAGTTTTTATTTCATACTATATAAAAATGAATACTGTCATCAAAATCTTTCTTCATCTCCTTCCATTTATCTTTATTCATTTTCATATAAATAAAAACAAAATTTAAAATTTGTGCTTATTAAATTTAAACTATATAATCTAACAAGTCTGCAGGCTATCTTATTGTTGTTTCATTGATTCTAGATAATTTACAATCGTCTTAATTTGAAAATCAACGGTTTCCTTCGCTGCTTCTGGAATAAGCAAAGGTAAAGATGTCGGTATTGCTTTTTGAAATATAATCAGCATTAAGCTAAGATTAATAAACAATTGAACTCTCTCTTTGCTTGGTTTTATCCCAAAATATCGAAGGATATCTTCAAAAAGATGTTCCTGTTTTCTTCTAAACAAAGCATAACTTTCAGAAGATAAACGCTTAAAGATCATCTGCTGTTCTTCAATCGTTAGAACAACGATTCCATTTCCATAACAACATGTTTCTAGAAAAGTTGTGAGTGCTTCTCTCCAACTAAGGGAATTGTCATTTACCAAGGTTGTAATATATTCAAGAATTTTTGGTTGTTGAAAATATAAACTTTCTACCACTAAATCTTCTTTTGAAGAAAAGAAAGTATAAAAGAAAGTTCTAGAAATACCAACTTTTTTATATATTTGTTCGATTGTTGTATGCTGCACGCCCTGTTTTGCGATAAACTGCAGTCCTGTTTCCAGTAAGGATTGTCGAATATATTCTCTTTCTTTATCTGAATAGGAAACTTTAGGCATAGCTAACCTCCAGCAATAAAAACATTTCTCTTTATTTATACTTATTTTAACATTGATTATCTGCTGTTACAATATGTTGAATTCTACTTGTATCATAATCTTTTTTTAGTTTTATTTAATTATCTTTAAATAAATTTTTATTGTTTGAAATAAAGACATCACTACATCTTGTTCTTATTAAAAATTTAAACTGTTAAATCTTAAAACAAGCCCACTACAACGCATTATAATGAGCTTTTTTAAGTTTATCAATATAGTTTAGCACCTGTAGGAATACAATCATCAACCATCAATAGGTGAAATTCCATATTCAAGAATCTCTTTTCTTTTTATTTATATTCTATGTGTATTTAAGAAAACATATTATTTTACGAATACAAAAGCTTTTTTAAATTCTATACATTTCAATATGAATTAATCAACACATCCATATCCAATAACTTTGTATTCATCAGGTGTGACATAGACAATTCTATTGTTAGGTACTACTTTTTCATCCTTTATAGTAAATTCAACAATATATACTTCTTTTCCAATAAATGACTCATCAAATATATCACCCATATCTTCTTCTAAAACAATTTTATTAATTGTTGTTTTTCCATTAACAATGTTTATTTCTTCCTTCATTTCTTTATTAAGTTGATTATAGACTATTTTCACAATATCATTATTCTCTTGCTTTTCTATCTGCGATTCTGAAGATATATTTCCCTCCATTTTATATTTTTCAGAACAACCAATTAAACTCAATGAAACAACACATATAATCAGAACAGAAACTATTTTTTTCATAATAACCATCCTTTCTTAGTTTTTATTTAATGATTGATTGTAATAAAGTAATAAGTTCATTTTCAGTTATACCTTTTGTTTCTATATCAAAAAATATATTGTTATATTTGAATGTAGTTAAATAAGCATCGTCCCATTTAAATATTGTAAGGGGGGTATTGTCGATCTTAGATTCTTTTGCATTATCATCAAAATAAACATCTCGTAACGGCTTTTCTAATTCTGAGAAAGTTAAAGTAATACGATGATTTTTATCTTTTTGATATACGAATACATAATCGTGTAATTGATCATAGATATTTGTTGCTGGATTCTTGACAAAGACGTTATAACTTTCAATATTTTGATATTCTTTTGGAACTTCGAGTTCTTTTAGAAATACAAATCTATCTACTATATCATCTAGTTTAACTGTTTCAATATCAGCATCAACCTTTGCAAGATCCATATTAGCATCAGTAACTGTAAGATTCGCTGTATCTTTTTCATTAATGTTAAGTTCAATGTTTGCAGTTTTTGAGATTTCTGCATCAGGCTTGAATCCATGCCACAAGCCAAAACATACAAGCAAGATCAGGCAACAACTCCCCGCAACTGTTAATGAATATTTCATACGTTTTTTCCTTTTATTATAATAAGCATCTCTTCTTTGTAGTAAACTGCTTGCCATTTCTTCATAACTCTTCATAAGTAAAACCCTCCTTTTCAAGTTTTGATTTAAGGGATTGCTTTGCACGATATACAAGCGTCTCTATTTGATGCTTGTTTTTCTTTGTTATCTTTGCGGTTTCTTCATTTGTAAAACCTTCAAAATAAACCAGATATAAGACCTGTCTGTACTCTGGTTTCAACCTATCAATGGTATGACGTACCAATATCTTTCTTTCCTCTTTAAAATATTCTTTTTCCAGATTAATTTCATCTTGAACATAATTGTAGTAATCATCTGCTGGTTTATCTAAGATTCTTGAATTCTTTCGCAAATAATCTAATGAAACATTTCTTCCAATTGTATATAGCCATGCCTTAAAAGAATACTGGTATCTATATTTTGGTTTTTTCACTATCAGTTTGAAAAAAGTATCTTCCGTTAACTCTTCCGCGATATGAATATTATTTACATAACTATTTATATAGAAAATAAGACCATCTTTGTAATCCCTAACGATTTCAACAATCCCGTCATCATCTCCATCAAGGAAACGGCGGTAGCTACCTGCACCATTATCCACTGATATTTCCCCTTTCTGAAAGATTATCTAAGTTCTTTCAATTATTAAACGAATTAGATTTATTTTTCTCACACCTGATTTAAATTTTTTTAATATAAGATATTAAATTGTATACTAATTATATTTACAATAACATAGACATTGTAGAATTAGCGCAAAAAAAGCCCATTATAACGCATTATAATGAGCTTTTTTAGGTTTGTTTTCAAATTAATTTCATATGTGGTTGAAAATGCTTAACCATTTAGAATTATAACTACATTTAATATATTTCCTATCTATCATATTTTTGTATACCTATTTTTAAACTACCTAGAAGATTGACATATTTTTGACAGTTATTATTTTATTTTTGTAAGCAAGTTATTTGATGCGTTGATATTTTCTTCAAGATACTTTATTTTAGAATCTAACACTAATTCTTCTATACATTTTCTAAATGTTTTTGAAAGATTTCCTGAATATCCAAGTTTTCTATAAATGCTAGTAGCTGACAAATCCTTCTCCTCTAACACTTCCAATATTAGCACTTTTATTTCATTTTTTGTTCTTCTACCCTTTTTTTCTTGAATATTCATATTTCCATTCTGTTTAAAACTTTCATGAATTGGCATAATTACCGAAAAGAAAGTTCTCTCTTTATCCGTCAATAATTTCGGCATAGGAGATCCATTTCCTTTAATACTTTTGATTGCTGTAGGAATTCCCGTATTTCTTCCTTCAACTAAATGTAACTCTTTTAGAAAATCTCCAATTCTTCTGTTACGATATCTCCTTGTCCTCATATTATAATTCGAAATATCTCGATCACTAATTGACCTATCTGGACCTGGAATACTTGTTATTTCTATTTGCTCTTTCTCAATTCGAATCGTGATTGGCTCATATAGCTGATACGACTTATGATAAATTGCATTTGAAATAAATTCTTCAAGTGCTTCATAACTGTAGTTTTTTACTCGAATTGCTTCAGCTTGACCATTAAGTTTAAATATTTTTTCTGCGATCACATTATTCTTTAAATAACTTAATACATCTCTTAATTGTTGATCTATTGGACCAGTAAAAATACGTTCCTCCATCCCTTGACCTGTTGGATCAGGGATATTGACTAACTCTATTCTACTGTATGGAAAAAAAGTCTCTGGATTATCATTGAAAAATAACAGTCCTACATTTAAAGGTTTAAAATATTCTTTAGGTCCATCAGCAATTCTTAAATCTTTTGCTAAATCTTCAAGTCTCTTATGTTCTAAAGTATTCAATAAGTTACTGTTTACTGTTTCTAAATAGTTCCTAATAATAGGATATTTTAAGTCCGTTAGTTCAGATTTAATATTTACACGATCATCAAAAGGGATATTATGAGTCAAAGCTATTAATTCTTTAACATCTAAATCTGTCGCTTCAATTGTGCTTGATAACTTTCTTATATAATATGCTTTTTCAGAGTTTTTAGATGTTGGTCTCTTAGGACATTGATAAGGTCTTTCATACCCTCCAGGACACCATATCAGTAACACCATTTTCCCTTCATAATATACCGGTTCACTTTGAGGTACATAATTTGGTTTTAAATACTTGCAATACTTAAGGATTTCTTTTTGAATATGATCAACTGATTCTTCATTTAATCCAGTAATTGGTTTTAGTATTTTACCATTTTCCTCTTTTACACCAATTACTATATATCCTCCACCCCAATTATCTATATCATTTGCAAACGCACTAATAGTTTTAAGTGTACTGTCTGGATTCCATCCTTCTTTAAATTCGATTCTTGCCCATTCAACAATGTTTTCATTTAACAATTTTTCAATAGAAACCGGTATGGCCATATAAAATCCTCCTTTTCTAACTCACGACTAACTCACGACTAACTCACGACTTCATTATACTAATTAGCTATTAATAAATCAAATATGTATTCAGCTTTTATTCAACATTCATATTTTAATATGAGCATTTTGTCACCGCTTGTATTAAATTTACCAACATTTATTATCATTCAATTATCTTTTTTATTTTCCTTTAACAACAAAATATAAATTTAAAATACGTATTTCTAAAACTGTTAAAAAGCCCATTATAACGCATTATAATGAGCTTTTTTAAGTGTATTAGTATAGTTTAGCACCTGCAGGAATACGATCATCAACCATCAATAGGTTTAATCCTTCTCTTCCATCTTCTTCATGTACTGCTGAAATCAGCATTCCACATGAATCGATTCCCATCATCTTACGTGGTGGAAGATTTACGATTGCGATTGCTGTTTTTCCTACAAGTTCTTCTGGTTCATAGTATTCATGAATTCCACTTAGAATTACACGATCAACTCCTGTACCATCATCTAATGTGAATTTTAACAGTTTTTTACTTTTTGGTACTGCTTCACATGCTTTAATCTTAACTGCACGATAATCAGATTTCGCAAATGTTTCGAAGTCTACCATTTCTTCAAACAATGGTTCAATTTTTACATTTGAGAAATCAACTTTTTCTGTTGTAGCTTCTACTGTTTTTTCTACAGGTTTTTCTGCTTTTTTAGATTTGTTTCCATCGACTAGTTTCATATGAGGGAATAACAATACTTCACGAATTGTATCCTGATTAGTCAATAACATTACCAAACGGTCGATACCCATACCAACTCCACCAGTAGGAGGAAGTCCGTATTCAAGAGCTTCTACATAATCTACATCCATTTCATTTGCTTCATCATCTCCAAGATCACGAAGTTTCAACTGGTTTTCAAAACGTTCTCTCTGGTCGATTGGATCATTTAATTCAGAGAATGCATTTGCATATTCTTTTCCATTGATAAACAATTCATAACGATCTGTGTAGCGAGGATCTCTTTCGCTTTTCTTAGCCAATGGAGAAATTTCCACTGGGTGTCCATATAAATAGGTAGGCTGAATCAAAGTTTCTTCTACATATTTTTCAAAGAATAAGTTTACAATGTGTCCTACACTGTTATGTTTCTTTTCAACTTCAATGCCATGTTCTTTTGCTAATGCACAAGCTTCTGCATAGCTCATTTCTTTCCAGAAATCAACACCGCATGCATCTTTGATAGCATCTACCATATGCAAACGTTTAAATGGTGCTTTTAAAGAAATCTGTTTTCCTTGATATTCAATTTCTGTAGTACCACAAACTTCATTTGCTACATATTCTACAAGACCTTCAATAAGATCCATCATACCTTCTAAATCAGAATATGCCATATAAGCTTCTACAGTTGTAAATTCAGGGTTATGTGTAGCATCCATTCCTTCATTACGGAATAAACGTCCAATTTCGTAAACACCTTCTAATCCACCAACAATCAAACGTTTCAATGGAAGTTCTGTTGCGATACGCAAATAGAAAGGCATATTTAACGTATTGTGATGTGTAATAAATGGACGTGCAGCAGCTCCTCCTAAAATTGGCTGAAGTACTGGAGTTTCCACTTCTACCATTCCTTTGCTGTCAAGATAATGCTGAATAGCACGAATGATACGTGGACGAGTAATCGCAATACGTTTTGCTTCTTCATTCATAATCAAGTCAACATAACGACGACGGAAACGTTCTTCCTTGTCTGTTAATCCATGGAATTTTTCAGGTAAAGGACGAAGTGCTTTTGTTAAGTGTGTATAAACTTCAGCCTTAACAGAAAGTTCTCCATGATTTGTTTTCATGACTTTTCCTTCAATACCTACAATATCTCCTAAATCTGATTTTTTGAATACTTCATACGCATCATCACCAAGTACATCTTTACGTACATAAATCTGAATTTTTCCATCCAAATCTTGAATGTGCATAAATCCAGCTTTCCCCTGGCGACGTTTTGTCATAATACGTCCAGCAATTTTTACTGTAACATTCTTTTCTTCTAATTCTTCTTTTGTAAGTTCTCCAAACTCTTCTCGAATTTGTCCTGATTTGTGTGTTCTTTCATAGGCGTGTCCAAATGGATCAATTCCCATCGCTTTTAATTCTTCCATTTTCTGGCGACGGATGATTTCCTGTTCTGTCAGTTTTTCCATAGTCTTCTCCTTTTCTATTTATACAAAAATAAAAGCCCTCCTCCATATAGGGACGAGAGCTTGAGCATCGTGGTACCACCCTAATTCGCTAACAGATTGCTCTGTTAACCTTAGTGACTTTTTCCAAGTCGATTCGTAACGTGAATCTTACGTCCTGTTGGAAAGCTCCAAGTCTTTATTTCCATAAGGTCCTCATCATCTTTTCCCAGCTTATACAAGACTCTCTTCGCATGCTTACCTTATGTACTTTCTCTTCATAGCCATATTACCTCATAGATTATAGTATAAGCGAAAAACATTTGTCAATTTATAATTACTTTTCAAACAAAAATTATGCTATAAGTGAAGATAAACAATATCTTTAACTGTATCTTTCTCTTAAGTAAAGATTATTTTTCCTTATTTCACTAAAATTTTTCTGCGCAAAGCCATTTGTAAGATAATGTGATAGATAGCAAACGCTGTGATTACAAACAAACAGCACAATACAAGAATACGCATAGAGAAACTTCCTTCTCCAAAATCAAAGATAGCTGCGAACTCATGGAAAGAAGGATATGCAAACAGACAATGAACAACTGCCAAAATAGGCGGCATTAAAATAATGATACGCTGTTCTCGTGAAAATTCTCTGGCAATTTCTCTTTTTGTCAATCCCATTCGATACAAAATAGAAAATTGTCTTTTATTTTCGTACAAATCTTCCTGCATACGATAATAAAGAATTAGGAAAATGGAGAAGATAAAAATGATACAGAATAAGATTCCTAAGAATAAGAAGCTTCCATACATTGCTAAGGTTATATTAAAAGTAGTATAGTAATCTTCACACTCCAGATAATACTTATCACTTTGTAATTCTTTTCCAAGCGCCAGTTTATCAGCCTTACTTCCTGATAAAGACATATAATAATAACTGCTCGGTGTATTTAAGATTTCATCATCATATACTCCATATAAATATTGACTAAACAAAGCAGCTTTCTCATCAGGTACGATCATAATCACATCTTTTGTAGAACTGTCTTGTTTTAATGGCTTTCTTTTTACTTTAAATTGAATGATCTCTTCACTTCCATCATCTTTCAACATACGTACCTTAACATCTTTAATGGGCTGATTTGTTAAAAGGAGAATTTCATCATCCTTTAAAGTTTCTTTCTTTGATGCAAGTTCATTATATCCATCTAATCCAAAAGCATTAATTCCTAAAACTTTATCTGTAGTTTCTTGATAGATTCCTGCATCATCTCCACTTGCAAACACAGCTCCCATGAACATCGTATTCTCACGTAAAGCAACTGTATTTGATGTTTGTACAATACGCAGTTTTGTATCTTTTTCTACCGTTAAATGATGTTTTTTAATCAATGAAGAAAGCTTCTGCTCATTTAAAGTCCTAGCATTGTTATATTCATCATCTTCTCTACCTTCATTCCCATCCAATAAACCATATAGTTTAAATTCATAATCCATAAAGTCTTTTCTTACAGTATCTTCTACTCCGCTATATAAAGAAGTGCACATAGAAAAAGTTAAAATTAACATGGATAATAAAATGGTAATAGAAGCCATAGATGTCGCATAGCTTCTTAAGCGAAACAACAAATTAGAAATAGATAACATATGTTTAGAACGATAATATATTTTCTCTTTGCTTTGCAGTTTTCTTAATAAATAAATTACTGCACCATTATATAAAAAATACGTACCTATGATAACCATGATAACAGCCCACATTAATACATTTAGCGCTGTATACAAATAATCTACACGTAAAGAAATAATATATGCAGCTGCAAGTAACACGATTCCAGAAACTGTATAAAACAAATTTGCTTTGGGAAGTTCCTGTGTTTTTTCTTTTCTTAACATCTTTAATGGATTATGCTTTGTAATAAAGATAGAATCTCTTATCATAATCAGAAGATGAGTACCTATATAAAAAATCCATAATTCTAACAATAAAAATGTATCTATGCCAAATCCATCTACCAGCTGCTGCTGGGCAAAGCGTCCTGCAATCATAAATAAAAGCTGTCCGAATACAGCACATAATATACTTCCAAATAACAAAGAAATAATACACAACCCAAAAGTTTCTACTATATTTAAGATCAAAAGATTTTTTCTAGTTAATCCAAGGATTCGATATAAACCCTGTCTTCTGGTCTGCTGTCTACGTAAAGTTATAGAAAATGTCCACAATAATACTGCAACAAAAATAACAAAAATAGTATTACTCATTCCTAAAATAAACGGAGTTAACGTTTTCCCCATTTTTAATACTTCATAATTAGAATGTATATTCATGTAACCTGCAATATATTGAAAACATAAACAAATAGAAATCATCAATGCATAAGGAAGATAAATTCCCGGCTGCGTTTTAATATCTTTCCATGCCAGCTTTATATAATATTTAATCCTCATGCAGATCCCTGCTTTCTACCACACTCAACATGTGAACAAGTCGATTATAAAATTCTTGACGAGAATCTTCTCCTTTGTAGATTTCATTTACGATTTTTCCATCTTTCAAAAAGACAACACGATCTCCATAGGATGCCGCCATAGGGCTATGGGTTACCATTAAGATGGACTGTCCTTTTTTCTGCAATTCACAAAACTGTTCTAACAGCTGCATACTACTTTTCGAATCTAATGCTCCACTTGGCTCATCTGCCAATAAAATTTCCGGCTGATTGATAAGTGCTCGTGCGATTGCGACGCGCTGCTGCTGTCCTCCACTTAATTCATAAGGGAAACGTTTTTGAAGTCCATCAATATGCAGCAATGTGCACAATTCATTCATATAGTCTTTTTTCTCTTTTATATTTTTTTCAGACAAGACACAAGGAAGTAAAATATTATCTTCTACTGATAAGGAATCCAGCAAAGAAAAATCCTGAAACACAAATCCGATATGATCTCTTCGATACATTGCCTTCTCTTCTTCTTTCATAGATACTAGACTTTTCCCCTGCAGCTTAATATCCCCTTCACTGACATCATCAAAACAGGCCAAAAGATTTAAAAGGGTACTTTTTCCTGCGCCACTTTCTCCCATAATAACTACAAACTCATTTTCTTCTACCTGCATAGATACATCTTCAAGTGCGACGGTATGTCCGCCTTTCCATTTTGAAGTATATTGTTTTCCAACATGTTCCAACGTTAAAATTGCCATACTTCCACCTCCACTACCAGTATAAAAAAATCTTTTCGATTTTGCCTTAACTTTAGATGACATCCATCTTACATTTATGTCATCTATCAAAAAGTTCTTCATTTACAGGCTTTAAAACAACTTCCAGTCCCTTTTCATGAGAAATAAAAGATAGTTTTACATGCAATCGTTCACATATTTCTTTCACAAAATAAAGTCCCATGCCACTTGCCTGTTTGCTGTTTCTTCCTGTTTCTCCTGTATAGCCTTTTTTCAAGATTTGTTTCAAATCTTTCTCTTTAATTCCACAGCCTTCATCTCGAATAGAAATCTTATTATTGTCACAGTGTATGTGAATCGTTCCTTCTTTTGTATATTTGATCGCATTATCTAAAAGCTGTTCCAAAACAAAAACAAACCATTTTTTATCTGTAAACACAACAAAATCATCACATACAAAATCTAAAAGCAAACCCTTTTCCACAAACATCAAAGTATAAGTACGTATTGCTTCCTGTACCAGTTTTTCTATCGAACATTTTTCAATAATATAATCTTCATCCATTTTAAATACATTTAATGCCATTTGCGTATAACGTTCAATCTTAAAAAGTTCCTGACGCATTTGCTTTTTTCTTTTTTCATCTTCTATATATTCCAGCAGCATCTTCATTGCGAAAATCGGTGTTTTTATCTGATGAATCCAAACCTCAAAACAACGTTCTCTATCCTGATTTTCTTTTTGGTATTTTTGTTTGCTTTTTGTATAGTTTTCTAATACTTCACGCATCATGCGATTTACTTCTTCCTGCATCAGTGATTTACTTTCTATCTGCACAAATTGTTTCGCATCCATTTCACAAAGTTGTTTATACTGTGCTTTTTTATATATGTAAAAACAAAGAAAATAACATGCTGTTAAAAATATCTGCATATAAAAAATATAGGATATGATAGAAGATTCTATTTGAAAAGACCAAAGGGCTAGCCATTCCACACATAAAAAGATAAAGATGATGATGCTTTGACTAAACAAATCTTTTAAAAATTTCATATATAGTACCCCATCCCTTTCTTTGTATGAATAAAATCATCCAGCTGAAAGATATCCTCCAATTTTTTTCTTAATCTTCCTATATTTACACTTAATGTATTATCATCAACATAGCAATCACTATTCCATAAGGCCATCATCAAATCACTGCGTGATACAATAACACCTGGATTTGACATTAATACTTCTAAAATCTTTAATTCATTTCGTGTAATTTCCATTTCTTTTCCCTGATAGGTTAACTGGCATGTACGCAAATGTAGTTCTACCCCTTGGCAGCATAAAACATCTCCCCCTGTTTTTTGTTTCATTCTACGTACCAATGCGTTTAGTTTCGCAATCAATACCATTTTATCAAAGGGTTTTACGATATAATCGTCTCCGCCATATTCATAGGCACTTACCATCTGCATTCGATCTGCGTCACTGGAAATAAATAGAATGGGGGTATCTAGCTGCTGACGAAGCTGTCTGCATAAACTGATACCATTCACTCCCGGCAAATGTACATCCAGCAAAATAATATCGGCTTTTTCCTGTACTAGCTGTTTTATCAAATCTTTTTCTATATCCATACATACTGCAGAAAAATTCCACTCTTTTAAATAATTGCATAACTCTTCCGCAATAACCTTATCATCTTCTACAATTGCGACTTTCACCATATTCTCCCTACTCTCTTTTCGTTTATTATACTATAAGAATGATAAGAATAGATGGATTCTAACATAGATGTCACTTTTTATTTCCTAGGAAATGATATGTAAACAAGGAGATGAAATGTATCATCTCCTTGTTTACATTTATTCATCCAAATACGATAAAAGACATTCTACCAATTTATAAACTTGTGTTCCTGGATCAAATTGTGATGGTTTAATTCTTTCACTGTTAAATCCAGACATTCTTCGCTTCGCATTTTTTATTGCCGTCTTTACACCATCATACATATTTACAAGTTCATAGATATTCTCGTAATTTTTTCTATAACATCCATCTCCCAGCTGGTATTCTTTAAATATTTTATCTAGCTTTTCTACCCAGTCATGACGATGTAAAGCAACATCAGAATAGTAAAAATGTAAATATAACCAGTATTCAAATGACTGATTACTCCAAGCTATAAAATAACCTTTCTTTTTTCCTTCTTCTATTGCATCATCAAAATCAGTAAAATCATCTTTATCAAATACAATCCATATATTTTGATACAAAACTTTCGCATCTTTTACAATTTGGTCTGTAATTTCTATTAGTTTTCCTGTTGAACTTCCTTGCCCTTGTATATCAATGAATGGTATTTCTACAACATCAACCATCCCACCTATTTTTTCTGAAATCAATTTTTTTATCCCTTCAAAATATAAAGGTTCTGTCCTCTCTCCTTCTGTTACAATCAAAAATGAATTAGCTTTTGGTATTTTGTATTCATGTTTTCTCTGTTTTCTTGCTGCTCTTCTCTTCTTAAACAAGTCATCCGTTCCCATTTACTTATCCTCTTTTATTTCAAAATCTTTAAGAAGTGGAATACCTCCATACACACCAGCTAAATAATCTTTTTCAAAAGATGCATCAGATCTTACTTTGAAATCAGATAAAGAAGATAGTTCAGAGTATCCAAATTCATCTTTTTGAACAAACCAGATCTGATCTCTCCTAAAAAATTTTTTATCCATTAAAGTTGTATCGTGTGTTGTATAAATCAGCTGTGCAGTTGAATCTTCATCATAAAACAAATCGATAATAAATTTTAAAAGTAAAGGATGCAACTTAACATTAAGTTCATCTACAAACATGGATTTATTCGTTAATATAGCTGTTTTTGCGTTAATATAAATCAAAATACTTCGGATTGTACCTTCTGATTCATTAAACAATGCTAGCGGATATTCTTCTCTGTCTTTTCCTACATGTTTTGTATAGAAAAAGACATCATCATCTTTTTTCTTATAACCAATGTCTACAATGCCTGTATCTATTGCTCTTAAGAACTCTAACAATTTTCCTTTTTCTTCATCAATGATTTTTGGTAAAACAGGCTTTAATAAACTACTATCATCATATAAATCGGTAGGAACAATTAAGGTATCCATAATTGCAGAATACACTGTACTAAAAACATCTGTTTTTAATATTAATTTATTAAAAAAGGAAAGTGCCAAGGTATCTTGAGGAATTTGTTCTTTATACAACTCACATTCTTTTCTGATGGATGGTCCTAAATGAATTTCATCTATACTTCTTTCAAAAATAATTATGTTTCTATTTGTAGTTAAGCTTTTCCTATACATCCATTCACTTACAATCGATGTATCATTATATTCAAATCCATATTTATATTCAAATCCATCAACGATTTCCACAATTTCAAATTCTGTGTTCTTTTTCTCTTTTACAAAAGAAAAAGGAAAATAAAATTCATCAATTGCCTTTTTTCCGTTCCTATCTATATTATTAAATGAATTCGCAATAATTCTTTGAAAATAAAGCATTGCTAAATATAAATTTGATTTACCACTTGCATTTGCTCCATAAATTGCCGCTACTCGCAGGAACTTTTCCTTTGTTCCAATATCAATCAAGTTACTTTCATGCTCTTTATATGCATGAATTGCTGTCATATCTATAGTTGTTTCATTTTTGAAAGAAAGAAAATTTTTTAAAGTAAATTGAACCAACATATATCAACACCTCCCATATATAATATACTCAGATTTTGATTATTATGTCAATTTTTTTGTGATAATTTCACAATTTTATTTATTTTATCAATAAAATATAATTATCCAATCATAATAATTGATTTATGTTGGCTATTACAGAAATAAAATTAGATTTAGAGATTTCATTTATAAGAACTTATTTTAGTGATACAAGCTTTAATAAATTCAACTGAAGATAGATAAAACTTACATTTTATATAACATTTATATACTTTTCTCATTCTTTATAAAGAAAAAGACTTCGACAAAAAATCATTGTCAAAGCCCAAATAAATTTATAAGTATATATTAAATCAGCCAACCGAAATATAATACGAAAATCAATACAAGAACCCAAATAATTGGGCTAATTTCTTTAATTTTTCCTGCCGCAATCATCGCAACAGCATAAGTAATAAATCCTAACGCAATTCCATTTGAAATAGAATAAGATAAAATCATAACTAAGATTGTCACAAATCCAGCTGACGTAAATACCATGTCATTCCAGTCTACTCCACCTAGCTGCTGTACCATCATAATACCAACAACAACCAATGCCGGAGCAGTAACGGCACTTACCGCTGTACTTAAAACAACTGGAGAAATAAAGATTGATAGAAGGAATAATACCCCTGCAGTAACCGCAGTTAATCCTGTTCTTCCTCCAACACCAACACCACTTGAACTTTCGACAAAAGAAGTAACGGTAGAAGTACCTAAAACAGCACCAGCTACTGTACCAATAGAATCCGCAACTAATGCCTGTTCTGCATTTTCAAGTTCTCCTTTTTCGTTAACTAAACCAATTTTATTCCCAATCGCAACTAGCGTTCCTGCTGTATCAAAGAAATCAACAAACAAGAAAGAGAAGATAATTACGAATGCTTTTCCTGGATTCGCAAACAATTCACCAAACCCTGATGCAAATGCGCCAAGTGTAGACATATCAAAATTTGTAGTAATTGCATTTCCTGGTAAAGCAGGCATAAGTTCCGCTTTTGTTACTGAATCCAATACGCTTACTCCAAATGCTTCATGAGCAATCAATCCTACAATTGCGGTAATGACCATACCTACAAAGACACCAGCAGGCACTTTTTTGATAACCAGGAAAATTGTTATCAAAATTCCAAAGGTTGCAAGCAAGACCGTTGGTGTAGAAAATTTACCTAAAGCAACAAATGTAGAACTGCTTGCGACAATAATACCTGCATTTTTTAAACCAACAAAAGCAATAAAGAAGCCAATACCAGCACCAATTGCCAGTTTTAACTGTACAGGAATTGCATTGATAATCATTTTACGAATTCCTGTAACAGAAATAATCAAAAAGACAATACCGGATACAAATACCGCAGCTAATGCAGCCTGCCAGGAATACCCCATCTCTGATACAACTGTATAAGCAAATAATGCATTTACTCCCATACCTGGAGCTAATGCGACTGGATAATTTGCGACAAGCCCCATAACAACAGAAGCAAATGCCGCAGAAATTGCAGTTGCCATGAATACAGAGTGTGTATCCATTCCTGCATCTCCTAAAATTGCAGGGTTAACACCTAAAATATAGGCCATGGCAAGAAATGTCGTTAAACCGGCAATCAGTTCCGTTTTAACATTTGTATTCTTTTCTTTTAATTTAAATATTTTTTCTAACATACAATACCTTCCTTTTTGTTGAAAAACAACGGTGTAATTATACCATTATTATTGTATTCTTCAAAATAATATTTAAAAAATGTATAAAATATTACATAAAAACATTTTATATTAAATCTAGCTTTTACTCTTCTTTCTGAAAGATCAAGGACATAGTTTCTATATCCCCTGTTCCTCTTGTTTCAATGGGAATATAACCTTCAAAGCTCCACCCGTTTTCCACTCTCTTTTTGATAATCTCCTCCACACCATCAAAAGAATACTTTGTACCTTTTCCTAATCCATAACCACACAATTCTGATTTTACTCTGACAAATCCAACCTTTGTCATATCTTTCACCTCACATTATAGTAACTTCTCTATATACTATATCAAAAAAACGGACAGGAGAAAAAGTTTTTATCCCAACAATTTTATATAGCTTTCTTTATGAAATGTAAAATACTTAATACCAATAACAAAGAATAACTCTACACTGGTATAAACAAAAGATGCTGTTTTATCCCAACAACACCTTTTTTCTATTCATATGTATTCTTATACACAAGTTATAAAACGCTTTTTATATATTCCAGTATCGATTGCGTATCCATCTTCTCCTGTTTTAATAATTCTTCTGGATCATAGCGATCATAGAAATGTTTCTGTAAACCATAGTTTTTTACTTTGATATTGCTATCACCATAGTAAGAAGCTATTATTTGACCAAATCCTCCATCTAAAATACCATCTTCCAGCGTTATCATCAGTTCATGATTTTCTTTTAACTGTTCTAATAGTTTAATATCCATTCCAGAAGCAAATCTTGGATTGATCAAAGTTGGCTGAATGTGGAAAGTTTCTTTCATTTTCTGTGCAAGTTCTTCTCCTCTTTGATAAAAATCTCCCAGGGCAAGAATTGCCACTTTTTCTCCTTCTTGTTCTACCTTAAATGTATGAATCGCATCATAAGAAGTATCTGCATTTCTACTTGTTACTTTATTCCCCGGCAACATGATCATTACTGGATGTTCTTTTTGATCAACAGACCAGGAAAGCATAGATACAAGCTCCTCTTTTGAAGAAGGACAAAGCACTACTAAGTTTGGTATATTGGAGAATGCGGATAACCCAAAGATACCCAAGTGTGTTACATCTGTCAAACCGTCAAAAGAAGTATAATTCAAAAGAATGGTAACTGGACTATTATTGATACATACATCATGACTGATTTGATCATAACATCTCTGCATAAAGGTTGTATTTGTTACAACTAATGGTTTTGCTCCCTGTTTTGCAGCTCCTGCAGCCATCGCTACAGCCTGCTCCTCTGCAATCCCTACATCTACAAACTGCATTCCTAAAGCTTCTCGATCTTTTTGACTCAAACCTACACTTGCCGGCATATTTGGTGTTATCACCATAAACGCTTTATCTTCTTTTGCCTTGTTCATGATATATTCTCTTGCGATTGATGTATAATCTTCGCTTCCATCGAAAGAAATCGTTGTTTTTCCTGTTTCTTTATCAAAAGGAAGAACCCAATGCCAGTTTTCCTTATCTTCTATAGCTTTCTGATACCCTTTTCCTTTTAAAGTATTGATATGTACCACAATTGGATGATCAATATCTTTTACTTTTTCAAATACACGAATCATCGCTTCTATATCATTTCCATTCTCTTCATATATATAATCCAATCCCATTGCCTTAAACATATTGTTGTCGGCATTTCCTTTGGTATCTCTTAACTCTTTTAAATTCTTATAAATGCCTCCATGTGTTTCAGATATAGACTGCTGATTATCATTCACAACAATGATCAAATTAGAATTCAATTCAGAACCGGCAACATTCAAACCTTCCAAAGCTTCTCCTCCTGATAAGGAACCATCTCCAATCAAGGCAATTACATTTTCTTTTTTTCCAAGCAAATCTCTAGCTTTCGCAAGGCCAGTTGCTAAAGAAATGGAAGTTGAAGTATGTCCAACATTAAATAAGTCATGCTCACTTTCTTCTGGATTTGTATATCCGGAATCCTCTTTAAAATGCGCATCATCTATATATCCTAACTTTCTTCCCGTCAACATCTTATGTGGATAACTTTGATGTGAAACATCAAATACAAATTTATCTTTAGGAGAATCAAACACATAATGCATCGCAATTTCTGTTTCCACGATTCCAAAGTTAGGTCCAAAATGTCCTCCAATTTTTGTCAAACGATGAAAAAGACCTTCTCGAATATCTTCAGCCAGTTCATTTAGTTCCTCTAAACTTAATTTTTTAACATCCTCGGGTCCATTTATTTTGTTTAATACGTTATACATAGTATATCCTTCCTTTCTTGACCAATAAAAAACTTAATGGTAGACTTATTGTAATATCTAAACCTAACTTTAGGTCAAGTATAATTTAAGGAGGATTTTATGCAAATTGGAGAAATCTCAAAAAGAACAGGAGTATCTATTTCTACATTACGTTACTATGATAAACATGGACTCTTAAAAAATGTAAATCGAACAAAAGGCGGCATACGTGTATTTACAGATGCAGATATCGAAGCCCTTCAAATGATTCATTGTCTAAAAAGTTCAGGATTAACCATCCAAGATATCAAACAGTTTATGGATTGGTGTGCTCTAGGCGATGAAACGATTGATACAAGATTGAATTTTATGTATAAACAGGAAGAAAACATTAAAAATCAAATAAATTTATTAACGAAATCTTTAAAGCTCATTGAATTTAAACAGTGGTATTATGAAACTGCAAAAAAAGAAGGAACCGAACAACATGTAAAAAACATGAAAGTATCTGAGTATCCTTCTCATATACAAAAATTATATAAAGAAACACATGAAAGATAATATTACAATAACATCTTTTATATAAATGTACTGACTCCTAGCAGCAATATCAAAAACAAGAGATTCCATGCCGTAAAAATAAGAAGATACTTCTTTTTCTGTTTTGGATATTGAACTGCAATCTGTTTATAAGATATTAAGCTTGCCATAGATGCAATCAATGTCCCAAGTCCACCAAGGTTGGTTCCAATAATAAGCTGTGCATAATTTTCTGTATAGGCTGAAAGCAGCATTGCGCAAGGAACATTACTAATAAATTGGCTGCATATGATCGCAAATATTTTTTCATGATGCAACAGCCACTGTGATAAAATTTCATGCAGTTCCTCCAAGGTATTTATATTCCCTATAAAGATAAAAAAGAAAAGAAAAATAAGCAGTAACGAATAATCTACTTTTGAAAATAGGGAAACATCTAACAGAAGAATTACCGCTACAACGATACAAACTAAGATCCAATCAGATAATATATTTCCTACACACAGCAAACATAAAATAAACAACAATATATAGATACTTATGTTTTTATACTTCAACTTTTTATCTTGATATACAGATACTTTAATTTCCTTGTTTTTATAAAACACAACAATAAATAGTATGAATAAGACAGCAGAAATCAGTGTATACGGAAACATGAGTGATAAAAATTCCGTTAATTTCATCTGTGATAAGGAAAATAAATATAAATTTTGTGGATTTCCAATCGGTGTAAACATACTTCCAAGATTTGCCGCAATGCTCATAAATACAACTGTAAGACAAATTTTTGAATCCATTCCTGCTGCGTTTAAAAGCAAGATACCAAAGGGTACAAAAGTAATCAAGGCAACATCATTTGTTATAAACATACTGCTGATAAAACAAAGAAAAACCAAAGAAAAAACAAGTCCCTTTGCAGAATGTATTTTCTTTAAAAGAATATCCGCAACATAGGAGAAAAAATACTGTTCCCTTAATCCTTCTACAATTAACATTAAACAGAATAGAAGAATAAGAGTATGAAAATCTATATATCCTATATATGCTTTACTTGGCGGAATCATAAAGCACGATAAGAAACACAGTATAAAAGATATGCTTAATACTGCATCTTTTTTACAAAAGCCGATTATTTTTTTCATTCGAATATCCCCTTAACTTTATTTCTCCATACAAAAACCTTGGAAGCTCCAAGGTTTTTTCTTATTTCAAATATTTTTTCAAGTTTTCTGCAGGTGTTGTATCTTCCCACTTCACACCTAAATCTTCTCTACCCATGTGTCCATAAGCAGCTAACTGACGATAAATTGGTTTTCTTAAATCCAATGTCTTGATAATGCTTGTTGGTCGAAGGTCGAATTCTTTTCTTACGATATCTGCAATTTCTTCATCAGCCAGTTTTCCTGTACCAAACGTATCGACAAGAATACTTACTGGATGAGCAACACCAATCGCATAAGCTAACTGAATTTCACATTTACTTGCAAGTCCTGCCGCAACAATATTTTTCGCAACATAACGAGCTGCATACGCTGCACTTCTATCAACTTTTGTAGGATCTTTACCTGAGAATGCTCCCCCACCATGACGAGCAACCCCACCATAAGTATCAACGATAATTTTACGTCCTGTTAAACCACTATCTCCCTGAGGACCACCGATAACAAAACGTCCTGTTGGATTGATATAAATTTTTGTATCTTCATCCATCAAATCTTTATCAATAATTACATCAATTACGTGTTTCTTCAAATCTTCACGAATGGTTTCTAATGATACACTGTCTGAATGCTGTGTAGAAATAACGATCGTATCTACACGTTTTGGACGATCGTTTTCATATTCGATTGTTACCTGTGTTTTTCCATCAGGTCTTAAATATGTAAGAGTTCCATCTTTTCTTACTTTTGTTAACTGTTTTGCTAAACGATGTGCCAAAGAAATCGATAATGGCATTAATTCTGGAGTTTCATCGCAGGCATAACCAAACATCATACCCTGATCTCCTGCACCATTGTTATCTTCTTCTTTTCCTTCTTTTGTTTCCAAAGAGTGATCTACACCCATCGCAATATCACTGGACTGTTCATCAATTGATGTTAAAACAGAACATGTTGTTCCATCAAATCCATATTTTGCACGATCATAACCGATACCTAATACAACATCACGCGCAATGGAAGGAATATCCACATAGCAATTTGTAGAGATTTCTCCCATGATCATAACCATACCTGTTGTACAGCAAGTTTCACACGCTACACGGGCATTTGGATCTTTTTCTAAAATCGCATCTAAGACTGCATCACTAATCTGGTCACAAATTTTATCTGGATGACCTTCTGTTACAGACTCAGAAGTAAAAAACTGTTTATTTAACATATACATCCCTCTTTTCTTTTCTATTTATAATACTAAATTTGAGCATTACTATTTTACAGCTTTTCCTATTTCTAAACAAGTAAAAAAACAAAAGATTTTCGCTTAATTTAACAAAAAGGTACCTAGATAACAAATGAACCTTTAAATATAAAGCAAATTATATGTTTTTAAAGATTTTCTTGTTATGGTAAAATTTAAATCTTTCAATCTTCGTAAGATGATAGGCAGTTTTTCATTATCATCCATTTCCTGAAATCTACGAACAAATACAAACAAGCTCATGTATCGATTCATGTATTTTGTTGCGATACCCCTGTATGCAATCAATTGACCTTTTATTAGCAAATGTATACTGTTCACTGTGTTGATATGTTCTACGGTGTTGTATGACAAATGTGATTTTAATTGTACAAGACTGCAGTTTGCCTTTTTGGCCAGTTCATCATAACAAAATGCTCCATCGGAATAAATAATTGATTTTGGGTCTAGATTTTTTAGGAAGTTTTCTAGTATACTGTTCTTGGTTGGTTTTCCATAACCGACTGCTTTGAATATCTCATGACCATTTCTATCTGTTGTGGTAACGATACAGACTTGTTCATGAGATAATCCTCTATAAGATGATGGCCCGCCTCGTTTGCGGGCTTTTCTTTGTATCTTCCTGCACCCTTTTTGGCTTTCAAGTTCAAAAGTTTCATCAATCTCTATGGTTCCGCTTAATTTCATATTTTCGCTGTCCAGCAATACTTCCAGTGCACAAAGGATTTTATGGCGATTTTCAAATATACAAGGGACAGAGAGATCCAAGTCGGCTGCTGTCTTTTTAACGGAAACAAAACTTAATGTATCTAATACGATTTTTTTAAACATGCTTCTTTCAATTTTGGAGTACATTGTAATTGTGTGTGAATTGTAAGTGAAGATATGACTACAATCTTTACACATATAACGCTGTTTCCCGTTTTTAAACCCTTTCTTGATCATTCTGGATTCCTTGCCACAATATGGACAGCGTTTTGGCTTCAAATCCCTGTCTTCTTCATTAAGGTTCAAAGCATCAATAACATAGATTTCTAATTTTCTCTTTTGGTATGGTGTTAAAGCAGCAATAGATTTTAATAATTCTGATTGTTTCATGGATTGTTCCTCCTGTTTCTGAAATAATCATATATCTATTTGTTACATTATTTATGTAAGAAGTCATATTTAGGTACCCATTGGTTAAATTAAGCGAAGATTTTATCTTTCCACTTTTTATTTCACAATAATCTTATAATTCTATTCCGATTATTATATAGTTTCAGATAAAACATCATCAAAATTACAAACATTCCCATAAAACGTTAATTGTAAAGGGTTTCAAACCTCAGTTTATATGTTATACTTTAAATATAAGAAGCTGTACAACAGCAGGGAGGAAAACATATGAAAAAACTTTTAGTCGCTGCCGCTACAGTTATCATACTGGCAGGGTGTACACAAAACGCTGACAAGAAAGAATCCAAAACATGCTCCATTGATATGTCTGGAATTACCATGGATATCAAGATGGATGCCACAAATGAAGTTGTAGATAATCTTGGCATGAATATTAAAATCCCTGGTTCCTTGCTTGGAGGAGATGCCTCTGTTTTAACAGAAGATAATTTAAAAACTATGGGAGATGCTGCACTTAAACAAATGAATATTGAAAAGGGAACCGGTGTTGAAACAAACTTCACCATTGAAGGAAAAGATTTAAACGCTGAAGTTACATTTGATTTAAAGAAAGCAGATGCCAATACCTTAAAGGCCATTGGTATTACAGAAGAAATGAAAGAATTGAAATTAACAGATGCAGTAAAAAACTTTGAGGCAGCTGGTGCTACCTGCAAATAACAAATGCAATTATACCACCTATAAAACAGGTGGTATAAACTTGCCATATAAGTTCCTATTGTTTTGCATAATTTTTCGAGCATTGAGGCCTAGCAGCCTCAATGCTTAGCTACGCCCTCCTATGCTTTTGTATTGACTACCTCACCTATTTCATTATATTACATAGGAGATTTTTACACTAAAATTCTATTACCACGCGCACAGCACGTGGTATTTGCTTTGTAATAAAAAAGCACAGCTTATTCACTATGCTTTCCTTATTCTCTCTATAGATTCTTCAATCTATATTTTTTTATGATACCAGCCTGTTATATGCCACATCACAAAATAAGTTATGATTGTCATTGTAGCTCCAAACAACACATCTGTTGCGAAGTGCATTCCCAAAACCATTCGTGAAATCATAACACAGAGTGTAAATACCGATGCAAAAACAATGGCAATTCTTTTATAAATTAACGTATCAAATTTTTTCGCAAAAGTAGGTACAAACATCAAGAAAAAACTAACTGCTGCTTGTGCTGAATGTCCTGACGGAAAACTTGCATCTTGTATTTTTACAGATTGAATTTCAAACCAATAAGTAAAATCTTTTAGCGGATCTGCTAATCTATAAAATCTTTCTCTAGAAACAAATGATTTAATATACGAAACCCCAAACACCGCAACCGCACAACCTACTACACCAACAATTGCAGCACGATTTAATTCTTCTCTTTTTCCATTTCGTACTATGCGTAAACAAAGCAAGATTGAAACGATCAACCAAATAAGCATAAATAAAACCATAGGAATCAATGATTCTTTTACTTGATACACTATACAAATAGTCCCTACAAGAAGGTTATATCCCAATAATATTACACCAAAAATCCAAGAGATAATCGTTTTTAAACAAAACTTACATTCACTACTTATAATAAGGGCAACACATGCAAAAACGCCAACAATTGGTAGTGGCAATGTTCCAATAATTTCAAATACTCTTCCAAAAATACTATTCGGATTATATATCCACATCGCAATTTTTAAATCTGTAAATGTAAATATCCCCATTAAAATAATAAAGATGCAGATTCCTATTAAGAAGAATTTTTTCTGATTAAAACTATTTTTTTCCATTCACTTTCTCCTTCATATTATGACTTCGTAAGTTTAACACAATAGTTATCTTCCCTTTATCTTTATACAATCAAGATTCTGTTAAATTATCGTAAACTAAAAAATAACTATCTAATATGATAAAAAAAGATTTTTTATCTATAATATGTAAATAAAATAATCCAAAAGAAAAGGCCGTATAGTCTACGTGATACTTTTAAAATCACTTAACTGTTACGTCCCTTTTTCTATATCTTTATTCTTCTTTTAACTCCATGCGTTCACAGCTTTCCAATATTTCAATGACTTTAAACAGCCAGTCTTTGCTTTTTGGAAAGAAGACAGAAATCTTTTTATCCACAAAACGCATTTGAATGTTTTTAGAAATCGTTGTCATACGTTCAAAGAATTTAACCCCATCAATACGATTTGACCAGTTTTCTGAAAAGCTGATACGAATTCTTTTTGGCTCTTCCATAAATGTATCTACTATTGGTTCATTAATTAAAATATCCAGTCGTTTTTTCTCAAACAGCATTTGTACTGATTTTGGAAGTTTTCCATAATTATCTTTAATTTCTTCCATCATATCACGAAGCTGTTCCTTTGTCTGAATTGCTTCAATCCTTTGATATAATGTAATTTTTTCATAATCTTCATTCGCAAATTTTCCCGGTATATAGGCATCTACCGCAACATTTGCTTTTTTCATTACCGGTTTTTCTTCTTTTTTGATACCTTTTCTTTCCATAATGGCTTCATTTAACATTTCAATATACATGTCAATACCTACGGTATCAATAAAACCAGCCTGCTGTGGTCCCAGCATATCTCCTGCCCCGCGAATCGTTAAATCTCGCATGGCAATCTTATATCCGCTTCCAAGCTGAGTAAATTCCTTAATGGATTTTAATCGTTTCCCCGCCACTTCGCTTAACTGTTTTTGTGGAGAATACATCAAATACGCATATGCTAAACGATCACTTCTACCCACTCGTCCTTTGATCTGATACAGCTGACTTAATCCAAAATGATCGGCATCTTCAATAAGGATCGTATTGGCATTTGGAATATCAATTCCTGTTTCAATGATTGTTGTACAGACAAGCACCTGATAATGATTATCGGTAAACTGCAACATCACATCTTCGATTTCTTCTCGACTCATTTTTCCATGTGCCACACCAACTTCAATATCTGGTAAAGCTTCTCTTAATTTACGTGCCACATTATAAATCTCTTTTACATTATTGAAAAGATAGAATACCTGCCCATTTCGTGCTAATTCTCGCTGTATCACTTCTTTGATCATCGAAAAGTTTTTCTCTATTACATATGTTTGTACCGGCATACGATTGGATGGCGGAGTATCGAGCTGTGATAAGGAACGAATCCCAATCAAAGACATCTGTAAGGTTCTTGGAATTGGTGTTGCACTTAAGGAAAGTACATCAACACTGTTTTTTAATTCTTTTATTTTTTCTTTATGTTCCACGCCAAAACGTTGTTCCTCATCGATAACCAATAATCCCAAATCAGAGAATTCCACATCTTTAGATAGTAGGCGATGTGTTCCAATTAAAATATCAATATTGCCTTCTTTTACATCGTGTAAAAGTTTCTTTTGTTCTTTCAAAGGCACAAAACGATTGATCACCGCAATTTGTACAGGGAAATTTTGGAATCGTTTTACAAAGGTTTTATAATGCTGCAAAGATAAAATGGTTGTAGGACATAAAAATGCAACCTGTTTATTATCCGCAACGGCTTTAAATGCTGCACGTGCTGCCACTTCTGTTTTCCCAAAACCAACATCCCCACATAATAAACGATCCATCGGTTTGCTGGATTCCATATCCCGTTTGATTTCTTTTACCGCTTTTGCCTGATCTCGTGTTAATTCATAAGGAAAATCTTTTTCAAAATCAGCCTGTAAAGGTGTATCTGGTGCAAACGCATAACCAATATTTTCATCACGCTGTGCATATAGATGCAGCAAACGATCCGCAAGTTCCGCAATTTTTTCACTGACCTTGCGTTTTGTTTTTTCCCATTCCTTGCTTCCAAGTGTATTCAGTTTTGGTGAAGCACCTTCTTTAGAAATAAACTTGCGAATTAAATGAAACTGTTCCAATGGTATATATAAGGAAGCATCTCCCTTATAGACTACATGCAAATAATCTTTATGCATACCATCATTGTTTCGTGTTACGATACCTAAATATTTTCCTACACCATGCTGATTATGTACAACATAATCTCCTACACTTAATTCTTCATAATTATGTAATACTTCCGCTTCTTTAAACTTATTCGCAAAACGAGAAGTCTTTTGTGTTTTATGGAAAAGTTCTTTGCTGGTATAAACTGCGATATTTTCATTTACACAAGTAAAACCTTCCACCATAGCATGTTGAAGAAGTGAAATCCCTTCTTCCAGTACATCCTCTTCTTCCACAAGATGATAACTTACATTCTCTTCCTGTAAAATACGTTTTATTTGCACAATTTCTTTTTCATCAAGACACAATAAAACACGTCTATTTTTCGCCTGTGACAAAACTTCCTGCATCGTTCTTTCTAAGTTCACATCGCCTAACGACATGGATAGAATATTGGAAGATACCGGTTTTTTATAATCTACAAACATACCAAATTCCAATACTTCATGTCCCTGCAGTACATGATTCATATCTTCAAATACAGAGAATTTACATAAAGCTCTTCCCTCTTCAAACAGCTCCTGTAAATAAGAAACTGTTTCTTCCTGTATATGTTTGATGGATTCTTTTACTTCTTCCTTACTGGAAACAAGAATCCAGGCATCCTTTCGATAATCACAAAGCGTGCTTTTATCTTGCTGGAAAGCATAATAGCGATACAGCTTACCTTCCACTTCTCTTCGCTGCAGCATATCAAGATCTTCTAAAATCGTATCATATAAAGTTTCTTGCATATCTTCTGGTAAATGTTTTTTCTGTTTTTCAAATTCATTGATTGCATTTTGTCGAATTTCTTCCAGTTGTTTTTCTTCAAACAAAAAGGTGCTGGCAGGTAAAATCTTTATTTCCTGTATGACTTCTATTGTTCTTTGTGTAGAAATATCAAAAAAACGAATACTATCAATAATATTATCAAAAAACTCAATACGAATCGGGTGCTCATAATTCATTGAAAAGACATCAATAATCCCCCCGCGTGCTGCATAGCATAAAGGCTGATCCACACGATTCACATGGGTATAACCTGCTTCCTGCAACAACCGTTTCAAGTCATCATATGCAATCTCTTCATCTTGTTTCAAAGATAAGGTATGCTTTTCAAATTGTTCTTTTGATGGCTGAAAACGAATGGCACCAGCCGTGTTCATAACGCAGATATAAGGGCGATCCTCCAATAGTTTGCCCATTACTTCCATCTGGTTTGCTCTTGTCTCAGGAGAAGAGGCAACAGCTTCCACACGCAAAGATTCTTCCATCGTAAATAACAGCACATCTTCTTTTAATAAAGCAGATAAACGATCGTATAATTTCTGTGCAGAATATGCATTGTTTTTCACAATAAACATACTCTGCGGCTGCATACGATATGCACTGGCAATTAACAATGCTTCTTCACTTAAAGAAAGATTTCCTAATACACTTTCTTTTTTTAGAATACTTTTGACACCGGCATTTTCTGCCAGTTCTCTTAAAAGAATATCCACAATATCACCCTACTTTTTATTATATCGGCTCATGGTATCAATAAACGTATGCGTTAAAGAAAAAATAGCCGCATCTCTTGCCTGTTCCACTGCCTTTTTAAAATCTTCCTGTTCTTCTTTGCGTATTTTTCCCAGCACCCAGTTTACTACCGGTACTCGTGCATCTTTTCCAATCCCTACACGAATACGATTAAATTCCTGTGTATGCAAATGGGCAATGATATTTTTCATTCCATTCTGTCCACCAGCACTTCCTTTTTCACGAAGACGAATCTTTCCAACCGGCATATCCATATCATCATAAATTACCAGAATATCTTTTGCCTGTAAACGATAAAACTTCATAGCTTCCACCACTGCTTCCCCAGATAAATTCATATACGTCTGCGGCTTCATCAACAACACCTGTTCTCCATCAATACGTGTCAGTGCAATCAGTGCTTTAAACTTTTTCTGTGTAACTTCTACATGGCAATACTCTGCGATTGCATCAAGCACACTGAAGCCCGCATTATGTCTTGTATTTTCATATTCTTTACCCGGATTTCCTAAACCAACGATCAGTTTCATATATTCACCTCATACCACGACAAAATCTCATACATAAAGTGTATGAGATCGTGTTTCTTTCTTTGTGGATACATTATACAACGAGACATATGGTTATGCAAATCAAATTATTTCTATCATACTCCATCTACAATCACCTAATTCTTTTCATCAATTATCACCAAGTCCAAATCCTTTTTTCATACTCTTTAATAAGATTTGCAACTCATATTCTAAATTGAACTCCTCGTTTTGATTTCCCATAATAACATCAAAATTACAATACACTATATCATTTCACTTATTAACACAGGAGTGAATAATAGCCATACTGTTTCAGAACCTAATTCATCATATAAAAAGGACATCCCTAAAACAAACTGTCTAAGAATGCCCTGTTCTACATAAAATTTTATTAACTTATTCTTTATGTGCAAATAAATC
The DNA here is from genome assembly GCF_010537335.1 of Amedibacterium intestinale. Classification (NCBI taxonomy): domain Bacteria; kingdom Bacillati; phylum Bacillota; class Erysipelotrichia; order Erysipelotrichales; family Erysipelotrichaceae; genus Amedibacterium; species Amedibacterium intestinale. Next base: position 1,907,200 of record NZ_AP019711.1, read on the forward strand.
CAAAATATCTGCTTTGGACATTGTAGAAAGAGAACCATCGTTTCCTTCCACAAAATTATCCGCAAGATCTTTTTTCTGCTGTTGCAGCTTTTCAATCTTTTCCTCAATAGAATCTTTCATAATCATACGATACACCTGCACATTTGCATTTTGTCCAATACGATGTGCACGATCGGTTGCCTGATTTTGTGCTGATACATTCCACCATGGGTCAATGTGAATAACTGCTTCTGCTGCCGTAAGGTTCAAACCAGTTCCCCCTGCCTTTAAAGAAATCAAGAATATTGGTGTATCATCCTTTTGGAATGCCTCTACCATTTCTCTTCGTTTTTCCTTGTTTGTACTTCCTGTTAGCATATAATAAGGAAGCTTCTGCTTATCTAACTCCTGTGCAAGTAGATCCATTAAGGAAGTAAAGGAAGAAAAAATCAATATTTTCTTATTATTTTCATGAAGTGTATTTACCAAATCTATACAAGCCTGTAGTTTACTGGAAGGAGTTGTAATGCCTTCAAAAACTAATCGCGGATCGCAGCAAATCTGACGAAGCCTTGTCAGCATCGCTAAGATTTCAATTTTTCCAATACTGTTTTGATCTAGTTTCTGTTTTAACTCTTTATTTACCTGCATAGCATTCGCAAAATACAGTTTCTTTTCTTCTTCGCTAAAATCAATCAAATACTGATGATCCACTTTATCAGGAAGTTCTGTTAATACATCCTTTTTCGTTCTTCGTAAAATAAATGGAGATACCAGTCGTTTCAATGTCTTATTTGCCTTTTCATCCTGCTTGGATACAATTGGTATTTCATAATGTTTTCTAAAGTGTGCATAACTAAATAAATAACCTGGCATTAAGAAATCAAAAATGCTCCAAAGTTCCGACAATGCATTTTCAATCGGTGTTCCACTTAACGCAAAACGATGCGCCGCCTGCAGCTGTTTCACACATTCTGCATTTTTTGTTTTCTGATTTTTAATATTCTGTGCTTCATCTAGTATAACCGTATCAAACATTATATCTTTATACTCTTCAATATCATTACGTAAATAATCATAAGAAGTAATATAGACATCAACATGTTCTTTATGAATCAAATTCTTTCGATTTGTTTTATTTCCAGTAATGATACAGCTAGACAGTGTTTTAGAAAACTTTTGAATTTCATCCTGCCAATTGTAAATCAAAGATGCGGGTGCTACTACAAGGAATTGTTTTCCCTCATCCTTTACACTATCTAACATACAAATTACCTGCAAGGTTTTCCCTAGCCCCATCTCATCTGCCAAAATCCCATTGAATTTATACTGGTACATGGTCAACAGCCATTTCACACCGATTTTTTGATAATCACGAAGAATATCCATATAATCTTCATTTACCGTATAACGAATTTTATTGTTTTGGAAATTTTCAATATATTGTTTCAATGCCTCATCACGATTGATTTTTAAACTGCTGTTTTCTTTTAAACGCTCATCTAAGGAAAGGGAATGAAAAGCATCCAGTTTTAAAGTCCCATTCTTAATATTTTTCTCTGATAAATCATAATCTTCCAAAAGACTTTCAATATCTTCTAACTGTTCACTCTCTAAATGCAAAATCTGTCCTGATTTTAAACGTGTATAACGTTTTTTCTTTTTCATGGCTTTTAAAATGGCACCAATTTCTTTCATATCAAAATCTTCGGTATGAAAACTGATTTCCAGCAAATTATTATTTAAATGTACTCCTGTTGTAATTGTATAATTGGTTTTTTTACCAATTTTCTTTAATGCGTCACTAACATAAACATCACAGATTTTTTGTAATGCCGGCACATTGTTTTGTAGAAAAGATAATGTATCATCTTCATCGATATTCATAAAGAATGCATTTTCTTCCTTATCTTTATAAACACTTTTTTCATCTAATACCGATAATAATATTTCTATATTTGCGTTTGTTTCATAATTCTGATTTGTTAGTAACGCTACTTTTTGTTCCTGTTCATCATATGCTACTGGTTTGAAAGATATTGTATCTGCATCATATACATCTCCATATAATTCCGGCTTATGTACAATACAGTTTTCTGTTTTTATCTGTGGAAGAAGATCTTCTCCTTCTACAATATTTAAATTGGCTTGTATATGACGGAATATTTTATCATAAAATTCAGGATAATCATCAAGTGAAACAAATAAACGTTCTTGTGTCTGTATGATAAACAATTCTAAAAGTTCAAAAAATGATGTATGAAAACGGACCAGTTCTCCATCTTTAAACTTATAAAAATAGTTTTCTCCTCCTATGATAAACTCTGTATTTCTTGTCTCAAAACAAAGCAAATCTTCTTCCTTTGTTACACCAACACAAAATTTCATTTCTTCCGCTGGTTTTTTTGGATACATGATATCGTAAAATGTATCCGTCATTTCATAAGAATTTAATGGATACAAATAACGTCCAGATAAAAATTCTCTATCCATCATGATACATTTCTCCATAAAGTGAATAATTTTTTTAGAATGCTCATCAAATTTTTCAATATCATGTACAAAGGCTAAGTTTTTACCATATTTTACATATTGTTTTCGTTCTACTGCCTGAACAAAATTTGGAATATCTTTAATTACATATTTCTTCTCACATCCAACTTTAAATCCTACACGAAAGTCTTGAAAGCCACTTCCCTCCTTATTTATTTCAATCGAATATATTTTTGTATCCAAACAAGAATTTATGGTTTTTTCATGTACCTGCTGCTTTTTCTTATAAAGTTTATCCAGTGCATGTTTTGACTGCATACGAAATAATTCCAGTTCCTTCTTTCGTTTATATGCAAGATAACCTTCCATTTCATACACATCTTCCCATGTATAATCGACTGCTTCTTTACCTTCTAAAAAATCACAGACAGCTAATATATGAGGACAGTATTTTCGTAAAGAATAAGGATTAAATTCTTTACAATTACATTCAGAGTAATAATGTTCCACCCGATTATACTCTACCCTAAGAGATACATCGTAAAAAGCATCCCCCTGCTTGCATACAGCATCAATATGATAGGAATCCCATCCCTCATCACTTATCTCTAACTTAATTACTTGAATATCATTAAGGATTTTCTGTAAATCTCTTCTGTCTGTTTTTGTTGTAATATTAAAGCTTTTTAATAATTTAAATTTCATTCCGATCCCTCTTTTTATTTATATTTATTTTACCATATTTTCTAGAAACACATTGTGTCAATTTCCATGTGCTGTCACTTTTGCATTTCGTTTTTGAAAGCTTATTGTATCTTTTAACTCAATATTATAAAATATAAAAAAAGGAGGAATCCCTATGGCAACAAAGAAAAAACATAAGAAAAAAAAGAATATATCTTCTAAACCATCCTTTTATGATACATTTTATAAAACTAAAGAATCCAGTATAGAGGAATACATTCAGCAATTAAAAGATGCAGGATTTCAAACTTCTAAAGAAGAAATCTTAAAACAATATGAAACACTAACTTCTGTTGAAGATTTAGTATTAAGCGTTTCTCCGACACATCGAACTGTATATCAAAAATTATTACTTAAACTCATTCCTGAACAATATGATCTACACACTTTATGTGATCCCTATTATATTTATGCAGATGCGCTTTCTTTATCAAATACAGAAATGGAAATACAGGAAGAAATTACTGAAATTTATAAACTGATGAAACGTATTGAAAACATGTATACACAGCAGAAAAAAGATTTAATGTATTTTCATCATGTTTATGATTTCGATATTACTACTTTTTTAGTAACTGCCTTTATACGATATGCCAGCATTTGTCCAAATGATGAACAGATGCAGGAAGCAGAAAATCAGGCGAATAACCTTCTTTCCATTTATAAGAAAAACCAAAGCTTTTTTGCGGATATGAAAGCTGCTCTGTTATGTGGATATGCGGCATCTGGTAATATAGAAATTGCGAACAAGAAAAAAGAAGAATTGTTAAACATGTATCCAAAAGAGCCTTACTTTGTATATTACAGTTTACTGCATGGTATCGCATCATCAAAAAATATTGACAAGTTTGAAGATTTCTATAAAGAAGCAATGAAATATATGGTATTCTCAGCAGAGGAACAAACATTCAAAGATCAAATCACACTTTTATATAAAGCCTATGAAGAATATCTGAAAGGAGCCAAGGCATGAGAGTTCAAGAGCTAGCTTCCTATCGAAATGAAAAAAACTTTTCATCTCCTTTTTATGCAGAATTGTTTTGTGACGATATATGGGGAGATAATGGAGAAGACTGTGCAAGTGTAACGATTCACCCTACAAAAGAAGGATGGCATCTTCATTACATACGTACACAAAGTGGAATTCCTTATCCTTTTGCCCCACATACCAGCAAGATCGTTGATGAATATGAAAAAGATGTAAACGATGAACAATTTTATGACTACCTACTGCTTCATAATTTACAAGAAGCTTTTATGGACTATATCACCACAGTGTAATATCTGTGGTTTTTTTATGAAGAATAAAAACTTAACTATAAAAGACAGTGAATAAGCTAACTCTACCATTCGTAGATTGTCTCTTAAGGTAAAAACCATTACAATACCAATAGGAGGGAATACTATGAAGCAAATAAGTAATGAAAAATTTGGGCAGTTTCTTGTTGAACTGCGAAAAGAAAAAGAAATGACACAAAAAGAACTGGCTGAAAAACTATTTGTATCGGATAAAACAGTAAGTAAGTGGGAATGTGGAGTTTCCCAAACAAAAGGATATTAAGAAATAACCTGTGTTTACCTGCTTGCAAATTATTGTATTTGGATAAACGAGAAAAAAACTTTTTATTGACAGATATAATATCAGATATTATAATTGTCCGTAATTGAATAACTATCTTCAGGGCAGGGTGTAATTCCCTACCGGTGGTATAGCCCACGAGCCGAAAGGCATGATTTGGTGAAATTCCAAAGCCGACAGTATAGTCTGGATGAAAGAAGATGAAAGTAAGTTTATGCTTTTTTTGCGTGCTCTGGAATGATTTTATATTGTTTCAGAGCATTTTCTTTAATCGCATAAATCCTCTTTTGCATGTCTTGGATAGATTTTATTCAAGGCATGTATTTTTTTGGAGGTGTAAAAATGAGCGATACAGAATACATGAAATTAGCAATAAAACTGGCAAAAAAAGGTGCTGGCTATGTCAATCCTAATCCTATGGTTGGGGCAGTAATTGTAAAAGATAATCGAATTATAGGACAGGGATACCATGAAATCTTTGGTGGATTGCATGCAGAGAGAAATGCATTAAAAAATTGTAGGGAGTCACCTGTAGGAGCAACACTTTATGTAACACTTGAACCATGCTGTCACTATGGTAAGACACCACCTTGCACAGAAGCAATTATTAAAAGTGGCATTACAAGAGTAGTCGTCGGAACTTTAGACTGTAATCCTATTGTGTCTGGAAAAGGTGTAAAGGTACTTGAGGAAAACAACATTCAAGTTGTGATAGGAATTTTAGAAATGGAGTGTCAACAGTTAATCAAAGTTTTTAGAAAATATGTTACAAGGCATATTCCTTATGTTTTTATGAAATATGCAATGACAATGGACGGGAAAATAGCAACTTATACAAATCAATCAAAATGGATAAGTGGCGAAAAAGCGAGAAAACAAGTACATCAATTCAGGCATAAGGTTACTGCGATCATGGTAGGAGTGAATACCGTTATTCAAGATGACCCTTTACTGACATGCCGATTAGAAAACGGGGAAAATCCTATTCGTATCGTATGTGATACAGATTTAAGAACACCCATTACATCAAAAATTATCAAAACAGCGAATGACATTAAAACATATATCGCTACTTCTTCTATTGATGAAAGTAAGATTGCTCTTTACAGAAAATGTGGTTGTGAAATTATTTATACGAAGAAAAAAGGTAATCATATTGACTTAATGAATTTAATGCAATGTTTAGGAAATATGCAGATAGACAGTCTACTTTTAGAGGGTGGAAGTGCAATGAATTGGAGTGCTCTTGAGCAACAGATTGTTGATGAGGTGCAAATTTATATAGCACCTAAAATATTTGGTGGGAGTGCAAAAAGCCCTGTAAGTGGTCAAGGTGTTGCTTTTCCTAATGACGCCATTATGCTTAAACCATATGCTTTTTCTCAAGTGGGAAATGATTATTTCATAGAAAGCGAAGTGATTTATCCATGTTTACAGGAATAATAGAAGAAATCGGTAAAGTAGAAAGAATACAGAAAGATACTTGTAACTGTAAACTATCCATTAAAGCTTCAAAAATATTAGAGGATATACATTTAGGCGACAGCATAGCAGTCAATGGTATCTGCCTTACAGTTACTTGTTTCACTCGACAATCTTTTACAGTTGATGTGATGAATGAAACATGGAACAGAACGGCTCTTAGCCTGTTAAGACATGGAAGCCTTGTGAATTTAGAAAGAGCTATGCCTATGAATGGCAGGTTGGGCGGTCACATTGTTACGGGGCATATTGATGGGACAGGCAGAATATCGTCTGTGCGTAGAGACAAAAATGCGGTGTGGTATCAAATCAATACGCAAAGAGAAATCTTAAATCTAATTGTTGAAAAAGGTTCGATTGCTATTGACGGTATTAGTCTTACTGTCGCAAAAGTATCGAAAGCAGATTTTTCGGTATCCGTTATCCCTCATACTTTGGAGCAAACAATTCTCAAGAATAAACAAGTCGGGGATATGGTAAACCTTGAAAATGATATATTAGGGAAATATGTGCAGAAACTCATAGACAACAGCAATGAAACAGAGTTGTCGAAAGAGTTGTTATGCCGATACGGATTTTAGCAGAAAGGATAAAGGAATTATGAAATATCAAAAAATAAAAGAGGCATTGCAGGCGTTACAAGAGGGAAAACTTGTTTTGGTTATGGACGATAAAGAGAGAGAAAATGAGGGGGATTTAATTTGTTCGGCACAATTTGCGACAACAGAAAATGTTAATTTTATGGCGACTTATGCAAAAGGCTTAATCTGTATGCCTATGAGTGAAAGTCTGGCTAACAGGCTCATGCTTTCCCCTATGGTTGAAGATAATACAGATAACCATGAAACTGCCTTTACAGTTTCTATTGATTATAAGGATACTACAACAGGTATTTCTGCCGAAGAAAGAGGATTAACGGCTCGTATGTGTGTGACTGAGAATGTAAATCCCTTTGACTTTCGTAGACCGGGGCACATGTTTCCTCTGATTGCAAAGAACGGAGGTGCTTTGGAAAGAAATGGACATACAGAAGCAACGGTTGACCTATTGAGGTTGGCTGGCTTAAAAGAATGTGGCTTATGTTGCGAAATTATGAATGAAAACGGGAAAATGATGAGAACACCTGATTTAATTCAGTTTTCTCAAACACACCATATACCTACCCTCACAATTAAAGAATTACAGGAATACAGAAAAGTATATGATTTGCTTGTAGAATGTGTTTCGGTTGTAGAAATGCCTACAAAATATGGGAATTTCAAAGCACATTGTTATATCAATAAATTGAATGGAGAACATCATGTTGCATTGGTTATGGGAGATTTGAATAATGGAAACGATGTGCTATGTCGTGTCCACTCAGAGTGCTTAACAGGAGATGCCTTTGGCTCTTTACGCTGTGATTGTGGACAGCAGTTAGATAAAGCAATGAAAATGATTGCAGAAAATGGTTCTGGTGTATTGCTTTATATGCGACAAGAGGGACGAGGTATCGGGCTTGTCAATAAACTAAAAGCCTATCATTTACAGGATAACGGTATGGATACACTTGACGCCAACCTTGCATTAGGATTTCAAGGCGATTTAAGAGAATATTATATCGGTGCACAGATTTTAAGAGATTTGGGAATAAAATCATTGCATTTACTTACAAATAATCCTGATAAAGTTTATCAGTTAGAAGATTATGGAATGAAAATTTCAAGCAGAGTACCGATTGAAATAGAAGCAAATCCTTATGATAGTTTTTATCTAAAGACAAAGAAAGACCGAATGGGACACATTTTGAATATGGAGGAAAAATAAATGAACACTTTTGAAGGAAATTTAGTAGCAGAAAATATAAAAATCGGTATTGTTGTAGCAAGATTTAATGAGTTTATAACTTCTAAGCTATTAGCAGGTGCATTAGATAATTTGAAAAGAGAAAATGTTGGTGAAAAGGACATAGAGGTAGCTTGGGTTCCGGGAGCATTTGAAATACCTTTGATAGCGTCTAAAATGGCAAAAAGTAAAAAATATGATGCGATTATTTGTTTGGGAGCAGTTATTCGAGGTAGTACAAGCCATTATGATTATGTGTGTAGTGAGGTATCAAAAGGAATTGCTCAAATCAGTTTAAATACCGAAACACCAGTTATGTTTGGTGTTCTTACGACAGATACGATTGAACAGGCGATAGAACGAGCTGGTAGCAAAGCAGGAAATAAAGGCTCTGAATGTGCACAGGGAGCTATTGAAATGGTAAATCTAATTCGTGCATTAGAGGTATAATATGATTGGGGATTAAAAGGTAAAGCGAAAAAGCATAATAGGCGGAGTGATCCAGACACGGCGGTGGGAAAATCTCTTAGATTTTTCCACCGTTTTTAGTGGCTGGTTCACTCCGGCAGTTGAGCGAGCTTGCGAGCGAACAGTAAGCCCCCGTTATCTAACAAGGGGGGCACAAAAAACAAGAAACAATATACACTACTAAGCGGAAAACGCTGTATTTACAAGGTAAAATCGCTTTTAATAGGGTGTTAACTAAAAAGCACTCATTTAATACATAAAAATTGAATAAGACATAGGAAAGACAGTTGATTTCAAACGAGAAATTGATTGTCTTTTCTTTTGCGGAAATTTAAGTATAGGCAATTATCAAATATGGTAGTTGCCTTTTTTGATTGGAGGAATTGAAGAATGAATGATAAAAACTTTATAGAAGAATTAAGACAAAAGCGTGAAGAATATGGAGTAACACAAAGAAAACTTGCTGTTGCCTGTGGTATCAGTCGTACATATTTTAACCAGATAGAGAATGGGACTGTTGTTCCCTCTGCTGAACTAAAACAAACGATAGAAAAACAGATTGAGCGTTTCAATCCGCAAGAACCACTATTTCTGTTGATTGATTACTTCCGTGTCCGCTTTCCTACGACAGACGCATTAAAGATTATTCGTGAAGTATTACAACTAAAAGCCGATTATATGCTTTATGAAGATTTTGGAAAATACGGATATGAAAGCAAATATGTTTTAGGCGACATCAACATCATGTGTTCCATGCAAGAGCATTTAGGTGTTTTATTAGAACTAAAAGGCAGAGGGTGTCGGCAAATGGAAAGTTATCTATTGGCACAGGAACGCTCATGGTATGACTTTATGCTGGATTGTTTAACGGCAGGTGGTAAGATGAAACGACTTGACTTGGCAATCAATGATAAAGCAGGAATATTAGATATTCCAAAGTTAAAGGAAAAATACAAGGCTGGCGAATGTATCTCCTACTTTCGTATGCAGAAAGATTACAGCGGTACGGAAAAATGTGGTAGCGATTTACCAAAGAATACAGGAGAAACCTTATATCTCGGTTCAACCAGTAGTGAGTTATATATGTGTGCCTATCAGAAAAATTACGAGCAGTATGTCAAAAATGGCATAGAAGTTGAAGATACAGAAATCAAGAACCGTTTTGAAATACGCATGAAGAATGAACGAGCCTATTATGCGGTTGTAGATTTACTGACCTATCGGGACGCTGAACGCACCGCTTTTTCTATCATCAATCATTATGTCCGCTTTGTTGATAGAGAAGATGATAAACCGAAAAGTCAATGGAAAACAAATGATGATTGGGCATGGTTTATAGGGGAAAATAGAGAGCCGATACGATTAACGACTAAACCAGAACCTTATACTTTACAAAAGGCATTACATTGGTTACAAAGACAGGTTGCACCAACCATAAAAATGGTACAAGCATTAGACAGAGAAAATCATACAACGATACTGAAAGATATGATTGAGCAGGCAGAACTCAAAGATAAGCATAAACACTTATTACAATTAGAAAAATCAACCATAGAAGAACGCATAGATACCGCTGTCCCACAAGAGAATGACGGTATTTTTTAATTTCTTCAAAATATCTGCAACAAAACATCAACTTGTGTACAGATATGGTACGAGAAAAGGAAATCTAACTTTTTTTGAAAATAGGTCATCAAATCAAGGTTTCCATTCCCTATATGGAGTGAAAGAAGAAAAGTTTTGAAAAAATGTCGGAAATTCAAGATGAGTGGACAGTGTTATGTGAAAGAAGACAAAGTATCTTCAATTTGTATTCAAACAGGTATTAGCAGTTGAGTGTTGATGTGAAAAGAAGAAAATATTTTCATTCTCAACTTAACATTTGGTAGTTGTCGTTCCCTATATGGAGCAAACAAAATCTTTCATTTCATAGTTGGCAGTAACGGTATTGCATAGGTAGTTAGGGTGTGAAAAGAAATCTTTTCATCATCAACTTAGCAGAATGACAATTTCTTTCCCTATATGGTACAAGAAAAGAAAAAAGTTTTGAATATTGGTTACGCTTTTACTCTTTTCCAACGCGATATATAGGAAAGATGATTTTCTTCTTTCAATCGCTCTTTGACAACTGAATAAAGCAATTCAATACCTTTGACAGACAGCGAGCCGTTGAAACAGATACGCCATGACCTTTCTCCTGCAAAAGTGAGCGACAACCTATCTGTGTTCTTGTAAAAGATTTGTCCTCTTTTATCGCCATGACCTGTGCTGTCAGATAATGATACTCCCGTACAGCCACAGCTTGAGCGTTAAAAGCGTCGCACGCAATGGGTACGGCTACATAAGAACTATGCAGAGGTGGAAGTCCTGTGGGCTATGACAAAAGCCGTTGAATTGCTTAGAAAGATTTTACAGAAAGGGGGTATGTGTTATTGATAATGCTGTAAAAACAATTCAAAAGAAAAATAACAAGTGTGGCATTGGCAACAGAGGAAAGACAAAGATTGTTGTAAAAGAGCATTTCTCCGAAAAGGGAAAGACAATGGAAGAACTTCTAACTGATGTCATGTTGGAAAAAGCAAAGCAGACAATCGCATAAAATCGGTGCAGTTGTAAGAAATAGATTGAATGACAAAAAGTACCCGTGTTATACTTTACTTGCAAGCAGGTATTGTAAACACGGGTTAGTTATAAAGGAGGATAACTGACAATGAAACAACAGATTTACAATACTGCACTTTATCTTAGGTTAAGCCGAGATGATGAATTACAGGGCGAAAGTTCCAGCATTACCACACAAAGAAGTATGTTGCGTCTATATGCAAAAGAACATCATTTGAATGTGATTGATGAATATATTGATGACGGCTGGTCGGGAACAAATTTTGACAGACCGAGTTTTCAAAGAATGATTGAGGATATAGAGGCAGGAAAAATCAACTGTGTTGTAACAAAAGACTTATCACGACTTGGTAGAAATTATATTATGACAGGACAATATACAGAATTGTATTTTCCCAGCCATAATGTCCGTTACATAGCGATTGACGACGGTGTGGACAGCGAAAAAGGCGAAAGTGAGATTGCACCATTTAAGAACATCATCAATGAATGGGTGGCAAGAGATACGAGCCGTAAAGTGAAATCAGCCTTTAAGACGAAATTTGCAGAGGGTGCGTATTATGGGGCTTATGCTCCGTTAGGATATAAGAAACACCCCGACATCAAAGGGAAACTGTTGGTTGATGAGGAAACAAAATGGATTGTTGAAAAAATCTTCTCTCTAGCCTATCAAGGTTACGGTAGTGCCAAAATCACAAAAATACTGCGAGAAGAAAAAGTCCCGACAGCGTCTTGGTTGAATTTTACAAGGTACGGTACTTTTGCTCATATCTTTGAGGGAAAGCCCGAAAGCAAGCGTTATGAGTGGACGATTGCTCATGTAAAGGCGATATTGAAAAGTGAAGTCTATATCGGAAACAGCGTTCATAATCGACAATCAACCGTTTCTTTCAAAAGCAAGAAGAAAGTACGAAAGCCCGAAAGCGAATGGTTTCGAGTAGAAAACACGCACGAACCGATTATTGACAAGGAAGTGTTCTATCGTGTGCAGGAGCAGATAAAATCAAGGCGTAGACAGACAAAGGAAAAGGCAACGCCGATATTTGCAGGGCTTGTCAAGTGTGCGGATTGTGGCTGGTCTATGAGGTTTGCGACAAATAAGGCAAATAAAACACCGTATAGTTATTATTCTTGTAGTTTCTACGGACAGTTTGGCAAAGGTTATTGTTCTATGCACTATATCCGCTATGATGTGCTGTATCAAGCTGTATTGGAACGATTGCAGTATTGGGCTAAGGCAGTACAGCAGGACGAAGAAAAGGTATTGAACAAAATACAGAAAGTCGGCAATGCAGAGCGAATACGGGAAAAGAAGAAAAAGGCAAGTGCCTTGAAGAAAGCCGAGAACCGACAAAATGAGATTGACCGTTTATTTGCAAAAATGTATGAAGATAGAGCCTGTGAGAAGATAACGGAACGAAACTTCATCATGCTGTCGGGGAAATATCAAAAAGAGCAGATAGAACTTGAACAGCAGATAACCAACCTAAGAGAAGAATTAAGTAAAATGGAACAGGATATGATAGGTGCTGAAAAGTGGATTGAGTTAATCAAGGAGTATTCCGTACCAAAGGAACTGACAGCACCGTTATTAAATGCAATGATAGAAAAAATCCTTATTCACGAAGCAACAACGAATGAGGAGAACGAAAGAATACAGGAAATAGAGATATACTACCGATTTATTGGAAAAGTAGACTGATAAAGAGGGTTCATATCTTTAACTAAGGGAAACTGGAAATGGTATGCCAAACATTGCGCTTCTTGCCCCTATTGCGGATGTATTTGATATTAGTGTAGCCGAATTATTACAAGGAGAAAAAATAGAAAGTAATGAAAATCTAACTACATCTTCAGCAGAATCCTTAGATGTATCTTTACAAAATGCGATTCATAAAAGAAAAAAGAAATGGATACTTGCATTTCTTATTACATTGATTATCAATGGTATAGAAATAATCTTATTATATACTTCTAAGATTCCTATCAAACAAATAGAAAATAGTTTCTATATCACTTCTTTCATGCTTTTCTTTGCGCTTTGGTCTTGTGTCTTTGCGAAAGAGTTACTACCTATATATTACGATCAGAATAAGATTAATTTTGTTTCCCAGGGAATATTTAGAATTCATATGACAGGTTTATCATTCAACAACAATAACTGGATACATGTATTAACTGTTTTACGAGTATTTACTTTATGTTGCCATTTTATTTCCATTCCTTTGTTATCTTAGCTTTCTTCTTGGATATGCTGCTTTATGGAAAGATATAACCAAACCATTTCTTCTTATTTTATCCATAGGCTTATGTGTTATAACTTACATTGTTGGGAAAAAATATGAATAAATGTATTTCATTGGCAGGTTAGAAATAATCTGCTTTTTTATTAGTAACAACACAAATTCATAATGTTTATCGTTTTAGAATTAACATATTTTTCTCTTTTCAACCATCAAATTTATTATAGATTGTATGTTTAAACAAAGGAAAATACTTCTATAACAATAACATATCCAAAAATCGCAGTTCGTTTAATATCAATATATCCAAAAATCGCAATTTAAAGATTTTCTTAACTTTTACATAAGAATATAAAAAAAGCGCAAGTATGCATTTTAAGCACAGCTTCACGCTTTTTCTTTTTTATTTAACTTCTGTCAAAATCTTTTGTACTTTTGGAAGAACATACTGGCTATACCCTTTATCTTTTGTTTTATCTACCATCATTGTAATTGCGATATTTTCATTTACTGCACTTACCCATCCGATAGTTTCTTTTCCATTATCAATTTCAGCTGTTCCTGTTTTTCCGGCTGCATTGGTTGGATTACTTCCATAATGATTCATCGTTGCCTGCAAGTCTTTGTATACGATATTTGCCGCTTCTTTACTGTAGGCATTCTTTACCATTGTTTTTGTTTCGTTATTACTATATACCAAATATGGCTGAAGAATGGTTCCATCATTTACAAGAGAAGTGTAGATACTTGTTAGATGAAGAGGAGAAATCTGCAAATCTCCTTGTCCATATCCTGTTGCACATAATTTCTGTATATCTTCCATCTTATCCCCATAAGTAGATTGCTGGACACCAAGTTCAAAGTTTAATTTTTTATTAAAACCGAATGTATCCAAATAGGAAATATAAGTTTTACTTCCAATCTTATCAGCCAGCTGTGCAAAATAAATATTATCAGAATAAATCAAAGCATTTTTTAAATTGCTTGGTTCCGTATATTGTTCTGTAGTTGTTACATAATTATTTCCCCAGCTTTTGTCTTTTTGCCATTTCTCTACTTTTTCAATGGCTGTATTTTCATCAATTGTTTTACTATCTAGACCTATAGCTGCACTTATCATTTTAAATGTAGAACCTGGTGTATATACAGAAGTTATACGATTCATTAAAGGATGATCTTTATTTTCATTTAATGCATTCCATGTTTTTGTATCCATACCTAATGCAAAATCTTGCGGGTCATAGGAAGGAGTACTTACAAGTGCTAATACTTCCCCTGTTTTTGAATTCATGACAACACTGCTTCCTGCATCTTTTTTTAATTGTTCGTATACAAGTTTCTGTGTATTCAAATCAATGGTTGTACGAATATTTTGCCCATTTTTAGCTTCTTTTTTTGCGATTTCCTTTTTTACATTTCCATTTTGATCATAAATGAAAATCACAGCACCATCGTTTGCTTTTAACTTATCTTCATAAACAGCTTCTAAACCGCTTTTCCCAATTACACTACTTGAAGTATAGCCTTTTCCTTTATGTTTCTCTAAATCTTCTGCAGTTACATTTTGGACATATCCTGTAACATGCGCCAGCATTTCTCCATATGGATATATACGTCCTGTACTTTCCTGAACAGAAACACCTTCTAAGTTACCTAATTCTTGAGAAATCGCGTTTTTATCTTTTTCAGAAATTGTTTTTACAGGAACAAACATTCCTTCCTGTACCCAACCTGCATCCATTGCCTGTTTAATAGAATCTTCATCAATTGAAACAATCTCTGCCAGTTTTTTCTGTGTACCTTGCGTAGCCTTAGGTCCGGCTACCATACCAACAGAATACACAGTTCCCTCCGTTGCCAAAGCTGTTCCATTTCGATCTTCAATCGTTCCACGTTTTCCTTTTTCTGTCTGTACACTTACATAGTCACTATCCGCAAGTTCTGGAAATACATAAGTACTGTTCCAATCTACCTTATAACTACTAGTATCATCTTTTTCTTCTACTAAATTAGCTTCATGTGTAAAAGAAATTTTTCCTGCCATTGTCTGTATAGATTCTTCATACGTTACAATACCATCTTTCTCATCTGTTACGTTAATTTCTATATTGTTTGCCTCAATTCCACGAAAGATATTATTATAACGTTTTACAAAATCATCTTTTGCCCAATTTGCTTTTGCATCTTTACTTAAATATGTATACATTTCTTCATATTTTCCCTCTTCTAGTAAGCCAGCAAATTCTTCAAATGTTTTCTTTGGACTTGGTTTATTTGTTAAAAAGAAGAATGCACTTCCTGCAATAACAAGCAAAGCAATGACAATACCAGCAATCACTATCCCTTTTTTTCGATTATTTTCCATACTCTCACTCCCTACTATCTTTCTATTGTAAGAATACCATTATTTTCTAATTCCAACAATAACTTCTACATATATAGACAAGATCTTTTACTTAAGGTTTGTTAATAAATGTTATGTTATATTTTTATACCAAACACAACTTCATTGGTTATTTGAGAAATAACAATATCAACAGCAGAAAAGAAGGCGCAGTATAAAAACATGCACCTTTTTTACTGAAATATCTTTTCATTATATAAAACAGCAGGATGTTTAGGGCGATAAATTTTAGATAATGTATGATAATAGGAGGATTTTTCTTTATCATGTAACATCCAGTAACAAACGCATAACTGTATTGAAGGTAAGAATCCATAACAATCTTCTCTAATAAAAGCACCTTCTCTATCTTTACGATTTCTTTTTAAAGCGAGCTGATACCAGAAAACAGCTTTCTTATATTCCTCATAATGCATGAAACATTCGCCAATACAGCAGCATATTTCTGCCCTTGGTTCATCATATAGAAAACTTTGAAAATACATCAAAAGTGCATTTTCTTTATCTTTTAATATTTGATAAATCATCCCTAATATTTCACAGGTACCAATCTTATATTCTATCCATGTATCTTTTTCAAGTACCTGTTTTAATACAGATAGAGCTTTTTGATATTCTTTATGTTCATAAAGCTCTCTGCCATAATAATATAAATCTCTTGCGCTAAACGTAATATTCTTTTCTTTTTGCTTTTCATATAAAGCAAGATTACGTGATACATCTTTTTTCTTTTTAGGATCATGAAAGATTTTAATAGGGCTATATACAATATTTCCTTTTATATTTAAACATTCATGTACAATTCCTAGCCATTCCAATCCATTTTCTCTTTTTACCATCCTTTCCCGATAAAAATAAGATAAAGGACGATTGTTTTCATCTACGGATACCACATATTTCATCATTACTGCAGCTACATCATGATGCAGTTCTTTTTTTAAACTAAGGATTTTTTCACAGTCTTCTTTGTTGATAACATCATCTGCATCAAGCCAAAATATATAGTCCATACTTGCTTTTGAAAAAGAAAAGTTTCTTGCTTTACTAAAATCATGATTCCATGGAAAATCATAAATATTATCGGTATATCGTTTCGCAATTTCTTTTGTAGAGTCCATACTTCCTGTATCTACAATGATGATTTCATCCGCAAATTGTTTTACACATAGAAGGCAGCGTTTTAGCACTGCCTCCTCATCTTTTACTATCATGCATACACTAATCGTATTCATTTCTAACAAATCTGTACAACACTTAACATTGCATTTGTGCAATCACAATAGCTGCAGCTGATACCTGGCTGATCTCCATCAAAGCATAACTGGATGCAGTCTTCATCTTTTAAACGAACAAGTGCACTTCCACTTACAACACTGCATTCAGATATAACTGGCTGACGTGATTCTTCTAGACATTCATGATTTATCGTTAACATGAATACACCTTCACAGCCTTCCAAATGATCAATTGTAATACTGTATTGAATTAAATATAATCCTTCTTTTCTTGCGATCAAGGCATCTCCATCTTCACTTACAGAAAATCCATCTAAAATATTGCTGCATTCAAAACGTACAGCTTCATTTGGACATATTTCCATATCCTTCATCGTATATAAACTTCCTGCCGCAAAAGAAACTTCACATTTTGGTCCTTCTGGTCCTCTTGGACCTTGTGGCCCCATAGGTCCTGTTGGTCCCATTTCACCCTGTGCTCCTCTAGGACCCGTAATTCCTTGAGGGCCTATTGGTCCTTGTGGGCCTGTTACTCCCTGTGGACCTCTTGGTCCAGGCAAACCTTCCTTTCCCTGCATACCCTGCAATCCTCTAGGACCTTGTTCCCCTCTTGGACCTCTTTTTTCTTCTAGATGATCATCACATTCTCGATTGCATCTGCAATCACAATCATTCATAAAATCATAATCACACATATCATCGTCATAATAATTGTTTCGCATAGTACAAACTCCTTTCTCAGGCTTTTATCCTGTACATTTTATTTATATGCACAAGATAGTGTTTTGTCCCATGAAATTTAAGAAAAGAGAAAATTAATTTCATAAAGTCAATACTTTTTGATACTATAAAATTAATGAAACAAGCTACTAAAAAAGGAATCACTCTTAAGTATTTTCCTTAAGATGACTCCATTAGATATAGACACAAAACTAATAGCTTACAGATCTTTACAATATTAATCTTCATCAAATAAAGCTTTATGAATACAGGCCTGTGCTTCATTTGCCTTATCTTTTCTTACATAAACCTTATATGCAATCTGAAGTCCCTCATCCTTTGCATATACATCTGCAATCTTTGTGGTTTTTAATATGTAATCAATATTGCAATGTTCTAATGAAAAACATGCTTTTCTCATATTTTCCTCATTATAAGTCATAAAAACTACTGTGCGATTAAAGATAGTCAACATAAAAAGCACCTCCCTTGTATATTTAAACTATATCACAAAAGCATAGAATAATCATAAAAAAGCCATAATTTTCTCACGACTTGTATCCTCACATTGACATATTTTTTAAATATATCAATATTCTATTTACCTTAGCAAAAAAAGAAGCCTCTTCGTATAAAAGCATACAAAGAGGTTTCCTATATGTAATTTTTAATGCAAAAGTATTCCTGTTAGTTCTTCTATTTCTTTCGTCGAATATCCTTTTTCCTGCATTTTCTGTGCTATTTCTATTTTCTCTTTCGCTATGCCTTTTTTTTCGCCTTCACTTTTTAATCTTTTAATAGCCTCTTCAGGAGCAAGATTTTCTTCTCCTTCTTTTCTAACTCCCATCATATTGATGAATCCATCTGTAATTTTTCGTGTCCATCTTTGTTCCCATCTCTTCGTTGCTTCACACATGTTGATTTCCTCCTCATCTTTATGTTCTTTTACATAGTTTAATATTTCTTCATTTTCCGTTATCGTTCCTACCAGTTCTGCTGTATCTCTTCCTACTTTTATATTCGCATAATACCTTTGCAGTTCTTCTACTTTGTCACTGTATAAAAGCTGTATAATCTTTATGAAATTAAAGATATCCTGATTTTGAAATGTATTTCTGCAGGTTCCTATTTCCAGCAGCTTCATAGGATAGTCATTGAATCTTTTTTCCATCCATTTCGGCATATCCACCATCATGTCTTTCAGACTTCTTGCCCCATCCCATGGTGCTTCTCCATAATATATGACTAGTGTAAATACTGGATGAATACGATCATTTTTACGCATTTTAGAAAGATATTCACTGTCTTTCCTGTTTCTTCTCGTATTTACAAACTGTCTGCATTCTGCTTCATAGGTCAAAGTATCATACATCATCACACGCAAAGGCATTGCATAATGGATACTGGATTGA
This sequence comes from Amedibacterium intestinale, assembly GCF_010537335.1. NCBI lineage: Bacteria > Bacillati > Bacillota > Erysipelotrichia > Erysipelotrichales > Erysipelotrichaceae > Amedibacterium > Amedibacterium intestinale. The sequence goes on from NZ_AP019711.1 coordinate 1,926,405, forward strand.
TTTTCAACCCCATAAATCACATATTCACAATCTCCTGCAGATTTTCGGATAACATCTCTTACTCTTGCAAGGGGAATCTTCATCCCCTGCGTATGGATATACAGCGATGAATCCGTATCAAGTTCTTCCAAATCATCAGGTTTAACAACCTGTATGCCATTGTATATGCCTGTGTTAATTAAATCCGCAAAGCGATCATTATTTTTGAAATAAGATTTTAGTGCGATATCCTGTTTTCCCATATTCATCAGCTCCTCTTTTGATACTTCTTGATCGGATATAATATTGATGAAGGAAAGATAAGAGATATCCATCTTCATTATAAAATAAGAATATTGTTTGTCTATACCGATATCGTGATATATGGAAAGCATGTTTGGATACACTTTATCCTTTTCACTATACATATACGAAACCAATAGGTAAAAATACAAAAAAGTAATAAAATTTCTTATAATTATTTTTCATGAAATTCATTTTTATTATCTATATATTTCTCAAATAAAAAGGATACACTTTCGTGTATCCGCATAATTTTTATGTTTATTAAATATCCATGTATTTCTGAGCAGCTGTAACGATTGCCATTTTGTAAACTTCTTCTGCATTACATCCACGAGACAAGTCGTTAATTGGTGCATTTAATCCCTGTAGGATTGGTCCAATAGCTTCATATCCACCTAAACGAGCAGCAATTTTATACCCAATATTTCCTGCATCGATATTTGGGAAAATAAAAGTATTGATTTTTCCTGCTACTGTAGAGTTTGGAGCTTTTAAGCTTGCTACTTCAGGAGCTACTGCACAGTCGAACTGAACTTCTCCTTCAACACCGAAATCTAAAGGCATACGTTTTAAACGAGTAGATGCTTCTTTTACTTTCTCTACACTTGTACCTTTTGCAGAACCTAATGTTGAATATGATAATAAACCAATACGTGGTTCAATTCCAAACTGACGTACAGTATGAGCCGTCTGTAGTGTAATTTCTACCAAATCATCTGCACTTGGATCAATGTTGATTGAGCAGTCACCCATAACAAGTGTTTCTTCTCCTTCTTTCATCATAATGAAGCAGCTAGATACAATAGAGTTTCCAGGTCTTGTTTTTACTAACTGAAGTGCTGGACGAACTGTATCTGCTGTAGAATAAGTAGCTCCACCAAGCAATCCATCAGCACATCCTAATTCAACATACATTGTCCCGAAGAAATTTGTTTTTAGACATGCTTCACGTGCTGCAGCTTCATCCATTTTTCCTTTACGTAATTCAACTACGCGTTTTACCATCATATTCATGTTTTTGTATTCAGCTGGATCTAACATTTCAATCCCTTCAATATCAAATCCTTCAGCCTGTGCAGAACCAATAATTTCTGCACGATTTCCCAATAATACTGGTTCTACAACTTTTTCTTTATGTAAACGAACAGCGGCTTCTAAGATACGTGGATCAGAACCTTCTGTAAAAACGATTCTTGTTCCTTTCCCCTTGATTTTTTCTTTAAGTGCGTTAATCATTTATGATTCCTCTCTTTCTTACCAAAGATAATTATACACCCTGTATTTGTATAAAAAAAGCATTTTTACACAAATGAAAATTTTCACAAATTCTATTATTTTGTTTCTATAGAAAATCAGAATTTATATCTCTTCTATGTTATTTTTATACCTTTTAACCAACGAAATGAATACGGATGCATTTTTATGCATCCGCTAATATTATCCTATTTATGCTTCTTCTTTATTCATATATTTTTGTGCAGCTGTAATCATTGCCATCTTATATACCTCTTCTGCATTACAGCCTCTTGATAAGTCATTAATTGGTGCATTTAATCCTTGAAGGATTGGTCCAACTGCTTCATACTCTCCTAAGCGTGCCGCAATCTTATACCCAATATTTCCTGCATCAATATTAGGAAAAATAAACGTGTTAACGTTTCCTGCAATTCTTGATTTTGGTGCCTTCAGTTTTGCGACCTCTGGAACAATTGCACAGTCAAATTGTAGTTCTCCTTCTACTTCAAAGTCCAGGGAAATTCTTTTTAAACGTTTTGATGCTTCCTGCATTTTTTCTACACTTGTACCTTTTGCAGAACCTAAAGTTGAATAGGATAACAGTCCCATACGCGGTTCAATTCCAAACTGACGTGCTGTTTCTGCCGTCTGCAATGCAATTTCTACAACATTATCAATCGTAGGATCAATATTAATTGAACAATCCGCCATGACCAATGGCTCTATTCCTTCTTTCAACATAATGAAACAGCTGGATACAATAGAATTCCCCGCTTTTGTACGTATCAGCTGCAATGCAGGTCGAATCGTATCGGCTGTGGAATAAGTTGCCCCGCCTAATAATCCATCAGCATATCCCATTTCTACATACATCGTTCCAAAAAAATTGGGTTTTAGACATTCTTCGTAAGCCATTTTCTCATCCAATTTTCCTCTTCGAAGTTCAACTACACGCTTTACCATTTTATCTATAGAATGATACTCTTTTGGATCTAGTAGTTCAATTCCTTCTACATCAAATCCTTTCCCCTTTGCGGCATACAAAATTTCTTCACGATTTCCTAGTAGTATCGGCTCAAGAATATTCTCTTTTTTTAAACGAATGGCCGCTTCAATAACACGTTGATCACTTCCTCCTGTAAATACGATTCTTGTTCCTTTTCCTTTAATTTTTTCTTTTAGCGCATGAAACATAAATTCACCTTCTCTCTACTATTATTATACAACTTGTATATATGTAAAAAAGCTTATTTTTACTAATAAAAAAATTCACAATCTTTTCTTTATTTTTATAAATTTATTTATACTTTTAAGTTGTTTTTTTATACAAAAGCGTCTATAATCACAACTGTACGCAGAGTAGAGAAAGAAGCGTTAAGTATCGTCTGAACGGGGAGTTGTCAGACGGGCGAAAAGTGTTTCTTGCGATTTCTTTCTCGCATCCCGCTGTTGCACATAGGAAAAATTAACCTCTTTTTCTATATGCAATATGGAAAAGGAGGTTTTTTATATGCATACAAAACAAAATACTCTTACTTTTATGCAGCGCATAAAAGATTCCGCTTTAGAAATAAAAAGTGTTAAATCTTTATGTGGCTGTGCCATGTTAACGGCTTTACATGTGGTTATTTCTTCTGTCAGGATCGTTATCAGTAATCTATTAGAGATTTCATTTAGTTACTTGGCAGTTGGTGTATGTGCCATGATGTATGGTCCATTACTAACTGGACTGGCTGGTGTTATTGCGGATTTATTAAATTATATTGTAAGACCATCTGGACCTTTTTTCCCTGGATTTACCATTAATGCTTTTGTCAGTGCTTTTATTTACGGATGTTTTCTCTACAAAAAAGAGGTTACACTTCCAAGAACCATTTTATGTCGATTAACTGTAGTTATTGTCATTAATCTTATATTAACACCTATCTGGCTTAATATTTTATATGGCAATGCTTTATTTGCTATGCCACGTATCATAAAAAATATAGTGATGTTTCCAATAGATACTGCATTGCTTTATATTACCTTAAAGACTGCATCTAGAATATCTATTCATAAAAATAAATAGTTTAACTGTAAAAAAGTATCGAAGTTCTAAATTGCCTCGATACTTTTCTTTTTGTATTTTAATGTTTAAAATGTCTTACTCCTGTATATACCATGGCAATACCATGTTCGTTACATACATCGATTGACAACTGATCTTTAATAGAACCACCTGGCTGAATGATAGCAGTAACACCTGCTTTTACTGCTTCTTCTACAGTATCTGGCATTGGGAAGAAAGCATCAGATCCCATAACAGAACTTTTTGCTTTTTCACCAGCCTGTTCGATCGCAATCTTCGCAGAACCTACACGATTCATCTGTCCAGCACCAACACCAATTGTCATATTGTCTTTTACAAGTACGATTGCATTCGACTTCACATGTTTTACAACTTTCCATGCGAATAAAAGCTGTTCGATTTCTTCTTCTGTAGGTTTACGATTCGTTACACAACGCAAATCTTCTTTTGTAATTTGGTGAGTATCCATATCCTGGATTAACATACCATCATTTACATTTGTAAATTTCAATTTGTTGTTTACTTCCAATGTTGTATCCAATTTCATCAAGCGAATATTTTTCTTTTTGGATAAGATTTCAAATGCTTCTGGTTCAAAATCAGGCGCAATAATAATTTCAAGGAAAATCTTTGATAATTTTTCCGCAAGAGGTACACTTACCACATCATTTAACGCAACAATTCCACCAAAAATTGAAACAGGATCTGCTTCATATGCTTTATCCCATGCTTCTTCAATGCTGTTTCCAATTCCAACACCACATGGATTCATATGTTTTACACCAACAGCAGCATACTGTCCTTCAAAATCTTTTAAGATTTCAATCGCAGCATTTCCATCCTGAATATTATTATAAGATAATTCTTTTCCATGTAACTGTGTTGCGTTTGCTAAAGAATATTTTGGATTCATTCCTTTATAGAAAGCAGCACTTTGGTGTGGGTTTTCTCCATAACGAAGATCTTGTACTTTATCGTATGTAATAGTAATAGATTCAGGAAATTTTTCTTCTGTTTTGTTTGTTAGATAATCCGCAATCATCGCATCATAGCGAGCTGTATGACGGAATACTTTTGCGGCAAGATGTTCTCTTGTTGTTAAAGTAGTTTCTCCATTTTCTTTTAATTCTGTAATTACTTTATCATAATCTTTGGGATCACATATAACCGGTATATAACGATAGTTTTTTGATGCACTTCTTAACATGCTTGGACCACCGATATCAATGTTTTCAATGATTTCCTCGTGTGTTACTCCTTCTTTTAACACCGTTTCTTTAAATGGATATAAGTTTACACATACCAAGTCAATATATTCGATTTCATTCTCTTTCAATGCCTGTACATGGGCAGGATTATCACGTACACATAGTAGTGCTCCATGTACTTTTGGATGTAAGGTTTTTACACGTCCATCCATAATTTCTGGAAATCCTGTCACATCAGAAATTCCTATTGTTTGAATTCCTGCATTTTCCAATGCTTTTTTTGTACCTCCTGTGGAGATGATTTCATATCCTAATTCACAAAGCTGTGACACGAATTCTACAAGCCCTGTTTTATCAGATACACTTACCAATGCTCTTTTCATTTTGTATCCTCTCTTTCTATTTGTTCGCAAATGGTTTGAATAACACCAGGAAACATTTGATATTCCAGTGCATGTACATGTTCTTCCAAAGTATCTAAACTCCAGGAAGGATCAATATCAATCTTCTCTTGATGAATGATTTCCCCTGTATCTACTCCTTCATCAACATAATGTACCGTAACACCTGTGAAGCTAACTTTAGCCTCATAGGCATCACGAATTCCATGTGCTCCTGGGAAATTTGGAAGATAGGCTGGATGAATATTGATGATTCTTTTTGGATAGGCTTCTAAAAGCACTTTTCCAATAAAGCGCATATATCCAGCCAATACAATCAACTGTACCCCTTTGTCTTTTAAATGCTTTAAAATTTCCGTTTCATATTCTTCCTTATTTGCATATGCTTTTGGATTTACATATAGATAAGGTATGTTTAATTTTTTTGCTCTCTCTATTGCATAAGCATGTTCTTTATCTACAATTAAGAGTTCACATACTGCATTTTTTAATTTTCCATTTTGTATCGTAGTAATGATATTCTCAAAATTTGTACCACTTCCACTTGCAAAGATTGCTAATTTTACCATGTTAAATCCACACTGCCACTATTTGTTACTTCACCAATGACATAAGATTCTTCATTGATTTCAGCTAGTAAACTCTGCACTTTTTCTACATCTTCTTTATCTACAGCCATAATGAATCCAATACCCATATTGAATACATTGCACATTTCTTTTGTTTCAATATTTCCATATCTTGCAATCATATCAAAGATTGGCTTATGAGGATAAGAGTTTAAATCAATACTTACCCCTTGTCCTTCTTTCAACATTCTTGGTACATTTTCATAGAAACCTCCACCTGTAATGTGGCTCATTCCTTTGATATCTACTTTACCAAGCAAGTGTTTGATTGCTTTTACATAAATTTTTGTTGGTGTTAATAATACATCTCCCAGTTTTTCTCCACCCAATTCTTCGTATTCTTTATGTAAATCTAGTTTTGCATCTTTTAATAATACTTTACGAATTAAGGAGAACCCATTAGAGTGTACCCCTGAACTTGGAAGACCAATCAATACTTGACCAGCTTCAATTTTCTGTCCATCTAAAAGATTGCATTTATCAACAGCACCTACACAGAAACCTGCAATATCATAATGTTTCACATCGTACATATCTGGCATTTCTGCTGTTTCTCCACCAATTAAAGCACACTGCGCCTGTACACATCCATCCGCAACACCTTTTACCAGCTGTTCAATTTTTTTAGGTTCATTTTTCCCGACTGCTAAATAGTCAAGGAAGAAGATTGGTGCAGCACCTTGTACCAATACATCATTTACACACATAGCGACTGCATCAATTCCTACGGTATCATGTTTATCCATTTCAAAGGCAATCATCAGTTTTGTACCTACTCCATCTGTACCAGATACCAATACAGGTTCTTTCATATTCAACATAGACAAGTCAAACATTCCACCAAATGCCCCGATAGAATCGATAGCACCTTTTACCTTTGTTCTTGCCACATGGCTTTTGATTAGTCGAACAGACTCATAACCTGCTTCTAAATCTACACCAGATTCTCTATATTTATCACTCATAATTCTTTTCCCTTTCTTTTACTTTTTAAAGTAATTTACACCATTTTCGAAAATGTTCTGTAATTTATTTCCTTCAATATTTTTAAACAACCCATCTTCATAACGTTCACTATGTCCCATTTTACCAAGGATTCTTCCATCTTTTGATGTAATACCTTCAATTGCATAGCATGAACCATTGATATTATAAACACCATTCATCGTTGGATCTCCATCGAAATCTACATATTGTGTTGCCACCTGTCCATTTTCAAACAGTTCTTTCGCAACTTCTTCACTTACCACAAATTTACCTTCTCCATGTGACATGGCAATACTGTGGCATTCCCCTGGAGTAAAGCTAGATAGCCATGGCGATTTATTAGATGCAATTCTTGTTGTAGCCATATGAGATACGTGACGGTTAATATTGTTTCTAAATAATGTTGGAGAATTTTCATTTAATCCTTCAATGTTTCCATAAGGCAATAGACCACTCTTAATCAAAGCCTGGAATCCATTACAAATACCTAAAATCAATCCATCATTTGAAAGCAATGTCTGCACTGCTTCATTAACCTGTGGATTGCTTAATACATTCGCAATAAACTTACCACTTCCATCTGGTTCATCTCCACTTGAGAATCCACCAACAACCATTAAAATCTGTGCTTCAGCAATTTTCTCACTTAATTCTTTTAAGCTGCGTTCAATACTTTCTACATTTAAGTTATTAAATACATAAACTTCTACTTCAGCACCCGCACGTTCAAACTGCTGTTTTGTATCATATTCACAGTTCTGTCCTGGGAATACTGGAATGATAACTTTTGGTTTTTCATATGTCTTACGTGCTTTCGGTGTTTCTTTTGATGTATATAATGGAGTTTCTATTTTCTTTCCATCTTCATCCGTAGTCATTGGATAGATCTTATGATAACGTTCACACCAAGTAGAAATTGCTTCGTCAATGCTTACTGTTTCCTTATTGATCGCAATCATACCATCACTTGTTGTTTTACCTAACAAGATGAAATTATCTTCTTTGATTTCTACTGCACTTTCTACAAGGATAGAACCAATCGATAAATCAAATACAGGTTCCTTCGTTTCTACGCTTACACCAATTTTATTTCCAAAGCACATTTTACATAAAGCTTCCGCAATACCACCAAATTTCACCGTTGATGCCGCTAAAATATCTTTGTTTAAAATATGTTTACGAACTGATTCAAAGTTATGTTTTAACTGTTCATAATTTGGAACATAGTTTTCTTTTGGTGTATGTTTAATTAAATATACATAACTTCCTTCTTTTTTAAATTCTGAAGAAATAATATTTTCTGTTTTTTCTGTTGTAACCGCAAAAGTAATAAGCGTTGGAGGAACACTAATATCATTGAATGTTCCACTCATAGAGTCCTTACCACCAATCGCTGGTGTTTCAAATGCCATTTCTGCTTCGATTAAACCTAACAATGCCTGCATAGGTTTTCCCCAGCGTTCACTGTCTTTGTTTAATCTTTCAAAATATTCCTGATTTGTTAAACGGCAAGTTGCATAGTTTCCACCTAATGCTGTAACTCTTGCAAGTGCTTCTACAACAGAATAACTTGCACCTAAATATGGAGAATATAAAGAAACTTCCGGGTTATATCCATGTGTCATGATACTTGCTGTATTTGTGAATCCAAAAACAGGCAATTTCTGTACGCTTCCTTCTGTTTCTGTTAACTGATATTTACCTCCAAATGGCATTAATACTGTTGATTTTCCAATAGATGCATCAAACATTTCCGCAAGTCCAATTTGAGATGCAACATTTGGCTGTTTCAAGTTTTCTTTGATAGATGTTATCTTGCTGTGGAATGGATTTGTTGTAGTTAATCCTTCTTTTACAAGTACATCCTGCAATCCTCTTACCCCATTTGTATCAAGGAAAGCACGAGACATATTTACAATTGTATTTCCCTGGAAATGCATAACCAGTCTTGGCTCTTCTGTAACTTTTGCGACAACACTGACATCTAGATTTTCTTCATAAGCATACTGTTTGAAAGCATCAAAATCTTTTTCTTCAATCAAAACAGCCATACGTTCCTGAGATTCACTGATCGCAAGTTCTGTTCCTGATAATCCACTGTATTTTACTGGTACTTTATCCAAATCAATATCTAACCCATCTGCTAATTCCCCAACTGCAACACTGACTCCTCCAGCACCAAAGTCATTTGCCTTTTTAATTAGACGAGTGGCGTTTGGATTACGGAATAAACGCTGCAATTTACGTTCAATTGGTGCATTTCCTTTTTGTACTTCACTAGAACATTTTGTAAGAGAAGTATCATTATGTTCTTTACTAGAACCGGTTGCCCCTCCTACTCCATCTCTACCTGTTGCTCCACCAATCAAAACAACAATATCTCCTGGACATGGTGCTTTACGTACAACATTTGCTTTTGGTGCAGCACCTACAACAGCACCAACTTCCATACGTTTTGCGACATATCCATCATTAAAGATTTCTTTTACATAAGTTGTCGCAAGTCCTATCTGGTTTCCATAAGAAGAATACCCTGCTGCAGCACCTTTGGATATACGAGACTGTGGAAGTTTATTTGGAAGAGCATCTTTAATATCCGCTGTAATATCCCCAGCTCCTGTAATACGCATAGCCTGATATACATAGCTTCTTCCAGATAATGGGTCACGAATTGCTCCACCAATACATGTACTTGCCCCACCAAATGGTTCAATTTCTGTTGGATGATTATGTGTCTCATTTTTAAACATCAATAGCCAAGGTTCTTCTTTTCCATCTACATCTACCTGAATTTCAATTGAACATGCATTGATTTCATCACTGATTTCCATATCATCAAGTTTTCCAGCTTTACGTAAATATTTACCGGCAATCGTAGCCATATCCATCAACGTCATGACTTTTTTTCCATGATGTACTTTTTCTCTTAATTCAAGATACAAATCATACGCTTTTTGAATTTCTTCCTGCAATGCTCCTGCTTCAAATTTAACATTCTGTAAAATTGTTTCAAATGTTGTATGACGACAATGATCAGACCAATACGTATCTAATACTTTTAATTCTGTTAAAGTTAAATCACGGTGTTCTTCATTCTTGAAATACTTTTGAATATGCTTTACATCTTCCAATGTCATCGCAAGACCCTGTGTATTACGAAGTTCTTCTAACCCAGCTTCATCCAATTCACAGAATCCGCTAAGCACAGGTACTGGTTCGATTTCTACATCTTCATCATATTTCAATACAGAAAGATCTTTTTCTCTCATTTCTACAGGATTGATCAAGTATTTACGTACTGCATTCAGTTCTTCTTCACAAAGACTTCCTTCTAAAACTACGATTTTACCACTTTTGATTACTACATCCTGTTTATTATTTAACAACATTAAACATTGCTGTGCACTATCAGCTCGCTGATCATACTGCCCTGGTAAACACTCATACGCAATATATGTTTTTCCATTTAAGTCTACAGAATCAAACACTTCATCTGTAACTTTCTCGGATAATACTTTTTCTTTTAATAAAGCAATATCATGTTCATCCCCATGAAAGATATCATATACATTATATAGCTCTAGTCCTGTTAAACTACTTAGATTTAAATTTTGTTTTAACTCATGATGCAAAGATTGTGCTTCTACCTGAAACATTTCTTTTTTCTTTACAAATACACGATAATTCATATGTTTATACCCTTTCTTATTCCACTTCAATAACAGAATCTTTTATTACTTTTTCTGCCATTGCTTTCTTAAACTCTACTAATTTTTCAGCTAATTTTTCATCCTGTAAAGCAATCATCTGTGCTGCCAGAATCGCTGCATTTTTCGCACCTGCTTTTCCAATCGCAACTGTTGCCACTGGAATTCCTCCTGGCATTTGTACTGTTGATAATAAAGAATCCATTCCCCCTAAAGCACTTGTCTGAATGGGAACACCAATCACTGGAAGTGTTGTAGAAGAAGCAATGACACCTCCCAAATGAGCTGCTCCTCCAGCTGCCGCAATAATTACTTTTATTCCTCTATCTTTTGCACTTTCTGCCAAAGAAATAACTTCATTTGGTGTACGGTGTGCAGATAAAGCATGCGCTTCAAATGGAATATCAAATTCCTTTAACTGTGCAAAGCATGCCTCCATTGTAGGTAAATCAGATCTACTTCCCATTAAAATACTTACAACAGGTTTCTTTTCAGACATAAAATTTCCTCCTTCATACAAAAAAAGTACATACTGCTGCTCTACAATATGTACATGCTGAAAATATTTGTTTTTAAAATTATAGCACATCTTGTTAAGACCATAACTAAGACCTCCTATAAAATATAAAGACGCACCTGCTAAAGCAAACAAGTACGTCCCAGAACAAAAAGAAAGAGTAATTGTTTACTTGTAGCCCGTTCGTTTACGGAGAACGGCTAGAAACTCTTCGACCATATTACGAAGTATATACAAGGTAAGTCAATACATGGATATTATACATGACCTCTTCTTTTATTACAATAAAAATCTATTATTTTTTCTTTATTTTTTACCTTATCTCTTAAAATATAACATTCTTTTTATATATAACTTAATGATATATAAGAACATATAGCCATCCCAAAGCAATAATGCCTACACTCCACCATCTTAAAATTACTTTTTGAATAAACCTTTTCATATGATTATGTTTAAACAATGTACAAAAATCTAACATACAGATCAAATTTATGATAATACCTAGAGGAAGCAAAACAACTATCAAAGGGTTTGTAAGCACTGCTTTTTCTATATTTCCAGCAAGCAGATAATCCATAGCCTGTGTCATATAACATAAGGGACAAGGAATCTTATATATTGTTTCAAAATAACAGGGAATATCTATACGCCATATATAAATAGAAGCAAATAGAATTCCCTCTAGAATTACAATCCAAAAACTATACCAAGTCGTTACCCTGCGCATCTTTTAAAGAACCTGTCGCAATCATAATAACTTCAACGATTACCCATACCCAGGTAATAATAGGACCAATGATAATGCATGCACCTATCGTGCTCAACAAAAGCTGTGCGATTCCTTTTGAAATATATCCTAAATAAAAATTGTGTACACCAAAAGTTCCTAAAAATACAGCTAATATAATCGCAATAATTTTATTTTTCGCATTTGCATCATATCCTCCACCTGTTTTTACACCACAGTTAGGACAAATGTATGCCTTGTCATCGATTTGTGCTCCACAGTTTTTACAATACATAAAATTTCCTCCTCTACCTTCTCTATGTAAATTCTATAATGATTCCTGCCCATAGTCAATAAATGTAATCTATACAAAAACAGATTATGCACATTTTAGTTTTTACTTTTATTAACTTATGATAAAATAACTTTGATTTTAAAAGTTTAGAAAGACTGAGGACGTATATGAAACACGTATTTATTATAAATTCCCAAATAAAAAAACGAAAACGTATGAAGTTTTATAACAGCATACGTTCTATATATAAAGAAGAAGATATACTAATCAAAGAAACTTCTTACTCTGGACATGCGAAAGAAATTGCGAAAGAAATATCATCTACAGACGAAAATATTCGTATTTATGCATGTGGAGGAGATGGAACTATTCATCAAATTGTAAATGGAATTAAAGATTTTTCAAAAGTTGAATTAGCAATCATTCCTCTAGGTACAGGAAATGATTTTATTAAATCTTTTAAATCTCTCACAAAAAAAGATTTTATTAATTTAAATAATTATCAGCATCCACATACAATTACCTGCAATCTTTTAGAAGCAAATGAATATTATGCCATCAATACTGCCTCTATTGGCTTAGATGTTAAAATTGCACAAAATGTTGATAAGTTTAAATTCTTTTCTTTTTTAGGCAGTGCAATTCCTTATTATTTAGGACTTTTATATAGTATGATGCACTCCTTAACATCTGTTTATAAAATTAGAGTTGGAGAACATATATTAGAAGATGAATTTACCTTCCTTGTTTGTGGCAATGGAAAATATTATGGCGGTGGATACTGTCCTGTTCCAAAAGCTGAAGTCAATGATGATAAAATGGATATTTGTCTAATTAAAAAAGTTACAAGAAGAAAGATTTTATCTTTGTCTCATAAATATAAACTAGGAACACATACAGCTTATACAAGCCTTGTTTCTACATACCAAGAAAATGAATTTGAAGTCTTATCTCCTGAAAAAGAAATTGTAGTAAATCTAGATGGAGAAACACAAGTATGTGATTCTTTAAAAATTAAATTATCTGATAAAAAAGTCAAACTTATACTTCCTAATCCTTAACGAAAATTATAATCTTTGCATAAAAAATTTGACATTCAAAGTATAATTGTGTATAGTTTTATCACAACTACTTTGAAGTTAAAAGTATATAAAGGAGAATTCAGATGATTAGAATTATTACTGACTCTACTTCCGATATAGGATTAGATTATGCAAAAGAATTAAATATTGAGATTGTACCGTTAAAGGTTATTTTTAATACTGCAGAATATAAAGATAGAATTGATCTGCAGCCTGAAAAGTTTTATGAATTATTGGAAAACTGTGATGCATTACCAACAACATCTCAACCTGCTCCACAAGATTTCATGGATTTTTTTGAAGATGCAAAACAAAAGAAAGACAGCGTTATTTTAATTACATTATCCAGTGGATTAAGTGGTACGTATCAAAATGCCTGTATGGCTAAAGACTTAGTAGAATATGAAGATATTCATATCATTGATAGCTTAAGTGCTACACAGGCTTTACGGTTAATTGTAGAAAAAGCAGTATCTCTTAGAGATAAAGGTTTTTCTGCAGAAGAAATAGTAAAAGAGATTGAAAATTATAAAACAAGGGTAAAGATTTATGGCATTGTGGATACTTTGGAGTTTTTATTCAAAGGTGGCAGATTGTCCAGAACAAGTGCTACAGTTGGTTCTGTATTAAAATTAAAACCAATTATTGGTTTTAAAGAAAAAGGTAAACTAGATGTCTTTGGAAAAGCGAGAGGAACGCAAAAAGCAACAGATAAACTCATTGACCTTATAAAACAAGGAAACGAAATTGATTTAGATGAGCCTGTATGTATTGCATATACAGGAAACAATACTTCAATCGAAAAATTTGAAAATAAATTAAAAGATGAGCTGGGAATTAAAAATGTAAAACATGGAGTAGTTGGTCCAGTAATTGGTACACATGCAGGACCTGGGGCTTGTTTGATTACTTATGTTACTAAGAAGTAAAATCCTTATTTAAACATATCTAAAAAAATACCATGCATTCTTGTATTTTGACATACAGCTGCGTGGTATTTTTATTGTTGTTATTTTATATCTCTACATCAAATTCATCCATGCATATAACAACATCTACATTATTATGTAACCATAAGAAAGAAGCAGGAAGTTGTGTTGAAATCTTCTGTTTTAAGAATTCTTTAAATAATTCCAGTTTCTCTTTTCCATGCATTAACAGGATAATATGTTTAGAATCCAAAATATTTTTCATACCAATCGTAACACCTTGTGTAACTCCTTTATCTTCCTCTTCCAGCATAGAATGCGTTTTAGATAATGCAGTTAGTTCACTTACAAAAGAAATTGGATGCAAAGCATCATCTGGTTCATTTAATCCTAAGTGCCCATTTTTTCCAAATCCTAGAATACATAAATCAATAGGATTTTCATCCAAATAAGCATTAATTCTTTCTGTTTCTTGCTTGGCATCCTTATTTAATGCGAAAGATACCATTTGTTTTTCCAAGTCCAAAGGACCAACGAAGTGTTTTTGTAAAAAGTATTCGCAAGTAGCAGTAGACGTTTCATCTAATCCTACCCATTCATCTAGCTTTACAAGTTTCCATTTAGACATATCTACTTTATCATTTTTTACTTGTTCTACAAAATACTTATAAGCCAATGCAGGGCTGGAACCAGTCGCAAGACAAATTTCTATATCTTCTTTCTCATCTACATCTTTACGCATCAATTCTGCACAGATGTTACTCATTTCATCATAATCTTTTGCCTGAATAAAATTCATTATTATTTCCTCTCTTTCCATTGACTACATAAGTTTTCATATAATTTCGCATTTTTCATATCATGACAATTCTCATATTGTTTTTGTATCAGATAATAATAAACAGGTTTTTGATTTTCACTTACACTATTCAGTTTTTCTTTCATTTCCTCAATAAAACAAGATTTTCCATCAACTAAAATATCTACCATGTAAGTCGCTTCTTTCATAACCTGTGTACCCATAACATTCTTCATTTCATCTAAAAATAAATGACATTTTCTGCTATCTTTTCTATCTATATAATACTGTAATCCTCGCTGTAAAAGATCTTGTGTCTGCTGCTTGTTTTTCTTTGCTCTTAGTAAGAGTGTAAATTGATGATCGATTTCTTTTTTACGATTCTGCATCATATATCCATTTAACTTCATATATTCAATATTATATGGCGGAAGTACAACCTGTGCTTTTGTAGTACTTAATAAATTATAAAAAGAATCAAAGTCCTTATTTTCTAGAAATGCAATCAGTTTATTTTTTATATACATTTGTAATCCCATATAAACAATGAAAAAAAGGAAAACAACTGCCAAACAAAATATCAACATACTTCTATATCCTCTCTAAATTAAACCAAAGTGCTTTAACGCTAATTCAACACCATTGTTATCTATATCTTCTGTAATATAGTTTGCTACTTTTTTCAAGCCTTCATGCGCATTCCCCATGGCAATACCAATCTGACAATACTCCAGCATATCTATATCATTCTCCCCATCACCAAAGGCCATGGTTTCTTCTTTTTTTATTCCATAGTGCTGCAGCATGTGCTCAATTCCTTTTGCTTTTCCACCACTACTGGAAATCACATCAGAGCCAAAAGCGTTCCATCCTGTACACTTGCTGTATATAAGATTAGATACAATTTTGTTTACTTCTTCTCTGCTTGTAAATAAAGTTACCTGATATACTTTATTATCGGATAGTTCTCTAATAGGAGGCATTTCAGAAGAAACACTGGCTTGTACTTTCTCCAGCTCTTTGGTGTGTTTATTGGTGTAAAGTGCATTTTCTTCTATAAAAAATACAGGAATTTCTTTTTTCTCAAATTCATTTCTTAGGATTTCTATATCATGTGGATGAATGCTATTTTCATAAAGGATACGATAGTTTTTATCCAGACAAAGTTGTCCACTTAACGTAATATATCCATCAAATGTAATTTCTTCCATAGGAAGCTGTTCTATCTCAATTCGATGTCTGCCGGTTGCTAAAAAGACATATATGCCTTTTTTCTGCAATATTTGAATGGCCTTTTTTGCACTTTCCGGTATCGCATTTAATCGATGCGAAAATAGTGTATGATCTACATCAAAAAAAACTGCTTTTATCATATTCATCCTCCATATTGATAAAAACGGATTGAAAATATCCAATCCGTTTTCTTCATTTTACATTAATCCAACCCAAGCACAAAGAATAGAGATAACGATAATACCTAAAATCAGAAGGATTGGAGATACCTGTTTTTTCTTCAACAGGAAGAAGCACAGCAATGTGATTCCCATTGGTAACAAGTTAGGGAAGATACGGTCAAAGAATTCTGTTTGAACAGCAACTTCAATTCCACCATCTACTTTAATGACAGGTAATAGATTTACAGATACATAAGAAGCAATCAAAGCTCCGATAACGGTAATACCTAAGATGGTAGCAGCATTTGCCAATACATCTGAGTTTTCTGTAATAATATCAATAGATTTTGTACCTAAACGATATCCAAGATGTGTCCATACGATACGTAGAATCCAAATTGTTAAATATGTTAGGAAGAAGATAATTGGACCGATGATAGAACCCTGACTTGCGAAAGAACATGAAATACCAGCTACGATTGGTAAAATTGTAAACCAGAAAATAGCATCTCCAATACCAGCGATTGGACCAAATAACGCAAGTTTCAACCCTTTGATCATATCACGGGAAGCCCCACCTTCTTCTAAAGAGATCATTAATCCCATCAAGAAACCAACTAGGTTAGGGTGTGTATTGATGAATTCCAGGTTATCTGTCATTGCACCAGAAATTGCTTCTTTGTCATCCCCGTAGATTTTTTTCAGTACGGGAAGCATTGCCCATGTAAAACCACAAGCCTGCATACGTTCATAGTTAAATGATGCCTGTAAGAAAGAAGAACGAATCCCTAGCATCGTTATATCTTTTTTAGTTAATTTAGATTCCGACATTTGAATCGCCTCCCATTCCACTTAAATCTGCATTTTGAATAGCTTCTTCAATATCTGCTTTTCTCTGTTTTGCGTTAAAGAAATCAATTAAAGCAAATACAGTTCCTAATAAAGCAACTGGAAGAAGGTTTGGCATATCGCAGAAACTTGCCATTAAGAAACCAGCGATGAAATATGGAACATATTTTGTTTTCATCATAACTCTTAACAACATACCAAATCCAACTGCTGGAAGAATACCACCAGCGACTTCTAAACCATGTGTAATAACTTCTGGCAACCAGTTAACAAATGCAATCATTGGCTGTTGTGCAACATATGTACACAAGAATGCCAATACTCCATAAGATAACGAAATAATTGCCATTGTCGTAAAGTTAATTCTTCTAATTCCCTTCATGTCTGCATTTTCAGCACATTTGTCTGCTTTTCCCATGAAGAAAGAAAATGCTGAATAATAGAACAAAATTACATATTGTCCTAAGAATGAGAATGGTAAACATAGTCCTAATGCAGCTTCTGGCTGACATCCTGTAGTATAAGCTAATACAGTTCCCATCAAACCTGCAAAAACTGGGTTAGGTGGCTGTGTTCCCCCAGCTGGTGTCAACCCTGCAAATGCAAGTTCAACCAACGCCCCAACTTTTAAACCTAATGTAACATCGCCCAAAATAAGTCCTGTGAATGTAGAAACCATTAATGGACGGAAAATAAAGAATGCTTCAAGGAAGAAGTCAAGCCCAACGATAATTGTCATTATGGCTAACATAATTCCTTGCACTAATGTTATTTCCATAAACTTTCTCCTCTTTTGTTTTTATTATTTTATACTATCCTTCAATTTGTGTTTTAGGATCTCCAGGTACATCCTGAATATATACATTGATTCCTTTTGATGCTAAGAATTTCAAATCTTCCATATCTTTGTCATCAACGTAAACTTTTTTGGATAATGCACGTTTCCCTTCTGAGAAATGCATATTTCCAACGTTGACATCTTTCAATTCTACACCTGCTTCTACTAGTCTTCTGACATCTGCAGGAGTTTTACAAATAATAAAGATTTTCTGATTCGGTGCGGCATTTCCAATGATTGCTGCTGTTTTTGCAATGTCAAAGAAACGAATTCCTGCTCCAGAAGATTTTGCAGTAACACTCATTAACTGTTGCTGCAATTTATCCTGACTTGCTTCATCATTCGCAACAAGCAATAGGTTTGCACCAATTGTTTTTGTCCATGTTACACCCACTTGTCCATGTACTAAACGATTATCAATTCTTGTTAATATGATATTTGGCATATCAATCTCTCCTTTCCTCTTCACTCATTGTTATAGCAAAATTCATGCCAAAAACTGTCGACTAGTGAAAACGGTTAATTTTAGAAGTAATTCAAGATATATTTGATTTCAGGATCGGTTATTTCGACACTATATTGATAATTTGCGACACTAAAAGCTTCTCTAACTTTTTCAATTGCTTCTTTATTTTCTCTGCGGAATAGTTCAATTCCATCTACATTCTCAATCCCCTGTTTTAGAAGCAATCGCTCAATTAAACAACTGATATGTATAGATAATCCCACTTTATTTGCAATGTCCAGTTTTTTATTAAGTTTTTCTTCTAAGTCTCCTACAATTTCTTCTACGATATTCATAACTTTTTCTGGATTCAATATCGTTAATTGATTCACTATATTAGAAAGAGTAAAGTTCTTCATTATATTTTCATTAAATGTTCTAAGCTCTTGTGGAGTTAAATATTTTCCTATGAGCTGATGCAAATAATCCATTTCCCCATTGGTAATAATTGTTTCCATTCCCATGTATGGTATACCTTCTACTTGCGGATCTAGTGTACCTACAATCAATTGAATATTGTACTCTGAAAAAATTGCATCTTGCTTTCCATAGTTCTTTAATGATTTATAATCATAAGGAAAGATCTGTAAATCTATAGATTTTGGTAAAGAGCGAAGAAGCATTTCACTAATTTTTTTCGCAGCTCCAAATCCCGTTGCACAAAGAGTTAAAATCGCATCTTGTTTTCTTTTCCCTTCGATAAATTTATAGGAAGAATAAATAACTTTCTGTATTTCCTGTACAATTTCTTTTGCTTTTTTTCCTTGTTTTATGTAATTTCCAATCTCTATGGCTGAAGCTGTGGATACATGATTAATCAAACCAATATTACATTCTAATAATGGATTTATTTTCTCATAAATATCCTCTAAACTTCCCATATCAACCAAAAGCATCAATTCTTGAATAGGACTTTTTTCTTTTAAATAAGAATTTACTAATGTAGCAATTTTATCAATCGATGTTTGCAGTTCCATATCAATTCCATCAAAAATATGCTCTCCAAGCATATGATTCGCAGTATCCGCAATACTGCTGGCAGTAGAATATCCATGACATAAAATCAAACCAACTCGACCATTATGACTGGTAGGCTGAAACTCCAAGAATGCAAATCCCATTACTACCCACATAAAAGAATCCATATGAATATCCAGGTTCAAATCAGCATTTTCAATAATCTCGTCCGCAATTGTATAGGCACGTGGATACTTCTCACAAATCAATTGTTTGAACTCGTCTACTTCTTGTGCATGAACCGAAGTCCAAATACACGCCTCCGTTACATTTTTTGCATACTCAACAAACATCTTCGAATATACACGTATTTTATTATTTGGAATAATTAAAGAATATTTATTCATTACAATAGAGTAAATCTTATCCACCATCTTTAATAAATATTCTTCATTAGAAGTCGTTGTTTTATATTTCCCTTTAAAGAACAAATAATCTATAAAATTTGTAATAAATGAGCGACAATGTGTTACAAAAAGATCTTCATTTATCTGCTCCTTTTTATATAATTGATATGTTTCTAACAGCCTTTCATACAATTGAATCAATGGGTTTGATGAAGCTTGATCTTTATTCTGTTCGCTTATATCAATCATTGTTTCTGTTTTTAAATTATATGCATTCATAGAAACGGATTTAGATTCATCAAATAAATATCCTGGTAAATCTAACAAATGTATTTGCATCTCTTCTTCCTGACGTTTCACAAACACATTTGCACAAGTTGCTTTAATTGCGTTTTTCATTTCTCCAATATTTCCCTTAAACTCATGTTCTAATAGAGTTTGATATGCAAGATTAGAAATATGTATTTTTCTATGAAGTCTTTGGCTTTCTACCTGCAGCATTTTAAAAATCATCTCATGTTTTTCAATCAAAGGACGTTCGCTTAAAGCAGGTATCGTAATCATAATAGGAATTCTTCTAAGCATCGTTTTCAATAAAGCATTTTGTGGATTTTCTGTAGTCGCAAAAATCAAACGACATTTTGAAGAATACCAGTTTTCATTATCCCCAACCTTATGAAAAACTCCTTTATCCATGAACTGAAACAGCTTTTCTTGGCATTCCGGTTTTAAACAGTGTACCTCATCTAGAAATAGAATTCCTCCATCTGCTAAAGATATCAACCCTTCTGTTTCATCATCAGCTCCAGTATAGGCGCCTTTTACATGTCCAAATAAATTATCTGTCAATAATTCTGGATTATTTGCATATTCTGAACAATTTACTGCTATCATTTTCGCATTTGCTTTAATGATGTTTTGATGTCTTGCATACTCTTCCATAGAAGATGCTATCATTGTTTTCCCCGTTCCTGTTGGTCCATAAATCAAAACAGGCAATCCTTGTGGAGGATAACATATTGCAGCTTGACACTGTTCAATCTGGTCTTTTAAAGAACCATTATATCCTATTATTTTTTCAAAATCATTTTCTTTATTTGCACAAAGTTCACTGACAGATGTATATATCGTTTTATCTAAAGTAATCTTCCATTTATTTTCCAATGCTTCTTTTGAAAAGAAATACACTGGACGAGAGTTAACTTTAATACATTTTTTCTCCTTTACGAACTCATTCAAATACTGACTTACTGTATTTCTACTCATTTGCATAAAATCTGACAAATCATTAGAAGTAAAACAAGAATTTTCCTCTATTTCATTTTCCAATGTTCTCTTTGTCAATTCTTCTAATAATTGAAACTTCGTACCCATCGTATTACCTCCTGATTTTTAAATCTTCCAAAGAAATAGAATCTAGCTTTTCAACAAGTGTACCTGGTACATCTTGATAAAATACAGAATATCCATGTTGATTTAGATATATAATATCTTCTACATCTTCCTTCGTTAAATACATTTTTCTATTAAATGGGTATCTTCCTTTTTCATAATGAATATTACCAATGTTTAATTTCTGTGCTGACAATCCTAAAACACATAAGCGTTTTACTACCTGTATTGTTTTCACAACGACAAAAAGTTTACGATTGCTTGAACTATTTTGATAAGTTTCAACAAACTGTTCCGCAGTGTAAAAACGGATTTGTACATTTGAACTTTTCGCAATGGTTTGCATTAACTTTTGTGATAATGGGTTATATACAACCTCATCATCTACTACTACAATTGTATCTATTGATAAAGAATCTGTCCAAGTGACTCCCACCTGTCCATGAACCAAACGATTATCTACACGTATTAATTTAATTTTTGCGCTCATATTTTTCTCCCTTTCTCTTTTTTCGTTTAGAAGCATTTTCTATCTGTGCCAATTCCCTATATTTCGCAATCGTTCTTCTCGATACATAAATCCCCTCTTTCTCCAGCAACGCCTTCAGTTTCTCATCACTGTATGGAGTTTTTGGATTTTCACTCTCTATGTATTCTTTTATTTTATCAACAAGTTCTTCCTGACTATGCTCCTTATTCCCATTTCTTACAAAGAAATAACGCAATGGAATATATCGATTTTGAAACTGTAACATTTTTCCTGTTACTGCTCTGGATATTGTAGAAACATTTACATCGCATTCCTTCGCAATCTGCTGCATAGTACAATACTGCAATGCTTTTCCATGTAAAAAATAATCTTTCTGTTTTTGACATACGATTTGAAGAATTTGCATGATTGTAGCATTTCTTTTCTGTATAAAGTTCATAATATTTTTTGCTTCTGTATATAACTGCTTGTATTCTTCTTGCATTTGTTTGTTCTTCTGCATTTCTTCATCAATTTCTATAGTAAAATCTTGTTTTAATAACTGAATTTGTATTTTTCCATCTTTCACTTCAACACTTGCTTCTGCTTCCATATATTGTGAAAAAGATGCATACCCGCTTGCCGGTTTTGGATTTAAAGATTGAATAAAGCGAAGTCCTTCTTGAATTTCCTCTACATCCATCTGCGTTTCTTCCATAATATGATTAAGATTATGATTTGCTAAATCCTCTAAATAAGAACATAAAATATATGCTGTTTCACTTTCTGCTTCTTCACAGGCAAAAGCCTGCACCTGTAATGATTCCTTTAAAGAAAAGCAAAAACATCCAACAGGATCTAGTGTCTGTAAAATAGAAATTACTTTTTCTAATTGTTTTTGAGTATATATACTTTGCTTGCATAAATCTTTCATGGAACATCTAAAATATCCATTAGAATCTAGCTGTGATAACAAGTAATAACATATATCCTCATCTAACTCTACATTTAAATAAGAAAGCTGAGAAAGAATCGTATCGGATAAAGTCGCTGCAGAAGCCTGATAATTTATAATCTCATCGCTTACAGTTTGAAACGACAAAAAAGGATTAGTACTTGCTTTATTATATAAAAACAATTTCAAATCCTTATTTGCCATACATAACATAGATAACGATGTTTCTCTGGACTTATTATAATTTTGCTTCTGGATTATTTCTGGTTTTAAAATCAGTACATTTTTCATACTTCCTATTATAACAAACATTTATATTTCAAAAAATAAAATATGAAATTTTACTTTCAACTATTTGATAATTCGAAATACTTATATATTGTTTAAACGATATTAAATATCTATATCATTTAAAAAAGGAGATTATGATAATATTGATTGTTTCAATAGAATTCAAAATCTCCTTTTTTGATTTATCAAACATCATATAAGAATCTATAAAATTAAAACAGTCTATTTTTTACTAAATTTTATTAACTCAATTCATGATATTCCTTATATAAATCATTTTTTGATAATCCTAATTCTTTTGCCACACGCTTAATGGCTTCATTTGTTGTTAGTCCACCATCAATATATGTTTTTATCTGTTCATGTACAAGAGGTGATGCCTGATCTTCTCCAGGATTTTTTTCTTCGCTGCATCCTTCAATGACAACCACCATTTCTCCTTTTATATCATCAACAATTTCTAAAACTTCTTCTATTGTTCCACGAATAAATTCTTCGTGTTTTTTTGTAAGTTCTCTAGCAAGACAAATTTGTCGATTTCCCAATACTTCCAAACAGCTTTTTAACATCTTTTCTATACGATGCGGTGCTTCATAAAAAACAATTGTAAACGGATAATACTTTAATTCGTGCAGTTCTCGTATTCTCTCTTTTTCCTGTGCTTTTAAAAAACCATAAAACAGAAAATGTCTAGTGTTCATACCGCTAGCAACCAAAGCATTTAACATTGCATTACTTCCAGAAATCGGTACAACATTAAATCCTTCTTCCATCACTTTTTTTGCGACAACACTGCCTGGATCAGAAATCAAAGGATATCCTGCATCCGATACAATAGCAACATTTTTTCCCTGACGAAGTAACTCCAGCAAACCATTTGCACTTTGTTCCTCATTATGCTGATGATGTGCAATAAGTCTTGTACGAATACCAAAATAATTCAATAACTTCAATGTATTTCTTGTATCCTCGGCCGCAATCACATCTACACTTTCCAAAACATGAATTGCACGTGGAGTCATCTCCTCTAAATTTCCAATAGGAGTCGCAACAACATATAAAGTTGCTTTCTCATTCTCAAAACTTTTTTGACGAATCATGTTTATCACCTACCGATCAGAAAAATCCATATCTGGCCATAACTCTTTGAAATCTAAAAACTGTACATCTTCTTTATTTTCAATTTTTACCTGCTGTAATAATACATTCATGCTCGTAATTTTATAACGATTTCCCTTATATTCTACCTGAGAATTCATTTTTGGGAGTCCTTCTCTTAACTTTTTATACTGTGCATCTTCAAATTTTAAACAGCACATCAATTTACCGCATTGCCCACTTAGCTTTTGAATATTTAATGCAAGAAGCTGATTCTTCGCCATATTGATAGAAACAACATCAAAATCATTCATAAAACGAGAACAACATGTTTCCATACCACACATACCAAGACCACCAACTAGTTTTGATTTATTTCTTGGTCCAATCTGTCGAAGTTCAATACGGCATTTAAAAATACCCGCCAATTCTTTCAATAATTCTCTAAAATCAACTCTTTCATCTGCTACATAGACAAAGATAATTTTATTACAATCTAATGTATATTCTGCCTCAATTAAATTCATATCCAAATTTAATTTTTTGACACACTCATTACAGATTTCCAAGGCTTCTTTAGCTTTCTTCTTATTTTCTATTACTTGCTGATGATCTTTTTTTGTTGCCTTTCTTATAACAGGTTTTATTTCCATCCCATTAGGGATAAAAGTTTCTGTTTCTTTTACAATTTTTCCAAGTTCCAATCCTCGAATTGTTTCTACTACAACATCATCTCCAACTCGATACTCATCGCTGTCACATCCAAAACTATAGACCTTTTTTGATTCCTCAAAAGATACAAATGCTAAATATTTATATATTCTTGGTTCCGTTGTTTCATTTTTCTTATGTTCATGATGATGAGTATGTCCATCCGATGCATGTTTATTTTTTAAAGAATTTTCATTTTGACTCATTTATAACACCTCACTTATCTGATATAGTATTTGATCAATTAATAATTGTATATTTACAGAACGCAAAAGCTTATCCTTCCCTTGCATCAATATCTGTAAAATACGCACATAATCAATATTTTTATTACGCATCTTTTCTATCTGATGATTATACCAATTTTCATTTTCCAATGTATTTTTACGCATACAATCCATAAAGAAAATCTGCAGCATAGAAAAGAAATACTCACATGCCTGTTTTCCGAATTTCTTTTGTTTTGCGTTAAATCCTTCTAACTGTAAAAACATTAAAGAATCCGCTACAGATATATGTATCTCTTCTAATGTTTTTTTGAAACAATATAGGGCATGCTGATAATCTTCACTTTCACTAATTTCTTTCATGCCTTCTTTATTTCGTAACATCTTACTAAGAAAATAAGCATCTAAACGATCCATTTCCTTTTTTGTTTCTTCAAATACCTGTGCTGTATTCATTGCCTTAAAAGGAACATTCTGACATCTAGATACAATGGTTGGAAGAAGTCGATCCATCTGCTCTACCAGAAGAATCGCAGTCATATCACCAGATGGTTCTTCTAAGAATTTCAATAAAGAATTTAATGCATCCGCTGTTGCATTTTCAACATGATCCAGTATGTATATCTTTCTTCCGTTCTTTTCCAGTGCTGTTTTTTCAAATGATTTCTGCAGCTTTTTTATATCCTCTTTTTTTATAGATATTTCACTTCCATCTAGATAAATCATATCTGCATATTCATGTGCTTTCACCCTTTTACAAAGATCGCACTCTTCACATGCAAAAGTATTTCCTTTACAAAGCAAGCTTTGCGCAAGAAGGATTGCTGCATCCTTTTTCATGGAACCGCCTGGCCCACTAAACAAATATGCATGTGCCAGTCGAGAATTTTCCAATGCATTTTTTAGTGTATGATATACAATTGGCTGCTGCTCTTTTAGTTTATCCTTGACCATGAGCATTCATAATCTCCAATACTTCCTTCAATGTAGAAGCTTCTACTTCCTCTACTGTTTGATTCGCATCAATGATATGCATACGCTCTTTGTAGCGCTCTTTTATCATGTCATACCCCTGTGCAACTTTTTTATGAAACTTTATTCCCTCCTGATCCAAACGATCTTTATTACCTCTGGAACTTACTCTGGAAAGCCCTACTTCTAAATCGACTGATAAAAAGATTGTCGCATCAGGCAAATGCCCTTCAATCGCAAATGCATTAATATCATATACTTCCTGTACACCAATCCCTCTGGCTATTCCCTGATATACCAAAGAGCTATCCAGGAAACGATCACATAAAACAATTTGTCCTTTATCTAAAGCAGGCAAAACTTTCTCAACTAAATGTTGACGTCTGCTTGCTGCATAAAGCAAAGCTTCACATCTTGCATCCATGGCAGTATTTTTTGGATTTAATATAACATTGCGAATCTGCTCCGCAATATCAATTCCTCCAGGTTCTCTTGTATAAATAACTGGATATCCCATTTTCTTTAATTTTTCATATATATTTTTGGAAATTGTCGTTTTTCCACTTCCATCATTTCCTTCAAATGTGATAAACAATCCCTTGTTCATATATTCACACTCCTAATCGTAAAAATACATTACTATTATATCATACAACCACCTTTTTCACAGTATGTAAATGATGTCTCCTTACATTAGTGCTAGACAAAACAAAATAAAAATTGTTATCTCGTTCCTTATTTATATACTGTTTCAAAAAATTATGATATAGGTATGATTAAATGTATAAAACAATGTATTCTACATATACTTTTAATAGGGAATTCTTATATCCCTTTTATATACAGGCTATAAGCCACGTTTAGGACAGGTAACTGTCCTTTTCGTATATATTAGTGCTATAATATAGAAAAATAAGAGGTGAAATATATGGATAAGAAAAAACTTGCCAAGGTTCAAAAAGATATAGAAAATAAAGCAACTTTAGTTGCAGTAAGTAAAACAAGAACAAAAGAAGAAATTGAAGAAGCCTATAATTGCGGATGTAGAATCTTTGGAGAAAACCGTGTACAAGAGTTAAAAGATAAATATGATTCACGTTATGAGTGGCATCTTATCGGTCACTTACAAAGAAATAAGGTTAAAGATGTTGTTCCTCTTGTTTCTATGATTGAAAGTTTGGATAGCTTGCGTCTTGCACAGGAAATTGAGAAAGAATGTTCTAAAATTAATAAAATTATGCCTGTTCTTGTAGAAGTTAATATTTCAAGAGAAGAAAATAAAACAGGAATTTATTTTGAAGAATGTTTATCTTTTGTAAAAAATTGTATGAAGTTTGAACATTTAGATATACAAGGTCTTATGTGTGTTGGTCCTTTAACAGATGATGAAGAACATATTCATGAATGTTTTGAAAAAATGAGAGTTTTATTCCAGCGTCTACAAACAGAATATGGAAAAGATAAGATAAAATATCTTTCTATGGGAATGAGCCAGGATTATCCAATTGCTTTAGAACATGGATCTAATCTTGTTCGTATAGGTAGTTTAATTTTCGGTAAAAGAAAATAAAGTTTACAGAAAGAAAAAGATGTGAATTAAGTTGATTAGTAATCATCAGCCTAAACACACCTTTTTTCTTTTTACCAAAATCTATTTGGTTTCTATTAGTTTTTTTACTACATATGATGCAATCGCAAGTCCTGCTGCCGATGGTACAAAAGGAGAACTTGCCGGTGGCATTTTCTGTTTTCTAGTAACTCCGTTTTCATTAATAATTCTTGTTTGTACACTTGGCTGTTCACTCGACCATACAACTGGAATTTTACCTTTTATTTTTTCTTTACGAACAAGTTGACGTATAATCTTCGCAACTGGATCATAACTTGTTTTTGAAAGCTCTGTAATCTCTATTTTCGTTGGATCCATCCGATTTGCCATTCCCATACTGGATATGAATGGAATCTTATGTGCTAGACAATATTTTATTAAAGAAAGTTTGCTGCTCATAGTATCAATTGCATCCACTACAAAATCTACAGGTTGAGAAAATAATCTTTCATTTTCTTCTTCCTTATAAAATAAGTCGAAACAAATAACTTCACAATCATTTCTATATGTTAGGATTCGCTCTTTCATCACTTGCGTTTTGCTTTGATTCAAAGTATCATATGTCGCATGAATCTGTCGATTTAGATTACTTAACGCAACACAATCTCCATCCACAAGAATTAACTTTTTTACACCACTTCTGGCAAGTGCTTCGCATACATAAGAACCAACTCCACCAATTCCAACAACCATAACACTGCTGTTTTGTAGTTTATTTAGGTTTTCTTCTCCAATAAGTAGTTCCATTCTTTGTAATGGTGTTTCTACTGTTTGTTCAGCCATTTTTTCACATCCTCCATTAACTTCTGCTGGAAGTCTTGATTTTCAACATCATACCAGTGTACATCCATTTGATTATTAAACCATGTATATTGACGTTTCGCAAAATTTCTAGAATTTTTTTTGATTTTTTTTACGCAAAACTCTTTACTTTCATTATGCAAAAAATAATCTTTCCATTCTTTATATCCAATTCCCTGGAAACTTTGAAGTTCCCATACATTTTCCTTTTGTTTCTGAAGATGATCTATTTCTTCAAATAAACCTTCTTCCATCATGATATCTACACGCTTATTAATTCTTTCATATAAATGATCTCTATCCATTGTTAATCCTATGATATATGCATCATAAATTGGTTTATGTTCTTGTTCTTCTATAATAGAACTTTTCTTTTTCCCTTCATGTGCCATACATAAAGCACGAACAACTCGCTGACGATTGTTATGATGTATAGTTTCACAAGATTTTGGATCAATTATATTTAGCAAACCCCAAAGTTCATCATTGCTTCTAGATTGTAAATATCGCATAAAGGATTCATCTTGTTTCTGATCTTCAAATTGATAATCATACAACATACTTTTAATATATAAACCAGTTCCTCCACAAATGATAGGAAGAATGCCCTTTTCATGCATTTTTTTAATCTCTTCTCTTGCTTTCTCTTGAAATATTTTCACATTATATTCTTCATCAAATGAATAACAATCTACAAGATGATGAGGAATCCCTTCTTTTTCTTCTTCTTTCACTTTTGCTGTACCAATACTCATTTCTTTATATACTTGCATAGAATCGCCACTAATGATTTCTCCTTGAAGTTCTTTCGCAAGCTTTACACTTAAACTTGTCTTTCCTACAGCAGTTGGTCCTACGATAATAATTATTTTTTCCATATTTAACCTCTTTCAAACTCATGAATTAAATCTTTATCTTCCATACAAATTAAAGTAGGTCTTCCATGTGGACAATGAAATGGCTGTTCACATTTTTCTAAATCTATAATAACTTGCTTCATTTCTTCTAGTGTTAAAGACCTATTAAAACGTATAGATGAATGACAAGCCATTGTAGAAATTGCATGTTTTCTTAATTTATCTATGCAAATTTCTTTATCTTTTTCCCATATATCTATCATATCTTGTAAGAAGGCTTCTTCTTTTATATCCTTCATCCACACAGGAAGTTCTCTACAAACAAATGTTGTATTTCCAAAAGCTTCCAAATGAATACCTAACTGTTCAAGTAATGCATTAATATCATTTACCTGAGATACGGCAGACATAGTACTTTCGATTGTAATTGGTATTAATAAAGGCTGTGTTTCTGTAATACCTGCTAATATTTGTTTACGTATTTCTTCATAATGGTAACGTTCCTGCGCAGCATGTTGATCAATAATATATAATCCTTTTTCTCCCTCTGCGATAATATAACTATTGTGAAACTGCCCAATAACACGTAACTGTGGAAGACTAGGATTTTTAGGAGTAAAGCTTTCTTCTTTTGAAATTTCTAATTTTTGTTTTTCTTCTTGTGGCTGAAAAGCAAAATATTCATTCTTTAATTGTGATTCGCTAAGTTTTATTTCTTCTTTAACCGGTATAATTTCTTCTTGAGATACTATATTAACAGAAACTGGTTCCTCTTTTATTTCATGTTTAAATCCATCTTCTTTTACAAGCATTTTTTCTTCTTTTGGTAACTGTGTGTAATCAACAGTTTCCTTTTCTACTTTAATTAGTTCTTTTTTTTCTATATTTGTATCAGGTATTTCTTCTATGATTTTTACTTGTTCCTCTTTCTGTGGACTTAAAAAACTTTGATTCACATCCAAATGCAGCTGCTTTGTTTGATTATCTCTTTCATATGTAAATTCAAGCTCCTGCATCTCTATTTTTTCTTTTTTCTCTTCTTTATTTATCTTAATTTTAGGTACTTCTAAACGATTCGTTAGTGCTTCTGAAATCGTTTGATATATTAGTTTCTCCAATTGCTTTTCTTTTGATAAACGAATTTCCCACTTACTAGGATGTACATTTACATCAACCAATTGCGCATCCATATGTAAATTAATAACAGCTATTGGATAACGATCTTTTGGTAAAAAAGGTGCATAAGCATCCATAACCGCTTTCTGTAAATGATAATTACGTATCATTCTTCCATTAATATACAACAACATATAATATTTAGTAGCACGATTATATTGTGGCTGCATGATGTATCCATCAATTATATAATCGTTATCTTTTCCATCTAGTGCAATAGCACTCTTTGCAGTCTCTCTTCCATAAATTTGCATTAATACTTCTAACAAGCTGCCATTTCCTCTAGTCTTAAATACCGTTCTACCATCATGAGAAAGTAAAAAACCTATATTTGGATGAGATAATGCAAATTTTTGTACAACATCAGAAATTAAGGAAAATTCATATTGTGGACTTTTTAAATGCTTAAAACGTGCTGGAGTCTTTTGAAATAAATTTCTAACTTCTATCATTGTACCTTTTGGGGTTGCACATGGTTTTGCACACACTAATGTTCCATACTTAATTTCTACTTCTGTAGATTCATTTCCATTATTCGTTCTTAACAATACATGAGACACAGAAGCAATTGATGGTAATGCCTCCCCACGAAATCCCATTGTATGAATGTTCCATAAATCATTAACTTCTTTCAACTTACTTGTCGCATGTCTTTCAAATGCAAGAGTAGCATCGCCAGAATCCATTCCATCTCCATCATCTATAATCGATATAGACTCAATACCACCTTGCGAGATTTGTATTTCAATATTCGTTGCATGTGCATCAATACAGTTTTCAACTAATTCTTTAACAATCCCCATAGGTCGCTCTACCACTTCTCCGGCTGCGATCATATTAGAAAGATGTTCATCTAAACGATTTATTTTACCCATGCAATTACCTCCTTAAATTTCTTTTATATTATATCAAATCTTTCTTATTTATACTCCTATAATAAACATGAAATAAAAAAAGCCATGGTGTAGAACCATGACGAAAAAAAAGAGCCTCAAGGCTCAAAAAGGAACTGGCGACGTGCTATCTTCACCAGAGCACGTCTGGATATTGTCGCCGCTGAAGTGCTTAACTTCTGTGTTCGGGATGAGAACAGGTGTGTCCACTTCGCCATCATCACCAGATCCCTGAAGGTTCGAACCTTCAAAACTGAACAACAGTCAACATTTGATTAAGTCCTCGACCTATTAGTATCAGTCAACTCCACGCATCGCTGCGCTTCCATCCCTGACCTATCTACCTCGTCGTCTTCAAGGGGTCTTACTACTTGCGTATGGGAGATCTCATCTTGGAGTAGGCTTCGCGCTTAGATGCTTTCAGCGCTTATCCCTTCCCTACTTAGCTACCCGGCTATGCTGTTGGCACAACAACCGGTGCACCAGCGGTAGGTCCATCCCGGTCCTCTCGTACTAAGGACAGCTCTCCTCAAATCTCCTACGCCCACAACAGATAGGGACCGAACTGTCTCACGACGTTCTGAACCCAGCTCGCGTACCGCTTTAATGGGCGGACAGCCCAACCCTTGGAACCGAATTCAGCTCCAGGATGCGATGAGCCGACATCGAGGTGCCAAACCTCGCCGTCGATGTGAACTCTTGGGCGAGATCAGCCTGTTATCCCCAGGGTAGCTTTTATCCGTTGAGCGACGGCCCTTCCATTCGGCACCGCCGGATCACTAATCCCGACTTTCGTCCCTGTTCGACCTGTCTGTCTCACAGTCAAGCACGCTTCTGCATTTGCACTCGCCGATTGATTTCCGTCCAATCTGAGCGTACCTTTGGGCGCCTCCGTTACTCTTTGGGAGGCGACCGCCCCAGTCAAACTGCCTGCCTGACACGGTCCCCCGTCCAGCTTCATGGACGCAGGTTAGAACTCCAATCAGACAAGAGTGGTATCCCAACGTCGACTCCAGATACACTGGCGTGCATCCTTCTTCGTCTCCCACCTATCCTGTACATCTCTGATCAAAATCCAATATCAGGCTGCAGTAAAGCTCCATGGGGTCTTTCCGTCTAGTTGCGGGTAACCTGCATTTTCACAGGTACTAAGATTTCACCGAGTCTGCTGCCGAGACAGCGCCCAAATCGTTACGCCTTTCGTGCGGGTCAGAACTTACCTGACAAGGAATTTCGCTACCTTAGGACCGTTATAGTTACGGCCGCCGTTCACTGGGGCTTCAATTCATTGCTTCGTCGAAACTGACAAATCCTCTTAACCTTCCAGCACCGGGCAGGCGTCACCCCCTATACTTCGTCTTGCGACTTCGCAGAGAGCTGTGTTTTAGTTAAACAGTCGCTTGGGCCTCTTCACTGCGGCTTACTTTCATAAGCACTCCTTCTCGCTAACTTACGGAGTCATTTTGCCGAGTTCCTTGGCAACAGTTCTCTCGCTCACCTCAGGATACTCTCCTTGCCCACCTGTGTCGGTTTTGGTACGGGCCGCTATGGAATCAGCACTAGAAACTTTTCCTGGAAGCTGGCCTCGCATGCTTCGCTACTCCCCAGGGGTTTCGCTTACCTGTCACGTTTTACATCCCGTGCACGCATTTGACTATGCACCTGCTATTCGCTTCGACCACAATCCAATAAGTGGCTCATGCTAGCCTTCTCCGTCATTCCTTCATTTCCATCGCGGGTACAGGAATATCTGCCTGTTTTCCATCGACTACGCCTTTCGGCCTCGCCTTAGGTCCCGACTTACCCAGGGCGGACGAACCTTCCCCTGGAATCCTTGGGCTATCGGTGTGCAGGATTCTCACCTGCATCTCGCTACTCACACCGGCATTCTCACTTCCATGCTCTCCACCACTCCTTTCGGTATGGCTTCCACGTGCATGGAACGCTCCCCTACCACTTGTATTACTACAAATCCGCAGCTTCGGTAGTATGCTTAGCCCCGGTACATTTTCGGCGCAGGGTCACTCGACTAGTGAGCTGTTACGCACTCTTTGAAGGATGGCTGCTTCTGAGCCAACCTCCTAGTTGTCTGTGCATCCCCACATCCTTTTCCACTTAGCATACATTTTGGGACCTTAACTGGCGGTCTGGGCTGTTTCCCTTTTGACCATGGACCTTATCACCCACGGTCTGACTGCCGGGAATATCTCATGGCATTCGGAGTTTGATTATACTCAGTACCCCGGGATGGGGCCATCGTACATTCAGTGCTCTACCTCCACAAGACTCATCCTCGACGCTAGCCCTAAAGCTATTTCGGGGAGAACCAGCTATATCCGTGTTCGATTGGAATTTCTCCCCTAGCCACAACTCATCCGCCAACTTTTCAACGGGGGTCGGTTCGGTCCTCCATTCAGTTTCACCTGAACTTCAACCTGGTCATGGCTAGATCACACGGTTTCGGGTCTATGTCATCGTACTGCCGCCCTATTAAGACTCGCTTTCGCTTCGGCTCCGCATCTCCTGCTTAACCTCGCACGATAACATAACTCGCCGGTTCATTCTACAAAAGGCACGCCATCACACCTTAACGTGCTCTGACTTCTTGTAAGCATACGGTTTCAGGTTCTATTTCACTCCGCTCCCGCGGTTCTTTTCACCTTTCCCTCACGGTACTGGTTCACTATCGGTCACTTGCTTATATTTAGCCTTGACGGATGGTCCCGCCTGCTTCCGACAAGATTTCTCGTGTCTCGCCGTACTCAGGATCCCGCTGGGCTTCCTCACGGTTTCGGATACGGGACTTGCACCCTCTCCGGTCGGCC
Source organism: Amedibacterium intestinale (assembly GCF_010537335.1). Lineage (NCBI taxonomy): Bacteria > Bacillati > Bacillota > Erysipelotrichia > Erysipelotrichales > Erysipelotrichaceae > Amedibacterium > Amedibacterium intestinale. Next base: position 1,960,504 of record NZ_AP019711.1, read on the forward strand.
TTTCAATGCCGTTCTCCTACCATGATTCTTGCCGTATCGCGGTCCTTCAACCCCAGACCTCGGTCTGGTTTGGGCTCCTCCCCTTTCGCTCGCCGCTACTCAGGGAATCACTGTTGTTTTCTTTTCCTCCGGGTACTTAGATGTTTCAGTTCCCCGGGTACCTCTCTCGCAGACTATTTGTTCATCTGCGGATGACATGCTATTACGCATGCCGGGTTCCCCCATTCGGATACCGGCGGATCTTTGCTTACGTACAGCTCCCCGCCGCGTTTCGCCGTTTGTTGCGTCCTTCTTCAGTTTCAAGTGCCTAGGCATCCACCGTACGCCCTTTCTTACTTAATCACCATTAGCTTAGCTTTGAGTTTTCTGTTTGTTTAACTTCAACTCGTGAATTTCTTACAACTTTTCGTTATAGACCTTCTGTTATGTCTTCTGTTATTCAGTTTTCAAAGATCGATTCGGAATGCTTCTCAGCCTTCCAAAACCAAACAGGAAATATCTTTCTCTCCACTCTTTCTCCTTAGAAAGGAGGTGATCCATCCCCACGTTCCCGTAGGGATACCTTGTTACGACTTAACCCCAGTCATCGGTCCTACCTTCGACGGCTCACTCCTCACGGTTATGCCACCGGCTTCGGGTATTACCAACTCCCATGGTTTGACGGGCGGTGTGTACAAGGCCCGAGAACGTATTCACCGCAGCATGCTGATCTGCGATTACTAGCGATTCCGACTTCATGGAGTCGAGTTGCAGACTCCAATCCGAACTGAGACGACCTTTATGAGTTCCGCTCCCCCTCGCAGGTTCGCTTCTCTTTGTAGCCGCCATTGTAGTACGTGTGTAGCCCAGGCCATAAGGGGCATGATGATTTGACGTCATCCCCACCTTCCTCCGGTTTGTCACCGGCAGTCTCGCATGAGTCCCTAACTCAATACTGGTAACATGCGACAAGGGTTGCGCTCGTTGCGGGACTTAACCCAACATCTCACGACACGAGCTGACGACAACCATGCACCACCTGTGTGATGTATAGCTATCTTTCTATCTCTAGAACATTTACATCCATGTCAAGGCCTGGTAAGGTTCTTCGCGTTGCTTCGAATTAAACCACATACTCCACCGCTTGTGCGGGCCCCCGTCAATTCCTTTGAGTTTCACACTTGCGTGCATACTCCCCAGGCGGAGAACTTATTGCGTTAACTGCAGCACTGAGTCTCCCCAACACTTAGTTCTCATCGTTTACGGCGTGGACTACTAGGGTATCTAATCCTATTTGCTCCCCACGCTTTCGTGCCTCAGTGTCAGTTGCAGGCCAGGCGACCGCCTTCGCCACTGGTGTTCCTCCATATATCTACGCATTTTACCGCTACACATGGAATTCCATCGCCCTCTCCTGCACTCCAGTTCACCAGTTTCCAAAGCCAACAGCAGTTGAGCTGCTGCCTTTTACTTCGGACTTAATGTACCACCTGCGCACCCTTTACGCCCAATGATTCCGGATAACGCTCGCCACCTACGTATTACCGCGGCTGCTGGCACGTAGTTAGCCGTGGCTTTCTGGTAAGCTACCGTCACTTCAGTATCATTTCCTCTACTGACCGTTCTTCACTTACAACAGAGCTTTACGATCCGAAGACCTTCTTCACTCACGCGGCATTGCTCGTTCAGGGTTCCCCCCATTGACGAAAATTCCCTACTGCTGCCTCCCGTAGGAGTTTGGGCCGTGTCTCAGTCCCAATGTGGCCGTTCGCCCTCTCAGGTCGGCTACGCATCGTCGCCTTGGTGTGCCGTTACCACTCCAACCAGCTAATGCGCCGCAGGTCCATCCATGTTCGCACCTTTGCAGGTCCTTTAATGAATAAGAGATGCCTCCTATTCACCTATCCGGTTTTAGCTACCGTTTCCAGCAGTTATCCCGGGCACATGGGCAGGTTACCTACGTGTTACTCACCCGTTCGCCACTGAGCTCTTACGGAAGCAAGCTTCCATATTCGCTCCGTTCGACTTGCATGTATTAGGCATGCCGCCAGCGTTCATCCTGAGCCAGGATCAAACTCTCCATTTGATTTTAGCTCAAAACGTTTTCTGCTAACGTTTCTTCTTTTACTTTGTTATCTTTTTCATTGTTTGAAATTGACGTTTCCTGTTTAGTTTTCAAAGACCGAGCCAAGCTCTCTCGCTTGGTGCTCGTATATATTACCACCCACTTTAACCTATGTCAACATTTTTTTACTCTTTTTTTTACTTTTTTCTACATTACCCTTTTGTAAGCGTTTTTATTTTTTAAATTGCTTTTATATTGGCTTTATTTTTCTTCCTTTACCTTATATTTCCTTTATTAATATTTGGAATTCAATCAGATTTTTATTTCCTGTAGTATAGAAAAAGGAAACCAGTTACGATTTCCTTACTTTTTTTTGTATAGATTCTTTTAAATCATATAAACATTGTAGTGCTTCCATTGGTGTCATACGATTAACGTCTACTTGTTTTAGTTTTTGATATAATTCTTCTTTTATTGGATCTTCTTTTACCATATAAGGTATCACTTGTGATGGAACTTCATATGTCATCTCTATTTGTTCCAAACCTGAAAGAATAGATGCAGCTCTTTCTAAAACTGCGTTTGGAAGATGTGCCAGTCTAGCCACATTAATTCCATAAGACTTATCTGCTTTTCCATCTACTACCCTATATAAGAAAGTTACTTTTTCATCTTCTTCATGAACATCTACATGTACATTGTATATACTTGAGTTTTTTTCTGCCATTTCAGTAAGTTCATGATAATGTGTTGAAAATAATGTTTTTGCTTTAATATTTTGAACGATATATTCAATCATTGCCTGTGCAAGAGCCATTCCATCATATGTAGATGTACCTCGTCCTATCTCATCAAATAAAATTAATGAATTTGCAGTCGCATTTTGCAAAGCATTATTTGCTTCCATCATTTCTACCATAAAAGTAGACTGTCCTGACATAATATCATCACTTGCTCCAATACGTGTAAAAATCTGATCAAAGATTGGCATCTCTACTTTTCTTGCAGGAACATAGCATCCCATCTGTGCCATAATCACAATAAGAGCAGTTTGTCGCATAAAAGTTGATTTACCACCCATATTTGGACCTGTAATAATTAAAACATCCTTATCTTCTTCCATTTCTAAATTATTAGAAACATAGCGACTTGTTTTCATGGATTTATCTAAAATCGGATGTCTTGCTTCACTCATAGAAATATGGTGTTCATGATGGAATTTAGGTCTAGTATATCCATTTTCATTAGAAACTTCTGCCATAGCATACAATGCATCAATCGTACTTAATGCTTGTGAAAGATCATGTAATTTTGGAAGATATACCTTTATCTGATTCAATAAATCCTGGAAAAGTTCAATTTCCAATCGAATACTTCTTTCTTGCGCATGGATAATTGCATCTTCTTTTTCTTTTAATTCCTGTGTGATAAAACGTTCTGCATTTGCTAATGTTTGTTTTCTTACATAACCAAATTCTTCTTTTATCTGTGATAAGTTTGTTTTGGTAACTTCTATATAATATCCAAATACACGATTATATCCAATTTTTAAAGATTTTATACCTGTTCTTTCTTTTTCTTTATTTTCTAAATCTAAAATCCAGTTTTTTCCATGTTTTCCAATTTCTCGAACCTTGTCTAGTTCTTCATTATACCCTTCAACAAATACACCGCCATCTTTAAAATTCAACGGTGGATTTTCTACGATAGCTCCTTCAATTCTTTCATATAATTCCTGACAAGTATCGATCTTATGAAATTCTTCATAAGCACTGCATTCTTTAAATATATCAAAAATCATAGGAGCATGTTCTAATGTTTTAATTAGACGTAAAATATCTCTTGGATTAGCACTTCCATATGCAACTCTGGCACTTAATCTTTCCATATCATAGACATAACCCAGATGTTCTCTTAATTCATCTTTTGTAATAAAGTTTTCATTTAAATATTCAATAGCGTCTAATCTTTGATTAATTTTATTTGCATCCATTAAAGGATATTCAATCCATTTTTTTAATAAACGAGAACCCATGGAACTTCTACATTTATCCATAAAATTCCATAAAGTCATAGAGCGTGAATTTCCTTTTATACTATTAATAAGTTCTAAATTTTGTTTTGTATTATAATCCATCTGTAGAAAGTCGTTTTCATACACCATTTCAACATGTTGTAGATGTGCCATACTTCTTTTTTGTGTTTCATCTAAATAATTCGTAAGTGTCGCAAAGGCAGTATAAATTCTTTCATCTTTGATACCACTTAATAAATGCTTATATGGTTCTTTTATATTTGTATCATTTTGATAAGAAATCGTAATACTTTCCATATCTTCCATCATACGTACAATTTTTTTATCAAAGTTTTCAGGAAGTACAACTTCTACTACATTATTTCCCAATACTATTTTTTGAATAGCCATGACTTGTTTATCAATTAGCTGTGCACGCATTTCTCCAGTTGTCATTTCACATAATACAACAGCCAAACCAAACTGATAATCATGCATAGAAGCAATATAGGCAGTGTTTTTTTCATCGTTGACCTCATCCATGATCGTACCTGGTGTAACAATCTTTATAATATCACGTTTTACTAACCCTTTTGCTTCTGCAGGATTTTCCAATTGTTCTACAATTGCTACTTTATATCCTTTTTGAATTAGTCGCTGAATATATCCTTTAGAAGCATGAAAAGGAATTCCACACATTGGAACTTTTTCTTCTACTCCTGCATTTCTTCCTGTTAAAACAAGATCTAATTCCTGTGATGCTGTTTTTGCATCTTCAAAAAACATTTCATAAAAATCACCAAGACGGTAAAAAATAATTGCATCTTGATGTTGTTGTTTAATTTCCAGATAATGTTGCATCATAGGTGTATATGTATTCTTTTTCGCCATTTCATCACTTCCAATCGCCTACCATTATATCAAATTTCTACTTTCTTTTTTATCTTTTTCTTTTACTTTATATATTTCTTATCTATATTAGTAATTTTAATAAATTTTACATTGCTAGTTTTATTTTTTTTTACTATAGAAAATACCACTAATATAAAATATGTTTATTTTTTACAGATTTAAAGCTTATGTGTTATCTTTTTTGTTTATTTTTTATATGTGTTTGAAATTTATTATATTTTTATGACAATTCCATCATGTTTCTTTTTTATGAATAAAAACATGATATAATAATGTGCAGAATGGAGGTGCAATATGGATTTAGGATCATCAAAAGCAAAGCGACCGGATAAATTTGACTTTGTACTGATTGCCCTTCTTGTGTTAATGATGTGTACAAGTCTATTGTCAATTGCGGCAGCATCCGGGATTATTGGTGTTTCTGCAAGTACATTTTATCTTGTAAAGCAAGCAGCATTTTTCATTGGAGGATTTGGTGTTATTGCCATTCTTCATTATATAGGAAATGATAGTCTTTTTGATTTTGCAAAAATTGGATATTGGATTTTAATGGGATGTCTTGTTTTATGTTTAATTGGACATATCTACTATAGGTTTACTGGTGCTGAAAAATTTCTAGGATTTGTTTCTACAGTTAATGGTGCTACTTCCTGGTTTAATTTTCCAGTTCTAGGTTCTTTTCAACCAAGTGAATATATGAAAATTGTTTTGGTTATCATCACTGCAAATGTTATTGATGAGCACAATAAGAATAAATCTATAGATTCCTTTGAATTAGATTTCAATTTATTTATCAAAATATTAAAATGGGCTTTACCTCCTATGATTTTGATTTTTCTTCAGCCAGACACTGGAGTATGCATTATCATAGCCATATCTATTGTGGCTATGGTGTTATGTTCCGGTATAAAAAAGGAATGGATTATATTTATTGGGGTATTCTTGTTAATCGCAATTCTGATATTTGTTTTCTTGTATGTTTATCATTATGATTTTCTTGGAAAACTAGTTGGCGGTCCATATAAACTTACTCGTTTTAATGGATGGCTACATCCAGAGGAAAACGTAGGTGGAGATGGTTATCATTTGTATATGGCTTTATTAGCTATTGGATCTTCAGGACTTACTGGTCATGGAATGGGAGTTAATCTTGTTGATATTCCGGAAGCCCAGACAGATTTTATATTTGCTGTTATTGGACAAAGCTGGGGCTTAATTGGCACTGTATTTATCGTAATTTTATGTGCTGCTTTGGATTTATATTTATGTCGTATTGCCACAGCATGTGAGAATATGTTTGAGAAGTATATTGTTATTGGAGTATTGGGAATATTGATTTATCAGCAATTTCAAAATATAGGTATGGTCATCGGATTATTGCCTATTACCGGTATTACACTTCCTTTGATATCTTATGGAGGTTCTTCAATTATTTCTTACATGATAGCTTTCGGTATAATCTTTAATACAAGTTGTAAATCGAAAAAACATGTTGAATAACTCATTGAAATTTAGCATTTGGATCTTATTCTAAATGCTTTTTTTCTATCTTTTTGAAAAGAGAACAATAACTACTAAAAAAGCCTCCTAAGAGACTTTAGTTTATTTTCATAATCGTTTTTCTTTTTATATTTATTAACATACCTATACTTAGGACTGTACAAATGATTTCTGTTATTGGAAATGAAATCCATCCAATATCTAATCCAAAGTTTCGTACCAGTATCCATGTTAAAGGTATTAAAATTACCAATTGTCTTAACAAAGTAATCAACAGAGATTGATTTGCATGTCCAAGTGCTTGAAATACGGAACATAATACAATAGAAATACCTGCAAATACAAAGCTTATACTTATAATACGTAAAGCAGGAATACCAATAGAAAGCATATTTTCTTTCGCATCAAACAAGTATAAAAGCTCCTTTGGGAATAATTCAAATACAACTGTTCCAAGAATCATAATAATTGATGAAATTATTAATGAAAAATGAATGGCTTCTAAGATTCTTTCTTTTTTCTTTGCGCCAAAGTTATAAGATATGATTGGAATTAATGCATTGTTCATACCTAATACTGCCATAAAGACAAATTGCTGCAGCTTAAAATAAATACTGAATACAGAAACAGCAAGCTCTGAAAATGGTATTAAAATCATATTCATAAAAACTGTCATAAAACTCATAATTGATTGCATTAAAATAGCTGGAAATCCAATTTGATACATTTTTCCTATCATTTTTATATCCAGTTTCCATTCTTTTGGATGAATTTTTACCTCTTTTATTTTTTTCTGTGTAATTATAATTCCCAACATCATCGCAATCATTTGACCAATCACAGTTGCGATGGCAGCTCCTTTTACACCAAAAGCCGGTAATCCAAAATAACCAAAAATAAAAATTGGATCCAAGATGATATTAATTAGTGCTCCCACTCCTTGAATAATCATATTATAAATGGTGTTTCCTGTAGATTGCATTATTCTTTCATATGTAATCTGAATAAATACACCAAAGGAAAATAGTGTACATATTTTCATATAACTAATTCCCATTTGTAATATTTGTTCATCTGAAGAGAAGATTCTTAAAAAGGTTTCTGAAAAAAACATACCAAGAACTGCGAATATAAGCCAATTACATATTGCTAAAAATAATCCATGTGATGCTATCTGATTTGCTTCTTTATATTTTTTCTCACCAAGATAGCGTGATAATAAAGCATTAACCCCTACTCCTGTTCCACATGCTACCGCAATGAGTATCATTTGAACTGGATAGCAAAGAGATACTGCAGCTAATGCTGCTTCTGATACTCTGGCAACAAACATACTATCTATAATATTGTATAATGCCTGTACAAGCATAGAAATCATAATAGGAAATGACATCGTAAGAATAAGTTTTTTCATCTCCATAACGCCCATTTTATTTTCTTTCATGTTTTTTCCTCCATTTCACATAAAAAGAAACCCTTAGGTTTCTTGTCATCACTTCGATAGTTTCTTATGTTTTATGCAAAGTGTGAGGGTGATGAGCTGAGCTTTCATCACCAGATGAACTTATAATACCATACTTTTTTTATTATGGAAGATTATTTTTCCTTTTTTATCATTTATTCTTGAACAAATTCTGCTAGAAATTCTATTAATGTTTTTGTTTTAACTAATTTTTTTACTTTATCTATATTATCCAATAGCGATACCATCTGCGTAAACATAGAATCAAATTTATCATTTTTTTCTTTTGTTAACGCAAATAAAAATACAATCTTAACCTTTTTATCACTCCAAATAATTGGTTTCTTTAATATACATATGCATATTTTATTTTCTACTGCACACTTTTCAATAGGATGAGGTATTGCAAATAAATTGCCGTATGCAGTTGGTGCAATTTGTTCTCTTTTTAAAACCTTTTCTAAATAATCTTGTTTTGCGTATCCTTTTTTACATAATTGTTCACATAAATAAGAAAGTAACTCATCTTTATTTTCAAAGCATTGATCATAGAAAAATAGATCATTATCAAAAAAATGTTCAATGTTATTTTTCTCATTTTCTTTTTTATTAGTGAGCTCCAAATAAATATGTTCTATATCTTGATTACTTAACAGTTCTTTACATACATAATAAGGATAGGAAATTGCTTTCGGAATACTCATTAGACTAACAACTAAATCTGGTTTATATTCTTCAATTTTTTCTACATCAAAAATAGATAATATCTCACAGATTTCAATACGAAGTTCATGTACAGAAGATAATCTTTTTCTAATATATTCATTTACCGCTTCACCAATAGGTGATATAACTACGATTTTTTTATGTATTTTTGAATTCAATCGCTCCACTGCCCCCATAAAATGAAGAGTTAAGTATCCTATTTCTCCTTCCTGCAACCTTGTATCAAAAAATTCTTGAATTTTTACCGCAAAAAAGATGCTAATATCGTACATAATTGGAAAATGAGTTCGAATGTCCGCAATTAATGGATTATTTAAAAAAGTATTATGTTCAATTCTATTCTTCAATCCCATCAAATGTATTTGTAAATTTTTTATTAATTCTTCATCTTCTGTTAAATCAATATCATAATAATCTTTAATTTGTTGCAGTACTTTTTTCACAAAGTCTCCTAATTCTTCTAATTGTTCCTTATTTTGTGAAGACACTTTTCCTGCAAAAAGACATGCCAAATAATTTATTTCTGATTCAGACATCGCAATTGGAAGCCAATTTTTAAGTTTTTTATAAAATGTAATAGCTAATTCTTTTTGTGATTGATCAACTTGTGTATATTCCGGCATTATAATCTCATTTCCTTGCAGGATCCTATCAATCATAACTGCAACATGCATAACAAAAGATAATACTTCTACATCTTTCATTTTTATATGATATTCTTTATTAAATTCTAATATAAGCTCTTTTAGTATATTTAAATCAAAGAGCGAAAAAAAGTCAGCATAATTTTTTAAATCAAAGTTATACTCTTCCAATTCATGCATTAAAAAATAAGTAGATACTTGTCTTCTTTCCTCCTCACTTCCGTTTAACTTTAACATATTATGGTTTCTTTGTATTTGAATGTTTGGATTTCTCTTTCTAATAATTTCATTTAACATCTGTATACTCTTTAATAAAGTAGATTCACTAATAAATAAAGATTCCGCCAATTCATATAAATCAATTTCTTCTTTAGAAAGCAAATCACGTAAAATTAAAAAATTTCTATTCAACTGTGAATCTTCATCATTGATTTGCACTTGTAAATTAGAATTTATTTTATATCCACTTCCTTTTTCTGATACAATATAGGAAGATTTACATTTAGAGTTAATTTCATTGATTTCATTTCGAATGGTTTTTGAGGATACATTTAACATTTGTCCAATTTTAGATGATGAAACAATTCTTTCTTTTTTTATAATATTAACTATTTCAAGTTGTCTTTTTGTAAGTTCTATCATATTTTCACCTTTTCCTAGAAACTAACATGTACTTTTTATTGTATCATTAACTGCATAAATAAAGATATACGAAAAAATGGGAATTACCCATTTTTTCACTCTTCTTCAGAAATTTCCTGCTGTACTAATTGTTTTTCATATATTTTAAAGAATGGATAATAAATCAAAATATCAATTATAATCAAAACAATAATTAACAGAAATGCTTTTATATCCATTGTAGAAAGGAATGCTCCAAAAATACTAGGCATTTGCCATGATAACATAGCGAACGTTTTACCAATTATTCCAATATCCATTAGAATGTACGCAATTGTTGCATTAACTACAGAACCAAAGATAAAAGGAATAAAGAAAATTGGATTTAACATCAATGGTACACCAAAAATAATTGGTTCAGATATTCCAAAGAACGTTGGAACAATCCCTATTTTTCCTACCGTACGTAATTGCTTAGATTTAGAACGAATTAACAATATAGCAAGTGCTAAACAGGAACCACATCCTCCGATAACAACAAAGTATACCCAAAATGGAGTAGTGAAAATATTTGGAAGACTTTGTCCTGCAACATGTGCTGCTGCATTTAATGATAACCCTCCATCACGGATTGGAGATAAAATTCCAGATAGAGCTGCATCGTGAATTCCAAAAAACCAAAATACATGAACAAGTAATGTCGCAATGATTGCAAACGGTAATGTATCTGCAGCTGTGAATGCAGGCGCTAATGTAGAATAAATAAAACCTGGCATTGTGGTTCCTAGTGCATTAAATAAAGCAAATATTAACACAAATACACCTAGAATTATGATTCCTGGTACTAAAGATGCAAAAGTTTCAGATAAAGATGCAGGTACAGAATCTGGCATTTTAATTCTTCCAACATTCTTTTTTCTTAATAAATGATAAACCTCTACTGTAAATATAGCTATGAAAATAGCAGGTATTAATCCTTTTCCATCTAAGTATGATATTTCTACAATTTTTCCATCCCATCCAAGACTTTGTGGTGCAATACATAGCATCATAAAACCTGTTACAGATAACATAATTGGTAACAAAACATCTGTTTTGTATTGTTTACATAAGAAATTTGTAATACCTATACATATATAAATAGACATTGCACCTAATGTTAAGGTATTAACCCAATTTAAAAGAAGAGCATTATCTTGAGCAAAAGATGCCCATGCCAGTAAAATCCCATTTGTTGTTGATTCAGTAACTGGTGCTGAATTAATAATTGCAGCTATACCTCCTACTAATGTAATTGGCATTAGGGAGATGAAGGCATCTCTTATTGCTTTTAGATGCCTTTGTGAACTCATTTTATTTGCTAATGGAAGAATATATTTTTCCATTTTAGCGTTTATTGTTTCAAACTTCATATATTCTATCTCCTCATTATTTCTAAACTATTATCCTTTTAAGGTTTTAACGATTTCTTCGTAAACAGCCTTTCCATTCATAATTCCATAATGTTGTGGTGCAATAGATTGTACAGGACAAGATACAGAGGCTTTAATATTTGGCAATAAATGACGAATCTGTGGTCCTACTAATATCATATCTACACCATCTGTATGATCCATGTATTCCGCCTCACCATAAGCACTTACTTCCATTGTTCCATTACTAGCTTCTTGAATTTTCTTAGCTAACATTCCTGTTGACATTCCTGCATTACAAACTAACATAATTTTCTTCATAATATTTTCTCCTTATTTTTAATATTTTTCTCTTTTAATAGTTTTACCATTGTTTTGAATCATTTCTTTGTACCAATAATAACTTTTCTTTGGTTTTCTTTTTAAATTATCTTCAAAATCGACTGCTACTAGTCCATATCGTTTTTTACATCCATTTTTCCAAGAATATAAATCGAATGAACTCCATGCATAATACCCCTTTACATCTACACCTTCGTCCATTGCATTCATAATTGCATTAATATGATCATTCATAAAAGCAATACGATAATCATCTTGTACCTGATCTACACTTACATCTTCTTGTACACCTACTCCATTTTCAGTTATATAAATAGGTAGATGATAACGCTGATACACTTCTATTAATCCTTCTTGTAAACCTTTTGGATAAATTTCAGTATCCCATTCTGTATAAGTCATATTAGGATCATGAAGTACTTGTTCAAACCAGCCTTTTAATATAACTTTACTTTCTCCCTTACTTTCTTTTCCCTTATGATTTACGATTAAAACAGTTTCTCCTTCTGTATAAGGTTTAACTAATGTTCTAGAATAATAATTCAATCCGAGAAAATCAACTGTATTTTCTTTTATCGTTTTTAAATGTTTTGGTTTGATAAAAGAGATATCATATATCTTGGATAGAGCAGTTAACAAATCAATTGGAATTTCTCCTTTTGCAGCCGTATCTAATATCCAGTTATTACAATAATTATCTGCATATCGCATAGCAATTTTAGTTTCAACTGTATCATCAATACCATTTACTGGTGTAAAACTATGTACGATTCCAATATTCCCTGGATAATTTCCTTCTCTAAATGCTTTAACTCCAAGTGCATTTGCATACATTACATGAAATGCTGCTTTTATTGTTTCTTGTGGATTTTGATGAGCTGGAGGATAATTTCCAATTAAATATCCACTGCATATAAACCATTTTGGTTCATTAAATGTCACCCAATGTGTTATTTTATCTTTAAAATTATCAAAACATACTTTTGCATAATGTTGATATGCATAACACACTTCTTCATTTAACCATCCACCTGTTTCTTCCCAATATTGTGGTAAATCCCAATGATAAATTGTTACAAATGGCTCAATTCCATACTTTTTGCATGTATCTAAAATTTTATGATAAAATTCAATTCCCTTTTCATTCACATCTCCCTCTTTATTTTTAATAATACGAGGCCAACTTAAAGAAAATCGATATGAATTTTGACCACCCTCTGCCATCATACGAATATCTTCTTCATATCGATGATAGTGATCAGAAGCTATATCACCATTTTCTAGATTTTCTTCATGTAAATAATGATCCCACATAGATTTTACTTTGTCATCTTCTTTCCAGGCACCTTCACATTGATATGATGCGGTTGCACCTCCCCAAAGAAAATCATGATTCATTATTTATCACCAAACCTTTCGTAAATAGCAATAACTTCTGCTGCCATATCTAAACAATTTTGTGAACCTGATACATGGTCTTCTGCATGTATAAGAAGTAAATCCACTTTTATTTCTTCACTGTTTGCCATGTCTCTAAGCATTTGAGCGTGCAATTTTTGAGCCTCCAGCAATTCTTTTTTTGCCTCCTTCATTTTATTATTTGCTTCTTCTTTTTTTTCCTCTTTAATAAGTTGAAGAGCTTCATGTGCAAGACTTCTTGCATTTCCACTATGTAATATTAATTGAAATGATTTTTGTTCATTATCCATCTTTGAAACCCCTTTCTCTCTTTACATATATATTATAATAATCATGTTTTTAATTATAAAATTTTTATTTTCCACTATATAGTGGAAAAATATTACTTCCAAACAAAAAAGCCATTAATAAACCAATAATTAAGGTTTCTAATGACTTTTTTGTTAAATTTTAATATAAGTTTTTTAGTCTCTTTAAATAACTATATTCTCTATAACGAGCGAATCTAACTTTTAAATTTGACATTTTACATACGATTTCAGAAGTATCTTTTAATGGCATGTTTAGATGATCATAACATAAATAAGCAGTATCAAAAGTGTTACTTCGCATAGTTATGATACGATCATTCATCATAATATATGGATTTCCTAATGAACGTTGTTTAGAGTGCTGAATTGATGTTATTTCGCATAACTGCATTAAGGAAATACCACTATCGATAATAGCTCCTCCCAGACTTCTATTATAGGCAGTAGAGCCAGCCTGGGTTGATAAACAAATTCCTGAACCTTTGCATGTTTCAAAATATTCTCCATCAATATAAATTTCCATTTCCTGTGATTTTACTATATTTTCTACACGCATTTCATTTAAAGCATAGATTGGTTTTTCTAAATTATCTAATTTGATTTCTAATAGCGATGAAGTAAAGATATCTGGTTGTTTATGAAGAATATCATACATACATTGATCCAATTCTTCATCTGTATAATCTGTAAAGAAACCAAGTGTTCCTGTATGAATACCTAAAAAGTTTATTTTATCTAATTGTTGTATATAACAATGCAATGCATATAAAAGTGTTCCATCTCCTCCTACACAAATAACTAGATTTGGATTTTCTTCATCATATATCCAATGATTTTCATCTAAAATTTTTCGGATTTTATTTTCTACTTCATGAGAGTATGCATCTTTTTTAGAAACTATAGCATATTTCATACATTTGCACTTCCCTTCTTATTCATACTATTGTATCATATCATAAAGGTGATGGAACATGAATAAAAATATTGAAAAAGAGTATAAAGTCCTTTTAACTAAAGAACAGTTTGAAAAGCTATTAAGCAATTATCCTAATGCTGTATTTAAAACACAATGCAATACTTACTATGATACAGATACACACTGTATTCAAAAGAAAAAAGGAGCTATGCGTATTCGACAATTTAATGATAAATTTATTTTTACTTTAAAGATGCATAGCAATGATGGATTGCTGGAGTTTGAAAAAGAAGTAAATGAAAATTCTCTGAATGCTTTTCAAGATGTAGAAATACAAAGTCTACTAGATAAATTTCATATTAATGGAAATCTAATAGAATTAACTACTTTATGTACACAACGTGCTACTATAGAAACAGAATTTGCGGAAATATGTTTTGATATTTCTTCTTACAATGGATGCACTGATTATGAAATAGAATACGAATATAAAAAAGAACATGATGGTTTATCCATTTTTCAAGACATCTTAAAAGATGTTCATATTACTTATACTTCAAATTGTAAATCTAAAATTCAAAGAGCCTTAGAAAGTTTTTAAAAAGTTGTACATTATTTTAATACGGTACAACTTTTTTATAGTCTAGTAAATCTTTTTCAATTTATGTTTTAGTATGGTTTATCACTCTTATATTAATTGATCATCACATTCAAATAAAATAGATGAATTTTGTAGTATTTCACTTAACTCTTCTTTAATCATCTGATTAAATACAAATTCTATTGAGAAATTGATTTCTATATTCGTTTTTTCTAGTTGATTTTTAAACATGATACAATGTCCTATTAAATACTGAATTTTCTTTTGAAAATCTAATGTATTTACAAAACAAGGTATTTTCAATATCCATTTATTTTCTTTTATTTCTATACATTCATATGGAGAAAGAGAGTATATATTTTTCTTAGTGAATTTTATATTTTTTATATACTTATTAATCTTCTTTTTTTCATAATCTGTATAAATTGAACATTGTAATTTTTCAGAAATATTTTTTAATACTACATAATTAGCATCTATTTCCATTTGTGCTTTTGTTTTTTCTTCGTCCTGCATTGACCATATATCACTGCCTACATTCTCTGCTACTTTTAAAATTCGATATGTATTTGTTATATTTTCTTTATCTAAATACATATAACTTTCCATTTTATTTGATATATAGACTCCAATTTCGCTCAAATATACAGGTGCTTGAAAAAATACAACATTCTTTAAATATAGACAATTCAATACTTTAGGAATCTTATTATTTTTTGATATACGTATAATTTCTTCCATTAATTTTTCTTTTGTTGCATATCCATTTTGTTCTTTATATTGATTCCACATTTGATGAATATTTAAATCCATAGATTTTTGAAAGACACCATATCCTACAATTCCTTTTTCTTTCCCTTTTTCTGTACCCTTTGATAAAAAGAATAGTAAATCTCCTTTCTTAAAAAAGCTTATTTTCTTTGTATTTCCTAATCTCCAGAAATTGATTGTTTTATTTCCATTTAATCTATGAAATTCTATCATTTCCTGATTTGTAATATAAGCAATTGCAGACATGAATTCACCAGCTTTCTTTTATTAATTTTATCACATTTTTGATGTTATCACATATAAAAAAGGAGAAGTCATAGCCTTCTCACATTTTTTTTCTTCCTTCAATTGCTTTAATTAATGTTAATTCATCAGCATAATCCAAATGTCCTCCCATTGGCAGGCCATGTGCAATGCGTGTAACATTAACATCATATTGTTCTAATAATTTTGACAAGTATAGTGCTGTTGTTTCTCCTTCTACAGTAGGATTTGTAGCTAGTATGATTTCTTTTGTTTCTTCATTAATTCTATCTAGTAATGTATTAATATTTATGTCTTCTGGAAGAATACCTTTTGATGTTGATATTACTCCATTTAATACATGATATAAGCCATTATATTCTTTCGTTTTTTCCATTGCAATGACATCTTTTGGACTTTGCACAACACAAATCATTTGTTTATTTCTAGATAAGTCTGTACATACTTCACAAAGTTCATTTTCAGATAAGTTGCCACATATTTTACATTGGTGAATTCCTGTTTCAATATTAGAAAGACCATCAATGAACTTATGTATATCTTCATCTTTCCATTCTATAACATGAAATGCATAACGTTCTGCTGTTTTTAATCCTACACCTGGAAGTTTTTGAAAGCACTCTACCAACGTTTCAAAAGTTTTTGGATACATTAAAATCCACCTGGCATTTTAACGCCACCTGTAATTGCATTCATTCTTTTATCTTTATCTTTTTTTGCTTTTACAAGTGCTTCATTTATTGCACTTTTTATCATTTCTTCCAAGTCTTCTTTTCCCTCTTCATTTAATAAGGAAGTATCAATAGAAATGCTTTCTACTTCCATTGATCCTTTAACTTCAACTTTAATTACTCCTCCACCCATTGTTTCTTCATAGATTGTAGAGTTTAATTCAGATTCTACTTTTGCTAATTCTTTCTGCATTTTCTGTGCCTGTTTTAATAATCCTTGCATATTCATAATTTTATTCCTCCGTTACAATAATATTTTCTTCTCCAAATAAATCAAGAACTTTTTCTTCTTCACTCATTTGCTTTTCCACTTTTTTCTCTATCATTTTTGGTTCAATGTATGCTGGCTGTGGAAGTGTTCCAGCAATCATTCTATCTTTAAACAATTGTATTACTATTTTTTGTTGTTCTTTCGCTATTGCAAATACTTTTTTATTCTTTTCTAGTAATTTCACCATTAACTCGCCAAATTTATCTTGTTGATCTGCCTCGTTAATTTCATTAGCTTCCGGTTGATTATCAGTACATAAAACAATATAGTTACTTCCACTTGCCAAAATCGAACAGTTTTTTAATAAATTTGCATACTTAGCATAATTTAAATCCATCATATAAAAATCAAGATTGTTAAATTTTTCGATATCTTTTGCTTTCTCTGGTTTATTTGCCCCCGCTAATAAACTTAATAAAAACTCATTGTCTAGTGGCTTTATTGATTTCTCATATTGTTTTATTTCTGCTTTTTGTATATTTTCTTCACTTATTTCTTCTTTTTCTTCTTCTATATTACCTATATATTCATCATCCTCTTCTTCATCTGCTACGATTAAAGAAGGTTTTTCTTTTACTAATGTTTCACGTGAAACATTAGGTTTCACATTACTTTGTTTATTTTCTTCGGCAATATGTATATTGTTCTCTTCTTTTAAACTTGCAACATCTAACATTTGAAGCATACATACTTCAAAATAAGAAGGAACATTTGCTGCATTGCGATATTTATCATATGTTTCCATTAATAAATGTATCATTGAAAAGCGTTTTTGAAGTGTTGTCTTTTCAACTAAATGCTGTGCTTCAGTACTACCTAGTATTTTTAATAAAGAAGAATCTTTTGTATATTCAAATAGTATAGATTCCTTTAGTAACTCTATCAAATCAACTGTCAATCGTTTAATATCGATTCCCTTTTCAATTATACTTTCAACTTTATCCATCAATGAGACTGCATTCTGATCAATAATATCATTCAGCATTTGAATCTTTTCAGAAACTGTAGTAATACCATAAATTTCATTTATATGATGAACTTCAATATTATTTTGTGCATATGCAATACATTGATCCAAAATAGATAAAGCATCACGAAGTCCCCCATCTGCTAATTGAGAAATAATACGTATAACTTCTTCTTCACAAGTTATATTTTCTGCATTTAGAATCGTATGAATTCTATGTTCTATTTCCTTCGATGGAACTTTTGTAAAGTCAAATCTTTGACAGCGAGAAATAATTGTAGGCAATACTTTATGAGGTTCTGTTGTTGCTAAAATAAAAATAACATGAGCTGGTGGTTCTTCAATAGTCTTTAACAATGCATTGAATGCACCAGTAGACATCATATGAACCTCATCTATAATATATACTTTATATTTACCTTTTAATGGTGCATATTTTACTTTTTCAATAAGATTACGAACTTCTTCTACGCCATTGTTGCTAGCAGCATCTATTTCTACTATATCTGGATGACTTCCATTTTGTACTTCAAGACAGTTTTCACATTTCTGACATGGTCTATGTCCTTCCGATGTACAGTTAATTGTCTTCGCAAATATCTTGGCAATTGATGTTTTACCTGTTCCTCTTGGTCCACAAAATAAGTATGCATGCGCTATTTTATTTTGTTCAATTGCGTGTTTTAATGTTTGCACGACATGTTGCTGTCCTGCTACTTCTTCAAAGCTTGAAGGCCTGTATGTACGGTAAAGAGCTTTATACGCCATATTTCACCTGCTTTCTAACGAAATAATTATATCATGTTTTTAATGTAAAAAAACAAATAGTTTTGTTAACTACTTGCTTTCTTTTGTTTATTTATAAGTCTTTTCTTTTTAAAAAAAGATGTTAATAATTCTGCGCATTCATCCTCTAAAATACCACTTATTGTTTTAGGATAATGATTAAAACCTGCAACTTCATACATTTTCATACAACTTTCTATACAGCCACCTTTAAAATCTTTAGCGCCATAAATTACATTAGAAATTCTTGATTGAAGAATTGCACCACTGCACATTGGACAAGGTTCTAATGTGACATAAAGATCACAGTTTTCCAATCTCCAGCTACCGATTTTTTTACACGCTTTTTCAATAGCTAAAATTTCTGCATGTGCAATAGATTGCTGTTTTGATTCTCTAAGATTATGTGCTCTAGCAATTATTTTATCATCTTTTACAATCACACAGCCGATTGGAACTTCATCTTTCAATTCTGCTTTCTTAGCTTCTTTGATAGCCTCTTTCATATATTTTTCATAAGACATAAATATGCCTCCATTCACAAAGCGTAAAATAAAAGCTACCACACATGATAGAGCTCCCTTAAGGCTGCTTTGTTCCCAATCTGACCTGATTCAGTAGATACCATTGTAGTAGCTCTTATATTATACTTGATTCAAATATAATATGCAATGATTATTTCAATAATTTTAAAAAAATACTTTTATATGTTTCACGTGAAACATTTTATAAAAAATTCTTAAGCAATAAAATGAATCAAAGTGAATAACTATATTAAAAAAATTATTTCAATGCAAATTATAAAGCAATGATAATATATAAAATAACTAAAAAAGCCTTTATTTATCGTGTTTTTTGATATTTTTAAAGTCAAAAAAATATACAGATAAAAGCAGGAAAACGTAAAAAAAGAAGAGATTTCTATACAGAAAATAGAATTTCTCTTCTAAAATTACATTTTTTTATTTTTTAGGCATCAAGATTTTTGTACCACCCATATATGGCTGTAATGCTTCTGGAATATTAATGCTTCCATCTTCATTTAAGTTATTTTCTAAGAAAGCAATTAACATACGTGGAGGGGCAACAACTGTGTTATTTAATGTATGCGCAAAATATTTATTTCCATCTTTGTCTTTTACACGAATACCTAAACGACGAGCCTGTGCATCAGTTAAGTTAGAACAGCTACCAACTTCGAAGTATTTCTTCTGACGAGGACTCCATGCTTCAACATCAACTGACTTACATTTCAAATCCGCTAAATCACCAGAACAGCATTCCAAAGTTCTTACTGGAATATCTAAGCTTCTAAATAAATCTACAGTGTTTGTATATAGTTTAACAAACCAATCAGCACTTTCTTCAGGTTTGCACACAACAATCATTTCCTGTTTTTCAAACTGGTGAATACGATAAACACCACGTTCTTCAATACCATGAGCACCTTTTTCTTTACGGAAACAAGGAGAATAACTTGTATAAGTGTATGGAAGTTTCTTTTCATCTAAAATTGTATCAATGAACTTACCAATCATTGAATGTTCACTTGTACCAATTAGATATAAGTCTTCTCCTTCAATTTTGTACATCATTCCTTCCATTTCCGCAAAACTCATAACACCTGTAACAACATTACTGCGAATCATAAATGGAGGAATTACATAAGTAAATCCACGATTTATCATAAAGTCTCTTGCATAAGTAATAACTGCAGAATGCAAACGAGCAATATCTCCCATCAAATAATAGAATCCATTACCTGCAACTTTTCTTGCGCTATCTAAATCAATACCATCGAATTTTTCCATGATATCCGTATGATATGGAATATCAAAAGAAGGAACAACTGGTTCACCATATTTCTGCAATTCCACATTTTCTGAGTCATCTTTTCCAATAGGAACACTTGGATCAATGATATTTGGAATCTGCATCATAATATCTTTAATTTCAGCTGCAACAGAAGCCTCTTTTTCTTCTGTCTCTTTCATTTCATCAGCCATTGCCTGTACTTTTGCTTTTGCTTCTTCTGCTTCTTCCTTTTTACCTTCCTTCATTAATCCACCAATTTGTTTACTGATAGAATTACGCTGTGCACGCAAATCATCACCTTTTTGTTTTAATGCACGATTTTCTTTATCAAGTTCAATAACTTTATCTACTAATTCAATTTTGTGATCCTGAAATTTCTTTTTAATATTTTCTTTTACAATTTCAGGATTTTCTCTTAAAAATTTAATATCTAACATGAATATTTCCTCCTAAACATATAAAAAGAGGTATTGTCCGAAAGGGACGATACCTCGTGTTGCCACCCTTTTTAATCAAGAAATAATAAATTTCCAGATTCACTCAAAGCTATAACGTAGCTACCGTAATCAGATACTTTATTTCCCTGATTCACTCCAAGGTTGATTTCACAAACAACTGCTAATAACTTTCACCATACGTTATCTCTCTGTAAACAGTAGATTTTGTTACTTATCCTTATCAACGTTTTCTTAATTTATATCATTCCTGTGTCGTATTGTCAACAGATGATTCTTCGTTTTCTTCACTATGTTCTACAATAGCAACTTTCGCAACTGACTCTTCATCAGAAACATTAATTAATTTAACACCCTGTGTATTACGGCTATAAATACCAATATCTCCTACAGAAATACGAATAATAATACCGCTATTTGTAACGATCATTGCATCCTCATCGCCATTTACAGCACGAACAGATACTAAATCACCGGTTTTTTCTGTAATATTAATCGTTTTAACACCTTTTGCACCACGGGTAGTTAATCTATACTCTTCAATAGGTGTACGTTTACCATATCCATTCTGACTTACCGCAAGCAAGTGTGTACCATCTCTTGAAGTTGCTAAACCTACAACCTCAGAACCATCTACATTAAACCCTTTAACACCACTTGCAGTTCTACCCATAGGACGAATACCATCTTCATGGAATCTTACTGCTTTACCATTAGATCCGGCAATGATAATTTCATCATCCCCTGTTGTTTCCTTAACACCCATAAGTTCATCATCTTCTTTTAAGGTAATCGCAATCTTACCATTTTGACGAATAGAATCAAACTCTGACATTGGTGTACGTTTTACAAGACCATTTTTTGTCACAAACAACAAGTATGCAGACTCACTTTCACGTTTAACCGGTACAAGTGCTTTTACTTTTTCTTCCTTATCAATGTTTAATAAGTTAACAACTGGAAGACCTTTTGAAGTACGGCTTGAACCTGGTACTTTATATCCCTTGATACGATATACTTTACCAAGATTTGTAAACAGCATCAAATAATCATGTGTTGACATCGTCGTTAACATTTCTACGATATCATCTTCATTTACTGCCATTCCTTTCACACCACGTCCACCACGATTTTGTGTACGATAAGTATCAACAGGCAAGCGTTTGATATATCCATTTGTTGTCATCGTAATAACAACGTCTTCTTCAGGAATCAAGTCTTCATCTTCCATTGTAAAATCAGCTTCACTAATTTCCGTACGACGTTCATCACCAAAACGATTTTTTACTTCTGTTAATTCATCTTCAATAATTTTTAAGACACGATCATGATTTGCCAGAATATCTTTTAAATCTGCAATTGTTTTTAACAATTCCTGATATTCGTTTTCAATCTTATCTCTTTCCAAACCTGTCAAACGACGAAGTCTCATTTCCAAAATCGCATTTGCCTGGATTTCAGTTAATTTAAAATTTTCCATCAATCCAGCTCTGGCAATAGCATCCGTTTCACTTGAACGAATCAAATGAATAATTTCATCAATATGATCTAACGCAATACGTAGACCTTCTAAGATATGTGCACGATCTTCTGCTTTTTTCAAATCAAATTTTGTTCTTCTTACAACAACCTCAATCTGATGATCCGCATAGTGCTGCAGCATTTCTTTAATTCCCATCTGTTTAGGAGCACCATTGACAAGAGCCAGCATATTCACACCAAAAGAAGTTTGTAAAGAAGATAATCTAAACAGCTGATTCATAACTACTTCCGGCTGTACATCTTTACGAAGTTCAATAATGATTCTTACACCATCACGATTTGATTCATCGTTTAGATATGTAATTCCATCGATCTGCTTATCACGAACTAACTCTGCAATCTTTGTAATAAGATTTGCTTTATTTACCTGATATGGAATTTCGGTAACAACAATTCTATGCTTTCCATTATCCATATCTTCAATGTGGTAACGACTTCTTGTAATAATTGATCCACGTCCTGTTTCATATGCCTGACGAATTCCAGAACGACCTAAAATAATACCACCAGTTGGAAAATCTGGTCCTTTAATATAATTATCCATCAATTCCATTACTGTAATATCTGGATTTTTCATAACAGCTAATGTGGCATCAATAGCTTCTGTTAAATTATGTGGCGGTATATTGGTAGCCATCCCTACCGCAATACCTACCGAACCATTCACTAAAAGATTTGGAAAACGTGCCGGCATTACCTTTGGCTCTGTTTCTTCCCCATCATAGTTAGGTCCAAAATCAACTGTATTTTTATTTATATCACGAAGCATTTCCATCGCAATTTTACTCATACGAGCTTCGGTATAACGCATAGCCGCAGCGCCGTCACCGTCCATAGAACCAAAGTTTCCATGTCCCTGTACAAGCATATAGCGATAGCTGAAATCCTGTGCCATACGTACCATAGCATCATATACAGCGATATCACCATGAGGATGATACTTACCAATAACTTCCCCTACGATACGCGCAGATTTCTTAAAAGGTTTATTGGCAACGATGCCAAGTTCATTCATCGCATGAAGAATACGACGATGTACTGGTTTTAATCCATCACGAACATCTGGAAGTGCACGATCCACGATAACAGACATAGAATAATCCAAAAAGGATTTTCTCATGACTTCAGAAATATTGACTTCTATTAATCTGTCTTTATTTGTTTCCATGTTATCCTACACCTCCCATTAAATATCTATATCCGCATAAACGGCATTTTCCTGAATAAATTCACGTCTAGGAGCAACTTCTTCTCCCATCAACATTTCAAATACAGAATCCGCAACCATTGCATCATCAATATTTACCTGTTTTAAGGTACGAACATTTGGATCCATTGTAGTTTCCCATAACTGCTCTGGATTCATTTCTCCAAGACCTTTGTATCGCTGAATATTAACATTTTCACCCATTTGTGCCAAGATCTCATCACGACCTGCTTCATCATAAACATACTCTACACGCTGTCCTTTTTGAAGCTTAAACAATGGAGGCATTGCAATATATACATAACCACCTTCAATGATTGGACGAAGATAACGATAGAAGAAAGTTAACATCAACGTACAAATATGTGCACCATCGACATCGGCATCGGTCATGATAATAATTTTATGATAACGAAGTTTAGAAATATCCATTTCTTCACCGATACCACAGCCAAATGCGGTAATCATAGATCGAATTTCATTATTTTCAAATATACGCTGCAATCTAGCTTTTTCTACGTTCAAAATTTTACCACGTAGTGGAAGAATTGCCTGGAATTTAGAATTTCTACCCTGTTTTGCACTACCACCGGCAGAATCCCCTTCGACGATATAAATTTCACATTCACTGGCATCTTTAGAAGAACAATCTGCCAATTTACCAGGTAGAGAGGAGATTTCCAAGGCATTCTTTCTTCTTGTCAACTCCCTGGCTTTTTTCGCAGCCATACGAGCCTTGCTGGCAAGAATTGCCTTATCTACGATAACTTTTGCAGTAGAAGGATTTTCCATGAAGAAACGTTCCAGCTGCTCTCCTAAAATACTAGAAACAATCTTACGTACCTCAGAATTTCCAAGTTTTGTTTTTGTCTGTCCTTCATATTGAGGATCTGGATGCTTGATACTAATAATAGCTGTTAAACCTTCACGAACATCATCCCCAGCAAGCGTTTCATCTTTTTTAATCATACCATTATCTCTGGCATATGCATTAATAATACGAGTCAAAGCCAAACGGAATCCATCTTCATGCGTTCCACCCTCTGCCGTATTGATATTATTACAGAAAGAATAAATATTAGGCATGTATCCATCGTTATACTGCAATGCGATTTCTGCCAAAATACCTTCTTCCACGCCTTCAACATAAACAACTTCTTCATGTAAAACGTTTTTATTTTTATTTAGGTATTCAACGTACTGACGAAGACCTCCATCATATTTATAAACGATTTCTTTTGGTTCTTCTCCTCGCTCGTCTCTTAATACCAGCTTAATTCCTTTATTCAAGAAAGCAAGCTGACGAATACGTGTATTTAAAGTATCAAAATCATATACCTGAGTTTCTTTAAAAATCTCTGCATCCGCCTTAAAACGAACAGTAGAACCATGCTTATCAGTTTCTCCGATAACTTCTAATGGTCCCTGAGGTTTTCCTCCATTTTCAAAACGCATGGCATATATATTTCCATTTTGATAAACGGTTACTTCCAGCCATTCACTCAATGCATTAACAACACTGGCACCAACCCCATGAAGACCACCAGATACCTTATAAGCGCCCCCGCCAAATTTACCACCAGCATGCAAAATCGTAAAAATTGTTTCAACACCAGAAATACCAGATTTTTCAACAATACCAGTAGGCATTCCTCGACCATTATCACTAACACGAATGATATCGCCTTTTTCAATAGAAATTTCAATATCGCTTGCAAAACCTGCCAAAGCTTCATCAATAGAGTTATCTACGATTTCCCAAACGAGATGATGAAGTCCTTTTTCACTTGTTGAACCAATATACATACCAGGTCTTTTACGAACAGCTTCCAGACCTTCCAAAACCTGAATATCATCAGCAGTATAAGAATGATCAACTTTTATATTTTCAAGTTCTTCAATCTCTTTCATCTGTTTTTCATCCATAGTTATCCTCCTACTCTGGCAACTTTGCCACTTTCTACTTTCCATAAAGTAACTTTACGCATTTTATGTATTTCTTTTGCTTCACTTATATCTGTAGTAGATATAAAAATCTGCACTTCACTTGGAAGTGACTCCAGCAGTTTTTTTCTTCTATAAACATCAAGCTCACTAAACACATCATCCAAAAGCAACACAGGATAATCATCAATGAGTTTGTGAATCATGTGTACCATACCAATTTTTAAAGCTAATAAAACACTTCTTTTCTGCCCCTGAGATGCATAGGTATCTACATCTTTTCCATTGATCTGAAAATTAAAATCTTCTTTATGTATTCCAATCGTCGTTTGTTTCAAATACATATCTCTATCCAGCGTTTTCTTGTATTTCTGTTTTAGTTCCTCTTTCAAAACATCTTCATCATCGCAATAAGGAACACAACTTTCATAAACAATATGCAGCTTTGTATGATCAAGAGAAAGCTGTTCATAAAAATCTTTACTTTTCTCTAACAACTCTTCTAAAAAATGATAACGCTGTTTCATAATGATCACTTGAACATCAATCAGCTGAGAAGTTAATACCTCAAGAAAATTCTTATCCACATGTTCCTGCTTTAAATACGCATTTCGCTCTTTTAAAAGCTTTTGAGCCGTATAAAGTGTACTTACATACTTCTTACTCACTTTACCCAGTTCCATGTCTACAAACCTTCTTCTACGCCTTGGAGACGCCTGAAATAGATTCATATCATCCGGACAAAACATAACCGCATTAAGCTCGCCTAAAAAATCGCTAACTTTTTTAACTGGATTTTGATAAATAAAAAGATTTTTCCCTTTTTGATTCAACGCAATACGCAGATCTTCTGTTTTCCTTTTTTTCTCTACTTCTCCACGAATAAAGAAAGCTTCACAGCCTTCCCTTATTAAATCTTCATCCCTGTTTGTACGATGAGACTTTGTCGTAGAAAGATAATAAACAGCTTCTAAAAGATTTGTCTTTCCCTGCGCATTCTTTCCAGAAAAAATATGAATACCATCTTCAAGAAGAATCTGCATGTCCCCATAACTTCTAAAATCATGCAGACGAAGAAATGTCAATTTCATAACAATGTGATGGTTTTTCCTTCAATCACAACAACATCGTTAGGATATAACTTTCTACCGCGTCGATCTTCCTTTTCTCCATTTACAGTAATATCCAATTCTTTTACCGCAAATTTTGCCTCACCGCCACTTTGAATAAAGTCTGCTTTTTTTAATAACTGACCTAACGTAATATACTCATTTATAACCTTGATTTCCATAAAAAACCCTCTTTCACATTCCACTCTATTATACCATAAATACTAGGTTTTTTGTGAATTTAAAGGAATATTTTCATAGATTTTATGGATTTTTTCAGGTAAAAAAACAAGAAAAAAAGAGGTCATTTAAAATACATACAACCTCTTTTATAAGTTTATAAATTACGCATAAGTTCGCACTGGCAAAACAAGCTGCAAGACACTGTCATCATCAATTGCCTGCATGATAAATGGCTTCATTTCTCCGCATAGACTAAATTTAACAAGCCCACCGTTAAGAGCCTTCAATGCATCAAATACATAACGTCCATTACAGCTGATTTCTAAAGAGTTACCAGTAAAGCTGGCACTGTTTAAAACCTCCATAGAAGATCCTACTTCTACAGAACGAGAAGATAATACACATTCCTCCTCACTTAATGAAAACTTAATAACAGAAACTCCATCGCTTTTTATAAAGCTGGCACGATCGATTGCCCCAAGCAAGTCCTGTGCATCAATAGTAAGTTCATAAGAAAACTCTAATGGAATCAAACGATTTGTTTCTGGATATACACCATCAATCAAACGTGTCTGAAGAATCGTGTTTTTCATAATAAACTGTGCTTTTTTATCATTTACCGTAACTTCTACATCAAAGTCATCTTCTAAGGTCTTTACAACCTCCTGTAAAGATTTAGAAGGTATTGTTATATTAAAGTTTAAATCTTCATTAATTTCAACTGTTTTCTTCGCAAGACGATAAGAATCCGTTGCTACACAATGTAATGTTTTATTTTCACAAGAGAAATTAACACCTGTTAAAACAGGTCTTGTTTCTTTATCGCTTGTCGCAAAACTTGTCTGTGTAATTACTTTTTTTAATGTTTCACCTTTGATTACAAAACATTCCTGTGGTTTTGAAAAATCAATTGCAGGATATTCACTAGCTCTCATCCCATTAATTTTAAACTCTGCAGTATTACCAGATATTTTTGTAAGAGTTCCATCAATCATTTCAAATTCAACAACATCAGCATCAATTTTTCTAACAATTTCCAATATATATTTTGCTTCAATAACAATAGATCCCATTTCATTGATCTCTAAAATACATTCTTCATCTTTCTGTAATGTAGTTTGAATAGAAACATCAGAATCACTACCAGTTAATACTAATTCATGTTCCTTCGCTTCAATCTTAATACCAGAAAAAGCAGGTAATGGTGAAAAATTAGAAATAGCTCTAGATGCTACCGATAAAGCGTTATAAAAATCTTTTTTACTTACCTTGAAATACATGGGTAAAAACTCCCTTCTTTAATATATATTTAATAATAAATAACAATAAGTATGTGGAAAATGTGGAAAAGTATAAATTAACCGCATAACTTAGGTATATTTTAACAAATTTTACTGTGGAAGAAAAGGTTGAAAACATATGGAAAACTTAATTTCCAATACCTAGTTTTGTTTCTAACTGGAAAACAGCCTGCTGAAAAGTTTCGTTATCTTTTAACAGTTTTACCATTTTTTCATAACTGGACATAATTGTGGAATGATCTCTATTTCCAAATTCAAATCCAATTTTTACAAATGGCATATGTAGATGTTTACGGCATAAATAAACCGCAATATGTCGTGCATTGGCGATATTTTTTGTTCTTGATTTAGATTCTAATTGTCCAACAGATAAGCCATAATATTCACAAACTACAGATTTGATTCGCTGTGCATTTAGAGTATTTTCTACAACTGCGACAACAGGATTTTCTTTGAATACTTCTTTCGCAAAGTCCAAATCGATAATTTCCGGATTATATAGAACAGCCTTGAAAAATAATTCATTTAAAGATCCTTCCAGCTTTCTGACATCACTGGAAAAACGAGTCGCTAAGAAATCTAAAACTTCATCTTGAATTAAAATTTCGCTTTCTCTTCTTCCCTCAATCTTTTTTAATAAAATAGCTTTCGCTGTTTCAAATTCAGGAGATCCAACAGAAACTGTTAATCCCTGAGAAAAGCGGGAAATTAGACGATTTTCAATACCTTTTAATTCTGTAGGATGAATATCACTTGTGATAACAATTTGTTTATTGTCTCCTACCAATTTGTTGTATAAATTAAAGAAAACTTCCTGTGATGTACTTTGACGAAGACGCTGAATATCATCGATCATAACATAGTCATAAGAACATATTTTTTGTTTAACTTCTTCGACCGTTTTATTTTTCATGGATTCAATGATGAGTGTTACAAAGTCTTCACTATATATATATAAGACCTTATCTTCAGGACGAATTTCTTTTACATAGTTGGCGATAGAATGAATTAGATGCGTTTTCCCAAGACCAGAGTTTCCATAAATAAACAAAGGATTATAAAACTGTCCAGGATAATGGCAGACAGCCATAGCAGCAGCCTGTGCTTCTCGATTGTTTTTACCAACAACAAAGTTATCAAAATTAAATTCTTCTTTTATTTTATTTTCAAATAATATTTCATTTCGTTTCTGTGTTACAACTGCCGGCTCTATCATTTCAATTTCTTTTTGAAGTACAAGCTGACATACAACTGGATAACCAACAACTGAGCTTAATATATTTTGTATATCGATAAGTTCATGTTGTAAAACCTGTTTTTCAATTTGTGTAGAAACAACTACTGTCGCAAATTCCTGGTTTATATCATAGAGTCTTGAACGTGCATAAAATGACTGAAACGAAACACTGTCAATGTCTTTTTTTTCTACAAAAAGATCCATCGTCTTTTTCCAAATTTGAGAAAGTTCACCTTTATTACTATCTAACATGATTCTTCATCCTTTCAACAGGGTTCATTGTACTATATTTTGTGGAAAAAAACTATGTAAAAATAAGGGAGAATAATTTTTCCACAGGAAAACGTACAAAAAACATGATAAATTAAGGCTTATCCACATTTTCCACAAATATCCACATGGAAAACTATGAGGAAATCCACAGTGGAAAAATGTTGAATGTGGGAAAGTGGATAAATGTAAGAAAATAATTTATATAATAAAATTTCTCAACATTAAAATAATACGATAAATAAAGGGTAATATAGACTTTACCACAGTTTCCACACTATGTGGAAAACTATACTGAAATACATGTGGGAAAGTAGTGGAAAACATGTGAATAAGTTTAAATAAGGATAAAAAGCTGACTTTTCCACAAAAATGTGGTGAAAATGAACATCTCTTTTATAAGGAAAGAAAAAACTTGGTAAAGGATGATTTCAAGATTTACAGAGTTTCAATTTTTTTCATATTTTATTGACTTTACTAATAAATTTATGTATAATTTGTGGGCAATGCTCAATTTGTATAAAAGAAAAAGAAGTGGAGGTGGCTCTTAATGAAAAGAACATATCAACCGAGCAAAAGAAAACACCAGAAAACACATGGATTCAGAGCCAGAATGGCTACTGTTGGAGGACGTAAAGTTTTAGCACGTCGTCGTAGCAAAGGTAGAAAAGTGTTATCAGCTTAAAAAATCACCTTCGGGTGATTTTTTTTCAATGGTAAAAAAAGAAGGGAAAAAAATATGAAAAAGGAATTTCGAATAAAGAAGACACAGGAATTTGCGGAAATCCTGAATTACAAAAAGTTTTATACTTGTCCTTCCTTTGCCATTTATGTAAAACCAAAAAAAGAAGAGCATGCAAGAGTTGGAATTTCTGTTGGAAAGAAGCTTGGTAAAGCTGTACAAAGAAATAAAATTAAACGTCAGGTTCGTATGATGGTACAGGAAATTTATGATTTTAGTGAAAATTTCGATACAATTATACTTGTACGTGTAAAATATAAAGAAGAAAGTTATCTAAACAACAAAAAACTCTTGGAAAGATTGGTTAAAAAAGTTAAAATATAAAGGTAGGCAATTTTAATGAGGAGAATACAAATGAAAAAATTTTTTAAAGGAAAAAAGAAGTTTCTTCTAGTTGCTACGTTAATGATGGTTCTACTTACAGGATGTAGTGTTCCACGTGATCAAAAAACGGGAAAAACATACATTAATTCCATCATAACGATTAAAGAAGAAACTGTTCAGAAAAAGAATGTAAGTTTTGAACCTGGTTCAAAAGAAGAGAAACAGTATAAAGATTTAAAACCGGAAGATACGATTACAATTCCAAAGACAACATGGAAAGATGCTTTAGAAGAAAGCTGGTTTAATGGTTTAATTGTTTATCCTATTTCTCAGCTTATTAACTTTGTTGCAGGATTCAGTGATGGCGGTGTAGGTATCATCGTTGCAACAATTTTGATTCAGTTAATTATCTTCTTATTCTCAATCAAGTCACAGGTAGCAAGTCAGCGTATGCAGGCTCTGCAGCCAGAAATGCAAAAAATTCAGGCAAAATATGCAGGAAGAACAGATGATCGTGCAAAAATGATGCAGGCGCAGGAAATGCAGGCATTGTATTCAAAATATAAGATCAATCCTTTTGGTACAATTTTAGTAACATTTATTCAGTTCCCTGTAATTTTAGGAATGTATCAGGCAACCATGAGAGCTTACAGTGTTGTAACGGGTTCTTTTATCGGTATTGATTTGACAAAATCACCAATTGAAGGATTGGGTGATAGTTTTTGGTATATCGTTATCTTTGGATTGATGATTATCTTCCAGCTATTATCTTTCAAAATTCCTCAGTGGCTGCAGGAAAGAAGAAACAAAAAGAACCATGTCAAAGAAAAGAAATATGCACAGCCAGATAAAAAAGCAAATGGTATGATGGGTTCAATGAACATGATGATGTACATGAGTACTGCTATGATTGCTGTATTTGCGATTAACTGGCCACTTGCAATGTCATTCTACTGGTTAGTAGGTTCTGTTGTTCGTGTTGGACAAAACTTTGTAGTTCATAAATACTTTATGAAAGACTAGGAGGGATTCCTATGAAAACATATACTGCTAAAAATTTGGATGAAGCTTTAAAAGCTGCTGCTGAAGATAAAAATGTAATGATAAGTGATCTTACATATACAGTAGTAGAAGAGTCAAATGGCTTTTTAGGAATTGGTAGTAAGACAACAATTTCTGCCTATTGTAAAAAAGATATTTGTGTGTTCATGAAAGAATATTTACAAAAATATTTTAATGGAATTGGTATGCAGGCTGATGTTGAAGTCAGTGAACAAAATGATTTCTATAAAGTTACATTAGATGCGGAAAACAATGCAATCCTAATTGGAAAAAACGGACAGACATTACAGTCGATCAATAATGTATTGCGTTCTGCTGCATCTGGTGAATTTAAACGTCGTGTACGAGTATTAATTGATATAAACGGCTACAAAGAAGAAAAATATGAAAAAGTATGTGCTCTTGCAAAACGTATCGCAAGAACAGTACAACGCTCTAGAACAGATGCCGTTTTAGATCCTATGCCTGCAGATGAAAGAAAAGCAATTCATAACTGTTTAAGTGATATGAATTATGTTTCAACTGTAAGTGAAGGCGAAGGTAGTGAAAGACGATTAAAAATCGTTTATAATCCTGATAAGCATAAATAAAAAAATTCATTAGGGTGAGGAGAACCTCCCCTTCAGACCGTTGACAAAGTCGCTCTTTGAGCAGACTTTGTCATTCGGTCTTTTTTTTATCCCCACTTTTGTATAAAAAACAGGTGATTTTAAGCTATCATTTACCAAAAATCACCTAGTAAAAGGAATCTTTCTACCACTTTTTTTAAATTGGTTTTATATATTTTCAAAATATATAGTTTGTCAACAACCTGTAGGGTGAGGAGAACCTCCCCTTTTTTTTATGAAATAAATTCCTATTCGATTTATAATTATAAAATTAGTATAATGAATTTGAAGATTACAAATAATATCGATTATTTATATTAAAGAATGTGTATTATAATTTAATAGAAAAGTGAGGGATAGTTATGGTGTATATAGCAAAAAGTATTGCAAAAGAACTTCAATATGTGAAATTGGGAATTTTAGAATATGAAGCAGAGATAAGAGAAAGTGATAATGAAATAAACAATTTGTTAAATGAAAAAATATCCGAATTATCAAATATGAAGATGGAAGATATTCGTAAAATAAATGCAGTAGAAGATACTAGAGCTGCCTATAAGTTATTAGGAAATAATCCTAGCAAATACCGTAATGCAGCAGAAGCAATGCTTAGAAGAATTATAAAACAAAAAGGTCTTTATCAAATTAATAATATTGTTGATATAAATAATTATATGTCTATAAGCAGTGGATATACTGTTGGATCTTATATGTTGGAAAATATTGATGGTGATGTTTGCTTGGATGTACAAAAAGAAGATGCCTATTATGATGGGATTGGGAAAGAGAAAGTTAATTATAGTAAAATGCCTGTATTATTTGACGGAAAAGGAGCTTTTGGAAGTACAACGAGTGATAGTCAAAGAACAATGGTAAAAATGGGGAATCATAAGATAATAAGCGTGATCTACTGTTTTTCTAATACAGAATTAAACGCAGTAATACAAGAATACAAAAAATTATTAGTACAGTATGCAGGAATACACGAAGAAGAGATATATGAGTATATTGTTGAGAAATAGGGAATGAGTGTATTTATGGGGAATTATCAATATTTATAAAGCTAATAAACAACACCTCTTACCATAGAAGTGTTGTTTTTCTTGTTATGAGAAAACCCCTAGATAGTCTAGGGGTTCAAAAAAGCTTTAGCGATGAGTCTTTAAAAGAAAAACTCCTTTTGATAAAAAGAAAATGCGGCTTGGCAACTGCAAAGACATATCAAAAGGAGGACGAAAAAATGAATAAATCATCTAACGACTTACATACTCTATCACACACTACATGGAATTGCAAATATCATATAGTATTTGCTCCAAAGTATAGAAGAAAAGTATTTTATGGAGAAAAAAGATTAGAGATAGGAGCAATATTGAGAGAATTATGTAATTGGAAGGGAGTACATATAATAACAGCAGAAGTATGTCCCAATCATGTACATATGCAATGGAAGACACCAGTGGCTAGATATAGAGCATTAAAGAAATCTCATTTAAAGTTAATGATAAATAATTTTCTTAGAATATTATAAAAAATAACAAAAATACTTATTATTTTAACATGCACTGATAAATATATTTCATATTTATTCAAAAAAAAGTAAAATAATATTTCATAATGGGCGTAAGTATGTTATATTACATATATAGATTAGGTACTTAAATTGAAGTACATAAGTTAGGAGGTAAAATGAAGTTTCATTGTGAAGAAAAACCTATCCTATGGGGTGGAGCGACTGCATCTAGCCAATATGAAGGAGGATGGGATAAAGGTGGAAAGGGTATGGATACGCAAGATTGTCGTCCATATCTAATTAGAACATCAAACGCAACTACCGAAACACGACTTTTAACAAAAAAATCGGTAAGTGAATCAAAAAAAGATAAATTAAAATTTTATCCTTTTAGATCTGGTTCTGATGGATATAATCATCTTAAAGAAGATATACAGTTACTTAAAGAATTAGGTATTGATATCTATCGTTTATCAATTAGTTGGGCTAGACTATATCCAAACGGAGATGAAGAAGAACCAAATATTGATGGAATTCGATATTATGATGAAGTATTTTCAGAAATAAAAAAAAGTGGAATGAAAATATTTTTAACTATGACACATTATGCGCTTCCTTTATACCTAGTGGAGCATTATGGTGGTTGGACTAATCGTAAGTTAATTGAATTCTATATTAGATTTGCAAAAACTATATTTGAAAAATGGGGAGATGTTATAGATTACTACCTTCCTTTTAATGAAATTAATGCAGGATATTTTTCTCCATATAATGGTGTTGGATTATTACGTGAAGAAAATAAACCTTATAACCAGTCGTTAGTTTTTCAGTCACTTCATCATCAATTTGTAGCGAGTGCAAAAGTCATAGAACTAGGACATAAATTGGTAAAAGGAAAATTTGGATGTATGGTAGCTTGCTTTTGTTATTATCCATATTCTTGCAATCCTTTGGATAATATGAAATTAGTTACAGATGAAAATACAAATACATGGTTTTGTGCAGATGTATTAACAAGAGGATATTATCCAAATTATATGACTCGTTTTTTTGAAGAAAGAAATATTGAATTTGAAGTAACAGAAGAAGATGAACGTGTTTTAAGAGAAAATACAGCAGATTTTGTATCATTTTCTTATTATCAATCAAGTGTAACATCTTATGAAGAAAAAGAGAAAACTGCTGGTAATTTGGTAGTTACAACAAAAAATCCATATTTAAAGGCAACTGAGTGGGGTTGGCAGATTGATCCAGTTGGTTTACGTGTAACATTAAATAAAGTGTATGACCGATATCAAAAACCTATTTTTATTTCTGAAAATGGATTAGGAAGTCGTGATGTTTTAGAAGAAGATAAAACGATTCATGACTCGTATAGAATTCAATATTTAAAAGAACATTTTGAACAAATTAAAGAAGCACAATTAGATGGTGTAGATATTTTAGGTTATATTATGTGGGGTGTTATTGATATTGTTTCAGCAGGTAGTTGTGAAATGGAAAAAAGATATGGTGTAGTTTATGTAGATGCTGATAATGAAGGAAAAGGAACATACCAGCGTTATAAAAAAGATAGTTTTGAATGGTATAAGAATTTTATAAAATCAGAAAAGGAGAGATTTCATGTCAAATAATTTTTTAAAAAATTTAAATACAGAACAACAAAATCCTAATACTTTAGATATTGATATATGTTCAACGAATGAAATTCTACAAAAAATTAATCAAGAAGATAAAAAAGTAGCTCTTGTTGTTGAAGAACAAATACCATCGATAACTCAATTAATTGATGCAGCTTATGAATCTTTGAAGAAAGGTGGAAGAATAATTTATGTTGGTGCTGGAACATCTGGACGATTAGGAATATTAGATGCATCTGAATGTCCACCAACTTATGGTGTTTCAGATGAACTTGTACAGGGAATCATTGCAGGAGGTTACCCAGCAATATTTAAAGCACAGGAAGGAGCTGAAGATTCTAAAGAAAAAGGAAAAGAAGATTTAATACAAAAAAAAGTTAATAAAAATGATATGGTCATCGGACTAGCTGCAAGTGGTCGTACACCATATGTTATAGGAGCTTTAGACTATGCTAATGAAATTGGTGCTACTACAGGAAGTGTATGTTGTGTGCTTAATGGAGAAATTTCTAAAGTATCAAAATATCCAGTTGAGGTAGTTACAGGTGCAGAAGTAGTAACAGGTTCAACACGTATGAAAGCCGGTACAGCACAGAAAATGGTATTAAATATGATTTCAACAGCTGTAATGATAAAATTAGGAAAAGTATATAAAAATTACATGATAGATGTTCAGCCAACAAATGAAAAATTAGAGTATCGTGCATGTAGCATAATAAGTAATTTAGCTAATGTAGATGAATCTGAAGCAAATAAATTATTTATTGAAAGTGGAAAAAGTGTAAAATTAGCAATCATAATGTCTATTACAGGAAAAACGAAAGAAGAAGCCAGTTTGGCATTGACAAAAACAGAAGGACATATGAAAAAGGCAATTGATTTATTAAATAAGGAGGAAAAATAAAATGAATGAAATGGAAATGATTATTTTTGAAATTATTAGTAATGGAGGTACTGCAAAAGGATTATCTTATGAAGCAATTGCTTCTGCAGAAGAAGGTAATTTTGAAAAAGCAGATGAATTGTTAAAAGAAGCGGATGAATATTTAGTAAAAGCACATCAAATACAGACAGATTTAATTCAATCAGAAGCTGCTGGAAAACATCACGATGTTACAGTATTATTTGTACATGCTCAGGATCACTTGATGACATCTATGGAAGTACGTACATTAGCTGAAAATATAATCAAGATGAATAAAAGATTATACTCATTAGAAAATAAAGGATAGAGTTGTGAAATATTTAGAAGTAAAACATAAAGATAAAACTATTCGAGGATTTTTACATGGAAATAATAAAAGTGATGTTGTACTCATTTTTCATGGTTTTACAGGTAATAAAGTAGATCATCATGGAATGATAAAAACTTTTGCTCAAGATATAGCATTTTCTGGTTTTTCAACATATAGATTTGATTTTTTAGGTTCAGGAGATAGTGATGGTAATTTTTTTGAAGAAGAGAGTATTTCTTCTCAAATTGAACAAGCCAAAACAGTTATTCAATCTTTTGTTGAAAAAAATTATAAAATACATATATTTGCTTTTAGTATGGGAGGAGTTGTAGCAACACATCTTTTAAATGATAAAAACATTCAATCACTTTTCCTATTATCTCCAGCAGGAAACTTTAATGAAATTTTAAAGAGAATGATAACTCAATCAGGAAAAAGACATACAGATGGTGCAGAAATCAATGGATTTCATATTTCAAATGAATTTATAGAAGAAGCTGAAACATTCTCTTATTTTGATGATATTTGTTATTTTAAAGGTCCTGTACAGTTAGTACAAGGAACAAAAGATCAATATGTGTCAAAAGAAAGCTTTTTATCCTATAAGTCTATTTTTAAAAACTGTTATGCAGTATGGATTGAAAATGCAGATCATTGTTATAGCGAAATTTCTACAACAGAGAGTGTAAGAAAGGAGATTATTAATTTTTATGGCAAAATTAAAAACATGGCAATATAAGAATAGAAAAAAACCTAGAAAATACCGTACTTCATTAGGAACTACAGATTATGATATTCCTATGTTTGGATATCGAAGTGCATTAATAATTCTATTAGTAACATTTTTAGCATTATTAATTATACCGGCAA
The DNA here is from genome assembly GCF_010537335.1 of Amedibacterium intestinale. Taxonomy (NCBI): domain Bacteria; kingdom Bacillati; phylum Bacillota; class Erysipelotrichia; order Erysipelotrichales; family Erysipelotrichaceae; genus Amedibacterium; species Amedibacterium intestinale. The sequence goes on from NZ_AP019711.1 coordinate 1,998,275, forward strand.
TATGTGATTTAATTAATGTAAACTATCATTTACCTACAGTAATTTTAGGTGGTTTATGCTCCGGTTTTTCAGTTTCCTTTTCGCAATTTTTTATTGAGAGAAAAATTGGAATATGCCGTAGTTTTTGGATAGTAGGAGGTTTATTATCTTTATTCGTTGCAATGATGCTATTCCTATTAATATACGCAGGAATAATTATGTAAATGCTAAAATAAAATTTTATTTCGTTAAAAATTAAAAAAAATTAAAATTATATTGCAAGAAAACGTTTACACTGTTATAATTAAAATATAAAAGAAAGGAGATTTTTTTATGAAAGTATTATTAGTATGCTCACAGGGGATGTCAAGTGCAATTGCAGCAAAAGCATTACAGGATACTGCTGTAAAACAAGGATTAGATATTACAGTTACAGAATGTAGTACACAAGCATTTGCAGAAGAAATTAAAAATGGTTACGCAATTGGAATGGTTGCTCCACAGATTCGTCATCGTTTTGATGTATTAAAAAAACAAGCAGATGATGCTGGTATTCCATGTATCTTGATACAGCCTCAGGGTTATACACCTTTAGGTGGTCCTAAATTACTTGCTCAAATAAAACAAGAGTTAGGTGAGTTAAAATAAGGGACGTTTTGTAAAATGAGAGGAGAAAAATAGATGTTTAACGCAATCACAAAATTTATGGATGAAAAGCTATCAACACCTATGGCAAAATTGGCTGAACAACGTCACTTAAGAGCTATTCGTGATGGTATTATTGCAACTTTACCATTAATCATCGTTTCATCAATGTTCATGGTAATTGCATTCTTACCAAATTCAATGCCACAAGATTGGGGTATTACACAATTTATTGCTGAAAATCAAACAAAAATTTTAATGCCATATCGTGTATCTATGTATATTATGACTTTATATGCTGTATTCGGTATCGGTTATTCTTTAGCAAATTCTTATGATCTTGATGGTCTTTCTGGTGGAATACTTGCAGAATTAGCATTTTTATTAACAATTATTCCTAGCTCAATTCCTGCACAAACTGAAGCAATTGCTTCATTAGCTTCTCAAAATGCAGAATTAGCTAATTATTTATCTGCTGTACCTACTGGATTTGTGTTACCTATGACAAATTTAGGATCGGCTGGTATGTTTATAGGTATTATTGTTTCGTTCTTTGCTGTTGAGGTATATAGATTCACACAAAAGAGTGGTTTTAAAATTTCAATGCCACCACAAGTCCCATCATCTGTTGCACGTTCATTTGAGGCATTAACACCTACAGCTATTGTTCTATTGGCAGTTGCAACTGTGACTATGTTCATTGGTATTGATGTTCATGGAATTATTTCGAAAATAATTTCTCCATTAATTCGTGCTACAGATTCATTGCCTTCTGTGTTGTTAATTATATTTATAACACAATTCTTTTGGTCATTTGGTATTCATGGATGGTCAATCGTAGGATCATTGGCACGTCCATTATGGTTAGTATTATTAGAAGAAAATACAACAAATTTTGCAGCACATGCTGCTGTTACAAATGTTGCAGCTGAGCCATTTTATCAGTGGTTCGTTATGATTGGAGGATCTGGTGCAACAATTGGTTTAGCAATCCTATTCGCAATACGTTCAAGATCTGCTTATGGTAAAGCGTTAGGTAAGACAGCAATAGTTCCTGCTATCTTTAATATAAATGAACCAATGATTTTCGGGGCTCCTATCGTATTAAATCCAATGTTAATTATTCCTTTTATAATTGCGCCTATGTTAAATGGTCTTATTGCTTGGTTTGCAACAACTATGGGGTTAGTTAATAATGTTGTAGCAAGTTCACCTTGGACTTTACCAGGGCCAATTGGGGCATTCCTTGCATGTGGAAATGATTGGCGTGCTGCAGTACTAAGTATTGTTTTAATCATATTATCTATTTTAATTTATTATCCATTCTTTAGAATGTATGATAAACAATTATTAGCTGATGAAAATAGTAATGAAATAGTTCAAGATTAAATTATTTTATGCCTTGTTATAATATAAACAAGGCATTTTATAAATATAAAAGAAAGGAAATTATAAAAATGAGAAGATTAGGTATTTCAATTTATCCAGAAAAATCAGATAAAGAAACAATTTTAAATTATATAGATAAAACATCAAAAGCTGGATTTTCTAGAATTTTTTCTTGTTTACTATCCGTAGAGAAAAGTAAAGAAGAAATTATAAAAGATTTTAAAGAAATAAATACATATGCGAAATCAAAAGGATTTGAAATTATTGTAGATGTTTCTCCAAGAGTATTTAATCAATTAGGTATTAGTTATCAAGATTTGACATTCTTTAAAGATATTGGAGCGGATGGATTAAGATTAGATATGGGATTTACTGGTAATGAAGAAGCTATTATGACTTTTAACCCATATGATTTAAAGATTGAAATTAATATGAGTAATGATGTTCATACTATTGATACTATAATGGATTATAAACCAAATCGATATAATTTATATGCTTGTCATAATTTTTATCCACATGGCTATACTGGATTAGGTTTGGAATTCTTTGAAAATTGTACAAAACGATTTTCTAAATATGGACTACGTACAGCTGCATTTGTTACAAGTCAAAATAAAGATACTTTTGGATCTTGGCCTGTAACGGAGGGTTTGCCTACACTTGAAATGCATCGTCATTTGCCTATGGATGTGCAAATAAAACACTTTATTGCTATGGATAGTATAGATGATATTTTAATTTCTAATTGTTATCCTACAGATGAGGAAATAGATAAAGTAAAAGGTTTAGATTTATCTCTTTTAACATTAGATGTTGAATTATATAAAGATACGCCAGAGATTGAACAGAAAATCTTATTTGAAGAACTTCATTTTAATCGAGGTGATCAAAATGAGAATATGATACGATCCACACAAAGTAGAGTAAAATATAAAGGACACCATTTCGCATTATTTCATGCACCAGAAATTATTCGACGTGGTGATGTAATCATTGAAAGCAGTGAATATGGTCATTATGCTGGTGAATTACAAATAGCTCTGCATGATATGAAAAATAGTGGCAAGACGAATGTAGTAGGACATATACGAAAAGAGGAACATTTTTTGTTAGACTATATTAAACCATGGCAGAAATTTCGTCTTAGAAAGGTAAAATAATGAATTATTATGTTGGAATTGATGGAGGAGGTACTAAAACAGCATTTGCATGTTATAATGAAGAAAAAGAATGTGTTGCAGAATGTATCTTAGAAAGTTGTCATGTTTTACAAGTTGATAGAGAAAAGGCAATTTCCATACTTAAGCAAGGTCTAGAAAGGCTAGCGCAATCTCTAAAAAATGATGTTGATGTACATTTCTATATTTGTGCAGGATTAGCTGGATATGGAAAGGATAAAGAATTAAGAAAAAGAATCGAGTCTATTTGCGAAGAAAGCTTTAAAAATCATAAATATGTTATTTGTAATGATGGAGAAATAGCATTAGCAGGTGCTTTAAATGGTAAAGATGGAATATTAGTAATTTCTGGGACCGGATCAATTGCATATTCGACATTACAAGGTCACACAGAACGAAGTGGTGGATGGGGATATATGTTAGGAGATGAAGGAAGTGCTTATTGGATAGGTAAAAAGCTACTTCAAGAATATACAAAACAATGTGATGGTAGACATTCTCGTACTGATCTCGTTGAATTTGTTAAAAATTCATTAAAATTGAAAGATGATTATGATCTTATATCATATACTGCCAATATATTAAAAAATGATCGGGGAAAAATCGCAAAATTAGCACTTTTAGTAAATGATTTAGCAAAGAAAAACGACAAAGCAGCCCTTCGTATTTATGATGAAGCCGCAAGAGAAATTGCTGAGATAATACACTCTTTATCGAAATCTTTTCCAAATAAATGCTATGTAAGTTATATAGGTGGTGTTTGGAAAGCAAAAGAGCTTATTATTGATCCATTAAAATATTATTTAAATGAAAATATTATTCTAGAAGAACCAAAGTATCCTCCTGTTTTTGGAGCGTATCTTATTGCATATAATCTTTTTAAAGTGTAAAGTAAGTGTGTAATGAAAAGAGGGATAATATGAGCTGTATTTATAAAATAAAAGAGGGAAGAAAGTCTTTTACTTCTACAGAAAAGAGAATTGCAGATTATATTCTCAATTATCGTTTAGAAACTGTTGAAGCTTCTGTTCAAGATTTAGCGGAAAGAACTAATACTTCAGCAGCGGCATGGATTAGATTTTCAAAAAAATTAGGTTATAAAGGTTTAACAGCATTAAAAATGGATTTAGCAAAAAATGATGATGATAATGAAAAAGATGAACTATTTAATGTCTTGATTAAAGAAAATGATTCAATTGATGTAATGGTTCGCAAGGTTCAACAAATTTCTTTACATTCAATTGAACAGACCTATAAATTACTAAATCTAAATACTTTAAAAAATGCTATTCAATTAATAATTCATGCGAGAAACATATATTTAATCGGTATTGGTGGAAGTGGTCTGGTATGTACAGATTTTATGCATAAACTAACAAGAGTAAATCATAACGTAATATACCATGAAGACCCTCATATTTTATTAGCTAGAATCGCTCACATGCAAGAAAATGATGTATTGGTTGCCATTAGCTATAGTGGAGAAACACACTTAGTAAATGTAGGAGTAGAAAAGGCAAAAGAACTTAATATACCGATTATTGCTATAACACAATATAATGTGCGTAGTACATTATCAAAATTAGCTGATATTAATCTTTATACACCAGTTATTGAAAAAGATCTTCGTTTAGGGGCTATTTCTTCTAGAAATGCATCATTAGAGTTAACTGATTTAATATATTATGGTGTTATAAAAGAAAATATAGATCAGGCAAAAAAAGATCTAACTAAAACAAGAGAACTAATTCATGAAGTAAATAATAAATAAGATGAGGAGAAAAAATGTTAGCAATAGGATTAATGTCTGGAACATCTTTAGATGGAATAGACGCAGTTTTATGTGAAGTTACAGGGTTTGGTGAAAATACTAAAATTCGTCAGATAAATTTTTGTACTTGTGAAATTCCTCTTAATATTAAGGAAAAAATACGTCGTTGCTGTGCAAATGAAAAAATTACTACAGATTTAATTTGCTCATTAAATTTTGAATTAGGTGAACAATTTGCATTAGCAGCATTAAGTGTTTGTCACAAAGCAGGTATAAATAGTAAAGATGTTGCATTCATAGCAAGTCATGGACAAACAATTTATCATATACCACATGCTTATGGTGACTGTGTTCCTAGTACTTTACAGATAGGAGAAAGCGCAATAATTGCACAACGATGTCAATGTCCTGTGATTTCTAATTTTCGTGTTAAGGATATGGCAGTAGGTGGTGAAGGTGCACCATTAGTTCCATACAGTGAGTTTATTTTATATAGAAAAGAAGATGAAGCAGTTGCATTACAAAATATAGGTGGAATAGGGAATGTTACTGTTTTACCGGCTGGATGCACTATTGATAATGTATATGCATTTGATACTGGGCCAGGAAATATGATTATTGATGAAGCAATGAGAAAATTATATAGAAAGTCATATGATGAAAATGGTTTGATAGCATCAAAGGGAAGAATAATTGAAAATCTAAAAGATGAATTGATGAAACATTCGTATTTAAATTTAAAACCACCTAAAACAACTGGTCGTGAAATGTTTGGAGAGCCATTTACAGATGAATTATTAAAATGTTATCAAGGAGAAAATAAAGAGGATATTATAGCGACATTAACATGGTTTACAGCCTATTCTATAGCTGAAAGTTATAGAAAATTTGTCTTACCAAATCATCAATTATCTGAAGTAATTTTAGGTGGAGGAGGGGCTCATAATGCCACTCTTAAGAAGATGATTGAAAATGAGCTGCCAAATATAAAAATATTGACTCAGGAAGATAAAGGTTATTCATCAGATGCTAAAGAAGCAATTGCATTTGTGATATTAGGTAATGAAACTATGCATCAACATTTTTCAAATGTGCCAAATGCAACTGGTGCAAAACAAAAAGTTATTTTAGGAAATATTACATATCCTAATTAATAATGATTTGTTAATAAATTTCTATACTATAAAAATATTTAAGTAAAAAAAAACAGATGATTTATGGTATTCCTATTATCATCTGTTTTTATATATTTTTAAAAGAATAATGTCTATTGTAAATCAACAACTATACTTTTAATGTTTAATTTCTTTCTGTTTTTCTTTTTCACGCATTCCTTTTAATAATTTTTTAATTGTTATTATAAATAAAATAACAGTTGTTGTAGTTGCGATGAAGTCTGCAATAGGTTCAGCTAAGAATACAGCTTCTACATCATTTTCCATAAATGTAGGAAGCAAATAAATTAAAGGAATTAGTACGATAATTTTTCTAAACAATGCAAGGAATGTAGAAATCTTAGGTTTTGCGAAAGCAATAAATGTCTGTTGACATGCAACCTGTGCACCCATAACAATCATACCTGCCATATAAATACGTAATGCCCAAACAGTTAATGGTACAAGATCAGCATCATTTGTAAATATCATAACCATTAGCTGTGGTGCAAACATAGCAATTAACCAGATAATAGAGGTATAAATTAAAGAAGAAAGTAGAATCAGCTTGAATCCTTTCTTTACACGTTCAGAGTTATTTGCACCATAGTTATAACTAATAATAGGTTGTCCACCTTGTGTAAGTCCTTGTAATGGAAGCATTGCAAACTGCATACAACTAGATAAAATTGTCATAGCACCTACAGCTAAATCTCCACCATATTGTAATAAAGATGAGTTAAAACATAATACTAGAATACTTTCGGTTGACTGCATAATGAATGGTGCAACACCAAGACTGATACATGGGAGTAATACATCTTTTGAAATAGGAAAATTCTCTTTTTTTAATTTTAAAATTGTATTTTTTCCAACAAGGAAATAAATTGCCCATACAGCACTAATCGACTGTGAAAGAACTGTTGCAAGTGCAGCACCTCTAACCCCCATATCTAATCCAAAAATGAAGATTGGATCTAATACAATATTTGTTACTGCACCAATACAAACTGTTAACATACTAATTTTAGAAAATCCTTGTGCAGATATAAAAGCATTTAATCCTAATGTCATCTGTACAAAAATTGTACCAATTGCATAAATATTAATATAGCTAATTGCATAAGGAAGTGTATTTTCACTTGCGCCAAACAATAACAATAGTGGCTCTTTAAAAACTAATACAACAATTGTAAGTAGAAGGGAAGTGATAAACAATGCAGAAAAACAGTTACCAAGAATTTTTTCTGCCCCTTTATTGTCTTTTTTTCCCATTAAAATACTTGCACGTGGGGCTCCTCCCATACCTACAAGATAGGCAAACGCGGAAACGATCATAATGATAGGAAAACATACTCCAACACCAGTTAAGGCTGCCGCTCCAACTTCTGGTATATGCCCAATATACATACGATCAACCATATTGTAAAGGGCATTTACGATTTGTGAAAGTATGGTTGGTACAGCTAAAATAAATAATAATCTGCCAACTGGTTCCTTTCCTAAATCTACTTCTTGTGACATTTTTAATTTCATAACGCATCTCTCCTTATTTTTTTATCCAAACAAGATCTAATTTTGTTTAGTGTTTTTTCTGTTTGTTCAAATTCCTCTGGTGAAATATCTTTAAAAATCTCCTCATTTATTTTATCTTTTAAACTTACTATTTTTTTAATTATAGTATTTGATTCCTTAGTTAATAAAAGATGCTGTATTCTTTTATCTTTTTCATCTTTTTTACTAATAAGAAGTTTCTTTTTGATTAGAGAATCGATACTTCTAGAAACTAATGTCTTTGAAACATTCAGACAAACACATAATTGCATACTTGTATTGATATTAGGATTGTTGTGCAAAAATAAAAGAATATCTATTTCATTAGGTGAATAGTTTTCTTCCTTAAAATAAGAGTAAAATTCATTAACATAGACCTTTCTTATATACATACAGGCTTTTAACATTTCTTCTACATTTGTAAGCATAAAACCCTCCATTAGTTTACAAGTAAACAATTATTAGTATAGTAGATTTATTGATTAAGTCAATAAGAATAGTGAAAAAATAGGAATAAAAAAGACCTAAACAATAAAAAATCGTGTTATTTAGGTCTTGCTTATTCTACCAGCATTATAGTCCTAGCAGATTCAATTTATAAATTAAATCTCTAAGTTTATCATTTTCAATAAACATTATCATATAGATAGGCAAATACATATTACACTTTTCCAACCATTTTTATAAAATTTTATGCACTTTTCCAACTTCAAAGAAAATTTTAAGTGTCTTTTTTATATAATATCGTATTTTATTTAGTTTGATATATTTCTTAAAACTTTTGCAGTTATAAAGTTTGTTATTCGAAAGTTGATTTAACTAATTCTTATTTTCTACTTTGAGAAGAATATAATAATGTATTCCAAAAGATTGATCACTGATTTAAACATATTATGAAAAATAGTGAAGTAGTTAACCTCACTATTTTATCTATATACTGAGTACAATGACGACAATCAAAAGAAGGATAAATAGAATAAATAACAAGTTTCTTTTTTTCATTTCCATTGCTCCTTTCTGTGAAATAAACGAATACAATATCCATGTAAAGAAGAAATACTTTGTATAAACTGAAAAAATAATAGAAATCCAACAAATCCTGAGATAGAGTTTTGAAACTCTATATGAAGCTTTTTTTGATATAAATACATCGTTGCATATAAAAGGATACAAAAGATAATTGTAAATAAAGTTAAAAATCCAATAAAATAGTAATAACCTAAAAAAGCAAGTATAACTCCTGGAATAAATCCAAATAAAAAAGCTAGATCTAAATAAATTACCGATAGATTGATAGTGGTGAAAAATTTTGGATAAAATCCTGTTTGTTTCCATGGCGGAATAAAGCTAAGTCCTTCAATCATACCAATTGCCCAGCGTTTACGCTGATTATACAATCCATCAAAAGTAGCTGGAACTTTTGTATAGCCTACCGCAGATGGTTCATAAGTAGAGGCTAGCTTTTTGTTTAATATTTCATAGGTTAATACAATGTCTTCACCCATTACATCTTTCCACCCGTTCATACTTTTTACAACAGCAGTCTTATAGGCACTAAAAGCTCCTTGTGCGACAAGAGTAGAATGATAAGAGCCTTGAAATCTTTTTACAGATGCAATACTTAAAAGATAATCATAAGTTTGTATCTTTGATATAAAAGAGTCATTTGTGTTTTTAACAAATAAATTTGCCGCAACACATGCACTTTTTTTATATACAATGTGATTCATAATATTTTGTACAGCATGTTTTTCTAGACAGGTATCCGCATCTACAGTAAGAAAATAATTTGTATTAACGAAACGTAAACCATGATTTAAAGCCTTTGATTTTCCTAATTCTTTACAAAATGTATACTCTAAAGTACATTGACAAGGAACATCTTTTCTCATTGAACATACCATTTCTTTTGTTTTATCTGTAGAGGCATTGTCCACAACAATCACTCGTATATGACCAAGATATTTTTGGTTAAGAATACTCTGTATGGTTTCTTTTATATTAACTTCTTCATTATGATCACATAAAAGAAGGGTTATATCTTCATCAGTATTTGGATAGTGTTTCATTTTTTGGTTTAACAGATTAGAAAAAAACATGGTATTCATTAAAAAACCAGGCAACAACGCAATACCGATAATTACCCACCATACATAAATTACAGGTAGTTCATCACTTATTTCTCTTCCCCATATAAGTGCAAAATATAAAGAAAAGAAAAACCAGCAAAGCCCATAACCTATAGAAAGAATAAATTTTATATTCACTTTATCCCTCCCTTGTTTCAATATATGCAAAAGAAAAAAAGGAGAAAAGGTGTATGTACAGTATTCAAGAAATAAACATATAAAGTTTAAGTGAAGTAAACATGCTCCAGGAAAAGTAATTCTAATTTTTATTTGTTAGATAGATAGAGTTTATTTTCTAAAAAAAGTAACTTTAATTGTTTTTTTTGTAGATATTTTTGTATTTTTACCTATTTGTTTCGTATAAGTTAGTGAACAGGGTAAATGTATGCCCTGTATATCACGATATCGGTATAGACAAACAATATTCATGTTTTTATAATGAAGATGAATATGTATCATCTTCCGATATCCGTAAAAAAAGAAAGGAAATAGGTGATGCGTATGTCAAATCTGGATATTTTATCCAGGGATTTCTGGAAGGACAACAAGCGTTTTGCGGATTTATTCAACACGGTCTTATACGAAGGAAAACAGGTCATTCTTCCTGAAAAACTGATGGAGGCAGACAGCAATCTGTCAGGAAGCATTCAGACAAAAAAGAAGGAAGATGTCTTTGTTGAAAGAAGGGCAGATCTAATTAGAAAGTTTGCAGGGGACAGTGAATATGCGATCTTCCTGCTGGAAAACCAAAGCCACATCCATTATGGGATGCCTTTGCGGGTAATGATGTACGATGCCTTAGGGTATCGTGAAGAATGTGCAAAGAAGAAAAGAGAAAATAAAGGAAATGCAGTTTATGCAAACAGGGATGAATTCCTGTCAGGAATGCGAAAAGAAGAGAGAATCCATCCTGTATTTACTCTGGTGGTATACTATGGGGAAAAGCCATGGGATGGACCAAGAAGATTAAAAGACATGATGGTGGATATGCCAAAATGGATGGAGAAAAGCTTCAGCGACTATTCTATGAACCTGCTGGAAATACGGTCAAGTGAACATACATTTCAAAACGAGGATGTAAGCAAGCTTGTTTATATGATCCAGCACATCTACAGAAAACAGATAGAAGAGATGAAAAAAGAATGTGCAGATGTGTATGTAAAAAAAGATGTCATAAAGCTGGCAGGAGTTATAACAGAAAATGAAGAAATCATAAAGTATGCGGAAGAACACAAAGAAGAGGAGGTACTAAATATGTGTGAAGCAACGAAACAGTGGGAAGAGGAAATTGGAAGAAGAAACACAAACAATATCATCAACATGATGGGAGTAAGAAAAGAAGGAGAAGAAAACCTAGCACCGGAAGAAGCAATTGAAAGATTAAAACTAAAAGAAAAAACAGAAGGTGAAGAAAATGGAGAACACAACAAATCAATAGAAATAGCAGAGAAAATGAAAGAAAAAGGATATTCTACAAAAGAAATAGAAGAACTAACAGGAATCCTTCTACATTAGAGTTACATATAATTTCTTTTCTATGATTTTATACTTCTAAGAATAGTTAAATAAAATGAATTGAATTTTATGAACGCAAAGGTATATGTACTAAAAAGTAAGGAGCTATTGGATTGATTAGCCATATAGCTCCTTTATGATAATGTTTTGTGTATTTAGTTTTTTTCTATTTTTCTTTGAAACAATAAAAATTTAACTTCACCCGGTTGAAATTCTAGTGGTATGTTTCTAAATGTATCGAAAGAAACATCATGAACATAAGGGTCTTCTGTAGATAAAATCTGATGTACATCATTTAAGGAAAAAGGAAGTTCTGTGAAGAGATTTTCTGTATGAATCTGCAGGGATGTTACATTATGAATATTTGTATTGGCTACAACCATTAAAGCCGAATCATCTTTTATATATGTAAATCCCAAGGCCTCATCTTTTGGAGAAGAAAACCATACAGGGATACAATGTTCAGGTGTGCAATTCCATACATATTTCTGTCGCAGTTTTTCAGCAGGTTCCAAGATAGAGGCTAAAGCATTTAAATCAGAATTTCTGTAATCAAAAGCATAAGAATCCAGATAAGCCTGTTTTAAATATCTTGGATCATCTTTTGATACGGTATATAAGTATTTTGAATCTCCATATTCACTTAATTGAAGAGGCTGTGTTTCCATACATTCTGCACCATTCAACATAAATGGAATGGCATTTGGAAGAAAATGACTCATTACATGAAGTAAAATACTGAGCTTTTTACCTCCATCCATACAGCAGATTCGTCTTGCGTCTGTATATTCACCAGCCGCAAATACAGGACAAGGATTTTGTTTTAAACGATAGGCAAACGTTTGAAAGCTTCGATTCCATATATCACTACTCTCATATCCGCTGCTTCCACTTATCGCATCAAATCCTTTTTCTATCCAAAGACTACAATTTTCTATTGTGTTTTCTTCTACGATCATCACAAAATCTTTATGATTTCTTTTTGCAGCTTTACAAATTTGTTTTTGCAGCTTTTCACTCAGTAAATAAGGTTTCTGCAGAAAGATACCATCAATATGGAAATTGTCTTTCATCCATATGATATTTTCACAAAGCATATCCCATAATTCCTGTATAGGCAGTTTTCCTGGATGAAGATCATTTCGAATTGTATCTTCACTCATATAAGGAATTTCTGTTGATATATGTTTTGGAATATGAGAAGAAGGTTTTTCATATAATCGAAAGAGGGTTGTATCATCATCACAAGGAATATTTGCGTTAATTTGATCAACGATAAAAGGTGCAACAGTGATATCATAAGCATCTTCTATTTCTTTTAAAGTAGAAAAACTATCTGTTTTTGGATATTTTCTGAACTGTGCAATATGCGATTTTACATCTTCACTTTGATAAAAATCTTTTAATGTATATGTATGAGGAATCACATTGTTTGGCAGTGCACTGCATTCTGGAGCGTGATAATCTTTTAGATAATCTTTTTGAATCCAGTAAAACCATTCTGGATGTTTTTTGATATAAACATTTTCTCTTGCTAATTTTCCCGGGCAATATTCAAAAATAACACGCATCCCCATATAATGACATGCCTCTACAAAAGCTGCACACTGCTCTTTTGCATTCATATCAACCAAAGAATCCGCTAAGTTTTCATCAACAGATTGAAAATCATATACGGCTTCCTTGACTGGATATTTATGATGTCTAGAAGTTTTCCCAAGCTTTGCAACACTGGATAATAAAATGGTATTGATACCCATACGTTTTAAAAAGGGAAGCAGGATCATGCTTTTTAAAAATGTTCCATTATCATGCATATGATAAAGATTATCTTGGCTGACATGTTCATCACGATCATGATCCCATGCGGAATGTGCACGTATATTCATTGCATAGATACTTGTATTTTTTAACCACTTTTCATTTTTATCCTCTAATTTCTTGGATTGATCTTCATTTTTTTCAAACATGGAATGCAAGGTATAGTTATAAAAACTATACGGATTAACGATGATTTCTTTTGATTTTAAAACATGTGCAGATTTATATCCATACGTGTTCCAGGAGGAAGGAATTACATAATTATAAATATCTTTATGATGAAGTTCTTCCTGTTTTTCTAATGTCTCTAACAGACATTTTAAGTATTTCATAATGAGAACCTCCAATACTATTTAACATGTATAGTATATCATATTTACATCGATAAACTGTATATTTCTATAAAAAGTAAGCGATAACACGATTTCACTGTTCGACAAATTTGATAAATATCTTTTTGTATACTCAAAAGCAGGAGAGATGAAAATTGAAAAAGAAACTTCTGCTTATACTTATGTTTATGTACTTGGCTTCTGGTTGTACAGCAGCTACGAAAATAGAAAAGCTTCCTATGGAGGACAATGGAAGAATCATTGTTGAAGTGGAGAATGAAGATTATGCGTTAAAATTAAAAGAGTTATGGAACAAAAGATATCCAAATAAACAGAGTGCGATTATATTTCGTATTTCTCCATACATGCCGCATAAAGAATTGGATGCAGATATTATATGGACAAATGATTTGGAAGCTTTACAACTAACATCAAAATTACAAAACATACCAATACAGGAAGAATATAAAATAGAAAAACATCTAGTAAGAAAAGAACTAGAACATATATTTGTGCCTGTTTGCGCAAAGGGAAAACTTTTTCTTTATAATGAACAAACTTTACATGAGAAAGGGAAAAAGATAGAGGATTTAGAAAGCTTTGAATCTATGATGGAGAATCATATTTCTTATTATCACAGTCATGATTTAGATTATATATATCCATTTATTAAAGATGGTTTTATCATGCAGGATAAAAGAAAACAAGAAAATTATCCAGACAAAGAAATATTCAGTGTACAGATAGATCATTATAAAAAGCTGTATCACGATGCACATTTTATGGACGATATTTACTTGCAGCCTAACTTCTTTTTCGATGATACCTATCCATGTGGATTGTTTGACAGTGAAGTATCTATCGAAAATACAATACCATATAAACAGCAAAAACTTCATTATATGCCAATGCCCACATGGAATGATCAGCAACTTCATCCTGCTTGTGTAACCTATGGATTTGCGGTAAATAAGAAAAGTAAATATTCTGGGTTAGCGCAGGCGTTTCTAGAATTAGTAAAAAGCAAAGAAGGTATCCAGGCATTAGCGGATAGTCAAGTTTCTGTTCCTTTAATAAAAGAAGAGGATTTTGATGACTTTTATATTTTTGACCATACAAGAAAAGAAAAAATACTTGCGATGAATGCATCAGAGCTTTATCCATTGATACAATTAAGGAATACGAATAAAAATTTGTATTCTATTTTACAGAATGTAGATATTACAGGCATTTTACAAAACTATATTTGTTCAAAGCAATCATCTCTTCATGTATATGAAGAAATTTATGAGCATATGCAACATTTTTTAGATGATTCTTAATTACAGGTTTCTTAAATCTTGTTGAATAGAAGTTTTATGGATGGTTTGTATATCCTTTCTTTTTAATACTTTGGCAGGACAGCCAGCAACCACACAGTTTTCTTCTACATCTTCTAATACTACAGCACCCGCACCAACAACGGCGTGTTTTCCAATATGCACCCCTTCTAAAATAACAGCATTTGCCCCAATCATAACATCATCTTCGATAATAACAGGTTTGGCACTGGCAGGTTCTATTACACCAGCAATTACACTGCCTGCCCCTATATGACATCTTTTTTTGATAATGGCTCTGCCACCTACGACCGCATTCATATCAATCATCGTATCTTCTCCAATACTGGCCCCGATATTAATGACAGCTCCCATCATAACGACAACATGTTCTCCTATATCTACCTTGTCTCGAAGAATAGCACCAGGTTCTATTCTTGCATGACAAGATAAAGGATTAAAAAGATCACAGGCAGAATAGCGACAGGAGGATTCCACATGATATTGTATAATATATTCCTTATTTTTCTCTAAAACAGGATGAATATCTTCCCAGTCTCCAAAGATAATCTTATCTTGTATTCCATATATTTCTGTATTTGGAAAATCTACAGGCTGTTTTGTTTTTATATATATACATACTGGAGTTTTCTTTTTTGCATTTTTTAAATAGGCAATGATATCTTTAGATTCCATCATATACTCCTTTCGCAATTCTAGAAGCACTTCCAACCATATGGATATGTTCTTCTTCTAAAAAAACTCCCAATTCCCCTTTCAAAAATAAAATATTCATCATGGAGGAAGTGTTTTTAAATCGATGCGAAGCCGCAAAGGCAGCACAAGCACCACTGCCACAAGACAAACTTAATCCAACACCTCTTTCATACGTACGAACAGCAAGGGTAGAGGTATTTATAATTTGTACAAAGTCTACATTTGTGCCATCCTGAAATAAAGGATGATGACAAATTTGTTCTCCCCAATCCATAATGTTATCTTCTTGTAAACGATCTACAAAAATAACGGTATGTGTGTTTGTCATAAAAAAACTATAACCTTTTAGTACCGTTCCATCTTTCATAAGAAAAGGATAAGGAAGGCGATATAAATCTTTGCGAACACCTATTGCATCCGCATCATATAAAGGAATTCCCATATTCACATTTACCATAAAGGGATCAAGTGAAAGAATCTGTATAGGAATTTTTTGTTTCCCACATGTTAAATCATAAGAAGTATCTCTGCATATTCCTTCATCATAACAGTATTTCGCATAGCATCGTATGCCATTTCCACACATTTGCGCATAAGAGCCATCCGCGTTATAAATTTCCATTGATAATTCATCAGAAAGAATAATACCATCTGCCCCAATGCCAAAATGACGATCACATAACTTTTTCGTTAATCTATAGATATCTTGATTCTTTACCTCTTTTTTATTCAAAATAAGAAAATCATTTCCAAGTCCATGATATTTATAAAATGTAAGCATATTTCACCATCCCTAATAGGAACTATATGCATGATCTTTGAAAAGAATGTCTTTTCATATAAGAAAAGTTTCGATATAATGAACAACGGTGAAGTATATGATCATTAGAAATGCAGAAAAAAAGGATATAGAAAGAATTTTAGAAGTCTTTGCAAGTGCGAAAGCATATATGAGAAAAAATGGAAATACAAAACAGTGGGCAGACAGTTATCCGGATACGGAAACAATTTTAGAAGATATAAAAGAAAAACAGTTTTATGTTATGGAAGAAGACAATTGTATTCATGGAGTGTTTGCATTTATTATCGGAGAAGATCCAACTTATCGCATCATTGAAAATGGAGAATGGAAAAGTGATACCCTGTATGGTACAATTCATCGTTTAGCAAGCACAGGCTACACAAAAAATGTTTTCCATGAAGTCATGAACTTCTGTTTACAAAAAATTTCTCATATACGTGCAGATACACATGAAGATAATCTTATTATGCAGAATCTATTATTAAAAGAAGGATTTGAAGAATGTGGGATTATCTATGTCAGAGATCATACCCCAAGAAAAGCTTACCAGTATATAAAAGGATAAGCTTTTTCTATATAAAGACTTTTAACATCTTTTTTATCGTCTTTCTACTTATCATATATTTATATAAGTAATTTAAGAGCAGGAAATACGTAATTTTATTCATGTTATAGAAGAAGAAACATATTCTATAGTATGAAAAGAATACAAAGATATAGACAAGAACTTCATAAACGAGCAGAATTAGATATGCATCTTCCAAAAACAATATCTTATTTAAAAGAGCAGTTAAAAGGATTGCCATGTGAAATCATTGAGGTAATCCCTTCTTCTTTATGTGTATATTTTAATGCGAATAAGGAGTATACAGTTGCATTTCGAAGTGATATGGACGCATTGCCAATAGAAGAAGATGAAAGTCATACGATAGTATCTATGCAGAAAGGCGTTATGCATGCCTGTGGTCATGATGGACATATGGCAATGTTACTGGAAACAGCACAAAGAATAGTTAAATATTATAAGTCTTTAACGTGCAATGTACTGCTTATTTTTCAGCCAGGAGAAGAAAGATGTGCAGGTGCAAAACGCTTATGTGAAAAGCATATTTTAAAAACTTATCATGTAAAAGCTATTTTTGGTCTTCATCTTATGCCAAAGATAGAAAAAGGTAAAATTGCAGGAAAACCGGGACCTATGATGGCAGGTAGTCATGAGATTATGATTGATATAAAAGGAAAAGGAGTGCATACAGCACAATATCGAAAAGGGAAAGATGCTTTAGAATGTGCTGCATCTTTTCTTATGAATATTTATGGAAGAATAAACCTATCACATGTTTTATGCCGTATCAATTATATGAAAAGTGGAACCACATGTAATATTGTTTCCGATTTAAGTCATATGGAAGGAACGATACGCTATTTTGATAAGAATATGCTTAATCTTTATTTAAATAAAATGAATCAAATAAAGATAGAAATGGAAAAACGATATGGTACGAGTATAAAAATAGAACTATCGGATGGATATCCTCCTTTATGTAATGATCAAACGATATTTCAAAATATTTTTCGATTAAATAATCCATTGTTGTATCAACTAGAAGAACCATATTATACAAGTGAAGATTTTTCTTATTATCTACAAGAATGTCCTGGTGCATTTTTCTTTCTTGGTTTAGGTGATACAGCTCCATTACACAGTAAAACATTTGATTTTGATGAGAGTGTATTGGACAATGGTGTAGAATTTTATGAATGGATATTACAACATAAAGATGAAATATGCTAGATAAAAAATTTGGAATAAAAAGTCATTGACATTATTTTTAATAGTAGAGTATAATAATTATGGATAAATTATCGTGATGATCCACAGGAAAGAAAAAGGAACGGCTGCCACCGTTCCTTTTTTATGCTGTTGTTGCCTATTTCTTCTTATCCATCCAATCGCAGATCCAATGACATATTGTACCTGCAATAATAGAAGAAATTATCGTAATGATAATCTCCACAGGAAATCACCTCCTTCCTGTTCGTTTAGAGGCAGGCAACCTTGTAATTATAACATTGTAAAAAATAGGATAATAAAAAATAAACTATTTCTGTATGATATTAAAAAAACTCAAGAACGCATGTGTATATGCAATCTTGAGTTTAAAATTAACTGATAATTTTTAAAACAATTTAATCGAAACTATCTACTTCCCATTTTAAGATGTTTCCAGTGTAGGCATCAATCTCAAATTCATATTCTTTATTATTGAAATTAATTTCACCTTCATATGTATATCTTCCATCATCTTTTTCTAATTCAATATAGATGTTAGAAGAAGTGGCTCCGCTTACTTTTGCCAAAGCAATAGACATTGCTTTATCTTTTGATATCATGCTGTTAGAATTAGAAGAATTATTGTTTTTTTCATAGTCTTTATCAGCTTTTAAAATAGTTCCATTGCTTTTCGCAATATCATATTCATATTCATAATTTCCAGTATAGAAACTTACAGAATATGCTTCCTGTCCATGTTCCCAGTCATTTTCTATTTTTAATCCTTTTACATTGCTTTCACTTACTTTCGCATGAGCAAAGGCGATAGATTTCGCTTTTTCTTTGGTAATACTTGAAGAAGCAGGAGTTTTATTAGAAGAACTAGATTTGTTTGTATTGTTTGATGGAGTATTAGAAGCAGTAGTTTTATTATTTGAATTTGAAGTTGTATTTACAGTAGTGGAAGTATTGTTTTTCTTAGAATCTGTATTTTTTTCATTGTTCATTGCAGATGTTAAATTTTCAGATTCATTTTTAAGAATTTCACCTGTGCTGCGATCAATATCATAATCATATTTTTTATCTTTTGTGTAAAATTCAATAGAATATACATCTTTTCCATTTTCTTTATCTTTTGTTAGTTGTATAGATGCAACATCTTTTTCATTCACATTCGCATGATTATAAGCAGTAGTTTTTGCGCTATCTTCACTGATATAAGATCCATCTGAAGCTGTATTTGCCATTCCATTTGAACATCCGGCTAAAATTGCAACTGCTAATAATGGATAACATAATTTGTATAATTTTTTCATATTTCATCTCTCCTTTTTATCTTTTACATCTATAATTTAACAGGCAAAGATTAAAGAAAGATTAAAATATTTCATTTTTTTGAGAAATTTCAAAGAAAAATTTTGTTCCTTTATGCAGTGTGCTTTCAACATGAATCACCCCATGATGTACCTCTATGATCCATTTCACCATGGATAAACCTAATCCACTGCTTTCACTATTTGATCTGGCACTATCTGCCTGATAGAAACGATTCCATATATATGGAAGGTCTTTTTCATGTATACCACATCCATCATCTTCCACACTTCCATAAATATATCCATCATGGCTTGTTAAAGAAACATGAATATGTCCATTTTCTTTTCCATACTGCAAAGCATTATTTAACAGATTCATCCACAAACGGATAAGAAGTGTCTGATCTCCATAAATTTGTATATTTTCTTCAATTTCATGTGTTATGGAAATATTTTTTTCTTTGGCATATAGCTGGCATTCTTCGATTGCCATTTCACATAATTCTGTAAAGTTTAAACGCTCCATATGCAGTTTTTCTCTTCCCTGATCAGCTCTTGATAATAAAAGAAGCTGGGATAACATGTTTGTTAGTATGCGTGTTTTTTTATGGATAACAAGCAGTTTTTCTCTTATTGTTTCATCTAAATTATCTGTATCTAATAATGCATCACACTGCATAGAGATAACACTTAATGGAGTACGAAGTTCATGTGAAACATCGGATGTAAATTGCTGTTCACGTTTGATGGAGTCTTCTACCTGGTCTAATAATTCATCAAAAGTATTCGCAAGATGATAAATTTCATCTTTTCCATTTCCTAAATGAATTCTTCTTGATAAATCTTTTTCTTTTTGTATGCTTTGTACAGTATTTGTTATCTGATACACAGGAGAGAGCGCTTTTTTTGCCATAAAATATCCAATAACAGCAGTAAGAAATATAAATAAAGGCAGAAGTATGAGTGCAAGACGAAGTACATTATAAAAAGTAGATTCTGTCTTTGTTAAAGATAAGATTCCTCTTACATAAAGCATTTCATTTTCATTAAGGGGAGTGGAAATATCCATAACATAATAACGTGTATGGTTACTGGTTATTTCACGAATATAACCATTTTCTAAGGGAGAATCATTGGAAAATCCATATGGAATTCTTCCATAAAGCAATTCTTTATACTGGTTATAGACAGATAAATATACACCATCTTCCAGCTGCATGAGTTCAGAATCAAATTTTACTTTTCCATCATTGATATGAATTTCTTTTAAAGAGGAAGATACACGTTCTTCTAACGTATGTTTTGCATTTGTAAGTATCTGCTGCTCTCCCAAAGAAAATAGAATTCCTAAAATAATGCATACGATGATAGTGGATAAAAGAGTATAAAGGAGTGTTAGTTTTGCACGAATAGAAAATCGTTTCATGATGGATCCCTCAAAACATAACCCTGTCCGCGTATTGTATGTATAAGTTTTTCATCTTCACCATCATCAATTTTTCTTCTAAGATAACGGATATAAACATCAATGACATTAGAGCCTCCACTAAAATCAAAACTATAAATATGCTGTTCTAAAGTGTCTCTGGATAATACGACTCCTTTATTTTGCATCATATAACGAAGAAGTGAGAATTCTTTAGAAGATAACTGGATTTCTCTATTGCCTCTTTTCACCTGATGGCTATCAAGATGCAGCGATAGATTTCCAGCTTGTAAAACATTATTTTTTTGTGTCGATGTTTTTCTTAATAGAACGCGAAGTCTGGCAAGTAATTCTTCTAAAGCAAAGGGTTTTACAAGGTAATCATCTGCCCCAAGATCAAGTCCAAGAACACGATCATCTATACTATCCCTTGCGGTTAAAAGAAGAATCGGTAACTGATTTCCATTTTCTCTTAGTATTTGTAATACTTCAAGCCCTGTTTTCTTTGGCATCATAATATCAAGAATTGCGGCATCATACTCTGCACTTTCCAGATAATCCAAAGCTTCTTCACCATCAAAACAGCGATCAACACTATAGCTTTCCTGTTTAAGTTTCTGTGCCAGGATTTGATTTAAATCTTTTTCATCATCCGCAATAAGTATTCGCATCCAATCACCTCCGTAGGATTTATATTTTCATTGTAGCATAAGAAATCCTTAAAAGAGTAGGGGAATACATTGAATATTTTCTTATTTGAATAATAAAAGAATAGTTATGGTATTGTAGTATCACATGAAGTATATACTAAACTTTTATTCGTTATGTTATAGTAAAAATACAGGGAAATAAGAATAAATTTATAGAAAGTTTTGTATTTTCATCTTTTTGCATCGTAATAAATTATGAAAGATAAAAGAGGTGAAAGAATGATAGAGAATACAGAACTGGCATCTGCTATGGAAACTAGAGGAAAAGGAAAGGCAATTGATGATTACTGTAAAAGAGTATTGTCAAATAAAGATGTAGTAAGTTATATACTTGAAAAACTTGTCTTAGATAACAAGGGATATTGCGGTATAAAAGAAAGCAATATTGTAGATGAAAGCATACCAGGTGCAAGAATAGAGTATGACAAGCTCTATGAAGTAAAACTTCCTAAAACGAAGATATTTGTAAACATAGAAGCACAAAGCAAAGAAAATCCAGGGTATCCATTGATTAACAGAGCAGTTTATTATGTGAGTAGATTGATTGATCGACAAAAGAATAAGTCAGAAGGATTCATGAAATCAAGATATGGAGAAATGAAGGAAGTGTATTCTATATGGATTATCATGGATATGGATGTGAAAAAAGAGGAAATGATAGAAGTACATACATTTCCTGAAAAAGAGGATAAGACATTGATGAATATCATTATGGTATATCCATTAAAAGAAGACAGTGAAAATGAAGTCATCAGATTTTTACACATCTTATTTGTATCAGATATGGAAGCAGCTGAGAAAAAGCAGATATTAGAAGAAAAGTATCAGATAAAAATGACAAGAGAACTAGAGGAGGCAATGGATGATATGTGTAATGTAATTGAATATTATGAAAGAAAGTCAAGATTAGAAGGAGAAGTAAATACAACGCTCAAGGCTATAGAAAAAATAGAGAAAAATATGTATTTGAGCAGAGAAGAAGCAATGGACGTTTTAGAAATCAGTGGAGAATTAAAAAGTAAGATTCTTGACAGGTTAAAAGAAGTAAAATCGTAAGTTTTTAAATATTGACTTAGTAATAAGATAGTAAAAAAGGTTGTGATTTAAGGAGAAATTCACTTATTTTTCACAACCTATTCTAGTATTTTACAAATCATCAACAAGTGCACTGCTTTTCGCATAGGCAGAGCTTCTTGCTTCAAAAAAGTCTGTTTTAATTAAATTCGCATTAGAATACATACTTACCCATTCCATAGAAGCTGGCTCTTTTTCATATCCTTCATACAAGATACCAAAACCAAGAGAATTACTTCTAAGGTTTCCAAGATACTTGATATAATCAGATACCATTTCCATTGTTAGACCTTCAATGTCATTGCCGATGACATATGCAGCCCAGCGAATTTCTTCTTCTACACCATGACGAAGCATTGCTTTATATTCTTTGATATGTATATCACTAAATAATTCAGGTTCTTCTTTTTGAAGTTCCAATATCATATTTCTAAATAGCCATAGATGGGTATTTTCATCACGATTGATATAACGAATTTCCTGCACAGAACCACTCATTTTTCCCATACGTCCTAAATTATAAAAGAACATAAATCCAGAGTAAAAATAAATTCCTTCTAAAATGTAGTTTGCCATCAATGTTTTCATTAGATGTTCTCCATCTTTATGTTCCATAAAGTCATTGTATAAATCACCAATAAACTTATTTCTGTTTAACAAGCGTTCATCATTTTTCCATTGATACAAAATATCATTGCGTTCCTGTGGAGAACAAATAGAATCAAGCATATAACTATAACTCTGTGAATGAACTGCTTCCTGGAAAGCCTGGATCGTAAGACATAGATTTACTTCATTCGCTGTAATATAATCCCCAATATTAGGTAAGTTAGCTGTCTGGATAGAATCTAGAAAAATCAGAAAAGACAATGTTTTATCATAAGCACTTTTTTCTGCAGGACTTAATTGACGATAGTCTTTTACATCTTGTCCCAAATTGATTTCTTCAGGAATCCAAAAGTTATTCATTGCCTGGCGATACCAATCAGATACCCATGTATATTTCATATTATTAAAGTCATTTAGATTGGTTGTATTTCCATTGATCATTCTTCGATTGACAACTTCACAATCTCCATACTCATTAAATAAAGGTTTTCTTAAAAGTTCTTTCATATACATTTCCTTTCTAAGAAGCGCAGGATTCGCATTCTTCTACTTCTAATGATTTGCTTCGAACGTAATATATTGTTTTTACACCATATTCCCATGCATGAATATACAGCATTAAGACTTTGCGTAAAGTAAATTCGTTTGTAATATATAAATTGACAGATTGTGCCTGATCAATATGACGCTGACGAGTTCCTGCAGCTTTTACGATCCACTCCTGATCAATAAGATGTGCATTTTTATATAACCAGAAAGTTTTAGGAGTTAAATCAGGTGCTACACGAGCAATCATACTTCCTTTCTTTTCTTCCAGGAAATATTTATTCATAATTGGATCTACTCCTGCTGTTGTACCTGCGATAATGGAAGTAGAACTTGTAGGGGCAACAGCTATCAGCCATGCATTGCGCATTCCATGTTCATGCACCTCTTTTTCCAGATTCTTCCATTTTTCTTGTATGTAATTTCGTTTTGTAAAATAAGAACCATTATCCCAGTCGCTGTTCTTAAATAATTCGTACATACCTTTTTCTTTTGCCAGCTGCATACTTGCTTGAATCGTATAGTAGTTAATATCTTTAAATAACTGATCTACAAACTGTAAATGTTCATCACTTTCAAAAGACATTCCATTTTTCACAAGCATATGATGATAGCCACTTACTCCTAAACCAATTGGACGATATTTCTGGTTTGTAATTTTTGCGTAAGGAACTGGATAATAATTTAAATCAATAACATTATCCAAAGCTCTCACAACAACAGAAATAATCTGCTGTAATTCATTGCGATTATTTACATCAATATTTCCAAGACTTAAACTTGCCAGGTTACATACAACAAAATCTCCTGGTTTATTTTTATTTACAACAATGGTTTCTCCATTTACTTCAACAATTTCTGGTTCTTCTATTTGTAATGGTGACATGTTTTGTGCAATCTCTGTACAAAGATTACTGCAGTAGATAATACCGCAATGGTTGTTTGGATTCATACGATTCACATGATCACGATTAAAGGTAAATGGAGTACCTGTTTCAACTGCAGACTTTAAGATTAGACGAACAACATCTTTTAAAATCATTTCACGCTTTGAAATGCGTGCATCATTTACACAGTCAAAGTAGCGTTGTTCCCACTCTTCTCCATAATAATCTTCTAGTGCATACCCCTTTACTTTTAAAATTTCATGTGGGCACATAAAATACCATGTAGCATTTAAATCTTCTTTTGCCATTTTCCAGAATAAGTCAGGATAACAAACTGCTGGGAATACATCATGTGCTTTCATTCGATCATCCCCATTGTTTGTACGAAGGTTTAAAAACTCTGGCAGATCCTTATGCCATGCATCTAAATAAACAGCAACCGCACCTTGACGTACACCTAGCTGATCGACAGCAGTTGCGGTATCATTAACAAGTTTAATCCAGCGAATAACTCCACCGGCAGCTCCTTCAAAACCACGAATATCACTTCCATTGGCACGAACTTTTCCAAAATACATACCCATTCCACCGCCATGTTTTGATACCTGTGCAAAATTATCAATTGATTTATAAATATTGGATAAGGTATCATCAACAGTATCAATGAAACAGCTGGATAGCTGATGGTATGGTTTTCTGGCATTGGACATGGTTGGAGTAGCCATTGTTACCTTTAACATACTTAAAATATCATAAATCTGTTTAGCCCAGTATACGCGATCTTGTTCCTTTATTGCTAAATGCATCGCAATTCCCATAAACATTTCCTGTGGTGTTTCCAATACTTCATGATTATGAGAGATTAATAAATAGCGTTTCATAACAAGCTCTAAACCACTGTAAGTAAACAATTCATCACGTTCATCTTTTAAGTAAGATTGTAATTCATCAATTTCTTCTTTGGCATACTGTTTTAAGATATAATCTCCATATAATCCTTCTTTTGTACAATAAGTAATCTTATCATAAAAAGAAGATATGCCGAGTCTTGCCATACGAGCATGTACATCTTGTTTTAGCTGCCATGATAAAAAACGAGATGCGATATATTCCCATTTAGGAGCTTCTCTGCTGATAAGTTCTACACATGCTTTCATAAGCATACGTAAACGCATATCTTTGCTCATATCTTCTTTTAAGAATGATAAAAATTTCATACGCAATGCTTTAAAATCATAGACCTCTGCTGAGAAATCTTTTTGTATTTTCTGCATAACAGGAAGTATCGCTTCCTCTTGTAAATCCTTAACAAGCTTCATCATTAATTCTCTATTTTCCATGCGTTTTTGACGATATAGGATATAAGCTTTCGCCTGTGAGTAATAATCATGCTTCATTAATTGTTCTTCTACTAAATCCTGTATCATTTCAACAGAGGGAGTCGTTTGATAAGATAAACAAATCGTTTCTATTTCCTGGGAAATATCTTTACATAAATCTTTATTGCATATCGTATTTGTACCTGTAAATACTTTAATTACTGCATCCTCAATTTTCTTTTTATCAAAATTTTGTATTGAACCATCTCGTTTTACAATATCCATAGTCTCATCCTTCCATACTTATAAATATTATTATAATGGACGAAAAGGGAGTATCGCAATTCATGTGCTTGTTAATAATTTCGTAAATAATGATTGCTTGTACCATCCATTATGCAACGTTTATTTCTCTGTATAAATATACACTTTTTTGATATTGTCTCTTTCTTTTTTTAAATAGTAAAAGAAACTAAATAAACAAACAGACATTGCCACAAGAAGCAATATATGAAAACTTTGAAGATACCAAATGAAAAAAAAGAAAAACAAAAGAAGTGGAAATAAGTGCAATTTTAGTGTTACTTCCAATGCTGCACATATGGGCCAGTAGCTCGCTTTTCCATTATCTAATTTGATAAATAATTTTTGTAATAAATTATCGGCTGTGTTTTTATATCGCATTGCCTGCAGCTGCATAGGAGTAAATTTAAGATTGGGAAACATTTTACTTAAAACCATTTCTCGATATAACTTTCTTCTCATACAATAAGGCAACGCAATACATAATCCAATTAGCACAAGGATACAAAAACATAGGACAAACTGCCAATAAGTAAAAAAGAAATTTGCCCACTGTTTTTCATTAAAGATACAGAAAAGAAGAAACAAAGGTGTCATTCGTTTTGTGATATTAAAAACAGTAATTGTCCCCATGGTAGAAAGATAACCTTTTGATGTCTTAAAACAGGAATAGAAAAAACCAGTGAAATATAAACATTGAAAGCATAATAGATAACGTAAAAATGCGATAGATACAGTAGATTCTAAACTGTAGTAAAATAAGATGCCAATTCCTGCAACAGGAATTTGAAATAGAAGCAATGCAAGAAGTTTTCCTATATAGTTTCTACGATAAGATTTTGGATATGCCAGTATACTTTTCCAGCAGTGTGGCTGTTCTTCTTCCCACGCAATCTGATAAAACAATAAAAGAAACAAAAACACAACAAGCATAGTAAAGGAAATAGATGAGTATTGTGATGTTAAAAATTGTTGCATCTGTGAATGAAAAGCGAATATTCCTAAAGCTATCAAAAGACCATATTTGCATTTTGGGTTTCTTATGATACGCAATAATTCAAATGAAATCATAGCTGTTCATCTCCTAAATGAAAATAAGCGTGAATTTCTTTTTCTTCTTTACTATCTAATGCCAGCTGCTGTCCATCAAGTACTAACAGACGATCAACGATATCTAAAATATCTGAGGTCGTATGACTGGTGATAAGGAAGGTTTGTTTTTGTTTCTTTTTCTGTATCCAAGCACATAATTTTTCACTGCTTTTCGCATCTAAGGCAACAAAAGGTTCATCCATTATGATCAAATCCGCATTGCTTAAAAGTATACAGGCAATTCCTGCTTTTTGTGCCTGTCCAGAACTGCACTGATCGATTCTTTGCTGGAGATAATCAATCGACAGCATTTCTAAAACTTGCTGTACCTCTTCATCTTGCAGATTCAGGTTCTTTCCACGAAAAGAACGATAATAATAACGAAGATTTTCCAAGACACTTAAATGAGGATACAGGGGATGTTCAAAGGGAAGATATCCTATTTTCATATCGTTTGTGATTTTTCCCTCATCTGCAGGAAGAAACCCACATAAAACATTTAATAAAGTACTTTTTCCAGCTCCATTTTTTCCACTCAGTAAGATACATCCTTCATTATCATGAATAGAAAAACTGATATCTTTTAAATTCCATTCTGTATCGTAAGCAAAATATACTTCCTCCATTTTAAGTAGTTTCATATCTTTCTCCTTTTTCTTATTTATTTGTTCATCTCATACAAATTCTATACCCAGAGGAGAATACCCGTCAATAAATATTCCATTTTTGTATTAAATAAGATGAAATAAAATAAAATCATAGAGAGTATCTACAAAAAGTTTAGGATTGCATACAAGATAATAAAATTTATTTTAAAAAAAGAATTGTATTATTTGTGTTTTTTGTATAAAATATAAATATAAAAAGGGAGTAGCTCACGCATGCGTGGAGTGTATCGTCAATACGATTGTTTCTTTCAATCCGGTTCACTTCGTAAGTAGCAAGACTTTTGTTGATTAAGCAATAAAAGTCTTTTTTTATTGCTGGAAAGGAAATGATAGTATGATTTTAGCATGTGTTTTTATCGTTTTAGGTTTTTTCTTTTTAGTAAAAGGTGCAGATGTATTTGTTGATAGTGCTTCTGGTGTTGCCACAAAATTAGGGGTTCCAACTCTTGTTATTGGTTTAACGATTGTTGCATTTGGAACATCAATGCCAGAACTTGCCGTCAGTGTTACAGCGGCTTTGGAAAAAGCAAATGAAATTGCAGTAGGAAATGTAGTTGGTTCTAATATCTTTAACTTATTAGTTGTCGGTGGTTTAAGTGCTTGTATTTATCCTCTAATTGTAAATCCGGCAATTATGAAAAGAGATTGGCCATTATCTACACTGGCAGCAGGTGTTTTGTTTCTATTCTTATTGCCCGATTTAACTATTAGTAGAATTGAAGCTGCCATACTTCTAGTATGTTTTGGTTTTCTGTTATATGTACAAATCAAACATACAAAAAATGAAACAGAAGAGAAAAAAGAAGAGCATCGCTCTATGCCTAAATTACTGCTTCTTCTAGTTCTTGGAATTGCAGGAATTGTAATTGGAGGAAAGCTGACAGTAGAAGGCGCAACTTCTTTAGCACGAATTTTAGGATTGAGCGAAACACTAATTGGATTAACGATCGTTGCGATAGGAACAAGTCTTCCTGAATTAGTAACAAGTGTTGTAGCTGCTAAAAAAGGGGAAAATGAAATTGCCATGGGGAATATCATTGGATCTAACTTGTTTAATATATTATGTATTCTAGGTATATCTTCTATTTTAAGTCCTATTCATGTAGAAATGACTGCACTTATGGATGTAGGAATCCTTACCTTGATTTCTTTAGGATTCTGGTTTGTATGTAAAAAATTCTCTTTAGATAGACGTGTAGGAAGTATCATGGTAATTACGTATGTTATTTACATGGTATATATAATCCTGCGATAATTTATTCATATGAGCTGCGGATACAAAACTGCAGCTTTTTTTATATAAAAATACTCTTCTATAAATAAAGAATATAAGAATTCCTTACGTTATAGAAGAGTATAGAAAAACAATTAAATAAGTCTTATAGTAAGCTGCTTGCGACTAGTATAATTCCCAAAAAGATTTCCGCAATTAAAACATTTCGGAATGTAAAGACATGATCGATAAGCTGATCATAACTGATTGAATAATTTTTAATCATTATAGTACCCCTTTTCTAAAGAAACATATAAGAAATTAAAATAAATAAGCACATAAATATTATAACCAGAAGAACACCTTTTATACTAAAAACGATATTAGAAATTTTGCTGGAAGAAGTTTTTGGCAATGTAACATTATGTACATAATCGTGCTGCTCTTTCATAATAATTTCCCCTCTTTTGTGATGTGTATATTAGCACATCTATCTTGTCTAAATTATAACATGATTATATTATAAATACTTATATCTTGCTTAATTGTAAGATAAATTTTAGAAAACTTTAGAATTCAGAAAGAATTATGATAAATATGGTAAAATAAAGAAACATAGGGAAGTGAGAATATGAAAGAATGGAAAGAGTTATTTGAACAGGAAGAAAAAAAAGAATATTATCAAAAACTTATGCAGTTTCTAGATGAAGAATATGCCCATAAAACAATCTATCCTCCAAGAGAAGATTTGTTTACATGTTTTGAGGCATGTTCCTATCAGGATGTAAAAGTCGTTATGTTAGGTCAAGATCCTTATCATCGACCTCAGCAGGCACATGGGTTATGTTTTTCTGTAAGAAAAGAAGTAAAGCTGCCTCCAAGTTTAAAAAATATGTATAAAGAATTAAAAAGTGATTTGGATATTGATATGCCAAGTCATGGATATTTGATTGACTGGGCAAAGCAGGGGGTATTTATGATGAATGCTGTCTTAACCGTAGAAGAAGGAAAAGCAGGAAGTCATCAGAAAAAAGGATGGGAAATCTTTACAGATAAAGTGATTGAAACATTAAATGAACATGAAGAAGGCATTGTTTTTCTTTTGTGGGGAAACTGGGCACAGAAAAAAGCCAAGCTTATTACAAACCCACAGCATAAAATTCTTATGTCAGCACATCCTTCCCCACTATCTGCATACCAGGGATTTTTTGGAAGTAAACCGTTTTCTAAAACAAATGAATTATTAAAAGAAATGGGAAGAACACCGATTAACTGGAAGATTGAGGAATAAATATGTGGAAAGATGCAAAAGCGTTAATTGAAGAAATAGAACATAGAAAAAACAGAGGAAATACACTGGAACATTTTAAGAACTATATGGAAAGTATAGGGAATCCTCATAAAGATCTAAAGGCAATCCATATTGCAGGAACAAATGGAAAAGGAAGTACAACCAATTATATACGTAGTATTTTACAAAGTGCAGGATATAAAACAGGAAGCTTTACATCTCCTTATATCATTACGCATCGAGATCGTATTCGTATCAATGATATTTATATCAGTGAAGAAAAGTTTGTAGAAATTGCACAACAGTATTATGATGGCTGGATGAAATGGGATCTAAGCATGTTTGAAATTGATATGGCCATTGCCTGTATATGGTTTAAAGAACAGCAGGTAGATGTTGCCGTGTTTGAAACTGGTCTTGGAGGCAGGCTGGATTTTACAAATATCTTAAGCCCAATGGTTAGTGTGATTACTAACATTGGCATGGATCATATGGAACTTTTAGGAGATACCTATGAGAAAATTGCGGAAGAAAAAGCTGGTATTATCAAAGAGGGAATTGATGTAATA
This sequence comes from Amedibacterium intestinale, assembly GCF_010537335.1. NCBI lineage: Bacteria > Bacillati > Bacillota > Erysipelotrichia > Erysipelotrichales > Erysipelotrichaceae > Amedibacterium > Amedibacterium intestinale. The sequence goes on from NZ_AP019711.1 coordinate 2,029,380, forward strand.
ACTGCAGAAAGAAAAGAAGAATGTCTACAAGTCTTTTTTCAACATGCAAAGAACATGAAAAGTACATGTATATGTGCAGAGGAAGTAATTCCTGTATGGAAAGATAAACATTTATATTTTAACTATAAAGGATATAGGGATATTGCATTGTCTACCAAAGCAGAATATCAATGCAGCAATGCAGCCCTGGCTTTAGAAACGATATTCTATTTACATGAACATAAGAAGTTACATGTCACACAGGAACAAATGCGCAAAGGATTGTATGAAGCAGTTTGGATCGGACGTTTTGAGGTACTTAGAGAAGAACCTTTGTTTATCATTGATGGAGCACATAATTCTCATGGAATCAAAGCGTTATGTAACTCTTTAAAAGGTATACAGGATATACAAGTTATCTTCTCTGTATTAAAAGATAAAAACTTTGAAGAAATGCTTCAACAATTAGAAACCATTACAAAAGATATTACCGTATGTCCTTTTATGAATGCACGAGCATTAGATATACATATACTAGAAAACAGACCACATATCACAGTAAAAGATTCCTATGAAATTGCAATTCAGGAAGCATTAAAAAAAGAAAAACCAATTGTTGTGACAGGTTCTCTGTATTTTATTAGTGAAGTAAGAAAATGGATTTACGATACAGGATTATTGAATAAAGAGAAAAGTAACAGGATAAATTATTTATAACTTTTCATGCATCTTGTTTTGTACTATAATAAGCAAGGTGATGAAAATGAAGAACTTTGATTTACATATGCATTCCAACTACAGCAAAGATGGGGAATTAACTCCAAAAGAACTGATTGCGATAGCGAAAGAAAAAGAATTGGAAGTCATTGCATTAAGTGATCATGACTGTATGCTTGGAATTGATGAAATGATAGAAGAAGGAAAAAAAGAAGGAATTCGTGTTATTCCTGCTATCGAATTTTCTACGTTGTTTGAAAATGGCAGTGATTGTCATTTGCTTGGATATAATTTTGATTATAAGCAGGAATATTTCCAAACTATCGGAGCAGTTTTGCAGAAGAGAATGGATGAAGCTTTTCATGTTCGTGTAGAAAAACTAAGAGCTATGTATCCTGTACATATAGATGAAGAACAGGTTTTAAAAGATGCAGGAAATGAAAATCCATGGTTTTTAATGTGTGAAAGAATGTTTAATGATCCAGCACATGCAGATATTGAAGATTTTAAGGACTATCGCAAAGGCGGTAAACGAAGCGATCCAGCTCCTGTAAATTTCTTTTGGGATAAATGCCAAAAAGGAAGTCCGCTTTATGTACATGTTGAAATGCCATCTTTTAAAGAAACAGTGAAAAAAATACACGATGCTGGAGGAATAGCTGTTTTAGCACATCCATTTAGAACGTTTTATCATAATGAAGAATTATTGGAAAAAGCAATCGAATGTGGTATTGATGGAATAGAAGCCTATAGTAACTATCATGATGAAGAAATGAATCGCTATTATGCAGATTATGCAAAGAAACATGGTTTATTAATTACTTGCGGAAGTGATTTTCATGGAAAGCTTAAACCAAGCATAGAAATGGGAAATTATGGAAGTCATGTTGATGGGAAGGAAGAAATTTTACAAAACTTTTTACATGCAATAGATAAAGAAAGGTAGTTTAACAACTATCTTTTTTCGTAATGTTTTTCATGAAAAAGTAATAACAGAAAGGATGAAATCATGCAGTTTAAACAAATAAATAAAAAGAATCAGGAAGAGATTGAAAACTTATCTATAAAAGATGAACAGGAAGGCTTTCTAGAGAGTGTAAAACAATGTTTATTAGATGCAAGTAAGAATCCGGAATGGGTATGTGCTGGCATTTATGAAAAAGATATACCCATAGGTTTTGCTATGTATGGAATGATTTCATTGACTACACCGAAAAATCAGGTGTGGATCGATCGTTTTATGATTGATAAGAATTTTCAAGGAAAAGGTTATGGTAAAAAGGCATTTCAAGAACTTATTCATATAGTGAAAGAAGCATATCATAAAGACAAAATTTATTTAAGTGTTTATGAAAATAATAAAGCCGCTATTCACATGTATAAAAGTTTAGGTTTTCGCTTTAATGGAGAACTGGATTTTAATGGTGAAAAGGTTATGGAACTTTCTATGTGATAAAAGCGTATTCTTTCATTTACCTTCCTAGCTTTTTTATATAAATCAGTTTATAATCATGGTATAAGACAGGAAAGGAAGAGACTATGACAAGAGAAGAAGCTTTAAAAGGTATAAATGAAAATCTTGGTAATCGTGTATATGTATGTGGACATAAACATCCAGATACGGACTCTATTGTATCTGCTATTTCATATGCAAAGTTTCTGCAGAGAAAAGGCATAGATGCGATACCTTGCAGATTAGGTAAGATAAATACAGAAACAGAATACTTATTAAAACGTTTTGGTTTTGAAACTCCAATGCTGTTTGAAGATGCAAGAGCAACTATGGATGAAATAGAGATGGATCCACCATTAACCATTACTCCACAAACTACCATATATGAAACCCTGCAATTGATGAATGAATATAATAAACAATCTTATGGGGTCGTGAATGAAAAAGGACAGTTAATGGGAATGGTTACTAGAAGCGATATTTCTAATATTGGTTTGGGTGACACAGCTGTAGGTATTCAGTTATTAAAAGAAACAAAGATGGAGGATATTGCGAAAACATTAAAGGGAAGAGTCATTTATGATGCACAAACTCCACATTTTAGTGGAAAGGTAAGTATCATAGCCCTAACAGAATCTGGGTTATCCAACTATGATATAAAGGATCGTATGGTATTGCTTGGAAATGATGTTGAAGCACAGAAAACCGCAATTAAAATGGGTGCTGGAGTCTTAGTTATCGTATGGACAGAATATGTGCCTGAAGATGTTGTAGAATTGGCAAAAGAATATAACTGTTCTATCCTAATATCCGGACATGGAACAATGAACACTTCTCGTTATTTATATTTTTCACCTCCAGTACAGCTGATCATGAAGAAAAATGTAATTAGTTTCAACATTGATGAATTTGTTGAAGATGTTGGGAAAAAGATGTTGAAGACACGTTATCGAAGTTATCCAGTTGTAGATAATGATAACTATTTAAAAGGATATGTATCCCGTTACCATATCTTGAATTATCATAATAAAAAAGTTGTTTTGGTCGATCATAATGAATATGCACAGTCTGTAAAAGGAATTGAAAGTGCAGATTTGATAGAAATTATTGATCATCATCGTATTGGTGATATTGCGACAACAAGACCAATTTCCTTCCGTAATGAAATTATTGGAAGTACAGCATCTATCATTACTTCTATATATTTGGAAAATCAGATGGATATACCAGAAAATTTAGCAGGTTTACTATTAGGTGCGATACTATCTGATACTTTAAAATTCAGATCTCCTACAACAACTCCAAAAGATAAAGGACTTGCGCAAACACTGGCAAAAATTGCTGGACTTGACATAAAAGAATTTGCGGCTGATATGTTTAAAGTAAGTTCCAATATAAGCAAGAAAAGTGTGAAAGAACTGATTAATCAGGATATTAAACGTTTTGAAATTGATGGAAATGTTATTATGATTGCTCAGGTAATTATATCCTCTGTTGTGGAAGTAAAAGTCATTGAAGATGAACTTCAAAAAGAACTTGATAAATTTACAAAAGAAAACAGATTGGATTTGTGTGTGATTGCCTTTACAAGTATATTAGAAAATGGTTCTATCTTCTATTCTGCTGGAGAAAAGAAAAATGCAATCTTTGAAGCTTTCCCTAACAGAGAAGGGGAAGAACACAGTTTCCAGGAAGATATACTATCAAGAAAAAATCAGATCGTTCCATTGTTATCAAGGGCAATTATCAACGCAGTTATTTAAATATAAGAAAAAGATACTCTATTCATTTGTTAAGAGTATCTTTTTCGTTTATTTCTCAGGGGATTTTATATAATCCTCTATATTTTCCTGAATAACAGAGAATGGGGCATTTCCACTTTTTAATAATGTTTCTATAAATTTTTTATCATCGTATTTGTCATTCATAGTGTCTTTTGCTTCTTTATGTAATTCGTAAATTTCCATATACCCAATACCTGCACTTAGGAAATTTCCTGGATTTGTACAAATTGCTTTATATAATTTTTCTGTAGTTTCACTATCAAGATTCAAACTCGTTATGTTCTTTTTAAAATCTTCATATGTCCAGCCTTCATAATGGATACCAATATCTGCTCTTGCAAGCAATGCACTTTGTAGTGGAAGAGATTTTCTTTGCAGCTGTATTGCACGTTTTTCTTCATGCTGAAGATGATTTATTGCATTTTCAGCAGCATAGATTGCATAGCCATTACGGAAAGATGAATTATCTGCACAGTAATTCATCCATAAGCTAGGATTTGTTTGATTGTTGTATAGAGTCTGATACAAAGTACCAGGTGCAATGGTTTGAGCTATGATGGAATATGCATTTAATGAATTAGGAGAATTAGTGCCTAACTCAGAACGAATTAAAACTTGAATTGGATCTTCACTGTCAACGCTAAATGGAAGGATTTCTGATGAAATAAGGTCGTTTTTTAAATCCGTCGCTGGTATGATTTTATAAGGACGAAGTTCAATGCCTGGATAATTTTCTAAAGTGTATTTTTCTAAAGCTTTTGCGACATCTTCGTAAGTTTTGTACTCTGTATAAATTTTATTATCCAGCCAGTCGGCATAAACATCATAATCTTTAGATGCCAATAAAAGTTCTGCATCTTTTGCATCGCTAATAATACTATCTAGCAACTCAATGCTGTCTTTAATAGAACGATCATTCTGTGTATTCTTCTTAAAGAGATATTCATAATAATCGTCTCCTTTTTTAATCGTATCATATCCTGTTATATGATTATCTTCATCTTTGATACCATTAACAAATGTTTTTAAGGAAGTATAAGCAGGAATCAGTTCTTTCTCATAAGCATCTTGTAACTGCTTAAGATACTCTTTTTCTTTTTTTGCATCTAAATGTACAGCTTTTACTTTATTTTCTAATGTTTTATAGAAAGTGTTATTTTCTAAAATATTATCACATACAGAAAGTACTCCTTCTTTATCAAGAATTAAAGTATTTTCTTCAATTTGCTGCTTCGTATAGGAAATAGCTTCTTCCATACAGCTTTTGGTACTTCTAACAAGACTGATAAGTGATTTTACATCATTTTCATTTTCTACACGTAATCGTTCCAGATTTCTCTGCATGGAAATATGAATCCCATTATTTGTAGTAAATAACTGTTCCATATAACGATAATCTTTATCTAATGCATCTTCTTGAAGTTCTAAGTTATATTTATAGCTAGTATAAACTTCCTGCTGTTTCTTGCTTAATAAGTCATAATCAAATTCTTTCAAAGCTTTCTTTTTTTCTTTTAGCGTTTCTTTTATTTTATCTGTATCTTTATCTGTTGTAATCTGAAATTCTGGTTTTGCTTTTGTTTCATCAATTCCAATATCCTTGGGTTTTGTAAAATAGGAATGCATTGTTAGATAATCATTTTGCATACTTTCCTGAAATTCTTTATTTATAAAAGTTTCAAATGCCGCTATTTCTTCTTGCGGATCCTTTTTTGAACATGCTCCTAAAGAACATATCATAGCAGCAGATAAAGCACATAATGTTATTTTTTTTAACATGTAAAAACTCCTCTCCATCATCTTATCTATTATAACAAGCTTTTTGCCATGCAACAAACATTTTTCCTCTTACAAAATATTAATATATAAAATGTGTTGACATGTTAACTGTACTATGACTATAATACAGTTAAGGAGGGATAAACATGGTTTCTTTTAAAGAAATACAGTTTAATAAAAAAGAAGCAGTCTATCCACAGTTAGTTGCATATGTAAAAAAACAAATTCTGATTGGATCTGTTGAAAATAATGAAGAACTTCCAAGCAGAAGAGAGCTGGCTCTATCTTTAGCAATTAATCCCAATACCGTACAAAAAGCATATAAGATACTGGAAGATGAGGGTATCATACGTACAATATCCAATGTGAAAAGTGTAATATGTGTAAATGAGGAAATTAAAGAAACAATACAAAAAGAATATATACAAAAACATTTACAGGGATTTATAGAGGAATGTAAAAGTGTAAACTTATCTTTTCAAGAAGTAGTATCCCTGTTAAGTGAGTATTGGTAATATTCATTTTTATTTACATTTGGTATATTAGTATCATAATACAGTTTAGGAGGTAAGTTATGAAAGATATATTTCAATTAATGGAGTCATCCTGTGGATCTTATTTAAAAAAATCATAGGCAGTTTTACATCGATCGCCTTGGCAGAGTTTCTTATTTGCTGGTGGAAAATAAAAGATATTACGTATTTAGATATTAGAGATATAAGTTTTCAGTTTGAATTTACACTTGGTATTCTTTTATCTGTGGTATTGCTTATATGGTTTAATTTTCAAAGGGTAAAACGATTTGTAGAAAGCGGAGGACTTACAAGAGTAAAACTTCTTCCTATATCTTCTAATGCTTATGCATATAGTGAGTTGTTATTGGCATTTATTGGAGTCATTAGTTTGGTAACAATCCAGTATGTGGCAGCTTTTGGATTATTATTTATACATAAATCTGCCTATGTGTATGAATCCAATGCTTTATTCTTCGCATTATTAAATAGTGATGCATTATCATGGTATGTACTTTCTTCTGTTGATGCACTGAAAATATTCTTAATACTTATTGAGATAAGTTATTGTTTGATGATCTTATCCAATACCCTTATAAAAGAAGATAAAGGGTTTAATGTGGCAGTAAGTCTTGCATTCGTATTCATTTTAAGTTTATTTAATTTCGCATTTTTTAATGATACTTATATATTTCGTGAAATTTTTTCTTATTTGCTTCTACTTATTGTATCGCATTTCTATGTAAGAAGAGTATTTTCAAAAAGGAGGTTAAGTATATGATGAGAACAAAATGGATATTTATACTAAGTGTACCTGTTATAGTGTTATCTTTATGTATGGCAAGTAGCATCCATATTATGTCAAAAGCTGAATTTCCTCTTACTACTATACAAGGCAATAAAGAGTATTTAGAAGGAATTACAATAGAAAGTACTATTTTTCAAAACAAGGGGGCAGTATCTGTTGATTTAATGGGAGAAAATATTTCTTATACATATGAGGAAGGTCTTTATCAAACAGAGCAATTCCCACCATCGTTTGAAACATCTATTATTAAAAGTTCTATAAAAGGAAGAAAAGAATTATCAAAAAAAGAAGTTGAATATATAACTAGCTTTCATAGTAATATCACTGAAAAAGTAATTACATGTTATGAACTGGAACAAGCAACTTTCAAATATAGTTGGTTTAATATTTTTTCTCCAAAACAAAATGAGACTTTTACATTAAAGAGTACGAAAAATATAAAGCTAATTGAAGAAAAAGTACAATATTTGTATGATGATTACAGTGAAGAAGCAAATGATACAGGAGAAAATTATTACTTATATGTAAATGATGGAATGTCAGAATCGACGATACGTATAGATTACTCAGACAATTATTTAACTACGAGTGATGGAAATTATTTAATCACAACAAGATTTGAATCAATGGTAACACCATCAAGATTATACTATATTGACTATAGTAATAAGAATAAGGAAAAAATTAAAAAAATAGCTGAATTTTCTAAAGACAGATATCCGTTTGTAATGAAAGAGGTAGATGGAAAAGCGGTTGTAATATCACAGGATAAAAACAAAAAGAACTACATTTCCGCATATGGAGAAGATGGAAAGTTGATAAATGAAAAAAGTCTTCCATTAGATCTTTATTCAAATGATTATATGTTTTATTATGAAAATATATGTATAAATAATAAATATTTAATTTTAGAGGATGAAGATGAGATTCATGTTATTGATTGTGATAATATGGAAGTGATTAAGAATTATACCATAGATTCATCAACCTCTATTACTGATATGTACTATAAAGATGGATTACTTTATCTAATAGAAAAAGTGGGAATGACACCTGATGTTGTTATAAAAGTATTAGATGAAAACGGAGTTGTGTTTGAAGGTAATTGGATTCTTTTAAACTATAAGAAAGAAATAAAAGAGAATTTGAGAAATAATATATGGGATTATTCTCCTTCCGTGTACTATGAAATAGAGGTGAAAAGATGATGAAGCTATGTTTTCAACAGTTTACTTTTTTACTTCGTAAACTAGGATGGAAAGTTTTACTCCTGCTAGCCTTTTTATGGGTATTTTATTCCAGTAGCGATTTTATGATACAGTGGAATGGGGAATATATAGATATTGTAGCTTCAGACAATAAAGCTTTATATTATTGGTTTATTTGTATATTTATCATCGGTGCTGTATCTATCTTATTGTTGTACTCTATTTATCGATATAAAACAAGATGGATGTTGATTCAGGGAAATCGTTTGGCATATATATGGGCAGACATTCTGTTTCTTATGGTAGTTTTTATCTTGTGGTATGTAATGTTTATGCGTGTATACTACAGTTACTCTATTCAAGGATTAGCTTTAAATGAGCATGTAGAAAAAGCAGAACGTATTGCACAGGCAGTTCAAATGTTTTATCTGTATTTACCAAAGCTTCCTCTAATGGGACAATTATTTCCTTATACGATAAAAAATATTATGCGTTGTTTTCTATTTATACTTTTTATAAGCGGTTGTATAGAATATGTCGTTTTAGTACTCATTAAGGAAAAACAGAAGTTATTAGAGATAATCTATCTTGTAATAGTATTTGTATTGTCATGGTATATCTTGATGAACATAGGATTTCTAGGACAAATAGCATTTTATATTGGATTTTTCATTGTAAATATCATAGGAAGTAAAAAGACTTGGATGAAAAAGAAGATGGGAGGATAGAAAAATGTTAGAAGTAAAAAATGTAAGAAAATTATACGATAATAAGAATGGTATTCAGAAAGCAAACTTTGCTTTAAAAGAAGGAGAGTTATGCGCTTTATTAGGAAGAAATGGAAGTGGGAAAACAACATTACTAAAATGTATACTTGGCTTATGTGAAATTGATGATGGAGAAATTCTTTTTCAAGAAAAACCGGTAAATCTACAATATGAGCAGGTTGCTTTTATCAGTGCAGATGGAAGTTCTATGCCATATATGAAAATTAAAGAGTATGGTAAGTTTTTACATCAGTATTATAAATCTTTTGATTTGGAAAAATATAAACAGTTATGTGAATCCATGCGATTAAAAACAGATACAAAAATATCCTCTTTATCAAAAGGAGAGAAAATGAAAGTTGAACTTGCGGCTGGATTTGCAATGCAGGCAAAACTTATCCTTTTGGATGAACCCTTTACCTCATTAGATATTTATGCGAAAGAAGATGCAGTAAAATTACTTCTTGACCATATAAAGGAAGATACGATACTTCTTGTTTCAACACATGATATTGAAGAGGTGGAATCCATTGCGGATCGCTGTATTGTATTAAATGATGGAAATGTAGTAGAAGACTTTTATGTAGATACACTACATGACAGCGGCAGAGATTTAAAAACATATTTGCAGAAATATAGGCCAGAATAGAGTAAAAAAGAAGCCAGTTGTTAGGCTTCTTTTATCTTTTCATCCTATTTGTTTCCGTATAAGTGTCTAGCTACATAAACACCACTTGCACTGGCATGACTTAAAGAGTGAGTTACTCCACTGCAGTCTCCAATGACATACAATCCTTTATGACATGTTTCAAGATTTTTATCTAGTTCTACTTCTAAGTTATAGAACTTAACTTCTACTCCATACAATAAAGTATCATCATTTGCAGTTCCAGGTGCTACTTTATCCAACTGATAAATCATTTCGATGATATCATCCAGCTGTCTTTTTGGAATGACCAAACTTAAATCTCCAGGTGTAGCAGTTAAGGTTGGAGTTACAAAGCTTTCTCTTACTCTGCTTTCCGTAGAGCGCTGTCCACGAATCAAGTCTCCAAAACGCTGTACGATAACACCGCCACCTAGCATGTTAGATAGACGTGCAATGCTTTCTCCATACTCATTGCTGTCTTTGAAAGGTTCTGTAAAATGATTAGATACCAGCAAGGCAAAGTTTGTATTTTCTGTATAGCGTGCAGGATCTTCATAACTGTGTCCATTAACTGTTACGATTCCATTTGTGTTCTCACTAACGACAACACCTCTTGGATTCATACAGAATGTACGAACTTTATCCTGGAATTTTTCTGTACGATATACGATTTTACTTTCGTATAATTCATCTGTCAGTGTAGAGAAAATCGCATACGGAAGCTCTACACGTACACCGATATCTACACGATTGCTTTTTGTTTTGATATTTAATGATTTACAAATATTTCCCATCCATTTGCTTCCACTGCGTCCAGTAGAGATGATGCAGGTAGTTCCTGTCCAGCTGGAATCACCAGAAGTAATACGATAGCCATCTTCCAGTTTTTCTACAGAATCAATGTGTGTATTGAAGTGAATATCCACGCAGTCTTTTAACTGTTTATACAGGTTTTCTAATACGATATAGTTGATATCAGTACCTAAGTGACGAACATTGGCAGATAATAGATGCAAGTCGTTCTGCATACATACTTTTTTCAAGTGAGAATTTTCATTACAGTAAAGCTTTGTATCCTGTCCTCCATTTTCCACATTGATCTGATCTACATAATTCATCAAATCAATAGCTTCTTTTTTTCCAACATATTCATACAAAGTACCACCGAATTCATTAGTGATGTTGTATTTTCCATCAGAGAAAGCTCCAGCACCACCAAAACCATTCATGATTCCACAAGTTTTACAGTTGATGCAGGATTTGATCTTTACTCCGTCAATAGGACATTTTCTTCTTTCTAAAGAATTTCCAGATTCAAATAAACCAATCTTTAAATCACGGTTTAATTTTTTTGCTTCATAGGCAGAGAAGATTCCACCAGGTCCAGCACCGATAATCAGCAAGTCATAATTCATCATACGAGTATACCTCCATAATTTAAATGATAATGATAGGGAAACATAATTTCCTAGGGTATTTTATCATAAAGAAGTAAAAAGTCCAGTAAAAAAATAAAAGTTAACAGTATAAAAGTGAAAGCGCTGTCTATACTTCATGATGCAAGGAGTGAAACAATGAAAACATTAAAGTGGTTAACTGGAATTTGGGCAGCTTTGCTTATATGTATAATCGTATGCGATTCAAAAAGTGAACTTTTATATACGATATGCTATGATACAAAAAACAATGCAAGTTATGAAATCAAGGAAAAAGTCCAGGATGTCTATAATGACCTGGTAAGTGGGGTACATAGCGATTCCTATGTAATCATGGTCATGAATAATCTGGATCATTTTGAGTTTGCTAAGGATATAAAGGCAGAGTGGAAAAACAATCAGTTATATATAGTACAAGGAAATGGAAAAGGAAGTGAAATTCATGGAACATTGGAGACATATAGTGTCTGTGTTCCAAAGGTACAGCCCCGCTCTTTCCTGCAAGAAATTTTTTCAGGATTTTAGGTTATTGTTAGAAACCTGGAATCCTTTTCTTATGTTATAATCTTTTTGTATAGAAAGAAGTGATCTTATGTTTTCCTTAAAAAAATCAGAATTATTAATCGAATCATGCTGGCTTTTAGCTGGAAATATCATACTTGCGATTGGAGTAGCATGGTTTATTCTTCCGAATGATGTTTTAACAGGGGGACTTGCGGGTGTCGCAATTGCCATAGAACCTATTTTTCATATTTCTCCAGAAATTGTAATTAATGTATTAACTGTTGTTTTGTTTCTTTTAGGAGCAGTTATCTTAGGGAAACGCTTTGCGGCAAAAACCATATTCAGTACATTTGCATATCCTATGTTTCTTTCTTTATTTTCCTATTTGGCTAATCATGTGATTGGGGCAGATGTTTTTATCATGGATAAGTATTTAGCTACGATTTATGGTGGGGCTTTAATGGGAATAGGAATAGGATGTGTATTTCGTACTGGTGCCAGTACAGGTGGAATGGATATACCTCCATTAATTTTGAATAAATATACGCATCTTCCTTTGCCATCCCTGGTCATGTTGATTGATGCGTTAACTGTTTTGTTAGGGGCAATGGTATATGGGTTGCAGCCAGCATTAATGGGGATTTTATCTGTATGGGTAAGCAGTTTTATGATTAATAAAACCTTGATGATTGGTGGACAGGAAGCCAAAAATGTGATGATTATTTCAAACAAGCATAAAGAAATCATGGAGTATATCCATAAAGAGTTAAATAGAGGTACAACATTATTACAGGCAGTTGGTGGATATTCTCAAGAAAAACGTCCAGTTATTATGGCTGTGATTGTGAAGAAACAGCTCCACGATTTACAGATGATCGTATCCCATATAGATCCAGAAGCTTTTGTGATTGTGACAGATACTAACGAAGTACAAGGGCTAGGATTTACATATAAAGAAGAGTTATAGAAAAGTAAGGGCATGGAACAAGGAAGCCTGTTATTTAACAGAAACATCACATGATACGAGTGCTATCATAAATAAGAAATTTTCAATTTCAAAAATAAAAGGTGTATCGAGGAGATGTTTTAGATAAAATGATGTAAATGTTTAACTTTATATGAAAAAATGGAGGTTGGGTTGAACCGATAATTGAAGAAAAGTTTGACCCAGATCGTACATTGTTGACTATGCAATTTGTAAAAAAAGTGCCAGAAAAAAAGTGCCAGAAAAAAGTGCCAGAAATTTTTCAGATAAAAAAGTAACAAAGAAGACACAAATGCAGTATGATAAAATCTTGAATTTTATGAAAGATGATACTTGGTATAAGGCGAGTGATTTCATGGCTGTATTAGATGTAAAAGATAGAAGAATTAAAGTATTATTAAATGAATTAGTTAAAAGTAAATTCGTTGTTGATGATGGTTCTACAAAAGGGAGAAGGTATAAGAAGAAAACATAGATTTATCATAAAAACGATTATAAGAAATTTTTATAGTCTTTATGTGATTAGAAACATTATGATTATGAAGGGGAGGTATTGTATATGCAGAAATTCAATTATCATACGCATACTGAAAGATGTGGACATGCACAGGGAAGTGATGAGGCTTATGTACTAGAAGCTATCAAAAATGGTTATACACATATAGGGTTTTCTGATCATGCACCCTATACGAATGGATATAGTGCAGGGGAGAGAATGCGTAAGGAAGAGTTACAGGATTATATATCCTCTGTAAAAGCACTAAAAGAAAAATATAAAGATCAGATACATATTTCATTAGGTTTAGAATTTGAGTATTATGAAAGTCATTTAGAAGAATTAAAACAGTATAAAAATGATATGGATTACATGCTTTTAGGACAGCATGATGCCTGCTTGTATGGGAAGGATTTCTATACACATTCCAGTGATGAAGATATCTTAGAATATGCTTCTTTAATTGAAAAAGCATGTGAAAAAGAACTGCCAGATATCATTGCACATCCAGACTTGTTTATGTTTGGAAAAGAAGAATGGAATGAAGCATGTGAAAAAGCAGCACATATCATTTGCAAAAGTGCAGAAAAACATCATGTGTATTTAGAAATCAATTTAAATGGACTTCGTTATGGAAAACGACAGCTAGGGAAAGAATATCGTTATACCTATCCATATCGAAAATTTTGGGAAATTGCTTCTCAGTATGATGTGAAATGTATTTATGGACTGGATGCACATAAACCGGAGAAATATGCAGATGAAGAATGTTATCACATTGTGGATGAGATATTGAAAGGAATTTCTTTGAAAAAAGAAGATAATTTAATTTATTAATTGTTTTTATATATAAGATTTTAAAAGACAAGTGAAGGTAGTCGCAGCACTGTATCACTGTCTTTTTTTATGATATATAGAATTCGAAATCTTCATAAGTAATCGATGATTTAGATCTAAAACTAAAAAATATATAAAAAATCAAAAATAATTGATAAAATCATACATGTGTGACAGTATAATGTAGCCGTTGACAAGATGAAAGCGCGCACAATTGTTCGTCAAGTCGTGATAAAAGTGAGGAGAAAATAAATGGAAACAATTGAAAAATTCTTAAATAAGTTTATATCGCCTATTGCACAAAAAATGAGTGAAAATGATACGATTCAATCAATTGCAGAAGGGTTCATGAGAACAGGTCCTGTTACATTTGGAGTTTGTTTCTTTGCAATTTTAGCAAATCTTCCATTTACTTGGTATGCAGATTGGCTAAAAAGTATTGGTATATATGACCATATGCAGGCAGTATTAAATGCCAGTTTAAATATTTTAGCTTTATATGTGTCTTTTTCTTTAGCTTATAGTTTTGCAAAACGTAAGAATGATAATGCATTATCATGTGGATTTTTAGGTTTGTTAAGCTTTCTTGTCGTAATACCACAAACTGTTATTGGAAAAGATGGGGTAGCTATTGCAGCATTTCAGTTAGATAATTTAGGTGGAAATGGTATTTTAGTAGCATTAATTATTTCTTTACTTACAGCACATATATATCATGCTTTATCTAAAAAAGGATTAAAATTTAAAATGCCGGATGGTGTACCTCCAATGGTTAGCGAATCTTTTGAACCAATCTTTATTTCTATGATTGTAGTATTAGTTGCATTTGCTATTCGTGTTGGTTTTGGATTTACTCCATATGGAGATTTCTTAAATTTCTTTTCCTCTACGATTGGAGATGTGTTAATTAAAGTAGGATTATCTGTACCTACAATTCTTATATTATATTTTGTTGCAAATCTTCTTTGGTTTTTTGGGATTCATCCAAATACGGTATACGCACCTTTTGTACCTTTGCAGATGACATTAATCGTTACAAACATGAAAGATCTAGCTGCTGGAGAACCATTAACGTATTTAACAGTTGCACTAGTATCAATGTTTGCATCATTTGGTGGAAATGGGAATACAGTTGGTTTAGCTTTTTGTATGCTTCGTGCAAAAAGTAAACGTTATAAACAGCTGAATAAAGTTGCCTTTATTCCAAATCTGTTCAATATTAATGAACCTATGATTTTTGGGTTCCCATTAATGTTAAATCCAACTTTCTTTATTCCAATGGTATTCAGTAGTACAATTTTAGGTTTATTAGGATTATTCGCAATGCAGTTTATTACTTTTGATTTTAATCCATCGATGTCTTTATTGCCATTTACAACTCCATTCTTTGTTCGAGGGTTCTTAGCTGGAGGTATTAAAGTATTAGTAATGCTTCTTCTATTGCTTGTAGTAAATATTATTATATATTATCCATTCTTTAAGATAGCAGATAAAAAAGCATGTGAAGAAGAGCAAGCAGCTTTAGAAGCTGAGAAAGGGGAACTAAATGAAGCTCAGTAAAGATTTTTTATGGGGAGGAGCTATTGCTGCAAATCAGGCAGAAGGTGCTTATAATATAGATGGAAAAGGATTGTCTTTAATGGATATTGCTGCTGGAGGTAAAAAAGGCGTTTCTCGCCATTTTACTCCAGGTATTCAAGAAGGTGTTTACTATCCAAATCATACAGGTAACGATTTTTATCATCATTATTTAGAAGATTTAGATTTATGCCAGGAGATGGGATTTAAGTGTTTTCGAACTTCTATCGCATGGACTCGTATATTTCCTAATGGAGATGAAGAATATCCAAATGAGAAAGGATTAGAGTTTTATGATCGTTTATTCGATGCCATGCTAGAAAGAAATATTCAACCTGTTGTTACAATTTCTCACTATGAAATGCCATTACATTTAGTAAAAGCATATGGGGGATGGGCAAATCGTAAATTGATTGATTTCTATATGAATTTTTGTGAAGTTATTTTTAATCGTTATAAAGGTAAAGTTAAATATTGGATGACCTTTAATGAAATCAATTCCGTTATTCTAATGCCTGAAATTGCGGGTGTTTTAGATAGAGCAAGAGATGATTTTGAACAAAGAAGCTATCAGGCAGCACATCATCAATTTGTAGCAAGTGCAAAAGCCGTAAAGTTAGGGCATGAAATTGATCCTGAAAATAAAATAGGATGTATGGTTTTAACACTTGTAAAATACCCTATGACCGCAAAACCTGAAGATGTAGAGTTGGCAGAGCAAATGATGCGAGAAAAAACATTTGCATTTAGTGATATTCAAGTAAGAGGATATTATCCTCATTATGTAAAGAAGATTGTAGAGCGCAAAGGATTTAAGTTAGATATTCGTGAAGAAGATCTGCAAGTTATGAAACAAGGAAAAGTTGACTTTGTTGGCTTCTCCTATTATTCATCCAGTGCATCTACGACAGATCAAAGTGCAGAAATGACAGAAGGAAATGTTTCTAAAGGTGTAAAAAATCCGTATCTTGCCACAAGTGAATGGGGATGGCAAATTGATGCGAAGGGATTAAGATATATTTTAAATCGTTTCTATGAACGTTATGAAGTACCATTATTTATTGTAGAAAATGGATTAGGATATAATGATCAACCTGATGTTCAAATGCATGTAGAAGATGATTATCGTATTGCTTATTTAAAGGAACATATTTTAGAAATGGAAAAAGCTATTCTCATAGATGGAGTAGATGTCATTGGATATACACCTTGGGGATGTATTGATCTAGTAAGTGCAGGTACAGGAGAAATGAAAAAACGTTATGGTTTTGTGTATGTAGATCGTGATGATGAAGGAAATGGAAACTTTGCTCGTTATCGCAAGAAATCTTTCTACTGGTATAAAGATGTTATTGCATCACAAGGAGAAAAATTATGAGAATTGCATCCTTTGATGTTGGGGGTACTTTCATAAAATATTGTGTGATTGAAAATGGAGAAATTTCACAAAAAGGAAAAGTTGATACACCAAGAGATACACAGGAAGCTTTTTTAAGACAGATTAAAAAAGTTTTAGAAAGTATGAATAATATAGATGGAATTGCATTCAGTATGCCTGGTGTTATCCATGTGGATAAGAAGTATATCGCTATGGGTGGAAGCTTATTGTATAACAACCATACAGATGTAAAGGAATGGGAAAAATATTTCAATCTTCCGATTGAAATAGAAAATGATGCACGATGTGGTGCGATATGTGAAATGAAAATTGGGAATATGCAGGGGGTTAAAAATGGACTTGTCATTACATTTGGTACAGGTGTAGGTGGCGCTATCATTATTAACGGAAGTATTCATAAAGGGTCACATTTGATTGCAGGAGAACTAAGCATTATTTTCGCAAAAGATAAACTTTCTCATGCCACAGGTGGAACTTTTGGAAGCATTGGAAGTGTATATAACTTAGTTTCTAGAATTGCCCAGGCAAAAGGAATTGACACAAAAGATGGAAAAGAAATCTTTCAGTGGATTGAAGAAAATGATTCTGTAGCCACAGAGATTTTTGAAAAATATTGTTATGAAGTGGCTCAGCAATTATATAATATTCAAATTGTATATGATCCAGAAAAAATATGTGTTGGAGGAGGAGCAAGTGAAAATCCAATTTACTTGAACGGATTAAAAAAAGCTTATGAGGAATATTATAAAACATTCCCATTTAAATTTCCCCATGCAGAATTAGATAAATGCAAGTATAACAATGATGCTAATTTACTAGGTGCATATTATCATTATATTGAAAGACATAAAGAACATTAATTTTTATTTTTCTTAAATTGCATAGGACTTTGATTGGTGATTCTTTTAAATATAGAATTAAAATGACTTTGACTTGAAAAGTTTAAAATTATTGCAATTTCAGATAATGTATAGTTAGTATTCTTAATCAGATATTGAGCCTCTTGAACTTTTAATGTATGGATATATTCTTTAATGGTTTGAGAGGTTATTTTTTTAAATTGCGCAGACATATAGGATGGGTTCATTCCTGTTACTTCAGAAAGTTGTGATAAAGTAATATCTTGATGTAAATTATGAGATATGTATTCTTTTATCTTTTTTATCCATGGGGGAGTATCTAAATATTTATATTGTTGTACTAGTTTGGTAAAATCAGTTATTGCATCATTAATTGTTTTTAATATTTGGTGTAAATCTTCACAATGATCAATAAGCTTTATATAAACATCAGATAAAGCATACGCTTTCGCAATAGAAACATTTGCACTGATAACTGTTCTTGTAAAAACAGTAACTGCAGATACTGCTTTGTATTTTGCACTTTGTAAATGATTTGTAGAGAGTTCAATTCCATCTTTGATTTGTAATAGATCTTTTAATACTACACGAGCCATTGTGCTATTTCCATTTAAAATATATTTTAATATTTTCTCTTCATATTGATAACTATAACTATGAAGAGGGTTTTCTCTAACTGAAAAAGATTCGTACTGTAAAGCATTATCCATTTTTAAATGACTTTCACTTTTATGAAAGCTTTCTTTTAACTCTTCTTTACTAATAACATTTCCGGTTATCACCGTATAAACAAGATGATAAATATTAGATATATTTTGACTGACACTAGGTAGTCCCAGAAATGTGTCTGATGAAATAGTTTGCATGCATTGTTTTAGAAAGTCGTAATTATTAGGACTATCATGAGCAGTTACTTTTTTAATTACTAATGGGCCTAAACAGACATAACATATATTTTCTAATTTAAATGGAAAAAACATATATACAGTATTATAGCTAAAATAGAAACTTATTTTTGATTTATCAATATGTTTATCAAAAAGAATTTTTTGAAAAGCATCTATTTTTAAAGATGGAAAAGCAGATGTTTGATGTTGTATTAGTAAGTTTTTATCGAGTAAAAAAACAGGAAGGTGCAATGTGTCATAAAATTGTGGAAGTAATAAGATAAGTTCTTTTTTAGTTTGTATCATAGAAACCTCCTTGATATTATAGATACTTATAGTATAAAGGAAATATAAGAATTTGAGAATAAAATATAATTTTTGATAAAATTCTATAATTTATAAAAAATATAGACGATTATTTAAATATAATGAAAGCGGTTAAAGAAAAGGAGAATATAGAAATGAGAAATATTGTTTTATTTTGTGCAGCAGGAATGAGTACAAGTATTTTAGTAACAAAAATGAAAGAATATGCTGATAAGATTGGATACACATGTGAAATTAATGCGCATGCATTAACGGAGACATCTAAATATGGAGAAGATGCAGATATTATTTTATTAGGACCACAGGTTAGATTTCAATTAAATAATGTAAAGAAACAACTTCCAAATAAGATTGTAGAACCAATTGATATGCAGGCATATGGAACTATGGATGGAAAGAAAGTAATTGAGTTTGTAAAAGAAAAATTAGGTGATTAGAATGAATGGTCTTGAATTAATTAGCTTTCAAATTATCTCTGCGGTAGGAACAGCAAGAAGCATGTATATTGAAGCGATTGAGCTGGCAAAGCAGGGTAAGATTGAAGAAGCAAGAAAGATGATTAAAGAAGGTGAAGAAGCTTTTGTACAAGGTCATAGTGCACATGCAGAATTGATTCAAAAAGAAGCAGGTGGGGAATCAGTACAAGCTAATTTATTGTTGATTCACGCGGAAGATCAATTAATGAGTGCAGAAGCATTTCAAATTATTGCGACACAGTTCATTGATTTATACGAATCTATAAAAGTAAATAAATAATACATAAAAGACAGATTACATATCCGTTTCTGTCTTTTATAATATGTAAAGGTATAGAAATTCATATAATAAGAGGAGGTATTTGTGTGTTTAAAGAAGGTTTTTTATGGGGAGGAGCTACGGCTGCCAACCAATATGAAGGAGGATATTTAGAAGGAGGAAGAGGACTGGCAACTTCAGATACAAAAACAAATGGTTCTTTGACACGTCCAAGAAAACATAGTTTTCTAGATGAAGACAATAATATTGTATATTTAAGAGGAAGTGAAAAAGTCCCTTCTTCCTATAAGGCAGTTTTAGATGAAACGATGTATTATCCAAGTCATCAGGCTGTTGATTTTTATCATCATTATAAAGAAGATATCGCACTTATGGCAGAAATGGGATTTAACTGTTTCCGTATGTCTATTTCCTGGACACGTATTTTTCCTAAAGGAGATGAGACAGAACCTAATGAAGAAGGGTTAAAGTTTTACGATAATGTATTTGATGAATGTTTAGCACATGGAATTCAGCCAGTTGTAACATTAAATCATTTTGATATGCCACTTCATCTTAGTGAAGAATATGATGGATGGTATAATCGTAAACTTATAGATTTTTTCCTTCATTATTGTGAAACGGTATTTACAAGATATAAAGGAAAAGTAAACTACTGGATGACATTTAATGAAATTAATCTTCTTCGTGGATATGATACATTGGGTGTGCATGATATGAATGAAGAAAAATACTATCAAGCACTTCATCATATTTTTATAGCGAGTGCAAAAACAGTACAGTTAGGACATAAAATTGACCCAGAAAATAAAGTAGGAATGATGTTGGCACATATTTTGACTTATCCGGAAACTTGTAATCCAGATGATGTAGAAATGGAAATGATGGTAGCTCGAAGATTAAAATACTTATTTAGTGATGTACAGTGTAGAGGGTATTATCCATCTTATGTGTTAAAAGAATGGGAAAGAAAACAAATTTGTGTGAATCAGGAAGAAGATGATGCGAAAACACTTTTAGATGGAAAAGTGGATTATATTGGATTTAGTTATTATAATTCAGGAGTAATTACAACAAGAAAAGATGCAAAGAGCGCATTAGGAAATGGAATAAAAACAGCTACGAATCCATATTTAAAAGAAAGCGCATGGAAATGGCCAATCGATCCAAAAGGATTGCGTATTTCTTTAAATCTGTTATGGGATAGATATCAAATCCCTATGATGATTGTAGAAAATGGATTAGGTGCAGAAGACCATGTAGAAAGTGATGGAAGCATTCATGACGATTATCGTATTGATTATCTGCGTGATCACATTATACAAATGAAAAAAGCTGTTGAAGAAGATGGTGTAGATTTAATTGGATATACGCCATGGGGATGCATTGATTTAGTAAGTGCAGGAACCGGTGAAATGAAAAAACGTTATGGCTTTGTATATGTGGATATGGATGATGAAGGAAATGGGGCAAAGAATCGTTTGAAGAAAGACTCTTTCTACTGGTATAAAAAAGTCATTGCATGTAATGGAAATGACATTGAAAACTTATAAATGTTTATAAAAGTTTTGTGAAAACCGAAAGTTGTTGCTTAATAGATAAGCATATACTTCGGTTTTTTTAGAAATTTTTACAGAGGTAAACCTGGCAGTCCTGGACTGAAAGAATCTCTTTTTTTTGAAGAAAAGTAGGAGTATTATAAGTGATTCGCTATTTGTGGGGTGTTCAATTTATGCAGGATTGAGTAATATTTTTATGAAAGGAGCTGGAATTATGGATAGTAAAAAAATCGGAGCATTTATTGCGGTAAATCGTAAGAAAAAGGGACTCACACAAGAACAGCTTGGAGAAAAACTAGGGGTAAGCAATAAAACAGTATCTCGATGGGAGAATGGAAATTATATGCCAGATTTATCTCTTTTGGAACCTCTCAGCAAAGAGCTAGGAATTTCTTTGAATGAGTTATTAGCTGGGGAAACGATTGAGAAAGAAAACGCAATGGTATATATGGAACAAAATATACTAGATACGATTGATTACACCGATAAAAAAATGAAATATGAACATAAAAAAATTTCTATGTGTATCACAGCAGCTGGTATTTTCGTCTGCATTTGTGCCTTTAACATATTTCCTTCAGAAAGCAGCTGGGGAGAAATTTATTCCATTGCAGGGCT
Organism: Amedibacterium intestinale; assembly: GCF_010537335.1. Classification (NCBI taxonomy): domain Bacteria; kingdom Bacillati; phylum Bacillota; class Erysipelotrichia; order Erysipelotrichales; family Erysipelotrichaceae; genus Amedibacterium; species Amedibacterium intestinale. The sequence goes on from NZ_AP019711.1 coordinate 2,051,278, forward strand.
TTTGCTGATAGTTACAGGTATGTTTAGAGAATTAAAGTTTTCATCATTTTGGAAAAAAGGGATAATTTCTATTGTTGTATTTTTAGTGCTTTTAGGAATTTTCTTTGTCGTGGATTATATTGGAGTAGTGCAGTATAAACGACCACCAGTTTACAGGTATAAAACGACAACTGTATTTAATGAAAGTAAACTTATTGAATACCAAAACTTGTTTTATAATGTATATCGAATAAATGCAGATACACCAAATGAATATTATCTAATAGATAGTACAAAACAATATACAATTGATACAGTACCAGTAAGTCCTTTTGATATGGATAAAAGTGATATAGAACATCTTATAGAATATAAAAGTAACTATGTTGGAGACAACAGCAATACAGGAAATCTTATAGATGCATTACCTCTTTCTGAATATGGTTATGTGTTTGAAATTGATTCAGAAAAGAATGGAATCACGATAAGTTATCATTTTACAGACTGGTATCAAAATGAAAATTCCTATATTGAAAAAGCTTTGATTTATAATTCTGTATCTTCTTTTGCCTTGATAGAAAATCTCCAATATCTCAATTATAATTTTAGCGGCAGCAGTTATTCTATTACTCGTGAAACGATGGAACAGAAGTATCCTAATTACAAAAATATCTTTATAGGTCATACGATTGATACAGATAAGTTTAAACAATATGTAGATGAGAAAATAAATAATCAATCTTTTGTATCCGATATTTTTAAACTCTTTAAAAAAACAGATTTATAAGATATTGAAGAGCATTTGAACTACACAAAACACCGTCAGAAAATCAAAATTTACGGTGTTTTTTTAATAGGAAAGTTCTCCAAGAGATGAAGAACTATAAAAATAACTATAAGTAAAATAGTCAAAAGTAAATTATTCATTCTGCTTAAGCAGAAAGAATTCTATTGATTTTGAACTCATAAGATAAAAATAGTAGAACTACGACTCTTTAATGATATGATAAGTCATTTAATTTGATTATTTGAGGTATGTTTTAATTTTGATTGATTTTCCGTTAAATTAGGTTGCGGACTTTACGTCTGCCGTATGCTATAATAAAATACGAGTAGGAAGGGAGAAAAATCATGATTATTGATGCAAAAACTATACAGTTTTTAAAAGATACTCCGAATTCAGCATATCAATCAGTCAAGACAGAATTTTTATATCATTCTAATAAATTAGAAGGAAGTACCTTTAGTAAAGAAAATTTAGAGAAGTATTTAAATGAACAGATTATTGAAGGTAGTCACAAAATTGATGATGTGTTAGAAACAACAAATTCAACAGATCTTTTTGATTATGTAGTTGAAACATTAGGTGAGCCTTTAAGCAGAAGACTTATTTTAGACTTTCATAGAATGTTAAAAGACAGAACACTAGATCATGAAAGAGGATTTGCAGGCTGCTGGAAAAAGATTCCAAATCAAATTTCCGGTGTAGATTTAAAACTGGCTGAACCATGGGAAGTTGAAGGACGAATGGAAGAATTAATTCAGAAGTGGAATGACTCTCAAAAAGATTTTGATGCTATTGTTAAGTTTCATGCTAGATTTGAAAATATTCATCCTTTCCAAGATGGAAACGGAAGAATAGGTCGTTTCTTGATACTGAAGCAATGTATCGAAAATGGTGTAGATTTAATCATGATTGATGATGTCTATTCAAAAGAATACAAGAGTGCGTTATACGAAGCACAGAAGAATCAAAATTTTGATGAATTAAAAGAAATCTTTGTAAATTGCCAAAAACGATTGGATGAAAAATTAGATTTTTTGAAACAAACACTTGATTATATTCAAAAATATGAAGTAGATATGAATCCAAATCAATCAATTTAAAAACGCAGGAAATGAACTGCGTTTTTTATATCTTATAAATACGTGTTTTTAAGATTATTTTATATTTATATAGCAGAATATTAAATTAAACTTATATTTCTATAAAAATGCTTGACGAAACAGGAAAGGGGGATACACTTAATTATTGTAGTAAATAAGAATATATGAGGAGAAACAAATATGTTTAAAAAACGATATATAAAATGGGCATTTTTAGCTTTTATTCTGGTATATATAGGTGCAGCAACCATTCCTTATATTCCACATAAAGAAGTAAATGAAACGTATAAAACAAGTATTCAGCAAACTGCATTTTATGCAGATAAAACAGGGACAGAAAGAGTAGATTATATTGATGATAATACAGATGCTCTTCTTTATCGACTTCATATGATAGAAGAAGCACAGGATGAAATTATATTGTCTACGTTTGATTTTAATGCGGATGCTGCAGGAAAGGATATGATGGCAGCTTTACTGCATGCAGCACAAAGAAATGTCAAAGTAAAAGTAATTGTAGATGGAATCAGCGGCTTTTTAGATATGCGAGGAAATTCTTACTTTAAAGCCTTGGCATCACATGAAAATATTGAAGTTAAGGTATATAACTCTATAAATCTTTTAACACCATGGAAACTGCAGGCAAGGTTACATGATAAGTATGTCATCGTTGATGATAAGATGTATGTATTAGGCGGAAGAAATACTATGAATTTATTTTTAGGAGAATATACAGAAGAAAAAAATATTGATCGAGAACTTTTTGTATATGAGACACAGAAGAATAAAAATGCATCGATTCATCAGTTAAAAGATTATTTTAACAGCGTATGGCAACTTTCTGACAGTAAACAGTATACATGTGAAAATGTAAATAAAAAGATAGAGGAAAGTATTCATCAGCTAGAAGAAAGATACAAAAAACTGCAGGAACAATATCCAGATGCCTATAAAAAATGGAATTATGAAGAGAAAACAATAGAAACAGATAAGATTACATTGCTTTCTAATCCGATTGAAGCAGAAAATAAAGAACCCTACATGTGGTATGCAATTACTCAGCTAATAAAACAGGGAAACGATACAACAATTGTGACTCCTTATATTATTTGTGGCAAGGAGATGTATCGTGATTTAACAAATCTAACGAAACAGAAGAAAAAGATTGATATTATCACAAATGATGTAGCCAGCGGCGCAAATCCATGGGGATGCAGCGACTACTTAAATCAAAAGAAAAAGATATGGAATACAGGGGTACAGGTATATGAATATATGGGAAAACACTCCAGTCATACCAAAGCATTGTTAATTGATGATGAGATGAGCCTTGTTGGATCATATAATATGGATATGAGAAGCACGTATCAGGATACAGAGTTAATGCTTGCGGTGGATTCTAAAGAATTAAATAAACAGATGAGACAGGAAGTAGAAGAAAATAAAACGTATAGTAAAACAATGGGAAAAGATGGAGAATATACCTATGGAAAGAACTATGTTCCTAAAGAATTAGGGATTGGGAAAAAAATCATGTATAGTATCTTTCGTATAATAACAGTACCGATTCGAGGATTTTTATAAAAGATGAACTTAATTGTATCATCTTTTTTTTTACATAAGAATATTGTCTTAAATTGTAGATATATTGAAAATTTTAAAAATTCTTTTAGAACGCTAAGCAAAATGTATAAAAAACAAGTGAATATTTTTATATACTTTGCAAGCGATTACATGATATCTTTTCTATGTGAGATACGAGGAGGAAAAATATGAAGAAAAAGAAACAACTATTGAAGGTATTCAACCTTACAATGGCTGCTGCAATGGTTAGCACACCCGTCTTATCAAATATTTATACAGTATCTGCAAAGGAACAGACTGTAGATACAACAAAGAAAAAAACAAAGAAACAAGTAGTTTATGAAGATGGGGTTTATGATGAATGGAAAGGGCAAAATGTACAAGAAGGCGATTCTTCTAAGGTAGAAGATGGATGGCTTCATATTGTATCCGCTCCAGGGGATAGAAACAATCCTGGAACAAATCCTTATATGACAGTCAATCCAAATACGTTTGATTTTACAAAAGAAGGGTATTTCGAATTTACGATGAAGTCAAACAATGAAAACACCAATATAGATAATAGCGATCGTTTTGGTATTTATTTGGGATATAATACCGATCATAATGGTATGTATATCGGCTATGATAATGGTGGATGGTTCTGGCAGAAATATAAAGATGGCAATGGTGACTGGTATCAAGGAACTAGAGAAGCTGCTCCAAAAAAAGGTGTGGAATATAAAGTTCGTGTAGAATGGACAGCTGATCATAAAATGAGTTTTAAATTAAATGATAAAGTAATCTTTGATAAAGAAGACTTCTCTGGAATCTTTGCATCTATGGGAAATCAGATTGCGATTAAAGCAGGTTCATGGGGAAATAGTGGTTCTAATATTCTATTGAAAGATATTCATTATCCTGGACAAAAAGAGGCAGAAAAAGTTAATGTAACAGGAAAAATTCTTGACGCAGAGGGTAATGCGATAAAAGATGCTTTAGTTAAAGCAGGATCAGAAAGTGTAAAAACAGATATATCAGGTAATTTTGAAGTAAGCCTTCAACCAGGAACATACATGGTATCTGTTTCTGCACAAGGATATGAAACTTATACAGATGAAATAACAGTAGGTAGAGATGGATTAAATCTGGGGGAAATTAAATTAACAAAGGCTCCAGAACTAGTAACAGAAACATTATCTACTCCATACATGGATGTTTCTATTAATAAAAACTTCCCAAGTGTTCAAAAATATGTAATGAAAGAAGGAGATTTGAAAAATAAAACATTCTATGGGCAAACTTCTAATATAAATACGATTCGTATCAATGGAGAAGATATAAAACTTTCAGCAGACGATGTTCAATTTACGGTTAATGAGGGTAAAACACAGGCAACTTATAAAATGCATGTATACAATAATAAACTCAATAAAGAGGAAAGAACAATTGATGCTGATATTACAGCTGTTTTATCAGTAAAAGATGATGCTTTATCCTTTGAAATTACAGATGTTAAAAATAAATTGAATGAGAAATATACAGATGAAAATGGAAAACATATTTATGCAATTCAAAGCATTGAAATTCCAAATCATAGTTTGATTTCAGTTAACAGTGATCAGAAAGGGGCAAACTTAAAAGGTGCCGCAATGTCTTCAAACACAACCATTAGTGGTGATGAATATATTGAAGTCAATGATAAAACCGCATCTGGAAACAGAGATTATATGTATGCATTTATCTCTAATGATGAAATGAGCGCAGGGCTTTGGAGTAATGCAGAAAATGAAGGACGTGCTGTTTCTGTTGGGGTATCTGGAGGAAGTCACAACACAAGAGTTATGGCAACTACAGAAGAAAAAGATGGACATGTATCACTAGGTCTTTCTAGTACGAAATGGTATTGGCATAGAGAAGAAAAAGATTCTAAAGGGAAATGGCATTTAGTACAAGAAACTGCAAATCCACAGGCAAAAATTACGATTGCAGGAAATATCAATGGAGATAAAGAAATCGACTGGCAGGATGGTGCTGTTGCTTTCCGTGATATTATGCATAACCCATATAAGAGTGAAGATGTTCCAGAACTTGTTTCTTATCGAATTGCGATGAATTTTGGTGGGCAGGCACAAAACCCATTCTTAACAACACTGGATAATGTAAAACGTGTCGCAATGCACACAGATGGACTTGGACAATCTGTATTATTAAAAGGATATGGAAATGAAGGTCATGACTCAGGTCATCCGGATTATGCAAATATTGGACAAAGAATCGGTGGAGAAAAAGATATGAATACCTTAATGGAAAAAGGTGCAGAATATGGTGCTAGATTTGGTATTCATGTCAATGCTGGTGAAATGTATCCAGAAGCCAAAGCATTTAATGAAGATTTAGTTCGTCGTGATGCAAATGGAAACCTTCGTTATGGCTGGAACTGGATTGACCAGGGTATTGGAATTGACAGCGTATATGACTTAGGAACAGGATCAAGAGAAAAACGTTTTGATGAACTGGAAGAAAAAGTTGGACAAAAGCTTGACTTTGTTTATGTAGATATTTGGGGAAATAAGACAGGTGGAAGCGATGATTCATGGCAGACACGTAAGTTATCAAAAGAAATTAATGATAATGGATGGAGAATGGCTACAGAATGGGGTTCTGCAAATGAATACGATTCTACATTCCAGCATTGGGCAACAGACCTTACATATGGAGGTTATACACTAAAAGGTGAAAACAGTGAAGTAATGCGTTTCTTACGCAACCATCAAAAAGATTCTTGGGTAGGAGATTATCCAAATTATGGTGGAGCAGCGATTGCGCCTTTACTTGGCGGATATAATATGAAAGACTTTGAAGGATGGCAAGGTCGTAACGACTATGATGCTTATATTAAAAATATTTACACACATGATTTAACTACAAAATTTATTCAGCATCATGAAATTGTAGATTGGGAAGATGGAAAATCATTTACTGCTACAAATCCAGATGGTAAACCTTATACATGGACACCAGAAATGAAGATTACTTTAAAAGATGGCAAAGATACTTTAGTTCTTGAAAGAGGTTCTGATGATCCAAATGATCCTGCATATAGAGATAGAACGATGACATTAAATGGCAAAGTAATTTCTAAAGGTGCTGTATCAAGAGGAGATACAGGTGCTAAAGGAACAGAAACTTATTTATTGCCTTGGTTCTGGGATGCGAAAACAGGTGATCCTGTAAAATCCGAAGATGAAAAACTTTATCATTGGAATACACAGGGAGGTACTAGCGAATGGGATCTTCCTGATAGCTGGAAAGACTTAAAAGATGTTAAAGTTTATAAACTTACAGATTTGGGAAAAACAGAAGAAAAAACAGTACCAGTAAAAAATGGAAAAATTACATTAGAGGCTGAATCTGAAGTTCCTTATGTTGTATATAAAGGTGAAAAAGGAAATCTTGATATTACATGGAGTGAAGGAATGCATATCGTAGATGCAGGATTCAACAGTGGTCATTTTGATGCATGGACAAAACAGGGAAGTGGAAAAGCAGAAATTGCGAAGAGTCAATACAGCAATCCAATGATGAAATTAAGTGGTGAAGTGTCAATGACACAGACATTGACAGATTTAACTCCAGGAAAGCAATATGCGGTATTGGTTGGTGTTGACAATCGAAGCGATGCGAAAGCCAAAATGACTGTTAAATCAGGCGATAAAGTATTAGATTCTAACTATACAACAAGATCAATTGCGAAAAATTATGTAAAAGCATATACACATAGCAATGCAAGTGCAACGGTTGATGGAAGTAGTTATTTCCAGCATATGTATGTACATTTTACAGCTCCACAATCAGGAGAAGTTACATTAACACTATCTCGTGATGCAGGAGAAGGAGCAACATACTTTGATGATGTACGTATTGTAGAAAATGAAGCTAAAAATATAACAAAAAATGCAGATGGTGAAGTTGTTAAATTTGAACAGGATTTTGAAAACAATGTACAGGGAATTTATCCATTTGTTGTTAGTGGAAGTGAAGGCGTAGAAGACAATCGTATTCACCTTTCTGAATTGCATGCCCCATATACACAAGCTGGATGGGATGTAAAGAAAATGGATGATGTACTTGATGGAAACTGGTCTGTAAAAGTAAATGGATTAACACAGAAAAATAATCTAATTTATCAAACAATTCCACAAAACTTCCGTTTTGAACCAGGTAAAAAATATAAAGTAAGCTTTGATTATCAAACAGGAAGCGAAGGAACCTATGCGGTTGCTGTTGGAAATGGAGAATACAATGGCAATGTAGAATTAGATGAATTGCCTATGTCTATGGGTAAAGATAAAGATGGACATTATACAACAGAAATTATTGGAGATGCAAGTGGACAAACATGGTTTGGTATTTATTCCACAAATAAAGCTCCAGATTTACAGGGAACAAGTGGTTCAGCAGCAAACTTTGGCGGTTATAAAGAAATTGTATTAGATAATGTCGTAATTGAACAGGTAAAAGAAACAATCAATGAAAGTAGTTTGAATGATTTAATCAAAGAAGCAGAATCAAAATATAATAAAACAGATTATGAGCCAGAAGTATGGAATGCATTCCAAAAAGAAATCGCAAAAGCTCGTGTAGCTTTAGATAAGGATAACGTTACACAAGAAGATATTGAAGAAGCGTTCTATGCATTAAGAGGAGCAATAATACGAATGGATACATCTGCTGGTGTTGATGGAAGTGACGAATCTCGTGATATTGCGACAGATGGAATGAAAGCAACGGCTGGAAATGAACAAGCGACAACAGGTGATGAAGGCCCTGCAAAAAATGTACTAGATGGTGATGAAGGAACAATCTGGCATACAAGCTGGGGTGGAACTTCTCAAGATAACCAGTGGATTGATATTGCGTTGAAAGAACCAGCAACAGTTGCCGGATTAAGAATGATGCCACGTTCAAATGGAAATAATGGAGTTATTACAGAAGCGGAAATTTGGGTAAAAACAAAAGATAGCAAAGACTATACAAAAGTGAAAGAAGCTAAATTCGGTACGAAAGGATGGCAGGCTGTAAACTTTGATGCAGTTGAAAATGTAACGAATGTAAAAGTAAAAGCAACAAAAACAATTGGAGATACAACAAATAAATATGCATCAGCAGCAGAAATTCGTTTAATGGGAGAAAAGATTGACCAGCCAATCGTTGTTGATAAATCTGGATTAAAAGCTGCAATTGATGACGCTAAAAAATTAAATGAAAAAGATTATACTCCAGATTCTTGGAAAGTATTAGAAGAAAAATTAGAAAAAGCAGAAGTTGTAATGAAAGATGATAATGCTACAGATTATGATGTGTTATTAGCAACAGCAAATCTATCTGAAGCTATTCAGGCACTTGATCCTATTACAGAACCAGGGCCTGGAGAAGTAGATAAAACGGCATTGAACGATTTAATTAAACGAGCAGATTTAATTGATACAACACGTTATACAGAAGAAAGTGTAAATGTATTTAAAAAAGCATTGGCTGAAGCAAAAGAAATAAATGCAGATGAAAATGCTACACAAGAAAAAGTAGACAGTGCAAAAACTTCTTTGGAAAAAGCAATGAATGGATTGCAGTTAAAAGAAGAAACAAATGTAGATAAGACAGCATTAATGGATAAATTGTCTACAGCACTTCGCTTGGATAGTAAATACTATACTCCAGAAAGCTGGAAAGTGTTAGAAAATGCGATAGCAAATGCACAGAAAGTAATTGATAACGAAAAAGCAACACAGAAAGAAGTTAATGAAGCCTATGCTGCATTAGATAAAGCAATTACTTCTCTTGTATTAAAAGAACAAGGAACACTTCCAGAACAAAAACCAGAAAAACCATCATCTGGGGATAAAGATAGTTCTATCGAAAACAAAGATGATGTAAAAACAGGTGTAGAAAGCAATACAAAAGGATTGTTGGCATTTGCCTTGTTATCTGGTGGAGCTATTGTTTCACTTCTTAAAAAAAGAAGAAAATTAAATGATTAATTCTTCTGCAATTGTCCTCTTTAAAACAGGCAGATGAATAAAAAAGAAGCCGATTCCGTAATGAGTCGGTTTCTTTTGTATTAATACTATTTATTTGCATGAAGTTTATCTAAAAACTTCTCAATACGATCTAATGCTTCTTTTATATGCTCAATACTATATGCATAAGACACACGAATAAAACCTTCACCTGCTTCTCCAAAAGCAGTTCCCGGAACACAGGCAACATGCTGTTCCTGTAATAGTTTTTCACAAAATTCATCACTTGTTAATCCAGTAGAGCGAATATCCGGAAAAATATAAAACGCCCCTTGTGGAAGATGTGTTGTTAACCCTAAACGATTAAATCCCTTGGTTATATAATTTCTTCTAGCAAGATAAGATTCACGCATTTCCTGCACATGGATATCTCCATTACGCATGGCATCAATTGCACCATATTGTGCAGGGGTAGAGGCTGACATAATGATATATTGATGAATTTTATTCATTGCCTTGATAAAAGTTTTATTTCCCAGGACATACCCTAATCTCCATCCGGTCATCGCATAGGCTTTTGAAAAACCACTAATGATAATAACCTGATCTTTGATTTCATCGAAATTAGCTAAAGAATAAAAACTATCATCATAGGTAAGTTCTGCATAAATTTCATCGCTGATAACGATCAATTCATGTTCTTTAATAATTGGCACTAGTTTTTCATAATCTTCTTTTGTCATCACACCACCTGTTGGATTACTAGGAAAATTAATCAATAAAACTTTTGATTTTGGTGTGATAGCAGCCAATAACTTTTCTGGTGTTAGTTTAAATTGATCTTTTTCCTCCAGCTGTACATAAACTGGCTTTGCTTTGCATAGCTGGACACCTGGAGTATAAGCTACATAGCTTGGCTGTGTTAAGATGACCTCATCATCGATATCTACAAAGGCACGTAAGGCAATATCGATACCTTCACTTCCTCCAACTGTAACAATTACATTATCATTTGGATTATACTCTAAATGAAATCTTCTCTTCATATAAGAACAGATTTCCTCACGTAAACTAAGAAGTCCCTGATTTGCGGTGTAATGTGTTTTTCCACTTTCGATAGAATAGATAGCTGCTTCTCGAATATGCCAAGGAGTATCAAAATCCGGTTCCCCTACACCAAGAGAAATTACATTTTCCATATCATTCGCCAAATCAAAGAAACGACGAATTCCACTTGGTTTGATTGTACGAACCGTTTCACTTAAATAGGATTCATAATCTCTCATGGTGTCACAACCAACCTTTTTTCAGCTCTATCCTCTTCATCAAAAATAACACCATTGATTTTATATTGTTTTAATACAAAAAAAGTAGAAGTGGAGGTAACATGGTCGGTAGTAGCCAGTTTTGCGCCAACAAAATTAGATATTTCCTGCATTGTCTTTCCATAGATAATTACAATGAATTCACTTTTACCACTCATTAAATACATCGTATCCACTTCTGGATAACGATAAATATTTCTCGCAATGCGATCGTATCCATAATCTCTTTCAGGGGCGACCTCTACTTCAATCATAGCCATAACTTTATCTTTGTTTGTTTTATCCCAGTTAATGATTGTATGATAACCACATATAATTTTTTTCTTTTCCATATCCTTCATGGTATGGATAACACTTTCTTCATCTTCTAATAAGATGTCCGCAAGATCTCTAGTATCATATCTTGCGTTTGTCTCTAATAAAGACAACAGCATTTCTTTATTCATAGCATTCACCTTCTTTAAATATATTGTCTATATTTTACTCCTTGCAATACAATTAGTAAATATAAAACATAAGGTTTCATACGATAATAGGATATGTAAGATATAGAAGAATAATGAATGTAGATAGAGACAAGACTTGAAAAGATAGATATACTATAAAATGCCAAACAAAGAATGAAAACGCTTAAATAGTTATTGAAAAAAATCAAAATAGTTGTAAAATGTAATTGTAAATATCACATTAAGTATAAATCCTAGAAGAGGGATATTTGGCTGATATGCCTTTTATTTTTTATAATAGAAGAAAGGGACATTTACATAGTTTTTATAAACGAAAAGTATGAACATCGACTGGGAGAGGAGGAAAAAACTATGGCAATCTATGATATATTATATGAGGTGAAGGATAAAAGAGAAGAGGATAGCGGAATCAGTGATTTTAATGGATTTTTAGAAGACTACCTTTCCATCATTGAAACAAATGAAGAAATGAAAGAAACGAAAGAAGTTTTACAGGCTTTATTTGAAGAAGATAATGATTTACGAATTGTATGTAACTTAAGATTAAATATAAATAAAGATGCAATTGCAAATCAGATTATTCGATATAAAGATGCATTTAAACTTCCTAAAGAAACAATATGCTGTCCATATATCGTATATGGAAATTTTGACGGAGAGCAAAAAGCATTAATTTTAACAATAGGGGATAAAGAAGAATACATACTTGCAAAGGCACTTTACTATGTCATTAGTGAACCAGAAAATGAGTATGAAGGAACTAGAAATGAAATTATAGCCATGAGTGTTTCAAAGGAAACGATTAGTAGAATGCTGGAGAGTGTAACAGCCTTTTTCCATCAGCGTAGAAAAGCTGGTATTGTACAAAGACAACTGGATTCCATCGTTTTTGACAGTTATGATGAAATGTATGAAATGGCAAATGCAATGGCACAGGAACAAAAAGAACATATAAAAGATATCTTATTAGCAAGTGAAGATAAAGAAACTGCAATTTATCAAATCATTGTAAAATGGTTTTTGATGAAGAAATTTTCTTATGTGCAATATATGATGGATAAAAATACATTGCATAAATTATATGAAGGAAATGTGAAAAAACAACGTCAAGTCGCAAAAGAGAAAAGTGATGCAATCTGTTTTATTTCTCTGAGTGAACTCTGGAAACTAACAAAAGAACTAGATCATTAGAAGGTGTCGAAAGATGATAGTCTAAATATAATAAAATGTTTTCTAATTCGATTTTAGAATTATACACTGTATCATTAAAATAAGGTAACGAAATAGGATTTAGAAAGAATAAAAAAAAGCGTTGACATTTGGAATCGTTTTCATTATACTTTATATTGTAAGATAGGTTTGTTACTCAAAGGTTCTTTGAGGCTTGTCCTAAAATGACTTTAGTTTTTTTAGGATGGCTTTAAGGAACCTTTTTAAATATTAGGAGGTATTTATGTTTGGATTATTTAGAAATAAAAAAATGGATTTGTATGCTCCAGTTAAAGGTGAATGCATAGCAATAGAAGATGTACCAGATCCAGTTTTTTCAAATAAGTTATTAGGTGATGGAATTGCATTTAAACCATTAAACAATACAATTTCTTCTCCTTGTGATGGAACTATTACTATGGTTGCAGAAACAAAACATGCTCTAGGTTTAAAAGCTAAAAATGGCACAGAAATTATGATACATGTAGGGTTAGATACTGTTAATTATAATGGTAAAGGTTTTAAATGTTTTGTTTCAAATAATCAGAAAGTAAAAAAAGGACAAAAGTTGATTGAAGTAGACTTAGATTTTTTTAGAAAAGAAAATGCAAATCTAACTACTCCAATGGTTATCATTACTAAAGATATTAATTTAACAATTATTTCAAATAAAGGAATTGTTGATAATGATTCTGTAGTAGTTAAGTTAGGTGATGAAATGTGAAAGTAATAAAAAACATTAATAATAATGTCTCTTTATGTATAGATTCTAAAGGAAGAGAGGTCGTAGCTTTTGGGAAAGGTATAGGTTTCATAAGACCCCCTTATGAAATCCCTTTGGAAAAGATTGATAGGACTTTTTATAGTCATAATATATCTGATTATAGTGTATTAGAAGAAATACCGGTTAATGTCATAGAGGTAAGCATTAAAATTGTTGAAGAACTAGAGAAAAGTTTAAATGTAACAATGTTATCAAGCGCAGCATTATCCATTGCGGATCATATTAATTTTGCTATTAAACGTAATGTAGAGAATGTAAAAATGGAGATGCCAATTCAAGAAGATTTAAAACTGTTATATCCTAAAGAAATTCTTTATGCTGAAAAAGCACTTAAAACAATTAAAGAATATACTGGCTATGATTTACCGACACAGGAAGTTGGAACTCTAGCATTGCATTTTATAAATAGCCAAATAAAAAAATATAGCGACTGTTCAATTGATTCAGAAGAATTAGTTCATCAAATTAGGAGTATTTTAGAAAAAGTATATAAAATAAAGATAGATGTAAATAGTTTTAATTATTCTAGATTTGTTACTCATATGGATTATTTAATTAAACGCATTATCAAAAATGAACAAATAGATAGCGATAATGAAAAAATGTATGATGAAATAAAAAAGAGATTTGAAAAAGCATATGAATGTACCTTACTCATTGAACAAGTTTTTGATGAAAAACTACAAAGAAAGTTGAACAAAGAAGAACGTTTATATCTCATGTTACACATTAATAGAATGTGTACACGAGTATAATATACGGTTTGTATAATAGGTGGCCAATATTAAACAACCAAAATTATAGAATGGGAGGATAAGTAAATGAAAGATTATAACGCATTAGCTAAGTCTATTCTAGAAAATGTTGGTGGTAAAAAAAATATCACTAATGCAATGCATTGTTATACACGATTACGTTTAAATTTTAAGGATACAGGATTGGTAAATTTAGATGCTATCAAAGAGTTAGATGTTATTGGAGCACAGTTTACAGGAGAACAGCTTCAAATTATTATAGGAAATGAGATCAATGAAGTTTATGATGCATTTATAAAATTAACAGGACTTAATAAAAGTGAAATCATAGAAGAAAATTTAGATAAAAAAAATGATGAAGTTAAAAAGAAAAGAAAGACAATTAAAGGAATATTTTCAGCAATTGTCGATGGTATAGTAGGTTGTATGGTACCAATATTACCTATGCTTATAGCATCAGGATTATTAAAAGCTATTGTATTAGTCATCCAACAATTTGAATGGCTAGATGTTAACTCTCCGACTTTAATAACTTTGAGTTTTGTAGCAGATTCAGCATTCTATTTTATGCCAGTAATTATAGGTGGATTTGCTGCTAAAAAATTTGGAGCAAATATAGCGTTAGGAGGAATGATAGGAGCTGCTTTAATACACCCTTCATTCATTTCAGCAGTAAATGAAGGGACATCTTTAAGTGTTTTTGGATTACCTATTTATCCTGCATCCTATAGCAGTACTGTTGTTCCGGTTATTCTATCTGTATGGGTAATGAGCTATGTTGAAAAAGTAATTTCAAAGTATAGTCCAAAATCTATAAGAACCGTTCTAGAACCTGTTTTAACATTACTAATTATGACACCATTGACATTTTGTCTTTTAGCACCAATAGGTACTATGTTATCTTCTGGTTTTGCAAGCTTAGTTACAACATTTTACAATACTTTTGGGTTTATAGCAGTAGCATTATTATCTGCATTTATTCCTTGGGTAGTTATGGTTGGTATGCATGTTGGAACTGTACCAATTGCTATTAGTCAAATTGCAGAAACAGGAATTGATCCAATAATGATGCCATCATTCTTTATTGCAAATTTTGGTCAAGGTGGAGCGTGTTTAGCGGTTGGAGTAAAAACTAAAGATTCAAAATTAAAATCATTTGCATTTAGTAGTGCTTTCTCTGATATCGTTCCAGGAATCAGTGAACCAGGAATGTATGGTATTACATTAAGATATAAAACACCAATGATTGGAGCCATGATAGGCAGTGGATTTGGAGGATTATATTATGGATTAATGCATGTTGGAACTTTGGCATTTTTGCCACCTAATCTATTCCAATTAACTGCATATGTAGGTGAAGGTGCTCTTGCAAATAATTTGATTCATGCCTGCATAGGAGTCGTAATTACATTAATAGTTTCATTTATAGCAACATTTATTTTATATAAGCCAGAAAAGGTAAAATAGGAGGTAAAAAGTCATGAGTTTTCCAAAAAATTTTTTATGGGGTGGTGCTACATCAGCATCTCAATATGAAGGAGGTTATGCTATTGGAGGTAGAGGGAAATCACATTTAGATTATATTAGAAGAGTAGAGAAAGATGATACAGATAAAACATTTCCAATTAATGTTACTGAAGAAATGTACAATGACCATAAATTGCATGAAAATGAATATAACTTTGCTTTTCGTAGAGGGAGCGATTTTTACAATCGATATAAGGAAGATATTGCATTATTAGCAGAAATGGGGTTTAAAACCTTTAGAATGAGTATTTCATGGAGTAGACTGTTTCCAACTGGTAAAGAAAAAGAGCCTCTAAAAGATGGGGTAGAGTTCTATCATAATGTATTTAGAGAGTGTCATAAATATGGTATAGAACCATTGGTTACGATGATACATTATGAAATACCTGTTTCTCTTTTAGAAGAATACAATGGCTGGGAAAGTCCTAAACTTATTGAATTTTTTACACATTATACAAAATTTTTGATTGATGAATATGCTCATGAGGTTAAATACTGGATTACATTTAACGAGATTAACATGATTATGAATTCTTCGTATTTAGGTGGAGGTCTATTTGTCGAAAAGTCTAAGCGCTCAAATGAAGAGTGTATACATCAAGCACTTCATCACCAATTAATTGCTAGTGCATTAACTGTCAAATATTTTCATGAACATGCAAAAGAAAGTTATGTTGGAAATATGATTGCTCGATTGCAAAATTACCCATATACATGTAAACCAGAAGATGTATTAGCCACTCAACAACAAAATCAATTTAATTATTTTCCTACAGATGTACAGGCTAAGGGATTTTATCCAAAATCAATTTTAAATTATTATAAGAAAAATAATATTAACATAGACTATTATCCAGACTATGAAAAAATATTATTAGAAGGTAAAGTAGATTTTATTTCCATTAGTTATTATCATACAGCAGTTATAAGTAATGATAAAGATAAAAAAGAACCTATAGGAGCCTTTATTAGAAATCTTTCAAATCCATATTTGAAGAAAACAGATTGGGATTGGTGTATAGATCCAATTGGTCTTAGAATTACTTTAAATGATATGAATGATCGCTATGGTTTGCCTATATTTATTGTCGAAAATGGATTAGGTGCACATGATAAACTTGAAACTGATGGAAGTGTACATGATGCATATCGCATTGAATATTTATCGAAACACATTCAAGCAATTAAGGATGCATTAAATGATGGATGCAATGTAATTGGTTATACTCCGTGGGGATGTATTGATTTAGTTAGTTGTGGAAATTGCCAAATGACAAAAAGGTATGGATTCGTATATGTAGACGCTGATGATGAAGGTAATGGAACATATAATAGATATCGCAAAGATTCATTCTATTGGTATAAAAAAGTAATTAATTCTAATGGAGAAGATTTGTCTATTTAGAGTTTCAGAATAATATATTCAAAAAAAGCAGACAAGGTTCTGCTCTTTTTGAATTTTTGATTATAAATTATAAGAAAATATGTATCTTGATAAATTAAATTCAAAGAAAGTGGTGTTTAATTAATAATTTTAAAACATATGAATGAAGATTGTTTTAGCAATAGAAGTTATTATAATATTTGGTAGAAAAACTAAATAGGAGGATTTATGAAATATTGTGAACAGTGTGGAAAAGAACTTGTTTTAAAAAGTATAGAAAAAGAAGGGAAGATACCTTATTGCAGTTCTTGTGATAAACTATATTTTCCGATGTTTAATACAGCAGTATCGATGATTGCGTTAAATCCTAAAAAAGATAGGATACTGTTAATTAAACAGTATGGAAAAAATCGTAATATACTAGTAGCTGGTTATGTGAATAAGGGCGAAAATGCAGAAGAAACGATACAAAGAGAGATGAAAGAGGAAATAGGAAGAGATATTATTTCTTATCAATATTTAAAAAGCTCTTATTATGAAAAAACAAATACGCTTATGTTAAACTTTGCTGTTGTTTTGGATAGTGAAACTTTAGATATAGATAAAGAGGAAGTAGATGAAGCAAAGTGGTTTTCCTTTGAAGAAGCTAAAAATGAGATTGCGAAAAATTCTTTGGCAGAGCAGTTTTTGTTGTACTTTCTTGATATGTATAAAAACGTGAAGGTATAAAAAAAGAGGATTACTCCTCTATCGTATGAACTTCCACATCAAGTAAGATTTCTTTTTGAAACTGTGCCTGATATTTTCCATTTGTGATTTCTAAAATATCGTCGTTTACATCTGTTTTTGATAAAAAGGTATAACAAACTTCTTCGTCATACTGCTTATCACTTATCTCAATTTGATGACTTCTAAAGTAATAATCAAGTTTACCTACCAAATCATAAGAGAAAGATAGTGTATATTCCTGCATGATTTCCTTTTGTGTTAATACAGCATGATCAAGTGCATTGGCAACACTTTTTGAATAAGCACGAATCAATCCACCTGCACCTAATTTAATACCTCCAAAATAGCGAACAGTTACCGCAAGGGTATCTTGCATATTTCGATTTGTTAAACACTCCAGCATAGGTACACCAGCTGTTCCACCTGGTTCACCATCATCATTGCTTCTTTGGATTTCATTATGTTCTCCAATGATAAAAGCATAGCAGTGGTGTCTGGCATTTGGGTGTTCTTTTTTTATTTTTAAGATATATTCTTTCGCATCTTCTTCACTAAATGTTTTATGCAAATAACAAAGAAAACGACTTTTTTTAATTTCTAATTCTTCCATATGGTCTTCTTTTAATCGATACATATTTCTCACCACCTGTATTTTATCATAGAAAACTGGTTTTAGAAAAGAACTGTACGCATGGTATGATATGCATTGCTTATTTCTCAGCAAAAGTGCTAGAAAATAGAAAAATCAAAAGGGAAATTTAGATGCTGTATTGGAAACTTATAATATAGCTTGTAATTTTATATAGGATTTTCCTTGTTATTTTCAACTTTTTTTATTTCTTTCCATTCATCTTCTAAAATAGACATGATAATGCTGTTTGCATAAGTTTCTCCATCTAAAACAGCATCTCGAAGAATACCTTCCTGTTTAAATCCAGCTTTCAAGTAACAGTGTTTTGCTCTTGGGTTAAAATCAAAAACATCAAGTTCTAAGCGATGAAGTTTTAGATATTCAAAGGCGAAATCTCGAATACATCTTACTGCCCAGCTGCCAATGCCTTTTCCTCGTGCATTGGCTGAAAAGATGGCAATACGAAAATTAGCACAGCGAAGTCTATGATCTATTTCATTTATTACAACTTCTCCTATGATATCCTGATTAGGGGAAAGAATGAGAAATAGATAGAAGTCTTCGTTTTTAATTGCGTTTTGAAAGAAAGCTTTGACTTCTGCTTTTGTATATTTCTCTTTAGAGCCAGTTAAGCGAATGACTTCTTTATCAGAAGGACAAAAACTATTGTTGAAGTATGGTTCAAAATCACTAGGCTGTGCAAAACGAATAGTAAAATTATTTTTTTGCCAGATAAGATTTGGTTTCATATACGATTACCTCTTTACATTTTTTAATTGTTTTACGATGAAGATGTTTAAATTACAACTTTTTAAAAGATAGTAAAAGCATCATAGGACGACGCATTTCATCTTTCATACCTTCCAAATGCATCATAGATTGTGGAGGTTTTGGTTCTATGATATGTTGAAGCATAAATCCTTTTTGTAGTAGAGTATTAAGATACGTTGTCAGTGTTCTATGATATTTGATTACTTTCTCTCCTAAAAAAACAGCTTCTCGCTTTCCTTCATAATAATAGTTATCTACTGGAAAATGAAGGATATTTCCGTTTTCATCATAATACCAGTCCTGTGTGCCATAGGAAGTAAAGACAGGATGTTCAACAGAGAATACAAATTCTCCACCTTGTTTTAGCCATTTGGAAATATTGTTTGCCAGGGATTCAAAATCTTTTACGTAATGGAAAGCTAAAGAACTTATGATAACATCAAAGGATGCTTCTTCAAAATCTAAATCCTCCATTGCGATACATTGATACTCTATTTTTTCATCCTTGTTTTTCTGTTTTGCGATGTTTAGCATTTTATGGGATATATCTATTCCTAAAACAGAAGCAGCACCATGATTTGCAGCATATTTACAATGCCAGCCATAGCCGCATCCTAAATCAAGAACCTTTTTATCATGGAAATCTGGAAGAATTTTTTGCAGTTCATGCCACTCTCCAGCACCTTCTAATCCTTTTTTAGAACGTTCCATTTCACTGTATTTTTTAAAAAATTGTTCATCATCATATTTGTTTTCTTTCATATGTTTTTTCTCCTTATACATATATGATTTTTACTGTTATTCTTATTTGCTATACGAGAATTTAGAAAGAATTTAAGCCTGAAAGTATTCTTTATTTTTATATATGGTAGTAATAGAAACGATGATAGCTAATAGCTCTGCGATAGGAACAGCAAGCCAGATGCCATCAACGCCCATAAGCTCTGGAAGGATAAGCAAGGCAGCAATCAAAAACACAAATGTTCTTAAAAAAGATAGCATTGCGGATACTTTACCATTGGAAAATGCAGTAAACATACTTGAAGAAAAGATATTCATACCTGTAAATAAGTAACTGATAGAAAATAAGAAGAAGCCGTGGTAAGTAATCGCAAATACTTCACTGTCGGGACTTGTAAATACAGAAATGATAGGAGTAGCAAACAGGATGGCAATAAGAAACATTGCAAGAGATAAAACAGAAATGATACCTACGCTCATTTTGAATAATTTTTTTATTTGTACTTTGTTGTTGTTTCCATAATTGTAACTAAATACAGGAGCAATACCAGAACTGAATCCCATGAAAATAGAAGTAAGCAAGAACTGTGCATATAAGACAATCGTAATTGCCGCTACACCATTTTCTCCCATATACTTTAACATGATTTTATTAAACAATAAAGTAACAATCGCAATGGCAAGGTTTGTAACCATTTCAGAAGAACCATTTGTACATGTTTTTAATAATACATTTTTATCAAAGACAGGCTTTATCAAATAAAGTGTTCCTTTACGATTCAATGCAAAATAAAGAAGTGAGATGATTGCAGGAAGAGCATAACCTATAGAAGTTCCTATGGCGGCTCCAGCTACTCCCATTTGAAGAACTACGATAAACAAATAGTCAAAAACGATATTGGATACACCACCTAATATGGTTAAAGCTAAACCTAGATGCGGCTTGCTGGCAGTAACGAAAAAGGTTTGAAACAACATTTGTACAACGGTCAATGGACATGCTAGAAGCAAGATAAATAGATAATCATAACAATATGAATATAACTTAGGAGTTCCACCTAAAATCTTAATGATTGGCTCTATCCATAACAGTCCAATAATCATAACAATAAAACCAAGAATGATGCCGACCATAATGATCATTGAGAAGTTTTGTTTTGCTTTTCTAGGTTCTCCCTCTCCCATGTTTTTCGCAATAATGGCACTTCCTCCAGTTGCCAGCATGATGGCAATTGCGATAATAATACTTGGAATGGGAAATACGATATTTAATGCAGATAAAGCATTTTCACCAACAAAATTGGATACAAAAACAGCATCTGTCATTTGGTATAAAGACATAAATACAAGCATAATACAGGTAGGTGCTGTAAATTTTAATAATGATGTGATGGTAAAGTTTTGTGCTAATTTATTTTCCATTAAAAATCTCCTTTATATAACTTTCTTCAATTTCCTTTAGTATTTTAGAAAAAATTTCCTGTTCTTCTATAGAAAACTGTTCATTTACTTTTTGCATAGCTTTATATAAAGCTTTGTCATACTGTGTATAGATGTCTTTGATTTCTTCTTCTAGATGTAAATAGTAGACACGCTTATCCTGTTTGCTTTGTTGCTTGATTAAAAGTCCCTGCTTAACCAGTTCATTCACTTTTAAGGTAACGGCAGACTTGGAAATATGAAGTGTTTGTGCAAGTTGTGTGATCGTACATTTTGGTGTCTGGGCAATAAGATCTAAATACAGCAGGCTATTGTATGTGATATTCAGATTCTTGAATTTTTCATTCATTAGTTGAAGCTCGTTTACACTCATTGTGTAGAAAAAATGATTAAGAGTATCTTTTAAAAGCATAGTATCCTCCTTTATAGTTAAGCAAATTTAATTATAATTACTTAACTATTTTAGGGGCTTTCCTTTTTTTTGTCAATTTTCTTCATAATGCAGCATCATGATTTTTCTAAAAAACAGGAAGAATAATACAATGTAAGATGAGGATAGGAATGTATAGATGTAAAATTTTTCAAAAACTATTAGAAATGTCTAGATAAGCTTTTTTTTAAGTGTGAATTTTGTTAAAATAGGTACGGAGGTAATAATATGAGATCTGCGATAGTTTTAGCTGCCGGTAAGGGCACAAGAATGAAATCGGATAAATGCAAGGTCATGCATGAAGTTTTGCATAAACCAATGATTGGCCATATTGTAGAAAGCTTAAGAAAAGCAAATGTTGATCGTATTGTGGTTGTGGTAGGTCATGGAGCAGAAAGTGTCAAAGAATATTTGAAAGATAGCGTAGAATATGCTTTGCAGGAACCTCAGCTTGGAACAGGACATGCGGCAATGCAGGCAGAAATGCTGAAGGAAGAAAAGGGCGATACCATCATTTTATGTGGGGATGGTCCATGCATTCAAAGTGAAACGATTTTAAAGGTATTTGAAGCAAATAAAGATCATGCCTGCAGTGTTGTTACAGCAGTGCTGGAAGATGGTGCACGTTATGGAAGAATCGTTCGTAATGAAAAAAATCTAGTTGAAAAAATTGTTGAAGCAAAAGATTGCAGCAGTGAAGAACTGGAAATTAAAGAAATCAATACTGGAATTTTCTGTTTCAAAAATGAGTTGTTGTTTGAAGGGTTAAAGGAAATCAAAAACAACAATGCACAAAATGAATATTACTTAACAGATTTAGTAGAAATCTTTAATAAAAAAGGATTATCTGTAAATGCTATGGTTGTTGATGATGTAGATGAAACTATGGGTGTCAATGATCGTGTGGATCTTGCGAAAGCACAGAAGTGGCTGAAACAGCATGTGAATAAAAAACACATGATGAATGGTGTTACGTTAATTGATCCAGATAATACGTATATCGATACAGAAGTAAGCATTGGGGTAGATAGTGTGATTTATCCAAATGTGCATTTGGAAGGAAACACAGTGATTGGAAACAATGTAACTATTTTCCCTAATTCTTATCTGCGTAATGCAGTTATTGAAGATGGTGCTGTGATTGACAGCAGTAAAGTAGTAGAAAGCAAAGTTGGGGCAAATTCTACTGTTGGACCAATGTCTCATTTAAGAAATAACACAGTAGTAGCTTCTAATTGTCGTATTGGTAACTTTGTGGAATTCAAGAATACAAACTTTGGAGAAGGAAGCAAATGTGCACATTTAACTTATGTTGGAGACAGCGATGTTGGAAAAGGTGTGAATTTTGGCTGTGGAGTTGTTACGGTCAATTATGATGGAAAAAACAAATTCCGTACGACAATTAAAGATGGGGCTTTCATTGGAAGCAATTGTAACTTGATTGCGCCGGTAACCATTGGAGAAAATGCTTTGCTTGCGGCTGGTTCTACCATTACATCTTCTGTTGAAGATGGAGATATGGGAATTGCAAGATCACGTCAGTCCATAAAAAAAGGTTATGGAACAGTATATAAAAACAAATAAATACAAGTATTTGGAAAAAGGAGAAGAAAAATGGAAAACAAAGCGGTTGTATTTGCGTTAACATCTAGTGTAGGAGTAGCAAATGAAATTGTTGCTCAGTTGGGTATCCCTTTAGGGTTATGTGAAGTAAAACACTTTGCAGATGGGGAAATTATGGTAGAACTTGGAGAATCTGTACGTGGTAAAAATGTATATATCGTACAGTCTACATGCAATCCTGTATCCAGCAACTTAATGGAAGTGCTGATTGCGATTGATGCATGTAAACGTGCAAGTGCTGCACATATCACAGTAGTAATGCCATATTTTGGATATGCAAGACAGGATCGTAAAGCAAAACCAAGACAGCCAATTACTTCTAAATTAGTCGCAACATTACTGGAAACAGCAGGAGCTAACCATGTTATGACAATGGAATTGCATGCTACACAGATTCAGGGATTCTTCAATGTACCTGCAGATGATATTTCTGCAATCTGTATCATTGGAAAATACGTACAGTCTTTAAACTTAGAAGATATCGTTGTCGTTTCTCCTGACCATGGTGGAACAACACGTGCAAGAAAACTTGCTGAAATGCTGCATGCTCCAATCGCAATCATTGATAAACGTCGTCCAAAACCAAATGTAGCAGAAGCTATGAACTTGATTGGGGATGTAGAAGGAAAAACTGCAGTTATCGTTGATGATATCGTAGATACTGCTGGAACATTGACTGCAGGAATCAATATGCTTCGTGATAAAGGGGCAAAAGCTGTATATGCAAGCTGTGTCCATGGTGTATTATCTGGACCTGCAATTGATCGTTTAAAAGCTGCAAATCTTGATGGGTTCATTTGTACAAATACAATTGAACAAAATGATAAACTTCCACTATATGACAAAATGCATGTATTGTCTGTAGGACCTGTACTTGGAAATGTTATCAAGGCAATGGAAGAAAATAAACCAGTAAGTGAAGTTGTTGCAGAATACGCAGGAAACTAAGAAGAAATAAATCGTCTGCCTGGCAGACAGAAAGGAAATTCATATGCTGGAACATTTTATTGCATCGTTACTTCCAGAAATCATATCCTTACTTGAGCTGATAGGAATTATCGTTATCAGCTGTGGAGCTGTAAAGGCATTCTATTATTACATACATTCATTCTTTACAAAGAAAAGGTATCCTATTCGAATCGAATTAGCCAATGCATTGGCATTAGGACTGGAATTTAAAATGGGAGCCGAAATTTTAAAAACGGTACTTGTAAGAAGTCTGAATGAAATCTTGATTTTAGGTTCTATTATCCTTTTAAGAGCTATGCTTTCTTTAATGATTCATTATGAAATTAAAGCGGAAGCACAGCACGGTTCAAAGGATGAAGCATCGTTTAATAATTATTAGAATCACAAAAGGTGGCATTTGCCACCTTTTTAGTCGTTTGTTTGAAGCCAAACTAATTTTTTTGATGCTCTTGTAGCGGCTGTATATGCCATTTCTTTTTTCTCTTTTCCCCAAAAATTACCATAAACAAGTACATGATCCCATTCAGATCCTTGTGCTTTATGAATGGTAATCGCATATCCAAAATCAAAATGATGTGCAGTAGCTAGAAAATCTCTTAATCCATCAACTTCTTCTTCCATTTCTGTGTTGATTTCAAGAAATGGACAAAGATTAATTCTAGTTTGGAAATAGATTTCATCAAATCCATCCGCTTTTAAGCGAACATCCATATATTGATTATAAAATACATTCTTGTCTAAATGAATTTTATAAATTTCATCAACAGTAAAAATCATACCATTGACTAAGGCAAACTCCTGTAGATCTTCATCAAGGACATCCCAATGATTATCTAAACTAATAAGTTTATCTCCTTTTTCCGGGATGGGATGTGTAAAGCCTAAATGCTTGCGCATACCTGCATTGATTTTCTTACGCATTTTATTTGTACCGCATAATACTTGATCTGCTTGTAAATAATCTTGTACGCTTGCTCTTCGTGCAGGCATACAAAGCAAATCTAATTCGTGATAATTTCCTTTCCAGCTTCCCGTTTCACGAATTTGTGTCGCAAAAGAGATAATGTTACTATCTTTTCCTTGACGAAATATGTCTGTAAGAAGAAAATCAGGTTTTAAATCAACACGATCATCCATAACTGGCTGTAACTGATAAGGATCTCCTAAACATAAGACTGGGATATCAAAAGATAAAATATCATCAAATAAGCGTTTCCCAACCATACTAATTTCATCAATAACAATTAATTTAAAAGAACCATGCAATTCATCTTTTAATCGAAAACGAAACTTTCCATTTTTATTCTTAAAGCAGGTATAAAATGTAGAGTGAATCGTTTTGGCATCAATTCCTTTTTTTCGAAGCATTAACGAGGCTCTGCCAGTAAAGGTTGTAAATAATAATTGTTTATTGGATATTTTTAATTTTTTCATAATAAACTTAACAATGGTTGTTTTTCCAGTCCCTGCCGCACCATAAATTGTAATTACGTTTTTTCCTTTATGAAATAGTCGACAGGTACCTTCAATTGTTTCTTTTTGTTGAAGAGATAGAGCTTCATAGTTTAAAGATGTTTTTTTCTTTGTTTGTTTTTGTATAGAAGGTATGTTTTCATTTTTGTCATGAATCCAATCTAAACCTTCTTTTGCGCTAGAAAAAGTTTTACAGTTTGCATGAGGATATTGTGTTTTTACTTTTTCAAAGGCTTGTTTATCTAAAAAAAGGCTTTGATATTCTTTACATTTTAAAGCATAATACATACCTTAAAGCTCCTTTCTACTATGGATTAACAGGAGCAATTATATCATGTTAGCAGCACTTGGAAAAGCAGTTTATTTCCGTTGACAAAGAGAAGAAAATGCTTTAAAATACATAGCGTGCTATATAATAGAAGGTGAGAACATGGAAATACGAACAAGTATGTTAATCAAACAGCTATATTTTCTTCATCAGCAGCGATTAAATAAAATTTTTTGTGAATTTGATTTAACTGCAACACAGACCTTTACTTTGATTTATTTATTTCAGTCAAGAGAAGCTGGGCGCAGTGTAAAGCAGAAAGATATTGAGCATAAAATGGAAATTTCAAATCCAACCGTAACAGGAATCTTAAATCGTCTAGAGCACAAAGGGTTAATTCAGCGTGTTGCGGATGAAAAAGATGCTCGAGTAAAACATATTGTTGTAACAGAAAAAGCATTGGAACTGGATTGTTTACTTCGACAAAAGTTTAATGAAGCGGATAAAGAAATGGTGGCATCCTTAAATGAAGAGGAAGAAAAACAACTCCAGGATATGTTGATGCGCATGCTGCACCCTTCTTCATGATATTTTTTAAGCACTTATATAGCAGGCTATTTAATTTAGAAAAGGAGATGGAAAGCTATGATTAAACGAATATTAAAAGAAGTTAAAGAATATAAGAAAACTTCCTTTCTTGCTCCGCTATGCATGGTAGGAGAAGTCTTGCTGGAAATTTCTTTGCCTTTTTTGATGTCTTTTATCATTGATAAAGGTGTTGAAAAAGGAGATATGAAGCAAGTACTTTTATATGGAAGTATTATGATTGCTGCTGCTTTTGGTTCCTTGGTTTTTGGAGCATTATCTGGAAAATATGCAGCTCATGCATCTGCAGGGTTCGCAAAAAATCTAAGAAAAGCAATATTTTACAATATACAGGATTTCTCTTTTCATAATATTGATAAATATTCCACTGCAGGACTTGTTACACGTATGACAACAGATGTTACGAATGTACAAAATGCATATCAGATGGTACTTCGTATGTGTGTACGTGCACCATTGTCTTTGATTTGTGCGATGGCAATGACATTTTTTATTAATGCAGAACTGTCAACTGTATTTTTATATGCAATTGTTTTTTTAAGTATTGTATTGTTTATTATCATACACTTTGCACATCCAATATTTTTACATGTTTTTAATAAATATGATGAATTAAACGCAAGTGTACAGGAAAACATTACCAATGTACGTGTTGTGAAAGCATATGTAAAGGAAAAGCATGAAATAGAAAAATTTAACAAGGCTTCTTATAATATTTATAAACTATTTAAAAAAGCAGAAAATATTTTGATTTTCAACTCTCCATCAATGCAAATCAGTATGTATGGATGTATTCTAGCGATTTCCTGGCTGGGAGCTAAGATGATTGTTGGAGGTTCATTGACAACCGGTGAAATGATGAGCATGATTACGTATACTACAACGATTTTAATGTCACTGATGATGCTTTCTATGATCATTGTTATGTTATCAATGTCTTTAGCTTCTGTAGATCGTATTGGGGAAGTATTAAATGAAAAAAGCGATATTGTATCACCTGAAAATGCTTTGACCAGTGTAGAAGATGGTTCTATTCGTTTTCATCATGTAGATTTTGCATATAGTGCGAAACAGAAAGAGCCTGTTTTAACGGATATCGATATTTCGATTGCTTCAGGAGAAACCATTGGTATTTTAGGTGGGACAGGAAGTGGAAAGACTTCTTTTGTATCTTTAATTCCACGTCTATATGATGTGACTAAAGGAGAATTGTTTGTTGGCGGGAAAAATGTAAAAGAATATGATTTAGATGTTTTGCGTAATCAGGTATCTATGGTTTTACAAACCAATATTTTATTCTCTGGAACAATCAAGGAAAATCTTCGCTGGGGGAATCCAAATGCCAGTGATGAAGAAATGATAAAAGCTTGTAAATTGGCACAGGCAGATGAATTTATTAGGAAATTTCCAGATGGATATGATACATATATTGAACAAGGTGGAAGCAATGTCTCTGGTGGACAGCGTCAAAGATTATGTATTGCCCGTGCCTTACTGAAAAAACCAAAAATCTTGATCTTAGATGATTCTACAAGTGCAGTTGATACCAAAACGGATTATTTAATTCGTAAAGCGTTTAGAGAAGATATTCCAGAAATCACAAAATTAATTATTTCTCAGCGTATTTCTTCTATTCAGGATGCTGATCGCATTATTGTTATGGATGATGGAAAAATTGATGGTATTGGAACACATGAGGAATTATTAAAAACAAATCAGATTTATAAAGAAGTATATGAAACACAGGTAAAAGGGGGCGATGAAGAATGAGAGTACAAAAAAATCGCAGAGTAAAAGCCGATCAGGAGACGATGAAGGTACTTGGGCGATTGATTGGTTATGTTCTTAAAAATTATCGCTTCGCATGTATCTTTGTGTTGCTGTTTATTATTATTAGTTCATTGGCTTCTGTTACCAGTTCTTTGTTTTTAAAAAGTTTGATTGATGACTATATTACCCCTATCTTAGTAAGTGAGGGTGCAGCAGATTTTACTCCTTTATTTATTGCACTATGTAAAATGGCAGCTATTTATGGAGTAGGCGTTTTATCTACCTATTTATATGCACGTATTCTTATCAATGTGGCACAGGGGACAATGAAGCGTATTCGTGATGATTTGTTTTCTCACATGGAGAAACTTCCAATTCGCTATTTTGATACAAATCCGCATGGAGATATCATGTCTGTGTATACCAATGATACCGATACCTTAAGACAAGTTATTTCACAAAGTATTCCACAGTTTCTGGCATCTTTGATTACGGTTGTCAGTGTCTTTATTTCCATGTGCGTATTAAGTTTGTATTTAACTTTCATTGTTGTTATTATGCTTATCGTTATGAAGGTAGCTATGAGTAAAATTGCTGGACAAAGTGGTGTTTATTTTACCAAACAGCAGCAAAACCTTGGGAAAGTAAATGGCTATATTGAAGAAATGATGAATGGACAAAAAGTAATTAAAGTATTTACACATGAAGAAGAAACAAAGCAAGGGTTTGATAAAGTAAATGAAGAATTGTTTGAAAGTGCATATCAGGCAAATAAGTATGCCAATATCTTAATGCCGGTTATGGGGAATTTAGGAAATATATCCTATGTACTTACCGCTTTGGTTGGAGGACTTGTCGCAATTCATGGTATAGGTGGATTAACGCTTGGAGGACTAGCTAGTTTCTTGCAGTTAAATCGTTCCTTTACGATGCCAATTACACAGATATCTCAGCAGTTAAACTTCGTTATCATGGCAGCAGCAGGGGCAAAACGTATTTTTGCGTTAATGGACGAAGAGTGTGAAGTAGATGAAGGAATTGTTACCTTAGTCAAAATAAAAGAAGAAAATGGAACGTTTGTAGAAAGTGAAACAGATGATGCAAGATGGGCATGGAAGCATCCTCGTCAAGATGGGAAAGCAGTTTATGTACCATTAGTTGGAAATGTTATCTTTGATAATGTTAACTTTGGGTATACAGATAAGAAACAGATATTATATGATATTAATCTATTTGCTGATCAGGGACAGAAAGTTGCGTTTGTTGGGGCAACTGGTGCTGGGAAAACAACGATTACGAATCTGATTAATCGCTTCTATGATATTCAAAGCGGAACAATTACGTATGATGGCATAGATATTAAGCTGATAAAAAAAGATGATCTGCGTCGCTCTTTGGGTATTGTTTTACAGGATACACATTTATTTACAGGAACAATTCGTGATAATATTCGTTATGGAAAGGCGGATGCCAGTGATGAGGAAGTTATTGCGGCCGCTAAACTAGCAAATGCCCATGGTTTTATTCGTCACTTAGAAAATGGTTATGATACGATCATTAGTGGAGATGGGGCTTCTTTATCACAGGGACAAAGACAGCTGTTATCAATTGCCAGAGCTGCACTCGCCAACTCACCTGTACTGATTTTAGATGAAGCAACT
The DNA here is from genome assembly GCF_010537335.1 of Amedibacterium intestinale. Classification (NCBI taxonomy): domain Bacteria; kingdom Bacillati; phylum Bacillota; class Erysipelotrichia; order Erysipelotrichales; family Erysipelotrichaceae; genus Amedibacterium; species Amedibacterium intestinale. Next base: position 2,081,290 of record NZ_AP019711.1, read on the forward strand.
TCTTCTATTGATTCTCATACTGAAAAAATAGTACAGGATGGAATGGATAAATTGATGAAAGGACGTACCGTATTTGTTATTGCACACCGTTTATCAACGATTCGAAATTCAGATGTTATCATGGTTATGGATCAGGGACATATTATTGAACGTGGAAATCATGAAAAACTGATGAAGGAAAAAGGTACATATTATCAGCTGTATACAGGTGGATTAGAATTGGATTAATTATATTTTTATATAGGAAATCTTAAATAAAGCAACATTCTTAAAAATAAGGATATGAGTTATGTAAGTATAAATTACATATTTCATATCCTTTTTGATATTTGTTTCTAAAAATATAAAAATATTTTATGAAATTTTTGTATTTTTACCTATTTGTTTCGTATAAGTTAGTGAACAGGGTAAAGTATGCCCTGTATATCACGATATCGGTATAGACAAACAATATTCATATTTTTATAATGAAGATGAATATGTATCATCTTCCGATATCCGTAAAAAAAGAAAGGAAATAGGTGATGCGTATGTCAAATCTGGATATTTTATCCAGGGATTTCTGGAAGGACAACAGGCGTTTTGCGGATTTATTCAACACGGTCTTATACGATGGAAAACAGGTCATTCTTCCTGAAAAACTGATGGAGGCAGACAGCAATCTGTCAGGAAGCATTCAGACAAAAAAGAAGGAAGATGTCTTTGTTGAAAGAAGGGCAGATCTAATTAGAAAGTTTGCAGGGGACAGTGAATATGCGATCTTCCTGCTGGAAAATCAAAGCCATATCCACTATGGGATGCCTTTGCGGGTAATGATGTATGATGCCTTAGGGTATCGTGAAGAATGTGCAAAGAAGAAAAGAGAAAACAAAAAGAATGCAGTTTATGCAAACAGGGATGAATTCCTGTCAGGAATGCGAAAAGAAGAGAGAATCCATCCTGTATTTACTCTGGTGGTATACTATGGAGAAAAGCCATGGGATGGACCAAGAAGACTGAAGGATATGATGGTGGATATGCCAAAATGGATGGAGAAAAGCTTCAATGACTATCCGATGAACCTGCTGGAAATACGGTCAAGTGAACATACATTTCAAAACGAGGATGTAAGCAGGCTTGTCTATATGATCCAGCACATCTACAGAAAGCAGATAGAAGAGATGAAAAAAGAATGTGCAGATGTGTATGTAAAAAAAGATGTCATAAAGTTGGCAGGAGTCATAACAGAAAATGAAGAAATCATAAGGTATGCGGAAGAACATAAAGAAGAGGAGGTACTAAATATGTGTGAAGCAACGAAACAGTGGGAAGAGGAAATTGGAAGAAGAAACACAAACAATATCATCAACATGATGGGAGTAAGGAAAGAAGGAGAAGAAAGCCTTGCACCTGAAGAAGCAATTGAAAGATTAAAAACAGAAGGAGAAGCAAAAGGAAAAGCTAAAGGTATTCTTGAAGGAAGGGAAAATGAAAAAATAGAAATAGCAGAGAAAATGAAGGCAGAAGGATTTGACAATGCTCTGATTGAAAAACTAACAGGAATTCTTTTACATTAAGATAGTATACAAAAAGTTTCTACATGTGAGTATAGAGACTTTACATAAATATGAATGCAGGATGAACAAAAGAAAGGGATGAATTTATGGAAGACAATAATAAGATAGAAATGCTCTTAGATAAACATATTGCTTCGAAAACATATGATACTTATTGTAAAAAGATTTTGAGTAACAAGCAGATTTTGGCCAATATCATGAAAGGGTGCATTCCTGAGTATGCAGATTTGAGTCTGGATGAGATAGTTGATTGTATTACACTTTCATCTAATAATGATGATTTTTCGATAAACGGGTTAAAAACAGTTGACCTATCCATCGATGGAACACTTAACAAATATGATGTTCTTTTTGAAGCTAAATTGCCGGGAACGAAAGATGATAAAATTGCTCTCATTATCAATATTGAGACATAGAACAATCACAACCTAGTGTATCCAATAGTAATACGAGCACTTTATTACTGTAGCAGATTTCTAGCTAGACAGAAAAACAGGGATAATGGTTTTTCTTATTCAAGTTTTGAAAAAATCAAGCAAGTACTCTTAAATGTGCTCATCATGAAAAAGCTTCTCTATCAATTGAAAAACATGTTGCTAATGTCCATTTTAAAGAATTTATGGTAATGTATAAAACTAAAAATGTTATCGTGGCTTGTATTCTTGTACAATTGGTTTTCGTTCCATAATACCTATGTATATATAATCGTTAGATGTCATCGGCGTTACAGAGATGATTACCAATTTTCTACGCAAGCAAAAAGATACAAATTGGTGACAAAAAAGGAGTGATTGCTCCTTTTTCCTTTGATATGAGTCATTACATTATTAACTTGTTGACAATGTGTAACGAAGTTTTTAATTTTCTTTCTTTCTTGCTTCATAAAAGCCCAGGCATATGTTTACTATCAGAAGAATAGCAGACAATCCTCTAATCATTGTTAATAAGTTTTGAGTAGAAGTTAAAAATCTAACAGGATAAAGTAATGTAAATGGCAATATGATAGAAAAAATAATGGCAGAAATTAGGGCTAGCATCATATAAAATATCATTTTTTTCATGATTTATTTCTCCTTAATATTATTGTTTATGATTTGATTAGACGTGTTTCATCTATTTTAGATAATCTTGCTTTGTAACTAGCTAATATTTCAGTATTTTTACCTTATAATCTTCTCCGCAGAAGTTGTTATTTGAATTATAGTCACTCGATTACAGAAAATGATGATAGTATAATTTGCTACAATTGATTTTAGTCATATTTATCTCCTTTTATATTTTTGTTACATTTTGTGAAATCTAATTAGATTATAGTATAAGAAATATTAAAAAACTATGAAATATATATAAAATAATATAATGTAATTCACTTTCTGGTAAAAGATTTTCTTATATAGGATAGGATTTCTAGTTAAAAATACCTAACCCTAGATGTATTGTTTTCTTTTAATAACATTTCTATGATGTTACTAAATAAATGTTGTGTCAAATCGATAAGCAGTTTATATTCGCTACATTTAAAAAGGAATATAAGAATTTTTTAAATCGAATAATAGCACAAAAAAACTGCGATTTCTCACAGCTTATTATCTTAATGTGTTTTATTTTGTAAGGAATAATCAAAACAGATAGGGTAGCTTTGTGTTGTATCATACATCAATTGTGCGTTGATATCATATAGTTTATTTAGGTTTTCTTTTGTGATGACTTCCATGGGAGCGCCCTCAAAGATGAGTGTTCCTTTTTTTAATCCAATAATATGATCTGCAAATTTTGCCGCATGGTTTAATTCGTGCAAAACCATTACAACAGTTAGTTGATGTTCCAGATTCAGTTCTTTTAGAAGTTCTAATATTTCCAGCTGATAGGAAATATCTAAATATGTTGTTGGTTCATCTAATATCAAAATATCACTTTTTTGTGCTAATACCATCGCAATCCATGCACGTTGACGTTGACCACCAGATAATGCGGATACTTTATGATCTTTCCATTCATAGACTCCTGTTTTTTCCATTGCCCAGGAAATAATTTCATGATCTTCTTTTGTTAGGGAAGAAAGAGGCTTTTGATAGGGAAATCGTCCATAACTAACTAACTCTTTTACCGTTAAATATTCTGGAGCAGTAGGAGATTGAGGAAGTACTGCCATTTTTTTGGCGATTTCTTTATGAGACATTTTCTGCATATCTTTTCCATCAAGAGAAATGGTTCCTTTTTGTGCAGGTAAGATACGAGAAATTGTTTTTAAAAGCGTAGATTTTCCACAGCCATTTTGCCCAATCAGTGCCGTTATTTTATTTCGTGGAATCGTTAGGGAGATATTTGGTAGAATAATGGTTTTATCATAACCTGCCTGTAAATTTTTAATTTCAATCATAAAGACCTCCTATTTGCTTGATGTGAAGATAAGATATAGAAAATATGGAATACCCACAATCGATACAATGATACCCACTGGAATTTCAATAGGGGAAAATAAATTTCGTGCCAAAGCATCGGAAAAAATAAGAATAATTGAACTGATAAGTGCTGCATTTATTAACATGTTGCGATGCTTGCCACCACATAGTTTTCGAGCTATCTGTGGACCAAGAAGTCCTAAAAAAGCAATATTTCCTGCCACGGCAGTTGCCACTCCTGCAAGACATGTTGCTAATAATAAATAGATTCGTCTTTCTTTTTGAACAGATACCCCAAGTCCTGTCGCAAGTTCATCACCAAAGGCAAGAACATCTAAGGTAGAAGAACGATACAAAGCATAGCCAATAAAGACAACAAGAAGAGGAAGGATAAAGAGAATGTATTGCCAGCTGCTTCCCCATAAGCTTCCATTTGTCCATGTAAGTACCTGATTAAAATCCCCTTTGCTCATTTGTAACTGAAAGAAAGTAATGAGCGCTGATATTGCGGTATTTATCGCAATTCCGGTAAGAAGAAATCGGACAGGCTGAATCCCTTTTCGGTAAGATAAAATATAGATTAGGGCAACACTTGATAAAGATCCAAGTATCGCAATGAAAGGCATGAAGAAAGCTGAGGAAAGAGAAAGCGAAGAATAATATTGTGTTGTTTGTAAAGAAATCCATAAAACAACAAATAAGGCAGCTCCTGCATTGATACCAATCATACCAGGTTCAGCAAGCGGATTTCTGCTGACTCCCTGTAACAGACCACCAGATACACCTAGAGCACAGCCTACCAGCAAGGCAAGCAAGGTTCTAGGAAGTCGTATTTGAAAAATCGCAAACTCCTGTGCTTTCGTTCCATTTCCTGCAAGGGTGGAAAATAATTCTGTTATCGACAGTTGATAACTTCCATATAAAACAGAGAAACCAGCAACTAGGATAAGAAGAATAAGGAGAAGAAAAAAAGCATGTTTTCGTTTCATTATTGTATCTCCTTTCGTACTTGCAGTAAAAAGACAGGAATACCTAAGAATGCGGTAAATAAACCAACAGGAAGTTCATAAGGGGCAGAAATCGTTCTGGCAAGAACATCTGCAAAAAGTAATAAAACACCACCATAAAGGAAGGATAAAGGAAGAAGACTTCGATAATCGTTACCAATTATTTTTCTAAGAATATGGGGAATGAACAATCCTACAAAGGCAATATTTCCAGCAGATGCCACACAAATGGCACAGATAGGAATCATCAAAAACAAAACATAACGACGGATTTTATTTGGAGAAATGCCCAAACCGATGGCTGCTTCATCACCTAAAGATAGCAGATTGATTTTTTGTGCCAGAAAAAAGATGGCAAGAAAAGCTATGATCGTAATAAGGATGAATCCATGCACATGAAACCAGGAAATATTACGAAAACCTCCTGCAATCCAGAAAGCAAGTTCCTGGGAACGGTTTTGAAGAAGTGCAAAAATAGAAGCAAGCGATAAAAACAGCATGCTTAACGCCGTTCCTGCAAGAAGAAGCATAGATATATCCTGACGTATTCCTTTTTTTAAAGAAAAAGAAAAAATCAGAAGTCCACTTATCGCCGCTCCGAAGATTGCCATAGGAAATGGAGAAGTCAATATAGGAAATGCTGGAAGAAAAGAAGACAATGCCACAAACATCGTTGCTCCTTGAGTAATTCCTAAAATGGAAGGTTCTGCAACAGGATTTTTTAAAATTCCCTGTGTCATTGCACCACTCATTGCCAGCAAGCCCCCACATAGGATAGAGGCAAGTAAACGAGGCAATCGTACATCTAAAATTAATTGAGAGTGTAAAGTATCTGCAGAAGAAAAGAAAACAGATATGATATCGGATAGGGGAATTTGTTTTGCCCCATTTTGAATAGAGATAAAAATACCAAGCAGCAACAGCAGCATTCCTACCACTGTTGCTAGTAAAATATGACGTTTCACGTTATTTCTCTAAAAAAGAAGCTACTTCTTCTACAAATACTTTTTTTCCAATAGGGCTATATCCGATATTAAAGTAAGGACTTGAAGGAAGTTCTGTTACATTTCCTTCTTTTACGGCACGAAGATTTTTATATACTGCATTCGCTTTTAGTGCAGCGCTGTCTTCTTCTGTGCCTACAAGGAAGATATGGTCAGCATCCAGCTCTGCCAAGCCTTCATAAGAAATCACAGGCAGACTGATATTTTCCTGTTTTGGCATATTATCTGGTTTTTTCAGTCCCATATCATCATATAAAACGCCACCAATTCCAGCTGCATCAAAGATGTATAGCTGTCCACCACTTGCCAGCAGTGCTAAATACGTTGTGTCTTCCCCATAAGAAGCTTTGATTTTTTCACCAGCTTTTTTTGCCTCTGTTTTATATGTGTTTAGCCAATCTTGTGCTTCTTTTTCTTTATGGAAGATTTTCGCAACAGAAGCAAGGTCTTGTGTCCAGTCAATTTGTGCCAGTTCCAGCATAATGGTAGGGGCAATTTCACTTAACTGTTTATACATTTTTTCCTGTACATTGGAAATGATGATCAAATCTGGATTTAATTCTAATATTCCTTCAATATCCATTGTATCCTGCATACTGTAGCCTAAGATTTTTGCACCTTGTAAAGTATCTTCTAAATACGAAGGAAATTTTGTATAATCATACGCATCAGAATTCGCAGTTCCCACCACTTTATATCCAAGAATAGAAAGCATATCACTATTTCCACTTAAATCAACAATTCTTTGTGGATTAGCAGGAATATCCACATTTCCTTTCGCATCCTGTACAGTGATAACTTCTTTTTTATCGGGTGTAGAAGATGTCTGACTTTGACATCCGCTGATAAAGCCAAGTGTTACTATCATTGAGAATATAATCGCAATCTTTTTCATAAATACCTCCTAAAACAATGTATCCTACATAAACATATTTAAATAAATATGTTAGATTTAACTAACAATAAGGATTTTAACAAATATCATTGGAATATGCAAGTTATATCATTCTAACTTTTAAGGAAATATTTGTATAATCGAAAAAAACAATGAGAGCTTAAAAGAAGGCCTCATTGTTTTCCATATATTCTCGTAATTTTTCCTGGTTATTTGATAACCAGTATTCAATTTCATATTTTACACCATCTTCATCGTTGGTAAATGTAGTTTCAAAATTGCAGATTTCTTTAATTTCTGGTAATGCATTTTTCATAGCAAAGCTAAAATAGGCTTCTTGTAACATTTCATAGTCATTCATGAAATCACCAAAAATCATAACTTCATGTTTTTGAATGCCCAGGTATTTACAAAGCGTTTGTACACCTAATCCTTTATGTATATCTTTTGCCATAATGTCCATCCATTCGAATGCAGAAACAGAAATATTAAAATTATTTAGGTAAGTTTCAAAGTTAGGATATACATGAGATGCTGTGCCTTGTAGATTTAAGACAGCTAATTTTAAAATGTCATCTTCAACTTTTGTAATATCTTCTACTTGTTGATGGTGAAAGTAGTAAGGTGTTACGTGCTGAAGTAAAATCTTTTCATTTTTAAATTCATAATAAGCAGATTTGCGTCCACATACAACAACATATGTATCCGGAATGTTGCGACATATCTCGATAAATTTTTTTACATATCCTTTATCAAGACAGTGTACATCCAAAACATTTTGAGTAGAACCATCTATCGTAATACATCCATTTTCTGCAATAAAATACATATCTTTTTGTACAGGTTGAAATGAGTTTTGTAAAGATGCCAGCTGGCGACCACTCCCTGCGGCAAAAAGAATACCTTGTTGTTTTAACTTTTGAATCAATTCAAAAAAACCTTTCGGCATGGTTTTATCTGTATGCAGCAAAGAGCCATCCATATCAGAAATAATTAATTTAATCATACATAATATCCTTTCAAAATCTAAGATATTTTATCATTATCTACATAGAAGTACAATGCAGAAGATCGATAAAAAAAATAGTAAAGTAACGATAAAGTTAGCAAGAAAGTATATATTTTCCTAATAGAAATAAATTTTTTCTAATTTTTTTGTATTTTTACCTATTGATTTCGTATAAGTTAGTGAACAGGGTAATGTATACCTTGTATATCACGATATCGGTATAGACAAACAATATTCATGTTTTTATAATGAAGATGAATATGTATCATCTTCCGATATCCGTAAAAAAAGAAAGGAAATAGGTGATGCGTATGTCAAATCTGGATATTTTATCCAGGGATTTCTGGAAGGACAACAAGCGTTTTGCGGATTTATTCAACACGGTCTTATACGAAGGAAAACAGGTCATTCTTCCTGAAAAACTGATGGAGGCAGACAGCAATCTGTCAGGAAGCATTCAGACAAAAAAGAAGGAAGATGTCTTTGTTGAAAGAAGGGCAGATCTTATCAGAAAGTTTGCAGGGGACAGTGAATATGCCATCTTCCTGCTGGAAAATCAAAGCCATATCCACTATGGGATGCCTTTGCGGGTCATGATGTATGATGCCTTAGGGTATCGTGAAGAATGTGCAAAGAAGAAAAGAGAAAACAAAAAGAATGCAGTTTATGCAAACAGGGATGAATTCCTGTCAGGAATGCGAAAAGAAGAGAGAATCCATCCTGTATTTACTCTGGTGGTATACTATGGAGAAAAACCATGGGATGGACCAAGAAGACTGAAGGATATGATGGTGGATATGCCAAAATGGATGGAGAAAAGCTTCAGCGACTATTCTATGAATCTGCTGGAAATACGGTCAAGTGAACATGCATTTCAAAACGAGGATGTAAGCAGGCTTGTTTATATGATTCAGCACATCTACAGAAAACAGATAGAAGAGATGAAAAAAGAATGTGCAGATGTGTATGTAAAAAAAGATGTCATAAAACTGGCAGGAGCTATAACAGAAAATGAAGAAATCATAAAGTTTGCGGAAGAACACAAAGAAGAGGAGGCACTTAATATGTGTGAAGCAACGAAACAGTGGGAAGAAAAAATAAGAAATGATGTTATCAACATGATGGGAGTAAGAAAAGAAGGAGAAGAAAACCTTGCACCAGAAGAAGCAATTGAAAGATTAAAACTAAAAGAAAAAATAGAAGGAGAAGCAAAAGGAAAGGCTGAAGAAAAAATAGAAATAGCAGAGAAAATGAAGGCAGAAGGATTTGACAATGCTTTGATTGAAAAACTAACAGGAATCCTTCTACATTAGAATTACATACGAAAACCTCTTTGTATGCTTTTATACGAAGAGGTTTCATTTTAAGTATGTTATAACAGTAATCTAAAAAAGTTAGTTAAGAAGAATTTAGTTTGAATTTCTTTTGTACAATTATAAAAGGGGAAGACTAAAGTGTGTTGATGAATGGAATACTTTTTAATCTTCCTGTTTTTTATTTTTATAAAGCTTTTTTGTAAATATTGATGACATCTTCTTTTGTAAGATTTCTATAACCTCCCTGTAGCTTTTTACTTGCTTTTTCTGCCATGATATCAAAATGCTCTTCATTGATACCAACTTCATGCAGAGTTGTAGGAAGTCCCATTGCCACAAAGAAATCTCTTAAACGTTTAATACCTTCTTTTGCGATTGCATATTCATCTTCTAAATGTGGGGATACCTGCCATACATTCCTTGCGAAATCTACAAACTTATCTACACTTGTCTCATCCAGTACATATTCCATCCAGTATGGTGTTAAAATCGCAAGACCTGCTCCATGGGTAATATCATAAAATGCACTAAGTTCATGCTCCATAGGATGAACACTCCATGGACAACCCTTTCCAAGTTTTAATAAGTCATTAATTGCCCAGCTTCCTGTCCACATTAAATTAGCACGTGCTTCATAATCGTCTGGCTGTTTTACTGCACGAAGTCCATAGGCAATACATGTGCGAAGCAATCCTTCCGCAATACGATCTTGCATGAATCCTTCCGTATTTGTGAAATAACTTTCCATGATATGACTCATGATATCTGCAGTTCCACAAGCTGTCTGATATTTGCTGACGCTAAATGTATAGGTAGGATCTAAAATTGATACGACAGGACGAAATCCAGGATGCCCACAACCCCATTTTTCATTCTTGCTCATATCGGAAATAACTGCAACTGCATCCATTTCTGAACCCGTAGCAGCAAGTGTTAACACAGTTAAAATAGGAAGACAGGATGTTACTTTTGATGCGTCTAATACGATGTCCCAAGGATCTTTATCATAGCTGACACTTCCGGAAATAACTTTCGCACAATCAATCGTACTTCCTCCTCCAATCGCAACAATTACATCAATATTGTGTTTACGGCATAGTTCTACACCTTTGCGAACCGTTTCAATTCTTGGGTTTGGCTCTACACCACTTAATTCAACGACTTCTATCTGATGATTTTTAAATTCTTTCATGGCTTCTTCATAAAGTCCATTTTTTTTGATGCTTCCTCCACCATATACAAGAAGTGCTTTTTTTCCATAAAGTGCTGTTTCTTCCCCTAAGTGAGATATTTGTCCTTTTCCAAAATAAACTTTTGTTTTGATGTCATAAGTAAAATTATTCATGATGAATTTCTCCTTTTTCTCTATTATATAAAAAATGATTTATTCTTCAAAGATATGTCTAACAAAATTTTTACTTCCTTTTTGAATATATTCTATGATTCCATCCCTGCCTTTCTCACGATATATATCATCAAAGAAAAACATGCCCGCTGCAGCAGGAAAGTTCTCCCAAAAAGAACAAGTATCTAAAAAAGACAGAATTTGCTTTTGTAACTGGGAGTCTTTTAATTCTTTCGCTTGATACAATAAACCAAAGACTTCTTCTTTTTTCTTATCATATGTATCTTTTCCAAATACATAGTTATTACAATCCTCATTCCAAGCTAGAAAATTAGCTAGTCCCCCAACAAAGACCATACGATCCAGTGTTTCTAGAAAGTTTTGAGGTACTGGTTCTTTTTTCTTCAATAATAGTTTTGAAACTTCTAATGTTATATAATTTTTCAGAATATAACACATTTGTGAAACAATAGGAGTATAATCTGCAATAAATAGCAGATCAATTTGAATTACAGTAGAATTTTCATAAAGAAATACTCTGTTTTCTCTTGGATAAGATCCAACAACAGGGAAAATGATGATATTTTCAAGTTCTTTAGAGTCAAAAATCTGCTTCCATAAAGATGCATTGAAAACAGGAAATTGTTGAACAATTTGATGCAGTTGTCTATTAAGTTCTTCTACGATTTCTTTTCTTGTAGACACTGGCTTTTTAAATCCTTTCAATTTAGAAAAATCTATGGCATCTTCAATGGAAATATCCTGAAGATAAGCCTGAATGATCGAATCTTGTATATGCATAATACTTCCTCCTGTATCTTAAAAGTATTATACCACCGAAAGAAACAATTGTATGATTTTTGAGAAAGTAGTCCATACTGTTTTTGAGGTGTAGTAGAATGGATAAAAAAACATGGAACAAAATTTTGCTTAGCTGCTTTTGTTTTCTGGGACTTGTTGCGATATCTTCATATTTTGTGCATAAACAAGATCATCCTGTATCAAAACAGTCTACACATAAAATTATGTATTTGACATTTGATGATGGACCAAGTCAACATACACAGGAAGTATTAGATATTTTAAAGAAATATAATGCAAAGGCCACCTTTTTTGTGACAGGTGAAAAAAAAGAATATGAATATTTAATCAAAGAAGAGTATAAGCAGGGACATGCGATAGGAATTCATACATTTTCTCATGACTATGGGAAAATATATTCTAGTCCTGAAGCATATTTTAAAGATATAGAAAAAATGAATGATGTGATTGAAAAACAAATAGGACATAAAGTAAAAATATTACGATTTCCAGGAGGCTCCAGTAATACGGTATCAAGAAAATACTGTGATGGAATTATGACACAGTTAACAAAAGATGTCTTGGATAAAGGATACCAGTATTATGACTGGAATGCATCGAATGGAGATGGCAATAGCAATCTTAGTGTAAGTACGCTGGTTGATACAGGACAAAAAGAAGTTGGAGAGCAGGAAGTTGTCATGGTATTGATGCATGATGGAGCTGGAAGTGAGGAAACTGTAAAAGCACTTCCTTCCTTATTGGAATATTATCAAAAACAGGGCTATGAATTTCGAATTATTGATGACAGTACTCCAGAGTTTCATCATCATGTAAATAATTAAATTAGAAAGTGACACTGATAAAGGTGTCATTTTTCATAGATTGTGTTTCTATATTCGTATAAAATCATGATTTCACTAAAACATAATCTTTCATATACCTATAAAATCCATTTTTGTCCATCTGGCATAATTAACAAGGAACCGGGGATGACTTCTAAAATTTCTCCACTAGGATATTTTCGTACAACAATTTCATTTCGATAAGAAGGGTCTTCTATCCATCTTTCAAAATACAATCTATCATTTTCTCTATAACAAAAAGATTCTGTTTCACTAATGTTAATGTCAACTTTTTGTGGATATAAAATTTGAAAAACGTTATCATGTGCAGATCTTGTCAGCATCAATGGAGTACGATAAAGAAGCAAGTTATAACAATCTTTTGTCGCTGATAAAGACAGGGTAGTAATCAACTCAGTTTTCTTTATTTCATGATCGTATTGTAAAATGTGAATAAGAGATTTTGGAAAGTCTACAAGTAATATCTGTATTTTATCATCAAAGAAAATAGGTTTTCCAAAGTATTGTCCTACCTTACTTTTCATTGGTTCAATAACAGTTCCATCAGGGTAATGAATAAAAACAAGTCTATTTGATTTTATGGAATGATTACTACGGTACAATTCTTCTGCTTCATATAAATCTCCTTCTGTATAATCACTTCCCCAATACCACTCATGACTTCCTTCTAAAAGTTCTATATACGTTATTCCCTGTAAATTTAGCTTTTTCATAAAATTTACCTCCATAGTTTTAACTATTGTAATGAAGTTATCTATGCTTCGATTATAAAAAGTGTGATTGTAGAACGTCAATGAAAGAAAAATAAAGAAATTTGAAGATTGTATAAAATTGGGTGATGGTTTTAGCTTTTATATGGTAAAGCACTTTTTGGAGTATACTGGATGTTATTGTTTTTAAAAGCTTTAAAAGTAATTATCTAAATTTAGCTTAGAATATAGGTATAAGGGACTTTTAATAATTTTATATATGCATAAAACAATATAAAAGGTATATGCAGATGTTAGATTAAAATTTTTTGAATTTAGAAAAGGATAGAAAATTAGTAGATAATTTACGAATTCAAATATAAATATATACCAATGCTCTCGAAATAAAGATATAATGATTATATTAGGTTTATAATTTATTGTATTATGTTTTTCTACGATGATGTTCAAGCTACAAATTGATAGGAAATGGACTTTACCAAGAAAGTAGATAACAATATAAATACTATATTTCAATGATCTAGTAATGATTATATCAGGAAAAGTATTTGCCAAAATTGCATGGTAGGTACTATTTAAGTTATATCATTAAGAAATGTATATGCATTGTTTTAGTATTAGATTTTTTTATTAAAAAGAGAGGAGATTTATAAAATGGCAGAAATAGAAAACAGCAAAGATCTTTTAAGCGTCTTATGGAGTGGAGCAGATATACTTCGATCAAAAATGGATGCAAATGAATATAAGGATTATTTATTAGGGATTGTTTTTTATAAATATTTATCAGATTCCTTTTTGATTAAAGTATATGATCTTCTTAATGATGAAAAGCCTTCATCTTTGAAAGCTGCATTAGAAGAATATAGAGAGGCGTTGAAAGATGAGAGTGCTGATGAGTTAATGGAGGAAATCAAGTCTACTTGTCATTATGTTATCGAACCAGAACTTACATATACTTGTTTTGCGGATGCAGCTAGAAATAATTCATTTAACAGAGAATATTTACAGAAAGCATTTAATAATATCGAGCAAAGTGATCCTTTATTTACAGATTTATTTACAGATATTGATTTGTATTCTAATCGTTTAGGAACTGGAGATCAAAAGCAAAGCGATACGATTTCTAGTTTAATCAAAGAAATTGATAAAGCTGATTTGTTAAATACGGATGATGATGTTTTAGGAAATGCTTATGAATACTTAATTGGACAATTTGCATCAGAAACAGGAAAGAAAGCTGGGGAATTTTATACACCTCAAGCTGTTTCTAAGATATTAACGAAAATTGCAATAGCAGGGCAGGAAGATAAAAAAGGATTATCTGTATATGATCCTTGTATGGGATCAGGTTCGCTTCTGTTGAATGCAAAGAAGTATGCGAAAGATCCAAGAAATATAAAATACTATGGTCAAGAACTTATGCCTTCTACATATAATCTTGCAAGAATGAATATGTTTTTGCATGGCGTTGCGCCAGAAAATCAAAAGTTAAGACATGGCGATACATTAGATGCTGATTGGCCTACAGATGAAGAAACAGATTTCAATATGGTTTTGATGAATCCTCCATATTCCGCTAAATGGAGTGCTGCACAAGGTTTTTTACAAGATGAACGTTTTAGTGATTATGGCGTGCTAGCTCCAAAGTCAAAAGCAGACTATGCTTTCTTGCTACATGGACTTTATCATTTGAAAAGTAGCGGAACTATGGCAATCGTATTACCTCATGGCGTTTTATTTAGAGGAGCTGCAGAGGGTAAAATCAGAGAGAAATTACTTCGTTCAGGGAATATATATGCTGTTATTGGGCTGCCTGCAAATTTGTTTTACAATACATCTATCCCAACTTGTATCGTTGTATTGAAAAAACATAGAGATGGAAGAGATGTATTATTTATTGATGCTTCGAAGAAATTCAATAAAGGGAAAAAACAAAATGAAATGACTGATAAACATATTGACTCTGTAATGGATTTATATGTACGAAGAGAGACAGTTGATAAAGAATCTTATCTTGCAAGCTTTGAGGATATTGAAAAAAATGATTTTAATTTAAATATTCCTAGATATGTAGATAATTTTGAAAAAGAAGAACCGATTAATATTCAAGAACTTTTAGTGGATATGAAACAAACGGATGCAGAACTTCAAAAAACACAAAATGAGTTTGTATCTATGTTACATGAATTAACAAGTTCTGATGAAAACATAATTTCTTCATTAAATGATTGCATTAAATTGATGGAGGAGGAATTATAATGATGAAACCTAAAATCAGATTTAATGGATTCACCGATGATTGGGAACAGCGTAAGCTGGAAGAGATTTATCAAAATATAGGAAATGCTTTTGTAGGAACAGCTACACCATATTATGTTGATACAGGGCATTTTTATCTTGAATCGAATAATATTAAGGATG
Organism: Amedibacterium intestinale; assembly: GCF_010537335.1. Taxonomy (NCBI): domain Bacteria; kingdom Bacillati; phylum Bacillota; class Erysipelotrichia; order Erysipelotrichales; family Erysipelotrichaceae; genus Amedibacterium; species Amedibacterium intestinale. The sequence goes on from NZ_AP019711.1 coordinate 2,096,622, forward strand.
GACAAATAAATAGGAACAATGAAGTTTTTATAAATGATGAATTTTATGAAAGACAAAAGGATAAATGGCTACATACTGGTGATATGGTAATGGTTCAGTCAGGTCATGTAGGTCATACTGCTGTAATACCTGAAGAATTGGATAATTCTGCTGCCCACGCATTGATTATGTTTCGGAATCCAAAAATAGAAATAGAACCTTATTTTTTAAATTATCAATACCAAACTATAAAATCCAAAAGGAAAATAAATAATATAACTACTGGTAATACAATCAAACATATCCTTGCGTCAGATATGTACAATTTTATTGTTGACGTATCTGATATAGAAGAACAACAACAAATTGCTAATTATTTTTTGGAGTTAGATCACCTCATCACTCTTCACCAGCGAAAGGTGGAGCAAATGAAGAATTTAAAGAAATATATGCTTCAAAATATGTTTCCAGCAGAAAAATAAGATTTTTATAAATTTATTATTTTAGTCAAAAATATTATATGGTTAATTAAATTTAAAGATAACTTATGATGTAATACAGTATAAGTTAGACAATGTAAGAATATTATATATCTTTGAAGAGAGGGGAATTGATAATGATATTATTTCATGGAACTTCAAATCGTGAAGTTATTCCGCAATTTGGTTTAGGAAATGAAAAACATGATTACGGAAAAGGGTTCTATCTCACTGATAATCTTGATTTAGCTAAGGAATGGGCTGTTTATCGTCCTGATGAATCAAATGGCTGGGTTCATAAATATATGCTGAATATGGATGGTTTGCGTGTTTTAGACTTTCAAAATGAAAACATTCTTTCTTGGCTTGCGGAATTAATGAAGCATAGAGATGCTGCTGATTCAAAAAGATATCGTATGTTAGCAAAAAAGTTTATTGATAAATATGGTATTCCTACAGAAGACTATGATGTTATAAAAGGATATCGTGCGGACGCCTCTTACTTTTATATCGCTAAGGCTTTTGTTCGTGATGAAGTTGATGTTGATATTTTAGAGGAATTGTTATCTCTTGGTGGTTTAGGTATTCAATACTGTATTAAATCACAAAAAGCTTTTGATAATTTAATAGAAATTAAAGAAGATATTATCCCAGTACAATTTTCAGAATATAATGAAAAATATAATGAGAGAGATATTGCCGCAAGAGAAAAGATGAAACGATTGATTGACTCTGATCGCAATCAAGTCACAAAAGTATTTAGCACACTTTTTTAGATTTGGAGGAAATTTATATGCATGTTTATTCAAAAGCCTATTTAGATGAAGTTGTAGAAACGCAAGGCAAACTTTTTGATTATATAGCTAGTACATACCCAGAAATGGATACAGAAGATTTTATAGTTTCTTATATGACAAGTAAAACTAGAGAGTATATTGATGAGGGACAAGCCTATGTTTGCACGATGAGTGTAAAGGATTTGTGGCAGTACTTTAAACTAATTGATCATTATGAATTAAAAAAGGGGAAAGCTCTTAAAGGTTTTTTGCCAGATTGGATTGGAGAGTTTTATGCCTATTATCAATGGAAAAATAAAATAAGTAGTAAAGATCTTCTTAAAAAAATTCCTTTAGATTACTTGAAAAAAGCTTATCCTGGATTACATGATTTAGAACTGGATTTAGCTGTTCAAAAGGTTACTAAATATGAATAATATTGTTTGTTTTCATAATCCTGAAGAAGAAAATGGATGGTTAAGTAATTGGTATTTATCAAATTTTAGAGTACAAAATATTTGCTTTACTTCTATGGAACAATATTTAATGTACCAAAAAGCTATCGTATTTAATGATATAAATACTGCAAATACAATCTTGGAAGAACATAATCCAGCTGTAATTAAGCAATTAGGTAGAAACATAAATAATTATGATGAAGTAATTTGGAATGGTATTCGCCAAATTATTGCTTATAGAGGAATTTTAGAAAAATTTACACAAAATGAAGAATTAGGTAAAAAGTTAGCAGAAACAGAATCAGCAATTTTAGCTGAATGTGCTGTTAACGATAAAATTTGGGGTATTGGAAAATCAATGAAAGATCCTGAAAGATTTGATATGCATAAATGGACTGGACAAAACTTATTAGGGTTTACAACTATGCAAGTAAGAAATCATTTCTTTTTAGAAGGAAAAGATAGTAGTAAATAGTGTTACTAACACCTTATTACATCATTACAACGTAAGTATTTTATTGAGTGAACATTTAGTATTATTACTTGGGAACAGCGTAAGTTAGGTGAACTTACAATATACCGTAATGGAACAGGGCATGAAGAAAAGCAATCTGAAAGTGGAAAATATGAGTTGATTAATTTAAATTCTATTTCTATTGATGGTGGATTAAAGCCTTCTGGAAAGTTTATTGATGAAGAAACAGAAACACTTTTAAAAGATGATTTAGTAATGGTTCTTAGTGATGTGGGACACGGCGATTTGCTTGGAAGGGTGGCTATAATCCCTGAAAATAATAGGTTTGTGTTAAATCAGCGAGTGGCTTTATTAAGAAATAATAGTTCTGTGGATATCAAATATTTATTTTCTTATATCAACGCTCATCAGATATATTTCAAAAAACAAGGTGCTGGTTCATCTCAATTGAATATATCACGAGGTAGTGTAGAAAACTTTGAAGTTTTATTACCACATAAAGATGAACAAAAGAAAATTGGCAAGTATTTATCGAGCATTGATAACCTTATCACCCTTCACCAGCGAAAGTATAATCTTTGCAATAAAGTTAAGGTATACGCTTGGGAACAGCGTAAGTTAGGTGAACTTACAATATACCGTAATGGAACAGGGCATGAAGAAAAGCAATCTGAAAGTGGAAAATATGAGTTGATTAATTTAAATTCTATTTCTATTGATGGTGGATTAAAGCCTTCTGGAAAGTTTATTGATGAAGAAACAGAAACACTTTTAAAAGATGATTTAGTAATGGTTCTTAGTGATGTGGGACACGGCGATTTGCTTGGAAGGGTGGCTATAATCCCTGAAAATAATAGGTTTGTGTTAAATCAGCGAGTGGCTTTATTAAGAAATAATAGTTCTGTGGATATCAAATATTTATTTTCTTATATCAACGCTCATCAGATATATTTCAAAAAACAAGGTGCTGGTTCATCTCAATTGAATATATCACGAGGTAGTGTAGAAAACTTTGAAGTTTTATTACCACATAAAGATGAACAAAAGAAAATTGGCAAGTATTTATCGAGCATTGATAACCTTATCACCCTTCACCAGCGAAAGAAAAAATATACAAAAAAACCAATAATTTTACTAAAAATAACATTTTAATCACAAAGGAGATGGGAATTATGTCTGAATTAGAAACATTGCTAGAACAAAAATTGATTGATCAATTAGTTTATGGGGATTCACAGTGGACATATAGAAGCGATTTGAAGACGGAAGAAGATTTATGGAAAAATTTTAAGTATATTCTTGAACAGAATAATAAAGATAGATTAAATGGAGAAATGCTTTCAGATTCTGAATTTGAGCAGGTGAAAAATCAATTGCAGTTTTCTTCATTTTTTAAGGCTGGCGAATGGTTGGTTGGTGAAAACGGTAAGGTAATGGTTCATGTACAGAGAGATACAGAAAAGTTACATCTTGTTGTTATGAATCATGAACATATTGCTGGTGGTAGCAGTGTGTATGAAGTTATCAATCAGTATCGAGCATTTGACGAAAATGAAAAAAATACATATTCACGAAATCGTCGCTTTGATGTTACTCTTATGATAAATGGATTACCTATGATTCATATTGAACTTAAAAATAAACAGCATTCTTATATGGACGCGTTTTGGCAAATTAAAAAATATATTGGTGAAGGAAAATTTACAGGTATATTTTCTGCTGTTCAAATGTTTGTTATTAGTAATGGGGTCGATACAAAATATTTTTCGGCGGCAAGTGATACGGAGTTAAATCCTAAATTTATGAGTGGCTGGCTGGATCGTGACAATAATCCAGTAAGCGATTACCTTGATTTTACGAAAAGTGTACTTCGTATTCCTACAGCTCATGAAATGATTGCAAGATATACTGTTTTAGATGAAGATTCTAAAAGATTAATCTTATTAAGGCCATATCAAATTCATGCGATTGAATCTATACGAGATGCATCAAAAATAGGAAAATCGGGTTTTGTATGGCATACAACAGGGTCAGGCAAGACTCTAACGTCTTATAAAGCTACAAGAAATCTTTTAATGGATATTCCATCTCTTGATAAAACAATCTTTTTAATTGATAGGAAAGATTTAGATACACAAACTTCACAAGCATTTCAATCTTATGCAAATAATGATTTAATTGATGTAGATGAAACAGGAAATGTGAACGATTTAAAAAACAAGTTAAAATCAAACGATCGACAAGTAATTGTTACGACCATACAAAAACTACAAAGACTGATTACAAAACGTCTACAGGAAGGAACTCCTGAATATATTAAAATTAAAAACTTAAAAATTGCATTTGTTGTGGATGAATGTCATAGGGCAGTAACTCCAGCAACGAAAAGAGAATTGGAAAAGTTCTTCGGTAAGTCCATGTGGTATGGATTTACTGGAACACCTAGATTTGCTGAAAATCCTTATCCGCAATTAGGGGATTTACCTAGAACAACAGAAGAATTATATGGACAAATATTGCATCGATACACAATTCAAAACGCCATTCATGATAATGCAGTGCTTGGCTTTCAAGTAGAACATATAGGGCCAAAAAATTTAGTTGATGAAACGGATTCGGAAATCTACGAAAATGAAGTTCATATGATGAATGTTTTAGATGTTATATTAAACAAGTCCTATCATAAGCTAGGATTTCAAAATGGGAAAGGAATGACATATGAAGCAATCTTAACAACAAGTTCTATTCAAATGGCACAGAAATACTATGATCTTTTAAAGAAAGTAAAAAATGGGGAAACCGATATTATTGTTAATGAAAAAATGAAACAGGTTCTTCCAGATTTTCCAAAATTTGCGATTACATATTCTGTGACAGAAAATGAAGAGGGATCATTTGTAAATCAAAATAAAATGAAAGAATCTCTGGATGACTATAATCAGATGTTTTCAACTACATATGATTTATCACAGATTCAGATTTATAATGATAACTTAAATAAGCGTTTAGCTAGAAAAGATGCTAAATATAAGAGCAGAAGGGAACAGCTTGATTTAGTTATTGTGGTGGATCGTCTTCTGACAGAATTTGATGCTCCTTGTATGTCTACCATGTTTATTGATCGGCAGCCTATGGGACCTCATGATTTGATTCAAGCATTCTCAAGAACAAATCGTATCTTTGATAGTGATAAAAAATATGGACAAATTGTTACTTTTCAAGCACCTATACTTTTTAAGGAAGCTGTGGATAATGCTGTAAAATTATATTCAGCCGGTGGAACCAAAGATGCTATTGCGGCAGAATGGAATGAAGTTGAATCTGCATTTAGAAAGGCATTGGCGTCTTTAAGAATATCTGCAAAGACACCAGAAGAAATTCCTTCTATGTCTAAAAAAGAAAAAGAAGTGTTTGTAAAGATGTTTCAAAATTTTGATAGATTGTTCGCTCAGCTCAAGTCGTTTACTAACTATGATGATTCTATGTTAGAAAATTATGATATTACACAGGAAGAATATGATAACTATGCAGGACATTATAAAAATATACTGGAATGGCTAAAAAGTGAGCGAATAACCTCTGAAGAGATAGAACCAGTAAGTCCACAAATTGATTATGATTACGAACTTGTGGCGTATAGTCATACGAAAATAGATTATGAATATATTATCAACTTAATTCAAAATATTGTTACTTCGGAATATATAAATGAAGAAATTACACCAGAGGAAAGACAAAAGAAAATTGACGAAGTTAAGCAGTATATTGAAGAACTGGGAAAAGAAAATTATAAAGTTGCCGATATTATGTCAAACATTGTTTATCAAATTGAAGTAGATAAGAGTAAATATCGAGGGCAATCTATTTTGAATATTATAGAAAATATGAAACAAGAATGTATTGATAATGTAGTTAGCGAATTTTGTCAAACCTGGTACGCATCAAAAGAAGAAGTTTTGTATGCAGCTACCCATTACAGAAATAAAGAAATTCCAAATGAAAGTGCAATCAAAGCAACGATTGATTATGCAACCTATAAGCAAACTCAAGAAAATCCACTTCCAAAGTTTAAATATTATAACAAAATGATGAGTGAACTTAGAAACATAATGGAAGAAGAAATAAAACCACTGTTGTCAAGGTAAATAGACGGGAAAGGTTTCTTTGTTTAAATCAGTGTAAGCAATTTTATAAGTGGAGGTAGCTTATGGTAAACAATATAAACAAGGAAACCTTATTTTGTGAATATTATAAACAATGGATTGAAGTGTATAAAAAAGGAGCGATTAGAGATGCCACTATGGCAAAATATCTAATGACACAAAAGTGGGTTGAAAAACTTGTCCCAAATTTAAAGATAGGAGAACTAAATAGAACGGTTTATCAACAGATTCTAAATGATTATGCGAAAGAGCATGAAAGACAAACAACATTGGATTTTCATCATCAGTTAAAAGGAGCAATTTTGGATGCAGTTGATGAAGGTCTGCTTATTAGAGATCCTACTAGAAAGTCTATTATCAAAGGAAAAACACCAAAAGCAAAGAAAATCAAGTATTTGAATCAATTTGAGCTGCATGCCTTGATTGCAAACCTGGATTTAAAAGAAACGGTTAACTGGGATTGGTTCATTTTGCTTGTAGCAAAAACAGGAATGCGTTTTTCAGAAGCTTTGGCAATTACACCCGATGATTTTGATTTTTCAAGACAAACTTTGTCAATCAGCAAGACCTGGGATTATAAAGGTGAGGGAGGTTTTTTACCGACTAAGAATAAGTCATCTGTAAGAAAAATACAAATTGACTGGCAAATTGTAGTGAAATTTTCTGAGCTGATTAAGTCATTACCAAAGGATAAACCGATTTTTGTTAGAGAAGAAAAAATTTATAATTCTACAGTTAATGATGTTTTAGCAAGGCATTGTAAAGCTTGTGGAACTTCACTGATATCTATTCATGGTTTAAGACATACACATGCCTCATTGTTATTGTTTGCAGGAGTTTCGATTGCGAGTGTGGCAAGAAGATTAGGGCATGCTAGTATGACAACAACGCAAAAGACATATTTGCATATCATACAAGAATTAGAAAACAAAGATGTAGATCTTGTTATGAGAACTTTGTCTGGACTATAATAAGAATAAACAGAAAAATTGCTTACACTGATACTAAATACTATATTTACTAATATCGATACTCAAAATACGCAAAATCCAGTTTTGTTTTTACAATCTGGGTTTTTCTTTGTATCAATAAAACAGGAAGACATCATAGATAAATATGCATAATTTGCGTGTAAAAGAATGCATTGGCAATATAGGTATGATAAAATATTTTTCATGGCGGTGATAGAATGAAAAATATGACAGAGGGAAATGTTACAAAATTAATCATCAATTTTGCGATACCGGTTTTACTGGGAAATATATTTCAACAGTTTTATACAATGGCGGATACTATGATGGTAGGAAAAATATTAGGTGTGCAGGCTTTAGCGGCAATGGGGGCCACTTCCGCATTATCTAATTTAATGATTGGTTTGATTAGCGGGATAGCGATGGGGGTAACCATATTGATTGCGCAATATTATGGAGCCAAAGATGAAGAAGGAATGAAAACTTCTACAGCTGGGTGTATTCTTCTTTGTGTAGGTTCTACAGTATTGATCGTATTGGTTTCTATGGTGTTAAAATCGCCTTTATTAACCCTGTTACAAACACCGCAAAGTATTTTTATGGATGCAGATAACTATTTAAGTGTCATTTTTTTAGGATTGTTTATTACGATGGCATATAATATGATGGCAAGTATGATGAGGTCTATTGGCGATAGTAAAACACCTCTATATTTTCTGATTATCGCATCTTTATCAAATGTCGCATTGGATTATATTTTTCTGGTATATTTTCATATGGGAATCTTAGGTGCTGCATATGCAACCGTATTGGCACAAGGGTTAAGTGTAGTGTTATGCTTTTTCTACATGCGAAAAAAATATCCCATGTTTGTCTTAAAGAAGAAAGATTTCCATATAGAAAAAGAACTGCTGCTTCATCAGTTGTCTATGGGAATTTCTATGGGTCTTATGAATTCTATTGTGTCCATCGGTTCTGTTGTTTTGCAAAGTGCGGTAAATCAGCTTGGAGAAATTACGATTGCGGCCCATACAGCAGCTAGAAAAATAGTAGAAATGCTAATGCAGCCAATGATTAGTATTGCGATTGCAAATACAACATTTGTATCACAAAATCTTGGTGCGAAACAGTTCACACGTATTCGTACTGGACAAAGAAAATGTGTGCTCTTATGCACTGTATGGGTTGTGCTTGTTATTGTCATATCCTTTACATGTATTGACGCGCTGTTAAGTCTATTGGTCAATGCGAAGGAAACACAGGTTATGCTACTTGCGAAACGTTATTCAAGAATCAGCAGTTTATTTTATTTTGTCTTGGCTATTTTATTCATTTATCGAAATGGATTGCAGGGACTTGGCAATGGAAGAATACCCATTCTTTCCAGTTGTATTGAAATGGGAGTGAAAGTAGCAGCTACATTCTTATTGATTCCATTTACTGGCTATTATGGAATTTGTTTTGTAGAACCAATCGCATGGACGATCATGGGACCATTTCTGTGTTATTTCTTTTATCATGATCTAAGGAAAAAGGAAGTACAGAATTTAAAAACTGAATAAATAAATTATATACTTTATGGGAACACGCTGTGTTCCTTTTTTTACTTATACCATAAAATTTATGGTTTATTTCTGTTGTTTTACCATAAATTTTATGGGCTTCATAAACTCTATCTTATACAAAGAGGAGTATCATAAAATAAAATACTTCGAATATTATATTCCTTTTATATATTATACGACGTATAATATTGTTGAAGAAAGGTGATGCAGATGGTTTTTCAGTTAGGTTCTAGTTTGTTGGATGCCTGCGTACTTGCGACATTACATAAAGAAGATACGTATGGCTATCGTTTAACACAGGAAGTAAAACGGGTGATGGATATTAGCGAATCTACCTTATATCCAGTTCTTCGTCGCTTGATGAAAGAAGGATATTTAGAAACATATGATCAGCAGCATATGGGTAGAAATCGAAGATATTATCGTCTAACAGAGGCAGGAAAAGAAAAGTATAGAGAATATGTAAAAGAATGGGATGAGTTTTCTGATAAAGTATCAGATATTTTGAAGGGAGGAATAGAAAATGAGTAAACAGGAGTATATTCATCAGCTTAAAGCGAAATTAAAGGGACTGGATGAAAAGGAAATTGAAGATGCGATTACATATTGTGAAGAATATTTTGATGATGCAGGGGAAGGAAATGAAGAACAAGTAATAAAGGATTTGGGAACACCTGGCAAATTTGCGGCACAGTTAAAAGCCGAATCAATTATTCGAGAAGAAGAAACAGGTACAAAAAAGAAAAATAGTGCATTCCGTAATTTTTGGATTGTGCTCATTGGATTGTGTGCTTTGCCGCTTGCCTTTCCTATTCTGTTAGTTGTCGCAATCATCTTATTTACCGTGTTCATCATTGCGTTAAGTTTATTATTTGCACTGGTGGTTTCCGCTTTTGCAATCATAACTTCCGGTTTTCCTCTGCTAATGAATGCATTTCTACATTTAGATGCACCAGGTAATGCCTTGATTGCGGCAGGAGGAGGTTTGTTTTGCATAGGACTGGCACTTTTGCTTGGCAGTCTTTCGTATTGTTTAGTTAAAAAATTATTAGAATGGGGAACAAAATTATTTTCATCTATATATGAAAAAGCAAAGGGAGGAAAGAGACATGAAAAAGCATAATAAGTTGTTTTACATTAGTATCACAGGTTTGCTTCTTGTTGTCGTAGGTACATGCATGATTGGTGCTGGAATTTCTGCTGGTGGAAGTAAAACGTTTCTTTCTGTAAACGAATCAACAGCTTCCTGGTGGCCATTTTCTGCAAGTGTTGGATTTGGTGATGGTGAGTGGGATAATAAGGAAATATTTCATGGTTCTGTCAAGAAATCGTTCACACCTAAAAATATAATAGAATTACATGTAGCAGTGGGAGATATAGAAATTCGAAAAGGAAATGAAAATATTTGTACTTTATATAATATTGCAGATGATAAATTTGAAATGAAAGAAGAAGATGGAAAGCTTTTTATAAAAGTTCTATCTTCAATAGGAAACAATAAGAATCAGAAATTGGTCTTGCAGCTGAAAGATCCTACGCAAGTAAAAGTTGTTTCTGCCTCTGTAGAAACAGGGGATGTAGATATTTCAAATATGGAATTAGAGGAAATATATGCGAAAAGCAATGTAGGAGATGTTACATTAAAAAATGTACAGGCAAAAGCAGGAAGCATAACAAGTGAAACAGGAGATATTGAAACTGTAAATACAATTTTTGATATGGTAGAAATAGGCAGCCAGGTAGGGGATATTGATTATGATGGCGATATAAAAGGCAATAGTAGTATAAATACAGAAGTTGGAGATATTAATGTTTCTTTAATGAGAGGGAAAGAGGAATATGGTTTTAAAGTTGTATCTTCATTAGGGGATATAGAAATTGATGATGAAAAATATGCTTATGGAGAAACTTCGTTAAATGCAAACACTAAGCAAAACATACAAATTAATTGCAGTACAGGATCTGTAGAAATTAATTTTAAATAATACCATAAAAGGGGCTGAAACAGTTGAGTGATGTTTAAATCCGCTCAAAGAGTTACAGCTCTTTTCTTGTCGTTATTGATGATATTTCTTGAAATTATATCTAAGACATACTAAAAGAAATTCTATTTTTACGTTTTCAGTCCCTTTCTTGTAAACCTGTGAATTTCATATTTTGCTTAAGCATTCCAAAACCTCCTTTTACTAGGCTGCTTTTCTGTTTTTTAACTACTTTCCAAAGTCAGTAGCAAGATTCTCATTTATCTTTTTCTGGAACTCTTTCTTTTTTATTGACATAATAAAATCATTGGTTATAATAAAAATATAAAATGTATCATACAATTGATACAAATTGAATGATAACTAATAGGAGGAAACTAAAATGAAGCATTTAACAAAAAAAGCAGAGGAAATGACAGTAAAAGAATTGGCATCTTATATTGATTATTCTGTATTAAAGCCAGAATTCAGCGAAGATGAAATTATTGCACTTACCAAAGATGGCGTGGAACTAGGGTGTGCTACCATATGTATAAATCCTGGCTATTTGGATTTATGTGAACCACTTGTAAAAGGAAGTGAAACAATGCTTTGCCCTGTATGTGATTTTCCTTTTGGGACAAGTTCAACAGAGTCTAAAGTTAAACAGGCAGAAATTGCTGCAAAATATGAAACAGTAAAAGAAATTGATATCGTTGCCAACTATGGATGGCTTCGCAGTGGAAAATATGACGAAGTGACAAAAGATTTAAAAGCAGTTGTTGATGTTTGTCATAAATATGGAAAAGAAGTAAAAGTTATTTTAGAAACAGATGCGTTAAATGAAGAACAAATTCGTAAAGGGTGCCATTGTGTGATGGATGCAGGTGGAGATTTTGTAAAAACAAGTACAGGGTTCTTGACTGGATTTGAAGCACATGGGGCTACACCAGAAGTTATTAAAATGATGCAGGAAGAAGTTGGCGATGTTTGTAAAGTAAAAGGAAGTGGATGTATCCGAACAAGAGAACATTTCTTAAAACTTATTGATATGGGAATTGACCGTATGGGAGTTGGATATAAATCAGTTCCTGTAGTACTTGATTTGAAAAAATAAATTGAAATGAACCTTATTATTTGAATCCCTAAATAGTAAAGGTTCATTTTTTATATGGAAATCTTCTTTGAAAGAATGAAGGATAAGATGTTTTATGAATATGTATTTGATTAATTGAATACTTTGTATATAGTGAAAATTTATAATAAAATAAAAGGATCAATCCTGTACAATACAGAAATTAATCCTTATTAATTAAAACAATTTTATATTAGTGACAGCTATATTGGAGGATGCTTATTATATTACAGCTAATTTTCAATATAAATTTCTATCTTCTCTTCTTTTGCAATTTTCTTTATTGAGGAAAGTAAACGTTTCGAACATATTGTGTTTGGATGGATGGAATAATTTTGACCTAATTGTTCATACTTAGATGCACCTAGATTATGGTATTTTAAAACATCAACACGTTTTACAAAACTACCTAGAGAACGAATAAATTGAAGACGTTTCCTGATATCAGTTAAATCATCATTCCATCCAGGAACAATAACTAAACGTATCCAGATATCTTTTTTCATGTTGGAAATATTTTTAATATTATTTAAAATTAATTTGTTATCTCTTTGGGTACATTCTTTGTGAATTACAGAATCAAAAGCCTTTATATCAAATAAAACTAAATCAATTTCTTCAATAATATTTTTTAAAGTTGACCATTCTATACATCCTGCAGTATCTAACGCAACATGGATATTGTTTTGATGCAGGAGTTTTGCACATTCTATTATAAAATCTGGCTGTAAGGCTGGTTCTCCACCTGAAAAAGTTACTCCACCCATAGATTCATCATAAAAATCTTTATCTCTAAGTAGCTTGTCTGTCAATGTTTGCGGGTCTATAAAAGTTCCTTTAATTTCATATGCATCTTTAGGACAAATATCAGCCACTTCATTCCAATCAAAACTTTGACTTCTATCAATTAAACATCCTTGATTTGCGAAAGTGATAGCATGTGAGGCGATATTTACACAAGATCCACAATGTATACATCTTTGTTTATAGTGAAAGAAGTTTCTTTTTCCTGAGATTAATTCAGGATTTGCACACCACGCACATTTTAAATTACAGCCGGAACAAAACACAGTTGTACGAATACCTGGTCCGTCTTTTGTAGAATAAAATTGTAAATTTGAAATAAATCCTTTTTTCATATTCTTAATTCCATTTGTTTTCCGTTCTGGCAATAATGGCTTCCTGTGCTTCAGGCATTAAGGAAATAAATTGTGCGCAATATCCGGCTACTCGTACAATCAAATCTCGATAATTCTCAGGATCTTGTTGTGCTTTACGTAAAGTTTCGCTAGATAATACATTGAACTGGTTGTGATAAATACCTTTTTTTATACTTGCCTTTAAGAAAAAGACAAACTTATTCAGGTTTTCTTCACCAGACAAAGCACCTGAAGAAAATCTCATATTCAATAACTGTCCGGCTGCTACTTTGGTATTTGGAAGTTTTGAAACAGAATTAATTACAGCGGTAGGTCCATTTATGTCAGTTCCCTGTGTTGGGGAACATCCTTCGTTAAGAGGTGAACCGGCATAGCGGCCATCTGGAGTTGCCAGGACATCAAAACCATTTGGTACATTGGAGGTAATATTGCTGGTAGACATTGTATAACAGGAAATTTCTGGTCCTTTGCCAGTCCGCAATGTTTTGTATTGAGGAAGCAGTTCTAAATAAGAATCAAATACATCTTTTACAATGAAATCAACATAATCTTCATCATTGCCAAATTTTGGTACACGCATAATAAGTTTTCTAATTTGTAAAGCTTCTGGTGTTTCCCAATTGGCAGCCAAAGCATCCATCAATTGTTTCCATGTGATGCGTTTATCTTCAAAAATAAGTTTTTTAATTGCTGCCAAGCTATTTCCTACAACACTTGGACCAATGTTAGATTGTGAAATTACATCATATTTACAGCCTCCTTCTTTTAATGTTTTACCAAGTTTCATACAGTTGTCGATTAAGCAGGAAGCAAAAGGATCTGCATCATATACCGTTAAAGAAGCGTCACAAATTTCATCGGATAAAACTGCCATATCAGAATAAAATTTTAAAGCTTTTTTCCAGGCATTCCATAACTCTTCATAGTTTTGATAATCCTTGTTTCCTAAATCAAGTAGTTTAATTCCTGTTTTTGGATCACGTCCATGATACAAGACAATTTCTAAGACTTTTCCCCAGTTAACATACGTCATTCCCGTTGCACGATGTCCATATTTTCCGGGAACCCCTGTTTCTACACATCCAATAGGGCAATAGTCAAAAGCATCCTCTTTTGGAATTTTTAAGTCCAGCAGACCTTGTATTGCTACCTCATCGTTAAACATAGAAGGCATTCCGCATCCTGTTCGAATAAGTTTTGCGGCTAAACGAATTAAGGAATCTGGTGTTTTCTTGTTATACCGCATAGAAAAATTTGGTTCTGCCATAGATGTTAAGTGCATTGCCTCAATACATAAATAAGAAAGTTCATTTGTACCATCACTTCCATCTGGTTTGTATCCGCCGACTACAAGATTAGAATACAAAGGATATCCCTGAGAAAACTTTGTATGACCATAAGGGCGAACTTTATTATTAGAACTATTCATTAAAAACATATGCACGATGATTTCTAATGCTTTTTCTTTAGAAATTTTATGGCGGGAGATATCATTTTGATAAAACTCCAGCATATACTGATCAAAGCGTCCATAACAAAAAGAGTGTCCGTTGGATTCAATCATCTGTAAGATATGAACCATATAAACAGCTTCACAGGCTTCCCAGAAAGTGGAAACAGGTTGTTCCATTAATGAAGAAGCCATAGTAGACATTTTTTTTAGTTCATCCTTTCGCTTTAAATCTTTTTCTTTGATAGATTCTTGTTTTAAAATCAACGCATATCTTTTAAAGAAGGTCAATGCACCTTCTAAAGAGATTATAACAGAGGTATAAAAATCAATTTGCTGAGAAGAAAGATTTTTTAGTTTCAGATTTGTTTTAGCTTTATTGATAATATAACGAAAGCCATTCTTTAAAAGAAAAGGATAATTTGGAACAATATGTCCATCTCCTGACATAGAGATACCGCCTAAATGAAGGACTCCCTGTTTTGCAGCCAAACGAATTTCTTCACTTAAATTTTTCTGAACTTCATCTTCGTGGGTATGTCCATGCCAATAATTTGCAATAGAATAAAGATCGTCTTTTACTTTTTGAGAACATTGAAACACATCGCCGGTTCTGGAATCGAAAGCAGTTGCGCCATTCGTTCCATCTAACTCCTCAATGATCCAATCAATCGAGTATTCAGGAAATACAGGTGCTGCAAAGTTAACACTTGCCTGATTGCCAAAAAGTAAGCTGTCTTTTTCGATATAGATAGACATATTCTGTAAAGTATGTGCAAAAGCTTTTGCTTTTCTAAGAATATAAGGAAGTCCCTCTGTTTGTTTAAAGCTTTCTGTATAAAATATGGCACGTTCACTGCATATGCTTGCGACACGATTCGCCATTCTTTTTTGTAAGCGTTCGATACGTTTTAGATCAATATCCTCGTTTTGAGGTGTAAATTCTAGAAAATCTTTCATTATATTCATCCCCTTTTTATTTGTAATAAAAGCGCAAAGTAAAATTGAGAAATACATATATATATAGTTTTTTTCTTTCTCTTTGTTAAGAAAATAATATCATAAATGTATGGTACAAACAATACAATTAATGTGCATTTTATATAATTTATAACAGCATTCAGGAATCCCTTTTAATTGAATTCAATAGATACAGATGATACAATTAGAACGAAAAGTGAGGGTCATATATGGATATAGATTACTTTAAAGAAACATTTCACTTGGATATCGATAGTACAAAACCGCTTTATCAGCAGTTATATGATTACTTCAAAAGAATTATATTAACTGGTATCTTAAAAGAAGGAGATCAGATGCTTCCAGAAATTGTTATATGCGATACTTTACATGTAAGTCGCTCAACAGTTCGAAAAACAATGGATATGCTTATTGAAGATGGACTTTTAATACGTAGAAGAGGAAAAGGATCACATGTAACAAATCCTAAATTAAAAAGAAATATCAATTATTTATACAATTTTTCTGAGAATATGTTAAGTGTGGGGGCGAAACCTTCTTCTATTGTTTTGGAATGTAAAGTTTTAAAAGAAATTCCAGAAAATATAAAAGAATGTATGAAACTTCCTAAAAATA
Organism: Amedibacterium intestinale; assembly: GCF_010537335.1. Classification (NCBI taxonomy): domain Bacteria; kingdom Bacillati; phylum Bacillota; class Erysipelotrichia; order Erysipelotrichales; family Erysipelotrichaceae; genus Amedibacterium; species Amedibacterium intestinale. The sequence goes on from NZ_AP019711.1 coordinate 2,112,790, forward strand.
ATGAAAGTGTATTTTTTTTGAAGCGTATAAGATGTGCTGATAAAGAAGCAGTGCTTTATGAAAATACATATATCCCTTATCATTTATGTCCGGGAATTGAACAAAAGGATTTTTCTAAATTTTCTCTTTATACAATATTAGAGGAAGACTATTTCTTAACGCCATATCATGCTACAGAGAGTATAGAGGCAGTATTTTTAAGTGCAGAGGATAAGAAGTTATTAAACTGTGATTATGATGTTCCAGGATTTAAAATTTCCAGAACTACCTGCAGTGAAGATGGAAATATATTTGAATATACAACGTCTATTACAAGGGCAGATAAATGTGTATTTATGATGGAACTGTATAAAACAGCTTCTACTTCCTCGGCTGTACAGGTAAAAAGAAGTTTATCTATTTAAAGAAACGGTATAATTTAGTATATTATAATTAACGATATATTTTTTAAAGAGAGGAGAAATATGAAAAAATTATGGGATTTATTTGATAAAGCAAGTGATAAATGTTATAAGGAAATAATGCAGGGGAAATTAGATGATAAGGTATGGAAAGAAACATACGAACTTTTATTAGAGATTATTGAAAAAGAAGCTTCGAAACATCAAAAAGGGTCATGGGAATTTTATATGCTTGATGATGAAACAGATTATGAACATGATGTTGAAGGCTGGCTGGAAGATTATTTAGATAATCTGGAAGAGGAAGAAAAGCATGCAGAAATACTGCAGATTTGTGAAAAAATTCTAGAAATGTTTGACTGGAAAGAAGTGTCTTCTTCTGACTTCAAGATACGTATCGTATTCTCATTAATTGCTCAGAAAAAAGGAGAAGAAGCACTTGCTTTTTCCAAGAAATGGTATGATGAGGATAAAGATGATCAAAATGCTGTACAGGCATATATACGTTCTAAAATAGAAATGAAAGATATGGATGGCGCAAAAGAAATTCTTAATAAATATATAGATGAGAATACGGAATGCTGTGAAGAAAATGAATTGATCTTTCAAGTAGCTTTGCTTGTGTTTAAGTTAGAAAAAAATAAAACTATGCAAAGACTTATAGAAAAAAAGATTCATGACTATGAAGAAAAAATAGACAATGAACTTTTAGAATTGGATGATTTCTTGTTTTAATGAAAATTGGTGAACGGGAAGAAGAAATGGTTTCTTCTTCTTTTTTATATATGATTATGATATACTACATGTGCTTGTAAGGAGTGAGATTATGAAAGATTATTTAGTAAAAGCCCTGGCTTGTGAAGAAAGGGTAAGAATTTATATATGTAATTCAACAGCATTGGTTGAAAATGCTCGTAAACGTTTTGATTTATGGCCAACAAGTGCGGCTGCCTTAGGTAGAACATTAAGTGTGGCATCTTTAATGGGAAGCATGTTGAAAAGTGATAAGGAACAGCTTACGATTCGCATCAATGGAGGAGGCCCAATTGGTACGGTTTTGGTAGATGCCTACAGTGATGGACATGTACGAGGTTTTGTATCAGATCCTCATATTATGTTACAGTATAACGATACTGGAAAACTGGCAGTAGGAACTGCAGTTGGTAAAGAAGGGTATCTGGAAGTAATTAAAGACTTGAATATGAAAGAAAACTGGAGTGGAACTGTTGCGCTGCAAAGTGGTGAAATCGGAGATGATTTTGCATACTACTTTACAGTAAGTGAGCAGACACCATCTGCAGTATCTGTAGGTGTATTGGTGGATACTGATAATTCTATTTTATCTGCGGGGGCATTGATTATTCAAATGATGCCAGATGCAACAGAAGAAGACATTGTAAAAGTAGAGGGAATTGTCGCAAATATGAAACATATCTCTACTTTGTTAAGAGAACATGATAGTCTGGAAGCTATTTTAGAAGGTATGTTCGATGATGTAAAAGTGCTGGCGACACAGGACATTGAATTTCGCTGCCATTGTGATCGAGCAACCATGAAACGTGTTCTAACAACACTTTCTAAAGAAGAACGTCAGAAAATGATTGAAGAAGATCATGGATGTGAAATTACCTGCAATTTCTGTGGAGAAAAATATCAGTTTAGTGAAGAAGAATTAAAAGATTTGGAAAGGTTTATAGAACAATATGCCAAATAAAAGCTGGAAAATCAGAGATATCGTTATTGATAATCAGGTAGTCATTGCCCCTATGGCCGGTATCAGTAATCCTGCTTTTCGTGTTATCTGCAAGCAGTTTGGAGCTGGACTTATTTATACAGAAATGGTAAGTGATAAGGCATTATATTATGACAATGAAAAAACAATTGGCATGACAAATGTGGAAAAAGAAGAACATCCGTTAACTATGCAGATTTTTGGACATGACATCGAAACAATGGTATATGCAGCAAAACTTCTTGATGAAAAAACGGACTGTGATATTATTGATATCAATATGGGATGCCCAGTTAATAAAATAATCAAATCAAATGCAGGAAGTGCGTTGATGAAAGATGTAGATCATGCGGTGAATCTTGCGAAGGCAGTTGTAGAAGCAGTAAAAAAACCGGTAACAGTAAAAATGCGCATTGGCTGGGATATGGATCAGATATGCTGTGTAGAACTTGCGAAACGATTGGAAGAAGTTGGTGTATGTGCGATTGCAGTACATGGAAGAACAAGAAAGCAAATGTATGAAGGAAAGGCAGACTGGTCTTACATCAAGCAGGTAAAAGAAGCAGTATCAATTCCTGTTATTGGTAATGGTGATATTCGAAGCAAAGAAGATGCTTTGCGTATGCTGGAAGAAACAGGATGCGATGCGGTGATGATTGGACGTGGTGTTTTGGGTGATCCATGGCTAATCAAAGAAGTCGCAGCATATCTGGAAACAGGAGAAGAACTTCCATCACCAAGCATTGAGGAAAAATTTTCAATGGCGAAACTGCATGCGCAAAGATTATGCGATTTAAAAGGCGAACATGTGGGAATGCGTGAGATGAGAGGGCATGCTGCATGGTATGTAAAAGGACTTCCTGGAAGTCATAAGTTGAAAGATGCTTTGACCAAAATGGAAACTTATGAAGAAATGCTGCAGATTTTAGCTGCGTATGAAGAATATCATAAGAATTCTTAAACTAATTTATATTATAAATAATTGATATTAAAACATCGTTTTGTTTGTGATACGATGTTTTTTTTTATTAAAAAATATATATTTATTGTAATAAGTTATGTTTTAAAACAAAGTTTGATATAATTTAATCTATATCAGATAAGTTATATTCAAAATTACTTTAGTTTCTTTTTTTTTATTGTTAAAAAGTACCGTATTTATTTGACCATACTTTTCATTTTTCTTTAACTACTCTATGATATTCTTTTGATGTGGAGGTAAAGATATATGAAATATGCAGTAGGGATTGATATAGGAGGTACAAATACTAGAGTTGCCTTAATTAATGAAAGTTATGAAATTATAGAAAGAATACAATTCTTGACAGATGTGGATGATCCAGATAAGACAATGGACAAAATAGTAGAAACGATTAGTTCATTTAAACTAGACATCGTAGGAGTAGGAATGTCTTGTCCAGGACCATTAGATCTTATCAAAGGAAAAATTCTTACTACACCAAATTTACATGGGAAATGGCATGATTGTGAAATAAGTAAAAAGTTAGAAGAAAAAATACATATTCCTGTATATTTGGAAAATGATGCAAATTTAGCAGCACTTGCAGAAAGTGTCATTGGGGAAGGAAAAGCGTATGACTATGTTCAGTATTTAACAGTATCAACAGGATTAGGTGCAGGTCTTGTTATTAATAAAAAAATTTTTATTGGTGCTCATGGCTTTGCAAATGAAGTTGCTAATTGTTGTATGAAACATGAAGGTCCAAGTCATGGGATGATTTATCCAGGTGGAATTGAAGCTATATCCAGTGGAACAGGAATCATTGAGCAGGCTAAAAAACGAGGATTGAAAGTAGAACATGCAGGACAGGTAAATGATTTAGCAAAAGAAGGGAACAAAGTGGCAAAAGAAATTATGCAAGATGCAAAAATCTATCTTGCAAATTTTATAGCTAATATTCAAGCCTATACAGATCCAGAGATTATTATTTTGGGAGGATCGGTTGCTTTGAAGATTGAAGGTTTTGTAGAAGAAATAGAGGCTATGGTAAAGGAAAGAGTCTATGACGTTGTAAAACCATATGTAAAGGTGCGTAAATCCACATTAAATGAAGACAGCGGATTATTAGGGGCAGCTTGTCTGGTATTTCAATCAGTCTCACATTAAAGTAGGTGGTATATAGTGAAGGTGGAAAAATCTAATTTTTATATTAGAGAAATAATAAGGTGTTTATTAGATGGGAAGATTCATTCTACAAAAGAAATAGCAGAAGAAATCAATTTATCAGAAAAAGCTACAAGAAATAAGTTAGAGCAAGTTGAATATTATCTAAAGGAACTTGAATTGGGTTCCATTGAAAAAAAGCCTCGTGTTGGGGTATGGTTAGAGACAGGAGAGGAACAGAAGAAACAACTTCAAGAGTGGATTGTTTCGAATCAAACAATTGTTGTAAAAGAAGTTAAGGATCGTCAAGATGAAATACTTCGAATACTATTTAAATTGTTACCTAGAGAAAGTGTAACTACACAAAAGCTGGCACAAGAGTTATATTTGTCAAATCCAACCGTATTAAAAGTCATAAAAGAGTGTCAAGCTTTTTTGGAGAAGTATAATATTCGAATTGTAAATGAAAGAAGTCATGGGTTCTATTTGTCGTATCACGAGAATGATTATCGAAGAGCTTTGAAAGATTTTATATGTTCTAAAAAATCAATAGAAGAAATACGAAACAACATTCAGCTTTTTTTCCATAATATTGATGTTAATTTAATTGATAAATGTATAGTGGAAACAGAAAATGAATGGAATTATAAATTTACAGATGATTCTTTCTATGAGATTTTAATATATTGTTGTTTAGCTTGTCAGAGAAAAGATTTTAGTATTCCTATTCATATTCAGCAAGAAGATATGGAAATTCTGGAGAGATATAACGAATATCCATTTACGGTTGCAATTTTTCAAAAGCTTCATGATCGCATGCATATTATGTTTTCTAATGAAGATATATTATTTCTGGCTACACAAATTATGTGTTCAAAATTCATGGGGATTGACCAGCCAAAAGAAACATGGAAAATGATTCAGATGTATGATTTAAAGCTTTTAAACTTTGTAGATGAAATGCTTAAAACGATTGGGAAAGTATTAGAGAAAGAGTTGTGTGATGATATTAAATTGAAAGAAAGTCTTGTATTTCATTTGCGTTCAACGATTTTTCGATTACGATATGGATCACCACAAAATAATTCTTTGGTAAGTTTTATAAAATCGGAATATAAAAAGGTTTTTCGCGCTACATGGTCTGTGTCAATTTTATTTGAGAAATATTATGATGTTCAAATTACAGAGGATGAAATAGGATTTATTACATTATATATTCAGTCCGCGTTAGAAAGACATACGCAACGCTATCGTGCAATCTTGATTGAAGACTTCACTCGAGGTCATGCACAACTAATTTGTGAACGTATTTCTCGTACAATACCAGAAATAAAAGAAATACAAATCATATCGAGACATGATTTTAAACTTCACGAACATAGAGATGATGCCGATATGATTATTACAAGTAGAGAATTATTAGAAAAAGACAATAGGGTCATTGTAATATCAAATTTATTAAGTGATGATGGAATGATTAAATTGCGAACATTTATGGATGAGTTGAATTTATCGTTTTATGTTCATAAAAAAACATTTAGCCCTATTTGCTATCCATTGTTTGATCCGGAACTTATCTTTTTGAATTTAGATTATACTGAAAAAAAAGATATTTTATTTTATGTTTCGAAGGCTTTAGAAAGTCATGGATATGTCATGCCTTTATTTGCACAGTCCGTATATGAAAGGGAACAGGCGACATCTACAGCGATTGGGAATTATGTTGCTTTACCACACGGAATGCAGGCATATGTCAACCAATCGCGTGTAGCTATTATTACATTAAAAAAGCCAATTAGTTGGGATAAAGAGGAAATGGTAGATGTGATTTTTCTTTTAGCTTTTAAGCTGTCAACACATGATGAAATTAAACGCGTTCAGTCTTTTTATCAAGAATTTATTTCTTTAATAGAAACAAATGAAAAAATAAGTGTTATTCGAAATGCAAGAAATGCATTGGAACTATATAAATATTTAATACAATAAAAGGAGAGAAAAATATGCAGGTATTAGATGTACTAGATGAAAGAATCATTGATTTGCATGCACATGCAGAAAATAAAGAGGAAGTATTAACGTTATTAGCTAATCGTTTAAAGGAAGCAGGCTATATAGATGATGTGGAAGGGTTTAAAAAAGATATTTATTTAAGAGAAAGCGAAGGAACAACAGGAATTGGTAATTATATTGCAATTCCTCATGGAAAAAGTGATTCAGTTACGCAAGTTGGTATTGCTATTGCAAAACTAGATCATGAAATTGAATGGGAAACTTTAGATGGAAAAGGAGTAAAACTAGTGTTTCTATTTGCTGTAAGCAATAATCATGAATATGCTAGAAATCATATGTTATTATTAGCCGATATTGCAAGAAAACTTGGAAATGATGAGGCAGTTGAAAAAATGCTCTCAGCAGAAACGATAGAAGATTTAAAAAGTGTATTTGCGTAAAAAAGTACCATATTTATTTGCCCTTGTATTTTTCAATGAGAAAAAAAGTACCATATTAAAAAGACCATAGTAGAAATTTACAGAACCTAATCTTTGATAATATTTAAGCAGATAAAAAAAGAAGGGAGAAAGCATTATGAAAATTGTTGCTGTTGCTGCATGTACATCAGGAATTGCTCATACGTACATTGCAAAAGAAAAATTAATTCGTGCTGCTGAAGCACTAGGACATGAAATTCATGTTGAAACACAGGGGACAATCGGTACAGAAGATGAATTGAAACCTGAACAGATTCAAGAGGCGGATGTTGTTATTTTGGCAGTTGATATTGCAATTACTGGAACAGAACGTTTTGAAGGCAAAAAACAAGTAAAAGTTCCTACTAGCATCGTTGTAAAAGCTCCAAAACAATTATTACAGAAAATTGAATCAGAATTAACAAAATAATATAAGGAGAAAAGAATATGAAAGGGTTAGGACAAGAATTAAAAAGACATATGCTTACGGCTATTTCTTATATGTTGCCGTTAGTAGTTGCATCAGGTTTATTAATTGCAATAGGGAATTTAATGGGAGGACAAGTAGTAACAGACTTGACTAAAATGACAGTTCCTAGTGCTCTTACTTCACTAGGAGTATTAGGTATGGGGTTATTACCATCCTTTATTTCTGGATACATCGCTTACTCAATTGCAGATCGTCCAGGTATTGCTCCCGGATTTTTAATGGGACAGATTGCATCTTTTCTAGGTGCTGGATTCTTAGGCGGTTTAATTGGTGGGTTTGTTGCAGGTTATATCGCACTGGCAATCCATAAATATGTAAAAGTTCCTAAATGGGCTGAAGCTTTAATGCCTATGATGATCATTCCAACACTTACTGCAATTGTTGGAGGGTTGTTGATGTATTTTGTATTAGGTACTCCTATTACATTAATGACAAATGGATTAACAAACTTTATTACAGGATTGGATCAGTCTTCTAAAGCAATGTATGGATTTATTATAGGAGCAATTGGATGTATTGATTATGGTGGAGCAATTTCTAAAGTTCCAAATCTAATTTGTGATGGTTTGCTACTTGAAGGAATTACTGAACCAGAAGGAATTAAAGTCCTAGCGGCTATGGTACCTCCAATTGGAATCACGTTTGCATACCTATTCTCTAAGTTAATGAAGAAACGTATTTTTACGAATCAGGAAGTAGAAAATGTTAAAGTTGCATTTCCAATGGGATTATGTATGATTTCTGAAGGTGTAATTCCTATCGCAATGAATGATTTGATTCGTACAGTAGTTTCAACATCTATTGGATGTGGAGTATGCGGTGCTATTAGCTTCTATTTTGGAAATGGGAGTCCTGTACCAAGTGGTGGTGTATTTGTTATTCCAGCAATGTCTGAACCACTTGTTGCAGTATTGGCGCTATTGATTGGTTCTTGTGTAACTGCAATTATCTTAGTCCTTTTGAAAAAACCATTAACTGAGGAACAGGCAGCAGGTATTCAGGAAGAAGTTGAAGAAGAAGTTGATTTATCTAATATTACAATAGGATAATTATAGGAATTTAGAAGGTAATAGTTTATGTATGTATCAATGAAAGGAATGCTGGAAAGAGCAAATAAAGGCAATTATGCTGTAATGGCAATAAATTGCTTTAATATAGAAACTACTCGTGCTGTAATTGAGGCGGCGCAATCTCTTCGTGCACCAATTATTATTAATATTGTACAAGAACATATGGAAAATCATTGTGATAGTGAGTTGATTGCACCAATTGTAAGATTATTAGCCCAACGTGCTAGTGTTGAAGTAGCTTTAAATTTTGATCATGGTGTAAATATTGGGTTAGTAAAAAAGGCGTTACATGATGGATATACATCTGTTATGATAGATGCAAGTCGATATGATTTAGATAACAACATCGCGATAACGAAAGAAATCGTTGATTTTGCAAAAGTTTATGGAGCTAGTGTTGAAGGTGAAATTGGCTGTATGGGTGGTACAGAAGGAAATTTCACTGATGACCAAATGAAGACCGATCCTGAACAAGCACTTCGTTTTGTAAAAGAAACAGGTGTAGACTGTTTGGCAGTTTCTTATGGTTCTTCTCATGGAAATTATCCGAAAGGATATGTGCCATCTTTTGATTTTGAACGATTAAAAGAAATAAAGAGATTGACAAATATGCCTTTAGTTCTTCATGGCGGTTCAGGATCAGGTGATGAAAATATTAGAAAATCTGTAGAGAATGGAATAAATAAAATAAATGTAGGATGCGATTTTATGAATGCAAATACAAAAGCGATAAAAACACATTTAGAGAAAAATCCAGATATTAATTATTGGGTAATGATGCATCAAGTTGAAAAAGAAAGTCAAGAAATTATTAAACATTACATTCAGTTATCTGGATCTGCAGGTAAATCAATATAAAAATAGGAGGATGAAAATTATGTTGATGAATATGAAAGATTTGTTAAAGGTAGCACAAGAAAATCAATTTGCTGTTCCTGCTTTCAATATTGGGAGCGATCAGTTATTAAAAGCAGTAATGAAAAAAGTTAATGAGTTGAAGTCACCAGTGATTTTAGAAATGAGCCCAGATGAATTTGATTTTGTTGGAAATGCACAGATTCAGGCAATGATTTATGAGGCAAGTAAAACAGATGTTCCTGTAGTAATTCATTTGGATCATGGGGATAAATATGAAACTGTAGTACGAGCAATTCAAGCTGGAATGACTTCTGTTATGATAGATGCTTCTAAGTTGCCATATGAAGAAAATGTAGCAATTACAAAAAAAGTAGTAGAAACAGCACACATGGCAAATGTAAGTGTGGAATCTGAACTAGGTACAATAGGTACTACCGGAAATTCTATTGAAGGAGGAACAGAAGGAGTTATATACACTGTCCCAAGTGAAGCAAAACAATTTATTGAAGATACAGGAATTGATACCTTTGCAGTTGCAATCGGAACAGCTCATGGTATTTATCCGAAAGATATGAAACCTGAATTGCGTATTGATATATTAAATGAAATCACAAATGAAGTTTCTATACCTCTTGTTTTACATGGTGGTTCATCTAATAAAGATGAAGAAATTGCAGCAGCAGTTAAAAATGGAATTTGCAAAATAAATATTTCTAGCGATATTAAAATTGCATTCTATAACAAATGCAGAGAAGTTCTAAATGCAAATCCTGGATATAGAGAACCATTGGAAATCTATCCAGAATGTATGGAAGAATGTGCGAAGGTAGTAGAAGAAAAATGTCGTTTGTTTAATTCATGTGATAAAGCAAAATTGTATTATTAAAAGAAGAGAATTGCTCTTCTTTTTTTAATCTATAAGGTATACAATGAAAGTAGTTACTAGGAGGTAATCTTATGATTGATAGCGTATTTGAAAAAGGCCTTTCTGTAATTAAAAAAATTCAGGAAACACAGAAGGAGGCATTAGATCGGTCCGCAGAAATGATTGCGGAATGTTTTGTATCAAATCATCATTTTTATGTAAGTGGAAGTGGACATTCTCATACAGTGGCAGAGGAATTTTATGGAAGAGCCGGAGGTTTGGCTTTTGTCATTCCAATTCTTACAACAGAGCTTACATTAACAGAACATCCTACCAAAAGTTCTTATATAGAACGTTTACCTGGCTATGCCAGCATTTTATGTGATTTATACAAGATTGGGAAAGATGATGTTGTTTTGATTGCGTCTAATTCTGGAAGAAATGCATATCCTGTAGAACTGGCACTTTGCGCAAAAGAAAAAGGCGCAAAAGTGATTGGTATTACAAGTCTTAAACATTCTCGTTCAACGCCATCCAGACATTCTAGTGGAAAACATTTAGAAGAAGTGGCAGACATTGTAATTGATAATTGCGGAGAGATTGGAGATGCCTGTTTAAAACTGGAAAATCTTGAAATGAAAATGTGTCCTACTTCTTCCATGGCCAATTCTTTTATTGTTCAGGCAATCAGTGTACAATGTGCAAAATATATCATAGATAAAGGAAAGAATCCACCTGTATTTGTAAGCTTGAACAATGAGGGAAGCGAACATGTGAATGATGAATATTTTGAAACTTACACAAGACAATATGTAAATAAAAGTAACGAATAATTTTTTGATTTAAGATTGGCAACTTAATTCCTATATATGATAAACTTATATCGTTTATTATGTAATATAGAAAGGTGGTGTACATTGAGGAAGATACTCGATGAATATATGGCAAAAGGAAAAATATTAATTGTAGATGATGATGCAGATATTCGTGATGTTTTACGATTGCTGCTTGAAAAAGATGGATATGAAATAGTGGAAGCATCAAATGGAGAAGATGCTATTTCACTTATTGACAGTAGTTTTCAATGTATGATTTTGGATGTTATGATGCCGAAAAAAGATGGTATTGCCACATGTATAGATATACGTAAGCAATATCATATTCCTATCTTGTTTTTAACCGCAAAGGCAACAGAATATGATAAATATATAGGCTTATCTATGGGTGGAGATGATTATCTGGCAAAACCTTTTTCCAGTATGGAGCTGCTTGCCAGAGTAGGAGCATTGGTTCGAAGGTATACCGAATATCATGAACCTGTTATGCAGTCAAATCAAAAAATAATTCTTAAAGATGTTGTTGTAGATAAAGCAACTTCCAGAGTTTCTAAAGATGGTGAAGAAATCATATTAACAAACATAGAATACTCTATTTTGTTATTGCTTCTTGAACACCCAAATAAGATATTTTCTATTCAAAACATATATGAAAGTGTCTGGAATGAAGAATACGATTATCTAATGAACAGCACAGTAATGGTACATATAAAAAATCTTCGTAAAAAACTAGGGGATGATGTAAAACACCCTAAATATATAAAGAATATTTGGGGAAGGGGATATTGTCTTGCAAATTAAGTATAGAAAAATATTTCGATTGCGAAATAAATTGTCCATTACGATAATCGTCGCAATGCTGTTATCCCTTGCTTTTTTCTATTTTGCTTCAATGGGAGTGCTGGAAGCTTTACAAAGGTATTATGAATCCGATACTTATACACAAAGACTGAAAGAAACTGAAATGAAATCATTACAGGAGTATGTTAATGAACATACGTTAAAATCTAACCAGCTTTTAGCTCTGGACGAGTGGGCAGTAAAACATCCAAATATTATCCTGCAGCTATATGAAAAAGATAAGCTTATTTATGATTCCATGTATGGTGTTGTAGAAAAAGAGGGGTATTTAATAGAGGAAATAGAAGGCGTTTCAAAAGAAAACTATGTACAGGTGGAATTTCAAGATAAGCTTCTTGATGGAGTTATGATATGTTTTCCAGAATACAAGCTATATGGATATTTATCTAATATCTTATTGTTTCTTTCCTTCTTTCTATTTTTTATAATTGTTATGTTTAGTATCAATCGAAAGATAAAATATTTAGAAAAAATAAAAACGGAATTGGATACAATTAGCAGCGGGGCTTTTGAACAGGCTATTAGTATAAAAGGAAATGATGAGATTACATATGTAGCGGAATCCATCAATCATCTGAAAGCATCGCTTGTAGATAAAATGGAAAAAGAAAAAGAAGTATATAAAACAAACACCGATTTAATAACTTCACTTTCTCATGATATCCGTACACCTTTAACATCATTAAGTGGCTATTTGGAACTTGCTTTAAAAGACAATACATTAGATGAGACAACAAGAAAATACATAAAAACTTCTTTTGATAAATCTATACGCATCCGTGAGATTACCAATCAGCTTTTTGAACATTCTTTGCTTGTATCAAAAAAAGATGAAATCCAAAAAGAAGCTGTGGAAGGAAATGAATTGATTGCACAGCTTGTAGAAGATAAGTTGATTGATTTTGAAGAAAATGGTGTAAAGGTTGTAAGAAACATACAGGATGTTACCTCTATGCTTTTGGTAAATACAGGATTGATTCAAAGATTGTTTGATAATATTTTTTCTAATATTGAAAAATATGCAGATTTACAAAAAGAAATCTTTGTAGAATATTATTTGAAAGATAATTTTTTGATTGTGAAAATTTCAAATTATAAGAAAAAAAGAAATTTAAAGGCAGCTTCATCTAAAATAGGTATGAATAACTGTCGTTCTATTGTAAAAATTCATGATGGGTATTTGCATGTTGAGGATGAAAAAGAAATGTTTACACTGGAATTAGGATTAAAGTGTATACAGGAATTAGAATGATACTACTTGAAAAGATTTTCTATAGGATTTTATAGAAAGTCTTTTTTCTTTTATCTTTCTTTATACATTTTTTAGAGATATAGTATACGATAGTAACAGGAAGTTATAAACGTGGATATAACATAATTTTCTGCAATGAACTGCTTTATGTTAAGATAACATTGAAATATAGTAGATTTTTGATTATGCAAGGAGAGCGTATATGGGAAAGATTATTGGGGAAATAATAGAAATTATAACAGTATCCATTACCATTTATATTCTGTTTATTGTTGGTATCTCTGTTATCAAAACCATTTTGTATATTCATAGACATAAAGTAGAGTGGAAAGATAAATTCAGAGAGTTGTTTTTAGATTTCTTTTATGAAATTTTAAATCCGATTAACTGGTTTTTATAAGGAGGAGAAAATATGAGGCTTAAATACAGTGTTTCGATGATATCCACAATGGTTCTGTTTCTATTTGCTTTATTAGGATTATGTAATATCATACCTGATCATATTGCGCTGCCTGTTGTTGTATTTGCAGATATAACAAAAGTATTTGCTATCGCAATAGAATATAAACGAAAAGGAAATCAAACAGAATATTATTTGTTTATGGGAATTGCAGTTCTTGGATATTTGTTCTTTATATATATGTTGTTTGTAAAGTAAATAAAAATGCAGGCTTTATGGAGTTTTTCCACTTTCATGCCTGCTTTTTTTATTTGATTTCCTGATCTAATGTATTAAATAAATCTGTATCAAAAAATTCTACTAGTGTCATATCTAATCCATCGCATATTTTCTTTATGGTTGCGACAGTTGGATTTTTGCTTCTTCCGGAAGTGATATTGCTGAGAGTTGACTGTGTTATTCCGCAAATGATACTTAGTTTATTTAAAGAAATGTTTCTTTCATCACAAAGTTCATGAATTCTTTGGCAGCATACTTCGCCCATGGTCATGATACATCCACTCCTACTTCTAATTTGCTTTCATTCTACAAATTTTGACTTCTAAAGGTTAATCATATATAGTTAGAGTGGTTATATAAGGTATATTTATGTGCATTTCATAAAGGAAATTTATAGAAATATAGTCAAGATATGGTATAAAAAACACCTCTATTGTTCATACTTAACGGTAGTAAAGGAGTGTTTGTAAAGTGAAAGCAACAGGCATTGTTAGACGACTAGATGATTTGGGACGTTTGGTTATTCCAAAAGAAATAAGAAAAAAATATCGATTAAAGGAAGGAGATTCTATCGAATTTTATACGGATAGTGATCGTATCATTATACAAAAGCATGATCATTTATCAGCACATGCAGAAGAAATTGAAATTATGTGTGAAACGCTGCATGCTATGTATCAGAATACGGTTTTCTTTATTCAGGATAGTTTGCTGGAACAAAAAGGAATTCAGTTAAAAGAGATGTTTATGCAGAAATGTCATGTACATCGTATGATTTCATTTGAAAATGAACATGTGTATAAAGACTCACAAGAGAAATATGGAGGATTGATTTATCCAATTACTTCCTGTGGAGACTGGTATGGAGCATTTGTGATTTTATTGGATAAGAAAACATTAACAACAGAAGAATTATATGCAGTTGAGGCATTTACACAACTTTTATCTCGCCAACAGTTACAATAAATGGTAAACTATGTGGTAGAGGTGAAGTTATGCGTCTGGATAAGTATTTGAAAACAGCTCGTATTTTAAAAAGAAGAACAGTATCAAAAGAACTTGCGGATAATCAGCGTGTCTTTGTAAATGGAAAGGTTGCGAAGCCTTCTACAGAAGTAAAAGTTGGAGATATAATTAAGGTCGCATTTGGTTATCGTGAACTTACTGTTCGTGTATTAATGCTGCAGAAACAGGTAAATAAAAATGATGCAGCATTGATGTTTGAAGTAATAGAAGAAAATTTTATTAAAAAAGAAATTGACATATAAAAAGCTTGTCGTGATGATAAGTTTTTTATTTCATTAGGCATACTATAATAGTAGAAAGAAATTAGACTTTACAACATACAATAAATTTATTGTTAAAATGAGAAATAAGATTTATTAGTTCGCAAAAAGAAACAATGGATACAAGGTATTAAATTAAGAGTGATATTTTCAAGCATATAAGAATAAAGTACAAGGAATAAAAAAATATTGACACCGGTTACATCTTTGTGATATAAATTATAATGTAAATAGGTTAGTTACTCTTCGAGGCTTGTCCTATAACACATTTTTTGTTGTGTTGTAGATGAGTTTGAAGAGTTTTTTTGTTTAGGAGGGCATTTATGAAAGTGGTAAAAAATATTCATAATAATATATCGCTGTGTATAGATTCTAAGGGAAATGAAGTTGTGGCTTTTGGGAAAGGAATTGGTTTTATGAAACCTCCATACGAAGTTCCGATCCAAAAAGTTGAAAGAACCTTTTATAATATTAATCCTATTTACATTGATATGCTCTCACAAATTCCAGAAGAAGCAATCAATGTTAGTTCTCAAATTATTGATTATGCCAATAAAAATTTCAAAGGGAGTTTTAATGAAAATTTGATTTTCACACTTGCTGACCACATTACATTTAGTATTAAAAGGTTACAAGAAAATATTCATTTGGATTTACCTTTGATTCATGAAGTTAAACATATGTATCCAAAGGAAATTCAAATTGGAGAATACGCTTTAAAGTTAATTAAAGAAAAATTAAACGTCGAATTACCTAAACAAGAAGCAGCTGTAATTACATTGCATGTTGTTGATTATGGATTAAAAAGTTGCATAAGTACAGGTGAATCGAACCAAGAAAAAATAGAAAGATGTACTCAAATTATTGAAGAATATAATGGTCTAAAAATTGATCGAGAAGGTTTTAATTATTCAAGATTTGTTTCTCATATGTATTATTTGTTAGATAGAATTGCGAATAATACGGAAGTAAAAACAAAGAATAAAAAGATTTTTGATCAATTGGTTAAAGAATATCCAAAGACATATGATTGTGCAAAAAAGGCATGTAGAGCACTCGAAATTAATCCAAATGATGAAGAGCTACTGTATTTGATTCTTCATATAAATAGATTAAGTAGTAGAGAAGAAAAGCAATAGTTAACTTTAATTTTTACGATAACAATAGGCGCGCAATGTTATCTGAAAATATATAATCAAATAGGAGGAAGAGAAAATGGTTAAGAAAGATTATACAGAATTATCAAAAGAAATTCTTGATTTAGCCGGTGGAAAAGAAAACATCACTCGAGCTTATCACTGTATTACTCGTTTAAGATTAAATGTGAAAGACAAAGGTTTAGTTAAAGCAGAAGATATTGGAAAATTAACTGGTGTAACTGGATTCCAATGGAATGCAAATCAACTACAAGTTATTATTGGACAGCATGTTGATGAAGTATATAAAGATTTTTGCAAAGTAGCTAATCTTACTGAAGAAACTAAAATTGAAGAAAATTTAGATGATTCAAAGAAAAAATTTGGAATTAATACGATTTTCCAAACTCTAGCAGCTGTATTGTTGCCAGTCATTCCTGCATTGGCTGGCGCTGGTATGATCAAAGGTATCTCAACAATTCTTACTTCTTATTGTGGGGTAGATCCAGCTTCTACATTTAACGTTGTTTTAACTATGGCGGGGGATTGTGCATTCTACTTTTTGCCATTTTTGGTAGCATGGTCATCAGCAAAACATTTTGAAACAAATACAGGTATGGCACTATCTCTTGCCGGAGTATTGCTTTACCCAACAATGACTGCAGGAAATGCAGCTGGTGAAGCAGCAATGAGCTTATTTGGATTGCCTATTCCATTCCCTAGATATTTTGGTAGTACAATTCCAATCATTATGACTGTTTGGATTTTAAGCTATGTGTACAAATACATTAACAAATGGATTCCAAAGAGTTTAAGAATCGTATTTGTTCCAATGTTAGTTTTATTGATAATGACTCCATTGACATTAATTTGTATTGGACCTCTTGCTATGTATATTTCTACATTATTAGTTGGGTTATTTAACTTCTTATATGGCTTATCTCCAGTTATTGCTGGTGCAATTATCGGTGGATCTCGTTTATTTGTTGTTATGACAGGTATGCATTTATCATTAAGTACAATTGCTTTAGGAAATATTGCGGAAATGGGATATGACTGGTTGCTTCCAATGAACACAATGGGAACATTAGCTTTATTTGGTGCTTGTTTAGCAGTTTGGATTAAAGCTAAAAAATCAGAAAACAAGCAAATTGGAGCTTCAACTGCTATTTCAGCATTTATTGGTATTACAGAACCAGGTATCTATGGTATTTTCTTGAAATTTAAAACAGCTATGCTTGCAACAGTGGTTGGCGGTGCTGTTGGTGGCGCTATTGTTGGTCTTTTTGGTGGACGTGCATTAGCTTTCGTTAACTCATGTATCTTATCAACACCAGTATTCATGACTGATAATTTCTGGTGTGTTGCTGTAGGAATGCTTGTTTCTGCTGCTGTTGCATTTGCTATGGTAATGACTTTAGGATTAAAAGAAGATAAAGAATAAGGTAAAGTAACTGTTTTGAAAAAGGAGAAATCTTATGGGATTGATGGACTTGTTTAAGAAAAAAGAAACATTACCTAACGTATCAGATGATAATCTTGTTGCGGTATGTAGTGGTGAAATGATTGAAGCCAAAAATATTAAGGATGAAATGTTTTCAAAAGAGATGCTCGGAAAGACCATAGGTTTTATTCCGACTTCAAATGAAATTGTTGCGCCTTGTAATGGAACATTGGAAGTTATGTTTCCAACAGGTCATGCATTTGCAATTCGTATGAAAGATGGAACAGGTGTGTTAGTACATGTTGGAATCAATACGGTTGATTTAGATGGTAAAGGGTTTAAAACTTTTGTTAGTCAGGGTTCGCAAGTTAAAGCTGGACAAAAGATTCTTAACGTTGATTTTGATGCAGTAAAATCTGCAGGTTATGATATAACGACAATGGTCGTTATATCCGAGCCAGTAAATGATAAAGAATATTTATTTTGCCCATTTGGGAAAAAAGAAAAATCAGAAATTATTTTATAGAGGAGGAGAAAATCAATGTATAAAAATGAGAGTAAATTACAATTTCCAGAAGGTTTTTTGTGGGGAGGAGCGACAGCGGCAAATCAATGTGAAGGGGCTTGGAACGACGATGGTAAAGGAATGACGATCCAAGATTGTTTAGAATTCCGTGCTGGTAATATCAAAGATATGCACAAACAATTTGCGTTTACTTCAGAAGATCTTCGTATTGCTCAAACTGAAACAGATATTAATTATCCAAAACGTAGAGGAATTGACCATTATCATCACTATAAAGAAGATATTGCTTTATTTGCTGAAATGGGATTCAAAATTTATCGTATGTCAATCTGTTGGTCTAGGATTTTTCCAAATCCAGAAGATGATGAACCTAACCAAAAAGGAATAGAATTCTATACCAATGTATTTAAAGAATGTAAAAAATACAATATTGAACCATTAGTTACACTTTCTCATTATGATGTACCAGTTCATTTAATTAATAAATATCGTGGTTGGTATGGAAGAGAATGTGTGGATTTATTTGCAAAATATGCAAAAACTTGTTTTGAATATTTTGGTCAATATGTAAAGTACTGGTTGACATTCAATGAAGTCGATGCAATGTTACGCCATCCTGTAACGAGTGGAGGGTTGATTGAAGATCAATTTGATGATATACCATTTGAACAAGCAATGTATCAAGCTATGCATCATCAAATGGTTGCAAGTGCATTAGCAGTTAAAATTGGACATGAAATTTGTCCAGAAGCAAAAATTGGATGTATGATGACAAAGCTTTGCTTCTATCCATTTACATGTAAGCCAGAAGATAATTTAGCAACTCAACAAAGAATGAGAAGTGTTTATCGTTATGTTGATATCCAGGTATTTGGTGAATATCCTCTATACCTACAAAAAGAAATAAATAATAAAGGATTTACTGTGCATTTTGAAGAAAATGATGAAATGATTTTAAAACAAGGAACTGTTGATTTTGTTAGTTTCTCTTATTACATGACTTCTTGTTGGGCAGCAAGTACTGAAGGATTGGAATTGTCTCCAGGAAATACATTCAATGGAGTTAAGAATCCATATTTGCCAAGTAGTGCATGGGGTTGGCAAACGGATGCTTCAGGATTACGTTACTCTTTAGTTGAACTATATGACCGTTATAGGAAACCATTATTCATTGTAGAAAATGGTTTAGGAGAACGTGATGTCCTTTCAGAAGATGGACATGTTCATGATGATTATAGATGTGATTACCTAAAAGAACATGTTTGTGCAATGAGTGATGCAATTAACTTAGATGGTGTTGATCTGATGGGGTATACCTGGTGGGGATGTATTGATATCATCTCTGAATCAACTCGAGAAATGAGCAAACGTTATGGTTTCATTTATGTTGATGTAGACGATTATGGAAATGGAACATATAACCGAATCAAAAAAGACAGCTTTGATTACTATAAACAAGTCATTGAATCAAATGGAACAAACCTTTAATCATGAAAATATTTGTTAGTGATTTAGATGGAACTTTGATTGATAATGCACTAAAGAATAATGATGCTGTATTAGATTGTGTTCATAGGATAAAAAGTTCAGGAAATGAATTCGTTATTGCCACTGGAAGAACTCTTTATGGAACAGAGGTTTTGGATTTTTTCGAACAACCTTTCTATGTGATTGTTATGAATGGTGCAATCATTCTAGACAAAAACAAGAAAGTAATTTTTAAGCAGCCAATTGGTAGTGAAATCTTAAACAGTATTATCAATGAATTTTCAAATGAAAATGTTGAATATATTACACAAGATAAAACTTACGTTTCTTTTACTAGAGAAGAATATATCAAAAGATATTCTAAGTGGGATTTTTGGTATAAAAAAATGATAGTAAATCGTAGCCAAGAAGATTTTGAGTATATGTTATCGCACTTTGTGTTTAATGCGGATATTAATCAAATTAAAGATGAAATTGTGAAGGTGAATATTCTTGAATTAGATAAAGAAAAATATAATGAAAAAGATAAGTATATTGCACAGTTTGAGCAACTACATAATAATTCTTTTTCACCATGTATGCTTGAAATCACTGCAAAAGGTGTGACTAAAAAAGAGGCTGTTTTAAAACTCATGAGTATAAATAATTGGAAGGCAGATGAGATTTACGCATTTGGAGATGGAGATAATGATAGCGATATGTTAGCTTATTTCCAGCATTCATTTGCACCATCTAATGCATCAGAAAAAGCAAAAAAAGTGCTAAATATATAATTGGAGAATGTTCTACTGATTCAGTAGTTAAACAAATTAAATTATTATTGAATAAATAAAATTTCCAAGTATCAATCAAAGAGTGAAATATGGATGTGAACGAAATTAAATTCACATCCTTTTGTTGTATAAAGAAAACCCCATTGGTTGTTTCCAAACTTAGGCTTCACTTCATATAAATGTAGTAATAGAGTTTTTAGTTTAAAAAAGTTGTTTTTATATAGCTGCATATTTTATGTACATAAAAAAATATAAAATACATATTTTGTGTACATAAAATATGTATAAAGTGTATTTTGCGTGCTATAATATACATAAAGCTAGGGGTGGTTAAATGTATCGTAATGTAGAAGAAAATCTAAAAAAATGGAAAAAAAGCGTAACGAAGAAACCACTTGTTATATCAGGAGCACGTCAGGTTGGGAAAACGTATAGTATTTTAAAGTTTGCGAAAGAAAATTACAAGTCTTACCTTTATGTTAATTTTGAAAGAGATTTGGATATAAAAAACTTTATGGATAAAACTGCAAATCCAAAAGAGATTATTTCTTATTTGGAAATTGCATATCCGCAAATCAACTTTGAAGAAGGAAAAACACTGATCATATTCGATGAAGTTCAGGCGTGTCCACAGGCTCTTACATCAATTAAGTTTTTAGGAAGCGAAACGAAATATGATTATATTGTAAGTGGAAGTTTATTGGGAATCGCAATCAAACATACATCTTCTTATCCGGTTGGTTATGTGGAATCAATAGAAATGAAGCCCATGGGGTTTGACGAGTTTTTAAAGGCAATGAATTTAAAGGATCAAGTGATTTTACAGTTAAAAGATTATTTTGAAAAAGGAGAACCTGTAAATGAGATGCTTCATGAGAAATTTATGGACTATTTCAGAACATATATCATCGTTGGGGGCATGCCAGAAGCTGTAAAATGTTATGTGAAAACAAAAGATTTCATGGCTGTACGCAAAATTCAGCGGCAGATCGTAGAAGACTACTATCGTGATATGGCAAAATATGCAGAGGCGAAAGATAAGATAAAAGCACATGAATGTTTTTCTTCTATTCCTTTGCAGTTGTCAAAAGATAACAAGAAATTTCAATATAAGTTAGTACGAGATGGTGGGAATGCAAGACATTTTGAAACAAGTCTTCAATGGTTGAAAGATAGTGGAACGATTCATTTCTGTCATCGTTTAAAATGCATCGATACTCCATTGCAGGCGTATAAAGAACAATCGGTTTTTAAAATTTATATGGCAGATACAGGGCTTCTTGTATCGCAATTTGATGAAAGCATTATGAAAGAACTATTAAAAAATGAATTAGGTGTATATAAAGGAGCTATCTATGAAAATATTACAGCTCAAATGCTCATAAAAAATCATCATGATTTATATTACTATGAGCCTACAACACGTTCTGAAATAGACTTTATTTTGCAGGAAAAAGGAAATATAATACCGATGGAAGTGAAAAGTGGAAATAATACACGAGCAAAAAGTTTGCATGCGTATGTAGAAAAATATAACCCGGTAAAAGCCTATCGTTTTTCCACAAGGAATGTAAATGCAGAAGATCCAATTATTAAAAATTATCCATTATATATGATGATGTTTGTTTAGGAGGTAAATATGGAATTAAAAAAATTACAAAATGGTTCAGATATTCGCGGTGTCGCGGTTGATGGAGTAGAAGGAGAAAGTGTTACTCTTACAAAAGAAGCTGTTTATGCTTTGGCAAGAGGATTTGTAGCTTATCTTAGAAAAAAATATGGGAAAGAAGAACTTCGTATTGCGATAGGACATGATTCCAGAATCAGCGCAAAGGAATTAAAGGAATCAATTATGCAGGGATTGGTAGATGAAGGAGTGCAGGTATGTGATTGTGGACTTGCTTCTACACCATCGATGTTTATGTCTACGGTATTTGAGGAATTTAAAGAAGATGGCGCAATCATGATTACCGCAAGTCATCTTCCTTATAATCGTAATGGTATGAAATTTTTTGATAAAGATGGTGGCTTAAATAAAGAAGATATTAAATCATTGATTACCTTTGGAGAACAGGAAAGTTTTATAAACAAAGAAAATGGAAGTGTAGAAATAAAAGATTTGTTATCTGTATATAGTGCATTTTTAAGGGAATTAATCAAAAAGGAAGTTAATCATCCAAATACATATGATAAACCATTAAGTGGTATGAAGATTTTAGTAGATGCAGGAAATGGTGCTGGTGGTTTTTATGTAGATAAAGTATTACAGCCATTAGGGGCAGATACAAGCGGTTCTCAGTTTTTAGAACCGGATGGTATGTTTCCAAACCATATTCCAAACCCAGAAGATGCAAAAGCGATGCAAAGTATTTGTGATGCGGTAAAAACAAATCATTCTGATTTAGGAATTATCTTTGATACCGATGTAGATAGAAGCAGTGCGGTAGATAAATATGGGCATGAAATTAGTCGTAATGCAATCGTGGCATTAGCTGCAGCACTTGTATGTGAACAACATCCAGGTACAACGATTGTAACAGATTCTGTTACAAGTGATGAATTGCATGATTTCTTAGAAAATGTATTACATGTAAAACATCTGCGTTTTAAAAGAGGATATAAAAATGTTATTAATGAAGCTGTTCGTTTAAATAAGGAAGGAATCGATTCTCAGCTTGCGATTGAAACAAGTGGACATGCGGCATTAAAAGAGAATTATTTCTTAGATGATGGTGCATATTTAGCAACAAAAATTGTGATAAAAGCTGCGAAAATGCATTTAGAAGGACACAGTCTTGATGAACTTATCAAAGAGTTAAAGCACCCATTAGAAGAAAAAGAACTTCGCTTTAAAATCACATGTGAAGATTTTGGAAGCTATGGAGATAAGGTGTTGGAGGATTTAAAAGTGTATGCAGAAAAGCATGGAGAATTTATGCTTGCACCTGTAAACCACGAAGGACTTCGTTTCTCTTTTGATAAGGAACATGGAAATGGATGGTGTCTGTTAAGAAAATCTTTGCATGATCCTATTTTGCCATGTAATATTGAATCAAATACAGAAAATGGATGCAAAGAAATTGCGAAGCATCTATATGCATTCTTAAAGAATTATAAAGAACTGGATTTACAGGCAATGGAAGAGTTCATAAAAGAATAAATATAATGGGAAAGTGATGTCGTAACAGATGTCACTTTTTATATGAGAACAGCTGACAATAAAGCACCTTTCTTGACACTGGAATTTGCAAAGAGTTAAACTTTTCATGTCAAATTAAGAAAGAAGATGAAATTATGAAGGTAAAGAAAAGAACATTATTATTAATTGCCTGTTTTGTATGGCTGGCAGCAGGGTTTAATATTTTAAAAATAGGAATGCAGGTATATCCGAATTATATAAATGTAATAAATATTCTATTGTCTTTGGTCGTATTTACAGTATTTCAAGTCTTTATTTTTGGAAAACTGGTAAAGAAACATACGACAAGAATTGTTGGATATGAAGAAGAACAGCAGTTCTTTTTGAAATTTTTTGATATTCCGGCTTTTATCATTATGGCAGTTATGATGAGTGGAGGAATTTTCTTAAGATATTCAGGAATTGCACCAGAAGTATTTATTGCGGTGTTTTATACAGGGCTAGGGGCATCTTTGACGTTAGCTGGAGTGTTGTTTGGACATCAGTATATAACAGTAAAAACTTGTTAGAGAAAGGTAAGAAAAGAAAGACAATTGGATATCTGGTTGTTTTTTCTTTATAGAAATTGTATACGTGATTTCTATAGTATATATGATAAAATAGAAGAAAATAGAAGAATTTCAAAGGAGGTTACAGAATGAAAATTTATAAAAGAATGGAAAGTTTTAAACAGGAAGCAGCTTTGCTTGTTCCATTATATAAAGGAGATCGTATTCCAGATGAAATAACAGAATTGCTTGGATACGATGTTACAAATGATATAAGTTTAGATTATGAAACAGTTAATGAAACTTTAACAATGGGGAAAGCAGAAGTGAAAAAAATTATTTTTGCTGGACTTGGTGAGAAAGAAAAGCTGACGCGCAGCAAACTTCGTAAGTTTATGGGGAAACTTGCTCGTAAAGAAAAAGGGAAGATATGTGTATGGCTAGATAGTTTAGACGAAGATAAGATATTTGATATTGTGTATGGAATGTATTACAGCATGTATAGTTATCTTCCAAAAGAAGATGGCATACTTTCTTATGCATCTGATAAAGATGTGGAAGGTGATATTCGCAAAGCAATGTCTTGTGCAGCCGCAATCAATCATGCTCGTCATTTAGGAAATACTCCACCAAACCATATGCATCCAGAAGATGTAGCAAACGATGCGAAAAGAATGGCAGAAAATCTTGGACTTCGTTATGAAATCTTAACGAATAAAGAATTAAAGGAAATGGGTGCAGGTGCACTTCTTGGTGTAAATCAGGGTTCCGCGCATGAAGCTCGTTTGATTACTTTATGGTATCAGGGAGATGGAGATGCTCCTTATACCGCACTGGTAGGAAAAGGGATTACATTTGACTCTGGTGGATATAATTTAAAAAGTGCTGCAGGAATGCATTGGATGAAATTAGATATGTGTGGAGGAGCAAATGTACTAGGTGCTATGCAGTGGCTTGCGACGAAAAAAGTAAAAGCCAATGTGATGGCAGTAGTAGCCGCAACAGAAAATATGATTGGTCCAGATGCCTACACTTGTGACAGCGTGTTGACATCACTAAGTGGAAAAACAATTGAGATTACAAACACAGATGCAGAAGGACGTTTGATTTTATGTGATGCGATTACTTATGCACAGCAAAAAGGGGCAAAACGTATTATTGATGTTGCAACATTGACTGGAGCAGTCATTGGAGCATTAGGTACAACGTATACCGGTGTGTTTACCAATAGTGATGCTTTTTATCAAGAGTTGAAACATGCAGCTGAAAAAACAGAAGAAAAAATATGGCAGCTTCCTGTAGATGAAGATTTCCATTCACAAATACGATTAAGTGATGTGGCGGATATGGTTAATTCTGTTTCTGGTGGAAAAGGAGGGGCAAGCCTTGCGGCGGCCTTCCTTGAAGAATTTATAGAAGATGGCATTGAGTGGATTCACTTAGATATAGCTGGAAGTGCCGATACAGATAATGGGGAAGGATATCGCACAAAAGGCGCCACAGGAGCTATGGTAGAAACAATGGCTGCCTTGTTTGAAAAATAAATATAAATGATGAAAAAGATTGTGTAGTAACATGATCTTTTTTCTTTTATCCTATCTTAAATCACATGAAAATCACATGAAAAACAGGTGTTTAAACAACAATTTGATGTATGCTAATCATGGATTGTTGAATACTATCAGGGGAAAGCGATTTCTTTCACATTTTTTATGAAATAGAGAGTGAAAAAAGGTAAAAGAAGGATAAAACATGTTATAATGATTCTGATGTGAAACAGTTTGGATAAGGCTTATAGATCCAAAAAAAGAGGTGTTAAATATGTTGAAAGTTTTACAGCATCCTTTGATTACGCATAAGTTGACACAAATGCGAAAAAAAGAAACAAAAACAAAAGATTTTCGCCAAAATCTAGATGAAATAGCAGGTTTGATGGCCTATGAAATCACTAGAGATTTACCTATGAAAGATGTGGAAATTGAAACACCGATCACATCCTTCACTACACAGGAAATGGAAAAAGATATCGTACTTGTTCCTATTCTTCGTGCAGGTCTTGGGATGGTAAATGGGATCTCTAATCTGATACCGACCGTGAAGATTGCACATATTGGGTTATATCGTGATGAGGAAACCCTAGAACCGCATACCTATTTTGAGAAATATCCAAAAAAGGTAAGCGATGCAATTGTGATGATCGTTGATCCTATGCTGGCAACAGGAGGAAGTGCGATTGCGGCAATTGACATGGTAAAGAAACAGGGGGCAAAAAATATCCGCCTGGTATGTCTTGTAGGTGCTCCAGAAGGTGTACATGCAGTAGAGGAAAAACATCCAGATGTTGATATTTATTTGGCTGCTTTAGATGAAAAACTGAATGAGCATGGATATATCGTACCTGGTCTAGGAGATGCTGGAGATCGTATATTTGGTACACAGGAATGAAAGAGTATTATAAAGCAATGAAGTTTTTATCGAGCTTGTTTATAAGCTGTCTTCTAGCAGTACTTATAGGTATTTGGCTGGATAAAAAACTGCATTGTATACCAGTATTTCTGCTGGTATTTTTAGCTTATGCGTTGCTTGCGAATTTTTATCTGCTGCTGAAAGGAATGAAAGAAGATGAATGAAACAGCGAACTTAAAAAAAGAAATCCGAAGAATCAGTCTTTCTTTAAGTGTAGCTGCTGCACTTGTATCTTCTGTTATTTTCAAAGACAGTTTTTCCAGCATAGGTGTAGGAATTCTGATTGGAACTTTAAGCGGTTTGATTGGATTCAACATGATCGTGCGTATGAGTGAATCTATTGAGCTTTATGAAGATGCTTCTAAAGCGGGGTATGCAGGCTATCTTAGACGTTATGTTATCTATGCGTTGATTTTTGGTCTGTCTGCCTGGCGTGGTGTGAATGTTATTGCGTTATTAGCTGGTATGCTCTGTCATAAAGCTTCCATTCTATTGTATGTGTTTCTACACAGAAAGGAGGATGATTAGTGGCTATCGAATTGGTAATCGGCACAACAAAAATTGTGATACATGAATCCATTGTAAACTGGTTGATTCTATGTGTGCTGATGTCGATTTTCTTTATCGTTGCAGGTAAGAAAATCAAAAAAGCAGATCCAAGGGTGGCTCCAAAAGGGTTTGTACTTTTATGTGAATGCGTCGCAAAACTGGGAACAGGAATTATTTCTGGAAACCTGGGAAAACGTACGCGAGCGTATATTCCTTTCTTTGGAACACTAATCTTCATGATGGCTCCCTCTAACCTGTTAGGGTTGATAGGGTTACAGCCGCCAACATCAAACCTAAGTGTCAATGTAACACTTGCGGTCATGATGTTTTTGTTGATTCAGTTTGTTGGACTGAAAGAAAAAGGCGTTGGTGGAAGACTAAAAGAACTAATGGATCCTTTCTTTTTATTCCTTCCATTAAATGTTCTAGGTGATTTAGCATTGCCTGTGTCTTTGTCCTTGCGTTTATTTGGTAACCTTTTAGCTGGTACCATTATCACAGGGCTTGTGTACACGCTGATGAAGTCTTTGATGCCGTTTGGGGTATTGGGATTAGCCTTTACACCATTTCTGCATTCATACTTCGACATTTTTTCAGGTCTTATTCAGACCTATATCTTCTTTACACTGGCAAGTTTCTTCTTGAGTGAATCGTATGCAAGTGAAGAAGAATAAGCTATCAAATATTTAGGAGGAAATTAAAATGGCTGAATTTAATGAGTTTTTCGTACAAGGTATGGCATTGTTAGGTGCTGGTATCGCTATGATCGCTGGTTTAGGTCCTGGTATTGGACAGGGTATTGCGGCTAGTAAAGGTGCAGAAGCTACAGGTAGAAACCCAGAAGCTGCTGGTAAAATTCGTTCTGTTATGGTTCTTGGTATTGCGATGGCAGAAACAACTGGTATCTATGCGTTAATTGTCGCATTGTTATTGATTTTCTTGAAAGGATAGTACATACAAAAACCATAAGGAGGTTTAGCAGATGAACATTGATATTACGAATTACCTGCGTATAAACCCTGTAGATATGGCTCTTGTTTGTATTTCAACATTTATTATCTGTTTGGTTGCGAAACATTTTTTCTGGGATGTGATTTTAGATTATTTCCAAAAAAGAAGCGATGCGATTCAGGCGGATATTGATGCAGGAAATCTTGCTCGTAAAGAAGGAGAATCTTTCAAAGAGCAGTATGAGACACAGATGGCAAATGCCAGAAGCGATGCTCATGAGATTTTAGAAAGTGCAAAACGCAGTGCTTCAGCAGAGAAAAAAGATATTCTTGCACAGGCACGTAAAGAAGCGGATAGCATGAAAGAAAAAGCAATGCAGGATATCGAACGCGAAAAAGTTCGTTCACAGAAAGAAATGAAACAGACAATTACAGATGTTGCATTTGAGGCTGCAGGAAAAATCGTTGGGAAAGAGCTTAGCGAAGAACAGCAGAAAAAATATGTGGATGAGTTTATTGAACGTGCAGGTGATGACTCATGGCAGGCGTAGTTAGCAAAAGCTATTGCGATGCGATTTTTTCATTGGCACAGGAAGAAGGAAAGCTTGATTTGTATAAAGAACAGCTTGATCTTGTGGCAGAAAATGTAAAACAGGATGCGAACTATCGTGCTGTTATGGCACATCCAAAAATCAGTAAAGAAGAAAAGAAAGAACTGCTTGTGAAAGTATATGGAGATGCAATCGATCCTATGCTTTTAAACTTTTTAAAATTACTGGTAGATAAAGGACGTTTTCGTTTTATTGAAGAAATTGTAAAAGAATATACGAAAGAATATAACAAAGTAAATAACATCCAGGTTGTTTATGTGAAGAGTGCGGCTTCTTTAAGTGAGGAAGAAGTAGCTCGTTTAAAAGCGACACTGGAAAAGAAATTAAATAAAAAAGTAGATTTTGTGTTATCTGTAGATAGTGATTTGATTGCGGGTATCCGTATGAAAATCAATGACCAGATTATTGATAACAGTGCCAGAGGAAAACTGGAACGTTTGAAAGGAACTGTACAAAATCTTTCATAAACCATAAATAAGCGAGGTGAATATGGTGAGTTTAAGACCAGAAGAAATCAGCAAGCTAATCAAAGAGCAGATTCGTCGCTATGATGAAGAACTAGAAGTTGGAGAAACAGGTAGTGTTATTACCATTGGTGATGGTATTGCTCTTGTACATGGTTTGCAGAATGCGATGTCTGGAGAACTTCTGCTATTCCCACATGATGTGTATGGAATGGTATTAAACCTTGAAGAGGAACATGTCGGAGCCGTATTGATGGGTGATGATAGTGGAATCAAAGAGGGAGACGAAGTAAAACGTACAGGAAAAATTGTTGAAGTTCCTGTTGGAGATATGATGCTTGGACGTGTTGTAAATGCACTTGGACAGGCAATTGATGGAGGAGCACCAATTACATCAGATGTTTATCGTCCGGTAGAACGTGTGGCTCCAGGGGTTATGACACGTAAAAGTGTACATCAGCCTATTCAGACAGGGTTGAAGATCATTGACTCTATGATTCCAATTGGGAAAGGACAGCGTGAGCTGATTATCGGAGATAGACAGACTGGTAAAACAGCAATTGCGATTGATACGATCCTGAATCAAAAAGGAAAAAATGTAAAATGTATTTATGTTGCGATTGGACAAAAAGCAAGTACGGTTGCCCAAATCGTAGAAAAATTAAGAAGTCATGGAGCAATGGAATATACAACGATTGTTTCCGCAACAGCAAGTGAAGCAGCTCCTTTACAATACATTGCACCATATGCAGGATGTGCTATTGGGGAAGAATGGATGGAAAAAGGAGAAGACGTTTTAATTATCTATGATGATTTGAGTAAACATGCGGTAGCTTATCGTACAATGTCTTTACTTTTAAAACGTCCACCAGGACGTGAAGCTTATCCTGGAGATGTTTTCTATCTGCATTCTCGTCTTTTGGAACGTGCAGCAAAACTTAATGATGAATTGGGGGGAGGAAGTTTAACAGCTCTACCAATCATTGAAACACAGGCAGGAGATATTTCTGCTTATATCCCAACAAATGTTATTTCTATTACGGATGGACAAATTTTCTTACAGACAGAATTGTTTAACAGTGGTGTTCGTCCAGCAGTAGACAGTGGATTAAGTGTATCTCGTGTTGGTAGTGCAGCGCAGGTAAAAGCAATGAAACAGGTAAGCGGTTCTTTAAAACTTGAACTTGCTCAATTTAGAGAAATGCAGGCATTCGCAAAATTTGGTAGTGACTTAGATAGTGCGACTGCAGAAACATTGGCACATGGAGAACGTTTGACAAAGCTGCTAATTCAAAATCAGTATGATCCAATGCCGGTATCTCATCAGGTAGTTTCTTTATTTGCGGCAAAAAATAAATTCTTGAAACCGGTCAAAGTAGAACAGGTTAGTCTATATGAAAAAGAAATGTTGAAATATATGGAACGTGAACACAGTGATATTCTTCGTGAAATTGAAGAAAAAGAAGCATTGGATGATGCTTTAAGTGCGCGTATTACTGATGCATTGACCGCTTTTGAAAAAGAATTTAAAAATATGATGGAAGCGTAAGCGTATGGCAGCAGGAAAACTGGAAATAAAAGCTCGTATTCGCTCTGTAGAATCTACAAAGAAGATTACAAAGGCGATGCAGCTTGTTGCGACCAGTAAGCTGAAAAAACAGAAACAATATATGGAAGAAAATAGAGAGTATGCTTTCTATTTAAAAGAAACAGTACAGGATATTTTATCTTCTATTATAAATTCCAGACATCCATACCTGCAAAAAAATGAAGGGAAACCTTTTACCATTGTCTTTACAAGTGACATGGGGCTTTGCGGGGGATATAATGCGAATATTTATCGTATGCTTTCTAGTGAAATTGGTAATGACGGACAATTTGTTATGATTGGTAGCCGTGGGGTGAACTGGTCTAAAAACAAAGACTTTGAAGTTGTTAGAGAAGAAGTGGATCTGGAAGATGAATGTTACAGCGAACTGGCAGAAATAGCGGATTATGCGCTGGAATTATACCGAAATAAAGAAATATCTCAAATTCGCATTTTGTATACGCATTTTGTAAACTCTGTTACTTTTGAACCAAAACTGGTTACTTTGCTTCCAGTTGAAAAAGAACAAAGAGAGAAAAAAGAAAATGCACAGACGATTTTTGAGCCGGCTGGGGAACAGATATTAGATACGCTGGTTCCTATGTATGTGCGCTCTATGCTATATAGCTATTACCTGGAAACAAAAACAAGTGAACAGGCTAGTCGTCGTATGGCAATGGAAAATGCGACAGATAATGCAGAAGAATTGAAAGAGACATTGGAATTACAATATAACCAGGCTAGACAGGCCGCAATTACACAGGAAATTACAGAAATTGTCGGTGGTGTCAATGCGATGGAAGGAGTGAGCAGCTAATGAGCAAAAATACAGGAAAAATCGTACAGGTCATTGGACCGGTTGTCGATGTAGCGTTTGAAAATGGTGAACTTCCTGAACTGCTATCTGCAATCGAAATTCCTTTAAAAGATCAGGATTCTTTGGTTGTAGAAGCAGCACAGCATATTGGAGATGACCGTGTTCGCTGTATTGCCATGGGAAGTACGGATGGACTTGTTAGAGGCATGGAAGCCATAGATACAGGAGCTCCAATTAGTGTTCCTGTAGGAAAAGAAGTTCTAGGACGTATGTTTAACGTTTTAGGGCGTGAAATTGATGGATTAGGACCTGTAAATACACAGACAAGACTTCCAATCCATCGTAAAGCACCAAGCTTTGATGAACAGCAGACATCTGCAGAAATGCTGGAAACAGGAATTAAGGTAATTGATTTGCTGTGTCCATATTCTAAAGGTGGTAAAATCGGTCTGTTTGGTGGAGCTGGTGTAGGAAAAACTGTATTGATTCAGGAATTGATCCACAATATTGCGAAAGAACATGGTGGTATGTCTGTTGTTACCGGTGTTGGAGAAAGAACACGTGAAGGGAATGACATGTATCATGAAATGAAAGATAGCGGTGTATTGGATAAAACAGTTCTTGTATATGGACAGATGAACGAATCACCGGGTGCCAGAATGCGTGTAGGTTTAACAGGACTTACAATGGCAGAGTATTTCCGTGATCAGGATCATCAGGACGTATTGTTATTTATCGATAACATTTTCCGTTTTACGCAGGCAGGTTCAGAAGTTAGTGCCCTTTTAGGACGTATGCCTAGTGCGGTTGGATATCAGCCAACACTAGCAACGGAAATGGGACAGCTGCAGGAAAGAATTACATCTACAAAAAATGGTTCTATCACATCTGTACAGGCAATTTATGTACCAGCAGATGACTTGACAGACCCAGCTCCAGCAACTGCCTTTACACACTTGGATGCAAAAACAGTACTTGATCGTGATATTGCGGCATTAGGTATTTATCCAGCCGTTGATCCACTAGAATCAAGTTCTCGTATCCTCGATCCATTAGTTGTAGGGGAAGAACACTATGAAGTCGCTCGTGGTGTACAGCAGATCTTACAAAGATATAAAGAACTGCAGGATATTATCGCTATCTTGGGTATGGATGAGTTAAGTGAAGAAGATAAAATTATCGTTAACCGTGCAAGACGTGTACGTAACTTCCTATCTCAGCCATTTAATGTAGCTGAAGTATTCTCTGGAATTAAAGGATGCTATGTATCAAGAGAAGATACAGTACGCAGTTTTAAAGAACTGTTAGCAGGAAAATATGATGATCTTCCAGAACAGGCATTTATGTTTGTATCTACCATTGAAGAAGCACAGGCAAAAGCAGAAGCGATGAAAGGGTAGTATATGATAAAATTAAAAATCATAACACCTTTAGGATTATATAAAGAGTGCGAAGTTGCTTCTGTGCATGTTGCAACAGTAGATGGAGAAACTACCATACTCCCTAACCATATGCCAATTGTGGCTATGTTGAAGACGTGTGAATGTATTTTGGAAGAAAATAAAGAAAAGAAACACTATGCTCTTGCAGGAGGTATTTTACAATTTCATGACAACGAAATGCGTATTTTAAGTGATGCGATAGAAGGTCAACATGAAATTGATATTGAACGCGCAAGAAGAGCAAAAGAAAGAGCAGAAAAAAGGCTGGCAAAGAAGGATGAAAAAACAAACATCAATCGTGCAGAAGTGGCTCTTACAAAAGCAGTAAACCGAATCAAAGTGTATGAACATCACTAAAAGAAAAACTCCGCTATTGGATGAATGTCCAAAAGCGGAGTTTTTGTATGAAAAACAAATTCATAAGGAGGCAGTTTAAAGTGCTGCAGGAAAAGAGAAAAGAAAAAAAGTAAAAAAAAGAGTAAAAAAATGTTGACATAGGTTAAAGTGGGTGGTAATATATACGAGCACCAAGCGAGAGAGCTTGGCTCGGTCTTTGAAAACTAAACAGGAAACGTCAATTTCAAACAATGAAAAAGATAACAAAGTAAAAGAAGAAACGTTAGCAGAAAACGTTTTGAGCTAAAATCAAATGGAGAGTTTGATCCTGGCTCAGGATGAACGCTGGCGGCATGCCTAATACATGCAAGTCGAACGGAGCGAATATGGAAGCTTGCTTCTGTAAGAGCTCAGTGGCGAACGGGTGAGTAACACGTAGGTAACCTGCCCATGTGCCCGGGATAACTGCTGGAAACGGTAGCTAAAACCGGATAGGTGAATAGGAGGCATCTCGTATTCATTAAAGGACCTGCAAAGGTGCGAACATGGATGGACCTGCGGCGCATTAGCTGGTTGGAGTGGTAACGGCACACCAAGGCGACGATGCGTAGCCGACCTGAGAGGGCGAACGGCCACATTGGGACTGAGACACGGCCCAAACTCCTACGGGAGGCAGCAGTAGGGAATTTTCGTCAATGGGGGGAACCCTGAACGAGCAATGCCGCGTGAGTGAAGAAGGTCTTCGGATCGTAAAGCTCTGTTGTAAGTGAAGAACGGTCAGTAGAGGAAATGATACTGAAGTGACGGTAGCTTACCAGAAAGCCACGGCTAACTACGTGCCAGCAGCCGCGGTAATACGTAGGTGGCGAGCGTTATCCGGAATCATTGGGCGTAAAGGGTGCGCAGGTGGTACATTAAGTCCGAAGTAAAAGGCAGCAGCTCAACTGCTGTTGGCTTTGGAAACTGGTGAACTGGAGTGCAGGAGAGGGCGATGGAATTCCATGTGTAGCGGTAAAATGCGTAGATATATGGAGGAACACCAGTGGCGAAGGCGGTCGCCTGGCCTGCAACTGACACTGAGGCACGAAAGCGTGGGGAGCAAATAGGATTAGATACCCTAGTAGTCCACGCCGTAAACGATGAGAACTAAGTGTTGGGGAGACTCAGTGCTACAGTTAACGCAATAAGTTCTCCGCCTGGGGAGTATGCACGCAAGTGTGAAACTCAAAGGAATTGACGGGGGCCCGCACAAGCGGTGGAGTATGTGGTTTAATTCGAAGCAACGCGAAGAACCTTACCAGGCCTTGACATGGATGTAAATGCCCTAGAGATAGGGAGATAGCTATACATCACACAGGTGGTGCATGGTTGTCGTCAGCTCGTGTCGTGAGATGTTGGGTTAAGTCCCGCAACGAGCGCAACCCTTGTCGCATGTTACCAGTATTGAGTTAGGGACTCATGCGAGACTGCCGGTGACAAACCGGAGGAAGGTGGGGATGACGTCAAATCATCATGCCCCTTATGGCCTGGGCTACACACGTACTACAATGGCGGCTACAAAGAGAAGCGAACCTGCGAGGGGGAGCGGAACTCATAAAGGTCGTCTCAGTTCGGATTGGAGTCTGCAACTCGACTCCATGAAGTCGGAATCGCTAGTAATCGCAGATCAGCATGCTGCGGTGAATACGTTCTCGGGCCTTGTACACACCGCCCGTCAAACCATGGGAGTTGGTAATACCCGAAGCCGGTGGCATAACCGTGAGGAGTGAGCCGTCGAAGGTAGGACCGATGACTGGGGTTAAGTCGTAACAAGGTATCCCTACGGGAACGTGGGGATGGATCACCTCCTTTCTAAGGAGAAAGAGTGTAGAGAAAGATATTTCCTGTTTGGTTTTGGAAGGCTGAGAAGCATTCCGAATCGATCTTTGAAAACTGAATAACAGAAGACATAACAGAAGGTCTATAACGAAAAGTTGTAA
Source organism: Amedibacterium intestinale (assembly GCF_010537335.1). Classification (NCBI taxonomy): domain Bacteria; kingdom Bacillati; phylum Bacillota; class Erysipelotrichia; order Erysipelotrichales; family Erysipelotrichaceae; genus Amedibacterium; species Amedibacterium intestinale. The sequence goes on from NZ_AP019711.1 coordinate 2,147,969, forward strand.
GAAATTCACGAGTTGAAGTTAAACAAACAGAAAACTCAAAGCTAAGCTAATGGTGATTAAGTAAGAAAGGGCGTACGGTGGATGCCTAGGCACTTGAAACTGAAGAAGGACGCAACAAACGGCGAAACGCGGCGGGGAGCTGTACGTAAGCAAAGATCCGCCGGTATCCGAATGGGGGAACCCGGCATGCGTAATAGCATGTCATCCGCAGATGAACAAATAGTCTGCGAGAGAGGTACCCGGGGAACTGAAACATCTAAGTACCCGGAGGAAAAGAAAACAACAGTGATTCCCTGAGTAGCGGCGAGCGAAAGGGGAGGAGCCCAAACCAGACCGAGGTCTGGGGTTGAAGGACCGCGATACGGCAAGAATCATGGTAGGAGAACGGCATTGAAAGGCCGACCGGAGAGGGTGCAAGTCCCGTATCCGAAACCGTGAGGAAGCCCAGCGGGATCCTGAGTACGGCGAGACACGAGAAATCTTGTCGGAAGCAGGCGGGACCATCCGTCAAGGCTAAATATAAGCAAGTGACCGATAGTGAACCAGTACCGTGAGGGAAAGGTGAAAAGAACCGCGGGAGCGGAGTGAAATAGAACCTGAAACCGTATGCTTACAAGAAGTCAGAGCACGTTAAGGTGTGATGGCGTGCCTTTTGTAGAATGAACCGGCGAGTTATGTTATCGTGCGAGGTTAAGCAGGAGATGCGGAGCCGAAGCGAAAGCGAGTCTTAATAGGGCGGCAGTACGATGACATAGACCCGAAACCGTGTGATCTAGCCATGATCAGGTTGAAGTTCAGGTGAAACTGAATGGAGGACCGAACCGACCCCCGTTGAAAAGTTGGCGGATGAGTTGTGGCTAGGGGAGAAATTCCAATCGAACACGGATATAGCTGGTTCTCCCCGAAATAGCTTTAGGGCTAGCGTCGAGGATGAGTCTTGTGGAGGTAGAGCACTGAATGTACGATGGCCCCATCCCGGGGTACTGAGTATAATCAAACTCCGAATGCCATGAGATATTCCCGGCAGTCAGACCGTGGGTGATAAGGTCCATGGTCAAAAGGGAAACAGCCCAGACCGCCAGTTAAGGTCCCAAAATGTATGCTAAGTGGAAAAGGATGTGGGGATGCACAGACAACTAGGAGGTTGGCTCAGAAGCAGCCATCCTTCAAAGAGTGCGTAACAGCTCACTAGTCGAGTGACCCTGCGCCGAAAATGTACCGGGGCTAAGCATACTACCGAAGCTGCGGATTTGTAGTAATACAAGTGGTAGGGGAGCGTTCCATGCACGTGGAAGCCATACCGTAAGGAGTGGTGGAGAGCATGGAAGTGAGAATGCCGGTGTGAGTAGCGAGATGCAGGTGAGAATCCTGCACACCGATAGCCCAAGGATTCCAGGGGAAGGTTCGTCCGCCCTGGGTAAGTCGGGACCTAAGGCGAGGCCGAAAGGCGTAGTCGATGGAAAACAGGCAGATATTCCTGTACCCGCGATGGAAATGAAGGAATGACGGAGAAGGCTAGCATGAGCCACTTATTGGATTGTGGTCGAAGCGAATAGCAGGTGCACAGTAAAATGCGTGCACGGAATGTAAAACGTGACAGGTAAGCGAAACCCTAGGGGAGTAGCGAAGCATGCGAGGCCAGCTTCCAGGAAAAGTTTCTAGTGCTAATTCCATAGCGGCCCGTACCAAAACCGACACAGGTGGGCAAGGAGAGTATCCTGAGGTGAGCGAGAGAACTGTTGCCAAGGAACTCGGCAAAATGACTCCGTAAGTTAGCGAGAAGGAGTGCTTATGAAAGTAAGCCGCAGTGAAGAGGCCCAAGCGACTGTTTAACTAAAACACAGCTCTCTGCGAAGTCGCAAGACGAAGTATAGGGGGTGACGCCTGCCCGGTGCTGGAAGGTTAAGAGGATTTGTCAGTTTCGACGAAGCAATGAATTGAAGCCCCAGTGAACGGCGGCCGTAACTATAACGGTCCTAAGGTAGCGAAATTCCTTGTCAGGTAAGTTCTGACCCGCACGAAAGGCGTAACGATTTGGGCGCTGTCTCGGCAGCAGACTCGGTGAAATCTTAGTACCTGTGAAAATGCAGGTTACCCGCAACTAGACGGAAAGACCCCATGGAGCTTTACTGCAGCCTGATATTGGATTTTGATCAGAGATGTACAGGATAGGTGGGAGACGAAGAAGGATGCACGCCAGTGTATCTGGAGTCGACGTTGGGATACCACTCTTGTCTGATTGGAGTTCTAACCTGCGTCCATGAAGCTGGACGGGGGACCGTGTCAGGCAGGCAGTTTGACTGGGGCGGTCGCCTCCCAAAGAGTAACGGAGGCGCCCAAAGGTACGCTCAGATTGGACGGAAATCAATCGGCGAGTGCAAATGCAGAAGCGTGCTTGACTGTGAGACAAACAGGTCGAACAGGGACGAAAGTCGGGATTAGTGATCCGGCGGTGCCGAATGGAAGGGCCGTCGCTCAACGGATAAAAGCTACCCTGGGGATAACAGGCTGATCTCGCCCAAGAGTTCACATCGACGGCGAGGTTTGGCACCTCGATGTCGGCTCATCGCATCCTGGAGCTGAATTCGGTTCCAAGGGTTGGGCTGTCCGCCCATTAAAGCGGTACGCGAGCTGGGTTCAGAACGTCGTGAGACAGTTCGGTCCCTATCTGTTGTGGGCGTAGGAGATTTGAGGAGAGCTGTCCTTAGTACGAGAGGACCGGGATGGACCTACCGCTGGTGCACCGGTTGTTGTGCCAACAGCATAGCCGGGTAGCTAAGTAGGGAAGGGATAAGCGCTGAAAGCATCTAAGCGCGAAGCCTACTCCAAGATGAGATCTCCCATACGCAAGTAGTAAGACCCCTTGAAGACGACGAGGTAGATAGGTCAGGGATGGAAGCGCAGCGATGCGTGGAGTTGACTGATACTAATAGGTCGAGGACTTAATCAAATGTTGACTGTTGTTCAGTTTTGAAGGTTCGAACCTTCAGGGATCTGGTGATGATGGCGAAGTGGACACACCTGTTCTCATCCCGAACACAGAAGTTAAGCACTTCAGCGGCGACAATATCCAGACGTGCTCTGGTGAAGATAGCACGTCGCCAGTTCCTTTTTGAGCCTTGCGGCTCTTTTTTTATATCATGGTTCTACACCATGGCTTTTTTTATTTGATGGCGTTTAGTGAAGAAATGAGTGTATAAGTTGATATTTTATAACAAATAAAACTAGAATGCATAAAAAGGGGCATTTTAGAGGTCTTAGAACGTGTTTTTGTTAAGGGATATGATTTTAGTTTATTTTATTAAAATCACCTCTTAAAGTGCCTTAAAATGGCGGATACTATTAACATAGTAGTATTCATAAAAAAATAAACAGGTTATTTGAACCTGCTTATTAAATAAAATATATTTTTGTTGTAGGATCTTGCTTTTTCAATATTGATAATATTTCAGGAAGTTCTTTTTCGTACTTTTCTTTAGAGGTTTTATAATAAGAACTATTGTTTTCGAATACATCAATTATTTGTTGTATAGTAACAAAATCTCTTTCTACATCTAAGTGTTTATAATTAAATGTAATTACCCAAATGCCTGTATCACAGGCATTTAGGTATGCATAGCCAGGTTCTGTAATAGAAAGTGGTACGCAATCTATCATAATGTCATATCCTTTTAAAATATCTTGAATCTTCATATTAATCATCTAATCCTTCAAATTGCAATCGGTAATAATTAGCGTATACACCATTTTCTTTTAATAATTGTTCGTGAGTACCTCTTTCTTCCATACCATTTTCACCAATAACGATAATTTCATCTGCATGTCGAATCGTAGATAATCGATGGGCAATCGTAATACAAGTACGATTTTTTGCTAATTCTTCTAGACTCTTTTGAATATGTCTTTCGCTTTCATTATCCAAAGCGGAAGTAGCTTCATCTAAAATTAGGATTTTAGGATCTTTTAAGAATACGCGAGCAATTGAAATACGTTGTTTTTGACCTCCAGATAAACGTGTTCCACGCTCTCCAACATAGGTATCATAACCATCAGGTAAACTCATAATAAAGTCATGGATATTAGCTTTTTTAGCCGCATCAATAATTTCTTCTTTGCTGGCATCGGGTCTTCCATAGGCAATATTTTCTAAAATGCTGCCGGTAAATAAGTAAACATCCTGTTGAACGATACCAATTGCTTTTCTTAAGCTATTTAATGTTAGACTACGAATATCTTTTCCATCAATAGTAATAGAACCTTCACATACATCATAAAAACGTGGCAGTAAAGAACAAATTGTTGTTTTACCTCCTCCACTTGGACCAACAAGGGCAATCGATTTACCTGCATCAATATGGATGTTTTCATTCTCTAAGACAGGTTCATCTGCATTATAAGAGAAAGAAACATTATGATAATCAATGACTCCTTCTACATCTGTTAGATCTTGTGCATCCACGCAATCACGAATTTCTGGTTTTGTTTCCATGACATCTAGGAAACGACGAAAACCTGAGAACCCTTTTTGAAACATTTCTGTAAATTCTACTAATACTTCGATTGGAGCTACAAAGATATTAATATATAAAGCATAGGTTGCCAAAGAAACAGGACTTAGTGTTCCCTGTGCAATAAAGTATCCACCAGCAACTAGAATAGTAAGATATAACATTCCCTGAAAAAAGTTGTTACCTGCATGAAATCTACCCATACAGTGATAGTTGTTGATTTTTGAATGTAAGAACTGCAGATTGCTTTCAGAGAATTTATTTCTTTCAATATCTTCATTCGCAAAAGATTTTACTACACGTATTCCTGCCAGAGAATCTTGTAATCTAGCATTTACACCAGCAATCTTTTTACGATTATCCATAAAGGTTGCCTGCATTTTTTTGTTTTGTGCTAAAGAGAACAATAACATGCAAATGGTTACAATCATAAGAATAATTGTTAAAGGCACATGTATATAAAGAAGTAATAGAAATGATCCAAATATCTTCAACAAAGAGATAAAAATATTTTCAGGACCATGGTGAGCAAATTCTGAAATGTCAAATAAGTCACTAACGAGTTTACTCATCATTTCACCAGTGTTATTTTCATCATAGTAAGAGAAAGATAAACGTTCAAATTGATCAAACAGTTCCTGACGCATATCACTTTCCATTCTAGAACCCATGATATGCCCCTGAGCACTTACATAATAACGGCAAATACTGCGAATTACATACATCACGAAAAGACCAATAGCTAAGTATAATAATCCTTTCATAATAGCGTCTTTGCTTTGTAGATAAAATGTAGCGTTTAAATAGTTTAAGATTTGTGGAAATGCTAAATCGATTAAACTTATAACTAAAGCACAAAACATATCTAAAAAGAATATCGTTTTATATGGTTTATAATAACGAATGAATTTTTTCATTGTATTCATATAGTTCCTCCTCACATCCAGTAAATTATAAAACAAAATAAAGAAAACAGCCACTATAAAACAAGCCGTAAAGCATAATTTTTCGTTTGTTGAAGCATAATATGAAAAGATACAGGGCAGAATATTTGAGAAGGATAACCTGTACATAGTAAAATAAAAAACGTTATGGTAGAATAGGGTTGAAAATAGATAGAACAGGAGTGTTGTATCATGAACCATAAAATATTTACTGCCAGTTTCGCAAGTGTATATCCTTTGTATGTTCAAAAGGCAGAAAGAAAACATCGTACAAAAGAAGAAGTTGATACGATTATTTGCTGGCTTTGCGGATATGATAAAGAAACTTTACAGAATCAATTAGATAAACAGGTTGATTTTGAAACATTTTTTAACGAAGCACCATGCATACATCCAAATGTTTCTTTAATTAAAGGTGTCGTGTGTGGGGTACGTGTAGAGGAAATTGAAGATCCGCTAATGCAGAAAATACGTTATCTGGATAAACTAATAGATGAACTTGCGAAAGGAAAATCAATGGATAAGATTTTACGAAAATAAACAAGTGAGGTAAAAATGAATAAAAAAATATATGAATATGATGCGTGTATTCATTGTATCCCTGAAAAGGGAGGGGCATATGTTATCTTCCCATGGAATGTGAAAGAAGAGTTTGGGAAAGGCCGTGTTAAGGTACATACAACATTTGATGGAGAACCATATGATGGAAGTGTTGTGAACATGGGATTAAAGAATCCGGATGGAAGCATTTGTTACATCATTGGTATTACAAAAGAAATTCGTCAAAAGATTCAAAAAAATGATAAAGATTTTGTACATATTACGATTCAGGAAAGAGAGTAGATAGCGATATGATAAAAACTGTAACAAAAAGATTGTTACAGTTTTTTGGGTAAGAACTCAACTTATTCTTTGGTTAATCGAGAAATAATTCGTTGTTTTATATTTTTATAAAGCTAGTGGCTGTCATAAGCAGAGTAAGAACTAGAAATACGATGGAAACCCAATTCTTAAAGAAATAAGTGATATTTTTTCCTTTGTACAAGTGATAGTAATTTAAAATCATTGTTCTTTTTTTGATGATTGTGGAAATGGTAAATATAATAAATCCAATAGATACTAATAAAAATATAGCTGAAATAACAACATTTTTCACAAAGAAAAGTTCAAAAATAGATAAACTGTTATTTAGAAAGTGTATTAATATTCCAATGAGTACATTATTCGTTCGTATGACAGAATAAGAAATAACAATACTTAAGGCGAATACAGGAATAGCTTGTACTAGATTTCCATGAAGCAGGGCGAATAGAATACTTGTTGTGATAATCGCAAATACATTGCCATGTCGCTTTAATGCTTGAAGGATAAAGCCACGAAAGAATAATTCTTCAAAAACAGGCGCAATAACACAGACAGAAAGGATTATGATCATATTGTAAAAAGCATCATTTTTAAAGGATAAATCTGGCATTGTCATTTGCAGATCAAACTGAAGTAATAGAAGGTTTATAAGATTTGTCAGGATTCCTAAAATCATTGAAGATCCAATACTAATGAGCGTATAGTAGAGAACTTTAGAAAATGATAAGTTAAGGTGTTTATCAAAAGGAATGGTTATTTCTAATTTTCTTGTATATCTTTTTATAAGAATAGGTATAACACAGATGGTTGTCAAAATAGATAATAGCTGTATACTTAAATCTGCTTTAATACCAAGCCCTGCAAGAACAGCGGAAAATGGTATTGAAAAAAGCAGAGTTAATAAAAAATACATACATAGAGATGTTGATACAGTTTTACATTCTTTCATAATTTCCTCCATTTTCCACATTTTAGTTACTGTGGATGCATTTTATAAAATTGTTTTTAAATATAGGATGTTTGTTAACGATCAAATAGCTTTCTTCTTTTGGTAGATTGACGAAATAGAGTTTTTAACCCTTCTTCATCATGTTCTACTAATTTTGTTTTTAAGTTTTCTACTTCTTTCATAAAAGAATCAATTTCCTGAATTAAGATATCTTTATTTAAGAAAAAAAGTTCACTCCACATATTTTCGTTAATTTTCGCAATTCTGGTAAGATCTCGAAAACTGTCTCCTGTATAATCTACAAGATGGGTGTTGTCGTTTGTATTCATTAGCGATACGGCAATCACATGAGTTAGTTGAGATAAAAAGCCAATCATGGTGTCATGTTCTTCTAAAGTTAAGATACTAATGTGAGAAAATTCTAAGATGTGCGCAAGGTCTTTTAAACAGGAAATATCTTGCTGCGTGTTTTTGGCTGTTGGAGTTATGATAAAATTTGCACTGTGAAATATTGTATCATCTGCATTTTGAACACCACTTACTTCTTTTCCTGCCATCGGATGACTTGCACAGAAATGTAAATCATCGCGCAAAAAGTTTTGTATTTCTTCAACGATACCACTTTTTACACCACTGACATCACTAATGAATGCATGAGGTTTCATATGCTTTTGATTGTTTTTGATCCATGTAACCATAGCTTTTGGATATAAGGCACTAATGATGATATCTGCTTGTTGAATAAGTGCTGTATCATATGTAGAACCATGATCAATAAGATTGTTTTGTAAAGCATAGGAAATACTTTCTTCTTGTATATCAATGGCATCTACATGGTATCCTTTTTTCTTTAAACCCATTGCATAGCTTCCACCTATGAGCCCTAGACCTACTATGAGAAAACGTGTGTTCTGATCTATCATATATATTCCACCTTTCCTTGTATGGAAATAATATCTTCAAAAAAGGAAGGATAACTTTTATTGATAGCTTGTGCACCATCTATGATTATTTCTTTATTTGCACATAATCCTGCGATACATAATGCCATAACGATGCGATGATCATTATGTCCATACAGTTCTTTTTCACAAACATATGTTTGATTTCCTTTTATATAAATATCATCTTCACCAGATCGTATATCGACATGAAACTTATGGAGTTCTTCTTCCATTGCCAAAATACGATCACTTTCTTTCATACGCAGTCTTTTCGCATGTGCAATATGTGTTTCCTTTTGTGCATACATACCAAGTACACATAAAATTGGTCCTAAATCTGGACAGTTTCCTAAATCAATATAGGAACCTTTAGGGATTCCTTTACGTACAAGATAACCTTCTTTTTTTTCTTCTACTTGTATACCAAAGTCTTTTAAAATTGTCAGTATTTGTTTATCCCCCTGCCTAGATGATGGATTGACTCCTTTGATATATAAATCATTTTGTATAGAGGCAAGTACAGCAAAAAAGGCAAATTGAGAGAAATCTCCTTCTACGGTATAGTTACATGGTTTATATGTTTGATTGCCTGGTATATAGATAAGATTTTCTTCTTTAAAGTAAGCATGAATTCCAAAGGCTTCTAACATCTGCAATGTTAATTGTACATAAGATCGAGATTCAAAAGGGGGAAGAATTTGAATCGTAGAATCTTCTTTTAATAAAGGAAGTGTAAATAATAGTCCACTGATAAACTGAGAACTAATATCTCCTTTTAATACAAAGTTGTCTGGTTTAAGCGAAGAGGATATACATATTTCATCATTGTTTTGAAGGAAAGGCAAACCTTGTTTTTGAAAGATTTCTTCGTATACTTTTTGTGGGCGCTGCATAAGTCTTCCTTCTCCGCTAAAGGTGATGGGTTGATTACATAGGGAAAAAATCGGAATAAAAAAACGCAGGGTGGAACCAGATTCCTTACAATGAATATGCGTGTCCTTTATATGTTGAAAATCACAAATTCCATCAATATGAAGCGTATGTCCGTCTTGTTTGATGAGCGCTCCTAACTTTCGCATACCTTGGATTGTCGCAAGAATGTCTTGGGAGTAGTCTACATTGGATATTACGCTATGGCCGTTTGTTAAAGAAGCACATATGATGGCACGATGGGCCATGCTTTTGCTTGGTGGTATCGTGATGCTTCCACTGCATGTAGAAGGTTTAATTTTTACTTTCATAAAAGATCCCTCCCTAAAACATGTGCAATCTTTCTTCCTTTTTCTACTAATGCATCAAATTTTTCTGGAAGTAAACTTTGTACACCATCACTCATCGCATTTTCTGGATCATCATGAACCTCAATGATAAGTCCATCTGCACCTGCTGCGATGGCTGCCAAAGAGGCAGATTCTACCAGTTTCCAGTCTCCTGTGGCATGGCTTGGATCTATGATGATCGGCAGGTGTGTTTTTTCTTTGATGATAGGAATGACACTAAGATCTAATGTATTTCTTGTGTATGGTTCAAAGGTTCGTATGCCTCGCTCACAGAAGATAACATTTGGATTTCCTTCTGACAGGATGTATTCTGCTGCCATGATCCATTCTTCAATTGTGTTGGCAAGTCCTCTTTTTAAAAGGATTGGTTTTTTTGTTTTTCCTACAGCTTTTAACAAGTCAAAGTTTTGCATATTGCGAGCACCAATTTGAATGACATCGACATGTTCGATGAATTCATCCAGCTTATCTGCACTCATAAGCTCACTAACGATAGGAAGTCCAGTTTTTTTACCTGCTTTTTCCATGGCGAGAATCCCTTGTGTTCCCATACCTTGAAAAGCATAAGGAGAAGTACGAGGTTTGTAGGCACCACCACGAAGCATACACGCACCTGCTTCTTTTACTTTATAGGCGATACGTTCAATCATTTCTTCACTTTCTACACTGCAAGGTCCTCCAATGACAACGATTGGTTTTTTTCCGCCAATGTGAATACCATTTACATCCACGATAGTATCCTGTGGATGAAACATACGGTTCGCAAGCTTATAAGGTGCCGCAATTCGCTGTACATGTTCTACATAAGGATTGGCTTCTATTTGATCTATATCAATACAGGAAGTATCTCCAACAATGCCAAATACATTATAGTTTTCTCCTATACTTTCATGTATTTGTAATCCTGCATCTTTAAATTTCTGCATTACATGCTCTATATCTTTTTTTGAAGCATGTTTTTTCATAGAGATAATCATCATAATTCCTACTTTCTTTTTCTGTTGTGCAACATGGAAAGGGTTGATTCTCTTTCCATGATAAGATCTAATAACCCTATGGCAACCATACTGTCAATTACAACACGCGCACGATGTATGATAGCTGGATCATGTCTTCCCTGAATCTGCAGTTTTACAGGTTCATGTGTTTCTTTATCAATTGTATCCTGCTGTTTATAAATAGATGGAGTAGGTTTGATAACACTGCGGATACAAATCGGCATTCCATTGGAAATTCCTCCATTGATTCCTCCATTATGGTTGGTAGCGGTTTTTACCTTTCCATCAAACAATATCGCATCATTTGCCTCACTTCCATAAAGCTTCGCAAAATCAAAACCTTCTCCAAATTCTACTCCTTTTACTGCCGGCACACTAAACAGTAGATGAGATATGTGACTTTCTATAGAATCAAAGAAAGGCTCTCCGATTCCTTCTGGCATATGCAAGACACATGTTTCAATGATTCCTCCAACACTATCCCCCTGCATGGCAGCTTCTTCTATGACTTTGCGCATTTCTTCTGCTTTCTTTTGATTTAATAGCGCAAAATCACACTGGTTCATTTGTGATATCTGCTCTTCTAATATATCTTCTTTTGTGGAAAATTTATCATCTTTGATATGATGACACTGTAAGATATGACTTCCAATTAGAATTCCTTTTTCTTTTAAAACCTGCATGGCAATCGCACCTGCAGCCACAAGAACAGCTGTTAATCTTCCACTAAAATGACCGCCGCCTCGATAATCCTGGTATCCCAGATATTTGATATCTGCTGTATAATCTGCATGAGAAGGACGAAGACGGTTTTTTGTCTTTTCGTAGTCATGACTTCTTGTGTTTGTATTTTCAATAAGAATCGTTAGGGGTGTACCTGTTGTATATCCTTCAAAATAACCACTGACGATATGAATTTCATCTGCTTCTTTTCGCTGTGTGCTGATGTTTCCTTTTGCTTTTCTTTTTTCCATCTGCTGTTTTATAAAATCCAAATCTAAGGCAATTCCTGGGGCTAAGCCATCCATGACAGCACCAATACAATCGCCATGACTTTCCCCAAATATTGTCACACTTAATTGATTTCCAAATGTATTTTTCATAAACGACCTCACTTATTATAAATATTTCTTAATATCTTCAAGATGCATATCCTCTAAGACTGCTTTTCCACATTCTTTGACTTTAACTATCGTAATTGTATCTCCATTTGCTTTTTTATCTTTGCATAAAAGCTGATATACTTTTTCTTTGTCAAAAGAGGGTAAAGCAGGCATATGCAGTTTTTTATAAACATTGAATACTCTTTCTTTTAATTTTTCATCTTCTATAAAATATAACATTCCCATGGATACACATTCTCCATGCAGGTAGCTATCTAAATGATAATAACTTTCAATCGCATGTCCAATCGTATGTCCAAAGTTTAAAATTTTACGTAACCCTAATTCTTTTTCATCTTGTTCTACAACTTTTTTCTTTACAAGCAGGGAACGATAAAGAATATCTTCCAAATGTTCTTCGATAGATTCACTTTCAAATAGGGCAAATAGCTCTTTATCCTGTATAAGACCTGCTTTCAAGGCTTCTACAAGACCATTTCGAAAATGACGGATAGGAAGGGTTTTTAAGGTATCTGGATCAATAAAGACGGCTTTAGGCTGATAAAATGCCCCAATGATATTTTTTACTTCCTGTAGATTGATTGCGACTTTTCCACCAATGCTGCTGTCAATTTGTGACAGGGTCGTTGTAGGAATCTGAATAACATCAATACCACGCATATAACTTGCGGCTACATAACCGCTGACATCACCTACTACACCTCCGCCTAAGGCAACAATACAGTCTTTTCTAGAAAATCCATGCGATAATAAATCCTCACACAACTCTTGAAAAACAGACAGGCTTTTGGATTCTTCTCCTTGTTTTATGATATGGATATAGCCTTTCTGACATTGTTCCTGTACCGTCTTGGCATAAGATAAAGGAACACCATCATCTGTAATGATCATTACTTTACGTTTTAAATCTATATAATCACTAACTCGATACAGACATCCTCTTTCCAAAATAATATCATAACCGTTTTCTTTTAAATCTACATGAAGTTTCATAAACATCCCTCCTATAAAGAAAAAACATCGCTATAAGTGAGCGATGTAATTGTATTCGTTATAAAGAAGTGAAAAAGAACCATGAAATCAATGGCTTTATAACGAAAAATTCAAATTATAATAAAATCGTTTAACAGACATGGTATCACTCTCACTTTTCTATATCATAATATACTTTTCTTCTAAATACAAGATGAATAAAGAAATAAATGAAAATAAATGAAAAAAATGAAAGAATGATGACAAAGGTAAAATTTGTAAAAGATGTTATCTTTTCCTCATACAGAAAAAAGTATGTAAGTACAGGAATCCTGCAAAGTCTTTGTTTCTCATTGACAAAAGGTTTTAAACTGGGATAATGTTAGAAAAAAGGAGGCATACGTATGGGGTTTGCGCAAGGAGAGGTACAGGCTATGTTTAGGTTATTTTCTATTTTATTGTTATTTGGGGAAATTCCTCTTTATCTTATCGCAGTTAATAAAATAAAAGAACACAATTCTTGCACAGGATATAAAGCTATATTATTACTCATGCAGGGAATTGTGATATTAAGTTATATGGATGTAATACAAAGCAATTCCATTATGATTTCTATTCTATTCGCCGCCATGTTTTTTTACTTCCTGTGGTAATCTTAAGCTTTTTGAAAAAATTTCTTGAAAAGAGAAGTATTACTATGTATATGATTTATTTAGGCATCTTTCAAATCGTTTTTCTTTTGTTGCTTTTCGTTGGTTTTGAAAGTACTATGTGATATATTCTTAAAATGCTGTGGTAAGGAATATCACAGTTTTTTAATACATAATAATGAAAGAAATTGTAATAATATGAAATATCTTTCATAAAAAGATAGGCTTCTTTATGAATTTATATTATAATAAGAAAGAAAAGTAGGTGAGTGTATGAGTTTGCTGGAAGATGCACGAAAACAAATCAATGAAGTAGATAAGGAAATCGCAAGATTATTTGAAAAACGTATGCAGGCGGTGGAGGATGTAGCACATTATAAACAGGAACATGCTTTGCCTGTTCTTGATCAAGGTCGTGAACAAGAAGTTCTGGATAGAAATGTCAACTATATTGAAAATGAAAAATATAAAGATAGTTATCTTTCCATGATGAAGGATATGATGCGTATTTCCCGCAATTACCAGCAAAGTCTTCTTCATAAAGAAGTAGTTGGTTATCAGGGAGTAGAGGGGGCTTTTTCCAGTATTGCGGCAAAACATCTGTTTCCACATTATAAAAAAAGAAGTTATACTAGTTTTGAAGACGTTATAAAGGCAGTTATTTCCGGGGAAATCGAATATGGTGTTCTTCCTGTAGAAAATTCGTATAGTGGAGAAGTGGGAGAAGTTATTGATCTTTTAATGAAATATGAGCAGGTGTATATTCAACAAATATATGATTTAAAAATCTCTCAAAATTTGTTAGGAATCAAAGGGGCAAAACTAGAGGATATCCAGCAGGTATATTCAAAAGATCAGGCAATTTCACAATCGAAGCAGTTTTTAGAAGGAAGAGGCTATGAATTGATTTCTTATCCAAATACCGCAATGGCTGCAGAATATGTAGCTAGAATGCAGGATAAAACCAAGGCAGCCATAGGCGCAAAAGAAAATGCAGAACTTTATGGCTTGGAAGTACTTGTGGAAAATATCAACACAAGCATGCAGAATACTACACGTTTTATTGTCGTAGGAAGAGAATTAACAATGGAGGGTAATGAGTTTAGTGTTATTTTCTCTGTACCTCATAAGGCTGGGACGTTGGTTTCGGCTATGAATATCATTGCCAGACAGGGATTTAATATGGAAAGTATTTTATCCAGAGCAATGAAAGATAAACCATGGGAATATTACTTTTATGCGGCAATAGATGGAGAGTTAAAAGAAAAAAAAGCACAGAAAATGTTGAAAGAACTGCAGGATGTATGTGAAAGTGTACGTGTAGCAGGAACATATAAGAAAGAGGGTAAGTAACATGAGTTTTGTGAAAACAAAGGTGGATATGACACCGATTGAAGACACAGTCTTTGCGATTGTAAAAAAAGCAAAAGAAGCAAAAGCAAAAATAGGAGCAGAAAATGTCGTTGATGCAACGATTGGTTCTTTGTATAACGAGGAAGGAAGTATCGTTGCTTTTGAAAGTGTATTTACACCATATGATCAAATTGCGAAAGAAACAAAGGCAGCGTATGCAGGAAGCTTTGTAGGAAATGAGTCTTATCGTAAACAGGTATATGACTGGATCGTAAAGCCAAGTGGTTCTACATTGGAACATAGTGTAATTGCGACTCCTGGAGGAACTGGTGCTGTCGCATTGACACTGCAGGAAATATTAGATGAAGGAGAGAGTGTGTTATTGCCTGAAATCGCATGGGGAAGCTATAAGCTTATGGCTGCGATGGATAATTTAAAAGTAAAAACATATTCTTTATTTGAAGAAAATCATTTTAATATTTCTGATTTTCAAAAGAAATGTGAAGAAATACTAGAAACACAAAAAAAACTTCTCGTTGTTCTTAACGACCCATGTCATAATCCTACCGGATACTCTTTAACAAAAGAGGAATGGGAAGAAGTTGTTAGAATTTTAAATGCATGTGCAAAGAAAGCACCTGTTATTTTGTTAAATGATATTGCCTATATAGATTATTCTTATGATGTAGATCATTCTAGAGATTATATAAAAACATTTGATGCGTTTAATGAAAATGTATTTGTTGTTATCGCATTTAGCTGCAGCAAGTCTTTAACCTCTTATGGGCTTCGCTGTGGAGCAGCAATCTTAATGGCAAAAACGAAAGAGGCAGTACGCAGTGTAGAAATCGTTTTTGAAAAAGCAGCACGTGCTACCTGGTCTAATATTCCTAATGCCGCCATGGATAATTTTACATTTGTAACAACTGATAATCATAATGCTTATATGAAAGAAAAAGAATTCTATATCAAACTATTAAAAGAAAGAAGTGAAATCTTTGTAGAAGAAGCTAAGGCATGCGGACTTTCCTGCTATCCGTATAAAGAAGGATTCTTTGTAACTGTGAAAATGGAAGATAATAATATAAGAGATGAATTCCATGAAGCCTTGATGCAGAATCATATTTATACTGTAAAAGTAAATAAAGGAATACGTGTTGCGGTTTGCAGTTTAAGTGTTGAAAAATGCAAAGGACTGGCAAAACGCATGGCAGATATTTTAAATAACTTGTCATAATTTGACTGCTTCGGCAGTCTTTTTTGTCGGATAATTTTAGTAGATGTATAGTCTTTGAAGTGATATAATAGATAACAATGAGGAGGTAATGTATGGAAGAAAACAATATCGAAATTCATTCAAAGAAAAAATCACGTTTTGTATATGAACTCCTTGATCTTTTAAAAACCTTTTTAATTTGTTTTGTTATTGTCTTTCTGTTTACACAGTTTCTTCTAAAACCTGTACATGTAGATGGAGACAGCATGTATCCAACACTAAAAGATGAGGAAGTTGGATTTGTTAATATTTTTAGCGCAAAACATCTTGGAATCCATCGCTTTGATGTTGTGGTTGTTCATCATGAAGAAACAGATGATAATTGGGTAAAACGTGTCATTGGTCTTCCGCATGATACGATTTATGCAAAAGATGATGTTCTATATATCAATGGAGAGCCACAGGAAGAGCCCTATTTAAATACTTCCTATGTAAAAAGCATTCGTGCACAGGGAAGAAAGTTTACAGAAGATTTTGGACCAATTACCTTAAAGGATGATGAATATTTTGTGATGGGAGACAATCGTGTTGTATCTCATGATTCAAGGGCAGTAGGACCTTTTCATAAAGAAGACATCATAGGGAAAAATGCTTATATTTTATATCCCTTTAATGAAATGAAAATTGTAAATAATCCAATGAACTAAAGTTTCTTTAGGTATCTAGAGAAGCTTTTTTATATTAAGGAGAACCATATTTCTTGACAATACCAGCAGGAAGATGATAATTTAAAGTTAGATTAAGTTAACAAATAGGAGGGGATTACATGGACAATTCTATTATCTTAGCATTTTTTGTTACATTGCTTGCAGGATTAAGTACAGGGATTGGAAGTTGTATTGCATTTTTAACAAAACATACGAATAAAAGATTTTTATCCATTAGTTTAGGGTTTTCTGCAGGTGTTATGATCTATGTTTCAATGATAGAAATATTTGTAAAATCAAAAGATTTATTAACGCTTCAGCTTGGTCAGAAAATGGGAAGTTTCATAACAGTAGTTTCTTTTTTTGGAGGAATGTTATTTATTGCGTTAATTGATAAAATCATTCCTGAAGAGGAAAATCCACATGAAGTAAAATCGGTTGAGGATATTGATAAAAAGTCAAAGAAGCTTATGCGTATGGGAATTGTTAGCGCGATTGCGATTGGAATACATAATTTTCCTGAAGGATTGGCGACATTTGTATCCGCATTGCAGGATGCCAGCATTGCCATACCAATTGTAATAGCCATAGCACTTCATAATATTCCAGAAGGCATTGCTGTATCTGTTCCTATTTACCATGCGACTGGATCAAAAAGCAAAGCATTTCGCTATTCTTTCTTGTCAGGTCTGGCAGAACCACTGGGAGCTTTTATCGGCTATATGCTTTTAATGCCTATTATGAACGATATGGTTTCTGGAATACTTTTTGGTTTTGTAGCTGGTATCATGGTATTTATATCTTTTGATGAATTGCTTCCAGCCGCAAAAGAATATGGAAATCATCATCTGTCTCTTTATGGTCTAATTTCAGGAATGATCGTTATGGCAGTTAGTTTGTTGCTGTTTTTGTAATGTAACAGTATGAAGAAATATTTTTGAATACTATATTACAATGATTAAAAAATAGATGGTATACTATAGAAAAGTTAAAGACTGATGGAGGGATAGAGATGGATTTTCATTTATTATCCAAAGATTATATAGTACGCAGATTAGATATACATGATGTAGATATAATTTATGAACTGAGTTGTGAAAATGATATTTTTTATAAACATCATTCACCATTTGTAACAAAAGAAAGCATAATAGAGGATATGGAGGCTCTACCACCTCAAAAGAGCTATGAGGATAAATACTATATCGGTTTTTTTGAAGAGAATATTTTGGTTGCTTATATGGACTTGATTTTAGCTTATCCTGCAGAAGATATTGCATTTATTGGATTGTTTATGATGAGTGTAAAATATCAAAAGAAAGGAACTGGTTCAAAAATCATAAGGGATGTCTGTAGTTACTTAAAATCATTGGGCTAT
This sequence comes from Amedibacterium intestinale, assembly GCF_010537335.1. NCBI lineage: Bacteria > Bacillati > Bacillota > Erysipelotrichia > Erysipelotrichales > Erysipelotrichaceae > Amedibacterium > Amedibacterium intestinale. Next base: position 2,165,856 of record NZ_AP019711.1, read on the forward strand.
AAAAAAGTACATCTTGGAGTTGACAAAGGAAATCCTCAAAGTTATGCTTTTTGGTTAAAAAATAAATTTTGTGTGATTGATGAAGATAAGTATATTCTTATGGAATTAGTATTATGATTTTCAGTATATAACTGATAAATTTGCTGAAAAAATATCTATGAATTATCAAGACGTATGTTCATACGTCGTTTTACTTACATGATTTATAGAGGGTAATAATATGTCTGTCAAAAAAAGAAAACCGTCAAGTTCTCTTAAACAGAGGATATTGACGGTTTTCTTAGTTTAATGTTGAATATGTAATTTAATTATAAGAAAGAATTAAAAATAGGAAACAAGAATACGGTTATGATACCAGAAACGACAATAGCTAAACTGGACATAGCACCTTCAATTTCTCCCATTTCCATAGCTTTAACAGTTCCAATCGCATGAGAACTGCTTCCAATGGCAATACCTTTGGCAATAGGATGATGAATACGAAATAGCTTGCATAAAGGCTGTGCAATGACATTTCCAATGATTCCAGTAATAATGATGACAGTTACTGTGATAGTCACGATACCGCCAAATTCCTGTGAAATATCCATACCGATAGCTGTTGTAATAGATTTTGGCAATAAAGTTACATAATGCGTATGAGATAAATGAAAAAGGAAAGATAAAATAGCAACAGATGCCATACTTCCAACAGCTCCACTAATGACACCTGCCAATACAGCAGTCGAATGTTTTTTTAATAAATGAACTTGTTCATATAAAGGAACAGCAAGACATATAGTTGCCGGAGTTAAAAGCATGCTTAAAATGTTAGTTCCTTTTTTATAGCTTTCATATTCAATATCCAGTAAGGATAACAGCAGAATAACAAGAATAACTGCAATCAGTAATGGATTGCATAAGGCAAATCCAGTTCGCTTTTTTAAATATAAACCAATCTGATATGCAATCAGACTAATAAAAAGAGAGAAAAAGGCAGATTGTATAAAAAAATGTTCCATAATTTATTCTCCTTTTTTCTTAATTACAAACTGTGTCACATGTCCTGATAAAACCATGACAATGGTAGTAGTTAATATCGTAATCCATATTACAGCATGTAAAACAGGACTTAATTCTATCCATGAATCCATAATTGCGACAGCAGCTGGGATAAACATAATTGGCATAAAATCAATTAGAAATTTTGCGGTTTCACGTATATCATCTATTTTTAGAAGCTTTGTTGATAATAAGATAAAGAGAAGGAAAAGACCATAGATACTTGCAGGTATCGGAAAAGGCAACAAGATATGAATAAGCTCTGCAAGAAAGGTAATTCCCATAAGAATACAGATTTGTTTTAAATATTTCATGTAGAAACTCCCTCGTATAATATGACAAAACAATGCGATTATAACATATTTTTAAGGTATGTAAATAAAATTATAATTATAGATTGAAACATTTTTTACGTATTTAAGAAAAAAGAAATATATTTTCTTAAGAATTGTCGTATAATACATTTGCGATTATAAATCTTTTGTATATATAGTTTGAAAAACAAGGTCATGATATAATGATATAGAACTGGGAGGAATTAGACATGTATAAAGATGAAAATGAAAGAATGCATGATGAAGATGTTGATCTTACCAAAATGATCCATGCATATCGTCAAGATGATGAACTGCATAGAAAAATAGAAGAAATGAAAAAGCAGAAAGAACAGGAAAAAAACAAAGAAAAAGAAAAGGAAAATGTAAATCCTTTAACTGGAGAAAGTTATCATTCTTCAATTTTTACACAAAAGAAAGAAGAAACAAAACAGGAAGAAAAACCACAATCTTCTGATGATAAGACACTGGTCATAATGAATGGGAAAAAGTCTCTTTCTGCACAGGAAGAAAAAACAATTGTTATGACTAGAAATGTGGAAGAAGAAACTTTTGAAACAGATGCATTTGATGATGAAGATGCAACGATTGTTGTAGATGATGGAGTTATGAATTTTGAAGATATTCCACAGGAAGAGGATGAAGAAGACGAAGAGGAAAATACTGAAAAAACCAAGAAGATGAACAAAGCCATCACGTATGGAATTTTAGGTGTCTTCGTTGTTCTTTTACTTGTTGGTGCATTTTTTGGTGTGCGTTATGCTTTAAATTCTTTCCTTGGATCAGATGAACCAAAAACAGAAGAGCCAACTTCAGTAAAAGAAGAAAAACCAACATTGCCTGCAGAAGATGGTGATAAAGACAGCGATGTAACAGATATTCAAGATAATAGTTCGAAGATTGCTTCTTTAAAACAGCAGAAAGAAACATATGAAGGACAGTTAAAAACAGCAAAATCAAATTTGGAAAAAGCAAAAACAGCTAAAACCAAAACAGAATTGAATGTAAATGTAGCTGCCACTAACTTAACAAATATACAAAATCAAATTGACACATATTCAATGAATCAAATTTTACCAAAAGAAAAAGCACTTTCTGAAAAACAAGATGCGTTAAAAAATGCTACTGATATTGGAGATGAAGCATTGATTGCGACAGCTAAAAAAGAAGTTGAACAGGCACAAGCAGACCTTGATGCTGCTAAAAATGCGCCAGAATTTCTAAACATGCAAACGCAAATGAATGAAGCTAGTTCGAAAAAACAGGAAGCAGATTTAGCTGATAAAAAAGCACAGGAAGATATAGACAGGTATCAAAAGCAGGCAGATGATTTAACATCTAAAATTGCAGATATAGATAAACAGTTAAAGGAATTAGAATAAAAAGAAATGGTCTTGAAGTTCACAAAGATAGTAGAACTTTAGGACCTTTTTTTGTGGATGAAACTTTAATAGTATTAGATGATAAAAACAATATTTCACGAATATTTTTTTCTTTCTATTCTTATACTAAAAAGAAGGAAAGGAAGGAAATAGAAATTGAGAATACCAAAACATATCGCAATTATACCAGATGGGAATCGAAGATGGGCACAAGGACATCAAATGAAGAAAAAAGATGGCTATCAAAAAGGATTGTTTCCTGGTGTACAGGTTTTAAGAAAAGCGAAAGAATATGGAATATCTGAAATCACATATTATGGTTTTACAACCGATAACTGCAAAAGACCAAAAGAACAGAAAGAAGCGTTTCAAAAAGCATGTGTGGATGCATGGCGATTGATCAAAGAGGAAGGAAATGTTTCTCTTCTTGTTGTTGGAAATACAGAATCAGGAAACTTTCCAGAAGAATTACGAGAATATACAACAAGAAAAGAGATTGGAAAACCGGAAATAAAAGTAAATTTTTTAGTGAATTATGGATGGGATTGGGATTTGTCAGGTATAGAGAAAGGAAAAGGTCCAAATTCTAAAGAGATTTCAAGAATAGATTTAATTATTCGCTGGGGCAATATGAGAAGATTATCTGGCATGCTTCCGATACAATCGGTATATGCAGATTTTTATGTTGTGGAACGTCTATGGCCAGATTATCAGGATAAAGATTTTGATGATGCGATTGTCTGGTATGATCAGCAGGATGTCACATTAGGAGGATAGAAAATCAAGGCAGACCATGTTAAACGTGGTTTGTTTTTTTATCTTTCAAAATGTATAATAGGATAAAACCTAAAGGAAAGGAATTAAACTAGAGTTAAGGTTAATATGCTATTTATAAATAAGACAGAAGAAGTAAGGAGGTTAGAAGAAAATGAGAGTATTACTGGCAGAAGATGAAAAGGCATTATCGAAAGCACTTGTAACGATATTAGAGAGAAATAATTATTCTGTAGATGCAGTTTATGATGGAGAAAGTGCATTAGAATATCTTGAAAATGATAATTATGATATAGCTATTTTAGATATTATGATGCCAAAGATTGATGGATTAACTGTGTTGAAAAATGTACGAAAGAGGAATAACTTAATACCCATACTTTTATTAACTGCTAAATCAGAAGTAGATGATAAAGTAGAAGGATTAGATGCAGGAGCTAATGATTATTTGGCAAAGCCTTTTCACTCTAAAGAATTGCTGGCACGAATTAGGGCTATAATTAGAACACAAACGGGACAATCGAATTCGAAGTTAAGTATGGGAAACATAGTATTGGATCAAACAAGTTTTGAACTTTCTAGCACTGCAGGAAATTATCGATTATCTAATAAAGAATTTCAAATACTAGAGTTATTGATGAGCAATCCAAATCAACTTATTTCATCCGAAAGATTTCTAGAAAAGATATGGGGATATGATAGTGAAGCAGAAATCAATGTAGTTTGGGTATATATTTCATATTTAAGAAAAAAATTAACCGCACTTCATGCAAATATACAAATTAAAGCTGTAAGAAATGCGGGATATGTATTGGAGCAAAAAAAATGATAAAAAAACTGCGAATTAAGTTGATCGTTTCTTCTATGGTTTCTTTGTTGCTTGTATTATGTGTAATAGAAGGAATCGTAGGGGTATTGAATTATAAGAAAATTGTTCGTGATGCAGATCGAGTTCTTGAAGTTTTAGAAGAAAATTCTGGTACGTTTCCTAAAAAGATACCATTTGATCAAAATAAAAACCGCCCTTTCATGTCTCCTGAAGTACCCTATGAATCAAGATATTTTTCTGTATTATTTAATGATGAAGGAGAAGTTGTTTTTATAAATACAGAAAAAACAGTATCTATTGATACAATGGAAGCCATTGAATATGCTGAGAATGTTTGGGAAAAACAGAGAAATCGAGGATTTTATAAAAATTATAGGTATTTGAGATATCCTTATAAAGGTGGAGAACAAATTATATTTCTAAATTGCGATCGCCAACTGGATACTTTTAAAAGTTTTCTGCTCACAGCTTTTGGAGTTTCTGTGCTAGGACTTTTATCTGTTCTTATATTAATGATTTATTTCTCTTCAAAAATTGTAAAGCCGTTTTCAGATAACTATGAAAAACAAAAACGATTTATTACAGATGCAGGTCATGAATTAAAAACACCATTAACAATTATAAATGCAGATACAGAGATCTTAGAAATGGACTATGGAGAAAATGAATGGTTAAAAGATATTCAAAGTCAAACGAAAAGACTAGCTGATTTAACCAATGCTTTGATACTGCTTTCTAAAATGGAGGAAAGACAGGAAAAGGAAATGAAAATAGAGTTTCCATTATCTGATATAGTTGAGGAAGAATGCCATGTTTTCCAAGCCTTAGCAAAAGTGTGTGGAAAAACTCTAAGCAGCAGTATTGCGGCAAAGATTTCTATGAAAGGAGATGAAAAGGCAATAAGAAGTTTGGTAACCATTCTTTTAGATAATGCAGTAAAGTATGCCAATGAAAAAGGTAGAATTACAGTAACATTAGAAAAACAGAAAAATCGTATATATTTATCTGTATTTAATACGACAGAATACATTTCTAAAGAACAGATTTCCCATTTGTTTGAGCGTTTTTATCGAACAGATAGTTCTAGAAATTCTCAAACAGGAGGATATGGTTTAGGACTTTCTATTGCGGCCGCAACAGTATCTGCACATAAAGGAAAGATAACAGCAGATACAAAGGACGAACACTCTTTACAAATTACAGTTATGTTTCCTTTATAAAATAGTACATATGAAAACATCCTATCAAAACAAAGATGTATATCGTTTATTAGGATGTTTTTTTTGTGTATTTTAAGTTGGTTTAAGGTTGTGCCAGTATAGTATACCTGTATAAAAGTTAGGAGGTATTGCATATGTGTAAAGAGACGAAAAATATTTTGATTCAAAAATCACATGAAGATGTACATCAAGATTTATCAAGTATACGAAAACGAAATAGAGGAAAAAGAATAAGTTTTCTGTTTTTAATGGCGATTCTTTTTGGAATAGTTTCTGCTGTAAGCAATTATGGAACAAGTATTTTAATGAAACAATCATTTGAAAATACAAATTCTTTGCATATGTTAAATGTATCTACAAATAAATCTTCAAGTACAAATAGTTTAAATGTTACGGATATTGCATCTTCCAGTTTATCTAGTGTTGTATCTGTTACAAATGTTTCCGTTCAGGAAGTAAAAAATTATTTTGGAAATTGGATGGGTAGATCTCAGGGATTTCCAAATTCTCAAATACAACAATCCGTAAGCTGTGGATCAGGAATTATTCTTTATGAAGATGATTCTCAAATTTATATGGTAACGAATTATCATGTGGTAGAGGGTGCAACGAATCTTTCTGTCACTTTTATTGATGATGAAACATACGAAGCATTTTTATGCGGATATGATGAGAATATTGATTTGGCAGTTATAAAGGTTGATAGTTCTACGTTATCAGATTCTACAAAATCACAGTTAAATGTCATGGAAATAGGTGATTCTAATGCTTTACAGGTAGGGGAACAGGTTGTGGCAATTGGTAATGCATTAGGATATGGACAATCGGTTACTACAGGTATTGTAAGTGCCGTTAATCGAACAATGCATAATGAAACTAAGGATAGTAGTGAAAGTCTTTTTAGAAACTCAGAATTAAATGATACTTCATCAACATCTATAGGATATATTCAAACAGATGCTGCCATCAATCCAGGGAATAGTGGAGGTGCATTAATTGATATGGATGGAAAATTGATTGGAATTAATACTGCAAAGATTTCTTCTACAGATGTAGAGGGAATCGGATATGCAATCCCTATTTCTCAAGTTTTAGATTTGATTAAATCATTGATGCAGTAAATGATGAAATAAAAAAATACGAAAAGATAAATGAGGTGTGATATGCAAAATACGAAAAGAGAAAAAATTAAGCTGCTAATTTTATTTTTGACAGGAGGATGCTGCGTGCTATTGTCTGGTCTGGTGCTTTTAAATAGTCATATTTTAGAAGCATCTGAATCAAATATAACGAGTGCCAGTACGATTTATACATCCTCTTATCAAGACGAAGTGGAAGAGGAATTGGAAAACAAAAAAAATAAAGGAAACTATACAGAAGATAATATGCTTATTATAGAAAATCCTTATGGTACAAATACGTTATCACTATATGTATACTTTACAAGTAAAGAAGCTGTGTCTGTTTCTTATGAGATTTCTGTACAAGATACATCAATTCCTAATTTTGAAGGGAAACCAGCTAGTGAATCAGATTATAGTACAAAACATGAATTTCAGGTCATAGGTTTGCTGCCAGAGCAGAAGAATACGATAACTTTTACATTAGAAAAAGAAAACGGAACAAAGAAAACATATTCCTATACTCATAAAATGGGAAGTCTTTTAGGAAAGGAAGAAGTCCAGTTAGAGAATACAAAAGCATCACAAACGAAGGATTATGTAACCGATGGGCTTTATGTCATTTTAGGAAATGATAGTGAAGAAAAAGATTTTATGTATTATTACGATAATGCTGGAGTCATAAGAGGTGAAGTTCCTTTAATTGGGTATCGAAGTCACAGGCTATTATTTCAAGATGGACTCATGTATTATAGTATCTCAACAAATAAGATGGCGGCAGTAAATACATTAGGGAAAGTAGAAAAAGTGTATGATACAGGACAATATAATCTGCATCATGATTATGTATTTGATGATGATGGAAATCTTTTGGTTTTAGCAACAGATACAGAAAAAAACACAGTAGAGGATCAAATTATTAAAATTGACACAAAAACAGGTGAAGTTAGCCATGTGTTAGATTTAGAAGATTGTTTTAAAAGTTATAAGGAGCAATGTGTTAGTGAAGATGATGAGGAAATGGACTGGATGCATATCAACACGATACAGTGGCTAGGAAATGGACAAGTATTATTAAGTTCAAGAGAGATATCTACGATTATCTTTATTGATGATCTTTATGAGAATCCTCAAGTGAAGTATATGATTGGTGAAGAAAGTTTCTGGGAAAATACAGAATACAAGGATTTATTATTAGAAAAGGATGAAAGCAGTCAATCATTTTCAAACACGGGAGGTCAGCATTCTATAACCTATGTGAAAGATGATACGCTAGATGCAGGAGAATATTATTTGTATATGTTTAATAATAATTTTGGAAAGAGTTCTACAAACCCATCATATGACTGGAATCATATTGATGGAATAGAAACATCAGCAACCGTAGATGATGATAGCAAAGCTTCTTATTTTTATAAATACAAGGTAGATGAAAATAATAATACGTACACCTTGGTACAATCATTTGAAGTTCCATTTTCTCCGTATGTAAGCAGTGTTCAAGAGTATGATGGCAATCTTATTATAGACTCTGGTATGAAGGGTGTTTTTGGAGAATATGATGCAGATGGGAATTTAATCCAGCAATTTAAAATGAAATTAAGCGATCAGTATATATATCGCGTATATAAGTATACTTTTACAGATTTTTATTTTTCAGAGTAAAACAGTTTCATACTTATTTTTTAGGAGGGTTTTATGTATATTATAAAAAACGCATGGAAAAGTATTACACGCTCAAAAGGAAGAAATATTTTAATTGGAAGTATTGTGTTTATTATTTCCTTTGCAGCATGTATTTCTTTATCTATTCAGTCTGCTTCTAAGAAAGCAGCGGATAGTGCAAAAGAAGGATTAAGTGTAACTGCACAGATTGGTGTTGACAGACAAGCAATGATGGAAGGAATGCAAAATAAAGAAGATCGCCAAAGTGCCCTGGAAGCAACAAAGGAGTTATCTTTGGAAGAATTAGAAGTTTATGCGAAAGCAAAAAGTGTATCTGATTTTTATTACTCTATGTCTGCATCATTAAATGGAGAATCTATAGATGCCATAAATATGTCAGAAAATATGCAAGATGATAAGCAGAATGCAGGGTCCTCACAGCCTGGTTCTTTCAAAGGTGGAAATTTCGGAGTGCAGGGAGATTTTACAATTACAGGGTATAGTTCAGATTCTGCTATGACAGATTTTATTGATGGAACAAGTACAATAACAGAAGGAAAAATGTTTGCGTCAGCAACAAATGATAGTACTTGTGTAATTAGTGCGGAATTAGCATCTTATAATGATCTTTCAGTAGGAGATAAGATAACATTATCTAATCCAAATAACGAAGATGAAACCTATAAATTAACAATCAGTGGAATTTATGAAAAAGAAACATCAGAAGATTCTTCCATTGGAATCATGGGTGGGTTTATGCCTGGGGCAGATAGTTCCAATCAAATTTATACAAGTTATGAAACATTAAAGGGAATTATTGAAAATTCAAAAGAGAATGCAGATACAGAAACGGATAGTAATGGACTAGTTACAACGACGGAAATTCGTTCCATGTTAAATGGAACCTATGTATTTTCCACAGTAGATGCATATGAAAAATTTCAAGAAGAAGCAAAAAATATGGGACTGTCAGATGCGTATACGATTTCCTCAGCAGATGTATTATCTTATGAAGAAAGTCTTAAGCCATTACAAAGTTTAAGCCAATATGCAGGATATTTCTTATTGATAATTTTAGTCATTGGAGCTTCCATTCTTGTTGTGCTGCATATCTTTTCCATTCGAGAAAGAAAATATGAAATTGGTGTATTAACAGCTATAGGCATGAAAAAATGGAAAGTATCTATTCAGTTTTTAATAGAAGCATTGATAGTAACTTTTTTAGCTTTATTTATTGGAGCTTCAGGAGGTGCTGTTTCCTCTGTTTCAATTACCAATGCGCTGCTGAAAAATCAGATAGAAGAAACATCGCAACAGCAAAGTGACCAGAGTTTTGGCAGAGAGATGGCTGGAGAGCAAGGAGATATGCAGCCAGGTTCAAAAGATATAGGGCAGATGGATAAACAAGAACATAAAAATCCATTTCTACAGGGAACATACGATTATATTGACAGTGTTTCCTCTGCGACGAATGTAAAAGTGATTCTTGAAATGATGGGTATAGGAATTCTTTTAACCATTATATCAGGGGGAACTGCTTTGATTTTTATTATGAGGTATGATCCATTGAAAATATTAAATAGCAGAGATTAGGAGGATCCATATGTGTGTATTGGAATTAAATAATGTTTCATATTCGTATGAGAAAAAGAGTAAAGAGGTTTTAAAAGATATTTCCTTTCAATTTGAAAAAGGAAAAGTATATGCGATTACAGGAAAATCAGGCAGAGGAAAAACAACGTTGTTATCATTGTTATCTGGACTAGCTAGCCCAACAAAAGGGAAGATTTTACTTGATGGTAAAGATATTTCTGGTCTTGATCACTATAGATATAGAAGTCATGATATTGGTGTTATTTTTCAAAGCTTTAATCTGCTGCCAAAATTAACTGCAATTGAAAATGTAATCCTTTCTATGGATATTTCGGGAAAAAAGTACAATAATAAAAAGAAAACAGCAATGGAACTACTTGAAAAAGTATCTATTGGAGAAGAAGAATCTAATCGTCGTATTTTAAAATTATCCGGTGGGCAACAGCAGCGTGTCGCTATTGCAAGAGCTCTTTCCTGTAATCCAGCTATTCTTTTGGCAGATGAACCAACAGGAAATTTAGACTCTGAAACACAAAAAGATATAATGCAAATATTTTTAGAATTGGCACATAAAGAAAACTGCTGTGTGATTATCGTAACACATTCCAATGAAGTTGCTGAAAGCGCAGATGTTGTTTATAAATTATAGTCTTGGTTATAAAATTTTATATCATATTTGCAATTGTCCGTATAAATAGTATGTTTTCAGGCGTGTTGAAATATAAAAAATTATTTTATCATGAACGTACCACAATTGAATGAGCTTTGATATGGCACTAAATGGAATATGGGAGATAGCACAAAACATCTGTGCATCTCCCTTTTTTCATTCAAGGAATATGATTGTTTCACTCTGATTTTAGTAATGAGGAATCCTTTATCCTTTGCAGCCAGGGGATGAATTATGCAAGTTTACAACAGCATTGTTCATACCCTTCATGGTATTTTAATTTGCGTTTTAGAAAAAGGATTAGAAAAAAGCCCGTACAAATGATATATTTTGTACGAACTTTATTTTTATCTTTTATCATCCTATCTTTTGTTGGACGCAGAGCCCTTTTTTTCTTCCTGTTCTTTGTGGATACGTTTTTTTGCCTCCTCGACAGACTCGCCTTCTTTTGTTAAATACTGGTCTACAAACTTATCTTCTATTTTTAAATATCCGCTTACAACGGTGTCACTTACTTTTTGAAATCCAGAAGTAACTTTTTCTGCGATTTTTTCATTTGCTTTTATAATTTTTGATTTTGCCATATTGATTTTCCTTTCTATACTTACATTTTTTTAACATTGAAACACCCAAAAACAAGACAAAGAAACAGACAAATGCACCTGTTAACCTATTTATAATATCTGCACTTGACATTTCTCCAAAAGTTGCAATCATGGAACGCTGTAAATTCAAAACAGATACAGCAACTTCTGCATAACTGATATTAAGAATAACTGTTAAAAATGGCGAATGACTTTCTTTTTGCTTTACTGCTTTCACAATAGCTGTTGTGATTTTTGTAAAAGTATAGGTAGCTATTGTAATCATTGTAATCTCATTATATTTTGTTACTATATTCTGCGACATACTGATATAAATGATAGCAATTAAAATCAAGCTTAACATCATTAAAAGTATCCCCGATATTTTCATAACAAAATATTCTGTGTCTAGAAAATATACCGTCCTATTCTGATAACTGCATAATACCGCAGAAAATCTAGTAACTGCCAAAATTGTATAATAGACAAACATAACAAGAAACCACAGAGATAATGTACGAATGCCTAGTATTCCATGATATAATGCATAGAAAAGATTTATAATCAAGGAAAACATAGCTGAAATAACAATTCTATGGCTAGATTTGTTAATGAAATAATGTCGGATTTTAGCTTTTTTACTTATATCAAAAAAAGACAGACTGATTATTTTCATTATTTAATTCCTTTCGTTACTGGAATGAGTAGTATTAAGATAATAATGCCTATAAAACCGATTATGATTCCTTGTACCATATTTCCCCAAACCATGCTGAAACACATTCCAACGCCTAGAGTCAATGTGCCGATTACGCCAATAATAACTGTAACCACCAGTTTCATTGATATGTGGATAGGCTGTTTGTGTTCCATTCTTCTCCATATAATTAGTGTCATTAACAGAAGAACCAGTCCAAGACAACCAAAAACAATTCCTGGCTTAAATGCATCCCATTCAGGAATAAGTGCCATACACATTCCTAATGCAAACAGCATTAAGCTTACAGTTCCTAGTACCATTGCTGCAAAACTACTTTTTTTCATTGAGATTACCTCCAATCTTAGATTAAATCAACAGTTGTTGTCTTAATGCGCTTATATTATAATGTACTTAGGAATGTGAGAACAATCATCAATTCTTGTGGAAATGTTGAGATAAAGGAGTTATTTATGAACACACCAAATAACAAACGAAGAAAAGAGTCTATCGAGAAAATTGAAAAAGTATTTCTTGACCTGCTTCAAATAAAAGAATTGGATAAAATCAGTGTATCAGATATTTGTAAAAAGGCAGGTCTGAATCGTACTACTTTTTACGCAAATTATATGGATATATACGCACTGGCAGATTCTATACGAGATAAGTTAGAACAAAATATGATGGAACTGTATAAAGAAGAAAGAACGGTTGGTTTTAACAGTAATAATTATTTAAAGCTATTTCAGCATATTAAAGAAAATCAAATTTTTTATCGAACTTATTTTAAACTAGGGTATGACAATCAATATAAAATAATCACATATGATAGACAGCAGGCCGAAGAACATTTTCAAGGGAAATTCATTGAATATCATATGGAATTTTTTAAAAGTGGTATAAATCAGATTATTAAAATGTGGCTAAACAATGGTTGTCAAGAAAGCCCAGAAGATATGTTTGAAATCATTAAAAGTGAATACCGAGGAAGATAATAGCTATATTAAGAAGATGCTATTCAATAACAAGGAATGCATATTAAATTGTTATTGTCACAGAGATTACTCTAGAAAATCAGATATAAAGATAGAATATTGTAATTCATTAGAAAAGCAGTATACTGTAATCGTTATTAAAATATAAAAAAAACCAGAAGCTTACTACCTCTGGTTTATGAATCTTATTCAATCATAATAGTTTTTCTTTCAGGAACTTTTTCAACTTCTTTAGGGAATGTAATCTTTAATTCTCCATTGTCATAGCTTGCGCGGATATCTTCTTCTTTAATGTTTTCTCCAACATAGAAACTACGTGAGAAACTGCCACTGTAACGTTCCTGACGAATGATATTTCCTTTGTTGTCTTTTTCTTCCTGTGTGCTATTTCGAGCAGCACTGATATTTAAATATCCATCATTTAATTCTAGGTGAATATCTTCCTTACGACATCCAGGAAGCTCCATGTCTAATAAATAATTTCCATCTTTTTCTGTGATATCTGTTTTCATACACATATCATTACTGCTTGTAAAGAATGGTGAACGGAACATATCATCAAATGCATCTTCAAAAAAACTGTTGCTTCTAGGATAGAATTTCATACTTATCGCCTCTACTTTCTACTTTCCTCGCGGTTGTTGTTTCAAGCAGCCGTTAACTTTATGAAATCCATTTCCATCAGGTATCCCCTGATTACATTTACTATTATAATCTTATTTTTAGCACTGTCAATAGTAGAGTGCTAAAAATAAAATTTTTTTTAGGAGGACTTCTATGATCTTGTTTGTAAGCGGCCGCTGTGATATTCCAGCCTTTTATACACCATGGTTTTTTCAACGATTAAAGGAAGGGTATGTCGATGTTAGAAACCCTTATGACCCTCATCAGATCAGCCGTATCTTTTTAGATGAGAAAAATATTGATGCAATCTTATTTTGTACCAAAAATCCACTTCCTATGCTTTCACGTTTAGATGAAATTCCATTTCCATTTCTTTTTCATATTACGTTAACAGCATACCACAAAGATATTGAAAGACATGTGCCGGATAAAACCAAAATCATAGAGGGAATAAAAAAACTCTCAGAGAAGATTGGGAAAGATAAAGTGATTGTTCGCTATGATCCTATTTTATTAAGTGAACATTATACAATTGCTTATCATATCAAGGCATTTGAAAAATTGTGCAGCGAATTACAGGGGTATATCGATCATGTGATTATTTCTTTTGTAGATATGTATAAAAATACAAAGAAACATGCAGATGTTATGAAGCTAAAAGAAATAAAACTAGATGATATGCATACATTAGGCAAGCATTTAGGTAAGATTGGTAAACGGTATCACATACCTGTAAAAACATGTGCAGAAGAAGTTGATTTATCTGCATATGGAATAGAAAAAGGGTTATGTATAGATAAAGAAAAGATGGAGAAATTAGTAGGATATCGTTTACGTGATGGAAAGGGTGTACGCAAAGAGTGTGGCTGTATGGAAACGGTAGATATAGGAGATTATAATTGCTGTGGACATGAGTGTTTATATTGTTATGCAAATTATAATGACAAGACAATTACACAGCGAATAAAACTACATGATCCATATAGTTCTGTATTGATAGGTCATATTGAGGATACGGATCGCATAACGATTCGTAAAGATAAAAAAATTCATCAGTTGAAGCTTCTTTAAGTTCTATTCTTTTTTTCTTTTACATACAGTTAGAAGGAAGGAGGAAATATATGGAAGATTCTATAAGTAATCCACTGCGATTTGAAACAAATCCTTATCATAATGTTGTGATAAAGGATCGTAAAATTATGGAGCTTACAGGAGTAAAACAGATTGATAGTTTTGATTCCAGTGAATTTTTAATGGAAACAGCACAGGGATGGATGCTGGTGCAGGGAAAGGATCTAACACTTGGAAAACTAGATACAGAACGTGGCGATGTAGTAATTAAAGGACTTATCGAAAATCTTTCTTATGTATCAAATAAAAAAGGTTCTCCAAAAGAATCTTTTATGTCTAAAATATTTAAATAATGCTTTTACCTCAACAGATACAGGGGATTTTATATTTTCTTTTGGCAGGATGGGGATATGGGTTTATCTATAGTTTTATAACGGTTTTTGTGAAAGGGAATAGACTTTCTTTTTTAAAGGGGTGTATTGTTGTTTTCTATCATCTTCTTTTTACATCTTTTCTGTTTTGGGGACTGTTTCTTGTGAATGGGGGAAGGTTCAGTCTGTATTTTCCACTCTTTTTTGTTGCTGGTTTACTTATATATTACATGTTATATATGCCATTCTTTTTTAAAGTGGCGTATGATTGCAGGTATAAAATGGTAACAATTCTTAAGAAAGTAAACCTTGTAAAATCTAGAATAGTTGCTATAATAGAGTTGCGTAAAAAAGCAAGAAGGAGGAGAAAAGATGCCAGAAAACAACGGAAATGTCGTAAAAAGAAAAAAGAAGAAAAAACATCCTATTCGCTCTTTCTTTAGTCTTCTTGTTATTTTTGTATCTTGCTTTTTGATTTATATGGCAGGAGAAGATTTTGTGACAACATTAAAATTGAAAAAAGAAATTTCAAATTCAGAAAGTATGATCAATGATTTAGAGAATCAGCAAAATGATTTGAAAGAGAAGAAAAAGAAATTAGAAGATCCTAACTATGTTGTTCGTTATTCTCGCGGAAAATATATGCTTAGTAAGCCTGGGGAACAGATTTTTAAGTTGCCATCTAAAAATGAAAATGATAACGATTAGTCTCATGGAGAATAGTCTATGAGATTTTTATTTGCAAGATAAAAATGGTTCATGCACACAATGCATGAACCATTTCACTTATTTAACTTTCTTTTTTAAAAATAACAAGGAATCAAGAAAAATATGTTCTTTGTGATATTGTAAAAAAAGCTTTCTTTCTTTTGTTAGATATTGTTCAGGAAGACGATAGTTTTTTTGGATGGCATAGGAGGTGTTTAAATCTTCTTTTTCTAATAATTGTTTAGAAAGAAGGATATATCCGTTTTCATCGAAAGTAAAATATCCCTGGTCAAATAAGTAGTCATGATTTCTACATAACAAAAGTCCATTATTGTGGTCAATTGCTTCATAAATATGTGCACAATCTCTAAAAGGCTTGATATGGGATGCAATTAACATATGAGGGATATTGATAGCACATAATGGGCAGGCGTGGTCAAATTCATGAAATAGAGTATCTTTATAAAAAGCCTGCAGTGCCTTTGTTTCATCCCTGTCATGAGGAATCCCTTTTCTAGGTATGATGTTTAAGATGGTATCTTTCCATTGATAATCAATCATTTTTAACTTTGTGTTTTTATAATCAATACGTAAATCTTCATGTGCTACGATGCTTGCGGCAAATAAAGCTGTTACAGTTGTGGAAATAAGTGGAGGAGTACTTGTATCATATTCGTTTAAAATGTCTCTTATATAGCTTAATAATTTGGGTTGAAAGCAAACTCCGTTTTGTGTGTGTTCGAAAAGTTCTGTCTGCAAGAATAGATGAACGATTTCTGAAGAAATACGATTTTGCAGTTCTTCTATCGTGACTGGCAAATTCTGTACGGCTTGTTCCTTATAAAAACTATATACTGCAGGATCCAGAATAAAGGTTTCCATTAAAGAAAGGGCCTCTAGAGAGGAATTTTGATTGCTTTTCGCATAGATGGTTGGTGCAGGATTTAAATCAATTCCATTTTTTCCTTCTTTTAACACTTGTTTCTCATATAAGAAATCAACTCCTTCTTTTACTTGTGAAAGTTTATAACCCGCATAGTCATTCACTAATTCTTCATATACACGCAAAGGGGTATCATGCAGGGTAACGCCCTGCAGTTCAATTTGATCTAAAACGGTTAGTATTTTTTTGAATATAGTTTTTCTCATATGTATCACTTCCTACTCTTATTATACCTTCTTTTTTCTGTTTTTTTACACATCTGTCATAAAGCGTGTGATTTCGACAAATAGAAACATTTACAATGTAGGCATAGAAGGAGTGAGTTATTATGAAGGGACCAGGAATTAAAGATTACTTGGAAGTAATTAAGGAAATGAAAGAAAGTGCATTGAAACAGGGGAAGGAAACATTGGAAATCAATTCTAAAAAGTTACATGCATTGGTTTCTCCAAACCATGCGACAATGCCAACTTGTTGTCAGGCATTGTATAAAATGATGTTAGAAGGAGATGAAATCTTACAAAAACCAAAAGGGATGACGGGTTTTGGTTCTCATCTTACTATATGTTTTCATTTGAATGATTTAGAAACAAGGGGAAGAATGTTTCCAGAAAAGAAACGAGGCAGACCTGCGAAAAGTGAAGAGGAAAAACTAGCCGCAAGAAAAGCAAAAATGAAACGAAATACAGAAGACTTAGGAAATCTGATCAAGACATGGTTAAAAGAGAA
The DNA here is from genome assembly GCF_010537335.1 of Amedibacterium intestinale. Lineage (NCBI taxonomy): Bacteria > Bacillati > Bacillota > Erysipelotrichia > Erysipelotrichales > Erysipelotrichaceae > Amedibacterium > Amedibacterium intestinale. The sequence goes on from NZ_AP019711.1 coordinate 2,183,208, forward strand.
TGGATGGGAATTTGAAGATCGAAAAGATGTCATTGAAGCACATCATGACGAAAATAAATGGATCATTAATGTACAAGGTATAAAAAGAGGAAGAAAACAGACGCTGCCGGTAAAATTAAGTGAAGCATTAAAATATATTGATGATACAAAGATTCATTATAGTATCGCATTTAATGATTCACTATCTTATCGAAGACAGTGGAGTGAAATACCAAGTGCAGTAAAAAATAGTTTGAATATGAGTGTTATTTTGGCAGATAAAAAAGGAAATATTATAGAAATATAACTGTTTAAGGTACGAATATCGTACCTTTTTTTGTGTTGAGGAAGTATTGATTTGATAATACAGATAGGGTGTATGAAAAGATAAATGAGTTTACGAAAGATTTTATAAGTGACTGTTAATGTATGTTTTAAGCTTATATCAGAGTGATTATGACTTTTTATTGTAAATAACTAATAAAGCTGTTAAATGCTCTTAAAATGGATAAAATCATGGATTTAGGATAGGGCAAAAATAATAAATAAAAAAAGACGAGAATTTCTCGTCTTATGGTCTACGAATTCCTGTAATTGATTGTCCGTAAGAAGCCCAAGTGTTTACATTACTTACGATAACACCCTGACTAGGATTAGCAGCATGAACCATCTGTCCTCCACCAATGTAGATAGATACGTGGCTTCCACCATCCCATACAATGATATCACCTGACTTCATGTTGTTGTAAGATACAGCAGAACCAACACCAGCCTGTCCATATCCAGAACGAGGAACACTTACACCAGCCTGTCCGTATGCATAATAGATTAGACCAGAGCAGTCAAATCCAGAAGGAGTAGCTCCTCCCCATACATAATTTCCACCAACATATCCCATTGCAATAGAAGCAGCACCAGAATTTCCAGCAGAACCAGAAGGGTTATAGTTTCCACCAACATAACTTGAAGAAGAATTTGAACTTGAATTTGAATAAGATCTTGTTACGTGTTTAGTCGCAACACCATCTTTATCGAAGTCATATCCTTTGTAATCTTTTGTATCAGTAACAGCAGTACCATTGCTTTCGAAATAGTATTTATCGCCACTGATTGTTTTCCATCCAGTTACCATGTAACCTTTAGAATCAAAGTAATATTTTTCTCCATCGATTTTCTTCCACCCTTTTGTTAAATATCCAGTAGAAGAATAATACTGTTTTTTCTTTCCGACTTTCTGCCATCCAGTTTTGAATGAACCGTCTTTCGCAAAATTATATTTTTTCCCATTGATTTTTGTTGCACCAGTTGCTAGAGAACCATCTTCTTTAAAGTAAACTTTTTTCCCTTTTAAAGTTGACCATCCCTTCTGGATGAAACCATCTTCTGAGAAATTATAAGTAGCACCATCAATATTCTGTAAACCAGTTAATGGTGTACCATAAGTAGAATAATATCTTGTGTGATCGTCTTGCCATCCTGTTAAAAGTTTTCCTGATTTCTGGAATGTATATTCATGTCCATCGATAACAGTTTTTCCAGTAACCTTTAACCCTTCAGCATTGAAGAAATATGTATCGTTGTTGATTTCTTTCCATCCGGTAACTGCTTTTCCATTTTCGTCTAAGTAGTAAGTACCTTCATCCAGAATCAACCATTCCGTTTTAATTTTTCCGTTTTCTTTGTATACGCCATTATGCCATCCATCAGAATTAGATGCCGCATATACTGTTGTCACAGCGCAAGCACATGTCGCCAAAGACAGAATAAGTGCAACTTTTTTCGTGTTCTTTTCGATAAAATTCATGTAATCACCTCGACATCAACACGACCATTGTAACAAAGACTTTTTAATCGTGCAACCTAAAAATGGCTCAGTTACGCTCATTTGAAGGCAAAGCTGGAAGTAAATAATTGTCTGAGAGTTGATATTCATAGGCTTTTAGCTCATTTTAAAAAATTTAGAAAAAATTTATTTTTTTTTGCTTTTTTTTAGAAATTTCATGGTTTTGTACAGAAAATATGAACAAATCTTCTACTTATTCCTGTACCAATAGACAGAACCGTTAGAGGAAGGAAAACCACTAACTGGATCTACTTTTTTTTCGATGATATTGTTGCTTGGCTGATACCAGGGACCTTCCTTTTTTTCATACAATGCGTTCATGGTATCTTTAAAGATTTCCTTGCTGGAACTATAATATTTCTTTTCAAGAATTCGATTGTCATCAAAGCCACACCAAATGCTGAATATATATTCTGGGTTATATGCCATAACCAGCGAATCCCAATCACTCGTACCAGATTTTATTGCCATTTTTATATTCGGTTCATAGCCATACATGCTTGGAAATGTATAGCCTTTATTTTTGATGTCGTAGGTGCTTGTTAACATTTGCGAAATAATTAAACAATCATCACGATCAAGAAGTGGTTTTATATCTTTTTCATGTTCATATAGTACTTCTTCATTTGTATTGATGGAGCGAATTAAGGATGGCTGTACATACAACCCTTCCGAAGCAAGTGCCATGTAAATTCTAGAAAGTTCCATAAGATTCATACTAACAGTTCCAAGTGCTTCACTTGGTGTAGGCTGTGATTGGGTAATGCCAAACTTCAAAAGGGAATTGTGCAGTGTTTCTTCTCCAAGAAATAAATGTGTTTTTACCGCATAGATATTATCGCTTAAGGATAATGCATTGATCATAGAAATATTTGCATTTGCATATAAATTGCCATAATTACTTGGTGAGTATGGTTCTTGATTAGGAAGCTGAAAAGTTGTTTTTTGTGATAAAAATTGTGTAGAGGGAGTAAATCCCTGTTGAAGTGCATCATAATACAAAAGAGGCTTTATGGTACTAGCGACTTGACGGGAAGAATGTATAGCACGATTATACTGCGACAGTGTGTAGTCTTTTCCTCCAGATAAGGCCATGACACCACCGCTAAATGGCTGTGTAATAATAGCTGCAGTTTCTAATTCACTGTCTTTTGGCATATTTTTACGAATGGCATTGTTTAAAGAGCGCTGAACATCTTCCTGATAATACGTATGTATCTGAATTTCCTGATCAAGTGAGATATCCATTTTGTTTAATTCTTCCAAAACTGCATTTATGTAGTATTGGTTGATAGAAGGGTCTTCATCATTGCTGTGATCGACATAAGCAAGCTCTTCTGCTTGTGCTTCCTGCATTTGTTTCGTGGTTATAAGGTGATTATGTTCTAATACGGATAAAATTAGGTCTTGTCGTTTTTTCGCATGTTCTTCATTGACATAAGGGGAGTAAAGTGAAGGACCATTTGGAATACCAACAAGCATGGCTGTTTGAGCGATGCTTAAATCTTTCATGTCTTTGCCAAAAAAGAATTCTGAAGCACTGGCAACTCCATATATTCCATGCCCAAAGTAAATGGTATTCAGATAGCCTTCTAAAATATCTTTTTTGCTGTATTGCATTTCCAGTCTTGCAGCATATAGAAGTTCTTCAATTTTTCTGGAAAAGGTCTGCTCATTTGTCAAAAATAAATTTTTAGCATATTGCTGCGTGATGGTAGAACCGCCTTGAACAATTTCTCCATGTGCTAAATTTGTGATAAGAGCTTTGCTGATACGAATGGGATCAAAGCCGGGATGATAATAAAAACGCTTGTCCTCTACAGCGACAAAGGCATCCTGTAGAAAGTCGGGTATTTCTTCAATTGGAGTCCATGATAAATTTTTTTTAAAATTAGATTCATAAATAACAGAGGAATCATTGTCATAAATTGTTATGTTTTTTCGTTCTTCCTCCAAAGAAAGCCGATCGAAAAAAGCATAGGCATATACTGCCAAAAATAATGTCAACAAAAAGAAAAAACACCATAAAATAATCTTTCTAACTTTTTTCAAGAATAACACCTCATTATTCATAGTGTGAACATGAATAAGAATTTTAAACTGAAGAAAAAGGAAAAAGAAGAAGAGAAGACTTGCAACAGAAGAAAATGGAAAGAAATATTATATTATAAAATTAGAATATAATATTAATGGATTATAGTGAAATCACTTGATAATAGTAGAATAGAGTATTGGTTTTTTCGACATATATAATATAAGGAAAGATTTTATAAAAATTAGATCATTAAAAAGTTAGGAATAATTGCTATATATATAATATAAGGAAGAGTATTTAAAATTTATGTAAAAAAAGAGATTCTTTTGATAGAAAAATTAGATTATAAACATCGATTTTGATGAAATTTATATTCTAAAATTAGAATATTTCTTTATGATATTTATATTATAAAAGTGGAATATATTTTTTGAATAAAATACTTTCGTGGTATGTATTTAGGAAAAATGAAAAATAGGAACATAAAAAATTTATTTTTTTAATGAAAAAAAGGTTGCAGAGAATATAAATTCTGCTATAATGCTAAACGAATGTGGTGAAGACATGAAAAAATATGTAAATGTAAAACAGAAACATCTTTATACAAATGAGCGAAATGTCATGTTTGACGGATATGCTATATATTATAAGGAACATGAAGAGATGCGCTTGGAATATAAAGAAGAAGATGGGCATACAAAAGTATCGGTATGTGCAGCAGATTCAAGTCTAAAGATTGAAAGAACAAGCAAAGAAATGTGTACAAGTCTTTCTTTTCTTCCGAATAAGACGACAAAAGGATTTGTTCGCTCAGAGTTTGGTACGATTGATTTACAGGTCTATACGCATAAGTATATTAGAAAAGATAGTATTATTGCCATTGAATACGACATTCTTATTGAGGGAGAAGTAAGCGATGGCTATCGTATTATATGGAATGTGAAGGAGGATATGTATTCATGAATCAGATTGAAACAGCCTTGAAACAGGCGTTGGCTAATGCAGTAAAAGTATCTTTTGATGTTGAATTGGCTCCAGAGGAGATTGTTATTGAAATTCCAAAGGATAAAAGTCATGGGGATTATTCTACAAATGTCGCAATGCAGCTGACTAGAACTTTAAAGAATAACCCTCGAAAAATTGCAGAAGCTATTTTGGAAGCATTAGACAAGGATAGTGCTTCTATTGAATCCTGTGAAATCGCAGGACCAGGGTTTATTAACTTTAAAATTAAAAGTACGTCTTTGGCACAAGTTATTTCACGTGTTCTTGAAGAAGGGGATGCTTATGGAACAAACAATTCAGGAAATGGATTGAAAGTGAATGTAGAATATGTTTCTGCGAATCCAACAGGTGATTTGCATCTTGGACATGCACGTGGGGCTGCATGGGGAGATTCTATTACACGTTTGATGAAAGCAAGCGGCTATGATGTTACGCGTGAATATTATGTAAATGATGCAGGAAATCAAATCGTGAATCTGGGAAAATCTTTACAGGCACGTTATCGTGAACATTTAGGTCTTTCTTTTGTGTTGCCTGAAGATGGATACCATGGAGAAGATGTTAAAAAGATTGCCATTGAACTTGCAGAAGAATATAAAGACCGCTATGTAGAGGAAACAGAAGAAAACTTAAAATTCTTCAAGGAAAAAGGAATTGAATTTGAACTTGCGAAAATCCGCAAAGACCTGGATAACTTCCGTGTGCATTTTGATGTATGGAGCAGTGAGCAGAAAATTCGTGATGATGGTAAAGTAGAAAAAGCTTTAGATGTTCTTGCAGAAAAAGGATTAAGTTATGAGCAGGATGGAGCTTTATGGTTTGCGACAACAAAATTTGGTGATGATAAAGATCGTGTATTAAGAAAAACAGATGGTTCTTATACATACTTAGTGCCGGATATTGCATATCATAAGGATAAGTTAGACCGTGGATTTGATTTGCTTGTAGATTTGCTTGGAGCAGATCACCATGGATATATCCCTCGTTTAAAAGCTAGTATTGAAGCATTAGGAAATGATCCTGATAAATTGCAGGTAGATATTATCCAGATGGTTCGTCTTGTAGAAAATGGGGAAGAAGTAAAAATGAGCAAGCGTTTAGGAAACGCAGTTACGATTCGTGAATTATGCGAGGAAGTAGGCGTTGATGCTGTTCGTTACTTCTTTGTTCAGCGTGCAGTAGATACACACTTTGATTTTGATTTGGGCCTTGCCAGAAAACAAAGCAATGACAATCCTGTATACTATGCGCAATATGCACATGCACGTATTTGTTCAATTCTTCGTCAGGCTCCAGAATTTAAGGAAGCGCAGTCTTATGAACTGTTAACACATGAAAAAGAAATTTCTTTAATGAAATATATCAATGAATTTACAAATGTAGTAAGCGATGCGGCAAAAACAAGAGCACCGCATAAGGTGTGCAACTACATTCAGAAACTAGCACAGTATTTCCACAGTTTCTATAATGCTTGTAAAGTTATTGATCCACAGCAGGAAGAATTGTCAGCACAGCGTTTAGCACTGTTGAAAGCAACAAAAATTACTTTGAAAAATGCTTTAAATTTAGTTGGTGTTGAAGCCATTGAAAAAATGTAGGAGGAATTAATATACATGAAAAAAGCAATGATTGACGTAGCTTATGATATTTTATCAAGTAAGGATAAAGCATTGACCTTTATCGAACTTTGGAATGAAGTATGCCAAATTGCGGGTTTCACAAAACAACAGGAAGAAGATAATATCGCGCAGTTGTACAGTGATTTATCTCTTGATGATCGTTTTGTATGTGTAAAAGATAATAAATGGGATTTAAGAGAACGTCATACGTATCATGAAGTAGTTGTTGATACAAGCGATATTCTAATTGATGAAGATAATGAAGATGCTTCTGATTTTGATGAAGAGGAAGAATCTGAAAAAGAAACATCAGAAGAGTTTTAAGATGGACATTGTCCATCTTTTTCTTATGCCTTTTGTGAAATTGTGAACGTTTTTACTTTTCAAAAAGGCGAAAATGAAGTAGAATAATAATGTATTTAGTATACAACAAGGAGGAATTGAAAATGTTAGTATCAGCAACTGAAATGATTAACAAAGCTCACGAAGGGCATTATGCAATCGGTGCTTTCAACATCAACAACTTGGAATGGACAAAAGCTATTTTAGCAGCAGCTGAAGAAGCAAAATCTCCAGTTATGTTAGGAGTATCTGAAGGTGCAGCTAAATATATGTGTGGATTCAAAACTGTAGCAGCTATGGTTAAAGAAGTTCACGATGCAATGGGAATTACTGTACCTGTAGCATTACACCTTGATCATGGTTCTTATGATGGTGCAAAAGCAGCTATCGAAGCAGGATTTACTTCTGTAATGTTTGATGGTTCTCACTATGCATTCGAAGAAAACTTAGAAAAATCAAAAGAAATGATCGAACTAGCTCACTCTAAAGGATTGTCAATTGAGTGTGAAGTTGGTGGAATCGGTGGAGAAGAAGACGGTGTCGTATCTGCTGGTGAATTAGCTGATCCTCAGGAATGTAAAACAATCGCTGAATTAGGTGTAGACTTCCTAGCAGCTGGTATCGGAAATATCCATGGTAAATACCCTGCTGACTGGAAAGGATTAAGCTTTGATCGTCTAGAAGAAATTCAGGCAGTAACAAATGGTAAACCATTAGTATTACATGGTGGTTCAGGAATCCCTGCTGATCAGATCGCAAAAGCTATCTCTTTAGGTGTTTCTAAAATCAACGTAAACACTGAATTACAGTTAGAATTTGCTGCAGCTACTCGTAAATACATCGAAGCTGGTAAAGACAACGAAGGTAAAGGATACGATCCACGTAAACTGTTAAAACCAGGTGCAGAAGCAATCACAGCAAAAGTAATTTCTATGATGAAAGAATTCGGTTCTTTTGGAAAAGCTGAATAATTAAAAATATTTTATAGGAAAAAGGTCAGTTTACCGTATGGTTACTGACCTTTTTTGCATCAATCTATAGATATACAGTTATAAGCAATCTATCTGTATGCGTTTACATTGAAAACTTGCATTTTGACTGATAATTTGTTATTCTAATAGTAGAATATTACCAAAGGAGGTAACTTATGCCTTTAAAACATGCAATTTTAGGTCTTTTGAATTATGCTGATATGACTGGATATGATATCGACCGATATTTTAAATCTTCGATTGCGTTTTTCTGGTATGCGCAAACATCTCAAATTTATAAAGAACTAAATACTTTAATGAAACATCATTGGGTTGATTCAGAAATCGTATATCAAAGTGATAAACCAAATAAGAAAGTCTTCCATATTACGGAAGAGGGAAAGGTTGAACTTCACCATTGGCTGGCAGATGCCGATCTTAGTGAAATCATGAAATATAAAAATCCTTTGTTGATGAAAATCTTTTTCTCCAGTGAGATTGATGTAGATCAAACTATGCGCTTGCTGGAAAAATATATACGAGAATGCTCGGATGTTATAGATGCCATGAATGATGATATCAACAAAATTCCAGAGTTTGAAAAAGCCATCCAAAAAGAGAATGAATCTTTTTATTGGGGGATGACGATGACCTATGGCTTTATGTATTATCAAAATGAAATCAAGTGGGCAAACTGGTGCATTGATAAGTTAAAAGAAAAAATTGGATAATATCGTATGTATACAAAGCAAATATATTGATCATTTTAAATAAACAAAAAGGAGATGCATAAAGATGATGTATCTCTTTTTGAATTGGAAATTATAACGAATAAAAAGAAGTACGTATGCTTTATAAATTTTAAAGAAAAAAGCATGGATTCTTTGTAGGAAAACAGATTTGCAGGGTTTGTTTCATCTCTTTTTTTCATCTTTGTTTTATGTTATGATGTTAAGCATGGAGATGATACAAATGCACATAAAAACGGTAATTTGTGATATAGATGGAACTTTAATGGCACCTGGAGGGGGCTTATATGTTAGTGAGCAAGTAAAACAGAAAATGATTGATTTACAGGAAAAGGGAATTCTCATCATTCTTGCATCTGCACGTATTTTTCAAGGGGTTCTTCCTTTAGCCTATCAGATTGAAATGGACAAATATGGCGGATATATTCTTTCCAGTAATGGCACTTATGCTTATGATATGAAACATAAGAAAATGCTGTTTTGTGAAGGAATTCAAAAGGAAGATGCGTTTGAAATGTGGAATTTGTGTAGAAAAGAAGGAGTGGATTTTGGGATTGCACAGCCTTCCTGTATGGTGGCTTCTGGATTTAGTACAGGATTTTATCAGGATCACTTCAATTGTGATATTGATTTTATGATTACCACAAGACCACAGGAACATGTGGATAAAGAAATATCAAAATGCATGGTTTCTTCTAATAAGGAAAAAATAGATATAGCTTATCCTGTTTTAAAAGAAAATATTGAGTCAAAGTATCCTTATGTGGTTGTTAGAAGCACAGATACAGTATTGGATATCGTAAAAAAGGGATGTGGGAAAAAAGAAGGTCTGCAGAAGCTGATGACTTCTGTTCACTTATCTTTTGATGAAGCTGCCGCAATTGGGGATGGAAACAGTGATGCGTTAATGATTCAGGAAAGTGTTTTTGGTGCTACATTAGAAAATGGAAGTGCATTATGTAAACAATATGCAGATATGATAACACCATCCTATAAAGAAGATGGATGTCTTGCTTTTTTTGAGAAAATCATGGATTTATAAGAAATGTAGTATGGTATACTTATAATGTTAGAAAAGAGGTAATAAACGATGGAAATGGGAAGAAATACACAGTGCTGGTGTGGCAGTGGAAAAAAATATAAACAATGTCATGAAAAATTTGATGAAAAATATGCAAAGCTGGCAAGAGAAAAAAATATTATGCCAAGTCGAGAGCTGATAAAAAATGAAAAAGATATTATCGGAATTAAGAAAAGCGCAAAAATCAATACAGGAGTATTGGATCATGTCGCAAAGCATATTCATGCAGGGATGAGTACGGCAGATATTGATCAGCTGGTATATGATTATACGGTATCTCATGGGGCAATTCCTGCACCTTTGAATTATCAGGGGTTCCCGAAAAGCTGCTGTACTTCTGTAAATGATGAAGTGTGTCATGGAATACCAGATGAAAATATTATTTTAAAAGAAGGAGATATCGTAAATGTAGATGTTTCTACGATTTATCATGGATATTTCTCTGATGCATCTCGTATGTTTATGATAGGAAACGTAAGTGAAGAGGCAAAACGATTAGTAGAAGTCACAAAAGAATGTTTGGAAATTGGTATTAAAGCTGTAAAACCATGGGGGCATTTAGGAGATATTGGTGCTGCAATTCAAGAACATGCACATAAAAACGGATACAGTGTTGTCATTGATTTTGCAGGACATGGGATTGGGAAAGAATTCCACGAAGATCCTATTGTGCCACATGTTGGTTTAAAAGGAAAAGGCATGATTTTAGCACCTGGTATGGTATTTACGATTGAACCAATGATCAATGAAGGAGATTATCATTTATATATTGATGAAGATAATGGATGGACTTCTTATACACAGGATGGAAAATTATCTGCACAATGGGAACATCAGCTGCTTGTGACAGAGCATGGTGTTGAAATTTTAAGTTATTAATAGAGGACAAATGTATGCGAGTTGTTTTACAAAGAGTCAAATATGCACAGGTAAAAGTAAATGATGCATGTATTGGAAAAATAGAAAAAGGGTTTATGCTTCTTGTGGGAATTACACAGGATGATACATTGGAAACGATTCAAAAAGTCGCAAAAAAATGTGCAGGACTTCGTATATTTGAAGATGAAGAAGGAAAAATGAACCTTTCTTTAGAAGATGTACAGGGAGATATTCTTTCTATTAGTCAGTTTACCCTTTATGCAGATTGTAAAAAAGGCAGAAGACCTAGCTTTGTAAAGGCGGCTAAAGGAGAACAGGCAAATGCACTTTATGAAGCGTTTAATGAAGAATTAAGAAACTATGGAATCCATGTGGAAACAGGAGAATTTGGTGCAGATATGAAAGTAGAACTGTTAAATGATGGACCGGTTACTATTCTTTTAGATAGTGATGAGTTATAGGAGGAAAGCATGGGAAAAATCATTTATGGAAATGAAGTTGCGAAAACAGTCAAAGATGATTTAAAAAAAGACTTGGATCGATTAAAAAAAGAAGGGAAGCGTTTGCCAAAGCTGGTTGTTGTGCTGGTTGGAAATAATGTTGCCAGTGTTTCTTATGTGACAGGAAAAGAGAAAGCATGTAAAGAAATTGGCATGGAAAATGAACTTCTTCGCTTTGAGGAAAATATTCGTGAAGAAAAACTATTGGAAGTTGTGGAAAACTTAAACAAAGATGATAGTGTGGATGGTATTTTGGTACAGCTTCCTTTGCCTAAGCATATTGATGAAAGCAAAGTTTTACAGGCAATTGATCCAGAAAAAGATGTTGATGGTTTTCATCCTGTGAATGTTGGAAAATTACTGCTTCAGGAAGATGGTTTTCTTTCTTGTACACCAAAAGGAATCCTTCGTTTATTAGAATCCATTGGGCTAAGTGATTTAAGCGGGAAAAAAGCAGTTGTGATTGGAAGAAGCAATATTGTTGGAAAACCGGTTGCTCAGCTGTTGTTAAATAAGCATGCGACCGTGACAATTTGTCATTCACGTACAGAACATATTGAAGAAATAACCTCACAGGCAGATATTTTGATCGTATCAGTAGGAAGTCCTCGTCTTGTAAAGGCAAACTGGATAAAAGAAGGTGCGATTGTCATTGATGTGGGAATTAATCGTGATGAACATAACAAACTATGCGGAGATGTGGATTTTCAGGAAGTAGAACCTAAAACGTCTTATATTACACCAGTTCCAAAAGGGGTTGGTCCGATGACGATTGCGATGCTTTTGGAAAATACATGGGAATCTTATTATAAAAGAGAAGGAAAAAAACAGGAGATGTAAATATGATACAGCATGACTATGATTTAAATGATATTGTAGAAATGAAAAAAGAACACCCTTGTCATAAATCGAAATACTGGAAAATCATTCGTATGGGGGCAGATATACGTATTAAATGTTTAGGGTGTGGAACCAGCGTATTATTTCCAAGGACAGAATTTGAAAGAAAACTAAAAAAAGTCGTAGAAAAAGCAGGAAAAGAGGAAGAATAAAGAAAAAGTGCAGCTAGACAGCAAACGCAATATATGTCTGGGCGCACTTTTTTATAGTAAATCCTTTAGTGTGTACTGATGAAATACATTTTTAAATTCCTTCGATGCTTCATATGCGATTTTTTTCATTTTACAGTTTTTAGAGGCAAGTGGACATGTAGTATCTTTATGAAAACATTCCACTATAGATAAAGTATCCTCCGTAAGTTCTAATAAAGTACCTAGATTAATGTCTTCTGGTTTCATTCCTAATCGCAATCCGCCATTTCTACCCTGACGGGCAAGGACATAGTTTTCTTTTGATAAAAGATAGATTACTTTTTTCATATGATGTATTGATGTATGTAATTCTTTTGCCAGGGAATCTACGGTCCAGCGATCTTCTGGATAGGATGCCAATTGGATAAGAGCTCTAAAACTATAATCACTAAATTTTGATAGCTGCATAAAAATACCTCATTCATTCTTTGCAGATAGTATAGCTTATCAATTTTTAAAAGGCAAGGAAAAACAAAAAGGTGCATTTCAATTGCACAATTTAATTAGTTCTATTATAATAGCCACGTAATCAAAAAAGAGAGGTAAAATTTATGTTAGATAACAAAACAATTGAGATTATTAAAAGTACAGTACCAGCTTTAAAAGAGCACGGTTTAGAAATAACAAAAACATTTTATAAAAATATGTTTGAACAAAATCCAGAAGTCGTTCCTATGTTTGATATGGGACGTCAGGAAAATGGAGCACAGCCCAAAGCATTGGCTATGACTGTATTGGCAGCAGCACAAAATATTGATTCTTTAACAAACCTTCTTCCTGCTGTTGAAAAAATTGCAGTTAAGCATTGTGATTGCGGTGTAAAAGAAGAACATTATCCAATTGTAGGAAAACATCTTTTAGGGGCAATTAAAGAAGTTTTAAAAGATGGGGCAAGTGATGAAGTGCTAGATGCCTGGGCAAAAGCGTATGAGGTTATTGCGCAAGTATTCATTGAGAAAGAAAAAGAAATTTATACATCTCGTGTAAAATAGAGAAAGAATTTGTTGTTAATGTTATATGAAGATTAGGTTCTTGAAAAAGAGCCTTCTTTTTTATAGGGGATATAAAGAAGGATATTGCATATTTCTTTATATTTACTTGCATATAAACGTAAAAAAAGATAGAATGATAGAGCTGAGAGGAAGGATAGTATGCCATTAACTGCAGGAATTGTTGGATTGCCAAATGTAGGAAAATCCACGTTATTTAACGCAATTACAAAGAGTCAGGTAGAAGCTGCCAATTATCCATTCGCAACGATACAGCCAAACGTTGGGGTTGTAGAAGTGCCAGATGCACGTTTGGATCGATTGAGTGAAATTTGCCAGACAAAGAAAACAATTTATACAACATTTGAATTTACGGATATCGCTGGACTTGTGAAAGGTGCCAGCAAAGGAGAAGGTTTAGGAAACCAGTTTTTAAGCAACATTCGTCTAACAGATGCGATTTGTCATGTTGTTCGCTGTTTTGATGATGCGGATATTACGCATGTAGAAGGAAATGTAGATCCTATTCGTGATATTGAAATTATTAATCTGGAACTTATCATGGCAGATTTACAGACAGTAGAAAATCGCTTATCAAAAATCGAACGTAAAGCAATGACGAATAAAGATAAAGAAGCAATGGCAGAGGTTGCGGTACTTAAAAAAGTGCAGGAAGCTTTGGAAGCAGGAAAACCTGCCAGAAGTGTTGATTTAGATAAAGATGAATTATTTTTGATGAAGGCATTTTCTTTATTAACTTTAAAACCAATGATTTACATTGCGAATATGTCAGATATGGAGATTGCAGATCCTAATAGCAATCCCTATTATCTAAAAGTAAAAGAATTTGCGGAAACAGAAAACAATCAGGTTGTTCCTGTATGTGCAAAAATAGAAGAAGAATTATCAGGTTTAGATAAAGAAGAAAAACTGGAATTTTTACAGGAGCTGGGTATTCCGGAAAGCGGGCTTGATAAAGTGATCAAAGCGGCTTATAAAATCTTAGATTTATGTACATATTTTACAGCTGGTGTGCAGGAGTGTCGTGCATGGACATTCCGTAAAGGGATGTTGGCACCACAATGTGCAGGAATTATTCATACAGACTTTGAAAAAGGTTTTATTCGCGCAGAATGTTTTAAATATACAGACATTGATGAATTAGGAAGTGAACAGGCAGTAAAAGAAGCTGGAAAACTTCGCTTGGAAGGAAAAGATTATGAAGTACAGGATGGAGATGTACTGCACTTCCGTTTTAATGTTTAATATTTTATGAAAAGCAGGATGTTTCTTGCTTTTTTTGTTAGAGATAACATTTAAAAAGTAAAGTTGCTTGTAATACTTTACTAATGCGATTTAAAAAGAAAAACCATTTGATAAAGTAAAAAAAAACGGATTTTGTGTGGATTTCTTTTATTTTGTTGACTATAATATAATATATAAAAGAAAAAAACGAATTTTACGTTTTTTTATGGAGGGAGTGTTTATATGAAACTTCTTCGCCTGCAAGTTAGCGGACTTTCCTTGTTTAAAGACGATTTGGACATTATGTTTTATGGAACTCAAAATATATCTATAGAAGATAAAGAAACTATGTACCCTCTTTTTTCTAATATATATCTAAATTGCGCAACTGTATTTATTGGAAAAAATGCTTCAGGGAAAACAACGATTTTACAAGTGCTTTCTTTAGCACTGCATCTTTTAAATAATGAACCTATCAATCATTTAAAAGAAAAATATGTTTTGCGAGAATCAGAAAAAGTTACGATGAATATATATTTTTATTCAAATCAAGGTGATATTTATTGTTTAAAATCTGTAATAAAAACAGAAATTTCAGACAATAATGATGTTCTTTGTAAAATAGTTGATGAGAAGCTTTGGAAGAAGCCCCAAAAAAGTGTATCTTCAAAAAAAATGCTGACAGATTTCCAAAATATAGAACCAATTCAAATTCGTAGTGGAAATGAAATATATCTGATGGAAGATGTTAGTATGATGATTGCACATAATAAAAAGAATAAAGAGAATATTACAATCTCTAATTTTTTATCCTATACCAATATTCATACATTATCTTCTGTCAAAGATATCCCATCTGAAATCATTACATTTTTAGATCCAACCGTTGAACGTTTATATTTTGAACAGTCTGGGAATAAGACTCTTATTCATTTGAAGTTTAAACATAAAGAAGAAATTCTATTGAATTCTGTCACAGAACTGGAATTTTATTTATCAAGTGGAACGATAAAAGGGGTTATGACATTTGTACATGCTAGAAATATCCTTACAAAAGGGGGATATCTTCTAATTGATGAATTGGAGAACCACTTTAATAAAGAAATTGTTTCTACCATCGTTCGTTTATTCATGGACAAAAACTTTAATAAAAAAGGAGCAGTGCTAGTTTATACGACGCATTATCCAGAACTTTTAGATGAGTATAATCGAAATGACAGTATTTATATTACTGAAAACAAAGAGGGACTCTGTGTTACAAATTTATCAAAACTTTTAGATAGAAATGACATTAAAAAAAGTGATGTATATCAGTCTGGTATGATCGCCCAAACAACACCGGAGTATGAAGCCTATATGCATATGAAGAAATATATGTTCAACTATATTTCTTCAAAGGAAATGTAATTTATGGTGCTAGAAAGTTATAAAGCAGTTCTTTGTGAGGGAGCTGCAGAACAGGCAATTATGAATGTATTACTGGATTATGACTGCTTGATTTTTAAAAAAGAAGAATTGATAGAAGAAAAACCACTCAGAATACGAAGTGTTTCACATTTTGAGGCATCTTATCTACGAAAAAATTTCAAAGATAAAATTTCGATTATACGGATATTGGATTCGAGAAATGAAAATTTCAAAATCAGTAAAGCATATAAACATAAAATCAATGTGATTAATATAATTACAGCACCAGAAATTGAGATGTTGATTATTTTGAATGAAGGGAAGTATAGCGAATTTAAGAAATCGAATAAAAAACCTAGCAAGTTTTGTAAAGAAAATCTAAAAATGAAAGATTTAAAAAGTTATGATTTTGTATATTCCTATTTTAAAGATCCAAAAATGTTAATATCTGCAATTAATGCTTATTCTCGTATCTCACATATACAAAAGAGTGAATATTCTTTGCGGGATTTATTAAAAGAGGAAAATAAACGTATCGATTAGTGGATTTTTATTATGTGAAATTAGATAAGATTGTATTCACGCAGAATGTTTTAAATATACAGATATTGATGAATTAGGAAGTGAACAGGCAGTAAAAGAAGCTGGAAAACTTCGCTTGGAAGGAAAAGATTATGAAGTACAGGATGGAGATGTACTTCATTTCCGTTTTAATGTTTAATATTTCATGAAAAGCAGGATGTTTCTTGCTTTTTTTGTTGAGAGAGAAAAGAGACAGCTACGTTGCATATAAATTGACGAATACCTGGATTTTGCATATTCTTTACGTAGATAAAGAAAGGAAGTATGATCATGTTGAAAGAAGGACAATTGGTATATTATCTTGTAGGAAGTCGTGTTGATCAGGGACATGTCATAGATATAGAACAAAAAGCGAATGGAACTGGATTTACATTTCGTATTGATTCTTTTGGAGGGTGTGAGGGACAATATGTTATTGATAGTTCAGAAATAGGATTATCTGTCTTTTTAACGGAAGAAGAAGCAGATGCACATTGGGGAAATGGTCATGGGCTACCAACGTATTGTTAATTAGAAGAAATAGTGCTGGTTAAAAAAGCTGGCATTATTTTTTTATTTAACCTTTTCCAATACCAAAAAACTGTTTATAATAAAAAGGCGTTTTAGGAGGATAAGGTTTTGAAGGGGTATATTGAAGATTTAAAAAGAGAGTTTTATGGGTATAATGCTCAAAAACTAATGAAAGATGTATTGGCAGGACTAACTGTTGCGGCAGTTGCTTTGCCTTTGGCGCTGGCGTTTGGTGTTAGTTCTGGTGCGGATGCGGCAGCAGGTATGATTACTGCTATTGTTGCAGGTATAGTAATAGGTGGATTATCTGGGGGGTCCTATCAAATTTCTGGACCTACTGGGGCAATGAGTGCGATTTTAATAGGATTGTCTGTACAGTATGGATTGCAAGGGGTTTTCTTTGCTTCTTTTCTATCGGGTATTTTACTGCTTCTTGCATCAGCATTTAAAGTAGGAAAAATCGTTTCTTTTATTCCGGCAAGTGTTGTGACTGGTTTTACAAGCGGGATTGCTGTGATTATTGCGGGTGGACAGATTGACAACTTTTTTGGAACTGTTTCAAAAGGAAGCAATTTAATAGAAAAAATAGCTTCTTATGGAACATTGGGATTTCCGATACATTGGCAAACTGTATTTTTTGGTTTGCTGGTGATTGGGGTTATGATCATTTGGCCAAAGAAATGGCAAAGTGTCTTTCCTTCATCTTTGGCGGCAATTTTGCTGGCATTGATCATTCATGTATGTTTGCCGTTTGAAGTAGCAGAAGTGGGAGAAATTCCTTCTACTTTATTTCCAGAAGTACGTTTAATACCATCACAGATACCATGGGATCAGATGCGAAACTTAGTGTTTCCGGCTATCAGTATTGCGGCTTTGGGGATGATCGAGTCTTTGCTTTGCGGAGCGAGTGCAGGAAAGATGAAACATGAGCCGCTTCGTGCAGACAGAGAACTTTTTGCACAGGGGATCGGAAATACGATTTTACCGTTTTTTGGTGGTGTACCAGCGACTGCAGCAATTGCACGTACAAGTGTTGCGATTAAAGCTGGAGGACAGACACGTGTAGTATCCATCGTACATTCTCTTGTATTACTGGCATCGATGTTTCTTTTAGGACCTTATATGTCAAAAATCCCTATGGCGGCCTTAGCAGGTGTGCTTATGATGACTGCATGGAGAATGAATGAGTGGGCAGAAATTCATGAAATGTGGAAGAAGAAACTGAAAACAAATATGATTCAGTTTTCTGTTACGATGATTGCGACCATCGTATTTGATTTAACGATTGCGATTTTAATCGGGCTTTTATTCTCCTGCTTATTGTTTGTTGTCAATAATGCAGATTTGGAAATCTCCATTGAGGATATTGACTTAAAGCGATTGGATCGAGAATTAAGCTGTTCACATACGAAAACAAAAATGGTTTATCTTTCTGGACCAATGTTTTTCGCAACGCAGGGAAGAGTAAAAAAAGCATTGCAGGAGCAGGTCGATGAAGGTGTGAATGCGTTGATATTTTCTATGCGAGGGGTTCCTACCATTGATGACAGCGGGTTGCAGGAATTAAAGGAAATTGCACAATATTGTCATGAACATCATGTGTATGTTATCTTGTGCGGAGTTAGTCGAAATGTATTAACGCGTATGGAACGATATGAATTGCTGGATGCTTTTGATAATATTGTTTGGGATGCGATAAATGCATTAACTTTTCTGGATGAATTGTATCGAAAAGAGAAATAATTATAAGACTGCAGGTGATAAAAAGCCTGCAGTTTTGTGTCATAAAAGAAGAATGTACATATTTTATTGTGAGGGGATATATATGTTTCATTCCTTATTACTGGTAATTGCGTTAAGCATGGATGGATTCCTTGCCTCGATTGCCTATGGAGCAAGAAATATTCGCATATCGGTTTGGATAGCATTTCTTGTTAGTGCAGTAGGAACTACCTGTCTTGGTATTTCTTTCTTTTTTGCACAGTGGATAACTTCTTTTATTCCTGTGTGGATTTGTTCCTGGATAAGTTTTGGATTGTTCTTCTTTCTTGGTATCAGTTCTTTCTGCAAAGGCATGTTGAAAACAGCTTTTAAAAACAGAAGTAAACGGCAGCTTACCTTTGCGTGCAGCGGTTTTTCTTTTGTACTTGATATTTACATGGATGAAACGAAAGCAGATATGGACTTTAACAAGCGTTTATCTGTAAAAGAAGGATTGTATTTGGCGATTGCTTTATCGCTGGATTCTTTAGTAAGTGGAATTGCTTGTGCAGGTGGGATAGATCATCCATGTTCTTTATTGTTATGCAGTTTTATGATTGGAGGAAGTGTACTTTTGGCAGGTATAAAAATAGGCAATGTATGGGGAAAGATAGAAAGATGGAATCTTTCATGGATTAGCGGCATCGTTTTTCTTATACTGGCATTTACAAGAATCGTATAAGATGTGAGTTTTGAGAAGATACGTCAATGAGTAGAATCGTTGACGTATTTTTTAAATAAAGAGAAAAGAGATAGAAATACTTTGAAGCATGTTTATATTGAGACGATCATTTGCTGGAAGAACACGATTTCCCTGGCTTCTTTTTAATTGCCTATTTTCTCACAAAGTGTTATATTATATAGGTAAAATAGAGAAAAACAGGAGGAATTTGATATGAGCAAAAGACCAGTTGTATTGGTTGTTATGGATGGTATCGGAATCAACGCTTCTGAATTCGGTAACGCTGTAAAAAAAGCATATAAACCAACATTAGATGAATTATGGGAAAATTACCCTCACACAGAGATCAAAGCACATGGATTGGCAGTAGGTCTTCCAAGTGATGGCGATATGGGAAACAGTGAAGTTGGACATAACGCACTTGGATGTGGTCAGATTTATTCTCAGGGTGCAAAACTTGTAAATGAAAATATTGATTCAAAAGAAATTTTTAAAACAGAAACATGGGCACAGCTTGTTAAAAACTGTGAAAATGGGAAAATGCACTTTATTGGATTGTTGTCTGATGGAAATGTACACTCTCACATCAATCACTTAAAAGCATTGATTGCACAGGCAAAAGAAGATGGTGTAAAAGAAGTTCGTGTACATGCATTGTTAGATGGACGTGATGTTCCAGAAACAAGCGCATTGACTTATGTTGATGATATTGAAGCATTCATGGCTGGATTAAATGATGACAACTTCCATGCATGTATTGCCAGTGGTGGTGGTCGTATGACAATTACAATGGACCGCTATGAAGCAAACTGGGGTATGGTAGAAAAAGGATGGCATACACATGTATTAGGAGAAGGTAGAACCTTCACAAGTGCAAGAGAAGCAATCGAAACATATCGTGCAGAAACAGGTGTTGTAGACCAGGATCTTCCAGGATTTGTTATTACTGCAAATGAAAAACCAGTAGGAACCATTGAAGATGGAGACAGTGTTGTATTGTTTAACTTCAGAGGGGATCGTGCACAGGAAATCTCTTTAGCATTTGATACAGATGCATCTTTCGATAAATTTGATCGTGTAAGAGTTCCAAATGTAATGTATGCAGGAATGCTGCAGTATGATGCAGACTTAAACATCCCTCATAACTTCTTGACATATCCTCCAAAAATTCAATACACATTAACTGAAGAATTATGCAAACACGGTATTCGTGAATATGCAATTTCTGAAACACAGAAATATGGACACGTTACCTATTTCTGGAATGGTAACCGCAGTGAAAAAGTTGATGAAAACTTAGAAACTTACGAAGAAATTAAATCGGATGTAGTTCCATTTGAACAGCGTCCATGGATGAAAGCTGCAGAAATCACAGATAAACTTGTAGAAGCAATCAAATCTGGAAACTATGATTTCTTGCGTACAAACTATCCAAATGGAGATATGGTTGGACACACTGGAAACTTTGAAGCTACAGTCATTGGTGTAGAATCTGTAGACTTGCAGCTGGCTCGTGTGAAAAAAGCAGTTGATGAAGTAAATGGTATTTTATTAGTAACTGCAGATCATGGAAATGCAGATGAAATGTATGAAAAGAAGAAAAAAGAAGATGCTCCATTAAAAGCAAAAACTTCTCATACATTAAACAAAGTTCCATTTATCGTATATGGTGCTGATGTTGAGTTGAAACAGGATGATAACTTAGGATTATCAAATGTGGCAGCTACAGTAGCTGATTTACTGGAAATCGAACCAAACGAACACTGGAACGAATCCATTATTAAAAAATAAAACATAAAGAAGGAAACGGTGCAGCATAAAGTCTGTACCGTTTTTTTGAAAGTGGTATACTATAGGTAGAAAGAGGGGAAAGTTATGAATTACAAGATTCGAAGAATTTGTCCACAGGATGCAAAGGATATTTATGTTTTAAATAAACGATTGGGATATGTGTCTGAAGAAGAAAAAGTAAAAGAAAGAATTCAAAATGTATTAGATGCAGGAAGTGATATTTTACTTGTTGCAGAGCAGGAAAACAAAGTAATTGGGTATGTACATGGCTGTCCCTATAACACACTTTATGCAGATAGCTTGATGTCTATTATCGTCTTTGTAATTCAAGAAGAAATCGATCATCGCAAAGAGATTTCTAATGCATTATTAACAGCATTTGAAAATTTAGCTATGAAAAATGGATATAGGGGAATTCGTATGGCTGCCGATGTACAAAGAGAATCTTTATATCGCTTAATGGTAGAAAATGGTTATGAAAACAAACGTGATTTAAAGCACTATATAAAGTATTTAAATAAATAATTGTTAAATGGTTTTCTAAGGGGAATGATGTTTATAATAAGGATATATACTTATAAAGATAAAAAACATATATGTAGTTAGGAGAAAGCATATGGAAAAATATTATGAAATCAGATTATCATCAATAGGAATTGCAGTTTGTATGGTTGTTTTTGGAATCTTGTTAACGATATATCCAGAAGTCAGTGGAATCATCTTTACAAGAGGATTTGCGACAGTTGTCCTTTTGTTTGGACTTTTACATTTGTGGAAATATACAAGAGCCAGAAAATTTGAAATGGGTGGAACTGGTAATTTAATCGCAGCAATATTATTGTTTATTTTAAGCGCAATTGGCTTTTTTAAACCGGAAGTTATCTTATCATTTCTGCCTTTTGTGACAGGATCTTTGTTGATTGTGGATGGTTTTGTAAAGATTCCTTTGATAAAAGAAATGTGGGATTGGGGAAGTGAGGTAAGATGGTCAGCTTTGTTATCTGCTGGCTTGCCTTTGGTACTAGGTATTATTTTAGCTTCTTATCCTTTCTCTGCAGCTACCTTAGTGATTCGTGTATTTGGTATTTTTCTTCTTGTTGATGGTATTAGTGATATTGTACGAAGCAATATGGTTAGAAAGAATAATTTCTAATTATATAGTTAAGAGGTAGGATAGAGGGTTAATGGAACATGTTTCGTAACTACTTTGCGTAATATTATGTTTTTAATATAAAATTACTTTGCGTATTACTAGTCATTTGTGGCATGATTACTTTGCGCATAGGAGATTGATATATGAAAATAAAGAGAAAAATATACGAAATTTAATTAGAATAATATAAATTTTATGTTTTGATTTGTTCTAAAGCTTGTAAATATAGAACTATTTTTTATAATATTCGGTAAGTCTACATATTCCATTTGATAAAATCTCAATATTTTCTTTATCAAACATCGTATCTCTTGGAGTATGTATTCGATTCATATAATAGAAGAACCCTTTTTTTAGAGAACATACACCGTATGCTTTCTTAAAACTTAAGTTATCCGATGGATAAAATCCAAAGTTTTTATTCACTACTACATGCTTATTCTTTTGTGTTAAGAAAGAATCTTGTAGTAGCTTTTTCATGTTCTCGTCCTTTTTCATTGTTTTGGTAGGGAAGAAATATAGATAATCACCATCGGATACACAATCGAAATTAATAACAAGTTTATTCTGTTTTATATTTTTATATTTTTTTGCTAATGCCTTTGACCCTAGAAGTCCTTTCTCTTCATTGTCAAACAAGATAAAACATACACGATCTCTAAACTCTTCCGGCATATTGCATGCTGCTTCTATGATCGTAATGACTCCGCTGGTATTATCATTTGCTGTATGCGTATTTGCTTTTCCAAAATATGCCCAGCAGGTAACTAGCAGCAAGGAAATATAAAATAAAGAATAAGACAAATCTTTAACATCGATATTAACTAGCAATAATAAGAAATATAGCAATCCATATAAAAGAGAAGTAGTAAAAAATAATGCAAAGACAATGAAAAATTGAGATAAGATAAAACCAATGAAGCTGTTTGGTATGATCATATTTGGGAATGGCAGCATTGCACAGGTGTCGTAGTGAGCAGTATAAATAATGTCTGCTTTATCCATGTCACCAATCATTATGTTTGTACTTGATTTAATTTTTTCTTCTTTTGGATCATATCCTTTTTTTGATAATTCAGAAATTATAAAATGTCGAAAATCAAGTTTTTGTTTTTTCGTTTTTCTAATTTGATAATGTTTTAAAATTTGTTGACTGACTTCATTCATAGGCTAGCTCCTTTATGATATTGAATTTTATCAAAAATAATGAATCTATTTGTGCTTGGGTTTTAAAGAAAAGAAGCTAATTATGACTATAGTAAATAGAATACTCGGTATATGATTTATATTATCACTGTTTAAGAAAATGAGAATAACTGTATAAATGATCAATAAAAGAACAGCAATTCCATATCGAATGATTTTTTCATTTTTCACATTCTTCTTAGAAAAATATTTGTCTATAAGAAAAGAAATTGCCCATGATAAAGAAATAAAAGCTAACAAAAATAAAAGCTGCATATTCTTCCTCTCCTTTCTGAATCAAAGAATGTAACCTTTCTAACTATAGAATATCCTTTTTTATAAATACTGTCTACCTCAGTATGAATTCTTTTAAAAAGATTCAAACTGATTTTCATGCAACAATATATAAGACTTTATTTACAGGTTTTGATAAGAAAATAAAGAGTCAAGTGGGATTTGACTCTTTATTTTATCGGATAGTTTCTTTTCAGCTGTGCAAGATTTTTGGTTCTTGGGATTTTTCTTAGTTTTTCTAAGTTTTGTGCCAATGTTTTTTCATAAGAAGAGGTTAACATAGGCTCATAAAAGTGTTCATCTTTTAATTTATCAGGCAGATATTGTATTTTATTCCATAAATCATTTCTTCCATAGTCATATTTATCTTCTTCTTTCATATTTACTGGAGTATAGCGAAGATACTCTGGGATGCTGTAGGAGGCATAGCGAATCGATTGCATGGCGGCATCAATCGCATATTCTGCGCTTTTTGATTTTGGGGATAAACACAAATCAATGACAGCCAATGCCAAAGGTATTCTTCCTTCTGGAAAGCCTACACGCTTGGCAGCATCAATTGCCTGTACACAGCGAGCACATGCGCCAGGATTTCCTAGTCCAATATCTTCATAGGCAATGACTAACAATCTTCTTTCAATACTGTCCATATCATTTGCTTCTATTAATAAACCAAGATAATATAGGGCTGCATCAACATCACTCCCGCGTATTGATTTTTGAAAAGCACTTAAGGTATTATAATGTCCATCTTCATCACTATCCATGCCTGTATTGGGAATGGAGGAGAATTGTCCAACGATTTCTTTTGTGATACAGCCCTCACTAGCTACCGCACAGATTTCTAAGATATTTAAAGCATAGCGAATATCGCCATTGCTGTGTCTTGCGATAATATGTAATGCTTCTTCTTCAATCGTAACACGGTCGTTTAAACCATCTGGATGATGAATCGCATTTTGCAAAGCTTGTTCAATATCTTCTTGTGTAAGTGCCTTGACTTCAAATAAATGACAGCGAGAGCGTATTGCAGGATTAATGGCATGCAAAGGATTGGATGTTGTTGCGCCAATTAAGGTAATACTTCCATCTTCTACATGAGGCAAAAGCAGATCCTGTTTATCTTTATTTAAACGATGCACCTCATCTACGATAACAACCATGCCTGGATAAAACTTTGCCTCCGCAAAGATTTGTTCCAGCTCTTTTTTATTGCCTGTTACTGCATTAAACATACGATAATGCATTTGTATTTCATTTGCTAAGACGCTAGCTAGTGTCGTTTTTCCTGTTCCTGGAGGTCCAAAAAAAATCATGGAAAACAATTGGTTAGCTTCTACGCATTTTCTTAAGACACAACCTTCTCCAATCAGATGCCTTTGACCAATGACTTCATCTAATGTTTTTGGTCGTAAGCGAAATGCCAAAGGTTTTTTCATACATTCACTTCCTTTATTGTAAAGAAAAACGATTCATGGGAATCGTTTATTTGTACTGCAGCTGTGCACATAATGCATCTAAATCTTGTTTTTCAGATTCTTGAAACTCAAGTTTTAATGCATCTTGTTCACTGTAACGTGGAATCAGATGAATATGGCAATGCATTACACTTTGTCCAGCAACTTCATGAACGTTGGTAAGAATGTTCATTCCCTTTGCCCCTGTTTCTTTAAGAATGTGATTTCCTAGCATCTTTGCGACTTTCATTACATGGGAAGTGGTTTCATCATCACACTCCAAAAAATTATCAAAATGCTTTTTAGGAACAACTAGCGTATGTCCTTTTGTTACTTGAGAGATATCCAGAAAAGCTTTTACTTTATCATCCTCATAAATCGTTGCGGAAGGAATCTTTCCTTCAATGATATCACAGAAAATACACATATACATGCCTCCTCTTTCTATAGGGTATTATATCAGTTTACAGATTAAATATAAATGAAAAATAAAAAAAGCGTCTATGCGCTTTAAAAAAACAAATGTTCAATCAAAATTTTACATCCGATAAGAATCAAAATACATCCGCCAAGGATACCTGCATATTTTTCCAGCATATTACCTAAACGATTACCGATGATAACAGCAAGGAATGAAAGAACAAAGGTAATGATACCAATCATTGTGATTGCCTGCAGGATATCTACCTTCAAAAAAGCAAAACTGATACCGACAGCCAAAGCATCAATGCTTGTCGCAATCGCCAGCAGTAAAATTGTTTTGAATGATAGAGAATCATCGACTTCTTCTTCCTTATTGGATAAAGACTCTTTCAACATGTGGACACCGATAAATCCAAGAAGCAAAAAAGCAATCCAGTGATCAAATGCAGAAATTAACTCCTGAAAATAACTGCCTGCCCACCATCCTAACAAAGGCATCAAAGCCTGAAAAAAGCCAAAGAAGAAAGCAAGGATAAAAGCATAACGAAGCAAAAGATGTTTTTTTATGGTCATGCCTTTCGCAATACTTACCGCAAAAGCATCCATGCTTAAACCAATGCCAATCATACATATGGAAAAGATACTCATGAATTTCCTCCTATACTATAAAACCCACATTACGTGGGTAATCATAGCAGAAAATAAGCATATTTTCAATTTTGTTTTATAAAGGAATTTCAGTTAATAAATAAGAATCTAAATCATTAGGGAAAGCAATTCCTACATTTTTTTGATGTCAGAAAGAGATAGGATAAAAGAAAGATTTTGTGCCTTGTTCTTTTGAAAAGAAAAGAGGTAATTGTTTGCAAATCTTATGCGCTTATTTTTTGCCTAAAAATAAAAAGCGAGTAATAAAATATTAGAAATGTAGGAATATGATAAATTCTTTTCTGCTTTCTTTTTCTTCTTTGACGTTAGTATTTCTTTTTTTCTTTTGTAATAAAAAATAAAACATTTTTATAAATAAGTCTTTAAATAAAGGTATTCTGAAGAAAAACAGAGATAAAATTAAAGAGATTTACTACTTATTTACTACATTTCAAATGAGCCTTGATTATGATTGTTAAATTAGACTGAAAAAGGATATTCTAAAGTAAAATTTACTCGGAATATCCTTATATTTTAAAATATTATTTACCAAATTCCTCCAACTTGATTTCCATCTTTGTCATATTGATTTCCTGTTTGAGGGTCTTGCCAATAATCACTTCCTGGAATCTTTTCACCAGTTTCTAAATCAGTATTCCATCCATGATACCATCCATCATATTTATTTCCACCATTTGATGATGAATTACCATTACCACTAGTATTATAATTTCCACCACCTGAATTAGAATTAGAACCGCTATTTCCGTTTCCACCTACATAATTATTTTGCTGTTGCTTTTTAGTTTCTTCCTCGGTAGCTTTTCTTTCAGCTTCGTCAATTTCATTTAATCTTTCATCATAAGATTTAATCAAAGAATTAATATCATTACCATATTTTTCAACTTCTGATTTGGTAGAAACTATATTTTCTTCAGCTTTAATTAACGATAGCAAATCATTCAAAGTTTTTTTTGCATTTTCAAGTTTGTTTTTATCATCTATTTTATCAATATCTTTTAAAGTATTTTCAACCAAAATTTTATCATATTCTTCTTTTAAATTATTTTGCATATTAGAAATAACCAAATGATATTTTTCATCTATTTCTTCAATCATGTCTTTTGATTTTTCATAATTTGTATGTTCTTCTAAAATAGATTTCAATAATAAAATTTTATCTTCTCTTGTATCTTCCTCATTGAAATCATTTTCCTTATTTTCAAGTTGTAAAGTAAGTACATCTATTTTTTTCTGCACTTCTTGTTGTTGATAATAGCGATAACCAACTATAGAAATGACAGATAATAACATAATGCTAATAATGATTAAAATAATATTTTTTTTATCTCTTAAGTGTTTTTTCATTTTCTTATCCTTTCTATCATATACTTTATCATTTTATCATATCTCAAAATAAGAAACAATATTTGCATTGCAATACGCAGTGCATATTTTTGTGCTTATATGCAATACCATATTCATAACAAGGAGGTATGTAAATGGCTTTTCAACTCAAACCTAATAAGAAACAAACAGAAAACAAAACAATAAGATTTCCAATACCTTTAATTGAAGAAATTGAAAACGCAATACAAAATCAAAATGTAACATTCTCAAAATTTGTTATTCAAGCCTGTCAGTACGCTTTAGAGAATATGGAAGATAAAAAAGAAGATACAATAGAAAATGATGAATAAAGATTTAAGGATACCTTTTTACTAGGTATCCTTTTCTTATTCTTCATCAAGAATTGCAATATGTTCTGAAAAATCTATAATCTCTGCAAGATTTTTTGTTGCTTTATTGGTATCTCTTACAATCTCAAAAAAGACATTACGAGGAAGTACAACAAATTCTTCTATATCAGGTGTTCCCTCATACATTGCTTTTAATTCTTCTATTTTACCTGTTGGAATACCTTCATCATTAGCCTTTCGAAATTTGTCATATTCAATCAGAAAATCATAAAAATTTTTATCCATTTTCAAATAAAGGTACTCATCACCATCACCTTTTACTGTTTCCCATTCTTCAATAATTTTTTCAAAGAAAGAATATTTCTCTCCTGTATCATCAAACATTCTATCAGATTTTAGATGAATGTAATCTGGGTTTATCCAATAATACTCATGTAATTTTTCTAAAAATTCATTTGGTATATATTTTATCTTTCCAGACATATAATGCGATATTGCCGTATATTCAATACCTGTTTTTGCACTTATTTGTTTTTGTTTAATTCCACTTATTTTCATTTTTTGCAAAACTTCTTTTAATCTATTTCGCATTTCTTGAAGATTTTTTTCATCATTCATTATCAACACCTCAAGCCTACTATAACAAAATATTTTCATAGTAGCAAGAAAAGTTGGAGATTTATTGGATATCGGTTCTATTTTTTACACACAAATCAAGATAATATAACGCATGTAGTCATGATTACAAAAATTCGGATAAAAGGAGGAAAATAAAGATGAAATATTTAAGACAATTTGAATATTTTGATTGGAACGCATTTGCAAAAGAAAAGGAATTTATGACAATTAGCCTTGCTCCATTATTAGATTTCAATACAAAAGAGGTACAAGGTACAAAACTAGGTATTGCGATTATAAAGGACGGAACTTCTTACGATCAAAAAGAAGGAGAGCAGGGTTCAAATCTTTTTGAAAAAATAACAGTAAAAATTCCTAAACAAATTGATGTTCCAATGAATGTTAAAGTTCAATTAAAGAATGTTTTATGTAATGTTTATGGAGATTATCGTAATCAACTTTCTGTTTATGCAGAAGATATTATCGTAATTGGGAAGTAATCTCATCATGAATAGGTGGAATGAGTGCCCTTAAAGGGCACGAATTTCCACACTTTGCTAAGGTCAAGTATTACCCTTAGCAATACATAAGTAGCATGTAGCATTAAAGATAAAAGACAAGGAGTGATATTTATGGGAAACCCACAATCAAGAAAATGGAATTTAGTAATAAACAATCCACAAGAATACGAACTGACAAGAGAAATCATTATTGATAGATTGAATAGTCTTTTTCCAAATTATTATTGCTTATCCGAAGAAATCTCTTTAAGTGGTACTCCTCATATACATATTTTTATTTATAGGAAAAGTCCAATACGTTTCCACACTTTAAAAAACAAGTTTCCAAGTGCCCATGCGGAAAAAGCTTATAGCACTATTCAAGAAAATAGAGATTATGTAGCAAAGGAAGGTAAGTGGAAAGGTACAGAAAAGGAAGAAACAAAAGTTGAAGGCTCTTTCTATGAGTGGGGAAAATTAATAAATGAGCGCGAAGAAAAAAATCCGCTAAATTATGAAGTCATCAAGGATTTAGAAGATGGAAAAGTAATTGGAGAAATTGTCTCAGATAGACCTGAACTTATTTTTAAGGTTAAACAAATCGAAGCATTGAAAGAGGCTTTGCTTATTAAAAATGCAAATAAGTTTCGCTCGCTTTCGGTAATATATTGTTTTGGACAACATAATGTCGGAAAAACAAAAATGGTGTATGAATGCCACGAACCTATTGATATTTGTAGAATAACTAATTATAGAAAACATAAAGAGATGAGTTATGACACTTATCATGGGGAAAAAGTTTTATTGTTGGATAACTTTCAAAATTCTCTTTATATTGATGATTTGATAGCATTGTTAGACATATTTCCAATGTATCTTCCTGCTAGGTTCTATGATAGATACAGTGTATATGAGTATGTATATTTGCTTTCTGTTTTACCCCTAGAAAAGCAATACGAAGATATTCAAAAACATTATCCTTTAAAGTGGAACGCTTTGATAAATAAAATTAATAAAATCATAGAAATCAAAGAAACGGGAGAAGTAATAGAGCATGAGAAAGAGAGGTACATTATACATAATGAAAAAGATTGAAAATTTAGTATTCCGATTACTTAATGGTATAAGAGAAATTATTTATAATAGAAAAAAACTAGTTTTGTTTATTTGTATTATCTTGATGTTCTATGTATTAAATGGTTTGGAGTGGGTGTATTACTCTATCTTGCCCAAAAATATCATAAGTGAGTTTGTTATTGCAGTGATAAAACCAATAGTACTATTTTTAACTGTGATAGTATTTGGAACACCTAGAGGAACGCATAAACTATCAAAAGGTTTTTATAAAATAGGTTTTCATAATAAAGAATATGAAATTCCTCGACTATTAAATAGAAAACATTTATCAAAAGAAACAGATATAGAGATTTATACATTTTATAGTCCTTATCTTTCCTTAATGGATTGGGAAAATTCACAAGACAGAATTGAAACATTATTAGGATATGACATTTTACAAATAAAGTTTAGCAAACACAATAAAAAGATTATTAATGTTTATATCGTTGATTTAGATAAATTCTTTTCAAAAACTATACTTTGGAAAGATGAAATGCTAGTTGATGATGAATGTACTTTACTTTTAGGAGTTTCTGCTTTTGAAAAAGTAAAAATAAACTTAAATAATGTACCTCATTCCTTGGTTGCTGGTGGCACAGGTTCTGGAAAGACAACGCTTTTTAAACTTTGTTTATGGCAATGTCTATTAAAAAATATGGAAGTCTATATTGCTGATTTTAAGGGCGGACTTGATTTCAATGGAATATGGCATGATAAATGTAAAATTATCACTTTAGAACTAGATTTTCTTGATACATTGGTTTCAATTAAAACAGAAATGAATAAAAGAAGAGATATTTTTGTTTCTCATTCTTGTAGAAATATTGAAGAATATAACAATAAAAATGATGAAAAATTAAATCGTATCATAATAGCATGTGATGAAGTAGCCGAATTACTTGATAAAACAGGTTTGAAAAAAAGTACTAATAAAGAAAAATTAGAACTTATGGAAAAAATAGAGGAACACATTACATCTGTCGCTAGATTAGGGCGTGCTTTTGGAGTACACCTTATTCTATCAACACAAAAACCGTCAGCAGATATTATTAACGGACAGATAAAAATAAATTTAGGAAATAGAATTTGTGGAAGTGCAGATAAAATTTTATCTCAAATGGTATTGGAAAATAATTCTGCCCTTGAAAAAATACCACCAAATTCAAAGGGTGTATTTATCAATCAAAATGATGTACTTTTTAAATCGTTCTTGCTTGATGAAAATAATTTAATCTTATCTAAAAAAGGAGTGTGATATAGATGAAACAAGTTGTACCTATACATCAAAAATATTTATTGTCTATCGAAGAAGCAAGTCAATATTTTCATATTGGCGAAAATAAGTTGCGAAAAATTGCAGAAGAACATAAAAATGCAAATTGGCTCTTTTATAACGGACAGCGTTTGTTAATCAAACGAAAATTATTTGAAAATGTTTTAGATGAACTAGACACGATCTAATGAAATCAAGCCTTGTTTATGCTATACTATTCAATAGTCATATTCAAGGCTCTTTTCATAAGCGAAAGGAGTTCATAGCATGAAAAGGACAGATAACAAAGGAAGATTGTTAAAGACCGGAGAGAGCCAACGAAAAGACGGTAGATATTGTTATAAATACATAGAAAAAAATGGACAAGTAAAGTTTGCTTATTCTTGGAAATTAGTCGCAACTGACAAAGTCCCAAAGGGGAAAAGAGATTGTGTTGCACTTCGTGATATGATTAAAGCAATACAAAAAGATTTAGATGACGGTATTGATACAAGTAATAAAAATATGACTGTATGCA
Organism: Amedibacterium intestinale; assembly: GCF_010537335.1. Classification (NCBI taxonomy): domain Bacteria; kingdom Bacillati; phylum Bacillota; class Erysipelotrichia; order Erysipelotrichales; family Erysipelotrichaceae; genus Amedibacterium; species Amedibacterium intestinale. The sequence continues at coordinate 2,215,156 of NZ_AP019711.1, forward strand.
TGTTATATACTCGATATATCAATAGTAGAGCAAATGTCAAAAAATCAACAGTACAAGGTAGAAATAACCTTATGGAAGCCTTAAAAAATGATAGTTTGGGAAATATGAGCATTGATAAAGTAAAACTATCAGTAGCAAAAGCATGGGCGTACAGAATGAAAGAAAAATACTCTTTCAGTACAATCAAGAATATGAAACGAAGTCTTAATGCAACTTTTCATCTTGCTATTCAAGATGATTTATTAAGGAAAAATCCTTTTGACTTTACCTTAACTGATGTTATTGAAAATGATACTAAAAAGAAAGAGGCATTGACAGAGGAACAAACTAACGCACTTCTTGATTTTGCAAAAATAGACAATACTTATAAAGCCTATTATTCTGAAATTGTTGTTTTGGTAAACACAGGATTGCGTGTTTCTGAAATGTGTGGATTAACACTTTCTGACATTGACTTTGATAATCGTATGATTGATATTAACCACCAACTAAAAAGGGATAAAGAGGGTTATTATACAGAACCACCAAAAAGTGATAGTGGTTATCGTAAAGTTCCAATGACCGATTTAGTCTATGAAACACTTAAAAATGTAATTAAAAACAGAAAGAATGCATACCCTATAGAAGTTGACAGTTATAAAGATTTTATTTTTCTTAATAAGAGTGGTTATCCAATGTATAATGCTTACTATACAAGCATATTCACTAATCTCACAAAGAAATATAGAAAGATTACAAAAAAGGAAATTCCAAATATTACACCACATATTTTAAGGCATACATTTTGTACGAACATGGCAAACAAAGGAATGACACCAAACAACTTACAATATGTTATGGGACATAAAAATATTACAATGACACTTGGTTATTATGCACATGGTAGTTATTTATCGGCACAAGCAGAAATGCAAAGACTTACTGCATAACTGTACTACTAAATTTACTACTTTAGACAAGGAAAGATTAAGCAACTTTAAGAACAATTAAGACATTATCTATCGTATAAAAAAGTCCTTATTCCCCATATAATAAGGGTTTAAGAACTTTTGAGAATGTTTAAGAAAATTTGTGATTTATTATTTTATCTTTTTTATAAAGGTATAATATGACTATAATTAAATAATGAAGTAAGTATTTATCTAGAAATTAAATTGAATTAGATTCTTAGGGGGGATTGTTGTGAATCAAGTGTTTTCTTCTTATAATCCTTTTTTAACACTGGAATATATGCAAAGAAAGTCTATAACACTAGAAATATGGCAACAGCTTGACGAATTAGAAAAATCAATTTTAACTTATTTAGGAAGCAAAAAGAAAGTAACAAGATCAGAACTATGCACTTACACTAGTAAAGCACCTAATACGATATCTGCTAGACTAAATCATCTAATCTCATTAAACATCATTAAGCGCAATGGAAGTAAATATGATCCTAAGCAGACATATGAAATGCAATAGTTCAAGAGTGCAAATTGCGAGGTAAATGTGAGGTGTTGCGAGGTTAAGTGATGTTTTGTGATTTTTTGATATATGATAATAGGAGAAATATCTTATTTTAATGATTGAAGTAATATAAATTTTTTGCGAGGTAAATGTGAGGTGTTGCGAGGTTAAAGTATAAATATATAATATGATAGTTGTTATAGAATTCTCTAAGATGCTTATGAAAAATGGGGTTTATTTATCCTGGTAAAGATATACAAGATTATATTCCATACAGAGATGTTGAGAGCTGCTATTTAATGTATAGAAGGATTAATAGCTAAGTATAATTGATTTTTTGTAATGAAAGGTAGAAGTTCTGAGTTGTAATAGTATTTAGAGAATTTTATTTATAATCATAATAAGAATAAAAAGAGCGATGTAAGTTTGTTGTGAATGTGATACATCAAACATAGATACAGGAGGAAATAGTATGTTTCGTATAGGACAATCCGTAGATATTCATCAATTGGTGGAAGGAAGAAAATTGATACTTGGAGGAGTAGAGATACCACATGAAAAAGGTTTGCTGGGACATTCCGATGCTGATGTGCTGCTGCATGCAATTGCGGAAAGTATATTAGGTGCATTGGCATTAGGTGATCTAGGAAAACATTTTCCAGATACGGATGATGCATATAAAGGAATGGATTCTTTATGGATGTTAAAACAAGTATATCACTTGATGGGTGAAAAAGGATATCGCATTGGAAATTTAGATGCATTGATCATGATTGAAAGACCAAAGATGGCACCACATATTCAAAAAATGAGAGAAAATGTAGCTATGGCTTTGCATTGTGATATGGATGCAGTCAGCATAAAAGCAACTCGTGGAGAAAAGATGGGATTTGTAGGAAAAGAAGAAGGAGCACAGGCACAGTGTGTAGTGCTTTTAATGAAGAAATAAAGATAAAAAGGTACGATTTATATAACTAGCGTGATAAGTTATGAAAATCGTACTTTAAGAGGATCTTTGTTATAATGGCAAAGGTCATTAGGATGATGGCAGGTGGTTGCTTCTTTGAAGGAGTACAGTTGTTCTTCTAGCAAAGAGAAGTTTGTTTGAAGCCTTCGTAAAAGTCGGAGGTGGTATGTATGATAGATTTAATTATGAACATAGTTAAAATACTATTGGATATACTGCGTTTTATCTTCGAAGTGTACAAATACTTTATGGATAAAAAACGATAAAACAAAAACAGCGACTACCTAATTTGCCGAGGAATGTCGCTGTTTTTGTTAACATATACAAAAACCAACATTTCAGAAGCAGCCATCTGTATTACCTAATGGCTTTTTCTTACTATTAGAATTATAACATCTTCACTTAAAAAGTCAATAAGTGACAATTTGAGGATTTATCTTCAGATAGCGTAAAAGACATGAAGTATTATTAGTCTGATTCCTTCTTCTACTCCATAAGCATGACAGATATCCTTATAATTTTTCAGGATTTTCTAATCTTGAATTACCATTTCTTTCTATATTCTGTATCAACTTATTTGTTTTCCAAAATAAGTAATCTGTTATTCATTTTTCGTAAAAGTTTTTTCATGATTTGATCCGTATAGTGTTTGATGATATATAAAAAGGTACGATTTATATAACTAGCGTGATAAGCTATAAAAATCGTATTTTTTTAAGAGAATCTTTGTTATAATGGCAAAGGTCATTAGGATGATGGCAGGTGGTTGCTTCTTTGAAGGAGTACAGTTGTTCTTCTTGCGAAGAGAAGTTTGTTTGAAGCCTTCGTAAAAGTCGGAGGTGGTATGTATGATAGATTTAATTATGAACATAGTTAAAATACTATTAGATATACTGCGTTTTATCTTCGAAGTGTACAAATACTTTATGGATAAAAAACGATAAAACAAAAACAGCGACTACCTACTTTGCCCAAGGAATGTCGCTGTTTTTGTTTACTTAACAAAAAACCAACATTTCAGAAGCAGCCATCTGTATTTCCTAATGGCTTTTTCTTACTATTAGAATTATAACATCTTCACTTAAAAAGTCAATGAGTGCAAAGATTGCCTAAATCTTACAAAAAATAAACGAAAACAACAGTTATAGAAGATTTGATAATAAAATTAAGAATAATTCTTAATTTGTTGTTGACTTTCATTAAATTAAGAATTATAATGAGAATAGTTCTTAAGATTGGAGGTTTCACGTTATGATTAAACGTAAATCATCTAAGCAAAGAGATATGATTCTTGCGTATATGAAAACCATAGAAGGACATGTAAGTGCAGAAGAGGTTTACAAAAATATGAAGGAAGCAGGAATGGATGTGAGTCTTGCGACCATCTATCGAAATTTAAATATTTTGACAGAGATGAATGAAATTAAAAGAATTGCGCATCCTGTAGATGGGTATCAATATGATAAAACCAGCAAACCGCACTATCATCTGCATTGTACGAAATGTAATCGTCTATTTGATTTGGATATGTCCTATATGGAAGAGCTAAATAAGAAACTGGAAGAAGAAGGACATGTGAAAATTACTTCTCATTCCATAATGGCAGAAGGTATATGCGAAGAATGCAGAAAGAAAATGGTGTAAAAGAAAAAGGAGGATATACACATGGAATTAAAAGGATCTAAAACAGAACAGAATTTGATGGCAGCTTTTGCAGGAGAAAGTCAGGCTCGTAATAAATATACTTATTATGCGAAAAAAGCTCGTGAAGAAGGTATGGAACAGATTGCGGCTTTCTTTGAAGAAACAGCTCGTAATGAACAGGAACATGCTAGATTATGGTTCCAGGCTCTACATGGAGATAGCATTCCTTCAACAGAAGAAAACTTAGCGGATGCTGCAGCTGGTGAAAACTATGAATGGACAGACATGTACAAACAGATGGCAGAAACAGCTAGAGAAGAAGGGTTTACAAAAATTGCTTTCCAGATGGAACAGGTTGGTATCATCGAAAAACATCATGAAGAACGTTATTTAAAATTATTAGAAAACGTAAAAAATGGGAAAGTATTCGAAAAAGAAGAATCTACTGTTTGGGTATGTGATATCTGTGGATACCGTTATGAAGGAACAGCTGCTCCTAAAGCTTGTCCAGTATGTGGATACCCTGGTTCTCACTTTGCTCAGGAAAACAACAATTACTAATCATATAAACGATGTAGAGGATATGTGCAAAAAGCATATCTTCTTTTTTTGTAGAAGAGATGATGTTTTTATTGGAAACTAGAAAAATTAATATTTATTGATCATACCCAGGATTATAAATAAGGGTTATGTATGAAAAACATTAAAATATTTTTTATAAATTGGAAAAATTTACTTATTCTATTAAAAGAGAAAAAATCACATTAAAAAAGAAAATTTTGCATTATATAGCATGAATTATCATATAAATTAATTGACATTGTGATAAAATCACAATACTATAATGGTGTAGAGAAGATTTGGAGGGGTTTTATGTTGATAGGATTTTCAGTAAGCAATTTTAAATCATTTAATGATAATCAAACGATTTCTTTTTTATCCACAAAAATAGCTAGACATAAAGAACATATTTTTCAAATTGAAGATAAGAAAATCTTGAAGAGTGGTTTGATATTTGGTGCTAATGCAAGCGGGAAAAGCAATCTGATTAAAGCAATTGCTTTTTCTAGAAAACTAATATTATTAGGAATTGATAAAGTGGATTTAACCAAAAAAAATTTTCGTATTTCTACAGATTCCTATAAGAATCCTGCAGTATTCGAATATAGATTAATGATAGATGATACAGAATATTCTTATGGAGTTGTAGTATCTTATTGTAAAAAAGAAGTACTTGCAGAATGGTTAGTAAAAATTAAGTCAGATGGCAGCGAAGAAGTGATTTTTAATAGAGAAGTAGATAAAAACGATAGAAGTAATGTGTCATCCGATAAAGTTTATGATACTCAAGAAGAAAATAAACGAATTGAAGTATATTTAGAAGATTTTAGTGAAAATATATCTGATGCTTTTAGAAAAAAAACAATCTTAAGTGATATCGCAGAAAGAGTAAATGATCAACAAAACTTTTTTATTGAAATTAGAAAGGTATATGAATGGTTTAAAAATATGACTATTATTTTTCCAAGTTCAAAATATAATGGGATAAATGATATCATTTCTAATGATAAAAAGAAAAACTTTTTTACTACTCTATTAAGTTATTTCGATACTGGAATTCAAGGTGTTGAGGGTAGGGAAAAAATATTTGATTTTGATAAAATACTAAATAGCGTACCAGAAGAGGTAGCAGAAAAAGTGAAAGTTGATATATCTAATAAAGTAGAAAAACATCCTATTATGATGAAAGTTGGAGAGCAGATAGTTTTATTGAAAAAAGACAAGAATGGAGATATAAAATATAATAAATTGCAGTTAAACCATGGAAATAATGATGATTTGTTTGAATATATGGATGAATCTGATGGAACTAGAAGATTATTTGATTTAATTCCATTATTGTATACGAATAAAAAAAGAAGTGTTATATTCATTGATGAAATTGATCGCAGTTTACACACAAATTTAACGAAAAAATTTATGCAGTTATTTTATAATTTAACAAAAAACACTTCCAGTCAATTGATAGTAACAACACATGACTCTAATTTACTGGATTTAGATTTGGTTCGACAAGATGAAATATGGTTTGTAGAAAGGCAGCAAGATCATAGTTCTAAGATTTATTCTTTAAATAAGTTTAAAGAGCGTTTTGATAAAAAAATAGATAAAGAATATTTAATTGGAAGATATGGTGCAATTCCTTTCTTTAATGAAAGTTTTTTAGGTATAGGGGAAAATTTTGATGAATAATTCTTATAGATTATCTTCATCAGCATTTGATAGAGAAAAAGAAGATGAAAAGATCGAACCATTAAAAATCTATTTTTTATCTGTTGAAGGGAATGTGACAGAAAAAGAATATTTTGAAGGAATAGCTGCTTACAGAGAAGAATTGCATATAAATGGACAAGTTCGTGTGGAGGTATTAAGCAGAAGTAATGAAGATACTAACAGTGCACCAAAACAGGTGATTGAATTACTAGAGGATTATTTAAGATTAAGAGAAATGGGGGAATATGACTTTTATAAAGATATTCCAATGGAAGTTGTTGATGAATATGGGGAAGAATCTGTAAAAAAATATATTGAAGATCCTAATTTATTATCGAAAGAAGATAAAGATAAAATTGAAGAGAGTTTACGTATATTAGGTTATGACTATGCATACAGAAGATACTTACATGAATGCGGTGGACGCGAAAGCGATGTGTTTGCTATTATAATTGATCGTGATAGGAAGAGTCATACGGAGAAAGGGTTGAAGGAATGTATTTCTCATTGTAGAAAGAATAATTACTCTTGTTATATTTCTAATCCTTGTTTTGAATTTTGGTTATTGCTACATGCATGTGATGTGAAAGAAGAGTATAAAGATAAACTAGAAGAAATAAGGAAAAATGAGAAAGTTTCCAGGACTCATACGTTTGTAAGTAGAGAGCTTTCGAACAGAAATCATCATAAGAAAAGTGGTATCGCGTTTAAACAAAAGTATTTACCACATGTAGATGAGGCAATTGCACGAGCTAAAAAGTTTGAAAGCGATGAAGAACGTTTATTAGATAATATAGGTACCAATATATGGAAATTATTAGAAAGTATGAGAGATTTTAGTTAATTATAATTATCAGAAAAAATGAAGGCAAAAAAGCATCAAATCTCATAATGAGAAATGATGCTTTTTTTGAATTATGCTATACATTTAGGAAGTGAGTTAGTAATTTTAAAGCACAAAAAAACTATCATATATTTCCTGAAATTGAGAAAGTCTAAAAATATAAAGTACAATTACTGTTAGAATATATATACTATTAATTATAAAATGAAAGAATTTGTTTATTAAGTAAATTATTTCTTTCATTTATAGAAAGTGATTTACAATGTAACTACTTATAGGAAAGAAAGAAAAAATTTGTTATTATAAAAGTAGGAACACAGTAGTACATCAAACTATCGTTTTTATACTACTGTGCTTTTTTATACAAGAAAGAAAGGAGAAAAGTTATGCCTGAAGTAGGAGATATTGTTTTATATCGATTGGTTGTAAGTGAATTTTATGGTATCGAGAAAGAAAAGAAAAATTCCTTCTGCAAGATACGTTCTTTAGAAGGAGATGGCTGTGAATTTAAAGTTCCTTATGAAAATGTTTCGATTCATATGCGAACGATACCGAATACGAATGAATTGGAAGATCTGTTAAACAGTTTGAAAGAAATGCATCTATATCAAATTACAAGAACTGCCGTAGATAAAATATGTCGTCCTGTTATTAATAGCTTTGATATGGAAGAATGGATGCATCTTTTGTTATCTTTATTTGCGGATAAAAAAAGGGCAAGAAGAGAGAAACGCAAATTTTCCCAAAAAGAAGCAATGTACTATCATATATTGATGCAGAGGTTTATTTCTATCTTTTCTTATGTTTTAAAAAAAGATAATATGCAGATAGAAAAAATGCTCCTAGATAGACTAGAAGCAGCAACATAATAAAAACGTTAGTATTATCGTTTTAGGGGGTAGAAAACCAACTCACTTAAATGGGTGGGGGAAGAAAAAAGTAAATTGGATGATAATACTAACAAACATAATATAAACCATTTACTTATTGAAATCAATATATAAAAATTGGAAAATTAGAAAAAAATACAATTATATTCTTTTTTAACTATGCAAGATTAAGTATACGATATTGGTAAATAGGTTGGTTTTGAAGAGATTGATATACCAATGTTAGGTATATCAAGCAAATATATTATGTGAAATTATGATAAATGCTTCTTTATATATACGAAATGTAAGATTTTAGTATATACTTTATCGGAAGTATTACAAGAGGGGGAAGCAATATGAAAAATATACCAGAAGAAAGACTTTCTACAATTGGTAAATTAATTGAAGTAACAAGAGAAGAAAAGAGAAATAAATCACAGAACAAATATACGATGAAATCTTTTGTAGAAGGCATCTGTACAGTAAATACATTGAAAAGAATTGAAGCTGGTGAAATCGCAAGAATCGAAGATGTTTATGTGGAATTGTTAGACAAATTGAATTTGAAACTAGGCTATTTTCCAGCAGTTGATGATGCAATTCTTGAATTGATGGATCCATTATATGAAGCCATTGAATATTATAGAGTAGAAGATATCAGCAAGTATTGTGGTATGGGCTTAAGAGTACTTGGAAAAGTAAAGAACTATGTGTATTACTCTGAACTGTATGATTTATTGCTGGCAACGAAGGAATATTTTGAAGAAGCCAAAATTATTTCGTTATCAAAGATGGAAAGATTTAGAAATGAATATACCCTATTTGATGAGAAATATCATTCTCTGTTTAAAATCATGGTGTTTTATAGAGGTCAGGCAGAAGCACATAATGATCCTAAGTTATTTGAAACTATCGTTGAGGAATTTCAACTATTAAGTTCTTCCAGTGTTATGGAAAATATTTTGGGCTTAAACTATTGTATCATTTTTAAGAAATACATTACTTTTAGAGACAAAGTAAACGCTTTGGAGAATGAGTTAGAATATAGAAAAAAATTATGTGAGATTATTGGACTTATATGCTTACATAATTTTCGCTTATATCAAGATTGAGAATCAATCTAATGAAGAATATTTAAAGAAAGCAGATAACTTGATTAGTGAAAATCCAATTCCAAATGCCAAGATAATGTATTTTTATTCAAATGTTGCGGCGGCTTTACATGAAATCAAATTGTATAAAGAAGCATTAGCATACTATGAAAGGATGGTTGAAGTTACTGAACATAATAAACTTTGGATTCCTGCCTTAATTTGTATGGCACATTGTCAAAGGATGTTAGAATTAGAAGTGCATATACCTTTTGTGGAAGAGGAAAAACAAAGTAGTTATAGTAAATTGATTCAGCTAGCATATAAATATTTTGTGGCTAAAAGTGTTAAACCGTTTGCGAAAAGTAATTTCATTTTAAAAGAGATTGCACCAAACTTAGTTGAGAACGTAATGATTACAATATTTCGTGATGAGATGAACTTAATCGCAAATGAGATGAATGCATATAAAGGTATTTATTTGTTTGATGAGATTATTAAGAATAATCGAAATGATAATTAATTCTATTTTTTTACTTAATTTTGATTTTTGAGAAAAAATATTAAGTGGAATATAATTTATTGAGAGAATTTTCATAATCCTTTACTATATGTACGTCGAGATGATATGCATATGATCTGTAGAAATTACAGGTAATTGATGATGAAAAAATTTATTGTTGCGGCTTTATGCGCTTTAAGTTTATTTGCAGCTAGTTCTGTTGTGTTAAATGGTGAGAATACTCCAGCAGTTAGTTCAGGATTTGGATTTGTTATTTGGTAATTTAGAATCAACTTCTTTATCACCCCACAGTGAAAGGAAGTTTTTTCTTTTATCCACTCAAAATATCAAATGATAATTTTTCCAAAAATTACCATTTAATGGCAATTTTCAAGAAAATCATCATTTCGCAAGAACTCTATTGAGGAGCTTTACAAAATCTTATATCATTATGTTGTCGGGAAGCCGGTGGGGGATTCCCGGCATGGATATCGCTTTATGCTGATATCCTTTTTTTTATATTGGTAAGTTTTGGCTGTACGGACGGGAAAATATTGTTCTTGTTTTGGATATAAAGCACAGTGAACGCATTATATGTCATAAATGGTTTTGATGAGATTTTTGATATAAAAAATACATTTTGTATTTATTTTTTCTTTTTTGCGTGGTATTTTAAGAAAAAGAACAGGAGGTATGTTGAAGTGAAAGATATATATTTAGTTTCTTATTCTGTTAAGGGGATAAAGACATTAGACAAGTTAATTTCGCTGCAATTTTATAAGAAAACTATATCAAAGAACCCAGATACGCAGGAATATAATATAAAGGGAATTTACGGCATGAATGGTTCTGGAAAATCAGGTATTATAACTTCTGTTGAAATATTAAGAAACATTATTGTTGATCCAGGATATTTGAATAATCCTGTTGTCCAGAAAAATTTAGATGCAATGATTAATAAACGCACAAAGGAATTATTTATTGAGGCTGACTATATGGTAAAAGCAGGAGAAGAAATAAAACTTTTTCGATATAGTGTGACATTATCCAAGAATAATCTAGGAAAGTACGTTATTTCTCATGAATGTTTATCTACAAAAAAAGCAATTTCAAAGAGTGAATTTGATGAGACTGTTTTTGAGGTATCTGATGGAGAAATTGTATCTGTTTATGAAGGAAAAGAAAAAGATAAATTTGTTGAATCTATACTTAATAAGACGATGAATCTATTGACCACAGCTTCAATGAGTGCCTTATTTTATGAAAAATTTATAAAATCAAATAATATGCAGAAGGAGAAAAATATCCTTTGGGCTTATATAACTTTTTTATATGTTCTTGGAGAAAAAATACATGTAAATTTAGATGACTCAGATAATCATAGAAAAAATTTTTTAGAAATATACGATGATTGTATTAATGTTATAAATATTACTGGCAATATTGTACCTCAAGAAATGTACAAGCATTTTGAAAAGACAGTTAATAAACTATTTGAATTTTTGCATATTTTTAAAACGGATTTACAGGGTATTGAGATTGATAGAAAAGAAGATCATGAACTTTGGGTTTGCGATTTAGTTATGTGTTATGAATCTTATAAGATTCATGCAGAATTTGAAAGTACCGGGATAAAAAAACTTATTAAATTATTTGCATATTTAAAAGAAATGGTGCAAGGCGGAATTGTATTTATTGATGAATTTGATTCTAATCTGCATGATGTTTATTTGTGCGCATTACTTGAATATTTAATGGAGTATGGAGAAGGGCAACTTTGTTTCACAACGCATAATGTAGGTCCTATGGATGTTTTGAAGCAGCATAAAAAATCTATTGATTTTCTATCTGAAAATCATAGGATATATCCTTGGACGACAAATGGAAATTATTCACCTTCTAAACTTTATAGAAATGGAATGATTGAAGGATCACCATTTAATGTGGATTCCATCGATTTCATTGGTGTATTTGGAACTGGTGAGGTGGATGAATAATGGGGATACAATTTATTTTGGATGAAAGCAAAGGAAAGATAATGTGTTAGGAAAGAGCGCCGTTTGTTAGAAGCTGAAAATGACAACTTTTCCAAAAATTACCATTTACTGGTAATATTTAAGAAAAATATCATTTCGTAATTGATTCATTGAGAAGCTTTATAAAATCTTATATCATTATGTCGTCGGGAAGCCGGTGGGGGATTCCCGGCATGGATATCGCTTTATGCTGATATCCTTTTTTGCATGTATAGATGATGAACAGCCATACTAACTTTAAGTGAGGTGGTTGTATGGCTGTTGCACATAAAGGGGCTATATCTTTTGGACTTGTTCATATTCCAGTATCTTTATATCGAACAACACAGGATACATCGATAGCGTTTCATCAGTTATGTAAGGATACACATGAGCGTATTAAATATAAAAAATATTGTGCTCATTGTGGAAAAGAAGTAGACAGTGAGGATATCGTAAAAGGGTATGAATATGAGAAAGATAAATATGTAGTTATGAGTAAAGAGGAGTTAGAGGAAATAAAAACAGAAAAGGATAAAACGATTCATATCTTGCAGTTTGTTAAACTTGAAGAAGTTGATGCGATTTATTATGAGAAAAATTATTATGCATTTCCGGATAAGCATGCAGAGAAGGCTTATGAGTTGCTTAGAAAAGCAATGTTTGATAAGGGTGTTGTAGCAATCTCGAAAACGGTAATAGGTACAAAGGAGACTTTGCTTGCTTTATGTCCTGATAAACAGGGGATTTTAGTTAAAACCTTGTTTTATGAAGAAGAAATAGTAGAAATGCCAAAAGATATCCCCCATCCTAAAACGGTAAAGGCTGAATTAGATATGGCAAAGCAGTTGATACAGTCTATGACAAAACCTTTTGATCCTTCTTTATATCACGATGAATATCAAGAAAAGCTAAGAGAGGCAATTTTATCTAAAGTAGAAGGAAAAGAGGTAGTAGAGGCAAATTCTAAGAAGGAAACGATATCTAGTCCAATGGATTTGATGGAAGCTTTAACAAAATCATTAGCAACCATGAATAAACCAGCAAAAAGAAAGGCGGTACGTCATTAATGTATGAGGATGTACATGTATCACCAATGCTTATAGGAATTGAAAAAGAGGCTTTTGATGATCGTAATTTTATATATGAATTAAAGCTGGATGGTATACGTGTTCTTGCTTATATTGAGAATGGACATGTAGATATTCGAAATAAAAGAGGAGATAAATTGCTGTATAAGTTTCCGGAACTAGAGGATATGTATAAGCAGGTTAAACAAAATTGTATTCTGGATGGAGAATTGTATTGTTTTGGAAATGGGCAAATAGATTTTTTCGAAATACAAAAAAGAAGTTTGTTAACTGATAAATTTAAGATTATGATGGCATCGAAACAACATCCAGCTTCCTTTACTGCCTTTGATATTTTATATGTAAAAGAGAAATCCCTGCTGAAAACACCTCTATTAAAGAGGAAAAGGATATTAAGTAAAAATGTTGTGGAAAATCATCAAATAAGTATATCTCGTTATGTGGAAGAACAAGGGAAAGCGTTGTTTCAATTGACAACACAAAAACACTTAGAGGGTATCGTTGCGAAAAGAAAAGACAGTTTGTATTCTTGCGGGAAAAGGACAAAAGACTGGATAAAATGCAAGAACATGATGGATGAAGATTTTGTAATCGTTGGATATATACGAAAAGATAAGAATATGGTTTCTTTGGTACTTGCACAGTATGATGATAAAGAATTGCTGTATAAAGGGTATGTGACACTGGGTGTTTCTTTATCTTATTTGCAAAAACACAGCAATAAAACAAATACCTGTCCTTTTCCCAGTGTTCCAAACGGGAATGAAGATGCAGTTTGGATTTTTCCTTATTTAGTAGGGTGTGTAAAATTTATGCAGCATACGAAAAATGGCGGTATGAGACAGCCTGTATTTAAAGGGTTTCGAGAAGATAAGACGCCTGAAGAATGCAGAGTGGATAAAAAATAAAATTAAGTAACTATTTTTGTAGAATTTATTTACATTATATTGTATGATATAGGAGCAGCAGGGATAACGAAATTAAACACCTAATATTAATAAACACCCTGTTTGAACTGTTGCGATACTTAACTTAGGAAGAAAGAAAAAGTTTAATCCAAATGAAATTTTTAATGACTTACTAAGAGAGGTACCCCTAAAGAGGAAGCGGAAATGAGCCCGCTTCCTTGTTTTTTGTATTTTAAATCAACAAATCTTTTCATCTAATGAAAGAATTGGTTTATTTATTATATGAATAGATGAATGAAAATGAATAAAAAACACATTTTGTTAATTTTATATTATTAAAATGTGATAGAATAAAAAAGGTGTGATGGAGGGAATTGTATGCTTAAAAAATTTTTTAAGAACGGAATTTATATAAATCACAGGGAAAAATTACTTTGTACGATTGATTTATGTATTGTATTGATATCGTTCTTTTTATCTTATTGGATTAATAATGAATTTAGAGTTCCTATTTTTGAGGGACTTAATATAAAAAATGTGATAGCTGTACTTTTAATTGTTTTGATTGTTTACTGGCTTTTCTTTATCGTATTCAAAATACATAAGAGCCTATGGAAATATATTGGCCCTGTAGAAACGATGAGAATTGGTTTTGCGGTCATATGTTCAACAATTGTTTTGGGTGCAGGTTTTTTATTGTTACAGACAGATAGATTTCTTTTAAGTGTCATTGTGACTGGTGGTTTATTGAGTGCTATGTTGATGTTTGCACTTAGAGTAAGTTATCGCTTGTATAGACGTACAGTTATGAACCCAGTAATAAATACAGACAAGGCAATCATTATCGGGGCAGGAGATGCAGGTTACATCTTGTCAAAAGAATTGTTGCAGAATAATAGCTTTAATGTTCATATCGTAGGGTTTATTGATGATAAAAGAACAGGCAATGTAGTAGCTGGATATAAAGTATTAGGGGATACATATGATATTCCAGACATTGTACATGAATATGGAGTAAAAGTGGCCTTTATCGCAATGCCAAGTGCCAGCAAAGAAAACATTCAAAGAATTTATGATTTGTGTCAATCCGCCAAATTAGAAACAAAAATCATGAAAGAACAAGATAACTTACTGGCAGATGATTTAAATGAAAATAAGAAATATCCTGTTGAAGATATCAGCATTGAAGATCTTTTAGGCAGAGGAGAAATTCATTTGGATCAATCTGAAATTAAAAGTTATTTAACAGATAAAGTTGTAGCAGTTACTGGTGCAGGTGGTTCTATAGGTTCAGAGTTATGTAGACAAATTGTTAAATTTAAACCAAAACAGTTATTGATGATTGACATTAATGAAAATTATTTATATATGTTAGAACAGGAGTTTAATAGAAACCGAACACATGGAACCTTGGATTCTAGCATAGAAATTATTTCTTTGATTGCTTCTATTCGTGAATTTAAAGCAATGGATGAAATATTTGGAGAAAGACACCCTGATGTAGTATTCCATGCTGCTGCTCACAAACATGTTCCATTAATGGAAACTAGACCAATGGAAGCTATCAAAAACAACGTATTTGGAACTAATAATGTAATTCAGGCATGTATTAAAAATAAAGTTTCTAGATTTATCATGATTAGTACAGATAAAGCTGTAAATCCTACAAATGTTATGGGTGCTACAAAACGTATGACAGAAATGATCTTGCAGGCAAATGGTAAAAATGGTGTTACAAAAATGGCGGCTGTACGTTTTGGAAATGTACTTGGGTCAAACGGTTCTGTTATTCCAATCTTTAAAAAGCAGATTGCAGAAGGCGGACCAGTAACAATAACAGATAAAAATATTATTCGTTACTTTATGACAATTCCAGAAGCTGCACAGCTTGTATTACAAGCAGGTTTCTATGCAGATAAGGGAGAAATTTTTGTCTTAGATATGGGGCAGCCAGTTAAAATTTTAGATTTAGCTGAAAAAATGATTCGTATGTCTGGATTTAAACCTTATAAAGACATTGAAATTAAAGAAATTGGTCTTCGTCCAGGAGAAAAGATGTTTGAAGAATTAAAACTGGATGGAGAAACAACAACTAGAACGAAAAACAATCTTATCTTCAAAAATAACGTTATGGAAATTACAAAAGAAGATATTACAGAAAGACTTTCAAAATTAGAAGAAGTATTACACGAAGATGTAGAAAATGAAGTAATTAAAGAAAGATTGTTGAATTTGATTATTTCAGATAAAGATCAGGAATTTAATAAGTAATCCTAGGAGCGATAAGCTCCTTTTTCTATTGTTGTTATCTTCTCAAATAATGGAGTGGCAGAAAGCAAAATGATCATGAACTTGGGAGTATTGGATAAAATGATGTTTAAAATATAGTGTATATAATATCTTTGTTAATAAACAATTTCTTTCATTCGATGAAAGAAATATGATATTTTTTAATAAAAACCAAAGGTTAGGCATTATTCACTTTGTATGCGTTATTGCAATGTATATGCTTTTGTAGTATTATAGATTCGGTAAAAAGAGACTAATTATTCTTTCTTTTTTGCATTTAGCTATAGAAATTGAAAGTAATGCTGAGAGATGAATCGTTGCTTTGTCACGTTTGTCACGATTGCATGGTCATTAAGAAAATAGTCAAATCCATTGATTTGATAGGCGGAGCCTACCTTTTTGGAGGGATTTTGTGAACTGGTATGTTATTCAAGTGCGAAGTGGACATGAAAAGGCAATTATTGAGAAATGTAAAAAAAGAATATCAAAGGAACTTTTGATAGACTGTTTTACGCCGGAATATGTTTGTCAAAAAAAATATCTGGGGAAATGGCATGATGTGAAAGACATTTTGTTTAAGGGATATATTTTTATGATTTCTGATCATATTGAAGAACTTAATGTAGAATTAAAGAAGATTCCAGATTTTACAAAAATTATAGGTAGGAAAAAAGCAGAAATATGCTGCTTAGATGAAGATGAAATAGTCTTTATTAAATCATTCGCAGATAAAAATTATACAGTAGATATGTCGACTGGTTTTATACAGGGAGATAAAATCTTTGTTACAGAAGGACCATTGCAGGGGAAAGAAGGGCTCATCATAAAGATCGATCGTCATAAAAGAATAGCCTATCTTCAGCTCAGTATGTTCAATAAAGAAACAATAGCAAAAGTTGGATTAGAAATTATCAGCAAGTGTCAGTAAAAAGAGACTTGCTTTTATTTTGGAGGGATTTCATGAATCTTTTGATAATTGGAGCAGGAGGACATGGGAAATGCTGTTATGAAATAGCAAGTAGAATGAACTGCTTTGATAAGATTGATTTTGTAGATGATGGAACAGATGAGATACAAGTGTTAAATAAAAAGGTTGCAGGTAAACAATCAGATTTAAGTAACTTAAGAGAAAACTACGATAGTGCATTTGTAGCTATTGGAAATAATTTGATTAGAAAACAAATTACAGAAGAACTTAAACAACTTGGTTTTCAGCTTGTAAATTTAATTGATCCAAGTGCAGTCGTTTCACAGTATTGTAAACTTGGTGAAGGAATTGTTGTATTCCCAAATGCAACTGTTGAAATTGAAGCTGATATTGGTAGTGGAGTTATTATTTCTTCCAATTCAGTAGTTCATCATAACGCAGTAGTTGAGGATTTTGTTCTGATATATGCGAATTGTGTTGTGCGACCAGTGGTTACAATTAAAGAATTAACTGTATTAAAAAGTGGAAGTATAGTAGAAAGTTAGTGGAGAGGTAAATAGATGTATAAAAATTGTTTAAAGAGGGTAATTGATTTTTTATTAAGCTTAATAGGAATAGTGGTGTTATCACCAGTTTTGCTTGTTTTAGCAATCATTATTAAAGTAACATCACCTGGTCCTGTATTATTTAAGCAGGAAAGAATGGGAAAAGATAATGTAAGGTTTAAAATTTTTAAATTTAGAAGTATGAGAATTGATACTCCTAAAGATGTACCAACGCATATGTTATCAAATCCTGATCAGTATATTACAAGTGTTGGTAAATTTATGAGAAAAACAAGTTTAGATGAACTTCCTCAGTTGTTTAATATCTTAAAAGGAGATATGGCTGTTATTGGGCCTAGACCAAGTTTGCCAAATCAGTATGATTTAAATGAGTTAAGAGATAAGAATGGTGCTTCTTCTATTAAACCAGGACTTACAGGGCTGGCACAGATTAGCGGAAGAGATGAACTAGAAATTGATGTTAAAGCTGCACTGGATGGAGAATATGTAAAGAAAATGAGTTTTCTATTTGATTGTAAATGTTTCCTTGGAACTATTACATCTGTTTTAAAACACGATGGAGTAGTAGAAGGAGGAACGGGTGAAATGCATAAGGAGGAGGAAGCTTAATGAAACGAATCCTTATAACTGGAAAAGGAAGTTATATAGGTACTCATTTTAAAGAGTATTTGGAAAAAGAACCACAAAATTATTATGTAGAAGAATTAGATATGGTAGATGGTTCTTGGAAAGATTTTGATTTTTCTGATTTTGATGTTGTATATCATGTGGCTGGAATTGCACATATAAAAGAAGTTAAAGAAAATGAAGAACTTTATTATAAAGTAAATAGAGATTTAGTAATAGAAGTAGCTAAAAAAGCAAAAGAATCTGGTGTACAACAATTCATCTTTATGAGTTCCATGAGTGTGTATGGACTAAATTATAGTAATGAATTAATCACAGTTAGTACAAAATGTAATCCTAATACTTATTATGGTATAAGTAAGTATCAAGCTGAGAAAGGTATAAAAAAATTAGAAAATGATACTTTTAAAGTATGTATAGTAAGACCACCAATGGTATATGGTGATAACTCACCAGGAAATTTAACAAAATTATTTAATGCGGTTAGAAAATTTCATATTTTTCCGACAATAAAAAATGAGAGAAGTTCCATCACTGTTGAAAGGTTAGTAGCATTTATTAAAGAATACATTGATGAAGAAAAAAGTGGTTTATATTTACCACAAAATGATAAATATATGTGCACTTATGATATTGTTAGAGAAAAAATGGATCAGGAAGGAATAAAAGTTATTTATCTTCCGTTATTCAATCCGATTATTAAATTAATGATTGGGAAAGTGACGTTAGTTACAAAGTGTTTTGGAGATCTGAAATATGGGAAATAAGAAGACAGTATTAATTACTACAACGACACCATATATGATTAAATCTTTTTTGATGAATGATATTAGGATTTTAAAAGAATTAGGATATAAAGTAGAGGTAGCAACAAATTTTAAAACATTTGATGTAATTTCAGAAGATGAATTAAATAAATTTAAGAAATTACTTGATAATGAGAGTATTACAATTAATCAAATAAATTTTACTCGAAGGATAATTGATTTAAAATCAATTATAAAATCTTATAAAGAAATGAAGAAATTGCTCAATAAAAAAAAATATACATTGATTCATACACATACACCGATTGCAGGATTAATTACTAGAATATCTTATAAAAATAGTGAAATTTATAAAGATTCAAAAATGATATATACTGCCCATGGATTCCATTTCTTTGAAGGGAATAGTTTTATAAAAAATTTTATTTTTAAAAGTATTGAAAAATATGGAGCACGATTTACAGATGTACTTATTACAATAAATAAAGAAGATTATACAGCAGCAAAAAAATTTAAACTTAAGCAAGGAGGAAAAGTAGTATACGTACCAGGAGTTGGAATTGATACTGAAAGGATTGGCTTGATAACTGGAAAAAGAGATGAATTAATCCGAAAACTCCATATTCCAAAAGAATCAAAATTATTACTTTCTGTTGGTGAACTAAATGATAATAAAAATCATATTTCTGTTATAAAAGCTTTGCCATATTTAGATAAAAAATATCATTATTTAATATGCGGTGTTGGAAAATTGCAACAGGAAATAATAGATACTGCTAGAAATCTTGGTGTTGAGGATAGATTGCATTTATTAGGGTATAGAAGTGATGTAATAAGTGTAATGAAGTCATGTGATATCTTTGTTTTTCCATCGAAAAGAGAAGGATTATCAGTTGCTTTAATGGAGGCGATGGCATGTGACTTACCTTGTTTGGTTAGCGATATTAGGGGTAATAATGATTTAATAGAAAATGGAAAGGGCGGTTTTGTATTACCAGTAAATTTGTTTACAGAGTCACTAATAGATAAGGTAGATATTAAAATAAAGAAGGGGTTTAATAAGAATAAATCTTTGTATTTTGATAAAAAAAATATTATGGAAATAATGAAAAAAATATATATAGATTATTAGAAGAAAGGACCAGCTATAAAATAAGAAATTATGAAAAAAATTTTACATATTTTAACTACGGGAAGTTTATCAGGTGCAGAAAATGTCTGTATTAACTTAATTAACATAAGTAAAAATGAATATGAATGTTATTATTGTTCACCAGTTGGTAGCATCAAAAATAAGTTAGAGGAAGAGAATATTAACTATATCGGTCTGGATAAATTTAGTTTACAGGAAGTTAAGAAAGCAATCAATCGTTGTGAACCAGATATAATACATGCTCATGATATTAGAGCATCATTTTATGCAGCTATTTGCACAGGGAAAATTCCTATAGTTTCACATATACATGGAAAGTTTAAAGATATGGGATATTTATCCGTTAGATCCATTATTTATTATTTTGCAAGCTTACGATTTAATAGAATTATTTATGTTTCAAAAAGTATATATAACGAATTCTTGTTTAAAAAAATATTAGATAAAAAAGGAATATTATTAGAAAATCAAATAGATACGAAACAGATTTTAAATAGAATTAAAAATATTGATAGCGCCCCTTATTATGACTTTTCGTTTATTGGAAGACTTGAAGAAGTAAAGAACCCTATTCGTTTTATAAACTTAATTTATATGATGCAAAAAAAACATCCTAAAATTAAAGCTTGTATGGTGGGTAGTGGTACGTTGGAATTAGAATGTAAGACTTTAATAGAGTCGAAGAAAATAAATATTGATCTTGTTGGGTTTAAGAAAGAGCCTCTGTATTATTTGTTAAATTCTAAAGCGTTAGTTATGACATCGATATCAGAAGGAATTCCAATGGTAGCATTAGAATCATTGGCGTGTGGAAAGCCGATTATTTCTACTCCAACAGATGGATTAATGGATATAATAAAAGAGAACCATAACGGATTCATATGTAAGACGGATCAAGATTTTATAGAAAAAATGAATACTATTCTTAATGACGAAAAAAAAAGAGCTGAGATGAGTGTGTATATTAAAAATAATGAAAAAGATGAATATGGTGAATATGGAAGAAAATTAAAATTAATATACTCTGAAATATATGGAGAATACTAATGCAAATTTATTATTTATTGATTGTGACGTTATTAATTATTTATATGATAATTAATAAGATACAGTATAAGCTTGATTTTAATAAAAAAATGGTATTCGTTTTAATTTCATGTATTTTGTTAATAATAATCTCATCATTTAGAAGTAATAGTATTGGAGCAGACATGGATGTTTATTTACAAATCTTTGAATCTAGTAAAAATAAATCCATGATTGATATAATTAGTAGTGGTCTATCACTTGATCATTTCTTATCAAGCGAGATGTATAATGGCTTTTATGAAACTGGATATATTTTATTTAATAAAATGGTAAGTATTATTAGTGATTCAGATTTTGCATTCAAATTAAGTTGTAGTTTGTTTGTTAATATACCAGTTTGTTTTATGATATATAAATATTCTAAAGATGAATTAATGAGTATGTTGCTTTTTATTTTGCTTGGCTATTACACCCAATCTTTTGTAATTATTAGACAATATATGGCACTAAGTATGATAATAATAGCACTACACTTTTTGATTGAAAGTGAGGATGCTAAATTCTATACATTTGTATTTATTGCATTTTTATTTCACAAAACAGCAATAGTATTTTTAATTGTTAAATTATTAAAATCTTATTGGGATATAATTATTAAATATATTAAATTTATTTGTATAGCATTATCTATTCTTTTTGTTTTAGCTAATCCGATATTAAATTTTTTTATAATGAACTTCTATCCGTTCTATAGCGATAAGATAGTATTTGGAGAAGGGCTTAATTTGTTGATTTTTATGTTGATTATATTGCTATTCTCGCTCTATATTGGTAAAAAGAATGGATATGATTTAAAAAAATTTGATGCATTTTTTGTGTTGGTAGTAGTAGGAGTGGTAATTCAATTATTTACTGTTCATTTTAGTTTATTAAATAGACTAGCACTTTATTTTCAATTTTTTATGATTATTTATATACCTAACTCTCTTTCTTTTATAAAAAAATATAAATTTTTGACTAATTTCATTGTCTTATTTGTTTTTTTACTATATTTTAGTTATTTACTAATTTTTAATGATTCAGGTCAAGTAAAAAATTATGAAATGTTATTTAAATATAATATTGTATTAATTAATGAATCTATAAAGGGTTAAATCTATAGATAATGGAGGTGAAAATGTGAAAATATTGTTTTATATTAATGTATTAAGTAATGGTGGTGCAGAAAGAGTGATGGCGAATTTAGCTAATGAGTTATCATTAGAAAATGATGTAGTTTTAGTCAATTCTTTTAGAACCAATAATGAATATGAGCTGAATTCATCTATTAAGCATATTTATTTGGATGATAATTCTTATAAAGGTTTTTTTGAAAAAAATTTTGCGAGAATTAAATTATTAAGAAAATATTTAAAAAAAGAAAAGCCGGATATCGCAATTTCATTTATGGCAGAACCAAATTTTAGGCTATTATTAGCGAAGGCATTTATGGGAACGAAAACTATTATTTCAATAAGAAATGATCCGAATAAAGAATATGGCAATTTGTTATTTAAAATATTAGCAAAATCTTTATTTGTTACATCAAATGGAATAGTTTTTCAAACAAAAGAAGCAAAAAAATGGTTTCCAAAGATGATCCAAAGTAGATCAAGGGTTATTTATAATCCTGTAAAGCAGGTTTTTTATGATACAAAGACTAATGATAATCCAGAAAATATTGTTGCTGTAGGAAGGCTTTCTAAACAAAAAAACCATAAATTATTAATTGAAGCTTTTGCAGAAATATCTGATAAAATAACAGATAATTTATTTATCTATGGCGCAGGAGAATTGGAATTTGAATTAAAAAAATTAGTCGAAAAATTAAATTTAAATAATAGAGTTTTTCTAATGGGAAATGTACAAAATATAGAAAATGAATTAAGTAAGTATAAGATGTATATCATGACGTCTGATTACGAAGGTATGCCTAATTCGTTAATGGAAGCAATGGCTTTGGGGGTTCCTTGCATTAGTACAGATTGTCCATGTGGTGGACCAAGGGAGTTAATGAAAAAAGAAACTCTTTGTAGAGTAAATGATAAAGAAATGCTAAAAGATTTGATTCTTAAATATGCTAATGATAAGCAAAAATTAAAGGAATTATCACTGTACAATAAAAATAAATCAATTAAGTTTAAAAATGATATAATCACTAAAGAATGGAAAAATTATATTGATCAGATTATGAAGAATTAATTGATTTTGCTAAATAATTTAAAGCGATGTATTAAAAAATATATTAGATATTATAATACTATTTAATTTTTTCAATTTAACGTTTAAGCAAAAAAGGAGGAAATAATTACATCCGTCATGTAATTATGTATAAGTATGAATGATTTTTTAAAAAAAAGAGTTTTTAGTATAAGTAAGAAAATACCTGATAAGCTATATTTACAGCTAGTTTATCGATATATGATGAAACAGAAATTGCCATTAAAAAAGCCTATCACTTTTAATGAAAAATTGCAGTGGTTGAAATTATATGATAAAAATTCAATTTATAGTATCTTGGTTGATAAAGTCGCCGTTAGAGACTATATATCTAAAAATTTTGATGAAAATTTATTATTTCCTTTGTTAGGCGTGTGGAAAAATCCAAATGAGATTAACTATGATGAGTTACCAAATCAATTTGTATTAAAATGTAATCATGATTCAGGAAGTGTAATTGTTTGCAGAGATAAAGAAAAGTTAGATAAAGAATATGTTAAGCGTTACTTTGATGAAAGATTGAAAAGAGAGTATTTTTATTATTGGAGAGAGAGACCGTATAAATATGTAGAACCAAAAATATTGGCAGAAAAATACATGGCAGATGAACATGGAGAATTGACAGATTATAAATTTATGTGTTTTGATGGATATGTTGATAATGTAATGGTATGCGTAGATCGTCATACGGGAAATACAAAGTTTTATTTTTTTAATAAAGATTGGCAGTTAAAAAAATATAATAAATCTTCATTATCTCTTCCTGATGACTTTAAAATAGAGAAACCTGCATTAATGGATGAAATGTTTGAGATAGCATCTAGGTTATCAAAGGGATTTCCATTTGTAAGAATTGATTTATATTGCGTGAATAATAAGATTTATTTTGGAGAGTATACATTTTATCCTCAGGGAGGATATGATGCAAATATTCTACCTGAAGCCGATATTGCATTGGGAAATCTAATAAAAATTTAAGGAGGAAAATAAATGGATACTATAGGATTTGTAATAAGTCAAAAAGAACATGAAAATAGAAGAGCTTTAATACCAGAAGATATTTGTAAAATAAAAAATAAAAAGTATTTATATTTTGAAGTTGGATATGGTAAGTGCTTAGGGTATAGTGATGAAGAATACATTAAAGCAGGGGCTAATATTGTTACTAGGGAAGAAGCTTTGAAACAGAATATTGTTTGTGATCCTAAAATTGGAGATTCAGAATACTTAAATTGCTTGAGTAATCAAAAGATTTTTGGATGGATTCATGCTGTACAAAATAGAGATATTACAGATAAAATATTGAATTCTAATTTGACAGCATATGCGTGGGAAGACATGTTTGAAAAGGGACGGCATGTATTTTGGAAGAATAATGAAATTGCTGGAGAAGCTGCAGTTTCACATGCATTTCAATGTGTGGGTGATGTTCCAAATAATAAAAAAGTAGCACTAA
The DNA here is from genome assembly GCF_010537335.1 of Amedibacterium intestinale. Taxonomy (NCBI): domain Bacteria; kingdom Bacillati; phylum Bacillota; class Erysipelotrichia; order Erysipelotrichales; family Erysipelotrichaceae; genus Amedibacterium; species Amedibacterium intestinale. The sequence goes on from NZ_AP019711.1 coordinate 2,239,884, forward strand.
TCGGTAGAGGAAATGTTGCAACTGGGGCTTTAAAAATATTAATTTCTTTGGGTGCAGATGTTACTATTTATAATAAGCATATGGAAAGTTTACTACGTGATAAGATTGAGGAGTACGATGTTATTGTAAACGCATTACTTTGGGATACTACAAGAGAAGATCATATAATTTATACTTCTGATTTAAAAAGAATGAAAAAAAATTCTCTGATAATAGATATTAGTTGTGATGCAAATGGTGCAGTAGAATCAAGTAAACCAACAACAATAGAAAATCCTATATATGAAGTAAATGGAGTACTACATTATGTTGTTGATCATACCCCATCACTTGTTTATAAATATGCGAGTAGAGGGATTTCGGAAGCGGTTGTAAAATATATTGATGATATGATAGAAGGAAATGAAAATATAACATTAAAGAACGCATTAATAATTGAAAAGGGCAAAATCATAGATAATAGGATAAATATTTTTCAAAAAAGATAATGAAATATGAAAGATAAGAAACTGTTTTTAAATACTTTAAGTTCTTTTTCATATCAAATCATTAGTATTATTTGTGCTTTTATCTTACCTAGATGTTTTTTAGTTACCTATGGCTCGGAGGTAAATGGATTAGTAACTTCTATTACTCAGTTTTTAGGATTTATTTCATTAATGGATTTGGGAATAAGTGCTGTTGTTAAAGCAGCGCTTTATAAACCGTTAGCAGAAAAAGATAAATATAAGATAGATACAATAATGACTTCCGCAAAAAAATTTTTCAATAAAATAATATTGATTTTTTTATTGTATTTAATTGGATTGTGCTGTTTTTATCCGATGTATTTTAGTGGAAAATTTGATTGGTTATATACAGCTTCTTTAATTTTAGCAATGTCAATAAGTTTAATCTCACAATATTATTTTGGAATTGTAAATCAAACTTTATTAGAAGCAGATCAGAAGAATTATATTCCAATTATACTACAAATAGGTACATTAATATTAAATACACTATGTGGTGTTGTATTAATGATGAAATTTGATGCAAGTATTCAGATTGTAAAATTAACTACTTCAATTATTTTTTTAATAAGACCTGTAGTCATGTCTATTTATGTAAGGAAAATATACAATGTAAAATTTAATTGTAAGTATTCTGAAGAGCCAATTAAGCAAAAATGGAATGGTATAGCGCAACATTTAGCATCAGTAGTTTTACAAAATACAGATGTTTTGGTCTTAACATTTTTCTCAAGTTTAAGTAGTGTATCAATATATAATGTATATTCCTTGGTTGTATTAGGTGTAAGAAATATAGTAGTATCATTAACAGCTGGGATTCAATCAAAATTTGGAGCATTAATTGTTAAAGAAGACTTTCAATTATTAAATGATTTTTATGAAAAAGTTGAATGGATTTTACATAGTGTTATTACAATACTTTTTACCTCAACTGCTATATTAATTGTTCCTTTTGTTCTTGTGTATACGGAAGGAATAAATGATGCAAACTATAATTTACCATGGTTCGGTATTTTACTAACAATAAGCCATATGTTTTATTGTTTAAGATTACCATACAGCATGATTGTTTTAGCTGCAGGACATTTTAAAGAAACGCAGACAAGTGCAATTGTAGAAATGTTATTAAATATATTGATTTCAATTGTGCTGGTTAAAAATTTTTCTTTGATTGGGGTTGCTATCGGAACGATTGTTGCAATGTGTTATAGAACGATTTATTACGTTAAATATATATCTAGAAATATTTTAAATCGTTCTGTAAAGTACTATATTAAGCATATGATGTTGGATGGCATGATTTTCATTATATCTTTTTATCTTTGTAAGACATTCGTACTTGAGTCATTATCGTATGTATCATGGATTTTTTTAGCAATAAAGGTAGTTTTGGTAGTATTCATTGTATTTATGTTTTTTAATATGATTTTTTATAAGAATCATATTAAAAATATGGTTTTGAAAAGAGGGAAGAAATGAAAAAGAATGATTTAAGAAATAAAGTAATATTAGTAACGGGTGCAGCTGGTTTTATTGGTTCCAATCTGGTAACAGACTTATTAAAAACAATTTTACCAGTATCTATAATTGGGATAGATAATATGAATGATTATTATGATGTTTCTATAAAAGAATATCGTTTAAAGAAGATAGAGGCATTAGAAAAAGAACATCCTGAAAGCAACTGGACTTTTATTAAAGGTTCTATTGCAGATAAAGGACTTATTGATAAAATCTTTTATGAGTATAAACCATCTATTGTTGTTAACTTGGCAGCACAGGCAGGTGTTCGTTACTCTATTACAAATCCAGATGCTTATGTAGAATCTAATTTAATTGGTTTCTATAACATACTTGAAGCATGTCGTCATTCTTATGATAATGGGGCAAGTGGTGTTGAACATTTAGTTTATGCTTCTTCATCTTCTGTATATGGTTCTAATAAGAAAGTACCATATTCTACAGATGATAAAGTAGATAATCCGGTATCTTTATATGCAGCAACAAAGAAAAGTAATGAACTGTTAGCTCACGCTTATAGTAAATTATATAACATTCCTTCTACAGGACTTCGTTTTTTTACGGTATATGGTCCAGCAGGACGTCCTGATATGGCATACTTTGGATTTACGAATAAATTGTTAAATAATGAAACAATTGAAATATTTAACTATGGAAACTGTAAACGTGATTTTACATATATTGATGATATTGTTGAAGGTGTTAAACTTGTAATGCAGAAAGCTCCAGAAAGAAAGAACGGAGAAGATGGATTGCCTCTACCACCATATGCAGTATACAATATCGGAAATAGTAATCCAGAGAATTTATTAGATTTTGTTACAATCTTACAGGAAGAATTGATTCGTGCAGGAGTGTTACCAAAAGATTATGATTTTGAATCTCATAAGAAATTGGTGCCAATGCAGCCGGGGGATGTACCTGTAACGTATGCAGATACAACACCATTGGAAAGAGATTTTGGATTTAAACCAAACACAAGTTTACGTGATGGTTTACGTAGATTTGCAGAGTGGTATAAAGAATTTTATTTAAAAAAATAAGGGGATGAATGATATGAAAATAGCAGTAGCAGGAACAGGTTATGTAGGGTTAAGTATAGCAACATTATTATCACAGCATAATGAAGTAGTTGCTGTTGATATTATTCCTGAAAAGGTAGAAATGATAAATAATCGTAAATCACCTATTCAGGATAAAGAAATTGAAGAATACTTGGCAACGAAAGAATTAAACTTAAAAGCAACATTAGATGCGAAAGAAGCCTATAGTGATGCAGATTTTGTTATAATTGCTGCTCCAACGAATTATGATTCAAAGAAAAATTTCTTTGATACAAGTGCAGTAGAAAGTGTTATCTCACTGGTAATGGAATATAATCCAAATGCAATCATGGTTATTAAATCTACGATTCCAGTTGGATATACAAATTCCATTCGTGAAAAAACAGGAAGTAAGAATATTATTTTCAGTCCTGAATTCTTGCGTGAGTCAAAGGCTTTATATGATAACTTGTATCCATCACGTATTATCGTAAGTACAGATGAAAATGATGAAAGATTAGTAAAGGCTTCTCATACATTTGCTTCTTTATTACAGGAAGGAGCAATCAAAAAAGATATTCCTACATTATTCATGGGATTTACGGAGGCAGAAGCTGTTAAACTGTTTGCAAATACATATTTAGCATTACGAGTATCTTATTTTAATGAATTAGACACCTATGCAGAAATGAAAGGATTAAATACACAGGAAATCATTGATGGTGTATGTTTAGATCCAAGAATTGGTTCTCATTATAATAACCCTTCTTTTGGTTATGGTGGATACTGTTTACCAAAAGATACAAAACAGTTATTGGCAAACTATGAAGATGTACCCCAAAATATGATGAGTGCAATTGTTGAATCAAATCGTACACGTAAAGATTATATTGCGGATAGAGTTTTAGAGATTGCCGGAGCATATGAAGCAAATGATAATTACGACTCTAGAAAAGAGAAAGAAGTAGTCATTGGAGTATATCGATTAACAATGAAATCAAACAGCGATAATTTCAGACAGTCTTCTATCCAAGGAGTGATGAAACGTGTGAAAGCAAAAGGTGCAACAGTTATTATTTATGAGCCTACTTTGGAAGATGGAAGTACATTCTTTGGAAGTAAAGTAGTGAATGATTTAGATGAATTTAAGAAAATATCAAATGCAATAATTGCAAATCGTTATGATTCCTGCTTAGATGATGTAGAAGAAAAAGTATATACAAGAGATTTATTTAGAAGAGATTAATTTTATTTTAAAAACATTAATGGATTGTAAGAAAAAAATGAATGACTAAGAATATTTTTGATTTATAATAAGTTCTAAGGTGACTAGATGTCACGATAGAACTTCTGGGCATTGCCCCGCTGCTTGCGGCGTAGTGCCTAGCGTTATATAATAACGCTAGGGGTGATTACACATGGGCGAAAGTACAATAATTCGTAATTCTCATAATGTTTCAGATATTGTCTTTCATTTTGTTTGCCCAACAAAGTATCGTCGCGTGGTAATAAACGAAAATGTAGATGAGCATTTGAAGCAAATATGCGTGGGGATTGAAGAAAGATATGATTGGATAAAATTCCTTGAAATAGGGACAGATAAGGATCATGTACATTTTTTGGTTCAATCCACACCGAATTATAGTCCAGCAAAGGTAATCACAACGATAAAAAGTATAACAGCGAAACGCATATTTGCGGAATGTCCAGAAGTGAAGAAACAGTTGTGGGGAGGCTCATTTTGGAGAGAGGGATACTATGTATCCAGTGTAGGAAAGCACACAAGTGAAAAAGCAGTACAGAGGTATGTTCAAAATCAAGGCAAACAAGATGAATATAAACAACTGTATTTGCATGTGTAAGCGCCTAATCCAGAATACCCCGCAGCAAATGCGACGGAACGCATTTACGGGGCTCTGCCCCGGGGTAGTTTGTTTTATTTGGTTGATTATATGTAGAGTAGAAAGGAGAAAATTCTTTATGACAAAAAAGAAATCAGGAAATAAAAGTATATTTAAAAGTTCAGGATTTTATTTTGTGTTGCTGTATTTACTATTAACAATAGCTTTTATTGTTCAAATACTAACAGTTAATTTGCTACCAATGAAATTTCTAATTCCTATTATTGTAATAATAATATTATTATCGTTAGGTATGTACTATTTACAAATGGGAAGGCATATAAATAAGATTAATAAAGTCTTAGGTAAGATATTAATTATTATATTATCTGTTCTTTTAGGTTTTGGAAATTGGTATTTGTATTCAACAGGTTCTGCTTTTAGTAGGATGACGACAAGGAAAGATATTTCAGTTGTTTCTATTGTCGTCATGAAAGATAGTTCTATAGAAAAAGTTAATGATTTAAATGAAAAAAAATTGGGGATAATGAGTGTAGGTGATATAGAAACACAAGATAAGGCAATGTCAGACTTGAAGAAAGATTTAGGCAATGAGCCAACTACAGCTAAATATAATTCATATAAAGATTTTGGTGATGATTTATATGAAGGGAAAGTAGATGCAATCTTGTTAAATGAAGGATCACGTGGAATGTTTGAGGATAATCATTCTGACTTTGACCAAAAAACAAGGGTTGTTAAACAATATACATATAAAAGTGAGGCAAAAGATATAAGTAAAAATGTCGATGTAACAAAAGATCCATTTAATGTGTATATTACAGGTATGGATACATATGGTACTATTACAACAATTTCCCGTTCTGATGTGAATATGATTGTTACTATAAATCCGAAAACTCATCAAATACTAATGACAGGAATTCCTCGTGATTTTTATGTGCCACAAACTTGTCAAGGAAATCAATCCGATAAATTGACACATACAGGTATTTATGGTGTTGAATGTACAATCAGTTCTGTAGAAAATTTTATGGGTATTGATTTGAATTATTATGCACGTGTTAATTTCTCAAGTGTAGTAGATATAGTAGATGCACTGGGTGGAATTACAATTAATGCACCATTTGCATTTACAACATCAGCAGGACTTCAAATACAAAAAGGTGATAATAATTTAAATGGATATGAGACACTGATGTTTGTTCGCGAAAGAAAAAATTTACCAGATGGAGACAGGGAGCGTAGTAGAAACCAAATGAGGGCATTTGAAGCGATAATTAATAAAGCTATTTCTCCTTCTATTATTACAAACTATTCTAGTATCATGAATGCGGTAAGTGGAAGTTTTCAAACAAATATGAGTCAAAAAGAAATGACAGACTTTATTAAGCAGCAATTAAATGATATGAAGGGTTGGGACATTAAGCAAATTCAGGTTAGTGGTAGTGGGGCAACTCTGTACTCTCCAGCTAATGGATTTAATTCTTATGTTATGGTTCCCAATGAAGCAACTGTAGAAAATGCTAAGAAATTAATTGATAAAATTGATTCTGGTGAATTAATTACTGATGAAGATGTAGCTTATCAAAATCAATTGGTATCTAAAGCTGGATAATACTCTAGGTGACCTATTTATGAGGATAGGTCATCTTTTTTTTATTTTCTGGAGGTAACGTTGTTAGAGTTAATTAATTGTGATACTATATAAGCGATATATTTTTAAATAAAGGGATAATGTGAAACATTAATATATCATGGGGAGGATTTATTGATGAGAAAGTATGTTTTACCATGGACGTTGTTTATATTAGAGATATCAAGTTTTTACTTGCTAGCTAATTTTCTTGATTTACCAAGAAATGTTATATGTCATTTTATGATTGTATTCGTTCTATTTTTATTTGTATTTGAACATTATAAGATATCATCTAAACTTATTTGGGATGAAATTAAATCAGTTGGAAAAGCAATGATTTGTTTTTTTATTGTTGAGGTTGTAATCTTATCGGCATTTAATGGGGATGACTGGTTTCTTAGTATAGTGATTTTGACGGCTGCAATGTACTTTATCATTCTATTTTTAGATAGAACCTTAAGGATTTTGTTACGAGAAAACTTAGCTAGAAGAACTTTGATTATCGGGGTTGGTTATGAAGCAGCAAGACTTGGTAACATTGCGCAAAACAATCGCTTTGCGTTAACGAAAGTAATAGGATATTTGCGTTATAAAAATGAGCCTATTGATGAAGAATTGGTAGAAAGATATGAGAAAAACGTAAATACAAAGCAGGAGATAAATATTTATGAAGATATGCGATTAGAGGAAATCATAAAAAAAGAAAAAATTGATCAAGTGATAGTTGCATTACCGGGTGTACCCAAAAAAGAGATAAATAAGTTAATGCTTCGCTTGTATGATAAAGTTAAAGTAATTAAATATATACCAGAGGTTAATGGACTTTTAACATTTAATTCAAAAATACAAGACTTCGATGGAACCATATTAATTTCAACTGCGCAGGGAAGTATTGGATTTGTAGATAAGGTGATTAAAAGATTAATTGATATTATTGCCGCTATATTTGGAATACTTCTATTGGTGCCAATTGCAATATATGTAAGATGTAAAAATCATAAAAATGGTGATTATAACAGTATCTTTTTCTCACAGGAGCGCATTGGACTAGATGGGAAACCTATTAAAATTTATAAATTTAGGACGATGATTCCAAATGCAGAACAGGTTTTGGAGGAATTGATGGAAAAAGATGTCTCTATTAAAGAGGAATATTTAAAGAATAAAAAACTGCAGAATGATCCAAGAATTACAGAAGCAGGTCATTTCTTAAGAAAATCTTCGTTAGATGAATTTCCACAGTTTATTAATGTTTTAAAAGGGGAAATGAGTTTGGTTGGCCCTAGACCATACCTTTTCAGAGAAAAAGACGATATGGGAGTATACTATAATTCAGTTATTCAGTGTAAACCGGGAATTACCGGTATGTGGCAGGCAAATGGTAGAAGTGATGTTGGGTTTGAAGATCGATGCAAGTTAGATGATTACTACTATCGAAACTGGAATCTGAGCTTAGATATGATAATTCTATATAAAACAGTTAAAAGTGTTTTTTATGGAAAAGGAGCCTTATAAGTTACAGAGTATATTAAAAAAACGTAAGAAAAATATTATACAGAAATACGAGATTGTTATTATAATGGATAGTATGAATATTATATGAAGTAGGAGATTGTATGAAAAATAACGTAGAAAATCAAGAAAAGAAAAAGTTTTATAAAAATGCTGGATTTTATTTTTTAGTTATCTATGCGTGTTTGACTGTTGCATTCATCACTCAGGCATTTATGGTAAATATTGTGCCAATGAAGTTTTTAATACCAATAGTAGTTGTATTAGTGCTATTGTTTGCGGGAATGTGGTATTTCCAAATGAATGGAAAAGTAAATAAAATAAATAAAGTATTAGGAAAAGTAGCTATTGTTGTCTTATCTATTCTTTTAGGAGTAGGGAACTGGTATTTATTTTCAACGGATACAGCATTTAGTAAAATTACAAACAAAGATGATGTATCTGTAGTTTCGGTAGTTGTAATGAAAAATAGTCCTATTAAAGATATGTCTGATTTAAAGGGACAAAGGTTAGGTATTATTAATTTAGGGGATACAAGCACACAAGAAAAAGCTTTGAATGATATTACTTCAGATTTAGGCTCAGAACCAACAACAGTAAAGTATAACTCATATAAAGATTTTGGAGATGACCTGTATGATGAAAAAGTAGATGCAATACTGTTAGATGAAGGTTCCAGAGGAATGTTTGAGGATAATCATGCAGATTTTAATTTAAGAACTAGAGTGGTTAAACAATATACTTATAAAATTGAGTCAAAAGATATTAGTAAAAATGTTAATGTAACGACAAAGCCATTTAATATTTACATAACTGGAATTGATACATATGGAAGTATTTCAACAAAATCACGTTCTGATGTTAACATGATTGTTTCTGTTAATCCAAAAACACACCAAATCTTAATGACTGGAATTCCTCGTGATTTCTACGTTCCACAGACATGTCAAAACAATCAGTTGGATAAACTAACACATACAGGGATTTTTGGTGTTGACTGTACTATTAATACAATGGAAAACTTTATGGATATTGATCTAAATTATTATGCAAGAGTTAATTTCTCAAGTGTTGTAGACATTGTTGATGCGTTAGGTGGAATAACGGTAAATTCTCCTTTTGCATTTACAACGCTGCATGGGAAATATCAAATTAAACAAGGAGAAAACCATTTAAATGGTGAGCAAACATTGGGATTTGTTAGAGAGCGATATGGCTTATCAGATGGAGATAGAGAAAGAAGCCGTAATCAAATGCGAGTTGTAGAAGCAATGATCAATAAAGCAATTTCTCCAGCTATTATTACAAACTATACAAGTATCATGGATGCAGTGAGTGGAAGTTTCCAAACCAATATGAGTCAAAGTGAAATTACAAGTTTAATAAAAATGCAGCTAGATGATATGTCTAAATGGGATATAAAGCAGATTCAAGTTAGTGGACAAGGTGCAACCATGTGGACACCTGCAAATGGATTTAATGCATATGTAATGGTTCCTAATGATGCATGTGTAGAAAATGCAAAAAAACTAATTAAAAAAATCGATTCTGGTGAAATGATAACTGACGAAGATATAGCTTATCAAAATGAGTTAGTTGCACAGGCTGGATAAGAAAAATTATTTGAAAAAAAGCAAGCAAATTATACCTATGTTGTATATTATGCTTGCTTTTAAAATATCATGAAAATCATAATTAAGAAAAAATTTTGCGTTATTTAAAATATTGTAGTAAAATCAACATGATACGTCATCTGTATCGGGGAAGTAATGTTTGATATTATGAAATTCTTATGCTTGTATATAGAATATTATTCATAAAATTAAGCATTATAATTGTTGAAACAATTAAGAAAGGGGATTATGCGTGGAAGATTTCAAAAAGAATGTAGAAAATAGTGATGAAATTGAGATTGATTTAAGCAGATTATTTCAAGAAATTAAAAAGAAAGCTAAATTTATTATTTTCATGGCAATTATAGGTGCGATTATTGCATTTTTATTCACAACGTTCTTTATAACAAAAAAATATGAAAGTACTGCTAGAGTGTATTTAAAACCAAATACTACAGAGACTGGTACTATTGATTATAATGCAATAAATGCTAACTCTAAGATGGTCAATAACTATATGTTGATCATGCAGGGAGATAGTGTGCTGGATAAAGTAACAAAAACTTTAAAGCTAGAAGATAAAGGCGAAGACTTTGTAAAAGATTCTCTATCTATTACAAATGAAGCAGAGAGTGAGATTATTAAAGTAACTGCAAAAACGGATGATCCACAGTTATCAAAGGATATTGTTAGTGCAACTGTTGATCAGTTTTTTACAGATGTAAAAGCAAAACTAGATGTAAAAAACTTAATGATTACAGATCCTGCAAAAGTGGAAGATATACCAGTATCTCCTAATAAAAAGTTGAATACTTTGCTTGGAGCATTTTTAGGAACTATGCTTTCTGGGGGAATTGTTATTTTACGATTTATGCTAGATAAGAGATTACACAATAAAGATGATGTGGAATCTTATTTGGAAATTCCTGTACTTGCAGAAATTCCATACTTTGAGGATTAATCATGAAGTTTATTGATATACATAATCATTTTGCTTGGGACATTGATGATGGAATGGAAAGTAAAGAGCAGGCTATGTTAGCTCTTGAAGGCGCAAAAAAAGATGGAGTACAAGCAATTATGTCTACACCGCATTTTATTCCAGGAAAACAAGATAGAAAAGATGTAGAAGCAATGAGCAGCAGAATGGAAGAGTTAAAGAACTTAGCTAGAGATTATGGAATTGAAATATATTTTGGAAGTGAAATATTTCTAAATGATGATTATCTGGAAATGCTGGATAATGAATGGTTTTATACACTTGCCGGTTCTGGATATGCATTATGTGAATTTGATGTTAGAAAGAATATTATAGATTTTGGTGATGAACCAGATGATAAATTATATGAATTTACAGTTCGCAATATGATTCCAGTTATTGCACATGTGGAAAGATATTTTCATAAAGGGGTATCGTTAGAAAAAGTTAGAGAATGGGTAGAAAACGGCTATATTATTCAAATTAATCGTACTAGTCTTCTAGGAATGCATGGAGAAACCGCAAAGAAGAATGCATGGAAATTATTACATGCAGGATTGGCTCATGTGGTAGCAAGTGATGCACACAGGGCAAGTGGAAATCGCATTTGCAAGTTAAGTGATGCATACAAGTTGGTGGCAGATGAAATTGGAGAAAAGAATGCCAATATTCTATTCTATGAAAATCCGCTTCATATAATTAGAAATGAAGAATTAGAAGATATTTCTGTAGTAAAAAAGAAATCTTTTTTTGATAGATTAAGGAGGAGATAAGAAAATGGAAAGAAAAGTTGCTCCTAAAAGAAATGATACAAAGCGAAAACATAAAAGTTCTCAATTTGACTATATGGAAGTATATCGTCAGTTAAGAACAAATATCGAATATTCATCCTTCAATAAAGATGTTAAAGTTGTCAATATTACCAGCTCAAATCCTACAGAGGGGAAAAGCTCTGTTACAAGCAATCTTGCAATGGTTTCGATTGCCAAATATTCAAAAGTTCTATTAATTGACTGTGATTTGCGAAAACCAGTACAGCATAAAATTTTTAAAGTCTCTAATAAAATCGGTGTTAGTAATTTGATGAAAGATGTTCATGACATCGATATTGATGATGAAAGATATTTTCACAAATTTAAAGATAAAGAATCTGATGGAAAGCTATATGTGCTAACCAGTGGAAAATCAGTTCCAAATCCACAAGAACTTTTAGCAAGTGAAAAATTTAAAGATTTAATTGAAAAATTCAAAGAAAAATTTGATTTTATTATTATTGACTGCCCGCCTTTAAATGCAGTTGCCGATGCAATTCCGGTTTCACGCATTACAGATGGAACTGTATTTGTAACATCAGCAAGAGATACAGATAAACGTGATGCAAAAGATGCTTTAACAATGTTACAAAGAAACGGAGCTAATGTACTTGGCTGTGTTTTAACAAAAGTAGATAAGAGTACACGTTCTTATTACAGTTATTACGGAAACGAAGAATAGGGGTGTTGCTTTATGAAAGGGAAAAGTTCTTTAGACGGACTAGAGAAAGCAATACTTGGAATTAGTGCTCTTTTAATTCCAATAGTAACAGGTGTTGGTGTATTTAAGGCTAATACTCAGAAAAAAGAAAATTATGTATCCGTATGGAAAGAAACAGATACTTCACAAAAAAGTGATGAAATTAGTTTAAAGAAAAAAGAATTCACACTTCAGCAAAATGCATCTTTAGATTTAGATCCTTCTGCTTATTTTGATGGAAGCGTAGAAGATTTAAAACAGATAGAACTAAATCTAGATGATGTTGATATGGCAAAACCTGGTACATATAAAGCTAGTGCTACGTACAAAAAGAAATCTTATGATTTCACTATTAAGATTGAAAAAAGCGATAATCCAACAATTAGCGCTGAAAAGGATTCTTTTAAATATATTATTGGTCCATACAGTACAATTGATGAAGTAAAAGAAATTGCTAATGTTACAGCGGTTGATAAAGATGGAAATGATATTACAAAAGATATCGTAGGCTGGCCTGAAAAATTACCAGCAGAATATGGTGAAACTATTTATAAGTTAAATGTTACAGATACCTATGGAAATGTTGGTTATTTGAATATTGTGATTGATTTCGAGAAAGTAAGGAATTAAAAAGATCTGATAAATTATGATAATAGTTGCTTTGTCACTTTATCATATTATCAAGGACAGATGTAACTGTCTGCATATGATAAATTGTGTGCGGATAGGCGAAGCATGGCTTTTAGATAAAAGTAGTATAAACATGACTTATAATTAGCTTTATTGCATTTGAAATTCAATCAAAACAAATTCAACCCAAAATGAAAGGGGGAATATGATGACATTAAATAATAAATTAAGAATAGCAATGCTAGGTCAAAAAAATCTCGATCGCAGTGGTGGAATAGAAGTCGTTGTGACAGAACTTTCAACAAGAATGGTAAAACTTGGTCACAATGTTGTTTGCTATAATAGAAGAGGACATCATGTATCTGGTAAAGAGTTTGATTCTGATATTAAAGATAATTACCAAGGGGTAAAGATCAAAGCTGTTCCAACTATTGATAAAAAAGGGTTAGCGGCAATGACGTCATCATTTTTTGCAGCACTATATTGTGCTTTTGGTAAATACGATATAGTTCATTTTCATGCGGAAGGGCCATGTGCGATGTTATGGATACCTAAATTATTTGGTAAAAAATGCATTGTGACTGTCCATGGTTTGGATCACAGGAGGGCTAAATGGAAAAATGGATTTGGTTCTAAATACATTTTATTCGGTGAAAAAGTAGCAGTTAAGTATGCTGACGAAATTATTGTTCTATCTAAAGGAGTGCAGGATTATTTCAAAAATACTTATAATAGAGAAACAGTATTTATTCCAAATGGAGTCAATAAGCCAGAAATTAAAGAAGCAAGTTTAATTAAGCAAAAATATAAACTAGAAAAAGATAGTTACATTCTTTATCTAGGAAGAATTGTTCCTGAAAAAGGACTTAGATATTTGATCAAAGCATTCAAAGATGTGAGGACAGATAAGAAATTAGTAATTGCTGGTGGTGCTAGTGATACTGATTCATTCTTCAATGAAATGAGAGAATTGGCTAAGGATGATCAAAGAATTGTTTTTACTGGTTTTGTACAAGGACAAGTATTAGAAGAATTATATTCTAATGCTTATGTTTATACATTACCAAGTGATTTAGAAGGTATGCCTTTGTCATTACTTGAAGGTATGAGTTATGGAAATTGTTGTCTAACAAGTGATATAGCTGAATGCACAGAAGTAGTAAGTGATAGAGCAGTAATTTTTAGAAAATCAGATATCAACGAATTAAGAGAAAAGCTGCAATACTTAGTTGATAACAGTGATATTGCAGATAAATATAAGAGCATAGCATCTGATTATATTTGTGAAAAATATAATTGGGATGAAATAGTAGAGAAAACAGTGGAGTTGTATCGAGTATGAAGATATTGATGATAAACAAGTTTCTTTATCCTAATGGCGGTTCTGAAACATATATATTCAAATTAGGTGATTATTTGAAATTACAAGGTCATGAAGTTCAATATTTTGGTATGGAACATAAAGGTAGATGTGTTGGAAATAATGTAGAAGCTTATACTTCTGATATGGATTTTCATGGAGGATCTAAGTTATCTAAATTAACTTACCCATTAAAAACCATTTATTCAATTGAAGCTAGAAAACAAATAAGAAAAGTTTTAGAAGATTTTAAACCTGATGTTTGTCATTTAAATAACTTTACTTATCAAATTACACCATCAGTTATTCTAGAAATTAAAAAGTGGAACCCTAAATGTAAAATTGTGTTTACAGCACATGATTATAACCTAGTATGTCCTAATCATATGTTGAATAATCCAAACACACATAAAAATTGTGAAAAATGTCTAGGTGGTCATTATATAAATTGTACTAAGAATAAATGTATTCATGGTTCTGGTGCTAAATCGTTAATTGGAACGATGGAAGCTATTTTTTGGAATACAAAAGGTACATATAAATATATTGATAAAGTCATTTGTTGTTCTGAATTTATGAAAACAAAGATGGATACGAATCCAGTGTTTAAAGATAAGACAGTAGCTCTTCATAACTTTATAGACAAAGTTGAATGGAAAGATACTGAAAAGAAAGATTATGTTTTATATTTTGGACGTTTTTCAGAAGAAAAAGGAATTGGAACATTAATTGATGTTTGCAAAGAATTAAAAGACATTCAATTTATTTTTGCAGGAACCGGTCCCTTAGAAGATAAAATAAAAGATATTCCTAATATCAAAAATGTAGGGTTTCAAACAGGAGTTCATTTAGAAAAACTAATTCGTGAAGCTAAATTTAGTATTTATCCAAGCGAATGGTTTGAAAATTGCCCATTTAGTGTAATGGAAAGTCAAATGTATGGAACTCCAGTATTAGGAGCTAACATTGGTGGAATTCCTGAACTAATTCAAGTTGGTAAAACTGGAGAGTTATTTGAAAGTGGAAATAAAGAAGATCTTAAGAATAAAATTATTCAATTGAACGAATCTAATATTCAAGATTATGTAGAGGATTGTAAAAATATTCAATTTGATACGATTAATGAATATTATGAAAAACTAAGGGATATTTATGCATAGAAGATATGAGAGTTTAGATTATTTAAGGGCATTCTCAGCACTAGGAATTTTATTAATGCATGTTTTAACAAATGGCAATTATGAATTATCTGGATTTGTATTTGATAAATTAATCCCATCATTTACTGATTTAGTATTCTTATTCATGGTTATTAGTGGGTTTTCAATGTGTTGTGGATATTATAAAAAAATAAGAAGTAATGAAATTAATATTGATGATTTTTATATAAAACGATTTAAAAGAATGTGGCCATATTTTACATTCCTATGTTTGATAGATTTTATTTTTTCACCAAGTCTAAATTCGTTATATGAAATCTTTGCAAATTCAACTTTGTGTTTTGGATTTCTCCCAAATGCAAATATTTCTGTAATAGGTGTTGGATGGTTTTTAGGATTAGTATTTGTGTTCTATGCAATATTTCCATTCTTTTGTTTCTTAATAGGAACAAAGAGAAGAGCGTGGTTTACATTTGGAGTATCAATTATCTTTAATCTATTAAGTATATATTATTTTGAAGCAACTAGAACAAATATCATTTATTCAGCAATGTACTTTATTGCCGGAGGTCTACTTTATTTATATAAAGATGACATTTCTAGTTTACTAAAGAAAAAGAAGTTGTATATTATAGTTATTTTATTAATATGTTTGATTGGATATTACCTTATAGATATGAAATCAATATTGATTTTACTGATTTCGATTTCTTTAATCATTATGTGTATTTTTGATCGGGGGGGAGTCAATTCCATTGTCTCCTTTATTAGTAATATAAGTATGGAAATATACTTATGTCACATGGTGATTTATAGAGTAGTTGAAAAACTACATCTAATACATATTAGCTCAAGTGAGTTAATTTCTTATTTATTCGCGTCATGTTTAGTATTTATAGGAGCAATTATTTTTGCTTTTATTAGTAAGAAATTTTTAGAAAGGTTAGGTTTTTTATGGCAGAAAAGAAATTAAACGGAACAGTAATAGTTACTTATCGTTGCAATGCACGTTGTTCAATGTGTAATAGATATAAGGCACCAAGTAAGCCTGATGAAGAAATTAGTATTGAAACTATTCGAAAATTACCAAAGATGTATTTTACAAATATTACAGGTGGAGAACCTTTTATTCGTACTGACTTAAAAGATATTGTTAGAGAATTGTATAAAAAGAGTGATCGTATTGTAATTAGTACAAATGGATTCTTTACTGATCGAATCGTTGATTTATGTAAAGAATTTCCTCAAATTGGAATTCGTATTTCTATCGAAGGTTTAGAACAAACAAATAATGAAATTCGTGGATTAAATGATGGATACAATAGAGGATATAGTACATTAAAGAAATTAAGAGAAATGGGTATGAAGGATGTTGGATTTGGTATGACAGTCCAAGATAAAAATGCTCATGACTTAGTTCCTTTATATAAGATTTCTAATGAAATGGGCATGGAATTTGCAACAGCTTCATTACATAATTCATTTTATTTTGTAGAAGCAAAAAATATTATTAAAGATAGACCAATGGTTGCACAAAATTTTGAAAATTTAGTTAATGAGTTATTAAGAAGTAATTCACCTAAAAAATGGATGAGAGCTTACTTTAATCATGGATTAATTAATTATATTTATGGACAAAAGAGACTATTACCATGTGATATGAGTTTTGATACTTTCTTTATTGACCCATATGGGGATGTTATGCCATGTAATGGTACTAAAGATAAAGAAGTAATGGGAAATTTAAACAAAAGTTCTTGGGATGAATTATGGAACAGTAAAGAAGCTGAAAAAGTAAGGAGTAAAGTTAGATGTTGTGATAGAGATTGTTGGATGATTGGATCTGTATCACCTGCTATGCATAAATATATTTGGAAACCTGGGTTCTGGGTAGTATGGCATAAGTTTAAATCTTTATTTACTAAGAAACCGTATTCTATGTATGAATTAAAGGTAGTAAGAGACTATAGAGATGGGAAAGTTACAAAAGAAGAATTAGATAAATGTAGTACATGTGACATGTGTGCTACAGTTAATAATGGTTTAAGTGCTGCATCAATGGAACAATTAAAGAATAAGACTGGTGAAGAGATTGTAGATGCTGATATTGCTAGTCAGATGAATGTTAAGTAAATTTGAAAGGAGAAGATAAATGAAAGTTGCGGTTATCACTAGGCATGCTATTACTAATTATGGTTCTATTCTTCAATCAATAGCAACTCAAAAAATGATATCTAAGCTTGGACATTCAAGTGTAATCATTAATTATATCCGAGAAGATGAAAATTACAAAAATCATGAAAAAACTTTACTTAATAGAAAAAGCTCATGGAACAATAATTTTTTTAAAAGAACAATTTATTTAATATTGCGCCAACCTTTCAGTGTATACTCGGGAAAAAGATTTGAAAAATATCAAAAAGATTATCTTAAGTTAACAGATTTATGTACAAATAAGAATGAAATAGAAAATGAATGTACAGATGTCGATGTTTTTATGACTGGAAGCGATCAAGTTTGGGGTCCTATGGAAAATGGTGAATATGATGATGCTTACTGCTTATCTTTTGTTGGTAATAATAAAAAGAAAATAGCTTATGCTGCTAGTTTAGGTAGAACGGATATGAATGATGACTTAAGAAGTTATTTCAAACATTGGTTATCACGATATACCAAAATTGCTGTGAGGGAGGATAGCGCTGTCGAAATATTAGATTCACTCGGTATTCAAGCTGATCAAGTTTTAGACCCAACATTAATGTTGGGAAGAGATGAGTGGAAAGAGTTTTTAGATAAAGATTTTAATAAAGGTAAATACATTCTTGTTTACCAACTGCATAATGATGAAAAATTATCTACTTATGCCAAAAAAGTCAGTGAAAAAACAGGTATGCCTTTAATTAGAATTTCAGCATCTTTTCATCAGTTGTTAAGAGGAGGTAAATTTCAATATTTACCAACTATAAACGAATTCTTGTCTTATATTGATAACGCTGAATGTTTAATTACTGATTCATTTCACGGAACGGCATTTGCAATTAATTTAAACACAACTTTTGTTGAAGTATTGCCTAATAATAAAACAGGGACTAGAAATTTAAGCATTTTAAGGTTAACACATTTGGAAGATAGAATCTTAACCGATATTAATGATGTTGGTTTGGCAAAAAATAAAATTGATTATACAAAAGTAAATAAAATATTAAAAGAAAAGCAAATTGAATCGATGAAAATTTTAAAAAATATGATTGAAGATTAGAGGTGTAAATGTGAAGACAGTATGTGACTTAGACGATTGTACTGGATGTATGGCCTGTATTGATATTTGTGGTAAACATGCTATTTCAATACAAGACAATTTAAAAAGTTATAATGCAGTAATTGATCAAAATAAATGCGTTAATTGTGGCTTATGTACAAAGGTATGTCAGAACAATTACAAAATTCAATCTTGCCAACCTACAAAATGGTATCAAGGTTGGACTAATGATGAACAAGATCGCCTAAAAGCTTCCTCAGGAGGTTTTGCAACCGCAATAGCAAAGTCATTTATTAAAAATAAAGGAATAGTATATAGTTGTGTTTTCAAAAATGGCGAATTTATATTTGAAAGCGCAAAAAATGAAAATGAAGTTGATAAATTTACAGGCTCTAAATACGTTAAGAGCAATCCAATCAATCTTTATAAAAATGTCTTAAATGATTTAAAAAGCGGTAAAAAGGTTTTAGTTATTGCTCTGCCTTGTCAAATTGGTGCTTTAAAACAATATATTAAACAAGAATTTCAACAAAACTTGTATACGGTTGACCTAATATGTCATGGTACACCATCACCAAATTTTTTAGAGATGTTCTTAAATCAGTATAATAAATCTTTAAAAATGTTTAATTCAATTATCTTTAGAGTTAAAGCAAAAATGCAAATCCATGGCAACAATGAAGGCATTGTTACTAAGGGAGTTAGCGATAAATATACAATTGCATTTTTAAATGGTCTTACATATACAGATAATTGTTATAAATGTAAGTATGCAAAGTTAGAGAGAGTATCTGATATAACAATTGGTGATTCATGGGGTTCTACACTGTCGGAAGATGAAAGAAAAAAAGGTATTTCACTTGCTTTATGTCAAACAAAAAAGGGAATAGAATTATTAGGTGAATCAAATTTATGTTTAAAGGATGTTGATTTAAATGAGGCTATTAATAATAATCATCAATTGAAAGCACCATCAACTACTCCTAGTCAAAGAAATAACTTTTTTAACGGAGTAAAAAAACATAAAAGGATTAATTTTTTGATTTTCATAATTTATCCAAGACAATCTATCAAACAAGATGTAAAAAATCTATTAATAAGAATAGGGGTTATTCGAAAAATTAATGGATAGTATTAAAATAGGAGATAGGAGTGAATAGATGATAAGTTTAATTATACCAGTCTTTAATGTAGATGTAGCATTATTGAAATGTTTGTTGGAAAGCATTACACTGAAGAGTGATTTTGAATTTGAAATTATCATTGTGGATGATTGTTCGACGAATATAGATTTATTAAATTTTGAATCTTATATAGAAAATCAGCCTCATTGTAAAGTTATCTCAACTGGTAAAAACTCAGGACCAGGAGTTGCTAGAAATATTGGAATTGAAAATGCTAATGGTAATTGGTGTATGTTTGCTGATGCGGATGATTTTTATTCACAAGGGGCAATTAAAATTGTTAATTCAACACTGATTAATAATAATCCAAATGCAATAATATTTGACTATAATATAGTAGCTGGAAATACTGTTAAAATGAAATCCTTAAGTAATTCTGATCAATATATTTCCAAGTCAGAAATACAAGAGCTTCTTGTTGGAAGTACAGAGTTAAACAATATATGGAGATGTGCCTTTTCGTTAGATATTATAAGAGAGAACAATGTATCTTTTCCCTCAGATATGCGCAATGGAGAGGATTTTATTTTCATGATAGAATACTTTAAACATTGTGATGAAGTGATTCATCTAAAAAAACCTCTTTATAATTATAGAATAAATGAAAATGGAATTACTCAAAATTTCACACTTTCGAAAATAGATGATGCAGTGAAGACTCTTCAATATAGATATCAATTATTAGATTTAAACTTTCACGAAAATACAAAAGCAAATATAAGTTTGTTTATTCAAAATAAGTATATTCAAGTATTATTCGATTATATGGCTCTAGCTTATAAAAATAAGGAATTCTCGTATGTTCAGATAATTAAAAATAATAAGTATTGTCAAAGATTATTAAATGATAAAAGTGAAAGTTTAGTCACTAATTTGAAAAGAAAAATAATTATAAGTTATAACCCACTTCTATTGATTTTCTTTTATACCATAAAGGAATGTGTGAAGAGTTTTGTTATAAAAATTAGAAATTTTTAAAGTCAATATAAGGATTAATTTCTATATTTTTGGAGGTATAAAATTATATGATTCAATATTTACTCACTTTCAGTATATCAAGTATTTTTATCTATATATCTAAATATATAAAAAGAAATCAGAGGTGGATATTATTTTTTATTGCTTTATTTATTCCATGTTTCTTAGCGGGCATAAGATCAGAAATAATTGGAACGGATGTAAACGTATATCTTATGCCAATCTACAATGCGGCTGAGAAAGCAGGAAATTTCAATGAATACTTAAATACAAGCTGGTTTAATATTTATCGCTATAATAGTGTCAAAGAATATGAAATTGGATTTATCACTGTAATTTATGTACTTGTAAAAATGTTTCACAGTATCTTTGTAGTTAAATTTTTTATACAATTTTTAATAATATATCCGATATATTTTGCATTAAAAAAGTATGGTGAAAAGACATTAATTTGGATAGGAATGTTAATATATTTTTTATTGTTTTTTAATCAATCCTTAAACATAATGAGACAGTATATTTCTATGTCATTTGTCTTTTTAGCGATAGTTGGTTTTATAAAAACAAATGATTTTAAACATTATGTCATATTTCAATTAATAGCATTAACATTTCATAGTAGTTCATTAATTGGATTAGGAATATTTTTTATTTACAAATTCTTATATAGAAATGAAGTCAATAGCATAACTGTTTTAAATAAAAGAGTAATGTATATATCCATTCTTGGATTACTATTGTTGTTATCTCCAACATTGATATCGAAATTTTTAGCGCAGATTGGATTGAACTCTTATTCTCTTTACATAAAAGGAGAATTAACTTTTATGCCAAATCAAATAATTATACGGTTACCATTGCTTATTCTTTCGTTAATAAATTGGAATAAGATGTGTAAAAAATCAGAATACTTCCATTTCTATTTTTGTATGCTAATATTTACTATATTATTTGCACAATTAGCTGGTTCGAGTCAATTTGGTGCAAGAATTGCTATTTACTTTGCAGTATTTCAAATAGTTTTATGTATTCAATTATGCAAGACAATAGGAAGAAATCAAATAAATATGGTGATATTGAATATAGGCATTATTGCATATTATCTTTTTTATTGGTGGTTTTATTATGCATATATGGGAATGGATGCTACCGTTCCGTTTATATCAATATCTAATTAATGATAGGAGAGTAAAATGAAAAAAATTGGTTTATTAACACTGGGTTCAAAAAGTTTTAATTATGGCGGAGTATTGCAACAATTTGGATTGTTTCAAACAATTAATAATTTAGGCTTTGAATGTGAAATAATTGATTATGATGTTAATTCTGAATTAAATATGTTTAGTTATAAATGAAACATTCCCATTTATTTTCTACTTTGATGCTCTTTTGTAATATGGATTTATTTCTTATAAATACAGAAAGGAAAAAGGATTTTGAATATATATATAAATTCTAGGTTTGAGAATGGAACGAAATTTAAAAAAAGTTTATTTAAAATGTTATTATTGTAAAAATCTTGGTGATGATATTTTTATAGATATTATATCTAAAAGATATCCAAATATTATTTTTAACATTTATGGTGACGATAATTACATGAACAAAAATAATATCAAAATTATAAATCGAAATTTATTTACTAAATTGGTGAATAAAATACTTATGATGTTAACAAATGGAAAAATAAATATTGAAACGTTTTTTTCTAAGAGATGTGATTTTAATGTTATACTTGGAGGTTCGATGTTTATAGAGAAAGAATTAAATCCTTATGAATACCTAAATAAGAAAAAAACATTTATTTTAGGGATAAATTTTGGGCCTTACAGTAGCGAACAATATTATAATTACTGCTTTAACTATTTTAGTGATGCTAAGGATGTTTGTTTTAGAGATCAAAAATCATATGATTTGTTTAATAAAATTGAAACTGCTAGAATAGCTCCAGATATTGTATTTTCACTAGATAATAAAAATGATGATTATTGTAGCAAAAGAATCATTATTTCACCAATTGATTGTACAAATCGTTTTGGTAAAAAAGTTAGAGAGAAATATGAAAGTTTTCTTAAACAAATTATTTGTTTGTATATTGAAAAAGGATTCTCAGTTGGTCTAATGTCATTTTGTAAGCAAGAAAATGATCATATAGTCGTTAAGAGGTTATATGAAGAAATTAATAGTCAGCAAGTAGATTGTTTTTATTATGAAGGAAACATAAATGAGGCAATTGATTATATCAACAATTCTTCAATAATTGTAGGATCTCGTTTTCACGCAAATATTTTAGGTATTAAGTTAAATAAGTCAATAATACCAATCGCATATAGTGATAAAACAATCGATGCGCTCAATAATTTAGGATTTGATAAATATATATTTGATATAAGAAAAATTGATGAATGGAATCTTACAAGTATAGATGATGAGTATTTATGTAATAAAATAGATGTTTCTAGAATAACTAAAGAAGCTGAAAATCATTTTTCTAAATTAGATTTAGCATTGAGAGGACATATTGATGGAGAGAGAAAATAAATTAATAAAAAACACAATGATAGTGGCAGTTGGAAAAATATGTACTCAATTTATTAGCTTCTTCTTACTTCCATTATATACTGCAGTATTAACGGCTAGTGAATATGGAGTCGTTGATTTGGTAAACACTTTTGTTTCTTTATTGATGCCAATAATATATTTGCAAATAGAACAAGCTGTATTTAGATTTTTAATAGATGCAAGAGAAAATAGAGACAATACAAGGAAAATTATTTGTTCTACATTCATATTTGTTACGATTTTAACTTTTTTTCTACTATTTTTCTATTTTTTCTTTGCAAAATATATTGTTAATGAATATAAATTGTATTTAGTTTGTTTGTTAATTGTTTCAATGTTTTCAAATATTAGCTTACAAATTACAAGAGGAATCGATGATAATTTTACTTACTCTGTAGGTAGTTTGATATCAGGAGCAGGTCATGTTATAATGAATGTAATTTTTATTTGCTACTTTAATTTAGGAGCAATTGGAATGCTTTTGGCATCAATAATTTCTAATATAATGTGCTTTTTATATGTTTTTTTCAAAAAGAGATTATGGAAATATATCTTATCATTTTCATTTGATACTGCTATTATAAAAAAAATGTTAAAATATTCTATCCCTTTGATACCTAATCAATTATCATGGTGGGTTGTTAATGCATCAGACAGAACATTAATACTATATTTTATAGGTGTAAACGCTAATGGGATCTATTCGGCAGCAAACAAATTTTCAGCAATAGTAATTTCTATTTTTAACATTTTTAATTTGACGTGGTCCGAATCTGCTTCACTTGCAATCAAAGATAAAGATAAGGCCCATTTTTATAGTAAAGTTATAAATCAGTCAATGAAATTTTGTTACTCATTATGTTTCGGTATCATTGCAATCATGCCTTTTGTGTTCAAATATGTTATAACTGGAGAGTCATTTTCTGAAGCTTATTTTCAAATACCTATTTTAATTATATCTGTAATTTTTAATGTGGTTGCATCTTTAGTAGGATCAATATATATAGCTTTAAAAAAATCTGGAGAGATTGCAAAAACTTCTTTTTTTGCAGCAATCTTTAATATTGCCATTAATTTATTGTTAATTAAATACATAGGTTTATATGCTGCTTCATTCTCTACATTGGTTTCTTATTTTACGATGGCAATTTATAGATTGGTAGATGTGCAAAACTATGTACAGATATCATTAGATTTTAAATTTATGTCCGTAAGTTTTGTAGTACTTTTAGAAATTGTTGTAATATATTATATTAATTCATTTTTGTTGAGCATAATTGGTTTAATAACAGTTTTATTATACTCTATAATTTATAATAAACATATAATTAAATCATTTTTTACCGCTATAATAAATAAGGTAAGTTAAATATAGTATTCTATGAGTATTACATCGCAATAACGACATCATAATAATTAATCGATGACAGTGTGTTAACCTAATGACGACACCATCTCACTAAACGACGACAGTGAAAACCTGCTCTTAACGGGCAGGTCATTTTATAATGTTAAGATTTATTTTCTCGTGTTCTCATGGATTTTTCACCTTTTATATGAATGAGGTAAGAATTAGCTACGACTCGGTCTAAAATTGCGTCCGCAACAGCACCTCCTCCAAGATTTGCATGCCATCCTTCTGGAAGAAACTGTGATGCGAAAACTGTCGATTTGCATCCATATCTTAATTCCAGCAATTCAAGAATATCAGACTGCTGCTGTGAAGTTGTTGGGTTCAACAGCCATTCATCAATAATCAACAATTCAGCTCTTGCATAGTATTTTAGTTTCTTCTTATATGACTCCTTGTTTCTGGCTTGATCTAGTTCATAAAGCAAATCTGGAAGTCTGATGTATTTGACATTTTTCGCTTTCTTGCAGGCTTCATTTCCTAAAGCAGATATGTAAAACGTTTTTCCAGCTCCTGTAGCACCTACTACAATTACATTAAGATGTTCATCTATGTAATCGCATTCTGCAAGTTTTAGAGTTAATACCTTATCGATTTCTCTATCTGGATAAAATCGTATATCACTGACACTAGCTTCAGGCATTCGTATGTTTGATCTTTTTTTGATTCCATAGATCAGTTTATTATGTTTATCGTCAGCTTCTCCATCAATCAAAAGAGCAAATCTTTCATCAAAAGAAAGTTCAAGATATGCTTTGTTTGTAGACTGATTCTTATAAAGTTCAGCCATCTTGGTTAAGTTCATTTTCATTAGTTTCTCATAATTTTGATTAATCATGTCTGTATCCTCCGTAGTATGAAGCACCTCTTACAAGCGCATAATCATTCGATTTATTTTCTTCTTTCATTTCTTGAATGTTTTCAATTACTGCCTTAAAATTCCTATGTATAGGTGTGATATTCTTTTCGATAATTATTCCTGACGCCTGTTCCAGTATTTGTGAGGAATATTTATCTTTTAATTTAAGAATCGTTATACACTGATTGTATACCTGCTGTTCGACTCTGGCATTTATGAAGATACTAGATATCACCTTATACGTATTAGGGCCTATCGTTTTTGCCCAGTTGAGGATTCTCTCCTGGTTCCATTCACCATAGGCTCTATGGTTTTCAGGCATATGTTCTTTATTCGTAACATATTTGTTTACACCGCTTAAAATCCTTGGATGTGTTGCGATACGAACATGCCTGTCATAGATTTCTATAACTCTGGATGTGATTCTTATTTGTACTTCTTTCTTAAAATACTGATAAGGAACTGAATAATAATTTCTCTCAAACTGAATGTGGTAGTTGAAAGATACTGTAGCTTTTTTCCAGATAGCATATTCATATGGCAATTCAGGAAGTGCAGACAGATACTCTTTTTCTTCGTTTTCAAACACATAACTTCTTGAATAGTCTCTTTTTTGGAATGGCTTATCATTTAATTTATTTACTTCATCAGTGATACGCTCATTGAGTTCTTCCAATGTACAGAATTTTACATCTCTTAAACGTGCAATAATTTGACGTGTCATATAGCCAACAGATCCTTCAGTAGAGTTTTTATCCTTTGGATGACGTACTCTAGCTGGGACAATGGCGGTTTCATAATATTCAGCCATTTCATAATAGGCTGGATTTAAGATGATTTCTTCATACTTTTTATGGGAAATCACCGCGGTCTTACAGTTATCGCAGATGCACATCAAAGGAACGCCACCAAAAAAGTTATACATATCAATATGATGATTTATCCATGATTCTTCTTTCATATCCATGGTAGCCTGAGCAAACATATACTGACTAAACGGCAATACCCCAACAAATAAATATGCTTTTCTTATTACATTGGTAAGTGTTCTGTCATAGATTGGAATCGTTGTCCCGGCCCAGTCCACCTCACACCTTTCGCCAGGTTTACGTTCTATATGCATAGTAAGTTTGTTTATATCAACATAAGATTTATAAACATTACAAAACTGCGTATATTTAAGATAAGATTCATTTAGGGCAATGCACTCTTCTACATACTCTTCCCACAACAGCATTAACGTAACACCTTTGCGTTTCAATTCTTCATGAATATATTTACAATCAGGTCGTCTCTTTAAAATCACCTCCTCCGGTTTCTTTGTAAACAGTTCATCAAATGCATCATCGTCCATATCTTTTATATCATCATAGGTAAGATTTAGATCTTTCATTTTTTTAATAGTGTTTCGCACACGTCGATCTGAAACCTTAAGTGTTTTACAAATATTTCTTTGCGACATGCCCTGATGGTTAAGACGAACGATATTCTTGTCTTTGGACATAAAAAATCCTCCTTTCCTTAGAATCTGTAGATATCTGTCTACGTTTACATTCTAAGTCCAGAAGGACGTTGCAGAGCATTAAAATTTTATTTTGATAGTGTCGTCATTGAGATGTGACATTGACGTCATATGATTAACACACTGTCGTCACTCCATTAACATGGTGTCGTTCTCTAATTGAAATATTCAAGCTTGTTAGATATCGTATACTGTTCTGTATCAGGCATTAGTAATTTACCGGAAATTGCACATACTTTGCAATCAGATTTATTAAAAGCAATTTCTGACAGTGAGTTGACAATGAAATCTTTTAGCAATGAATCAGAAATTGTTATAAATTCTTTAAATAATGTTTATCCTTGTTTTAGTGAGAATGATATTAAGACAGGAATACAGTTATTGGCTAAAACTGCCGATATAGCCCGTAAAATGACAGATAAATCTATAGAAATGAAAAACACTTTTTTAAAATGCTTAGATCAAACTGAAACAGTATTGCATAATACATATAGCAATAACCAAAAACTTTTAGAAAAAAAAGACGAAATCCAAAATCAAATAGCAGAGGTAAAAGCGGAACTTGCTTCTATGGAAATTCTCCAACAAATCCTTCAAGAACAAATTGAAAATATGAATCATGAATACATTGAATTATCTAAGAAAGCGGAATCAGCTGAAAAACGTGCATATTCTTTAGAACTTACGGGTGCAATCATGGGAGGATTAGGTGGTTTGATATCTAATATTTTTCCAATTAAAGATTTAGTATCTTCCGTATCAGAAACTCCCCAAACTTCTGAAACTGATTCTTTTAATACAGATGATGTAAATCCAGCAGATAATTCCAAAATCCAGTCAGTAGAAAAAGAAGTTCAAGACTTAAAATCGAAAAAAGATGCATTAACAAGAGAAATTAATTCCTTAACAGAAGAAATTAAGGCCCATCCATCCGATATGGAACAAAAACGAGAGCTTCTTAAGAAAAAACAAGAGGAGTACGATAAAACTGAACAGGAAATTATTGCACAAGAAAAAACTATTGAAAAAGTCTCTACTGCTTTAAAAAACATAGGAAATAGTTTTACAACTGCTGCTGAACATCAAAATGCTACGTTGGAATCTTATAATAAGCGTCTTGAAGAACTTTATAGATTACAACAGGAAGTTAAATCAAAAGATGCTACGAATAAAGCATCAATCACTAAATATAAGGAAACATTGGCAGCATCAGTGAACAACCGTGCTAATTTAGAAATTCCTTTACAGGCACTGACTGTATCGATTAGTAGTATGCGACGTATCGTAACAATATTAAATGAAGTAATTCTTTTTTGGAAGAGTATTGAAGCATGTTGTGAAGCATTGGCTAATACGAAATTTTGGAATGAAATATCTATTGACGAAAATCAACAGAAGTTTTATGAAAAAAGAATGTTTGTACAACCATTCGCTGACTATCATATTCAATGGGAAGCACTTTATCTTGTTTGTTTAGATTATGTGGATTCTATGAATGAAGTTCGTACTAAACTGAGTGATACTATTGCCCAAGCAGAAGGAGAACCGGAACTACAATGGGACAAGGCTATACAGAAGGCCAAGAATTTAAAAGTTATTTAACAAATTGTTTTAGCGAACTTAATTCTTATATACAAGCACCACAATCGCGAATGCTTTGTGCTGCAAAGTCAGTGGAACCCAATAAAGCTATTGAATTAAAAATTGAAACTCTTCAAATTGAAGCTTTGCATATGAAAAAATTAGCAAATACACAGTATGAAGAATTTTCAGAAATGAAAAAAGAACTGCTTAAAATGAATTCTAAAATTATGGATGAAATAGATTTCAGCAATCAATCTCTAAATGAATGGAAACAAGAATTAGCATATTTGGAAACGGCTTTAAATGAATTTAATATGCAGACACAGAAAATAGATCAAGAAATTGAATCAATTCAAGAAGAAATAAAGGAAGTTAATAAGAAAAGAGAAAAAGCTAGCAAATGGTATTATCTAATTATTCCAGGTTATAATCTATATTTAGCAATTGATGCAAGTATCAATGCTAACAACAATCGACTTGTACAGCTTAAGAAAAAAATTGATCAAAGAGAAGATGAAAGAAAGACCATATTGCAGAAAATTAAAAATATTCATGAGCGAGTAATAAAAAGTGAGGATACTAATAATAAAACGGTTCAACTTCTTATAGAATTAAAAAATTATATTGTAGATATTTCACAAAAAATAACGATTGCAGGAAATGAAATAAAAAAGTGGAATGAACTTTATATTAAGTATGGATTTATGAAGCTTGATCTTGAAAATGGATTGCATATTGACTCTTATCATCTAGAAATTTTGGAACTAAAATGAAAGATTTATTCGAATATTTAAGAGTTCAATTAAATTTGGATTATATTTCTGATTTAACTTTAAATGAAAATATAGAAAAAGTTGAGTCTCTTATAAAAACTATAGATTATGAACAATTTTCTAAAAAACAATGGGAAGATTTATCAGAATATCTAAATAAAGCCTGTCAGAAAAAATACTGACAGGTTTTTTGTTACGGAAAACTCAGCGAAGTACCGTAAGCGTCAAATAGAATACACCTATTTTTAGTTGGTATCCTTATGAGATAATTATGCCACCAGGGAGGTGGCATTTTATGCGTAAACGATATGACTGGGAATCTATCTTTAATGACTTTGCTTCAAGTGGTTTAGCCGCAAAGCAGTTTTGTCTTGAAAGGAATTTAAACTATCATTCTTTTATAAATAAGAGAAAACAAATAAAAAAGAATTCTAGTTCTTTTCTTCCTGTTGTCATAAGTGTTCCATCTGATAAGATTTCCTTCTCTTTTGATGGTCATATAATAGAAGTAGATTCATCCATCAATGATGATGCTCTTTGTCGTGTCATCAATGCACTGAAGTCATCATGATTAGTTTTGAAAAGATTCCAAAGCTCTACATAGCTTGTGGCCCTACCGATTTGCGTAAAGGAATTGATGGCTACGCACATATCATACAGGATACATTCAAGGTAACCGCAAAGTAATCCGTGTATTGAATCTAGCTTGATTCTGGTTCATAATTGTCAGTGTTAATAAATTAAATAGTATTTTGAGTGACTCAGTTTACTATTAATAGTAATTAGAGTATTAAAAAAAGACTACATCTTACTATATAGTCTTCTTACACGCTCTTTGTATATCTGGATGCTATGGTAAAAACTCTTCATAATATTCCTTGAGTATTCCGCTCACTCAGAGCCACTTTGTCCGCAATTGAGAGCCACCTAATCCGGTAAGAGAGCCAATACATAAAAAATACATTAATCCATAAATAGGGCCACCTCTTGGTGTAAGATTATTTTGTAGGATAAATTCCTACAACTTGCACGACAGGAGGTGTTTTTTATGCAAGTAGAAAAGCAGATTCTCAAATTACGGTAAGCGTCAAATAGTTTTCATCAATTTCTTTTTCATCTCTTATTACAGTTGAGGAAAAAGAGGTTGTGGTGAAATACTAGTTTCCAGCACATCAAGAACTCTTTCCAAACGTTCAGGAAGCTCATGGTTGTTTGCTTGTACATTTACGTTCATTTCATCATTTTTTAAAGTGTCATCGGCCTCTTCGCTTTTTTTTATGACAATCAAAAGTTGAATTTCGAATACGATTTTGATTGTCAAAGGCAACTTTATTGATAAAATCTGCTGTGCTTTTAGCTAATTGTTCCTGTGCTTTCGCTGCCTCCGATAAAGGTCCACCAATTAAATCTTTCATATCTAATCCAGTAAACCTACTACCGATCGAATTACACTTTTCAGAAATTTTATCTTTTTTATTCATAATGATTTCCCTCACTTTATATATATGTCGAATATTTATAATACTTTTTCAATATAAGTGTATCACTTAAAAGTATAGAAAGAAAGAGAAAGCTTTTATCATAAAAAACGAATAAATTTATAGCTGTATTAAGGGGACACGATATATGAAAAAATAACACTTTCTGGAAAGGAGTTATTCCAAATCAATAAAAAACCTAGAATTTCTAAAGGGTTTATAGAAGTGAAGGTAAAAGGATGAAAGATGTCGTAATTTTTTTACGGGATATAGCTGCTTAAATTTTGTATATTCGTTATACTTTGGATAGAAAACAAAAAAGAGGAAGGTAGGTTATATGTTAAAACGATTTTCTTTAAAAAATTACAGGAATTTTAAAGATGAAATAATGATAAATTTTGAAGATATAGCAGGATATCAGTTTAATACTGAGTGTATTACAAATGGCATTCTTTCTAAAATGTTAATTTATGGGAAAAATGCGACCGGGAAAACAAATTTGGGAAGAGCGCTTATGGATATAAATACAACCCTTTATCCTGGTTTTCGAATGCAAGCAAATGAAAATTTTATGAATGCAGATTCGGATGAATCTTTTGCATCTTTTTCCTATACGTTTGAGTTTGATGATAAAGAGTTAATTTATAAGTATGAAAGATACAGCGTGGATAAATTAAAAAGAGAAGAGTTGATAATTGACAATGTAACTATCTTTATTTGTGAATTTGATGATAAAAATTTTAATTTTGAGAATTTGAATTTTATAAATGCAGAAACAGCAAATACACAAAGATACGTG
The DNA here is from genome assembly GCF_010537335.1 of Amedibacterium intestinale. Taxonomy (NCBI): domain Bacteria; kingdom Bacillati; phylum Bacillota; class Erysipelotrichia; order Erysipelotrichales; family Erysipelotrichaceae; genus Amedibacterium; species Amedibacterium intestinale. The sequence continues at coordinate 2,271,633 of NZ_AP019711.1, forward strand.
CAATCTTTGGAAAGTGATGAAATGGAGGAAGCTATAGAAATGCAACTTCCTTTCCTCAGATGGCTAATACATAATGTAGCTTTTGATAATGATTCTATATTGCTTAAATTGGATAATTATGTTCAAAAGATGATTATGATTATTACTGGTAATAATAAAAGAATGATTCCTATGATGAATGAAAGGTTTTATCAACTTTTGGAGAGTGAAAACCATTTACATCTACTTTAGAAGAATTTGATATATTATCAAACTATGCAAGAGAACATTCTTTATTCCTTTTTGAAGCAATTGTAACTGCACATATGCCAAATTATTTAAAAATCAAAGAACAGATTTCTCGTTTAGGTACCATACGTATGGTACAATGCAATTTCTCACAATATTCCAGCCGCTATGATAAATTTTTAAACGGTGAAACACCAAATGTTTTCTCACCAGCTTTTTCTGGAGGAGCTTTGGCAGATATTAATATTTATAATCTTCACTTTGTCATTGGCTTATTTGGAAAACCTGAAAATGTACACTATTATCCTAATAAACATGAAAATGGTATTGATACAAGTGGAGTTGCTATTTTAGAATATCCAACTTTTAAAGCTGTCTGTGTGGGATGTAAAGATACAAGAAGCAAATGCATCTCTCAGATTCAAGGAGAAAAAGGATATATTACTTTAGAATCAGAAACAAGCAAATGTTCAAAATTCAGTGTAAACATTCAAAATACAAGTGAAGATTTAAGTGTTGAACAAAATGATGACGCATTATATTAAGAAACAAAAGAATTTGTACGTATTTATAATGCAAATGATTTAGAAACTTGTTATAGAAAACTGGAATATTCCAGAGTAGTTATGGAAACTTATGAAACTTTACGAAAAGATGGTGGAATTATCTTTTCTGCAGATACGATAAAAAGAATATAATTAGGAAAGAAAAAAACATAAAAATTTATTTTTCTATTCAAAAAACAAGATTATGTAAAAAGACTATGATTTTTAGAGTAAAACTAATGTTCTCTTATTTTCATAGTCTTTTTTTTAATTTTTCTATTTTTTTTTTGTATTTTTACCTATTTATTTCGTATAAGTTAGTGAACAGGGTAATGTATGCCTTGTATATCACGATATCGGTATAGACAAACAATATTCATATTTTTATAATGAAGATGAATATGTATCATCTTTCCGATATCCGTAAAAAAAGAAAGGAAATAGGTGATGCGTATGTCAAATCTGGATATTTTATCCAGGGATTTCTGGAAGGACAACAAACGTTTTGCGGATTTATTCAACACGGTCTTATACGATGGAAAACAGGTCATTCTTCCTGAAAAACTGATGGAGGCAGACAGCAATCTGTCAGGAAGCATTCAGACAAAAAAGAAGGAAGATGTCTTTGTTGAAAGAAGGGCAGATCTAATTAGAAAGTTTGCAGGGAACAGTGAATATGCCATCTTCCTGCTGGAAAATCAAAGCCATATCCACTATGGGATGCCTTTGCGGGTAATGATGTATGATGCCTTAGGGTATCGTGAAGAATGTGCAAAGAAGAAAAGAGAAAACAAAAAGAATGCAGTTTATGCAAACAGGGATGAATTTCTGTCAGGAATGCGAAAAGAAGAAAGGATCCATCCTGTATTTACCTTAGTAGTATATTATGGAGAAAAACCATGGGATGGACCAAGAAGACTGAAGGATATGATGGTGGATATGCCAAAATGGATGGAGAAAAGCTTCAGCGACTATTCTATGAATCTGCTGGAAATACGGTCAAGTGAACATGCATTTCGAAACGAGGATGTAAGCAGGCTTGTTTATATGATCCAGCACATTTACAGAAAACAGATAGAAGAGATGAAAAAAGAATGTGCAGATGTGTATGTAAAAAAAGATGTCATAAAACTGGCAGGAGTCATAACAGAAAATGAAGAAATCATAAGGTATGCGGAAGAACATAAAGAAGAGGAGGTACTAAATATGTGTGAAGCAACGAAACAGTGGGAAGAAAAAATAAGAAATGATGTCATCAACATGATGGGAGTAAGAAAAGAAGGAGAAGAAAACCTTGCACCTGAAGAAGCAATTGAAAGATTAAAACTAAAAGAAAAAATAGAGGGAGAAGCAAAAGGAAAAGCTGAAGGTATTCTTGAGGGCAAGGTAAAAGGAAAGGCTGAAGAAAAAATGGAAATAGCAGAGAAAATGAAGGCAGAAGGATTTGACAATGCTTTGATCGAAAAACTAACAGGAATCCTTCTACATTAGAATTACATATGAAATTATTTATGTAATTTAAAGTGTATTAAGAGTAGTTTGGTAAATGAAATTGAAACTTTAAAAATTCAAGAGGCTATATGTCTTAAAACAGTTTGAAACATGGTTTGGAGCTCGTAATTATATTATTTACATAGCTCCTTTTTTACTGCTTTGGTTCTTTTTAATTTGAAATAAAAACCTGGCTATATCTTTGCATTTTAATAAATGATAAAATAACCATTAGAAATGGATTTATTGTGGCAGTATTTTTTCGCTTTCTATCTAAAACAAAACATTGTTATATGTTAAGGAGATTATTATGAGAAGCTATATAGAAAATATTAGTGCACTACAGAAGCAAATAAATGAATTGCAGTTAGAAAATGAATTATTAAAACGTATATTGGATGATTCAGGAATTTCTTATAATGAACGTATTCATAAAATGAGAGAAGATGATAATTGCGAAGAATATGAAGAAAATCAGGGAAAAAGGATTGTTCATCCAAGTTGTATTAGCGATAAAATGGCAAATTTATTTTATGCAAGATTTTGGGGAAGAATGGATGTTTATGCCAAAAGGTATGAGAAAAAAGATACAAAAGAAGCAGGGTATTATCCACAATGTTACAATTTTTGGAAAGATGTTTGTCCGAAAAAATATGGTCATAAAATAAAATGCAAAGATTGTTTACACCAAGCTTATAAACAACTAACTAAGAACGACATTCTTAATCATCTTCTTGGTAAGTCTTATAATGGCTCTGATGTAATTGGAATATATCCTCTTCTAAAAGATAATCAATGCCGTTTTTTGGTTTTTGATTTTGATAATCATGAAAAAGATGCAGAGAAATATGATTTTGCTAATACGGATGATATGTGGAAAGAAGAAGTAAATGCTATGCGTAGCATTTGTATCTTAAATGGAATCGATCCTTTGGTAGAACGATCGAGATCTGGAAAAGGTGCACATATATGGATATTCTTTGATAAACCGATTCCTGCCTCTTTGGCAAGAAAATTTGGTTCTGCTTTATTAGAAAAAGGGGCAGAACAGGTAAATTTAAAATCTTTTAAATATTACGATCGTATGCTTCCAGCACAGGATGAATTAGAAGATAATGGATTAGGAAATTTTATTGCGCTTCCATTGCAGGGACAAGCGTTACATAAAGGAAATAGTGCATTTATTGACAGTAATTGGAATGCATATCCCAATCAATGGGAAGTTCTATGGAAGAAGCCCAAACTTTCTAAAGAATTTATAGAGGCAAAGGTAACAGAATGGACAGGATATGTTATGGGGGATATTTCTATAGAAGAACATAGGGATGAACCTTGGAAACAACAAAGTTTTCGCAAGGATGAGGTATATGGTGAAATGCATCTTATACTGTCTAATGGAATATATGTAGATAGTTTAAATTTAAAGCCTTCAATTCAAAACAAGATTCGAAGATTAGCAGCGTTTTATAATCCAATTTACTATAAAAATAAGGCAATCAAAGTTTCAAATTTCGCTATTTCAAAGTGGATATATTTAGGAAAAGATCATCTAAGTGGGTATATTGAAATTCCTAGAGGATTATATGATATCTTAATTAAAAAATTAGAGGAAGCAGGAATAAAATATACTCTTGAAGATGAACGGCAGAAAGGTAGATTTATCAATGTCTCTTTTAAAGGAAAATTGCGCAAAGAGCAAGAATCAGCATTATCGGAATTACAAAAATATGATAATGGTATTCTTCATGCTGCTACGGCTTTTGGAAAAACGGTTGTATGCAGTGCACTAATTTCTGAAAAAAAAGTAAATACTTTAATCCTGGTACAATCCTCTACATTGCTTACACAATGGGAAACCTCACTAGAGACATTTCTTGATATACAAGAAGATATGCCACAATATGAAACAAAGAGCGGCAGAATTAAAAAAAGGAAGAAACTGATAGGGAAATTACAAGGATCACAAGATTCTATGAATGGCATTGTTGATATTGCTATGGCAGGTTCTTTATGCAAGAAAGATAATTGGCACCCCATGTTAGAGAAATATGGGATGATTATTGTAGATGAATGTCATCATGCAGCATCTGATACGATTGCGAATGTATTAAAAGAGGTAAAAGCAAAATAGGTATATGGAGTTAGTGCTACACCAAAGCGTTCAGATGGATCAGAAAAAATAAATACTATGCTGCTTGGAGAAATTCGATATAGTTATACATCGAAAGAAAAAGCATTGACACAAGGAATAGAACATTTGGTATATCCTAGATTTACCAGGGCAGTTTGTCCCAGAGGAGATGCCAATACACTACATCCAAATGAAGCATATGATCTCATACGATATAACGATGTAAGAGATGAACAGATTTTATCTGATGTAAAAGAGTGTCTGGAAGCCGGAAGAACCCCTGTTGTATTAACAAAGTACAAAGATCATGCGGAAAAGCTGTATAAGAGAATTAAAGAGTATGCAGATAATGTATTTCTTTTAACAGGGAACAATTCAAAGAAAGAACATAAGCAAATTATTGAACGAATGAATAAAGTAGATGCAGATAGTTCTTTGGTGTTGGTAGCCACAGGGAGCTTGATTGGAGAAGGATTTGATTTTCCAAGGTTAGATACTTTAGTTATGGCCACCCCTATCTCTTTTCGAAGTGTAGTTGAACAATATGTAGGAAGGTTAAATCGTGATTATGAAGGAAAAAACAATGTTATAGTCTATGATTATATAGATAGCCATATACCTATCTTTGATAAAATGTATGCGAAAAGATTACGAGCATATAAACAAATAGGATATGCCGTATGTACAGGATTGTTTGTAAATGATAAGCAGGATGTAAATGCAATCTATGATGGGGATACTTATTATGAAGTTTTTAAAAAAGATTTATTAGAAGCAAATAAAAAAATTGTAATATCTAGTCCAGCAATCAGTACTTCAAAGGTGTATGAATTTATTGATTTCTTAAAAGAAAAACAATCTTTAGGTGTAGAAGTAACAGTTGTTACTTGGGAATCTGATTTGTATGGATATGGTGATAGTGCATTATGGATGAAATTACATGAAGATATGAGAAGAGCAGGATTTTATTTAAAATTGGTAAAGGAAACTTGTGAACATTTTGCCATTATAGATGAGGAATTGGTGTGGTATGGAAATATGAATTTGCTGGGTAAAGAGAAAATAGAGGATAGTATGATGCGAATCAAAGAGAAAAGTATTGCTTCTGAGTTGATGGAATTAACCTTTGGATTAAAGGTTTAGACCTCACACTGCTGATGTTATATTTGTTCTGTAATAATTAATGATAAATGAATACAGTAAAAAAGAAATCCTGATTCATCTAATGGAAGGATTTCTTTTCAGTTCTTTAACTTATTTATCAGTAAAATAATGAATTCTCATAATTATTAACTCTATTCATTATCACTATAAAAGAAAAATTTACTAGAATATTTTGCTGTCCATTTACAGGGTATAGTTTAGAAATACTGACAGGTTTTTAATTTCCATTTATCATATACTCTTGTTTATACCAATATGTATATGGTAAGTTATGAAAAGTTAGCGTATTATGATTATGATAGATATTATCATTCTATTGTAAATGATCTTATCTTAAAAAATTAAGATTCTTGCATTATTTTTTGTATTTTTCCTTCTTTTTCTCGTATTAAGTTATGTAGAGAGTTTTAGGAGGTGAAATACGATGCAGATAGAAGCTGCAGCGGCTATTGATCAGCTGTCAAACAAAGAAATAAGCTATGATGAATACTGCAAGAAGGTTCTTATGAACAAATATGTACTTTCCCATATTTCAAGACATGTCATTACGGAGTTTAAAGGAATGAGCATAAAGGAAGTTTTGACCTGTCTTGAACCAGATACAAAGGAAGGTATCAAACAAAGCGAAAAGATTAACGGCATGAATACAGAGGATATAACAGGAAAGGGTGGACTTGTTCGCTATGATGTACTATGTGGTCTGGGCTTGCCAAATCATGAAGGAAAAGTAGATATGTTCATGAATATTGAAGCACAGGGAAAAGACAATATGGGATATCCATTATTGAAAAGAAGCATATATTATGGAAGTCGTTTGCTGGTAAGGCAGAAGAATACACCCAATGGATTTCAAAAGACAAACTATGAGGATCTAAAGAAAGTGTATTCCATCTGGATATGCATGAAACACAGTAAAAAGAAAAGTGGTGTAATGAATCGCTATTCCCTGCATGAAGAACATTTGGGAACAGCTTATGCATTTCCAAAGAGACATTATGATTTGATGAACATTGTCATGATCTATCCCCCAAAAGAAGTAGAGGATATCCATGATGGGACATTCATGACACTTTTGTACATACTGTTTACATCAGGGATGGATTCAACGAAGAAAAAGGAACTGCTTACAAAAAACTATGGAATACCGATGACAAAAGAACTGGGAAAGGAGCTGGAAGAAATGTGTAATTTAAGTCAGTATATTAAAGAAGAAGGAATCCTACAGGGACGTAAGGAAGGAAAGGAAGAAGAAAAACTAGATATCGCAAAGAAAATGAAGGCAGAAGGATTTGACAATGCTTTGATTGAAAAACTAACAGGAATCCTTCTACATTAGAATTACATACAGAAAACCTCTTTGTTTGCCTATATACGAAGAGGTTTCAATGACAAAAGAACTTGGAAAGGAGCTGGAAGAAATGTGTAATTTAAGTCAGTATATTAAAGAAGAAGGAATCCTGCAGGGACGAAAAGAAGGACGCATAGAAGGAATTGAAAAAGGGAAAGTTGAAGAAAAAATGGATATCGCAAAGAAAATGAAACTGGAAGGTTTTAGTAAAGAAATGATCAAAAAACTTACTGGAATTGTTTTGAACTGATACTTTTTATATAGAAGTAATAAATAATATTAGAAATATATTCATCTGAATATCGAGTCACTATAACAACATCATTTATTTATGACGAGAAATCATGCCAACTCTTTATTAAATTTAAGTAAACGGTTACATTGTACATTGTATTTCGTATATTAGGTTGATATAATGAACATAAAGAAACATATCAATGAGAGGAGGGTAATAATGAAAAAGAGAAATTGCATGGTATCATTGATGTTGTTAGGAAGTATACTTGTTTTAGGAGGTTGTAAAGAAGAGGCTAATACAGATTCACAGTCATCGGCAGTAGCATATAATCAGGCAACAACTCCACATTATGATGTTGTAAAAAGAGAAGACAAAGCCGTTGTTGATGGTAAGTTAGATGAAAAAGTGTGGATAGATATTCCTGCAATTGCTGGTGGATTTCATTTTCCATGGGATGTGAAAGAGGCTCCATATACAGAGTTTAAAGGATATAATGATGGTACGGATTTTTACTTTAGTTTTACAGTAAAAGATAAAGATGTATTAGTGGATGAAAAATGGAAAGAAGACGAAAGTACTGTTGATAATGAAGATCGTGTAGAACTATTCTTTGCTGGTGGAAGTATTGATAAGCCAGGTAGTGAAGGTATGCCTAAATATTATGGAGTAGAAATAGATCCACAAGGACGTGTACATGATTATTCTATAGTTTATTATCGTGATTTTGATAGTAAGTGGAATTTAGATACATTGGAAACTAAAGCAACTAAAACAGATGATGGATATATAGTGGAAGGCAAGGTTTCACTAGACTCTTTACGTAAATTAAAACTAGTTAATGAGAAGGATGTAATGCGTACAGGTGTATATCGTGCAGAATTCTCGACGCCGAAAAAAGAAGGAGAAGATCCTGTCATGGAATGGATATCTTGGGTAGATCCAAAAACTCCTGCACCTGATTATCATGTAGATTCTTCATTTGGTGAATTTAGATTTTTGAAATAACATAGTAGAGTGGTCGTAACAGCTATTGAATGAAATGTGTCATTGAGCTGTACGACCTTTTCTTTTTGGTTATCCAAGAATAGTTAGGGTTAGGGGGTTACCCAAGATTACTTGGGGCAAGGAACTTACCTGCCCTTTTTTTGTTCCAAACTTTTTGGGGTTTCGTATTATACTATGATTGAAAGGATAATAACAGGCATTAAAAAAAGCAGTTACCATATTTTCTCACCCCGGCAACCGCTTTTCTGTGGCCCTGTTCGGTACCACTCACGTTACATCTATATTGTAATCACAATGAACAATTTAATCAATAAATTTAATATTACGATCCATACCATGGAATGTCCTCGTTGTCATGCGAAGGGTTCTTTGATTTTTTATGGACATCGTGTTCGTAAATTTATCTTTGTGACTCGCACTGTTTTGATCAATGCCCAGCGATGTCGGTGTAAAGAATGTGGTGCTATTCATATCATTCTTCCTTCTTTTGTAGTTCCAGGATTCAATCATGTCTATTTATCCATCCGAAAGGTTTTGAATAAAGAGCCTGACCGATCATTAGAAGATTCTTATTTCTACAGATTCATCAAAAGTTTTTTCCCACCTTTTCCAAAATCTTCAAAAGATTCGGATTATCTTGCCTTCTTACGCCGGAGCCCGCTTTTTCGAAAATTCGGTTCTTATGCATTTTTAAGTCGATAAAAACAGCGACCAACCTGATATGTATATCCAGATATGCCTGCTTCGCTTATAGTTAAGGTGTACGAAGACTTGCTTTATCAGGAGGTGACACAATATGCAAGACTTTACCAATTGCGAAGCTTCTATTTGCACAATCTTCAATCTGGATTCATCGATTTTAGAATCCTGTTCCTGTATTAGACGAAATGAACAGACGATCATCGATGTAAAGCTTTTGGATTCTCGACCAGCTTGTCCTGAATGTGGAAATCCCATCACGAAGATCAAGGGATATGTGACCAAGACCATCCAGCATTCATTACTGGCCGATAAAAAATGTGTTCTTCAATACCATGCCAGGCGATATATCTGCCCAATATGCCACAAAACGTTCTATGAATACAATCCTTTCGTCTTCCAGAACATGAAGATTTCTTCAGATCTGATGCTTCAGATCCTCAAGGACTTACAAGAACCTGGCGAAACCTTTACCCACGCAGCTAAGAGATATCATATTTCTCCAACTTCTGTTTCATCGATCTTCGATTCGGTTGTTTCGATTCCAAGGGCAAAACTGCCAGAAATCATGTGCACAGATGAAAACTATGCCTTTCATTCCAAAACACAAAACAGTAAGTACATCTGTCTTTTGATCGATCAGACCAATGGGCGGCCAATCGATATCTTGCCTAGTCGACGATATGAATATTTGGATAAGTACTTCTCAAATATACCAAAATATGAAATAGATCAGGTCCATATCATGATTACGGATATGTACGAACCATACCGCAGGATCATTAAAAAACATTTCAAAAATGCGATTCATGTGGTCGACCATTATCATGTTTCACAGGAACTGCACCGCAGAGTGGACAGGGTTCGCTTAAGGATCATGAACCCCCTGCGATGCATCAACACATCGAAACGCACCCAGGAACAAGAAGAAAACTATTATCTGTTAAAACACAAGAACGGACTCCTGTTCAAGCACTTTACAAGATCTAAAGGCGCCGATGGAAAACCACTTTTCGATATTTTAAGACCAAAAGAATATAATAAGGTTCTAAAACGATATATGAACCCATACGATTATGCCAATGCGCTTGTATCTATTCATCCGGATATAAACACGGCCTGGGAATTAAAGGATGAACTTACGGATTTCTATGTCTCGAACACACTTGAAACGGCACCTGCTGCTTTGAAAAAAGTCATCACTGATTTCAGAGAAAGCAATGTAGAAGAAATGGTCAAGTTTAGTTACACATTAGCCAACTGGCAAACCGAGATCATCAATTCTTTCTACATAGCCAAAACCGAATACAAGCTCTCGAGAAAGACAGGACAAATCACTGTCGGATATAAAAGGCTCAACAACGCACTGATGGAACGACTCAACGGAACCGTCAAGCTGATTACCAAGGCAGCCAACGGATATACCAATTGGGAACGATTCCGTAACCGATGCATGTTGGTCCTTGAAAAAGGCATAGAATTTGCAATCGACGAGAAAGACAAAAGCGTAAAGATGGTCGAAAAAAAGGAGCCCACCACCTAGGACAGGTGATGAGCCCTTTAGACCCTCTCAACGAAATAGGGTATATGCCGCCCCCAAGTAATCTCGAAGATCAAATTCAGCTAACCCCAACTATTTTTGGAGCACCTTCTTTTTTACAGACGGATATAGTTCATACATTTATAAGATTCTGAAATTTTTTTATGATAATTTTCTATGTTTTTTTTGTATTTTCACCTATTTGTTTCGTATAAGTTAGTGAACAGGGTAAATGTATGCCCTGTATATCACGATATCGGTATAGACAAACAATATTCATATTTTTATAATGAAGATGAATATGTATCATCTTCCGATATCCGTAAAAAAAAGAAAGGAAATAGGTGATGCGTATGTCAAATCTGGATATTTTATCCAGAGATTTCTGGAAGGACAACAGGCGTTTTGCGGATTTATTCAACACGGTCTTATACGATGGAAAACAGGTCATTCTTCCTGAAAAACTGATGGAGGCAGACAGCAATCTGTCAGGAAGCATTCAGACAAAAAAGAAGGAAGATGTCTTTGTTGAAAGAAGGGCAGATCTTATCAGAAAGTTTGCAGAGGACAGTGAATATGCCATCTTCCTGCTGGAAAACCAAAGCCATATCCACTATGGGATGCCTTTGCGGGTAATGATGTATGATGCCTTAGGGTATCGTGAAGAATGTGCAAAGAAGAAAAGAGAAAATAAAGGAAATGCAGTTTATGCAAACAGGGATGAATTCCTGTCAGGAATGCGAAAAGAAGAGAGAATCCATCCTGTATTTACTCTGGTGGTATACTATGGAGAAAAACCATGGGATGGACCAAGAAGACTGAAGGATATGATGGTGGATATGCCAAAATGGATGGAGAAAAGCTTCAGCGACTATTCAATGAACCTGCTGGAAATACGGTCAAGTGAACATGCATTTCAAAACGAAGATGTAAGCAGGCTTGTCTATATGATCCAGCACATCTATAGAAAACAGATAGAAGAGATGAAAAAAGAATGTGCAGATGTGTATGTAAAAAAAGATGTCATAAAGTTGGCAGGAGTCATAACAGAAAATGAAGAAATCATAAAGTATGCGGAAGAGCACAAAGAAGAGGAGGTACTAAATATGTGTGAAGCAACGAAACAGTGGGAAGAGGAAATTGGAAGAAGAAATACAAACAATATCATCAACATGATGGGAGTAAGAAAAGAAGGAGAAGAAAACCTTGCACCTGAAGAAGCAATTGAAAGATTAAAACTAAAAGAAAAAATAGAAGGAGAAGCAAAAGGAAAAGCTGAAGAAAAAATAGAAATAGCAGAGAAAATGAAGGCAGAAGGATTTGACAATGCTTTGATTGAAAAACTAACAGGAATCCTTCTACATTAGAATTACATACAGAAGCCTCTTTGTGTATATTCACATGAAGAGGTTTCATTTTTAGTGTGGAATAGAGTAAGTAGAGTAAAAACGCAAATAAAAAAACATAAATATGTATGTAGCTTAGAAGGTTGGCAGGAACCATAACAGAATATTAATTTATTAAGAACGAAGCATGTGAGTTACAATTTTGTGCTTTAGTGAATATATATGAAATATTAACAATTTACTTTTACCTCAATGAATTTACAAGGTGCATTCGTAGTGCTATAATTTTACCTGCATGTAGAAGGGGATAAGGGAGTGAAGTAGATGAAAATAAGAAGAATTATCATTGCGATTGTTGTGATATTGTTAATTGCCAGCTGTATTTCAATACCAATGTTTGCACAGGAATCCGCAGATAATGTAGAAAAACAGCAGTATGTAAATCATGACTTTGATGATGTTGAAATTGTAACGGAAGATACTTATGTTCCAGTAGATACAAAAGTTCCAAAGGAAATGAATGATAATGCTGTTTTGGGAAGTGCATTGGAAAAAGAACCGCAAACTTATGCAGTGGAAGCAAAGGCAAAGGATCCTGAATGGAAGTTAGAAAATGGGAATAAGAATTTTTATAATGGTTATGGGGAATTGATGTATCATCAGGGTACCCAAAAAGTTATTGATGTTTCTGAACATAATGGAAAGATTGACTGGGAAAAAGTTAAACAGTCAGGAATAGATGGTGCGATTCTTCGTGTAGGGTATGGAAATAGAATGGAAGATAAATATTTCAAAAGAAACATTGAGGAATGCAATCGATTAGGAATTCCGTATGGCATCTACTTGTATAGTTATGCGTATGATGAAAATTTCGCTTATGCAGAAGCAGAAGGAACAGTAGAAATGCTTTCGAAATATCATGTAAATCTTTCTTATCCAATCTTTTATGATATTGAAGCGTTTGATTCATGGAATGATGGCGGAGTAACAAGAAGACATCCAACTACTGTTGCTGAGTATGAAAAAGTCATTGGTACATACTTAGATTATATGAATAAAAATGGTTATGCAGGGAAAGTGCATGTGTATTCTTATCGCAGCTATGCAAATGGGGTATTGAATAGTCCAGCTATTCATTCTAATTTATCCTGGGTTGCAGAATATGGACCTAAATTGAATTTTAAAAATAAACATTATGCAGGAGAGCAGGGATGGCAATATACTTCTAGTGGAAGTGTAAATGGTATCAAAGGAAGAGTTGACTTAAACTGTTTTAGTAGTAAGTTTTATAATAAACCAGTATCTGAAAATGTTCCTGTAGCTGTTAGTGATGCATTAACAAGAGCAGGAGTAAGATTTTCTGGAGGATACTTATCAGGAATGCAGGTAGGTACAAATCTTGATACTTTAATAAAAGAATTATCTAGTGTAGGTAGTGTAACATGTTTTGATAAAAATGGTGCTATTGTAAATGGTGGAAGTATTACAACAGGAACAACGATAGATGTAACAATAAGCCTTCCAGAAGAATCATCTAGTGTGGAAGCAGGGGAAACACCAACACTGGCAAAAACACAAACGTATACGATGATGATTGTTTTGAAGGGTGATGTAGATGGGGATGGAAGAATTCGCTCTATTGATTATTCTTTGGTTAAGAACGATATATTAAATATTAGAAAATTGTCTTCCGCATTTTTCTTGGCAGGTGATGTTGATGGTGATGGAAAGATTCGTTCCATTGATTATTCATTAATTAAAAATGACATTTTGAATATTAGAAAAATAACACAGTAAAAAGGGAGAAAACTATGAAGAAGATAAAAGTATTAATGAGTGCTTTGATTGCAGGAGCATGTATAAGTCCAATGCTTGTAAAAGCGGCAAGTGTTCGACCAGGAGGAAGTTTTAGTGCAAGTGCCAGCTGTGGTGTATACGAAGGTGCAGTAAGTATTACAGGAAGCAATGCGACAATAACAGGTGGAGGAAACTGGTGTGATCGAGGTGGTCAGATTAACGCAACAGCAACTGCTGGTGGAGTAGGAAGTGCTTCGATTACGATTACTGTAATCGATGCGACAGATGTTAGCGATCCTGCAAATCCAAAACTTGCAGGTAATGTTACCATTGGTGGAACAAGTGTAACGGTTGCCAATCCATCAAACAACACTTCGAATTCTGGCAGCTCTTCTAATACAACAGTAAGACCGGCACCAAATCCAGAACCACAGGAAGATCCTAGATCAAAAGACAATAATTTGAAAAGTTTAAGTGTAAGTGCAGGAACGTTATCTCCAAAGTTTTCTGCAGGTACAACATCTTATAAAGTAAATTTGCCAGCAAATGCGACTTCTATTGAAGTAAATGCCTCTGCAAATGATTCTAAGGCAAGCGTTTCTGGTACAGGGAAAAAGAAAGTTGAACCTGGGGAAAATAAAATCAATATTGTTGTTACATCGGAATATGGAACTACAAAAACGTATACAATTAGCGTATATGTAGATGAAAAACCATTAGTATATACAAAATATAATGGAAGTGAATTAGGTGTTGTACGTAATGTACGCGGAGTAAAAGCACCAGAAGGTTTCAAACAGACAAAAGTTCAATTAGAAGGAAAAGAAATTCCTGCATGGACAAATGATAAGATCAATAAGACACTTGTATATTTAAGTGATGATAAAAATAATAAATCTTTCTATTTGTTTGAAGATGGAAAAGTAAGCACAAAGATGACGTATAAAGAAATTATGGGCAGAAAGTTCTTTCTTGTAGATGTTCCAAAAGATAAACAAACATTAGAAGGTTTGGAATATAAAGAAGTTACGATTGATAAAACAAAACTGATGGGCTGGACTTTTAAAGATAAAGCGTTTGAAAACTATTCTTTGATTTATGTGATGGGAATGGATGGAGAAATGCATTATTACCAGTATGAAAAATCTGAAAATATTCTTCAGCTGTATTCAGGTGCGGTCGCATTAACAAAAGAAGCTTATGATAATGAAATCAAAGAATTGAAAAGTCAAAAACAACATGGATGACAATTGGAATTGTTACCATCATCACAACGATTGCAGCTGCAGGAGCAGCAATATATTTCGCAAGAAAAAAATAAGCTATACGGGAAGAAGATGGTCGTTTAATCGTCTTTTTCATTCTAAAAAATGCATCTTATCTCTTTAAGAAATAAAATGCATTTTTATTTTGGTTATTTGATCCTTGAAGTACGAATCGTATGTAAAGCCATCTATAGGAAATATTCTGGCTGTTTTCGATTCGCGTATTCAATTTCTAATTCTTCCTTATGATAAAGATATCCTTCATCAATAAATGATTTCGCATGATAAGGACATGCTTTTACACATGCATTGCATTTAATGCAGATACCCTGACATACTCTAGCATCTTTAAAGCTAATTGTTTCCATAGGGCATACATTGGCACAAATTCCACATTGTACACAAGTATCACTTGTTACAGGTTTTACCTTAAGAATGTTGATCGGATTGTGGTTTCGATCTTGTGGCATATAATAAGGTCGTAAAGGTGTTTGACCATTTACATAGACAGGGTGCAGGAATTCCTCTGTGCCTTCTATTTTTTGATACAAAAGATACGCAAATTCTTTTAATGTCTTTATATCCTCTTCATCAGGACGATGTTTCGCAAGGGTCGTAGAAAAAGCATGTTCGCTAATAAAAGCACCTGCACCAATGCATTGAAAAGAAGCATTTTCTAATAGATTTCGAAGTTCAATTAAGGCATCATCATAATTTCGATTTCCAAATGAAACTACAGGAACTGCAAGGGAATGATTTCCCTTTATGGTTTTTAAATATGGCAATAAAACATTAGGGATTCTGCCCGCAATTACGCTGGTGCCAAAGATAACTAAATCATTTTCATTTAGTTCTGGAAAGGTGTGACGATTTTTTAATAATGTAAAGTCATAGCTTTCAAGAGGGGATTGAAATTGCTGGGATAAGGTATCTGCAATTGTAGAAACAATTGTTTTTGTTCCTCCTGTTGGAGAAAACCAAATCTTCCATATACGTTTTGGCTTCATAATTACCTCCGTATTGTATACAGTTTTCATATGATAAAACACCTATGAGAATGATCTATAGGTGTTTTCGTATTTGTTAATTATTCTTTTTTAATGAATCAAGAATTCCTTCTACAAGTCCATCCATTTCATTTTCATTTGTATCACGTAAGGCGGATACCATAGAGACTTCACTGTTTAAAACACTCATCTGTTTCATTTCATCATCAAGGAAGGCTTTCATTAAAGAACCAGATTTTGGTGCCCAGGAACCATTTTCAATTAGTCCGACAATTCGTTTTTGTACATTTAATGCTTTCGCATGCAGTAAATAATCATGCATAACTGGATAAATTCCTAAATTATAGGTTACCGATGCAAGAACGATATGACTGTATTTAAATGTATCCGCAATGAGTTGGGAAACATGGGTATTGGATACATCGTGTACAACGACATTATGGACTCCTTTTTCCACCAGTTTTGCCGCAAGTACCTGTGCTGCCGATTCTGTATTTCCATACATGGAAGCATAGGCAATCATAACCCCTTGTTCTTCAGGCTCATACGTGCTCCATTTATGATATTTGTCTAAAATATAGCCTAAATCTGTTCTCCAAACGGGTCCATGTAAAGGACAGATCATCTTAATATCCAAGGTTGCGGCTTTCTTTAACAGGTGCTGTACATGAGGTCCGTATTTTCCAACAATGTTTGTATAATAGCGGCGAGCATCATCTAGCCAGTCACGATCAAAGTTTACTTCATCATTAAACAGTTTTCCATCTAATGCCCCAAAAGAACCAAAGGCGTCTGCGGAGAATAAAACACCATTTGTTGTGTCAAAGCTAACCATAGCTTCTGGCCAATGCACCATTGGAGCTTCCACAAAGGCAATGGTATGTTTACCAAAATTCATTGTATCGCCTTCTTTTACTTCGATCATGCGTCCATCAACATCAAATCCAAACTGATGCATCAGTAAAAAGGATTTTTCGGTACTGATGATTTTTACATCTGGATAGCGTAACAGTACTTCTTCAATGCTGGCACCATGATCGGGTTCCATGTGGTTAATAATCATATAATCAAGTGTTCTTCCATTTAGGACATACTCCATATTTTCTAAAAACTGACGGCATACATCCCAATCTACCGTATCAAATAAAACGGTTTTTTCATCCATTAGAAGATAGGAATTATAGGAAACTCCTCTTGGAATTGGGTGGATATTTTCAAATAAAGCCAAGCGATGATCATTTCCACCAATCCAATATAAATCATCACATACATTTCTTACACAGTGCATAGTGTTTCCTCCTTATTCAATTTCGATGAAGTGTTCTTTTTCTTCACCGCAATCCGGACAAATCCAATCTTCCGGCAGTTTTTCAAATGGGGTACCTGGTGCAACATCACTTGCTTCATCACCAAAGTCTTTATCATATTCATAACCGCATCCGCTGCATACATAGCGTGGATAACCAGGTGCATCTTTTAAAATAAATGGACGTTTCATTTTCTTCATAGGAGGTGCCGGTTTTTTCGGTTTTCCATTGTCTAAGGCAGCAGCTAATAATGGCAAGATTTCTAGGACATCGCCAACGATTCCATAATCTGCATTTTTAAAGATTGGCGCATTTGGGTTGTTGTTGATGGCAACAATTGTCGTTGCATCTTTGATGCCTTTTAAGTGCTGACCTGCACCAGAAATTCCACATGCGATATATAAGTTTCCTGTGAATTTTTGTCCGCTCATACCAACATAGCGATTGATTGGTACATATTTTAAAGTTTCCGCAACTGGACGAGAAGAACCGATCGCAGCCCCTGCCTGTTTTGCCAGCTCTTCAATTAACTTCATATTTTCTTTTTCGCCAATTCCTTTTCCAGCACTGACAACACGTTCTGCATTCGCAATTGGTGTATCCATTGGAATACCAACACTGAAATCATAACCATCTTTCTTTAAAGCTTCTACAAGTTTATCTACCTGTTCTTTTGCAGTTCCATCTCTAAAAATCATTTTCTTGCGCTCACCGGTAATTGCTTTTGGTTTTTTCTTTGCGGATGCTTTTTTAGGTGCTTTTCCAATAATATGAGAGGCAATAACAACACGCTGAATTTCATTTGTGCCTTCATAAATCGTACAAATTTTCATATCACGATAAGCACGTTCTACTTCCATACCTTTCAAATAGCCGCTTCCACCAAAAATCTGCAATGCATCGTTGACAACTTCCAATCCAATATCACTTGCATATTGTTTTGCCATGGCAGATTCCATTCCATAAGGTTCATGGTGTTCCTTTAATTCCGCTGCACTGTAAATCAAAAATCTTGCACAGCGAAGTTTGGTTGCCATATCTGCAAGTTTAAAGCTGATGACTTGCTGCTGGGCAATTGGTTTTCCAAACTGTACACGCTCTTTTGCATATTCCAAAGCATGTTCATAAGCACCCTGTGCAATTCCCAGGGCCTGAGATGCGATACCGATACGGCCACCATCTAAAGTAGCCATCGCAATCTTAAATCCCTGACCTTCTTTTCCAAGCAGATTTTCTTTTGGTACACGTACATTATTGAAAATTAGTTCTGCTGTGGAAGAAGATCGAATTCCCAGTTTGTCATAATGATCTCCATATGTAAATCCTTCCATTCCTTTTTCCACAATAAAGGCACTGATACCACGAGTTCCTTCCTCTGGATTTGTTGATGCGAAAACCACATAGGTATCCGCATAAGGAGCGTTTGTTATAAATATCTTGCCGCCGTTTAATACATAATGATCACCTTCTAAAACAGCGGTTGTTTCAGTTCCACCAGCATCGCTTCCAGCATTTGGTTCCGTTAATCCAAACGCACCGATTTTTTCCCCTTTCGCAAGAGGTATGAGATATTTTTGTTTCTGTTCTTCTGTACCATACGCAAAAATAGGCCAGCTTCCCAAAGATACATGGGCAGATAAGATAACGCCGGTACCACCATCTACACGAGATAATTCTTCTACCGCAATTGCATAGCTGATGACATCCATCCCAGCTCCGCCATATTCTTTTGGATAGGGGATTCCCATAAAACCAAGCTCTCCCATTTTCTTAACGGCTTCTTGTGGAAATTGATTTTCCTTATCCAGCAAAAAAGCGATTGGTTTTACTTCTTCTTCCGCAAAATGACGGACTTTCATTCGAAACTCTTCTTGTTCTTTTGTTGTAGTAAACTTCATGATTCCCTCCTTGCCAGTTGTTGTATTGTATACATTATGGCTTATATCTAAGACCATTGTACTCTTTAGAAAACGCTTACACAAATGATATGCTCATAAAATTTTATAAATTTTTGAGAAATAAACAAATATTTTTTATATTTCATGTGCTTTCCTGTAAAAGAAATAGTTTTCGTATGTCTGCTGTGATATAATGAAAGCGTTGAAAAAACTTTAGGAGGAAGACAGAATGAAAATTTTGGTTACTGGTGGAACAGGTTTTATCGGAAGTCATACGGTAGTAGAGCTGTTAAATGCTGGACATGAAGTTGTAATTATTGATAATTTATATAATTCAAAAGCAGATGTTGTTGAAAAGATTAGAAAAATTACTGGTAAAGAAGTCGCTTTTTATAAAAAAGACTGCTGTGATGAAGATGCTTTAGAAGAAATTTTCAGCCATCATAAAATCGATGCGGTCATTCATTTTGCAGGTTACAAAGCAGTAGGAGAATCTGTAAAACTGCCTTTAAAATATTATGAAAATAACCTGATGAGTACACTTGCTTTATGTAAGGTGATGGCAGCACATAACTGTAAAAAGCTGGTATTTTCATCTAGTGCGACAGTGTATGGAGGTAATAATGTGGCTCCTTATACAGAAGATATGCCACTTGGACCAACAACAAACCCTTATGGTTCTACAAAACTGATGATTGAACAGATCTTAACAGATTTGCATACAGCAGATGAAGAATGGGATATTGTATTGTTGCGTTATTTCAACCCAATTGGAGCACATGAAAGTGGATTGCTGGGAGAAAGTCCAAATGATATTCCAAACAACTTAATGCCGTATATCGTAAAAGTTGCGAACAAAGAATTGCCGATCCTGCATGTTTATGGAAATGATTATGATACACCAGATGGAACAGGGGTACGTGATTATATCCATGTGGTAGATTTGGCTAAAGGACATGTAAATGCTGTGCAGAAGACAGTAGAACATATCGGTGTTGAAGCATATAATCTTGGTACTGGAAAAGGAAGCAGTGTATTGGATGTTGTAAATACATTTGCGAGAGTAAATGATATCGAAGTGCCTTATCAAATCGATCCAAGAAGACCTGGAGATATTGCGACATGTTATGCAAGTACAGAAAAAGCAGAAAAGGAACTTGGGTGGAAAGCAGAAAAAAATCTGGAAGAAATGTGCAAAGACAGCTGGCATTTCTTACAGATGGAAAAACAAAAATAAGAGTAGCCTGTGGAAGAAATTCTACAGGTTTTTTTGTGGGAGAAAGGTATACAGATAAGGGAGACGATGCATTATTCTGCATCGCTTTTTGTAACTTCTTCTTTGTATGTAATCGTTCGATGTGGGTAAGGAAATTCAATGCCTTCTTTATCAAATCGTTTTTTTATTGCGTATCGCAAGTCGCATAGCATGGCAAAACCTTCCGCATTATTTTTTGAATAAATCGTTGTTTTTAGGTGTACAGAACTATCCAAAAAACCGGTAATACGCGTAATTACAGGAGGGATATGGTTGTTTTTTTCTTCTTGTGTACGAACATCTAAAAAATTTGGATGCCGCAAGATTTCTTCTTTAATGATATCCATAGCTTTATCTACGTCGCTTTCATAACTAATATCAAGTTCCAGGAAATTTGCTTTGCGATTGTTTGTTGTACTGATATTTTCAAGAATAGCTTTGTTCATGGTAGAGTTTGGGATGATGACACGTGTATTCTCATACGTTTGAATGATCGTATGCCGTAAAGAAATATCCACAACTGTTCCAATGATATTTTCTGAATCAATACGTATTAAATCTCCAATTTTAAAGGGTTTAAACATGGCAATCATCATACCATTGACAAAATTTCCAACCGCATCCTGTGCAGCTAACCCAAGAGCCAAGGTAACGATTCCGGTACTTGCCGCCAGTATTTTTGTAATATCAGAAAAAGGCAGAAACTGATTTAAACATCCATAAATCGCAAAACTGTATACGAGAATGTTTTTTAAACGAAGTATAAAAAGCTTATTTCCTTTGTAATGGCGATGGATGAATTTTTTTAAAAGTTTACTTACGATAAAGGCAAGAATCAGTATGAGACCAATATTGATAATCGTTTCAATGAGTCCGTATTTCAAAAAGGAATTTTTACCCCAATTGTTTATTTGATCGATAAGATCTATATTCATGTTATCTTCACATCCTTTCTTTTATTATACAGATTATCTGGTAAAAATCCAAATGCGTTCATGATTTAAAGGAAGGACTGGTGTTTTTTTGACGCAGATTTCTTTTCAAGAAAGTGATTATGGGGAATGTATAGAAAATATTTGAAAAAATGCGGATGTTTTTTGTATTTTTACCTTTTTCTATCGTATATAGATAGTGGAAGGTGGTAAAGTGCGATGTTCTCGCTGCGGAAATGAAGATCTGGCTTATTTTTATTTGGATGGAACGACATGGTATTGTCGAAAGTGTATTGCGTTTGGAAGAGTGGATGTGGGAAAGGGTGTAGAAGCGAAAACGTATAGAAAAAGGAAAATCGATTGTTCGTATTCTTTAAAATATCCTTTAACTCCTTTACAGAAACAGGCAGTTTCCAAGATTATGTCCTTTTTGAAACAGAAAAAAGATGTGCTTGTGTATGCCGCATGTGGTGCTGGGAAAACAGAATTAACGATGGATGCGATTCAGTATTATTTGCGTCAGGGAAAGAAGGTTGGTTTTGCGATATCGAGAAGACAGGTGGTACTGGAAATTAAAGAACGTATGCAGCAGGCATTTTCCAGTTTGCATGTTGTTGCGGTTTGTGAAGGATTTACAGATGTTACCGATGGGGATTTGATCGTATGTACGATGCACCAGCTATACCGTTATCCTTACTGTTTTGATTTGTTGATTATGGATGAGGTGGATGCGTTTCCTTATCGAGATAACGAGTTGTTAGAGGCCATTGCGATGCAGGCGTGTGTAGGAGAAAAGCTGATGTTAACGGCTACACCAGATGAAAACATGTTGAAGAAAGTGGAAGAAGGAACATTAGGATTAGTGGAATTGTTTCAAAGACCGCATGGATATCCTTTGATTGTGCCACAGGTTGTATGTTTGTCATTTGCATTGCAGCTTTGTTTTCTGATTCATTTCTTACAAAAACAAAGAAAAAGAGGAATACAGACATTGGTGTTTGTGCCAACGATTGCATTGGCAAATAAATTGTATCTAGGCTTGCGCTTGCTTTTTAAATGTGCAGTATTTACTTCAAAGACAAAGGATAAAGAAAAGGTAATTGATGAGTTTCATGAGAAGAAATATTCCTTTTTGATAAGTACAACCATTTTAGAAAGAGGAATTACAATTAAAGGAATCTATATCGTCATCTTGCAGGCAGATCATGCCGTGTTTTCACAGGCAAGTCTTATACAAATGGTAGGAAGAGTGGGAAGAAACATAGAAATGCCAACAGGAGAGGGGTGGTTTTTATGCGCAAAGAAAACAAAAGACATCGAACAGTGTGTTTCTGCCATTCAGAAAATGAACGAAACAGGATGAAGTATTGTTTGCTGTGTCATAAGGAACTTGACTATAAACAAAATTTCTTTCAGTATTTTCAAGAAAGTGAGGCATTGTGTGGAGGGTGTAAAGAACAGTTGAAGTTTTTAAATGTGAAGACCAAACTGGAAGATATGCCATTACATATTTTGTATGAGTACAATGATTTTTTAGAAAGTATGCTGTTTCAATACAAAGAAGGAAGAGATATCGCGCTGGCAAACGTATTTTTCCAGCCGTTTCTAACAAAACTTTCCAGCAAATTTCGACATCATGTAATTGTTTTAATGCCCTCCAGCAAAGAGAAGATGCTGGAAAGAGGATTTCTTCCAGTAAGGGAAATGTTGAAGAATTGTCCTCTTGCCATATGGGAGCCTTTTTATAAGGTAAACAATACGAAACAATCGATGCAGTCATTTGAAAATCGCCAATTTATTTCCCAGGTAATAAAAAGAAAAGAAAATGAAACTCTGCCAGGCAGAAAGCTTCTTTTGGTAGATGATGTATGCACGAGTGGTTCTACACTTTTAAGTGCATATCATTTACTGAAAGAGCATAAGTTGAAAGTAGAAGCCTTAGTGCTTTGTGCACACCCTTTGTTTGTCGAATCCTGCGATGAAAAAGGTTTGCTTAGAAAGGGAAGCTTCTCTATACTTTGATGTGTACTTTAGGAAGGTGGTTATCGTATGAAAGGTAAAGTAAAATGGTTTAACACAGAAAAAGGATATGGATTTATTAGTGATGAAAATGGAAAGGATGTCTTTGTACATTATTCTCATATCTTGCAAGATGGTTATAAAACTTTAACAGAAGGTGAAGAAGTGAATTTTGATGTTGTAGAATCTGAAAAAGGTATACAGGCAAGAAATGTAGAGAAAATAAATTAACTCGTTTTTAAAACGAAATGTCTTGTATTTTTAAACAACTTCTTGTAATGTCTTAAAAAAGATTTTATAATAAAATACGTAGGGAAACCCTATATTTCACTCTGTTGCAGGAAACTTTCTAAGAACAAAAAGGGAGAGTATACAAATTTGTATATACAGGCAAAACCAATGGAGAGAAAAGAAGAAAGTCTGTCAAATAAGGGGGACAGACTTTTTTTATGATTTAGGATATGCTTATGGGGGAAGAATGTGTTATAATCTCGTCTTTGACAGTTAGAAAGCGAAAAAAGTGCATTAAAGACTTTAGAATTAAGCTTTTTTGCACTTTTTGTCTTTGTAACGAATTGTGCTATATATGATGTTCTTTTGTGTATTTGATAATATTTCTCATTGTGGATCGTTTTATTATTTCTCTGTCTGTTTCAAAACCAAACAACTCATGCAGTAAATCTGTTAAATCTGTTCGTGTGTAAGAAGGTATATATCCTAATCCTTCTTTTAATTTTGTTACGTTCATCTTTCTCAATGTATCTATTATTTGTTCAGATGTATATTTTTTCTCTAATTTATATTCTAATATTCGATATATCAGAAGGGACAAGAAACAAATCAGGAAATGCGCTTTGATCCTGTCTTCTCTTTGCAGATAGATTGGTCGTGCATCAAAATCCGTTTTCATTATTCTAAAGCACTCTTCGATCTGCCATCTGCGTTTGTTGATAGCGATGATCTCCGCTACATCACCTTCCATATCTGTGCTTACCGCATAGAAACCATCATACATTGCTTCTTTATCTATAGCCTCCTGATCGATTTCGTAGATTTCTTCTTCTGCTACTTCTCCATTCGCTGTGATGGAAGTCCTCTTTGTAAATCTGCTTGGATCATTCGGATTTTTTCTATTCTTTTTGATTTTTCCATTTTTACTTATCATGTTTTTTGCTCTGTCTATCTGCCCTTGTCTTATCTTTTCCTGATAAGCTTTATATTTTGGAGAATAGGTAACGATAAGAGTTTCCGATATCTTTTTAGATTCTATAGGTACTTCTTTATAATAGATGGATTCATATACCTCTGGGTCATTTTCATCAAGATCTTTCAAATCAATGAATGTGCTGCTTCCTACTTTTCGATATTGTTTCGTATTTAAAGCGATATCTCTATCTTCTTTCTTTAATTTTTTTAATGACTGTGTAATGACATAGGATCTTCCTCCTATATCATTGAACAGTTTGTTATTCTGTGATGCCAGTCCACTGTCTGAGCAGTAGATGAATTCGGAACAGTCGAAATCCTGAATAACTTTATGTTCTAATGGTTTCAAGGATTTCTGTTCGTTTTGATTTCCGGGAAAGATATCAAAAGCTAAAGGGAAACCATCTCCATCCATGAATAACCCCATGCCTACGATAGGATTTGGACGATGTTCTTTGCTTTTTCCGTATTTTTTAAGTTCATCTTCTTGTTCGATTTCAAAGTAATAGTTCGTACAGTCATAATAAAGAACTTTTGTGTTTCTTTTATGAAGAAAGTTAGAATTTCGATAAACTTCCGCCTGTATGTAATCAGATTCCTCGGCCAATATAGATAAGGAACGATAGATATCCTGTAATTTATACTTTGGCTGTTCCAGCAGAGAATGAGCGAAAGAGAAAGAAGAGCGTTTACTGGAAGGATATAGAACACGAGCGTAGACAAGATCGCAGAGGATGCGATGGATATCATATTCGAATTTATGATGATTCTTAATATTACGACAAATATTGTCAAAATGAAGATTGGAACAGATGGATTGAAGGAATAGGTAGCCAACATTAAATAACAAAACTTCATTTTTTTTGATTTTTTTGTCGCTAGAGAAAGGTATGAGAACAGGTGCAGTATCCTGTTGATGGGATAAAGTGTCCTTTTTAGCTTCAGAACGAGCCCATTCCAATAATTTTTCTTCATTATTATCAAATTGAGGAAGCAGGTCATTTAATCGACCAAGCTTTCTAAAAATGCGACTAGAAGTTTTACCATTGTTTTTGCGATAAGAACTCATAATATAAATGCTTTTGGAATTGCCAGTGCCATTGATTGCAACGTACATATTCATCACCCAATATAATAATAACACATATAGCACAATATAGCACATAATAGAACATAAAATTTGACAAAAAAAGTAAAAGAAAAGCGCCTGTTTAAAGCGCCATAGTAAATTTATGAAATTTTATATGTGTCAAACTCCCGAGAAAAGAAGAAAGTCTGTCAAATAAGGGGGACAGACTTTTTTTATGATTTAGGATATGCTTATGGGGGAAGAATGTGTTATAATGCACTTATCTGGGTAAAAAGAATAGTAATACATATATAGAAATTGGAGGGTCTTTATGGCTGGATTATTAGAACGTATGTTCAGTGGAGAAAAACGTATTTTAAATCGATTGGAGAAAACAGCAGATGAAGTTATGGCATTGGCTGATTCTATGGCTTCTTTAAGTGATGATGAATTACGTGGAAAAACAGATGAATTTAAAAAGCGCTATCAGAATGGTGAAAGCTTAGATGATTTGAAAGTAGAAGCTTTTGCGGTTGCCAGAGAAGCAGCGAAACGTACGATTGGAGAATATCCATATAAAGTACAGATCATGGGTGCTGCGGCAATGCATGAAGGGGATATTGCGGAAATGAAAACAGGGGAAGGAAAAACCCTGACATCTACAATGTGTGTATATTTGAATGCGTTAAGTGGAGAAGGTGTTCATGTTGTTACAGTCAATGAATATTTGGCTCAGCGTGATGCTGAATGGATGGGGCAGATTTATCGCTTTCTTGGCTTAAGTGTTGGATTTAATGCAAGAGCAATGTCTGCTTTCCAGAAAAGAGAAGCTTATGCATGTGATATTACGTATACGACAAACTCTGAATTAGGGTTTGATTATTTACGTGACAACATGGTAACCGATGTAAAAGATCGTGTTATGAGAGGACTTCATGTGGCAATTGTCGATGAGGTTGACTCTATTTTGATCGATGAATCCAGAACGCCATTAATTATTAGTGGAGGAGCTAAGAAAACAGCAAATCTGTATTTGCAGGCAGATGCTTTTGCGAAACGTTTAAAAAGCGATGGATATGAAATTGATGAAAAGACAAAACAGATTATGTTGACAGAATCCGGTGTGGAAAAAGCAGAGCGTTACTTTAAATTGGATAACTTGTATGATGTTGATCATACACAGCTTGTACATCATATTACACAGGCTTTAAAAGCAAATTATATTATGAAAAATGAAGTAGAATATGTTGTGCAGGATGATGAAATCGTTATCGTTGATACCTTCACGGGTCGTACAATGCCTGGACGTGCGTATTCTGATGGTTTGCATCAGGCGATTGAAGCAAAAGAAGGAGTTCCTATCAAAGAAGAAACTTCTACATTGGCTACAATTACATATCAGAATTTCTTCCGTTTATATGACAAGCTGGCTGGTATGACAGGTACCGCAAAAACAGAGGAAGAAGAATTCTTGGATATTTATAATATGCGTGTTATTGAAATTCCAACAAACCGTCCTGTGCAGCGTCAGGATTTGCCAGATGCAATATTTGCAAAACCAGCTTTAAAATTTAATGCGCTGATTGAAGAAGTAAAACGTTTATATGATAAAGGGCAGCCGGTATTGGTTGGTACAATTTCGGTAGAAGCTAGTGAACTTGTGCATAATCTTCTTGTGAAAGCAAAAATTCCTCATGAAGTATTGAATGCGAAAAACCATGCTCGTGAAGCAGAAATCATTGCGAAAGCTGGACAGGTAAAAGCTGTTACAGTTGCGACCAATATGGCAGGGCGTGGTACCGACATTAAATTAAGTGAAGAATCAAGGGCACTTGGAGGGCTTGCAGTGCTTGGTAGTGAACGTCATGAATCTCGTCGTATTGACAACCAGTTACGAGGACGTAGTGGACGTCAGGGAGATCCTGGATTCTCTCGTTTCTATGTTTCTTTGCAGGATGAATTGATGATTCGTTTTGGTGGAGATAAATTTAAAAACTTGTTTGAAACTTTGGGAGATGCACAGATTGAATCTAAAATGGTAACAAAATCCATTACACAGGCACAAAAACGTGTAGAAGGATATAACTATGACGTTCGTAAACAGCTGCTTGATTATGATGATGTATTGCGTAAACAGCGTGAAATTATGTATGAACAGCGTAACTATGTGTTGGAAAATGAAGATGTACATGGTATCGTTCGTGATATGATGGATCGTGTTGTGGAAAGTGTTGTAATGGCTAATGTTGATGCATCAAAACATAATGAAGTAGACTATGAATCTGTTATCCAGGGATTGGAAATGCTTGGTGTTACACCTGAACAAAATATCAAAGTGGAAGAAATTCGTGGAAAATCCAGTGATGAAACAGCATCTTACTGTGCAGAAAAGTTATTCCAGCTGTATGATGATAAAATTAAAGATTTCCGTGAAGAGTTTAAACGATTCGAAAAGAATATCGTTCTTCGAAACATGGATAGAAACTGGATTGAACATATTGACATGATGGATAAACTTCGTAATGGAATTCATTTACGTGCTTATGCACAAAACAATCCACTTCAGGCATATATTGAAGAAGGGTATGAAATGTTTGAAGAAATGCAGCAGCGTATTGCACGTGAAGTTGTATTCTTTGCGATGAAATTAGAAATTCAAAGAACAGAAACTGAGGCTTAAAATATGGAACTTTATGAAATTAGACAAGGAGTGAATACTTATCAGGAGAAGCTAGCTTCTCTTGGTGAGTCTCTTTGACTTAGCTGAAAAAAGACATAAAATTGAAGAGTTAAACGCAAAAACGATGGAAGAAAGTTTCTGGAGTGATCCAGAAGCTGCACAGCATACGATTCGAAAACTAAACAGCATAAAAGAAGTTGTGGAAAGTTATGATCATTTAGAGAAAACACTGGATTCTTTAAAAGATAGTGAAGAAATGTTGAAAGATGATTTTGATGAAGAATTGTTTATGCTGGTGGAAGAAGAATATCAGGAATTGACAAAGGCATTTGATGATTTTGAAATTCAAATTCTTTTATCTCATGAATATGATCATTCCAATGCGATTCTTGAACTGCATCCAGGAGCAGGAGGAACAGAATCTTGTGACTGGGCAGATATGTTGTATCGCATGTATTCCAGATGGGCAGAGAAAAAAGGCTTTAAAGTCAGCGTTTTGGATTATCTTCCAGGAGAAGAAGCCGGTATTAAATCGGTTACGTTTATGGTTGAGGGAGATATGGCATACGGTTATTTAAAAGCTGAAAAAGGCGTACATCGTCTGGTGCGCATATCACCTTTTGATTCTGGTGGAAGAAGACATACTTCTTTTGCGTCTTTGGATGTTATGCCACAATTCAATAACGAAATAGAAATTGAAATCAAACCGGAAGATTTGCTTGTGGAAACAAAGCGAGCAAGTGGAGCTGGAGGGCAGCACATCAACAAAACAGACTCTGCAGTGCGTATGGTACATAAACCTACAGGACTTGTTGCGACTTGTCAAAACGGAAGAAGCCAGCATGAAAATCGCGAGGAGGCTTTGCGTATATTGAAAAGTCGTTTGTATCAGAAGATGATTGAAGAACAGGAAGCAAAACTTGCGGAAATTAAAGGAGAACAGAAACTGATCGAGTGGGGTTCTCAGATTCGAAGTTATGTATTTCATCCATACAGTATGGTGAAAGATCATCGCACCAATGTGGAAACAAGCGATATTCAAGGTGTCATGGATGGAGATTTAGATAACTTTATCTATGCATATTTAAAATCAATGATAAAATAACGCTAATTGGGGGTGAAATTCACCCTCTTTTTTATATATTTCTTAAATATATGGAATCTTTTCATTTTGCGTTTGGAATGTTATAATACGATACGTATGTTTTGTGGAAGTGTGGAGGATACGTATGTCAAAATCAAAAGAATTTGTTTCATCTCTTGCCTTTGTTGTTGCAGGGAATTTTGTGATAGCCCTTGGGGTATCTTTGTTTATTCTGCCATTAAATATTTTATCTGGTGGAGTTGCAGGTATTTCGGTGGCAGTACAGCCTATTTTCCATTTGCCGCCTACTTTTGTCATTAACTTTTTAACTGTAGCGCTATTTGTCGTAGGTGCTTGTTTTTTAGGGAAACAATTTGCCTTTAAAACGATCATCAGTACACTGATTTATCCAGTTTTTATTACTTTACTTACAAATGTGCTTGGGGATGTACAGATTACGCAGAATCCATTGCTTGGATCTATTTATGCAGGGGTATGTACAGGTGTTGGAATAGGACTTGTATATCGTGTAGGTGCAAGTACAGGAGGGATGGATATTCCTCCACTGGTTATTAATAAGTTTACAAAAATTCCACTTCCAGTATTGGTTATGTGCATTGATGGAATGACGGTTATTCTTGGGGCTAGTACCTATGGAATTGAGGCAGCGATGATTGGACTTGTATCGGTGTTTGTTTGTGGACAGGTTATCAATAAAGTTTTGACATTTGGTATACAGGAAGCAAAAAACATTATGATCATTTCAGATAAGCATGAAGAAATGCTGCAGGAACTTTACAGTAATGTAAATCGCGGGGCAACGATTTTGCAGGCAAAAGGCGGCTATACAAGAGAACAAAAACCAGTCATTATGATGGTGGTGGCAAAAAAGCAGCTTTCTGCTTTAAATAAAGTTATTCTGCAGGTGGATCCAGAAGCGTTTGTAATCATGAGTGATGTAAATGAAGTGCATGGAGAAGGATTTACCTACAAAGAACATTTATAATATAATTGTAAGAATTTACTAACCTGAATTTTTTTGAGTTCAGGTTTTTTTATGCTATAATGGGAAAAGTAAAAACAAGGAAGGAGTGCGTTTATGATTCACTTGAAAAATGTAAGCAAAACATATAAAAATGGAGTCCATGCACTTCGTAATATAGATTTACAAATAGAAGATGGAGAGTTTGTTTATGTCATTGGTCCTACGGGAAGTGGAAAATCTACCCTGATCAAACTGCTGGATGGAGAAGAAGTGCCTAATGAAGGACAGGTAATTGTGAATGATATTAATGTAGGAAAGCTTCGACATTCTCGTGTTCCTGTTTATCGAAGAAATATAGGAGTTGTGTTCCAGGATTTTCGCCTGCTTCCAAAAATGACAGTGTTTGAAAATATCGCTTTTGCCTTGGAAATATTGGCAATGGGTAAGATTGAAATTCGACGTCGTGTTCGTGAAGTGCTTGATCTTGTGGATCTGCGAGACAAAGCAAAAGCATTTCCTAGTGAGTTAAGTGGAGGACAGCAGCAAAGAGCAACGATTGGAAGAGCAATTGCCAATCATCCAAAAGTATTGATTGCGGATGAACCTACTGGAAATTTAGATCCGGAAAAATCAAAGGAAATTGTTGAGCTGCTGGAAAAAATCAATGAAGTAGAAAATACAACAATTGTCATGGTTACACATGATTCTGATTTAGTAAACACTTATAAAAAAAGAACGATTGCTTTGGAGGAAGGCTGTATTGTATCCGATTTGATGGAAGGCGGTTATTTGAAACATGATTAGGTTTATCGAAAGTCTTCCAAAACATTTTGTTACAGCATGTATTTCTTTACATCGTCACATGGCTATGACAATTTCCAGCATTTCTGCAATTTTGGTTACGATGCTTTTGATGGGAGTACTCCTGCTGGCTGGAGGGAATATCGATGCATTTACAGAGAATGTGGAAAAAGAAGTAAAGATTCATGTGTCTATCGATTCTTTAACAAAAGATGAGCAGATTGAAAAGTTAGAAAAAGAAATTTCATCTTTTCCTCAGGTAAAACAAGTTGTTTTTTCCAGCAGTGAAGATGAATTAAATGCTTTGATAGAAAATAATGGAGCGGTTTTTTCACGTTATAAGGATAGAAATCCAATGCCAAATGTTTTTGATGTAGAAGTATATAAGGCAGAAGATGTAAAAATGATTGCAAAGAAAATTGAATCTTTGGATGGAATTGAGAAAGCGGACTATGGAGGAGCTTCAATTGAAAATTTGATTTCTGTATTTGAAATCGTAAGAAATGGCGCTATGGCAGTAATTGCGGCTTTAGGTGTATTAACGTTATTTCTAATAACTCATACGATTCGCATGTCTATTTATACACGTATGAATGAAATTTCCATTATGCGCAATGTAGGTGCAGAAAACTGGTATATTCGTATGCCTTTTGTATTTGAAGGAATGATGATCGGGTTTATAGGTTCTATGATTCCTGCAGCAATATGCATTGCTGCATACAGTTCGATTTTTCAAATGTTAAATGGCTATTTTGTATCAGATATGTTTGTATTAAAACCAGTTGCTTTTGCTTATGGTATTGGTGGAATATTGCTTTTAGCAGGAACATTGGTAGGAATGTTTGGGAGTTTTTTGGCAGCAAGTAAATATTTGAGGTGGCGAAGATGAAAAAATGGAAATTAGGTGCATTGATGTTTCTGGTTTTTATGTTTGCAGTATCACCTTCTGCTTCAATCCTTCAAGCATATGATTTTGAAGGAAATGAAGAAGAATGGCTCAATCGCTGTTCAACGGCACAGTCATCGCAGTCAGGTGCACAAGCCTGTGAAGCGTTTAAAAAATATTATGCGGGACAGGAAAAAGAGCTGAAAAAAGAAATCAGTTCTTTAGATAGGCAAATTGATAAAATTGGAAATGATATTGAAAAGTTAAATGGTGCACTAAAAACACAGGAAAAATTAATTGCATCCATTAATAAAAAAATTGAAATTAATGAAGCGAATATAAATAAAATCAATAGTGAAATTAAAATCTTAGATGAAAAAATTTTAAAACTGCAAAAATCAATTGATGAAAGAAACAAGATCATCAAAGACCGTATGAAAGATGATCAGGCATATATTGGTACAAATATGAGTTTGGAGATTGTGATGGGGGCACAAGATCTAACAGATATGGTTCGTAAAATGGATGGACTAAGACGAATTGATGAAGCAGATCAAAAAGAAATTAAGATTATTTTAGAAGAAAAGGAAAAACAGGATCTGCAGAAAAAAGAGCAGGTACGTTTAAAAGAGGAACAGGAAAAAACAAAAGAAGATAATGTAAAACAGAAAAAACAGGCAGAACAGGTAAAGAAACAGAAACAGGAACTTATAAAAAAGTTTAGGGAACAGGAAGCAGCACTGGATGAAAAAATGCGTTCTGTTAAAGTAGACTTATCGACGATTCAGGATAACATAATTTCTATTTCTAGCGGGTTTGATTTTTCTGGCAATGCAACATTGGCAAAACCGGTAAATGGTTCTATTTCTGCACATAGTTTCTATTATCCAGATGGCTCTGTTCATTTAGGACTTGATGTGGCAGTTCCACTGCTTACTCCTATATATGCACCTGGAAATGGTATTATTTTATATGCCAACAATCCAGTTTCAACAAACAGCGGGTATATCGGAAATACGACCGGCTATCCTTCGGGTACTGGAAATTCTATTCATATGCTGACACAGGCAAATGGTACTACATATGCATTATCATTTTTCCATATGGCACAGGAAAATTTTGCTGTTCGTGCAGGACAGAGTGTAAAAAAAGGCCAGCTATTAGGGTTAAGTGGAAATACAGGGAATACAACAGGACCACATTGCCATTTGGAAGTTATTAATCTTGGAAAGATGAGCATTGCACAGGCGGTATCTCAATTTCAGGCTACAGCTGATTTTTCCTGGGGAAATGGCTGGGGGAATACAGGTTTATCTGGTATCTGTGATGTAAAAGGAGCTCCTTGCAGAGAGCATCCAGAAAAAATTTATGGGTATTAGGGATAACAAATAGGAGAAATAATATGATCGTTTTAGAAAATATATCAAAAGAATATAAAAATGGCGTGCATGCGTTAAGGGATGTAACTTTAACAATTGAAGATGGAGAGTTTGTATATATCATTGGTCCTACAGGAAGTGGAAAATCTACGATGATAAAATTGCTGGATGGGGAAGAAATTCCAACTTCTGGAAGAGTGCTGGTGGAGAATACAGATGTTGGAAAACTGAAACATTCCAAAGTCCCTATTTATCGAAGAAATATCGGTGTTGTTTTTCAGGATTATCGTTTGCTGCCAAGATTAACAGTATTTGAAAATATTGCATTTGCTTTGGAAGTTATCGGTATGAAAAAAGTAGATATACGACGTCGTGTAAGAGAAGTTTTAGAACTTGTATCGCTGGAAGATAAAGCAAAATCATTTCCTAGTGAATTAAGTGGTGGACAGCAGCAAAGAGCAGCTATTGGACGTGCGATTGCGAATCATCCAAAAGTTTTGATTGCGGATGAACCAACAGGAAATCTTGACCCGCAGAAATCAAAGGAAATTATGGAACTGCTGGAAAAAATCAATGAAGTAGAAAATACAACGATTGTTATGGTTACACATGACAGCACGATTGTTGATCGTTATAAAAAACGTACGATATGTCTGGAAGAAGGATATGTTGTCGCAGATATTATGAAGGGAGGCTATTTAAAACATGATTAGTTTTTTCAGAGCTCTTCCTAAGCATAT
This sequence comes from Amedibacterium intestinale, assembly GCF_010537335.1. Classification (NCBI taxonomy): domain Bacteria; kingdom Bacillati; phylum Bacillota; class Erysipelotrichia; order Erysipelotrichales; family Erysipelotrichaceae; genus Amedibacterium; species Amedibacterium intestinale. Next base: position 2,305,678 of record NZ_AP019711.1, read on the forward strand.
TAAAACAGCTTTTTTAAGTATATTTCGACACTTGGCAATGTCTTTATCAGCCATTAGTGCAGTAACGGTAACTTTGGTGCTGTTTGCGGTATTTTTGATTATTGCAGGTAATGTATCGCTTTTTGCGAATAACATTGAAAATGATGTAAGCATACATGTTGTATTGAAGGAAAACATTGAAAAACAAAAAGATATTGAGCAGGCAGAACAGGAAATTAAACAAATCAATGGTGTTCGCAGAGTAAAATTTTCAGATAAAGATGCGGAATTGGAATTGATGATCAAAGAACGCGGGGAAGAACTTGAAATGTACAGAGGGAAAGAAAATCCTTTAAGCAATGCTTTCTTTGTGTATGTAAATAATGCGGATAATGTTGAAAAAGTGACAGAAGAGATTAAGAAACTAGACTTTGTGAGTGATGCGGTATATGGGGGCAGTAGTGTTAAACAAATGGTTCAAATCATAAATATGGTTCGAACAGGTGGAAGCATTGGTGTTTTGTTGTTGACTTTGCTGGCGCTCTTTCTGATTTCCAATACGATAAAAATGACCATTTATGCAAGAAATACAGAGATTTCCATTATGCGAAATGTTGGGGCAGCCAATTGGTATATCAAAGTTCCTTTTATGCTGGAAGGTATGATAATTGGACTTCTTGGTTCCATTCTTCCATGTTTGTTTGTGTATTTTGGATATCCGTATTTATACGAAGTGATGGGTGGACAGCTTGTAACCTCTATGTTTAGTTTAAAAGAAGCAGTTCCATTTGTGGCACAGGTATGTGGTGCTTTGACTTTGTTTGGAATGCTTGTCGGCTTGATTGGAAGTTTCTTCTCTACGGGAAAATATTTACGTTGGAAAAGATAAATGGATGAAGCAGGTTTTACCCTGCTGCATTTGGTATGTAAAAAATATTAAAAAAGTATTGCATTTCTGTTTAAAAAGTATTATTCTATATAAGAACTGCATTATTGCGGTGTTTTTCATGCGTGGGAGAAGGAGCAACGCCTTCAGTCAAACCACTGCATAAGACAACAATTATAGGAGGTGTGTCTTGTGAGTAAGAAAGTTGCAAAAGTATGTAAACTTCAGTTCCCTGCAGGAGGGGCTAGACCGGGACCAGCATTGGCATCTGCCGGAATCAATATGCCACAGTTCTGTACAGCATTTAATGATGCTACAAAAGATCGTGGTGGAGATATGGTACCAGTTATCATCACTGCATACGAAGACAAAAGTTTTGATTTCGTATTAAAAACAACTCCAGCTGCAATCATGATCAAAAAAGCTGCTGGAATCAAAAAAGCTTCTGGAAACCAGAAAGATATCTGCGGTAAAATCACAGTTGATCAGTTACGTGAAATCGCTGAATACAAAATGCCTGACTTGAACGCTAACGATGTTGAAGCTGCTATGCGTATTGTTGCTGGTACAGCTAAAAACATGGGTGTTGAAGTAGAAGGTTTTGAATAGGAAAAGGAGAGGTAAGAGATTATGGCAAAAGTAGGAAAAAAATATGCTGAAGCTGCTAAAAAAGTCGACCGCTCTAAAACTTATTCAGTAGCGGAAGCTGTAAAATTAGCAAAAGAAACAAACACAGCTAAATTTGACGCTTCAGTTGAAGTTAGCTTTAAATTAAATGTTGATCCACGTCATGCAGATCAGCAGATTCGTGGAGCAATGGTATTACCACATGGTACTGGTAAAACACAGCGTGTATGTGTTATCACACAGGGACCTAAAGAACAGGAAGCAAAAGATGCTGGTGCAGATTTTGTAGGTGGTAAAGAATTATTAGAAGATATCCAGAAAGGTTGGTTTGACTTCGATGTTATCGTTGCAACTCCAAACATGATGGGTGAACTTGGTAAATTGGGACGTGTTTTAGGACCTAAAGGTTTGATGCCAAACCCTAAAACTGGAACAGTTACTATGGATGTAGCAAAAGCTGTTGAAGATATTAAAAAAGGTAAAGTTGAATACCGTGTTGATAAAGAAGGTAACATCAATCTTATGATTGGTAAAGTTAGCTTCGATGATGAAAAACTAGTTGATAACTTTAATGCTATCTACAACACAATCGTTAAAGCTCGTCCAGCTGCAGTAAAAGGTGCTTTCATTAAGAACCTTGTACTTTCTACAACAATGGGTCCTGGAATCCATGTAGAAATTGTCAAATAAGCTTGACAAAGAAAAATCACCAGGTTAAAATATTCGATGTTATCAATATACCATAGACAGTAACGGCTATTGCTTAATCATGTTACCGAGGTAGAAAGTAAGAACATATATTCTTTCGCCCGCAGACTGTCTAGGTATGCGGGTGTTTTATATATCACTCTTCAAAGGTATATTGTTACATATATAAAGTAGGAGGTGTGAAGAATGAACCAGGCAATTATCGAAAACAAAAAAGCGATCGTTTCTGAAATTGCTCAGAAAATGAAAGAGTCTGATTCAACTGTAGTTGTAGAATACCGTGGACTAAGCGTTGCGGAAGTAACTCAGCTACGTAGAGATCTTCGCGCAGAAGGTGTAGAGTTCAAAGTTTATAAAAACTCTTTAGCTCAGCGCGCTGCGGAAGAAGTTGGTGCTAACGACTTGCTAAAAGACTTGACTGGTCCTAACGCAATTGCGTTTGGTAGCGATGCAGTTGCTCCTGCACGTGTACTTGCTAAATTTGCGAAAGACCACGATAAACTTGTATTGAAAAGCGGTATTGTTGAAGGTAAAGTTGTTGATGTTAATGTTATCAAAGAACTTTCAAGCTTGCCAAACCGCGAAGGTATGTTGTCTATGTTGCTGAGCTGCTTACAGTCTCCAGTACGTGGATTTGCATGCGCTGTTAAAGCTGTTGCTGACAATAAAGAAGGAAGCGAAGCTGCTGCTGAATAGCAGATTATTAAACATAGGAGGAAATTAAAAATGGCTAAATTAACACATGAAGAAATTCTTGCTTACTTAGAAGAAGCTACAATCTTAGAACTTAACGAATTAGTAAAAGCAATCGAAGAAAAATTCGGAGTTACTGCTGCTGCTCCAGTTGCTGTAGCTGCTGCTGCTCCAGAAGCTGCTGCTGGTCCAAGCGAAGTAACTGTTACTTTAACAGATGTTGGTGGAACTAAAGTTGCTGTAATCAAAGCAGTACGTGAAATCACTGGTTTAGGATTAGTTGAAGCTAAAGGAATGGTAGATAAAGTTCCTAGCGTAATCAAAGAAAACATCAGCCCTGAAGAAGCAGAAGAAATCAAGAAAAAATTGATGGATGCTGGTGCTAGCGTAGAAGTTAAATAATTAACTTTTAAAATTTGATACAAACACAAAAAGCCTTCGGGCTTTTTGTTACTTTAAAAAGGCGGGATAACTATGAATCATTATTTCACAGATAATCGTCATTTAGCTGAAAACCGGAAGGAGATTTCTTTCCGGTTTTGGTGTATTACCTATTCGTTTATAAGTGATAACGGTGTGTTCTCTAAAGATAATATAGACTTTGGTACGAAAGTATTTTTAGATACTTTATTAAAAAGAGAAGAGATGGGAAATCGCATTTTAGATGTTGGATGCGGTTATGGACCTATTGGTATCATTGTGAAAAAAACATATCCAGATAAAAGAGTAGAAATGGTGGATGTCAATCCACGTGCAGTTTTGCTTGCAAAAGAGAATGCGCAAAGAAATAATGTAGATGTATATGCGCATGAATCAAATATTTACGAGCAGGTAGATGGGAAAGATTATACAGACATTCTTACCAATCCACCTATTCGAGCAGGGAAAAGTGTTATTTATAAAATTTTTGAAGAGGCGTATGAGCGATTATGTAAAGATGGCTCTTTATGGGTCGTTATTCGTAAACAGCAGGGAGCGAATAGTGCAGTAAAAAAAATAAATGAGATTTTTGGGAATTGTGACATTGTGAATAAAGAAAAAGGATATTTTATATTAAAAGCGAAAAAATATTGACAATTTGACATTGCATTGCTATTATAATAAATTGCATAATACTAAAATATTAAAATGGCTTTTTTGCCCTATTTTTAGTATGAATACATGTAGAAAGGATGGCGTACATGGACAAAAAACAACCTTATCGTATTGTCGCTTCCGGTAAGAAGGCAGAGCGTCGCGACTATTCAAAAGTAAGTGGGCATTTGGAACTTCCTAACTTGGTTGAAATCCAAACTGACTCTTTTGCGTGGTTTAAGAACGAAGGAATCAACGAAGTATTTAACGAGATTTACCCTATCCAAAACTATGGAGGGAATATTAAACTAAAATTTGCTGGATATGAATTCGGTGAACCAAAATACAATGCGGAAGAATCAATGTACCGCGAGTGTAACTATGCGGCTCCATTGAAAGCACGCATGGAACTTGAAATTACAGATAACCAGACAGGAGAAGTTATTAATAAATGGGAAGATGTTTTCTTAGGGGATTTCCCTTTGATGACAGAAACTGGAACATTTATTATCAATGGAGCAGAACGTGTCATCGTTTCTCAGATCGTACGTTCTCCAGGGGCATATTTTTCTACTGGATATGATGAAAAAACAGGTAAAGAATCTTATGCATGTGAATTAATTCCTAGTCGTGGTACATGGCTGGAATATATGAGCGAACAGAAAAAAGCGTCTAGCGGACGTATTTTAAATGTGAGCATTGACCGTAAACGTAAAATGCTTTCTACTGTTCTATTTAAAGCAATCGGTATGTCTGTAGATCTTGACCGCAGTGAAGATCCACATGATACTACACAGATCAAAACATTCCTAAATGCTTTAGGAAGAAATGTTATCGAAGATGTTGCACAGGATGATGAAGATCGTGAATTCATGAATCTATACCTTACATTATATGCTTCATACTTTGGTAAATACGAAGAGCTGGAAAACACTTTGTTGGCTGATAAAGTAAAAACTACACAGGAAGCATTGCTTTCTATTTACGAAAACCAGCGTTCAGATGAAATTCCTACATTAGATGGATCTATTACTTTAATGAATGCGAAATTCTTTGATCCTAGACGTTATGATTTAACAAAGGCAGGACGTTTTAAACTTCGCAAGAAATTAAATGCAATCAATCGTTTGACACACAATCGTTTGGCTATGGATATTTTAGATGTTAATGATGAAATGTTTATGCCAAGTGGTACATTGATCAATCGTGATGAAAGAAATACATTACGTGGAGAATTGGAAAAAGGTCGTTATGTAAATGCTTTCCCATTCAATCCATTGTTTAACTATCCAGATGCGGTAGAAGTACCTGTTAGCTATCATCTAGGTTTAATTGGACGTGTTTTAGCAGAAGATGTAGAACTAGAAGATACTACTTTATATGAAGGAACTATTCTAAGTGAGCAGGATGTTGAAATGCTGCAGGGCAAAGTAGAAAATATTACTGTTCATGGAGGAGTCATTGCGAAAAAAGTAGCATTGACAAGTGAAAATGCAGGTGCTGTATTAAATTATGGACAAAGATTATATGCTTTAGGAAGAATCACTGATGAAAATGGAGCAGATTTATTGAGTGAAGATGGCGAAACTTATGCAGATGGATATCTTCCTCGTCATAAACCAGATCCAATGCATGTTCTTAAGGTTGAAGAGTTAAAGAACAAAGTAGGAAGTGGTGTAAAAGCATATGCTTGGCTTGTAGGTGCTGCTGTGCAGGAACTTTTCGTACGTACAGAAGATGGTGCTGTTGTAAAAGTAATTGGAAACGATCCATTTGCTAATAAGCACACAATTACCATTTCCGATATTTATGCATTGTATTCCTACAATTTAAATGTTATGGAAGGCGTAGGGGAAACAGACGATATCGATATGCTTGGAAATCGTCGTATCCGTTCTGTAGGAGAATTGATTCAGAATCAATTCCGTATCGGTTTAAGCCGTATGGAAAGAGTAGTTAAGGAACGTATGTCTATTGCGGAAATTTCTACTTTAACTCCAAAGAAACTTACAAATATTCGTCCATTGACTGCAGCTATTAAAGAGTTCTTCTCTAGTTCACAGCTGTCTCAGTTCATGGATCAGCAAAACCCATTGGCAGAACTTACTAATAAACGTCGTATTTCTGCATTGGGACCTGGTGGTTTGACTCGTGATCGTGCCGGTTTCGAGGTTCGTGACGTTCACAGTTCTCACTATGGTCGTATTTGTCCTATTGAAACACCTGAAGGGCCAAACATCGGTTTGATTTCAAACTTGACTTCTTATGGGAAAATTAACGAATATGGATTTATTCAGACGCCATATCGTATCGTTAATCCAGATGGTTCTGTAAAAGATGAAGCAATTTATTTATCAGCTGATGAAGAAGCGGATTATGTAATTGCACAGGCCAATGAGGTTGTTAATGGACAGCTTGTAAATGAAAATGTCGTAGCTCGTAAAGCGGGAGAAACGATCATCGCTAAACGTGAAGAAGTTGAATTGGCCGACGTTTCACCAAAACAGATCGTATCTGTCGCAACAGCGTGTGTACCATTCTTGGAAAATGACGATGCTTCTCGTGCCTTAATGGGTGCCAACATGCAGCGTCAGGCAGTACCATTGTTAAAACCACATTCACCATATGTTGGAACTGGTATTGAATATAAAATTGCCAAAGACTCTGGTGTAGGTGTTGTAGCAAAAGAAGATGGATATGTTGAATATGTAGATGCACAGCGCATCATTATCAGTGGCGATGATGGACAGCGCCATGAATATCGTCTACGTAAGTTCCAGCGTTCAAACAATGGAACAAACATTAACCAAAGCCCTATCGTTAAGAAAGGGGAACGTATTGACAAGGGAGATATTCTTGCGGATGGACCTTCTATGGAAAACGGAGAACTTGCTCTTGGACAAAACGTAACTATCGCTTACATGACATGGTATGGTTATAACTATGAAGATGCTATCATTATGAGCGAGCGTTTAGTTCGTGATGACGTATATACATCTGTTCATATTGAAGAATATGACATTGACTGCCGTGAGACAAAACTAGGACCTGAAGAAATTACACGTGACATTCCAAACGTAAGTGAAAATGCGTGTCGTAACTTGGATAGCCGTGGTATTATCATGGTCGGTGCAGAAGTTGCAGAAGGAGATATCCTGGTTGGTAAGGTTACTCCAAAAGGACAGAGTGAAATTTCACCAGAAGAAAAACTGCTGCTTGCAATTTTCGGAGAAAAATCACGTGAAGTTCGTGACAATTCCTTAAAAGTACCACATGGTGGGGCTGGTATCGTTCATTCTATTCGTGTATTCAAACGAAGCGAAGGGCATGATCTTCCACCTGGGGTAAATGAAACTGTTAAAGTTTATATCGTTCAGAAACGTAAGATTTCTGAAGGGGATAAAATGGCAGGACGTCATGGTAACAAAGGGGTTATCTCTAAAATCTTGCCTGTAGAAGATATGCCATATATGGCAGATGGAACACCAATTGATATCATGTTGAACCCATTTGGTGTGCCTTCACGTATGAACATCGGACAGGTATTGGAAATTCACTTAGGTTATGCGGCTAAGAAACTGGGTGTTAAATTCTCTACTCCAGTATTCGATGGTATCAATAACCAGGAATTAAGTGATATCATGAAAGAAGCAGATATGACAGTTGATGGAAAACAGGTACTGTATGATGGACGTACAGGGGAACCATTCGATGAACGTATTTCTGTTGGGGTCATGTATATGATCAAGCTGGCACACATGGTTGATGATAAACTTCATGCTCGTGCTACAGGACCTTATTCTTTAGTAACTCAGCAGCCATTAGGTGGTAAAGCACAAAATGGTGGTCAGAGATTTGGAGAGATGGAGGTTTGGGCATTAGAAGCATATGGTGCTGCTCATACTTTACAGGAAATCTTGACTGTAAAATCTGATGATATCGTAGGTCGTACAAAAACTTATGAGGCTATCATTAAAGGAAAAGATATTCCAGAACCAGGAATTCCAGAATCATTCCGAGTATTGAAACACGAATTGCAGGCTTTAGCAATTGATGTGAAAATGCTGGATGAAGATGGAAATGAAGTAGATATTAATAAAGAAGACACTACAGAACCTACAATTGTTCCTAATTTGGTAGAGGAAGAATCTGTACGTGAAGAAGATGTAGATGCAATTAACGCTGATGATGAAATAGAAGAATCTGAAATGGAAGAAGATATGCCAGAAGATTTCAATGAAGAAGCGTTTTTAGAAGAAGAGGAGGCATAGTAGATGAGTGTTAATGATTTTGCTTCAATTCAGGTAAGCCTTGCTTCACCTGAAAGAATCCATGAATGGAGCCATGGAGAAGTTAAAAAACCAGAAACTATTAACTATCGTTCTCAAAAACCAGAACGCGATGGATTATTCTGTGAACGTATTTTTGGGCCTAGCAAAGACTGGGAATGTTATTGTGGAAAATACAAAAAAGTGCGTTACAAAGGAGTCGTGTGTGATCGCTGTGGTGTAGAAATTACAAAATCAAGTGTTCGTCGTGAACGTATGGGGCACATCGAACTTGCTGCACCAGTAGCTCATATCTGGTATTTACGTGGTATACCAAGCCGTATGGCACTTCTTTTGGATGTTACTCCAAAACAGCTGGAAGAAGTGGTATACTTCGTTTCTTGGATTGTTACTGATCCAAAAGAAACAAGTTTGGAATACAAACAGGTATTGTCAGAAAGAGAATATCGTGAGTACATGGCAATGTATGGTCCAGGAAGCTTTGTTGCACAGACAGGAGCAGAAGCAGCTTTAACATTGTTGAAAAATGTAGACTTGGAATCTGAATATAAACAGATTCAGGAAGCTTTGGAAAATGCACAGGGTGAAAAACGTAAAAAATTGATTAAGCGTTTGGATACAGTGAATTCTTTCCGTAATTCTGACAACAAACCAGAATGGATGGTATTAACTGTAATTCCGGTAATACCACCTGATTTGCGTCCAATGCTGCAGCTGGATGGAGGACGTTTTGCGACTAGTGATTTAAATGACTTATATCGTCGTGTAATTACTCGTAACAATCGTTTGAAAAAACTGTTAGAACTAGGAACACCTGCGATTATCGTACAGAACGAAAAACGTATGTTACAGGAAGCAGTAGATGCCTTGATTGATAATGGACGCCGTTCAAAACCTATTACAGGAGCTGGAGGACGTGCTTTGAAATCATTGTCTCACTCTTTGAAAGGGAAACAGGGACGTTTCCGTCAGAACTTATTGGGAAAACGTGTTGACTTCTCAGGACGTTCTGTAATCGCGGTAGGACCAGATTTAAAAATGTATCAGTGTGGTATTCCACGTGAAATGGCAATTCAGTTGTTTAAACCATTTGTAATTAATGAAATTGTTAATCAGGAAATTGCAAGTAATCCAAAAACAGCAGAAAAATTGATTGATCGTCAGGATCCACGTATTTGGGATATTGTAGAAAAAGTTATTGATGGATATCCAGTGTTGATGAACCGTGCGCCTACGCTTCACCGTTTAGGTATTCAGGCATTTAAACCAAAATTGGTAGAAGGAAGAGCACTTCGTCTTCATCCACTTGTATGTACTGCATTTAATGCGGACTTCGATGGTGACCAGATGGCGGTACACGTACCATTAAGTGAAGAAGCAAGAGCAGAAGCCCTTGTTATGATGCTTGGTTCTAATAACATTCTAGGTCCTAAAGATGGAAAACCAATCGTTACTCCAGGACAGGACATGGTTATGGGGAACTTCTATTTAACAATGGAAGAAACTGCTGAAGAATTCTATGAAGAAGCGGAACGCTATAACTCTGTTGATTGCCCAAAATCTGCAGAATTATGGAAACGTTATGGGGATAATGAAGGTCATGTTTTTGGTAACATTAATGAAATTTTGATGGCATACCAGACAGAACAGATTCATTTGCACTCTCGTATTGCGATTCCTGCACGTGCATTAAAGAAAACAAGCTTTACAGCTGAACAGCAGAACAAATATTTGTTGACAACGGTTGGTAAAGTTATCTTTAATAACATGTTCCCATCTGACTTCCCATTCTTAAATGAAGTTAGTGGAGAAAACTTCAAAGCAACTCCAGATCGTTATTTCCTTGAAATGGGGAAAGACGTAAAAGAAGCAATTCGCAATTTACCAATTACTCCTGCTTTCAAAAAGAAAGATTTAGGAAAAATCATCGGTGAAATCTTTAAACGTTATAGTACAGAAAAAACATCTCAGATACTTGATGAAATCAAAGATATGGGATTTAAATATTCAACAGTGGCAGGTGTTACTGTATCATTAAGTGACATTGAAGTCGCTCCTCATAAAGAAGACCATGTAGAATATGGTAAAGAAAAAGCCGAGGAATTAAAAACACTGCGTAAAAAAGGAAAACTTACTATGCAGGAATGGGAGCGTCACCTAAACAAGTTATGGGCAGATGTTAAAGATGATATCGCAAAAGAGTTGTTAGGTAACCTTCCTCGTAAAAACCCAATTAATATGATGGCTCGCTCTGGTGCTCGTGGTAATACGTCAAACTTTACACAGTTGGCAGGTATGCGTGGTCTGATGGCGAAACCGTCTCAGTCAAAATCCGCTAAAGGTGAATATGTACCAAGTATCATAGAGGTACCAATCTATTCATGTTTCCGTGAAGGTCTAAATGTGTCTGAGTTCTTTATCTCTACACATGGTGTGCGTAAAGGTCTTACAGATACAGCGTTGAAGACAGCGGAATCTGGATATTTGACACGTCGTTTGGTTGATGTTGCACAGGATGTTATCATCAAACAGGAAGATTGTGGTACAGATAAGGGATACTGGGTAGAAGCAATCGTTGATCGCAAAACGAATACGGTTATTGAAAGCTTGTTTGATCGTTTAGTTGGACGTTATAGCAAACAGGAAGTAACGGATCCAAAAACTGGAGAAGTTATTATTGAAAGTGATGAATTCATTAGTGAAGCAATCGCGCAGAAAATAGTAGATGCTGGTGTTGAAGGAATGTATATCCGCAGTGCTTTCACATGTAAATCTATCTATGGTGTATGTAAAAAATGTTATGGACGTAACATGGCTACAGGTAAAGATGTAGAAGTTGGAGAAGCTGTTGGTATCATGGCTGCGCAGTCTATCGGGGAACCTGGTACACAGTTGACCATGCGTACATTCCATACCGGTGGGGTTGCAAGTGCGGATGGTGGAGATATCACACAGGGTCTTCCTCGTGTCGAAGAACTATTTGAAGCACGTTGTCCAAAAGGTGTTGCTGTGCTAGCTCAGATTAGTGGAGAAATTACATCAATTGAGCAGGTAGAAACTGGATATGAAGTTGTTGTATCTAATGATAAGGAAAGTATTGTACACAAGCTTTCTCTAGTACAGGCAATTCGTCCTTGGTTAAAAGTAGGGGCAACAATTGAAGCTGGTGATAAGATTACAGAAGGTCAGGTAGATCCAAAAGAACTTCTAAAAGTAGCTGGTGTGCGTCAGGTACAGAATTATATCTTGAAAGAAGTTAAGAAGGTTTACCAAAGCCAGGGTATCGAAATTTCTGATAAACACATTGAGGTAATGATTCGTCAGATGCTTCGTAAAGTTGTTGTTTTAGAAGGAAATGATACAGATCTAAATTCTGGTGTTCAAATTTCATTGACTGAAATCACAAAAATTAACCGCCAGGCTTTATTGAGCGGTAAAACACCAGCAACATTTAAACCGGTATTATTAGGTATTTCGAAAGCATCTGTAGAAACAGATTCCTTCTTATCTGCCGCATCTTTCCAGGAAACTACAAAAGTATTGACAGATGCTGCTATTAAAGGTAAGAAAGATTACTTAATTGGTTTAAAAGAAAATGTAATTATTGGTAAATTAATTCCAGCAGGAACTGGTGTTAAGAATGATCGCCCAATGAATGAAATTGTTCATGAAAAAGCAGAAGAACTTCGTGAAAAACGTATTGAAAGAAACAGAAAACCTGAAGATGAAGGATTTATGAGCTACGCTGCTAGTCCAGAGACATTTACTAGTGAAATGGTAAAGCAGTTAATGGCAGGTAGAGATGCTATTCATGCAGAATCTTCTGTAGAAGACGAAGTTAATGATGTTAATGAATAATATATACAAAGCAATTGTTTAGTGAATATACTGCAATAGAAAAAAACAGATGTTCTATGTAACTAGATTATATAGAGCATCTGTTTTCATTTATATAAAAAGCCACACTCTACAGCATGGCTTCCAATATAGTATCAAAAGTATTTTATAAGTAAAATATGGCAGATCAAGATAAGTTTGTAAATAAGGTAAATGAGAGTTTAATATGTATATACTATATATCAAAAGCTTTCTTTAATCCTTGAGCAACTCCTTCGTCATAGACATTTGCGGTTACTTTATCTGCAAAGGATTTCACATAATCATTTGCATTTCCCATTGCAATACCTAATCCAGCTTTTTTCAACATTTGAATATCATTTGTACTATCCCCGAAACAAACACAATCCTTCCAGCTTAAATTTTCTTTTTTTAAAACCTGTTCAATTCCAACTGATTTATCATTACCTGCATTAAATATATCAAAGCAAAAATGATCTTGAGAAATTTCTATTAAATCACTACGTAATTCATCATGGGAATTGATAAATGCATCAACTTTCTTTTTTTCTTTAGTCATTAAAACGGCATTATAAGCATTATGACGTTTATGATAAGATAAATTTTCATCATAAAATAAATAATCTAATACATGATGATCTCTACAGAAGTAATACATCGGATAAAAATTATTGTAAATATAAGAAGAATCACCAAAATGAAACATAAGTCCGCTTTTGTTAGTATTGCACCAAGATACAATCTCATCGGTAGTTTCTGATTTTAAAGGATTTTCATAAAGTAGTCTTTGCTCTTTATCTAATACATAACCTCCGTTAATTAAAACCATATAGTCAAACTTTATGCGTTCTAGAATAAGTTTCATTTGATTTAATGGTCGTCCAGTAGCCGCACAAACTAATACTCCCTGTTTACGAAGTTCGTTAATGGCATCCAGATTGGCTTGCTGAATGATATCATTTTCAGTTTGATATAAGGTGCCATCCATATCTAGAAATACAATTTTATAGTTCATTTCTTATTACCCCTTCTTTATAAATAACGATTAGTCAATCGAATAATGGATAAAACTTAAAGTAAATAAAAAGTTAACATCCGTTTATATTATACATAAAAGTATGGCTTTTCTCATGATAAATTAAAAGAAATCAATACTATAAGGATGCGAAAGCAAAATTTAAATTCAAAAAGCAAAAAAATATTTGACAAATTTATTCAGATGAATTAAGATATTTAAGCAAGTGGATTTTTTAGTTCCCCAATTTGGGGAATAAAATTTTTCGCTTCAAATGACACACCCGGAAATGTGTGTTAGTGAAAGGAGGACAATATGCCAACAATTAACCAATTAATTCGTAAAGGTCGTGAACAGAGCGTGAATATGTCAAAATCACCTGCTCTGAATAGAGGATATAACTCATTAAAAAGACGTCCTACAAATCTGAGCTCACCTCAGAAACGTGGAGTATGTACTCGTGTCGGTACAATGACACCTAAAAAACCTAACTCTGCGCTACGTAAATATGCCCGTGTTCGTTTAAGTAATGGGATGGAAGTTACTGCTTATATTCCAGGAATTGGACATAACTTACAGGAACACTCTGTAGTATTGATTCGTGGGGGACGTGTTAAAGACTTGCCAGGGGTTCGTTATCACATTATTCGTGGTACTTTGGACTGTGCTGGTGTGGCAAACCGTAACCAGAGCCGTTCTCTGTATGGTGCAAAAAAGCCAAAAGAAGCTAAGAAATAGCAATCAATTGTGAAAGGAGGAAATTAAAATGCCTAGAAAAGGACATGTAGCAAAACGTGATGTATTGGTAGATCCAATCTACAACTCCAAGCTGGTTACTCGTTTAATCAACAAAATCATGATTGATGGTAAAAGAGGGGTTGCACAGAAAATTCTGTACAATGCATTCGATATTATTGAAGTAAAAACAAATGAAAAACCTATGGAAGTTTTCGAAAAAGCATTAGAAAACGTAATGCCATTATTGGAACTTAAAGTTCGTCGTGTTGGTGGTGCTAACTACCAGGTACCAGTAGAAGTTTCTGCTGAAAGAAGATTGACTTTAGGTCTTCGCTGGATCGTAAACTACGCACGTTTACGTAGCGAAAAAACTATGGAGCAAAGATTAGCAGCTGAAATTATGGATGCAGCTAATGGAAGTGGTGCATCTGTTAAAAAACGTGAAGATACTCACAAAATGGCAGAAGCTAATAAAGCATTTGCTCACTACCGCTGGTAAGAAAGGAGTCAGACTATGGCACGTCAGTATTCATTGGAAAACACACGTAACATTGGTATCATGGCTCACATCGATGCTGGTAAAACAACAACAACAGAACGTATCCTGTACTATACAGGGGTTAACCACAAAATTGGGGAAACTCATGATGGAGCTTCAACAATGGACTGGATGGCTCAGGAACAGGAACGTGGTATTACAATCACTTCTGCAGCAACAACAGCTGCTTGGAAGGGTCACCGTATCAACATCATCGATACACCAGGACACGTAGACTTCACTGTTGAGGTTGAACGTTCTCTTCGTGTATTAGATGGCGCGGTAACTGTATTGGATGCAAAAGCAGGGGTTGAACCTCAGACAGAAACTGTTTGGCGTCAGGCTACTACTTATGGTGTTCCACGTATCGTATTCTGTAACAAAATGGATGCTACTGGGGCAGATTTCTTAATGTCTTGCAGAACTATCGTAGATCGTTTAGGGGCTAAATCTTGTCCAATTCAGCTTCCAATTGGTGCAGAATCTACATTCACTGGTATCGTTGATATCATTGAACGTAAAGCAGAAATTTACACAAACGATTTAGGAACAGATATCAAAATTGAAGAAGTTCCTGAAGATTTGAAAGATCTTTGTGAAGAATATCGTGCAAAATTAATTGATTATCTAGCAGATTATGATGAAGATTTCATGATGCAGGTATTAGAAGGTGAAGAACCAAGCGTAGAAGAAATTAAACGTGTTCTTCGAATCGCAGTATGTAAAGGGGATTTCTTCCCAGTACTTTGTGGTTCTGCATACAAAAACAAAGGTGTTCAGATGGTATTGGATGCAGTTGTTGACTACTTGCCTTCTCCACTAGATATTCCTGCAATCAAAGGAACAATCGAAGATGGTAGTGAAGTTGAACGTCATGCTGATGATAATGAACCATTCTCTGCATTGGCATTCAAAATCATGACTGACCCATTTGTTGGAAAACTTTCTTACTTCCGTGTGTACTCAGGTACAGCGAAAGCAGGAAGCTATGTATTGAACTCAACAAAAGGAAAAAGAGAACGTTTTGGACGTATCGTACAGATGCATGCAAACTCACGTAAAGAAATTGATGAAGTATACGCTGGAGATATCGCAGCTGCTGTAGGTTTAAAAGCTACTACAACTGGAGATACTTTATGTGCTGAAGATGCTCACATTATTCTGGAAAGTATGGAATTCCCAGAACCAGTTATCGAATTGTCTTTGGAACCAAAAACAAAAGCTGACCAGGATAAAATGGGGCTTGCTCTTGCTAAATTGGCAGAAGAAGATCCTACATTCAAAACATATACAGATCAGGAAACTGGACAGACAATCATCGCAGGTGTTGGGGAACTTCACTTAGACATCATTGTTGACCGTCTACGCCGTGAATTTAAAGTAGAAGCAAATGTTGGTCAGCCAATGGTTGCTTATCGTGAAACGATTCGTCAGGCAGCTGATTGTGAAGGTAAATATATCAAACAGTCTGGTGGTCGTGGACAGTATGGTCACGTATGGATTAAATTCGAACCTCAGGAAGAAGGTAAAGGATTTGAATTCGTTGATGCTACAGTTGGTGGAAGTGTTCCTCGTGAATACATCAAGCCTACGGAAGAAGGTTTAAGAGATGCATTGGAAAATGGTATCATTGCAGGATATCCAGTAATCGATATCAAAGCTACATTGTTTGACGGTTCTTACCACGATGTCGATTCAAGTGAAATGGCATATAAAATTGCTGCTTCTATGGCATTGAAAGCTGCTGCTAAACAGTGTAAACCAGTTATCTTGGAACCAATCATGATGGTAGAAGTAACTGCACCAAACGAATACCTTGGTAGTGTTATGGGAGATGTAAGTTCTCGTCGTGGTGCTATCGTTGATCAGGAAGAAAGAGGAAATGCTATTATTGTTAAAGCACACATTCCTTTATCTGAAATGTTTGGATATGTTACAGACTTACGTTCATTTACACAGGGGCGTGGTAACTATTCAATGAAATTTGATCACTATTCTGAAGTGCCTAAGAGCATTGCAGAAAAAATCGTTAAAAACAACGGTTCTGACAATTAACTGTTGCTTTTATAAAGATATTGAATTAGAATATATTTGAATCTTTAAAATAGGAGGAAATTAGAAAATGGCTAAAGAAAAATTTGACCGTTCCAAAACGCATGTTAACATTGGAACTATCGGACACGTTGACCACGGTAAAACAACTTTAACTGCTGCTATTACTAACGTATTGGCTAAAGCAGGTATGGCTCAGGCTCAGGCTTACGATCAGATCGATGGTGCTCCTGAAGAAAAAGAACGTGGTATCACAATCAACACTGCACACGTTGAATATCAGACTGAAAAACGTCACTATGCTCACGTTGACTGCCCAGGTCACGCTGACTACGTAAAAAACATGATTACTGGTGCTGCTCAGATGGATGGTGCTATTCTTGTAGTAGCTGCTTCTGATGGTCCTATGCCTCAGACTCGTGAACACATCCTATTGGCTCGTCAGGTAGGTGTTCCTTACATCGTTGTATTCTTGAACAAATGCGACATGGTTGATGATGACGAATTGATCGACCTTGTTGAAATGGAAGTTCGTGAATTGTTAAGCGAATACGGATTCGACGGAGATAACGCTCCAGTTATCCGTGGTTCAGCTTTAAAAGCTCTTGAAGGAGACGAAAAATATGTTGGTGCTATCCACGAATTGATGGATGCTGTTGATGAATTCATCCCAGATCCTGTTCGTGATACAGATAAACCATTCTTGATGTCTGTAGAAGACGTTATGACAATCACTGGACGTGGTACAGTTGCTACTGGACGTGTTGAACGTGGTGTTGTTAAATTAGGAGAAGAAGTGGAAATCGTTGGTATCCACGAAACTCAGAAAACTGTTATTACTGGATTGGAAATGTTCCGTAAACAGTTAGACTTCGCAGAATCTGGAGATAACATCGGTGCATTGCTTCGTGGTATCAACCGTGACCAGATCCAGCGTGGACAGGTTTTAGCTAAACCAGGATCAGTAAACCCTCACACAAAATTTAAAGCTCAGGTTTACGTATTAACTAAAGAAGAAGGTGGACGTCACACTCCATTCGTATCTAACTACCGTCCTCAGTTCTACTTCCGTACAACTGACGTAACTGGTGTTATCACTCTTCCAGAAGGAACTGATATGGTAATGCCTGGGGATAACGTAGAAATGACTGTTGAATTGATCGCTCCAATCGCTATCGAAAACAACACTAAATTCTCTATCCGTGAAGGTGGACGTACTGTAGGTTCAGGAAACGTAATCGAAATTCTTGGTTAATTTTGAAATATGAAAAAGAGTGCCGATGCACTCTTTTTTTGTGGTGTTTGATTAAGTGAATAAAGGAAATGAAATGAACTAGTACAGATGTTTTAAAGTAATGTGTAGTTAGTAATTTCATTTGAAAGTAAGAGTACATAGATGATAGATTAATCTAGATAAAGTATATAGCTGATGTAAGCACGTAGGAAGATGACAATTAAAATAGATATGAAGTTTAGTGATATTTATTGAGAATAAGATTTCTATAGCTTTAGAAGCATTGCGACCAATACTAAATAAATCTATAGCAAAATTACATATAGATAGATATTTGTTTCAAGAAACCTTCTTGTCAAAGAAATCTTAGCATGAAGATTTTTTTATGAAAGAAAAGAATAACGATACAATATGTTAAAGATATTCTCCAATCATGAATAGATTGCATGATCAATTGCATCATTCTTATATATTATTATGGTTAGAATAATGACGAAGATAAGCGCTTAAATAATTAAATAAGAAATTGTTTCTATATTTTTTTTATAAGTATAAAACACAATTGCTTGATAAAAATATTAAAAAAAGATAAGCTATGACAACAATTCCTGGAGTGTCATTTTAATGTTTTTATTCAATGAAATGAAATAAAGATTGTTAAAATGACCTATAAATATGGGATAATATGTAAATCCTAATAATATATAGAGAAATCAAAAATAAAATAAAAAAGTTAAAAAAAGCCTTGTAATTACAATTTTATTGTGTTAGTATATTGACATGACCGCAAGGACATGCGAGGTTGCTGACCCACTGAAAAACGTTGTCATGAACGGCGTGGTCAGGGAATTCGCATCGAGCGAGTCTATCAAGATATAGACGAAAGGAGAATTATTCATGGCAAAAAATAGCGTAAGAATTCGCTTAAAAGCCTATGAACACAGAATCTTAGATGCATCTGCAGAAAAGATCGTTCAGGCAGCACAAGCTCACGGTGCTAAAAAAATTGTTGGACCTGTACCACTTCCAACTGAAAAGCAAGTCGTTACAGTCTTGCGTGCGGTACACAAATATAAAGACTCTCGCGAACAGTTCGAGATCAGAACTCACAAACGTTTAATTGAGATTGTCGGACCTACAGCAGAAACTATCGACTCATTAAGTCGTCTAGAACTGCCAAGTGGTGTGGACATCGAAATTAAACTGTAATGGAGGTGACATCATGAAGGGTATTCTAGGACGTAAACTTGGGATGACACAGGTATTCACGGAAGATGGTGTACTGATTCCGGTTACTGTTGTTGAAGCTACACCAAATGTAGTTTTACAGAAAAAGACAGTGGAAAACGATGGATACGAAGCTGTACAGTTAGGATTTGAAGATGTAAAAGAAAAACGTAGCACAAAACCTGAAATTGGTCACGCTGCGAAAGCAAATACTGCTCCAAAACGTTTTGTTGAAGAAGTTCGTGACTGCGAACTAGAAGTTAACGTTGGAGATGAAGTTAAAGTTGATATCTTCGCTGCTGGAGAAACAGTTGATGTTATCGGAACAAGCAAAGGTAAAGGATTCATGGGTACAATCGTTCGTAACAATGCGAAAATCGGACCTAAGAGTCACGGTTCTGGACATCACAGACACATCGGTTCTTTGGCAACTAACGGTATTACATCTCGTCAGGGGAAAATCCTGAAAGGGACAGTAATGGCTGGTCAGGAAGGATGCTATAGAACAACAAACCAAAACCTGACAGTTATTAAAGTAGATGTTGAAAACAACTATCTATTAATCAAAGGAAACGTGCCTGGTCCTAAACGTGGAATGGTAATGGTACGTACTGCTAAATGTTCTAAAGGTAATTCAGAACCTGTAACATTAGTAGATTACACGAAAGAGGAGGAATAAAAGATGCCTAAGATGGTCGTATTAAACCAAGCTGGTAAAGAGTTGCACGAAATCACTCTTGCTGATGCAGTATTTGGCATCGAGCCAAATCAGCAATGTATCTTCGATGCTATCGTAATGCAGCGTGCTAGCATGCGTCAGGGAACACACGATACTAAAAACCGTACTGAAGTACGTGGTGGTGGACGTAAACCTTGGCGTCAGAAAGGAACTGGACGTGCTCGTCAGGGTTCTATCCGCGCTACACAGTGGAGAGGTGGAGGAACTGTATTTGGACCTACTCCAAGAAGCTATGCATATAAGCTGAACAAAAAAGTTCGTCGTCTAGCTTTAAAATCAGTTTTATCTGAAAAAGTACTAGAAAACGCAATGAGCGTTGTAGATAAATTTGAATTGGAAGCACCTAAAACAAAAGCTTTCAACGAAATTATCGCAAATCTGGAAGCACCTAAGAAAACTTTATTCGTAGTTTCTGAAGGTGAAGATTTTGAAAATGCATTCTTAAGCATGCGTAACATCCCAACAATGATGATGTTAACTGCTGATGGATTGAATGTTTACGATATCGTAAATGCTAACAAAATCGTCTTTACAGAAGCTGCTGTTAAAGATGTTGAGGAGGCACTTGCATAATGAACAATTATAAAGATATTATTATCCGTCCTATCATCACTGAAAAAACAATGAGATACATGGACGAAGACAACAAAGTAACTTTTGAAGTTAAAAAAGGAGCAAACAAAACATTGATCAAACAGGCTGTTGAAAGCATCTTCGGTGTTGATGTTGTTTCTGTAAATGTTGTAAACGTAAAACCTAAAACAAAAAGAATGGGTAAATACGTTGGTAAAACAAAAGCTGTTCGTAAAGCTTATGTAAAAATTGCTGAAGGACAGGATATCAATTTATTCGGTGAAGAAGCTGAATAATCATCAGGAAGAAGACACGCTATTTCCTGAATAAATATTGCGTAAGGAGGACATTAGAAAATGCCAATCAAAAAGTATAAACCGACCACTCCAGGTCGTCGTGGTATGACTAGCTTGTCTCGTGAAGAGATTACAGCTAACAAACCAGAAAAATCACTTTTGGCACCTTTAAATAGTAAAGGTGGAAGAAACAACAATGGACGTATCACAACACGTCATCAGGGTGGAGGGCACAAACGTGCTTATCGTATCATCGACTTCAAACGTAATAAAGATGGAATCCCTGCTCGTGTAGCAACAATTGAGTACGATCCAAACCGTTCTGCAAATATCGCTTTATTGAATTATGCAGATGGTGAAAAACGTTACATCATTGCTCCAAAAGGATTAACAGTTGGTACAACTGTTATATCTGGAAAGGGTGCAGATATTAAAGTTGGTAATGCGTTGGAATTGAAAGATATCCCAGAAGGTACTTTCATTCACAATATTGAATTAAAACCTGGAAAAGGTGGACAGATGGCTCGTTCAGCTGGTACATCTGCTCAGATTTTAGGTATTGAAGAAAAATATACAACAATCCGTTTAGCATCTGGAGAAGTTCGTAAAGTATTGTCTAACTGCCGTGCTACAATTGGTCAGGTTGGTAATGAAGATCACAGTCTAGTTAACTATGGTAAAGCTGGACGTAACCGTTGGAGAGGTATCCGCCCAACTGTTCGTGGTTCTGTTATGAACCCTAATGATCACCCTCATGGTGGTGGGGAAGGACGTACGCCAATCGGACGTAAATCTCCAATGACTCCTTGGGGTAAAAAAGCTATGGGTGTTAAAACTCGTAAAGCAAAACAGCCGTCTACGAAGTTAATTGTTCGTCGTCGTAATGGCAAATAGGCAAAGGAGGAAATGAAAAATGAGTCGTAGTTTGAAAAAAGGCCCATTCTGTGATGACCACTTAATGAAAAAAGTGGAAGAACTGAATGCTGCTGGTAAAAAACAAGTTATTAAAACCTGGTCACGTCGTTCAACGATTTTCCCTCAGTTTGTGGAACATACATTTGCCGTTTACAACGGAAAAGAACACCTGCCTGTATATGTTACAGAAGATATGGTAGGACACAAGCTTGGTGAATTTGTCCCAACTCGTAAATATACTGGACACGATGACGACAAAAAAGCTAAGAGATAAGGAGGAAACGTTACATGGAAGTTAAAGCAACAGCAAAAACATTACGTATCCCACCTAGAAAAGCTCGTATCGTTATCGATCTAATTCGTGGGAAAGACGTTGCGGAAGCAGCTGCTATTTTGAAATTTACACCAAATGCTGCAGCTGATGCAATCGCAAAAGTATTGAAATCTGCAGTAGCTAATGCAGTAAATAACAATGAAATGAATGAAGAAAAATTGTATGTTAAGGCATGCTATGCTAATGAAGGTATTACTTTAAAACGCTTCATGCCTCGTGCAAAAGGATCTGCAAGTGCAATCCACAAACGCACCAGCCACATTACTATCGTGGTTGACGAGCGTGATTAAGGAGGTAGCTCATGGGACAGAAAGTTAGTCCAATCGGATTACGTGTCGGTGTTATCCGTGACTGGGAATCTAGATGGTATGCTGACAAAGATTATGCCGATTTATTATTGGAAGATGTTAAAATTCGTGAATTCTTATTCGCTGAATTAAAAGCAGCGTCCGTTTCAAGAATTGAAATCGAACGTTCTAAAAACCGTGTTGAAATCATGATCCGTACAGCTCGTCCTGGTGTGATCATTGGAACAAATGGTGAAAATATTGAAAACCTGAAAAAGAAATTAGAAAAATTAACAGGTGGAAAAAACATTTTCTTAAAAGTTTTAGAAATCGCAAACCCAGATTTGGATGCTAAATTGGTAGCTCGTAGTATTGCTGATCAGTTGGAACAGCGTGCAAGCTTCCGTACAGCACAGAAAAAAGCAATTCAGAGAACAATGCGTGCTGGAGCTAAAGGAATCAAAACAGCTGTTTCTGGACGTTTAGGTGGAGCTGATATGGCTCGTACAGAAGGATACAGTGAAGGTGTTGTTCCTTTGCATACTTTACGTGCTGACATTGATTATGCTTGGGAAGAAGCACATACAACTTACGGTCGTCTAGGAGTTAAAGTTTGGATTTGCCGTGGTGAAGTATTGCCAGGACAGATGGTTCAGGAACCAGAAGCTCCAAAAAACAATATGAACGACAGACGTCGTAACCGTCGCGGAAACCGTGGTGGAAACAGAAATAACAGAAGAGACAACGCTGCAGCAAGTGCTCCAAAAGCTGAAGGAGGTAACTAATTATGTTAATGCCTAAGAGAACAAAATATAGAAGACCTCACCGTTTAAGCTACGAAGGACGTGCAAAAGCAGGTCGTGATGTATCTTTTGGTGAATATGGTCTAATGGCTGATACTGGTGCTTATATCAGCAACCGTCAGATTGAGGCCGCTCGTATTGCCATGACACGTTATATGAAACGTGGTGGTAAAGTTTGGATTCGTATCTTCCCTCACATGGCAAGAACGAAAAAACCATTAGAAGTACGTATGGGTTCTGGTAAAGGTGCTCCAGAAGGATGGGTAGCAGTAGTTAAACCAGGACGTGTTATGTTCGAAATCGCTGGAGTTTCTGAAGAAGTAGCACGCGAAGCATTCCGTTTAGCTTCTCACAAATTGCCAGTAAAAACAAAATTTGTTGTTAGAAAAGGAGAGGAGTAATTTATGACAGCGAAAGAGATCAGAGAAAAAAGCAATAGCGAAATCCTACAAGAGATCGAAACGCTTAAAGATGAACTTTTTAATCTTCGTTTCCAACAAGCAACTGGACAGTTGACAAACACTGCTCGTATGAAAACAGTGAAAAAGGATATTGCCCGTATGAAAACCGTATTGACTGAGCGTGAGCTTAGCAATCAGGATTAAGGAGGATCACTAAGCTATGGAAAGATCTAACCGTAAAGTATATCGTGGAACAGTTGTTTCCGATAAAATGGATAAAACTATTACTGTAGTAGTAGAAACTAAGAAAACACATCCATTATATGGAAAACGTGTAAATTATTCTAAAAAATTCAAAGCTCATGACGAAAATAACGAAGCTAGAATCGGAGATAGAGTAGAAATTATGGAAACTCGTCCATTATCTGCAACTAAACGCTTCCGCTTAGTGAAAATCGTTGAGAAAGCTGTACAGCTGTAGACGCTAGGAGGTAGACATTCATGATCCAGAATGAAAGTAGATTACGCGTCGCTGATAACACTGGTGCCAAAGAAGTTTTGGTTATCCGTTGTTTAGGTGGTAGCGTTCGTAAGTTTTCAAACATCGGGGATATCGTTGTCTGTGCTGTAAAACAGGCTGCTCCTGGTGGAACTGTTAAAAAAGGTGATGTTGTTAAAGGTGTAATCGTACGTACAAAACGTGGAGTACGCCGTGAAAACGGAACATACATCAAATTTGATGACAATGCAGTTGTTCTTATCAAGGATGACAAAACACCACGTGGAACTCGTATTTTTGGACCAGTGGCAAGAGAACTTCGTGACAAAGACTTTATGAAAATTGTGTCTTTGGCACCAGAAGTATTATAAGGAGGTGTCTTTGTGAAAATCAAAAAAGGTGATAAAGTTCAGGTTATTACAGGTGCTTACAAGGGCACTATCGCTGAAGTAATTAAAGTTTTCCCTAAAGAAAACAAAGTTATCGTTGAAGGAGTTAACATGGTGAAAAAACACCTAAAACCTACTCAGGCTAATCCTGATGGAGGAATTGTTGAAAAAGAAGCTCCTATTCATGTATCTAACGTAATGGCTTACGATGCAAAAGCTAAGAAAGCTAGCCGTATCGGATTCGAAATTAAAGAAGACAAAAAAGGCAATAAAACAAAAGTTCGCGTCTACAAAAAAACTGGCGCTGAAGTTAAGTAAGGAGGTTATAAAGGATGAACCGCCTAAATCAAAAATACAATGAGGTTGTAGTACCTAACTTGATGAAAAAATTTAACTATAAATCAGTTATGGAAGTACCTTACGTAGATAAAATTGTTATCAATATGGGTATTGGTGAAGCTATTTCTAACCCAAAAGTATTAGATGATGCAGTTGCTGAATTAGCACAGATTACTGGACAGGCTCCAGTAGTAACAAAAGCTAAAAAATCAATCGCAAACTTTAAAGTTCGTGAAGGAATGCCTATCGGATGTAAAGTTACTTTGCGTAAAGAAAAAATGTATGATTTCTTAGATAAATTAATGAACATCTCTTTACCACGTGTTCGTGACTTCCGTGGTGTTTCAGATACATCTTTTGATGGTCGTGGAAACTATACTTTGGGTATCAAAGAACAGCTGATTTTCCCAGAAATCAATTACGATAAAGTAAATAAAGTACGTGGTATGGATATCGTAGTTGTTACAACTGCAAAAACAAACGAAGAAGCTAAGGCATTACTAGAAGAATTAGGTATGCCTTTCAAGAAATAGGAGGACTTGAAATATGGCAAAGAAAGCAATGATTAATAAATCAAAACGTCCTCAAAAGTTCAAAGTGCGTGAGTACACACGTTGTGAACGTTGTGGCCGTCCTCACTCAGTTTTACGTAAATACAAACTATGCCGTATTTGCTTCCGTGAACTTGCTTATAAAGGGCAGATTCCGGGTGTAAAAAAGGCAAGCTGGTAAGATAGGAGGAATAAAGTCATGATGATAATGACAGATCCGATTGCAGATATGCTTACTAGAATTCGTAACGCAGTTCAGGCTCGTCACGATGTTGTAGAAGTTCCTGCAAACAAAGAAAAAATTGAAATTGCAAAAATTTTAAAAGAAGAAGGATTCATCACAGATTACAAAGTAGAGGGTGAAGTTAAGAAAACTATTACTATTACTTTGAAATATGGTCCAAATAATGAAAAAGTAATCAATGGATTGAGAAGAATTTCAAAACCAGGATTAAGAGCTTATGCTAAAGTTGATTCAATTCCTCGTGTATTGAATGGTCTTGGTATTGCTATTATCTCTACATCTCATGGATTAATGACAGATAAAGAAGCTAAAGCTAAACACGTTGGTGGCGAAGTTATCGCTTACGTGTGGTAGTATAAAGCTATAACGGAGGTAAGGAAATGTCACGTATCGGTAATAAAGCGATTACCATTCCTGCTGGTGTTGAAGTTACTATCGCTAGCGGGAATGAGGTGACTGTTAAAGGGCCTAAAGGAACTTTAACTCGTCAGTTCAATTCTGATTTAGGTATCAAAATTGAAGAAAATATTTTAACTGTTACTCGTCCTAATGAAGAGAAACATACAAAACAGTTGCACGGAACAACTCGTGCATTATTAGCTAACATGGTAGAAGGTGTAAGCGAAGGCTTCACTAAAGAACTTGAACTAGTTGGTATTGGGTTCCGTGCTGCAGTTAGTGGTAAAAAACTAACATTAAATGTTGGTTACTCTCACCCAGTTGAATTTGCTGTTGAAGAAGGAATCAGTGTTGAATGTCCATCAGCTACTGAAATTAAAGTATCTGGTATTGACAAACAGCGTGTTGGTGAATTCGCTGCAAATGTTCGTGCTGTAAGAAAACCAGAACCTTACAAAGGAAAAGGTATTCGCTATAAAGGTGAATATGTTCGTCGTAAGGAAGGTAAAACAGCAGGTAAGAAATAGTGGGAAAGGAGAAATTGAACAATGCTTAAGAAAGTATCTAGAAATGATGAGCGTTTACGCCGTCACGTACGTGTTCGTACCAAAATCAGTGGTACTCCTGAATGTCCCCGCCTGAACGTTTTCCGTTCAAACAGCCACATTCACGCGCAGATCATTGATGACGTTAATGGAAACACATTAGTTTCAGCTAGCTCAGTTGAATTGAAACTTGAAAATGGTGGAAATGTAGAAGCTGCTAAAACAGTTGGAACAGAAATTGCAAAACGCGCAATTGAAAAAAATATTACAAATGTAGTATTCGACCGTGGTGGATATGTTTACACAGGTCGTGTAAAAGCATTAGCTGATGCGGCTAGAGAAGCCGGACTGAAATTTTAGGAGGTTATGCGAATGGAACGTAAACCAAGAAGAGACCGCGAACGCGAAAAGGAATTCGAAGAACGCGTAGTTGCCATCAACCGTGTAACAAAAGTAGTTAAAGGTGGACGTCGTTTCCGTTTTGCTGCTTTAGTTGTTATCGGTGATAAAAAAGGACGTGTTGGATTCGGTACAGGAAAAGCTAACGAGGTTCCTGATGCTATTAAAAAAGCAATTGAAGATGCTAAGAAAAACGTATTTACAGTACCTGTTGTAGGAACTACTATTCCTCATGAAATTACTGGTACATACGGTGCAGGTCAGGTATTCCTTCGTCCTGCTTCAGAAGGTACTGGAGTTATCGCAGGTGGAGCAATTCGTGATGTATTAGAATTAGCTGGTATTAATGATATCCTTTCTAAATGTTTAGGAAGTCGTACTCCAATTAATATGGTACGTGCAACAATGACAGCTTTAAAAGAATTAAAAACAATCGAAGAAGTTGCTCAGCTCCGTGGTAAAAAACCAGAAGAAATTCGCGGTTAACAGGAGGAATTTGACATGAAATTACATGAAATGAAATATACAGAAGGTGCACGTAAAGCTTCTTATCGAGTTGGACGTGGACATGGTTCTGGTAATGGGAAAACTGCTGGTAAAGGACATAAAGGACAAAACGCAAGATCAGGTGGAGGCGTTCGACTTGGTTTTGAAGGTGGTCAGACTCCTTTAGCTAGACGTTTACCTAAACGTGGATTTACAAACTTTACACGTAAAGAATATGCAATCGTTAATGTTGCTTCTTTAAATCGTTTTGAAGATGGAACTGAAGTAACTCCAGAATTACTAATCGAATGTGGATTAGTAAAAAAAGAATTGGATGGTATTAAAGTATTGGGTGAAGGTGCATTAGAGAAAAAATTAACAGTAAAAGCTAATAAATTCTCTAAATCAGCTTTAGCTACAATTGAGCAGGCAGGCGGAAAAGCAGAGGTTATCTAATATGCTAAAAACGATTATCAGCATGTTTAAGAGTAAAGATATCCGTAATCGAATACTCTTTACTCTCGCCATGTTGTTTATCTTCCGTTTTGGCGCAGCAATCACCGTACCAGGAGTTGACATTTCAACAATGACAAATGCTAAGAGCAATAGTTTATTTGAAATGATCAACCTCCTTGGTGGGGGTGGTCTTGAACAGTTATCTGTTTTTGCTCTAGGTGTAGGCCCTTACATTACAGCTTCCATTATTATCCAGTTATTGTCAATGGATGTTATTCCAGCATTAACTGAATTAGCAAAAGGTGGGGCTA
Organism: Amedibacterium intestinale; assembly: GCF_010537335.1. NCBI lineage: Bacteria > Bacillati > Bacillota > Erysipelotrichia > Erysipelotrichales > Erysipelotrichaceae > Amedibacterium > Amedibacterium intestinale. The sequence goes on from NZ_AP019711.1 coordinate 2,333,562, forward strand.
CAGGAAAAAAACAGATAGATAAATATACGCGATACCTGGCAGTAGTTTTAGGCTTCTTCCAGGCTTCAACGCTAATATACGGATTCTCCCGTGCATACCCTGGACTTCTAGTTGAGGGAGATGGATGGGCTTCCATTTTGTATATTTCAACTGTTCTAACTGGTGGTAGTATGTTCCTTTTATGGATTGGAGATCGTATTTCTATGAAAGGAATTGGAAATGGTATTTCTATGATTATTGCCGCTGGTATTATTGCTAGATTGCCGCATCAAATGATTACAGCATGGGAGACTGTTGTAGATACATCTAGTAGTTCAGCAACTTTCAATGGTATCCTTGGTTTTGCAGGGTATATTTTATGTTATCTACTAATCATCGTTTTTGTAGTATTTATGCAGACTGCTGAAAGAAAAATTCCAATTCAATATACTTCAAGTACTGTTACTACTAGAAAGAAAGATATGACATATTTACCTTTGAAAATAAATTCAGCAAGTGTAATCCCAGTCATTTTCGCTTCTTCTCTGATGGTAGCACCACTGTCTATTGTTAAAATGATTACTTCAGCTGACTGGGTAAATACACTAGAATATTTTTTAGGATTACAGACACCGGTGAGTTTAGTGATTTATGTTGTTTTAACAATATTATTTACTTTCTTCTATACACAGATGCAAGTAGATCCATCAAAGATTGCTGAAAATTTAGGAAAATCTGGTACGTACATTCCAGGAATTCGTCCAGGTAGTGAAACTAAAGAATATATAAATAAAGTACTAAACAGAATTACTGTTTTAGGTGCACTTGGCCTGGCATTTATTGCTGTATTGCCTCATGCGCTTCCATTGTTTACCTCTCTACCAGCATCTATGGGGATTGGTGGAACGGGAATTATTATCGTTGTTGGGGTTGCAATGGAAACCGTAAAACAAATTCAAGGACGTATGACACAGAAATCTTATCGTGGGTTTCTTCAGCGATAGAGGTGAATAAAAATGAATATTCTTATTATGGGAGGACCTGGTGCTGGAAAAGGCACTATGTCAGCAAGAATTGTTGAAAAATTTAATGTTAATCATATTTCAACAGGAGATATATTCCGCAGTGAAATTGGAAATGGTACAGCTTTGGGGTTAGAAGCAAAAAGCTATATGGATAAAGGTTTACTAGTTCCTGATGAATTGGTTAACAATATGGTTAAAAGTTATTTAGAAAATCTAGAAGATAAGAAGAACGGATACTTGCTAGATGGATACCCAAGAACACTGGATCAGGCAAAAGCTTTTGATGCTTTAGCAGGGGATAGTGACCTTGCAATTGATAAAGTCATCGCAATGGAGATTGATTTTGATGTTTTAGCAGGTCGAATTACCGGTCGTCGAATCTGTAAAGATTGTGGAGAAATCTATCATATAGAATCTAAACCTTCTAAATTAGAAGGAAAATGTGATAAATGTGGTGGAGAACTTTACCAGCGTAAAGACGATACTGTTGAAAGTTTGACAGTACGATTGGATGAATACAGTAAACAGACTGCTCCAGTTCTGGATTACTATGCAGAAAAGGGAATTGTTAATAAAATCAATGCTGATCAACCAATTGAAAGCGTCTGGAGCGATGTCCTGAAAGCATTGGAGGACTAAAATGGTCAAATCCAAGTCTATTCAGGAGTTGACATATATGAAAAAAGCAGGTATAATTGTTGCGCTTGCACATCGTGCAGCGCAATCAGTTATACATCCTGGAATAAAAACCAAAGAGATAAATGAAATTGTTGAAAAAACAATTATTGAGAATGGCGGTTATCCGTCTTTTAAAGGTTTATATGGTTTTCCAGCTGCAGCTTGTATATCTGTAAATTCTGTTATAGTACATGGTATTCCTGATAATACAGTACTAAAAGACGGAGACATTGTTTCAGTAGATATCGGTGCCTGTTATAAAGGGTATCATGGAGACTCGGCATGGACATATGCTGTTGGAAATGTAGATGAGCAGACAAAACGACTCATGTACATTGGAGAAAAATCTTTATATGAAGGTTTAAAAATGGCAAAGGTCGGGAATCATTTAACTGATATTTCTCATGCTATCGGAGAATATGTTTTTCAACATGGTTATTCGTTGCCAAGAGATTATGCAGGTCATGGCATTGGAACTTCTGTCCATGAAGATCCGACAGTTCCAAATTTTGGTCCGGCAGGTCATGGAATCATTCTTAAAGAAGGTATGACTTTTGCGATTGAGCCTATGGTTCTAGCAGGAAGACCGCAAACACGATTGTTAAAGGATGGATGGGGTGTTGGCACTAGAGATGGTAAAAATGGTGTACACTTCGAACATACAATCGTAATTACAAAAGATGGGTATGAAATACTCACAAAAGTTTAAAGAGGAGGAACACTCAAATAATGGGTAAGCAAGATGTTATTGAAATTGACGGGGTTGTTACAGATACTCTGCCAAATGCAATGTTTAAAGTGAAATTGCCAAATGGACACGAAATACTGGCTCACGTTTCTGGTAAAATCCGCATGCACTACATCCGCATTTTACCAGGGGATCGTGTTACTGTAGAAATTTCACCTTATGATTTAACACGTGGGCGAATTACATTCCGACACAAATAAGTCGGTAATAAGGAGGAAAACGCATGAAAGTAAGACCATCTGTCAAACCAATATGCGATAAGTGCCGCATTATCAAACGTAAAGGCCGTATCATGGTTATTTGCGAAAATCCAAAACACAAACAAAGACAAGGAAACTAATGGAGGTGTAATGTAAAATGGCTCGTATTGCAGGTGTTGATTTACCACGCGATAAGCGCGTTGTAGTATCATTAACTTATATTTATGGAATTGGCCGCCCAACTGCGGAAAAAATTCTAGCAAAAACAGGAATTAGCGAAGATATTCGTGTAAAAGATTTAACTGACGAACAGGTTAACGCAATTCGTACAGAAATTGACGCAATCAAAGTTGAAGGTGATTTGCGTCGTGAAGTAGCGTTAAATATCAAACGTTTAATGGAAATTGGATGCTATCGTGGGATCCGTCACCGTAAAGGATTACCGGTTCGCGGTCAGCGTACTAAAACAAATGCTCGTACACGTAAAGGTCCAGTTCGTACAGTAGCAAACAAAAAGAAATAGGACGATAGGAGGAAGTAAATAATGGCAAAAAATGTAAAAGCGGGCGCTCGTAAACGCAAGGCACGTAAGAATATTGCTCGTGGATGTGCGCACATTCACTCAACTTTTAATAATACCATCGTTACTATTACTGACGAAAGTGGAAACGCAGTAGCTTGGTCTAGCGCTGGTGCATTAGGGTTCAAAGGTTCTCGTAAATCTACTCCATTTGCTGCTCAGATGGCTGGAGAAGCTGCAGGTAAAGCTGCAATAGAAAATGGTATGAAGACGGTATCTGTAAACGTTAAAGGTCCAGGACCTGGACGTGAAGCAGCTGTAAGAGCATTACAGGTTGCGGGATTAGAAATTACAATGATTAATGATGTAACTCCAATTCCACACAACGGTTGTCGTCCACCTAAACGACCACGTGGTTAATAGATAGCGTAAGTGAGGAGGTATAATATGCAAAAATTCGAACGTGCACATTTTGAAGTAAAAGAATACAGTGATTCAGAACATTACGGTAAGTTTGTATTTGGACCTTTGGAAAGAGGGTTTGGATATACTATTGGGAATGCACTAAGACGTGTTTTGCTCTCCTCTTTACCGGGAGCTGCCGTATTCTCAATTAAGGTTGATGGAGTGTACCATGAGTTCACTTCTATTCCAGGAATTGTTGAAGACGTTACGGCAATGATTTTAAATATTAAAACTCTGGTAATGAAAATTCAAGATGATGAAATTTATACATTAAGAATTTCAAAACAGGGTCCAGGCGAAGTAACAGGTGCTGATATTATTTGCCCAGAAGGTGTAGAAGTGTTAAGTAAAGATTTACACATTTGTACATTGGAAGAAGGCGGAGTTTTGGAAATGGAACTGCAAGCACGCATTGGGCGTGGTTACGTAAGTGCTGATACTAATAAACAGTTATATCAGACACCTAATCAGCCTTTAGGAATCATTTATACAGATTCTATTTATACTCCAATTGAAAAAGTATCATATAGTGTAGATCCAACTCGTGTTGGTCAGGATGCACACTATGATAAAGTTACTTTGGAGGTATGGACTGATTCTTCAATTAGTCCTGCAGAATCCATCGCATTATCTTCTAAGATTTTAATTGATCATTTAGAATTGTTAACAAGTGTTGACGAAGCTGTAAATGATATGGAATCTTTAATGAAGGAAGCTCAAGGTGAAGTACAGAACAAAGGTCTTGTAATGATGATTGAAGATCTTGATCTTTCTGTTCGTTCATATAACTGTTTAAAACGTGCAGGTATTCAGACCGTAGAAGAGCTTACACAAAGAACTGAAGATGAAATGATGAGAGTTCGTAACTTAGGTAAGAAATCATTGAAAGAAGTTAAAGATAAAATTTATGATTTGGGCTTAAGCTTTAAATCATATGAATAGAAATACGAAGGAGGCTAATAACCAATGTGGAATCGTAAATTAGGACGTAAAGCTGACCACCGTAAAGCATTGCTACGTAACATGGCTACATCTGTAATTGCTTATGGTCAGATTGAAACTACAGAAATGAAAGCAAAAGAACTTCGTACTGTTGTAGATGAACTGATTACATTAGCAAAACGTGGTGATCTTCACGCACGTCGTCAGGCTGCAAGTTATGTACGTGATGTAGTAGTTAATGAAGCTACTGGGCAGACTGCTCTTCAGAAATTATTTGATGAAATTGGTCCAGCATATAAAGATCGTAATGGTGGATATACTAGAGTAATCAAAACTAGAGTACGTCGTGGTGATGCTGCTCCAATGGCAATCATTGAATTGGTTAAGTAATTTATAAAAGGCTGAATATCAGCCTTTTTTCTATTTATGAATTGAATCAATAAGAAAAAAATGGTACCATACACTAGATGAATTTTTCTTTAGGCAATATTACAAAATAAAGGATAAGGTGAATATACATGACATTGATTGAAGAAATGGAAGCATATGCAAAAGATTTTGATGTTCCTATTATGCAAAAAGAAGGAATTGATTTTATGTGCAACTTTATAAATGAAAATAAGATTACTTCTATTTTAGAAATTGGAAGTGCAATAGGGTATTCAGCTATTCGTATGGCACAGTTAAATAAGAATATTCATATTACTACGATAGAGCGTGATGAAGAACGATATAAAAAGGCAGTGGATTACATTCAACGCAGTGGATTAGAAAAACAAATAAATATAATCTATGGAGATGCATTAGAAACGGTAGTTAATGGTAGTTATGATATGATTTTCATAGATGCTGCGAAAGCTCAATATATACGTTTTTTTGAAAGATATGAAGGTTATTTAAAAAAAGATGGATATATTATAACAGATAATTTAAAATTTCATGGTTTCGTAGAACACAAGGAATTAGTAAAAAATAGAAACTTAAGACAGTTAGTTGGTAAAATTCAACGTTTTGTTGACTATTTGAAGAATAGAGAAGATTTTGATACTACTTTTTATGAGTTTGGTGATGGTGTCGGAATAAGCAGAAAAAAATAAGATTCTTTCTTGTATTATTTATTTCGTTTTGTGATACAATAATATAAAGAAAGTGGTGATGTAAATGAAAAAAATAATTCCAGCTTTAGCAGTTCTTGGAGGAGTTGCTGCTTTTGCAGTATACAAGCTAAAAAAAGAAGAGAAGAAGCATGTTGTTGATTTAGACCAGGGACTTCTTTATGATGAAGAAAACGAAGATGATATTTTAGAGAACAGCTTTAAAAAAGCAGAAACTGAAGTTCAAGATTTACCAGAACATAATGATACTATAACAATGGATAATGAGTATCCTAGTTTAACAAGTACTGAAGTTGAAAATTTAAAAAATGAATATAATACAAAAGTTGAAGAATTAGCGAGTGAAGGCGATATCCTTACAAAGGAAAGACCAGTTCGTCATAATGTATGTTTTTATAACGAAGTAGACTTAGAACATTTTAAAAAAGAAGTAATTAATCGTGGATTTGTTATTTCTACCGGAGAAGAGCCTTTAAATTTGGTTGTTTTACATATATCTCCTATAAATACAGAAAAACTTGTAGATAATATTTTATATTTAGCAAGTCGAGCAAAAGAAAATAAGGGAACTTATAAAAACTGGGAAACAAAAGTTATTTATGGATAGGGGCTGTGACAGATAAATCAAAGCTCTAAGGTAAAAAAATACACCCAATCCTATAAGGAAAAAGGTGTATTTTTTTGGTATAATTTATGTATGACAATTACTCAAATTAACCAACCAAATTATACAGCATATCAGCCATATATGCTACTGGATTTTGAATTTTCTTTTCAAAACGATGTCCTTAAGGATGATTTGAGTATCACGATCCTGGAAGTCTTGAGGAGGATTGATCTGAGTAAGTTCATAGATTTCCATCATCTTGATTCTCGTTCTTATGATCCTGTCATGATGCTGACCGTCATTCTTATGGCCTTCGCTGAAGACGGCTACGCTTCTTTACGCAAGCTGGAAAAACTTTGCCGCTATGATGTCCGTTATCGCAGTATCACAAACGGCTTCATTCCCAGCTACAAGAGCTTTGAACGCTTCATCAATAACACACTGAAAGAATCGATAGAAACCATTGCGAAAGAAATCTATCTGTATGTACAAGATGAAAAGGCATTGGAAGAACAGATTCTTTATATTGACGGGACGAAATTTGAGGCCAATGCCAATAAGATGACTTTCTGCTGGAGAGGCTGGAGCAAGCGTTATCTTCCAAGACACTGGCAGAAATGCATGGAACTGTTGAGACAGGTAAACCGATACTTTAAGAAACATGAAATCGATATACATTATTCGATTCTGAAATATCCAAATATCGAATATATGATAAAAATAGATGAAGCACTTGAAAACTGGCTGAAGGAAAAAGAACATATCCGAAAAGGCAGAGGAAAACACGAGATCGCAAAATTGTGCGATGAACTGAAGAAAAGTGCAGTCAAGATGTGGCAGTATGCCATACAGGAAGATATACTTGGAGAAAGAAACAGTTTCTCCAAGACGGATCCGGATGCCACATTCATGCATATGAAATATGATTATTATAATCATACGAATGTGTTCAAGCCTGGATATAATGTACAGATAGGAGTAAACAATGGGTACATCGCTTATCAGTATATCAGCAGTGATGCCAACGACATGAGAACCCTGCAGCCATTTACAGAAGGATACAAAGAACTGTATGGGCAGTATCCAAAGATGGAAGTAACGGATGCAGGATATGGGAGCTATGAAAACTACAGCTACTGTAAAAGCAAGGGGATCAAAGGCATATTGAAATATAGCGGATATGAAAAGAAGAAAGAAAAAGTAACTGACAAGAACCGTTATCAGCTGCGGCATATGGAACGCATGGAGGATGGAACACCAGTTTGTCCTGCAGGACATGTGTTTGAAAAAGAGCGAATCGGAGTAAATCTCCAGGGACAGTATCCAAAAATGACAGTGTATTATAGAAATAAAAACTGTTGTGGGTGTGCACAAAGAAATAAATGCACGACTTCAAAAAATGGAAGAAGTGCAAGGATCGTACCGGCATTAGAGAAGATGCATACAGAAATAGATGAATATCTAAAGAGCGAAGAAGGAAAGATGTTGATGAGGAAACGCAGCGCACAGGCAGAGGGGGCATTTGCGGATATCAAGCAGGACTTTGAATATGTGCGACTTCATCGACGAGGGGAAAGCGGAGTAAAAGTAGAATTGATTCTGGTATGTATAGGATATAACCTAAGAAAGTACCATAATCGAAAAAAGGTGAAAAATATGAATTAGTTTTCCACAATGAGCAGGGGGAAGATTGAAAAGCAAAGGTAGAAAATAGCTATTTTAAGGATAGTTGTTTTTAAAATACCCAAAAGCAGGAAGAATTATTAAAAAAAGCTGTGATTTTCGGAGAAACTATAATTTCTCTTACTCGTCACAGCCCCTTTTCTGAAAATTGAAAAAATAAGAAAAAGTGTTATACTAAACCATGATATAAAAGAAAGAAGGAATTTTAATGACGAAAATAGATATTATTTCAGGGTTTTTGGGCGCTGGAAAAACAACGTTGATCAAAAAATTATTGCAGGAAGCTCTGCAGAATGAAAAACTAGTATTAATCGAGAATGAATTTGGAGAAATTGGAATTGATGGTGGATTCTTGAAAGATGCAGGTATTGAAATAAAAGAAATGAATTCTGGTTGTATTTGTTGTTCTTTGGTAGGAGATTTTTCAGAGGCTTTAAAAAAAGTTCTAGAAACATATTCTCCAGATCGTATCATAATTGAACCAAGTGGTGTAGGTAAATTGTCTGATGTAGTGAAAGCAGTAAAAGGTGTAGCAGATACAACACTAGAAATTAATAGTATTACAACGGTTGTAGATGCACAAAAATGTAACATGTATATGAAAAACTTTGGAGAATTTTTTAATAACCAAATCGAATATGCGAAAACAATTGTATTAAGTCGAAGCCAAAAATTATCAGATGAAAATTTACATGAAGTAGTTCATGAATTAAAAGAACATAATGGTGCTGCTCATATCATTACAACAGAGTGGGATAAACTAGATGGTAAAGAAATTTTAAATGTCATGGAAAATCAAGGCAACTTGGAATATGAACTTTTGCAGGAAAGTGAAGTTTGTCCAGAGTGTGGTCATGTTCATAACCATGATGAACATCATCATACTCATGAACATTGTGAATGTCATCATGACCATGAAGAACATGATGGACATGCATGTGATTGTAACCATGAGCATCATCATAAGCATAGCTGTGGATGTACACATGAACATCATCACCATGCGGATGAAGTATTTACAAGTGTTGGAATGGAAACTGTTCAACACTATGATAAAGAAGAACTTGAAAGTATTTTAAAACAATTATCAGAAAGCGATGAATATGGAACAATATTACGTGCAAAAGGAATGTTAGAAGATAAAGAGGGAAAATGGATGTATTTTGATTTGGTACCTCATGAATATGAAATTCGTGAAGGACAGCCTACATATACAGGACGTTTTTGTATAATCGGATCAAAATTACAAGAAGAAAAACTAAAAGAACTTTTTAAGATGTAGGAGGAATATACAATGACAGTACCTGTATATCTGTTTACTGGTTTCTTAGAGAGTGGAAAAACTTCTTTAATAAAAGATACTCTTTTAGATGAAGGGTTTAATACCGGTGAAAAAACGTTATTATTTGTCTGTGAAGAAGGTGTAGAAAGCTACGATGAGGAATTTCAGAAAAAGACAAACACTTCAATTGTAATAGTTGAAGCTAAGGAAGATTTAACATATGAATTCATGAAGAAATGTGACAGTATGATAGAACCAGAAAGAGTCATGATTGAATTTAATGGAATGTGGAATGTAACAGAATTTTTAGATACGCTAGATTTCCCATTTGACTGGCTTTTAGTTCAAATTCTATCAACTGTTGATGCTTCTTCATTTGAACTTTATTTATCAAATATGCGATCTATCATGAATTCACAGCTGCAGCATTCTGAAACTATTATTTTCAATCGCTGTGATGAGAATACAAAGAAACTATATTTAAGAAATAATATTAAGGCTGTTAACAAAGGAGCACAATTAATTTACGAAACAAAAGATGGTCAAATCGTTGATTTGAAAGAAGACGAATTACCGTTTGACAAACAAGCAAAGGAATTAGTGATTTCTGATGATGACTATGGATTGTGGTATATGGATGCTATGGAACATCCTGAAGATTACGATGATAAAGAAATAACAATGAAAGGTAAAGTTATCAGTACTCATGTGGATGGAATGCAGAATGTATTCGTATTTGGACGTTATGCGATGGTTTGCTGTGCTGATGATACTTCTTTGATTGGATTATTATGTCATTTTGAACAAGCATCAAAGTTGCTTCCAAAAGAATGGATAGAAATGAACGCCGTTATTAAAGTTGAATTTGATGATGAATATAATGGCTATGTTCCAGTAATGTATGTGAAAAGAGTAAAAACAACAGAACCATTAGAAGATGAGTATGTGTACTTTACTTAAATAACTAAAAATTAAATCGTTGAAAAGAGTGGCAAATAAAGATATGTCATTCTTTTTATTGTTAATTGGTAATTTTATACAAATGTAAATTACTTGTAATGTCCAGTATCTTTATGTATCATATAAACTAATAAAGTTTAGGTAGGTGTTCATATGGAAAATACTTTTTTAACTCAGTTTATTTCAATCAGTAATATAGAAACAATTATATTCTTATTTGTTTTTATAGGCATATCCCTTATATTAAAAAATATGGCTAAAAAGAAAATTAGTTTTTCAACACGTGTATTATTTGCGACAGTTGCCGGGCTTATTATAGGGTTTGTGATACAGGCGGTGTCTGGATTTGTAAATGATCCATCAAGTGTTTCTTTTGTCAGAGAAACAACCTTATGGTATGGATTGATAGGAAATGGATTTGTTGGCTTTATTCGTATGCTGGTGATTCCTCTTGTCATGGTTTCTATTATTCATGTTATTTTACATATGGAAGAAGGAACACACGTAAAAAAACTAGTGCAAAGAGGAATCCTAATAACGATGGGAATGGTTGCTGTTGCGGCCATCATCGGACTATTATTTGGAATATTATTCCATATAGGTGGAGATGCAAATGCAATACAGCAGGAAAGTGCGAGCGCAAAAGAAATTGTTCCTGTTGTAACCACTCTGCTAAATTTAATACCTGCAAATCCTATAGAAGCTATGATACAAAATAACATTGTAGGAATTGTGATTTTCTCTACTTTTATTGGTCTTGCGGCAAGAAAGATGCAGAAAAAATATCCAGATATTTTAAGTAGCTTTATTCATTTAATCGATGCTTTGCATAAGATTGTTATTAGTATGGCACTGATGGTAATAAAAGCTATGCCATATGCAGTCTTAGCATTACTTGCTAATACGATTGCACAGCGTGGAATAAGCAGCATTATTGAAGTGGGAAAATTTATTATTTTAATTTATGTTTCTTGTGGAGTTATGATGGTCGTACAGTTATGTATGCTGGCTATATATAAAGTGAATCCATTTATTTATCTAAAGAAAAGCTTTTCCACTTTGTTATTGGCATTTACATCACGTTCTAGTTTAGGAGTATTACCTGCTACTATCGAAGTATTAGAAAAAGAGATGGGGGTTTCTTCAGGTACAGCTAATTTTGTTGCCAGTTTTGGTACAACAGCGGGAATGCAGGGCTGTGCTGGAATCTTTCCTGCATTACTAATTGTTTATGTAGCAAATACAACTGGAATGACCATTGATTTTAGTTTCTTTTTAATGGCAGTATTAGTTATTACGATTGGCTCTATAGGTATTGCAGGAATACCGGGTACTAGTACTATGGCTGCATCAGTTGGCTTATCTGGTACAGGATTAGGAGGATATTTTTCATTCATTACTCCAATACTGGCGATTGATCCAATTATCGATATGGTAAGAACGATGTTGAATGTAAGTGGCTCTATGACAAATGCAATTTTAGTTGATCGTCAGCTGGGTCTTATGAATATGGAAATATATCATAATAAGACAATTGATTTAGAAAAAGCAGATGATTAAAGTTATAAGACTGTATAGATAGCAGAAGGGAATTGCTGTCTATACAGTCTTTCTTTTTCAAGAGTATATAGGAATAGACTTGACAGAAGATAAACATAGATATATTATTTAGCAGGCTAATAGTTAGTAAGCTAAATAATAGGAGTGATGACCATGAAGATACCGTTTCATTTAATGATGTTTAAATCCTTTCATGCGCAAAGAAATGTACTGCGAAAAGGAATGAAGGAATTATCACCAGGACAGCCCAAAATATTACGTTATGTTGCAACGCATCAAAATTGCATGTTGAAAGATATAGCTTCTTCATGTGATGTAGAATGTGCAACAGTTTCAAAAATTTTAAATGCATTAGAAGAAAAAGAATTTCTTGAAAAGGAAATTTCTAAAAACAATAAAAGAGCATTATGTCTTCGTATCACAGAAAAAGGAGAAAAAGCTTTACAGCATTGGAATTCACACTGTGAAAAAGTAGAACAGCTTTCTTTACAAGGATTTAGTGAAAGAGAAAAAGAACAGTTTTATGATTATTTAAACCGTATGTATGAAAATTTAAGTGGAAAAGAAATGAATTAGGAGGGAGTTCCATGTTGAAGAGAATATGGCCATTTATGAGCCGGTATAAAAAATATTTGTTTATGAGCTGTTTATGCGTTATGGTAGAAACGGTATTTGAACTTGTCATTCCTATGTTGATGGCAGATATCATTGATGTAGGTGTTGCCAATAGGGATACACATTATATCTTTATACGCGGTATATTGATGATTGCCTGTGCTTTTTTTGCACTTCTGTTAGGAGTATTCTATGCAAAATACGCAGCTATGGCAGGGCAGGGATTTGCGGCAGAATTAAGGAAAGCAGAATTTAGAAAAGTTCAAAGTTTTTCTTTTTCAAATATGGATCATTTTTCTACATCAAGTTTAATTACACGTTTAACAAGTGATGTTACCATATTACAAACTGCAGTATCCAATGGGATTCGACCAATCGTACGCTCACCCGTCATGCTTATTACCGCGTTGTTTTTAACATTTTCCATCAATGCGAAATTAACGATTGTATTCCTGATTGCGATACCGGTTTTAGGAATAAGCTTATTTTTGATAGTGAAAAAAGTAGGTCCATTGTATCGTTTGATGCAGACATCTGTTGATCGAGTAAATACGATTGTACAGGAAAACTTAAATGCGATAAGAGTTGTGAAATCCTATGTAAGAGGAGATTATGAACAAGAGAAGTTTGAAAAGGTGAATGCAGATCTTCGCTCTTCCAGTGAAAAGGCATTTCGAACTTCTGTATGGAATCTTCCAATGTTTCAATTTGTTATGTATACAACAATTATCTGTATACTCTGGTTTGGGGGAAATATGATTTTTGTTGGAACTATGAAAGTTGGGGAGCTAACAGGATTTTTAAGTTATGTTTTACAAATATTAAACTCTTTAATGATGATTTCCAATGTGTTTTTAATGTTGACTCGATCACTTGCAAGTTGTGAGCGAATCATTGAAATTTTTGATGAATCTATTGATATTTCTGAAAATGAAGAAAAACAGGCACAGGTGGAAAATGGAGACATTGTCTTTGATCATGTTTATTTTAAATATCAAGACAGTGCGAAAGAATATGTTTTACAGGATATTAATTTGCATATAAAAAAAGGAAGTACAGTTGGAATCTTAGGAGGATGTGGTTCCGCAAAAACAACTTTGGTACAGCTGATTCCTCGCTTATATGATGTAAGTGAAGGAGAGATTCGAATTGATGGAAAAAATGTAAAAGAATATCCATTACATCATCTAAGAGATGCGATTGGAATGGTCTTACAGAAAAATACTTTGTTTTCAGGAACAATTCGAGAAAATCTTTTATGGGGAAATGAGCAGGCAAGCCAAGAAGATTTAGATTGGGCATGCCATGTTGCCTGTGCAGATGAGTTTATAGAAAGCTTTCCAAACGGTTATGAGAATGATTTAGGTCAGGGAGGAGTAAATGTATCAGGTGGACAAAAACAGCGCTTATGTATTGCCAGAGCCTTATTAAAACATCCAAAGGTTTTAATCTTTGATGATTCAACCAGTGCGGTAGATACTCGTACAGAAGCAAAAATAAAAGAAGGATTAGCTTCTTTAAAAGATACAACCAAAATCATTATTGCACAGCGTGTAAGCAGTATTATGCATGCCGATCAAATTGTAATTTTAGATGATGGAAAAATACATGCGATAGGAACACATGAAGAATTGTTGAAGAAAGATTATGTTTATCAGGACATTTATACTTCACAGCTGGAAGGAGCTGGTTTATAATGGCAAAAGCTACAGGAAAAAAACCGCAGAATATGGCGAAAACATTACGAAAACTCATGAAATATATGGGGAATCATAAGTTCTCTTTATTGCTTGTAGGGATTCTTGTTATATGCAGTGCGGGGGCAAATTTATATGGTACTTATATGTTGCAGCCTATTATTGATGAATATATCGTACCAAAAGATTATGATGGTTTGGTATCTGTGATTTTATTTATGGCATTGATGTATGGTGCAGGGGTATGTGCTACAGCTATTTATAAACAGTTGATGACACATCATACAGCACAAAAGATTACACAGGAAATCCGCAGGGATTTATTTAAGAAAATGCAAAAACTTCCTTTGCGATTCTTTGACTCACAAACTCATGGAGATATTATGAGTCGATTTACCAATGATATCGATACTTTACAGGACGCTTTAAATAACTGTTTTGATAACCTTATTCAAAGTTTTACGATGATCATAGGTACACTAACAGCCATCTTTATCCTAAACTGGCAATTGTCTTTGCTGGTCATGATATTTATGATCATTATGTATTTTTTAATACAGTTTTACAGTAAACGCTCTAAATATTATTTCTCTCATCAGCAGGCAGCTATGGGTAAACTAAATGGTTTTATAGAAGAAATGGTGGAAGGAAGCAAGGTTGTAAAAGTATTTAACCATGAAGATATAAGTTTTAAAGAATTTGAAGAACGAAATGAAAGACTTCGTATAGCTGGGACAAAAGCTTTAACGTATTCTGGAAAGACGATACCTACGGTTGTCGCCATCTCTTATATCAATTATGCAGTTGTTGCCTGCATAGGTGGTTTTTTTGCGATAGCAGGAAAAATTCAGTTAGGTGCATTGGCATCTTATCTTGTTTATGTACGTCAAACTGCATTACCTATTAATCAGTTTACACAGCAGTTAAATTTTATTTTGGCAGCAATGGCTGGAGCTGAACGTATTTTTACAATGATGGATGAAAAAGAAGAAGTAGATGATGGAAAGGTAACATTAACAAGTGTGCGTCTTATGGAAGATGGAAGTTTAGAGGAATGCAAAGAGCATACAGGTCATTGGGCATGGCGTCATCCTCATGGAGACCAAATAGAACTTGTTCCTTTACAAGGGGATGTACGTTTTCATGATGTTGTTTTTGGTTATACTTCCAATGTAACCGTGTTAAAAGGAATTCATGTATATGCGAAACCGGGACAAAAAATTGCCTTTGTAGGTAGTACAGGAGCAGGAAAAACAACCATCACAAACTTAATCAATCGTTTTTATGATATTAAAAGTGGAAGTATTACCTATGATGGAATTGATGTAAAACTGATTCAGAAAGCAGATCTTCGTCATTCTATTTCTGTTGTTTTACAAGATACACAGTTATTTACGGGTACGATAGCGGATAATATCCGTTATGGAAATTTAGATGCAGATATGGAGCAAATCATAGAGGCAGCAAAATTAGCAAATGCACATAGCTTTATTAAACGTCTGCCGAATGGATATGATACGATGCTGGAAGGCAATGGCAGCAATCTATCACAAGGACAAAGACAATTGCTGGCAATTGCACGAGCTGCGGTTGCAGATCCTCCTGTTTTAATTTTAGATGAAGCAACTTCTTCTATAGATACTAGAACGGAAAAATTAATTGAGCAGGGAATGGATAAACTAATGGAAGGAAGAACGGTATTTGTCATTGCACATCGTCTTTCTACTGTACGTAATTCTGATGCGATCATGGTTTTGGATCATGGAGAAATCATAGAAAGAGGAAGCCATGAAGAACTTCTTCAACAAAAAGGAAGATACTATCAGTTATATACCGGACAGTTTGAACTAAGCTAGACAGTCGTTAGACTGTCTATTTTGATATCCGAAAAACATGAAAGAAAAAAAGAAAGAAATTAATTTTCCTACTTTGCATTCAAAATCTGTTATAATAAAAACGTAATAAATTCAAGAAGAAGGGATAAACATGATAGAAGAAATGCATAAACAGCAACTTATGGAATATGCAGAAGAAGTTTTACAGCCGCTTTTAGCTGAGGATATTGCGATTATGGATACGAAGACAAACGAAGATGGAGATACAAACATCTGGCTTGTTGAAATGGAAGATGGAGAGGAATACTGGCTTTTAGAAGGCGCATATCCTATGAATATATACAAAAAAAGTGGAATCTTAAATAATGCAGGGCGAGCATTTGAAGTACATTTGCAGTTTATTGAAAATATGGATAATAAAGAAGAAACAATGGATCGATTTCAAATGATAAATCTATAAAGTAAAGGATGGATAGTTATGAAAACAGCAATTTTAACAGATAGTGGATGTGGTTTAACACCACAGCAGGCAAAAGAATATGGAATCTATTTAGTACCATTGCAGGTTATAGATGAGAATGTATCCTATCAGGATGGCTTAGACATGACAACAGAAGATTTATATGAAAGATTGAGACAGCAGCACACTCCAAAAACAAGTATGCCAAATGGGGAATCTTTGGAAAAAGTTATGAAAGAAATACGGGAAGCAGGCTATGAAGATGTGGTTGGAGTTCCTTTGTCTTCTGGTTTAAGCAGCACAGGAAATGCAATGCGTATGGCTGCGGAAGAGGAAGGTTTAGGATTTGCCTTATTAGAAACATATACGACTTGTGATTTGCAGTTTCATAACGCTAAATTAGCGTTAGAATTTGCACAGCAGGGTTTATCAAAAGAAGATATCGTAAAAGAAGTAGAAAAGAAAGTAGTAAATAGTGCATCTTTGATCGTACCTAATGATATTCAGCATTTAAAACGCGGAGGACGCTTAACGCCAGTTACGGCAGCTGCGGCAAACTTGTTGAAAATTAAACCGATATTAAAAATTGATCCATCAACAAATGGAAGAATAGATGTTATCGATAAAGTAAGGACAGAGAAAAAAGCAATTTCTAAAGTTGTGGATGATGTTTGTGATGTGATAAAAGATGCACAAGGAGATATTTTTGTTATTCATTCGGACTGTCTTTCAAAAGCAGAGGAAATTCAAGAAGAAATTCGTAAGCGATGTCCTAATGCAAATGTACACTGTAATCTTATATGTGCCGTTATTTCAGCACATACAGGACTTGATTGTATCGCAATTCAATACATGAAAAAGTAAGATATGGAAAGGGAGGAAGAATTGATGAAAGTATATGTAGCTGGAAGTTTGTTTAATGAAGCAGAAGTAGCACAGCGTAAAAAAGAAGGACAGCTTTTAAGAGAAAGATTTCCTTCTTTAGATATATTTAATCCCATTGATCAGCCATTTAATGAAAATAAAGCATCACTGCCTACACCACAGGAAATTTATGAAGCAGATACAAAAGCAGTGGAAGAATGTGATGTATTTATTGCGGATTTAACGAATGAAGATGCTGGGGTTATGGTAGAGTTAGGCATTGCGATTAAATCGAATACAAAAATTATTATTGGAATCAATAGTGATATTCGCTTAGCAGATGCGAATCGTTATGATATTCCTACTTATGGAATGAACCATTATGTATTAGGCGGTGTATTAAAACATGGTCATTTCGTTACATCATTTGCCCAGGCGATGGATGTGTTAGAGGAAGAATTAAAAAAATAAAAGAAATATTGGATAAAGCGAATCATATAGGCTGTATAACTAGCAAAGAAGGTTCGCTTTTTAAATGGGTCAAAACATAAAAGAGAATAAAAATAGAATTATATTTAAAGAGAAAATCAGGAATTATAGTTTCATATAAATCAATTTAGGAAATTTGCTTTGTTAATTAATAATTTAATTCTATAATAGATGATAAAACATTACAAAACCTTGAAAACAAAAAGATGTTCTTCATGAACAATTACGATATAATGAAGATATGTTAACAGTATATAAGATGTATATTTGTGCTAAAAAGTATAGAAATCAAAAGAAATTATTATTCATACTAAACACAAATAGTTTTTAATACTTATAGGATGTAAAACTAGTAAATTATGTTTTTATTACATAATTCATCTATATTTTTTATGCTAAGAAAGGCAGGATAGATTTTATGAAAAAAAACACTTTGTTAATTTTGATTACTGCATTTTATATTGCTTGTTTTATAGGTGTTATGTCATTGTTGAATGAAAAGAATTTACAAATAAAATTAGTATTTTTTGTTACATGTCTGTATTTTTACATATTTTCTAAGTTATTAAAACGAACAGGTAATGTATATTGGCTAGCTGGATTTGATTATGAAGATTATAAAAAAATGTCATTAGATGAACGTTTTGAAATATCATCTAAATATGCTAAAGATATTGCTGTTCCTAGTTGTATGTTTTGTATTTATCAACTTGTATCGCTTTATCTTCATATAAATACAATTATAGATGCTGTTATTTTTTTTATTTGTTTATTATTGATGTGCTTTCCTGTTGGTAAGAAAAAATCCCAAAATGATTAGCATAAAAACTTGATTTGTTGTATATTCTGTTAAATATACAGGTCTAAACAATATTTTCTATTGGGTTTTCTTTAAACCTTTAATGCTATCATTCTAGGAATTTTTGAATAAGTAATATTACTGCTTTTTTTTATTTTATTCAGCAGGTTCTAATGAATTTTATTGTTATTTGCATATTAAGTGATCTAAAATTCAAACGTTTAAATGATTATTTTTAACTATATTTTTTTTAGATTTCTTCACGAATATATAATGGTTCTTGAAAAGATACAGATAGACTATCTCTCACCATCATATAAATATCTTGTTTCATTTTTCCATGCAAGGATACAGTAGAGTCCATATCTAAAAGAACTTTTCGCTGTTCTAAATGAAAATGAGCTAACATAGAATGCAGGGTTTCCATACTATCATAAACACATTCACTTATATGTATCTCATTATCTGTTTCTTTTGATAGAAAATATCCTTTGCATACACCATTTTCTTCATAGGAAAGGAAAGTATAGTCCCATAATGACATATAGGCTTTCTGTTCTTCATACCATTGTTCCTCACGAATACGATATCCATTTTTGTTGCTTGTAAAGTTTTGATACGCGGATAACAAGTCTTTATTAACAGGATTTGTATTCCATGCACCATTGCATTTTACATAGGCATTTTTATCTAGTTTCCAGGTATAACGGGTATATTGTTCATGGAAACCAAAACTTCTATATAAATCCCAGTTATAAGCTTGTATAAGCTGGATATGATCTGGAAATAGCGATAAAACATGATTTAACAGCAATCGCATATATCCGCATCCTTCATGTTTAGAAGATGTAGCAATACCAAAAAACAACACAGCAGTATATCCTTTATTTTCAAGTGATATCTTCATTTTACGAACTTGAAGCATACATAAAAGTTCATCATTGGAATGTAAGATCCAGCAATTTTCTTTCTTGTACAAATTTTGGAAATAGTATTCACAGCTTTCTTCGCTCTCTTCTTTAAATTGTTCTATCCATAACTGTTTTATTTGTGGAAGCCATGTATCATTTGCCTGCTGAAGCTGAAGAGAAGATTGATGTGCTGTGAACTTTTTTACTTTATAGATAGGATGCATATTCGTTTTGGCTTTTCGAAGTTCCTCTAATCCCATATCTTCTTCACGATTGATATATAAAACATCACTTTCTAAAGTTTCTAAAAAGTGTTTTAATATTGCGACATACAAGCCGCGAATCTCACTGTTTGCCTTTTCTATATGAATCTGAATCGTATCTTTAGATAAATAAGAGGCAATCAAGAAGGCTTCCAGCTGTCCATCGATATAGATACATCCTCCTCGTAAAGAAAGTTTCTCATAATTCGACAATAAGAGTTTCATTCCTTTTTCTTCTGCCTGAATACTGTCAAATTCCTGCTCTTTTTTTCTTTCCTGCCATTTCTTTAAAAAAGCATAAATGGCCTCATGGTCACTTTCTTCTATTGGCTTATATTGCATACGATGTTCATATGTAGAAAGAAAAGCACGATAATGATTTCTTCGTTTTTGCATTTTTTTACCAGCTAAAGATTCCTGCTGAAAACGATCGTATATATAATCCTGTGCATCAATTACATTTTCAATCATAAACTGTAAAGGATATTCTTCTAAGATCCAGTCTCTAAATTCTTTGACTAGTGCACAAATAGAGAATGGAATATGCTGTTCTTTACTTATACGCATCATCGCTTCCATAGCATCTTTTCGATATTCTTTTTTACAATGTGGGGCAAGCCATAAGATACCTTTTTCATCTTTGCTGCAGATAAGAGCATAGGTATCTGTGGTTTCAAAATACATATGATAAAGGTTATTCCACATCAATAAAGTAACGATGTTAGAATTGTATTCTTTATAGTTTGCAATCTCTAAATAGGGTAATAATTCTTTATAATTTTCAAGAGTTAATGGTTTCATAATATCTCACTTTCTATTTCGGCTTCATTATAGTATTGTACCCAGAAAATAACAAGTCGTTTGAATTTTTAGAAAAATTATATATAAGTTTCAGGTATGGATTCATGAAAGATTATTCTATTTACATATAGTAGAATTGGTGAAGATAATGAAAAAGAAAACAATCATATTGGGTATATTTTTAACAACTACTCTAATTGTGTCCTCTTTTGTGACAGCACATCTTTCAAAAGTTGCGGCTTTACGGGAATACCATCCTTTAGATGGTATTTGCATAGGATTGGATGCAGGACATGGGGGAAAAGACGGTGGTACAAGAAGTGGCAATATTGAAGAAGATGATGTGAATTTACAAATAACTAGAAAACTGGAAGAGAAAATTAAAAAGGCAGGAGGGAAAGTAATTCTAACAAGAAGTGAAGACAAGGATCTGGCATCAGAGCAAACGGATAATCGAAAAAAAGAAGATATGAAAAAAAGAATGGAGATAATGAATGGAGAGCAGGTAGATGTGTTTTTAAGCATTCACTTGAACGCTTATCCAGATACCAATGTGAAAGGTGCACAGGTTTTCTATAAAGCAGATGATCAAATGTCAGAAACATTCGCAAAGATCGTTCAGAAACATTTAAAACAGGCAACTGGTTCTGGAATGGAAATAAAGAAAGGAGATTATTATATTTTAAATAATGCGAAAAATATAGGGATATTAGTAGAGTGCGGATTTTTATCTAATCCAGATGATCGAGATAATTTGGTAAAGAAATCTTATCAGGAAAAAATTGCACAAGCACTTTATGATAGTATTCGTGAATATTTTCGGATTTTAGATGAGTAATTGGGTAAAAATAGAAGTAGAAATAGAAATGCAAAAAAATTTAAAAAAGTTGTTGACATAGGGATAGGAGGATGGTATTATATTAAGGCATTCGATGGAAGACGGGCCTGTAGCTCAGGTGGTTAGAGCGCACCCCTGATAAGGGTGAGGTCGTTGGTTCAAGTCCATTCAGGCCCACCATCGAATTTAATATACATGTGGGCTGTTAGCTCAGCTGGGAGAGCACCTGCCTTGCACGCAGGGGGTCAGCGGTTCGATCCCGCTACGGTCCACCATTTATTTAGGAATTACTGCTAGAAGTGTTATTCTAGCGGTTTTTTTGTATTTTGACGAACTTTTAAATAGCAGTTCGACTGGAAAACTCCTTCAACTGAAGAGGGAGAAATTTTTGATAGATTTAAAATTCATAATAAATTGAATAAATATATTTTTAAATGAATATAGATAATGGTATTGCTTTATAACATATTAAACAATTAATTTTAGATAGAAAGTACGATATGTTTGCTGGTGACAAGTAAAGGATGCTTCCTTGGGTATATTTGGATAAATCTGAAATAATTATATTCAACTTTATTTTGCATAAAAGAACGAAATTGTTATTCTGTTCATGTAAAAAAACAGACTTTATAATAATCATGTAAGCGATATCTTAGAAAGGAGGAGCAGTATGAGATTGTATTATATTATAAACGATTTTTTAAATCGACAGGATTATTTAAACTTAGATTATTTTGTAGAAACTTACAAAGTATCAAAACGAACGATTCAAAATGATATAGCATTTCTTATGCAGGTTTCTTCCAGAAAAGGTTATCAGCTGCATATGCGTAGAGGAAAAGGGTATTTATTGGAAGTTGTTAATAGGCAGTTACTTGATGAATTTATAGAAACTTTAAAGGTCAATGAAATATATGACACAAAGGATAGAGTATATAACATGGTTGCTTATCTTGCTACTCAAAAAAATTTCATCTCTATGGATAATATTGCAGATAGATTTAAAACTAGCAAGACATTAGTAAAAAAAGGTTTGTTGGAAGTAGAAGAATTCATCAAAGGTTATCAGCTGAAGTTAGAAAGAAAAAGTCATTATGGTATTCGTATTACGGGAAGTATGAAACAATATAAAACCTTGTTGAATGATTTGTTTTTTATAAATAACGAAATAATTGAAGATGCTTTTAAAGAAATTATGGGAGACTTTTCTAATGTTCATAGTCTTTTGATAGAGCAAATTGAAAAAGAAAACTTAAATATTAATTATAATGAATTAAAAAATGTAATTGTTTGGTTAAGAGTAACCGTATATTACGCATATTTAACAAATGAAGCAAGAGTTGAAAATGTAGTAAAAACAAATAGTTGGAGCAATCGCATTGCATATGAAATGAAGATGCTTTTAGAGGAAGAGTATTCAATAGGGATAAATGAGGAAAGTACTGCTTTGCTTGAGGAAAAGCTGATTAAAAATGTGCGTGCCAAAATAACAAAAACTTCATTATGTGATAGATTAAGCCAAGATATTGATGAATTTCTTACGGAGATTGATAAAAGCTACTGTACAGATTTTGCAAGTGATAAGGAATTTAAAAAATCTTTATTAATGCATGTTTCTCTATTGATTGATCGTTTACACCAGAAAATATCATATAAAAATACTTTAGTAAATGAGATATGTATTCAATATCCAATGATATTTAATATTGCATTTCGATTTAGTGATATGTTGAAAGAAAAGTATGGTGTTGATGTTACAAATGATGAGGCGGGATTTATAGCTACGCATTTTGCTGGGCATATGGAAAAAGAAAGAAAAGAAAAAATAATGCGTTTTAATCGAATAGGAGTTGTTTGTTCATCTGGAGGTGGAAGTGCTTATTTGATTAAAATGCAGTTAGAATCTTTATTTAGTAAAGCAAATATAAAAACATTTAGTTTTTTACAAATGCATGAATTGGAACAATTTCAACCGGATCTTATTTTCACAATAACACAGCTTGATAGAGAATTTCATGTACCAATTATCTACATAAAAGAATTATTGGACGATGATGATTTGATGCAGATAAGAAAATTCCTGCAATACGATAATTGTGATTCATTCTCGCTAATAGATGTAAGTTCACCGATTTTGTCTTTGTTTTCACATGAGTTCTTTAAGGTGGCTTCTTATGATAGTTATATGGATGCGCTAAAAGATATGGCAAAGCAATTGGAAGAAAGTGGGTATGGAGGAAAAAATTATCAGAAATATGTGATGGAGAGAGAAGCCTATATGAGCACTATTTATATGAATGGTGTCTGTATTCCTCACCCTATTGAAATATGTGCTGATAAAAATATGATATCCGTCTGTATTTTAGAAAATCCAATATTCTATGATGGAAAATGTGTAAGAATTATCTTTATGATTTCATTAATTAAGCAAGAATATGAACTTCATAAAGAAGTTACAAAGAAACTATATCTGTTGATGAAAGATGAAAAAGCGTTGAAAAAAGTTTTAAATGCCAGATCATTAGAGGAATTGCTCATTGTATTGAAAGAAATAGATGGAGGTGTATAGAATGATGGACTTATTAAAGCGATTAAGTAATGCAGATGCTGTAGCGGCAAAAGAGAACGAAGTTCGAAACATTTTAAAAGAAGAATGTTCACCTTATTGTGATGAGGTATCATATGATCATTTAGGTAGTGTTATTTTTCATAAAAAAGGGACTGATAGTGATCCATTGAAAATAATGTTTTCTGCACATATGGATGAAGTTGGTTTTCTGGTTCGACATATTTCGGATATTGGATTTGTCTATCTAATTGCTCTTGGAGGAGTGCTGGATAAGAGTAAAGAGATGCAAAAAGTACGAATTACGACATGTACCGGAGAGAAAATTACAGGCATCTTAAATGTAACAAAAAATGAACATGGTGCTGTTAAAGATATGTATGTGGATTTAGGAGTGGACTCTAGGGAAGAAGTAGAAAATCTTGGAGTGGAAATTGGTAATATGGTTTGCTTTGCAAGTGAATGTATACAAATGAATAATGAAAAGGTGTATGCAGGTAAAGCGATGGATGATCGAAGCGGATGTTATGTTATAAGTGAAGCATTAAAAAGGTTGTCTAAAGAATCATTACGATCTGATGTATATATGTGTGGTTCCAGTAGTGAAGAAGTTGGAGTTCGTGGTGGAAAAACAGCCACGTATCAAATAAATCCGGATATCGTATTTGCAATTGATGTAGCAAACAATCCTGAATTAGTAAAAAATTATACGAATCATCGATTAATTGGTAAAGGTTGCATGATTGTACATTATGATAAAACGATGGCTCCAAATGAAAAGCTTCTAAGTTTCGTTAAAGAAACAGCAAGGATTCATGGAATATCTTATCAATGCGACATGTTTAGCGGTGGTGGGACTGATGCTGGTAATGCTCATCTTTCAAGAAATGGGAAGTTGGCATTAGTTATTGGAATTCCATTACGTTATTGTCATGGGGCATGGTCATTGGTTCATGAAGATGATTTGGAAAGTGCAATTGCACTGGTGTGTGAATTAGCGAAAACTTTGACAAAGGAGAAGTACAAAGAATTTATCAGTTTTTGAGGAGGAAAAGTAAATGACTGAAATTGAACAGAAAATTGTAGGAATGATCTCATCAGCTGGAGATAGTAAAGCAAAAGCATTTGAAGCATTAAAAATGGTTCGTGAGAGCCGATATGAAGATGCTAAAAAATTGTTAGCAGAAGCTCGTGAAATAGATCTTGCCGCTCATAAGATTCAGACAGAACTTATTACAGCAGAAATGTCTGGAGGAGAGGACAAACCGGAAATTGGGTTATTAATGGTTCATGCACAGGATCATTATATGACATCTCAATTAGCTAGAGATCTAATTGAGGAATTGATTAATATTTTTGAAGAAAAGGAGGGGAAATAAGATGAAGATTGTATTATGTTGTGCTGGAGGTTTTTCAACAACCATGCTAATGGATAGCATGAAAAGAACAGTTAAGGAATCTGCAAAGTTAAATGATGATGACTTTTCATTTGTAGCAGTGCCAGTAGATATCCTTAACAGTGAAGTTGAAAACTGTGATGTATTGGTTATCGGACCACAGATTGCTCACAGATTAGATTACATTAAACCAATTATTGATCCATATCACATTCCATATGTTATTGTTGATAAAGATACATATGGAAAAATGGATGGAGCAACGGTTCTTAAAATGGCTTTAATCGCAAGAAAAAAAGCTGATATGAACAAATAATGTTAGGGGAATTTAAGAAAAGGAGAGGAAAGAATTATGATGAAAAAATTTGAGTCATTTATGGAAAAATATCTGACTCCAATTGCAAATAAGATGGATAATCAAGTGCACCTAAGTGCTGTTAAAAAAGCTATGGTTGCCATGACTCCATTACTATTAATTGGTAGTTTTTGTTTGATTCCAGAAGCAATTCCAAATATGATTGGAGAAAATAACCCTGTTTCACAGTGGATTTTGGCAAATTTAGATACGATTTATATACCTTACAATGTAGGTATGGCATTAATGTCTATTTATGTATCTGCTATTATTGCATATCATTTGGCTAATTCATATAAAATTGATGTTCCAGGTTCTATTTCAATGGCGGTTATTGCATTCTTAATGATGGCAGTAGATTACACTGAAGATGGTGGAATCATGACTACCTATTTGGGGCCAAAAGGTTTATTTGCGGCGATGTTTGCGTCATTGATTGCTGTTGAATTATATCGCTGGTGTAAAAAGCGTAAGTTTACAATTAAGATGCCTGAATCTGTTCCTGATTTTGTTTCTAGATCATTTGAAATGATTCCAGTATCTGTTATTACGATTGGTTTCTTTTTGATCGTTCGTGTGGTTTGTGTAAATGGATTACATACATTGCCACCAATGATTTTCACTAATTTGTTTGCACCTCTTGTTGGATCTATGGATAATCCATTATCATTTACTTTCTTGCAGACACTTAGCTGTTTATTATTCTTCTTTGGTATTCATCCATCTGTATTAAGTCCAATTACAAGTCCAATTTCTACACAGTTCTTAGCAGAGAATGTTGCTGCATTTAAAGCTCATGAAGTGATTCCTCATTTCTATACTGGTGGTTCAATTTCTGCATTTGCTAACTTTACTGGTACAGGAGTTACTTTCGGGCTTGTATTCTGGTGCTTGTTATCTAAATCTAAGGCACAAAAACAAGTTGGGCGTGTTGCTCTTATTCCAGCATTATTTGGAATCAATGAACCTATTCTGTTTGGTGCCCCAATTGTATTAAATCCAATCTTCTTCATTCCATATGTGTTGTGTGGGGGTATTATTGGTACGATTCCACATTGGATGATGGCTGCTGGATTGGTTGCGAAACCTCTGTATACACCTCCATATGTTGGTGTTTTCTTGGAAGGTTTCCTAACAAATCTTGATTATATGTCAATTGTTGCAAATTTAATTCAGTTGGTATTATCAATTGCTATTTACTATCCGTTCTTTAAAATTTATGAAAAACGAGAACTTGAAAATGAAAAGGCATATGAAGAACAGAAAACTGAATCTGCAATTTCAGCAGAAGATGAAGCGTTATTAAATGACTTAGATTTAGATTTCTAGTCTTAAGATAAAAGGCAAGCATATGCTTGCCTTATTCTGCTTTTTAATAAATTTGGAGTAAAATTCAATGAATATTGCGAGGTGAAATCATGGCTAAGAGAATTGAAAAGATGCAGGAATTTTTGAAAAATCATAATTTAGATGCTCTTTTAATTAAAAGCAAAACGATGAAGAAGTATTTAGATACATTAACAGGAAGCGGAGTGCAAATACTTCTTATGCGTGATGCGGGGTATTTGATTCTAGATGGAAGATATTTAACAGAAGCAAACGAGCGAGAACATGATTTGCAAATAGTATTACATGCTCCACATAAAACAGGGAGAAACTATTTGGGAACTGTAGAGGAATTACTGAAAAAACATAAATGTAGAAGCCTGGGGGTAGAAAGTTCTCAAATGTTAATTAAAGAATATCGCCAAGTGGAAGAGTTGGGAGTTAAAGTTTGCTTGCTTGATGATGAACTTGCTATGGTACGTATTCAAAAAGATAAAGAAGAATTAAAGATTATGCAGGAAGCTGTTGGTCTTACTGATCAGATTTATGCGCAGGTAATTCAAAATCTTCGTATAGGTATGAGTGAGTTTGAAATTAGTGCGTTAATTCATTATTTTTCTATAAAAGCAGGTGCTCAACAGATGTCTTTTGATACAATTGTAGCAAGCGGAGAAAGAAGTGCAATGCCTCATGGAAGACCAACTGGAAGAAAAATTAAAGCACATGAACCTATTATGATGGATTTTGGTATACAATATAAAAATTATCAATCGGATATGACTAGGATAGCCTTTTTTGGTAAGCCTAAACCAGAAATTGAAAAAATATATAATATTGTTCTAGAAGCGCAGCTTGCTGGTATCAAAGCTATGAAAACAGGAGCTTTGGCTAGTGATGTAGATAAAGCGGCACGTGATATTATTAGTGCTTATGGATATGGCGAGTATTTTGATCATGGATTGGGACATGGATTAGGAATCGGTGATGGATGTGAATTTCCTATAATTAACCAAAAAGGAACAATTATTTTAGATGAAGGAATGATGATGTCATGTGAACCAGGTATCTATGTACCAAACCTTGGGGGAATTCGTATTGAGGATGATGTCGTAATTTTAGATGGGACTGGTATACCATTAAATAAAACACCAAAAGAAATATTAATCTTGAAAGAGGAATAAAATATGAAGTATAATTTTGATGAAGTGAATAATCGTTTAGGAACATATTGTACACAATGGGATTACATTGAAGATAGATTTGGTGAAAAAGATCTTTTACCATTTTCTATTTCGGATACAGACTTTAAGATTCCAAAACCAATTACAGAGAAAATTTTAGAAGTTGCAAAACATGAAATATATGGATATACGCGCTGGAATCATCATGATTTTAAAAGTAGTATATGTGAGTTTTATAAGCGTAGACATAATTGTGATATGAAAGAGGACTGGGTCTTATACAGTCCATCTGTCATGTACTCTGTTTCATTGCTTATTCGCTTATTATCTAAACCAAAAGATAAAGTTGTTACATTTAACCCTATGTATGATTCTTTTTTTACAGTTGTTGAAGATAATGATCGTATATTGGTAAGTCATTCTTTAAAACATGAAAATAATACATTTGTTATTGATTTTAATTTATTAGAAGAGCAGTTAAAAGATGCTTCTATTTTGCTTCTTTGTTCTCCACATAATCCAACTGGAAGAGTCTGGACAAAGGAAGAAATGGAACAAATGGTAGGGATTTGTAAAAAGTATGATGTGTCCATTATTTCTGATGAGATTCATATGGATATTTTAATAAAAGATAGATTGCATTTACCTTTGTTAAAATATTATGATGTTTATAAAAATATTTATACAGCATCTTCCTGTAGTAAAACGCTGAATGTTCCGGGTTTAATAGGTTCTTATGCAATTATTCCAGATGAGAAAATTAGAGATGCATTTTTACATCAAACGAGAAGAAAAGATTTTTTGAACTCTGTAAGCATTTTTGGAATGTATGCAACTATGGTAGGTTATACTTCTTGTGATGATTATATAGATCAAATGATAGAATATTTAAAAGGAAATATGAAGTATGTAGAGGATTTTATTCGAGACAATCTTAAAGATTTTTCTTTTGAAATTCCAGATGCTACTTATTTAGCATGGATTGATGCTAGAAAGGTACCATTTACTTCAGAAGAAATACAGGACGCCTTAGTCCATGTAGGAAAAGTTGCTATCATGAAAGGGGAAGTTTACGGAGATAACGGAGCTAAATATCTTCGTATGAATTGTGGTTGCCCAAGATCAAAATTAGAAGAAGGAATGAAAAGGTTAAAAAAAGCAATGGATTGGCTTTATGAGCAAAAAAAGTAAGTGAGGTTTAAAAATATGGGAGTACTATATAAAGCATATACTTGGTATCAAGGAAAAATTGATCAAACCACTTGTGATGTGGAGTTTTCAAAGCGGTTTTTATCTTATGTTGTTGATTGGGGATTAGGTGGTATCTTTACCGGTTTGCCTGCTGTATTGACGTATGGAGCAGTTACTGGAAAATCTGATATGTTTTCTGATTTATATGTTTTTCAAGCATTAGGTTTTGATAAATCATGGGCATATGTGGCTGGAATCGGAACAATCTTATTTGCATTGTTTTATTATATATATATTCCATGGAAAGTATATCCAGGTCAAACATTGGGAAAGCGTTTGATGGGGTTTCGCATTCTTAAAACAGATGGGAATGCAGTTGATTTAAAGACGCTGATTCTTCGTCAGTTTGTGGGATTAATGTTGTTAGAAAGTATTGCACTTGTGGTATCAAATTATCTTAGTCAATTAGTTACGTTAACTTTTATGGTTTATGTAGATGATGTATGGTCTGTTATAGGCTCAATATTATTTGTTCTTTCAACGATGCTAGTAGCTGGAACACCTTCTCATCGCGCAATACATGATTATATCGCGAAAACAAAATTGGAATTATATGATAAAAATAAAGAAATAAAGAAAGAGGAAGAGGCATCTGTAAAGGAACAGGTTAATAGAGAAAAGAAACATCGTCAGACAAAACAACAAGGGAAAAAGATGGCGAATCGATTACCAAAGAAAAAAAGTAGCTCTCATATATAAAAAGATAAATAATTATTAGTCTATTGGGCAAGGTATTCAGAATTCTTGAATTTCCTTGCTTTTTATATTAAAAATCAGTGATTGTTTTGAATGTAAGGAAACATTCTCATCAATCACTGATTATATTAATAGTTTTTAATAAGATGAAACATTATAGAAAACTCCGCCAAGCTCAGGTAATGATTTTAATGTATCTTTAACCTTTCGTACAATGACTTTTTCATCTCCATCAGGACAACTAAATACCATATTCAATCCTTTTTTACCTTCGTAAACAAATGAAGGTTCATCTATAGAAAGTATAGTGTTTTTTATTAATTCTGTATGAGCAACAGAACCTACAAGTATTTTCATGAGCAAATCCTCCTTATTCTTTCTTTTTTTATTTTAACATTTTTTAACAGAAGAATTATGCTGATATTTGCATGGAAAAATGCAAGATCGATTCTAATCTTTGTAATAATAAATAGGAATTAGACCACGAATTCAAATATTGCTAAACTTGCTTGTTTAGTCTTACTGAATTTTCTGTATTATTTTTTAAATATCATATTGAAATTTGTAGAAAAAACGATATAATTGTTTTGTTTGATTTTTAGAATTAAATGTTTAGTAAAAGAAAACAGGGAGGAGCATGCGTGGATATAGGTAGACGATTAAAAGATCTTAGGATTTTGAATGATCTTACTTTAGAGGAATTAGCTTCCAGAAGTGAGCTTACCAAGGGCTTTTTATCACAGGTTGAGCGTAATCTAACAAGCCCCAGCATCTCTACATTAGAGGATATTTTAGAGGCTCTTGGGACAAACCTTTCGGATTTTTTTCGTAAGGAAGAGGAAGAAAAAATTGTGTTTCAGACACAGGATTTTTTTGTGGATGAAAAGGAAGAATATACACTGGAATGGGTAATTCCCAATGCACAGAAAAATGAAATGGAGCCGATACTTTTGACATTGCATCCACGACAGGAAAGCAAAGTTATGGAATGTCATAGCGGAGAAGAGTTTGGCTATGTGTTAAAAGGCAATGTGATGCTTGTACGTGGAAATAAAAAGTATCGTTTAAAGGCAAAGGAAACGTTTTATCTTAATGGGAAAATAAGCCATTATCTTGTGAACATAGGGAATAGTGATGCGAAGATTTTATGGATTACTACCCCGCCAATGTTTTAGGAGGATGTCGTATGGAAAAGAAAAAACTGATTCAGTTTCGCAATATTGTGAAAGACTTCGATGGACAGATTGTATTAAAAGGAATCAATCTAGATATTTATGAAAACGAATTTGTAACACTGTTAGGGCCTAGTGGATGTGGAAAAACTACCTTGTTAAGAATCCTTGGTGGTTTTTTAGAGGCAAATGAAGGTGCCGTTATTTTTGATGGGGAAGATATCAGCAATGTTCCTCCTTATAAAAGAGAGTTGAATACGGTATTTCAAAAATATGCTTTATTTCCTCATATGACAATTTATCAAAATATTGCGTTTGGCTTAAAAATCAAGAAAATGAGCAAAGACGTAATTGAGCAGAAAGTCATGAAAATGTTGAAGCTGATTGGATTAGAAGGATATGAAAATAAGAATGTAACGCTTCTTTCCGGAGGGCAGCAGCAGCGTGTTGCGATTGCCAGAGCTTTGGTAAATGAGCCAAAAGTATTATTGCTGGATGAACCATTAGGGGCGTTGGATTTAAAACTGCGTAAAGAAATGCAGTATGAACTAAAACGTATTCAGCAGGAAGTTGGAATCACTTTTATTTTTGTAACACATGATCAGGAAGAAGCATTGACAATGTCTGATAAGATCGTTGTTATGAAGGATGGAGAAATTCAGCAGGTAGGAACACCAGAAGATATTTACAATGAACCGCAAAATCGCTATGTCGCAAGTTTTATCGGGGAAAGCAATATTCTTCCTGCAGTAATGCTGGAGGATTACAAAGTGAAGTTTGATGACAAGGTGTTTGACTGTGTAGATTTTGGTTATAAACAGAATGAGCCGGTAGATGTTGTCATTCGTCCAGAAGATATTGATATTGTAGATGTGAAAGATGGAAAGATGACAGGAGAAGTCTTAAGTGTATTATTTAAAGGAGTACATTATGAAGTTATGGTAGAAACAGTACCTGGAACTTCTGTGAGCGTAAATATGCATGTCATTCGAAATCATGATGTCACATCAGAAAATGGAAAAGAAAAAATAAGTGCGAATGATTTCTATGTGGATATTGAAGACTTGAAAGAATTAGATGATAAAGAAATCGTTGCACGTGCGGATGCACAGGCATGGAATCCAGAAACGGATGAGTACATCTCCATTAGTAAGATTGAATATGAATTAAAAGAAGAAATTGGAGAATATCCGGTAACTTTCTCTACATCCAATGGAACATCCATTCAAAGAACCATTTTTGTTGTTAATCAGCCATTTGTAAAAAATGAAAAAGCAAATGAAGCAGTTATGGCATTTAACTTCTTTAAAACAGTAGATGAAATCAAAGAATCTGTAGCACTTGATACGGATTTGAAAACATGGGCAAATGCACAGGGATGGAAACTGTCTGATGAAAATGAAGCTGTGGATATCAGTGTAGATTATGATTTCGATGATGAAAATATCAGTGAAGGTGTATACAAAATTACGTTCTGGACAACTGGTAGAGAATTTAAAATTCACACGACAGATTTTGTGGAGGAAGGAAAAGAGGTCGGTTTAACATTCTTCCCGCAAGATATCCATGTCATGGAAAAGATGGGATTCTAAATGAAACGTTTTTCACAGCTAGCATGGCCATATATGATCTGGTGTGCAATCATGCTGCTTCTTCCAATGTTACTGATTTTCCTATATTCTGTAACAACGCAGGGGAACAGCGTTATTAGTTTTTCTTTTACACTGGATCATTTTAAACGTTTTTTTACCGACCCTGACTTTCTCCTTATCTTATGGAGATCTCTTGTTATTGCGATTAAAACAACGATCATATGTGTACTTTTAGGCTATCCAATTGCTTACTTTATCGCAAGAAGTTCTGATCGTGTACGTAATATTTTAGTGCTGGTGATTACGCTTCCTATGTGGATCAATATGCTGGTACGTACGTATGCATGGATTGGAATTTTATCTGATGGAGGTATTGCACAGCAAATTTTAGGATGGTTTGGTCTTGGCGATACAAAGCTTCTATATACAGAAGGGGCTGTATTGCTGGGAATGGTATACAACTTTATTCCCTTTATGATTTTGCAGGTCAATGCTTCTTTAAGTAAAATGGATACTTCCTTGCTGGAGGCAAGTAGTGATTTAGGTGCAAATCGTTTTCAGACATTTTGGAGAGTTACCTTTCCTTTGTCTTTGCCAGGAGTCATCAGTGGGATTACACTGGTATTTCTTCCTGCTGTGAGTTCCTTCTTTATACCAAAACTACTTGGTGGAGGACAGTATTTCCTAATTGGAAATGTGATTGAAAACCAGTTCATTACCGTTGGAGAATGGAACTTTGGTAGTGCAATTTCCATGGTCATGGCTGTCTTGATGATGGTTATGATGATGGGCGTAAGAAAGATGGAAGAAAGAAATAGAGGAGGGAAGAAAAAAGAATCATGAAAAAAGAGAGAAGACTGTTTGGAAAAGGACTCATGACTTTGATGATTCTGTTTTTCTACTTGCCAATCATCTTTATGATCGTCTTTTCCTTTAATGAAAGCAAATCACTTACAAACTTTACCGGATTCTCTTTGAAATGGTATACACACATGTTAGAATCCAATGATATGGTTTCTTCCCTGTATACGACATTTAGTGTAGCTATTATCGCAACGATCGTATCCACTATCATTGGTACGATTACCGCTATTGGATTATCCAAATCACGTAAGGTAGTACGTGAAATTGTTACACAGGTAAATGATCTTCCTTTGATGAATCCGGAAATTGTAACAGCGATTGGATTAATGTTGCTGTTTATTACGTTCCAGATTGAAAAAGGATATATTACGATGCTTTTGGCACATATTGCCTTTTGTATTCCTTATGTAATGTTATCGGTAATGCCAAAAATCAAATCACTGGATCCAAACTTAGCAGATGCAGCAATGGATCTTGGGGCAACGCCTTGGCAGGCACTAACAAAAGTTATGGTTCCACAAATTATGCCGGGAATCATATCTGGTGCGTTAATTGCCTTTACTATGTCTTTTGATGATTTTATCATTTCTTATTTTGTCACAGGCAGAGGGGTTAAAAACCTAAGTATCATGGTGTATACGATGAGCAAACGTGTGAATCCAAGTATCAATGCGATTTCTACTTTGGTAGTTGTACTCATTACAATTGTATTGCTTATCGTTAATGTACTTCCAATGATAAGAAACAGTAAAAAAGAAAAAGCAGAAAAACAGCCAGTCCAAAAAAGCAGAAGAAAAGGAAGTTTGCTTGCACTGCTTCTTGTAGTTGTAGTTGCGGGAGCATCTTTCTTTGGATTACAGCATATGCAAAATGGTGCAGGGAAGTTTAAAGGACAAACACTGCATGTATATAACTGGGGAGAATATACAGGGCAGGAAGTCATTCCTATGTTTGAAAAACAAACAGGTGCGAAAGTTGTTATGGAAAATTTTGAATCCAATGAACAAATGTATATCAAGGTGGCAAATGGGGATTCTTATGATGTTATTGTGCCAAGTGATTATATGATTGAACGTTTAATCAGTGAAGACTTGTTGCAGAAACTGGATAAGAGTAAATTAAACTGTATGGATTTATTATCAGATGGTGTAAAAGGTTTGCCATATGATCCAAACAATGATTATTCTGTTCCATATTTCTGGGGAACGGTTGGAATTGTTTATGACAAAACAAAAGTGGATATCAAAGATTTGGAAAAAGAAGGGTTCAATATCTTCCTTGATACAAAATACAAAGGGGATATTTACTTATATGATTCTGAACGTGACAGTTTTATGATGGCTTTAAAAGCTCTTGGCTACTCTATGAATACAAAAAATGAAAATGAACTTCAAGAAGCATATGAATGGCTTGTACAATGTGTAGAAACGATGGAGCCTGAAATTGTTACGGATGAGATCATTGATAACATGGCACAGGGAAGAAAAGCTTTAGGATTAATTTATTCTGGAGATGCAGCTTATGTTATGAGTGAAAATGAAAATATGGGATTCTATATGCCAGAAACAGGTACAAACTTGTGGAGTGATGCAATGGTAATTCCTAAGAATGCAAAAAATCCAGAATTAGCTCATGAGTTTATTAACTTTGTTTCCAGCTATGAAGGAGCTATGAATAATTCCAGTGAGGTAGGATATACGTCTCCAAATAAACAAGTTATGGAAGAATTATCTAAGTCAGATTATGAAGGTATCAATGCGTACATTCCAAGAACTGGAAATAAAAATGATGAAGTATTCAAATATGATGGAGAAATCAAAAAAGTCATTTCTTCCTTATTCAGTAAAGTAAAAGTTATCGCATCAAATGCAGAATAAAATTGGAAAAGGCAGACAAGATTTATCTCTTTGTACTGTCTTTTTCTTACTATGGTTATGATTTTTTGTTAGATAAAAGTAAAGTTAAATATCTGTTTTCAGCATGCTGCTAGTAAAAGGAAACAATACTTTTTCTTGTAATTTTTGTTTTGTTGCATGCAAGTATATTTGAATTGTAATATTTTTTGTCTTCTGTTCTTTCTTTGTTTTGCGTTTTTTTGTTATGTGTAGTATATTATGATAGTAGTTTTATTGATAAATGGGAGTGTAAGTAAAATGGTAACAAAGATAGGTATTGATTTGGGTACAACAAATTTGTTAATGTGTTTAAACAACAGTGGAGTCATTGTAGATGAACCTTCGATTATTACAGTTGATGCATCTACAAAAAAATGTATTGCGGCAGGTATAGAAGCAAGAGAAATGATTGGTAGAACGCCAAAAAGCATGATTTGTATCCGTCCATTAAAAGATGGAGTAGTTGCGGATTATGAAGCAACCGATATGATGTTAAATTATTTCTTAAAAAAATGTAATTTAAAAGGATGGTTCAAACGCAATGTGATTTTAATTTGTCATCCAACAAAAATTACATCGGTAGAGAAAAATGCAATTCGTGACTGTGCATATCGTGCCGGTGCGAAAAAAGTATATTTGGAAGAAGAACCAAAAGTGGCCGCTGTTGGAGCAGGTCTTGAAATTGGAAAACCAAGTGGTAACATGGTACTAGATATTGGGGGAGGAACCAGTGATATTGCGGTATTATCTTTAGGAGATATCGTTTGTTCTACATCTATAAAAGTGGCAGGAGATCGTCTTTCTCATGACATTATAGAAGGGGTACGTTTACATAAAAAGATGTATATCGGTGAGCAGACTGGAGATGAAATCAAGCAGAAAATTGGTACAGCTATCAAAATGGAAAATCCAGAAGTTATTACCGTAAGTGGAAGGGATGTAGAAACAGGACTTCCACATACAATTGAAATCAATTCAAACGAAGTAGAGTCTTATATCCATGACAGTTTACAGGAAATTATACATGCGACAAAAACAATCTTGGAAATTACTCCGCCAGAATTAGCAAGTGATATTGTGCAAAGAGGACTTGTTTGTACAGGTGGTGGATCTTTGCTGCATGGACTTGATGAACTTTTAAAACAAGAATTAAAAATTCCTGTGTATATTGCGGAAAATGCACTGCATTGTGTTGTTGATGGATGTAATATCATGTTAAACAATTTATAAAATAATGCTTTGAATTTCTTGATAGCAGAATGGTTTTTGTTATCAAGAAATTTTTCTTTTTAAAAATGTGAAACGAATATGTGAAAAGTGTTAGAAATCTTTACTTTTTATATTGGGTAAGGTATCATATGATTGATATAAAGTAAGGAATAATGAGTGATTATATGAAGAAATTATATAGATATTTTAAATTTCAATTAAAAATGACAGGAAAGAATTTAGCTCGTCATTTCGGTTTAGCAATGTCAGCTGCTTTTTCAGTTACAATTACTTTAGTACTTATATCTTCCTTCCTGCTGTTAACAAGTAATCTTTCAAACTTTGGAGAGAATATTCAGGGTCAGGTTACAATACGTGCATCAATTGATCCAATTGTAAAACAGGAAGAAGAAGCTGCTTTGCAGGAAAAAATTGAGAAAATGGATAATGTAAAAAGTGTGCAGCTTTCTACTGGTGATGAAGAATTAGAAGCTTATAAAAAAGAATATGCAGATGAAAGCAGTTTATTCGATATGTATGAAGGAGAAACGAACCCTATTCGTGATACATTTGTTATAGAAGTAAAAAACAGCAGTAAAATTGCGGATACAACAGCTTTGATTGAAAAAGAAAAAGGAATTGTAAAAGCGGATTATGGAGGAGAGGCAACCGCGTCCATGCTGGAAACTTTTTCTGCAGTACAAAAAGGAAGTATGATATTTATTGCATTTTTAATTTTAGTAGCATTGTTTTTAATATCTAATAAAATTAAAATGTCGATTTATACAAGAAAATCTGAAATTGCGATTATGCGTTTTGTTGGTGCCGGCAATTGGAATATTCGTTTTCCTATGATGCTGGAAGGGATGATTATCGGTCTTATAGGTGCAGTGATTCCGATTGTATTAACAATCGTCATATATCAGTGGATATATGATTTAGGAAATGGCATTATGCTTAGCAGCATGTTTACTTTACAGCCGGTATATCCATTGACTTTACATATTTCTATACTGCTTGCAGGAATTGGTATTCTTGTGGGGCTTATTGGAAGTTTCTTTTCAACTAGTCGTTATCTTAGATGGAAACGGTAAGAAGGAGTGTGAATACGATGAGAAAAAAATTACTTCTTTTAACATTAAGCAGTTCACTGTTTATAATGTGTGCTTATCCAGTGCAGGCAAAAAGTTTTGCGGGAAGAGAAGAAGAGATGAATCAGAAATGTTCTGCTATTTATGATGAAGAAACACAAAGAGAATGCGAAGAATATAAGGCATACATACAAGAACAGAATCAAAATTTAAACAAGGATATTCAAAATATAAAATCACAGTTGAGTGCTGTTGGAAATGATATTAATAAATTAACGGAACAATTAAAGAAAAATAATGATACTATTAAAAATCTCGATTCTAAAATTCTTAATGTGCAAAATAGCATTGATGCGATTTCACGAAATATCGTTTCTTTAAATAAGAAAATTGATGAGAAGGCAAAAAACATTGAAAAACGAGATAAGCAGATGAGAGAGAGACTTGTAGAGATGCAGGTTTATACAGGAAGTAACAATTTCGTTGATTTTTTGATGGGTTCAAGCAGTTTTGCGGATTTATTGCGCCGTTCAGAAATTCTAGGTGAATTGAATGCGTATGAATCAGAACAAATAAAAGCTTTAAATAAAGAAAAAGAAGAATTGTATCAAGATAAAGAGAAAGTACAAAAACAAAAGGATATGCTTGAAACACAGAAAGCTTCTTTGAAAAATAATAAGGAAAAGGCTGTAGAACTAAAGGCAGTGAATGATCAGCTGATGAGCAAATATCGAAAACAGGAAGATGAACTTCTAGATGCGAAGATTCGTAAGCAGTTAGCACAATCCAATCTTCCTACCATTGATACATCTATCATTCCTAAAGAAGAACCAGATAATGGAAATGATAATAATTCTAATGGAGGCGATTCCTCAAGTGGAGGAGATTCTTCAAATGGAGGTAATTCCTCAGGTGGTGGAGATTCCTCAAACGGAGGAGGCTCTTCTGGTGGTGGAGGATTTAAGCCAAGCAGCGGGTTAATTGTACCAATTCAGGGTAAATGGTATCGAAGTGCAGGAACATGGGCTTATCCAGATGGCGGTGTTCATAGAGGAATGGATTTCGGTACTTACAGTGCAACAGGACTTTCTGTAGTGGCCCCGGCAAATGGAATTGTTATATGGACATATAATGGATGTGCCAATAATGGTTATCTTGGAAATCAATGTGGAATTCCAAATACGACAGGAAATAATATGACCATTGTTGTTCGCGCAAACAATACAACCTATGCAATTTCCTTCTATCATCTAACATCAACAGTTGCCCCAGTTGGAAGTATGATCAGTCAGGGACAGCTAATTGCCTATACTGGAAATAGTGGAAGCTCAACAGGGCCACACTGTCACATAGAAGTTATTAATCTTGGAAATATTTCATTAGAGACAGCAGTACAAAGATATAATACAGGATATTATAGTTATCCAAAAGACTTATCTTTTGGAGTAGGATGGGGAATAGATCCAAAAGCTTGTGGAAGTGCTCCTTGTCGAATGCGTCCAGAAACTTTCTGGGGATATTAAAAGTATAAAAGCAGTATCGAATCCTATTTATAGGAAAGATGCTGCTTTTGGTATATATATAATAAAAAGGACCAGCAAGTAGTCCAGTAATTTTCAATGGTGCAGAAGATGGGACTTGAACCCACACGAGCATACGCCCACTACCCCCTCAAGATAGCGTGTCTGCCATTCCACCACTTCTGCATTTTACGTCCATAATCATACACTATTTCTGTTGAATTAGCTACTCTTTTGTCTAAAAAAGTTATTGAAATAATTTATATATCACATCTTATTCCCATAATAATATATGATAATAGAATGCGTTATAGAAAGGTGATAAAAAGATGAAAAAAGAGCTTAAAATCTCTGCAGCAAGCATTTTGTTTTATGTTGCGGCAGTCGTATTTCTTGGTATTGCAGTATTTTATATTTGGCAGACATATGTGATGATATCGAATTATGCAGAGGCTGGACAAAGCATAAATATCACTGCAGCTTTAGATAATTATTTTACTTATTGTGCTCCATATTTTGCATATGCTATTCTTTGTTATGGATTAGGCGTAGTTATGGGGAAACTTACAAATTTAACGCATGTGATGTCTTTATGTCTAGAAAGTACGCAAGAAGAAAAAGAAATTGAAAAATAAATACAAAAGCTGCAGCAGAATGAAATCTATGCAGCTTTTTTGTGTTATTTGTTTTCTGTTAGAGAAAGGAATGTTTCTATATCTTTTTTTGCGGTTTCTAAACTACTGATCCAGAAATCTTTTGATGTTAAATCAATATCTAAGATTTTAGCGACATCTTCTACATCTGAAACTGTTGTGGCTTTCAACATTTCACGATATTTAGGTACAAAGTTTTCTTTCATCTCTTTATATTTTACAATTAAACCTCTGGCAAACAGACCTCCAAAAGCATATGGGAAGTTATAGAAACTTAACTGTGAGGAATAGTAGTGCCCTTTATTTACCCACATATAAGGATGCAAGTAATTTGGATCTAATCCATCTCCATATGCAGTTTTTTGTGCGTTTAACATGATTTCTTCTAAATCTTTTGAAAACAGGAATTCATTTTTTCTGCGCTCAAATACTTCACTTTCAAATAAGAAACGAGAATAGATATCGCACATAATCTGCGTAAGATCCTGTAACTGATTTTCCAGCAATACAAGTTTTTCTTCATCGCTTGCTTCTTCGATAACAGCATTCATAATGATATTTTCATTAAAAGTAGATGCAGTTTCTGCAACTGGCATGGAGTAGTCAGTGTTTAAGATACGATGATCTTCAATCATCATACCATGATATGCATGTCCCAATTCATGTGCTAGAGTTACCACATCTCCAATATTTCCATCGAAATTCGTTAAAACACGGCTTTGTTTTACAAATGGAAGATTTGCACAGAAAGCTCCTCCTACTTTTCCTTTTTTAGGATAGAAATCAATCCATTCTTCTTCAAATGCCTGTTTCATCATATCTGCCATATCGCTGGCAAATGGAGAAAAGTGACTGATTAAATAGTCTTTCGCTGTTTCAATTGTAAATTTTGTATTTGTTTTTCCCATTGGTGCGAATAATTCATACCAGGGAAGTCCGTTCTTATATCCCATAACTTCTGCTTTACGACGTAAATATTTATGGAAAATAGGCATATAGTCTTTCATAGCACTTAACATAGCATCCAAAGTTTCTTTTTTCATTCTGGATTGATGCAGTGTCATAGCAAGAGGACTTTCATATCCTCGCAAATCGCATTCGCATAATACCTGCTGTTTAATGTTGTTTAAAGAAAAGCTAATTGCATCTTTGATTTTATCATATGCTTTTAATTCAGCTTCATAAGCCTCTTTTCTTACTTCCTGACTGTCATCGTAAGCAAGATTTCGTATAGCAGATAAGGTTGTTGTTTCTCCTTTATACTCTACTTCTAATGTACTTGTTAGATAGCTGTGCATCATTTCCCATGCATTTCCACCGGAAATATTCATTTTGGATAGTACATCTTCCACATCATTACTTAAAAGATACTTTCCATCTTCTTTTATCGTATGCAGTAAATAATGATAATCTTTTAAAAATTCATCTTGTTCAATAAGAGTATCTAAATTATCTGTTTCAGAAATATAGCGATGAAATGCAGCAATTGCCTTACTGGAAGAAGATGCAATTCTTGTGATTTGACTGTCATAGGCAGCTGTTTGCGAATCGGTTGTATTTGTAGATTGTCGAAGAGCTGTATATTCACCTAAACGCATATGTAAAAGTGCCATTTCTTCCATTGTTTTTAAAATGTTTACTAAAGTTTCTTTTTCATTGTCATGTGATAAAGATGCTGCTAATTCATCACATTGTTTTACGCTTTTCTCAAAAGCTTTGATATCTTTTTGAAAAGTATCATCATATCCTTTATATAAGATATCTAATGACCATGTATCTTTCATATATATACCTCCCTTGTTTTTTTTATTATATAACATAAATTTATTTTGGCATAGAAAAAAGCTGCCATTCTAAAAAATGACAGCAAACATTATTCACAAATATAGGCAAGAATTAATTTCATGGTTTCCATAACACCATCAATATGCGTTCTTTCCATACCATGAGAAGCATGAACCCCAGGACCAATCAAAGCACCTTTAACATCATTGCCAGCACTTCTTGCGGCACTGACATCAGAACCATACATAGGATAAATATCAACGGCAAAATTAATGTTATTTTCTTTAGCCAGTGTAATCAGATGTGTTGTAAAGTCATAATCATAAGGACCACTGGAATCTTTTGCACATATAGATACCTGCTGTTCAGTGCAGGCAAGATCTAAACCAATACATCCCATATCAACTGCCAAAAGTTCACTGATTTCAGAAGGAATATGCGCCATTCCATGACCTACCTCTTCATATGTACTCATCATAAAAATTAGATTATAAGATGGTGTAATATTTTTCTGTTTTAATTCGTACAATACACCCATTAATGCAGAAGCAGAAATCTTGTCATCTAAGAAACGAGATTTAATAAAGCCGCTTTCTGTAATTTGTACTTTTGGGTCGATTGC
The DNA here is from genome assembly GCF_010537335.1 of Amedibacterium intestinale. NCBI lineage: Bacteria > Bacillati > Bacillota > Erysipelotrichia > Erysipelotrichales > Erysipelotrichaceae > Amedibacterium > Amedibacterium intestinale. The sequence continues at coordinate 2,376,073 of NZ_AP019711.1, forward strand.
GACAATATCTCCATTTTGAATACCTAATTTTTCTGTATCTTCCTTTGCATATACGACTTCATCAATACGCACTTCTATATTATCGATATCACGTACTTTTGTAGAAGCATCTTTATATACATGAGTTGCAGGAGAAGTAGAAAGAATTGTACCTGTATACACATTTCCATCTCTTGTATAAATACGGCAATATTCACCATCAAGGGTAGGAATGATAGGTCCTCCTAAATTGGTAAGAGCTAATTTCCCATCACTTTTGATAGAGCGCACCATTAATCCTAATGTATCACAATGTGCACATAAACCAATCGTTTTTTCATTGCTTTTTCCATTTACATAAATCCATAAATTGCCTTTGTTGTTGCGTTTTGTTTCATATCCTAAGCGTTTTGCTTCTTCTTCTACATAAGCAATTGCTTTTTTTGTATATCCTGTAGGAGAATCAATTTGAAGAAGTTTTTTCGCAAAATCACACACATATTCTTTATTCATATTTAACACCTCTATTTACTAATATAAACACCATCGCATCCATCAATGTCATTTACTTTTACACGTATCTGTTCCTGTAAAGAACTAGGAATATTTTTACCAATATAATCTGCACGAATAGGAAGTTCACGATGTCCTCGATCAACTAATACCGCAAGCTGAATTTCTTTTGCTCTTCCATAATGCATGATCGCATCCATTGCAGCACGTACCGTTCTTCCTTTAAACAATACATCATCAACCAAAATAACCTTTTTGTTTTTTACAGGCATTTCTAGTTCAGGAATCGGATAGGCCTCTTCTCTGTCATCTCGCCAATGGGATACATCTAAAGCATAACAGGGAACATCGACATGTTCTACTCTTGCGATACTATCCGCAAGATATCCAGCCAATACAGCACCTCTTGTTTTTATTCCAACTAGAATAATATTTTCTACACCCTTATTTCTTTCAATGATTTCATGTGTAATACGTGTAAGAGAACGTTTGATAGATATAGCATCCATAATTTCCTTTGTTTCCATGTATATCCTCCTCTTGAAAACACTACCATTAGTATATCGTTTTAAGAAGAAAATCGCAATAAAAAGAAAACGCCTTTACGTAAGTAAAGACGTTATTTACTAACTGGCAGGGGTAGAGAGGATCGAACTCCCATCAGCGGTTTTGGAGACCGTTATACTACCATTGTACTATACCCCTATGCAACTTAGTGCCTTCTTATATTATCATAAACATTTCTTATTGGCAATAAAAAAATACAATTTTTTATAGAAACAGAAAGACTTCTATGTTATATTAGCTAGGGTAAAAGAGGAAGGAAACTATTTATGAAAAAATATACAACGTTATTGTTTGATGCAGATAATACATTACTGGATTTTGATGCATGTGAAAAAGAAGCTTTAAAAAAGACTTTTGAAGCTTATAACTGTCCTCTTCGTGATGATATGAAAAAACGTTATATGGAAATTAACCATGCGTTATGGAAATCGTATGAAAAAGGGGAAATAAGCAGAGAGGAAGTCATTTATACTCGCTTTGGAAAATTGTTTGAAGAATTTGGTATTCCTTTAGATGGGGTGGAATTTGAAGATACGTATCAAGATGAACTTGGAAAAAGTCATGAATTGGTGGAACATGCCATGGATGTAATTTTACAGCTGAAACAGTATCATGATTTATATATCGTAACAAATGGGGTAAGTGCGACACAGTACTCTCGTTTAAAAGATTCTGGCTTGGATCAGCATTTTAAAGATATCTTTGTATCGGAAGAAGTAGGATATCGCAAACCTATGAAAGAATATTTTTCTTATTGTTTTGATAAAATAGGGGATTTAGATAAAGAAAAAACATTGATTATTGGAGATTCTTTATCAAGTGATATCAAAGGTGGAAACAATGCTGGTATAGCGACATGCTGGTACAATCCTAAAAAACAGAAAAAAACGGATGATTATCATGTTACGCATGAGATTGAGGATTTAAGAGAATTGCTGGAGTTGGTATAGGAGGTTACTATGAGTGAAAAGAAAAAACTAGATACGAAGGCCCTTTTGGAAAGAAGCCGTAAAGCAAAAAGCAAGACACAAAGCAAGGCTTTACAGAAAACTTTAGGAAAACAAAAAAACAATGCAAAGTTTTCAAAAGTAAATTTTAATGGGTAAGATCAGGATTTTCTGATCTTTTTTTGTCTAAATATGTCTAGTGTTTCATACGATATTTTATAGGAGGAACAACATGGAACACGGATATGTACATGTAGAAAAGAAAGGACATGGACCTGCTGTTGTATTGTTACATGGGTGGGGTCAAAATCTTTATATGATGAAGTTTTTGCAGGATCATTTACAAAATCAATTTACTGTATTTAATCTTGATCTTCCAGGCTTTGGAAAAAGTGAAGAACCGCTTTATTGCTGGTCGGTTGATGAATATGCACAGTTTCTTTATTGTTTGCTGGAAGAAGAAGGTGTAAAGAATCCCATTCTTATTGCCCATTCTTTTGGCGCAAGAATTGCCATATGTTATGCAGCACGCTATCCTTGTAAAAAGCTGATTCTTACAGGAGCAGCAGGTCTTTTACCAAAAAGAGGAATGACATATTATTTAAAAGTATCTATATATAAGCTTTGTAAGAAACTATCGATCAATCTAACAATGGGAAGTGAAGATTATCAAAAGGCATCTTCTGTTATGAGAGGTGTTTTAGTAAAGGCAGTAAATGAAAATTTAGAATCTCTTTTGCCTCGAATTCGCTGTGACACATTATTAGTATGGGGAGAAAAAGATGAACAGACTCCCTTATGGATGGGGAAAAGAATGGAGCAGCTGCTTCCCCATGCATCACTTATTGTTTTCAAAAAAGAAGGACACTTTGCTTATTTTTATCAAAGCCTTCGTTTTCAAAGAATTGTTGATGCATTTTTGGAGGGAGAAGTATGAATGCCATACTGTGGATATCTTATCTTTGTTTTTTGTTAGTGCCAATCAAACATTCGCTGCATATGTTTCAACAAAATCGCTATCGATTTGATCGTTACAGTACATGGATAAAAAAGGATATAATGATCAAACAAAAAGAAATAGGAAGACAGTTTTTGTATTTGTGCGGAGTGTATTTTCTGCTTTTATATCCAGATGGGTATTTGTTAGCTACTCTTCTATTTATATATGCCTATTTGGATTTTAAAGTAGAAACTAGAAAATTATATCGCAAAGCACTTGTATATACACCAAGAGTTAAGCGAATCCTGGTAATGGAGCTTTTTCTAATAGGAGTTTTTTTTACAGGATATCTTTCTTTACCGATATTTTGGCAAATCTTTTTTATTCCTTTTGTTTATTTTTTACCTTGGATCTTTGTTTATTTTTCTTCCTGTCTTATGCAGCCAATAGAAAAAAAGATTGCCCAATATTATCAAAGACAGGCGAAATCTATGCTTTCCGCTCTTCCACATCTTTTGATTGTCGGAATTGGTGGAAGTTATGGGAAAACGAGCACCAAAAATATTTTATATCATTTAGTAAACAATACCTTTATGACTTTAAAAACACCACACTCCTATAACAATCCTATGGGAATTACAAAAACAATACGAACGATGTTGCAGCCGATTCATGAAGTGTTTTTGTGTGAGATGGGGGCAGATCATGTACATGATATTGAAGAATTAATGGAGTTTGTACAACCTTCTATGAGTATTGTAACTTCTATTGGTTCTCAGCATTTACAAACCTTTCACTCAATGGAAAATATTCAAAAAGAAAAGATGCAGATGATAGAAAAATTACCAAGAGATGGTATTGGCTTTTTAAATATAGATGAACCATGGATTGTGGACTATGCGCTTAAGAATACATGCCGTATTATTTGGTATGGTACAAATGAAAAGGCTGATTATTATTTGCATAATATCTCTTATAATAAAACACATACAAGTTTTTCTATCTGTTATCAAAATCATAATATCTTGTTTACCACTCCTTTGTTAGGAAAACATAATTTGCAAAATATTTGCGGAGCTATTGCGATTGCCCATACACTGGGCATTTCCTGGGAAATATTGCAGAAAAAAGTAGAACTTTTACCTTTTGTGGAACATCGCTTAGAGAAAAAAGTATACAAAGACTATATCCTGTTAGATGATGCATATAATTCTAATCCTATAGGGGCAAGATATGCTTTTGATGTTTTAAAACAAATGGATGGACAGCGTATTGTCATTACACCTGGATGCATTGATTTAGGGGATATGCAGGAGGAAGAAAATAGAAAACTGGGAGTCTATGTTACAGATTGTGCGGACGATATTATCCTTGTAGGAGCGAAACAGACAACATCGTATTATGAAGGAATAAAACAAACAGAATTCCCAAAAAGCCATGTGTATATCGCGAATGATTTTACGCAGGCATTAAATATCTTTAACAAGATCAAAACAAAGGGATGTATCGTTTTGTTTGAAAATGATCTTCCCGATGCCTTTCATCATTAACAACTTTTCCCTTTCTGCATACTATGAGATAGCAGAAAGGGTGGAAGGTATGAAGTTACGAGTTTTGGTCGTTTTTGGCGGAGTATCTGTTGAACATGAAGTTAGTATTATATCAGCTCTTCAGGCTATAGAAGTCTTGCAAGTTAAATATGATGTGATTCCTTTATATATTGCGAAAACTGGAGTGATGTATAGCGACCCTTCTTTTCTTGATATAGAAACATTTCAAAATATAGATGATGTACTTCAAAATAAAAAACCTGTGCATATAATAAAACATGAACAAAATGGTATGCTGGTTTATAAAAAGAAGTTTGCTTTACAAAAGATACCATTTGATATCGTTTTTCCTATCCTGCATGGAACAAATGGAGAAGATGGAAGTTTTCAGGGATTTTTAAAAACACTGGATGTTCCTTTTGCAGGGTGTGATGTTTTAGGTGGTGCATTAGGGCAGAATAAGGCAGTTATGAAAATGGTGCTGCAAGATCGAGGTCTTCCTATTGTTCCCTGGTTTTATTGGGAAGAACATCAAACAATGGAGGAAGCTTTTGTTCAGAAAGTAAAACGTTTAGGGTATCCAGTTATCATTAAACCAGCGAATCTTGGAAGCAGTGTTGGAATTCACTGGGTAGAAGATGAGGAACAACTCTTAACGGCTATGAAAGATGCATTTTTATATGATTCCCTTGTTGTGATTGAAAAGGCAATCGTGCATCTAAAAGAAATAAACTGTTCTGTATTAGGGGATAAAGCACAATGTAAAACGAGTGTTTTAGAAGAAGTCGTAAAAGAAGATGAAATTCTTTCTTTTAGGGATAAGTATGAAAGAGGAGAAAAAGGAAAGGGTATGGCATCTTTAAAGCGAAAGATTCCAGCAGATATTTCTTCCGATATGGAAGAAGAAATAAAACAGTATGCAGTAAATACATTTCATGCTTTGCAATGTGAAGGGGTATGCCGTATAGATTTTTTGATTGATTGTGATGGTTCGATTTATGTGAATGAAATTAATACCATACCTGGTTCACTTTCTTGTTACCTTTGGGAAAAAAGTGGAGTGTCTTTTTCAAAACTGTTAGATGATGTATTACAGATGGGATTAAAGAAATATCGTATATCACATAATAAAATACACAGCTGGAATACAAATTTACTTTCCATGTATGAGAAAGGGCAGGGAAAATTAAAATAAAAAAACCGTCACTTTAAGACGGTTTCAGACCGTTGACAAAGTCGCTCTTTGAGCAGACTTTGTCATTCGGTCTTTTTTTATCCCCACTTTTGTATAAAAAACAGGTGATTTTAAGCTATCATTTACCAAAAATCACCTAGTAAAAGGAATCTTTCTACCACTTTTTTTAAATTGGTTTTATATATTTTCAAAATATATAGTTTGTCAACAACCTGAAACCGTCACTTTAAGACGGTTTACATAGATTAGGACAATTGTATTTCTTTGCGATGAATATCTTTTGTTTTACGATAAGCATTTGGTGTCATACCGGTTTCTTTTTTAAAAGCCTGTGAAAAATAAGACTGAGAAGAAAAACCACTGGACTCACTAATTTGTGCAATCGAATAGTTTGTTGTTTCTAAAAGTTCTTTGGCTGCTTTGATTCTTAGATGAATCAAATAGTTGATAGGAGACATTCCTTTGTATTGTTTAAACGCATGTACCAAATAAAATTTATTCATAAATGCTTTTTCACTTAACAGTTCCAAAGTAATATCTTCCTGAAAGTGTGTGTTGATATACTGTTCCACAAATCTGCATTCTTTCGTGACTTTTTGAGCAGGGGCAACAATTAGATTAGCTTTTGTACGGCGAATCATATTAATGATTAGGACTTCTAGTAAATTCTGACAGACGCTTTCATATCCTTCATCTTGATAATTTACTTCTTGCAGCAGGGTTTTCATATAAAATAAAACTTCATGCTTGTAGTTACAATAATTATGAACACTGTAATCATCCAGTTCCTCCTGTTTTGACAGGCTTGTAAACTGCAGACCTTCAATTCCTAATACAATATATTGAAGAGGGTTTCCACCTTTACTCATTTCTGTATGCATAACATTAGGATTGACAATGATTAAATCGTCTTCTTTCACATCGAAAACATCTTCATTAACAAGAAAGCTACCATTTCCTTTTATCACATAAAAGATTTCGGTACAGTGATGTGCATGTGGTGTAGAATGCCAGTCACTTTCATAAATAGAAGAGGATATATAGAGAAGACGGAAATTTGCCTTTACAATGTTCTGTTTTTCTTTTAATTGGAATCGTTGAATTCCCATAAGATCACCTCGGATAAATTCATTATACGTGAGGAACAAAGCAATAACAAGTATTAGTTTTTTTGCGAAAGTTTAAAAGTTGACAATATTTATAAAAAAAGAGAAAAAAGCATTTGAAATGAGTGTGTATTCATCATACTTTCCTTTTGTTTTTTTAGAAATCTTGGTGATTTAATGTATAGTACAATAATTGAAAGCGTTTGACAATCTTTTTTTCTCTAACTACAATGAAGAAAAAAAAGACGAGGAGATTCTACATGAAAACAGAAAAAGGACGTGTAACCGTACCAACCGATGTGGATGTGGTACAGGATACAATAGAAATTATTCGACGATGGAAAGCAGATGCGATTCGTGATTGTGATGGTACGGATATGCCGCAGGAACTAAGAAATATGGATATCAAACAGTATGCGACATACTATACAACAAGAAAAGATAATGCCTGGGCAAAGGCACATCCAGAAGAAATTCAGCAAATGTATTTGATGAGTGAGTATTATACTGCAAAAGATACAACGTTACATATTCCTATTATGAAACATTTTTATAAGGAACAGTTAAAGCCAAATACACTCGATGATATTCACAGATGGTGGGAAGTGATTGATCGAACAGAAGATAACGTAATTTCCACCTGGGAGTATGATGCAGAAAAACAAGAAGTCATCATTAATAATACGAAACCATATCATGCCTATACCGTAAGTTTTTTGGCATTTGTTATATGGGATCCTGTACATATGTACAATGCGTTGACAAATGAATGGAAAAATGAAGAACACCAGATGACCTATGATGTGCGACAGCCGAAAACACAGGCATATGTATTAGAAAAAATGCGCAAGTTTGTGAAAGAAAGAGAAGATGTTGATGTTGTTCGCTTTACTACTTTTTTTCATCAGTTCACTTTGCAGTTTGATGAATATGCCAGAGAAAAATTTGTAGACTGGTTTGGGTACAGTGGTTCTGTTTCCCCTTATATTTTGGAGAAGTTTGAAAAAGAAGTCGGTTATCCATTTCGTCCAGAATACATAATTAATAAGGGATTCAACAATTCTACTTTCTGTGTACCAACAAAAGAATATTTGGATTTTATGGACTTTCAGCAAAGGGAAGTTTGCGCACTAGCAAAACAATTTGTGGATATTTGTCATGAAGGTGGTAAAGAAGCCATGATGTTTTTAGGAGATCACTGGATTGGAACAGAACCGTTTGGAAAATACTTTCAAAATATTGGATTGGATGCAGTTGTAGGAAGTGTGGGCAGTGGAGCTACTCTGCGTTTGATTTCAGATATTGAAGGTGTTCGCTATACAGAAGGAAGATTTCTTCCATATTTCTTCCCCGATGTTTTCCATGAAGGAGGAGATCCTTTACAGGAAGCAAAAGTAAACTGGGTAACAGCACGTCGTGCAATCTTAAGAAAGCCGCTAGATCGTATTGGGTATGGCGGATATTTAAAACTCGCAATGAAATTTCCTGCATTCATTGATTATATTGAAAAGGTTTGTGAGGAATTTAGAGAGTTATATGATCATGTGAATCAACAAAAGCCTTATACGCATTTAAATGTTGCGGTATTAAATAGCTGGGGAGAACTTCGTAGATGGGGAACGCATATGGTGGCGCATGCGATTCCATATAAACAAACATACTCTTATAATGGAGTTATCGAAGCCTTAAGTGGATTCCCATTTGATGTTCGCTTTATCAGTTTTGATGATATTCGCAACAATCCATCTGTTTTAGATGATATAGATGTAGTCATCAATGCAGGAGATGCTTATACCGCATACAGCGGTGGAAAAGAATTTGATGAAGGAATCGTTACGACACTTAGAAAATATGTAGATAATGGAGGAGGATTCATCGGTGTAGGTGAGCCTAGCGCAAATGAAAATGGCGGTAAATTCTTCACTTTATATGATGTGTTAGGAGTTGATAAAGAACTTGGTTTTACATTGTCCACAGATAAATACAATTGGGAATGTAAAGAACATTTTATTAGTGAACAGCTGACACAGGATGATTTTGGAGAGGAAGTACGTAATATTTATGCATTGCGTGATACAACTGTGATTCGTCAAAAAGATCATAATGTAAATCTTGCGGCAAATTCTTATGGAAAAGGTCATAGTGTATATATTAATGGACTTCCATTCTCTTTTGAAAATGCACGATTACTTTATAGAAGTATTTACTATGCAGCTGGAAAAGAAGCAGAAATGAAACAATGGTATAGTGAAAACTATAACGTAGAAGTGAATGTATATCCATCAACAAACAGTTACTGTGTGGTGAATAATACCTATGAACCACAAAAAACCATAATCTATACAGATAAAGATAACTTTGAAGTAGAACTAGAAGCTAGTGAAATTCGCTGGTTTACGATGTAAAAGAAAAATATACAAAAATAAAAAGAATCCCTGTTCTTTGTATGTATACAAGGAATAGGGATTCTTTTTGCTTATTAATTTTCTTTTTTGGTAAATGGATGTTCCAGCATATTTTTTGGCTGTTTTCCAGCAATAAGCTGTATTCCATCACTGTAGCCTTCTTCTCGGTTTTTTAATTCCTGAATTAAGATTTGGCGCAGCTTTTGGATACGTGTTTGATATATATCATCATGAATGGCATCATGTGTTTCTTTTGAATCTTTTTCTAAATCAAAGTATTGTTCTCTTCCTGTTTCACTATACCAGATATATTTATCCTTTTTGGTTACGATATAGTGATTGCTTAAGGAAGAATGAAAGCTATGTTCTCCATGCAGATATTCTCTTTCTACAGGTTTCTCTTGGTAAATGCTTTCTTTTAAAGAAATTCCATCTACGGTATCGGGAATTGGTATATCGCATAGATCTAGTAAAGTAGGCATTACATCTCTTAGTTCAACGATACCATCTACTTTATGAGGAAGCAGGTGTGCGACATTTTTCCCTACATGCATTAAAAAGGGAATGTGTGTACTTCCTTCATATGGGAATACTTTTCTCCATAGACTATGATCAAACAACATTTCCCCATGATCACTTACAAATAAAATAATCGTATCATCATAAGTACCATCTTCTCTTAGGGCAGATAAAATTCTTCCTAACTGATGATCAACATGAGTAATGGATGCATAATATCCAGCTTTCGCATCATGGCGCATTTGTGCATCGTTGCAGCCATAAATAGAATCACTTGTATATCCAAATTCATTTGTTTTCTCTTCATCATTCCAATCCCCTTTTGCACTTGGGGCTAAATCTTTATCTTTATACATATCATAATATGTTTGTGGGGGATCTAATGGCTGATGAGGGCGAACAAAAGAAGACATCAAAAAGAAGGGTTTGGTACGATCTCTTGTTTGTAGAAAACGAATGCTTTGCTCAGCTACCCAGTTGGTAGGATGCAATCGTTCTTCATAAATCCATGGATGGGTTACCCAGGAATTGCATTCCGCTCCGCTGGCATTGAAGTCTGCATGCATACCATAGGTATTTCGTAAATCAAACAGATAATCATCACATACATCCTGATGCATCCAATGTGGAATATCCTGACTACGATAAGCCCCAAGATAACCATCATGCAGCTTTAACCCTTGAAATCCACATAGTAAACGTGGTGGATGTACATGCATTTTTCCAATGCACTGCGTTTGATAGCCATGATTCGAAAACTCTTCTGCCATATAATGTTCATATTCCCATGGGATATTATCCTCATATCCTACACGTCCATGTGCTTCCTGGCTTCTTCCTGTTAATAAAGCAGCCCTTGCAGGAATACAGCTTGGACAAGCCGAATAAGCTTTTTCAAATAAAACACCATCATTTGCCAGAGAATCTAAATACGGTGTTTTTACATCAGGATGATTACAGATGGATAAGCAGTCACCTCGAAACTGATCACACATTAACAATAAAACATTTGCTTTTTTTTTCATAAATACACCTCTATGTTACTTTCTATGTTTATTATAATGAAATGCAAAGCAGATTTGAATATATAACAAAAAGAAAAACAATATACTGACAAAATATCAGATGTGATATAATGAGGGTGTTTCTATTATAAGAATCTTGATAAAGAATTATTTTATAGAGCAATATGTGTAAAAAATAGGTGATTATAGGGGGAATTTGTTGAGAATTATTGATTTTTTATAACAAAAAGCAATATATCTAAAAAGTATGGCAAGATATAGATTGCATAAAACGCTTACATTAAGTAGTATAAAGACAGGAAAAATAAACCAATTAAGGAGGACATGAATAATATGAAAAAATTGGTAGCTTTAACTTGTGCCGGTTTAATGGCAGCAAGTGTTGTTACTGGATGTGCTAGCAACAACAAAGAAGAAGGGGGTTCTTCAGACAAACGTGTTTTGAAAGTTGATCTTTTCTCAGGAGGAAACGGAGAACAGGTATTTAAAGATTTGGAAACTGCTTTTGAAGAAACACATAAAGATGTAGATGTACAGCTTCGTGTAGAAAAAGAATTAGATCAGGTATTAAATAAAGAAAATGCGAAAGGTGAATATTCTGATGTTGTTTACTACAACTTGGGACAGCCTTCTCAGTATACAGAAACACAGTTAAATACAAAAGAAGTAATGGATATTTCTGATGTAGTAAAAGAAATTAATATTGACCCAGCTTATGCAAACAGTTCTGTTGTTCAGTATTATGGTGATGGTAAATCTTATTTGTTGCCTTTAAAAACAACACCAGCTGGATTCTTCTATAACACAGAATTGGTTGGCCCAGGTAAAAAATACGAATTGCCAGAAACTTGGGATGATATGTGGGAATTAGGAAAACAATTAAATGAAGAAGGAAATGGTGTAAAACTATTCACTTATCCAGTAAAAGGATACTTTGACAACACATTAAATGCACTTCTTGGTCAATCTGGAGGAGAAGAATTCCTAAAGAATGTATTAACATATAAAGAAGGTGTATGGGATACAAAAGAAGGACGTCAAGTTCTTGACACAATCGCTAAACTTGTTTCATCTGAAAACTTATATCCAGATACAGTATCAAATGCTAATGCGAAAGATGGATTTACAATTAACCAGCAGGCTGTTATTGATGGAAAAGCATTGTTTATGCCAAATGGTGACTGGATTGTAAATGAAATGGAAAAAACAACTCCTGAAAAAGGATTCCATTGGGGATTAATGCCTTTACCAGCTCTTAAAGAAGGTGGAGATCGTTATGTTGCATCTATGACAGAACAGGTATGGATTCCAAAACAAGCTAAAAATGCAGATGATGCAAAAGAATTCTTAAAATTTATCTACTCTGATAAAGGTGTAGAAATCATGGCTAAATATGGTAATGTTGTTCCTACAAAAGGATTCCAGGATAAAGTAGATACAATGGAAGATGGTTATACAAAAGAATTCTTCAGTGTATATAAAGATGCTAAAACTGTAATTGGTGCATTCTCTGGATATGATACAAATACATTGGCTAACTTTGATTTGAAAGCAACAGTATTTGGACCAATTGATGAAATCGCAACAGGTAAAACAACTGTTGATGAATGGCAGAAATCACTTTCTAAAGCTTGGAAAGATTTAGCTGCAAACCCATTGAAATAAATTATTGTTCACGACTTTAAATGCAAAAATAAGATGATTAAGCGATGAGTGGCAATACTCATCGCTTTTCAAAAGAAGAGGAGGATGTATATGACAAAGAAGAAAGCAGAAAGAAGGTTTGTCTTTTGGTGTCTGGCACCAGCTGTATTGCTTGTAACATTATTTATTGCGATACCGACAATTGATGTCTTTCGAACAGCGTTTTATCAGAAAAGCAACTTTGTAAGTGAAGAAACATTTGCTGGATTGTTTAACTTTAAACTTTTATTCCAAGATCCAAGATTCATAGAATCTATGCAAAACTCAATTTTATATGTAGTGCTTATCACTATTCTTACATTAATACTGGCAGTATTGTTTGCAACTTTACTGACAAGAGAAAATTTCAAAGGTAAAAATTTCTTCCGCGTTATTTTCTATATTCCAAATATTTTGAGTATTGTTGTTATTGCAGGTATTTTCTCAGCTATTTATGCACCTAGCAATGGTATTTTAAATTCATTTTTATCTGCTATTGGTTTAGGATTTTTGCAACAGCAATGGATGGGAAACCCAGATATTATCAACTATGCAATTATTGCAGCTCTAGTATGGCAGGCAATTGGATATTACATGGTTATGTATATGGCAAGTATGTCCAGCATTCCAGAAAACCTTTATGAAGCAGCAGCACTGGAAGGCGCTGGTAAGGTTAAACAATTCTTTATGATTACACTTCCTCTTATTTGGAATAACATTCGTACAACATTAACTTTCTTTGTTATTTCTACGATTAACTTAAGTTTTATGTTTGTTCAGTTGACTTCTGAAGGTAACCTTGGAAGTGAATCAGCACTTAACTATATGTATAACAATGCTTTTGCTGGAAAATATGGATTTGGTATGGCTGTTGGAGCTTGTATCTTCCTATTCTCCTTTGCCCTTTCTGCTATTTTGAATAAAGTAACGGAAAGAGATGTTTTAGAATATTAGGAGGAAAGAACAATGAAAAAAGAGAAGTTTTCGATTTATAAAATATTTGTTTATGTTGCTCTTTTTGCTTTGGCAATTTCTATCATCGTACCGATTGTATGGGTGTTCTTTGCAAGTTTAAAAAGTCAGCTAGAATTAGTTAGTGGAAATCCTTTTGCTTTACCTGCTGACTGGCTATGGTCCAATTTTGTAGATGCTTTCCAAAAAGCAAGAATGGGAGATTATTTATTAAATACAGTTGAAGTTACTGCTATGGCACTGGTTATGTTGCTGGTAATTGCACTTCCTGCATCTTATGTGCTGGCAAGATTTAATTTTATAGGAAAGAAATTTTTAAATGCCTTATTTATGGCAGGATTGTTTGTTAATGTAAATTATATCGTTCTTCCTATCTTTTTGATGTTTTTTAAAGCAGATACATTGCTGGGATTTGATTTGTTTTTAAATAATAAATTCTTTTTAGCATTAGTATATGCCGCAACATCACTTCCATTTACAATTTATCTTTTGACAGGATATTTTAAAACACTTCCAAAAGCATATGAGGAAGCTGCACGTATTGATGGATGTGGTTACTTTAAAACAATGACAAAAATTATGATTCCAATGGCTAGACCAAGTATCATTACCGTTATCTTATTCCAGTTTCTTTCTTTCTGGAATGAATATATCATTGCATTTACATTCATGGATAAAGAAAATGCAACGCTTGCAGTTGGGGTAAAATACTTAATGGCTGATTCTAAATCACAGGCAAACTTTGGTGTTATGTATGCAGGTTTAGTAATTGTAATGTTACCAACTTTAATACTTTATATTTTAGTACAGAAAAAATTAACACAAGGTATGAGCCTTGGTGGATTAAAAGATTAGGAGAAAACTTATGGGAAAAACAACAGGACGTGTTACATTGCCTAGTGAATCCAACTTTTTAAAGGAAACACAGGAGTTATTAGACAGATGGGGAGCCGATGCCATTCGTGATAGTGATGGTACAAAATTAGATGATGATATCAAATCCTTAGATGCGAAAATTTATACAACATATTTCGTGGCTAGAGGGCACAATGAATTTGCGCAAAAGCATATGGATGAATGTCAGCAGATTTATCTGATGAGTGCCTATACACTATGTACAGGAAGTGAAGTAGAGATTGCGTTTAACGAAGAATACTTTGATCAGCAGGTAACTCCAGATTATGATCATGACCCAAAAGAGTGGTGGGAAGTGATTGATCGAACAACAGGAGAAATTGTTGATCCTAAAAACTGGGAAGTTGACAGCAAGAAAAATGTCGTAGTCGTACATGATGCAAAAGCTTTCCATGAATATACGGTATCTTTCTTAGCTTATATTTTATGGGATCCAACACAGATGTATAATCATATTACAAATGATTGGAAAGATAAACCACATGAAATTCCATTTGATGTGAGAAAACCAAACTCTCGTCAATTTGTTGTCGATTATTTAAAAGAATGGTTAGAAAAAGAAGAAAACAAACGTTGTGATGTAGTTCGTTTTACGACTTTCTTCTATCACTTTACATTGATTTTCAATAAACTGGCAAAAGAAAAATTTGTAGACTGGTGTGGATATGGAGCAAGTGTTTCAACAGAAGCGATTCTTGCATTTGAAAAGGAATATGGATATCGTTTACGTCCAGAAGTATTTGTAGATAATGGGTATTATAATTCTACTTTCTGTGTTCCTTCAAAAGAATATAAAGAATATATTGATTTCCAGCAGCGCTTTGTCAGTGAAACTGCAAAAGAGTTAGTGGATCTGGTTCATGAAGCTGGAAAAGAAGCGATGATGTTTTTAGGGGATAACTGGATTGGTACAGAACCTTATGGAAAATACTTTGAAAACATTGGCTTAGATGCAGTTGTAGGAAGTGTTGGTGGAGGAGCTACGCTTCGTTTGATTTCCGATATTCCAGGTGTGAAATATCATGAAGGACGTTTCCTTCCATATTTCTTCCCTGATACATTCTATGAAGGAAATGATCCAACCATTGAAGCAATTGATAACTGGTTAAGCGCAAGACGTGCTATCATGCGTAAACCAATTGATCGAATTGGTTATGGAGGATATCCAAGTCTAGCTTATAAATTCCCTAAATTTGTGGATTACATTGAAAAAGTTTGTGATGAATTCCGTGATATTTATGATCGTGTTCATGAGGCAAAACCATATTGCGGATTAAAAGTAGCTATCTTAAACAGCTGGGGAAAATTAAGAAGCTGGCATGCTTATATGGTAGCCCATGGATTGTATTGTAAACAGATTTATTCTTATAATGGAATGCTGGAATCTTTATCCGGTGCAAGTGTAGATGTTTCCTTTATCAGTTTTGATGATGTTTTAGAAAATGGTATACCAAGTGATATTGATGTTATTATCAATGCAGGGGATGCAATGACCGCATTCTCTGGTGGAGAAGTTTGGAAGAATGAAAAACTTGTTTCCATGTTACGTGAATGGGTGTACAATGGAGGAGGTTTTGTTGGTATCGGTGAGCCAACGGCATATGAAAATGGTGGACACTTCTTCCAGCTGGCAGATGTTCTTGGGGTAGATAAAGAATTAGGATTTACACTTCATACAGATAAATATTTTACAACACCTGTAGAAAAACATTTTATTACAGATGATGTTGTGGAAGATTTTGACTATGGAGAAGGTATGAAAAATATCTATGCTTTATATGAAGATACACAGATCATTGATTATGGCAATGGAGAAGTGCATATGGCATCACATGACTATGGAAAAGGTCGTGGGGTTTATATTGCAGGACTTCCATATAGTACACAAAATACAAGAATCTTGCTTCGTGCATTATATCATGCCGCAAATAAAGAAGAAGATTTCAAAAAATGGTATGCAGATAATTTATACTGTGAAGTACACGCTTATCCAGAAAATAACATGTATGCAATCTTAAACAATACCAATGAACCACAGGTTACTCGTATTTTTGACGGGGATGGAAACAGTGTCGAGGCAAAACTGGAACCTGGTGAAATCAGATGGATGGTGATAGAGAATGGAAAGTAATGTAATTAAGAATATCATAATGGCAATCCTGTTCTTTGTGTTTTTAGGAATGATCATTGTTGCGCAAAGAACCGTTAGTTTAACAAATCTTGGAATTGAAATTGTTGGACTTGCGGGATTGCTGACGCTGTTGTATATCTACAACAGAAAATACAAATAACAGGAGGGCTTTAAAATGGCAGAATTATCACTAAAACATATAGATAAAATTTATGACAATAATGTACAGGCAGTTTTTGATTTCAATCTGGAAATCAAAGATAAAGAATTTATTGTATTTGTTGGTCCATCTGGATGTGGAAAATCAACAACACTTCGTATGATTGCGGGATTGGAAGATATCAGTGCTGGGGAATTTTACATTGATGGAAAGCTAATGAATGATGTAGAACCTAAAGATCGTGATATCGCAATGGTATTCCAGTCTTATGCATTGTATCCTCATATGAGTGTATATGATAATATGGCATTTGGATTACAGCTGAAAAAAGTACCAAAAGATGAAATTGATAAACGTGTTCATGAAGCTGCACGCATTTTGGAAATTGAAGATTATTTAGATCGTAAACCAAAAGCATTGTCTGGTGGACAAAGACAGCGTGTTGCTTTAGGTCGTGCAATCGTTCGTAATGCGAAAGTATTCTTAATGGATGAACCTTTAAGTAACCTGGATGCAAAACTTCGTGTACAAATGCGTAGTGAAATTATTAAATTGCATGAAAGAATTGGAGCCACTTCTATTTATGTAACGCATGATCAAACAGAAGCAATGACAATGGCAGATCGTATCGTTGTTATGAAGGGTGGATATATTCAGCAGATTGGTACACCAAGAGAAATCTACAACAATCCAGCCAATATGTTTGTTGCAGGATTCTTGGGAGCACCAGCTACAAACTTCTTAAATGGTAAAATTGATCGTGGATGCTTTGTCATTAATGATCAGTGGATTGAACTTCCTGAAATGTTCCATGATGCATTAAAAGAATATGAAGGAAAAAATATTGTAATGGGTATTCGTCCAGAAGATTTACATGGAAAAGGGATCGTAGCCGATACCTACCCAACTGCACACTTTAAATATGAAGTAGAAGTAGTAGAATTGTTAGGACATGAATTTATCCTGCATGGTAAATTTGGTACACAGGATATTAAGGCAAAAGTTCCTGCACGTGTAGAAGCAAAAGCACATGAAACATTAGAACTTGCCATGGATTTAAGTAAAGTACACTTCTTTGATCCAGAAAGTGAAAATAAAATCGTTTAATCAAAAGAAAGCCAATGCGATCGCATTGGTTTTTTTGGTATCATTTTTACATGTTTTTAACAAAACTTTTTTGATTTTTCTGTATAGTATAGCTGTATAGAAAAGAAGGTTGGAAGATATATGAATTTTGGTGTTATTGATGTAGGGGCAAATAGTGTTCGTATGAATGTGTATCAATATGAAAATAAAGGGTTTGATATTTTGTTTTCCAAGAAGAAAACATTAGGTATCGTATCTTATATTAACGATGGAAAAATGTCAGAAAAGGGGATTCAGATATTATGTCGCTGTCTGCATGACTTTCAGTTAACTTTATCTCATTTGCATATTGCTTCTTTACATGTCTTTGCGACATTGCCTTTACGAAATATTAAGAATACTACTGTGGTATTACAAAAAATATTTGAACGAACAGGTATTCGTGTCCATGTGTTGTCGGGAGAAGACGAGGGACGATTAAGTTTTGAAGGTGCATCTATTTATTCAAAACTGCAAAAAGGACTTTTTTTGGATGTTGGTGGAGGAAGTACAGAAATCGTTTCTTTTCAAGACTGTCAAATGCATAATGTATATAGTATTTCCAGTGGTTCTTTAAGTTTGTTTCGTACATATGTAAGTGAAATTTTACCAAATGAAAAACAACAAAAAGAAATTATAGAAGCTATGCTTAGGGAATTAAGGGAAAAAGATCCAAACAAAGAATACGCATCAGAAACAATGCTGGCAGCTGGAGGAAGTGCACGTGCATGTGCAGCGCTGTTAAAGGATTTGCATATGATTGAAAGTACAAAGGAAGAGATTCCCTGTGAAAAACTGCAGGAATTGATTACTTACTTAAACAGGGAAGATGCGATTCGTATCATTTTACGATGTGAACCGGAACGTATTCATACGTTTTTTCCAGGACTTTTAATTTTATATAGTACAGCGAACTATTATGGATGTAAAAAGATGCAAATTAGTAAATATGGAGTTCGTGAGGGGTATGTATTGAAGAAAATTCTTCCGAATGCTCGCTTTTGATTATATTACTAACGTAAAAAAACCTCGTCGTTGAGGTTTTTTTTAATCTACTTTTTCTTTTCAAGAATATAGCCAATACCACGTCTGGAACCAATTGTCGCATTCGCACAGTTGTTTTTTAGTTTTGTGCGAAGATTGTGTGTATGAACATCTACAATACGAGACTGTTTTGGATATTCATCTTTCCATAAGGATTCCTGAATGTATTCTCTGGATAAAACTCTGTTTCGGTTTTTTAAAAAGAAGTTTAAAAGTTCAAATTCTTTTTTTGTCAGTAAGAGTGGTTTGGAATTGATTTTTACAGTTCGAGTTTTTTCATCTATATAAATATTTAGAAATACTTGGGAGTCTTTTGTGCTAACAGGGTCTTGTTGCTTTTCAATGCGTTTCATCTGATTTCGAATACGAAGGGTTAGTTCTTTGGGGTGGTAGGGTTTTTCTATATAATCATCTGCACCGGCAGAAAATGCTTCTAGTTTTGCACATTCATCACTTACATAGGATAATACAAAAAACAAACAGGTTTCACTTATTTTTTTAAAGGGGAGAAGTGTTTCTTTTTTTTGTAGATTTTGATCAGTTATATCCAATACAAAAGTAGAACTCTGTATGTTGTCTGCATGGGATAGAAATTCAGAAAGAGAACATAGTTCTGGTTCCATTCCTCCTTTTATCAAGTCATAACAAACCCCTTTTGACTGATGCAGGTCATCAGCAACGATTATGATTTTATTCATAAACAAAAGCCCCTTTCTTATACTCTTATTAAACTATGTATTTAAAAATAGAAAGTTAATAAATGGTTAAAGATTGGACATATTTCTGATAAAAAATTTCTTGGCATTATTTTAACTTTTTATTTACTTTGACTTAACAAATGAAAAGAAACAGAAAGGTATACTGAATCTGTCTCAAAAGGAGGAAGCTATGAAAAGAAAAGAGCGAACAAAAATTCTGGTTCATTGTGAAAAAGAATTTTTACAGGCATGGGCAGATCGATTTGATAAAGAAGCACCCTATCAGGTATTAGAAAAACCATCCCAGTCTTTGACAATGGTAAAAATGAGAGAAAGTGCGCAGAAATCTTTATTTTATTTATGTGAAGTGTTGATTAGCGAGGCTCGTGTAGAATGCAATGGGGTTATTGGCATTGGAATGATACAGGGAATAGAGGAAGAAAAAGCATATGCATTGGCAGTGATAGATGCCGCATTTCGTGCACAGCTTCCAGGTGTTAAAGAATTAGAAGAAGAATTAAGAAAGAAAGCAAAACAGCAGGAAGAAGAAATGCGTATTCGAAGAGAAGGAATTGAAAAGACAAAAGTAAACTTCGAGACGATGGATGTATAGGAGGAATACTTATGGAGTTGAATCAGGTACATGATATTCAAAAGGCATACAGGAAAGTGTTAAATACATTTTCTTATCCTGGGAAAATAGAATCTTTACAAGAAGAAATGAAACATTGTACGTATCAGATGGAATGTGGAAATGCAATGCAGATCATGATGTATATGCTGCTGGATGCGGATACTTCTTTTTATATGGAAAGTACATCGATGAAGCTGGCACAGCGTTTTTCTAGATTAACTTACAGTGTGCAAAAGGAAATAAAAGATGCATCCTTTGTATTTGTTACACTGGATAGTTTTGATAAGCTGGCAGGTGTTATTTCGAACAGTGCAATGGGTACATTGGAAAATCCACAGCATGGGGCAACGATCATTGTAGAATGTGAGAAATTGCGAAAAGATGGGAATTTGTGTTTGAAAGGTCCTGGAATTCAGGGACAAACGTATCTTGGGGTTGAGGGAAATGATGCATGGATATCTTCTCGACAGGAAAAAAATGCAGAGTTTCCATTAGGTGTGGATTTGCTTTTTGTGGATAAGGAAGGAAATTGTGTATCACTTCCAAGAACGACACAGATTGAAAGGAGATAATCTATGGCATATGTAGCGGTAAAAGGTGGAAAAGAAGCGATTGAAGAAAGTATTGAGCGATTAAAATTAGAACGCTTAAAAGGTGGTCATGTTTTAGATGTAGAAGATATCCAAAGTGGAGAACGTCTTTTGGTAGATCAGGTCATGAGTGAAAGCTTTTTATACTCTCCTCAGCTTGCTTCTCTAGCCATCAAACAAGGGGAAGGCTCTTTAGAAGAAGCGGTATTCTTAATGCGTGCTTATCGTTCTACTTTGCCTAGAAATTATTATTCACTGACAGTGGAAAGTGATGATATGCGTATTGAAAGAAGGATATCTGCCGCTTTTAAAGATATTCCAGGAGGACAAATCTTAGGTTCCTGTTTTGATTATAAGCATCGTCTGCTTGATTTTGATCTTCTTTTAGAAAAAGAAGAAGCGCTGGAAGAAATGCTGGCGCATTTTGAAGAAGCAGAAAAAAAACAGGGAAGCAGCGACTTGTTTCTTCCCAAAGTAAGTGATTATTTACGAAAAGAAGGTCTACTAGAGAAAGTAGAAAATAACGATACTCCTCCAAAAGATGTGACAAAAGAAATTTTGACATTTCCTACTGTGCGAAGTGAACGCTTGCAGATATTAACACGTGGAATGACACAGACACTTATTTCTCTTGGGTATGCTTCTTTAAGAGGGTATGGAAGTGTACATCCAACCGTAGGAGAGCTTCGTGTAGGAAATCTAGGAATCTATGTGGCAGATCCTATGAATCCACAGGATGAGGAAGAAAGTTATTATATTGGGGATATTCGTGTAAGTGAAGTGGAAAGTTTAATACCACATACGATTACAAATCAAAATGGAGAATCGCAGCTGGAATTTCAAGTTGGCTATGGAATTGCATTGGGGCAAAATGAATCCAAGGCAATTGCGATGAGTATTTTGGATCGCTGTTTAGAAAGTGAAGATAAGAAATATGCGATAAATGATGAAGAGTTTGTTTTGTATCATATTGATTCGGTGGAGGCAACTGGCTTTATTTCTCATTTAAAACTTCCACATTATGTAACCTTCCAGTCAAAATTAAACAGTATTCGTAAAACGAAAGAGAGGAAAACGCAATGAAACAGCACTATCATTATGCCTTTTTTGATGAAGGAAGCAAACGAGAAATTCGAAGGGCAACACTAAAGGCAATCTGTATTCCCGGCTATCAAGTTCCTTTTGCGTCTAGAGAACTTCCTATCGCAAGAGGCTGGGGAACGGGAGGCTTACAGCTGACATTATCCTTATGTGGACATGGAGATCATGTAAAAGTGATTGATCAGGGAAGTGATGAAAGTGTGAATGCGGTTAGTATCAAAAACTTAATTAGCGCTACAACCGATGTAAATATCGTAAGGAATACAGAGGAAGCTTCTTTAATTCAATCGCGGCATCGCATTCCTGAAGTTCCTCTTAGAGAGGATCAGATTTTAGTACTGCAGGTACCAGAACCGGAACCTTTACGGGAATATGAACCAAGTGAAAGAAAAACAAAACAGTATCATGCGGAAAAAGAATATACAGGAGCATGGCTGCTGCTGTTTGAACAAATCATGAAATATGGATCGATGACAACAGGGGCAGATCATCCTGTAATGGTAAATGATCGCTATGTCATGGCACCTTCTCCAATTCCTAAATTTGATAATCCAAAAATGCATCAAAGCAAATCGCTCATTCTTTTAGGGGCCGGACGTGAAAAGAAAATTTATGCAGTTCCTCCTTATACTTCTATTGTATCTTTGGATTTTGAAGACTATCCATTTGAAGCAGAGCAGTTTCATGGAAAAACTTGTGCATTATGTGGTGCAGAACATGTATTTCTTGATGAAATCATCCATGAGGAAGATGGCAGTGTCAGCTATCAGTGCAACGATACAAGCTATTGTTTAAAAAGAAGAAATGCACAGAGGGGAGAGTGTAAATAATGGAATTTGAAAAGCCGCTCATGCAGGTAAAAAACTTACGAAAACAGTTTGGAAATGGATGTATACACTGTATTGGAAAGGAAGAAGAACTGCAAGGGAATTATTGTCCGCATTGTGGAACAGTGTATGCTTTGCGCGATATTAGTTTTGATGTATATGATGGTGAAATTCTAGGTGTTGTTGGGGAGAGTGGAAGTGGAAAATCAACCATGATGAAATGTTTGTATTTTGATCAGGATATTACTTCCGGGGCTGCTTATCTTTCCACCTATAAAGAGGGGAAAGTAAATATTTTTGAAGAAACATCACAGCAGAAGCGTTATATTCGAAATTATGTTATGGGGATGGTTTATCAAAATCCATACCTGGGATTGAAAATGGATTTTTCAAGTATTGGAAACATTGCGGAAAAACTATTGGCAGCTGGTGAGCGAAATGTAGGAACCATGGAAGAAAGAGGAGTTCAGCTTTTGGATAAAGTAAAAATTCCATATCGAAGAAGAAAAGATGCACCATCTACTTTTTCTGGAGGGATGCAGCAGCGTGTACAGATTGCCAAGGCATTAAGCAATCGACCGCCTGTTTTATTGTTAGATGAAGTGACGACCGGACTGGATTTATCTGTACAGGCAAATGTATTGGATTTGATCAAGCAGATTCAGCGTGAACTAGGAGTGAGTATGATCGTGGTATCGCATGATCTTGGTGTTATTCGCATGCTGGCAGATCGTACGATCGTTATGCTGGATGGAAAAATTATTGAACAGGGATTAACGGATCAAATTATGGAAGATCCGCAGCATCCATATACACAGCAGCTTGTATATTCATTGTTGTAAAGGAGATGGGTTATGAAACTTATTCGAAGAGGAAAAATTGTACTGGAACATGAAATTTTAGAAGGTTATGCATTAGTCATTGAACATGATCGTATCAAAGACATCATAAAGGAAGATGTGGCGGATGATTTGCATGTAGAGGAAGTCTTTGATGCTTGTGGAGGATATATAACACCGGGGTTTATTGATATTCATTCCGATTATATTGAAAAAATGGCTGCCCCTAGAAAAACAAGTGTGATGGATATGCAGCTGGCGGTGTATGAATTTGAAAAAGAATGCTGCAGTCATGGGATAACGACAATGTTTCATTCCGTAAGTATGCTGGATAATGAACTTGGAACTCCTATGCGCAATCCAGAAAATGTGAAAAAACTGGTCGAAATTATTGAAGAAAGTCATTCACAGCTTCACTTGATTCATAATCGTTTCCACATGCGTTTTGAAATTGATAATTTTACACAGTTTCCTCTTATGATGGAATACTTAAAAAAAGGGTATGTGCATCTTCTTTCTTTTATGGATCATACCCCTGGACAGGGACAGTATCGAGATTTGGAAATATATAAGAAAACCTATCTTGTTGATGATAAGGGAACACGAAGTGAAGAAGAAATTGAAGAAATGCTGAAAGAGAAAATGAATACGCAGAAATTAACGATGGATGCGATTCGATGTGCATCAGATTTAGCAAAAGAAAAGGAAATTGCGGTTGCTTCTCATGACGATGATACGATAGAAAAGTTAGATGTTGTACAGAGTTTTGGGGCAACGATTTCTGAATTTCCAATTACGTTAGAGGTAGCAAAAGAAGCAAAAAAACGTGGTATGTATACCGTTGTTGGTGCACCTAATATTCTTCTTGGCGGTTCTCATTCAGGAAATATGTCCGCAAGAGATGCCATCGAAGCAGGCTGTGCAGATATTTTATGTTCAGATTATTATCCGGCTTCCCTTTTGCATTCTGTGTTTAAAATGGAAGAATACGGACAAAAACTGGAAGATATGATTGCAAAGGTAACGATTCAGCCAGCACGTGCTGCACAAATCGATCATATTTGCGGTTCTATTGAAAAAAATAAAAAGGCAGATTTGCTGATTATCATGAAGCTGCCAAATGGACTTCCTGCCATTACCCATGTATTTGTAGATGGACAGTTGACCCAAAGAAATCATTATCGTATGTAGGAGGAGCAGGTTATGGAATTAACACCGGAAGTTACGATTGAAGAAAGATGTGAAGTTAGCAATACCAGTTTTGGAAACTGGTGCAAAGTCGGGCATGATAGTGTGATTGAAAACTCTACTTTAGGAGATTATTCCTATTGTGAACCATATGGAATGATTCAAAATGCAAACATCGGAAAGTTTTGTGATATTGCACGAAGTGCACGCATTGGCGCAACGCAGCATCCACTGCAAAGGCCGACAACGCATCATTTTACCTATCGCAGCAAAATGTATCAGATGGCAGAGGAAAACGATACTTTGTTTTTTGAAGAACGCTGTGCAAAGATAACAAGCATTGGACATGATGTCTGGATTGGACATGGAGCGGTCATACAGGCAGGTGTTCAGATTGGGAATGGCGCTGTTGTGGGAAGTAATGCAGTTGTGACCAAAGATGTACCACCCTATGCAATTGTAGCGGGAGTGCCTGCCAAAGTGCTACGCTTTCGTTTTCCACAGGAAATTATCGAACAATTAGAAACATTAAAATGGTGGGATTGGGAAGATGAAAAAATTCGTCAAAACTGGATGGATTTTCGAATGGATATACATGCGTTTTTACGAAAATATGGAGGAAATAATGAAAAATAAAGAAAACCTGCTGGAAATTGAAGGATTATCAAAAAACTTTCAGATGCATTTAAATAAAAAAGAAATTCAAGCTTGTCAAAATATATCGCTAAATTTAAAAAAAGGAGAATTTATCGGTATTACGGGACGAAGCGGCAGTGGAAAATCTACGATCTTAAAGGGTATATATCGTACAAACCTTCCACAAAAAGGAACCATTTTATATCAAAGTGAGCGTTTTGGAGAAATTGATTTATGTACGGCAAGTGAGCGTCAGATTCTTTGGATACGAAAACATGAGATTGGATATGTATCCCAGTTTCTGCATATCATGCCGCGAACAACCGCAAGAGAAGTCATTGAAAATGCGGTTATGGAAATGGGAGAAGACAGAGAAAGTGCCCAGAAAAAAGCAATTCAAATGCTGGAGCACTTTGATTTGGATAAGGCGTTATGGGATGTGTATCCAAATACGTTTTCCGGAGGAGAAAAACTGCGTTTGAACATTGCGGCGGCCATGGTAAAAAAACCACGTCTGTTATTATTAGATGAGCCAACGGCAAGTCTTGATAATGCAAGTAAGGAAAAAGTTCGAGATTTAATTGAACAGCTAAAAAAAGAAGGTACGACCATGCTTGGAATTTTTCATGATTTAGAATTTATGGAAGGACTATGTGATCGAGAATTTAATATGCAGAAAGGAATGCTTTCATGAATCAAATCGATTTACACATTCACAGTACGTATTCTGATGGAAGCTATTCCGTTGAAGACATTATAAAAGAAGCACAAAGAAAACAGTTAACATGGTATTCTATTTGTGACCATGATACCTTTGCGGCATATGACAACTTGTCAACATGGCCCAAAGGACTTCTCATGGGAATTGAAATCAGTGCCCATGATGATCTTCATGGAAAAGATGTGCATATATTGGCATATGGGATGAAAGAAAGAGTGCATATTGAAAAACTTTGCGGATATACCTTAAAAAACATGGAAAAAATTGCGAAATGGCAGGTAAAACAGCTGATTGAAAATGGTTATGATATCACTTGGGAAGAAGTAAAAAGAAAAGCAGAACCTTCCACTTCTGTTTATAAACAGCATATTATGCAGGTGTTGATCGATCATGGCTATGCAACGGAAATTTATGGGGAGGAATACCATCAGCTGTTTAAAAATAAGGGAATCTGCATGCATAAAAAAGAATATCCAAAAGTAGAAGATGTGATAGAAGCCATTCATCAAGATCAGGGAGTTGCCATCCTTGCACATCCAAGATTAAGCCGTGTAGAAGCATTGATTAGTCATTTTATTCGACTGGGTGTGGATGGTATTGAAACATGGCATAGTTCTCAAAGTGAAGATGCGATTCGATACAGTCATTGTTTTGCATTGGCAAATCAATTGCTGGAGGTTGGAGGAAGTGATTGTCATGGGAAATATGGCAAGGAACCAGAAATTGGCAACAGCAATCCTTTGATGTGGGAAGGAGATGTAGAAGCATGTATTATGAAGTTTATGAACAGGCAAGAAAACTTGTAAAGGAATGTGGAAATATCTTAAAAACAAAAACGTATACCCATTTGGATTATAAAACTGGAAAACAGGATCTAGTTAGCGATATGG
The DNA here is from genome assembly GCF_010537335.1 of Amedibacterium intestinale. Lineage (NCBI taxonomy): Bacteria > Bacillati > Bacillota > Erysipelotrichia > Erysipelotrichales > Erysipelotrichaceae > Amedibacterium > Amedibacterium intestinale. The sequence goes on from NZ_AP019711.1 coordinate 2,402,973, forward strand.
ATACCTATATAGGAAATGTATTGAGTGTGTCGCTGATGAAACTGGTAGAAGGATCTATTGTGGTAAATGAGGAAGCCCAGCATCAGATGGGAGATTACATGTGGATATTAGATCCCATTGATGGAACGACCAATTATGTATCCTTTCACGAAAATTTCGCAGTTTCACTTGCTTTTTATGTAAAGAAACAACCTGTTTTTGGCATTGTTTATGATGTGATGAAAGAAGAAATGTTTCATGCCTATACAGGAAAAGGAGCATTCTGCAACTCACAAAAACTTCTGCCTTTACCAGAGGTAACATTATCAGAAAGTGTATGGGATTGCAGTTATGGAAGTATTATAGATTTCACAAAGAAGCATGCAGATATGCTTTCTATACAAAAAGAAAGCAGGGGACATCGTGCGTTAGGATGTGCATCTTTGGCAATTGCACATATAGCACAAGGAAAATTACAGGCATCACTTTCTTCTCATGTAAAATGCTGGGATTATGCAGCAGCCTGTATCTTGTTGAAAGAGGTAAATGGAACATGGCAGATACGAAATGATTTTTTCACAATGGAAAAAACAGAGGCAATCTTTTGCAGCTGCACTTCCTTGTTGAAGGAGATACAACGATATATACAAGAATAACGTTCCGGTTTTATCCGGAATTTTTTTACACAGGAGGCAGGAATGAAAAAAATAATCGCAGTGTTTCTTCTGGTATTATGCTGTGGCTGTCAGAAAAATACATATCAAGGAGAAACCATCATGATGACATGGAAACAGGGATATGAAAAAATACAGCAGAAAGATGATTTTTTACTTTTGTTTACGCAAAGTGGATGTGATTCCTGTAAACAATTTCAAGCAATAAAAAGCAGCTATTTAAAAACACATAAAGAGACAATTTATGAAATAAATCTTGCACAGGAACATGATACAAAACAAATACAGAGTTTTTTTCCACAATTAACACAAACACCGACACTGTACTATATAGAAGATGGAAATGTAGTATCTGTATTAGAAAAACCAGAAGACAAAACGATGGAAGAACTAGCAAAATGGATACATACAAATGTTAAGAATCTATAGTTTCCTTGTCATTTTGTTAACGTTTATTTTACAGCGTTAAAACAAAAGCATCAGTTTTATTTTCTATAATATGCATGTAAACAAAGAAAGTTAAATGGAGGAAATTATGAAAAAACTAATGCGTTTATGTATGGTAGCCATGTTAGGACTTGGGGTTATGACTGGCTGCAGTGAAGGGAAAGCAAAAGAAGAAATTACGATTGCATTTTTGCCTAATGAAACAGATTCACAGGCAAGTGAAGCTGCTTATGACATGTTGAAAGAGGAAGTGCAGGCAGCATTGGGAGATGGTGTCGAAGTAAAAGTAACACCACTAGATGATTACAATGCGGTTGCGGAAGCAATCTTAACAGGAACCGCAGATATCGCGTGGGAAAGTGGGGCAACATTTACTTCTGCGTATATGCAAAATGAAAATGTAGTGCCAATTTTATCTTATGGACCACAAGGAGATCCAGAAAAATCAGGATACAATGCTTATATTGGTACAAATATCAAACATAAAGCCGATTTTGAAGGAAAAAGTGAAGAAGAAAAAATTGCACAGTTAAAAGGAAAATCCTTCTCTTTTGTATCTAGTACATCTACAAGTGGATGTGTCGTACCAACAACAACTTTCTGGAAGTTGTATGGACCAGATGGAACAAAAGAATTAACTAGCAAAGATCAGATTACAACAAAGACAAACAAAGAAGGCGGTTTCTTCTCTGAAGTGCAGTATGGAGGAGATCATCAGGGTTCTGTAGAACTGATTGCGAACGATAAAGTATATGCAGGTGCTTACTGCTGTACGTATGGGGATAAATACAAAGATGATTTATATGTAATTTCACAATCTTTTGTACCAAATGGACCAATGTGGGTAAATAAAGATTATATGGATCAGGAAACAATTGATAAACTGGTAGAACACTTTACAAATCTGACTTCAGAAAACGCAATCAATAAAAACTTCTTTAATAAAGATGGCGGTTTCTTCTTTGAAGCAGAAGATGATCCATCAAACTACAAGTTCTTTAAGACAGATGTCGATCATTATAAATTCATCATCGATATGTATAAAGATCAGTAAGCAATAAAAAAGCAAATTTGATAAATGATAGCTCTGCAATGCAGAGCTTCCTTTTACAGGCAGGAGGAATTGCAAGTGGAAAAAGTTTTAGAGTTAAAACACGTAGCAAAGACATATGACAATGGTGTAAAGGCATTAAAAGATGCAAGTTTCTCTTTATATGAAGGAGAACTGATTTCTATTATTGGACCTAGTGGAAGCGGAAAAAGTACCTTGCTTCGCTGTATCAATCGTATGATTGATACAACACAGGGAGAAATTCAATTTATGGGTATGGATGTTACAAAAGCCGATAAAAAAGAAATTAAAGAAATACGAAAAAATATCGGAATGATTTTTCAACATTATAATCTGGTATATCGTTTAAATGTTTTGGAAAATGTTTTACATGGAAAGCTGGCATCTTACAGTACATGGAAAAGTGCATTAGGTATGTATAAGGAAGAAGATGTAGAAAAAGCAGTACAGCTTTTGGATATGCTTGGATTATCCGATCGCTTGTATACCAGATGTTCGGATTTATCTGGAGGACAGAAACAGCGTGTGGGAATCGCAAGAGCGCTTTTACAAGATCCAAAAGTTCTGCTTTGTGATGAACCGATTGCATCTTTAGACCCTCAATCAAGTAAAATTATTATGGAACATTTACATATGATTGCCAAAAAGATGAAGATTCCATGTATCGTCAATCTTCATCAGGTGGATGTTGCGCTTCGATATTCGGATCGTATTATTGGAATGCATCAGGGAGAAATTGTATTTGAAGGTACACCTGCTGAGTTAAATGATGCAGTAATTGAGAAAATATATGGTGTTCCTGTACAGGAGCTGATTTCCAAGGTTGAACAGGTAACAGAAGGAGAATATGCATGAAATATTTAAAGAGGAAACGTATTCGCTATGCGATTATTCTAATAGGAACATTGCTGATTTTAGAAATATGCACGCTTCGTCTAGGGATTGAATGGTCTAGAATTTTTACTGATTTTCATCGTTCTGTTTCTCGTTTTATGGACATATATCTTCCTATGGATTTTTCTGAATTATCTTCTCAGCTTTATCAGTTATGGGTAACGATTATTATTTCTATCGCAGGTGCATTTGTCGGTATGATTTTTGCTTTTTTCTCTGCACTGTGTATTTCATCCAGTACCTCTAGCAATCTTGTTTTAAAATATGTGGTACGTGCTTTAGCTTCTTTATCCAGAAACATACCGGAAGCTGTATGGGCAATCATTTTGATTCCTTGTTTATGGTATGGTGAATTTCTTGGCTTTCTTGTTATGTGTATCATCTCTTATGGATTTCTTACCAGAGCATTTGCCGATTCTATTGATGAAACGAATCGCAATGCGATGGAAGCATTGCAGTCCACAGGTGCAAGTTACTGGCAGATCATCTTTCATGCAGTATTACCTGAAACGTTACCATCCTTACTTTCATGGAGCTTGTATGCAGCAGAGAATAATATACGTTCCGCAACCATTGTTGGTATGCTTGCTGGTGGCGGTATAGGATATTTGATTGGCATCTATAAAGGGTTTATGAAATATCAGCTGTTATGTACAAGTATTTTACTGGTGGTGATTGTGGTAATTGCTACCGATCAGATTTCAACACAAATTAGAAAGAGGATATTATAATGGAAACAGTATTGGAAAAAACGCCCTCTATTTCATTAGAAAGAGGCAAGAAGAAATATAAAATAAAGAAAAAAGATCATAGTCAGAAATATATTTGGGGAACCTTGTTTATATTTCTTGCGGCATTTGTCTATTTTGTATGCTTTATGTGTGAATATAAATGGGATCAGGTACGTCTTGACTTAGTACAAAAATTTGTTGGACAGTTTTTCGCAATTACAAGTGTGCCTTTAGAAAACTGGATAAAAATCTTTTCTACGTTACTTAATACACTTCTCTTATCGATTGTGACAACGATTGTATCGATTGTGATTGGTTTATTTTTAGGATTATTTTCCGCAAGAAATTTATCGAATCCAATTCTTTGTACGATCATACGCGGGTTTGCCGGGTTTATCCGAGCAGTTCCTACGATTATCTGGGTATTGTTATTTGTATCCGGTTTTGGATTAACAGCAACGACTGCACTTGTAGGTATGTGTTTTCACAGTGTGGCATATTTTATTAAATCGTATTCCGAAGCGTTTGAAGAAGTGAATGATGGGACATTGGAGGCATTGCGCGCAACTGGAGCAAGCTGGTGGCAGATCGTAATTAATGCGGTACTTCCATCTTCTTTTACAAGGTTGCTGTCATGGATTGCGATGCGAAGCGAAATGAACTTTGCGGCTGCAGTTGTCATCGGTCCAGCAGTTGGTGTGCCTGGTACCATTGGTTCATTAATCAATAAATGTGGACGTGAAGGGAATTATGCATTCATGGGTGCTTGTATTTTAATGATTATACTTGCTGCACTAGCATTTGAACTTTTTATTACTCGATTTAAACAGAAATCAATCGTTAGTGAAGGATAAAACAGATTTGTAACAAGAACATAACAGAATTGTAAAAAATATTTTATAAAAAAGGTATAAGATATAGACAGACAGGGAGATAAAACTCTGTCCTCCAATAAAAAGCAGTGATCTTTAAAAGAAAGAAACTGACTTTTTCCTTTTCCTAAAAAAAATTATGCTTTAAGAAGATGCATGTGATACTACATGCGACAAGCAAAAGATGTATTTCTTCAATGGTTAGAAGGAATACATCTTTTGCTGTTGTGGAAAGTTTGTTAAAGGATTTGCAGTAGGCATTATCAACTTTAACAGGTAGTATCCATCGATGAAGAGGAATATAGTATTGGATAAGATAGATTTTTATTAGTTAGAATCAATGTATCAGAAAAATTATTTCATACGCAGGAGATATTATAACCCAAAACAAAAGAGGAAACTTAAGCAAATTTCCTCCTATCAATAAGTTTATACATGTAGAAATAACTCTATAAATCATTCTTCTTGATACGTTTTTCTGCTATAGAATAAACTTCTTCATCTTCTCTAGCTCCAATAACCACAATTAACATTCTATCTTCTTGCTTAATGACTTTATATACCAACCTTAGTCCAGATGCTCTTAATTTGATTTTCAAGAACCCAGTTAAATCCGTATTTCCTTTTTTCCCAAGCAATTTTCCATAACCACCCTCTTGTTGTGATAATGGATTCTTTCTCACTTTTTCGATTGATTTTAATACTAATTTTCTTTGACTTCCATCAAGTTCATCCAAGTCATCAAGTGCTTCTGGTAAATATTTAACATCCCACATTATTCGAACTCAATATCATCACAATCTTCTAAATCAGAAGCTGTAATTCCATATCTTTTCATAACATCTTCATGTGACACAAGTTTGTTTGCATCATATTTTTCCATTCTTTCATTAGCTAAAAGTAGAAGTTTTGCATCATTGACCTGATCAATTAAAGCAATATAATCTTCTGGTGACAAAAGAACACATTCAGGTTCATTATTTTTCATAACAATTTTAGCACCATGTTTTTTGACTTCATCAAAAATTTTACCAGCCATTCCGCGATTAAATTGTGAAATTGGAACAGTACTTTCTAAAATTGTTCTAATCATATTCATGGCATTCACCTCTTTATTTATAATATATGATTTATCAATAAAAATGTCAATAAATTTATCGACTTATTTATATTTATCTATGTATATTCTTATTGTTTTTGTTTTATATAGAATTATACTTAATGGTTTTTTTTGAACATATTCTTTAAGGTATTGATAATGGAAATGAAGTTGAAAAGGGTATTTTAGTGGCAAAATAAGGCAGCTGATACAATAAGGGTTGTAAAGCTGTCTTTAATTTTATATAACATAGATAACAAAAGTACTTTTGTAGAAGGGGAGGTTATATGAAAATAGAGATAGATGAAAATGTAAGTTATACAGAAGAAATAGTAAAGATACAATGCAGACGTAAAACATCACGAATCCATAAACTTGCTTCTATGATTCAACAATTTGGAATGCGAATCGAAGCACAAATAAAGGAAGGAATCGTACAGGTGGATGTAAATGATATTATGTATGCAGAAACAGTCGATCGCAAAACGTTTTTATATAGTGAACAAGAAGTGTACTGTTATAAAGGAACATTGACGAAGTTAGAAGAAGAATTGAAAACAACAAGTTTTCTGCGTATTTCAAAAACAACCTTATTGAATGTGCGTTATTTGAATTATGTAAAACCCTATGCGAATCATCGATTAAAAGCTACTTTGACAAATGGAGAATCTTTACTTATTTCTAGAAATTATATTCAGGATTTAAAAGAGTATTTGAGGAACAGTGAGGTGTAAGATGATGAAAAATACAATTTACAGATATATTTCTTCCACATGTGTCGTATTTACTTTAGTTATGCTTTTTACTTCTTTATTTAATTGTTTTCAAGCCGATTCAGGAAGTGAGAATAAAATGTTTTGGCAGATGATTTTGTTATTTTTACTGGTAGTATGCGTTGTACAATGTATAAATTTCTTTATCAGCAGATGGGATTTTAAATCCAACATGATGTATCATATCGTAAATTTTACAGCTACATTTATTTCAAGTTTTCTTGTTTTTTATCTTGCCAACATCATGTCTTTTTCGATTCATTCATTGGTAACGTATACGATTATTTATACTTTTATATATGTGTTATTATATTATTATTTAACACAAAAAAACAAGTTACAGGCAGATGAAATCAATAAAATGCTTCAAACATATAAAGAACATTTGTAATTTTAAAAGGGGAATAGAAATAAAAAAACTTGTACGTAAATTTGTACAAGTTTTTATAATTCCTCTATAATGTGAAGAAGCCATGTGGATAGTTTTTCACTGGATTGATTTGCTATCTGCAATACTTCTTCATGGGAGTGATTTCCTACACGTAAACCAGTTGCCATGTTTGTTAGACAGGCAATACCTAAAACCTTCATTCCCAAATAATTTGCAACAATGGTTTCTGGAACGGTAGACATACCTACAGCATCAGCTCCTAATGTACGGATTGCCCTGATTTCTGCTCTTGTCTCATAATAAGGTCCCTGGAAAAAGGCATAAACACCTTCTCTAAAAGAAATGTTATTTGCATATGCACATTTTTTTGCTAGATCCATAAAGGAGAAAGAGAAAGGTTGTGACATGTCAGGGAAACGAGGTCCTAGTCGATCATCGTTTGCTCCAATTAGTGGGTTTACACTGACTAATGATACAAAATCTTCAATTAACATCAAATCTCCCACTTTAAAATTTGTATTGATACAGCCACAGGCATTTGTTACGATTAAGTTTTTAATACCTAGCTGTTTCATAACATAGATAGGATACGTAATTTCTTTCATGCTTAATCCTTCAAAATAATGAAAACGTCCCTGCATGATACAAACTTGTTTTCCTTTTAATTTTCCAAAAAGGAAGTTTCCTTTGTGTCCTGCAACATTTCCTTTTGGAAAATGAGGAATGTCTGCATAATTTATAATTTGTTTTTCTTCTAGTAATTCACCAATATTTCCTAAACCGCTTCCTAAAATCATACCTAATTCAGGGCGATAAGAAGTATGTTCTTCTAAATACGATTTAGATTCCATCAGCATTTCATAAAATTCCATAGGTTATTCTCCTTTATTCAGTTTTAACTCTTTTAGTATCGAAACCACACGTAATTGATGATTTCTTTCTAAAGGAGTTGATGGATCATAAAGAAATCTCTGAAACACATCAGCATCTTTTAACAGTTCACAAAGTGCTCCATCATTATGATTTTGTTTATTGCTGTGTACAGAAATGCAATGGCATATTTGCTGTATTTCTTCATCTGTAAAGAAAGATGACTCACTTAATAGTTTCTTAGCATAATTGCTGCTTTTATTCGCATGTTCTTTTCTTGCTGCATTTTCACTATACTGACTAATGTCATGCAGTAAAGCACAAATGGAGGCAAGTTCTATATCTATGTGACGCATTTGTGCTAATAAAGCTGCCAGTTGAAAAACTCCATAGGTATGGATGTAAGCAAGTTTTTTTAGTTCACTGTTATGTAGTTTTTCGATTTCTCTATCAACGCATTGCTGTACAAAATGTATTCGATTCATATCTTTATCATCCTTTATCTTATTTTATCATATAGGATTTCATAAAAAAAGAGACCGAAGTCTCTTATGTTTTGGTTTATTCTACAACAACTGTTACGTTGCTTGCCTGCTGACCACGATCACTTTCAACTACTTCATAAGTAACTTTCTGACCTTCTTCCAAAGTGCGGAATCCATCAGCCTGGATGCTTGAATAATGAACAAAGATATCTTTACCTTCATCTGAAGTAATGAATCCGTATCCTTTTTCAGCATTAAACCATTTTACTTTACCTGTACACATACTAACGGTACCTCCTATAATGCTAATAAGAAGCTCTCAGATATGTAGAAATTCTCACGTTCGGGATATGTTACATATTGAGTTAATAATTATTACATTCCAGAATGTGTGAATTTTGAAATACTCATAATTATTGCTTTTTATTATGTCTTTACAGTATCATGATTTGATTTGGAAGTCAATGAGAAGATAATAAATAAGCAATATTTTTTAAAACAATAAATAAAATATGAAAGCGGTTTTGTAAATAGTATTTTTGCGGTATAATAGCTATAGTAATAAGGGAGGTATGTCTTATGCTTATAAAAGATGAAAAATTAAGAGAAGCAGTCGCAAGAAGCTTGCATATAAAGGAAGAAGAAATTACAAAAGAAGCTATGTCTCAGCTAACAAGTTTATCTGCACGCTATGCAGATATCGTATCTTTGAAAGGATTAGAACATGCTGTAAATTTAAATTATTTAGATTTATGTGGAAATCATATAGAAGACTTGGAGCCGATTAAAGATTTAAAAGAAGTAGAATATTTAAACTTATCTAAAAATATGCTTCGTGATATTCAGGCGTTGAGAGAATATCGTCAATTAAAACGTTTAGACTTATCAAGAAATAATTTATATACGATGGATATCAGTGCCCTGGCTGGTACCATCAATTTGGAAGAATTAAATCTAGAACGCTGCAAAGTAGATAATTTAGTATACTTAGAGAGTGTAAAGAAACTGGAAAAACTATATGTAGGAATTGAAAATGGACCTTTTCCATTAAGTATATTAGGTACTTTACCAAACCTTAAAGAACTACATATGAATAAAATGTGGTTATACGATATTGCGGATTTAAATTATTTGAAACATATAGAAGTATTGGATTTATCTACAAATTTATTTTCAGATTTGTCACCATTGCTGTATATGAAAAAAACATTGCGTAGTTTAAATTTATCAAATAATCAGTATATAACGGATTGTTCTTTACTGGAAGAGTTTGAAAACCTTGAAGTATTGGATCTTTCTTTTGATAATATTAAAGATTTTTCTTTCTTGTTGAAATTAAAAAAATTACGTGATTTACGTGTAGTACAGGGAGGTTTAAAAGATCTTCGCTGTTTAAAAGGGTTAACAAATCTAGAAAAACTTGATGTATCTGAAAATCGTTTGGAACATGTAGAGATATTAAAAGATATGAAACATTTACGTTACTTTAAGGCAAGTGGATGTTATTTAAAAAATATTGATTTCTTAAAAAATGCAAAGAATTTAGAGGAATTAAATGTATACAACAATGTTATAAAAAATATTGATATATTAAAGGGATGCGAACATATGAATACGATGGATATTGGGAAAAATGATGTAAAAGATATTTCCGTATTAAAAGATATGAAGAATTTAGAATGTCTAGGTTTAGCATACAACAATATTTCGAATTTAGATCCTTTAAAAGGTTTGGTAAATCTTTCCACGGTTGATTTATATGATAATGTGATTACAGATATTACACCTTTAAAAGAATTAACAAAAGTCAGTTCCCTTCGTTTAGATCATAATGGGGTAATGGATTTAGAACCATTATCAAATATGGAATATTTAAGTTCTTTAACATTAAAAGGAAATTATGTAACAGATATTACACCTTTAAAAAAATTAAAACATTTATATGAACTTCGTTTGGATGATAATCCAATTGAAGATATTACGCCATTAGAAGATATGGAGTATTATGAAATGTTCTCTTATTAAACTTGCATTTTGCAAGTTTTTTTTGAAAGCAGAGGATATTTTCCTTCTTTATGATTGCAGATGTATTTATGAATTGTTTATAGTTAATTTGTATTTTGGATTTGTAATGAAAACATAGTATGAAAAGAATAATGATAATCTCATTTTTTTATATATGATTGAGTTTCCCAGTAAGTGATTTCCAATGTAGGGATTATTTTTATCTAAAAGATGTTTGGTGAAAGATAAGATGAACAACAAAAGTATGAAAATTTAGTCTTTATAGAATGTCTGTTTTGATTTTAATAAAGATTGGTTCCATAAAATATCAAAGCTTTTCTACTTTTTTATGTTTTTTTTCTATGTTTTTTTGTATTTTTACCTATTGGTTTCGTATATGTATAGTGAAAAGGATAAAGTGTATCCAATCATGCTTTCCATATATCACGATATCGGTATAGACAAACAATATTCTTATTTTATAATGAAGATGGATATCTCTTATCTTTCCTTCATCAATATTATATCCGATCAAGAAGTATCAAAAGAGGAGCTGATGAATATGGGAAAACAGGATATCGGACTAAAATCTTATTTCAAAAATAATGATCGCTTTGCGGATTTAATTAACACAGGCATATACAATGGTATACAGGTTGTTAAACCTGATGATTTGGAAGAACTGGATACGGATTCATCGCTGTATATCCATACGCAGGGGATGAAGATTCCCCTTGCAAGAGTAAGAGATGTCATTCGAAAATCTGCAGGAGACTGTGAATATGTGATTTATGGGGTTGAAAATCAATCCAGTATCCACTATGCAATGCCTTTGCGTGTGATGATGTATGATACTTTGACCTATGAAGCAGAATGCAGACAGTTTGTAAATGCGAGAAGAAACAGGAAAGACAGTGAATATCTTTCTAAAATGCGAAAAAAGGATCGTATTCATCCAGTATTCACACTAGTCATATATTATGGAGAAGCACCATGGGATGGGGCAAGAAGTCTGAAAGACATGATGGTGGATATGCCGAAATGGATGGAAAAAAGATTCAATGACTATCCTATGAAGCTGCTGGAAATAGGAACCTGCACAAATACATTTCAAAATCAGGATATCTTCAATTTCATAAAGATCATACAGCTTTTATACAGTGATAAAGTAGAAGAACTGCAAAGGTATTATGCGAATGTAAAAGTAGGAAGAGATACAGCAGAACTGGTAGGAACAATAACGGAAAATGAAGAAATATTAAACTATGTAAAAGAACATAAAGATGAGGAGGAAATCAACATGTGTGAAGCAACGAAGAGATGGGAACAAAGATGGACACGAAAAATTACAGATGGATTCATCAATATGATGGGAGTAAGAAAAGAAGGAGAAGAAAATCTTGCACCTGAAGAAGCAATTGAAAGATTAAAACTAAAAGAAAAAATAGAAGGTGAAGCAAATGGAGAACAAAACAAATCAATGGAAATAGCAGAAAAAATGAAGGAAAAAGGATATTCTACAAAAGAAATAGAAGAACTAACAGGAATCCTTCTACATTAGAATTACATACGAAAACCTCTTTGTATGCTTATATACGAAGAGGTTTCAATTACAATTTTATAGAATAAGTAGAGTAATAATGAAAAACAAAGAAATCATAAGGTATGCGGAAAAACATAAAGAAGAGGAGGCACTTAATATGTGTGAAGCAACGAAACAGTGGGAAGAAAAAATAAGAAATGATGTTATCAACATGATGGGAGTAAGAAAAGAAGGAGAAGAAAACCTTGCACCAGAAGAAGCAATTGAAAGATTAAAAACAGAAGGAGAAGCAAAAGGAAAGGCTGAAGGTATTCTTGAAGGAAGAGAAAATGAAAAAATAGAAATAGCAGAAAAATGAAGGCAGAAGGATTTGACAATGCTTTGATTGAAAAACTAACAGGAATTCTTTTACATTAGAATTACATACAGAAGCCTCTTTGTGTATATTCAGATGAAGAGGTTTCATTTTTAGTACGTTATAGAAGAAGTAGAATAAAAATGCATATACAGGAAATGTTTGATTGAGAAACTAACTGAAACCCTTCTGTATTAGACTTTACATACAAAACGTATCTTTATGCGGTTTTAATATTCAAAATAGTTGAGATAAACTTAATTGAAATTTTGAAAAAATTGAATTGGAAATAGGTAGATTTGTCTGACCACTTGGCTTGGCTCATTTTTGTTGCTTTTATAACTTTTTGATATACATTTTATTAAAATTTTATGATATTCGAATCATTTTTCTTGTGCCTATGATTAAGATTATAGAAAGTGTGCTATAATCAAGTTCTATGAAATAGGGGATTGTATGAAACAAGTATTAACAGAAGGAAATATTGGAAAAGGTTTGATTTTATTTAGTTTGCCTATGATAGCTGGAAATTTACTTCAGCAGCTGTATAATGTTGTAGATACGTTAATTGTAGGACAAACAATAGGAGCACAGGCACTTTCTGCTGTAGGCTCCTCTTATGCACTGATGGTTTTATTGACATCTGTAATCTTAGGACTGTGTATGGGAAGTGGCGTTGTATTTTCACAGTTATATGGTGCTAATAGGGAAGAGGAAGTAAAAGTTAGTATTGTAAATGCATTTGTATTGATTTTTCTTGTATCTGCTGTTGTTATGGCATTATCGTATTTGTTATTAAATTCTATCGTAGTATGGATGCAGATTCCAAAAGAAGCCATCGTCTATGCGAAAGAATATTTAACAATCATATTTTCAGGCATACTATTTGTGTTTTTGTATAATTTTTTTTCGGCAATCTTACGTAGTGTTGGAAATACTTTTATACCTCTTGTATTTCTTGGTGTTTCTGCATTTCTAAATATTGTTTTAGATCTTGTTTTTATTCTTGTTTTTCATATGGGAGTAAAAGGAGCAGCATGGGCTACCGTAAGTGCACAAGTGGTTTCTGCAGTTGGTGTTATGGTATATTTTTTCTTAAAAGGAAAAGAACTTTGTCCTGCAAGAAAGCATCTGTTTTATGATCAAAATCTATTGCATATGGTAATTGTGAATTCAACTTTGACTGCGATTCAGCAGTCAATTATGAACTTTGGTATATTGATGGTACAAGGTCTAGTGAATAGTTTTGGATTTGCGGTAAGTGCTGCTTTTGCAGTAGTAGTAAAAATTGATGCTTTTGCATATATGCCTGCACAAGATTTTGGAAATGCATTTTCTACATATGCAGCACAAAATTATGGTGCTGAAAAACCAGAAAGAATCCTAAAGGGGATAAGAATTGCTTTTATAACTTCTATACTGTTCTGTTGTTTGGCATCTATTGTTGTATGTCTATTTGCGAAAGAACTTATGTTGCTGTTTGTAAAACCAGAAGAAATAGAGATTATATCAATTGGTATAACTTATTTACATATAGAAGGGGCTTTTTATGCAGGAATTGGAATTTTGTTTTTGTTATATGGACTGTATCGTGGATTAGGACGTTCCATGATGTCTATCGTATTAACAATTCTTTCTTTAGGAAGTCGTGTTGTGCTTGCTTATACACTCTCTGCTTTCCCTATGCTTGGTGTAAATGGAATTTGGGTTTCTGTCCCAATTGGATGGGCTTTGGCAGATGTTGTAGGAATATGGTGTTTTCAAAAACATAGAAAAAGATTGCTTTCTTCTATAGCAGTTTTATAAAATATCCGATAAAAAAGGGGCTGTGACAGATAAATCAAAGCTCTAAGGTAAAAAAATACACCCAATCCTATAAGGAAAAAGGTGTATTTTTTTGGTATAATTTATGTATGACAATTACTCAAATTAACCAACCAAATTATACAGCATATCAGCCATATATGCTACTGGATTTTGAATTTTCTTTTCAAAACGATGTCCTTAAGGATGATTTGAGTATCACGATCCTGGAAGTCTTGAGGAGGATTGATCTGAGTAAGTTCATAGATTTCCATCATCTTGATTCTCGTTCTTATGATCCTGTCATGATGCTGACCGTCATTCTTATGGCCTTCGCTGAAGACGGCTACGCTTCTTTACGCAAGCTGGAAAAACTTTGCCGCTATGATGTCCGTTATCGCAGTATCACAAACGGCTTCATTCCCAGCTACAAGAGCTTTGAACGCTTCATCAATAACACACTGAAAGAATCGATAGAAACCATTGCGAAAGAAATCTATCTGTATGTACAAGATGAAAAGGCATTGGAAGAACAGATTCTTTATATTGACGGGACGAAATTTGAGGCCAATGCCAATAAGATGACTTTCTGCTGGAGAGGCTGGAGCAAGCGTTATCTTCCAAGACACTGGCAGAAATGCATGGAACTGTTGAGACAGGTAAACCGATACTTTAAGAAACATGAAATCGATATACATTATTCGATTCTGAAATATCCAAATATCGAATATATGATAAAAATAGATGAAGCACTTGAAAACTGGCTGAAGGAAAAAGAACATATCCGAAAAGGCAGAGGAAAACACGAGATCGCAAAATTGTGCGATGAACTGAAGAAAAGTGCAGTCAAGATGTGGCAGTATGCCATACAGGAAGATATACTTGGAGAAAGAAACAGTTTCTCCAAGACGGATCCGGATGCCACATTCATGCATATGAAATATGATTATTATAATCATACGAATGTGTTCAAGCCTGGATATAATGTACAGATAGGAGTAAACAATGGGTACATCGCTTATCAGTATATCAGCAGTGATGCCAACGACATGAGAACCCTGCAGCCATTTACAGAAGGATACAAAGAACTGTATGGGCAGTATCCAAAGATGGAAGTAACGGATGCAGGATATGGGAGCTATGAAAACTACAGCTACTGTAAAAGCAAGGGGATCAAAGGCATATTGAAATATAGCGGATATGAAAAGAAGAAAGAAAAAGTAACTGACAAGAACCGTTATCAGCTGCGGCATATGGAACGCATGGAGGATGGAACACCAGTTTGTCCTGCAGGACATGTGTTTGAAAAAGAGCGAATCGGAGTAAATCTCCAGGGACAGTATCCAAAAATGACAGTGTATTATAGAAATAAAAACTGTTGTGGGTGTGCACAAAGAAATAAATGCACGACTTCAAAAAATGGAAGAAGTGCAAGGATCGTACCGGCATTAGAGAAGATGCATACAGAAATAGATGAATATCTAAAGAGCGAAGAAGGAAAGATGTTGATGAGGAAACGCAGCGCACAGGCAGAGGGGGCATTTGCGGATATCAAGCAGGACTTTGAATATGTGCGACTTCATCGACGAGGGGAAAGCGGAGTAAAAGTAGAATTGATTCTGGTATGTATAGGATATAACCTAAGAAAGTACCATAATCGAAAAAAGGTGAAAAATATGAATTAGTTTTCCACAATGAGCAGGGGGAAGATTGAAAAGCAAAGGTAGAAAATAGCTATTTTAAGGATAGTTGTTTTTAAAATACCCAAAAGCAGGAAGAATTATTAAAAAAAGCTGTGATTTTCGGAGAAACTATAATTTCTCTTACTCGTCACAGCCCCATAGTTTAAGCATACTATATACATATAAGCAGGATGTATTCCTGCTTTTCTAGTACTCTATGCGAATCTTATTTCATAAGTCTTTTAAATTTATCAAGAATTTCTTTAAAGTAAGTAAAGGCATCGTTGTATACATCATCACTTCTTGGGTCGACACCTGCATGAACAAGTTCATCGATTGGTGCTTCGCTTCCTCCTTTTGTTAGGAAGCTACGATATTCTTCTACATTTCCATTTAAGATTTGTTTTACAAAACTAATCGCAACGGCCATTCCAAGTGTATATTTATATACATAGAAATTATAGTAGAAATGAGGAATGTGATAACATGCATAGCGATACAACTCATCTACTTCAACGCTTTCTCCAAAGTAATCATGATTAATATCAAGGAAATATTGTGTTAAGTCTTTGGAAGAAACTGGTTTTCCTTCTTCAATCCATGCATGCAGTTTTGTTTCTAGTAATGCATACATTGGCTGACGATATAATGTTCCTATTAATTGTGTTAAAAGACTGTCTAGTAAATATGCCTGATATTGCTTATCATCGTTTGTTTTTAATAAATATTCATTTAACAATAATTCATTAACAGTCGAAGCTACCTCTGCCACAAAAATACGATAGCTGCTTAAAATCGGACGATTGTGCTTATGCGAATAGTAGGAATGCATAGAATGTCCCAGTTCATGCGCAAGCGTACTTAAGGAGTCATAAGAACCAGTAAAATTAGTTAAGATAAATGGTTTGGAGTCATGTGTTCCACTGGAATAAGCGCCGCTTCTTTTTCCTGGATGAGGCAAAAAATCAATCCATCGTTCTTTACGTGCAGTTTCTAGCATTTCGACATAGTCTTCCCCAAGAGGAGCCAATGCTTTTTTTAGAATAGAAAAACTTTCGTCAATACTGTAAGTGATATCAATATCCTTTACCATAGGTAAAAAGGTATCATAATAATGCTGGGTGTCTAAATGAAGTAGTTCTTTATGCAAAGCGAAATATTCATGCAGGTAAGAATGATATTTTTCGTTTGCCATATATAAAACTTTATCATAAAGCTTTTTATCTGCCCCATCTTCAAATAGGCTCGCTTCTAATGCAGAAGGGAAGTTTCTTAATTTCGCATTTACAACCTGTGTTTTCGCATGCCCGCCTAATAAATTAATAAATAAATTTTGGTAACGTTTATATTCTTGAAAATAGTTTTGAAACGCCTCTTTTCGAACATTGCTGTCTGGGTGTAATAAAAACTTGTTTAATGTTCCTCCGTTTAAAAATTCTTCTTTTCCATCTATGTGAACAGGTTGAAATTCCATTCGAAAAGAAGAATAGGACTCTTCTGGAACTCTTGTGATTCCACTGTATTGAGCCATGATATCTTCAATTTCTTCACTTTGACGATGGGGAATCGTACGCCATATTTCTTCCATTGGATAGGTAAAGTCTTCACAGTCCTTTTCTTTTAAATACTGTTCAATGCTATCTTTCTTTTGAATGATTTCTAAATCTAAAAAAGAAAGTTTTTCCGCAACCGCCTGCATTAAGGAAGAAGAAGCAGAAAGATTTTTTTGCCCATCTTCATCTTCTGGGTCAACATCAGTTGCCATTTGTGCATAGACACATACATTATCTACACGGCGATATAAATCTTCTAGTTTCAACATAAACTGCAGGTATACATCTTTTGTATCTGCGATATGTCCTTTTTGATTTGCAACTTCGTTTAATAAAGCAAGCACTTTATGATATTCTTCTTCATATGCTTCCTGACTTTGAAACATACTGGATAAATCCCATGTCAAATCTTTATCAATTTCATTTCTTTTCATAGTATCACCTCTTGTTAGTATTGTATGCTAATAAGAAAAAATACACAAGAATAAGAATTTTTTTTAGTTTATGTTATAATTACAATGTATTCGTATATGAAGGAGGAAAAATACTATGTCAACACCACATAATGCAGCAAACAAAGGTGATATTGCGAAAACAGTTTTAATGCCGGGAGATCCATTACGTGCAAAATATATTGCGGAAACATATTTAGAAAATCCAGTACAGTTTAATACGGTAAGAAATATGTTTGGTTATACTGGTACTTATAAAGGAAAGAAAATTTCTGTTATGGGTAGTGGTATGGGTATGCCAAGTATTGGTATTTATTCTTATGAATTGTATAAATTTTACGATGTAGAAAATATCATTCGTATTGGTAGTGCCGGAGCTTATACAGACAAACTTGATTTATTTGATTTGGTACTTGCAGATGGTGCATGGAGTGAATCAACATTTGCGAAAGCACAGGCAGATGTTGATGGAGATGTGATGTATCCAAGTGAAGACTTGAATAAAAAAATCATAGAAGCAGCAGAAAGAGTTAATAAAAAAGTTACTTGTGCTAGAATTCATTCCAGCGATGTATTCTATCATGAAGATAATGTAGATGGACATGAAGAATTTTATGCAAAACATGGATGTGTATGTGTAGAAATGGAAAGTTTTGCATTATTCCACAATGCGAAAGTATTAGGAAAAAATGCAGCATGTTTATTGACGATATCTGATTCATTAGTAACAAGTGCAGCTACAACTGCAGAAGAAAGACAGACTTCTTTTAATGCAATGATGGAAGTAGCATTAGAAGCAGCAATTAGTTTATAAGCTGTTTTTACTTGAGTGTAAAAAGAATATATAGGAGAGTGGTTGATTTTCGATTGACCACTTTTTTTATATTATGCAGATGATTTGACATAGAAGACAACAAATATTATAATGATTGCACAACACCCATAGGGGGTGTGGGAGGTATAAAATGACACCAGAAAGAGAAAAGGCATTAAAAAACTTAAAAACAGCAAAAGGACAGCTGGAAGGTATTATAAAAATGATAGAAGAAGAAAGATATTGTATTGATATTTCTAATCAGATCTTAGCTTCTACAGCACTTTTAAAGAAAGCAAACCTTCATATCCTTAGTGGACATTTGCACAGTTGTGTAAAACAGGCAATGCAACAAGGTGACAGCGAAGAGAAATTAAAGGAAATCGAAGATGTTTTAGGAAAACTGATGAAATAGGAGGTTTTGATTATGGAATTTAAGTATCATGTTAGTGGCATGCATTGTGCTGCATGTTCTGCTGCAGTAGAAAGAATATTAAAAAAGCAGGAAGGAATTGAAACAGCACAGGTAAATCTGGTGATGGAAGAAGTTTTGATACAGGCAGAAGAAGAGAACTTTGATGCCTGGAAAGAAGCAGTAAGCAAAGGTGGATTTGAGCTTGAGAAACTGCAGGATAAAAAAGATGTATCGTATCATAAAAAAGTGGTATGTGATATTTTAGGAATGCAGTGTGCAGCATGCAGTGCTGGTATTGAAAAAGTTTTAAAAAGAACAGAAGGAATTTTAGATGTATCCGTAAATCTATTGTTGAATCAGGCAGAAATAGAATATGATCAAACGAAAATAAAGCTGGAAGAAATTTTTCAAGTGATTCAAAAAGGTGGGTTTGATGCTCGAATTCATCAGGAACAACAGCAGGAAGAAACAAAGAAAAAAGATTATGAAAACGTGCATATTTATGGAACCTTGATCGTTGCTTTTCTATTGTTGTATATCGGTATGTCACATATGCTTGGAAGTTTTGAACTTCCTTTACCGAATATTATTTCCTATAAAACAAACCCTTTTAATTTTGCATTTATTCAGTTTGTACTAGCAACGATCATTGCGATAAGTGGCTGGAAATTTTATTATCGAGGTATACGCTCTTTACTTCATGGGGCAGCGAATATGGACACTTTAGTTGCGATAGGTACAGGAAGTGCATATATTTATTCTGTTTTTTCCTTATTCTCAATTGCCAATGGAAATGTGCATGCAGTTCATTCTCTGTATTTTGAAGGAGCTGGTGTGGTTATCGCATTGGTACAGTTTGGAAAACATTTGGAGGCTATTTCTAAGAAAAAATCAACAGGCGCCATTCAGGCGTTATTACAGCTTCGTCCTAAGACTGCTACCTTATTTAAAAATGGTAAAGAAATGGAAATTTCTGTAGATGAAGTAGTTGTAGGCGATGTTTTGGTTGTAAAAGCAGGAGAGCATATTGCCGTTGATGGAATTGTTGTAGAAGGAGAAAGCAATGTAGATGAGAGCATGCTGAGTGGTGAAAGCATGCCGGTGAAAAAAGGAGTACAGGATGAAGTACATCAAGGAACGATGAATCTTGATGGAAGATTGTTGATGCGCTGCAGTGTTGATAATGAGGATACGACACTTTCAAAAATTATTCGTATGGTGGAAGATGCACAAAGCAAGAAAGCACCAATCGCAAGAATTGCGGATCGTATTTCTATGTATTTTGTACCAATTGTGATGGGGATTGCATTTGTGTCGGCGCTTATATGGTATTTTATTCAAAAAGATGTATCCTTCTCTTTAACGATTTTTGTAAGTGTACTAGTCATTGCCTGTCCTTGTGCATTAGGTCTGGCTACACCAACTGCCATTATGGTAGGAACTGGAAAAGCAGCGCAGCTAGGTATTTTTATTAAAAGTGGAGAAGCTTTGGAAATAGCTAGTCATATCGATTGTGTGGTCTTTGATAAAACAGGAACCATTACGATTGGAAAACCGCTTGTAACCGATGTATTTGCGCAGGATAAACAACAGGTGTTAGCTTATGCGGCAGCTTTGGAACAGGGAAGTGTACACCCTCTTGCAACTGCCATCTTACAAAAAGCAGAGGAAGAACATATATTAGCTCCATCTTTATCAAATATTCAAACAGTGAATGGAAAAGGTGTGTACGCCCAGTTGTCTGAAAAGAAACTGATGGCGGGAAATCGACGTATGATGGAAGAAGAAGGTCTTGATGTTTCTATGTATTTAGAAGCTGAGAAAGCATGCCAGGAAGCTGGTAAAAGTGTTGTATGGGTTTCTTATGATCAGCAGGTCATTGGTATGTTAGCTATTGCGGATAAAATAAAAGATCATGTGCGTGATGTGGTAGAAAGCTTAACAAAAAGTGGAAAAGAAGTATATATGATAAGTGGAGATCATACAAGAACTGCAACTGCAATTGCGAAACAGGCAGGAATTACGAATGTTATAGCGGAAGTTTTGCCACAGGATAAAGCAGAAGAAGTGAAACGATTACAAAAGCTTGGCAAGAAAGTCGCAATGGTAGGAGATGGTATCAATGATGCAATTGCCTTAACACAAAGTGAAGTAGGAATTGCTATTGGAAGTGGAAGCGATGTTGCGATAGAGAGTGCAGATATTGTATTAATGAAAGAAGATATACGTGATGTAGAAACAGCACTTCGTTTATCTCATTCTGTTTTGCGTAATATTAAACAAAATTTATTTTGGGCATTTTTCTATAATACGATTGGAATACCTGTTGCGGCTGGTATTTTATATCCAATTTTCCATATTCTTTTATCACCTGTGTTTGCAGGAGCAGCTATGGCATTTAGTTCTGTATCTGTTGTAAGTAATGCACTTCGTTTAAGGAATTTTAAATAAGAGATGAAAAAACTTTAAAGATATAGTACAATTTACTACAGAATGGAAGGTGTATAGCTTGGAAATGATGGTTTGGATTATCTTTACGCTTATCATTGTAGTAAGTTTTGTAGGTAGTACTTTTTTGAAAAACAATATCTTTAATAAATTATTAAAAGATATGCAGAAACAGGATTTTGATACGTTTTTTAAGCGTTTAGATTCTTTTACGACAAAACTTTTTTATGCTCCCTTTAACAGAGAATACATGCGTTTAAATGCATATTTTCTAATGGGAGATGAAAAGAAAATTAAAGAACAGTTTGATTTAATATTAACGTTGCGTATGAGCAAAAAGCAGGATATCGATATCAGTTTGAAAGCTTTTTACTTCTATATTGATGATAAGAATAAGCAAAAGACAGAAGAAATGCTGCAGCGTATTCAAAAATGTGGAAATGAAGAAATATATACACAGTGTAAGATTATGTCTGCTATTGTAATTGATAAAAGTATTGAATACATTGATGATATGGAAGCACAGGTAAAACAGTGTGAAGGTATCGATAGAGGGATGTTTCATTATTTATTAGGTCTTCAGTATTTAAATAAGAAAGATACACCAAAAGCCATGGAACATTTACAAAGTGCGCAAAAGGATTTGAAAGACTCCCCATATGAATTAAAAATAAAACAAATCATAAAGGAACATAAAAAATAAGAGGATATCATCATTAGTTTCTATATTATAGGGGAAGGACTGGATAACCATTAAAAAAACGTATCGAGATAGATACGTTTTTTTAATGCTATTGTTCATTCGCCATATAATCCCATACAATAGTAGGATCATCATTTACTTTAGGACTGTTTTTATATAAATCATTCAAATCAAAACTAAAGTTTTTCATTTCCAGCTGATGACTTGCGCCATCATATGCATTTAATATCCATTGTACTTCTTCCTGATTGTATAAATATACATCGAATTTTTGTTCATTTCCCTGACTGGCAGTGTATTGATAACTGTAAGTTCCATTGTCACTGGAAATAGAGCTGATGGTCCATGGTTTTATATTTTCCAGCTCATGTGATACAAATTTTGTAATTTGGGAAGTTGGCATATTGGTCATAACATAATTTGGAGCGATTTCCATTAATTCGTTAAAGGAAGTTAGTGCGGTTGCAGGATTCATTAATTTATTGATAATTGCTTTAATGATGCGCTGCTGTGCACGTTCTCTTCCTGGATTATCATAGCCTGGTGTTTTTCGATGTCGAGAATATGCTAGCGCCTGTTTCCCATTTAATGTTTGTTCTCCTTTGTCAAGGCAAATCAAATCTTCTTCTTTAAAGCTTCTGTTTTCATCTTGCTCACAGAAACTAATTTCCACATCTACATCAATGCCACCTAGAGCATCTACGATTTCAATGAGAGAATTAAAACTGATGCGGGCATAGTAATCAATAGGAATTTGAAAGAAGTTTTCAAGAGATGCTATACTTGTGTCAATTCCATATAAACCAGTATGTGTAAATTTATCATTTAAATTATTGACTGCAGTGTTAGGCATATAGCCATCTCTTGGCAAAGAAACCATATCAATATGGTTTGCTCGTGGATTTACGATTAAGATGATATTTGTATCTGTTCTTGTCTGCTGATCTGGAGAACCCATACTATCTAAGCCACTCACATAGACGGTGAAAGTTTCTTTTGTGATGTCTTTTTGAACTTTAGTTTCTTTGATTTCTCGCTCATAGGTTTCAAGGATAGTGAGCTTGTCTTGTAATCCTTCCTGATTAGCACAAGCAATATTATAATAAGTGTCAGATATTGCGACAGCTTGAATCGTTTTATTTTCAAGGTCTGTAAACAGGGTTGTATAGTCCAGTGCTTCTGTTTCACTATAAGTAGAAATATCTTTTCTTAGCTCTTCTTTCATGAAAGAGGCATTGTCTACATCACTTCCATTTTGAAAACCAATTGCAGAATTTTGTAAATCATTAATATTATTAAATTTATTTTCTTTTAATGATACGATATATAATTTGTTCTTTTTAGAAATTGTACCGTCCTTATTCATAGTTGTACTGGATACCTTGTTTAAAGTTTGATGCGATTTATGCAGCAGATAGCCACTAAAACCAAGCAGAACACAAAGAAGAAGTACAAAGCATCTTCGAAGAATACGAACCCATAAAGGCATTTTTTTAAATGATAAAAGTAAAAAAATAAGCCATAAAACACCAATTAGTGCTGCTCCAATCGTAATCCATTTTTGAGGAAGAAGTCCAAAAAGATAGGCAACATAAAAGGCAGCAATGCCAATTCCAAGCATAAGAAGCATTAAAATCATATCTATAATATAAAATCGTTTTTCTTTTCTCATATACACACTCCATTTATAAATTATATTTATTATAAACTATTTAAATCTATTTATATA
Source organism: Amedibacterium intestinale (assembly GCF_010537335.1). Lineage (NCBI taxonomy): Bacteria > Bacillati > Bacillota > Erysipelotrichia > Erysipelotrichales > Erysipelotrichaceae > Amedibacterium > Amedibacterium intestinale. Next base: position 2,426,761 of record NZ_AP019711.1, read on the forward strand.
TGGCTATTTTATGAAAATTCGTTAAGAAAAGAAAAAAGGAATGTAGGTTTACATTCCTCAGGTTGTTGACAAACTATATATTTTGAAAATATATAAAACCAATTTAAAAAAAGTGGTAGAAAGATTCCTTTTACTAGGTGATTTTTGGTAAATGATAGCTTAAAATCACCTGTTTTTTATACAAAAGTGGGGATAAAAAAAGACCGAATGACAAAGTCTGCTCAAAGAGCGACTTTGTCAACGGTCTGAGGAATGTAGGGTTACATTCCTAGTATTGCGGTGTTATTGCCATTGTATCCCAAACAATGTTTGGATCATCATTTATATTTGATGTATTTCCATCTATGGTATTGATATTAAATTGGAAATTTTTCATTTCTAATGGATGCAGGGCACTTTCATAAGCATCATGTACAGCTTGTACATCTTCTTTTGAAAATAAATAGACACTGGAAGTACCTTCTTCCTTTGGTATACTGGCAGTAAAGCGAGAATCATTAACACCATTGTCAGTTGATATAGAAGAAATTGTCCATGGCTGTGGATTGTTTAACTCTGAAGATATAAATTTTGCGATTTGAGAGGCTGGCATATCGGTAAGTACATAGTCTGGGGCAATATCCAGCAGACTATTTACATAGGTTAATGCATTAGGACTTATTAATTTATCAATAATAGCATTAATGATGCGACGCTGTGCACGCTCTCTTCCTGGATTATCATAGCCAGGTGTTTTTCGATGTCGAGAATATGCTAGCGCCTGTTTTCCATTCAGTGTCTGTTCCCCTTTTTCAAGACAAATCAAATCTTCTTTTTTAAAACTTCTGTTTTCATCCTGTTCACAGAAACTGATTTCTACATCTACATCAATACCGTTCATTGCATCTACGATTTCAATTAATGAATTAAAACTTACACGTGCATAATAATCAATAGGAATACCAAAAAAGTTTTCAATAGAGGAAACACTTGCACTGATTCCATACATTCCTGTATGTGCCAGCTTATCATTTTCATTATGCAAAGCTGTATTTGGAATGTAGCCATCTCTTGGCAAAGACACCATATCAATATGATTAGCTCTTGGATTCACAATAAGTAAAATATTGGTATCGCTTCTGTTTTGCTGATCAGGAGAACCCATATTGTCTAAACCGCTTATATACACAACAAAGGGTTCTTTGGAAATATCTTTTTGTTTCTTTTCTGTTTTTAGATTTTTCTTTTTAAGAGTCGCAATCGTTTTAATATTATCTTCAAATCCATCAATATTGTTTTTAGACATATCGTAATAATTATCACTAATAGCTAAAGCATCTATATTTCCTATCATCATTTGTGAAATCAATGTTGTATAATCAAGTTCTTCTACCATTTGAATATCTGCTGATTTTTTGATTTCGGTTTTAGCGTATTCACTGTTTTCTATATCGCTTCCTTTTTGGAAACCAACACGATGAGAAGCAAGTTCATCCAATGACGTGATAGAGCTGTTTTTAGAGGTAATGATCTTGATTTCTGTATATTCTTTTTCTTCCATCTGAAACATCTGGTTTAATGTCTGTTTTGATTTTTGAAGAAAGAAGGCAGGAATACACAGAAGCACACATAAAACCAGGATAAAGATTCGTTTGGTTATGATGATCCATCGCTTTGTCTTTCGAAGACTAAGAAGAAATAATGTGATATAAATCATCAGGAAAAAGATAACCCCTATAAGAATCCATTTTTTGGGAAGAATGGAAAACGTCAGTGCATTATATAGCATATAAATTCCAACCAGTAATAAAATAAATAAAAAGATAAGATCAATGGTTCTGGTATAGTAACGTTTTGGTTTTTTATTTGTCATATTTTCAACTCTTTTCTTTCTTTTTTAAGCTTGTTTATTATAGTATAAAACCTGTATTCTGCCAATTTTAAATTTCTGAATTTTTAGTAATATATTAGGAAAACAACTTAAAAGTATAGTATAATAAACCGGAGGTGATTTTGTGTCGTTTTTAGATGGATTGAATAAACAGCAAAAAGAGGCTGCACAGTGTGTAGATTCTCATCTTCGTATTATTGCGGGAGCCGGAAGTGGGAAAACCCGTGTGGTAACGACCAGAATTGCATACCTGGTAGAAGAATTGCATGTATTGCCGAATAAGATTCTGGCAATTACATTTACAAATAAGGCCGCAAAAGAGATGAAAGAGCGTGTAGAAAGTATGCTGGGGGATATAGGAAAGGCCGTTCAAATATCCACAATTCACTCTTTTTGTGTGCGTTTATTAAGAGAAGATATATTAGAAATTGCATATCCTAGAAACTTTACGATTTTAGATGGTGATGATCAAAAAAGTATTTTACGAGATGCATATAAACAGATGAATATCGATGTGAAAGCATATAGTTACAGCAGTATGCTTGCCTATATTAGCGGAAATAAAACAAACTTTGTAGATTGTGATATGGCAAAAGCAAGTGCAGGGGTTTGGGATGCAGAGCAAATTAAGGCCGATGTATATGCATTTTATGAAAAGCGAAGAAAAGAAATGTATGCTTTGGATTTTGATGATTTATTGCTGTATACACATAAGATTTTAAAAGAAAAAGAAGATGTGCGAAGAAAATGGCAGAGAAGATTTTCTTTTATCCATGTAGATGAATTTCAAGATGTGGATATGCTGCAGTATGATATTATTCGTATGCTGGTAAAAGATGGCAGTTATTTATGTGTGGTAGGAGATCCTGATCAGACGATTTATACATGGCGTGGTGCACAGGTTGATATCATCATGAATTTTGAAAAGGATTTTCCTGATAGTAAAACCGTTATCTTAAATGAAAATTATCGCTCTACACAGCAAATTTTAAATGGAGCGAATGCTTTAATAAAAAATAATAAAAATCGTATTGATAAAGAATTGTTTACGGAAAGAAAAGGGGAACATAAAATTGTTCATTTTTCCGCAATGGATGATGCGAATGAACCTTTATGGGTCGTTAGCAAGATTCGCACACTCGCACAGGAAGGTATTTCTTATGGAGATATTGCGGTTTTGTATCGTTCCAATTATTTATCAAGAGGGTTGGAAAAATGCCTGCTGGATTTTCGTATTCCTTATCGTATTTATGGAGGAATTCGTTTCTATGATCGTGCAGAAATCAAGGATTCTTTAAGTTATCTTCGTTTATTGACACCTTCAAATCCAGAAGATCCAAAAGAATTGTATAAAAATCTTGCGATCAAACGTATCATTAATTTGCCAAAGCGTGGAATCGGAAATAAGACAATGGAACTTATTGAAACACAGGCAGAGCATGATGATACCAATATGTATGAAATCATTAAAAATTATGAGATTGGAAAAGGAAAAGCGAAAACAAGCTTGCAGGCTTTTGTACAGCTTATTGAAAAATATAGAGCACAGGTGGATAAGATTTCCATCGATCAGCTTTTGGAACAGCTTTTAGAAGAAAGCGGATATTTACATATGCTAAGAGAAGATAAGGAAATTGAGCGATTGGAAAATATCAAGGAACTTATCAGTGATATATCAGATTATGTAGAGGCATATCCAGAAGGAACTTTACAAGAATACTTGCAGGAGATTTCTTTGTATACAGATAAAGAAGATACTTCTCAAAGGGATTGTGTACAGCTGATGACCATTCATGCCGCAAAAGGTCTGGAGTTTGATCATGTGTTTGTATACAACTTATGTGAAGGGGTGTTCCCAAGTGAGCGCAGTATTGCGGAAGGGGGAGCACAAGCACTGGAAGAAGAAAGACGACTTGCTTATGTTGCCTTTACACGTGCAAAGAAACGCTTGTTTTTATCAGATTCTTATGGTTATAGTTTTGTATTGGATAAAGTAAAAACCTCTTCACGTTTTGTAAAAGAAATACCAGAAGAATACATAGAAGAAGTTGGTGCTAAACCACGAAACACTTTTACAAGTGATACAGATACCTTTAATGGAAACGATTTTCTTTCCATGCATTCCTCTTTTGAAACAAAAAACACACAGGCAGAAAATAAACCTGTAAAAAAAGGAAAGATTCGAAAAGGGGATTTAATTACGCATGATGTATTTGGTGATGGTGTGGTTATTAAGCTGGAAGATAAACTGGCTACGATTGCCTTTGATAAAAAATTTGGAATTCGTAAAATTATGATCGATCATCCGGCATTAAAGAAAAAATAGGAGGGCATGATGGACGTTAAAAATCGAATATTAGAATTACGTAGAAAATTGGATGCCTTTGCATATGAATATTATGTTTTAGATCAGCCAAGTGTTTCTGATCAGGAATATGATCGCTATTATCAGGAACTTGTTGCCTTAGAGGATGCAAATCCAGAATATAAAGATCCTAACTCCATTACACAGCGTGTAGGTGGTGTAGTTTTGGATGCTTTTACAAAAGTTGAACATAAAAATCGTATGTTATCTTTAGGAAATGCGTTTAATTTAGAAGATTTAAAGGCGTTTGATGAAAGAGTGCGTGCGGTTAAACCAGATGCCAGTTATGTGGTTGAATTGAAAATGGATGGTTTGGCAATTTCTCTGCATTACATAGATGGACGTTTTCATCAGGCTGTTACACGTGGGGATGGACTTGTCGGAGAAGATGTTACAAACAATGTGCGTACGATTCCTTCTATTCCTATGCATATTGATGCACAAGGGGAAGTGGAAGTACGTGGAGAAGTGTACATGCCGAAAAAAAGTTTTGAAGAGCTGAATACAAAACGAGAAGAAAATGGTGAAGAATTGTTTGCGAATCCACGAAATGCGGCTGCAGGAAGTATTCGTCAGTTAGACAGTAAAATAGCTGCCCAAAGAAAGCTGGATGCGTTCTTATATTATTTAGAAGATGCAGCATCTTTCGGCATACAGACGCATGAAGAAGCACTGGAAACTTTAGAAAAATGGCATATCAAGGTAAATCCATTGCGCAAGGTATGCAAGACAATAGAAGAAGCATGGCAGTTTATACAGGAAATTCAGGAAAAAAGAGAAGAGCTTCCTTATGAAATTGATGGTATGGTTCTTAAAGTAAATGAACTTTCTTCATGGAATGTTTTAGGAACCACAATAAAAGCTCCTCGTTATGCCATTGCCTATAAATTTCCTGCAGAAGAAGTTGTTACCAAGCTTTTAGATATTGTGGTAACGGTAGGTAGAACAGGGCGTGTTACACCGAATGCAGTGCTGGAACCGGTTCGTGTAGCAGGAACAACAGTATCTGCGGCACAGCTTCATAATGAAGATATGATCAAAGAAAAAGATATTCGTATTCATGATGATGTTGTGATACGCAAAGCTGGAGATATTATTCCGGAAGTTGTTCGTCCTTTGGTAGAAAAAAGAGATGGAACGCAAGGAATTTATCATTTTCCAACACAATGTCCAATCTGCTCAGGAGCGCTGGTTCGACTTCCAAATGAAGCGGCACATTACTGTATTAATCAGGATTGCCCAGCTCGTGTTGTGGAAAGTATGATTCATTTTGCAGGCAGAGATGCGATGAATATCGATACTTTAGGAGATAAAAAGATTGAATTTTTCCACAAGGAAGGATTATTAAATACGATAGAAGATATTTATCGTTTAAAAGATCATGAAGAAGAAATTTTAAGTATGGAAGGATTTAAAGAAAAATCCTTTATGAAAATGATTGATGCGATTGAAAAAAGTAAAGAGAATCCTCTTGAGGACTTGATTTATGGATTAGGAATTCGTCAGGTTGGTAAAAAAGCTGCTAAGGTTTTAGCAAAACATTTCTTGACGATGGATGCATTGATGGCAGCTGATCGTGATGCTTTCGTTGCGATTAAAGATATTGGAGAAATTACGGCGGATAGTATCGTTGCATTTTTTAGAGAAGAGAAAAATATGGAACTTATTGACCATTTAAAAGCTTTTGGACTTCGTATGGACAGTGAAAAAGAAGAAATTAAGGAAAGTTTCTTTACTGGAAAAACAGTTGTATTAACTGGAACACTTACACAGATGACACGAAATGAAGCAAAAGCAATGTTGGAGTCTTTAGGAGCAAATGTCAGTGGTTCTGTTTCTAAGAAAACGGATTTGGTAGTGTATGGAGAAGCTGCCGGCAGTAAGCTTACTAAGGCAAGAGATTTAGGTGTAGAGGTAATGGATGAAGAAACCTTTTTACAGGAGGTGAAAGCATCATGAAAAAAATATTAGCGAGTATTATGGCTGTTTTTCTTGTAGTGGCAATGAGTGGCTGCAAGGATGATACAAAGAAACAATCGACAAATCTGGAAGAAACCAAAGCAGTCTCAGAAGGGGATTATGCGGCATTGTTGCCTTATGAAGCAAGTACAGCTCGCCATTCTCATGCAATTTTAAGTACAAATCAAACAGAAACTTTTACGGTTGGCAAAGGCTTAATGGAGTTAAGCAAAAAACATTTTGATCCTGATACATATGTATATCGTGAAGGACAGTTTTTAACATACAGTGCACTTGATGCGACAAGTGATGGAGAAGGGTTATTAGGACGTACGAGCGAAACCAATCCTAATGGAATGAATCCCAAAGTTGGATCTAGGTTTAAAACGGATGCCGGAGAAAAAGAAATTACTTCTTCCGATGTAGTTTTATTAGATATTTTTGAGATGGACTGGTATCGCTCCAATGATCTAGAAGGAATTTCTTTAGCGCTTGTTTTAAATAGTAAAATTGGAGATAGTGAAAATCCCGATATTATAACAGATGAAATGTTAAAAACATATGGGGAAGATGCTGCTAGAAAAATTGTGAGTTACTTAAGAAAAACACATCCAGAAATTGGGCAGAAAACACCGATTTATGTGGTATTATATAAAGAGGGTGGAGTAAACAATTCTCTTCCTGGAGTTTTTCTGGATGAAGCATACTTTGAATCGAAAACTGTAGGGGAATTTAAATCCATTTCAGAAGAGTGGGCGTTATTTCCAAGTAAAAACGCTTCCGAGCTAGATGGAAGCGTAGCGACGAATTTTTCAAAATTAAAGAAAAATATATTAAATGTTTTACCGGATGCAACATCCATTATTGGGGAAGGTCATTTTACAGATAAAAAACTTGATTCTTTATCCATGGAAGTGTCCATCAATGCGAAAAGTTATGCAGAGGCATATGCCGTTGTACAAATGGTAAATACATCAATGTCAATGTTTGATGGAAAAAATTATGGTGTGAAAGTGACTATAAACAACAATAATGAATTGCTTGCGGTTGTTTCCAGAAATAAAGGAAGCAGTGAAGTATCCGCTGTGATTTTATAAAAGAAAGGAAGAATAGGTATGGAACAATATAGTGCAGAGTACTTTAAGAAACTGGCACACGATATCATGTTCGATTTAAGTGATGAAGAAGCTTGTGAACTGCAGGAAGAATTCAAGGAACTTTTGGAACAGATCGAGGTGCTAGATAAAATTGATACAGAAAATGTAGAAGAAATGATTTACCCATTTGAAGCAGAAACTGTATTTTTAAGAGAAGACAAAGTAGAAAATGTCATTTCTCAGGAAGCAGCATTAAGCAATGTAAAATCTGCAAAAGCAGGTCATGTACATGTACCTAAGGTGGTGAAGTAAGATGGATTTTGAAAAAGCAAGAAAACAGAGCGTAGAAGAACGTATAAACCAAGCGTTTGAAAAAGCAAAGGCATCCCAGGATAAATTAAATGCAGTTGTTACTTTTATAGATCCTAAAGAACAGATCGAAGCATTAAAAGATGTGGATGAAAAAGCGCCACTATATGGTATGCCAATTGTTTTAAAAGACAATGTGAATACAAAAGGAATTCGTACAACAGCAAGTTCTCGAATTTTAGATAACTATGTGCCTGTTTATGATGCACATATCGTAGATAAACTGCGTGAAGCTGGAGCTGTTGTCATTGCGAAAGCAAGCATGGATGAATTAGGTATGGGTGGTACAAATAAAAATGCGCATACTGGAAAAGTAAATAATCCTTGGGATGTTCGCCGTATTTCAGGGGGAAGTTCTGGAGGTAGTGCAGTACTTGTAGCAGAAGGAATCGTACCTTTTGCGATTGGTACAGATACAGGAGACAGTGTACGAAAACCAGCTGCATATAATGGTGTTATCGGTGTAAAACCGACATATGGAAGAATTTCTCGTTATGGTATCATTCCATATGCAAGCAGCCTTGATCATGTTGGATACTTTACAAGTGCGGTAGAGGATGCAGCTTTAGCATTGGAAGTGCTGGCTGGAAGAGATGATCGTGACATGACAAGCTCTTATAAAGAGGTAGAAGCATATTCTAAAAATCTAAACAGTGACATCAAAGGAAAACGTATTGCGGTATTTGGAAATGTGCAGGATGCAATTCAAAATGCAGAAATGAAAGAAAATTTTGATGCATTAATGAAAAAATTAGAGGAAAGAGGCGCAATTGTAGAAAAAGTCTATTTAGATGAAACTTTGATGCATGCAATTTTGCCGGTTTACTATATTATTGCGAATGCCGAGGCTACCGCAAATCATTCAAACTTAGATGGTATTCGTTTTGGTATGAGAGAAGATGGAGAAAGCGTAGAAGATGTAATGATCAATTCCAGAACAAAGGGATTATGTTCTTATGTTCGTAAGCGTTTTGTCATCGGAAGTTATTCTTTATATGAAGAAAATCAAGAAAAAGTATTCCGTAAAGCACAGAAAGTGCGTCGCTTAATTGTGGAAGAAATGAATAAAGTATTAAGCAGTTATGATGTGATAATTGCCAATGCTGCACCTAGTATTGCACCATATAGCGATGCAAGTGAAGATGAGCATTTAAGTAAAGATATTACAGTTGCGGAAAACCATATGGTTATGGGAAACTTCTCTGGAAATCCAAGTATGACGCTGCCATGTGGATTTGTGGAAGGTATGCCAATTGCGGTAAATATCAGTGCAAAAGCATTTGATGAACAGACAATGTTTAATATCGCAAAAGCAATTGAAGAAGAAACAGGATTAAAAGGAAACGATGTGGAGGTAGACGCATGAAATACGAAACCGTAATAGGAATTGAAATTCACTGTGAATTAAAAACAAAAACAAAAATGTTCTCCTCAGCACCGGTAGCTTTTGGAGAAGTGGCAAATACATGTGTAAATGAGGTAGATTTAGGACATCCTGGAACACTTCCTTGTGTTAACAAAGAAGCTGTTCGTTTAGCTGTAAAAGCCGCAACAGCTTTGCGTTGTGAAATTGATCCACTTGTGAAATTTGATCGTAAAAATTATTATTATTCCGATCTTCCAAAGGGATTTCAGATTACGCAGCAATTTCATCCAATTGGAAGAAATGGATGCATAACAATTGAAACAGAAGATGGCAAGAAAGATATTCGTATCAATCGAATTCACATGGAAGAAGATACAGCAAAACAGTTCCATAGTGATGCAGGGACTTTGATTGATTTTAACCGTGCAGGTACACCGCTTGTAGAAATCGTAAGTGAAGCGGATATGCGAAGTGGAAGTGAGGCTGCTGCTTATGTCGAAAAGTTAAGAACTTTATTGTACTATTTAGGAGTCAGCGATGTTAAAATGGAAGAAGGAAGCATGCGCTGTGATGTCAATGTTTCCATTCGACCAGTTGGAAGTACAGCTTTTGGTACAAAAACAGAAGTGAAAAATCTAAACTCTATTTCCAATGTACAAAAAGCAATTGATGCGGAAGTAGAACGACAGATTCAGCTGGTAGAAAATGGAGAAAAAGTTGAACAGGCTACTCGCCGTTATGATGAAACACAGAAAACTACCATTTTGATGCGTAAAAAAGAAGGAAATGTAGACTATAAATTTTTCCCAGAACCTAATATTACGCCAATTCGTTTAAGTGATGAATGGATTTCTGAAATTCAGGAAAATATGGAAGAACTTCCTGATGAAAGAAAAGCTCGTTATATGGGACAAAACGAATTAAGTGCATATGATGCAGATGTACTTGTTTCTAACAGAGAACTTTCTGATTTCTATGATGAAGTTATCAAGCATACAAAAGCGTATAAGAAAGCAGCTAACTGGGTAATTGTAGAGCTTTCTGCAGCTTTAAACAAAGCAAATATCAAACCAGCAGATAATCCTTGTAAAGCAGAATATCTTGCGGATATGATCAACATGGTAGAGGCGCAGGAAATCAGTGGAAAACAGGCAAAAGTTGTGTTTGAAGAAATTATGAAAGGAAAAGATCCAAAGAAAGTCGTAGAAGAAAAAGGCATGAAACAGATGAGTGATGCAAGTGAACTTCTTGCGATGATCAATACGGTTTTAGATAACAATCCACAGTCCATTGAAGATTTTAAAAATGGAAAAGATCGTGCTGTTGGATTCCTTGTTGGGCAGGTTATGAAAGCCAGCAAAGGACAGGCAAATCCTGCAATGACAAATAAACTTATTCAAGAAGAACTTAAGAAAAGATAGAAATTTAAGATAAAATTTAGTACAATGAATACCATCAGAGGTGATAAAATGGCAAAAAGTAATAAAAAAAGCAAACAGGTGAAACAAAAAAATACAAAGAGCAATATTCTTTATATTGTTGCGACTGTAGTTATTTTAATTCCCTTGTTAATGCTTGGATATATTTATTTCTCAACAAAAGAAAATAAAGGAAAGCCAACTGTTGGTAATCGTTTTGATAATGCTCTTGTGGAAAAAATTGAGCAAAATCAAATTGATCAGGTAAAATCAAGTTTAAAATATGATAAAGCCGAGAATGTAGAAATTAATTTGACAAGTGCGACATTACGTATAACAATTGATTTACAAGATACATGTGGAAAAAGCGATGTAGACAGCGTACTAAACGATGCTTATAAAAAAACTACGCAGATTCTTCCTGTAGAAACATATTTTACAAATAAAGATGATGTTAAAATGTATGATTTGGATATTCATGTATATAACTTTATTCCAAAAGATGATGATTCTACAGATGGATGGGTATATAAAGAAAAAATTAAAAATGCTTCCAGTAAGAAAGCAGTAACCGATACTCTAAGTTCTGCTCGCAGCAAAGAGGATGCAAATGCATTGTTGAAGCAGCAAAAAGAGCTGGAGAAAGAAGCAGGACAATCAAAATAAAGAAGAAAGGGCGTATGCCCTTTTTTAAGGAGTGGGAATATGAAAAAGAATGAACATGTGAATGGAATATGCTGCGGTTACACCAAAGATGGTCATGGGGTCGTAAAAATTGATGGATTTCCATTGTTTGTGAAAGGCATGCTGGAAAATGAAGAAGGTGAACTGGTCATAACTATGGTAAAGAAAAGCTATGGTTATGCTCGTTTATTAAACTTACATAAAACAAGTGCAGAACGTGTAAAACCTGTTTGTCCACTCGCAAAACAATGCGGAGGATGTCAGCTGCAGCATATGTCATATAAAGAGCAGCTGCGTTATAAAAAACAGAAAGTACAGGATGTTATCGATCGTATTGCGAAACTGGATTTAAAAGTAGAAGATGTTTTGGGAATGGAACATCAGTTATACTATCGTAACAAAGGACAGATTCCTGTTGGATTAAAAAATAATATTGTACAGACTGGTTTTTATCGTATCAATTCAAATGAAATTATTGATATGAATACCTGCTTGATTCAAAGTGAACGTATCAATACCGTTCTTGCTGTTATGAAAGAGTTATTAGTTAGTTATGAAAATGCATCCGTTTTTCGTCATTTGTTAATTAAAGATGGATTTCATACAGGAGAAGTAATGGTTGTATGGATTACTCGCAAGAAAAACTTTCCACATAAAGAAGATATGGTAAAAGAACTGGTAGATCGTTTGCCATTTGTTAAAAGTATTGTATTGAATTTAAATACAAGAGAAGATAATGTTATTTTAGGTAAGGAAGAAGAAGTGTTATATGGGCAATCCTTTATTACAGATACGATTCATGGTTTAAAATTCCATATTTCTTCTAAATCCTTTTATCAGGTAAATCCTGTTCAAACAGAAGTACTATATGGAAAAGCTTTAGAATTCTGTGAAATAAAAGGAAATGAAACGATATTGGATATGTATTGTGGTGTAGGAACAATCAGTATGTTTTTAGCTCAGAAAGCTAAAAAAGTGATTGGAATTGAAATTGTGGAGCAGGCAATAAAAAATGCGAAAGAAAATGCATTAAACAATGGCATTTCTAATATTGAGTTTGTATGCAGCGATGCGGCTTCTTATGCGAAAAAATTAAGTGAAGAAAATATGAAACCAGATATTATTGTGGTTGATCCTCCAAGAAAAGGATGTGATCAGATAACACTTGACAGTATTGTGAAAATGTCACCACAAAGAATTGTTTATGTATCTTGTGATCCAGCTACACTGGCAAGAGATCTTCGTATTTTAGAAGATAGTGGATATCATTGTATAAAGGTACAGCCTGTTGATATGTTCCCATTTAGTCACCACATAGAAAATGTAGCACAGCTTATAAAAAACAAATAACCTGATAAATAAAGCGCTTTAGACACTTTTCCATAGTCTAATTTTAAACTCTAGAAAATGAGATAACTGATAATTTTGCCTGATTTTAGAAATAAGTCAGGCTTTTTTATGAAATCAGCAGTAATAAGTGTTCGTGAAAATTAATGAAAGATATCTTTAATATTAAGAGAATAGTTATCATTTAATCTGTATAGAAAAGTAATGTGATCTTTAGTATACTGAACACAGTAAAAAAGTTTTGTTTTAGTAGAGACATAATTGAATTGTTTTAAAGAATATGATTGTTTTGCTAGATACGGAGGTGTTCGATTTGGGAAAAAAGGAAAGCCAAGTAAAAATACGTTCTAGTGCAGCTGAATATTTGACTTATGTTGCATCTGTCGGGAATCAGAAAGACAGTCTTGAAATGCGTTATGAAGATGAAAATATCTGGTTGACACAAAAGATGATGTCCACATTGTACGACGTTGGTTTACCGACGATTAATGAACATATTAAAAAAATTTTTGCAGACAGCGAATTAGAAGAGGCTGGAACTATTCGGAATTTCCGAATAGTTCAAACGGAAGGTTCTCGTCAAGTGACTCGTGATACAAAGCATTATAATCTTCAAATGATTATTGCTGTTGGGTTCAAAGTAAACAATGAGCGAGCTGTACAGTTCCGCAAATGGGCCAATGGTATTGTGAAGGACTACACCATCAAGGGATGGGTCATGGATGATGAACGCCTGAAAAACGGTGGCTCGGTGCTCACAACAGAATATTTTGACCGTTTGCTTGAGCAGATACGTGAAATTCGTTTGTCCGAACGTAGGTTTTATCAGAAAATAACAGATATATATGCTACAGCACTTGATTATGATCGTACAGCAAAAACAACAAAAGATTTTTTTGCTAAAGTGCAAAATAAGATGCACTATGCAGTTCATGGACATACAGCAGCGGAGCTGATTTATGAACGTGCGGATGCAGACAAGCCACATATGGGCTTAACGACATGGGCATCTGCACCGGAAGGTAAAATTGTAAAAAGTGATGTCAGTATTGAAAAAAATTATTTGAGTGAAAAGGAAATGCGTTCTTTAGAGCGTATTGTATCTGCATATCTTGATTTAGCCGAAGACCGTGCGGAAAGACACATTCCTATGACAATGGAAGATTGGTCCAAACGATTAGATTTATTTTTGATGGCTGATGATAGAGAAGTTCTTCAAAACGCAGGAAAAATCACGACAGAAATTGCAAAGGAAAAAGCGGAATCAGAATTTGAAAAATATCGAATTGTGCAGGATAGATTGTTTATGTCTGATTTTGATAAATATCTGTTAGAATTAGAGAAAAAGCCAAAGAAATAAATACTTTGTATATCTGGATTTTTAAAAATGCAGATTTCAACAAGGGATTATCATGCAAAATCAATATCTCTTTTGCGCATTCGAGTCACATAGAAAATGTAGTATAGCTTGTAAAAAACAATTAACCTGATAAATAAAGCGTTTTAGACAATTTTCCATAGTCTGATTTTGAACTCCAGAAAAATGGGATACAACTGGTAATAATTGATTATTTTACCTGATTTTCACGAAGTCAGGCTTTTTTTGATGGAAAACAAAGAAAAAGGTGTTCGTGAAAAGGTATGTTAGAGGATGTAGAAATGAAATTAGCAGGGATGAAAAACTCTTTACAGGTATTCATTACCCGTACATACGGATCAGACCAGAACGTCTTTACACCTAGACAACTTGAAGGAGTTCTAAGAGGATATCTTGTTTATACAGAGATCATAATCAAGACATTAAGAAATTGTGATGAATTTCATAATGAAAAATACTTTTATGATATAAAAATTAGATAAATATTCTAATATGATTACAATGTTAATATAGCTGTATAGTATAATTACAAATGGGAGATATTTATCCTTGGAAAATACTAACCTGATGTATCACTGCCAGCCCTTTGCGAATGAATATAGATATAAATGTTATCATTACTATGGTAATGCTCTATATGATAGTTAAGGAGTTAAAGAAGTAGTCTAACTACTTCTAGGTGGTGATACGTAAAAAAACAGGAGCTACCAACTCCTGCTTTTCTTTGGCTGTTACCAACCCTTTGCATGTATATTATAGCACACTTTAAATGATATGATACATTTTCTGGTTATAAATTTATAAGAAGACATTAAAATATGAGAAATCTTTCGGTTGATTATAGCAATTTGGCATAAATGGTATATATTATAAGTTAAAAAAATGGTTTTCAGAGTGGGAGAATTATGGCTTTCTACTCCCAATTTTATACATTCAACACATGTTGAGACAATCGCTTTACTTTCCAAACTTAAGACAAAACAACATATCAAAATTGAATTACATGCAGAAGAAATAGAATTGACATCTTCAGAATGTAAATCCACTTACAGTAATATTAAACAATATGTTTTTGATAAATATGGATTTAAGGTATCAAGTCTATATATAGCACAAGTAAAAGAAAAGTGTGGAATTAAAGAAAGAGAAAATTATAATAAACCGAAAAATGTGGATTTAAATCAGCCAATTTGTCCAGTAGAGAAAGAAGAAGCAATAAAAGATGCGTTTAGGCATTTTCAAATGATTTAATATTTGACTACTAAAGTTAACTTTTCGAAACTAGTATTTGAAAATGTTTAAGTTTAGGATTCTATTAATAATTAAATATTGAATAGAGTAAGTCTATTTTAGTGATAGGTAAGCAATAGTATATAAATACAAGTTATCAGAAGATGAAATTGATTTTTCGAAGAAAAGATTAGGCCGATGGAATACTGTTAAAGTTCAAAAATTAGTGAAAGGATGGTTAAAATGCAATTATCTAAAATAATAAAATAAAGATTAAAAACTATAGATTACTTATTGATGCAGAATTGGATGTTGATGCAAAAACAACTCTAATCGTTGGTCGTAATAATACCGCAAAGACTTCTTGTAATAGTTGCATCAATACTGTGTTAGAAGGAAAAGCCTTTTCCTATAATGATTATCCTTTGCCAAAACGAGAGAATCTCCATAACCTGTTTTTGCAGTTTATGGAGAAAAAATTGAGCTATGAGGATCTTTATAAAGATGTTGAAACGATTTCGATAGAATTCGTAGTTGATTATTCATTGGATGCTAAATTTCGACGTGTCTTTTCTGATAGCTTTCCACTAATCTTGATTGATGAATATCAAGACTCGTATAAACCAATTGTCGACCGATTTATAAATTTCTTCATCGCTAAAGGAGTGGGACCACAATTTGGCTTTTTTGGAGATGCGTGGCAAACTATTTATCAAACTAATAATGCTTGTGGCGCGATTGAACACAGCAATCTTGAGAAAATCAAAAAAGGTTCAAACTTTAGATCTGCTCCCAGAATTGTGAAACTTTTAAATGACATCCGTCCAGATTTGCCGCAACAGTCTGCAATAGATAATTTTGAGGGTGAAGTTGTTGTTGTTACTTGTGATGATTATCCTGGGGTTCGTAGGTCGGATCGTACATTCAAAGATGATCTTCCGCCAGAAGAACTAAAATCCAGACTGTATCAATTGTCAGAGTGTATCAAGAAAAATGTGCCGAAAGAGGAAAATATCAAGATTTTGATGATAACACATAAAGTTCTTGCTACCCAGCAAGGATATGAGCGCCTATTAGCTATTATTGATGATGGACTTCGAGATAAACAAGACCCATTTTTACTATTCTTCATGAATACCGTTGAACCGATATATGAAGCGTTAAGTACATTGAATATGCAGCTTCTGTTTGATACACTAGGAATTAGACGCTATCCTATCACAAAAAAATCTGAGAAAACAAAATGGAAAGAGTTTGAATTACAGCTCAAGAAAGCTCGTGATGGGAAAGCTATTGATGTTATCAATACTATTGTAGAGTCAAAGTTAGTTCCTATTCCGTCATTGGTTGATGGATACTACCATCTATATTTCGATGCCCCTGACACTATCTACGGATTGAATGCAACAATCCGTGAAGTTTTAGATTTGGATTACAGTCAATTTAGGGCTGCAATTGAATTTTTATACCCTGAAGCAGAGTTTTCGACAGAACATGGTGTTAAAGGCGAAGAATACGATAATGTTGTCTTTGTTATTAGTAAAGGATGGAACCAATACCAATTTGAGACTTATGCACCTATGATAACGGGGAAAGTTCCAATACCAGTAGGTAAAGAGGCGTCATATGAACGAAATAGAAATTTGTTTTACGTATGTTGTTCGAGACCGAAGAAAAGACTTTTTTTATTTGTTTCAATACCGCTTAATTCTGCTTTTAGAAACTTTCTTACCGATATTGTAGGAGCAGAAAATATTTATACATTTAATGAATATATGGATAATAAATCCGTTTTATACAATGTCGGTTTGAATGTCGGTATATAATTGACTTTTGTCGGTATAATATGTATGATACAACTTGAGGTGAAGTGAAATGCCAAAATATATTGAATCAGAAACTTTAGAACTAAAAGAAAAATATACTGATATCATCTGCAAGGAAATAGTTTCATTCTTAAATGCTTCCGGTGGAACAATTGTCATCGGTGTTAAAGATGATGGAACTATAGTTGGTGTTGATAAGATTGATGAAACTTTCAAGAAAATATCCGATATCATCACAACACAAATTGAACCAAATCCACAAGACGAAGTAAGTTCGGAACTTCGTTTTGAAGATGGAAAGACATTGATCGTTGTTAATGTTTCAAAAGGAATTAAGCACATCTATTGTCAAAAGAAATATGGCTTTTCTTCTGTTGGTTGTACAATCAGAGTCGGAACAACTTGTCGAGAAATGACACTGGAACAAATTCGCATTCGATATGAAAATAAATTTGTCGATTCAGAGTATATGCTTAAGAAACGAGCAACTATGTCCGACTTGTCATTTAAAGAATTGAAAATTTATTACAGCGAAAAAGGTTATCATTTAGATGACAGTAACTTTGAAGCTAACTTGAATTTAAAAAATCAAAATGGTGAATATAATCTTTTGGCGGAATTATTGGCAGATAAAAACAACATTCCTTTGATATTTGTGAAGTTTAAAGGAAATGATAAGGCTGCAATTTCTGAAAGAAGCGATTATGGATATAGATGTATTATCACTTCTTATGAAAAGATAAAGAACAGACTTCAAGCAGAAAACATTTGTGTCTCTGATACAACGGTGAGACCAAGACAAGATACCTATTTATTTGATTATGACTGTGTGAATGAAGCAATTTTGAACGCATTAGTTCATAATGATTGGACAATTACAGAGCCACAAATTTCTATGTTTGACAATCGCTTAGAAATTTTATCTCATGGTGGTTTACCAAGCGGAATGACAAAGAAGCAATTCTTTGATGGAATCAGTAAACCAAGGAATGCTACACTCATGCGAATTTTCTTAAATATGGGTCTTACAGAACACACTGGGCATGGAATTCCAACCATCGTGAAAAAATATGGAGAAGAAGTTTTTGAGATTGAAAACAACTACATTCGTTGTACAATTCCGTTTGATGATGTCGTTTTGGACAAAATCAAAAGTGAAAATGTCGGTAATAATGTCGGCAATAATGTCGGCAATATTTCGTTGAACAAAACGGAGAAGAAGGTCATTTCTTTATTGATTGAAGATTCAGAGTATACGGCAGATGAATTAGCTTCAAAGATTGGTGTAACAAAAAGAACGATAGAACGAGCATTTATATCATTGCAAAAGAAAAAAGTCATTGAAAGAATTGGCTCAAACCGAAAAGGAAATTGGATTGTAATAAAATAATATTGTAAAATAAGCAGAATCCTTACATACATGTAATGTTGATCTTTATATGTAGGAAGTTTAGATAAAAATTCGAAAGTTACATCTATTGTTCTGTGCAAAGAAGATAAAAAATCAAATCTATATTATAGAGATGTAAGTTATTGATGATGACTTGCATTTTTTTATATGCTTCGATTGGATTGAAAAGAATTAAATTAAGAAATTCAGTTAGTAGAGATACTAATAAAGGGGAATAATCAAGATGCATAATTCCATAAGTTAAACTATAATTCTTATTAAAAATATTATAATATATAACAAAGGAGTGATGGAAAGTGGAGAAAGTTTTGGAAATAAAAGGGTTAAATAAATATTTTAAAAACCATCATGTTCTTAAAGATATTAATTTAACGATTTATGAAAAAGAAATTATTGGTTTTATAGGTCCTAATGGTGCGGGAAAAAGTACAACGATGCGCTGTATAAACAACCTTATTTTTCCTTCTTCTGGATCAATAAAAATATGTGGTTATGATTTAATGAAAGACAGAGATAAGGCGTTGCAGTGCCAGTCATCTTTAATTGAAAATCCTGGGTTGTATTTAGAGATGACAGGGTATGATAATCTAAAGATTTTTGGAGCCTTGCGAAAAGTTTCTAAACAAAGGATTAAGGAGATTGCAGAATTTACAAATCTGAAAGATGCTTTATATAGAAGGGTAGAACATTATTCTTTAGGTATGAAGCAGCGTCTAGCTTTAGGGATTGTGTTACTTAATAAACCGAAACTTATTATTTTGGATGAACCGACGAATGGATTAGATCCAAAAGGAGTGATGGAACTTAGAGAAACAATTCTAAACTTAGTAGAAAAAGAAAATGTATCCATCCTTTTTTCATCACATATCTTAGGAGAAATTGAAAAAATCGCAACAAGAATCGTATGTATACGCAATGGGGAAATAATTCCTATGCAAAATGATTTGTATAAGAATGAGCGGTATCAGCTAAGGACAAATAACAATCATAAAGCAAAACAAATCATAAGTGAAACAGGTGCTGCTGTACAAGAAAAAGAAATGAATGTACTTTCCGTATTGTTATCACAGGAACAACCATTAAAACAAGTTATAAAAAAACTAGTAGAAGCGGATGTTGAAATAGAAGATATTGAAAAAGAAGTCGTTAGCATTGAAAGTATTTATTCTTCTATATATGGTGGTTAAGATGAAAAGGTTACTATTTATAGAATATTATAAACTGTTTAGAAATAAGAAAAACTGGTTAATGATATTGGCATGTATCGTATTATTTCTGTTTATCGGTATTCAAAACATGTCTTTAGACAGGCAATATATGGAACACAGACTTGATTATTTGGAAGATGAAGCAGATAGTGCAATGTTGATGAGAGATGATCTGGAAAAGAAAATGACGGGTTTAGATAAATCTTCAAAAGAATGGGAACAGTTAAAAGAAGAATATGATTATTGGGCATGGGAAACAGAGGCATCTCGTTTACTGTCTGGATATTATCATAATGTAAATACAGTATATGGAGAAGATCAAAAGATTGCAGAGCTCAGCATTCAAAGAAATCAAAAACTTATAGATGCGATTCATAAGGAATATACGGGCATGCTTTATCAGTTTTCAACTCCGCAAAGAGAAGTTGAAGAATCTCAAAAAGAAATTTATATCATGCAGAAACTTTTGGATAATAATAAAGAAGAGTTAAAAGAAAATCCATCTTTATCATTTTTGTATTCTAGTCCTTATGAAATGAATGGTTTCAATTATCTTGCAAGAGCATTTGATGGAATACTTTATATTTTTGTCATCATGCTGCTGTATCTTTTTATATCTGATTGTTATACAAAAGAAATGGAGCAGGGTAGCTATAAATTTTATATGACGACACCTTATAAACGAACGACTATCATACTTGCAAAAATTATTACAGTGGTTAGTTTTTCATTGTTTCTTCTTGGTTTATCACTTGGCATAGGTTTTCTAGTTTTTAGTTTTTTAAATGGTATCGGAGATATTCAGTATCCTTATATCATAGGAAAAAATTTAACGACTCCATGTGGCAAATACCTAATTAAATTAGGAGCTATGGTCACCATAAGTATTATTACCCTAATCGTATCCTTTTTCTATTTTTCGCTTTATACGAAAAAACAGACAACGCTCATCGCAATAGGTTCTTGTATCTTGTTGTGTGTTTACTTTATTTATGCTTTGTTTGGACTATCAAATGTGCATATAGTGGAGCTACCGTTTATATCTCAAATTTATGTAAGTAAGCTGCTTCAACAGAAAAATAATCTTATTGGCATTGGTGCAGTAAATATTGTATTGATTGCATGTTTTATAAAACTCTCCGTGATTAGATTTTCTAAATTGGATTTGAAAGATGGGTGATGAAACTTGTGGAAGTATATTTGGTATGAAATTAAGTTTTTATTAAAAGCAAGTAAAACAAAGATTTTAATTTTGCTTGTTTTTGTAATGACGATTGCTTATTCTGTTAACAATTATCAAAAATCTCTAGAAGAGGAAATATATGGAATGAATTTGTTAAAAGAACAGTATTATATGCTTGAGATTTATGACAGCTTTCTAGATATAGATGCGAAAAGAGGCATATATTATGGTGATGAAGATGAACGTAGAGCTGCCATAAAAGAATGGAAAAGTGTTATAAAAAAAGCCCAGGCTGCTGCCAGAGAAAAAGACTGGAAAACATATAATGAATTAAGTTTGTTAAATGGCGTGTATTTGTATCGTCATACACAGCTTACAGATTATAAGTACAAAGATGAATATGCATATTATTCACAGTATAACGATGAAGTAGACAAAATTATCGAAAAAAGAAATCTAACACACATAAAAGTTCCGGATTTGGCACATGATAGTACAGATGTAAGCAATACAACAAATGCGGATTTAAGTATAGCTTCCTTTATTGATACGCAGTACTGTATAAGATTATTTGATACATTGCTGGATAAAGGATTGGCACCAATCAATCATTATCAGGTAGATAGTGTTAGTATATTCTTTCATACATTCAATGAAATCGTACCTCTTTTAGGTGTTATTCTTATATGTTTATTGGGATTTGACAGTATATCCAAAGATAAGGAAATGGGGACAATAAAAACGATTATCAGCAGTCCACATATGCGAAAGCGATATATGTTTGTGAAAACCATATCCACAAGTTGCGTATCTTTTATCATGCTGTTATTGCCAA
This sequence comes from Amedibacterium intestinale, assembly GCF_010537335.1. NCBI lineage: Bacteria > Bacillati > Bacillota > Erysipelotrichia > Erysipelotrichales > Erysipelotrichaceae > Amedibacterium > Amedibacterium intestinale. The sequence continues at coordinate 2,448,307 of NZ_AP019711.1, forward strand.
GCGTTTTGATTTCTGTATGTTTGGGGGCTTTTGACAAGTTTAAAATGATTTTTTATCCAACCTTGACATTTAAAGAAGGACTTCATTCTTTTCAGATGGCATTTAACAATATTGGAGATATGGAAAAAATGGTAGATATGGGAAGAATGTATTCCAGTGAACATTATTCAGGACTTGTTCGTCATTCATTATATGGTGGAGACAATATGAACTGGACAGCACTGCGATCTCCAGATATGTCTTTAGACTATATGAGTTTAGGTCTGTTTTTGTTGTTTGCATTAGTACTGCTTGTTCTGTTTATTCTGTTTTTGAATTCAATGACTATGTTCATTAATATAGTGATTAAGTCAAAAACGATTGGTTTGTGTATCAGTTTGGCATTATGTCTTCTGCTTTATGCAACAACCCCAATTACGAATACGGCAGTTGGGTATCTATTCGATCCGTTTAGTTATAAAAATGCAGTAGAGGTCGTTGCTGGAACTACTTCCTATTCGTTTTTTTCAGGAATAGTCGTTTTATCTGTTTATATCCTAATCTTACAAATAATGGGAAGAATTGTAATGAAGAAAAAGGATATGAACTAATATATCACCATATATATTTTAGGTAAGACATATGTTTTTAAATTTCTGTGTGGAAATTATATACATTAATATATTTACTTTTGATTATTTAATGTAATAGATTTGATTAAATAAAAAAACAAACTCTACTATAATTCATTGAAAAGTTTTCATTTTGCTTATTGACTTCAAACTTTATTATCCTTATAATGTATTAAAATCTAAACGATTTTAAATTAGGAAAGTAGAGAACAAAAAGAAAAAAGGAGATGGATTTATGGCTTACTATTTTGAAGAACCTTCCCGTACTTTCAGTGAATATTTACTGGTACCAGGATATTCCAGTGCAGAGTGTACACCTGCCAATGTTTCATTAAAAACACCGCTTGTTAAATTTAAAAAAGGAGAAGAACCAGCTCTTTCTTTAAATATTCCGATGGTTTCTGCAATCATGCAGTCTGTATCAGGAGAAAAAATGGCTTGTGCTCTTGCCAGAGAAGGTGGAATCTCTTTTATTTATGGATCACAAACAGTAGAAGATGAAGCAGCAATGGTACGTCGTGTTAAAATGACAAAAGCTGGTTTTGTTTTCAGTGATTCCAATATTCGTCCAGATGCTACATTAGCTGATGTTTTAGCATTGAAGGAAAGAACAGGACATGCAACCATGGCAGTTACAGAAGATGGAACTGCTGAAGGAAAACTTTTAGGTATTATTACAAGCCGTGATTATCGTGAATCACGCATGGATTTACAAACAAAAGTCGCTGAATTCATGACTCCGTTTGAAAAATTAATTTATGGTAAAGAAGGATGCAGCTTATCAGAAGCAAATGATATGATTTGGGAACATAAGTTAAATCAGTTGCCTATCATTGATGATGAACAGCATTTGGTGGCATTTGTATTCCGCAAAGATTATGATTCTCATAAAGAACATCCAAATGAATTGCTGGATAATGACAAACGTTATATCGTAGGTGCTGGTATCAATACACGTGATTATGAACAGCGTGTTCCTGCATTGGTGGAAGCTGGTGCGGATGTATTATGCATTGATTCCAGTGAAGGATTTAGTGAATGGCAGGCATTGACTTTAAAATGGATTCGTGAAAAATATGGAGACAGTGTTAAAGTTGGTGCAGGAAATGTTGTAGATGCGGAAGGATTCCGTTTCTTGGCAGAAGCTGGTGCTGATTTCATTAAAATTGGAATTGGTGGAGGAAGTATTTGTATCACACGTGAACAAAAAGGAATTGGACGTGGACAGGCGACTGCGACAATTGAAGTAGCAAAAGCACGTGATGAATACTTTAAAGAAACAGGTATTTATATTCCTATCTGCAGTGATGGCGGTATCGTACATGACTATCATATTACCCTTGCCTTGGCAATGGGGGCTGACTTTGTAATGCTTGGGCGTTATTTCTCTCGTTTTGAAGAATCTCCAACAAAAAAAGTTACTATCAATGGTACATATATGAAAGAGTATTGGGGAGAAGGAAGTGCACGTGCAAGAAACTGGCAGCGTTATGATATGGGAGGAAGTAATAAACTTTCCTTTGTAGAAGGTGTTGATTCTTATGTTCCTTATGCTGGTGCGTTAAAAGATAATGTGGATTTAACACTGAGCAAAGTAAAACATACAATGTGTAACTGTGGCGCTTTGACAATTCCAGAACTTCAGCAGAAAGCAAAAATTACTTTAGTTTCTGCGACAAGTATTGTAGAAGGTGGAGCACACGATGTTGTGGTAAAAGATAATACAATTGATGCGAAAGTAAAATAAGAAAATTATAAAATATATAACCATTATTTCATATAAAGTGAAGTAATGGTTTTTTTTATATTTAATTTTGGAATATATACTGCAAGATTTTTATAACAAGTGCAATATTTTTACAGTTTTCTTTATATATAATAAGAGTACGTTGTGTCACATTTATGAAAGTTAAATGTGATAATCATAGAAAGGATGAAAGAGAATATGATAAAAAAGACAATGAAAATGTTTTTAGCTTGTATGTTAGTATGTACAGGTATTCTTGGAAATGTACAAATTACACAAGCGGCAGAAGAATTGACTAAGTATGAAATCTATCCAAAACCACAAGATGTTTCATATGAAAATCAAGAAATTACATTATCTAATACGTTAAATGTCGTTTATGATAGTGCAATTGATGCAGAAACTAAAGCGAGAATGCAAGAAGTTGCAAATGTTTTAGATTTGAAGTTACAAGAAAATAACAAAGCTCAAGAAGGCTTGACAAATATATTTGTAGGGGTAAAAGGAACAAAAGATATAGCAAGCAGTTATATTGAAGCTAACTATCCGCAAAATGAAGACTTGTATCAAAAAATTGATGCATATTATTTAAATGTAAATAAAAACAATGAAATTGTTGTACTTGGGAAAGATAGTGATGCAGCATTTTATGGAATAACTACGTTATATCATGTATTTCAACAAGTAAAAAATAATCAGGTACGAACTTTTACAGTAAAAGATTATGCTAATGTTGCAAGTCGTGGATTCATTGAGGGTTATTATGGTAATCCATGGTCTACACAAGATCGTATAAATTTGATGACTTGGAGTGGTTATTATAAATTGAATTCTTATTTTTATGCTCCAAAAGATGATCCAAAACACAATGCAAAATGGAGAGAACTATATTCTCAAGAAGAAATTGATACAAAAATTAAACCATTGGCAGAAGCAGGAAATAAATCAAAAACACGTTTTGTATATGCATTGCATCCATATATGAATAATCCAATTCGTTATGATTCTGATGAACATTATAGTGAAGATTTAAAAATTATGCAGAATAAATTTGAACAAGTAATTAAAGCTGGAGTACGTCAAATTGCTATTCTTGCAGATGATGCAAAAAATGTTGGTGGAGAAAACTATATTAAAACATTGGAAGACATGACTGCGTGGCTAAAAAAAATGCAAGAGACTTATCCAGATTTAAAATTAACACTTCCATTTTGTACACAGGAATATATGTATAATGGAGAAGAGTATTATAAACGTTTTCCAGAAAATGTACAGATTGTAATGACTGGTGGAAAAATATGGGGAGAGGTATCACAAAGTTTTACGGATACTTTTACAAGTAAAGCAGGACGTGGACCATACATGTGGATTAACTGGCCTTGTACAGATAATTCTAAGAAACATTTGATTATGGGTGGTTATTCTAACTTCTTACATCCAAAAGTAAATCCAGAAAATATTCAAGGTATTGTATTGAATCCTATGCAGCAGTCAGAACCAAGTAAAGTAGCAATTTTTGGAAATGCTGCATATAGCTGGAATATGTGGGACAGTAAGGAAGAAGCTGATCAAATTTGGAACGATGCATTTAAATATGTTGATCATAATGGACCATATGAAACAGATGCATCTAACGCATTGCGTGAATTATCAAAACATATGATAAATCAGGCAATGGATGGTCGTGTTGTCGCATTAGATGAATCTATTGAACTTCGTGAGCGTTTAACTGAAGTAAAAGATTTATTAAGTGTGGATGCGAGTATTGATGTTGCAAAAATCGATGATTTAATTCGTGAATTTGAAGTATTGCAAAATGCTGCAAAAGTTTATCGTCAGCAAGCAGGAGATAAAAATATTAGAGATCAAATTGTTTATTGGTTAAACTGTTGGGATGATACAACAGAAGCTGCATTAGCATATTTGACTGCTATAAAAGAATTAAATACAGGTAATGACAGTTCTGTTATTTTAGAAAATTTCTCAAAAGGTCAGGCAGCATTTACAAAATCAAAAACATATGGTTTCAATTATGTTGATCATTTAGAATATGCTGAGGTAGGTGTACAGCACATTGTACCATTTATTAAAGAAATGGAATCTTACTTATCTATTAAAGTTAGCACAATGGTTGATCCAACAAAGCAAATTATTACACCTATTACAAACCGTACGGATACACCATCTTCTCCTATGCAAAATATGTTAGATGACAGTGATACGACATATACACAATGGAAAACACCAAACTCTGCAAAAGCAGGAGATTATATCGGAGTTACTTATACACAGCCTATTACTATGAATGAAGTGAAATTCTTGATGTCAGATAGTGCTACTAACAATAAAAATACATTTGCAAAAGCAAAACTTCAGTATACAGAAGATGGTAAAGAATGGAAAGATATTGAAGGGACTGAAAAAGGCAATAAGGCATTAGAATTCTCTGTAAGTGATTTGGATTTGCAGATGAAAGGTATTCGTATTATCTGTACACAGGATACACCGGATATCTGGTTATCTATTCGTGGTATTTATATCAATGGGAAAGCTATTCAGCAAGTAGAAGGATATAACCTAAAATTAATCCGAACAAATGAATATAAAATTTATAATGGAAATGGTGAAGATCGATTGCTAGATGATAAAGATGATACTTTTGTGTGGTATCAGACAAGAACTGGTGATATGTCTTTGGCAGATGATTATGTAGGATTTGATTTACGTAAAGTGTATCCAATCGATAATGTACGTTTCATTATGGGATACGAGGGGGATTTCTGGAGTAATTATGCTTTAGAATATTCTGTAGATGGAAAGACTTATACAGAATTTAAATCATACGAACAATCAGAAAATAAAAAAATTGTTGAAGAGAACTTTGATGGAATAGAAGCTCGCTATGTAAGACTTAGAAATAAAGAAGATAAACACACTTGGTTGAAAATGGCAGATTTTAAAGTAAGTATTATCGAAGAAGGTGATAAAGTATTTACAAATAGTGACGAATTGCAAAACTTAACAATGGAGTTGAACGATGATCGTGCTGCTATTGAAAACTGTGAAAATATTACATTGCAGACAGGCGAATTTATCGGAGTAATGTTACCTAGAATTCGTGATATTCAAAAAATAACTGCTAATTTGGTAAATGCAGATGATATTGCTCTTGAAATTTCTGATAATAATGTTGAATGGAATGCTTATTCAGCAAATAAGAAAAACAACGATAAGGTAACAGCACGTTACATTCGTTTGATAAATCACAGTAATCATGCAGTTACATTTAGTATTAATAAATTAGAAGTTCTATCTAATGAGATTTATGCTCCATACTTAAAAGAATCAACATTTGGTATTCAGCCAGGATGGGGAGAATCAGAAGATAGTCGTAATAATGGTGCAGCATTTGACGGTAACGTTGATACAACAACAGAATTTGGAACATTGCCAAACAAAGGTGAATATGCAATCTATGATTTGGGACAGAAAAGAAATATTTCAAAATTAGAAATATTATGTCAAGACAGTGCAGTAAATTATTTACGAGATGGAGAAATTTCAATTTCCAATGATTTGGAGAATTGGACAAAAGTGATTACAATCGGAGATGGAGTTGAAAATAAAAATGATGCTGCTGTAAAATGTATAGACTCTGATGCAGGATATAAAGCAAATTCAACCTATCCAAACAAAGTTTCAATAGCAGGAACATTAAAACAGCCTCAAACAGCACGTTATTTAAAAATAGAAGCAACTGCATCTAATGAAAATCGTGCAATTGTGTTTAATGAAATTTTTATCAATGATGGTGAATATGTTCCAACAGAAAACAATCCAAGCTTTACTTCTAATACTATAGAAGCACAGGGGTTTGGACCGAACAATATGTTTGATGGAAACTTAACAACTTCTTACAAACCAGCAGATGGAAAAGCAGGATATATAAGCTACAAGCTTTCTGAAAATCTTGGAGTAAAAAAACTTAATATCGTGCAAAGTGGAACACCAAGTCATGCGAAAGTAATGGGATTGGTTGGTAATGCAGAAGAAAAAGAATGGGTACAGCTAGGCATGTTAGATACTGCATTTACTGAAATTTACTTGCCATTCTGGGATAACTTATTTGAAGTGAAATTTGAATGGGAAGAAAATCATGCTCCACAAATTTCAGAAATCATTTTATTGACAGACAAGAAATATGGAACAGATCATACTGCACTTGATGAATTTATTAAATCTTTAGACGTAAAAGAAGAAGATTATACAATTGCATCTTATAGAGTATTTAAAGAAGCATTGGATAATGCTCAGGCTATTAATGCAGATAACAATAGTACACAAACAGAATTAGATACAGCATTAGAAGAATTGGAAACAGCATTTTATAAGTTAGTAAAAGCAGGCAATCTTACTTTAATTAAAGAAGAGTTGGATAGTATTGCAAATCTACATAAAGAAGACTATACAGAAGATTCTTATGCTGCTTTAATAGAGGTTGTGAAAGAAGCTGAACAATTATTAAAGAAAGCGGATGTTACAGAAGCAGAAGTTACTGAAATGGTAGAAAAACTGCAGGCTTCAAAAGCTTCTTTAGTAAAAAAAGTACAGGTATCAAAAGATTTATTAAATCAATATATTGAAGATAATAAATTGGATGAATTAGATTTAAGCTTATACATGAGTGATACAGCTGAAATTTTTAATAAAGCATTGAAAGCTGCACATGGTATTTTAAATGTTGAAAATGCAACATTGGAGCAAGTAGAAAATGCATATACACAATTACAGAATGCAAGAGCAGGCTTAGTTCTAAAAGCAACAAAAGAACAAGTACAGTCATTAATGGATTGGATAGCATCTTATAAGGAGACTGCATATACACAGACAAGCTGGAAAAAGTTTGCAAATGTATGTGCTGAAGTAATGAAAGAATTAGAAGGTGAAGTAAGCCAGACACGTCTTGCAGAATTAAGAAGTGATGTTGAAACTGCAGCGAAAAGTTTAGTTAAGGCAGCAGATAAAACAATTGTTGAAGGTTTATTGGATTATGTATATGGTTTAGATAAAAACAAATGTACATTGGAATCATACAATAAATTGATTGAAACTGCCGATAAAATTGCGGAACAATTGAAGAATGGTGATTTAACACAAGAAGAAGTAGATATGTTAAAAGCACATTTGGAAAAAGCAATTGCCGAGTTGGAAGCAGCAAAACCAGATGAAGATAAGAATAATGCTGAAGACGAAACAGGTAATAAAGATTCTGTGAGTACGGGTGTACAAAATACTGTAATGCCATTCGCATTCTTATCTATGTTATCATTTGCAAGTTTTGTAGTATTAAGTAAAAAACGTAAAGAAAACTAACATATTAAAAAAGGAGAAATTCATTTATCATAAATGCTTTTCTTCTTTTTTTTATGTAAAAATGATTTGATAAAAAATTGTTAAAAATAATAAATATTCTTAATTATAAACAACGGGTGCTAATACCCGCGAAAGATTAGAATAATGCGATAAGTAGGTAATATTCAAAATATAAATTTGAATAAAAAATGACCTGTAGTTAAATTGTGAGCAATGTTTTTAACGTAAATATATGTTATTAAAATTTAAAAAATAGTATAATCAAAATATATAAATAATAGTTAAATCATAATTTATGGAGGGAATCATCATGAAACAATTTAAAGGTAAAAATGCGATATGGTTTGTAATGTCATTTTTGATTTATAATTTATTACCGCTTCTTTTAATTGGTAAAGAACTAAACATAAGCAACAAGTTTGTAATAATCACATTACTAATACTTTATTATTGTGGGAATTTAATTGTTCTTCCATTTATGCTAAGAAATAGGGTTGAATTATTTGATGATTACTTCATGTTTTATTATGGATTCGGTAAACAAAAAATTTATATTAAGGATATTAAAGAAATAAAGAAAAGTCATAATCCAATCGCTTCATCAGCAAATTCATTCGATAGAATTTATATAGCAACAAATCAGACTGAATTATATATATCTTTGCGAAAAAATGACGAATTTATTCAAATGATTAAAGATAAGATATCGCAGTGAATCAAACTTTTTAGAGCAGTCTTAAAATTGATTTTTAAATAGCAAAAAGACAGCCAATAATAAGACTTTCTTTTGCTTTGTTCAAAATAGTATCATAATAATCTTTAATTTTTTCAATCATTCCAGTACCTGTTTTTGTTAGCTTATTGTTTTCTAACAAATCATATTTATAGAATATTGTATGTATATAAGCAAAGGGTTGATATAAAGTATTTTGTATATCTAGCACCCGATTTTTATAATTAAGAATAATAAATAGTTTTAATCGTAAGAAATATAATTCAATGTTATAATATTATACATGTTTAAGGATTGTGAGGGAGTTATGAAGAAGGTTTTGTTTATAGTAATATGTACTTTATTTATGCTTTTTGGATGCTCAAAAACAAACACAAAATCACAATTACAAGAATTCACATATATATTATTTGTAGCACCATTAGAAAATCACCCTATTTGGCAAAAAAGTGCAAAAGGTTTATTTGATGCGTGTAATGAGGAAGGATACTATTGTGATTGGATTGGTCCTGCAACAATTGATACAGCAGCAATGAACGATACCATGGAACGAGGTATAATTGCAAAAGCTGATGCTATTATTACACAGGGTGTTATAGATGAACAATTAGTTAAACAAGCAAAAGAGAATAACATACCTGTTGTTTTGGTAGATAACGATATGCCTGCAAGTGCTAGAACTGCATTTTTTGGTAAAAACTTTACACAGCAAGCGGAGTTATTATTAGCGGATATTGAAAAAAGAATGGGCGAAGATGAGCCAATTATTATGGCAATTCAAGTCGCAGAAGAAAGTTTTCCGATTGCTGCACAACAAATTGAAGAAATTGAAAAAGTATTTTTAAAACATCGTGGTGGTTTTGAAATTGTAGATGTAACATCTTCTAAATCAGATAAAGTTAGAGCAAGAAAAGAATGGGTTTCTACTTTTGAAAAATACGAAAATGTCAATGTATCTATAAGTTTAGCAAGTGAGTCGGTAGAATCTTGTTACGAAAGTGCTAAAGAACTGCATAAATCAGATAATATGTTGATTTATGGAGTTGATGATTTGCAGCCTACTATACAATTGTTAAAGAAGGGCAGAATCACAGGGAGTATTATTACACCTTTTTATGATTATGGTTATAAAACAGTAAAATATTTAAAATCTTATTGGGAAAATGAAGACAATTCAAAGAAAGAACGATTCGATGTAGATATACAAATGCTTACAAAAGAAGAAGCAAAGGATTATCCATATGAAAAGTAGTGTAAAAAAAACATTAAAAGAACAATTAGCACATTTTCATAGTATCGTTTTTGTTGTGACATTAGTTGGTTTTACATTTTATATTGGATTGAATTTTTCTTCAATGAATAAATATAGTGATGCATTTCATCAATATGATCAAATTCAGCAGTTCTATACTTCACTGGAGCAGGCAAATGAGCATTTTATTGATTATTTATATCGAAGTTCAAAAGATGCGTATTATGCCTATGAAAAAGAAATTGCAAGAGCAAAGGAAAGTTTATTGACATTGCAGAATGCGAATTTGATGGAAGAAGGTTGGCGTATTCATCTTTTAGAAAATATGTTAGATACATATGTAACACAAGCAGAAGAAACCTATTCTATATATCAAGAAAATAATATTGAATATGAGAATGCTTATAATAATTTATTAAACATTTATGATGTAATTAAATCTACCAGCGCAGACAGCTATTCTTTATTGACGAATAATATGGAATTACAAAATGAGAAGTTACGTAAATCAAAACAGTATAGTATTTATACATTGTTTCTTTTTACCATCATCTTTTTATCTTTTTTATTTTATTATATTCGTTTAACAAGAAGAGAAATTGAACAACCTTTAAATGAAATTGAAGAAAATATTAACAAAATAAAAGAAGGGACTTATGATTTAACAAAAATTTCTAATACGAATAAAGAAATGTATGCAATATGCAATGCGTTAGAAGAAATTGCGAATATGGTACAAAAAGAAATCGCAATGACAAAAGAAAATGCGGTATTAGAGAAAAAGTTGTTATTGATGGAGAATGATAATTTAAGAAAAGAGGAACAGTTATTATTAAGTGAAATGAAGATGCTGCAAAATCAAATTAATCCGCATTTTCTATTTAATACATTAAACATGATTTATAAATTATCACTCATGGAAAATGCTCTTGTAAGTAGTGAAATGATTCAAAAGACAAGCTCTTTGCTTCGTTACAGTTTAGATAAGCAAGATAAATTGAGTGATATTCACAGTGAAATTGAAGCAGTAAAGAATTATGTTGCTATTCAGAAAAAACGGTTGGGAGAGCGTATTGAGTTTTATATTAAAGTACAAAAAGATGTACCCAATATCGTTATTCCTGGAATGATATTGCAGCCGTTGATAGAAAATTCTTTAAAACATGGATTGAAAAATTGTCTTTCTGATGGGGAAATTGTTGTTTCTGTTACGTATGATGCAAATTATGTATATTTATGTGTTAGTGATAATGGAGAAGGTGTAAGTGAGGAGGTATGTGAGCAGATGATGCTGTCACAATTTTACGATGATACTAAACAGCATTTAGGTTTATATAATGTAACAAGAAGATTAAAAATTTTATTAAAAGATCAAGTATATACTACGGTTGATAGTTCACTTGGTTGTGGTTTTTCAGTTAATATAAAAATAAATCGATAAGAGCAGGTGAACATATGGAAAAACAATGTACAGTTTTGATTGTTGAAGACGAAGAAATTGAACGACAGTCCCTGATATCCATTTTACAAGGATATTTTAAAGATACAATTAAAGTATATGCTGCGGCACATGCACTTGAAGCATTGGAGTTATATAAACGATTTCATCATGATATTGTATTAAGTGATATTGAGATGCCGGGTATGAATGGTTTACAGTTAATTGAAGAATTAAAGAAAGAAAATTTGTTAACGATATTTTATATTGTAACATCTTATGATGATTTTTCTTACGCACAAAAAGCTATACAGCTAGGTATAGAAGATTTTATTTTAAAACCAGTTACACCGACACAAATCATTAAAACAATTGCCAAAGCTATTGGACTTGTGAAAACTCAACAAAATCAGAAAGATGCAATATCTACTTTGTTTCAGCGGTATGGAAATATACGTCCCATCTTGGAAAAAGGATGTATTTATGCTATTTTAACACGTCGAGGAGAAATGGAAATTCAAAAATATATTAAAGATCTAAATCTACGTGTCAATAGTGGATTATGTTTTATTGTTTCTCCAAAAAATGTAAAGCTAGAAGAAATACAGCAAATACATGAGGCAATTTATGATTTAGGTTATTGCTGTATTCATGATTATGTTAATTCAAATTATATTTTCTTTGTTTTTTACAGTGAGGTATTCGGTATACAGGATATACAGGCAATTGAACAGGTTATTACACAAGCATTATCACCAATGGCTTTTGTAGGTATTGGTAGTTGTGTAGAGTCTTGCGTTAAATTTTATGATTCTTATGTACATGCTTTGCGGGATTGCCAACCATTAAATATGCGTATAAAAATAAATTATAACAACATGAGTAAGAGTAAAACAGAAATGGATGAGAAGAGGGAACAATTTGTTCATATTTGCACTGAGGCCTTTCGTAATTATAAAGATGATATTATTTACATAGAAATTCGTAATTATGCGCAATATTTAATGCTTTATCCTTTAGCGGTAATTGAAGAACAAGTTAATTTGATGTTACAGGCAGTTGTAAAAGAATTACAGAAAGATTTTAAAGAGAATATTGAAATTGGGCAAATACCAAAGCTTTCTATTGAAAATGAATTATATACACATACTTTGCCATTGCAATTGGTACAAATTTTTAATAGTTTATTTTATCCATTGCGAAGTAGTAAAAAACAAGAGAGCAGTAGTTTAGTGCGTCAAATTGTTGATTATATTGAACAGCATTATGAAAAACCAATTAGTTTAGAAGAGGTTGCAAAAGTATTTTCTGTATCACCGTTCTATGTAAGTAAAATAATAAAAAATAATCTAGGGAAAAGTTTTACGGACATAGTGAATGAATGTCGGATTGAAAAAGCAAAGAATTTGTTGAAAGCACATGTTCGTATCAAAGAAGTTGTTTTTTGCTGCGGATTTCAAAGCCAAAGTTATTTTTCTAAAATGTTTAAAAAATTGGTGGGTGTTTCACCAAAAGAGTATCAAGATATGTTTTTATAAGAGACTTTAATAGGGAGTATTCTTTTTGAATTGTCTAAATTTGAAAATAAATTGGAAACGATAATAACTGTGCTTAATTATCGTGTAATGACTTTCTATATTTGTGATATTTTTAGCAAAATGAGAAAATCCGTTTACGAATGTTTGTTTGAGTGGTATAATATTGCCGATACATAAGGAGGATTTTGCAATGGCAAAAAGAACTGTAAAAGATTTGGACGTTGCAGGAAAACGCGTTATCGTTCGCTGTGATTTCAACGTTCCTAGAAAAGATGGAAAAATTACAAATGACAACCGTATTATTCAGGCTTTACCTACAATCAAATATTTGGTAGAAAACAAAGCTAGAGTAATCTTGATGTCTCACCTTGGAAAAGTTAAAACAGAAGAAGATAAAGCTAAAAACGATTTGCGTTGTGTAGCTGATCGTTTAAGTGAACTTGTAGATACAAAAGTTACTTTTGTACCAGTTACAAGAGGGGCTGAATTAGAAGAAGCTGTAGCTGCATTACATGATGGAGAAATCGTTGTTATGCAGAACACTCGTTATGAAAAAGGAGAAAGCAAAAATGATCCTGAATTAGCTAAATACTGGGCTAGCTTAGGGGATTTATTCGTAGAAGATGCATTCGGTAGTGTTCACCGTGCACACGCATCTACTGCTGGTATTCCTTCTATTCTTCCTAATGCATTAGGATTCCTGGTAGAAAAAGAAGTGAAAATGCTAGGTGCAGCTGTTGATACACCAGAACGTCCATTCGTTGCGATCATCGGTGGAGCAAAAGTTTCTGATAAAATTGCAGTTGTTGATAACTTGTTGAACAAAGCTGACAAAGTATTGATTGGTGGAGGAATGGCTTATACATTCTTGAAAGCACAGGGATACAATGTTGGTAAATCTTTAGTTGAAGAAGATAAAATTGAATTGGCTAAAGAATACTTGGAAAAAGCAAATGGAAAATTAATTCTTCCAGTAGATCATGTATGTGCAGATGCATTTGCAGAAGATGCAAATACAGTTGTTGCAGATAATGAAAATATTCCTGCTGATTACATGGGACTTGATATTGGGCCTAAATCTGTAGCTCTATACAAAGAAGCTTTAGCAGGTGCTAAAACAGTTGTATGGAATGGACCAATGGGTGTATTCGAAATGAAACCATTCGCAAAAGGTACATTAGAAGTATGTACAGCAATTTCTGAACTTCCAGGAGCTACTACAGTAATCGGTGGTGGAGACTCTGCTGCTGCTGCTATTCAGTTGGGATTTGCAGAAAAATTCTCTCACATCTCAACAGGTGGAGGAGCTTCTTTGGAATACATGGAAGGAAAAGAACTTCCTGGTATTGCAGTAATTTCTGAAAAATAAGAATAAGAGTATAGGAGATAAGAAACATGAGAAAACCAATTATTGTTGGAAACTGGAAAATGAATAAAACAATTGCGGAAGCAGTTGAATTCATTAAAGCAGTTGATCCTGTTTGCCATGATGGTGCTACATATGGTGTAGGTACAAGCTTTTTGGCATTGAATGAAGCAAATAAACTTGCGAAAAACTTAATCGTTGCAGCTGAAAACTGCCACTTTGAAGACTCTGGTGCTTTCACAGGGGAAGTTAGTGTTCCTATGTTGGAAGAAATCGGTGTGAAATACTGTATCATTGGACATTCTGAACGTCGTGAAATGTTTGGAGATACAGATGAAACGGTAAACAAAAAAGCAAAACGCCTGATCAAAGCTGGTATTACTCCAATCGTTTGTATTGGAGAAACAGAAGCTCAGTATGATGCTGGAGAATCTGAAAAAGTTATTCGTGATCAGTTAAGCGGAAGTCTTGCAGACCTTTGCGCTGACTGTGTAAAAAACATCGTTATTGCTTATGAACCAATCTGGGCTATCGGAACAGGAAAAAGCGCTTCTGTAGAAATTGCACAGAACTGCTGCCACATCGTTCGTGACCAGGTTGAAAAAATGTATGGTAAAGAAGCTGCTGATGCAGTACGTGTACAGTATGGTGGATCTGTTAAACCAGAAAACATCGTTGAATATATGGCTCAGCCAGATATCGATGGTGCATTAATTGGTGGAGCAAGCTTGAAAGTAGAAAGCTTTACAGATATCATCAACAAAACAAAATAAGACTTTTGGGAGTGTGAAAACACTCCTTTTTTTGTTTTCGTTCCATAAAAATCCATTCACACCCTTTAAAAACTATTAAGAGTAAAACTCTTGAGGAGATAATCAATTTAAGAATTCTTTAGAAATATATACATTAAAAATTCAAAGTTTTCTGTTACAGTTGATTAGCTCAATAAAAGTAATACACAGAATAAATTGGAGGTAATAATCAAATGAAACGAAAAATTCTAATCACGATGACAATTGCGTTAGCATTAGTTTTAGGTGGTGGTTTTTATCTTTCAAAAAAAATGACTA
Organism: Amedibacterium intestinale; assembly: GCF_010537335.1. Lineage (NCBI taxonomy): Bacteria > Bacillati > Bacillota > Erysipelotrichia > Erysipelotrichales > Erysipelotrichaceae > Amedibacterium > Amedibacterium intestinale. Next base: position 2,463,435 of record NZ_AP019711.1, read on the forward strand.
CACCTCAAAATCAGATAAAAGAAACATTTAACATTCAGTTAGAGGATACAAAATTGCTTTATGATATAGATACAAAAGAAGGGTTTCATAATGATGGAGTAAGTTATGAAATTTATCAAGTAAAAAATACAAATGCAGAGTTTCTAAAAGAGATAACGAAAACAAAAGATGAAGCAATGGAGAAGAATGTGAATGAATTGCTTAAACATATGGGTATTTCAAAAGAAAATTCTATTGATTGGGACAAGGAATATACATGGCAACAAGTAGAGTTAAACAAAGGGTTTGATATATTATATCTCATACTTTTTAAAGATAGTAATACAGTTTATGCTATTACAAATAATAAATAATATTTTATGCAAAACATAATTATCTCAAAATAAAAGATAAGAAATAGGTGAAACCGTATTTTTTGCTAGTATTAACTTAGAAGGAATCAGTACACATCTGTGATTGATAACTGATGTGGCAATGGATTTTCTTCTTAATATTTTATGAAGTTTTTTTGATGCTCTTGTATTTAGAAAGACTTCGTTTTACAATAAGGCACATAGTGTGGTGATGAATGATGAAGAAAAAAAATATGGGTATGCGAATCTTAGCTGCAATCTTATTTTTAGGTTTTAGCGGAATTGTGATGTTTTCTATATATTCTTTTTCATCAGAAAATGGTTTTGATTCCCAAATGAGAAGTGAAATGGTTACAGAAAAAATAAAAGAAGAAGTAAAAACAAAGCTGGAAACAAGTGAGAAAGGGTTAAAGCTTTCTGAGAAAATTAAATACAAAGTGATTATGTATTCTCCTTATGGCAGCGACTGGAATGCAAATGTTCGAAAACTAGCACATTTTTCCATATATTTTTGTCTAGCTATGATGGTGTATATAACCTTGGCAATTTTAGGAGTAAATAAGACTTTGCGTTTCATTTTGACAATTGGTTTTTGTTTCTGTTTTGCGTTTGCGGATGAATATCATCAAGCCTTTAGCGGAGGAAGAACTTCTAGTATGACAGATGTATATATCGATACGTTTGGTGCACTGGTTTCTACATGTATATGGACTGTTTTATCATGGGTGTTAAATGGTATTGGTTATGTAATTCATACCATTAATAAAGCCTATGAGTAATAGATAGAATGCATATTGTTGAAAATGATTTTTCTTTCCTCTCTTTACGATTATATCGGAATCTGTTATACTGATTTCTATTGAATGGAGGATGTGTTCATGTTTAATATTAGTGAACTGATTTCGGATTTAATTTATACGGTACCAGCTATTTTTATCGCTTTATCCTGTCATGAATTTGGACATGCATATGCAGCATATAAGATGGGAGATCTGTCACAGAAAGAAAATGGACGATTGACATTAAATCCATTTCGTCATTTAGATCCTGCAGGAACTCTTTGTTTACTGCTGTTTCATGTAGGCTGGGGAAAACCAGTACAAGTTGATCCATATTTTTTCAAGGATAAAAAACAAGGGATGATTTGGACGGCAGTTGCTGGGCCATTGGTAAATTTAGTATTAGGTTTTGTGTTTATTTTATTGGATGGTTTGCTTCTTGTGTTAGGATTTCATGGTGTGATTGCTTCTTATTTACATGTATTATTCCAAACAACAGCGGTTATGAATATTGGGTTAGGGGTATTTAATCTGATTCCTTTGCCTCCTCTTGATGGTTCCAAGGTTTTAATGGGAATTCTTCCGGAAGAAACATACTTTAAATTAATGCAGTATGAAATGTATTTTTCTTTAGGTTTGCTGCTGCTTCTATTTACTGGAGTTTTGGATGCATCATTAAATCATGCAATTTCGTCCATTTTACGCGTTTATTTAAATATAGTAGGTGCTATTTTAGGTATTTTCATTTAAGACTCTTTGGAGTCTTTTTTTGTTTAATAACAAAGATTGAATATAGAATGTAAGAAAGAAAAACGTTTGAAACATTTTACATAAGTATTTTCAAAATATGTGAAAAAGTTGCAGAAAAGTGTTGAAAAAATGTAATCTCGGTATTATAATGAACCCATAAAAATCAAAGTTAAAGGAGAGAGGGATATGGGAAAATTTAGAAAGTTTATGATGATGGGGGTTGCCTCCTGTATGGCAGTTACCATGTTTGCCGGTTGTGGATCCGATGGGAAGGATGCTGGTTCAGATAGCAATGAAGTAAAACTGGGTTTGAATTTTGAACTTACTGGAGCTGCTGCAACATATGGGAATACCGAATTAAATGGTATTAAATTTGCGATGAAAGAGTTTAATGCGAAAGAAGGAAATAAATTCAAATATGTTGGTGTAGAAGGGGATAATAAATCTGATAATGCAGAAGCTACCAATATTGCCACAAAGATGGTTTCAGAAGATAAAGTGGATGCATTTGTTGGACCTGCTACTACAGGTGCTTCTTTGGCAATTTATGATGTAGCTAACAATGCAAATGTGTTTGTAATTTCTCCAAGTGCTACTGGTAGTGGAGTTACTACAAAACAAAATGGAGATGTGTATGAAAATGTATATCGTGTATGCTTTGAAGATGATTATCAGGGAGCTGCGATGGCAGTATACGCCAGAGAAACTTTGAAAGTTTCAAAAGCTGCTGTATTAATGGATAATTCAGAACCATATTCGAAAGGATTATCTGCAGCATTTGAAAGTAAATTTAAAGAAGAGGGAGGAAATATCGTAATTAAAGAAAACTATCAGTCAAAAGATACAGATTTTAATGCCTCTTTGACAAAAATTAAAAATTCAGGATGCGATGCCTTATATATTCCAGGATACTATACAGAAGTAGGTACAATTATTAAACAGGCACGTGAAATGGGAATTAATGTTCCAATCATTGGTGGAGACGGTTTTGATTCCAGCGACCTTGTGAAATTGGCTGGAGATAAAAAATATTTGAATGATGTATATTTTACAACAGCTTATACAACAGTGAATGCTTCTGATGAGTTGAAAGCATTTATTGAAGCTTATAAAAAAGAATATGGAGAAGATCCAAGTATGTTCTCTGCACTTGCTTATGATGCGGCAAACTTGATGATGCAGGCTTATGAAGAAGCTGGTACAAAAGATCATGATGCTGTAAAAGAAGTGTTAGATAAGATGGAATTTAAAGGTGTAACTGGAACATTCACATTTGATGAAAAACATACACCTAAAAAAGCAGCATTGGTTGTTAAAGTTGTTGATGGTGAACAGAAAGAAGCGGTAGAAGTCGATCCTAATAAATAGAAAGGAAAAGTTAAATAGGAGAAAGATGCTGTCTTTCTCCTGTTTCTTTATAGATGATGAGGGGTGAAGTTATGACAGAATTCATGCAGCAAGTAGTAAATGGTCTATCGATTGGGAGTATCTATGCATTGATTGCTTTAGGATATACGATGGTATATGGAATTATTAAATTGATCAATTTTGCTCATGGAGATATTTATATGCTAGGGGCTTTTATTGGCTTTAGCGCAATTACCTATTTCCATTTGGGATTTTTTCCGGCATTGATTATTGCTATGGCAATGTGTGCTGTGATTGGTGTTGTCATTGAAAGAATTGCTTATAAGCCTTTACGTAATGCGACACGTATTGCGGCATTGATTACTGCCATTGGTGTCAGCTATGTGTTGGAATATGGAACACAGAAAATCATGGGACCTAGTGCTCGACCTTTCCCTGCAAGTTTAGGAAATGAAAGTTTTGCTGTATTTGGTGTTCAAATTAAAATGCAGCAGGTTTATATTTTGGTAATTACGATTGTTTTAATGGTTCTTTTACAATTTATTGTAAGAAAAACAAAGATTGGAAGAAGTATGCGTGCAGTATCAACCGATGCAGATGCTGCAAAACTGATGGGAATCAATGTAGATACAACGATTTCCATTACGTTTGCGATTGGCAGTGCACTTGCAGGAGCGGCTGGCGTACTGGTTGGTATTTATTATAATTCTATTAATCCTTTAATGGGGATGGTTCCAGGTATTAAAGCATTTGTTGCGGCAGTCTTTGGTGGAATTGGAATTCTTCCAGGAGCAATGTTTGGAGGATTCTTTATTGGTATTGCGGAAACGATGGTGACAGCCTATGGAAGTTCTTTATATAAAGATGCAGTGGTATATGCAATTTTGATTTTAATTTTAATTATCAAGCCTGCAGGATTGCTTGGCAAAAATAAGAAAGAGAAGGTGTAAGCGTATGAAAAATATATTTTCGAAACTAAACTTATGCTGGATCGTTTTCACAACGATTGTGTTAACTGTCATCACGTTATTGATGCAGGGAAATGTGATTACTGCTTATTATCAGGCAACCTTGTTTACCATTGGTATTAACATTATTTTGGCTGTATCCTTAAACTTGATTATTGGTATTACAGGACAGTTCTCTTTAGGGCATGCCGGTTTTATGTGTATCGGTGCTTATTCCTGTGCAGTCGTTACCCTTCGTAATCCAACGATGCTGGGATTTTTATTAGGCGTATTGATCGGGGCACTTATTAGTTCACTGGTTGCACTTGTTGTTGCGATTCCTACCCTTCGTCTAAAAGGTGATTATTTAGCAATCGCAACCTTAGGATTTTCAGAAATCGTACGTATTGTAGTATTGAATATGAAAGTTACCAATGGGGCTGCTGGTTTGTTTGGTATTCCCAAATTAACAACTTGGCCTTTGCTTGTTGCATGCGTTATTATTTCTATTTTAATTGTTTTGAATTTTTCAAGAAGTGCACCAGGACGTGCCTGTATTTCCATTCGTGAAGATGAAATAGCTTCTGAAGCGATGGGAATTAACACAACCAAATATAAAACGATTGCGTTTGTCATAGGAGCTGTACTTGCCAGTCTTGCCGGTGCATTATATGCATCAAATTTCTATGTCATAAAACCAGACTTGTTTACCTGGGCAAAATCTGTAGATGTACTGATTTTTGTAGTCTTTGGTGGAATGGGAAGTTATACAGGATCCATTTTATCCGCAATTGTTATTGGCTTTATCAATATGTTTTTACAGTCTTTCTCCGATATTCGTATGATTCTTTATGGGGCTGCTTTGGTAGTTATCATGGTATTTAGACCTTCAGGCTTACTAGGTACAAAAGAATTTACATTATCTGGATTATTTAAAAAACTGCGCAGCAGAAAAAAGAAAGGGGTGTTGAAGGATGAGTTTACTGAAAGTTAGTGGATTAACAAAAAACTTTGGAGGTTTATGTGCGGTATCCAATGTTCATATGGAAATCCAGGAAGAAGAACTTATTGGTTTAATTGGACCCAATGGGGCAGGTAAAACAACCTTTTTCAACCTTTTAACAGGTGTGTATGAACCAAGTGAAGGATCTATTCAATTAAATGTCGATGGAAAAATGATGGAAATAGGCGGGAAAAAGCCGTATGTAATTACACGTATGGGACTTGCGAGAACTTTTCAAAATATTCGTTTATTTAAAACACAAAGTGTCTGTACAAACGTAAAGATTGCGATGCATAAAAATATTAAGTATGGAACGTTTCAGGCAATCTTTCGAACTCCTGCTTTTTATAAAGAAGAAGAAAGAGTACAAAAAGAAGCAGAGGAATTATTGAAAGTTGTTGGCTTATATGAAAAAAGAGATGAGCTTGCCAGCAATCTTCCTTATGGGGAACAAAGAAAATTAGAGATTGCGCGTGCTTTGGCTACCAACCCTAAAATTTTATTTTTGGATGAGCCGGCAGCAGGAATGAATCCACAGGAAACTGCAGACTTAACAAAACTGATTCATAAAATTAAAGAAGAATTTCATGTGACGATCGTTTTGATTGAACATGATATGTCTTTGGTAATGTCAATTTGTGAGCGTATTTATGTATTGGATTATGGAAAATGCATTGCCCATGGATTGCCGGAAGAAATCAAAAAGAACCAAAGGGTAATTAAGGCATATTTAGGGGAGGATATCTGATATGTTGCTGGAAGTAAAAGATTTAAGTGTACATTATGGAGTTATTCAGGCATTAAAAGGTGTTTCCCTGCAAGTTGAGGAAGGTGAAATTGTTTCTTTGATTGGGGCAAATGGTGCTGGAAAAACAACACTTCTTCAAACAATTAGCGGCTTATTGAAAAAGTCAGGTGGAGATATTCTTTTTATGGGGAAATCCTTAAACAAGGCAAATGCAAAACATATCGTAAAAGCAGGAATTACACAGGTTCCAGAGGGAAGACATATTTTTCCGGAAATGAGTGTTTATGAAAACTTGCTTATGGGGGCATATCTTCGAAAAGACAAAGATGGCATTAAAAAGGATCTGGAAATGGTGTATCAGCGTTTTCCAAGATTAAAAGATAGATTATCGCAGGATGCATCTACTTTATCAGGTGGAGAACAGCAGATGTTGGCTATGGGAAGAGCTTTGATGGCAAGACCCAAAATCTTGTTGCTGGATGAGCCAAGCATGGGACTGGCGCCTATTCTTGTAAAGGAAATCTTCTCTATTATCAAAGATATCAATGCACAGGGAACAACGATTCTTTTAGTGGAACAAAATGCGAAAATGGCCTTGTCTATTGCGGATCGTGCATATGTGATGGAAACTGGAAATATTGTGATGTGCGGCAGTGGAGAAGAACTTGCACATAGTGAAGAAATTCAAAAGGCTTATTTAGGAGGATAAGGATATGTATGTAAAAAATCGAATGACAAAACAACCGGTATGCATCGATGTGAATAGTAAAATTTCACAGGTTGTTGATATTATGAATGAAAAAAATCTACATCGTATTCCTGTTGTATCAGGAAAAAAACTGGTGGGACTTGTGACAGAAAGCATGATTTCAAAAAATGGAGCCAGCAAGGCGACAAGTTTAAGTATTTATGAGTTAAATTATTTATTATCCAAAACAAGTGTAGATGCCATCATGATTCGTGATGTCATCACAGTGCATGAAGATCGTTTTTTAGAAGATGCAGCTTTATTGATGTATAAGCATGATATTGGCTGTTTGCCGGTTGTAAATGATGAAAATGATGTAGTAGGAATTTTAACAAGCAATGATGTTATGTCTGCTTTTCTTGATATTTTAGGCTATAGAGAAAGTGGAAGTCGCGTGTGTGTAGAAGTAAAAGATGAGTTAGGTACAATTGGAGCACTGTCAGAAATATTTGTAAGAAATAATTGTAATATCACACATCTTGGTGTATACAATCAGCAAAACGGATTTACGGATATGATTATTCGTATTAATACATTCCAGACAGATGCGCTGGAAAAAGACTTGGAAGCAAATGGATATAAAGTGCTGAATATCAGTAAAAATCCGAATTGATAATAAAGTGTTTTAATGCCTGAGGCATACAAGCAGTGTGCTTTAGGCTTTTTGTATGTATAAAATAGTGGAAAGTTCAACTAATTTTAAAAAATATTTTTATGAAAATCTGCTTACAAATGTGAATTATGTGCTTTTTCTATCTATTGAATGTACAAAAAAGGAAGAAACAAGAGATTATTTCTATGAATTTTGTATGAAAGATTTTCATTTTACAAATAGAATTGTGATTTTGTGCAGGGAGGATAATAGCTGAAAAGATAATAATCTTTACTGTTTTTCATATCTTTTTAGGATGAAAACAAATCTATATTTTTTTCTTTTTTTATAGAAACATACTTGTGTGACTCTTCACTAGCTATGTGAAAAAATAAACGTGTATAACTCTTTATTTCTCTTTCTTTTTGGATTATAATTTGTTGGAAATTATAAAAGAGGAATCTTTTAAGGAACATAAATTTATGTCAGGAAGGGAAAGGGAGATTAGATGAACATTATTAAGCGCAGCGGGAAAGAAGTAGAGTTTGATGCCAGAAAGATAGAAGATGCGGTTACAAAGGCAAACGATAGTGTAACGTTAATTTATCGTATGAGCAAGGAACAAATTAACACAATTGTTAAAAATGTTGAAGCGCATTGTGAAAAGCTTAGAAGAAGTGCTACTGTAGAAGAAATTCAAGACCAGGTAGAAGAAGAAATCATGAAGCAGCAGGCCTTTAAGGTTGCGAACAATTATATTACGTATCGTTATAAAAGAGAACTGGTTCGTAAGTCTAATTCAACAGATAAGCAGATTCTAAGCTTACTGGAACTGGAAAATGAAGAAGTTGCACAGGAAAACTCTAATAAAAATCCTACCATCAGCAGTGTGCAGCGCGATTATATGGCAGGAGAAGTTAGTAAAGATATTACCAAACGTTTCTTATTGCCAACAGATATTGTAGATGCGCATGAAAAAGGAATCATTCATTTCCATGATGCAGATTATTTTGCACAGCATATGCATAACTGCTGTCTAGTGAATTTGGAAGATATGCTGCAAAATGGGACAGTTATTGGGGAAACCATGATTGAAAAACCACATAGTTTTTTAACTGCCTGCAATATTGCGACACAGGCAATTGCACAGATTGCTTCCTGTCAGTATGGAGGACAAAGCATTACGATGTCACACCTAGCTCCTTTTGTACAGATCAGTCGTGAAAAATTCCGCAGAGATGTACGAAATGAAATGACGACAGCTGGGCTGGATGTCAGTGATGATGTGATTAATGAAATTGCAGAGCTTCGAGTAAAACGTGAAATCAAGCAAGGGGTACAAACCATTCAGTATCAGGTCATTACGTTAATGACAACGAATGGACAGGCACCATTTATTACGATGTTTATGTATTTAAATGAAGTAGAAGATGGACAGACACGCGATGACTTGGCATTGATTATTGAAGAAATGCTGCATCAGCGTATTCAAGGTGTTAAAAATGAAGCGGGTGTCTATATTACACCAGCTTTCCCAAAACTGATTTATGTATTGGAAGAAAATAATGTTCGTGAAGGAACAAAATACTGGCACTTAACAAAACTTGCGGCAGAATGTACAGCAAAACGAATGGTTCCGGATTACATTTCCGAAAAAATTATGAAAGAGTTAAAAGAAGGAAACTGCTATACATGCATGGGATGTCGTTCTTTCTTAACGGTATATAAAGATGAAAATGATAAATATAAATTTTATGGACGTTTTAATCAGGGTGTTGTAACTTTAAACCTGGTTGATGTTGCCTGCTCATCAAATGGTGATATCAATGATTTCTGGAAACTGATGGATGAGCGATTGGAATTATGTTTCCGTGCGTTAATGGCTCGTCATAACCGCTTGAAAGGAACACCTTCTGATGTAGCTCCTATTCTTTGGCAGAATGGAGCTTTGGCTCGTTTGAAAAAAGGAGAAAAAATCGATAAGCTGCTGTATGGCGGATATTCTACAATTTCTTTAGGATATGCTGGTTTGTGTGAGTGTGTACGTTATATGACAGGAAAACCGCACACCGATCCTGCTTCTACTCCATTCGCATTGGAAGTTATGGAATATTTGAATGCCGTATGTAAAAAATGGGCTGCAGAAACAAATATTGATTTCTCTTTATATGGAACACCTTTGGAATCTACAACGTATAAATTTTCAAAATGTTTACAGAAACGTTTTGGTATCATCGAAGGTGTAACAGATCGAAGCTATATAACAAATAGTTATCATGTGCATGTAACAGAAGAAATCAATGCGTTTGATAAGTTAACATTTGAAGCACAGTTCCAGAAACTTTCACCAGGAGGAGCTATTAGTTATGTAGAAGTTCCTAATATGAAAGATAATATTGATGCGGTACTTGCGGTAATGCAGCATATTTATGATCATATTATGTATGCAGAGTTAAATACAAAAAGTGATTATTGCCAGATATGTGGATATGATGGAGAAATCCAGATCGTAGAAGATGAGAATGGAAAACTTGTATGGGAATGTCCACACTGCCACAATCGTGATCAAAATAAGATGAATGTAGCAAGAAGAACTTGTGGTTACATTGGTACACAATTTTGGAACCAGGGAAGAACACAGGAAATCAAAGAACGTGTTCTGCATCTATAAGGTATAACATATGTATTATGGCGCATTAAAAACTTGTGATATCGCAAATGGCAGCGGAGTAAGAGTGACTTTATTTGTATCTGGGTGTACCAATGCCTGTGAGGGATGTTTTCAGAAAGAAACGTGGGATTTCTCTTATGGAAGTTTGTATACGAAAGAAACAGAAGATAAAATCATAGAAGCACTTTACCCCAGCTATGTACAGGGATTGACATTGCTTGGAGGAGAACCTTTTGAAATAGAAAATCAGAAAGAACTAATAAAGTTAGTCCGTCGAGTGAAGAAAGAATATCCAGAAAAAAACATTTGGTGCTATACAGGTTTTACACTGGAAAAAGATTTAATTGAAGGTGGAAAACGACATTGTGAAGTGACGGATGAAATGCTTTCTTATCTTGATGTCTTGGTAGATGGAAAATTCGAAGAAGATTTAAAAGATATCCGTTTAAAATTTAGAGGATCTTCTAATCAGCGTTTGATTGATATGAACGAAACAAGAAAGCAGAATAAAATCGTTTTATTAGAATTATAGAAATGTCCGTAAGTATCTTTATGATATTTACGGCTTTTTTCTGTTCAAGAAATAGGGAATGTGATATAGTAGAGCATATAAGAAAAGAGGAACAATTTATGAAAAAATATAGTCTATATCTTATACCGTTGTATATTTTATATCTTGGTATTTATTATTATGTTGCATTGCCTCCTTTCAACTGGCATGCACCTGAATTTTGGAGGTTTTTGATTTTTGGATTTGGACCTTTACTGATAATCTTGCTGTTATCTAGCTTAACGATTCGCGGGATTCAGGGGGCAAGAGATTTTGGTTCTATGTTTCATAGAAATGTAGTAAATGCTGGTGAGGATAATAAAAAATGGAAAACAATTACAAGGGTATGCCTTGTGGCAATCGCAGTTATCATTCTTTTTCCATGTGTTATGTATGGAATAAATGTAAAAGTTTTTCATGCGAAAGAATATGCAAATCGTATTAATATAAAAAATGTTGAGTTTAGTGAAGTACCCGAAGTAGATTTTACAAAAACCCCAATCATTGATAGAGATAGTTCTATTCGTTTAGGGGATAAAGTTATGGGAAATATGACAGAGTGGGTATCACAGTTTGATGTAAGTCAGGAATATACGCAAATATCTTATAAAGATAGCGTATATCGTGTAACACCATTGACATATAATGGAATTATCAAATACTTTAAAAATAGAGGGAATGGGATTCCTGCATATATAACTGTTGACAGTACAAATGGAAAAACAGAACTTGTAAAATTAAAAGATTTAGGTTTAGGTGGAATGAAATATGTACCATCCGCTATGTTTAATGAAAATTTAATGCGTAAGATTCGTTTCCAGCATCCTACAGAAATCTTTGGTTCTCCTTCTTTTGAAATTGATGAACAAGGGCATCCCTGGTATATTTGTTCAACGTATACATATAAAGGTGTAGGAGCTAAAAAACAGGTAACAGGAGCTATTTTCCTTGATCCTATTACAGGAGAAAGTACGAAGTATGAAGCTGGAAATATTCCTTCCTGGGCTGATCGTGTTTTCCCTGAATCTCTGCTTGTACAGGAACTTGATGACAATGGAAGTTTACAGGATGGATTTATTAACTCTGTATTTGGACAAAAAGGGGTTACTGTAACTTCTGAAGGATATAATTATTTAGAAAAAGATGGAGATATCTGGTTATATTCTGGAATTACTTCTGTAAACTCTGATGAATCCAATCTTGGATTTGTATTAGTTAATATGCGTACTCATGAAGCAATGAAAATCGCAACTGCGGGAGCAAATGAAACAAGTGCTATGAAGAGTGCAGAAGCAGAAGTAAAAAATTATGGTTATCAGTCTACATTCCCACTGTTAATTAATTTAAATGGTAATCCAGTCTATTTAATGTCTTTGAAGGATAATGGATTGATTAAAATGTATGCAATGGTATCTGCGATTGATTATCAGAAAGTCGCAACGATTAGCAGTGATGAAAGCTTTGAGTCTTTAGCAAAATCCATGTTAAACGTATTAGGTTCTTCCAATGAAAACATAAATCCAGATCAGTTAAAAGAAGCGGACATTACAGTTTCTGCTGTGGAAAAGGTAAATCTGGAAGGTACAACATGGTATTATATTGAAAGTGAATCCAAGGATATTTTTAAAGTAGCTTTCCAAAGTCGTTACGAAGATACTTTGGTTTTCTTGAAGAAAGGGGATGTTCTTCATATATCTTATGTGGATAATGAAGGTATCAAGCAAATTAAAGGAATTGAATAAGAACAAAAGCATATGGGTTTTCCATATGTTCAGGTTGTTGACAAACTATATATTTTGAAAATATATAAAACCAATTTAAAAAAAGTGGTAGAAAGATTCCTTTTACTAGGTGATTTTTGGTAAATGATAGCTTAAAATCACCTGTTTTTTATACAAAAGTGGGGATAAAAAAAGACCGAATGACAAAGTCTGCTCAAAGAGCGACTTTGTCAACGGTCTGAGCATATGGGTTTTCCATATGTTTTTTGCATGTTTGTAAAATAATGGAAGTGTATGTTATAAAAAGCATAGAAATATGATATGATTAATAATATGAGTCAAATCATATAAACGTCGAGGTGAATATCATGGGAAAAAAGGTTGTCAAATATAAACTGGTAAGACATCGCTGGCCAGATGAAATACAGGCAGATCGAAAAAGAAAAATGCGCAAGGCAATGGTAATAGCGATTTGTTTTGTTTGTTTTTTTGGAGGGTTTGGTGTTAATGAATTATTGAATAAACAACGTGGTTTAAGTGATAAGACATTTGCGAAGTTTTCTGAAATTTATAATATCATGAGCAAGGAATTTTACTTTGGAAAGGATAAGGAAGATTTTGACGATGCTTTATTGAGTGGAGCGATTGAGGGCATGGTCAATGCCGGAGAAGATGTACATACGATGTATTTAGATGCACAGCAGTCAAATACGTTTACAAGTTCCATGGAAGGAAGTTTTGTAGGGATTGGTGTACAGTATTATGAGGAAAAAGAAGATTCTTTTCGAGTTACAAGAGTCTTAAATGACTCTCCTGCAGAAAAAGCAGGATTACAAAAAGGTGATCAGATTTATCGTATTGGAAATACAGTATGTAAAGATATGGATGCGGATAAAGTAAGAGAACTTATTTTAGGAGAAGCAGGATCAAGTGTAGAGATAGAAGTGCTTCGTGATGGAAAACATTTGGTATATGATTTAGAACGTCAAAAAGTAAATGATTCTGTTTATCATGAAATCTATGATGAGTATGCACTTTTGGAAATCAGCAGTTTTTCTGAAACTGTAGGAGATTCTACAGGAAAGGCATTGGAAAAAATCAAGCAGGCAGATGCGAAAAAACTGATTTTAGATTTAAGAAACAATGGAGGAGGATATTTACAGTCTGCACAGCAGATTGCAAGTTATCTTCTAGGGGAAGATGTCGTGATTTTTAAAGAGAAAAATCGTGATGGATCTATTGATGACTATAAAACAATTTCAAAAGTAAAACAGTACACATTTGATAAAATTATACTTCTTGTGAATGAAGATACTGCCAGCGCTGCAGAAGTGTTAACAGCTGCATTAAAAGAGAACTTAGATAATGTGACAATCGTTGGTACAAATACGTATGGAAAGGGTACCGTTCAGTATCCATTGGTATTCTCTGATGGAAGTATGTTGAAATACACAACAGCGGAATGGATAAGTTCAAAAGGAAAAGAAATTAATGGTGTAGGAATCAAGCCGGATGTAGAAGTAAAACTTGATCCTGCTTTTACAACAGGGGCTCCAAAATTAAAAGATGGGGAAAGTTATGCACCAGACAGTGTAAATCCTGCAGCACAAAGTGTACAAGTGTATTTGAAATTTTTAGGATATGAGGTTGATCGTAGTGATGCATATTTCTCTAAACAAAGTGGAGAAGCATTAAAACAATTCCAGAAAGATCATGGTATGAAAGCGGATGGAAATATCGATAGTGAGGTTATCGATGTTCTTCTTTCAACAATATCAGAAGAATGGAATACAAATTTAGAGAAAAATGATGTACAGATGAAAAAAGCGATAGAACTTGTAAAGTAAATATAAAAATATGATATGAAAGGATTTCCTGTGGAAGATAGAAAGAACAGAAAATCCTTTTCTTTCTATATAATATGGAAGAATTAGGTACAAAGTAAGGAAATATTTTGAAAAATCTAGTACAATATGAGACAAAAGAGTAAGATATGTGTATCATAAGTATGATAAGGAGGTGACAACATGCAGGAAAAATTATTTGATCTGCATGCAGCATATAAACCAACTGGAGATCAGCCTAAGGCGATTAAAAAACTGGTGGAAGGAATTAAAGAAGGAAAAAAACAGCAGGTTTTGCTTGGGGCAACTGGAACAGGAAAAACGTTTACGATTTCCAATGTAATTGCACAGGTAAATAAACCAACGTTGGTATTTGCCCATAACAAAACATTGGCAGGGCAACTATATTCGGAATTTAAGGAGTTTTTTCCGAACAATCGAGTAGAATATTTTGTTTCTAACTTTGATTATTATCAGCCGGAAGCTTATATTCCAAGTTCTGATACGTATATTGATAAAAATGCGACAACAAATATGGAACTGGATATGCTTCGTATGGCGGCTGTCAATTCTGTCCTGGAAAGAAAAGATACGATTATTATCGCATCCGTTGCCTGCATTTATGGTGCCAGCAATCCAGAACAGTATCGAGATATGTTTTTTAGTATTCGTGTTGGTGATATCATCGATAGAAAAGAATTGATGGGAAGACTGGTAGCACAGCAGTATACTAGAAATGATATGGATCTTGTACGTGGAACCTTTCGTGTACGAGGAGATGTGATAGAGGTCGCACTAGGACATACAGATGCGTATATTTTACGTATTGAAATGTTTGATGATGAAATTGAAAGGATTTGTGAAGTGGATCCTTTAACAGGAAAAATGTTAAATGCGTATTCTGTATATGTGATACATCCAGCTAGTGGATATGCGACCAAACAAGATATTATTAATCGTGCCGCAAATACGATTGAAGAGGAATTGGAAGATCGTTTGCAGGTATTGGAAGAGGAAGGAAAGCTGTTAGAAAAACAGCGTTTGGAACAGCGTACACGTTATGATGTAGAGGCATTAAGAGAATTTGGTGTTTGTCCTGGTATTGAAAATTACTCCCGTCATATTGATGGAAGAAAACCAGGGGAGCGCCCCTATACATTGTTTGATTATTTCCCTGATGATTTTTTATTAGTTGTCGATGAAAGCCATGTGTCTTTGCCACAGATTCGAGGGATGTATAATGGAGATAGAGCGAGAAAAGAAACTCTGGTAAATTATGGTTTTCGATTGCCTAGTGCATTAGATAATCGACCGATGCGCTTTGAAGAATTTGAAGAAACCATTCATCAGGCTGTATTTGTATCTGCAACACCAGGAGATTATGAATTAGATAAAACGCATGGCGAAGTCGTAGAACAAATCATTCGTCCAACTGGATTGTTAGACCCAGTTGTTGATGTACGTCCTACACAAGGGCAGATTGATGATTTGGTAGATGAAATCAAAACGCGTATTGCGAAAAATGAGCGTACATTAATAACGGCGTTAACAGTGCGTATGGCAGAAGATTTAACCTCTTATTTAAAAGGGATGGATTTCAAGGTTGCCTGGCTGCATCATGAAGTAAAGACAATTGAACGTACAGAAATCATTCGCGATTTACGTAAAGGAAAATATGATGTATTAATTGGTATTAACCTGTTAAGGGAAGGTTTGGATATTCCAGAAGTATCTTTGATTGCTATTTTGGATGCGGATAAAGAAGGGTTTTTAAGAAGTGAGCGTTCTTTAATTCAGATTATTGGTAGAGCTGCTCGAAATGCACATGGAGAAGTTATTATGTATGCGGATAGCATTACCCAAAGTATGCAGAAAGCCCTGGATGAAACGAATCGTAGACGAAGTATTCAGATTGCTTATAATGAAGCACATGGCATTACCCCAAAAACAATTATAAAACCAATTCATGAAGTGGTAAGAAGTAAAGAAACACAGGAAATGACGGCAAAATATATTAATAAAAAATCCAAAGTAACAAAGAAAGATAAAGAACAGTTGATGGCTAATCTGGAGAAAGAAATGAAAGAGGCCGCAAAAGTTCTGGATTTTGAAAGAGCAGCAGAATTACGTGATATTCTTATGGAACTAAGAAGTTCTTAAGGGGGATAATTTATGTTTGATAAAAATGAAAAATTGAGTAGAATGACATTAAAACATGCCATACTTTTGATTACTTATACAATTGCTTTGATTTGGGTTATTTTACATATGCATGAAGTATTGCATGTTGTTTCTATGGTCATAGGAATGTTGAAGCCGTTTATTTATGGAATCATGATGGCATTTATTTTTAATCTTCCTTTGAAGTTTTTTATGAAAAAGTTACCAGATTCTTTGAAAAAATGGAAAAAACCATTAGCTGTGCTTTGTTCCACCGTATTGGTTTTTGGTTTGTTGATTTTTATCACATTAATTGTTGTACCGGTACTTGTGGAAAGTGTTGCCAATCTAGTTATGATGCTTCCAGGATATTTTGAAGACACGATGAATATGATCGACAAGCTTTTGCGAAGTGGAACAATTCCAAAAGAAATGCTGGATTCAATAGGAGTGTATGCAGCACAGATTCAGGATACACTTATCAAAATTTTAAGAAATGGTGTGCCGCAGCTAATTTCAATGGCTGGAGGCTTTGCCAGTGGTCTTGCCAATATTGGGATGGCTTTGGTAATCGCTGTTTACTTAACAATATCCAAAGATAAACTGATTTCTCAGTTGAAAAGATTTTTATATGCATTTACGAGTACAAAGGTAAATACGTTTTTATTAAAAGTAGGAAAATTAACGAATGTTACATTTTCTAACTTTGTTGCCGGACAGCTTGTAGAGGCTGTTATCATTGGTGTACTTTGTTATATCGGATGTTTGATATTTCGTTTTCCTTATGCGCCAATTTTAAGTGTTGTCATTGGATGTACAAATGTCATTCCATATTTTGGACCATTTTTAGGTACAGGATTTGGTGCTTTTTTAGTCGCATTGGTAAATCCTTTACAGGCTGTTTTCTTTATTATCTTTGGTTCGGTTTTACAACAGATAGAATCTAATTTGATTTATCCAAGAGTTGTTGGTACAACAGTAGGCCTTTCTGGTTTATGGGTATTGTTTGCGATTACCATTGGCGGAGGATTGTTTGGTATTGCAGGCATGATTCTAGGATTACCGGTATTCTCTGTGATTTATACGCTTATAAGAGAAATAATGAACAAAAGATTAAAAGAAAAACAGGAAGAGGAAAGGAGTAAGAAAAAAGTATGCTCATCTTAATATCACCTGCGAAAACTATGCGTGAAGAAGGAAGACAAAAACCAGTTTCCATTCCGGTTTTATATGAGAAAAGCGAAGTGTTGTTAGAGGCAATACGATCTTATTGTGTGGAAGACCTTATGAAACTTATGAAAGTTAAGGAATCAATTGCGAAAGAAACGAAACAGAAGTTTCAAGAGATGCGTTTTGATACACATGGGGTTTGTGCTTTAGAAAGTTATGATGGTATCGCATTTAAAAGTATGAAACTGGATATGTTAGATAAGAAAGCATGGGAATATCTTCAGCAGCATCTACGTATTTTATCTGGATTTTATGGAATGGTAAAACCAATGGACTCCATATATCCTTATCGTATGGAAATGCAGCTTCGCTTACCTGTAAAAGAAAACAAGCATCTATATGCTTTTTGGAATGATACGATTGCACAGGCATGCCTTGCGGATTTAAAAAATCATAAAGAACAAATCTTGATAAATCTAGCAAGCAAGGAATATGATAAAGCAATCTTGCCATATGTAGATAAGAAACAAGTTTTGACAATTCGATTCTGTATTGAAAAAGATGGTGTTTTAAAAACCGAGTCAACACAGGTGAAAATGGCAAGAGGGTTGATGGTTTCTTATATGGCTGCACACCAGGTTGAAACCAAAGAGGAAATTAAGAAATTTGCGGAAGATGGGTATTGGTTTGAAGAAAGCATTTCCACAGAGGAAGAGTTTGTATTTGTGAAAAGAAAGGATTAACAAATGAAAATATTAGTAACTGGTTTTGAACCCTTTCATAAGGAAATTATCAATCCTTCTTCTATGATATTAACAAAGCTTCCATCCACTATTAAGAAACATGAAATTATATGCTGTACTCTTCCGGTTGATCTATCGTGTCTTAATATGATCAAAGATCATATAAACAAGATAGAACCTGATGCAGTGTTATCTTTAGGACAGGCTGCAGGAAGAAGTGCGATTTCTGTAGAAAGAATTGGTATTAATCTAGATGATTTTTCTATAGAAGATAATAAGGGAAATAAAATAGAAGATACAAAGATAATGATAGATGGTCCAGATGCTTATTTTTCTAATCTGCCTGTAAAAAAGATGGTAGAATTTATAAGGAATAAAGGAATCCCGGCCTATGTTTCCAATTCGGCAGGAACCTATATTTGTAATCATATTTTATATGGTGTACGCCATATACTAAAACAGAAAGGAAAGCAGCAAAAAAGCGGTTTTATTCATGTGCCAATGTTGCCAGAGCAGGCGATTCATCACAGCAATATGCCTAGTATGAGTTTGGAAATGATGGTTGAAGGTGTGATAGCGGCCATAGAAGCAATTATAAGTGAGGAAGAATCTGTATGAAGTATGCGGTAAGTGCGTGTTTATTAGGTGTCAATTGTAAATACAATGGGGGAAACAATGAACATAAAGAGCTTTTATCTTTTTTAGAAGGGAAAGAAGTAGTTCCGATATGTCCAGAATGTGCCGGAGGACTTCCCATTCCTCGTATCAGCAGTGAAATCAGAAATGGCAGAGTCATAAATAAAGAGGAAGAAGATGTAAGTGAAGCATTTTATAAAGGCGCAGAAAAAGAAATAAAGAAACTTCTGGATGAAAAGGCAGATCTTGTAATTACCCAGCCTCGAAGTCCTAGTTGTGGAAAAGGAAAAATTTATGATGGAACCTTTTCAAAAACGCTCATTGATGGAGATGGTATTTTTGTCCAGATGTGTAAAAATAACGGATTATGTATAAAGAATGTCGATGAATTTCTTATAGAAGTAAAAAATGAAGCGAATATTTGTGAAAAAAACAAATTTTAGATTGTAAGTGGTATCAAAATAGTTTAAAATATAGGGTGTAAATAAAGTAATAATTAGGAGGAATATACAATGAAACAAATTACTGTATCTGTAATCGACCCAGTTGGATTGCACGCTCGTCCAGCAACTGTTGCTGTTAACGCTGCAAGCAAATTTAAAAGTGAAGTAAACATCACTTTCAAAGGACGTGAAGTAAACATGAAATCAATCATGGGTGTTATGTCTTTAGGAATTCCAACACAGTCTGAAATCACTATTTCTTGCAACGGTGATGACGAAGATGCTGCAATCGCTGCAATCGAAGAAGTATTGCGCGCTCAGAAAATTATTGGTTAATTTTTTGATATGTTAAGGAGATGGGAACACTGTCTCCTTTTTTCTTATATGCAAGATACATTCTAAGATTGTCATAATACTACAGGAAAACCCTGAATTATGTGATATAATGAAAGTAATAATGAGAGGATGAGAGACAATGTATAAAGATGTTTATGAAAAATGGTTACATCATCCAAACCTAGATCCTTCTTATAAAGAAGTTCTTGAAACTATGGATGAAACAGAAATGAATGATGCATTCTATACAACAATTGAATTTGGTACAGCAGGAATGCGTGGTTTATTAGGACCAGGTACAAATCGTATCAATCTGCATACGATTCGAAAAGCAAATGTAGGCTTTGCTCAGTATATTTGTGAACATGGAGAAGAAGCAAAGCAAAGAGGAATTGCGATTGGATATGATAATCGTCATATGTCAAAAGAATTTGCGATGGATTCCGCAAAAGTTCTGGCAACTTATGGAATTAAAAGTTATGTATTTGAAAGCCTTCGACCAACACCAGAATTAAGCTTTGCGGTGCGTCATTTCAACTGCTTTGGTGGAATTATGGTAACGGCCAGTCATAACCCAAAAGAATATAATGGTTATAAACTGTATGATGAAAAAGGATGTCAGTTAGTCCCTGCTTTAGCTGCACAGGTTATTGAAAAAGTAAATGCCGTAGAAGATGAATTGGCAATCAAGGCACAACCAAGTGAAGAACAGGAAAAACTAATTACGATTATTGGAAAAGATGTTGATGAGGAATACTATAAAAATGTATTAAGCATTCAATTAAATCCAGATGTTAATAAAGAAAATGTAAAAATTATTTTTTCACCGGAACATGGAACTGCCAACATTCCAGTAAAAGAATTATACACAAGAACTGGATATCATTTCGTTGCGGTAGAGGAACAGTGTACACCAGACCCTGATTTTTCAAATACACCAACACCAAACCCAGAAGAAGGAGGGGCATATCAATTGGCAGTTGAATATGCGAAAAAGGAAGATGCAGATATTATCTTAGTCTGTGATCCGGATGCAGATCGTATGGGAGTGGCAGTAAAAAGTGAAGATGAATATGGATATACTTTACTAACAGGAAATCAAAGTGGGGCAGTATTGATTGAATATATTTTCTCACAGATGAAGGAAAAAGGTTTGATGCCAGAACATCCAGTGATGTTTAATACTGTTGTTACGGGAGATCTAGGTGAAAAGATTGCATCAAAATATGGAGTAGAAACAGAAAAGACATTAACTGGATTTAAGTTTATCGGAGAAAAAATCGCCAAATATGAAAAGAGCGGTGAGAAACAGTATGTATTTGGATACGAAGAAAGTTATGGTTCTTTAATTAAACCATTTGTTCGTGATAAAGACGCTCCTCAGGCATGTTTAATGCTGGCAGAGGCTGCTTGTTACTACAAAGAAAAAGGAAAAACATTATTAGATGTTTTACATGACTTATATGCAGAATTTGGGTATTATGAAGAAAGCCAGACATCTTTGAAACTGGAAGGAGAAGCTGGTGCAAAACGTATTCAGGAAATCATGACGGGTTTTCGTACCAGTGATATGAAAGATGTAGCTGGTGTAAAAATCGTTCGTATTGAAGATTATAAAGAATGTCGCATTGTGGAAAATGGAAAAGAAAGGGAACTTACAGGGTTTACAAAATCAGATGTATTAAAGTATTATTTGGAAGATGGAAGCTGGATAGCGATTCGTCCAAGTGGAACAGAACCAAAATGTAAATTCTATTATTGTGTTCGTGGAGCTTCATTCGAAGAAGTACAACAGAAAACAAATGCGTATCAAAAGGCTTGGTCCTGGAAGGTATTTGTATAATAAGACATAGCATATACCTCAAGCTGTTAAATGCTCACAAGAACCTGGGAGTGTAAATTCACTTTTCAGGTTCTTTTTTTAATATGAATATTTTTAGGAATAATGTATTGTTTTTATAAATTAAAACTCCCTTGAAAAAATAATATATTTACAATAAAAGTCCTTTGAAAAAGTTTTGAAATTGGTTAGAAACTACCTTGAAATAGTTTGAATTTCATGTACAATCACATCATAAGATTCAGGTGCAGAGATTGATTTTGTTATAAGTTATAAAGGAGAGTGTACACATGTAGAAGTAAAAGCTGCAAATGGGAATATAAAAAGTGCGAAAACAATATCGCAATATATGGCTTTTCTGCTATCTGCATATTAAGTACTTTTGCATATTGTTTTCTTTTCGTGTTTCTTTTTCACAAAAAGATAGTTTAGAAGCAAGTGTATAGTTGCATAAAGAACTAGAAAACACCTTTTCGAATTTGAAAAGGTGTTTTTGTCATCCGGAGAACTTTCCTTTAAGGAGAATGACATTATAATTTATGCGGATGAGGTATAAAAAATGTTTACAACCTGATAAGAAGAATGTTTTTCTATGAAAGTGGTGTAACCTGTTTCAAAAATGACAATTCTTGTAGGTTTTCTTATAAAAAAGGAGTAAAATATAGATATAGAAAAATCGATTGGAGGATTTTTATGAAACATAAAATCATAGATCAATATTATAAAGGGAATGCTTTAAACGCATATGAACTGTTTGGAGCTCATTTATGTGAAGAAAGAGGAAAAAAAGGAGTTCGTTTTAATGTTTTTGCACCACACGCACAAAGTATTCAAGTCATTGGTTCTTTCAATGACTGGAGCTGTCAGGGATATATGATGAAGCGTGCAGATGAAAAAGGTATCTGGACATTATTTATTCCTGGTGTAAAAGAAGGAGATATGTATAAATATCGCATAACACAGGCAACAGGGCGGGTTGTGGATAAAATGGACCCTTATGCTTTTTATTCTGAACTTCGTCCAAATACTGCATCTATTGTAGTGAATCTGGAATATAAAAAGTGGAGTGATGAAAAGTGGATTTCACAAAGAGACAAAAACTTTGATAAACCACTTAATATTTATGAAGTTCATCTTGGATCATGGAAAAAAGAGGAAGGACAGGAATGGGTAAATTATAAAACAATTGCGAAAGAGTTAATCGCTTATGTGAAAAAGCAGAATTTTACTCATATTGAATTAATGCCATTAAATGAGTATCCATTTGATGGTTCCTGGGGCTATCAGTGCAGTGGTTATTTTAGCGCAACAAGCCGTTATGGAAGCTGTCATGATTTGATGTACCTTATCAATGCCTGTCATAAAGCAGGAATTGGGGTCATCATGGATTATGTGCCTGTACATTTTGTAAAAGATGATTTTTCCTTATCTTATTTTGATGGAACGCCACTATATGAATATGAAAAACCACAAGATGCAGATTCTCAATGGGGAACAGCAAATTTCAATTTATGGAAAGAAGAAGTCCGCTCTTTTCTTATGTCTGCTGCAGCATTTTGGATTGATAAATATCATGTAGATGGATTAAGAATGGATGCGATAAGCAATATTATTCATTGGCATGGAAATAAAGATTTAGGGGAAAATGAAGGAGCTTTGCATTTTATTAAGCGAATGAATTATAATCTTCATACAAAGTTTCCTAATGTGATGTTAATTGCGGAAGATTCCAGTGATTTTGCGGATGTAACAAAACCAACGATTGATGGAGGGTTAGGTTTTGATTATAAGTGGGATCTTGGATGGATGAATGATACGTTAAAGTATTTGGAAAAAGATCCTATATATCGTAAATGGCATCATCATGACATTACATTCTCTATGGCTTATTTTTATTCCGAAAGATTTATGGTGGAGTTTTCCCATGATGAAGTAGTACATGGAAAGAAAACTATTATTGATAAAATTTTTGGAAGCTATGAGCAGAAATTTTCACAGCTTCGTACCTTATATTTATATATGTTTACACACCCTGGAAAAAAACTAAACTTTATGGGAAATGAATTAGCTCATTTTCGTGAATGGGATGAAACAAAGCAGTGTGACTGGGATCTATTAACTTATCCTATTCATGATGCTTTTCATAAATATTTCGCAAAGCTAGGAGATATTTACAAAAAAACACCAGCATTATATTGTGGAGAGTATGACTGGAATAGATTTGAGTGGATTGATGCGGACAATGAAGATGAAAATCTATTTAGCTATATGCGAAAAAGCGATGATCGTACCTATATCATTATTTTGAATTTTTCTCCAAATATGTATAAAGCACATCCATTTGGGGTATATGATAATGGAACGTATAAAGAAATCTTGAACACAGAACAGGATATATATGGTGGTACAATAAGTGAACTTCAAAAAGTAAAAGCAGTAAAACAGGAATGTAATAACAAGCCATATACAATTGCAGTTGATGTGCCGGCATTTGGCGGTGTTTTACTGGAATATAAAAAAAGAAAACCATCTGCTAAGAAAAAAGATGGAAAGAAAGAACTTGTGAAAAAATAAGAAAACTTGTACATGGGGTTGTTTATGTGTATAATAAGTACACATGTGAATGAAAACTGAAAGGTAGTGACATAATGAAAGCAGTAGTAATAGGAAGTGGAAGCTGGGGAACCGGCCTTGCTCAGGTGTTATGTGATAATAAAGTGGATGTTACCATTTATGGTAACTGCGAAAGTGAAATCAATGATATTAATGAGAATCATAGAAACAGTAAATATTTTGGAGGGATTCAAATACATCCAGATTTAAAAGCTACAACAGATATTAATGTGGTAAAAGGTAGTGATATCGTTGTATTAAGTGTTCCTACCATTGCGATTGAAAGTGTTTGTAAACAGATTGATGAAATTTTAGATAAAAAGACAATTATTGTAAATACGTCAAAAGGATTTCATCCGGAAACTTTTGAACGTATGTCATGTGTTATTCGTGAAAACATCAGTGAAGAACATTTAAGCAGTGTAGTTTCTTTAATAGGACCAAGCCATGCGGAAGAAGTCGTTATACGTATGTTGACAACGATTTGTGCTGTTTCTTTGAATGAAGAAGATGCGAAAACTGTACAGGAAACATTCTCTAATGAATATCTTCGTATCTATACAGGTACAGATGAAATCGGAAGTGAAGTTGGTGTAGCAGTTAAAAATGCTATCGCTTTGGCAAGTGGAATTTTATCTGGATTAGGA